>NZ_GL982513.1:0-131227 GCF_000220255.1 Prevotella pallens ATCC 700821
TATAAGAGCTACTATAAATACGGGCAACACTGTAAGCAGAAAACCTAAACCTACCCACAGTAAACCTTCGGGACGAAAAACGGTGTCTAAAAAGCCTTTACCTGCATCTAAACCGATACAAGCTAGATAGAGTGATAGTCCTAATTTGCGTAACATGAGCGATGCGCTACGAGTGGTATAGGACACCATGTGAAAACGCGGAGCAAATGTTCCGACCAATATTCCCATAATAATTGGTCCTCCAGCAATACCCAACCGAATAGGAGATTCCATACCTGGAAGGTTGATAGGAATGGTTCCAATAGCTAAGCCAAGTATCATACCAAGAAAAATATTACCTAAGTTAGGTTCGTTAAGTGTCTTTACTGAATTGCCAAGGAAGTATTCAGCGTGGTCAATATCTTGTGGGGTACCTACCAGTGTAAGATGGTCTCCATAGCGTAAGCGCAAATCTTCTGTGGCAAGCAATTTAATGTCGCCACGCACAACCCTACTAACGTTTACATTATACATATCTCGTAAACGCAATTGTCCAAGTAGTTTACCGTTAAGATTATTTTTTGTTAGGACTATGGTACGACTTTCGACATTCGAATCTATCTTATTCCAATCAATTTGTTCTTTATTCCAATCGCGGCGAACTGTTTGTCCAAATAGTATTTCTATACTCGTAACGTCGTCTTTATTGGCTATAACAAGTAGATTATCGTGATTTTCTAACACTGTAGCCCCCTGTGGAAGTATTACTTCTTCGTCGCGCCAAATTCGCGAGATAATAAATTTGATATGAGAACCTTGCGAAACTTCTGCAATAGTTTTGCCTATGATTGCAGGATTGACTACCACGTATTGTCCGACGTAGGTATGGTCTTCCTCTTCGGTACCTTTGAGTTCTAAATCGCTAGACTTCACAAAGAATTTTCGCAACAAAATCATAGCGAAAATGACACCAACAACACCAAGTGGATAAGTTACGGCTGTTGCGAGGGCTGCCCTACCACTGTTTATTCCTATGTGTTCTAATGCTTGTTGCGCTGCACCAAGAGCAGGTGTGTTTGTTGTTGCACCACTAAGAATACCTACCATATCGCTCATTGGTATATTTAGTGTGTATGTCAGAGCCACAGCCATAACCGTTCCAAGTAAAATTATTGCTAAGGACCACATATTCTGTGCTTTACCTTCGTGTAACAAAGAGCTAAAGAAGTTAGGACCAACATGTAGACCCAATGTATAAACAAACAATACTAGACCAAATGTCTCACAATAGTTTAGCATTTGAGCATCTATATTGAGACCAAAGTTACCCACGGCAATACCAACGAAGAACACAAATGCTACACCTAAAGAAACTCCAGCAAACCTTATCTTACCTAAAGCGAGTCCAGCAGCACACACAAGCGAAACTATAATAACCCCTTGTAATGCTGAATGAATATTAATAAGTCCGTTTATCCAATCCATCTTAATACTTTTTTAAGTTATCTTTAGCGGTTAATACATTACCATTATAGTATATCTAAATATTGTTCGAGTGGGATTCCTCTATTTTTATCCTCATTCTCCTTATTTAAATCTATGAGTCTATAAACCCCATCTATAGCTTTCTGAGTGCTATTTGTTAGCGATTCATTATCAAGTAGGTGTCCAATAAGTATTGCTGAGAAAATATCACCAGTACCTGGGAAATGTATTGGTATTTCGTTGTATGGTAAACAAAAATATTCTCCACTACTATTACTGTATCCAATTACCGATGATTGTCCATCAATAGATATTGATGTAATAAGCGCAGACTTCGTTCCAATAGTTCTTAACTTTTTAAGAAGTTCTATACCTTCTTCCCTTGTAACCCCGTCTACTTTATATTCAGAATCTGTAAGATAACAAGCTTCTGTATAATTAGGGAAACAAAGGTCTGCAACACTAAGCATTTCACGCATCGAATTGATTGTTGATGGTGTTACACCATTATATAATTCACCACTATCTCCCATTATAGGGTCTACAAAAATCATTGTTCCATTAGCTGCTTGTTCGCGACAATAAGCAGAAATAAGCTTTGCTTGACGCTCTGAAGCAATAAATCCTGTAGCGATTGAATCGTAATGAAAGCCTAATTCCTTCCAAATAGGAAATACATCTTTTATATAGTCGGTAGTTTCGAGAATACGAAATTTACCATAATCTAAAGTATTAGACACCAATGCTGTCGGTAAGTTATACACTGGGTACCCAAAATAAGACAGAATAGGGAGCATTGCAGCTGTAGCAACCTTTCCATATCCAGCAATATCGTTAATGAGAAGAATTTGTTTCTTACGCATTCTATGTTATTCTTTAGAATGCAAAGGTACGGCAAACTATAAGAATAGCAAAATAAAATAAACATTATCTTTCACCCCAATCTCCTCGATCTAGACTTCTATAGCCAATTGCCTCTGCTATATGATGCACCTGTACCTTTGGTGAAGCTTCGAGATCGGCAATTGTTCGTGCTACTTTTAGAATACGATTATAAGCGCGTGCCGACAGTTTAAGATTTTCCATTGCTTTACGAAGTATTTCGAGCGACTGATCATCGGGTTCAATAAATTCATGGATCATGCGTTCAGACATTTGCGCATTACAATGAATATTTGGATAGTTCTTAAACCTTTCTGTCTGAATACGTCGAGCTCTCAAAACTCGTTCTCGTATATCAGTGCTCGATTCGCCCTGTTCTGCTTTTGATAGGTCTCTGAAAGGGAGTGGAGATATTTCACATTGTATATCAATACGGTCGAGTAGCGGACCAGATATCTTCGAAAGGTATCGTTGTATTTGTCCTGGTGTACACACACAATGATGTGTAACATCGCCATAATAGCCACAAGGGCAAGGATTCATACTAGCTACAAACATAAAACTACAAGGATAAGTAACAGTATATTTAGCTCTTGATATTGTAATAGAGCGGTCTTCTAAGGGTTGTCGCAATACTTCGAGTGTATGTTTACTAAATTCAGGTAATTCATCGCAAAACAGAACACCATTATGTGCTAAGGTTATCTCTCCTGGCATTGGATTTGCTCCGCCACCAACTAAAGCTATTTCAGAAATAGTATGGTGTGGGCTACGAAATGGTCGTTGCGTTATAAGTCCTGTATTCTTTTTTAATTTACCAGCAATAGAGTGGATTTGTGTTGTTTCTAAGCTTTCTGTAAGTGCCAATGGGGGCAGTATAGAAGGTAATCGTTTCGCCATCATACTCTTTCCGCTACCTGGTGGACCTATCATTATTACATTATGTGAGCCTGCAGCAGCCACTTCTAATGCTCGTTTTACGTTTTCTTGTCCACGAACATCGGCAAAATCCAAATCACTTGTATACTGATTTTCATAAAATTCTTTGCGAGTATCTACTTTATATGGTGTTTTTGTACAAGCATCGTTTAGAAAGCTAATTACTTCGCCTATGTTTTCCATTCCATATACTTCGAGCGTATCTACTACAGCTGCTTCATGCTCGTTTGCTTTCGGCACAATTAGTCCTTTAAACTTTTCAGCTCGCGCCTTAATAGCTATCGGCAAAGCTCCTTTAATAGGTTGTAATGTACCATCAAGACTTAATTCCCCCACCAGCATATATTCTTTAAGATGGTTAGAACTAATTTTTTCGGTTGCACCAAGAATAGCAATAGCGAGTGGTAAATCGAAACTTGAGCCTTCTTTACGCAAGTCGGCAGGAGCAAGATTAGCTGTAATATCGGCAACAGGAAATTGATAGCCATTATTCAATAATGCCGCTGCAATACGGTCGTGACTCTCTTTTACAGCAACGTCAGCCAATCCAGTGAGATGATACATCACCCCTCTTGTTATGCTAACCTCCACTGTAACCGTCGTAACCTCCATTCCGTTTACAGCAGCACAATAAGTTTTTACAAGCATTTAAGGTCTATAACTTTATCATTCTATTTCTGAGCGTATTCACATCTACCCTACGTTCTGTTATCTTCCCATTGTTTAAGATGATATTGTCGGGAATATATGTCAGCCCAAGTGTCTTTATTAGTTTACTCTCCATCATCTCTCCATCGCAGATATTGGGGAATACTATATCATTCTCCTTAATATATTGTCGTACACTTTTAGGTGATGGGTCTAAACAAATACCTATTACTTTGGCTTCATTTCTTTTAGCAGCATCGTTAAGTGTTAGTAAAACTTCTTTGCTTTCGTCGTTCCATGAAGCCCATGTGCATATAATAGTATTCTTACCTATTAAATTAGAATTGGTAATAATATTTCCATTAAGGTCTTTTGCAGTGAATTTAGGTAACGACTGTCCTATACTTCCTTTCTGCAAGCTTTGTAGATATTGTTTTAAACGCGCTAAAGCTCCATTCTTTGGCTGTTCGTTTTCCATTTCCTCTATAAGTTCGGCTATCTGTTTATAGTTTGCTTTCTTATCATTAATAAGATAACGTTCTGTCAGATAGACACTAACTGGAGAGTCGAGATGTTCCTTTACAAACTTAATGGCATCTTTCACAATTTCTGGTGGAGAGGCTACGGCGGTTTCCTCTCTAAACTTTCCCATCAGTTCATTATCGTCAGTACCCTTTACTTCCATTTCTTTTAAATGCGAGGCATCTGCTTTTATTTCCACAGCTTCGCCTGGCTCGGCAAATATTGCGTGCGTAGAGTAGTTCGGGAATACTAAAATAAGTGTACCATTAAATTCACATGGTATTTCGTAAGTAAATCTTCCACCTTTTATTTGTATCGTGTCAAGTCCTGCAATAACGCCTTCTGGGCTATAAACAAATAGCTCTCCCTGATTGATATGCAGCAATCTACCATCTATTTTAAAGTATCCGCTATGTTTTCCACAAGAAACCAATAGTAAAGATAATAACAAAAAATAAACTATTCGCTTCATGTAAGATGATGTTTTTATAGGTTTAATAAAAATAAAAAGCTAAATAGAGTAAACTCTCATTATGCTTTTTATCTTAAGATATACGGAATTGTATTTTAAAAGTGCCGCGAGCGGGACTTGAACCCGCACAGCCATTACTGGCCAAGGGATTTTAAGTCCCTCGTGTCTACCAATTCCACCATTGCGGCAAACCGAGTGCAAAGATAATACTAATTATTGGAACTCACAAGATAATTGTTGTTTTTTTATTCATTTAGTTTTATTCTTTGCTATTTCATATACTAACACACCATATTAATATACGTGTAACACCCCGTTGGGACCTGTTGTACTTGCTCTGTAGCGTGTCATTGTTTTACCTCTCTCTCCACTTACAATATTTCCTCCTGTATTAAGATTGTAGCTTCTATGACATGTTTTACAAGTAGCTATGCCTGTTCCTGTAACCGTAAGTTCGTAGTTACGTTGTGGCAGAGCATCTATATCAAAACAATTAGGGCATTGTAGGTCGTAGGCATAGAAGTGTGCTGGTGTATCGAGGTTACCAAAGCCTACAATTAATCCATTGCTCATACCCACTCGCAAATTGCTTTGTAGACGTTCGTCAATAGCATTAAATTGTTTTTTCGACTCTAATCCTTGATTGTTTCTAAAGTGAAAATAATACACACCGTCTCTGTAAAGTGGCTTTATGGTGGTAAAAACACCTGGAGAGAGAGCATTCATCGAGCTAGCAAGCGTTGCATCGAGGTGCACACTGTTGTCTATGGTAAGGTTGCAATGATAGTTACTATACTCGTAATCTATTACGTCTTTACAAGCAATTAGCATAAACAATGCCGAAAGTATTATTATCCTCTCACCTATTTTCTTCTTTAAATTCATTTATCTCTTTTATTTTATTTTGCTTACTATAACGTTGAAAAGTTGTATTTATTAGATGTCAATACCATAAAATAGTATAAAAGAGCACTCAATTACAAAATTATAGTTACTTTTGCCTCTGTTATGAAAGGTTATCATATTATACTTACACTTGTGCTCTTGTTTGTAGTTCTGGCTGTTTCTGCTCAAGAGCATATCAATCCAGAAGATCGTGTGGTTGATTTAAATTCGCCTACTTTCGTTCCTATGGTGCACATTGGAAAGGCAAAGGTAGGACAAGATAGTGTTCAATATGTTCGTACCAACACTATTTATATTTACCCTCCTATGGAGTTTAAAAACGATAAACAGCGTCAGGCGTACAATCGGTTGGTGTATAATATAAAGAAGGTATTGCCATTGGCTAAAGAATGTAACCAAATTATATTAGAAACAGGAGCGTATTTGCAAACTATTCCTACAAAGAAAGAACGCGATGCACATACAAAAGCTGTAGAAAAGGAACTGAAACAAGTATATACACCACGCATTAAGAAACTAACCTATTCGCAAGGCAAGCTTCTTATAAAACTTATCGATCGCGAAACTCACTCTACGGGCTATGAACTCATACAAGCCTTTCTCGGTCCAATACGTGCTGGATTCTATCAGGCCTTTGCCTGGATGTTTGGTGCTAGCCTTAAGAAGCGATACGACCCTAAAGGTGTTGACCGACTTACAGAACGAATTGTATTGCAAATAGAGGCTGGACAGTTGTAAAGGTATGTTTCTACATACTTTTATACTGCATTCCCCAACATATTTTTAATTTCTTATAAGGCGAATAATACTCATTTTAAACACGATACTTTATAAAAGGTGTGCAATTTATCACACCCTTTTAAGCCAAACTGGTAGTTAGAGCTTAAATATATTTTGTTTTATTATCGAGCAAATTGTCTGTCGTTGCAACGTAGGCGTAGCGAGCTACGTCAGATTACAAAGACAGACAAGATGCCGATAAGAATATAAAAGATGTTAGAAAACAATACCATAGTAATTAGCACTATACATATTGTGGTCTAATGACCTATTTGAGCTTAACTATAGTTTTGTGTCTTTTTATATCGGGTAGAAAATAAATAGGGCTATTATTAGCCGTATCTACTGGCTTTCGACTGTAAAACAGAATATCGTAAATGCTTAGACAATTCTGCCTGCTGTTGGCTACTTTTATCGCAGATATCTGTCACGTTCGTCTCAGATATCTGTCACATTCGTCTCAGATATCTGTCACGTTCGTTTTAGATATCTGTCTGTTGCGTTTTAGATATCATAGCAAATTAGCCCCCTTTGTAATGCTATGTTATAATAGCCGAAAGATATTTATTCCTATGGGGAATGTACTCCGTTCTATTCTGCAATATTTCAATTTAAACTTCAGTATATACGCCTGATCAACAATATGTTGTTATAGCCTTAAATATATTAGAGTAGAGTTCGCTACTATCAACCGTTTTCCTTAAATATTCTCTACCGCTTTTCTATTAAGCCTTTCTCCTATTCGTAAGGAATCGTTGCCAATGCCTCGGCAATCTTCTCTATGCCCTCTTTCAGCGGACCAGATACCATTCCTTTTGCGAAAAATGGAATATCAGCATCTATAGTGAGTTTCATTTTAGATGCAGTATCGCTTACTGGAAGTATTTGAATCCAGAAGTTGAATGACATAGGCGAGTTTTCGCTTGCAAACTTAATGGTCTTTGGCTCGTCGCGTTCTACTATGCGCATAGAAATTTGTCCCACTGGAGAAACACTAATAGAGATGGTATCTTTATCGAAGGTTAGGTCCTTTAACTTATCTTCGGGCACTTTATCTTTCACACGTTCAATGTTCGTGAGGTCGCTCAGCATATTGTAAACACTTTGCTGAGGATAGGCAATTTGCTTTATACTACTTTCAAATTTGCTCATACTTACTTCCTCCAATTAGCTGGGTCGCGACGCCATTCGTCTAACATTGGTACGTCTTCTTTCTTAATATATCCCGTTTCCAAAGCCTTTTCCACTACGCTTTGATAGTTGGTGAGTGTTACCAACTGCACATTTGCTTCCTTAAAAGCCGCTTCGGCTACTGGAAATCCATAGGTGTAAGAAGCCACCATACCTACAACCTCAAAGCCCGCTTCGCGCAATGCAGCCACTGCCTTAAGAGAGGAGCCACCAGTAGATATCAAATCTTCTACCACAACAACCTTTGCACCTTCTGGCAATTGTCCTTCTATCTGGTTCTTCATACCATGATCTTTTGGCTTCGGACGCACGTATGCATACGGTAGGGCTAGTTCCTCGGCTACTAATGCACCTTGTGCAATGGCACCAGTGGCAACTCCAGCAACAGCAGTAGCAGTGGGAAAGTGCGACAGTATAGCGTGCACCAGCTCTAACTTTACAAACGAGCGCACATCGTGGTAAGATAGAGTTTTACGATTGTCGCAATAAAAAGGAGATTTCCACCCACTTGCCCATGTAAATGGATCGTTGGGTTGGAGCTTAATTGCTTTAATGTTGAGCAGTTTGCCTGCAAATGTTTTCTTTAAATCTTCCATAAATTGTGTAATATGCTTCTGTTTATGCTGCAAAGATAACTATTTAACAATGATGTGCAAAACTAACAGTAATGTATTTTAGTTGTAACACAATAAAAATGCAAATCTATCAACCAGCAATATTGCTCTAAACTATCATTATTTCTTATATTTATAAGAACACTAAGAATATAGAGATACTGCAATTCTCAGATACTTATTTTATGAATATTATTTTAGTTGGGAGCAATAGTTTTAGTTTTATATTGTCAATTATACAACTTAAAGTTCCAAAAGCATTTGTTTTATAGGGCAAAACAAATGCTTTTATGCAGTGTTGATTGTAATTCTATTATACGAGCTTTTAAGTTTGTAAAAGTGTTTACACTTCCATAGTGTGCGTATTCAAGGAAATTAGAGATGCAAAATCGTCGAAGAACTGTGGTAGTTCGTCGAAATTAATTTGTAGATACAGCATAATAAGGTTACCTTTGTGGTGGTTTGAAACAACATTTGCAACAATAAAAATATTATGCAGACAATAAAAGCGTGGTTAAAGAAGCGCAATGTACTTATATTTCTTGCACAGATAGGCATTTACTTTATGCTTACAGCAACGTGGTGCGTGGTGGTATATATCACCGAACGCAACCCATGGGTGGCAACGGCTTCGGTGCGCACCAACGCTGTTATGTTCTTTCTGCTCCTCATGGTCTTTATGGCAAACTTCTATGTGCTTGTTCCGTATCTCTACGAAGATAAAAGTAAGCTGCGCCGATGGTTGTTTTGGTTGGTAGAATTTGCCTTGGTATTTTTACTGAACTACGACTTGTTCTTCCCACGCAGCAATACAGACCATGGTGTGGTGGTACATTTGTACCACTATCAGTTCGCTATCATCTGGCTGGTTCTTAACTATGTCGTGGCGATTGCCGCTATATCTGTACGCTACTTCATACGACAGAACAATCTTCAGAAACAACTTTTAGAAGAAAAACAGCGCAATACAGAAGCCGAATTGGCTTGGCTAAAGAATCAACTGAACCCGCACTTCCTGTTTAACACACTAAATAACATCTCTTCTTTAACACAGATTGATGCCGATGAGGCGCAAAACTCCATTGGCGAACTATCCGATTTGCTGCGTTATGCACTCTACGAAACGCAACAAAAAGAGGTTCCATTGAGTGGAGAAATTGATTTTATGAAGAACTACATCTCTCTTATGGCACTGCGTTGCGACAAAAACGTGAAGATAACAACGCATTTTGATGTTCCCGATACAACACAAACCATTGCTCCCCTGTTATTCTTATCGCCTATTGAGAACGCTTTTAAGCACGGTGTAAGTAGCGGAATACCATCGTTTATAGATATTTCGCTAACCAAAAATAATGGTTTTCTGTTGTTTTCGTGCCAGAACAGTAACCACCCAAAAGGCAATTGCAACCGTAGCGGTAGCGGCATCGGTACAGAAAATATGCGTAAACGTTTGGAGCTGATGTATGCTAAATGCTACGAAATGCACCAAACGGTGGAACAAGGAGTTTACAAGTTGAGTATAAAAATAAATGTAAAGAGTTAATACCTGCCTATGAATTTATCGTGTATCATCGTCGATGACGAACCGCTGGCTATCCGCTTATTGGAGAATTTCATAGAACGCACACCATTTCTGACACTCAAAGCTTCGTTTACCGACTCGGTTGCTGCTATGCAATCCATAACAAACGATAGTGCAGATGTGCTGTTTCTCGATATTCAAATGCCTGACATGAATGGTATGGAGCTTTCGCACATGGTACCATCGCATACCCGCATTATATTTACAACCGCCTTTAAGGAATATGCTTTCGACAGTTACGAAGTGAATGCGCTCGACTTTCTGCTGAAGCCAATACGCTATAACAAGTTTCTTGCAGCAGCCGAAAAGGCTAAAAAATGGTTTGAGATGGCATTGCAACCGCAAAACAACCAGCACACAACGGTATTTCTGAAGGTAGACGGAGAACTACAGCAAGTGCAGTTGGACGATGTTGTGTATGTGGAAGGAATGAAGGATTACGTTATTTTCCACCTTTCCAATCGCCGATTGGTTACACACATGACTATGAAAACGGCAGAAGAGTTGTTGCCAACCAACAATTTTATGCGTGTAAACCGTTCGTACATCGTTGCATTAGATAAAATAAGAAAAGTTGATAGAAATGATTGTATTTACATAGGTAACGAGATTATACATGTAACCGATGCTTTTCTTGTAACTTTCAAGCAATATTTGGAAGAACGAAAACCATAGTTTTTCAAACTCTCACCATATAAGCAGCAATGGTTTTCAGTCGAACATAATTATAGCTTAGATACATAAAGCCACCAAATGGATTGTTTTTGCCCCAACTATTCTTACAAATAAAGTATTTGTAACCCTTCTCATTGTGAGCAATCCCTATAATTTCCATACAATGGTCGTCGGTAGTTTGATAGGTCTCAAAAGCTTCCTGACGTTGTACCTGTGTAGGTTGCTGGGCGTCATTGTCTAATTCTGCAACACCGTTAGCAAACGAAAAACCATCTTCCGAAATATCACCTTCCCAACAAACAGGGTGTCCTGCACGCACAGACTGTTCTATACGATACATCAAAGTATCGATAGGCACATTAAAAAAAGTATCGTGAAAATAGTTATCGGGCACTTCCAAAGGAAAGTAAGTACCAAAGGGGTGATGTGTAAAACTTGTTAATGCTAGATATTCGTTGTTTCTACATACACTATGGGCGAACTCTTGTGGGGTGTAAGAGGCACGGTAAAGAAATACTTGTCGTGGAATAGCACCTATCTCATCGTCTAAAATTCCATTAATATAGTTCATCTGTTCGGTAATATCTCCAGTTTTAGGTGCTAAAACTGCTTGACTAAGTTTACGTTCTAGTACTTTATAAGGTGCGCCTTCGTGCTTATGATAAGCATCAAAATGGTATAAACCGTATGTTGCAATAAGGTCTATCAACATACTACTCATTCCACGAGTAGTAATAGTGGTGCTTTGATTGGGTAAACAAGCATTTCTGGTACGTGTTAGCAGTAGTCTTCGAGCTTGTTCTGCAAGATACATACGTGCAACATAGTCGGGACTAAGATTTACAGAGTCGCCTTGCATTAAGTGTTCAGTTTCTATTGTTGCTAGCATAGCATATACCCAGCACAACGAGCTCTGTCCCTGATTCTTTACAGGGGTAGTTTGTAGCCTCACCTCATTGGTAAAATGGTGAGTAGAAATCTGTTGTTCTGACTGTTTTGTGCACCCTACGAAAAGTAGCAAAACACCTATTATAGGAACTATTCTCTTCATTTTTGTTTATATTCAATAAGATAATACTCTTATTGAATACCTTTTTTATATACTATAAATTAGCTGAATGAGCGTTTGTCCTACTGCCTGCAATGTTGTACGGTCTATGTGCTCCATTGTATCGCTTACAGTATGCCATGTTGGTCCGAACGAACTTTGGGTACAATCAGGATAATATGGAATAACATCAATGGTAGGAATGCCAGCTATTTTATTGAGAGGTTCGTGGTCATCAGTAACCATTCCACCTGTTGTTTCTGGAAAATACGACTCAAAGCCAGCATTTTTTGCAGCTCTCCATACACGGTCTACCACATCAGGAGCATATTGTAGAGACATTCCTTCCTTATAGAACTGAGCACCTTCGCCTCCAACCATATCAAGCAGAATACCAAACTTAGGACGGATAGCAAGAGGTAAGTTCTTTGCAAAATAATTAGAGCCCAAAGCCCAACTGTCTCCAGACTGATCTTGATATCGAGTCTCCCACTGTGGTACTCCCCAATCTTCGGCATCGAAACAAACAAAATCGATTCCCACATTAGGCACACTATCTGCTTGTATCTGGCGTGCCAGCTCTATCATAACGGCAACACCAGAGGCGCCATCATTAGCTGCCATAACAGTTTTTTTATGATTTGTTGAGTCTGGATCGTTATCTGCCCATGGTCTACTATCCCAATGTGCACACACTAAAACACGTTGTTGTGCCTTTGGGTTGGTACGAGCGATAATGTTTGTAGACTTTAATACCGTTCCATCATAAGCTTTCAGGTCTGCTTTTTGTGTCTGAACTTCACAGCCATATTGCTTAAATTTAGCTATAATCCACTGTTCGCACTTGTCATGAGCCGACGAATTCATAGTACGGGGACCAAAATTGCACTGTGCTTCCGTATAAGCAAAAGCTGAATCAGGATTAAACTTAGGTCCAATAGGTTTTGCAACAGCTACCGTATCGCTATCTCCTGCATTGTTATTAGTGGCTTTACCCTTACAGCTAAATGTAAAAACTGCAAATAAAAACACTGCTATACCACTACAAAAAAACTTTATATTCCCGTTCATTTTCGTTTCTTTTATTTCTGTTTAGCTGCTTGTACTTGTGCCATAACTCGCAACCAGTTACCTCCCCATATTTTTTCTATATCGCGCTCACTATATTTACGTGCAAGCAGATGGCGAGTAAAGTTAATCATTTCACTTGCATCTGCCATTCCACACACAGTTCCATCACCATCAAAATCAGTTCCAATGCCTACATAGTCTATCCCCATTATGCTGATAGCATGCTCTAAATGGGCAATAGCATCGAGAACAGAGGCTGTCCCCTCTTTACGTAAGAAACCATGATAGAGTGTAATGTGTGCAACACCGCCTTTCTTAGCTAACGCTCGTAGTTGGTCATCGGTAAGATTTCGGGGTACATTACAGAGAGCTTTGCTGTTAGAATGGCTACACACAATGGGTTGGTTACTAATCTCAAGAGCATCGTAAAAGCTTTTTTCTGCACCATGACTGAGATCGACCATAATACCATTGCGATTCATTTCGCGTATCACAGCAGCACCAAACTTACTAACCCCACCATGAAGATTACTTCCTCGTGCCGAATCGCAGATATCGTTATCTCCATTATGACACAAAGTGATATATGTAACCCCTCGTTGTGCAAAATATTTCACATTAGCAAGGTCGCCCTCTAATGCCAGACCATTTTCAATAGCAAACATAATGCTCTTTCGTCCTTTACGTTTGTCCTCATAAAGGTCGGACGGTGTACGAGCAATACTAAGGTAACGGTTGTTATCTTTTACTATTTTCTCTATTTTATTGAAGATTAAATCAGCATAAGATGTAGGTGTAAGGTTATTCAAGACATCAGTCAATTCAGGATTAAATCGCTTTAATCCTTCTACGTCTATCTTTGATGAGAACGTTTCTCCTATACGTGGCTGTGGTAAATAAGCTGCCATTGTAACAGCATCTTGGTGTCCTTCCGTCATCTTATGTAGATCATAGAGTATACGTGGATCGCGTTTAGCAAAGTCTACACCCTGTGGAAAGAACATTGGAGTGTCGCAATGAGTGTCGAGAGTAAGTATCCTTGTATGCAATTGCTTAGCTGTTCGGAAGCTATCAGCCTCATTTACGAACCATTTAAATAGTTTCTGACCATCTTCTTCTAACCACTCTGGGTGCCACTGGACACCCATTATAGGTTTAAATTCTGCACTTTCCATACATTCTATTACACCATCTGGAGCGTATGCTGTAACTTTAAATCGTTTACCAGGCATAGAAACTGCTTGATGATGGAATGAATTTACAAATATTTTCTCTTGCTTATATATGGAATAAAGCACAGAATCGGGAGCTATCTTTATGCTATGTGTAGGTTCGTTGAAAGATGCGCTCTGGTCGTGTTTGAGCTTTGCAGGACGCAAAGTGGTAACACTTTTCATACGTGCGAGCTTCTTTTCTTCGGTCTCTTCAACAATATAGGGGTCGTAAATATGCTGTTGTACCTTCCCACCCAACGCTATAGCTAATACTTGCAAGCCTCGACAAACTGCAAAAATAGGTATCTGCCTATTGTAAGCTAAGCGTGTTGTGAGCAATTCGGAAAGATCACGTTTATTGTTTATACTACCCATATTGCGAATAGGTTCCTCTCCTTCCCACAAAGGGTTCACATCTGCCCCACCAGTAAGTAGAAGTCCATCTATACGATTAAGTATATTAACAATTACTTGTGTATCTGTTGTGGGGGGAATAAGTAGTGGCGTACCTCCTGCGTCTATCACTTGTTTATGGAAAACTTCACGAATGGTAACGTCTTGGTCTGCAAAATTGGTAACAATACCAATGACTGGTCTGCTAGTTCCTTCGGGATAATGGTCATAAAGTTCTGCTAAATGGGCATCTAAATCATAATTTTGCATTGTAATTTTATTTTAATAGACGATAGAAGCAACGCACAAGTTGTACAGTTTAGAGATTTTCGCTAATTGGTATTTCACGTTTTATGCTCTGTTCAAGCGAGATCAGCGTCTCAGTAGAAACTACTCCAGGTATGCTTTGTATTTTATTGTTAAGCAAATCCATAAGTTGTTCGTTGTCTTTTGCAAAGAGTTTAACGAGCATAGTGTATGAACCTGTGGTGAAATGACACTCTATTACTTCAGGAATAGAACTAATACGTTCTACTACTTCGCGATACATAGATCCGCGCTCAAGATTTAAACCAACATAAGTACAGGTCGTGTAACCAAGACTTTTGGGATTTACGTGGAAGCCACTGCCCACAATTACACCATTTTCAATAAGGTGTTGCACTCTTTGATGGATTGCAGCACGTGATACTCCACATTCTGCTGCTACGTCTTTAAACGGTATTCGAGCATTCAGCGAAAGGATACCGAGAATTTTTCTGTCTAATTTGTCTATCTTATCCATATCAATACTGTTTCTGACTTGCTTATTACAACAAGTAAGTTAGTTTACAATTTGAAAGCAAAAGTAGACATTTTAAATGAAACAGGCAATAGAAAAGCATAAAAAAAGTGTGCCACTGTGCACACTTTGTTATTTTTTCTAAAGTTATTTGCTTTGAGCTCCCACTGCAGTTGGTACTATTCCTTGTAATTCAAGAGTGAATATGAGCGGAGAATAAGGTGCGATATCGTTACCTGCACCTCGTGCACCGTATGCCAATTCTTGTGGAATATAGATTTCCCACTTAGAACCTACAGGCATTAACAGAAGAGCTTCCGTCCACCCTTTTATTAGTCTTCCAACTCCAAAGGTATCGCTCTCTGTCCCATGACGAGCTGTCGAATCAAACACTTTGCCATCTATGGTACGTCCTTCGTATACAACTTTAACCTGATCGTCCTTACCTGGCTTTGCACCATTGCCCTTAACGAGTATCTTATACTGCAATCCGCTTGGCAAAGTAACTACTCCCGGCTTCTTTTTATTGGCTGCGAGGAACTTCTCACCTGCAACTTTCACAGCCTCGTTACGTTGTTCTACCAACTGCTGTTGTTTCTTCGCAAAGTATGTTTGGGCAGCTTCGGGCTTCATAAATCTTGTATCTTGCTTTAGCGCATCTACAAAACCTTTAAAGAACAGGTCTTCATCTATGTCGGCAGATGTACCTTTAAACTGCTTTTGTATATTGGGAAGCATGCTCCGTTCTACCTGTGCTGCAATTTGCAGACCTGCTGTGTAAGCAGAGAAAGAGGTGTCTTTACGTTTTGAAATACCTTCTTTCAGTCCACGTATAAAGTCGGGAAGCTGTTCTTTTGATACTCCTAACTGACTTGAAATATACTCTTCCAACCCGCGTGTTGCATTCATTCCCGCTGCGTAACTTAACGAATCGAACTTCGTTATATCTATTGCGGGCTCATCGCTGACAGGTGTTGTGATTGCTATTGATTCTATTTGCTCTTGCTTTTTCTGTTTCTTCTCTTTCTTGCTCTGTGCGTTTGCCGTACTAAAGCCTGCACTTGCCACAACGAGCAATGCCATAATTGCTATTTTCTTCATTGTCTTTTTCATTTAAATAGGAATACTGACAGCGAGCATTCCTGTGTTGTTTCCCATGAAATAATATCGTAATGAAAAAGTGGATTGGGCTAATCATTTCCCAACCCACCTTATTATATAATATTGTACAAATAACTATTTCAGGTTATTTAACTGGTTTTGCTGCTGTAGCTTCAGCTGCTGGCTTTTCAACAGATAATAACTCTATAGTAAATATCAATGTTGAGAATGGTTTGATATCGGGGCTAGGTTGTTGTGCTCCATAACCTGCTGCGTAAGGAATATAAACCACCCATTTAGAACCAATAGGCATATTTAGTAATGCTTCATTGAAGCCTGGAACAGCTTGTCCTATCTGCATTGGCATATTTTCGTTCTTATCGAACACCTTGCCATCGATAGTTTTACCTTCGTAGTTAATTTTTACTACTTGCGATGCTGTTGGCTTTGCACCTGTTCCTGCCTTTAATTCTTTATAGTAAACACCTTGCTTCAGAGCCTTCATACCTGGTTCTTTTGCTATTTTAGCCATAAAAGCATCGTTCTTTTTCTTGTTCTCTCCATACTTTTTCTCGGCTGTTTTAGCTTGTATGGCTTGTGGAACTCTTTGCTCTATCTGGCGTGCCTTCTCCAAACTCATACTCTTATTGTCGCCCTTTGCGCTTGCTGCGAAACCTGCAAGGAAGTTGCTTAGCGATATTGATTGAGTAGAATCTTCACCAAAGATGCTCTTGTTGATTTGGTTTTTAATAACCATATTCATATTCATACCAACACCAACACCAGCATTGTAAGCAGCTTTCTTCTTATCGTCCATACTTGTTGCACCATCGTTCAAACCTTTAATGAACTCGTTGATGTAAGCTGTATCGATATTCATCTGCTTCAAATACTGTTTAACACCCTGACCCTGATCTACACCAAAGGCATAGCTTAAAGAATCAACATCAGACTTTAGATCCTCTTTTGGAGCCTGATTGCCACATGCTGTAAAGCTTGCTGCGGCGATAGCCAATGCGGCTACAATTGTAAGTTTCTTCATTTCTCTTTATTATATTATTGTTTTCTACTTTATATCTCACTTATTTAGAGCACCTCTATAAGCTCTACTACAAATACCAATGCTGAATATGGAGGGATAGATGCACCTGCACCACGTGCGCCATAGCCTAAGTTATAAGGTATAAAGAAGCGATATTTAGCTCCTTCACTCATAAGTTGCACACCTTCAGTCCAACCTGCAATCACTTGGTTCAGTCCGAATGTTGCAGGCTCACCACGGTCGTACGAGCTATCAAACTTAGTTCCATCAATGAGAGTGCCTTCGTAATGGCATTTTACTTGGCTTGTTGCACTTGGCTTCTTGCCATTTCCTTCTTTAATAACCTCATATTGAAGTCCAGAAGGTAATACTACTATATTTTCTTTCTTTGCATTCTCTGCCAAAAAGTCTTCTCCTACAGCCTTAGCAACCTTACCAGCTTCTTCAGCTGCAGCCTCTTGCTTTGCTTGTTGCTCTGCAAAAAAATTGTTTACGAGGGTTTGTGCCTCTTTATTGTCTACTTTCAATTCGTTGCCAGCTATTACATCTTTGATTGCTTGAGCAAAATCGTCGATGTTTAAATTGCTTGCTCCCATTCCGCTGAGCTGTGTACCTATGCCGATACCTAAGGCGTAGCTTAATTTGTCCATTGATTTTCTTTTCTTATTTAAATATTATTAATGTGCAAAGATACTATTTTTTAAAGGATAGTATAGCATATATCTAATTAAAATTACTAAATTTGTGAAATCAATAAGCAAAAATGTCGATATGAAGAAAATAGTATTTTTAACAGGAGCAGGTATGTCGGTGGAAAGTGGTTTCAAGACTTTTCGAGGCAACGATGGACTATGGGAGAATTATCCGGTAGAGAAAGTGGCTACACACGAGGCTTGGGAAGATAACCCAGAGTTTATAAACAACTTCTATAATGGTTTGAGAAAGAAACTTTTTACTGCAAAACCTAACGATGGACACCTACTCATAAAACAACTGGAAGATAAATATAAGGTTACTGTAATTACACAAAATGTAGACGATTTGCACGAAATGGCTGGTTCTACTAACGTTATCCATTTGCATGGAGAGTTGAAGAAGGTTTGTTCGAGTGCCGATGCATACAATCCGAAATATAGAAAAGAACTTACAGAAGATGCTCCTAACGTGATGCCTGGCGAAAAAACTGGCGATGGAAGTTTGCTCCGCCCATTCATTGTTTTCTTCGGAGAGAGTGTTCCTATGATAGAACCTGCAATTAAAGAGGTATCCGAAGCTGATATCTTTGTTATTATCGGGACATCGCTCAATGTTTATCCTGCTGCAAGTTTAATTCATTATGTTCGTACAGAGGTACCTGTCTATTTAATAGATCCAAATGATGTAGACTCAAAATATGACACGAATATTACGGTTATTCGAAAAGGTGCGAGTGAAGGTATGCGTGAGTTAATAAAAGAATTATAGATAAACAACAACAAAATAATTAGATGATGAAAAGATTTATATTAGCACTTATAGGTGTATTGTTTATGATTTCTGCAGTTGCACAAAAAAATGTGTATGGATTTAAGGCGAAAGATGCCAATGGACGTGTAGTTAAACTAAAAGAGTATAAAGGAAAGGTTTTGCTTATTGTAAACACTGCTACAAAGTGTGGTTTTACACCGCAATACGAGGCTTTACAAAAACTATACGATACTTATAAGGCACAAGGATTGGTTATTCTCGACTTTCCATGTAACCAATTCGGCGCACAAGCACCTGGTACTATGAGCGAAATCAGAGCATTTTGCACGGGAAACTATGGCATTACCTTCCCACAATTCGAAAAAATAGATGTGAACGGCAATAAAGAGCTACCTCTCTACACCTATTTAAAAGCACAACAGGGGTTTAAAGGATTCGATACTAATAACCAAATTGGTAAGTATCTCGACGAAAAGTTCAGTAAGCAGAATCCTAATTATGCGAAAGACCCCAGTATTAAGTGGAACTTCACAAAATTCTTAATAGACCGTGAAGGACACGTTGTAGACCGTTTTGAGCCTACAGCCGATATGAAAGATGTTGAAGCGGGTATTCGTGCAGTGCTGAAAATAAAGTAAAAGGGAGAGAGAACAACAGAATATACTTGTAAAGTAGTTATAACTACTCTTCTAAAGCAAAGATAAAATAAAGCGATTGTTATGTTGTGCGTAACAATCGCTTTTATCGTAATAGGTATTAGCATCTTGACTGATTCTATTTTATTGCGAACAGATTAATTAACCTTCTGATGAAAGCACAGCAGAGTTCATTAGTCTGAAAAAGAAGCCGGACAGACACAATTGTTAATATTAACGAAATGTACTGCCGTGCCCCACGAGTCCTACTGCCGTGCCCCACGGGTTCTACTACCGTGGCTTACAAGTCCTACTTGCGTCAGAATCTAAAATTGCAATTCCACAATATAGTTATTTATTTACCCACGTACACCCATTGCGATACGTGGGTGCATTTATACATTTCGATGCGGACGGGAGCGATGAATCGGCTCCTACGCCTACGGAATGTATGCTGCGGATTATTCACGTACACCAACGTTTACACCCACATGCACCAACTGTAGGGATCCGATTTATCGTGCCCGCATATCACGGAATACACGCTGTGGATATTTATTCGTTCTCTATTATTTTGCTTAGAAGAAAAAAACTGTGTAATGATGGTTGCAATATTCATAGTGCTTAGTTCTATCCATTAACAAAATAATGTTGCCAAAAGTAAGCAAAAGCGTTAGGATATATGCAAAAGAATATGACTTATTTATAATACGCTAACAATATAAATTTGGCTCAGTAGAAAATAGCAGAAGAAACTACAAGCTGTGGCTATTGGTACACACAAGTGCGATGGAACACCTCTAATTTCCTGGAAAAGCCAGACAAATATTAGCTACTTTTATTATAGACGTCTGTAACGATCGTTTTAGACATCTGTAACGATTGTTTTAGATATCTGTCAGTTTCGTTTTAGATATCACAAAAAACAATAACCTTTATGGGGCAATGTTATAGTGCTGGTTTTCCATTCATTTTTCGGTTGCTTGTGGGCATTTTGTTTGCCTTATTCTCTTGACGTAGTTTGCTACATTTTCAATAACTAAACAGGCTATAAGCGCAACCATTAAACAAAAATATGCACAAAATATAACGACATATTTTGACAGAATGTTATTATAAGCTACTGAATAGAGATATATTTCTCCGCATTTCAGTACATAGCAAAAGAGCCTGTTTCGCATTAGGAAACAGACTCTTTTAGGATAGAATTTAATGGGTTATGAATTTCGTTAAACGCTTATTTATAGCAGAATGAAAACCACATTGCATAATAACGAAGTGTGTTTCAACTGTATTTTCTTCTAAATTAGCGTTTGCGAAGTTTACGAATAAGTTATTACTTTTATTTAAAAGTTCCCTCTTCCAATAGGAGCACACGTGTTACATCGAAATAAATGTCGGGCTTATCCCAATAGTTGCTCTTTTCGCCTAAGTGTAATACATCGCACGCCACTTTGTTTTTACCCGACATAATGAGTGCCTGTCCTGTTACTTTCCATATTTCGAGATAATAATGCAAGAAGTTGTATTCGTCGCTTACGCTGGTTACACTAAATGGGTTTTCGGCAGTTCCATCGCCTGTAGAGCCAATAACATCGTATATTTGCATCATAATGCGCAAACAATAGCGTGCTTCTGATGCGACTTTAGCAGAATCGTCAGGATTGGTTTCAAGACGTTTCAACAGAATAGAAGCCTTTCCAATGAGCGCATCGGCATTCAGCGGATTCTTTGTAAGTGCCTTTTCGGCTAATCTAAGTGCTGCAGCCGATTTAGCTTTCAGCGAATCTTCCATCTGCATTACGTCTAGCGTTTCGCTTCCGTCACTTATATACGACTGACCGTAATAGGCAAGAATGCGTTCTGGCAACGTAAGAGTTGTATCTATTTGTGGTTGAACAAAACGAGCAACAAGAGCCTTTACACTGTCTGGACGAGTTTTTACAGTTTTTTCTATCGCTTTCCAGTCTACACGAATAATGTGGTTTTTATTCTGTGCCAAAACATGAAGAGAAAGCACAAGAAGTAAGATTAATACTATGTTTTTTTTCATATTGTTGAGAGTTTTAATTGAACTTTGCGACAAATATACGTCTTTTTTGAGTAATATTATAAATGTATTGCATAGTTTTTCTATTGTTTTAGCAGAACAATAGGTTAATGCTGGGCGAGGAAAGAAAGCCAAAATAGCACGACAAACAAAAAAGGCAATGGTGGTGTGGCTTAATTAAACCCTTCCATCATTGCCTTTTTGCATATAGTTTTTACCTTATAAAGTTACTTCACAATTACAAGGAAGTAGTTTTTCTTACCTCTTTGCAGTAATAAATACTTACCGTCAATAAGGTCATCAGCCGTAATTATTTGGTCGAAAGCTTGCAGCTTCTCTTTGTTAAGCGACACGCCACCACCTTTTACAAGTTTGCGCATTTCGCTTTTGCTTGGGAATATCTGCATACCCTCCTGATTAAAAATGTCTACTGCTGGTTGTCCTAGAAGTTCTTTAGAAACCTCGTAATGTGGAACGTCTTTGAATACATCGTTGAAAGTCTGTTCGTCGAGTTGCAGAAGATTCTCTTTTGTAGCCTTACCAAAGAGAATATTCGATGCAGCTATAGCCATATCGAGGTCAGCCTGTGAGTGAACCATACGTGTAACCTCTTCTGCTAATCGGCGTTGTAGCGTTCTACGTCCAGGGTCTTGCCTGTGTTCGTCTATAAGAGCATCAATTGTTGGTTTGTCTAACGATGTAAAAATCTTTATATACTTTTCTGCGTCGTCGTCGCTAACATTTAGCCAGAACTGATAGAATACGTATGGAGTGGTACGATTACGGTCGAGCCAGATGTTACCACTTTCTGTTTTACCAAACTTCTTACCGTCAGCCTTAGTTATAAGTGGGCAAGTTAAGCAATAAGCCTCAGCCTCTTGCCCGAGCGTACGGCGAATAAGTTCTGTTCCAGTGGTCATATTGCCCCACTGGTCGTTGCCTCCAAGCTGTAGCTTCACACCATAATGTTCGTATTGATATAAGAAATCGTATCCTTGCAACAGTTGATATGTGAACTCTGTGAACGAAAGTCCATCGCTAGCTTCACCATTTAAGCGACGTTTCACACTGTCTTTTGCCATCATATAATTCACGGTGATGTGCTTACCTACAGTTCTTGCAAAGTCGAGGAAGCTGAATTGCTTCATCCAATCGTAGTTATTAACCATTTCCGCCTTATTTTGCGCATCGCCATCGAAATCGAGGAACTTGCTAACTTGTCGTTTAATAGCTTCTTGGTTATGATAAAGAGTTTCAGAGTCGAGCAAATTACGCTCTTGACTTTTGCCTGATGGGTCGCCAATCATACCTGTTGCCCCGCCAATGAGCAAATAAGGCTTGTGTCCACATAGCTGTAAATGGCGCAACATCATTATACCGCATAGGTGTCCAATATGTAGAGAGTCGGCAGTAGGGTCGGTTCCAAGATACGCCGACACCATACCCTTTTGCAGAAACTCTTCTGTTCCTGGCATAATTTGCGCCAACATACCGCGCCATCTTAGTTCTTCAACAAAGTTTTTCATCACTTATTGTATTTTAAGCTCGTATGAGCTGTATTATAATATAATGTACTATAGAATATTCGTAAACACCATTTATGGTACGGGGTCATATCCACTTCCTCCCCAAGGGTTACATCTCAATATTCGCCAAATAGCCAATGCGAGCCCTTTTATAGGTCCGTGCTTCTTTAAAGCTTGCTTTGCGTATTCGGAACAAGTGGGAGTAAATCTGCATGAGGGAGGAGTAAATGGAGTAATAAACCGTTGATAAAACAGTATAGGAATTATGAGAAACCACGATAGTAGTTGCGAAACTATGTGCAAAACCTTCTTTATCATTATTCTAGAATGTCGTCTGTTTTGTTTGTCTCTAATCTCTCTTTAATTCGTTGGAGCAGGTTACAGACTTTGTTTTCTACATCTACAGTTGTGTGGAGTATATTATCGAGCCATATAAAGGCAAGTAATATTTCTTGGTTAGACCTTGCTTGCAATTCATCGAGCAAGATATACTTGTTCTTTCTATATGCTTCTCTCACTTGCCGCTTAGCCCTGTTACGTTTTACAGCATGTTTAAAGCACTTTTTGGGTATACTAACTAGTATCTTTACTTGTGATGAAGCATTGGCTACAGCACTTTTACAGTTAGCCGAACCATTGTTACGGTTGCGTATAAGAAACACTGCACGTAAAGGGAAAGCAACCATTGAGCTACTATTCCCACCATTAAATAGTTCGTTTATGAGCAGTTTGCTACATAACCGTTCTTCTTTACGTAATGTAAATTTATGGGATATAGGCATTAACTGTATACCTTTTTTGTGTTCAAAGAAGCATATTTAAGCAAATCTTTCTCTTGTTTCTTTATTTCTTTTGCTCTTCTAAGTAGGCACGTAATGCCCCTGTCATAGAAGGATGCTGTGCTGATGGTGCTTCTAAGTCGAGTCGTAAGCCTTGGTCTTTCACCTCTTTGGCTGTTGCTGGGCCGAAAGCAGCAATCTTGATGTCGCCTTGTACAAAGTCGGGAAGATTTTCTTTCAATGCACGAACGCCAGTAGGACTAAAGAATACAAGCATATCGTAGTCGAATGATGCTTTTTCTTCTTCGGTCAAATCATTACTAACAGTACGATACATCACACATTCTTTGTGTCTCAACTTATTGTCGGTAAGCATTGTTGATATAGAATCGGTATGCACAGAACTTAATGGCACAAGGTATTTCTCGTCCTTATGCTTAACCATAGTAGGAATTAAGTTATCTATTTTACCAGAATTGCCAAAAAATATCTTACGTTTTCTATATTGCGTATACTTCTGAATATAAAGTGCGATAGTTTCTATTACGCAAAAATACTTCATTGTTTCAGGTATTGTAATACGCATTTCTTGAGCCAGCTTGAAGTAATTGTCAATCGCATGGCGAGATGTAAATACCACAGCAGTATAATCGAGTAAGTTTATTTTCTGCTGTCTGAACTCTTTAGACGAAAGACCTTCCACCTTAAAGAATGGGCGAAAGACCATCTCAACACCCAAATCCTTGGCTATTTCATAATAAGGCGACTTATCGCTCCCTGGCTTAGGCTGTGATACAAGTATCTTTTTAATCATCGTGTCCTAAAATATTATAGTCAAATAGTTATTGGTATATACCAAAATTCCTACTAATGCCATCAACGGCATCAGTTCTAGGGTGCAAAAGTACAAAATTATTTGCATACTGACAGCCGTTCTTTTGAAAAAGATAATGTATCCTTGATAAAATAGAAGCAATTTAATTAAACTTACAATAGTTGCAGCATAAATAAGCGTATACTGCGCTGAAAGTCCAAAATATATCATTAACAAGACTGCAGGATAAATGATAACACCTTCAGCAGATACGAGGAACAAAGTTAGTTGCGACCATTGCTGGTTACTTCTTCGGTCAAAATACACCCAATTTACAATTGTATATAGAAGATTTTTAAGTAGGAAATAACTTAAAAAGATACCAAAGAAGATACCTACGGCTAATATTGGAGAATCGCAAATATCGTTTCCACTATTCGTTGTCCGTGTAAAGAGATAATAAGTAATACTTAAAAGTAATGCTGTTTGCACTACTAAGAATGCTTGAAAGCGTACTTCGTGTCCGGTTTCAACGATATTTGTACTACGACTAGGACGATGAAAAAGGTTTTTTATCTGCCTTGCAATAAAGTTGCGCGACATAGACGAGGCTATCATTGCCAATGCAAAACATACAATAAGTGTACCTGCAACAACATTATCGTTGCCTACATTGTATGGAGCGGGGTCGCCCAACACCCCATCATGTGCCTTTACTAATTCTGGACGGAAGTACTTATTTCCTTTAAAATAGCCTTCTTCAGCAAACTTAATAGTTCGTAAATTGAGAGGTTTAGGAGCCTTCCAGTATAAAATATTCTTTGTTTTTGCTACCTTTACGGTATCTACTTGCCAATCGCTGTTAGCCTCACGCTCAACCATAGTTGTATGTTTAGAAGGTTGAGGTGAGGTGCGCAATTGTTTTAATAGTTTCGACTGGGTTGTAGAATCGGCTGTCAGCATATTGGTTTACAATCCAAATACCTTTTTAATCTCTGCCACTTTATCGAGTTTCTCCCAAGTAAAGAGTTCCACTTCAAGCTCTTTCTTATCATGATACAAACTTGTAAAGGTCTTCTTTACCATTTCGTTCTTACGTCCCATGTGTCCATAAGCTGCTGTTTCTAGATACATTGGCTGACGCAACTTTAACATTCGTTCTATTGCTTTAGGGCGAAGGTCGAACATTTTCTTTATTCGTTCTGCTATTTCACCGTCTGTTAAGTTCACATGAGCGCGTCCGTAGGTATTAACATAAACACTAACAGGTTCGGCAATACCGATAGCATAAGCCAATTGCACTAGAATTTCGTCGCTTACACCTGCTGCCACCATATTTTTTGCTATGTAGCGGGTTGCGTATGCGGCAGAGCGGTCTACCTTAGATGAGTCTTTTCCTGAAAAAGCCCCTCCCCCATGTGCACCTTTTCCACCGTAGGTATCAACAATAATCTTACGACCTGTCAGACCGGTATCGCCATGAGGACCACCAATAACAAACTTTCCCGTTGGATTTACGAAATATTTTATACCATCATTGAATAGTGCTAATACTTTATCAGAGTCTATCTGTGCTTTCACTCGAGGTATTAGTATATTCAAAACGTCCTCTCTAATCTTTGCCAGCATAGCTTCATCAGCTTTCAGTTGTGCCTCTACCGAATCGTTAGCAGGTTTAATAAAGTCATCATGTTGGGTAGAAACTACAATTGTATCAATGCGTTGTGGAATATTGTCATCACTGTATTCTACCGTAACCTGGCTCTTTGAATCTGGTCGAAGATAGGTCATTACCTTTCCTTCTTTACGTATATCTGCCAAAGTAGTCATTAATAAGTGAGCCAAGTCGAGCGTTACAGGCATATAGTTTGCAGTTTCGTTGCAGGCATAACCGAACATCATACCTTGATCTCCTGCTCCTTGATTATCCTCATCAGCCCTATCTACACCCCGATTTATATCGGAACTTTGCTCGTGAATGGCTGAAAGAATACCACAACTATTACCATCAAATTGATATTCTGCCTTCGTATAGCCAATGTTATTGATTGTTTTGCGAGTGATTGCAGGAATGTCTATATATTCTTTTGAGCGTACTTCGCCCATAATAATAACCTGTCCTGTTGTATTAAAAGTTTCTATTGCACAACGAGAACTATTATCATAAGCAAGAAATTGGTCAAGAAGAGCATCGCTAATTTGGTCTGCGACCTTGTCTGGGTGTCCTTCTGATACTGATTCAGAAGAGAATAAATATGCCATCTGTTATATTTTTATTTATGTTTACCTATTATTATAGATACGTCCTATGGATTATATGTAGAAGAAGTTTATTGTCATAACTACATTTTTTCGTTGTGGTCTCTTGCTTTTATGTGGTATATTTCATCTTTATTCCCATTGTATAGTCCGCCTATACCTTCTAAAAAGAATACAAAAACAGCTCATATAAAAGGCAAAAAAACTACATAAGTATCTTTTAGGAACCACCTATAAGATTGCAAAGTTACAGTAACATATTCAGAAAACAAAATAAAACTGAAAAGATTTAGATTTTATTAAAACCTAATATTACAATCTATTTATCACTCGCAACCCCTAAGGCTAAAATACTAATCTTAACATTTGAGGCTTTCATTAGTTCTTTTCCTACCGCTGTAAGTGTCGCCCCAGTGGTTATAATATCATCAATTAAAAGTATATGCTGATTATTTATCTTTTCGGGTACACATAGTTTAAAGGCGTTTTCCACATTTTTGGTACGTTCCCACATATCTTTTTGTGTCTGACTATCTACAAACGATGTACGTTTAATTGTATCTTTCAAAATGGTTATCCCCGTTACAGCACTTACTCCGTGGGCTATTTCAAGACTTTGATTATAACCTCGCTGAATGGTACGTCGTTTAGTGAGTGGCACTGGTAGTAAAGCTGTTATACCATCAAAGAAGTTTTGGGTTGCATATTCGGCAGCAATAAGGCGTCCAAATTGCTCACCTATATCTGGACGATCAAAGTATTTCAACTTATATATAAGGTAACTGGAAGCAGAGTTGGGCTTATAAAAGAAATAAGCTGCACATTTTTCTATAGGAATTCTACCCCAAAAAAGTTGTGCAACTTCGTTATCCAAAGGCTGAAAATGACAGTTTGTGCGTGGTAAAGCTATGTTACAAGTCGCACAAAGTGGTTCCTCTGTTATACTAAGTCTACGTCCACAAACTGCACAAGCACGAGGTGCAATAAGATCAAGCACCCTAGAGAAGAAGCTAATCTTCGTCATTGTCATCAATATCGTCTACTATTGTTACATCGTCTATACACAACCGAATTATATCGAGTGTAAAACCTCTTCCCATTGCGTATTTTATAAGTTTCATAGAACGTTCATAATCGGTTTCCGCTTTTATGGTTAGATACTTACTTTTCAGTAGTGGGCGCAACACATTCAGATACTCTTGCGGTTCTATTTCGTCAAGAATAGGTTGAGAAATGCTTTGTGGAATATGTTTTTGCCACAGTGCTTGTTCTATCTTTCGCCGCCCCCATTTGTTGAATACTATTTTATCGCATACAAACGATCGTGTAAATCTTTCGTCATCAATATATTTATAGTCTATGAGCTTGTCAATAATGCGTTCCTGTGCATCGGCTGCAATGCCCCATTTACGTAATTTCTCTACCATCTCGCCCGAGCAATGCTCGCCACGGGCACAAAGGTCGCCAAGCTTTCGTAAAGCTTCTTCTTCGGTTATTTGTTTTTTTTGCATCATAAACGTATAGCTTTTACAAATCGCTGCTTAGCAAATTGGTCGTTTCGCACCTCTATTCCAACATAGCCCAAAGCGTTTAGCATTGCCGAAACTTCATCTACAAAGCGGTAGTTGATTTCAAAATAGAGTTCACCATTGTGCGAAAGGGCTATCATTCCATATTCTGCTATGGCACGATAGAAGCGCAACGGATCGTTATTAGGTACGAAAAGAGCTATAGAAGGTTCGTAATTCAGCACGTTTGGAAGCATATCTACACGTTCATTCTCACAAATATAAGGTGGATTACTTACGATAACATCGAACATCTCTGAGGTTGGCACGAGTTGTAATGCATCTTTCATTTGAAAATTAACTGTAGCTCCCAACCTGATAGCATTGTCGCGGGCTATTAAAAGCGCCTCTGACGAAATATCGTAGGCAGACACTACTGTATTAGACATATCCAACGAGAGAGTGATAGCTATGCAACCGCTCCCCGTCCCAACGTCTAATATACGCAAAGGAGTAGGTGGCTGTAGTGCACAGAATGAGTTATTATGAACATTTATAACCCATTCGCACAACATTTCTGTCTCTGGACGAGGTATTAGTACACCTGGAGCCACACAGAATTGTCGTCCACAAAATGTAGTAGAGCCAAGAACATACTGCACTGGTTCGCCTTTTGCCAAGCGAGACATTATTTTTTCGAGATCGTTAGCATCGTCTGCTGATAATTGCGTAACTTTGTCGGTATATATTTCGGGAAGTGTCAGTCCGTAACGTTCCTCTAAAACCATTCTGACAATGGCTTTCGCTTCGTCTAACGGATAGACATTCATAAGCTGTTTATACAGATTTTGATAGTTTGTATACATATTTGCAAAGGTAGAAAATAAATGGAAATGAAACAAAAAGATATAGATGAAATGTATATGCGCCGCTGTTTGCAGTTGGCAAAGAACGGCAGATTATTAGCAAAACCCAACCCTATGGTGGGTGCGGTAATAGTAAGTAGCGAGGGAAATATTATAGGAGAAGGCTACCATGTGCGATACGGAGAAGGTCATGCAGAGGTTAATGCCTTTCGATCGGTACGCCCAAAAGATGAAAATCTACTATGCGAAGCCACTATATACGTAAGTCTTGAACCCTGTTCGCATTATGGAAAGACTCCACCTTGTGCCGATTTAATTGTTCGAAAGGGTATTCGCAGAATGGTTTGTGGCTGTGTAGACCCCTTTTCAGCAGTGCAAGGAAGAGGTATTGAGCACATTCGTAAGGCAGGAATAGATGTTACTGTGGGCGTGTTGGAGCACGAATGCCTAATGCTGAACCGTGAATTTATAGTGCGAAACACAGAAAATAGACCCTACATATTGCTAAAATGGGCACAAACTGCTAATGGTTTCATAGGGTATTCGCAGGTTACGAGCGATAGAAAAGCCACTCTGCAGATATCTAATGCCGTTACAAAGATGCTCGTTCATAAGCTCCGTGCCGAGTACGATGCTATTCTTGTAGGGCGCAATACAGAGGAATTGGAACACCCACGTCTTACGGTAAGAGAGTGGAATGGCAAGAATCCACAGAAAATAGTACTGTCGTCTACTTATAAAAATAATGGTTTTGTAGATGATGTTCTATATGTTAATAGTCTGCAGCAGCTTATTGATACAATCAACCAACGCAATAATACAGAACAAAAAATATGTTCACTCATCGTAGAAGGTGGCGCACACACACTTCAATCGTTTATAGATGCAGGCTTGTGGGACGAAATTCGTATAGAGACAGCCCCCTTTACTATAAGCAATGGTATTGCCGCTCCACATCTTCCAAATAATATTGACATTGTGAAAAAAGAGTTTTATGGTAACACTATCGTTACTTATAAGCGTTTGTAAACAAGTTTTTTTAAGAAGCAAAGAGGGTCAGCAGAGTTTCATTCTTAGGGAAACGAACTTTGTTTTGTCGCTTATGGCAGGTGCTAAGATACACAGAAGAAGAGCGGATTGTACGTGTAATGGTGTGAGTTACCGCATTTCTGACACCGAAAAAGAACAATCGCAGATAAGAAGAACGTGATAAATCACGCCTTTACAACTCGTCCGCCCCTTCGTTGTATATATATGGTTGTTTTACAAAGAGTAGTCGTGGTTTTATAAAGATAATCCCCCTAAAAAATAATAACTGCACTTTAACGATGCGAAGGCAACTCTTTTGTGGCGCAAAATCTACACTTTTACAGTGTAAAACAATAGGTTTTACAATACACTGATAATAAAACTGTAACACAATAGATATACTTATGAGAAACCTTTACACTTGTGTTGTGCATACTTTACCTATCGTTTTACAATAAACGAGCGTTATATCAGCACCGTATCTTTGCGTTTATAGAAGTCGGAAGTGATGTTAGCGATGGCTTCTGACACTTCTTTGCTAACATAAGAAAGGTTGCGTTGACCTTGAATAGACTTGATAAAAGTAAGCAGTTCGTAGCGAATACCTTCGCCATCGAGTTGATAGAAGTAGCGCTTATTGTCGCTTGGATTCTCTCTACGCACCTCAAAATAATCGGTTTTCCACCACGGAGCAGGCACGTAAATGTAGCCTTCGGTACCAGAAATAACAAGTTCGCCTTCCGATTTTATGCCTTGTCCGACCTTCAACGATGCCACTGCGTGGGGATAAATGAACGATATTTTAGTGAATGTATCGAAGTTTGGCGCATCGTCAATAAGGTGTGTGCAGATGGTTTTACGGGTATAGTCGGTTCCTAACAGCTGTAAAATTGGGAGAAGAGCCGTAGGTGCCCATGCGCAAAAACTGTTCCAAGTGAATTGTAGTACTTCTTTATTCTCTGTATTGTAGTGCGAAAGACTCGTGCAAGTGGCATCAATGGAATATATCTTACCTATTTTCCCACTCTTTGCAAGCAGGCAAAGGCGATCGTATGCCATAGAATAAGCCGTTTTTATAGAGTCCATCAAGATTACTCCTTGCTCGTCTGCAATGCTGTTAAGTTCTTTCCACTCCTCGTTATTTAGTGAAATGGGCGATTCGCATAGCACGTGCTTCCCCTGTAACAAGGCTTCTTTGATGTGTGTATAATGTTTTTCGGGGTGCGAAATAATGTAAACGGCATCTGAAACCTCGAGTAATGCAGCGTAATTGTCGGCAAAGAAAGGCACTGTTTCGTGTAAATTACCCAGATTCTGGTTGCTTTCTGCATACACACCACTAATATTTATACCATTAACAAACTTACTTTCGCGTGCAAACTTGGTTATAATAGACGACTCGCCCACCAGTCCGATACGTATTTCGCATAGGTCTGAGCGCAATTCTGTACTGGAAATACCTTTCGTTCGCTCGAGATAGACTACCTTACAATACTCTGATAGGTAGTCAAACTTACCCCGCCAGTCTGAACCTACGGTAAAAATATCGACATTCATACGCTTTATGTCGTCTATTTTCTGCCCTTCGTACTCTTCAATCACTATTTCGTCAGCCAAACCAGTGGACCTTACGTTCTCTATTCGCTCCACAAGTGATTGCTGAACGTTTATCTTTCCTCGTTCGCGATCGAAGGTATCGGCTGTTACACCCACTATTAAGTAGTCGCCTAATGCCTTTGCCCGTTCTAACAAACGCACGTGCCCTTTGTGCAATAAGTCGTAAGTTCCGTAGGTAATGACTTTTTTCATCGTTGTTTAAAGTTTGCCAATGTTGTGTAATTCGTTGAATGCTGCTACAAGTGTAGAGTTATTTTCGGGTGTCAGTGCACCAATATGGCCTACTCGAAAGATAGTATCGCGCATATCACCACCGTTCGGACAAATCCAGATACTATACTCGTCTTTAAGTGTTTCGAATATACTGAAAGCCGAATTGTTTAGTGGGTGCAGTGCCGTTACTGCGTTCGAAGGCGATTTTGTGATAAGTTCCAAAGGCAAATGGGCTATTTTCTGTCGGAAATCCATAGCCAAATTGCGTGTTCGTTCTATCTCTGCTGCAACTCCGCCAGTACGTTCTATCTCTTTCAATCGGTAGTTAATTTGTCGCAATATACCCACAGCTGGAGTGAAAGGTGTTTGTCCTCGTTCGCCATTACGTAGTGCATCTTTTAAATTTAAATACATACAGCGAACATTATTGCGTTCGATACGTTCGATAGCTCGTGGCGAAAGCACTATAATTGAAATACCTGGAGGACAAGCTAAAGCCTTCTGCGAACCTGTAATCATAACGTCGGCACCCAATTGTTTCATATCAAACTCGTCGGCAAGAAACGAACTTATGGCATCGACAAGCAGGAAAAGATGGTTGCGACGGCAGAATTTGCTGATTAAATCAATGTCGTAATGCACGCCCGTAGAGGTCTCGCCAACATTCACAAGAAAGGCTGTGTAGCCCTGACCATCGTACTGCTCGAGCATCTCGGCAGTGATTTGCTCGCCTATTTTCATCTTTATAACAGTGTGGGGAATGGCATACAATTCGCACAAATCAACAAAACGTTGTCCGAAACTACCTCCGTTTACCACCAAAACCTTATCGGCTGGAGTTAGAATATTCATTACTGATGCTTCCATAGAGGCTGTTCCTGAACCTGTTATGAATACCACACGAGCATCATCGTCTGCTTTTGCAAACTCTTTCATTAGTTTTTCGTTCTCTTTCATAGTGGCAGAGAATTCTGAAGTACGAAAGTAAGGCACTTGTTCTGCACCTATTTCTCTTACTTTGTCAGCCGACATTACGGGCCCTATTGTGAAGTTTAGCATACTCATAACTATATTATTATTATATAATGTGTGCAAAGTTACTGCTTTTTTTTCGCTTTGTCGGCTAATTAAACTATCTTTGCAGAAAAATACAAGTATAATGCGCATTTTATTGTTCTGTGAAAACAAATATGCTGTGGATATTCTACAGCCTATCCAAACAGAGGCTAACAAAGAAGGAAACAACGATGTGCTGTGGTATGTACACCAAGAAAAGATACCAGATTTTCCATTAAAAGACTGCGTGAAATGGACTAACAGCATACAGGAAAGTTTCGATTTCAGTCCAGAAGCCATATATGTACCAGGCAACATTGTACCTTATTATCTGCCTGGGGTAAAGATTCAAATATTCCACGGCTATGCTGCAGAGAAGAAAGACCACTGGGTGATACGCCGTTATTTCGACATTTATTGCACGCAAGGACCCTACTTTACAAGTCATTTCAAGGCTTTGGCAAAAAAATATGGCGACTTCTCTGTGGTAGAAACAGGCTGGACACGCCAAGACTACATATTTGCACATCGCCATAACTTCGATAACGAGCGAACAGAACTACTACAAGAGCACGCCTGCGAACGCATTGTGGTTTATGCACCAACATTCTCTCCAAAACTAACTTCCATTCCGTTTATCCTCAACGACCTGCGTAAGCTTGCCGACACACGCCGTGTTCTGATTATCATGAAACTACATCCACTGACCAAAACAGAATGGGTGGAAGCCTGTCGGGCACTTGCCGATAGTCATAAAAACATTATAATGGTAGGCGAATTTGCCCTTACAAAATATCTTTTGATGGCTGATGTAGTGGTGAGCGATACCTCGTCTGCTATCTACGAGGCTCTCTTGATGGATAAACCAGTTATAACTCTAAATGCCATATCGAAAGATTTGTATTGGAAAAACATTACCGATGCTTCGCAACTGTGCGATGCTTACGACGATATATTTACGAATAAAGAAATTGCCAACCTACGCAAATGGGTGATAAACAACTACGATCCTTACTTAGATGGGCGGTGTGCACAGCGCATGCTAGACGCTGCACGCAACTATATAGCCCAATATGGAGTGCCAAAACAACGTAAACTGAATCTCTGGCGTAAGTATACCAGCATTAAAACCTTTGGAAAAATAAAGCGATAAACGTTGCAATAGTACACAAAAATATAGCGTAAACGAGACGTAAAAAAGCGTAAATATTCTTCAAGCAATAATTATCTTGTAACTATCTCATTATCAACGCAAAGTAAAAACCATTGTTTTGCATTGTAAAAACCACCTTTTTGCAATGCAAAATATAGGTTTTTGTGTTGTAACTAATTAATGAAAAAGAAGAGATATCGAAGCTGATGTAAACTAACTGATAATGAGAGAGAAACGAAATGATTTGCATAATACTGCTCTGTTTGTAAAGGGCAGGAATATGCAGATTTAGGCAGAAGTTCAGTTACCAGAGCGTTACCTTGTTTTGATGTAGGTAACGATGGTATAGCATTCGGTAACTGAATTATTTTCGCTAGTGTGGCTGTTGCTTTGGTCAGCAGTTTTCTGCGTATGTGAGGAACGCTTTAATTCGGGTAATTTTGCCCACAAATATTAAAGCGTATGAAAACAGAGAAAATGAAGGTGTTGCTCTACCTTAAAAAGAGCGGGCTTGACAAATCGGGGAAAGCTCCGATTATGGGACGTATTACCATTGGGCGTTCCATTGCCCAGTTCAGTTGTAAACTCTCCTGCAATCCTGACTTATGGAATTCACGTGAGAGCAGAATGGATGGCAAGAGCCGTGAGGCGGTAGAAATTAATGGGAGATTGGAGAATCTGTTGCTTTCCATTCAATCTGCCTATCAGTCGCTAATTGCCAAAGGACAGCCATTTGATGCAACTGATGTAAAGGAACTGTTTCAAGGCAGTGTACAGGCAAGATGTATGCTTATCGAGAGGCTGGATATGCTCATCAAGGAGAAGGAAAGCCATATCGGTATAGACATCAAGGAAGGGTCTATGTACGCCTATCATTCCACTCGGAAACGATTACAGGAGTTCATTCAGAGGAGGTATCATGTTTCGGATTTGGCTTTCTCGCAGCTTACAGAAAGCTTTATCTATGAGTTGCAGGCGTTCTGTCTCGGTGATCTCGGTCATCAGCAAAGCACATTTTTCAGAGTTGCAGCAGATTTGAAGACCGTCTGCAGGCTAGCTTATCGTGAGGGGTTGGCTGATACGCTTCTGTTTGACAAAGTCCATATAGAACGGGGAGACAAGAAAGCGCCCAAGACTCTCGACCAAGAAGCATTGGACAAGTTGAAGGCACTCCGTTTTGATGAATTGGAAGAAGAAATGGAAACCGCTCGTGATGTGTTTCTCTTCGCCTGTTATACCGGTGCAGCCTATTGTGATTTGATAGAACTAAGCAAGAAGCATCTTATCCGTGACGATGAGGATTGTCTTTGGTTAAAGTTCAACCGACAGAAGACAGGTGTGCTTTGTCGTATCAAGCTATTGCCCGAAGCAGTTCAATTAATACAGAAAATGCACAGCGATGAAAGGGAAACACTGATCCCTTACTTCAAATATTCCACTTATCAGTCCTGTCTCAAAGCCTTGCGATTACGGTCAGACATTTCTTTTCCCTTTACTACGCACACTGCAAGGCATACCTTTGCCACACTTATCACATTGGAGCAGGGCGTACCTATTGAAACGGTGAGCAAGATGCTCGGACATACGAACGTAAGTATGACCGAACGTTATGCAAAAGTAACACCGCAGAAACTCTTTGAGGAGTTTAACCGTTTCCTTTCTTTCACCGAAGATTTGCGTTTAACCATTTAACCAAGATTTTTTATGAGAAGTACATTTAAGATACTGTTCTATATCAACAGACAGAAAATAAAGGCAGACGGCAAGACCGCCATTCTCTGCCGTATCACCATAGACGGAAAAAGCATCGCCATTACCACAGGCGAGCAGTGCAAATCCTCCGAGTGGAATAGCCGACAGGGACTGACAACCGACAAGAAAACCAATCAAAGAATCGGCGAGTTCAAAGAACTTGTAGAAAAGACCTATCAGGAGATATTGATAAAGGACGGAGTGGTAAGTGTGGAACTGCTTAAAAACCGTTTGCAGAGGATAGCCACCATGCCGACAACACTTCTTGCCATGAGCAAAGCAGAACTGCAATCCGTTAAAGAGTGCGTGGGCAAATCGAGAGTTGAGGGAACCTATCAGAATCTTCTCTATTCAGATAAGTTACTTACGGAATTTGTAAAGGATAAGGGAATGACGGATATAGTCATAGCCACTATAACGGAAGACTTGTTTGAAGAATACCGTTTCTATCTGAAAAGACGAGGCTTGGCATCAGCAACCATGAATCGTTATCTTTGTTGGCTGAGTAGGCTGATGTATCGTGCGGTCAGCCATAGGCTCATTCGTTGCAATCCTTTTGAGAATGCCAAGTATGAGAAAGCGGAACAGAAGATACGCTTTCTGCAAAAGAGCGATGTTGCCAAACTCATGGCATTGAGAGTAATTGATAAGGAAGCAGAACAAGCAAGGCGGATATTTATCTTCTCATGCTTTACGGGCTTGGCTATTGCTGATATGGAACATTTGCAATTTGGACACATTCAAACGGCAGCCGACGGACAGAAATATATCCGAAAAGAACGGCAGAAGACAAAGGTGGAGTTTGTTGTGCCCCTGCACCCGATAGCGGAGGCCATCATCGATCAATGTAAGGAAGAACTACCCAGCATGAAAGAAATGCAGACAGTGAAAGAAAAAGGTGACGACTTTATCTTTCACTGTGCTTGTAGCCGTAGCGTGATGAGTGCAAAGCTGAGCATCGTGGGAAAGGCTTGCGGTATCAGAGAACGGTTGTCCTATCATATGGCAAGGCACACTTTCGGTACAATGAGTTTAAGTGCAGGGATACCCATCGAGAGCATTGCCAAGATGATGGGGCACGCCTCCATATCAAGCACCCAAATCTATGCACAGGTGACGGACAATAAGATTTCTGAGGATATGGATAGGTTGATAAGGAAACATCAGACAAAGGAAACGAAGGAGGAAGCCGTATGAATACCTATCACTATCAAACTAAAAAAGACCGTAGCTATTTCGAGTGGGGCGACAATATGCAAATCATTCGCAAAGGCAAAGGTAAAATCGCCATGACAGAGAGCGAACTGGTAGATTTCTTCGGTGTAACATGGAGGAAGCTCAACCATCGTCTGCAACTTCTACTAAAAGTCTCTCCCCTGCAACCCGACGAAAGGGATACAGGGGAGCAGGAAGTCTACGTGAACGGACGACTGCGAGGTTATGCTCCGCTTTATCCACTCACAATCATCATCGCCTTGTCTTATCAATTGGACAGTACGGAAGCACACTTCTTCAGGAAACATGTGTAGTGTACTGAATAAGTTGACACCTTCCCAATCAAAAAAGGAGTAAAAATTTATGTCTCAGTACAATGAATCAGAGAAAATACTGTTATTACATCAGTATGTAACAAGTGGCTTAACCTTGCATGAGTTCTCTTCTCGTCATGGTATCCCTTTAAGTACTTTCCATCGTATTTATACCGAATATGGCTCACCCGACGTCTCGTCAGTAGCATATCTTATGAAAAAAGAAGATATCCCCGTTCAGCTCGAAGAGCTCCAAGCGCAGCTATTACGCGAGCGCAAGGCTCATGAAAAAGAGATTAAACGTCTTGAAAAAGAATTGGCCGTTGAAAAACTTTATGGTTTGGCCAACAAGACGATGATCGATCTTGCCGAGAAGAAATACAACATCCGTATACGAAAAAACTCCGCTGCCAAGTAATCAAGACCTTGTCGCAGGGAAAAGAAAGACAGGAGCTGGTAACTCATCCTGTCAGTTTACTCTGCGGTTATCTTGGCATAAGCAGACAAGGATATTACCGCCATGTGGATCGTTCTTTGGAGTTAGACGTCCTGCGCAGCAGCATCGTATTCTATGCGCAGGAGCTCCGCACCTCTTTACCCAAGGCCGGCATACGCATCCTTTACGAGCTATGCCGTCGCAAGTATGCAGATAAGTTTACCATCGGGCGCGACCAATGCTATGAGCTCTTCCGCTCTAATGGTCTGTGCCTTCGCCGTCGCAAACGCCCAAGGACGACCAACTCCAATCACCACTACCACATCTATGAAGACCTTCTCAATACAACGCCCAAGCTACATCCCGCCCGCTTCGGTGAGCTGTGCGTTACGGATATCACCTACGTGGCAACCTCTTCAGGTTGGGCCTATCTCTCTTTGGTAACCGATGCCGCTTCACGTCTGATAGTGGGCTGGTGCCTGCATCCGACCCTTGAGAGACAAGGTCCGATGAAAGCCCTCTCTATGGCCATCGATTTCTACAGAAAGTATAATGTCGAACTCTCACAACTCATACACCACTCCGACCGCGGCGTGCAATACTGCTGCAATGAGTACGTCGACAAACTCAAATCTCTTGGAATACAAATAAGTATGACGCAAACCGGAGACCCATTGCACAACGCCCTGGCCGAGAGGATGAACAATACGCTCAAGAACGGATGGCTCTTCAGTACAGAAGACAAAAGTCTGCAGCAGGTCAGGCGCCTTACAAAGAAAGCCATCGACCTGTACAACACGTTCAGACCGCATCAGAGTCTGCAGATGAGAACGCCCTTGGAAGAAGTCGCAAGGTTGACGGCATAACTTCATCGGCACACATTATTAAGTCAAACAATAAAAGAAGGAGGTAGAAACAACCACAACTAGAAAATAAAGATTAATTTTGCAATTGGAAGACAACTGTCAACTAACTATGTAGTTAAGAAAAGAACACGACAAGCCTTGCTGAACTTAGCAAATAAACTTGTCAAAGAAAAATGAAATTAAGAAACCAAAGTTGTCAACTAATTCTAGGACATTACAATGTATGTCAGAGATTGCAGAAACCTACATCCATAATAACACCGATATTCTTAATAGGAAAGACGGATACCTGATGATTATATTTTCTTTTTCTTTCATTGATTATATCTTACTACATAACTACAATAAGGTATAATACGTTGAAAGAAAAAGGATTAAAAATTTTTATTGATATACGAATATTCTTTCGATTATTTACTACGCTACTACAAAAAAAGATTTTTATTAAAACTGAATTGACAGTGTATAAAAACTAAAAGCACAACCATGAGAATTTATAGTTTATAACACATAAACTAAAAGAGCCGTATCAAACCCTATAATGAGTAACGATACAGCTCTTTTCCTTGTTTTGAGGAGGTTAAAGTTTCTAATCAAGAAGTTCACATTCTTTTAGATGTTGGGGTTATGTCCCAATAAATATCATAAGTAATATTCTATTACAACTATTTAAGCTCATGCAACATATAGGGTGCTCCGGAAACCTTTACCTTCAATTTTTCATAGCTTCCATCTTTCATGTGATAGACAAAATAACCCGTACCTTGGTCTGTTGACATGCCGAAGATGATGTCATTGCCCGACTTGCAAATGGATGCCGCCCAGCCTGTAGTTCCTGAGAAGTTCATCTTCTTGCAAGTCTTATCATAGAGATTAATCTCAAAAGGCTGGAACGATTTATCATGAACGTAATCAGGTGGGTTGCTTGCTGCCCCAGGAATATTTAGGTATCCATAAACCTTTCCGTTTCCACCATATACCTTATTATAGGCATATGAAGTTTTACCTCCTTTTACACCATCCAGATTTACATCTGCAAGGGTAAAGCAATAAGACTTGTCAAACTCCTGTTCTCCCTTCTTAATGCGCAAGAAGCCTTCCTTTGCCCCCTTCTGATAACCGAACATTCCTACGCAATAGAAATAAATATCACCCTTCTCGTCCACAAACGGATCACCAGCAGGTGTTCCACTGGACGACATCGTGACGCGACTGTCACTAATAAGTTTTATTGGCTTGTCTGTTTTCGTGTCAATTAATGCAACATAGGCTCCAGTTTCGCAAGAATAAGCAGACTTCATTTGATTCAGAGACACATATAAAATTCCATCTCTGATAACAGAGGCACACGGTTCAGGATTATTGTCACCAGAGGACTTTCCCAAGGAATAGTCGGATAAGTCTATTTCTCCTGTCTTCGTCATTGAGGATGGGTCAATAATCCACACCTTTCCAATACCAAGGCAAGAAACATATGCCTTCTTATTGGATGCGAACGTGATGTACGTTGCCTTAGCACCACTTGGAAATACCATAGTCGTGCCCTCTTGGACGAGCTTGCCATCTTTTGGTGCATATTTGTAGAGGTGTTCCGTGTCAGTCACATATACCTTGCCACCATGCACAAATGAAAATGCACCCTTGGCAAACACCAAAGCATTGTCCGTATTGAGCGAACCAGCTGTCAAGTCTTTGAACAGACTGACATATGTGTTCTCTCCAATATTCACGCTATGCACAAATCCTGCCTCGGACTTTGCTGGTGGTGTTGGAGGAACATCTGGAGTGTCTTTACTACATGAGGAAAGACCTGATAACACAAGCAGCGCCGTGGCTGCGACTAAGAAATAATGTTTCATTTTGACTATAAATTTTTGAAATGAATAATAAGAATTTACATACTCATAGCTCCTCCTGAGACTTTGTCTCGGAACAGATTAAAACGCAATTTAGCCTTAAAGGTTCTGCCTTGCAGTGGCATTTTGAATTCCATGTAGTTCTCTTTGTCAAAAATATTTTCGACCTCGAAACTCAGAGAAACATTGTTATGCCAAAATGACTGTTGAAGCCCTATGGTAAACACATCGTTGGAAGGAATGATCCATTTCTTTCGTTGGTCGGGCAGTGTGCTCATTTGCCAGCCCCAATCGAATTCTCCGACATGAGAAACATCAACATAAACTCTGGACAACTCTTTCTTTCCCAACAAACCTTCAACGTGATATTCCATGCCATAGTTGTAATAGAATGAAGGTATGTTGGGAACATGCTTGTCATACGTAGGATTATCCGAACCTTTCTCATCGTTTAACCATTTTTGACGGTCTCGAATGTCCTGCAATGTAAGATTAAAGTATGCATAGACGTTTGGGGTTATATCTACCTTTAAGTCAGTATCGAAACCAAGCGTACTTGTCTTTCCTAAGTTTATGTATATGGAACGGATGTCAGCGGGGAAAAGTCTTATCATATTCTTCATATACATATAATAAAAATTTGTTTCCCATTGCACACGAGTAAGCCCCAATAGATTTCTCTTGTCCATGATGACCCCAATGTTCAAATTATCTCCAACTTCTGGCTGAAGATTTACAGAAGGTTTGATACTCATTCCGTTTCCGAACAATTCTCCCGTATCAGGAATTCTTACATTGTGTGAAAACGAGATTTTTCCCCTCACACCTTTCCACAATTCATAGCTAAGCCCTTCGCTAAAGCCATAATACGTTTTGTTCACGTTGGTCTGTTGGGGAGCGAATACGCTTTCTGTCTTGTCTTTTGACAAAGCATCGCTTGTTCTATAGATTTTTGACTTCAGATAATAGATGCTTATTGTCAAGGAATTCTGAAAGCGATTATTAGAAGAAGCAAACAAATAACTTAGTCCGATGTTGTTTGAAGTCATTTTGCTGGGAAATGAACTGGGGGCGAAGCCAAGGTATTCATTCATACGATCGTCCTTAGGTCTATAGTCCGAGAATACGAATTGATCATTCAGATTGAAAGTATGTCGTCCAAGTGTATATTTCAAGTTAAATTTATTTCGCAACTCAAATTGCCGGTCATGGGACTCGTTGAAAAGATTATCCTCTGTCTCCCCATTAGCTGGCGTGACCGTCCCATTCCATTGCGTTCTTGTAGTTGCCGTATCCGTCATGTTAGAACGTATGATGGGAACAACAAGTGTGTTTTTCAGCTCCAAATCTTTGAAAATGAAATTTTTCTTCTCCATATTCAAAGTAGGCATAATATTAAGACTTTTTGTATAGGCATATCGAGAGTCAAAGTTGAGAGACTGTATGCCTTTCTTATTCCTGTAAAAAGCACATTCCAAATCCAGTTTGTCGAAGTATTGCTTTCTAAAACCTATGCCCACATGATAGAATTCTGCGTCATAATAGTCATTGTTTCGTCTCACCTTTCTGTATTCAGAAGCAGGTAGATTCGTCTCAAACACTGGCCATGACATCATATAATTGTTCTTGGATTTGTTCCTGAAGAAAGCAATATTGAATAATATTCCAGATTTTGCAAAAAGTTTCTGGGCACTTGCAAGTGTCTTGAATGTCCCGAATGATGCCAATTCCTGCGTAAAACCTACTAGGTCACATTCATCCTCTCGTGTCACTATGTTGATAGCACCACCAAGTCCATCACCGCCATATTCTGCAGGAACGATTCCTTTGTACACCTCTATGTACTTAATTACATCAATCGGAATATCGTTAATATCAAAGGAACCGTCAGGGCTATTTAAAGGAAATCCATTGATGTAGACAGCGACTCGCTTACCCTCCAGCCCATGTACAGATATGCGAGAGGCACTTCCTAATCCGCCTGACTTTCTCACCTTGATGCCAGACGTTCTTGTGAGAATTTCTTCTATACCGCTTGAACGTCCCCTCAACTTGGATCCGTCCACTACGGTTACAGCCATAGGACTCTGCCGAATGCGGTTTATTTCCGCCTGCTGGGAAGATCCCCTCACTACAACTTCGTTAAGGACGTTCGCTGATGATTCTAAGAAAAAGTCTTTTGTGATATTGCCGTTTAACACAATGACTTGCCTTACTCGTTTATATCCAACAAATGAAACCTCAACGATACATGTTCCATTTGAGAGAATGTCAATTTGATAATTGCCTGTTTTGTCAGAAACTGTTTTCTGTTTTGTGTTTTTGATTGATATGTATGCCCCAGATATGGGAAGTCCTGTTTCTTTATCTATGATTTTCCCACGTAATATATTTTGGGCAGACAAAACTGTTGTACACAAACACAGTATCGTTACGATGAATAATCTGTTCATAATTTTATGGATTAATGAGTTCTCGCCATCCTGCCGTATTATAGCGTATGTATTCAGATAAGACCTGTTTTACCTCTTCCTTGCAGATTTCTGTGCTTGAGACAATCTCTCCGATGATCGTTACCCATGTGGAAGAGGAAATCCGAAAGAATAGTGACGAAACTTTTGTTTGTATTTGTGGATAGACTTTTTGCATTTGATCAATATATTCTTTACTTATTGCAACTTGTTCTTCGATAAAATTTTCACGGAAAAACTCTACAGAAGTACCTTTTGATTCAAAGAGTAATAACTTTAATTCTTCTTTATATAAGAAAATTATTTTAAGCGTTTCTCTTAGCAAATCTTTTTGATTTTGTATAGAGAAGTGAAGTTTATCTGTTTTGTTATGTTCTATGCGATAGGAGGACATCCTTTCATCCAAGACTATAAGTAAAGGTCTAAGGACAGTATAAAAAATATCATCCTTTGTCTTAAAATAATTGTATATATTACCTAAGGTAACTCCCGATTTTGCCGAAATTGTTCGCATCGAAGTTTTTCTAAAGCCATTTTTAATAAATTCATTGCGAGCTGCTGCGACAATCTTGTTTCTTATATCTTCTTTTAATATTTTCATTACTATTTTATTAACGGACATCGTTCAGTTTTGTTCATAAAAAAAAGCGTACTGTTAAAAAACAGTACGCTCCTTTTATTGTTGCCTTTATGCGGCTGTGTGATATTTTCATCATTAATTCAATTTTGGATACAAAGGTATGGGAAGAATTCTATACTGGCAATACTTATTAATAGGTATTTTTAATCGAATTATAATACTAAATTCAAATGGACTTAAAATAGTAATTCTCCTCCAACATCCTTTCCAAGTCCGAAGCCTTGTAGAGTATCTTCCCTGCAAACTGCGTGTAGGGTATAATCTTCCTGTCTCGGTAGTCCTGCAAGGTGCGGGGACTGATATACAGCCGCTCGCACACTTCCTTTCCTGTGAGGAAAAGTTCGCCTGCAAAGAGTGGCTTGTGTGTCTGTGCCACTTCCACAATCCGTTTTCCTACACCTCTCAACGCTGAGACAACCAGCTGCATCTCGTCCGTCTCCATGTTCAAGTCTCTTGCTGTTTCCATCATATCTGTCTGTTTTTAGGTTTGTTCAATTTCGTAAGAAGCAATGCTTCCACATCCTCGCGCTTGTAATAGCACTTGTGTCCGATTTGCGTAAACGGCAGCACGCCCGTATCACGATAATGCTGCAAGGTGCGCTTGCTGATGTTCAGCAGCCGGCACACATCACCGTTGTGCAGCCAGTCCGTGTGCTTGCTTTTCTCTCCGAATGCCTTGTGGCAGCATTCCGCAAGGCTCAAGATTTCATCTCGAAGCTTTGCCCAATTGGTTTCCGTAATGACGTAATAGTTCATAATCATATTTTGTTATTGTTTGTTGTCTCAGGTCTTTCCTGTTTCTGCTGGCAAAGGTAATGGCGTACGTACGCCTCTCAAAGCCGTGGGGAACAGCAGGGAAGTATCGGGAAGAATAGGGAAAAGGGCAATCCGCATCATCTGTTCGCATTTACGCTTTCCTGCCCCATCTTCTTCTTTCATTGTAAAGACAATCCAAGCGATTGCAGAGGAAAGTTCACTTATCCTTTGTCGAGCGTAGCTTGTCTTATGCAAAATTAATATTGGATATTTCTTATTCCATCACTTTTCATTCAAGTGGCAGTTGTGGCGCTATGACAAGGACAAAAGAGACAGATTGATGTTCTTGCCACTGCACAAATGAGGTTAATAAGGTAATCAAAGCAAAAGAGTGCATCTGAAAGCAAACAACGACATCCGTATTTCTACTAACCTATCTTTCCTGTCATCCGTTTTTTGCTTAATGAGGCGATAAATGCTCTTTTTAACAGCCTGTTTCCCTAAGAATTTTGCAGCAGACAGATGCAACATTATGCAAGAAGGCTTTGAATGCTTGGAAGTTACGCATTCTCACCCTAACTTCACTCTTGGAAACCAATTCAAGGAAATAATGAAAAAGAACGCAGATGCAGGCAATATAGATAACAGAAGAAATCCTCATCGCAGGGGTAGCTCATCCAAGAACGCAGAGATAGAAAACTACCTCTCCACACACTACGAGTTCAGATACAATACAGTATTGGGAAGAACCGAATACCGAAGTAGGAACAGCGGCATATATACAAAAGTCGGTCGTTATGAAATCAATACGCTCCGCAGGGAACTTGATAACGATGTGGGGATTATTACATCTCCTGACAACCTCTATTCCATCATTGAAAGCAGCTTCTCTCCCCGTATCAATCCCGTGCAGGAATATTTCAAAGCATTGCCACTGATTGATATAGGTGATAGCAGTAGCTGTGATGGTGAAAGTTTCAGGGATAGTAATGTACCTTATCTTTCACTGAAAGCCATTCCCGACTTGGCAAGTTGCGTGGTTGTTCGTAACTCCGACAAATGGCTGCCGTACCTCACCAAATGGCTCGTGGCAGTGGTTGCCAACGCAATGGACGACCGTGAGTGCCGTAACCACACCTGCCTCGTGCTGACGGGCGAGCAGGGCAAGTTCAAAACTACATTCTTGGATTTGTTCTGTCCGCCAGCCCTGCACAGTTACAGCTATACGGGTAAGATATATCCACAGGAGAAGGACACGCTCACCTATATAGGACAGAACCTCATAGTAAACATCGACGATCAACTCAAAGCTCTAAATAAACGTGATGAGAATGAGCTGAAGAACCTCATTACCTGCCCGATGGTCAAATACCGTATGCCCTACGACAAGTATGTGGAGGAACATCCCCACTTGGCAAGTTTCGTGGCATCGGTGAACGGCAATGATTTTCTTACAGACCCTACGGGCAGCAGACGCTTCCTGCCCTTTGAAGTGCTTTCCATAGATATTGAGAGAGCAAAAGCTATCTCGATGGACAATGTCTATGCGGAAGCCAAAGCCCTGTTAAAGTCAGGTTTTCGCTATTGGTTTGATGATGATGAGATTGCCGAACTATACAGAGAGAGTGAGGACTTTCAAGTACAAACTGCAGAGATGGAGCTTTTGTTGCGTTGTTTTGAAAAGCCAACGGGGGATGAAAGTTATTCGTTAATGACCACTACGGAGATACTCACCTATTTGGGTATTTATACTCACCAGCCACTTGTTGCCAAGCGGATGGGCGAAGCCTTGAAGAAAGCAGGATACATAAAGGTGAGCAAACGAAGAAATGGTGGTAGCCCCATCTATGTCTACAAGATTAGGAAAATCCTACCCTGCCCGCTCCTTCAAACTTGTAGTAGCCAAATGTAGTAGTATGTGTAGTATCGTCTTATACTACAAAGTAATACTGATTATCAATCACTTATCACAGAATAGTATGTAGTAAGAAGAAAGATGAAAAAGTTTGGAGGGGAAAAACTTTGGAAAATGTAAAACCATAAAAACAGACAAACATAAATAATTATCATTCAACCCATTAAAGTATCAAAACAATGAAAGAAGAAGATTTATCACGTATCAAGCGATACCCCATTGTGGAGTATCTCGAAAGGAAAGGTATCAAACCTGTCCGCAAAACACCTACCTATGTCATGTACCGTTCACCGCTCAGGGAGGAAACGCATCCGAGTTTCAAAGTGGACACGGAAAAGAACCTTTGGATAGATTATGGCGAAGGTAGGGGCGGAAGCATAATCGACCTCTGTATGCGTATGGAGGGATGCACGCTATCTGAAGCCATCCGTCGTTTGGGGCAGAACGCTCCCGATAATGGCACATATAATTTTCTTAATGACTTCGTGCCAAATAACCCCCAGCCTGCGATGGTTGTAAATGGAGCAAGGAGACTGATAGAAATATCAGACACCCTGCCGCCACATTTACAGGATTATCTTACGAAGGAACGCTGTATTGATTTGGAAAAGGCTATGCCTTTCCTCAAATGTATCAGCTATGAGGTAAGAGGCAGGCACTATCAAGCCATCGGCTTTGCCAATCTCTCTGGCGGCTATGAGCTTCGGGACGACAAGACGTTCAAGGGAACGATAGCCCCGAAGGACATTACTCCGATATTCACGGATAGAGCGGAGCCTGTATGCATCTTTGAAGGCTTCATGGACTTCCTCTCCTTCCTTTCGATGAAAGAAGAGGTTACCAACCACTACCTTGTGATGAACTCCGTGAGCAACGTGGCAAGGACTATCCGTTATTTGAATGACCGACACCTCACCCATATCCGTACCTTCCTTGACAATGATGAAGCAGGACGGAGGGCTGTTCAAGATTTCATAAAGGCAGGCTTCCATGTTGAGGACATGAACATACATTTCCAAGACTTCAAGGATCTCAACGAATATCATGTCAGCTGTGCCCGTGAACAGCAGAAACGGAAAGCGCAGGAACAGACACACATATCAATTACAGGACAAAACAAGAAATCAAAACAGGTCAAACTTAAAATGAAATAGAAATGGAAAAGGAAACTATGATGAGCGACAAAGACCTTTCATGGTTCTTGGGTGTGGAAGATGAAACAGAGAACGAATCTACTTCACAAGAAGCGACTGCGGTTCCTGAAAGAGAAAGTCCAACAAACAAGCAGGACACAGAGAATACCATGCACTCCGAGCCTGCACGGAACACTGAGAGTGCAACTGTTCAAAGACGTATCAGTGCCAAGATGAGAAAGAAAACACTCAAAGCCTACAAGCAAGCCTATCTTGTGCCGACCAAGTTAAACAACCGTAAGGCAGTCTATCTGAGTAGGGAGACACAGGAGCGTGCCGACTTCATTGTGCGTAGGTTAGGCGACAGGGGCAGCAACCTTTCAAGCTTTGTGGAGAACATCATTCGTCAGCATCTGGAGGAATATGGTGAAGACATAGAGAAATGGAGAAGACTGTAAGCCGTAAGAAAAGGTAGACGGTTTTCAGGAAAAAGGTCTACTCTTTCTTCAAAATAGGTCTACCTTTTCGAGCAAATAGGTCTACCTTTTTTGCTAAAAGGGTCTACCCTTTCTTCTTCGGCTTTGTTCTCTGTGAGAATACCACGAATGCAGTTAGTCATAGAATGCACGGCATTCGTTTTTAGACTATAAAACGTTTTAAGCGTAAATGGTTTGTTCGGTAGCATTGCAAGACGTCAGTTTGTACCCACAAACTGCTCTTGCTCCCCTCGTCAGACTATCGGGGAGATTAGACCGTAATCACTCCGTTCTCATCGGTCAGTATTCAAGAATTAAGAGACAATGAATCATCTATAATGATTAACTTTCAAAGAAGCTTATATGAACAGATATAATAAAAAGACTGCCCGATGGCAGCAACAGAATAAGGAAGAGCAGAAGATGAATAAGACAGAATTCATCAAGGTAAGATGCACCTTAGAGGAAAAGCAGCGTATCAAGTCAAAGGCGGAAAGTGCGGGGCGTAAGTTCTCCGATTACTGCCGTGAGATACTCCTAAATGGAGAGGTGGCAGCCGTTCTTAAGATGACCGACAATGAAAGGGAAGCCATTGCCATTCTCCAGCATACTGGAAGGTTCTATGGGCAGATTTCTAACCTCATCAAGGTTAAGGATGAGAGGTGGGTACATATCACTAAGAACCTTTCCCTATGTGCCAAAGAGGCATTTAAGCGGTTTTACGACCCTCATTTTCGTGTGGATGATGAGATATATAAGGTCTTAAATATGAGAAGAGATGATAGGAAAATGTAAGGCGATAGCGCACGGCAGTACGGCTCTGGACTATATTTTCAGAGAGGGCAAGCTCGGCTATCGGCTTGCCTTCCACAATCTTTGCAGCAGGGAGCCAAAGACTATCTACGAGGAAATGAAAATGGTCAGCGACTATAACAGCCGTTGTAGGAACAAGTTTCTCCGTATCGAAATCGGTATAGCACCGCAGGATGAGAAAAGACTGCCTGTATCCGAGCTTATGGGAATAACCCATTTGTTTGCCAAACGAATGGGACTTGACAACCACCAATGGGTGGCGGTAACGCACAAGGACACCGACAACAGACACATCCACATCATCGCCAATCGTATCAGCCTGTACGGAGAGGTCTATGACACCACTTTTGTGAGCAACAGGGCTGCAAAGGTGGCGGAAGAAATAAGCAGAGAGAAAGGCTTGACCATCGCAAAGGAGGTCAAGGCGGAAAGGAAATACCAAAAGGAAAAATCTAACACGACAAGAGAACAAACAAAGCATCAAGTACAGAATGTTTGTTATGCCCTGCTTGACAAGTACAAAGGAACAGGTATCACGGGACACTCCATGTTCCTTTACGAGTTGAACAAAAACGGTATTATTATTGAGCGTATGAAGAATAAGCAAGGTAACGTCTATGGTTTGAAGTTCTCATACGGGGAACATACGTTCAAGGCTTCCGAGATCGGCAGGGAGTTTGGCTACCGTTCCTTGCAGAAGAACTTTGAAACAACCAACAAGGAAGAATCAAAGATGCCACACCAAACAATACAAGAGCTGACAGAAAGGAAAGAACAACCTGATACTGGTTACCAACTTGTACCTCCAAGCCGTTCCTCTATCTCACGAGACAATGACTCTCCACGAGCGCAGAACTCCATTGGTGCAGTGGCAGACACCATTGTTAGTGCAGCCGATGAACTAATGGAAGGCTTGGGCGATTTGATTACACCATCCGCACAAGGCGATGACTATGCCGAAACTGCATGGCAGCGCAAACTCAGAAACCAAGCCAACAGAAAGAAGAAACGTGGAAGGGGAATATAAACATAGCAGCATACAAAAAGTGCAGAATAAAGAATATCTCATCAAAAACGCTTGTTATTCGGTAACAAAGTATTATCTTTGCAAACGGAATAACAAGCGTTCTTTGTTGATGCAGAAACCTGCGGTTAATGGCACTTCGCTCGTTTCCAAATCGTTACCTGTTTAGTTTGTATAGCAAGGTAACTTTTTTATTTTCAATTAGATACATTTTAGAAATTATCTCCGCTCGTAAAAACTACCTTTTTACAATGCAGAATAGTACCATTGCTCTTATAAGGGGATATTTTTTTACAAATTAAGAGAGATTATTCTATAGAGAAGTATAAATTATAGAGATTTTAGAATAGGTAGTAAAGGTTGCAAAAAACAGTAAACCATAAAGCCAAACAACTGAGATTGTTGTCTGGCTTTATGATTTATATACATAATAAATTAAGGTGCAGCTTATCGGAGCCACTGTTCCGGATCCAGCTTTTGAGTCTCTTTGTGAAGTTGGAACTGGAATATTCCGCCCGAGTCTACTGTTCCGAGTGTCTGCCCTGTACCAACTTGCTGACCTCTGCTGACACTAACGCTGCCCAAGTTCAGGTAAACAGAGATGTAAGCACCGTGGCGAACCATTACAAGAGTAGACCCGCCAACGTGCGAAACACTGGTTACTTCGCCTTTAAAAACGCTGCGAACAGGGGCACCTGGCGACGCTTTGATGGCTATTCCATTGCTACTTAGCTTAACATGCGACAGTCCTGCCACGTTGTAAGTACCGAAACGCTTCACAATAGGTCCTGAGACTGGCATTGGCAATCTTCCCTTATTATTGGCAAAACTACCAGTAATAGCACGGTCTGCCGATGATAGAAGCGAGTTATTCTCGTTTGCACGGTTAGCAGCAGCCTGTTCTCTGTCTGCCCGTTCTCTATCTGCTACAGCCTTACGTTCGGCTGCTACACGGTTAGCTTCAGCCTCGCGAGCTTGCTGATTGGCACGTTCGCGTTCCATATTCTCCTTTGCTCGTGCTTGATCTTCAGCACGTTTAGCAGCAGCAGCTCGCTCTTCGGCACGTTTCAACTCACGAGCTCTCTTTGCAGAAGCCTCAGCCTCAGCTGCACGACGAGCCTGTTCCGCTTCACGACGAGCCTGTTCTGCCCTTTCTTGTGCCGCTCTACGCTCACGCTCTAACTGTGCCGCTTTAGCAGCAGCTTCGGCTTTTGCCTTGGCTTCGCGTGCCTTGGCTTCAGCTATTCGACGTGCATTTTCTTCGGCAGCACGGCGTGCAGCTTCTCGTTTTCGTGCCAATTCTTCAGCACGTTGCTTGGCTGCTGCAGCACGAGCTGCGGCTTGTGCACGTGCCTCTTCCATTGCACGCTCACGCGCTTTTCGTATTTCTATAGCAATCAGTCGGTCAATCTGTGCATTAATTGCTTGTTGTTTTTTCTGCCTATCAGATATAACTGACTGCAGAACCTTTTGGTCGTTCTGCAAAGAAGCTACCACTTTTTGCTGCTCAACCTTCTTATTCTCCATCTGAATATGGACATTACGTCCTTTCACAAGTAAATTACTCTTATGCCCACGCACTTGTTCCAATTGATTATGTTTATTATCTACTTGGGCTTGTTTCTGCTTTAAGAGTTCGCCTTGTGCTCTTTGGTAAGCCGCATACTCTCTAACGAAACGAAGACGACGATACATTTGCGTTAGTGTTTTGGCAGAAAAGATAAACATAATCTTATCTTGAATGCTACGGTTGCGTGCCATATAGCGCATAGAACGAATGAAACGAGAACGTCGCTCGCTCAATTGTGTTTCGAGAGAGCGTAGCTGTCCCTTTAAGATACCGATATTTCCATCAAGATGTTTTATATCTGTTGAAATGTTATTAATAGTTTTTTGCTGATGTCCTATCTCTGTATCGAGCGTTAAAATCTTCTGAAGACGGTTGTCTACATCCTTTTGTTTTGCCTTAAGTTCGTGTTCGTTTTCTGTTATTTCCTTCTGTATCTGTTTATTTTGCTGCTGTAAACCCTTTATTTCTTCGGTTGTAACATATTTTATTTGCTGTTTTTTTCCTTTTGGCTGTCGCTTTTGTGCAAGTACAACACCCTTTTTATGCAATGCACCCGACTTAGTTGTTTGTTGCTGCTTGGTAGGGAGTGGTGCTGTGTGTTGTTTATCTACAGGTTGTTTCTTACTATGTTTAGCTGCAACTTCACTCCTATCAGACAAGTGTTTTTCAGCCTGTTTTTTTGAAGAACCAAGTTTAATAGCCTCTTTTTTTGTAGCCTTATTCTGGTTTATTTGCTGTTCTGTATGTTCATTTTTAACTGTTTTCTTTTTATGCTTCTGCGCATATAAACTTAGAAAGCAAGTGTTCAGTATTAATAATATAAATAAAATCCGCTTCATTTAAAGTTGCATTAATTTACCCAAAATATCTTCTACACTCACCTGTTCGTACTTCGTAGATGGTGTTGTAAAACTCTCCCAATCGGCATTATCGCCAAGTTTATCAAGTTCGAATGTGGCTGTAACAACCTTTTGTCCCTTTGGTAAGGGTGTTGTTATTGTTATCTTATGATAGTAAGGAAACATTTTTGAGCCGATTTTTTTAAAGTTTCCATAATCCCAATTCAGTGTAGAAACACCGTGAACAGCACTACTATACTTCGCTTCAGCTTCGCGAATAAAGTTTGTAACAGGCTCTACTATCCATTGATAATTCATTTTTCCATCGTTCAGAATAATAGAGGTACCCTTCTGAGAGGCATTTTGCGATGCATTAAAAGCTACTTTGAATTGTGTTAGGTTGTGTTCTCCAACACGTTGTTGTCCTGGAATGAAGAGCTGATTCCAAAATAAAGCTTGGAGAGAATAGAAATTTATACCATTGTTTTTCAAGAAAGCTACATCATTATATTTAGCTTTCACATATTGTTTATGTATTCTATCAATAAACAATACGTAGTCTTTCGTAAACTCTATGCGTCCAACTTCGCTACGAATAATAGGAATGAGAAGTTGCAAACGGATAACCTCGTCTTTGCGCATGTGTAGGATACCCGGCACAGAAATTTCTTTATTACCTGTATTCACTGTAAAAGAGAGGTCGGAAACAAGATTTTTTTGATAGAGTGCACCATCAGAAACACGTTGCATAAACTGTATTTGCTGTTGTTTAAGCGATGTTGATGATCCAGACGAGGTGGTGCCAATCGCACCCGATGGCTTTATAACAGACTTCTGTGTGCCACAGTTTGCTAAAAGCAAAATGGCAGACACAGCTATAACTATATTCTTTATTTTCATTCTGGTATGTATTTCTTTAAGTTTATTTTCTTTCTAAGAGTAGCACTATTATTACCCAATTGCAATGCTTTTTGCCACGCTTCTAATGCAGCTTCTGGCTTTCCTGCCTGATAATATATATCTCCGGCATGCTCGAACAGAGTTCCACTAGGAGTAGAATCGTTCTTTATAGCTTGTTCTATATAGGTATTAGCCTCTTCGTATCTACCTTGTAAAAAGAGAATCCAAGCGTAAGTATCGAGGAAAGTAGAATTTGTTGGCTCCTTCTTTATTGTCTTATAACTCATTAACTCTGCCTTTTTAAGATCACTTTTCGTTAAACTGAGATAATAAGCATAGTTATTCAGTGCTGAAAGGTTATCTGGACGCCAATGTAAACAGCTGTCATAAGCTTCGAAAGCCTGCTTTTCTAATCCCTTTTCGTGCAGAATATCGCCCATAATAGCATAGAAATCGGAAACAATATTAGGGTCGCTGTCTGGCTTTATCTGTGCTACTCCTTTCTTAAATGTTTGTAATGCAGCCTCGTTTTCTTTCTTCATATATTGCGCAAAGCCTTCGAAGTAATAGAAAACCATTTCTTCTGGGTTATATTCTTGTGCCGAACGAGAAATAGAAATAACCTTATCGTATTGTTTATCATTCCAAATGTTCTGAATTAAAGCTATTCTTGCGCGTGAATTATCGGGTTCAATGGCAAGAGCTTGTTCGTAAACACTATTTATACTATCCTCTGGTGCATGCTTTAAGTTAAGATAAGCCGCTTTCATAAGCACAATATCAGCATCTTCTTGTGGGTATGAAAGAACACGATTGAACAGTTTTATCACCTCAAGACTATCTTTTGTACTGTCGTCTTGATTGTCCATAATAGCCTGACGGAGTAGTGCCATTTTGGTTTCTTTCTCTGTTTTCTTCGATTCCAATAGCTTTCTGGTAAGCTCATCTACCATTTTTTCGTTCTTTGTGTCCCTATAATAGTCTAACAAAGAGAGCTGTGCTGCAGCATTATTTGGATCTTCTTTCAGCACAGTTTGATATTCGTTATAAGCCTCTTTCTTCTTATTGTTCTGTAAAAGCCAGTTGCCCAGCATTACACGATAGTTCAATTCTAATGGGTTTTTCTGTACTAAGCGAAGCAGTTCTGCCTGCGCTTTTCGTTTATCGCCCATTTGCTCATAGATTTGCATCTTTGTTAGAGATAGCTGTTCACTAGCTCCTGAAAGCAATTCCATACGTTCTATCATCTCAATCATCTTCTTATAGTTATTTTGTGCCCCATAAAGTTGATAAAGAATTTGTAGAACATCTTCTCGAGTTTTATTGCTTGTGTAAAGCTGTTCGTATGTGGTTAAAGCGTCTTCGTAATTATTTTGCGAAATATAGAACTGACCTAACTTTTCCAAATAAGTAGAATTATCAGGTGCAAGTTTGGCTGCTTGCTCGAAATTGTAGCGTGCTGCTTTGCTATTTTGCATAGCAACGTAGTATCCTGCTATCTCATAATATACCTCAGGAGCCTTCGGATTAATATCACGAGCATGATTTAGCAAATCGAAAGCAGCAGCTAAGTTGCCCATTTCTTGCTGTCGAATAGCCTCTAAAAAGAAGTAATTGTAACGTGTTATCCTACTTTCGGTTTGTGCGTTTCCTTGCAAACCTATTGTGATAAGCACAGCAATAAGCATTGCTCGTACCATAAACTGTTTAAAAAAATATACCAATTATTATCCCTCCTGTATAAATCGGCTTGTTATTACTTTACCCCAGTATGTCCATAACCACCTGCGCCACGTTCAGTTTCGTCAAGAATATCTACTTCTATAAACGTTGCTTGTTCGTGGCGAGCTATTACCATTTGTGCTATACGCTCACCATTGTTTATAATAAAGTCTTCAGTAGAGAAGTTTATCAGCAGCACCATAATCTCGCCACGATAGTCGGCATCTATAGTTCCAGGGGTATTCAACACCGTTATACCATGTTTTAAAGCCAAGCCACTACGTGGACGCACCTGTGCCTCATATCCTTGAGGGAGCGAAATATACAATCCTGTAGGAATTAAACGCCTTTCCATTGGCTTTAAAGTAATTGGACTATCTATATTAGCACGCAAATCCATACCTGCGCTCTGTGTTGTTGCGTATGTTGGTAAAGGTTGTGTACCTTTATTAATAACTTTTATTTGGACCATAACATTATATTATAATGTGCAAAAATAATGAATTATACGCACATATATGAATTTTCAGACCTAAAAAGGTAGAAATTAGCCAAATTTAAGTACTTTTGCGTAGGCTAATCTTTTTAGTATTTATGATGAATTGGCAAAATCTTATCTCCAATAAACGGCTCGGGCAGGAAAACCGGCACGCTTTACGGCACGATGACAGGTCGGAGTTTAAACGCGATAGCGATAGGCTTATCTACTCGGCACCTTTCAGACGACTACAGAACAAGACACAAGTGTTTCCACTTCCTGGCAGCGTTTTCGTGCATAATCGACTTACTCATTCACTAGAAGTAGCATCATTGGGTAAGTCGTTGGGCGACGATGTGGCACGAAAACTCATAAAGAAGCACCCCGAATTACACGGAACGCTTTTTGAAGAAATTGGCACAATTGTGCAAACAGCCTGCTATGCACACGATATGGGTAACCCTCCATTTGGACACAGTGGTGAAAAGGCCATTCAAACATTCTTCACAGAAGGGGCAGGAACTTATTTAAAAGAAAAAGTTAGCTCTCGATTTTGGAACGATATTACACACTTTGAAGGTAATGCGAATGCTTTTCGTCTACTCACTCATAGGTTTTTAGGTAGACGCGAAGGTGGTTTTGTTATGACTTATGCTACATTAGCCAGTGTTGTAAAGTATCCGTTCTCTTCTTCTCTAGCTGGAAAACATGGGAAATTTGGCTTTTTTATATCAGAAGAAAACACTTTCAAGAAGATAGCAAAAGAACTTGGTATTATTAAAAGGCAGACTTCGGGTGAAGGTGTTGCCTACGCACGCTATCCATTAGTATATTTAGTTGAGGCTGCAGACGACATTTGTTATGAGATAATGGATATTGAAGACTCCCACAAGCTCAAACTTCTATCGTTTGAAGAAACCTCTGAATTGTTGTTAGGATTCTTTGATGAAGATACAAAAAGAAGTATTCGAAATCGTATTATAGAAGAAGGTGTTACCGATAAGAACGAACAAGTGGTATATTTTCGTGCTTGTGCCGTTGGATTATTGGAGGCATTATGCGTTGATGTGTTTGTTGAAAACGAAGAGTCTATACTTAATGGTACATTTGAAGGTTCGTTAATAGACCATATTCCTATGCTTCCACGCAACAATTATAAACATTGTTCAAAGGTTTCAATTGAGAAGATATATAGCAGCAGAACTGTTCTCGATGTGGAATTGTCGGGATATAAGATAATGGAAACACTAATGGAATCGCTTATCAGTGCCGCTGTTGAACCAGAGAAATTTCATAGTAGACAGCTTATTCGGCGTTTCTCAAGTCAATACGATATACGAAACCCACATCTCGAAGAACGTATTATGGCTGTAATCGACTATATTAGCGGTATGACTGATATATATGCGCTCGACATTTACCAAAAAATAAATGGCATTAGCTTGCCTATCATCTAACGTTTGAAAGGTATGGAAAATCAATACAAGAAAACATTCGCAGACTTAATGGTAAACAAGAAACTTGTTTACGTACATGGCTTTATGTCGTCAGGGGCTACACACACTGCTAAAATATTGCAAGAGTATATGCCACAATGTACTGTTATTGCTCCCGATCTACCAATTCACCCAGAAGAGGCAATGGAATTGCTGCGAAAAATACAAGCCGACGAACGTCCTGATATTATTATTGGCACGTCAATGGGAGGAATGTACACTGAAATGCTTTATGGCACAGACCGCATTTGCGTAAATCCAGCTTTTCAAATGGGCTCTACCATTAGCGAAAGCAATATGCTCGGCAAGCAAATTTACCAAAATCCGCGTAAAGATGGCATTCAAGAGGTTATTGTTACTAAGTCTTTGCAGAAGGAATATAAAGAAATAACAGAACAATGCTTTGCTTCTGTAACGCCAGAAGAGCAAGAACGAGTATATGGATTGTTTGGTGACGCCGACCCTATTGTACATACTTTCGATTTATTTCATCAACATTATCCGCAAGCTATCTATTTCCACGGCGAGCATCGTCTTATAGAGAAAGCCATTTTCCACTACGTTATGCCTATCATTAGATGGATTGACGATAAACAAGAAAGGCGCGAACGTAAAACAGTATTCATAGACTGGAATACGTTAAGCGATGATTATGGCAAACCAAAATCATCGCTACACAAGGCTTACGAGTTTCTTCTCAACAACTACAATGTTTATTTTATTGCGCCAGCACTCACCAATAAGCCTACAAGTTTTACAGAAATACAGGCATGGATATCCGATGCTTTCAGTGCACCTGCATGGAATCGCACCATCTTTGTTAATCAGCCACAATTTCTTCTGGGCGATTATCTCATTAGTACACATATTTATGATGAGTTTATGGGAACGATATTACCTTTTGGTAGTGATGAATTTAAAACATGGGAAGAGGTTATTACTTTCTTTGAACGGTTAGGAGGACAATGACAGAAAGCTTTATAACGGCTCAGCAATTATTCAATAGAGTATTAGAAGTTATTGAATTTACCGACAACCGTTACGACCTGCAAAATCATTTAATGCACGAAACGCTTGTATTGGCGTGCCATGAAGGACTGAAAGGTACTCGACACGGATTTGGAAACCTCTCTTCACAAGTCGATTCGCTTTGTAAAAAACATAATATAAAAGCACAAGATGTTATTGCTATACACTTAATGCGACGCCATAGCAATTCTATTGCGCCCATCTCACACAACGATTTACTATACGATTGTAGGGCATTAGCTCTCTTTATTGCTGCTGTTTTCAACACTTCAATACCTTCTTATCTCGTAGACAAAATACCTATCGAAGGTAGGCGCACGGCTAATATACAGATAGCAAACTATAAATACATTCGCTGTACTGTTCTTTCGTGGAACAACAAATATATTAAGGTGAACGTATTGAATCAAGAATGTAGCGAAGAAGAGGTATTGGTAGACTATGTTAATACTCCTGAACATATTGACCTTAACTATATTGGTAAAATATTATGCGAGGGTATGCAACTCAATCTCTTAGATTGTAGCGTTACTGGCAAGCGTATTGTACCACGAATAATTGTTGTAGAACCCGACTTTCTGGTAGATATCTCTTCGATAGCTAACTGCTTTGAAGACTACGGGCACCACCCATTATCGTTCATTACAAACCGTTTACAAACCAAAACTACATCTGCAGCAATTCTATTGGGAAACTTTTCTGATACAGCACTCGATGAAATCATTAACAATCCACAATATGAACTAAACGAAACTCTAAAGACTAATTTCCAAAACAAAGCTTTAGACTTTGCCACATGCACCGATTTCTATCCGGAAAGGTTTAAATACGACTGTAAAGAGCAAACTAAGAATATCCAAGACATCGTTAACGACCTATTTAAAAATTATGATAAGAAGAAGGCTATACTCGAACCATCGTTCGTTTGCGAGAGTTTAGGTATTCAAGGACGTGTCGATTTAATGACAACCGACTTTCGTTTACTAGTGGAACAAAAGTCTGGAAAGAATTTCTATATTGCAAGCAATCGACTTAATAAGCATGGTTCAAAACACATAGAAAAGCATTACGTGCAGGTTCTACTCTATTTTGGTATACTGCAATACAACTTTAACCAAAGTGCACGCACTACAAACATTCATCTCCTCTATTCTAAATATCCACTTCCCAATGGTCTCTTAGAAGTGGAATCGCTTCAATCGTTAATGATGGAGGCTATTAAATTTCGCAATCAGGTAGTTGCAACAGAATATTGGATAGGTAGTAACGACTTCGCAAAACTCATTCCATTTCTCACGCCCAGTACTTTAGTAACAGAAAACTGTAATCAAAACTTCTTCCAGCAATGGGTTTTTCCTCGTTTAAATGCCACCTTAACACCACTCCACACGCTTACACCGTTAGAAGAAGCATACTTCTGTAGAATGATGCGCTTTGTGATGAAAGAACAAATCATATCGAAAGTGGGATATCAAGAGGGGACAGGAAGTAGCAATGCCGACTTATGGAATATGCCTTTAACTAGTAAAATTGAATCGGGAAACATATATACTGCACTAACCATAACGAAAGAAGAAAGAAGCACTGAACATAGTGGATACAATTGCATTACTTTTAAAGTACCAAAACAAGGCGATGACTTTCTTCCAAACTTTCGCCGTGGCGATATGGTGTACCTCTATGCTTATAGAAAAAACGAAATTCCAGACATACGAAAGGCTTTTTTGTTTCGTGGAATACTACAAGAGCTACACAGCGATACAATTGTAGTACATTTGAGAAATGGACAGCAGAATAGAAATTCGCTCGCAGGCGAATTATTTGCCATTGAACACTGTAGCAGCGACATTGGTTGCACTACCGCCATTCAAGGTCTACATACTTTCATTACAGCGTCCAAAGAACGTAAAGATTTGCTTTTAGGACAACGTACACCGCAGCGAGACACTAAAATACAACTCTCAGAAAGTTATAACCCAACTTACGATGATGTTATTTTGCGTGCTAAACAAGCTACCGATTACTTCCTTCTAATTGGCCCACCAGGAACAGGGAAAACATCTATGGCATTGCAATATCTTGTAAGAGAACACAAAGAAAAGAATATTTTGCTGCTTTCTTATACTAATCGAGCCGTAGACGAAATATGCGGAATGCTTACCGAAAATAATATCCCATTTCTTAGACTCTCTAAAGAATACTCGTGCGACCCACAATATACCAACAACCTGCTTAGCAATGCCGTAAAGACTAACCCCACACTCACCCACATAAAACAAACTATCAGCCAAGCACGCATTATTGTCAGTACCACAGCTAACCTCTCTATTCACACGGCTATCTTTAGCATTAAGCATTTCGAGCTTGCTATTATAGACGAAGCTAGTCAGATTTTAGAACCCAACATTGTTGGTTTACTTGCTGCACACAACGGCGAAAAGCAAGTTATAGATAAGTTTATACTGATTGGCGACTACAAGCAGTTGCCAGCCGTAGTGCAACAAGATAGCGAAGAATCGGCTACCAACTCGCATTTACTAGAAAACATACACCTACCGAACTGTGCTAACTCGCTATTCGAACGTCTTATACTAACCGAGCAGGCTGCACATCGCACCAATTTTGTTGGAATACTGCACAAACAAGGACGTATGCACCCAGAAATTGCCGATTTTCCAAATACTTATTTCTATGCACAAGAACAATTAGAATGTGTACCGCTATCACACCAAAAAGAAGATCATTTGTGCTATAACAAACCAAGTGAAGACTCATTCGATGACTTTTTAAAAACACACAGAATGATATTTATCTCTTCTAAATCGTGTCATCAACCCAACATATCAGAAAAGGTAAATACAGAAGAAGCACGTATCGTAGCTAACGTTGTTCGCCGCCTTTATCGCCAAATAGAAACAGGTTTCGATGCACAAAAGTCGATTGGTATTATTGTGCCCTATCGAAACCAAATTGCTATGGTACGAAAAGAGTTAGAACAACTTAACATTCCAGCTATTGAGGACATAAGCATCGACACTGTGGAACGCTATCAAGGTAGCCAACGCGATATTATAATCTATTCGTTCACCATTCAGAACCGCTTCCAACTGGAGTTCCTTACTGCCAATACGTTTATGGAGAACGATAAGCCAATAGACCGTAAACTAAATGTTGCCATTACCCGAGCACGCAAACAACTTATTCTTACTGGTAACGAAGCTACTCTACGACAGAACTTTCTTTTCTCTGAACTGATAGATTATATAGACCACAGAGGTGGAAAGACAACTATTTAGACTTATTGCCTATAATGGTTTTAACAATCAAAGCATATTATACCTCTGCTTTTCCAGTTTCATTTACCCCAAACCAACCATTAGAGCCTATACATATTTTGTTTTATGCCACATTGGCTATTAAAACCAAATCGGCATTAAACCACAATATGTATAGTTCTTATTAGTATGGTATTGTTTTCCTTACATCTTCTATTTTCTTATCAGCATCTTATCTGTCTTTGTAACTTTACATAGCCCACTACGCCTGCATTGCAACGACTGACAATCTGCTTGATAATAAAACAAAATATGTTTAAGCTCTAATGATTGATTGTTGCTAAACCATAACTCTCGTTGTATATAATCTATACTATTCACACTACTACTAACAAAGGTTGTTGCTCTATATTATATCTGAAACACAAGCGATAGATAACTGAAACAAACACCATAGATATCTAAGACAATCGTTACAGATATCTGAAACGTTCGTAACAGATATCTGAAACAGAAGCAACTATTTATATCTGATTTATAGGGACATTTGAGACATTCCATCTGATTAATGAAAATCCAGTAGATTGTTACTATAAATTAGCGTTCTATTTTCTACTGTTCTTTAATTTACAGAAAGAACAGCTAATAGTTGCATAAAAAAATAGGCTAGACTTCTATTGTGAAATCTAGCCTTTTCTGTTATTTCGCTTCTGCTACACAATGCTTATAGTGTTGCGCATTTATAGAGTCAGCGAAAGTAGTATTTATTATCTGATTACAGTAATAATAATTGTATGAGATGTATACTCAAATTACTTAACAATTACTCTTACCACTTTACCACTCTTATACTTAACAATGTTCACACCTTTCTGTGCAGTGTCAATCTTCTGTCCTGCAAGATTGTAGCGAGCAACTATTTCGTCTTGAGCGTCTACATTTGCATTCTCAATACCTGCTGTAAGAACTACAACATTAGTCAAATTAGTTTGATTAACAACGAGTTCACTCTTAGGAGTAGCGTTATTGCCTAACTTAGGAGCCACGAAAGCAACTACATGCATATTCTCTGCTTTATATCCAGCAGGAATTGTGTAAGTGAATTGTTGGTCGAAGTTATCATTATTCCAATTAATGTTATCGCCAAAGATGTTTGTTAAGCACTGACGGAATGTGTTGTTGTGAACATAGTTCTTAATTTTCTGTCCTTTATCAATCTGTGGACTAACAAGTCCGTCTTCAGTTACATAAACATAAATAGCATAATCCTTAAGGAAGTTTGCAGCGTTCTTAACACCAGTACCCTTAACATCTACTATCAATTGGTCGTTTTGCTCATTTGCAGTTCTATCTACCTTTGCAGCAACATCAAGATTTACGAATGCAGGAAGGTCATTGTTTGTTTGGTCAAACATATTGCCGAACATTTCAATAGCCTGACTGAATGCAGCCTCTTTGAAGGCAATTGCTGTTGTAAGCTCGCCCTCGATAAGGCTTCTGTTAAATGCTGCCATCGGATAACCGCTAGCACCAAGTGCCTTCATAATAGCGATTGATTGTTTTGTTTGGAAAGGATCGTCAGTCCCCATTGGACCGTGAAGTGCAATCCAAGCCAAATCTTGACGCTTCTCTTGTAACTGTTTCAAGAGTCTAGAACCAGTAGGACACCAAGTACAAGTAACAGCAGTGAATTGTTCTATAAGCTGCTTTTGTCTTTGAAGTGCTGTTTCATATAAGTTAATGTCAGATTCGTAAACATCATTAGCTGTGTTTCCTGTTGGCGCAGCACCATCTACTTTAGTAATAGCAAACTTAATTTTGTGTGAACCTAATGCAATTCCAGTTGTAGGAATTTCTATAACATCAGCCTTTAAATTACCATCTACAGTGCCATTCACTGTTTGCTCTTTAATCTGATTACCATCAACAGTAGCTGTTACTGTGTACGAATTGATAGGCGTTGTACCATAGTTGCTAATGTTTAATGTGAACTTTGTATTGTTAGACGCCTTTGTAAATTTATTGTAAGTAACGCTGTGGAGCATAATATCCTTTGCAGGATAGTCTTTCTCTACTACAGCTTGAATTGCAAGGTTACCATATTTCTCTGAACCAAACTCGTACAAGTCTTGGCCACCTTCCATCATAGCATATACCTTCTCTATCGTTCCTTCTTTTTGTAACGATATAGGATAGCATTCAGGAGTTGAGCCTTTCTTCTGTGTATAAGTAAAACCTAACATTATACCCTCTGCTTTGCTAAAATCGATAGTATAAGGATTGGTAAATGTTACGTCGTTCCAACCTTTCTTCGCATTACTAATTTCTTGCTCAGCAACCAAATCGCATCTCATCTTACCACTAGCAGTGCTATAAGTAAACACCTTTAGAGTGATTGCGCCAACGCCATCGGCAGGTATCGCAACACGCATACTAATAATCTTACCACCATCGAATGAGCCTGCAATCTCTTTACGAATAGGTGTTACCATTGTAAGTTTACCTTCGTTTTGCGTAAAGCCTACACCTTTATCGTTGTAGTTATCGCTAGTGTAATTACCCATATAACGCTGATTAGCAGGCAAGTTTGCACGTGTAGCCTTAAGACTATTATGAGACTTTACCGAACTAATTGGTTGAGCGAGGAAAGGTTCTGCCTCGTTCAAGGTTAAGCTACCATTCTGTGCGGTGGCAGCAATTGCCATTGCAAATGCAACGCATGATAATAGAAGTTTCTTCATTTGTTTTTGGTTTAGTTAATATTCGATTTATTACTACTTCTGTTTCTTTTCATTAAAGCGTTCCTATATTTATAAGAATGCAATAGTTGTTCTGTTGTCTATATTCCCATATCATAAAGACTATTCTGCACCTTTTTCTGTGATAGTAAATATAATATGATGACATCACAAAAGTACAAATAAAAAATGGAATAACTATTTTTTTTGAATGTTTTTTTCAAATTTGGCTCTATTTGTTGTACTTACTGTGAGCAAAAGCGTTGTAAAAAGCTATTTTTAGTAGGTAAACTGGTTAATATTACGCCATTAAGCGAATATCATTTGTAGCGATTTTATACCAATTTCGTACTTAGATGTATTGCTTTATGCTATAAGTACGAAATATTATTGTACCTTTGCACCTTATTATATATAAACATTATATATAAATCATTTGCCCATATACAAAGCATTTGATAAAAATAAATATCAACAAAAAGTAAGAAAGATATGAAACAAAACCAATGGATAACAGTAGCTATGGCTACCATTGCACTAACATTAGTCAGCTGTGGCACTATAAAAAAATCTGCCACTAATACAGATGTTACAACAACACCTACTACCACAACGGAGAACGTAGAAGCAAATACAAACTTTATAAGCATTGCAGAGGCTATAGATATGGTGGAGCACCCGGAAAAGATAGCTAATATAATGAAGAAATACGACTATAAACTAAAAGAGAACTATGAGATTTACCGCCTGGATAAGTTTTCTAAGATGTATTACAAGAACTGTCGTCTTGCTAAAATTCTTACCGCCAATAAGTACGAAGACTATCCGAAACCGCTACAAAAGGGCATATCAAGCTATGTAGCTTTAGAAGATGGTGCTATTATTATAGGTGTATTCAATCAGACTGCGTACGATAACCTTGTTGCACAAGTGAAAGCTGCTGGGTTCGTGCTTGATATGCCAGGCAACGAAGATGTGTACAAGAATGGTAATCGCACTATAGGTTGCAACGAGGGTTTGAAAACTGTTAGGGTGCAATAGACCGTAAGATAGCTGCACCCTTTGCTAATCTCGCTGATTTGACGTACCTTTGCAAATAAATAGAAACAAAAACAATACATTACAGATATGGAAGAGAAGAAATTCAAACGAACTACCGTTACGGCTGCATTGCCGTATGCAAACGGTGGTGTACATATAGGACACCTTGCTGGTGTATACGTTCCGGCTGATATTTACGCACGCTATTTAAGACTTAAAAAAGAAGATGTTGTCTTCATTGGTGGTAGCGACGAGCACGGCGTGCCTATTACTTTACGGGCAAAGAAGGAGGGAATAACTCCGCAAGCTGTGTGCGACCGTTATCATAAATTAATAAAAGAATCGTTCAAAGAGTTTGGTATTTCATTCGATATTTACAGCCGCACCACGAGCGAAACACATCATAAGTTTGCATCCGACTTCTTCCGTAAGCTCTACGATGATGGCAAACTAATTGAAAAGGAAAGTGAACAGCTCTACGATGAGGAGGCAAAACAATTCCTTGCCGACCGCTATGTGGTGGGCGAATGTCCACATTGCCATAACGAACACGCTTATGGCGACCAGTGCGAAAAGTGCGGTAGCGACCTTAGCCCTATGGAGTTAATTAATCCGCACTCTACTATTTCTGGCTCAAAGCCCGTAATAAAGAAGACCAAGAATTGGTATCTACCACTGAACGATTACCAAGAATGGCTGAAACAATGGATATTGAACGACCACAGAGAATGGCGACCAAACGTGTACGGACAATGTAAAAGCTGGCTCGATATGAATTTACAGCCACGCGCTATGACACGCGATTTGGATTGGGGTATACCTGTGCCGGTTGAAGGTGCGGAAGGTAAAGTGCTTTATGTATGGTTTGATGCTCCCATTGGCTATATATCAAACACGAAAGAGCTTTGCGATAGTAAGCCCGAACAATTCGGCACGTGGCAAAAGTGGTGGCAAGACCCAGAAACACGCCTTGTTCACTTCATCGGAAAAGACAACATTGTGTTTCATTGCCTCATCTTCCCAAGTATGTTGAAAGCACACGGCAACTACATTTTGCCCGATAATGTGCCATCTAATGAATTCTTAAATCTTGAGAACGATAAAATATCTACCAGTCGCAATTGGGCTGTATGGTTGCACGAATACTTAATAGATTTTCCTAACAAACAAGATGTGCTGCGCTATGTGCTTACTGCCAATGCGCCAGAAACTAAGGATAACAACTTTACTTGGAAAGATTTTCAAGAACGCAACAATAGCGAACTGGTGGCTGTGTATGGCAACTTTGTAAACAGAGCACTACAACTAACACAGAAATATTGGAATGGCGTAGTGCCCGTATGTGGCGAATTGTTGGCGGTAGATTCTCAAACCATTCAGGAATTTAAAGATGTGAAGGAGAAAGTGGAAAGCTATCTCAATGCATTTAAGTTCCGCGAAGCACAGAAAGAGGCTATGAACTTAGCACGAATTGGCAACCGCTACATTACAGAGTGCGAACCATGGAAGGTATGGAAGACTGATCCGAAGCGTGTTGAAACCATCTTATACATCTCGCTCCAATTGGTGGCAAACCTTAGCATTGCGTTTGAACCTTTCTTACCTTTCAGCAGTAAAGAGTTACGCAATATGATTAATCTACCCAAATACGATTGGGCACAGCTTGGCAGTACTGACATTCTTCCTGCAGGACATAAACTGAATGAGCCGCATTTGTTGTTCGATAAGATTGAAGATGAAGCTATCGAAGCTCAACTTAAGAAACTCGAAGACACCAAAAAGGCGAATGAAGCTGCAAGCTATGTGGCAGAACCCATTAAAAACGAGGTATCGTTCGACGACTTTGAGAAGCTCGATATTCGAGTAGGCCATATATTGCACTGCGAAAAGGTAAAGAAGAGCAAGAAACTTTTGATGTTTACCATTGACGATGGAACAGGCACTGAGCGCACTATTCTTAGTGGTATAGCAGCCTACTACGAACCGGAACAGCTCATTGGCAAAGATGTGCTTTTCGTTGCTAACTTCCCACCGCGCAAGATGATGGGTATTGAAAGTCAGGGAATGATACTTTCAGCCGTAAACTTTGATGGTTCACTCAGTGTTACCACTACACTTGGCGAAGTAAAACCTGGTAGCCAGGTGGGATAATTTGTTAGTAAACAAATACAAAATCTTACAAGATACACTACAAAGACAGCCGATTGTTTCAGGAGAAACGGTTGGCTGCTTTTTTTATTCTATATCATATTAAACTAAAAACAACACCATACAATTTTCCACAAATCACCAAAGTTTGTATATGCTTTTTCATCACATCACATTATATTATAACACTTCACCAATGTGTTTTGCCCACATAAAACAGAGCCTCTGCAAAATATAAATAGAGCAATTATAAGCATCGTCTACTGGTTATTTAGCCACCTAATGGAACATCTCTATTTCCAGAAAAAACATTCATATTTTTGCTACTCTCGTTTCAGATATCTGTAACAATCGTCACAGATATCTGTCGCACTCGTTACAGATATCTGTTAGTTGCGTTTTAGACATCACAAAAAACCACAACCCATATAAGGCACTATTATAACAGTTTTAACAGCTAAGCAGATTTGCTATTGTCGGTATAAATAATAGCTTGCTATACAGCACCCATTACTAACCTGTTTGGGGTATAGGCTATAGCTATTCACAAATGCTAAAACGGGTCTATTTATTTGTAGATAAGTGTCGTAAGTTTATCGTTCACAAATAAATCGTTTGCTACATTCTGAATATCAGTTGCCGTAACAGCATCTATTTGTGCATAAAGACTCGTTATATCTTTCTCCCAACCAAAGTGCAAAAAACTCTTTCCAAAGTCTAAAGCAAAATTCTCTCTACTATCGCATGCTATACCTATTTGTCCTTTAATCTGGTGCTTTGCTCTATCCAATTCAGCATCAGATAGGGGGTCTTGCATCACCTTATCAAACTCTTTTCGCACCAACGCAATACATTTATTGGTATCTTGTGGGTCGCAACCAAAATAAGTACTCCACATACCCATTGCGCTAAACGATGCGAACGTACTTTCAACCGAATAAACCAATCCATTCTGTTCACGCAACGAGAGGTTTAAACGCGTACTCATACCAGGACCACCAAGAATATTGTTCAGCAAATAGAGTGCAATTCTCCGCTCATCGTGTACCGAATAGCTACGTGTGCCCATCATAACGTGTGCTTGATGTGTTTTCTTATCAACCACAATAGTAGATGGTTCGTACGTATCTTCTATCTTTGTTAGTGTGTTTGTAGCATCTTCCGTGTAGCCTATACAGAGAGCATTAGGAGGCACAATGCTCTCTGTGTGCTGTTGCAATAGCGCAACCACTTGGCTAAACTCCACATTTCCATACACAAAGAATATGGCATTGTCTGGACGATAATATTTGTTTGTAAACCGTTGCGCATCGTCAGATGTAAATTGTCGCACCACTTCGTTCGTACCCAAAATGCTATGTCCTAATGGAAGTCCTTTAAATAGCAAGTTCTCAAACTCATCGTATATAAGTTCGGCAGGACTATCGTTGTACGATTCTATTTCATCGCATATCACTTCAACTTCCTTCTCTATTTCTTTCTGTGGATAGACACTTCTAAAAACAATATCAGAAAGTAAATCTACAGCCAGTGGAAACTGGTCGCTAAGAATAGCAGAATGGTAAACAGTGGTGGTTTTAGTGGTGTAAGCATTCAGGTCTCCCCCCACATTTTCAAGACACCTTATAATATCTAAACTATCTCGCCGTTGTGTTCCTTTAAAGGTAGCGTGCTCGCAGAAATGAGCAATCCCCCCCTCGATAGGTTCTTCGCTAGCCGAGCCTGCATTAACTTCGTATCCACAGTAAACCACTGGCGATGCCGATGGAAGGTGAATAATGCGCAGACCATTCAATAAACGTGTTGTATTATATTTCATTGCGAGTGCAAAATTACTTATTTTCTTTTTGAAATATGACGAATTAGTGGTACATTTGCAAAGTAACAAACAAACAGATTCTATGATAGAAATAACAAATAAGCTCTACTATGTAGGCGTAAACGACCGTAATAAACAACTCTTCGAAGGTTTGTGGCCCTTACCTAATGGTGTCAGTTACAACTCTTATCTTATAGACGATGAGAAAGTCGTATTGATAGATACTGTAGAAGTAGACTTCTTCGTGCAGTTCTTAGAGAATATACGCGAGGTCATTGGCGACCGCAAAATAGACTATCTTGTAATCCATCACATGGAACCAGACCATTCAAGTGGATTAGCACTTCTCAAACAGTATTATCCAGACATTAAAGTTATAGGAAACAAAAAGACATTCGACTTGCTGTCTGGTTTCTACGGTATAAAGGAGAATACTATAGAAGTGAAGAATGGTGAGACAATGGAATTGGGAAAACATTCGTTACAATTCTTTATGACACCTATGGTACACTGGCCAGAAACAATGATGACTCTCTACAAAGGTGAGAGTTCTGCTCTCTTCTCAGGCGATGGCTTTGGCTGTTTTGGCGCATTAAATGGTGGAATTATTGATAAAAACATCAATACAGAGCCTTATTGGCTGGAAATGGTACGCTATTATTCTAACATTGTTGGTAAATATGGCACTCCTGTACAGAATGCACTGAAGAAACTTGCTGGTGTTAAGTTCGATTATATTTGCTCTACACATGGGCCGGTATGGCACGACAATGTGGAGAAAGTGGTTGCACTGTACGACAAGATGTCTAAATATGAAACAGAACCAGGTCTTGTCATTTGTTATGGCACAATGTATGGAAACACCGAGCGTGTAGCAGAACAAATTGCTCGTTCAGCTTCGTCAGAGGGTGTTAAGAATATTGTGATGTACAACATTTCGAAGACTCCGCACAGCTATATTCTCCGCGATATCTTCCGTTATAAAGGTTTAATAGTTGGCGCACCAACTTATAACAATGGCTTGTATCACGAAATGGAAGTGTTGCTTTCTGAAATAGCCAATCACGACATTAAGAACCATTACATTGGTTGGTTTGGCTCTTACGGCTGGGCTAGTAGAGCCGTTACGGCTATTGGTGAATGGAACGAAACACGTGGACATTTCGAAAAGGTGGGCGAGCCTGTTGAAATGCGACAAGCTCTTACCGAAGAAACAAAAGCCGAATGCTGGCGACTGGGCAAAGAAATGGCAGCAAAATTGTTAGCAGATAAGGCTTAAACGAATGAGAATAAGTATAAACACTGCCAACACACAATCGCAAGTTATAAGTATCTTGCGTTTCCCGTTGGTAGTGTTAATACTTTTCATTCACTCTAATTTCCACAATATTAGTGCCGATTGGGACGTATTTTGGACAATAAATACAACTGGAATTGGTCCACAGGTGCCATCTCTGGGCGATGTATTTGATATCATTTCTAATTCGTTAGCAACACTGGCTAATCCGTTTTTCTTCTTCATCAGTGGTTCGTTATTCTTTAAAGAAGGCTTATTCTCTAAAGATTTGTATTTACATAAGCTGCAACGACGTGCTTTCTCGTTACTTCTACCCTACATTCTATGGATTAGCACTTATCTCTTTCTTTTATCTGTAGCAGAGGGGATATTGCCAAACTGGACGGCTATTGTGCATAAACCCATAGAAAGTTTTAGCTTTACCGACTGGTTGTTGTGTTTTTGGGATATAAGTAAGATTGGTCCACAAGGCGGCATAGCTGCACCCTTGGTTATTCCGTTTTGGTACATACGCGACTTAATGGTGATTTGCCTTTTTACACCTATTATATATAAGGTATTGCACTGGCTTGCAAACGAACGAAAAGAGATATCTATACTGTTGTTTTTTGCTTTGCTTTATGTCTCGCGTTGGGCTGAAAACCTACCGGGATTAAGCGTTCAAGGACTGTTGTTCTTTTCTTTCGGAGCATTCTTTAGTATTAAACAAATAAAATTTATAGATGTTATGCGTCCGTTAAAGTGGGGAGGTCTCTTCTTTGCTATATTTGCTTGGCAGATAAATTGTGCTAACTTAATGTATGCTGGATTGATAGTTTTCACAGTCTCTACAACAACACGCATTTTAGAGCGTCGCAAACAACAAAACAAACTTGCTTTTCCACTGCCACTTGTTCTAATCAATTCCACTTTCTTTGTGTTTGCCTTTCACTCTATTGTGTTGGGTGGCATTCTCACCATATTGAAGCGTGGAATAGTGGTACCACACAACGAGCTCGAAGCATTCCTTATATATATACTAAGTCCGGTTATAATGCTCACCGTGAGCGTGGGTGTATATTGGCTATTCTACAAAATTGCGCCTCGAATTGTTTCTATATATTGTGGTGGGAGATAAACACACTAACCGAAGTAAATTATAGTTAGTTGGGGCTTTTTAGGTGAATGGAGGAGCTAGTTACACCTTATATAAAATAGACTAAACTCAGGTGTTTTAGCAATAAAAGAAAATGGAAAAAACATATAAGCACAATAAACAAAACAATATCTCTTTCATTAAACAATGGATAGAACGTTATAATAATACATCGCACGATTTTTACGACGACTATCATATCGATGAGATTGATAACAGCTTGTCGAAAGCTAAAGAACTCTGGTGGAATGCTTCGGTTCACATTTATAATGATTTTACCAGCTATATCAAAGAACTTAATCTTGAATATGGAGTTATATTGTGTATTTGCATAAGTAACTTTTACACTAAAACTAATATCCCCCGTAAATGGGATAATGCTATTTTAGAAGGAATTGACACTCCACCATCGCTATATATATACAACAAAAATAATGCTGATATTATTAGTTGGCTAAAACAATGCACCTTATTAGAATGCGAATATATAAAAGGAACGGAAGTTTACTACCACGAAATTAAAGATGTAGATGATTGCTATAAAACTATATTTATAACTCAAACTAAGCTATGAAACTATAAAAGAATAACCATCGGAAACATTTTAACACACTATTTGGTAACTATTAGAAAGAGGCACCTAACAAGTATAGGTATGGCGTAAATGTTGTTGCTAAAAAATTCTGTTGGTGAGAAAGTAGATATTCTGTAGAATATTGGCGGAGAAAACTGTAGCTATGCTTACTGCTTATTTCACAACCAAATAAACAACATCAGCTGTTTAGAAAAGCATGGTGAATGTAGCCACTTTTATCGCAGATATCTGTTACGTATTTTTCAGATATCTGTAACGCTCGTCTCAGACATCTGTAACGTTCGTCTCAGATATCTGTCAGTTGCATTTTAGATATCATAAAAAAACACCGCCTTTATGAGGGCACATTATAATGCTCAACAGATATTAATTTTGCAGAGAATTATAAACTTCGTTGGTTTATAATCTGCTATAGCCCGATTTAGACATTATTATAAATATATGAGTACAATATTTAATGTGGAACTATCGTTATATAAAGGCAGAATTTGTTATATTTGTCTACTTGTTAAAAGTGTCCAAAACTCTTTACTACTAAATAGAAGTAGAAACAGAAATATCGGCGTTTATGTAGACAAGGAAGAGAACCTATATAACAACACATCTATATATAAGTTATGAAAACAATTAAGACGTTAGTAGACTACACAAAGTCTAAGAAGAAACACCAGTTAGAAAAGAAAGACTATTTTTATATAGAACCTATAAAAGATATAGAAGAATATATAAGAAATGAGAAATCTGTAGCTGGTATAGGTTTGGCATTAGACTTTATTTCGTCATGGTTTCATTACAATTATATATATTCTTTCTTAACAACAACCGATAGTGCAACAACCGATTTAAGTAGCTTAGCCAAATCAACACTTCTTGGAATAGAAGCTAATAACTGGGATTTCTTTTTGGGTAAAAATCACGAAAAATATCATAGTGCTATACCTTTCCAAAATGCTATCAAACATCTTTCACAGGCTTTACTCTTAGGTTGGGACACATTAGCTATAAACTATGGCAAACTTTTAATCAATATGCTTTATGGTAAACAATATAAAGGTTGGCATGCGGCATATAAGCATGCTTGGTTTATGCTTGAGATATTTTGTAAATGGCAAGGAATAGAATTAGATTATAGTCGTTTGAACTATCCAGAAGATATGAAAGTATATGCGCAGGCACTTCAGTATTGGGATACAAACGATAACGACCTATTGTCTAAATTAGTGAACGAACTGGTTGATTTTCATATTGCTGAATCAGATGAATACGAACGTAAAAATCATATTCCAGACTTCTCTTCAGCAGATTATTTCATTTTCCCCGTAGAGATTCTTCTATGGCTGAACATTCGTGAGAGAATGAATTTTGCAAAATACATACCCAATAACGACTTACTAAAAATGTCTATAAACAACTGGCAAATACAGAAAGTTGCCATACCTGTAATTGAAGTTGTTGAAAAAGCAAAAACAAAGTTGCTATCCGAATATCCAAACACACGCTTTGATTTGTAAACCGAATTGTAAAAGCAATAAATAGACTGTAGCCCTTGCACATTCGTTTTAAATACAATTATACACATTCAGAATAGAACACTACGGAATGTACAAAGACTAAGATATGACGACAATTTAACCGAGAAATATATTGGTGGTTAAAGACAAACAAGGTAATATACCATCACAAATGCCCTTTATTTGCGTAATACCTATTAACCATTTATAGGTAGTGTTTTTCAGAAATATTGTTCCAATAAAGAAGATACGGCACATCTATCCATTTTTGCTGATATTTACTCACAACAAATAGCTTTACACATCTGTTGTAAAAAGTTATTATTTGTGTAACACATAGTGTCTTACAAAACCTTAAGTACCATCTTTACACTATCGCACAATAGCCTATAATGCGATACCTAACTTATACTACACAAAATACCTAATACGAGGTATTGCACAGCCATTCGCTAATATATACTTTTGCACCCGTACAATTAATTTTATATTTAAACACTATTATTTATGAAACTTAAATTACTAATGGCATTAATGTGCCTTGCTGGGTTATTGTGTGTATCGTGTACAAAGAATGAAGACGGACCTGAGCCCAAACCTGTTCAACCACAAGATGACCCTATCAAAGAGACTCCAATCAAAGAGTTATCGTTCATAACACAAGAGAAGACGCTTGAAGACTACGACAAGTGGGTGTATGTAAACTTAGAAACGGGAGAAACCGTAATGAAAGAAGATGTTAGTGAACAAGAGTGGCGAACATATTCTGAAGACGGTAAACAGAAAGACCGATTCGGACAATACGACATAACCAAAACTGTAGAAGCAAGACCATCAAACGCTCCTGAAAAATGGCACTTGGCATTCCACGTCTACGATATAAGAACTAACGGAGGCGAAGGATATATGACAGATACAACATCTATTGAAACCATTAAGACATTGCCTACAAATGTGAAATGGGTGAGCGACGTTAAAGCATATCTCATCTACGATATGAAAGGAATGATGACTGTTCCTGCTGTATTAGGATATATGAAGAGCTATGTAAATATGGGACTCTACTATTGGATGCATAAAGTAAAAGGCACAATGGGACAATACGAACTAACTATGTCGAAGTCAGATCCTGAAAAGGCACCTGTATTCTTAGTACGATTTAAAGATGGTAGCTACGCAATCATTCAGTTTACAGGCTTAAAGGACGCTACTGGACGAAAGAAAGAAGTTAGCTTCAAATATAAGTTCATTAAGAACAAGTAATCTATAACAATATAACATATATATAGAGAGAGGACTAATTGCCTCGAAGGTTATTACTTGCACAAGAAATACAGCGGTATTTCTTATGCAAGAATACGATATACTTTAAAAGAAATTTAATCAGTAACAATAATTAAAGATAACAATGAAGAAACTATTACGTTTAACAGTGGCAGCTCTATTGCTTGCCACATCACAAGTGAGCACTGCACAAATAAAAATGGCTCCTAACTATTTCAGAGCAGACCCTGCTGTATACAAATACAGAATGGCGAAAGTTGTGGAGTGGAAAGATACAGAAGACGAACAAATTACACAGTACGTCTACGACAAGATGGGGTGCCTTGTTAAGGAAGAATACAAAAGAAGTGAGGGTCCTATGATATATGCATACAACTACACTTACGACCAGCAAGGCTATATGATTCAGAAAGAAGAAGAAGCTTTAAAAACTGAAAATGGTGAGTCGATAATATCATCAAGACACAACTATAAACGTAACGAATATGGATATGTAACCGAATATACTCGAGCTACGCATCACGGAACAGAACCTGACGAGAAAACACTGACCGAAGACGTTGTAATGGAATTCTTTTACGACAACAATATGCGACTCGACCACGTAGATATTCGCCAATTTGATTATCCAACTGATAAACTCGAAGAGAATGTCGGACGCGTTTGTAAAGTTGAATATAATGATGCTGGACTTGTTAGCTGTGTTAGTCAGATATATCCTGATAACAACGAATTGGTATGGAAAGAAGAATTTACATACGACGAACAAGGTCGGCGCATTTCTATAAAGAAAGTTCCTGGCCCTAATTACACATCACAGCAAATATTATCATGGACGTGGCATTACGATAACGATGGCGACATAGATATACACTCAAGTAGCAACGGCTTTAACAAAGAGTTTAAATACGATAAACAGAAACTCGCCGCTGAAACATTTATGCCGCTCGAAGCTACTGAAGCAGAATGGGCACTACAAGGTCCGCTTAACTGTACACTCTTTAAAGAATTGCCAATGGAAAAATTCTTTAAGCACGCACCGATAAGCGAAACTACCGACGAAACAGAGATAACATACGAAGCTGTTGGTACATCAGACGGCATAAACAATGTTACATCTTCTTCTAACAATTCGTTACAAGCAAACGTTATAGACAATCAGCTCATAGTAAATATTCCTACATCTCTTATTGGAAAAACATTGCAAATATTCAGCGCCACAGGTGCATCTATGCGCAGTCTTGTTGCAAATGGTTCACAAACTACAGTCAATATCGAGAACTTAACAGCTGGAATATACGTTGTTAATGTTGCTAACCAATCTGTAAAGTTCATCAAACGATAGTATAAGACCCATTACTTAGTTTCATACTAAAAAAACAAAACTATCTGTTTGATATAACCAACAGAAAACAATAAAGGGAGAGCCTTATAAGCTACTCCCTTTTATTATGCTATAAATTTAATACTATCGTTGCTTCTTAAGTATTCGCTGCGCGCAATCTGCTAAGACTACTACTGCCGAGGCAAGAATACATACGTCCTTTATTACCAATCTACCGGCACCTGTTAATAACGGGAATCCATGCTCTCCACTACCAAGATCGGGAACCCATACTTCTGGTGTGGTAACAAGAAAAGACAGCGTTCCTATAGTCATTATTATTACTAACCCTGTTCCAACGAAACCAATCTTAGGGAACCAAATGCCTAACAATGTCAATATACCAAACGACATAATAGCTATACCTAAACCACGAGAGAAGGTATAAGTGTTATTCTCTTCGTGCCATTCGTGTTTAACTTTGTTGAATTCTCCCTCTTTCAGCTTATAATCTTTATACTCTGGTGCTTTCTTCGTATAAAAGAAACTCATGAATGGACTATTAGCAACAAAAGGGACAATGCCTTCTGCCTCATAATTCCAAAATTTCAAACCACCAATCCACACAAAAATTATAAAGATTGCAACGCGTACTAAATGAATACCTATACCTTTCAGCGATGCTGCTAATTCGAGTATAAAATGTACGAATGATGCAATTCCTGATGCAATTTTACTCATAAATGTTTTATTCTAAATTATTTTATCCTGTTTATTAAATATAAATAGCTAATATAATGCAAAGATAAACATTTATTTTCAAACATCAGCCGAAATTATTGTATTTATTACAATATTTGCATTCATTTAATTGTCTCTAAAAAAAGAAGCATATAATTATTGTATCACCAATACCTTACAATACTAATTTTATTGCGCAACGAAACAGGCTCTATTATAAAACTATGCAGGAACAATCGTTCGTACTTGTGCTTTGTTTTATAACACAAAACAACTTTAAGAATAAACTCATCTGCCTTATATGGTTATTTCTTAGCAATAGTTTGCATAACAAGTAAAGCAATATTTAGCAATAAAAATAGGTGTGTTCAACTGATTGTCTGAGCACACCTACTCTTCTATAAATCGCTTTAGCAATATAACATATTATGCACCGTGGAAAAGATATTCAGCTTGTATATCCTTTGTTAGCTGAGTGAAGATTTTTTCTTGCAGACGATCGGCAAGTTCCATACCTTTTATAAGTATGCTGTCTGAAAATTCCTGCAGCATATCTTTGGCACGTAACGGTTGTGTCTTGTAAATTCGCAGATATTCTTCTTCCATTTCGCGCTGTCGTTGGTCGGTTTCTGCCTCAAACTTCAGGTAAGCTTCCTTTATAATGGGTGCATATTTGTTGTAGTTCACCATACCTAAAGTCATTACCTTACGGAATTTCCAATACGCAGAATCTACGCTCGCCTCGTTTGTTCCCTTCGTATAAGCTTCAGGATAAGAGGTTATGCCTTGATAGAGCGGAAGGAACAAGCCGAGATCTGCCATTCCCATAGCCACATAATTTACACAGCCAATAGCCTGTGGAAGTTCGGGACGAACTTGTAAAATGTGGGTTTGAGTGGTGCGGAAGATTGATACCGGACGATAAGGTTCCTTAGGATTGCTGTGCAAATAAGGGTCGTGTTCTGTGTTATCGTAGTGGAAACGGAAAGCGCGGCGCATGTCTGCAATGCTTATGGGCTGTTCGGCTTTTGCATAAACTGGGAAGGTGTTCTTAGTAACATCGTTCTTTATGCCGGGCGAGAACATTTTTTGTAATCCCCATACACGTGGATAGTTGTAAGTGGTGTCGAGCTTTATGTCGCGTGCATAAACCTCGTGAAAATCGAATTTCCCTTTCTTTGGGTCGTACAGTCCGCAGTTTTCAGCAAATTCCAGCAAGTCGTTAGATGCCATGTAGTTTTCTGAGTCTAACGGGTCGTAATCGCGGAAGCGGCTCTGGTTGCCTGTAACAAAATACTTATCCTTCGGCATACGACAAGCCAGCCAACGGTGTCCGCATGCAGTTTCCAAGTACCATATTTCCTTATTGTCTACAAAGCCTATACCGAAGCCTTCGGCAATACCATGTTTCTCAATCAACATACCTAACCGTTCTACTCCTTCGCGCGCTGTGCGAACGTATGGCAATACAACATTGAATACAGCGTTTTCAGCGACTCCTGTCTCTACAAGCGGATCGAACTTTAGCACTGCATCGCTGCTGAAGATGCTTTCAGTAGCACTCATACCCACGCCTGCCGTGTTGAAGCCTGCGCTTCCCCAGTGGTTTGGCAAGCAATAAGGTGCCAAAGCGCCATAACCTAAGGCTTCTTTAGGAAGTTCGCACCGAAATGGACTGTCTTTCGCTACATACTCCGTTGCACCTTCGACGGTATCCTCGTAAATTTCATAGTTTTTGGCTTCCATAGCGTCCCAGTCTTCCGACCGTGCCACAATCATAGAGCCATCGGCTGTCATATCTTGTCCCACAATAATAGTGGTGCATTCTGATGGCAAACTGCTTATCAATACTTTGTTTTCTTTCATAAATACATTTATTTTAAGATGTAACTTCGATAGGCAAATGTATGAAAAATAGTTGAATTGAGTGTATCCTTTTGTTGTTTTCTACTTAATTTACCTAATTGTAGGTAATTAGATTTTCAAAAACTAAACGCATATATGCTTTGTACCTATTTTCGTTTTTGCCTTACCAATATATTTATGTTACTTTTTCGTTATCCCACCATCTCTCAACTATCGTATATCTCGCTACACTCACTCGTTGAAATGGATAGACAGACTGAGAGATGGGCTTAAATATATTGATAATTAATTGTGAACACCTACTTAATGCAAAATAGTTGTATTGATTGTTTATACACAAACATTATATGAACATAAGATTGAATTGTTATGTATAGTACGATAAAATATGACGTCATATTTGTTCGTTTCAGATATCTATCAGTTGCGTTTCAGATATCTGAGACGAGAGTGACAGATATCTAAAATGCGACCAACAAACGAATGCTTTTCTGAAATCTTATTTTTGTCTCTGTAACTTATTGTATTACATCATCTTGTAACATTTCCCTTTCAGCTTATTCTAATTCGCTTTCCAAGTATGTGAGTGGCTGTATATCAGCCCATACATCTTGCAGGATATCGGGATAATAGCCTCCGATTATGTTATAAAATCTAAAATAATCAACAATGTAATTGATTATTACACTTTTGTGTAATGCATATATGCTTTATTACATCTACATTTGCCTAAAATAATTATTTCGTTATGGAAGAAAGATACAGCAGAAACAGGCTCTACGTGAGCAAAAGAGAACAAAGCATTATCAAGGATTATAAGATATTCCTTGGTGGTGCTGGTATTGGCAGTATTATTGCTGAATGCGCTTTAAGATTTGGTTTCGAACATATCACTATTGTTGATGGAGACAAGGTGGAGGAAAGCAACCTTAATAGGCAGAACTATACAGAGAATGACATTGGCAGATACAAGGCAGAATGTTTGGCAGAGCGTTTGCAAAGTATCAATCCTGATGCGCAGATAGATTACCATACAGAGTTCTTGACTCCTGATAACATCGAAGAGATGCTGAATGGTCATGATGTGGCTATCAATGCATTGGACTTTAAGGACGATACACCTTTTGTCTTTGATAGGATTTGCAAAGAAAGAAAAATCCCAGTACTGCACCCATACAACTTTGGTTGGGCTGGCTTTGTTACGATTGTAGACCCATTGGGGCATTCTTTATCAGAATTGGCAGACGATCCTAAAGGATTTGAATTAAAGGTAGCAGAGTATGTAACCGGGCATGGGGCTTTCTGGAATCAACCTAAAGAGTGGTTGGATAAAATCGTTACTCAATATAGAGAAGAAAGCGAAATGCTACCACCTCCACAACTGTCCATAGCATCATGGATTGCAGCAGGATTATGCACAACGGCAATGTACAATCTTGCTACAGGAAAACCTGTAAACTATTTCCCCAAATTCTATCTCTCTTCACTTTTGCCGTAAGTTATTATTTTCAGAAGAGTTTGTTTAAGGTAGCTCTTGAAATAGCTTCGGTGATATTCGCCACGCCTAATTTGTCAAAGGCGTGGCGTTTATAGGTTTTGATAGAATCTAACGAACGGCACATTTTGTCTGCAATTTCCGTCATGGTAAGTCCTGCTGCAGATAACCGCAGCACCTCAATTTCTTCTTCTTTTAAAGACACTCCTTCACACTCCTTCCATCGATGCCCCTCGAAAGAGTATTTCCAATAGTTTCTGAGCCCATTCTTGTGGAACTCTACATGCCCCACTGTTTTATGTGAAGATAGTGATACGACACACATACCAATCCATATCTTGCCCTCATCTGTCAATAGAATGGGAGTAAGCTGGTGATTAATCAACTTACTTTTTGTTCCACTCTTCAGATGAAAATGATATGACATGGAACATTGGTATTTATCAACATTGTCGAAAGTATCAAAGAACTTAAAACCACTTCTGTTCAATTCAACAAGCATTTTTTGCTCGTCTTCTGGTACATATTTCAAATAAAAACTATATCCCAATTCCTTCACCTCCTTTGCTGTATGACCACAAAGAAACAAAGGGTTGTCCGACACATAAAGAAATTCCTGCCTGTAATAGTCTATCAAATAAACACTCTGATAGGTAACACGAGCAAAAGCCTCTACGGTATGAATCAATGTTGACAATATATTTGAATCATAATCTGGTGCATTATGCACAGTGTTCGATGCTATAAAGATCACAAGTCCCTGCTGTTTTTGTCATGATACTGCACTGTAAAAATGCAAAGTTAGCATATCTTTCTAACATGTCAGCCTAATTACATAAAAATATTTAATATAAATGTGTTTTCCGCATCATGCCAACATAAACGTACATATCACACACAGCTTCAATTAGTATGGCATCGATATATTCCTAATAGTTTCGATAGGATTCAAAAGTTTATATTGAACTGCAATTAAACTTTACTAAAGGGTGCACGGAACAATAAGAACACGATAAATAGAGACCTCTGCCCCCTCATACTATTTGTCTATCTCAAATTTTAACGGTAGCAGTTGGTCAGAAAATAGTCATACATCTAAGAGCATACGGATGAAAGTTGAAAGAATGGTAGGTTTTGCAGAGGTCTCAGTCTATCAAATAAATGCTCTGATAGGTAACACGAGCAAAAGCCTCTACGGTTTGCACCAATGTAGAGAGTACATTGGAATCATAGTCAGGTGCATTACGCACGGTGTTCGATGCTATAAAGAAATCTTTTATGTCTGTCATATATGCTAAACGTGCTAAGGTTCTCTGATATATTTCACTACAAAAGTACATTTTTAATGTGGAATACCGCAAAAAGAATACACAAAAGTGTAAAAAACAAAGAGAGAGGAGCAAATTTACACAAAAGTATAATAGGTGATATTTGCATAAGAAGTATCTTTGCCGTATAAATCAAGAAACAAAAGAAATTATGAATACTAATAATAAGATACGAAGCATATTAATTATAAAATTTTTTATGCTTTCACTTTGTACTTTTGCACAAATAAAAGGAATAGTAAGAGAAAAAGATAGTAATTTACCTATGGAGTTTGTAAACGTTACCCTTCTTTCTGCATCTGATAGTGCATTTATAACAGGAACCACTACGGACTCTTTGGGTATGTTTATAATTCCAAACACTATAACCAATGGTATTATAAAGGTAAGTTACATTGACTGTAAAACCCAATTTAGGCAAATAATGCCTAAAGACACCTTATATAACTTCTTCTTACAGCCCAATGAAAACCTTTTAAAAGAAGTTATAGTAAAAAGAAAGACCTACTTACATACAGCAAAAGGTATTATTGCTAATATTGCTTCTGGTCCATTGAGCAAACTTGGTAATGGCTTAGATGTGTTATCTCATCTTCCCTTTATTATAAACAAGAATGGAAATATTAGTGTTTTGGGTAAAGGAAAGCCTTTAATCTTTATCAATAATAGATTGGTGCGTAATCTAAGCGAATTGAATCAAATAAATTCTTCTGATATTAAACGAGTAGAAATCATAACCAATCCTGGAGCTGAATATGATGCTACGATAAGTGCTGTGATAAAAATAATCACATCAAAACCAATAGGAGAAGGATTTGGCTGTTTGGCTAATGCAGGTTTAAGTATGGAGCGTAATTTGTCTCATTATAGTGGACTAAACATAAAATATCGCAAGAAAGAATTTGACCTTTTTGCGGATTTACAATATAATCGAACATCATCTAAGGCTAAGCAACTCTCGAATCGAAGTTTTTTAGCTCAGCAGGTAAATGAGAACATAGATATGCAAACTAACGCTCTTTCTTGGAACGGAACAGTAGGGCTGAATTACGAGCATAGAGATAAGTTAGCAATGGGTGCTATATACAAGTATACATCTTTACCCCATGAAAATTTCACAACTAATGATTATGTTGAAGTTAAATATATGGGACATCTTAAAGATTTTATTTCAAACGATAAAAGAAAATCTGTCATATACAGCCATTATATAAATAGTTATCTCTCTTATTATTTTACAAAAGACGCATATCTAAAGGTTGATTTTGATTATATGAATTCATCTAATGAGAGTAACCAAGATTATTCTCTTAATAGCGAGGAAATCCATTCAAAGAATCATAGTAACAATATGCTATATGCGTATCGTGCAAAGGTAATAAGTCCTTTGTTTGGTGGAACTTTGACATCTGGAACTGATGGAGCTTTTACTACAAATAAAAATCGTTATTCAATACTTGATGGTACAACCTTGCAAAATAGCCTATTACCTGCTTCCAATGTAGCTAAACAACAACTATATTCATTTTTCTCAGAATATGAAAAACCTTTTGGTACACACTGGGATATAAGTATGGGAATTAGGTTTGAATATATGAATTTTAATTATTATAACAATAGCAATAATTCTAAAAAAGATTCTCAGAAAGATAAAGGCTTTTATCCTTCTGCTGCCATTAATTATAAAAACGATAATGTACAGATGACGCTTGCATATCGTTATACGACATTACGTCCAAGTTATTTTATGCTTAGAAATTCAGTTGAGTATAATAATCCTTATGAATATGAGGGTGGGACTCCTAATCTTTTACCACAAAAAACTAATATGTTTTCATTTTCATTAGGGTGGAATGATTTTCAAGTAATGGCAAACTATTCTATTATGAAAAATAGCACTATGTATGTATACGATAGATACAATGGAAGTGATTCCATTGCCATTTTTCATACTCAGAATATAAAAAGCAACCAAACTTTTGATATTGCTTTATATTATTCACCGATATGGTTTAAAATATGGAGACCATCATTTACAATAGATTTTACTAAACCTTTTTTGGTTTACAATAACAGTAAATATAATAAGCCCATTTACTCCTTGCTATTCGATAATATAATAACCCTGCCTAAGCATTTCCAAATAGGAGTAGATATGAGCTTTAATACATGTGGGAATTTAGATACAGATTTAGCTTCTTACTCTCAGAATTTCAATTGTAACATTCATTGTGTAAAAGACTTCTTTAATGAAAAGCTACGATTAAAATTTGCAGTTAATAATTTATTTAACACAAGTCGCGAAAAGTGGAGTAAAAATACCAATAATATAATTTTAAATAAATGGAACGATGCTAATAGATGTACGTTTATCTTTACAGTAAGCTATCAAATAAATCCATCTAAAAATAAATATAGAGGGGAAAAATCAACTACTGAATTAAATAGACTATAAATGAGTATTGTATTTATAAAGCAACATAATCACACTTTGATGTTAAATTTAAGCAAACAACTAAGAATTATACTTTTGCGTAGTGAAAATAAAAAAATATTACCTTTGCAACATCGAAAGACAAGAAAAGTTGTCGGCATATCATGATGTTTACTCCAAAATTATAATAAGACAATACATATAATAAATAATATAATGTTTATGAAAAAGAAAATTCTCACGTTGCTCATGTCTGGCTGCTATGGTATTCTTGCTGCACAAACTACGGGTACGGTAGTAGATGAAAACAAGCAACCATTACCAGCTGCGACGGTTTCGTTGTTTCGTGAAAGCGAAAATAAGATGATTGATGGAGTGGTAACTGATATGAATGGTGGCTTTGAACTGAATACGCATGAAGGAGAGAACTATAGAATAAGGATATCTTTTGTTGGGTATTCTACGCAGGAAATTAAATGCCAAAACATTTCTAAGCACCTATCGGTAGGTACAATAGTGTTGGAACCAGATAGTAAGCAGCTTAATGGCGTGACAGTGACAGTCAACAGCGTAACACAAAAAGCTGACCGACAAATTATTATCCCTAATCAGCTTCAGCGAAAGACATCAAGCAATGGTTTTAATTTGTTGCAGCATCTTCAGCTTTCACGCATCTCAGTGAATACGCTTGACAGTAAGGTAACTACCACGATAGGAGATGCCGTAGAATTGCGTATTAATGGTGTAAAGGCGGAGATACAGGAGGTGAAGGCTCTCTTGCCAGCAGATGTATTGAAAATAGAATACTATGATAGTCCCGGTCTAAGATATGGAAATGTAGCTGCTGTAATTGACATTATCTTAAAGGAAAAGAAGAATGGAGGGAGTATCTCTGGAGAGTTGATGAACACTATCAATCCTTTAGGTATAGGAGATTATCAGCTATCGGGTAATTATCATATAGGTAAGTCAAACTTCAAGACATCTGTAAACTGGAATCGGCGTGATATAAACTGGTTACGTGAAAACATAGAAACTTTCAATGCAACGACACCCAGTATCAGGAACTATGAGATAGGGCAAAAGACAAAGGCACAATATGATAACATCAATCTATCCATAGGATACGATTACATAAATAGCGGAAACATATTGAGTGTTACTTTTCATGATTTATATAACAATACGCCGCATGCGGTATCTGATAGAAATTCTAAACTTATCCAGGATAGCAACACATTCGATATCATGGACCGCACCAAGTCAAGGAGCAACAATCCATCGTTAGATATTTATTATCAACATGAGTTTTCCAAGGATAAGCATCTTTTCTTTGACCTGATAGGAACATATATCAATACTAAAAACGACCGTTTATATCGCCAATCTCAGGGAAATGCTGTACAAGAAATAACATCTCATGTCGATGGTAATAAATATTCGGCTATAGCTGAAGTTATTTACGAGCAGAAAATCAAGTATTCGCGGTTGTCATTCGGTCTGCGACATCAGCAGATGTACACAAAAAATGCATACGATGGAAATACATCCTCAAGTGTAAAGATGAATACAGGTGAGAGTTATGCTTTTGGAGAATGGGCCTCAAAGTTAGGGAAACTGGATTATATGGTAGGTGTAGGTGCTATGAGAACCTATGTTAGCCAAGGAAATGCAAAACAGGTAAAATATATATTTCGCCCGACTATTCTGCTGGGGTATCGTTTCAACAATTATCTGTCAATACGCTATAAAGCCTATATGGGAGGGTACGCACCCTCACTTGCCGAATTAAGCGATGTTGAACAACACATAGATATTTACCAAATACGCCGTGGAAATCCAAATCTACAGGCGGTCAGATTTTTCTCTAATGAACTATCAATTAGCGTAGAAACAAAGTATATCAGTGCAGAATGGTTTACTCGTTATAGCTATGATGATAAACCATATATGGAAGAAACAACCTATTCGAATGGCTTCTATGTTAGGAGTTATGCCAATCAAAGAGGCTTCCATCGTCTGAACTCTCAAATAAACCTAAAAGTACAACCTTGGAAGGATTATATATCCATTCAATTAACCCCATTTGTCAATCGCTATATCAGCAATGGTAATACTTATACGCATACACATACCAACTGGGGCTTGCGTGCCAACTTAATGGGAATGTACAAGAATTGGTATGTAGGTGCCAATCTTGAGACAAGTTTTCATAGCTTGTGGGGGGAGACACTTAACAAAGATGAGAAATCACATAGTATAGTTTTTGGGTACAATAGAGAAAAATGGGGTGTAGAACTCCAGTTGCAGAACATCTTCAGTTCACGTTATGAAATGTCTGTAGAGAATCTTTCCCATCTTGCTCCTTATAATCAAATGGTATGGTCGAAAAATCTATGTAAGGTTTTTGGCATAGACTTTCATTTCAACCTAAACTTTGGAAAGCATGGCTCTGAGGTGAACCAACGTATTCATAACTCTGATACTGATGCAGGCATTGTACCAACAACGAAGTAGCAGATAAACATAAATTTACGTACAGATAAAGAGGTTTCGAAAATCCTTAAAAGAATAGATGTTATTAAATAGTCAGCCCTTAAAAGCCTAATATTCGGCTTTTAAGGGAATGACTATACTATCCGCCTTTGCCTACTATAGCGATTATGCTACCTTTGTGCAAAAAACTTATGTTTGTACTTAACGAAACAAATTTTCTCGGGTTTGTTACATTCCTGTAGTTACTATAAAATATCGACCGAACGATAATTGGTTCTTCCAATTGAACTACAGAAAGAATCTTACCCGGTCAAACTTTGCTCAGTTAAATTTTGGAGTTGTTTACCAAGAATTGCTTTCAATGGGCAAGTAAATATAAACTATGCTTTCACACCAAATATTTATTTGTTTACTGATTATACCTACTGTACAATCAAAAGAGCATTCACAGCTGGAATATGGGCGTAGCCACTTCGTTATTAAAGGATAGATAAAGCATCAATCTTCTGATATTTCTTGTCTATCAGTGGCCTGTAAGATTTTTGATCGGGAATACAATGGTCATCAGACTTACGTTATTTAGATGATTAGGCATTACTTAAAGAACTTAAAAATAGGCATTAAAAACAATAATTTACATAATAAACTATCAAAAGTGAGCAGTATCTAAAGAATTCTAAGTAAATTTGCACACAATATAGTATAATTATTGTCCGATGAAACATAAGATATATTCCCTTGTGGCAATGCTAACAATGGCACTTGCACTAACATCTTGCTTTAAAGAAGAAGAAAAAGTACCAGATAATAGTTCGCAAGCTACAGCAATTGTTGCTTTCTCTATTAAGGAAGTAAAGATTCTACACGATACCGTAAATGCAGCTGGAAAAGATACAGTTGTTGTTACCAAGTATAAGCCCACAACATATAGGTTCTATATAAATCAGAATAATGGAACTATCTACAACCCAGATTCATTGCCCTATGGAACAAAAGCAAAAGCAGTGCTTACAAACATAACTGCCAAGAGTAATGGAAAAATATTTATAAGACCGCTAACCATTGGTGTAGCAACGCCTTATAAAGAGAACGACTCTATCGATTTCTCACAGCCACGCATTATCGAAGTTTACTCACAGAATGGAGAATATCGCAAAACATACACCATAACAGTAAATGTACACAAGCAACGTGGTAACGAATTTAAGTGGAACACACTTAATGATAATACAAATTTTGCATTATTCGATGATGTGAAAATGGTCAGTTATAATAAAAAAATGTATGTGTTTGGCAAAAAAGGAAGTCAAACTATATGTTACTTCACAGCAGAGAACGATGGAAACACGTGGACACAAGTCCCAACAACATTCGGTGCCACAAGTTATAAAAGCGTAATTGCGACTGAAAATGGAATGTTTTTGCTTGACAATGGACAAATTAAACATTCGAACGATGGAGTAACTTGGACTACGGTAAGTACTGCTCCACTACAACAATTAGTAGCTGCAGGTGCAACAGAACTGTATGCACTATCGAATAGTAATACGCTTATGGTATCGAAAGATAATGGTGTAAGTTGGACTAACGAAGCATTAGATGCAAATTCTTCTTATCTGCCAACCAACGGCATTGGTTTTATATATCAACCATCGGCTACAGATAACCAAATAAGTAGAGTTACACTTTTCGGCACAAATACAACCAACAATTTCGTAGTGGCATGGACTAAACTAATTGATGGTACGAGTACATCTACAAGTTACAAATGGTCATTTGTTGAAACCGAAGTAAGTAGTGAGTTTCAACTACCTAAATACAACCATCTATCAGTGATTTATTACAACAATAAGGCTATGGCATTTGGAGTTACAGACAATGGCAAGTTTGCTCCAATTAAAGAAAGTATAAACAATGGCATAGTTTGGACAACCAATAAACATTATGTTTATCCAACAGAAACTCCATCAAGAAACTTTGCAATAGCAGCAGACAGTCAGAAATATATTTGGATTGTTTGTGGCAATAAGGTTTGGAAAGGCAGATTAAACAGTGAAGGTTGGAGTAAACAACAAACCGAATTTACAAGAAGTTATTAATGACTATAAGGCTCTATCGGGCAAACTGTCAAACTATAAAATAAAAGAAATGAAACGTATCCTTTTCTATATATTGTTCCTCTTAGCTTATGTTCCTATTCAGGCACAAGATGGTGAAGAGTACAGAATGGAATTGGGTGCAGGAATAGGAATGATGGGATACTTAGGCGACTTTAATAGTTCGCTAACAAAAAACCTTCAGCCAATGGGAACTGTATTAGCACGTTATGCGTTTAATCCGTATATGGGCTTAAAATTCAATATTTCGTATGGCAAGATAAAGGGAAAATCAAGCGACATCAAAACCTATTACCCAAAATTTGCTACAACACCTTACGAGTTTAATAATACATTAATAGATGTAGGAACTACATACGAATACAATTTCTGGCCTTATGGTACTGGAAGAGAATATAGAGGAGCGCAACGTTTAACTCCTTTTGTTTTTGGAGGATTAGGTGCTACTTATGTACAAATAAAGAACGGAGCCAAAAAATCGGCATTCTCTGCAAATGTCCCAATAGGAATAGGTGTTAAATATAAATTAGGCGAACGAACAAATATTGGATTGGAGTGGGCTATGCACTTTTGTTTATCTGATGAATTGGACGGACAAAAGGATCCATACGATATAAAAAGTAGTGGAGCATTTAAGAATACCGACTGTTATTCAACTTTACAACTTACCGTAACTTATAGCTTTATGGCTAAATGTAGAACGTGTCATAACGAAGACGAGTAAGATGTAGCTTTCCAGTTTATCGCATCTATAAATAAAGAAATAAAAACAATCTTCGAAAAATATGGTAGAAGAATTAGATATGAAACGCATTCCACAACATATTGCCATAATAATGGATGGCAATGGACGTTGGGCTACAGAACGCAATAACCCAAGATCGTATGGACATCAAGCGGGAGTAGAAACTGTGCGTCGAATAACATCAGAATGCACACGATTAGGTGTGAAATACCTAACATTATACACATTTTCTACAGAGAATTGGAATCGTCCGTCAGATGAAATAGCTGCACTTATGGGATTAGTGCTGACTTCTCTTGAAGACGAAATATTTATGAAGAATAATGTGCGCTTCCAAGTTATCGGAGATATTAAACGTTTACCTGTTGCCGTTGCCGAAAAGCTGAAAGAAACGATAGAACATACAGCAAACAACAATGCTATGACTATGGTTGTTGCACTAAGTTATTCGGCACGATGGGAACTTACAGAAGCAACAAAACAAATAGCAATAGAAGTACAAAAAGGCGAGCAGAAAGTAGAAGACATCGACGAGAATATTATAAATAAACATCTTTGTACAAACTTTATGCCCGACCCTGATTTATTGATTAGAACAGGAGGAGAGTATCGCATTTCCAATTACTTACTTTGGCAGTTAGCCTATTCGGAACTATATTTTTGCGATACTTATTGGCCAGACTTCAACGAAGCTGATTTGCATACAGCAATAGCCGACTATCAAAAACGGCAACGCCGTTTCGGAAAAACAGAGAAACAAATAGAAACAGAACAAAGAAACAAATAAGATACGCTATAAATGAGTAATACGAAAAAGGTCTTAATACTATTAGCTTTTATTCTTAGCTTTGGTTTGCAAATAAAAGCCCAACAGAAGATCGTAAATCCAATCATCTCATACGCCGCAAACCCACAAACATATAAGTTAGCTGGTATATCTGTGTCGGGAGTAGATGGCTACGAAGATTATGTTTTGATAGGAATATCAGGATTGTCTGTAGGACAGGATATAGAAATTCCAGGAACAGCTATAACAAATGCTGTAAAACGCTATTGGAAACATGGTTTGTTCTCTGATGTTTCAATCGCTGTAGATTCTTTGGTAGGAGATAACGCATATCTTCATATCTATCTAAAGGCACGTCCACGCATTTCTACCATTAACTATAATGGATTAAAGAAAAGCGAACGCGAGGATATGGAACAGAAGTTAGGTATTATGAAAGGAGGACAAATAACACCTAATATGATAGACCGTGCTCAGATACTTGCAAAAAAGTATTTCGATGATAAAGGATATAAAGATGCCACTGTGCAAATTAGACAACGCGATGATGTTACTGCAAAAAATCAGGTTATTCTTGATATAGACGTAGATAAAAAAGAAAAGAAAAAGGTACGTCATATTTTTATTGACGGTAATGCACAACTATCCGATAAAATAATAAAAGGAACTTTCTTTAAGAAGGGAGCTTTCACTAAAACAAACGAAGCAGGAAAACTTTCTACTCTTCTTAAAGCTAAAAAGTTTACTCCAGAACGTTGGACAGAAGATAAAAAGCATTTAATAGATAAGTATTACGAATATGGTTTTCGCGATGCTGCTATTTTAAAAGATAGTATTTGGAATGCAGACGATAAACATGTAAACGTATATGTTAAAGTAAACGAAGGAAAGAAATACTATATTCGTAATATCACGTGGGTGGGTAATACTGTTTATTCTACAGATTTCTTAAACTCATTACTCGACATTAAGAAAGGTGATGTTTACAATCAGAAATATCTTAATAAACGTTTGTCGGAAGATGAATCGTCTGTTGGTAACCAATATTGGGACCACGGTTATCTTTTCTATAACTTACAACCTACAGAAGTAAACATTGTTGGCGATTCTGTAGATTTGGAAATGCGTATCTACGAAGGACAACAAGCACGTATTAAACGTGTGCGCATTAATGGAAACGTTCGTATCTACGAAAATGTAGTTCGTCGTGAATTGCGTACAAAACCGGGCGATCTTTTCTCTAAAGCTGCACTAATGCGTACTGCACGCGATTTAGCTTCTATGGGACATTTCGACCCAGAGTCGGTAAATCCAGAACCAAAACCAAATTACGAAGATGGTACTGTAGATATAAACTGGAACTTAAAACAGAAATCGAACGACCAAATTCAAATGTCATTAGGTTGGGGACAGATGGGTGCTCTGCTACAATTAGGTTTAAAACTGAACAACTTCTCTATAGCAAATCTGCTGAAAAAGAATAAAGATCACAAAGGTTTCTTACCTATTGGCGATGGTGAAACTATGTCGTTAAATGCTCAAACAAATGGTAAGTATTATCAATCGTATGGTTTGCAATATGCAACAAATTGGTTTGGTGGAAAACGCCCTATTCAGTTTACATTAGGTGCAAACTTTTCTAAATCTACCGATTTAAATTCCAGCTATTACAACCGTAGTTATATGGAGAATTATTATAACTATATGTATGGTGTAGGAAATTATAATTATAATAACTACGAAAATTATCTCGATCCAGATAAATACATTCAAATATGGGGTTTCTATGCTGGTTGGGGTAAACGTTTAAGATGGCCAGACGACTATTTCCAGTTGTCTTTACAATTATCTTACCAACGTTATATCTTAAAGAATTGGCGCTATTTCTTTGTAATGTCTAATGGTACAGCCAATAATTTAAGTTTGAACATAACGCTCAATCGTAGTTCTACCGACAACCAACTATATCCACGTACAGGTTCCGAATTTTCTGCCTCGTTATCAATTACACCACCATGGTCTAAATTCGATAAGAAAGATTATAAACATCTTGCCAACGACCGTTTTTCAGCAACTTATCAGGAAGAACAACAAGAAAAATACCGTTGGGTAGAATATCATAAGTGGAAGTTTAAGGCACGTACCTTTACTGCTCTCAATAATGGCAACAAATGTTTCGTGCTAATGACGCGTATAGAATTTGGTTTATTAGGAAGCTACAACAAGTATAAAAAGAGTCCATTTGAAACATTCTATATGGGAGGTGATGGTATGAGTGGATACTCTTCTAATTATGCACAAGAAACTATTGGTTTACGAGGTTACGAGAACGGACAACTTACACAACACGGAGAAGGTTATGCTTACGAACGTATGACTCTTGAACTTCGTTATCCATTCCTTTTGGGTAATACCACCATTTATGGTCTTGGTTTTGTAGAAGCTGGTAATGCTTGGACAGAAACTTCTAAGTTTAATCCATTCGATGTAAAACGTTCTGCAGGTATAGGTGTACGCATTTTCCTTCCAATGGTTGGTATGATGGGTATCGATTGGGCATACGGTTTCGATAAAGTATTTGGTAAAAGAGGAGGAAGTCAGTTCCACTTTATATTGGGACAAGAATTCTAACAACTTAACAATGCTACTCTTTTAGCGGCAGCATACATAAATAACAAGAAAAGATATTAACAATGAAAAAGTTTATAGTATTCTGTTTAATGGCTGTAGCGTCTATTGCAGCCCATGCACAGAAATTTGCACTCATAGATATGGAATATTTGCTTAGCAATATTCCTGCTTACGAGCGTGCCAACGAACAATTAAATCAGGTTAGTAAGAAATGGCAAGCAGAAGTTGAAGCACTTAACACCGAAGCTTCCACAATGTATAAGAATTATCAGAACGAAGTTGTTTTCCTTTCGCAAGAACAGAAGAAAAAGAAACAAGAAGCTATTATGGCGAAAGAGAAACAAGCAGCCGACTTAAAGCGTAAGTATTTTGGACCAGAGGGCGAACTTTTCAAAAAACGCACCAGTCTTATTACACCTATTCAAGACGAAATATACAATGCTGTTAAAGATGTTGCCGACCAACGTGGTTATAGTCTTGTAATCGACCGTTCAAGTTCTACTTCTGGCATTATATATGGCTCGCCAAAGGTAGATATTAGCAACGAAGTATTAGCAAAATTGGGTTATGGTAACCAATAATAGTTGAGAGAGATAAAATAAAGTAAACAAAAATAGAAATTTACAAACAATTAAAACACAAAAGAATATGAAAAAGCTTATTTTAATGTTGATGCTCTGTGCTCCTATGAGTTTATTTGCACAGAAATTTGGTCATATCGATTCACAAGCTCTCTTGCTATCATTGCCAGAAGCTACTAATGTTCAAAAAGAATTAGAGGCTAAAGGTAAGGAATACGAGAAACAACTTACCGATATGCAGACCGAATTGCAACGCAAAGCAGAGGAGTACGACAAAACAAAGAGTACAATGAATGCCACAAAACAGGCTGAAACTGAAAAAGCTCTTCAGGATATGTACACTAAAATTCAACAAACTGCTCAAGACAACCAGAAGGCTTTTAACGAACAACAACAACAAAAGTTGGGTCCAGTACTCGATAAAGTACGTAAAGCTATCGAAACTGTAGCTAAAACTGGTGGCTATGTTTATATTATGGAAAAAGGTGCTGGCCAACCATTGTATATTAACGAAGCCATTAGCAAAGATATTACTGCAGAAGTTAAAGCTCAGCTTGCTAAAATGAAGTAAGATATAAGAATGTTTGCGGCTTATGCTGCAAACTCTTATTAATAAAGTGGGCGTCTGCCCCGTTATTATTTTCCAGAGCCATTAATGCTTTATGGAAAGAGTAAGACTACCGCAAAAACTTTGTTCTTGCTGTGGTCTTTTTTTTATATAACAAAAAAATAAGTATGCAATTATGATAAAAAAAATCTTCGTTTGTCTTGCATTTGCCGTCATTACAATTACGACAAATGCACAAAACACACTAAAGTTTGCCTACTTCAATTATACCGAAGTGTTAAAATCTATGCCCGAATATGCTGCAGCTACACGTAGTATTAACGATCTTCGTGCAAAATACGATGCAGAAACAACACGGTCTGAGAACGATTTCCACACTAAATACGAGGAATTTTTAGAAGGACAACGCAACTTTGCACCATCTATATTAAAAAAACGACAGGCTGAATTGCAAGAATTGTTAGACAAAAATATTGCTTTTAAAAAGGAAGCTGACCGACTAATTGAACAAGCCGAACAACAAATATACGCACCAGTGCATGCAAAACTAAAAAAAACAATAGCTAAAATGGCACAAGAAAGTGGTTACGCTTTTATTCTAAATGCCGATAATAATGCACTGCCATACGTAAACAATATGGTTGGCGAAGATATTACTGTTGCTTTAAAAACTGCCTTGCAATAAAAGTATGAACAAATTGCTAACACAAACACCGGGTCCAATAGGAGTATTCGACTCAGGATATGGTGGACTTACTATATTAAAAGCTATTCGCGAGCTACTTCCACAATACGATTATGCTTATCTTGGCGATAATGCTCGTGCGCCATACGGTACACGTTCGTTCGATATTGTATATCAATTCACCCGTCAGGCTGTATTAAAACTATTCGAAATGGGGTGTCAATTGGTAATTCTTGGTTGTAATACAGCTTCGGCAAAAGCTCTTCGCAGCATTCAGCAAAACGATTTACCAAAAATAGACCCACAACGCAGGGTACTTGGTGTTATTCGTCCTACAGCTGAAATAGTAGGAAAGCTTACCCAAACAAAACATATTGGTATTCTTGCTACACCGGGAACCACAAAAAGCAATAGTTACAACATTGAGATAAATAAACTTTGGCCCGAATTAGATGTTACGGGAGTAGCATGTCCGTTATGGGTTCCTATTGTTGAGAATAATGAAGCTACAGGAGCTGGGGCAGATTATTTTATTAAAAAAAGAATTGACCATATTTTGTGGTTAGATCCCGATATTGATACTCTAATTTTGGGTTGTACTCACTATCCTATTTTAATGCCAAAAATAAAACAATATGTTCCTGACGGCATAAAAATAGTATCGCAAGGCGAATATGTTGCAGAAAGTTTAAAAGACTATCTAACACGTCATACAGAAATAGATGCTCGCTGTACAAAAAATGGAACTGCACACTATTACACCACCGAAAATGCCGAAAAATTTAAAGAGGTTGCACGCATATTTATAACCGATGATATTGAAGTGGAACATATAGATTTAGAATAACAGATGGGTGTTTCTTGTAAACACCTCTCTTTTTTGTTCTATATCCGCCCGATATACATTTGCCATAACACATTTTACCTCATAAAAACAAACTATACCTTTACTTTTTCTCCAGAAAATAAATATAACCAATAATGCAAAACAAATATAATTAGCCCATCAACTAAAGCCAACTCAATGGGCTACGAAAGGCATTTTTGTTCAATATGTTCATTAATTTTTTGCAGATGTGTTTTTATATTGAGCAAAGTAATTTACTTTTAACGAAAGTAAGGAGAGTATTGCCAGAAATATGATGACACCATAGCGAATAAAACCTATCAATATTTAACACCATAAAATATACTTCCCTACCATAAAGAATACTCTGCTTAATTTATAATAAGAAATTAGAAAAACATAATTATACTTTTTAAATTTCTTATTATTGTTTCTCCATTTTGTAATTACAAAATATTTACTCCCCAATTCAAAACAATAATTGGTTTATAACACTTCTTGCCCCCCTACCTGCATTTTTGTTTCTTATTAGCTCTTATAAATGAAATTCAGAGTTTACGACTTCTTCATTGAAGCAGAGCCTTTATAGTTTTTATACGGCAAATTCATATCCATATAGCGAAAATTCTGTGGAGGTATCTCGTTTGGTAGCTCCATATAATTGCCATAACAATAAGAAAGATATGCATCGGGCTGCGCTACTCCCATAAGTTCAACACCTTCAAACATAATAGGTGTGGGTGTTCCATAAACTTCTTTTGGAAGTATACCTCGTTCGGGGCGATTGTCGTGGTCGGCTGCCAATTTACTATTTATATAAGAATATTGCGACTGAATTTTGGTGAGAACACGATGTATTTTTTGTGGCGAAAATATTTTTTGCAGTGTTTTATAAAACAAGCAACCTATGCCTTTACCGTGTTTGTAGGGGTCGCGCTGCGAATAATAAAGTAGTTTGTTTACAAAGTTATAGCGCATATAATGGAACTTACAGGCAAGTTTGTTATCTGTAATTCCGTCAATAGGAAATACATCTACAGGAATACCACCTAAGAAATTGAAACTACGGCGTAAAATATAAGTAGTTCGTTTGTCTTGTATGCGTGCAAATTGGTATGGATAATGGCAATTCTTTTCATAATCTACAAGTTCATACTCTTTAGGCAACCATTCATTAGCGTGTTTCAACAGAATTTCATAGTCTGGACGTGGCAATGCAACATCTGCATCGTCGTCCCATGGAATAAAACCTTGATGACGTACAGCACCTAACATTGTGCCAGCAATCATAAAATATTGCAAATTATGCTCTCTGCAAACTTTATCTATGGCTTTTAAAATGCCCAATATAATGTGTTGCATTTCTTTTGTTTCCTCAGGACTTATGCGTTTTTCGTCTTTCATTTTTGGCATATTCATACTTGTTATAAAACTGTTTAATTAGTTTGTATGTTTCTTTCTTAGTACTTTTCCATCTACAACTTCCCACTTTTCGTTAAATTCTTCTCGTGTTCGCTTCCATCTGTTATGACTCCACAGATAGTAGCAAGGAGCATTTTTAATATTTTCTTCGAGCATTCGGAAGTATATATCTGTTATTTCAAATTCTGAAGTTTTGGTTAGACAATCGGTCATAAGTTTCATTTCGCATTCATAATATCCGCGTTTAGGTCTACGCATATATCCGTAGAAACTTACCTGATTAGTATGTCGAATTATACGTTCGGCACCTGTAAGCACAGGTGTATCGTGATGAAGAAAATCTACCCAATGATGTATATTCCACCAAAGAGGTGTTTGGTCTGCAATATATCCCACAACAATCGACTTACTATTGCGTTTAAAGCTTATAATTTTTCGTAACGATTCTTGCATTGGAATACAGAGAGCATTCTGTTTTTCGCGTACCTCTTTAAATAGTTTGTCTATGGTTTCATTCTCTAAAGGGTGATAAAGTTCGCAACATTGCACGTTGTTTGGTATCCAATAAGGAATAGATGTTATCCATTCCCAATTGCAATAGTGCCCTAAATAGACAGCACATGAGCCACCATTTTTCAGCACTTCGTTAAATTTTTCCATTCCCATAAATTTCATTCTTTTACGAAGTGTGTTAGGCGACATTGTCATTAGCTTAATGGTTTCTACAAGATAATCGCAAAACCAATGGTAAAATCCTTTTTCTATATCGCGCAATTCCTTATCTGTTTTGTCAGGAAAGCTTTCTCTAAGGTTTTTCCTAATTACCTTATGGCGGTATTTCACCACCTTTGCAACAATAAAATATAGACAGTCGGACAATATAAAAAGAATACGAAATGGCAACAGCGATAGGACGAACCAGAAGCTGTATGCAATTCCGTAGAGTATTTTATTTTTAATCTTCATTCTGTGTTCTGTTTGTTTATACGTAATATAAAGGCTGCACCTGCCATATACGTTATCAAACAAAATTATACGAGTGCAAATGTAGTTAATTGGTTTGATATAACAATATATTATTTTAATAAATTCTATTATTTACTCTTATATCTTCTGTTTTTACTTACTTTCTTTGCCATAAAAGTAAAATATGCCCTATATTATAAGGTTATTGTAGAGTAACTTCGTAACTTTGCATACACAAAATGCGGCAAAGACACAATATTGTTATACTTTTTCTACCAAATATTCGTATGTTTAAAACTACGTATAGATAGATATTAGTGTAAAATATAAGCCAAGAATAGATTTTTTTACTATCTGCAAGGAATAAAGATAATTTAGTGCTACACAAAAAAGCTGTGAACACTATGGCAAACTGTAGCCTTATTTCTATAAAAACAAATTGTTAGATGTCAGCTACAATAAAAGGATTTTTAAATGCCAGCATATCAGGCATTACATTTGGACTAATTCCGCTATTTGCTATACCTGTGCTTTCTACAGGTATGCATTCTACATCTGTTTTAATTTATCGTTATGCCTTTGGTTGTCTTGCAATGTTGGGAATGCTTATGTTTCATCGCACCCGAATGTGGCTTGCTTTTGGCGATTTCTTGCGCATATTGTTTCTCTCTCTTATGTATTCGGCATCGTCTATCACACTTATAGAGGGGTATAATTATATGGCAAGTGGCATTGCTACAACGCTATTGTTCTCGTATCCAGTATGGACTTGTTTGCTTTCAGTGGTATTTTTGCACGAACAACTATCTGCAACCACAGCCATTTCTATTGCAATTGCAGTTGCTGGTGTGTTTTTCCTTTCAGGAATACTCGATGGTGGTGGCAGTATGAAGGGAGTAACCGGATTGTTTTTGCTTCTTGCTTCAGGGTTTCTTTATGCTGTTTATATGGTAACATTCCCACGAATGCGTATTCGTAAGATGCCATCGCTAAAACTTACATTCTATATTTTCTTTTTTGCTATGCTCATACTTACTTTATATGGCACTTTCACTATGGGACATATAGATATTATAGAAACGCATAGCCAACTTCTCCATTTATTCCTGTTAGGTTTAATTCCTACAGCAATAAGTAACATAACGCTTATTATTTCGCTGAAACAAATAAGCAGTACAATGGCAGCTGTGTTAGGAGTATTCGAACCTCTAACGGCTATGTGCGTGGGAATACTTATTTTTGGCGAACCAATAACGTTTCCTATCGTAATTGGTTTTGTGCTTATTATTGCCGCTGTACTTATTTTAGTGGTTAGCAAACGTAAAACAGGTTAAAGATATTAAGAAATCACGTTCTAATACTAATCCACTAAGAATTGGAAACAAAAATAAAGCCGATAAAGGTTTCTTTATCAGCTTATATATTCATAATAACTTAGTGTTGTCTCTTTATTACAACAAGATATGTTGTTTGTGGAATTTTCTAATCAAATACTGCACTTATCTAAGTTCGTTATTTACCATACGGTACATATATTGGTAAATAATAGCCTTTAGTTCTTGTTCCATTTGTGCTTGTTCAGGCACTTTTCCCAGAAGATTGTGCTGCATTAGCAAGTCTTTCAAACTATAAATGCCTGTTACTCTATTTCCATCAAACTGCATTGTGTAACCATTCTTTGTATATTGATATACTCCGTTGATATAGTTGAGTGCATAAGTTTGTTGTGGAGGAGTATTTAAAAGGTCGCAACCAAAAGAGAAGTAGGGTTTGTTATAGCCTAAAATTCCAAATATAGTAGGCATAATATCTATTTGTTGTGCTATACCAGCACGCATTCCAGGCTTTATTTCGCCCGATGGATCGTAAAGAATAAAGGGCGCACTAAATTCTCCAATATCAGTTTTATATTGTTGATGATTACTTTGGTTAGTATGGTCGCTTACCAATATAAATATAGTATTTTTAAACCAAGCTTGTTTTCGGGCAGTTTCAAAGAAACGTCCGATAGCCATATCAGTGTAACGAATACATTTATGAATAGGTAACTGTTCTTCTTTTAAGCTGTCTTTGTATTTATCTGGCACTACAAATGGGTGATGACTCGAAACAGTAAACAGCGCTGTCATAAAAGGTTGCTTCATTTCGCTCATCTTTGCACAATAATATTGCAAGAAAGGTTCGTCCCAGATGCCCCAATTTCCATCGAAATCAGCATCACCTCCGAAGCGTTTATCTTGTGCATAATCCTGTCTGCCATAATATTTTTGGAAACCTATTTTATTGGCAAAAGCAAGGAAGCCCATAGAACCACGATTAGCACCATGAAAAAATGCAGTTTGATAGCCCCAACGAGAAAGATATCCTGGAATTCCAGTGTAATCGTTCATTGATGCGGGAGTTAGAATAAAAGGTTCTATGAACATTGGAATACCACACAACGAAGATGGCATTCCATCTATACTTTTATGTCCGTTTGCATACGAATATTCAAATACTGTACTTTCTTTAATAAGCTTATCTACGTTTGGCGTATAACCTTTGTAGTGTCCACCTTCAAGTTGTTTATTATAAGCACCAATATATTCGCGTCCAAAGCTCTCTACAATTAGTATAACAACATTCTTTTTATTGGCTTTTACATTTGCATTGGGAGTATGAATGGGCGTAAAATATTTTGCAGCATTATTAAGTGAAGCGAAAGTATTAGGCACTTTAAATATGCTTTTACCAATGGTTCTCATTAAAGCAAAAGGAGTATTCAGCACCAAAGCACATTCAATAGGACGTTTTACATATTCGTTGGCATTACTAATTGTAATAGGACGCACTCCACTTTGTAATCCGCCACGTGCTCCACCCACACAAAATACAGTTGCAAATGCCAAAGATAGGAAGTTTATTCCTACAAACTGCCATCTATTTTTGAGAGTATTGAAGTGGAATATATTGCTTTTGGGCATTCTATAAAGTTTATACATACCCCACACCACAACAACGAAGACCAATACAAAATACCAATGATTTACAAGTTCGGTAACAAAAATACTTCCTAAATTGTTCTCGTTATCAAACTCTCTGAAGACGCTTGTTGTAGTTCGTCGCAATGTAAATGGAAAGTAAACAGCATCGCAAAGATTTAAGAATAAGCCAATGGCATTTACAATAACAAACAACCAACGACAGAAGCGATGATAGGTGTTTGTTTCTTTAAACCAAAGTGGAAACAACATTAACAGTATATAGAGAGCATTACTATACACAATGGCTGTAGTGTCGAACATTAAACCACCCTGAAACATTCTTATTAAATGTTCAAAACTTAAGCCTTCTTTAAATAACGAATAGTTTTCTAACAAATAAGCCACGCGAGCTACAAAATAAACAATGTAAGCTAATAGTATATTAGCTACCACAGCAAACATTGGTTGCAATGCCTTAAATGCTATATTGTTTTTATTTAATGCTATCATTGAATTAAATTTCTTGCATATCGTGCAGCTTCTTGTAATATCCATTGAGCAGCATTAACTCTTCGTGCGTTCCTCTTTCCACTATTTCGCCTTCGTGCATAACGCATATTTCGTCAGAGTTCTTAATGGTGGAAAGGCGGTGTGCAACAGCAATTGTCGTACGTGTCTTCATTAATTTGTAAAGAGCATCTTGTACTAAGCGTTCGCTTTCTGTATCGAGAGCAGAAGTAGCCTCATCAAGAATAAGAATAGGAGGGTTCTTTAAGATTGCACGGGCAATACTAACACGTTGTCGTTGTCCGCCAGACAATCTACCGCCACGGTCTCCAATGTTTGTTTCGTAACCCTTTTCGGTTTGAGAAATAAAGTCGTGCGCATTAGCTATCTTTGCTGCTTCAATAACCTTAGTGTTGTCTGCCGATACGCCAAAGGTTATGTTGTTTTTGAATGTATCGTTAAAAAGAATAGCTTCTTGATTTACATTACCTATAAGATGACGTAAATCGTGTATTGATAGTTCTTTAATATTAATACCATCTATAAGTATTTCGCCTTCTTGCACATCGTAATAGCGAGGAATAAGGTCGAGCAATGTAGACTTTCCACTTCCACTTTGTCCAACCAGTGCTATGGTCTTGCCTTTCGGAATAATAAGATTAATGTTACGTAACACCCATTTAGGTTCGGTTGTTCCATTTTCTTTTACCATCGTATCGTATGCGAAACTAACGTTGCGGAACTCTATTTGGTGGTTAAAACTGTCGATATGTTTTGGTTGTTCCACTTCTTTAATGGCACTCTCTGCCATTAGTATCTTGTCTATTCGTTCCATCGAAGCCAATCCCTTTGCTATGCTATAGCCTGCTTTGGATATTTCTTTTAGCGGATTGAGAATGCTATACAATATAACAAGATAATATATAAAAGTAGGACCGCTTATTACTGGATATTTCCCCAATACTAATGTACCGCCAAACCACAGTACAACAATTATCATTATAGTACCAAGAAATTCGCTCATAGGGTGTGCCATTTGTTGTCGAATGTTCACACGCATTATATCGTTGCGATACATAGAGTTTACTTTCTGAAACCTCTGATTCATTATGGCTTCTGCACAGAAAGCTTTAATAATGCGTAATCCGCCCAGTGTTTCTTCCACTTGGCTCATTGTGTCGCTCCAAAGAGCCTGTGCTGTAATACTACCTTGTTTCAGCTTTCGTCCTACTATTCCCATCAGCGAAGCAAAGAGTGGTACAAAGAGTAGTGTAAATATTGTGAGTTGCCATGAAATAAACATCAACGTTATGAAATATATCAAAACGAGAATTGGGTTCTTAAACAACAAATCGAGTGATGACATAACAGAAGAGTCTACTTCTTGTACATCGCCGCTCATACGTGCTATAATATCTCCTTTACGTTCTTCGCTGAAAAAACTGAGCGAAAGCGATGTTATTTTTTGATATAGCTGATTGCGTATATCACAAACTACGCCTGTTCTTACTGGTATGATTGAGGCTGACGATAAGAAGTAAGCGCCTGTTTTCAGAAAAGTCATAAACCCCATTATCAGTCCTATAATTAGTAGCGTTGTTGTTGGTCCGCAATCTGAAATAAATAGCTGTGTATAATAGTTGGCGTTGTTTGCTAAAACATCTTTCAGCGAACCATCGCTCAATGCCATTACTTGTGTTGCCTTTGCTCCTGTGTCTACTTTAAACAGTATTTGAAGTAATGGAATGAGTGCTGCAAACGAGAAGATATTTAGAATGGCAGATAGAATGTTGAATACCACCGACCACACTAAATACTTTTTATAAGGTGGAACGAATCTGCGTAATATCTGGAGAAATTCTTTCATAACTTACCATTGTTAGGTTTATACCATCTCATTCTACTACTTCGCCAATAAGTGTTGCCGAGCTAGAACCTGTTATACGCACACGCACTGTTTGCCCTATGTGGTGTTTACCACGTGGAATAATTACTGCTTTATTTTGTTCGGTGCGACCCATAAGTTGTTCGCGACTGCGTTTGCTGAAACGTTCTATCAGCACATCAAACTCTTTGCCTTCGTCTTTCTTATTCTGTGCTGCCGATATTTCGGTTTGAAGTTTTATTAGTTCATTCAATCGGCGCACTTTTTCCTCTTCCGATATGTTGTCGGGTAAGTGCTTTGCAGCGTATGTGCCCGGTCGTTCCGAATATTTAAACATAAAGGCTGAGTCGAACTGACATTCACGAACCAACGATAGTGTTAATTCTTGGTCGTCTAACGTTTCGTTGTGATAGCCCACAAATATATCGGTTGTTAATCCGCAATTTGGAATTATACGGCGAATAGCAGCAACCTTCTCTAAATAATCTTCACGAGTATATTTGCGGTTCATATTCTTCAGCACTGTGTTACTTCCGCTTTGTGCAGGGAAATGAATATGTTTACAGAGATTGGGTTCATCGGCTACTGCGTGCAAAATATCTTCCGTCATATCTTCTGGATTGGAAGTTGAAAAACGCACACGCATATCGGGCACGCTTTGTGCCACTTTTCGCAACAACTCTGCAAACGATGTTCCGTTTTCTGGGCGTTTGCCGTTTGGCAGTAGTCCGTAAGAGTTTACATTCTGACCTAACAATGTAACCTCTTTAAAACCTCTGTCGTGCAAGTCTTTCACCTCGCGCAATATGCTTTCCACGTCGCGCGAGCGTTCTCTGCCTCGTGTAAATGGCACAATGCAATAGTGGCAAAAATTGTTACAACCACGCATAATGCTAACAAAGCCCGATACTCTGTTGCCACCAATGCGCTGTGGCACAACGTCTTTATATGTTTCGGTGGTAGAGAGGTCTACATCCATTGCGTTGTGTCCATTTTCGCAACGTGCTATCATTTCGGGCAAATTAAGATACGAGTCTGGTCCGCATACAAGGTTTGCATGATGGTTCTCTATTAAATCTTTACGTACACGTTCAGCCATGCAGCCTAATACGCCAAGAATAACCTCGCGTCCCTTTCGTTTCTCTGCGTAGAGTGTTTCTAAACGGTTGTATATTTTGTTTTCTGCGTTCTCTCGTATGGAACAAGTGTTTATAAAAATTGCGTCTGCTTGACTTTCGTCTTCGCACACATCGTATCCTGCCATCTTCATTACAGAAGCAACCACTTCTGAGTCTGCCACATTCATTTGACAGCCGTATGTCTCTATATAGAGTCTTTTCATTAACTTCTTTCCTTGTTTATTCAGCGTGCAAAGGTACGTATTTGTTAGCAGATTAGCAAGCAATTACACATTCTTATGCGTGGTGTGGAATATGAAAGTTCATTACGAAACAAATGGCATAAAAGTTTTAGATATCTATCGCACAAGTTTCAGACGTCTGCCACGTTAGTTTCAGACGTCTGTAACGAGTGTTTCAGACGTCTGAAACTAAGAGATATGACATCACATCGTGAAGCATCTCATTTTATGGCGCAACATGTGTTATATGTCATACTCTATTAAGAAATTAGAAACCAAATAGAGTATGGTATATTAAACTAAAACTAGCCATTATAGTTTTAATATATTTTGTTTTGTTGTTAAGCTAATTAATCAACCTTATAAGGAAGGTGCAGCCTGCTACGTTTGATTAAACAGGCAAGCAAGATGGCTGCAATACAACTAAAAAAGGCTAGAACGAATAGTATAAACTACGCTATAATAGCGTTGCGGTTTTATACTCTGTTTTGGGTTAAACTGCCAGTAGTACCATTAGTCCTCCTACGGCAATATATAAAATTGCATACGGAATGGCAGCTTTCAATATCTCGCCATCGCGCCCTTGCATATCGCAGGCTGCAGTGGCAATGGCTATGCTCTGTGGCGAAATTATTTTTCCACCAGTAGCACCTGTCGTATTTGCTGCCACAAGCCAGTTGGAGTTACTATAGTTTAGCTGATGAGCTACGTTAGCCTGTAGCTTAGCAAACAAAATGTTCGACGATGTGTCGCTACCCGTTACAAATGTTCCTACTGCCCCTATAAGGGGTGCAAACACAGGGTAGAGTTGCCCCGTAACAGTTGCAAGAGCCGAAGCTATTACTACTATCATTCCAGCATAGTTCATTACCGAAGCTAACGCAACTAAGCTAACAATGGTTATTGCTGTTTTGCGCAAGTTTACTGTGGTACGAGCCAGAAGCACCAGTAGTTGTTTGGGCGATACACCTTGCACAAAGCCACCTAACACTGTTCCCATAAACAACATTATTCCTGCATTGCTAATCCAGCCAAAGTTGAAAGTTGTTCCATCGGCATAAATGGGTAAAGACACGTGCGATACAAGGTGCGACTTTAAAAAGCCATTAATGCTGGGAAATAATGGTCCAGACAAGAGAATGAACAACAAAATGAAACCGTAAACACTCCACGCACGTAAGGTTTCGCCAACCGTATAGTGTTTTGCATTTGCATTATCTTTTTTCGGTGCAAACAGTCTGTTGTAAAGCACTAAAGCAACTATGGCTGCCACACTACCTATAATGGCTGGTGTTTCTGCACCAAGAAACATAGCCACTACATATTGTGTTGCTAACGAAATTCCACCTACCCACAACGCTATAAGCAGATTGCGACCAATGGCACTACTACTTCTATTGGTGAGCGTTAGAATAATAAAAGGTAATATAACAAATAGTGGCGAAAGCTGCACTACGCAATAGGTAGAAATTTCGCGAATAAGTTCGGGCGATGCTACGCCACCTGCTGCCACCTCGTTAGAAAGTGTTATTACAGGCACACCCACAGCACCAAACCCCGTTGGTACACTGTTGGCAATAAGCGATACCAAAGCCGAAAACATTGGCTTATAACCTAACGAAATGAGAATGGCGGCAGGAATTGCAACTGCTGTTCCAAAACCAGCCATACCTTCAAGCAATCCGCCAAAGCCCCACACCAACATAAGTACCATTACACCCTTATCGTTTGAGAAAGATATAAACTGGTTTTTAATAACTTCTATATCTTTGCTTTCCACCAGCACATTATAGCTAAAAATTGCCATTAATATTATAATCAGAATTGGGAACACTGCTTTCAGCACACCTTCTATAACAGCCCAACCTACACCTATAGTAGTAAAGTTTGATGGTACGAAACCCATAGCCGGAGCAACAAACAAAGCTAAAGCTATGGTAACAAGCAAAGTAATTAGTGCACTCTTGTGTCCTGCCATCTTTATTCCTAACATCAGAACAAAAAGCAATACAATTGGTATAATAGCTATAATTGCATTCATAAGCGATATCCTAAAAATCTAATTTATTGTGTTAATAATTCCATTAATCGCTACAAAGATAGTTGTTTTAAATGCTATTCTGGTAACATTAATGTAGAAATATAATCTTATAGCACATAATAACCACACTGTAGAGCGATGAGATATTCCAAAATAGCTCTTCGTTCATCTTTCTATACAAGTTTATCCATAAAAGCACAAGCACTATATGCTGTTCTTAAAACTTTTATTACCTTTGCTGCGGTTTAACAATTTATCTTCGTTTTATAATAGAATAATGATACGACAAGATTATTTCATTCGATTGATAGAAGAGTTTGCTACTGCGCTTGCCACAATGATGAAGAAAAAGGAAGACGAGCGCGACGATAGTTTGAAAGACTTATACCGACAGTATGTTGGCGATTACACACTGCTGCGCAATATGAGTGTAGACGAACTTATGGAGTATGCTGCAAACGAATGGAACAACAACGAGAGGATAGACCGTTTAGAAATGCTGGCAGAACTTCTGTATGCTGAGGGCAGCTACAAAACAAACCCATTACGCAATATGTTGCTAGAGAAAGCTTATCTGCTGTTCATATATGTAGACGAGAAACAAAATATATACTCTATTGACAGAAAAGAGAAGATAGCCAAATTGCACAGTATTTTAAACGAGTAAACAAACTCAATACAAACAAATCGTAAACCAATGAACATAACACTCGAACAATTATCGGTTGGCTATAAAGGCTTTCCACCCGTAGTTTCTAATATAAACGTAGAGATTAAAAGTGGAGAACTTACTTGTTTAATAGGCTCAAACGGAATTGGGAAATCAACATTGCTAAAAACACTAACAGGATTTCTGCCTAAACTTAGTGGGCGACTACTGCTCGATGGGCACGACATTAATATGCTTTCGCAACGCGAACGAGCTAAATATATAAGCATTGTGCTTACTTACAAAAGCGATGTACAAAACCTTAGTGTTACAGAAATGGTAGGAATGGGACGTATGCCGTACACTGGCTTTTGGGGTAAACTTAATACCAGCGACCAAACAATTGTGGCTGAGGCTATAGAGATGGTAGGCATAGAACACTTAAAAAACAGAATGATACAAACACTGTCGGACGGCGAACGACAGAAGGTAATGATAGCGAAAGCACTTGCACAGCAAACTCCCGTTATATTGTTAGACGAGCCTACATCGTTCTTAGACTTCCCATCGAAAGTAGAAATGTTGCAGTTACTTCATCGGTTGGCAAAAGAAACTAATAAAGTGGTATTCTTATCCACACACGATTTGGAATTAGCTCTACGTATTGCCGACCGTTTAGTAGAGTTAAACAAAAACGGATTACAAGTAGTGCCTGCCCAACAAGTGAAAGAAGAAATAAACAAGCTGTTAGAATAAACGTGGCAAAGGCACTGAAAACACACAAATAAAGTTCTAACCAGTTAATTAGTAAATTGTAACTTAACAAAAAAGAAAGTGTACCACAGTGGGCACACTTTCCTATGAAATAGTTTAAAGAAAACAGACTATTGAACTATTATCTTTTCCGACTTAATAGTTCCATCAGCCATTCGTACACTTTTAATATAAATGCCTTTCGTTAGCTTTACAACTCTGCGCCCACTCAAATCGGTGTAGAATGTTTCACCAGTAACAACATCGGTAATACCATTAATGCTCGAAACCGTTGTACCATCGCTGTACACAATATCAGTAACAAGTCGTTTATCGCCATCTTGATAGAAAGCTTGCACACCAATACGAGTTGCCTTGTCGTAAATCATTATGGCATGTGCACTACCATGATTCTCAAAATCGTAGCGGGTTTTATCGGAGAAATCGATTGGAATGTCTGTTATTTCAGCATTTAACCACGGATAAACCGATGGAGTGAAAGTGTACTTCTTATCGTTGAGATAAATATTGTAATACACATTCTTCGAATTCATAAAACTACCTCGTTCATTATATCTATCAAGACTAAATATAAACCGCTTTGTATCTCCACCCATTTCCTGTATTCCTGTGAATATCGGATTCTTTGGTTTGGCAATATTCTCAACCAATAGTCTAAAAGTAGGCTGCATCATCACTTGCATCTCTAAATCTATTAAACGATAACCGTAGTTTGCCATAAAACCGTGTTCAGGACAAGAGAATGATTGGGTTTTACTATCATAGTTGAAACTTACAAATGGTAACGACTTATAATCGGTTGTACCATCTTGCGAATTATAGCTAACATCGGCTGGCATTACCCATTTATAAGCGTGTTTACTTGAAAAGAGCCCCATAAATTGAGCATTATTAAAAATAATCTTGTCGCCTTTAATATCTCCTCTCACCCATGCATCAGGTATATCCGAATCTATATTATTAACATAAACATAGTTACCTTCGAATACAACTTCAGACATACGTTCAAATATCTCTCTGCCACCATTATTGAAAGAGAAGATGTACTTTTTAGCATTCGCTGTAGACGATGGTGCTATGTTAGTATAGGTACAAAGAGCAGACGACGACACTAAATCGCCAATACCATTCCAATCGCCATCTGCATTAGTCATTCCTATCAATACATTGTTTTCTGTCTTTATAAGCGAATCGTTGCGCCATACATACTTGACTGTCTGTGAAAGCGAGTCTTTTACATATTGATTATTACCATCTACCACTTCAAAGTTCATTCGTGTAGCGTAGTAATTAACATCGTTATCATTTACATAAATAAGTTGTGGAAGTTCTACAGCAATAGTGTCGCCAATTGTCTTGTGTCCCTTTATCCACGAATTAGTAGGAAAGAAGGTCATGGGATTTTGAATATAGACTGTTCCGTCATTGGCAACAACCACATCACGCGCCACACCGTCTTTCTTTCCATCAAATATAAGCCCCCACATAGAGTAAAATCCTTCAGCATAGCTATAAAGATTTTTATAGACTTTACCTTCGGGTTGTGTTACAATCATCTCTCCGCTTTCTGAGGTTCTTGCAACTTTGTTTGATTGGTTTAATACTTTTCCCCACACATTTTGTCTTTGTGCTTGCACACTCATTATTGCCAATAACGAGATGCAGATAATAATAATAGGTTTCTTCATAACATTTAACTTTTAAAGAATAATAATGATTTGGGTTATTTGTTCTTTGCTTGCAAATATAGTAATTTAATGACAGCAGAACAAACAAAGCAAGCGAAAGATAGATATTTGAATGTAAGGTTGCAAAAATAACTCGTTAGCACACCGCATACAATACAAAAGTAAATATGACTACATTATATATATAATATTATTGTTGTGTTGTGTAAATAAGAAAAAATATCTATATTTGCAACACACATATATCGTACATTAACTTAACAAATTGAATTATGAAAAAACAACTCGCTAAACAAAACAGATCAGTACTACTATTCTTATTGTTGTTCTTTGTAACTATCAATTCGTACGCCGATTGGGAACAGGTTAAACAATTAGATGCAACGTATGCTACCTTTGTTACTAAGTCGGGAAACATTCTCTTATCTGATTTTCGTATAGAAAGAGATGGAGGTATCTACATTTCAACCAACGAAGGAGATACGTGGACAAAGACAAACGCAAAAGACTATAATTACAATAAGTTTGTTGAAGTAGGCAACTATATCTTCGCTATTGGGTATGGTGCAAATATTGCACGGTCGTCCGATGGAGGACATACTTGGACAGAATGTACTTACGCCAATGCGGTGAGAGATATTTTTAGCGAAGACAACATGCCATATACCGTATGCTATGCGTGTGCATACCACAAAAACAAGCTGTATGTAGCTGACTTCTGTGGGGGTGGTATATTGTATTCTGAAGACTTTGCACAAACTTGGAAGAGAACAGACTTATCGTCTTTAAAATATAAAGCAGAAGACGATGATGGCGTTCCTGTTGAAAACACTGAAAACATATACCAACTAGTATCGTATAAAGGAAAGCTATATGCTTTTGGTGTATATTTTGTTTTCTGTCTCGATGAAACGAACAACACGTGGAAAACTATAAGCGATAAAAGTAACTTTATGGCTGTATCTACTATATTCGATAATACTTTACTATTGGGTAGAAGCGTACCGAACGATGACTTTAAAACGCCATTCATTCTTACGCTCGAAGATGAAGACAAGTGGGGCAGTCTGCCAAGACCTACTGGCGTTATGGACAACAACATTAGGGCTATGGCAAGCGACGATACATATATATATGTAGGACTACAAAAAGGGGGCTTATTCTATACATCTAATAAAGGAAATAAGTGGGTAAACTTCAGTCAGGGTTATCCTAAAATGGAACAGATGGGAAACATATACTTAACGCCTACACAACTGTTCGCAACAACAAACTACATATATGTTTCGGTTTACGAACCACAAGGCGTTTCGAAGAAAAGTGGATTATACCGATTTAAGAAAACAGAGCTAACACCGGCAGCAGGTATAGAGAGAGCTAACAGAAACAAGAACATTTCCATTTACATAGATGGCTACACGCTGTGTTCGAATATAGAAGACAATGTTACAATAGACATTTTTGACGTGAATGGTATTAAGAGGAATATTGCTCTAATTAATGGAAAAGCCAATATAAGTTTCTTAAACAACGGAGTATATACTTACAAACTATGTATAGGAAACTATGTTTATAAAGGCAAATTAGTGAAGCATTCAAGATAGAAGTGCTATGCTTGCTACGCTTTGCACTATTCTTTGCGCTTATTAACGCATATACAAACGAACACAACCAATTTGGGTTAAACAATAAATATGTATCTTCTAATCTACACTGAAGGTTGTTGTTGATTAATCCAAATTGGTTTGTTAAGCTGTAACATCATCAAACACTATTATTAATAACTCAATGTATTATTAATAATATTACTTCTTACGACCGAAATCGGCTGGAATTTCTCCCCACTCTTTTGTTTCCCACTTTATTATTGGTGTAGTAACATTATGGGTACGCAACCATTGTTCTGCTCGTGCTATTATGTTGTGCAGCTCTGTAGTTTTATTGTTGTGTTCTAAAGTTGTTTTACATTTCTTTTTGTTCACCCACAAAATAGCATTGTACGAGTCGCTGTAAATAACCTTGTTTGTAATGCCCTGTTTTTCCATCAATGCTAATGCATGGACTATTGCCAGAAACTCTCCTATGTTATTTGTTCCCATTGTTGGACCAAAATGAAAAATGCGCTGCCCCGTAGCAAGATCGATGCATTGATATTCCATTGGTCCAGGATTTCCCGAACATGCGGCATCTACTGCCCATGCATTTGCATTTACACACAATGGCAAAGGCAACACTGTGTCGTGTCTGTTTTCAGGTGGATTTTGTAGTTCCATTGGTCTTTAATATAATATCTTACATATAGTAAATGTATAAAACAAACAATTGCGACTCTAATGTTCTTCCATTCTCGACATAGTGATAGAAGAGGTGTTTACAAGCCTTTTGTATCGAAGCCTTTTGACTTCAGTTCGGCTATTACACTTTGCATAATAAATGCGCCTGCTTGTTCGCCTACCTGGAATAAATCGCCCATCAACGTTGGATTTACTTTCGCAATCTTACGTCCTAAGTCTGTTTCGTAGAAGGCAATGTAGTTCTTTAACTCTTCTAGTGTAAAGTAACGATTGTAAATGGGTGCATAAAATTCTACCATTCGGTTAATAAACAGCTCTCTATATTTAGCTTCTATTTTGGCGAATACATCTTCTGGAATGTTTGGCAACATATTTTTCAATGTATTCATAAGAACAGGGAACTGTGCTTTCATTGTTTCTTTGGAACCCGATACTTCCAATAATTTGTCTATTGTAGCTACATAATCGGCAGAAGGAGCTTCTGCTACTGGTGCATCGTTGTTCTGTGCACTTACATTACAAGGTATAGCCATAAAGATTGTAATGAGAAAACTTAAAAATATATGTTTCATAAGTGTATAACTAAAGTATATGTTGTGCGACCATTTGGCAAGCGTTTCCTTCTCTGCAACAAGAAGGAAACGCTGCTCTACTACATACGTTCTGGCACTTCTATTCCCAGAAGTTCCATACCGTTCTTTATAACTTTGGCTACATTCTGCGCTAAAACTAGTCGAGTGGTTTTCTCGTCGTCGGTGTCTGCATTTAGTATGCTGTAATCGTGGTAGAACTGGTTGAATTCTTTTGTTAGTTCGTAACAATAGTTTGCAATACCACTCGGACTGTAGTCTATGCCTGCTTGCGCAACAACAGCACCAAAGTCGTTCATTTTCTGTATGAGTGCAATTTCTTTTTCGTTGAGCGGAGCATTGTTTGCAACTGTCTTTGGAATGGTTATACCTTGTGCCGCTGCTTTACGCAAGATACTTCTAATGCGTGCATAGGTATATTGAATGAATGGTCCCGTATTGCCATTAAAGTCGATTGACTCTTCTGGATTGAAGAGCATATTCTTACGTGCGTCTACTTTCAGAATGAAATACTTCAGTGCACCTAAACCCACAATGCGTGCTATTTCGTTTTTCTCTTCTTCCGTAATATCGTCCAGCTTGTTCATCTTATCTTCGCTAAGTGCACGAGCGTTTTGTATCATCGAAGCAACAAGGTCGTCGGCATCTACCACTGTTCCTTCGCGGCTCTTCATTTTGCCGTTTGGAAGTTCTACCATACCGTAAGAGAAGTGTACCAAATCTTTACCCCACTTGAAGCCGAGACGGTCTAAAAGAATGGAAAGTACTTGAAAATGGTAGTTCTGTTCGTTGCCCACAACATAAATCATCTTATCTATTGGATAGTCTTTAAAACGCATTTCGGCTGTTCCTATATCTTGCGTCATATAAACCGAAGTGCCATCGCTTCTCAAAAGTAGCTTTTGGTCTAAGCCTTCGTTGGTTAAGTCTGCCCACACAGAGTTATCTGGTTTGCGAATAAATAAGCCCTTAGCCAAGCCTTCTTCCACTTTCTTCTTTCCTTCGAGGTAGGTATTGCTTTCGTAATATATCTTGTCGAAACCTACGCCGAGTGCTTTATAAGTTTCGTCGAAGCCTGCATACACCCAGTTGTTCATCTTCTCCCATAGTGCACGAACTTCGGTGTTGTTTGCTTCCCACTTCACTAACATTTCGTGGGCTTCTTTCATTAATGGCGATTCTTGTTCGGCTTTTGCCTTTGCCTCTTCGTCGTTTAAGCCCTCTTCTTTAAATTTCGCGGTTAGTTCTGCTACTTCTGCTCTATAATGTTTATCGAACAGAACATAGAAGTCGCCTATAAGGTGGTCGCCCTTTTTGCCTGCCTGCTCTGGTGTTATGCCGTTGCCCCACTTCTGCCATGCAAGCATCGACTTACAAATGTGTATACCACGGTCGTTCACTATATTTGTCTTCACCACTTTGTAGCCGTTAGCTTCCATTATCTTTGCAAGCGACCAACCTAAAAGGTTGTTGCGTACGTGGCCTAAGTGTAGCGGCTTGTTGGTGTTGGGTGATGAATATTCAACCATAGCGAGCGGACTATCTGCCGTTACTTGTTGTTCGCCAAACTTCGCATTGGCATTTATATCGTTAAGAAGCCCTATCCACGCTGCGGGAGCAATAACAAGGTTCAGGAAACCCTTTACAACATTAAAGTCGGCAATAGCCGTGCAGTTGTTTTTTAGATATTCGCCCACCTCTTGCGCCGTTGCTTCTGGGCTTTTACGCGAGGTTTTTAGCAACGGAAACATTACCAATGTAAGGTTTCCTTCAAAGTTTGCTTTCGTCTTTTGCAACTGTATCATTTTTGCTGGAACATCAGCACCATACAGTTCTTTTATGGCAGCCAATGCTGCAACAGCTATTTGGTTTTCTATCGTCATATTGTTTGTTTTGTTTTTTATTTACGTGCAAAGTTACTAAAAACTTTGTAACTGTAGGCAACTCGCTTATTATAAGTAGTTGGCGTTCTATAAATAGCATATATTCTACGGCACATATTTTAAATAGGCTATCCACTCCTATCACTTTTTATGCGGAGCGAAACTATTGAGCGAAACACTACTATGCGCTGAACACTGAGTGGCATACTAAGGAAGAGGTGCCGAAACACGTGTGCACAACTATTTATTCACTACACGGAGTTACTTCTCTCACGTCTGCAGTTTAATTTCACACGCAACACATGGCTTTACTTACACGTAAGTAAAACTTTATTTACACGTAAGTAGAACTTTACTTACACGTAAGTAAAACTCTACTTACACGTAAATAATAGTACGACACTAGTATGAGAATATCATTACATCAGCATTTAAACATCGTTTTATCGGCATTTAAATGTTGTTTCACAGGTATAGCGGTTTAAAACAAATAGATGTAAGTTTCTTTACTGGCGAATGTTGTTATGGCATTGCATAAAAAAAGTCTTTCCTCGTTAGCAATAGCACGCTACTATTAGCTAACGGGGAAAGACTATGGAGCGAAACAAGGATAGAAGTTTGCAACAATCAACAAATGTTGGCTATCCGTTGTTTGCACCCGTTGGTATGAGTGTTGTTGTTTACTTTCGAGCCTCTGACACAAGTTCTTGAGTATCGCGAGCAATCACAATCTCCTCGTCTGTAGGAATCAGAAGCACCTTCACCTTCGAGTCGTCTGCAGAGATAATGCGCTCAACGCCACGACATTTGTTCTTCTCAGCGTCCATCTTTACGCCTAAGAATTCTAATCCCTGACAAGCATCTAAGCGAAGCCCGGTTTGATTTTCGCCAACTCCGGCAGTCCAAACAATCATATCTACACCGCCCATAGCAGCTGCGTATGCACCAATATACTTCTTAATGCGATACGAATACATTTTCAAAGCAAGTATTGCACGTTCATTGCCAGTAGCTTCGGCAGCCTCAATTTCTCGCATATCCGAACTAATGCCAGTAATACCCAATACTCCGCTCTCTTTGTTAAGATAGTCTGCCATTTCTTGTGGTGCTTTTCCAAGCTTCTCCATCATATATGTTACTGCAGAAGCATCTATATCTCCAGAGCGTGAACCCATCATTAAACCTTCCAACGGAGTAAGACCCATAGAGGTATCAATAACCTTTCCGTCTTTTATTGCAGCCATAGAAGCACCGTTACCAATATGGCAGGTAATTATTTTTTGGCTCTTATAGTCTACTCCAAGAAATTCGCAAGCACGATGAGAAACATATCGATGACTTGTTCCATGGAAGCCATAGCGACGCACATGGTACTTTTCGTACATTTCGTATGGAACTGCATAGAGGAACGCATACGGCTCCATAGTGCTATGGAACGCATTGTCGAAAACTGTTACTTGTGGTGTGTGAGGCATTAAAGCGTCTACGGCTCTAATTCCACGTAAGTGCCCTAAATTGTGCACTGGAGCAAGGTCTATCAAACTTTCTATTCCTTCCTCTACCTTTTTCGTAACAATGCAACTCTTCTCAAATAAGTCTCCACCTTGCACTACACGGTGTCCAACAGCATCAATCTCGTCCAAGCTCTTCAATGCGCCGTATTTTGGGTCGAGCAAGAGCTGGAATACAAACTTTACACCTTCCTTATGGTCGGGCATATCGTGCATAATCTTTTCCTTGCTACCATCTTTTAAAGTTACTTTTACAAAGGCTTCGTCGAGTCCTACACGCTCTGCACCACCTTGTGCGAGCACACTCTCGTCAGTCATATCGTACAATTTGTACTTGATAGAACTACTACCGCAATTTAAAACTAATATTTTCATTCTGCAATTTCTTTATTCTTATTTTATAGATATTGGAGTTAGATGGAGGTATCTCTGTCCTGCTCCTTTTATTTCTCTGGTTATGCCTTAGCGTCTTGTGCCTGACAAGCTGTGATGGCAACCATATAATAGATATCGTCTACCGAGCAACCACGCGACAGATCGTTTACCGGACGTGCTATACCTTGTAGTATAGGGCCAATGGCAGTAGCTCCACCAAGACGTTGTATAAGTTTGTAGCCAATGTTTCCCACTTCCAAATTAGGCACAACAAGCACATTAGCCTTACCAGCAACATCAGAGTCTTTTGCCTTTTTTGCAGCAACAGTTGGGTCGAGAGCAGCATCGGCTTGCAATTCTCCATCAACCTTCAAATCTGGATACTTTTCTTTAGCCAACTTTGTAGCCTCAACAACCTTGTCGATGATATATACACTTTTGCCCGTTGCCTTGTCTATAGCATCTTTTGCAGAGCCCTTTGTAGAGAAGCTCAGCATTGCCACTATTGGATTTTTAAACCCTGCAACGCTCTTAGCAGTTTCTGCAGTGGTATAAGCTATTTGCGCCATTTGGTCGGCAGTTGGGTTTGGTGTTACAGCAACATCGCCCATTACAACCACTCCATCTTCACCATATTGCTTTTCGTGTGTTAGAATGAGCATTGCACCACTTACAACACTAACACCTGGAGCACATTTTATAATCTGCAATGCTGGGCGAAGCGTGTCGCCTGTAGTAGAGAGAGCACCCGAAATCTGTCCATCGGCACCTTCGGTCTTTATTATCATACAGCCTAAGTACAGGTTGTTCTTTACCAACTCGCGCGCTTTATCTATTGTCATACCTTTATTCTTACGTAGCTCTGTCAGAAGCTCTGCGTATTCTTCGCTACGAGGATTGTTCTCAGGGTCCACAATAGTAGCTTTATCTATATGCTTCAATCCCCATTCGCCAGCCAATCTCTTAATGTTATCTGGGTTGCCAATAAGTATTATTTCGGCTATGCCATCAGCCAATACTTTGTCTGCAGCTCGTAGTGTTCTTTCTTCCTCTGCTTCGGGAAGTACAATGCGTTGCTTGTTCGCTTTAGCGCGTGCGATGATTTGGTTAAGTAAATCCATAGTATACTTTTATTTTATAAATGTTTTATATCCATTTTGCGATGCAAAGATAGCAAATTCACCTCATTACACCAAATGAAACGTGTTTTTTTACACCTTATTTATATAGACTATTAAAAGATTTAATACAGGCGTTATAAAGAGCATTGTAATTGCCTGTGTACTTTCTGTTTTCTAAGTCGCACAAAACATTTCTTAAATTGGCTTCTCTGCACATTATAAAAACTATTGTTTATACCCAAAATGCCACACAGCAATATAACCAACGAAAGCATAAGTAGTGCATTGCGACAAATTCTTATTTCTATTGCTATTCTTTTGTAAGGTAAGTAACACTAAATACTTGCAAATATATAGAAGATATATACAAACGCTATCACTGATAATTGATTTAAATCAATAAAACTAATAAAATGGCAATTTTTCTATCTCATTATTTTTATTATTGAATAATAACACCTAACTTTGCATCGTGTTTTTCATAGTATTAGATTTAAGGTTAACAAAGGTTGGAGTACGGCGGTACTCCTTTTTTTATATCCATTAGTGAAGTTGGTGATAGAATGGATATTATTTTGGCTCAGTAGAAAAGGAATGGAAAGGTTGTAAACAGTTCTTTTTGTTTATTTACGAAGCAAATAGAACATCTCATAAGTCTATCAAAATCGATTAAATTTAGTTACGCTTGTTTTAGATATCTGTTACGTTTGTTTTAGATATCTGTCGCACTCGTTACAGATATCTGTAACGTTCGTCTCAGATATCTGTCAGTTTCGTTTTAGATATCATACCAAACAACTACGTTTATAACGTTATATTACAGCACTTAAATGGGATTCAATAATAAGATAACGATGAAAGTTTTTATTTGGCAATGTTTTGTCCTTAGCATTATTACGAACAATTGAGCATCAATATATTGTTAGAAACTTTATTGTATTAGAGCGTATTTCATTATAGTTAAACTCTTTTACAAACATACCCGTTGGCTTCTCTATTAAGTTTGTAAAATATAAAGAACAAAATATGATATATAGTAGATACATACAAAAACATAAAAGGTAGCTATCTCACGACAGCTACCTTTTTGACTAAACTTAATCTACAAACCTGAGTTTTATTCTAAATGATGAATTAAATGTGTATTTTATATATCATCTGTTTCACCGAAAAGTTTTATAAGACTGTCATTATATATTACATAATCTCTATTCTAAAAATCATTTACAAATATACACCATTTCATTTAAACCTCCAAAATTATTCAATAAACAGCCATTTTTTTTCAACGAAATAGCGTTTCATTTGTAAGAAATATAGATAGAGCATATAATAAGGCTATTTTTACAAACACCCGAAAAGCTGTTTAAATATACGCTTCTATTGTTTTTTTCACAACACAGTCTCGCCTTCAACATAGTCTTCAAGGAAAGTATGCTCACCATCGAATACAAGATAAGTGAACTGCCATATCCAATCGCCAAGAATAAACATACGTGTTTTCTTATCTAAAGGTAGGTCGAGCTTTATGTGTCTATGTCCATAAACATAGTAATCTATATCTTTGTGGGTTTGCATATAGTGTTTGGTGTATTGCACCAAAAACTCCTTCTCTTCACCAAGAAACGGAAGCTCTTTGCCGTCTACCCGTTTCAGGCGACTTTTCTTAGCCCATTTCAACCCTAATTGCATTCCCCACCATGGGTGCAGAAAATTCAACAGACGTTGGCAGAAACGGTTATGGAATATTCGTCGCAGAATTTTAAATAATGGGTCTGGATCGCCAAGCCCATCACCATGCGCCAAATAGAATACTTTATCGTGTATTTCGGTTGTTAAGTCTCCTCGATGTAAAATCACTCCACATTCTTTTTCCAGATAGCCATACGTCCAAAGGTCGTGATTACCCGTAAAATAATGTATCTCTACACCCATATCTGTAAGTTCGGAGAGTTTCCCTAAGAAGCGTGTAAAGCCTTTTGGAACTACATATTTATACTCGTTCCAGAAATCGAACATATCGCCTAACAAATATATTGCCTCTGCCTTATTTTTTATACTATCTAAGAAGCGAACCAATCGGCGTTCTTGTGTTCGTCTATGCTCTATTGCCAGTGAGCCAAGATGAGCATCGGAAAGGAAATAAACATTCTTCATAGTTACAGTAGGGTTAGTGATGGATTAAATTAGTCGAAACCTAATTCGACACGTGCTTCCTCCGACATCATGCTCTGGTCCCAAACGGGGTCGAATACAAGTTCTATGTTGGCGGTCTTTACGCCCTTTACGCCTTCTACCTTTGTTCTAACGTCTTCGAAAATATAGTCGGCTGCCGGACAAGATGGCGAAGTAAAGGTCATATCCATATCTAATGTGCCATCGTCGTGCAGGTCTATCTTGTAAATCATACCAAGGTCGTATATGTTTACTGGTATTTCGGGGTCGTAAACTGTCTTCAATACGTCTACAATTTCTTCTTCTATCTTTGTTTTCTCGTCTTGTGTCATATATGTTTGTTATTCGTTTTAACTGTGAAATACTGTCTAATATGTGCAAAGATAGCGATTATATTTTACATTCGTGTGCATATAGCTACTATTTTCCCTGTTTTAGTATCTCTGTAAGGTTATGCTTTTCTTGTTATACTGAATTGTACGAGTGGTTACTGGCAATGTAGCAAGAATAGGTACCCATACTATAGTGCTGGTTTTGCTTAATGAGACTATTGAGAAGCAAAAACCTACGAACGAGTGTTGCCTCAGTTCGTAGGAATTTTTTATATTGCCTTAAGTAGCTCATCTGCTACTTATAGCGTTGTTGTTGCTGTGTTTACCAGATGTGTGCACGTTTGTTTGCTGGTATAAACAGTTTATCGCCTTTCTTTATTTTGAATGCATCGTACCACGCATCTATTTCTGGGAGAGCTGCGTTTACACGTGCCATATTTGGTGAGTGTGGGTCTACAGTGATGAGATATTCAAGATATTCTGGTCGTGCATTGCCTGCCCACACACGTGCCCATGATAGGAAGAAGCGTTGTTCTGGTGTGAAACCATCGAGTGTCTTTAATGGCTTTGTCTTCATACTGTTTTGTAAAGCACGGAAGGCGATATTCAAACCACCGTTGTCGCCAATGTTCTCACCCAATGTGAGCTGACCGTTCACTTTCTTGCCGTTTACTACTTCTACTTTGCCGAAGTGGTCTACCAATACTTTTGAACGTTCTTGGAAATTCTTCTTGTCTTGTGCAGTCCACCAATCGCGTTGGTTACCTGTTTTGTCGAATTGTGAGCCTTGATCGTCGAATCCGTGGCTCATTTCGTGTCCAATTACAGCACCTATACCACCATAGTTCACTGCATCGTCTGCATTAGGGTCGAAGAATGGAGGCTGAAGTATAGCAGCAGGGAAACAAATTTCGTTTGTAGTTGGGTTGTAGTATGCATTGATTGTTTGTGGTGTCATACCCCACTCCATTTTGTCTACTGGTTTATTCACCTTTCTGTTTAGCTCGTCTTGCAAGAAGAATTCGCTAACGTTCTGCATGTTTGCGTAGAGCGATAGTTTGTCGTTTATTTGCAGTCCGCTGTAGTCGCGCCACTTGTCGGGATAGCCAATCTTAACAATAAAGTTGTCTAATTTGTCCTTAGCTTGTGCTTTGGTTGCAGCGCTCATCCATGTTGCTTCTTGTATGCGTTGTGCCAGTGCTTCTTGCAGGTTCTTTACAAGTTCTATCATTCGTTGTTTGCTGCTTTCTGGGAAGTATTTCTCTACATAGAGTTTTCCTATGGCTTCTCCAAACACGTTAGATACTGTTGCTACTGCACGTTTCCAGCGTGGACGGTCTTGTTGTGCTCCGCTTAACACGCTGCTGAACTTGAAGCTTTCTGCACGGAAGGCATCGCTTAACTGACTTGTTGCGCCTGATATAACTTTTATTTCGGCGTATGCTTTTAGGTCGTCTAGATTTGTATCGGCTAAAATCTTTTCTACTTCGTGTATTGGTTCTGGCTGACCAACGTCTACTGCATCGAATGGAGGGAAACCTGTTTGCAAGAATACGTTACCCCAGTCTATGCCAGGAAAGTTTAACACGAGGTCGTTATAGCTCATTTTGTGATAGTTCTTATCTATATCGCGAAGCTGAACCTTTGAGTAGCTAACCTTTGCAATGCGCGTTTCTATTGCCATTATAGCGTCTACCTTTTTTGTTGCGGTTGCTTCGTCGTTGCCTACCATCTTGAAAAGGTTCTTTAGATATGTTTTGTAGGCTTCACGCACTTTTAGTGTTTGTGGGTCGTTGTTCAAATAATAGTCGCGTGTGCCTAAGCCTAAGCCACCTTGCCCTACAGACACGATGTTCATAGATGCATTGCGCATATCGGCACCAACGCCTACTCCGAACATCATAGTGTTTTCGCCACGGCGGTCTAATTCGGCTGTTACTAGCTGATATTCTTTGTTGGTTTTAATTGCTGCAATGCGTGCCAGTGTTGGTTTCAGTGGTTCCCAGCCCTCGCGGTTAAGGCGTACGCTATCCATTAGCATGTTGTAGAGCGTGCCTATCTTTTGTTCGAGTGTGCCTTGCTTTTGTGGTTTGCTTGCATATTCGAGTATTAGCTCTTGTATGCGTTTTTGGTTTTCCTCGTAAAGGTCGGTAAACGCACCGTTGTTTGTGTGTTCTGCGTCTAATGGGTGGCTTTTAAGCCAGCCGCCGGCTGCATACTGATAGAAGTCGGTTCCCGGCTTTACGCTCAAGTCCATATTCTTCTTGTCGATACCAGACACCTGACTTTGGGCGCCTGCAGACATAGCAGCCAGCAAGCAAGCTGCTATTAGTGTTCTTTTTTTCATGTGTTTGAATGTTATTTATGTTATGTTTCTATTTCACTGCAATATTATAAATATTTTTTATATGTAGCAAGTTTTCAGGGCTCAAAAAGTGTGTTTGCAAACAGGTTTACCTTATATGGGCAAACTATATGCCTTATTTTACGTGGTTTGAATGGTGTTTAAATATGGTTTTCTGCTTATTGCGGTGCTGCTAATGTATGTATTGTGAATTGTGTGTGCAGGGTGTTTTTGTTTTTTCGCTATGGTAAAATGGCATTTGCTCTATGGTTCTGTTATATTTTTATAAGCATCTTATTGTATTGTTTAAGTTTAAATAGATTGTTGTTTAAGTTTAGATACATTACTATTTAAATTTAAATAACTATCTATTTAAGTTAAACACTACCATTTATCGCTAATGAAAACGAAGCGAAGCTATAGTAAAAACTGTACGAAATGCCTATATAAATGTTGCAACACGTGTTACAGCGTTTTGTTAGTGGCGTGGGGCGTTTGCTTTTAATGGGAGGTTACGAATGGGGTGTTTGGAAATAGAGTGTTCCACATTTGCAAAATAAGAGAGCAGATTAGCTTGTTTGCCAATCTGCTCTCTTGTTAGTTTCTACGTGTTTTCTACGCTGTGTGGTGTTCGTTCCACATTTTCTCCACATCGTTTATGCCTATTCCTAACAACGACATTTGCCTGAACACTTCTGGCAACAGTTCGTTCACAAATTCTTTTTTGCGTTGTGCCAGTATCTGGGGGCGGGCATCGGGTGCCACGAAGTAGCCTAAGCCTCGTTTGTTGTATATTATATCTTCGCGAGCAAGCAGTTCGTATGCCTTTACGGCTGTGTTGGTGTTCACCTCCAGCATAATGGCATATTCTCGAACCGATGGTATGCGGTCGTCAGCCCTATAGTTTCCAGCAATAATCTCGTCGCACATACGATCTGCCATCTGTTCGTATATTGCTTTATTATTATTAAAATCCATAATTAAATTGTTTTTTATGTTGATTGCTGAAGTGTGAGTGTGGGCTGCAAGCAGCCCTTTCTCACAAACAATAACTGTTTATATATTTAGCCAGCGAGTATTTATAGCCTGCAATCGGCAGTATATTCTATAAGCAAAATAGTAGCAAGCGCATGTCTGTACTATCAGCAGTGTTATGTTGAACCAAGAGTCTTGCATCCATTCTGGCGTGTAAACCACATAGTTTGTGTAGCCATAAACAACGTAGGCGTAGCCAACAAACATACTGAAAAGCGCAATTGAGATAACTATTACAGCCAGAGTTGTTTTCAGCCAAGCTGTTTTTCTAAAGAGCATTCCACCTAACAAATAGAATGCATTACCAGATATCAGCGTTAGCAGGAACATAAATCGTATAGGCTTATGAAGTACATTTTCTATAGCAAGAATGCTTGTTTGCAACTCAGTAAATGCCACATTGAATGAGGAAAGACAGAACGATGCAAAGGTTCCTTTGTGCAAGAGCATGTTTATAAGCATCTGTAACACGTCGGCTACCATTATGCCTGCTACAATGATTATGAGTATAAGAACCGTAGATGCTAATACGCGTGCCGTGAACTTTTCTAAATTGGTGGCTGGCAATACTAGTTCGTCTATACGTTGCTGCTTTGTTTTCAGGTCGCGAATAATGTTCGCACCATATAGCGTAATTAGTATTAACGAGAAGGAATATATGGTTATTCCCAGTTGCAAGAACAAATACTTATATTGTAACGGTTCTATAGCATCGCCACTTAAAGGGTTGCAAGTAAAAACGCAAAATAAACCAACAAACAACACTACTGCTAAGAATAAGTTGAAGTATTCTTTTTTTCTAAGCAGTACGAGTCGTGTGCATACGTTGCCAAATCTTTGTATATTGAAAGTCTCCATATCTATTGTATTGTTTTTTATTGTTCTATAATTCTTTACTTACTTATTTGTGTGCTCGTTTGGTTTGGTCGTCTATACTTCCGTTGCCACGCATGGTGCAATTAGGCTTGTTGCGGGTTACGCCAGAGAGCGTTGCCGAACCGTTTCCTTCTATAGTAAAGTCTACATTGTCGCCCATATCGAAATTAACATCTACCGAAGCGTTACCTTGTATTTCTGTTTGCATGCGGTCTACGGTTAAGTGGGCAATGTTCATACTTACATTTCCTTGTGCCTTAATCTCGAGTCCTTTCGCTGTAAGCCCTGCTACATCTACACTCGAATTGCCTAACATGCCGAAGCTGACACTGTCTGCCGTCATAGCTTTGTCTATGTTCAACGATGCGTTATTCTCCAAATAGACATTGTGCAGCGTGGGCATCGTTATATAAACATCTGTTCGTGTATCCTTCGAAGTAATTACTCCGAAACGTAGTTCGTTCTTTGGGAAGATGCCGTTTTGCGTATCGTTTACCACCAAATTGCTTCCTATTAGTTCCACTTCCATACTTGTAATCAGCTTTTGTCTGCCCTTTATTATCACCTTATAAGTATTGCCGGGAACAATATGCACCGATGCATTGCCATGTACTTCAATATCTTTAAAAGGCATAACCTTAACCTCTTTTGTTATAACCGTGCCTAAATCCTGCTTTTTGTGTACGCACGATGTGAGCAAGAGCGCAAAGACAACCATTGAAAGACACACATTAAATGTAAAGCCAAATATCTTTTTCATAACAACTTCTCCTTATTTATTATTTAACTTACCCAATGTTGCAGCATTGAAGAGTAGCTCTAAATTAATAATGGTTTCGGGGCTATCTGCCTTTCTACGTGCAATTACAGCGTTGCCCTGCAGTGATGGCTCGGCGTAGAGCACATCTTCGCCCATTTCGTTGGCATTGCGGTAAGTAAATTCGTATTGTTTGGCAATTTCTTCTACCGATGCATTTATTATCATCTCTGAATTGTTGAGAATAAAAACGTGGTCTAATAGCTGTTCCACATCGTGCACTTGGTGCGTTGAGATAATTAACGACGAATCGGCAGGCAAGTTACCAGCTATAACCTTACGGAAAAGAGCTTTCGAAGGAATGTCCAATCCGTTTGTTGGCTCGTCCATTAATAGCAATTGACAGCACGAAGCAACAGCAAAACTCATGTAAATCTTCTTTTTCTGTCCCATTGATAAGTGCTTGAAGTTTACATCTGCTTGCATCTCGAAGTCGCGAAGGCAATTCATTAGAATCTCTTCGCTGAAGCGTGGGTAAAAGTCCTGATGTACTTTCACATACTGCTTCAGCGTGAGATTAGGAAGATTATATTCCTCTGGCACTACATATATTTCTCGAAGCATCTCCGGACGGCGGTCCTTAGACTCCATTCCATCAACGCAAACGTTTCCATTCTTAGGTCGCAACAATCCAGCTATAAGGTAAAGCAAAGTGCTTTTACCCATACCGTTCTTACCTAACAAACCATAAATGCGGTTCTCTTTAAGCGTTAAATTCAATCCGTCAAACACCTTGTGCTTGCTTCCAGGATAACTAAATACTAAGTTCTTAACTTCAATCATAATCGTATTTCTCTTTAATTATTATTCCTTGTTATGCTGTACCACATCATTAGTACACTGCAAAGATATTGTGTTATTTTATTATTCGCAAACTTTTAGTCGATTTTTTTGCCAAAAACAGTGTTTTTTCTTCTTTCCTTCTATAAACAAGTGTGGTACACCTTATTATATATAACAGTTAGAAGAACAAAAACTTTGAACACCCTTAAACATAACACTGACTGTAATAGACAAAGTGTGTTTAGCTACTTTCACTACTGTGCAAACAGAGAGAGAAATGAAAGAACAAAGAAAAAACGCATAAAAAGTAATTTTACACTCGTTATTTCTTGCATAATCAGAATATTTTGCATATTTTTGCGACATTATAACGCATAGATATTCTGTAGTATGAAGGTAAAGACAAAACGATTAGAGACTATTAAGATGCTTATATCGAGCATGGAATTGAGTTCGCAAGAAGAAGTTATAAAGGCGCTACAAAAAGAAGGTTATAAATTAACACAAGCCACTTTGAGTCGTGATCTCAAACAACTGAAGGTTGCGAAAGCAGCCTCTATGGGGGGAAAATATGTATATGTACTTCCAAACGATTCGATGTATAAACGTATTTCTACACCAGGAAAAGCGTCAGAAATGCTTCTTCGAAGTGGATATTTGTCTATACACTTTTCAGGACAAATGGCTATTATTAAGACACGACCTGGCTACGCTAGTGCCATTGCCTACAATCTAGACAATAGCGACCTGCCGGAGATATTAGGAACTATAGCCGGCGATGACACCATTTTTGTTGTTTTCAAAGAAGGTTGTTCACACGAAGAGGTGCAAAAATCGATTTCTAATGTTATTCCCGAGTTACAGGAATAACGGCTCTATAGAAAAGAGATAGAGACTCTTTGGAGAATAAGACAATTGTGGCGAGTTTCACCCTCACATAACAAGATACCGAACAACATATTGCTGTCCAGGTATTTACCACTGCATTCAAGTAGAAACATTGTTGAATAAAAGTTCTCATATTTTTCATCTGAATAAATATCTTTCAGGTGCTGGAATATAATGTTATAAACGTAGTAATTTTGTATGATATCTAAAACGCAACTGACAGATATCTGAGACGAACGTGACAGATATCTAAGACGAGTGCGACAGATATCTAAAACAAACGCAACTGAATTATAGTGGATTTCTCTAAATATATGAGATATCTTATTCGGTTTATGTGCACCTGTAGGCGTTGCCCATAATTTCGCTACCTATTCTCTACTAAACCAAAATTACGGCAAAACTTTGCATATAAAAAGAACAACTAAAGTGTTTAGAAAATTCAAAGAGTAGGTTTTGAATTAGAAAACAAATAAGGTTTTGATACTCCAAACAGTAGGCTTCCTACCATATTAGCTGATAAGCACTTACATAAGGCTTGCTTATCTATAGGATATTGAAAACAATGTCGTGATTCTTCTATTATAATGCGGATATAGTTTAAGCGTTATTTGTTTATATCCAACTGTATTCTATCGTAGAATTGGGATAGAACTTCTAACATATCATCGGGCAGATAGCTAAATGCCTTCTCCTCTATTTTCTCTGGAATTTCGTAGTAAGCTTCGGCTACTGCACCTGCTATGCAAGCCTTCGTATCGGTGTCGCCATCGCAAAGCACAGCAAGACGTATAGTGTCTTCAAAGCTATTGGCGTCCATAAAACAGCGCAATGCCATAGGAACAGTTTCTTGGCAAGTGCCATCGAAGTGTCCCTGCGCTCCTATCTTACGTATGTTTCGCATAGGTGGCAACTCGTAGCCATAGAACTTTTCAATCTTTCGTTCTACATCGGATTTGGTAAAACGCATGTGTCGTAGCCAACATATAACTTCGGCAATGCACTGTGCGCCTTTTATCCCCTCTTCGTGGTTGTGCGATATCTCGGCAGTCTTCTTGGCTTCAGCTATTACTTCTTCCCAATCGGAAAAGAGCCAGCCCACTGGACTTACACGCATTGCTGCACCATTGCCAAACGAGTTTTTGGGTTGAGGGTTGGTTTCGTGCAACCAATCGTAGAACATATTGCCATAACCACCCATTGGCTCTGGATAACGATGACACCAATCTAAGAGAGCTTCCTTATAAGAACGTTCGTTTAGTATCGCATCGGCAATAGCTACGGTACATATTGTATCGTCTGTGTAGGAACACTCATCGGTGAAAAGTTCAAAATCTTTCTCAGGTGTAGGTCCAAATTCAAAACGAGACCCTACAATATCGCCTATAATAGCTCCAAGCATACAGTGTGATTGTTAAAATTATAGCTGTCTAAATACGATTGCTGTACCCCCGATGAGAATCGAACTCATATTTCAGCTTTAGGAGAGCCGTGTTCTATCCATTGAACTACAAGGGCGTTATGTCTCAGTTTATTGGTGCGTATAACTCTGTTTCTACGCACATATAATTTATGCAAAGGTAACAAAAAAAAGCATTCTTATAGTTGTTTACACCATTTTTTTCGTTTTACATTAAACTTTTCGCCACAAAATGTGTCGTAGAGTATGTTATGAAGAAGATTATTTCGTTTTTGCTGCTCTTCGTTTTTAACGTGGTAGTAGCGTTCGCACAAGGTTCAGTAAAAGGTAGAGTGTTGGATAGAAAGACTAACACTGGGTTAGAATTTATAAATGTCGTTATTCGGAAGGAAGGAAGCGACAAGATTTTTAAAGGTTCCATTACCGATACTGATGGGCGCTTTACTATTCCAGATGTACCTGATGGGAACTATACCCTAACAGCAAGTAGCATTGGATATAAAGATGCAACAAGAAAGTTTAGTCTTACAGAGGCTGCACCCATCAAGAATTTTACAGCTATTTATATTGTAGAAGATGCCAAATCGCTTGGCGAAGTGGTGGTAACAGCACAACGTTCGGATATGAAACTAGAAGTAGACCGCAAGTCTTTCAGTGTAGACCAACAGATTGCAAATGCTGGTGGAGCTGCATCAGACGTGTTAGAGAACATTCCAAGTGTAGAGGTGGATAACGATGGAAACATCTCTCTACGTGGTAATTCAAGTGTAGAAGTTTGGATTAATGGTAAATCTTCGGGACTAACTGCCGACAATCGTGCCAATATTCTACAGCAATTGCCTGCTGAAAGTATCGAACGCATTGAAGTTATAGACAATCCATCTTCCAAATTCTCTGCAGAAGGTTCAGCTGGTATCATTAACATTATATTGAAGAAGAACCTTAAAGCGGGCTATTATGGTAGTGTTCAGGCTGGCGGAGATACGCATAGAGGTGCCAACACATCGGCAAATATAAACTACAACAGTTCGCTCATAGATGCATACGCCAATGTAGGATATCGCCACCGTAATAAAGAAAGAGGTTCGTGGAGTCATCAGAACAACATAAATACCAACACTTATCAACAATATAATAGTAGCAGAAAAGAACAAGGCAATAATCTGTTCACACGAGCTGGCATCACTTTGCACGCCACTAAAAAGGACGATGTGTCGCTTAGTGGTATGTTCTCGTTCGGAAAAGACAAAAGCCACAGCTATACTCCATACGAATATGGAACTTTGGGAGCACCTTTCAACAGCCAGTTAATGCTCCGAAATACGCACGGGGATAATAAGATGAATATGATGCACACTGAATTCGACTATCGGCATAACTTCTCTGATAAACATTCCTTAGACTTTAGCGTGAGCTACGACAAGTGGAAAGCCGATAATATTAATGTTTATCAAGACACTACCACCTATTTTGATGCGGCAGGCAACCCAATGGTAATGCCTGGAACTACTGGTAGCTATCAATACAAACCGCTATACGTAAATAATAGGTCGTGGGAAATAAAGCTCGACTACGAGAATCAAATATCGAAGGCACTACGCATTCAGGCTGGTTATCAAGCTAACTTGTCAAAAGAAAATACACCGCAAGAAAGTTTCGTAGACCACAACAGTTGGGCTGGATATAATATTGTGGAAGACCAACTATACTATAACCGATTCATTTACAAAAACAACATACACGCCCTATACTCTACCTTGTCGTACAATTCGGGCAAATTTGGATTAATGGCGGGATTACGCGGTGAATATTGGAAGGTAAATACAGAAAGTTATTCGTGGGCACAAGAGCACAATGCAAGTCTACGCAACAAACCTTTTAAGAAAGATTACTTCCAGCTTTTCCCCAGCATTTTTATGAGCTATCAGCTCACAAAGAACGACCAGCTACAACTTAACTACACCAGACGACTACGCAGACCATGGGGCGGAGAACTCAACTCATTCCGAAATACAAGCGATGCCACGGTTATATCGTTTGGTAACCCAGAGCTAACACCTGAATATAGCAACTCGTTCTCATTAAACTATCTACGCACATGGAACGAACACTCGCTGCTTGTATCGGCTTACTATCGACCAACCTCCGATGTTATGCAACGCATAACCTACCGAAGCTCAACCGATGGGTTGCTATATCAAACTAGTTTCAACGTTGCTAAAAGCACATCAACAGGTTTAGAACTTACAGCAAAGAACCGTTTGTTCCGCATTCTGAACCTTTCTACATCGACTAACTTCTACTATTACAAACTTGATGGCTTCAATTTCAACATAGATGGACAAACCATTACAGGCAAGGGTAATAGCAACTTCACATGGAACGCACGCATGCAAGCTAGCCTAATGCTCCCTTACGATATTTCAATACAGCTAACAGGCAACTATCAGAGCCGCGAAAGTGTAGCACAAGGTTATAGGTCGCCAAGCGGAAGCATAGATTTCGGCTTTAGAAAAAGTTTCCTCAATAAACAGCTAATGCTGTCTGTAAACTGTCGCGACTTATTCAACACTCGCAAATGGAAAACCTACACACATAGCGATACCTTTACACGCAACCAAGAAAGTTGGCGCATAGGTCGCACTCTCCGCTTTACACTTACATGGAACTTTGGTAACGGAAAGAAGAGCAAGAAGAAAGACAACCAAATGGAAATGGACGAAGACTTCGGAAGTCAGCCTTACGGAAATAACGGAGGCAACAACTAAATCCATATATCCTTACTACATACAAACTAAAAGAGGGTGTGTCAAAATGTACACATCCTCTTTTTATGCACAAAGCCCCAACTTTCTCAAGCCAGGGCTTTGCTATTTCCTAAAGTTTTTGTACCTTTAGGCATAAAAAAATCTCATTATGACAAAGATACACTTTCGTTCTTACATACACAAGAAAATGATTCTTTTTCCTCAAAGAATCGATAAGGATATTGCAGAAGATGACCCTGTTCGTCTTTTGGATGCTTTGGTGGATAATCTC
>NZ_GL982513.1:132365-133153 GCF_000220255.1 Prevotella pallens ATCC 700821
ACGGAAGAAGGCATCAAGCATCGAGGACGAAGGTGCATAGAACCTGAAGCTGTTTTTGGACAAACAAAATATAATAAAGTCTATAAGAGGTTTAGGCATTTTGGAAAAGACAAGGTCAAGATGGACTTTGCCTTCTTTGCTATAGCCTTTAACATAGGGAAAATGTGTAGAAAAACCAATCTCAAGGAACTAAAAGACATTATGGAGGTACTTTTAGGCTCCTTCAGATGCTCTATACAAGTTTATATAGGCTATTTAAAGCCCTATAAATCATTTTATATGAAATTAGCAGCATAGCTGCAGTAAATAACGAATTATGTGGTAGACAAGGTAAAGGGAGAGTAAAAAAGAGGATGTATCAATTTTGACACACCCTCGTGTTTGTATTATACAGCCAATATAATGCTTGATGTGAATGTGAAAATGTTATTTACTCTTTACAGTAAATCTCTTATCTACTACACTAAGTTTGAAAACTATTTGCTGTCATTTTTAACATTTGCGGTATTTGATTGATTTATAAAGTGTTATAAGTCGTAAGTGGGTGACAGGAGTGACAGCAAAATAAAAATAATTCGTGAAAAACTTGACAAGGGGTATCTCTGTTTTGTATCTTTGCAAGCGAAAATAAGGAAGAGCTATGATATGCTTAGTATGATTTCCTACAAACTAACGGCATCTTCCTTCTTGAATTTGTTTTCTTAAATCTTTTTATTCATGTGTACAGATTTTTTAAATATGCCCACAAATAGGGCAGTGCGTTATGCGCAATTTCATTTTTATATGAG
>NZ_GL982513.1:136916-146612 GCF_000220255.1 Prevotella pallens ATCC 700821
AATCATATACATTCGATTTGATTCAAAAAGACGAGCAGGGCAATATTGTAGGTGGAGAAACTTTTGTCGTGGAAGCTCCTACACTTAGTCATAAGCCGATTGATATTGTGCCAATTGAAATCGGAAGAGGACAATATGAACTTTCAGCAGATTGGCAAGGAATGGACTACTCTGCCAATTGGACAAACAGAAGTGGTGAAAACATAGGAGAGGGTAATAAGGTTAGAGTAATTCCGACATCAAAGAACAATGAATTCTCCGTTACCATCCATTCTTCTCAAGGTGAAATGGCACATGGAAGTATTGTATTGGAATGCAAAACAGGATTAAAATCAATCACCCCAACATTGGTTAATGATTTTATAGATGTTGAGTTACAGAATCCTGTTGACTCAAAAGATGCCATGCTTCAAGTAAGTGGTCTGGCACAAGGAACAATTCTGTTGACTAAGAATATTCCTATTGGAGCAAAAAAAATGCAGCTTAATACAACCTCTTTATCAAGTGGCATCTATGTACTAACATATTCTGTAGATGGTCAAATTGTTGATAGCAAGAAGTTTAATAAGAAATAATTTATTGTTTTTCGGCAACGGGGAATGCTCTTTCCCTGTTGCCATGATTTTTTAATATAATACTTTGAAGTTATGATGAAAAGATTTTATTATTTGTTTGTGTTTTTGTCCTTTATTCTCTTTTCCTCTCAAAAGGTATATGGACAAGCCTCTTTCTTTGATGCTCACGTGAGCAAGTATGGAGAGTTGGAGCAAGTATTGGGTGATAAATGGGACAAGATAGATTCATTAATTGTACATGGTCCAATCAATAAAGCCGATTTTAAGACAATTGTTCGTTGTGCGAGAGATGGCTCTATGCGGATTGTCAATTTGCAATATGCACAGATTGAGAACAATAAAATTCCAGACTTTGGATTTGTTGATAGGGATAAGTCCAGATTTGGAAACCATTTGGATATTCGCCGTATTATTCTTCCCGATAATATTACTGAGTTTGGTGAATATGCATTTTATGGATTAACATTGGAAACAATCAATATTCCTTCCTCGTTGAGAAAGTTGGGAAACAATTGTTTCGATGAAAATAGATGGCTCTCGGTGAATCCTTTGATAATTCCTGAAGGTGTTACGGAAATTCCAACCCAATGTTTTCAATTTTGTTACAAGCTCAAGAAAGTTGTTTTGCCTTCCACTATCAAAACTATAGGAATATTAGCATTTTTCGATAGTTTAGTAGATGATATGAATTTTCCAGAAGGCTTGGATAGTATCGGATATTTAAGCATGCATGGTGCGCGACTTACTGAAGTTGTCTTGCCCAAGACTATAAAAAAGATAGGATTTGAAGCATTTGGTTCTAACAGTAAATTAAAGAGAGTTGTTTTACCGGAAGGGCTTACAGAGATTCCTGATAAATTCTGTTGTTCGTGTATAGAGCTAGAACAGACAGTAATTCCAGAATCTGTAACAAAAATTAATAAGGAAGCTTTTGAGGGTTGTTTAAAACTTAAAACCAATTTGCCCCCAAAACTTAAATGGATTGGTGATGGTGCTTTTAGTTCTTGTAGCCTTGACTCCATTGTTTTCCCTGCTACGATGGAATACATCGGAAAAGAAGCTTTTGAGGATTTAGAGAAACTAAAAAAGATTTATTCTATGTCGCCAATACCGCCCGTTTGTTATTATGATCCTATGGTTAATTTCGGTGATGAATCATTTGGTGGATCTACTCCTAGTGATATTCCCGTTTACGTTCCCATCGGTTCAGGCGAAAAGTATCGTGAGGCTTTCGGTTGGAACTACTTCACGAACATCATTGAAACAGATAAGTTCCCAACCGGAATCGTTTCGCCTAAGATGGGCAAAAACGAACAATGTAGGGTATATGGAAAAGACAACGAACTCGTAATAGAAATTCCTAATTTGCTTTCATCGCCTATTCATTATTCCATTTATAGTATAGATGGAACCATGATAGAGCAAGGCAACCTGATAAAGTCTTATACATTAAGAATGCCTGCAAAGGGTGTTTACATTGTACGTGTTGGAAATGCTACACATAAAATATTCTTGTAGGTCTTCATTAAAGACTTAATTAATTCGAGCGTACTCTAAAGGAAAGATTTACGTATGTAAATATAAGAATTCACTATTGTAGACTTTTGTCTTAAATACTTAGATTTAAATGTTCTTTTGGAGTTATACAATTCAGTATACAACTTCAGAAGAACATTTTTGTTATCCAATTGAGTAAAGTAAATATATTTTTTAGAACCAGTAGAAAGAGATGGAAGACTCTAAGTAGCATATTTAACAAAAGCATACATCATAATTATTTTGTTGACAAAATAAAGTAGATGGGAAGAGCAATATTTATCAATAAAATTTGGTATTCAATTACAATTATTATATCTTTGCAGGCATCTGAATATCTTTTTGTGTATCATATAAAACATTACTATTATGAAAAAAGCCTATTATTAACATATTAGAATCTGTTTCGTCTAAAACAGATATATTGAACAATGTGTCTATTGCCCGAAACTTAGTTAGCAAACACATATAAACAACACAATTGTTGCATACTACAGTTACCCAAATTTATAATTTTATACTAATTCAACATGAAAAGAAAAAAGCATTTTCTTGCCATCGCTGCCATCGCAAGCATAATGGCATTATCAACATCGGCACAAAACACGCCGAAATCAGATGCACCTTTTATATTAAAGAAGGTGTTACCACAAGCGAAGAAAGCAGATACGAAGTTTAAAGAAATTAAAACTTTCCCACTGCTAAACCAAATGATGATAGCCCAACCTAAACCATCGCTATTACGTGAGCCCACAGATGGAAACAAATTGTACGCACCTAAATTTGGAAACCGCCCTCTTTCGGTGTTACCGAACCTCGAGATGTGGGCTAATATCCTCTCAAACAACTTCGTAGGTGTATGCTGGTTCAATCCAACACAAAATATTTCGTTCAATCCTTTAGCTGGATACGAGAAAGGATACTTCAATGCTGGTAGCGGATTAGCCGAAGATGCGGAACAATTACATGGAGTTTATCTCGACACAACCTATTCGGGCTGGGGCATCATTCTAGTTGTTCACTTTGCATGGGACACCCGAACATGGGAAATGATAGGCGAACCTGAAGTAATAAGAGACTATCGTGTTGTGGCAACTGAAACTGCTAACGACCCACAAACAGGCGAAGTGTTTGGGCAGTTCTACAATGCCGACCTTACACGGAGAGAGTTTGGAGTGATAGATTACCAGACGATGACAAGAACAACTATTGGACAATCGGCACACCAATACGTTGCAATGGGTATTACAAGCGATGGTGAAGCATACGGTGTTGCCACCGATGGCAATTTCTACCATATAAATCGTACAACAGGAAAGGAAACTCTAAAAGGTTCAACAGGTATACAAGTAGCACGCCACGACGGCAATGCCTACTTCCAAAGTGGAGAAATAGATCCCCGCACCGATGAGTTTTATTGGGCATCGGTAGACTCTACTGGCTTATCAATGCTCTATACAGTAGACTTAGCCGATGGTCATCTTACGCAAGTTGGTGCGTTGGGTAATACTAATGTTATGGCATTGACTATTCCTGCTCCCAAAGCAGCCGATAAGGCCCCTGCAGCTGTAAGCGCACTTAGCTACGAATTTACAGGAGCATCGCTCACTGGTAAGATTAAGTTCCGTGCTCCCGATGAGACATTCGGTGGGAAATCGTTAAATGGAACTCTTGATTATAGCATTACAAGCAATAAGAACGAAGTAGCAACAGGAACCGTTCAGGCTGGCGATATGTGCGAAGCTACGGTTACATTGCCTGAAGGAATTAACAAGATTGCCGTTACGGTAAGTAACGAAATTGGGCGCAGTCCGAAGAAGAAACAGGAAGCTTATATTGGTTTCGACACACCATTGCCCGCAAAAAATGTCCGACTAAATATTGATGCAGCCAACCATGCAACCTTAAACTGGACAGCTCCAACCAAAGGAGTGCACAATGGTTATCTCGGTTCGCTGAAGTACGACATATATAAAGTAGTAGATGGCGATACCATTCTTATTGCAACCGATAACGAAGGAACTACGTACAGCGAGAACATTCCAGCCGATTTACTAAAGAAATATAGCTACGCTGTTAGAGCAAAGAACGAAAAACACCAGAGTATACTCGCATTGAGCAATGGACAAACTGTAGGAAACGCATTCAGAGTTCCCTACTTCGACGATTTCTTAACAGAGGCTGATGCAGAACTCTACACTATTATTGATGCGAATCACGATGGTACAACGTGGAAATGGCTTAGTGGAAGTACCAACTGTTTCTTCTATAAGCATAGTTTTATAAACGGAGACGACTGGCTGATTACGCCTTCTATACACCTCAAAGGTGGAAAGAACTACAAACTTAGCTTCCGGGCACGTGCTGGATTAGAGAACTATCCTGAACGCATTGAAGTGAAATGGGGAAATGGAAATGCAGTATCTAATATGACCAATGAGCTTCTTCCTCCTACCAATTTAACTTCAATTGCATATCAGCCTTACAGCAATACATTCTCGCCAACAACAGATGGAGACTATAACTTTGGTTTCCATGCTATATCTGATGCTGAAACATATTTCCTTTATATGGACTCTCTATTCATTGAATCGGCAGAAACTTCAAGACCAGCAGCTGTAACAGAAGTAAAGGCAACGCCCGATCCGTCTGGTGCACTCAAGGCTAACTTCTCTTTTAAAACGCCTACCAAGACAACAAATGGAACTACGCTGTCGGCGATATCTAAGATAGAAATTCGCAAAGGCAACTACATTGTTAAAACTATAAACAATCCTGCAACAGGAATTACCATCACTGCAACCGATGATAAAGCAACAAGGGGCAAGAACGAATATGCTATTATTGCCTTTAACGGAGATGAACCCGGCGAACGAGCTACTGTGAAAGTGTGTGTAGGTATAGACAAGCCAGATGTTCCTTCGGTGCGTGTCATAGACCAAACCTCTTCTGCTAAAATAACATGGCAACATGTAAAAGGCGCTAATGGAGGCGTGATTGTTCCAGCAGAAGTAAGATACGATATATATAATGTAACAGATGCTGGAGCTGTTGGCGAAAAGATTGGTTCGGTACAAGGTGGCACAGAATATCTTGTAAACGGGCTACAAAATAACGAAGGTGTGCAAGACTATAAACAATGGGCTGTTAATGCCAACACATCGATGGGTTCAAGTCTTTATGGTGTGGGCGCAATAGTTGTTGGAACTCCTTATATGCTTCCATTCCATAATAGTTTCAAAGACCTATCGCTCGAAAATCAGTTCTTTGCTATTGAGCGTCCTAACAAAGAAATATCGTGGGATATTGTAAACGACAGAACGGTTGATAACGATGGGGGAGCTATTGTTTTCAATCCATCAAAAGCTGGAACCGCTGCCATTGTTACAGGAAAGATTAGTTTGCAAGGTGCAGCTTCACCAAAATTCCTATTCGATTATTATACACAACCTGGCACAAAAGGTTCGTTAGCTATCGAATTAGTAAAACAAGATGGGACATCTATAAACTTCTGGGCACACGACCTATCAACCGAAACAACTGGTACTGCAAAATGGAATCACGTAATACTCGATTTGCCAACTGAACTCTTAAGTCAAGATTACTTCCGAATTAGAATACGTGGTGCAGCAACTGCTTCGCTCGAGAATACCCCAATATATGTAGATAACATCAACGTTATAGACCCATTACAAAAAGATGCTGCCATAACAATGACAGCTGTTGAAAGCGTTAAGAAAGGACAACCTATTAATCTAGATGTTAGAGTAACCAACGCTGGACTCGATAACATTCGTGGTTCAAAGCTTATTGTTACAGCAAATGGGAAAGAAGTGTACACGTCTACCATCGATCAGGACCTTCTATTAATGCAACAAGCAAATATTCCTGTAGCCGTTAAGACTACATCGTTAGACCAATCGCAGGAAATGAAGCTTACTGCCACTATTGAGATGGAAAACGACCTCGAAACAAATAATAATACTGCTAGCGCATCTGTACGACTGATTACAGCAAAACTTGCTAGCCCGACAGACCTTAAAGTTACAGCTGCTGGCGAAAACAAAGTGAAACTGACATGGAAAGCTCCATATATTGAAACAAATGTAGTGGAAGACGATTTTGAAAACTACGCTGCATGGTCTACTACCTTTGGCGATTGGACAACTGTTGATGCCGACAATGGATACGCAGGTGCACTTTCGGAGAAGGGAACTTATCCGCACCAAGACGAGAAGTTCGCCTTCGTAAATTGGCAACCAAGCGATGTATTTGGAGCAGGACAAGGTTTGGCACCACACTCTGGTAAACGTGCAGCTGTCTCTATATATCAGTTCAACAAAGGCGGAACAGAATATGTTACAGCCAACAACTGGCTTATCAGTCCGTTACTATCTGGCAAAGAGCAGACTATTCACTTCTGGGTAAACAATATCAAATCGGAAACTAACGGACGAGAAACGTTCGATGTGTTGGCATCTTCTACAGGAACCGATACACTGAACTTCGTAAAGATTGGTGAAACCCACGTACAAGAATCTGCTAAGTGGACAGAAGTTACTGTTAAGTTGCCTGCTGGAACACGATATTTTGCCATTCATCAGAATACTTCTAAGGAGCAAGCCTCTATCTTTATGATTGACGATGCAAGCTATGAAACCGGTAATATCCTATCAAGCTACAATGTTTATTGCAATAAAGAATTCAAAGGCAATACTGCTGAAACAAGCTTCACAGATATGGTAGACAATACAGATGTTATCCGCGATTATAGCATTACAGCTGTATACTTTGATGGTTCAGAGTCTGCTCCAGTAAGCATAGAAGTTTCAAACGATATTGAAACAATCAATCGTAATGAAACTATTGCTTACGATGTATACTCTATTGAAGGAATATTAGTATGCAAGAAGTCAGAAAATCTCCGCCATCTACAACCAGGTATCTACATTGTAAATGGTAGAAAATGTATTCTGAAATAACATTCTAAATTGAATTTAATATCTAACATCATAGTTAGTGTAAACTCAATTTATTGAGGACTGGTCCCAAAAGAGACTAGTCCTCAACTACTTTTCTTTATTGATAAAAGAGGTTTATCATTAATCGCTTGTGAGTTATCATTTATATGTCTAATTAAATCATCACAGTTATGAGAAAAACTTATTTACTTACATTACTTGTAACGTTGTTATTTTGTTATACTTCAAGTGCACAAACGGCTAAAACTGTAGATGTTGCACAACCAGGAACTTTATCAGTAACACTTGGCGAAGAACTTAAAACCGTGAAGAACCTAACTGTTACTGGAAAAATTAATACCTCGGATATTGATGGGCTTATGCAAGCAAGTGCGTTAGAAGTATTAAATCTAACAGATGTAATCATTGTAGATACTGAAGGAAAAGAATCGAAAACGTTTCCGGCTTACACTTTACGCAAGCACCCAACACTAACTACAATGATGTTTCCTAAATTAATAACGGCAATAGGAAGCGGTGCTTTCTTTAAATGCCTGAAATTAAAGAAGGTCGTATTACCCCAAAACATAAAAAAGCTGAACGAAACTGCTTTTATGAACTGCTCTAATCTATCCGAGATTAATTTTCCTGATGGGCTGGAAACTATTGGCAGAAATGCACTTTATATGACCGCAATTACAGAATTCAACGCTCCGAAATCGTTAAAAACATTAGGCGACAATGCCTTATATGGTACACAAATTGTAAAGGCTATACTAAATGATAAGTTAGAGAAAATTGGTCAAGCTGCATTTGCAGCTTGTAAGCAACTTGCAAAGATAGAAATCGAAAATAATCCCAACTTTAAACTGGTAGATGGCGTGCTTTATAATGCTGACGAAGCCACACTTGTTGTCTATCCGTTGGCAGATAAAAGACCATTATACAAAACATTGTCAACAGCAACAACTATCTATCAAGGCATATTTGAAGGTGCAGTAAACCTTAAGGATATTTATATTAACGAAGGAGTTAAAACGATTCCTGTTAGTTTATGCTGCAATGCTGAGGCTTTAGAACGTATGTATTGGCCAGCTTCTATTACTGAAGTGAAGGTTGGTGCAATAGATGGTTGCAAAAAATTACGCGAACTACACGTTGCTGCTATAAAGGCGCCTGCTGCTGATACTGGAGCATTTGGAGTTATGTTTAAAAACTACACTGCTTATCTTTATGTGCCTTTCGGAGCGAAAGCAAGTTACGAAGCAAACGAAGAGTGGAACGAAAACTTTTTAGGCATTAATGAAGAAAGCACAGAACCCAATACTATTGTTTTAAAAACCAATAGGGCTGTGGGCGACGTCCTATCATTGAAAGTTGGCGCAAAAGAAGGAGAAGAAATTAGAATAAAAGGTGCATCGTACAACGCTCAAGACCAGTTGATTCTTACCGATACCGAAGTAACGCTTTACGGAAAAATTACGAAGATAGATTGTAGTAGCAACAGACTATCTTCAATTCTTATTACCAATCAACCACAATTACGAGAAATCTACTGCGACGATAATGAACTTACAAAGCTAGAAGTGAACTACGTGCCTGTATTAGCTACGCTTTACTGTGGTAACAACAAGGATTTGGAGAAAGTAGACCTCAATTCTATGCCTGCACTCGCAGATTTTAGTTGCTACGGCAATAAGATAAAACAACTCGATCTTAGTAAAAACCCTGTACTCACCTCGTTAATCTGTCGAGATAATCTTATTGAAGGCTCGCTCGACCTTAGCAAAAACCCAAAGGTAGAACAAGTTAATTGTTATAACAACGCAATATCTGAGATAAAGTTAGCACCACAATCAAGTTTACGACATATAGAAATGCAACGCAATAATATTAAAGGTACAAGCATGACAGAGTTTATGAAAGCACTACCTGTATATATTGCTTATGGTTCAGACGAATGGGACGACTATGGAGGACTAAATTTGCAAGGACTCTATGTAACAGAAATAACGGGCGCACTCGAAAAGAATTTGGCACTGGTAAGCGATGTAAAAATTGCCAAAGATAAGAATTGGCCTGTTTTTGCAATAGATATTGAAGAATATGGTTCAAGTGCACCAAAGCCTTATAACGGTGTAGATCCAAGCGGAATTAATGAAACTAATACGAATGATATTGTTAAAATTTATACTACACACAGAATTATCAATATAGAAGGACTTGCTAAAAATGAGCCTATAATGCTTTATACCACAAATGGGACTCTTATAGATAAATCTGTTAGTAGTAATGGTCCAACACAACTCCACGTAAAAGGTATTGGAATGTATCTTGTAAAATGGGCAAACAACATTGTCAAAGTAATAGTTCCAAATGAATAACTATCCAGAGCCTATTTATATCTAAGACAAAAAGACGTTAAAAGAAATTATTATGACCAACGAGCTGATTTCCGCATTGCTAGAAATCAGCTCGCTTCCTAATTTCTACAGTTTCTGTATTACATTCTATCTCTATTTTCTACTACATATTGCTGAACTGTATGTATATGTGATATCAGAAATATATTTAGTAATATTGTCCATATATGTTTACGGTACAGGTTTATCAACAATAAAAAG
>NZ_GL982513.1:147743-184168 GCF_000220255.1 Prevotella pallens ATCC 700821
TAGCCTTTAACATAGGGAAAATGTGTAGAAAAACCAATCTCAAGGAACTAAAAGCCATTATGGAGGTACTTTTAGGCACCTTCAGATGCTTTATACAAGTTTATATAGGTTATTTAAAGCCCTATAAATCATTTTATATGAAATTAGCAGCATAGCTGCAGTAAATAACGAATTATGTGGTAGACAAGGTAAAGGGGGAGAAAAAAGAGGATGTATCAATTTTGACACACCCTCTTTTTTCTTTTATCTTTTGGGAGAATTATTTCAGCCTCCACTTATTTTTACATTAGCTTAGAGCAATTTTTTGCTGAGCTGTTCGAGCATATCTACTGTCATGCTCTTGAGGTCGTATTGTGGTTTCCAGTTCCATTCGCTACGAGCGCAAGAGTCGTCCAAACGATCTGGCCAGCTATCAGCAATACCTTGCTTCAATGGGTCTACATCGTAAACCATTTCAAAGTTAGGCTTGTGTTTCTTTATTTCAGCAAATATTTCTTCTGGCTCGAAACTCATAGCTGCAACATTAAAACCATTGTGGTGAATAAGTTTTGTTGGGTCAGCTTCCATCAAAGAAATAGCAGCATGCAATGCATCTGGCATATACATCATATCCATGTAGGTGCCTTTATTTATAGGACATACAAACTTTTCGCCCTTAACTGCAGAATAATAAATATCTACAGCATAGTCGGTTGTACCGCCACCTGGAGGTGTTACATGAGAAATGATACCTGGGAAACGTACCGAACGAGTGTCTACACCATATTTTTTCTGATAATAGTCTGATAACAATTCGGTTGTTACTTTAGAAACTCCATAAATTGTTCCTGGACGTTGAACAGTGTCTTGTGGTGTCATGTCGTGAGGAGTGCTTGGACCGAACGAACCAATAGAGCTTGGTGTGAACACTGCACACTTGTTTTCGCGAGCAATTTCAAGAATGTTCCACAAACCATCAATACCAATTTTCCAAGCCAAACGTGGTTTTCCTTCTGCTACTACTGATAGTAATGCTGCAAGATTGTAGATTGTGTCGATGTTATATTTCTTCACCACTGCAGCTATCATTTCTGGATTGGTAACATCACATTCTGCAGATGGACCTCCTTCGAGAAGTTCGCCAGTAGGTTCTGCTCCTTTTATGAAACCTGCAACTACGTTGTTGCCACCGTAAATACTGCGTAACTCTCTTACAAGCTCTGAGCCTATCTGCCCTGTAGAGCCAACAACTAAAATATTTTTCATATTATTATTAAATAGATTTTATCGTTTTATGCCACAAAGTTAAGTACTTTTTTGATTAATTTAGAAATTAGAAGTATTAATGTTGTATAAAAAAACAGTTTACCCACAAAATAATTAGTATTTCAGTTTCTTTTCTCAAAAAATATAAGGACCTTTGTATGCGAATAATTAAAAACTTTATACTATGTATGGTAAAATGAAACAACATCTCTGCAATTCACTCGCAGGACTCAAAGATGCAGGTCTTTACAAGGAAGAACGTATTATAGAAGGACCACAGCAAGCTGAAATATTAGTAAAAGGCAAGAAAGTACTAAATTTCTGTGCTAACAACTATCTCGGTTTATCTAACCACCCTCGCCTTATAGAAGGTGCAAAAGCTATGATGGACAAGCGTGGTTTTGGTATGTCTTCAGTACGTTTTATCTGTGGAACACAAGATATCCATAAGGAACTTGAGGCTGCTATTTCTGATTATTTCAAAACAGAAGATACAATTCTCTACGCTGCTTGCTTCGATGCCAACGGGGGTATATTTGGAGCTTTGTTTAACGAAGAAGATGCTATTATTTCTGACGCATTAAACCACGCTTCTATTATAGACGGTGTTCGCCTTTGTAAGGCAAAACGTTACCGTTACGCTAATGGTAATATGGAAGAATTGGAGAAATGTTTGCAAGAAGCACAGGCTCAACGTTTCCGCATTGTTGTTACCGATGGTGTTTTCTCTATGGACGGCAACGTTGCTCCGATGGACAAGATTTGCGATTTGGCAGAAAAATACGATGCACTTGTTATGGTAGACGAAAGCCACTCTGCAGGTGTGGTTGGCGAAACTGGACACGGTGTTAGTGAACTTTGCAAGACTTACGGTCGTGTTGATATTTACACAGGCACACTTGGTAAAGCATTTGGTGGTGCACTTGGTGGTTTCACTACTGGTCGCAAAGAGATAATAGATATGCTTCGTCAGAATAGTCGTCCTTATCTCTTCTCAAATTCGCTGGCTCCAAGCATTATCGGCGCAAGTCTCGAAGTGTTCAAAATGCTGAAAGAAAGCAACGAATTGCACGACAAGTTGGTTGAAAACGTAAATTACTTCCGCGAAAAAATGATGGCTGCAGGTTTCGATATTAAACCTACACAAAGTGCTATCTGCGCCGTTATGCTTTACGATGCAAAACTTTCACAAGTTTACGCTTCAAAGATGCTCGAAGAAGGTATTTACGTTACTGGTTTCTACTATCCAGTTGTTCCAAAGAACGAAGCTCGTATTCGTGTTCAGATTTCTGCAGGTCATAATCGCGAACAACTTGATAAGTGTATCAATGCTTTCATTAAGATTGGCAAGGAACTTGGTGTGCTAAAATAAGTCGCAGAAGCTATCAACATAATACAATAAGGTGGACTTAACACAACGTTGGCTGTGCTAAATCCACCTTTTTATTTTGAATATCTACACTTCTATTAATTACTAAGTACGATAAAAAATGACATTACACGACGCTATTATTTGCATATTAAAAAGTCATGGTACAGCAATGAGCTATTCTGATATTGCGGAAGAGATAAATTCTAAGAGATTATATTTGAAGAATGATAAATCTATGATTTCAAAAGTTCAGATTTCAGCTCGTGCGAGAAAACATCCAGAACTGTTTGTTATAGAAAACGCTAAAATCTTTCTTAGAACATCTGGTGAGAACAGAGTAAGTCCTAAAGAGAAGAAGTTTTCAAATTTGAACAAGTGTTCTTCTTCATTACTTCCAAATAACAAAGGTAAAATGAAGGAAAAGGCTGTTACACGATACGATTCTTCTAATTTCAAGAAATGTCTTGAACCATGGATAGACGAAAAAACAAAGGTTCTTATCTTAGGTACAATGCCTGGAGATGTTTCTATTAAAGAACGGTCCTATTATCTCAATCCACGCAATGCGTTTTGGAAAATTATGAATAAGCTTTTCAACTCAACAGAACATTTGGATAAAAGTCGAGATTTTCTAAGTGGTATTGGCATAGGACTGTGGGATGTATATAAGGAAGGGGGTAGAAAAGGTAGTTGTGATGCTGGATTTTCATGCGATTTAAAAACTAATGATATACAAGGGGTATTGAACCGACATAAGTCTATTAAATATATTGTCTTTAATGGTCAAAAACCTCAAAAAGTTTTTTTGCAAAAGATAGGTAAGGTTAATATACCTTGTATTGTGTTGCCGTCTACATCATCTTCCAACAGCCATAAGTCTTTTGATGAGAAGCTTGAGGCTTGGGGAAAATTAAAGAAAATATTAATATAACAATCTTTTTTCGTGTTTAAGGTGTTGTGAGAACTTTCGTCAATATGCTTATTGTCATACCAAATGTTGAAAACGAATAAATTGTGAAACGTTAAATGATTTTGCGATAATTATTCTTCGACGATAAGTTTTAAATTTCTGCCTTTATTTTTTCCGCACAATGGTTAGCCCATCGCGTAAAGGAAGAATAACATTTTCTACCCGAGTATCGGTTGCAACAAAATCGTTGAACTTGCAAATGCCTTGTGTTTGATGGTCGTGTTCGTAAGCTTTATCGGTAACGTGTCCGTCCCACAGCGTATTATCGGCAAGAATATAACCTCCAGAACGCAACATTTTTAGCACGGTTTCGTAAGTTTCCAAATAAGTCCGTTTGTCGCCGTCCACAAAAACCATATCGAAAGTAATGCCTAACTTTGGTGCTTCTATATTAGCATCACCAATGCGAAAGTCTATTTTGTAGGCTACTTCACACCCTTCTATCCACGGACGTGTAAAGTCTTCCATCTCGTCGTTTATTTCAAACGTATAGAGTTTGCCGTCGTCTGGCAGACCTTCTGCAATGCAAATGGCAGAATATCCACTAAAAGTTCCCACTTCCAACACATTTTTTGGTTGCACCATTTGTACCAACATTTTTAATAATCGCCCTTGCAAATGCCCACTTGCCATTCGTCCGTGAATGGTATGTATGTTGGTTGCTCGGTAAAGTCGGTACAAATAGTCGCCTTCTGGGGCAATATGGTCTAAAATGTACTTATCTATCTGTTCGGTTTCCGTCATTTGTTTGCCTTTTTGCTTTTAAGAATTGGCATTTATAGTTTTCAAAGCTTCCACTGCAAGCCTATAACTGTCCATTCCAAATCCCTGAATAGTTCCAATACAAGCAGAAGCTATCATAGAATGGTTACGATATTCTTCGCGACTATTTACATTACTTATATGTACCTCTACAACGGGTGCAGTAATAGCCCTAATACAGTCTAACAGTGCTATACTTGTATGCGTATATGCCCCAGCATTCAGCACAATACCATCGTAAGCGAACCCCACTTCCTGCAACTTGTTTATAAGTTCGCCCTCTACGTTGCTCTGATAGTACTCAATGTCTACATCAGCATACATTGCACGCAATTTTGTTAGATAGGTTTCCATAGGCATTTTACCATAAATGTTGGGTTCTCGTTTGCCTAACAAATTAAGGTTTGGACCATTAACTACGATTATTTTCATATTACACAGAAATTATTTAACTTTGCACTCATTGGGCACAACCTCTGCAAAAATACACAATAATATGCAAACGAGCAAAGAAACAAGTTCTAATCTTATTCATAAGTACCTACGCTATTTAAAGTTGGAAAAAGGTTATTCGCCAAATACATTAGAAGCCTACATTCGTGATGTAGACAAATTGTTGATTTTTTTAGCCGACGAACAGAAAATACCACAAGAGGCAAAGTTGGAAGATATAGAAAACTTTGCTGCTGCTATTGGCGATTTGGGAATTGGTGCCCGTTCGTTGGCTCGAATTTTAAGTGGAGTAAGGCAGTTTTATCGTTTCTTAGTGCTCGATGGATATATAGAAGCCGACCCTACCGAATTGCTCGAATCGCCAAAACAACCACAACATTTGCCAGAAGTGCTTTCTACTGCCGAAGTTGATATGCTTGAAAGTGCCATAGATTTATCTAAATGGGAAGGACATAGAAACCGTGCCATTATAGAAACTTTGTTTTCGTGCGGATTACGTGTATCAGAACTTACACATCTTAAGCTGTCAAATCTCTATCGCGAAGAACAATTTGTGCGAGTTATGGGTAAAGGTTCTAAAGAACGTTTGGTACCAATTTCTCCAAGAGCCTTGCAAGAATTGGATTTTTGGTTTGCCGACCGTAATGCTATGAAGATAAAAGAAGGAGAAGAAGACTATATTTTCTTAAACAGACGTGGTGCGCATCTCACTCGGACCATGATTTTGATAATGATTAAGAATTATGCCAAAGATGCTGGCATAAAAAAAACTATATCGCCACACACATTGCGACACTCGTTTGCCACAGCTTTGCTCGAAGGTGGGGCTAATTTGCGTGCCATTCAGGCTATGCTTGGACACGAAAGCATTAGCACAACCGAAATTTATACGCATATAGACACCACTACTCTGCGCAAAGAAATTCTGGAACATCACCCACGAAACATTGCTTACAAACAACAACACCAGTAACAAACTCTTGTTTACACACCAACTATGGAAAGAAAAACTACCATTCTTACTATAACTGGCTCGGACAGTACGGGCGGTTCGGGAATTCAAGCCGATATTAAAACCATAACTATGTTAGGAGCCTATGCGGCTACTGCAATAACTTCGGTTACTGCACAAGATTCGGAAGGCATTCGACAATTATACGACATTCCTGCCGAAGTGCTGAATTTGCAAATTTGTGCGGTGTTGAACGATTTAAAACCCAATGCTGTGAAGATTGGTATGCTTAGAAATGTAGAACAAGTAATTGCCGTTGAACACCTGCTGCGTAAATACAAACCTGAATTTGTGGTTTTAGACGCCGTTATTATTAGTAGTAGTGGCAAAATGCTTATGCCAAACGAGGTGGTTAATGCTGTGGTGCAACGTCTTTTTCCATTAAGCAGCATTGTTATTATGCAACAAAATAGTGCTGCCTATATGTTGCACGAAAAAGAAACACACAGCAACGAGGCTTTGGAACTATTGGCACGAAAAATTCTGCAATTAGGAAGTGCGGCTGTTGTGTTGCAAGGAGGAATTGTTACCAAAGCATCGTTTACCGATGTGTTGGTAGAAAAAAACAAAACAGCACACTTTTATACTCGACCTGGCTTTATAGACCGCATTACTCACGGTTCGGGCGGAGCATTTACATCGGCAGTTGCTGTTAATTTGTGTGCTGGAAACAGTGTAGAACAAGCCATTGGAAAGGCATCTGACTATATGTGCCAACTTATTTTACGGTCTGCCGACTCTAATTTTGGTACCAATGTTCTACTTTTAGACCATAGCAGCGATTTGCCACAACAAACAATTTCCGAAAGAATGTTGGAACTATACAACCAACTTATGGACAACATTGCTGCCAATCATCGTAAAACGGGCGAAGTGCGTTTCTATGCCGATGCGCTAAATGTAACACCACGCTATTTAGCACAAATAACCAGACGTGTTGCAGGACGAACACCAAAACAACTTATAGACGATTACATTATAAAAGAGGTGGAAACCTATCTTATAGGGACTACTCAAAACATTCAAGAAATAGCTTTCACTTTCGGTTTTTCGTCGCAGGTACAGTTCAATAAGTTTTTTAAAAAAATGAAAGGTTGTGCACCAGGACAATACAGAAAAAAAGCAAAAAGTGTGGTGGTGTAGAAACAGAAACTTCTCGGTGTCTATTAACCATTGCTAAGTTATGCTTCTTTTCTTTTTCAGAAAAAACTGAATACTTTGCACATTCGGTTCTTTCTTATTTTTTGGTGTTGCATAAACTGAAATAAGATGAACAAACCTTCGTTACCATTCAGCGTGAATAGAGAATTTGCCGAAACTCTATATACTACTATAAGTTTGAAAAACATTTGCTGTCATTTTTAACATTTGCTGTAGTTAATTGTTTTTCAACACATTACAAACAGCATTCGAATGACAGAAGTGACAGCAAAATAAATTTTGTGCGCGAAGCCTGTCAAGGCGTTTCTTTATTTTACCTCGCATATTTACGAAAGCTACCAAGAATTTTTGTCATATAAGCCAACATTTCAGCTGCCATAGTTTGAGAAAGACATTTGGAAGACAAGTTTATAATATGAATAGTAACAATGCAGAACTGGCACTGATCAAGCTAATGGAACTTTTCAACCATTCATCTGTAGCTATTACCAAACGGTATCTTGGATTACGTAAGGAAGAAATCTTGGAAACCTACGACTGTCTTACATTCTAAGCAGTAACATTTTTCAGAGAATAATTCTTTTATACACCCCATACTAAAAATGTCATCACATGCTGAATAACAAACAAAACACCCTTAAAATAGAAAAATCACTCTGTTATACAAACTTTTTACAAGAAAGAAACATTTAATAAGAAAAATTATCTATCTTTGCAGTTGAACTTCCAGTACGTCTGTGTGCAGATGTGCGTTACAAAGAGTTCAACTTTTAAAAAGAGCGTTTGCTTTAATTATCCTTCCTCTGAAACGTGGAAAATTTCAATACTGCAAGGATGATGACAGCAAGGCTCACGCTTGGGATTATTGTACCCTTACCAATGGGGATAATATACCTCAATGCGTGGGCTATTGTTGATTATCTGCAGTAGGTACTTTCCACGACCACAGAGGAGATAACAGCAATAGTTCCCACGCTTTTTCCATTTACCTAAATAGTAACCGCTTACTTCTGGGAAACAGTTGGCAAAAAGACATAGTATGCCAATAAAAATGATTAATGGATTTAATGAAGACAAACTTTTTATCCTTTATGCCTACTTATGTAGGTACGAGCATAAGATAAAGGGTATCAACACTTTAAAAGAACTTACTTCGATGTACCCTAATCTTCACAAGTTGGAGAGCTTGATTTCTTCTTTTTCATGTAACATCGTAAAACGAGAGTCCATGCCAGCTATGGGACTTCTTGCTTTACCTAATATACTATATATGACCAATAGTAAAAACTCTAAAGTTTTATCTTTTCTTACACATATTAGAAATTCCATCGCACATGGTCAAATTATGAAAGAAAAAGATTATATACATATCATTGATTATAGTGAGAACAAAAATACAAAAGAGAAAATATACACAGCAAGGGGGAAAGTGGAAATTCTCAAGATAGAAGCTATTTTAGATTTAGTTATTGAAAATGTGGAACTATGAAACAATTCCTATTAACCATTTTATTCACTTTCGTGCTTGTAAATGCAAGTAAGGCGCAGCAAGTAACCCATATTGTACATGCAAATGAATACTTGCAAAGACAAGTCAATTCCATACTATCTCATAATATAAAAGGATTAAATGCCATTAACGGACAAGTAATAATAATGGATTGCAAGTCTGGAGAGATTAAGGCAATGGTAAACTTGATGAATACTAAATCAGGAATCAAGCCAGCAATAAGACAATTGTCAGAACCAACTGCCTTAATGCGTACTGTCTCATTATTAGCAGCATTGGAACAGGGTAAAGTAAAGCCGAATGACAGTATTGATACCAAAGAGGGAATGATTGATATAAGTGGCTATTTACTGGAAGACTACAACTGGCGTAGAGGAGGAAATGGAAAGACAAGCGTACAGCAAGGCTTTTTGTTATCATCGAACATCGCTACCTATTTGGCAGTTAAGCAAGCATTTGGTAAGGAGTATGCCCAATTCCATAAAATAATTACAGATATGGGCTATGGTTTACCACAAGATAGCATCAAAGCTGCTTTACCAATTCCCAATGATAATATTACCCTTGCTAAGTTCGCAACAGGAAAGAATCAGCAGATATCGCCTTTACAAATACTTACATTTTATAACGCCATAGTCAATAATGGTAAGATGGTAAAGCCCACTTTTCATAAGAGGGATACCACCATTATAAAAGAACAGCTTGCGAGTAAAGAAAACATTGCCATCATTCAGCAATTACTTGTACAGAAAGTAAAAGATGGTCTTGCTCATCAAGCATACTCTAATAAAGTGAGCATCGCTGGTGAACAAGGAGCTGTCGCAGCAAAAGACAATAGAGCTAACAAAATTTACTGCTTACAGTTCTGTGGCTACTATCCATCAGACAATCCACAATACAGCATCATCGTTTCTTTGAATAAGAAAGGATTACCCGCAAGTGGTGGAATGGCTGGAGAAATAGCAAAACAAATAGTAAACAAATATAATAAAATGATTAAAATTTATGGTAAAATTCAGCTTTTCAATTAGACGAAATGGAGAAATGATTAACTTTCAAATTTCCCTTCCTGTGTTACAAGCAGGATTTGTTACAACAAGTAATATTAGACCAAATTGGATGACATCCTCTAATGAAATAATGCAATTTGAAGGTGGAGAATCTTATGGAGAATTTCAGAAAGATTGCAAAAAGATAATTGATTTTGTAAATGCAGACCATCAAGACTTTGAAAATTCTATGAAAGCAGCACTCTTCGATAGTATTAATAATCACATACAAAGATTTGGTCGTTTACTGTATAATGACTTACTCCTCTATCTTGACTGCTGGGCACACATACTTAATAATACGGTGTTATCGTTACAAGATACTCGTACAGCATATTCTTCAATTCTGGCATTTATTTGTCAACAAATGTCAGAAAAGATTATCGTTCAACATCTATTTGGTGTAGTTCCATTATCTTCAACTGACCTACTTACAGAAATTCAAAAGCATAAAGCATAATATGAAAAAAGTATTCAACACTCATGGAAATCAATTGATTAATAATATCATTAGAGGTTTCGAAAATAGATCTGGCTGGTATACAGACGATGGTAATTATGAAGTATTTGAAGAAAATATGGTGGCAAAATATATAGACACTTATTTCAAAGGCAATTTTTGCAACCGTTATTTGTTTTGTCCTAATGAATCCGGAGAAATAGATTCTATTGCACTCTATGGTTCATCTCTACAAGGTCATTATAATGCTATTTCCACTACTATGATGTGCTTTGGTCTTAAGGTTCAGAAGATAATATTTGATACAGAGGGAGACTATCCTTTTCTTGACATATATTTAGTATTAAATCAGTAAAACAAATAGATAATAGAACAATGGATAAGCATTCATAATATAACAGAAATACTTAAAAAGAACGTAAGGCATTAAGAATAAATTTTATGGAAGATTTAATATTAACATCAAAATGTCACAAAAGATATGAAAATGGAGTACCTGTTATGGGGCTGCAACATGGTGAAAGGATTTTAGCTATAACCAAATCTGATTTCAGAAAATTAATGAAAGGGGCACCTGTCATTCCTGATAAAGGTTATCTTGTAAGAATGCTAAATGCGGACATAAAAGATGCTAATGGCAATTATCAAGAAATGATGCAACCCAAACTAATGCAACTTGTTTCAGATACAGTTAACAAAATAGAGTTACGTGGAGTTACACTAAAGATTATGGGAGTTACAGGCATCAATTTCAATGACTATGCTATAACTCTGCATTTAGTGAACCAGAAAGTAACAAAATGCATTCTACACATGTTAGACAGAAACATTGATATTGAATACCTTGATATTCAACAATAGTTTAAACTTAGAACATATTCTATAAATCCCTTTAAAATGATAACATTTACAGAACAAGAAAAAGCCGTTATTTTATTAGGTACAGCTTCTATTACCGCAGCAGATGCTTATGGATCAGAACCTAACGCAATGGAGAAGAAATATGCCCAATTTATTAATGAGGCAATTAAACCATCCCTGGAAGCTTTTCAGTTGTACGAAAGTTATTTTACAAATCCCATTGATGCATATAACTTAATAAAGAATTCGTCTGATGTAAAAAAACGATTAATAAAGGCTTTCTTTATATATATGTGTACCTGTGACGGTCCTATAAATGAAGGAGAACAACAAGCATTAGACCTACTGGATATTTTATGCGATTTCCCAGAAATGACTATGGACGAGATAAACAAAGAATATCGTGCATTCTTGGAAACCTGTCATATTTAAAAACATTTTATATCTGTAGAAGCTAACTTTCAGATTATACCCCTTATGAACAATAAAAACAAGAGTGGATTTATACCACCAATGAATAAAAAGTAATCCGTATAGACTCTCTATAAGCACCATTTGAGCAATCATTTGGTGCTTTTTATTTTATTCTCTTGCAACTCTCAAAAGAAAAGATTATATTTGCAATATAAACAAGAATATAGGAGGACAAATAATGAATACAGATAACACCACAACAAGCACATTCTCTTTGGAAATACCTAAGGCTGATACATCGTTATTGAAGTCGCTCGTAAAGCGTATGGGGTGGACGGTACATAAAACTATAACTGAGCACACCGCTTACGAACAGGCACTTAATGACAAAGAACAAGGACGTGTCAATGAGTATGCCAGTGCCGATGAGCTGTTTTCCAAATTGGGCATCTGATGGCATATAAACTTTTGACAACACACCAGTTTGAGAAAGATCTTCATCTAAGACTTTATAAAGTCCCATTTTCCTAAGAAATAAAAGGGGAATGGGAGATTTTAAGCACATATTTGTCACATAAGAGAAAACGACGCTAAAAAAGCACACTTTTGTCATATAAGCCAGAATTTGCCGAAACTCTATATACTACTATAAGTTTGAAAAACAGTTGCTGTCATTTTTAACATTTGCTGTAATTAATTGTTTTTCAACACATTACAAACAGCATTCGAATGACAGAAGTGACAGCAAAATAAATTTTGTGCGCGAAGCCTGTTAAGGCGTTTCTTTATTTTGCCCACATATTTACGAAAGCTACCAAGAATTTTGTATTTTTGAGTAAGCCAATAAAGAGATGCAGACTGCCTAAAATACCTGTATTTTCCAACACCATTGGCGTTGCATTTAAACACCAGGCACAAAGAATATTTATTTGTTAGAAAAAATAATTATTAATTCAGAATTTGTATCTATTATTAGTTGATTATCAGTATTATACGCTCTAAACGGTAGAAAAGTGACAATATGGATTCTGTTTAGATACGAAAAGGTGAAGATTTAACGTTTTTAACCTTCTGTCACACCGAAATTACGAAAATGTGGGCGATGTGAGATGGTTAGTAGTCACTCCAAATGCCTTTTATTGCCACAGTGGTTCGTTTTCCCAACCAGAAGGAAAACCAAGGGCAGCTATATCTACTTCTGGAAACGTAGCAAAAAGTCTGTTCATCTTATCAAGCATATCGTTATTTGGAGATATGATGTCAAGAAAGTACTTGATGATGCACATATCAAAGTACACTTTCAATGGATCTGTCGGCAAGGTAATCCAAGGACGCAACATTCTAATTGGCATGGTAGCACGAATAGAAAATACCCTATTCCATACACGTACATGATGACAACATGAGTTTCTTGTTACAGTGATAATTGTAAGCCAAGATTCAAAAGGTGCAACTTGCAAGCCAAATGACTGTGCAATACGCTTCTTTATCTTCTTATTCTTGATGTTAGAATAAATATTAGTGATTACACCAAATGGCAATATCTCGGTCAGCATCCATAAAGGTGGATACTGATTGGTATATGTCTCTTTGAAATGGTTGATGAAATCCTCTTTTGTATGGTTCAATTCATCTTCTATAAGACGTATAGAGCGATTGAACTTGGACGGATTTGAGAAATTGTTGGCTTCAGTCATCCAAAAAGGGTTGCCTGTCATTTCCGTTCCAAAGTTCACGATTGCACAACGCACTGCGACCTCTATCTTTTCAATTTCATTGAATAAAAGTAGGCGTAGCTTCTTGTCAAAGCGATACAACATCATAACCTTACCGAAAGATACTCCTCGCTTGAATAGATGTTGCTCCTTGGGAATGGAAAGCAATGGGTACATATAGGCAGACAAACGATAGTAACCGATGTGGGAAAGATAATGCTGAGCCTTTTCTTCATCGGTTATCTCCATACCTCTTGTTTTGAGTAGTTGTACTAACTTTTGGGGTGTGGAATATGGTTTTATGAACGGAATTTTTGTTGCCATATACCTATAAAAACAAAAACGACCCGCACATTTGAGCATCGTTGAGAGGCTTGGCGGGTTCTCGTGTTGCAAAAATACGAATAATCATTGATAATACAAACTTTTTAGTAAGAAAAATCACGGGGAAGTGGATTTCTTTGACATATTTATATTTAATAATATTAAATCGGACCTTAAAATCATACTTTACCAGCAAAACAAAGTGGTTTTCAAGGTAAAAGTATTATCTTTGTAACGTCTATACCCATACCGAAAGCCCCGATGGGCAGAGGTTGGGTAGACATACATATGGTAAAAGGCGTTTTTGTACGCTTTGGTTTTGACGCTATAAGAATCTCGCAAATTCAACGACAAGTCAAGAACAAAGCAACAAAGAACGCCTCATGAGGTGTATTATATACAGTCCTCATTGGCTTCGGACGATTCTAATGTTCGTTGTCAAGAGTGCTTTCTATATACTTACACTGGCGTGGGGCTTTCAGCGTTGCTCGTTTCGACTTGTCGGGCAATGCGAGAGCCTTTATAGCGTGGAACGAGTGACAGAACAAGCTCCGCGCTTTTTCGTATGTATTCAAAACATTAATCAGTCAAACAACACAGAGTGGAGCTGCTGTTCTAATGGAAATGGCATGAGATTAGAAAAGTGGTTTATATCAAACTTAGATGATTCTCAAAGAAAAATCATCGTTCAAAGTATAGACGAAGATATCATTGTACAAGGTGCTGCAGGCAGTGGAAAAACTAACCTTGCTATCCATCGTGCATTACAGGCAAAGAACAAAGGAAGTTACGCCATAGTTATTTTTACTGTGGCTTTGAAAAGAATGATAGCTTATGGAATGCAGGCTCTCGGTTTAGACAAAGAGCGCATTGCATACGAATGGGCTTGGACTCATCGTGGCTTTGACCTAACAGGAGATGTGTTTTGGGAAAAAGGCAATAGGAATACCCTCTATCTGGTAAATGATTTAAATGTCAGAAAGTTTGAACGTACCGAAAAGGACAAAACGGCTTATGGAATAGATTTTGCAGATTGGGTGGATTACAAATTTTACGCAGCCTTTGGACGCAGGGTTAGTTGGTTTAAAGAAGTTCCATACCTATCAGGGTTTAGTGTGACTAATACTAATAAGTTCGAGTTGATTCCAAGTGGAACAATTTATAAGCAATCAGAAGCTAAAATTGATTATCTTATTATAGATGAGGCTCAAGATTTTAACATCTCAGACTATCAAGGAAGGATAATACCTCATAAGGGGAAGAGTCTTTCTTTATTTGGAGATTCTGTGCAACAAATGAATTTTAAAGGAAGTTCAATAGATGAGATTGCTAACACTTTAGTCTACAAACGTCTCTCTTTGGATTACAATTATCGTCTACCAAAGACAATTGCTAAAGTTGCTCAGCAAATTCAAGATATCAAGGTGGACTTGTTGACAAATAACATGAAAGATGGTGGCAATAGCGACTATCCTAATTATCCCAAACCGATTGTCACGAAATACTCATCTAGAGAGAAAGAATTGGAAGGCATATTAAATCGAATAAAAATGGAAGATTTAGACGATGTCGCAATTCTTGTTCCTGACGAGAGTGATGTACGTGAAGTAAATGATTTTCTGAATCAAAGAGGAGTAAATACACAAGTGCATTATCGAACTGGAAATGTAGTTCCGTTTAGAACTGTCAACACATTGGACTTTTCAAACAATGACCTACCATGCATCCTGACATACTATGCAGCAAAAGGGTCTGAATTTGATAATGTCTTTGTGCCTTTTGCTAATGAGGCGAACACTTGTAAAAGAAATGCTTTTTATGTGGCATGTACTCGTTCTTCACGCAATCTGTATATCTCCTACACAGGAAAGCGAACATCCTTTTTGAAAGATGTTTCAAAGGAAAATATAGTTGAAATTGAAAATAATTAGACCTATGTTTTATTATATAAGTACAAACTCATGGAACTTACTGGAATCTTTCGTTTCAGAAAGTATATCACCATTCTCTTTCTACCAAGTCAGAGGATATGGGAACAATTTGAGCCGTTATTTAGTTGGAACAAATGAAAGGGCTAATTATCTAATTTTGTCAACAAAGGAAATTAATGGTGATTATGTCTTGAAAGTCAATGATGAAATTCTAGACAAATCAAATATAGCTCCTGTCAAAAATAGTAAAACTCTATTTACATACAATAAGACAATCTACTATAAAAAGGGAACTATTGCTTTTCTTTTCTCTTCAAGAGATTTACAGGAATCTCTTGTTGCAGAATCGCAAATATTGTTTGAAGTAAAATGTATTGAAAAGTACAAGTCTGAATTTATCGTAAAGACGAGCAATGCGTTGCCTATATCCACAGGAAAAATAGCAAATGCCATATCTTTTCAACTTCAAGAATATGTTGCACAAGACTGTATTTATGACAGATTAAAGGGGATGATAGTTGCCTTTACTCGTGCAATGGCGTTTGCAAAAAATCCCCAAGAACAAAAACTAATGTGTATATTGCGTGATTTAAAAAATTCATTTGCTGGATTAAATACACAAGTTATGGTTTCTGAAATAGCTGTTTCAAATGAGAGTAAATATATTTCTCTAATCCAAACAGCTAAAGGGATATATAATGGTACTGTTAAGACAAGGACAAACTTGTTTGATATTCTTATGCAACATTTCTCTGAAATTGGCAAATTGGCAAAGGCTCGTGCAGAAGAAATATCTCAGAATAAACAAGCAAATAGTACAGACAAAAGAGATTTCTTAATAACACAAAAGGATGCGTTAGAAAGCAAACTTTACAGCATGGAATGTCACGATGGTATTTCTGATTGGATAGAAGAACTTAATTCTATAAAAAAGAAAGAACGTGATAATGGTATCAAAATGGGGAAAAAACGTGAATATTTCAAAAAGGGAACTTGGGAATATGAGCGTAAGAAGTATCTCAAACAAGAAATCAAAAAATACGAAGATGAAAATTACGAATTTAAGTCCATAAAGCAGCAGATCGCAGATATAAAACAACAGATAACGAACATAGAATCTGGTTCATCTATGTACGATACGACTTTAGGAGCTTTATTTGTCCGTGTTAGTGATATTATGAATGAACTTATCGGCAAAGCAAAAGTATCTGGTGAGGCAAACGGAAACATTGATTACTCTTGTTTCTTGCTAAAGAACTTAACTATAAGTATTGATGTACTGAATTCTGATGAAGAAAAAGTATTTCTTGATGTCATAATGAATGAAGCTCTTATGTGCAAACAAAGAGGCTTGTCTGACGAGGTTGTATTGAAGCTCATTGTTGAATCAGCCAACAAATATAAGTGCTTAGAATGCTCTAACACAGAAAAAGGCAAGCAAATACTTAGCACTCTTCGTGAATTTTGGTCATACAAGCACAACCAATGCTCATCATTTAGCATTCCCGCCAACTTGGTTGTATTGAAATCCTTGATGGCTTTCTTTATCAAACCTTTTGGGTTTGACCAAATTGACCGATATGCCCAAAATAGAGGCATTGATAGTAAAGAGTATGGATATATGCTCCGAGGAGTATTAATCGGTTATACAGCCTTTCCAAAGACTTTTACTGATGCACTTTATACCAACCCGGATATATACATTCCTATGGATGAATATTTAACAGCAATACACAAGCAAGTCGAAACGCAATACCCCTGCGATTGACTTGTACACAATAAAAGGGGTTTAAAGAATATTTATGGGAGTTTTAAAACTGTCTGTTATAGAAGAACAGAACAAACAACTCAAAAACAGATTAAGAGTTGTTGGACAAAAAGGACATATTGTTCGCATTAGCAACTGTTATTGTCCTTGTGAGTGTTTCATCAGAGAAGGCGAAGTTACAATGTGTGACGATGTTGCCTCTGCTGGAAGTTGGAACATTGATTAAAGAATCACTAATTAAGGGAGAGCCATTGTTTAACACTTTGGCTTCCCTTATTTTACGCATATGGAAGCTATAGTATTTCAAACTCAAAACGAAAATTCTTATTTGTATAGTCCTTTGAAAAAGGCAATATTGCCATTATCAAAGAATGTGTACGATATAATTTCAAACGATAGAAATGAAGGAGACGAAACATTTCGACAGTTAAAGCAATATGGATATCTTGATAAATATACTTCATCTTTTGATAGTTATATAACAGGAAATACTATACAAGGAGTATTGGTAAAACTGTCACAAATCATATTTGAGACAACAACACTCTGTAATCTTAGATGCGAATATTGTTGCTATAGCGAAGGATATGATACATTTGATAGCCGAAGAGGTATGTTGGGGAATCTGAAATTTGAAACGGCCAAAAGCATAATTGATTATTTGGCAATTCTTTTTCAGAAAGAGCCTCTATCAAATGCACCTAAAGAACCTTTTGCCATCAGTTTCTATGGAGGTGAGCCATTGATGAATTTCGATGTAGTGCGCCAAATTGTAGAATATGCAGAGCGTATTGATTTTCGCAACCGTTCATTGTTTTTTACAATGACAACAAATGCAATGCTTCTATCAAAATATGCGGATTTTTTGTCACGTCACAAATTCAAAATGCTAATTAGTCTTGATGGCAACAAGGAAAACGACTCTTATAGAATAACTCCTAATGGGAATCCTTCGTTTGACATCGTAATGAAGAACTTGAAGTGTGTTGAGAATTTATATTCAGAATGGTTCGCAACATTTCGCTATAATGCGGTTTTCACAAATAAAAGTGATGTAAGGGAAATTGTTGATTGGTTTAAGATGCAATTTAACACAACGCCGAATTTTAGCCCACTTCATGTTCCTACCGAGGATGCAAAAGATGGAAACAGAATTCTATCTATGCTTAAAACATTTGAAATTCCAGAGGATATAGAGTTGGTTCCAAGTTTAATCACTCAAAATCCACTCTTTAATCGAATTTTGGTTTTTACTACAAGGTTGTTGAATAATTCAGTTAGCAAAGAGAGTGAGCTACTCGTAGATGAAAGTATTGAGAATAGTACCTTGCCAACTGGTACATGTATTCCATTTTCAAAACGACTTTTCGTAAGCTATAATGGGAAAATACATCCATGTGAAAAAGTCAATAGGGATTCACCGTTAGGATATATTGACAATAGTGGCTGTGTTCATATTGATTGCAATGAGGTAGCAAATGGATTTATGAAAAGAATCGCAGAAGTTTCGTCTTTATGCAAGAAATGCTACATGCAATTTTGTTGCACTAAATGTTCTTTTTGTTACAGCAATGGTAAATGTGAAGAGTTTACTTCAAAAAGTAAATTCGCAAAACTATTGTCAGATGCTGTATCATACATAGAATCCCATCCTGACATAATAGAAGTGCTTGAAGAAAACATTATAATAAAATGAACAGACTGTACATAATTTTTCCACATTGCTATATCAAGGCAACATCAAAAGAATTGCTCATATATGATACAATAAAGTTTAGTAGCATATATATGAGGAATATTGCCGTCCCATATAAAGCCGTCAATACATTAAACCAGTTCGGTTATATAGATGATTGCGATGACAACAAGTCTATTTTGCAAAAAATCGCCTACAACGGATTCGGATATTTCATACAACCAAACAAATCAATGCCTTATTTCCCCAAACGAGGATTACAAATAATGACCTCCTTAAATAAAGAAAACAAAGCTTTAGGGCACAACTTGGCATCATATACAAATATGATGTTGAAATCTATCACTTTTTTACTTAATAATACATTGTCTATAAATCTCAATTCATTTGCTTACAAGCAATTAGGGTATCCAAAAGTTAATCATACAGAGATTGACATAGACAAAATATTACTGCAACTTATTTCTTTTGACCTGGAAAGAATTATCTTGTCTGGAGAAATTTCATGCGATAAGTTGGAAAGAATTTTAAATCTTGCCCAAACAAGAAACATACTTGTTGTTTTTAGAGTTCATTACTTGGCTTATCCTATTCAACATATACAAGATATGTTACGCAAGTATAGAACAATAATGGTAGAATTGCTTATCGATTCAGCTACCCCCTTAGATATTATAAACCTAAGAGAAGAAAGGTTAATCCTAAAATATATTGTAACAAATAATTCTGATTTAGACAAGCTTACGGGTGCAAAAGAAAATATAGTATTATGTCCTATATTCTTGGATGAAAAGAATATTACCCTACAGCCACAAATGGTTATAACCAAAGACGAGGTTCTTAAAATCAATCAAAATCTAAAAGACTGTTATTTGAAAGATTGCATAAATACATCATACTTTGGCCATATAACAATCAATTATGATGGGATGGTCTATTGTGTAAATCAGCAAATTGAGTCTTTACAAAATCGAGACCTTGCTTGTATTATTAATAAATGGGTTGGTTCACAAGACTGCTATTGGTATTTCACACGAAATAAGAAATTGGAATGTAAGGATTGTGCACTTCAGGTTCTATGCCCTTCCATATCAATTTATGAGCAACTAAAAATATACAAATGTCCTTGTAGGGTTTAGACTTCACTTTGTTATACATGAAGTCTTGTTTTAGCAAAAAACGAGGCTTCATGTATTGTTTAGTCCAAATTCTCCGACGTAATATCTATCGTGTTTTAGGTATATAACTTATCCATACAAACAGAATCCTTTATCTTGATTGAGATTTCTTTTTTTCTTTATAGAATATACCCAATCCTACTTTTTGTGTTCCGTCCCAATTCGTAAGTTAGTCAGCGCACCCATTAGAACCGCCAAGTGAAACGTATGTGTCTGCGCTGCATGACATATAGTCAACAAAAGCGAGAAAGTTGTCAATGGCGTTGTCTGTGAATTGAACTTCATTCTTGGCGAAGAGTCTTGTCCAGCTGGTGACACATTCTTGCTTGAAGTCTGTAAAACCTTCGTTACCATTCAGCGTGAATAGAGAATTTGCCGAAACTCTATATACTACTATAAGTTTGAAAAACATTTGCTGTCATTTTTAACATTTGCTGTAGTTAATTGTTTTTCAACTCATTACAAACAATCTTCGAATGACAGAAGTGACAGCAAAATAAATTTTGTGCGCAAAGCCTGTTAAGGCGTTTCTTTATTTTACCTCGCATATTTACGAAAGCTACCAAGATTTCTATATTTTTGAGTAAGCCAATAAAGAGGTATAGACTGCCTAAAACACCTGTATTTTCCAACACCATTGGCGTTGCATTTAAACACCAAGCACAAAGAATATTTATTTGTTAGAAAAAAATAATTATTAATTCAGAATTTGTAATTAAAAAAATTCTGAATTAAATAATACCTCAATTCCGCAGTATTTTTTCTTGTGAGAAAATTTTATATGTTGAGATGTCTTTTTGGGGCTCTATATGTTGATATGAGGTGCTTCGGTGTTTCTTGGGTCTTTTCTAAGCATAAAATCCCCCACCCAAACCAATAGGGAAGTATGATAACCACAAAAAATACTTCCATAACAGAATGCTTTACCGCTACTTCCACGTTTGCCCAATACAGATTCGGTAAGTTTTTTCAAAGCCCAACTTTGAGAAAACGTCCATAATATGAAAAACTCCATCGAAAGAAATGATATTCTCGTTTTTAATTGCTACCTTTGTCATGTCAGATTTTTACTTACTTGTTATGTTTGCAGCACCAAGATAGGTGAAATTTCTGACATATCCAAGTTTTTTGAGAACTTTGTTTCTCAGACACTTGGAGTTCTCACAAGAATTTATGCTGCGGAATTAAGGAAATATACAATATTTACAGCGGTTTCTTTTTTATTTTATCTGTTTTATCACTCCAAATTCCTGAAGAACCTTTTATTTGCGACACAGAATCTCACTAAAAGTTGTAACTTATATTTTGGCATCTCTGTCCACATGCTCTTGAATCCTCGTAAAGTGATAGGACAGCTTTAGTAAGAATAAATAGAAACCGTAATTAGATAAGGAGACTTTTCTTGTTTTGGTACAGTTATCAACAATCTCTGAAGTTAGAGGAATGCTTATTGTTCTATCAAATAAGACAAAGCTGTCATATCCTAAAATCGATTTTGTTGGCAAATATAGGATCTGAGAAACAAGTTGGTTTTTTATATCTTTAATATGATTGTCGATTTTAGTTTTTTCAAAATTCTTGTTTTTCAGTTTTTGAAGATATTTTTCCAGATTAAAAATAGGAGCATACATCACACGACACGGATTTAATCGTAGATTACTAATATTCATGTCGCAAGTATTTGAAAGTAAAATAACATTCTCCACACTGCTTTTTATATCAGGAAGATTCCATACTTGGGCTTTGACACAATCTCCCTGAAATAGATTGGGGGCTGAATTTAGAATATTCGTAAAATATTTACCCGAGTCATATCCATTTCCAAAGTTTTTGAGTTCCTTTTTTAAAGAAGTCAACTTGTCTTCTGACAAATATTGCGGAAGGTAACGTTTGATATTTTCTTCTAATTCCATAGTTAAAATAAGTCCCAAAAATCGTCGTCTATAACCTTTGAGAATTCGGAAGGTAGTGGTTTACTTGCTTCCATTATCTTTTCCAATTTCTCTAAGATGTCTACATCTTCTTGCTCACTATACAAAACACTTTGTATACTTACATCATTTTCTGCTGATGCAAAAAAATGATATAGAGAGTTTACACTGTTTGAGATATTACTTCTTTGAGATAAAAATGGCTTAGGGTAATTACTATTGACTTTGACTCTTAAACCATCCCTATAAAATTCTATATTTGGCGAACTTACAAACCCCTCTGATGCTGAAATAACAGAGGATGAGATAAGTAAGCAGCCCATTGTAATAATATTCTTATTCATATTCTTCTACTTCAAAAGAATGTAAAAAATCGTCAGTAAGAAGTTCAAAGAAAGATTCCTTTTGGATAACATGTGCATCTTCTATAATACTATCAAAAGTGTCTATTGACACATTCTTTGTATGGAGATTAATCTCAATTAAAGAGCCGTCATTATCTATTTTTAAATTTTTATTTTTTACATGAACGCCATTTGTAATCTGCAATACTTTAACAAATTTATTAATAGGTAGTTCTGTTCTAAAAATTGTTGGAATAGAAGTAATCTGATTATTATTAATTTTTATTTCACATTTAATTTTCTCAAAAATATTCACATCACGGAAGAAGTCCAAATATTTTAAATTTATGGCAGAAACACCTTTGATTAGGTTATCTTTAAATGTGCCAAATACTTCTGAGGCAAATCGTTTATATGATTCCCAACCTGCATATGCCCCATTAACCCCAAAAGCGATTCCAAATAGTCCAATAAGAATATAATATTCCCCACAATTTATTTTGTACCATGGCTTATCTTTTAAATCAGGGGCATTTCTCCGTATATCTTCTGGTAGATTTAAAATTGGAAGTTTCTCTAATTGTAACAGTTTTTTATCTAATTTGTTTTCTAACAACGAGTATATCAGCCCTACGACGACGTCTTGGTCAACTGTAAATGTACAGTTGACCTGAATTGTTGCATCAATAATTGGGCAAGGTGATATTCTTTTTATCATTTTATGAGTATTTTGCGATTTTGCAAAGTTAAAAAATAATTTTGAACTAAATGTTAACCATTCACTAAATTTTCATACATAAGACTATAATTAACCATAAAATTACAACATTTAATTTGTGCCCGTGCACAATAGTTCTTTATTACAGTTCTTTATTACCTTAATTCCGCAGTATTTTTTCTTGTGAGAAAATTTTATATGTTGAGATGTCTTTTTTTGGGGCTCTATATGTTAATATGAGATGCTTCGGTGTTTCTTGGGTCTTTTCTAAGCATAAAATCCCCCACCCAAACCAATGGGGAAGTATGAAAAACCACAAAAAATACTTCCATAACAGAATGCTTTGCCGCTACTTCCACGTTTTTGCCCAATACAGATTCGGTAAGTTTTTCAAAGCCCAACTTTGAGAAAACGTCCATAATATGATAAATTCCACCGAAAGAAATGATATTCTCGTTTTTAATTGCTACCTTTGTCATGTCAGATTTTTGCTTACTTGTTATGTTTGCAGCACCAAGATAGGTGAAATTTCAGACATATCCAAGTGTTTTGAGAACTTTGTTTCCCAGACACTTGGAGTTCTCACAAGGATTTATGCTGCGGAATTAAGGTAATATTTGAAACATAAAATAGTTTTAAGCCTTTTTTATAATGGCTCAAAATTATTAATCATACAGAAACAACTCTTTTTAGACTGCAATAATACATATTTTCTTTTCGTAAAGTCCCTTCGTGCGGCACAGAGTATTTGGTACGGTACGTAATGGTGTAGCACGGTCTGGTAATTGTCGCTCGAATAGATAGGTGCTATTCATTGAAGTTTAGAAATTGCTGTCACTTCTATCACTCTCATTACCACTATAAATTGCTTATTATCTGCAGATTACACGAAATGTTAAAAATGACAGCAACTTACAATAAAACTATATTGTATATTATTAGTGTTAGAATAAAGATTCTCTAACTTGTATATCCATATCTATTTTCTTGTAAAAGAAAATCGGTTGATATACTGTTTTGTATATCAACCGATTTATTTAAGCGTTGTCCTAAGCGGATTCGAACCACTACAAACAGAACCAAAACCTGTTGTGCTACCATTACACCATAGGACAATTGCGGGTGCAAAGATAATGCTTTTTTGGTTTACGCACAAACTTTTTGTAGAGAAATTGCAAAAATTTATTCCTTTTCTATATTCATAGAATTCTTATATTATAGGTTTTTACACTTAAAATAGCTTATTATCAACCACTTATCTACATCTATTCAGTATAGGCAGCTATAAGAGAATTTTGTTTTTTGGAAACTCTACTTTCTTTATACATTAGGTAAAGCAGACTAAAAACTTTGGTTTGCAAGAGTTGTAAAAACATAAAGAAGAATGCAAACTTACTTTTTAATTTTCTTCAACACCTTATCTTTAGCCTTTGCTATATCGCCAGAAATTTCGCCAGAACACGAATCTTCTTTCAAACCAAATTTCACCTTTGTAAGGTCCTGAAGAACAACTATCATAATGGCAAGCAATTCGTTGTAGGTTTCTTCTGGCATTTTTACATAAATAAAATCTACAATTTGTTGCTTAGTTTCCTTATGTCTAAAAAAAATCTGTCGCATAGCCGATACAATAAATCCACGCAACAAAGCATCTTTTTCGGTAGCATAATGTTCTTTTAAAATTTTAATAGCCTCAGCATCGCCCAACCAGCCACAAGCAATTATGGCTTTGTATCTAATTTCGTTGTCAGCATCGTCAAGATAAGGCAGAATATAGGGCAGATATTCTTTATTGTACGACAATCCTATGAGATGAATGACATTAGATTTTGCCAGAGCATCTGTTTCGGTTTTTAGTTTTTCTTCTAAAAAGAGCACACCTTCTTTTCCACGCTTTAGAAATCCGTTCCCTAAAATTCGTTTCAAATCAGCATTCTTCGAATCTTTAAAATAGCAATAATGGCGTTCCATACCTAATGCAGAACCATCTTTCAATAACATATTCAGAAAGTTATTGTGTACCGTAAAACTATCTGTAGCTAAAGCCTCCTTATAATAAGAGGAAACATCGTTATCGTTCATAATCAATTTAATACTATTTTAAAATATAAATAATCTGTTTATCGTAGTCGTACGCCCATTCGTAATTAGCTATTCAGCATTAATAGTTTAACATTAAACCTTCTTCCAGTCCAGTTTCTAAATGGTGCCAACAAAGCTCTAAACCAAATTGTCTTAACATAAAACTAAAAATAACAGAATATATTGTGCCTTAAGCATTTATTGTATGCCATATTTAATAAAAAGCTTAAATCATTAAGCACCGAAAATATTAATCCTTGTTGTAATGGAATGTGCTTAATAATTCTTGCGCAGTGAGTATAGATTTGCGGTCGCAAAGTCTTAATCCTTGTTGTAATGGAATATACTTAATAATCGTGTTAATGATATGAAAGCGGGTTTGAAACTCGCTAAGTCTTAATCCTTGTTGTAATGGAATATACTTAATAATTATATTTTCTCCAATAACTGATAGTAACTCATAACGCTTTTCTTTCCAAATTCTCTATAGATTTGGCTTTAACATCTCCTATAATGGCTTGATAACAGGCAATTTGTCATTATTGAAGTCAAACTTAAAGACTTTATTATCTGTCAGCGACTTCTGATAAAAGAATTTAGGATATCTCGATGATCCACTTTGAACACCAACGCCTATTGTTGAATCTTTCTTTAGTTTATTCCTTATGGCATTAAATAATCTTTTAATCCCTTCTTTAGGTTCTTTAGAAATCAACCGCAATGAAATCAACTCAACTTCGTTTTCATTTGCCCTTCCTCCTATTCCTTCAATAGTTCCCTTGCATACTTCATCATCATAAAAAGAAATACCTGCTTTGTTGTAATCTTTTAAAGAGACAAAGAAAAACAACTTGTCCTCTATACCATTGCCAATAACACTTCTATAATTTGCCATATTGATTGCTGTACAAAAAACATCTTTTGTGTTCTTTTTCCTAAAATATACAACACAATCATACCTAACTACCATATCGTTAATATATGGCACAAACTCAACCAAAGGCATAATAACATTTATATAAGACATAAGCAATTAATGAGTGTCTATTTTTTGTTTTCCCATCCATCTTTGCCCAGATAATACAAACGTATCTATACATATTGTTAGATTTTATACATAAGAATATAAATTATCTCCCCCGATAACCAAATTGGATTCTGACTAATGTAATTACCTGCACAAGAGTCATAGTAGTGGAAACGGTTATAATACAGTCCCGTCTCAACGTCCTCATACTGACCTTGATACTTAAACGGAATGAAGGAGGAATTATTGTTGTCCTTCCTTCTCTTTCTACCGAAACTGTCGAGTTCCTGCTCCCATACCTTGTTGTAATGGAATATACTTAATGATGACAGCTTGCGAAAAGCAGCTGAATGGCTTACGAAGTCTTAATCCTTGTTGTAATGGAATATACTTAATAATGCAGAGCAGCAAACTCTTAGTCAGCAACTAACAGTCTTAATCCTTGTTGTAATGGAATATACTTAATAATTACAGAAATGAAAAGAACAAGAATGAACTTTTGGTTGTCTTAATCCTTGTTGTAATGGAATATACTTAATAATTAAATGGAAAAGATGCTTTAAAGGCGTGAGGTGCCCGTATGGGAGAGAGTTTTTAGATACCATCAATAGATATTATCCACTGAAAGACTATATAGCCAACAATGATAGATTGCGTGATGGCGTGCAGTACGCTAATATTACTCTTAAAGTAAATGAAAGAAGTATAACACTTAACTTCACTATTGAGGGAAACAATTCGGCAAACTTTACCGCAAAGAAGAAAGATTTTACTGAAGTTATGAGGATGGGAGATTTTACGATACAATTTCCTGCTGATAGTTTTGATGTTTATCATCTCAAATACACTGGAAAGAGTTGCACCTTTGCAAGATACCTGGATAGAACGTTTGCAAAACTCGAGCTTGCTTTCATAGAACCCAACCAATAGGACATAAATAAAAGGTAGCTTAACGGCTATCTTTTATTTACAATCTTCTTTGCTTCTTGCTATTCCAAGCGGTAAGGGGCGAAAGATAATCGTAGGAATATATTTCACGTCTCCATTAAACTCATTTATATTCTTAACATACATCAATAATATTCTATCATCGAACAACATCTTTAATTGATATGCAAAGAAAGGTTCTCCTATTTCTTTAGAAAAGCGGGCATCTACCCAATCATACTTATTTGATAGAAACTCATACGCCTTAATATAATTCCGTCTTGATTATATTGTATCGTTTACTTTGACATCTATTGAAACGGCTATATATTCGCATTTGTTTTTTGTATCCATTGCTTTGCGGTTAGAGTGAATGAGTTTAATCCTGCGCTATTTCTAAACCCATCGAATTCGGTGGGATTAAAATTAGGGTTATTAAGCTGCTCCCATGCTCCCAAATATTCTATTGTAGTTCTTGAACGTAGCCAATTCTGTATTACGTAATCCGTCCTTTCCTTGTTGTAATGGAATATACTTAATAATCACAAAGCCTATTCTGAAGACGAATACTATTTATTCATCTTCAAAACAGGCTTGTCGATTTGTAGTCTTACTTTTAAGTTAAAAGTATTGTGGCTTTATTTCACTATCTTTTCCGACGTTTGCGAACCGTCTATATAAGTGGTAGTTTGAATGTAGACTCCATTTTGTGGATTTTCTACTCTACGACCAGAAAGATCGTAATATTTTATATGGTCTATTTGCTTTACGGTTGCAGCATTTATACCATCGGTTGATATCTGATATTCTGTAATTCCAGAACTTAAACGTGTGTCGCCGTCGATATATAAGGCTTCCATGCCTACTTTTACTTTTGCTTCTTTGTAGAAGTATATTGCTCGTGCATTATCGTCGTACTTATAAAATTGGTATTGGTCCGAGAAAGCATACGGCACATCGGTCATTTCAGCACTCAAGTTTTTGTAAACATCGGGCTTAAATGTTACACGTTCGCCATCTATATATAGATTATAATAAAGATGTGTAGGGTCGAGATAGTTAAAATCGGCTGAATAATAGCTCAATGTAAATTGCAATCCACCAGGCCCTCCCCATGGTTGTGGGTCGTATGCCTGATAAGCTGTGAGTTTTGGTGGCATTGGCGCTGCAGCTTTCTTATTCCATTGGCTAATTAGCGGGTAACGATAAGAGTCGAATATAAAAGTACTTCGGTCGTCGTCCTCACTTTTGTGTATCATTAATAGTCCTTTTGTGCTGAGTTCATTCTTTGTTGCATCGTAAGTAAACACTAATGGTTCGCTACCAATGCATGCTTTGTCGAATTCGTCGCCCATTTCGCTTTTACCTTTTCCCATAACGCCCGATGAAGCATATACATAGCAAGCTGTTGTACGGTCTATTCCGAGATACGATGTACGTGGAAATGTTACAGTTGTTCCGTTTTTTGTACCTTTTATCCAATAACCTTTTACGTTTGCCGATAAATCGCCTAAATAAGCATCGTTACCATCGAAGGCATATTTTACTGGATATAACTGAGATTTTCCGTCCATATCCATATAAAGCATTAATCCTTCGTAGGTTTTTGCCGATGCGGGAGGTGCCAACTTATTATCGTCTTTGCGTATTGCTCTATAAGTTTTTTCGGCATAACTTGTCCATGCACCATTTGGACGGCACATTCCTATCATTTCTTCCGGGTCGAGCACCATTTCAAGTGTATTGTTGCGCCATACATATTTTAGCACTTGTTTTTCTTTCTCTTCGTTTGGCACAAATGTTTCTTTACCATTTCTTGTTCCTTGGTGTATTCGGTAGAGAAAACCATATTTTTGTTCGCCCGTAGAGAAGTCTTCTTCCGAATATATGGCTTGTGGAAGCTGAAATGCAATAGTGTCTCCTTCGGTTTTCTTACCTTTTATCCATGTTTTTGTATAAAGCGAGTTAAGTGGATTTTCAAGATACACTGCTCCATCGTTTCCAAAAACTATTCTTTGCCAATCTCCTGTACTTTTATGTGGCACTCCATAGTAATATACCGATTCAAATCCGGTGGTTGTACGATATAGGTTTATGGTTTCTCCCTCTGCAGGTTGTGTTATTATTGTTGGTGTTTCTTGTGCTATTGCTGTTGCTGCGCAAAGAAAAACCGAAAAAAGAAAAATATAAATTTTCCGCATAAATAATATTGGTTTTAAAGTTGTTTGCTAAAATGTTTCTGGTTAAAGATAATTTATAAAAAGCAAATAAAGTATATGGTATTTGTTTGCTTAAAAATAGAAGTAAACCACACCATATACTTTATATATTTATTAAACTATCGTTAGTTCTGAATCATTTGGAATTTAGCTTGTGCCTTTTTGCCTGTCATTATTGGCATTGTTGTTACACCATACGATGTACTATTTTCTAAACGCATAGGTACAGTTACCTTACTTTCTGATTCGCCATTACCTGTAGTGAACTCAACTTTTACAAGTGGTCCCCATTCTTCGTTTATATTTTTAGCCAACGAACAAGCATAATATGTTGTATTTGGGTCTGCACTCCATGTAGCATTATCTACACCATACTGATTCCAATATGGATCTTGTGCACGGTCTGTTTTCAATAAATTAATTACACCCGTTTCTCCCATATCAGCTTTATCGTAAGCTGTTTTTTCTATAATAATATCTCTATGAACAGAGCATTCTGCATTTGGAGTATAAATTACACGTTGATAGAAAGCATCGCCACTTTTTGCAAATTCTTTTATTTCAATATCTACTTTTGCTATACCTGTTCCGCCAAGTTTCTTTGTTGTTACTGGAACTATAACCATATCTGCATAAGTTTCTGCTTTATCCCACGCTTGTATATATATTTCGTATTTAGTATTTGGCTCCATTCCTGTCCATTCGTGTTCTCCTTCGCCAGTTCTTGGCACTCCCCAGCGTTTTATCATATCGCCCATGTTGCTTAATCCCATCATCGGGCCAAATTGTTCGAATTGTTCTTGTGCTTTTCCTTCAGGGAAAATACAAACTGCATAGCCTGCAACATCGGCATTTGGTGTAAATTTTGCTTTAATTGTTGTTGCTGTTGTGCTTACTATTTCGCCTTTTATCTGTGGATTTCCAACAAGTGGTTTCTTTGGTGTTGTAAATTCTGCTTTCGACATACTACAAGCTACACCATATTTATCGTAACCAAGTGTAAGAACCGTATAAGGTGTGTTGTCTTTAAATGGTTCGTCAAAACCTGTCATTTGTGCATTTGTAAAATCGTCTTGCATCATTGTTGCATTTATTCTTTCAAAATAAGAAGCTGCAACGTCGTCGCTGGTTATTCTGCTTGACAACGATTTTGGAATACAAGTAATTTTATAGCCAACACACTCTGGAGTTTTCTGAACTGCTACCCAAAGTGTATCGCCAGAAGCACCACTTTTATAGTCTTTATAGGTTACATCGGCAGCAACTCTTCCTTCTACATTTGCAAAGAAAATGCTGTCTACACGGTCTACTATAAATGCTTTGTGCAAATTGTTCTTTTCTAATACAACTAAACGGTTAGGTTCGGTCTGTGCAAATGTTGCAAGACTAAAAATTGCCATTAGGCAAAGTAATATTTTCTTTTTCATTGTTTTACAAATTTAAAGGTTGTGTTTTTAAGTTTAATAATAAATACGCCATTGTGTAGGTTAGAAACTTCAATTCCTTCGCCGTCAGACACTTTTGCACGCAACAAAGTTTGTCCGTTCAGGTCGAAAATTGCAACTTCTGCCTTTTCGGCACCTAATCCGCTAAAATAAATCATATCGCCTCGTTGCGACATTTTTATTTTTTCTGCTTCGGTGTTGCCCACTTTACCAATTCCACTGGGAGTTGATACAAATTTAATTCCCTTAATGACCGATAGTTTCCACACAGGTTCTACCGAGAACTTGCTACCTATAATATGCATACCATTGGCATCGAAGGTTATCTTCTGAATGTCTGTAATGGCATACTTGCCGACATCTCCTGAATGTGGCGTAACCACAAGTTGTGTCTGCGCGTAGGTTTGCGAGAAACTCATTGTCATTATGACTGTTAGTACAGCTAAAAAAGTGTTTCTTTTCATAATGAATGATGTTTAAGCTAATGTTTAAAATTATATAATTTAAAATTTCTTCAATCTGTTAGGTTCACTTTCGTATAGATTTCGCCTGTAATCTCATTCGCCAGAATAAAGTGCCTATAACACTCTTCGTATTAGAGGTTCTATGAAATCTTTGTAAAGGTACAAGTAAATTCGGAAAAAACTTAATTTATTTTAAATATTTTGTAGCAAATTAACATCGCTATACATTTTTTCGTAAACCATATTATAGTTTATACCATTCAGCATAAAAAGAACGCAAAGTGTTTGCAATAAGTATGTTTCAACATTGTGTACAAAAATTAGGCTATTATGATAGGGAAGAAAAACAAAACGAGAAAAACAGAAATAATAATTAAAAAAACTCTGGAAACATAATAAGAAAAAATTTTTTTCTCATTATTATTTCGGTGGAATACACTTGCAACTTGCTTTTCTTTTAAACCAATATATAAATATTAGCAAAATTGAAATAGCAAAAACTTGTTTTACACCAAGAAAAGCCCCATTTATATAAATAAAGTTCGTATTTTGTACTATTTATCCATCATTTTTATTACCTTTGCAACCGATTTAATTTAGAGATAACCAACCGAAAATAATACGTACAGAAGAAATAAATGATATGAAGGATAATAAAAAAGTATATTCTCAGCCACAAACAACGCTGCTTTATATGGAAAATCAAGAAATGATTTGCAGTAGTGTTCAACCAAATCCAAGTAGTTCTATCCAAACAGATAGTAGTTACGGCAATGGCGGTGAGCATAATGGTGGTGGAGAAGGAAACGATTTATAATTACGAGTTATAAAGAAACAGAAATAACACAATAGAGATGTACTTATTTGGTACATCTCTATTGTGTTATATAGCATTTATATACTATGTTTAGTATAGAGCTTTTAAAACTAATAATAAAAAAATGAGCAAACTATGGGAAGTTTGCTCATTTTCTATTTCTCGTTTGTCTATTTTATCTATTAGTACCTAATGAAAGCTCGGGTAGCTCCCCATTGATCAGTTTTATTTGCATCGTTAATTTGTGGCCAATCGAGCTTTTTAGTAATCTTTGTACGAATCATTATAGTATAAGATTTTCCGTGTGTATCGGCTGTCCAATAGAAACCTGCAGCAGGACTTCCACCAGCTTGTAAGAACAAAATTTGTACAAGTTGATATTGTAAATCACTTGAATACCATACTTCGTCATTTTTTCTTTTTTACCTATAATAGATTCAAAGCCAAATGTTCTATAAGCATCGTCCCATTCTCCCCAACTTGGTAAATACCATTTAGCATTTGCAATACCACCTGTCAAATTTACACCTGGAGAATAGTGTGCTGCAGCATAAAAAGCATCAAAGTTTTCATTATCAGCTTTTACTTTTCCTCCTGATGGATCAGCCCAAGTTGTATTTGGTTCATATGTAGTTTCATAACCATCATATTTTGGAGTTTGGGTATTTATATTATGTAAATATGTCGCATTATTGGAATTATTTCTTGACCAAGGACCAAGATACCAACTACCTTGTCCTCCTGTTCTAGGATATTTCGCATCATTCAAAGCAATTGCAAATTTATGACCATTATGTGTACCAACATATAATGCTATTGGTGTGCGATTTCCTTTATTTCCCATTGTTCCTTCCGTACCATCGCTGAAAAGATAGGTAGCAGTATAATAAACTGTGGTTGAAACTATATATTCATACCCGCTTTTTAGTCCACCTGTAATAGGATTACTTATTTTTAGCGATTTACCTGCAATTGATTTTTTGTATATAGTACCAGCAATACCAGTCTTAAATTGGAATTTCAACTTTGTAATATCAGTTCCTGGCAAGAAAAACATTGCATTATTGCTTAAAATATAAGAATTATCACCATCAACTACATTTCCAGTAAAGCTAACAAAGTCGTTTGTTTGCCCAGCAGTACTATTATTTGTAGGTGTTATTGTACCATTTGTTGCATTAAGAGTCATAGTTGAAGGGATAGAATTGGCATTATATACAAAATGTCCATTAGTTGGGCCTTCAAATGGAGTCTGTTCTGTATATGGCATCCCGTTTGCTGTTTTAGAAGCTCTATCAAACTTAGCAGAGAAAGCTTTAATCTTAAATTTTACTTTCGCAAAGTATGGTTTAAGAGTAAATGTTAGTTTTGTTTTAAGCTGATTATTAATTGTTACATTACCCTCATACAAATAAGGTTCATTCTCACCATTCTCAAGTTTAGCTACGTAATTACCATTTTCTAACTCGAAATCTTGATTCTTAAAAACATAGAATTTATAACTACCTGGTGCAAGATATTTCTCTGGATTAGAGCCATCTTTCATTGTGTAGGTGCCGTCTGATTTATAGTTTATCTCCCATTTTTGTTTCAATTCTGTGCCTTGATATGCAAGTATTGTATAATCTCCTGCAGGAGCTTGCCCCACTGCACGAGTATTTGCTGTTTTTGTGGGAGTTTCTACAACTTCTACAAGTGCTTCTAAGCCATTTCCAAGATTTTCTGTTGAAGACGACACTACACGTCCTTCGTTTTCTTGGGCAGCTCGCGAAACTTCTGAATATTTATTTGTTGTAATACCAAAAGAAACTAAGCTTCCTTGTGGACCAGCTGGCTGGTTTTCTTCGTCGATTGCCGAATTGCTATCCGAATTTGAACATGCTGTAAAGAGAGTTGCTGTCAATAAAAGCACAAAAGACAGTAACCATTGAGTTGTTTTCTTTTTATTCATTGCTTGTTTTTTGTTAATCCTGAGTAAGAAAATAGCCATATCACTATTTCTATTTCTCTATTAGTTATATCCTTTTTTTATACTATTTACAAGTTTCCGGGTGCAAAGGTAGCACTTTTTATTAAAAAATATGGCATAACGAACACCATTTTAAAGAAATAAGAACGAAAAAATGCTCCTGCTATCTACGAATTTTATTCGTAATGGCAGGAGCATTTTTATTATGGTTGTGCTATTTGCTATTTCAACCGAAAAAGAATAGCATATTTGGTTTTTGGCTTATTCTTTAAAATTCGGTTGGTTGGAACGAAATAGAGAACCAACCCATTTGAAGAATATCAGTTAAATCGAATTGAACCATCACGTTATTCTGGCTATTTATAAAGGTTGGCAATGCACTTACACCTTCTTTATTTACATAACCATTTTTTTGAAGTAAATCTACAATATAAGGTGAACGAGCAGTTAGGTTATTAAAGGTAATAACCAAAGCAGCTGCATATTTACCGCCGTCGTCCATTAGAAGAATTTTTGGGAAATCTTCTGAATCGGTGTTTATAACTATACCTAAATCTATTTTTTCTTCGCTCTTATAATAAGGCAATTTACGATATTCGGCAACTACCTCGTCTAATGTTTTATTGCCAAACTCTGTTAAAGGCATTGGGAAATTAACAGTAAGTGGTGGAACTTGTCCTGTTAAATCAGAATAAGCATAGTGCATTTGTGGTAGATATTCTGTTTTTCCCTGTGTTTTATCTTGCATTTTTACGTAACAAACCGATTTTTGGTCGTAGTTATAGTAAATAACATCGCCTTCAGAATCGTACATACCCGTATAGATATAATTTGTTTCCTTTAGATAGTTTGTTATTTCTTTAGGTGTAGGTACATTTTGGGCATCTACAAATAACGAAGCTTCTTCCAAGCTATTTTTTGTGTAAACATCGAACCAATATTTTACGCTCTTCCAACGTGTTTCGCCCGTGTTATAAACATAAATACCGTTTTCTGGTTTAGATTTTTCGGTATTTAGAGTATGGTTCATACGTTTTTCAAATAGCTGCATTAGTTCTACAGTGGCACCTTTTCCGTAGAATGGTGTCCATGCTCCGGTAGTTTCATCGGTTAAAAACGAAATTCTTGTCCACGATGTAAAACTATCGTCATGTGGTCCGAAGAAATATTCTGCTCCATTTCCTGTATTATTAATAAACACCACTGTTTTTGCAGTTTTGTTTACATATACTTTTACATCATTGTTTAGCGAAGCTTTTGTTTCAAGTTCGTAACCTTGCTTACGTAAAAAGGCTTTAAACGCATCTATTTTGTTGGTTTCAAGTGTGCTTTTTGCATACATATATACACCTTGTCCGTTGCCATTATATTCCCAGTGTACAGTTTTTCCATTAACTGTTTTTTCTAATATAAGTTTTCCGCTATTAGGTTGTGTAGCTGTAAAGCCTTTTGCCTCTTCGGTTGCTTTAAGTTCTGTAAGAGTTTTTGTGAAATCGGCTGCAGGAAGTTCAAAATTTTCTTCTGTAACACTTGGTGTTGTACTATTGTCGGTATCAAAGAAAACTAAACTGTCTACTTCTTCAGACTTAAATACTTGTTTTTTTCCATTTTTGTAAATGTAAACACCTTGTGCAGATGCTGCAACGGCACATAAAAGAAATGCAAAGGTGAGGGCTGTAGATATGAAAGACTTTTTCATTTTTTTATAAACTTAAATGATTTGTATTGTGTTTTAACGATATATATACCTGGTTGGAAATTGCTAAGCGAAACGGTTAAGCTACCATCTGCACCAATTTTATAGCTTTGGGCAAGTTGTCCGGCATTATTATATATGCGAACAGTTTCGCCAGATTTAAATTCAGTAAATGTCATCGACTCTTGTGTAAGTGTAGCATTTCCACTTTTATTGGTTGTTGTTGCCGATTCTATACCATCAGTCTGGTCGTCGAAAGTAACTCGTTGAATATCTGTAACAGCATATAGTAAATCTACTGTTTTAGATTTAAGACGTACATTGTCGTTTTCTACAGTCATTGTAGGACGTTCGGAAAGATTGTACGATACTTTTTGTCCGTTAGTAAGCCAAACCAGTATTTTTGTTGGCTGTGCACAGACAGTTATTGCTGCCATAAGGAGCAATTGTAAAAGACAAATTTTCTTCATACTAATTCGTTTTTAATATAATTTCCTATTTTTTTGTTTATTCTCTTTGCATTTACATTTACTTACGACTATATTGTCGAGATTTTGACATTCGAACTATTATTTCGTTGTATAAGTTTTTGCCAGCTATTGTTGTTATGCACCTATATAGATTAATGTTATTGCATTGGTATTTTTTGCTTTATTGCCCTTCGTTCTATTTATAATATGGCAACTTTTTTATTCTATTGTTTTATTCTTTTAAATAAAAGAGGCGCAAAACACCTAAGCCATAGTTCAGTGTCAGTTATAGATTTCTTGTTCTTACTGTATCCGCTGTATTACAGATTGTAGATTCTGGCTGCAAATATAGCAATATTATTTTAAAACATAATATTTCTTTTGCAAAAAAGAAGTTCTTTTCTACTATTTCTTACTATTAGTGTTCAAAAAGTC
>NZ_GL982513.1:184218-230182 GCF_000220255.1 Prevotella pallens ATCC 700821
TTAAAATTTATAATTACTATTTTTTTATTTTGTAATTAAAAATCATTTGCATTTTAATTATATTTTTTTTGGTGCATACAGAAAGGCAATATTTATAAATAAAAAGAAAAAGCGATTATAGAGAATTTTTCTATAACCGCTTACACAACAATTGCTAAATGTATATTTTTAGATGTAGTGCATATTTGTTTTTTTCGTTGCGCTTTGCCTTGTTTCTGGCATTAATATTTAAACGAAGAGCCACCTAAAAACTCTCTAAGCAACGATGTTGGTGGTAAACTTCGGAAAGGTAACGAAGAAAAATAGCCTAAAAACTTACGCAATCTATATGCTTCTGCATATTCGTTACAGTTTTCTGGCACTTGTTCTAACACAGCTTCTGCTTGTGCTTTTAAAACTGCAACCTCGTAAAGCATTGCGGTATTAAACATAATATCGGCATTTTCCTGATAAGGAAATATCCATTTCTTTTCTCCTGCGCGAACACTTGGCCAACGTCGTATGGTTTCTTGTGCAGAACAGCCACGATATTTATGGTCGCGAACAATACGTCTAATAAGTCGGTTGTCGGTTGTAGGAATATAATTGTGGTCGTCTAATAATATTGTTGTTAAAGCAGAAGCATAAATACGGAATTTTTTATTGTCGGCAATATCGTTTGTCAGCATCGGATTTAAAGCGTGTATACCTTCTACTATTAAAACATTATCAGAATTTAGTTGAAGTTTTTTACCTTTCATTTCGCTTTTCCCTGTTTGAAAGTTATAAGAGGGCAATTGCACCTCGTCGCCACGGAATAATGCCAAAAACTGTTCGTTAAGAAGCGGAATATTTAGTGCATATAAGCTTTCGTAATCGTAATCGCCCGACTCGTCTTTTGGTGTATCCACCCGATTTACAAAATAATCGTCTAAAGAAATTTGTACTGGTTTTATTCCACAAGTTAATAACTGCACAGAAAGACGCTTACAAAACGTAGTTTTTCCACTCGAAGAAGGTCCGGCAATTAGCACAACCTTCACATCTTTTTTGTTTGCTATGGTTTCTGCAATTTGCGAAATTCTTTTTTCTTGCAATGCTTCGCTAACATTTATAAGGTCGTTAGAAAAACCTTGTTTCACGGCTTCGTTAAAATCGCCAACAGTTCGTACGCCTAAAATTTCTTGCCACCGATGATGCATTCTAAAAACCTCAAACATTTTGTCTTGGTTTATTAAATTATCTAACTTTGCAGGATTTTCAGACGATGGTACGCGAAGTAATAATCCATCGAAGAATTTTTCTACTCCAAAAAGCTTAATTTGCGATGTATTTGTGAGCATTGCACCATAATAATAGTCAACATAGTCGGTTAATTTATAATAAGTGGTATAAAGCGAGCCAGTACTTTCAAGGAGTTTTACCTTAGCTTCGTCGCCCAACTTTCGAAACATATTAATAGCTTCTTCGGTTGTAGCCTCATAACGCTGTATAGGTAAAGCTTGATTTATAATGGTTTGCATTTGTTGGCGTATATTTTCAATATCGCTATTTGTAACTTCGCGATGAATGTTAATGTTGCAATAATAGCCATTTGCCACCGGAATATCTATTACAACTTTGCTTTTTGGATATATATCGTGTACGGCTTTACACAAAACCATAAACAAAGAACGAATATAAGTGCGCATTCCCGAAGCAGAATAAAGGTCGAGAAACTCTACATCTTTATTATGAAATACACGAAAATCTAATCCTTCAACCTTGTTATTTACCTTTGCACTTATTGGTCCAAAGTTCATATTAAGATTAAATGCAGTATAAACATCATAAAGTGTACTGCCAATTGGTACTTCTAAAGTTTTTTTATTATTTTTGCAACGGATTTGTATTACTTGTTTCATCTTGTATGAACGTTTAACGATTTTAATCAGGGTATAAAGTTAGCAAGTTCTCATTAAAGAGCAAAAAATAGCATTAGAAAAAAAGAATTATTATGACAACAGGTATTTATTTTGCCATTATTTTCAAGATTATTGGTTCGTTGGCATTGCTTATCTATGGAATGAAAGTAATGAGTGAAGCATTACAAAAAATGGCAGGTTCGCAATTACGCCACATTTTAGGTGCAATGACTACCAATCGTTTTACTGGTATGCTTACAGGAACATTCATAACTTGTGCTGTACAATCGTCTTCGGCAACAACGGTAATGACTGTTTCTTTCGTAAATGCAGGGCTATTAACCCTTGCTCAAGCTATTTCCGTGATAATGGGTGCTAATATTGGAACAACACTTACGGCTTGGATTATGTCGTTAGGATATTCTGTAGACCTAACAAGCTTTGTTTTTCCAGCTTTTCTTGTGGGAATTGTGCTGATTTACACACGAAGAATGCGCTATGTAGGCGACTTCTTGTTTGGTCTTTCGTTTATGTTCTTCAGTTTGGTGCTGTTAAGCGATGCTGGAAAAGCACTACATTTAGACACTACACCTGCAGTTATAGAGTTTTTTAAATCGTTCGATATAAACAGTTATTTCACTATTCTGATATTTCTTGCCATTGGTTCCCTCATAACTTGCATCGTTCAGTCGTCTGCTGCGGTTATGGCTATCACCATTTTGCTTTGTTCTACAGGCGTTTTACCTATTTATCTTGGTATTGCATTGGTTATGGGCGAAAACATTGGAACCACAATTACAGCCAATTTAGCAGCATTAGCAGCAAACACACAAGCACGAAGAGCAGCATTAGCCCACTTAATGTTTAACGTAATTGGTGTAGTTTGGGTGCTCGCTATATTCTATCCTTTCGTAAATATGGTATGTGGTTTTGTTGATTATAATCCTGCAATTGGTGCAGTCAATGCTAATATAAAAGTAAAACTACCTGTTGTTTTAGCAGCATTCCACACAACATTTAATGTTGCAAATACATTTTTGCTAATTTGGTTTATTCCACAGCTCGAAAAGTTAGTTTGCTTGATTATAAAACCACGCAAGAGCGAGACAGAAGAAGACTTCCGTTTGCGTTTCATACAAGCTGGAATTATGAAGACTCCAGAACTTTCGGTGCTCGAAGCAAGTAAAGAAATACAATCGTTTGCCGAACGTTTACAACGAATGTTCGATATGGTGAGAGAACTATTACATACAACCGACGACTCTAAATTTGTGAAACTGTATTCGCGAATAGAGAAATATGAAGGCATTTCGGATAATATGGAGATAGAAATAGCTAAATATTTAGACCAAGTTAGTAATGCTCACCTTAGCGATGAAACAAAAGAAAAGGTAAGATCAATGCTTAGAGAGATATCTGAACTAGAAAGTATTGGCGACTCTTGCTATAATATAGCTCGTACCATAAATAGAAAAATATCGGCAAAAGAAGATTTTACTGAAAAGCAATACAACCACATTGAACAAATGTTTGAACTTACCGACGATGCTTTAACACAAATGAACAGTTTGCTAATAGGACATAAACACCAAAACGATGTGAACCGTTCGTTCAACATTGAAAACGAAATGAACAACTATCGTAACCAACTTAGCACACAAAACATTCAGGACGTAAACGAACATAAATATACTTACGCCATTGGAACAATGTATATGGACATTATTCAAGAATGCGAAAAACTTGGCGATTATGTGGTAAATGTAGTTGAAGCACGTATGGGTGTAAAACAAAATGCATAATTTTAGCATTGCTTACTTTGCAGTTTAAAGTGCTTTTAGTAACTTTGCCTGTATGGAAAAAGAAAATTTTGCACAACAATTTAGTCCTGTGGAATATACAATAAACGTAAAAGGACAACTCTTCGATTTGTCTAAACCGTGTGTAATGGGAATATTAAACGTTACACCAGACTCGTTTTATGCCGATAGTCGTATGCAAACTGAGGCTGAAATATACAATCGTACTAACCAAATTATAGCGGAAGGAGCTAAAATTATAGATGTTGGTGCATGTTCTACACGTCCTGGAAGCAAATTTGTAGACGAAGCAGAAGAAAGACGCCGACTTGCTATGGCACTTCCTATAATTCGTAAAACACAACCAAAAGCAATAATATCGCTCGACACTTTTCGTGCCTCAATAGCACGAGAAATGGTAAACGAATTTGGTGTAGATATTATAAACGATGTGGAAGAAGGTAGCGATGCAGAAATGTTTCGTACTGTAGCCGAACTGGGAACACCTTATATATTAATGTCGAAAGCTCCAAACATACACGATATGCTTATAAATATTGCACGCGAAATACAAGAATTACGTGCTTTGGGACAGAAAGATATTATTATAGATCCAGGATTTGGATTTGGAAAAGACCCTATAGACGGCAATTATGCGCTAATGAATGTAATGGAACAACTACACGTTTTAGAACTTCCAATATTAGTTGGAATTAGTCGCAAACGTATGATTCACCAGCTTTTGGGCATTACAGCACAAGAAAGTTTGAATGGAACAACTGCACTAAATATGATTGCACTAATGAAAGGAGCAAGCATTTTGCGTGTACACGATGTGAAAGAAGCTGTAGAAACGGTGCAAATTTACAACCGTTTACGGCAAGCAAAATAACAATGCAAATGTTTTTGAATGTGCAATAGCAACAACATACCTGCTAAAGACACAAACATAGAACGTTTGGAGAAAGAAACAAAGCCAGTATTGCTAATGGCAATATAGAAACAACAACTAAAAGAGAAGAATATGTTTTTCGAATTTGGCATAAAAGATATCATCGATATTGTATTAGTGGCACTTATGCTCTACTACATATATCGTATTATGAAAGAATCACGTTCGCTTAACGTGTTTGCAGGTATCATGACATTTATTGTTGTGTGGCTTATTGTTAGTCAGGTTTTAGAAATGAGACTTTTAGGAAGCATTATGGATAAATTAGTGTCTGTAGGCGTAATTGGTCTCATTGTGCTTTTTCAGGAAGAAATACGCTATTTTCTCTATAATCTTGGTGCACACCAAAAAGCAAGAAACATTCTAAAACTATTTCGGAACGATAAGAACAAAAAAGGCGTAGACCGCGAAACTATTCTCCCTATTGTTATGGCTTGTATGAATATGGGCAAGGGAAAAGTTGGGGCACTTATTGTTATAGAACGTAGTGTAATGCTTCAGGATATTGTTGATACGGGCGCCTATATTGATGCTCGCATTGACCAACGACTTATTGAAAATATTTTTTTTAAGAACTCTCCACTCCACGATGGTGCAATGGTTATATCAAAAAAACGTATTAAAGCTGCTGGTTGTATTCTTCCAGTTAGCCACAATCAAGATATTCCAAAGGAATTTGGACTACGCCATCGTGCCGCATTAGGAATTTCGCAGGCATCTGATGCACTTGCTATAATAGTTTCAGAAGAAACTGGCAAAATTTCGATTGCTATTCATGGCGAGTTCCAAGTGCGTTTATCAGCCGAACAATTAGAAAGTATTCTCACAAAGGAACTCGAAAACTTTTAAACCTAAATTGTATTTATTAGAAACTTATTTTGTGTTTTATTATGCTTCACACGAAAGCATAAAGGCAACATTGTTTCTAAATAAGAATGTACAGACAATAAAAGAAAAGTAATGTCGGTAAAGACTAAAAAACATTGATGTCGCAGTTGATGTTATTTAACGTGAGTTCGACGAATTTAGAACAGAGCAAGCTGTGTGTCAATAGTCCTTTGTACATTGATACACGGCATCTTTTTTCAAGATAGAAGTGTTTAAAGCAGTGATAACCAGAGTCGTGAAAAAGAATCATTATTAGCATGACTTCTGCCTTTGACATCGTGGAATCTCGATGATACTTTCTTTTTCCAGTAGGCTTTAGCGTATATTTTGCCACCATTGCATCAAAAAACTTGCAGAAATCATCTGCCATATAAAATATTTCAGTAACTTTGTCCTCGGTGATCATAGCGATTTTTGTTTGTAACTATTTGTATATTAGTTCTTTAAAGTTACAACAAATTTTGCTAATCACCAAATTTATAGACACTTATAATTCGTCGAACTCACGTTATTATTACATAAAAAAGACATCTCCTTTAAAGAAAACATAGCGTTAATTATAATTAATTTATTCATATTTTTAAAATAACATTATATAAGTTATTATTTAATTATTTACCTTTGGAGCATAATAAAGCCTAACCTACCTATGATCTAGTAAATTATTACGACAATATCTCTAAGAAAAAAGCAAAGAAATGAGGTGTGTATTATCAAAGCTGGAACTTGTACGGTGAGCTTATAACAAAAGATATAACAAACTAATTGAGAGAAATTTCTATTTTAAATTTATTTTTCTAACCTGCATCTTGTAAAATGGGATGCATTAACCTATTAAAAGTTATGAAACATTACAGTTTTATTGTTAGAGGGCTTAGCGTATTATTATTCGCTAATGTACTTACATCATGTAGTAGCGACATCATGGAGGATGTTACCAATGTGCCTAGTACAGACAAGAATATCAGTCCACAACTTCTTAATTCATTACCACTAGGTAAAGATATGTATCGTGTGGGCGATAAAGTTGATCTTTACAATGGTCCAACTCCTAATTCTTCGCCACAAATAGTAAGCAATGAGGGCATTTTTGATGGTATTAACGGCACGATGGTAAACAAAACACAGATGTACAACGCTAGTGCCATCCATGATGAAGTCCTCTTTTTTAACCCCAATGAAAACCAAATTTTTCCTGGCAATGTTTTAGCAGGTAACACTATTTCAAATGGCATATTTAGTCCTATCAAGAATGCAGAAGTAGAAGATATGGTAGTTACAGCCGATTTGACCCCTATGGGAGGAGCTGCTTATACTGCAGTTATCCCTAATATTACATGGAGTAGCTACCAAACTACCCTTCAGCAATGGAGATCATCCCCTAATGCTGAACCCTCTGTAACAACAGAGTACAAAGTACAAGAGATCAAAAATGAAAAGGAATTTGCTACCCACTTAGGTATCAATTTTAATGGTTCACTCGTGCAAGCAGGGCTAAGCCTTGACACACAGCACAACAGAAAAAAGACGCATGTTCTCGTTTCGTTTATTCAGAAATTATTTACAGTTTCTACATCTCCTAAAAACTGCATTCTGAAATCTGCTGATATTAACTCTTTTAATGGGGTAATGCCTGTATATGTAAGCAGTGTTCACTATGGAAGAATGGCGTTTGCCCTTATTTCTACAAACTATAGTTACGATGAGGTTACAGCTGCACTTAATCTTGTTTTCCCTAAACTTAATAACTTAAGTGCTGATTTACAAATTAAATACAAGAGCATCTTAGACGAATCTGTAATCACACAGACTAGCATTGGAGGTACTATGCAAGACCATCAAGCAATTATATCTGGTGGTTGGGAGGCCTTTAAGAAAGCTATCGGCAACCCTATACCAATGTCAGCAGCAGCTCCTATTGCTTACAACTTAAAGTATGTTGGCGATAACTCTGTAGCTCGTATCCTTACGAGCAATTCTTACCCTGTTACACAATCGATTTTTGTTCCTACATGTAATAGCATCAACTTTAAGTTTACCCCAAAAGCGATCAGGGGTAAAGTTATAAACAAAAACCCTCTTTTCCTATATGGTGAATGCAACGTAACCCTTCCTAACGGAGATCGTTTTAACATTCTAAATATTAGTAAAGAGAAGGCTATTCAGGTAGATAACAATTCCTATACAGATATAACAGACTCTAATATGCCTGAAACAGTTTCCATACAACGTCCACTAAATATGAGTATGTCAAACTTCTTGGAGCAGTATGTTACTATTACAACAAGTATGCACAATACGATTATTAACAGAGTCCCTGTAGGCGATGATCTTGGAACAACTACTGTTACTATCAAGCTAAAGGATCTTCTTTTCGATGCTAAGGCAGGCGGAAAAGCATTTAGCACAAGAAATCCAAAACAAACACTTGATTTTATGGGTGAAGTTCTTTTTGGACTTGAATATGATACATTAAAATAACGTGAGTTCGACGAATTTAGAACAGAGCAAGCTGTGTGTCAATAGTCCTTTGTACATTGATACACGGCTTCTTTTTTCAAGATAGAAATGTTTAAAGCAGCGATAACCAGAATCGTGAAAAAGAATCATTATTAGCATGACTTCTGCCTTTGACATCGTGGAATCTCGATGATACTTTCTTTTTCCTGTAGGTTTTAGCGTATATTTTGCTGTCATTGCATCAAAAAACTTGCAGAAGTCATCTGCCATACAAAATATTTCAGTAACTTTGTCCTCGGTGATCATAGCGATTTTTGTTTGTAACTATTTGTATATTAGTTCTTTAAAGTTACAACAAATTTCGCTAATCACTAAATTTATAGACACTTATAATTCGTCGAACTCACGTTATTTACAACAAATGTGCCAACGATGAATATTTAATGATTGTATGCGACTGACTTAATAGGCGATAGAAAGCACGTGCAGAGTGTTTTATATAGCCATTTTTTAGAGTATGAAGACAACCTTCCATGTCGGTATTTCCCATTTCGAGTGGTATTCCAACAAGTCCTTCCTCATTGTGTAAAGCAGCTTCGGCAAGAACTGTTACAAGTTTGCTCTGTCGCACCAGTTTTAGCAGAATATTTATATCGTTTATTTCTAACCGTATATTGATATTTTTTGCAGATTGTTCTGCAATATTTTCGAAAGCATTACGGTTTTGCAATCCGTGTGCTGGCATTGCTACCTGGCAATCTTTTAAATCGTCTATGGTTATACTCTTACGCTTTGCAAGTGGGTGAGTTACACTCATTGCAGCCACAAGTTTATTATTAAAGAGTACATAGCTTTCCACTCTTTCGTTCTTTTCGGTAGGCTTAAATGCCAAAACAAAGTCTACTTCGTGTCGTTGTAGCATATCCATAAGTTCTGCCATTGTTTTATAAATAATATTTAGGCGAACACCCGGATAGCGTTTCATAAAATCAAGTACTGTTTCAGTAAGTAGTGGACTAAATGTAAACGTAACGCCAATGTTTAACTCTCCGGTTGCTAAATCCTTCAAGTCGTTCATTTTTTGTTGGCAAATGTCAGCATCAACAACTACTGTTTGTGCATATTCTACCAGCTTTTTTCCTGCTTCTGTTAGTGTTACTTCGTGGCTATTTCGTTCGAAAAGCGTAGAATCGAGTTCTGTTTCGAGTTGTTTTATTTGTTGCGACAGTGTGCTTTGAGTAACAAACAATGCTTTCGAAGCCTCCGAAAAGTTTAAGAGTTCTGCAACTTTTAAGAAGTAGCGTAGTTGTCTGAGTTCCATTATTCTTATGTTCTTTGTTATTTGGCGTGCCTTGTTACAGTGAACGAAATCTTATTTAAAATGAATATAGGCATTGTTGCGCCTAACACCATTCCTAAGATATCGAACGCACAAGTAAAGCCATTCGATGTACAAAGATACAAATAATGGTTGAATAAATCTTCTTTCTCTGTAAATAAACACATTACCAGTCCTTCTATGGTGCGATAGGCATACATTCCAGGAATCATTGGTAATAATGATGGAAATGAGAATGTTTCGGGTGGACATTTGGCTCTTCGTGCCATAAGTACAGTTAAAAAGCCTATACTTAAAGCCGCAACGAAACTGGCAATAATTAGTCCGAAGTGATAGTAGCTGTTGTTCATAAGAACAAAACGTATAGCATGTCCAACAGCCGATATTACAAAACAGTATTTATAGGCATTATTTGGAGGATTACTAATGCTAGCAAAACCTATTCCGGCTAAGCCACCAAAGAAAGCATCTTGAAGTATTGAGAGTAGAAAGTCCATTTTGTTTGAGTGCTATGCTAATAGTTTGAGGTTCATAAGAAGAATACCTACCGACAAACCTACCGACAGGCAAAAGGTAAGAATAATAGCATCCATAAATCGGCTATAAGCCACAAGATAATCGCCCCCCATAAGGTCGCTAATGCTATTAATATAAGGAATACCTGGAATTAAATAAAGAACACATGTTCCAAGTGCTATTTCGGGTTTATTGCCTAAACCAAATATATAGCCAGAGGTAGCTATTACAGACGAGAAAAATGCGCAAATGAGAAAAACAAACTTAACGTTTACACCATCTTCTAACAATAGCTGTTTAAGTTTAAAACCTACAAAAGTAGCTACAAACACTATTAACATAGCTGCAAGGTCGCCACCAAAAACACGACAGAATGAAAGATTGGCAAGCGATGTAAGCAATAACACCAACCACTTGTTGGTGAAAGGTGCTTTGGTTATACTTTCGAGTGTTTTGTTTGCCTCTTCTAAATCAACGTGCCCATCAGCTATATTCCAACTTAATCGGCTCAAATAAGTATTTTTATAGAAGCTAATACCTGTGTGGGGTGCTCTTTTTATAACCACTGACGATTGATTTGTGGTGGGATCGAATACCATAAGTTCCACACTTCCAGGCATAATAAGAAGTTGGCAAGTGATATTCCATTTTTTGGCTATACGAGCTACATTTTCTCTTATACGTGTACATGTAGCGCCACAGCCATAAAGCCATGCTGCATATTCAGCTATAAAGGTGCTTGTTTTATTTACTGGGAAGGTGGGGTGGCTATGCTTCATCTTCTGTTAAGTCGTATAATTCAAATTCATCGGTTACTTCAAATATTTTTTTGTCTCCACCTGCTGTACGGGCAGTAATAGCCATACGCAAAACAAAAGCTACTAGAAGTAATACCATTAATGCACTCCAAATAATAATTTGACTACTCATAAGTCTTTGATTTTTAAGTCTGTTAATTCTTTATTTTTGTGTTGCAAAGATAGGCATTAATTCTTGGTCGTGCAACTATTTACAATGAGTTGTTTCGATAATGGTTATCGTAATATTATATTAAAAGTTTGTTGAATGGTGGAAAATATAGTAGTTGTGATAGATTTAAATCAAGCCAAAGCCTATTTTCAGGCACATAAAGTACACCTGTATCCCATTTTTTTGAGATAGCTGCATTCTATTTTTTGAAGCGTAGCTATAGATTATTAGGTCGGGAAATTGTCCAACAAAGTTGGCATGGTTCTTTTCAAGGTTCTTTCGGGAATTTGGAATGATAAGGACAACTCTAACGTGAGAAAGAAACAAATACTTTCTGACAAGAAAAGTTTTGTGGTGTAAGAAACAAATCCCTTTTCATTCAATATTCCAGCTTTTCTATAACAAAGTAATTTCGCCGAAATTAAATTTCCTGTCACTGCCATCATCTAACCTTTATATCTAACTTACTGAATAACAGTGCATCTATGCGAAGTGTTAAATATGACAGCAAAACAAAATTAAAACTACCGTAGTAGTATACGTACATTTCTTTGAAAAGAGGAAGCAGTTATTTCCTCATCACAAGACATACAGATTGTAGAATCTGGAATTTTTATCTCTTATGTTGAAGTACATCGTTCTGTGGTTTGTTTTATCACTCCACATATCAGAAGAACCGTTTTTTCATAAGCTTTCAAATGCTGTAAAGGTAGTAAATAAAAGCGTTACGTGAAGTTTTAGCCTACCAAATGTCCATTACACCACTAAAATATAACAATGCTACGATATAATAAACCTATTAGAGTTTAACACATCGCTTAATATATTGTTCAAAAAATGGATCAGCAGTTCTTCGCCAAACATCGCCCAAAAGTGCTACTCCACCAAAGCCATAACGCTTTATCCTATTGATATTGGCTGCGGTAATTCCGCCCAACGCAACCACTTTTTCATTGATAATGCCTTTCTGTTTTGCTTCGAAAAGAGCCTTTGGTGAGAAAGCAGAGGCGTATCCTTGTTTTGAAATGCTATTAAAAATAGGACTAAGAAAAACGTAATTGCAATGCTGCTTATAGGTTTCCACTTCGCTAAATGTATGGCACGATTTCGAAACTGCACCTTTATAGTTTGGTGGCAGCACGTAGTTTCGGCGGTTTAAGTGTAGCCCATGCAATGTAAAGTGGGTAGCTAAATTGAAATGGTCGTGTAGCACAAGGCGGTTATGGTAGACTGTGGGAATAGCTTCGATTAGTTTTGCCAATTCGTCGGCATTACTTTCGGGTTTCCGCAGGTGCACAAGGTCTACACCCCAATGTAGCAGTTGCGCGATAATGGTTGCCTCGTTAGAGACAAACTGTGGTTCGGTAATTACAATGAGATACATCGTTTTGTTGTTTATCAAGCATTTTCTCTCGTAGACTATACATATTATATATATTAGTTGGTTTATTACATACATTGCTATTCTTTTACTAAGAATAAAAGAATAGCAATACAAAACAAAATCATAGAAATGAATCTAACAACTGAAATCATGCGGAACAAAGAGTTACTATCATCTCTAAAGGTCTTATATAAAGTTATACTTTCAGTTATCGTAATTGTTAATATTAGGACATACGACAAGACATAAAATATATTATATGATATCAATAAAAAGGCATTACCCTTATTATTATAAATAGATAGTAGTTTAGATAACGCCATAATAACGGTATTAATCTCTAAGAGAGATAGAACAATCTTATTTCCTTTCATCAGGTTGATTATTCATATTCTTTTTTAACAGTTTTCCAAAAGATAGTTGTTTTAGCTGCTAAACTATTAGTACCTTGTAATTCTTGTTTCATAGAAGCATCAAAGTTTGAGTCTATAATAACTTTATTGACATCTTGTTCACACTGTATTATATCCGTTTTTCTAATATTCCATAATTGTTAGTAATAATAAAATATCAGCGCAAAGTTAAATAAATAATATTTAAATAACAAAATTTTGTTTTAGATTTTGAATAATCTTTCAATTGTTCTCCCATATACTAAGTGAACCAAATAGGTGGCAACGGTTGCTGTCGTGCAACCATTGCCACTCATTGATAATTCTATTTCAAACGATTGATAATGGCTTCTGCTACTTTTTTGCCAGAAAGGAGCATACCGCCAAAGATGGGTCCCATTCGTGGTGTACCACCAACTGCCGACGATGCCATACCGCAAACATACAAACCAGGATATATTTCCTTTGTTCCTTCCACCACTTGTCGTTCGCCTTCCGCTACATCTAACGAGCGTTCGCCAATCACATCGCCTGTTGTTGTGTTAAGCTTTATGCCGTTTTTACGCGCAACCACTTGGCACATCTCACTATCGTGGCCAGTTCCGTCAATCACAAACTTAGCCATAATATTCAAAGGGTCTACGTGCAAACCTTCGCGAAGCACGGGAGTCCAGTTCACAACTACACCGCTTACAACATTGTTCTTAAACACAACGTCTTCAACAGAGTAACAATTAAATATAGTTGCACCTGCGTGTGTTGCTTTGTAGAGTAGAGCTGAGGTACATTCCAATGAGTCGGCAGTGTACAAACCATCTTCGTAAGGCTCGTAATTGATGTCGAAATCTCTAATTATATGTAGGGCTTCTTGCTGTATAACCAGCTGGTTGAACATCATAGCACCTCCCCACATACCACCACCAGGCGATAGCTTGCGGTCGAAGAGCGCCACTTTTAGTCCTGCTTTTGCCATATAATAGGCGGCAGCAATTCCAGAAGGACCACCACCAACAATGGCAACATCGAGTTCGAGACATCGTTCCATCTTTGCAAAATAAGTACTGATAATTCCTTTAGACACTTTCTTTTCAATCATAATCGTATTGTTTTAGTTTATTTTTATACTACTTCTTCGTTACACTCTCCACTCTCTAATGTTTGACTAATGCGCATTGCACAGAAGTTTGGTCCACACATTGTGCAAAACTTTCCACCCACCTTGTTAGATGTTTTCCAATATTCGAGTGCCTTCTCTGGGTCGAGCGCAAGATTAAACTGGTCTTTCCAACGAAATTCATAGCGAGCTTTGCTTAGTGCATTGTCTCTTATGGTTGCACCCGGGTGTCCTTTTGCCAAATCGGCAGCATGGGCAGCAATCTTGTAAGTAATGACTCCTGTGCGCACATCGTCCTTGTTGGGCAGCGACAAATGTTCTTTTGGGGTAACATAACAAATCATTGCCGTGCCGTACCAGCTTATCATTGCCGCACCAATGGCACTGGTAATGTGGTCGTAGGCAGGCGCAATGTCGGTTACAAGAGGGCCCAAAGTGTAGAAAGGCGCACCGTGACACTTCTCTATTTGTCTGTTCATATTCTCCCTAATCTTGTGCATCGGCACGTGTCCGGGACCCTCTATGAACGCCTGAACGTCTTTTGCCCACGCCCGTTCCACCAATTCGCCCATCGTGTCCAACTCTGCAAACTGTGCAGCATCATTGGCATCGTAGGTAGAACCGGGGCGCAGGCCGTCGCCAAGCGATATTGCAACGTCGTATTTGGCGCAAATGTCGCAGATGTCATCGAAGTGGCTGTACAGGAAACTCTCCTCGTTGTGCACCTGACACCATTTTGAGATGATGCTTCCGCCACGACTCACCATACCCGTAAGGCGTCCGTTGGCAAGATGGACATTCTTTAAGCGGATTCCGCAGTGAATTGTGAAGTAATCAACGCCCTGCTCGCACTGTTCAATCAGTGTGTCGCGGAATATCTCCCAAGTAAGTTTCTCAGCCTTGCCGTTCACCTTCTCGAAGGCTTGATACATCGGAACGGTGCCTACTGGTACGGGACAGTTGCGTAAAATCCACTCTCTTGTTTCGTGAATGTTCGTTCCTGTCGATAAATCCATTAAGGTATCGCCACCCCATTTGCAGCTCCAAACCGCCTTTTCGACTTCTTCGTCGATGCTCGAATTTTCGTGTGAGTTGCCGATATTGGTGTTTATCTTCACACAGAAGTTCGTTCCGATAATCATTGGCTCGCTTTCGGGGTGGTTGATATTGGCAGGAATGACTGCCCGCCCTGCTGCTATCTCGTCGCGAACGAACTCGGGTGTGATGTATGTTTTTATGCCCAAAGCCTCGCAATTCATATTTTCGCGAATAGCAACGTATTCCATTTCTTCTGTTATGATGCCTTTCTTTGCATAATACATCTGTGTTCCTTTACGCTTTTCTATCCATGCTTGGCGGAGCTTAGGTAAACCTTTGTTTAGATCGATCTCTATATTCGGATCGCTGTATGGTCCGCTTGTATCGTAAACTACTACAGGATTGTTGGGTAGCTCTATGCGTTTGCCACCCTCGTTCTTAACTGTTGGTGTAAGAAGAATGCGCCGCATACCCACCTTTAGTTCTGGATAGAGCGTACCACGCTTATAGATTTTCTCCGAATTAGGATAAGAAATCTTAATGTTTTCGTTCTTCATAATGTTATATTTCTATTAGTTTCGTCATTTCGTTAATAGGATTTATTGCTTCGAGTATGGCTCCGCTGACAGCTATTCCACTTATGCCGATGGTTATAAGTGCAGCTATATCGGTGCTAACAATACCACCAATGGCAATAAGTGGTAGGCAAATGTTTGTTTTTTTCATTTGTTCTAGAATATTCCGATATCCCTCTAAACCAAGTATAGGTGCAAGGTTGCGTTTTGTTTTAGTGTATCTAAAGGGACCACAACCAATGTAGTTTGCTCCTTCGGTTGCCAAACGCTGCACATCAGTAAAGGTATTGGCAGTTCCACCAATTATTTTTTCACTACCAAGCATACATCGTGCTTCGCTGATGGGCATATCGTTCTTACCCAAATGTACACCGTCGGCACCAAGTTCGGCAACTAAATGTACACGATCGTCAAGCAAAAAGGTTGCATTATAGTTGCGACAGAGTGTGGAAACCTTTCTTCCAACACTTAAAAACTCGTTATCGGTAGCGTCTTTCATACGCAACTGTACCCATTTGCAACCACCACGAAGAGCCATTTCAGCACCTTCTACGTAACCAAATCGTTGGTTCTCGTGTGTAATAAACTGTATGTTGTTCATCGTTTTATTAGTTTTTCAGGACAAAAGAAATGATTTACTGCTCCATGTCCGCTGCCTATGCACACGTCTGCACCTTCCTTTATAGCCTGCGATACATAGTTTTTTGCCATTGCAACAGCTTTTTCAAGTTCTAAACCACGCGCTAAGAATGCTGCAATAGCCGAAGAGAGGGTGCAACCTGTGCCATGTGTGTTAACAGAATCGATAGTCTCAGTTTCAAAGATTATTGGTTTGCTGTTGTCGGCAAAGTAGAGTCGGTCGGTTTTAGTAGCGCTTTCTATGTGTCCACCTTTTATTAATAGCGCCTTACAACCAAGGTTTAAGATTTTTATTGCAGCCTTGTCAATATCAGATATTGTTGCAATTGCGCATCGTGCTAAAGTCTCTGCTTCTGGAATGTTGGGTGTTAGTATAGTTGCCATAGGTAAAAGGCATTGGCAGAAGGTGTCTATAGCGTCTTCTTCTATAAGTTTTTTGCCAGATGTAGAAACCATTACAGGGTCTATAACGAGTGGAACCGTCCTGTATTCAACCAATACCTGCGCAATAGTTTCGATATTCTTTGCACAACCAACCATACCTATTTTTATAGCATTGGGACGCAAATCGGTGAGAACGGCACGTAACTGACTCTCTACAACTGTAGCTTCAACACTCTGAACACAGAACACTTGCTTTGTATTTTGTGCTGTAACAGCCGTAATAACCGAAGATGCGTAACACCCTAAAGCCGACATTGTTTTAATATCCGCCTGTATACCTGCTCCTCCACCACTGTCAGAGCCTGCTATTGTGAGAGTTTTTACATAGTGCATCATAAGCCATCAAAGTAACAAATGGTACTTTTCGGAAAACCAAAATATAGGGGGATACACTAAATTAAGGATAGATAAACGCAAATGTCTATATATTCGCACTTCCTACGGCAGCATTACCTGCATCAGGTTATACGGGTATAATCTCAGCTCACTCAATAGAGTGGCACCCCCTTTTCGGTTAAACCGAAAGTTTATCTGTGTGCAAAGGTACGACAATGTTTACCAATAGCAAAATCAAACTCAAAGTTTTTATCCGTTTGTAATTTTTCTTTTGTTTTCCTTTTGGTTTATTAAAAATTGAGTAAATTTGCACTCAAACAACTAATTCGTAACAGAAATGCTTGAGAAAAACATACGCGAACAAATCATAGATTTGATTCATCGACAGGTAGTTCCTGCCGTTGGCTGCACTGAGCCTATGGCTGTTGCACTCTGTACAGCACGTGCCACAGAGCTGTTAGGACAGAAACCAGAAAGAATTAAAGCCCTTTTATCTGCTAATATCTTAAAAAATGCAATGGGCGTTGGAATTCCTGGTACTGGAATGATAGGCTTACCAATTGCAATCTCTTTGGGAGCGCTTATTGGAAAGTCGGAATATCAGCTTGAGGTTATTAAAGATTTAACACCCGAATCGCTGGAAGAAGGTAAGCAATATGTAGCAGAAAACCACATAGATATAAAATTAAAGAGTGGAATAAGCGAGAAATTGTATGTCGAAATAACCTGCGAAGCTGGCGAGAACAAAGCTACTGCCATAATTTCTAAAACCCATACAAACTTTGTGTACGAGGAAATGAATGGCAAAGTACTACTTAACAAACAAGTTGAGGCAGGAGATGGTACATCGGAAGATAACGACGACATTCAGCTAAATCTGAAATTGGTATGGGATTTTGCGACAACAACACCCATAAACGAGATTGATTTCATTTTAGAAGCTAAGCGTTACAATATGAATGCTGCCGAAGAAGCACTAAAAGGCAACTATGGACATTGCGTAGGAAAGACAATGGACCGACCAATAAGTCGTGGTTTGTTTGGTAATAGTATTTATTCGCACATTCTTTCTAAGACTGCATCAGCGTGCGATGCACGTATGGGCGGAGCAATGGTGCCTGTAATGAGCAACAGTGGGTCGGGAAATCAGGGCATTTGCGCCACCAATCCTGTTGTAGTGTTTGCTAAAGAGAATGGAAATACACCCGACGAATTGGTAAGAGCACTAACATTGAGCCATCTTACAGCTATTTATATTAAACAAAATCTTGGAACACTATCGGCACTTTGTGGTTGTATTGTGGCTTGTACAGGTTCGAGCTGCGGCATAACCTACTTGATGGGTGGCGACTATAACAACATTTGCTATTCTATAAAGAATATGATTGCTAACCTTACGGGTATGGTTTGCGATGGTGCAAAGCCAAGTTGTGCTTTAAAAGTATCGTCTGGTGTATCTACTGCGGTACTTTCTGCAATGCTTTCTATGTCTAACCAACATGTAACGGAAGCAGAAGGTATTATTGATAAGGATATTGACCAATCTATTCGCAACCTTACTAGCTTAGGAAAACATGCAATGAACGAGATGGATATTATGGTGTTGGATATTATGACACATAAAAACGGCTGCTAAAAATAGCTGTAATTAAAATACAATCCTACATTTTTAACTATACAAAAATGGTTCGCATATCGATTGATGCGAACCATTTTTGCATTTTAAAATAGATATTCTGTTGTCTACACCTTTTATTATAGATTCAAACTAACACCTGCATACCACGTTGCGCCATAGACAGGAGCATACATAAAGGCAGCATCATCGCCATGCTTTTCGTCTTGCAGATAGCTAAAGATATTCTTTCCTCCTCCATAAACACTAAACGAGCCAAAGCGTTTAGCTACACGAAGATTCCACAAAGTAAATGTACTAGTCTTCTTTATCTTCGATGTTTCTGGTGCATCTTCAGAGTTATAATCTATATACATAGTTCCTTGCAACGACCCTGTTAGTGCAAACGACCAAGTACCAGGAGTGTATTCCAATGTTAAATCGCCTGTCATAGCAGGGAAACGAGATATATACTTACTTTCTTTAGCGTATGCTAAACGAGCAGGAGTAGCTACACATTCTTCAGAATTAGGGTCTGACCACTCTGCACGCTCGTGTTTAAACTTACCTTGATTAAAGGTCCAGCTCACACCAGTCTTGAAATCTTTAAATGGATTCCATTTTATGCCGAGCTCAATACCCTGCACGTATGCATCGTCTACATTCTCCCACTGGTAGGTATAGCCGAATTTCTTAACATCATCGCTTGCTGGAGCAAACTGAATTTTATCTTTCAGGTCGGTGCGGAAGATATTTGCACTCAACTGAACATTCTTTGTATAGTAGTCGGCAGAGAAGTTATAGCTTATAGAACGCTCCCCTTTAAGGTTTGATGACTTCCAAACACGTGGTGAACCAGAGCAAAGATGTAAGTCTTCTGAGAAGCCGTATGGTGCACGGAAACCTGTTCCTATGTTGGCACGAAGTATGAACGATGGGCTAACCGCATACTTAATAGCAAGACGAGGGTTGAATGAAGTCTTGCTGAAGTGGGTCAATGGGAATGCAGAATCAGAAACTCTTTGACTTGTTGTATATTCTTCGCCAGAAGAGTGAGTATCTAACCGCAAGCCAGGTACTACTGTAAAGTTAGGCAATATGTTCCATTCGTCTTGTACAAAGAAGCCAAATTCATCGGCATGTTTCTTACCAATAGAGGTGTAAGGTATGCCAAAGTAAGGGTTACCACGTTCATCGTCTGACGAAATAATATAGAGACCTGTTTCGCGAAGGTGTGTAAAGTAGCTCTGAACACCTGCCAATAGAGTGTGATTACCACAAATTGTAGTCAGCGTAAGCGAAGGTGTGAATGTATTTTCCTTAGCAATATAAGGGCGCATCAGTTCTACATCGGGATCAACACCGTCAGGGTGAGTTGCATCGGTGGTAGCTTCTCTATAGTTAGATAGGAAGGTATCGTTGGTTGCATTACGTTTATGGTGTACGTAAGCCATTGCTAAGTTAAGTTCTGAATGTGCTCCTATTGGTAATGTATAAGCCAAATCGGTTGAGATACGATTGGTTCTGATATTCTCTGTGCCGGCTGAGAATGGATTTAAGAATAGATCATCTTTCATATTCCCACCATAACGAAGTTCGTCCATAGCCTTTGCACGAAGCACAAGTTTATCGTTCTTAGCAAAAGGACTATATACGTAGACACTTGCTCCTACATTATTCATAAGGCTATAAACTCTATCGGAAATCTGATCTTTATGTTTTACCTCTTCACGAGTTAGTCCATCTTGTGTAGCATCTACGGCATCTTCCTCTGTTCGCTGTGCTGTTACCAATAAACCTATATTTCTATAGCGTATAGAACCTGAACCTTTGTAACTTTTATGTCCAAAGCTTCCATACTGAATGTCGGCATTTACCGTTGGTTCGAAGGTTGGCTCTTTTGATATAATGTTGATAGCACCAGCAACAGCACTACTTCCATAAAGTGCAGAACCTGCTCCTTTTACCACTTCCAGACGGTCTATATCGTTTGTTCCCATCTGTTGTAGACCGTAAACTCCAGCCAATCCAGAATATACAGGTTCACCATCGAGTAGCACTTGGGTATGTTCAGCACCAAGTCCTTGCATTCTTACCATAGAGAAATTGCAGAATTGGCATTGCTGTTCTACGCGTATTCCGGGTACACCTTCTAGCGCATCGTACAGGTTAAGGGCGTTTTTACGCTTTAAAGCCTGCGATGTCAGTACCTCTGTACGTATTGGAACATTCTTTACAAAGTGCTCTGTGCGCGTACCAGTTACCACTACTTGGCTAAGTTCTAAGGCATCTTTGTCTAACTTAAAATAGACAGCAGTACCTTTTCCACTTACCATTTCTACTTCGAGTTCCTCTTCTTGATAACCTTCGAGGCTTGCTACGACAGTCTGTTTCCCTACTGGCAGGTCAGACATCTTAAAGTGTCCAGACGCATCGCACTTAGTTTTCATATTCGTTCCTTTCACTGTAATGGTGGCATAAGGCAGGTGTTGTCCTGTCTCTTTCGCCTTAACATCACCGAAAAGCATTGCATCTGTGCCCTGTGCCATCGTTATTATAGCACAAAATAGGCTTAATAGTAACATAAAATTTCGTTTCATGTAGCGTTAATTATTTTTATTAGGTGAATAGCTTTTAATTTTAAGTTGCAAAGATATCTATTTTTGCAATGTTTAACAATACCTAATAATAAGTAAAAGCCATATCATTCCGCTATCATTTACATTTATTGTTCATTCATTTAATATATGTGTCATTTTACATTATATATATAGCACACATTTACATAACAATATTTAAACAATAAAAAAGTTTACATTTACTCATTACCATATAGATAATTTTATTGATTATGAATGTATTGGTATCTTCTTTCTATAACTTACATACCTAAAAATAATGATTTTAAACTGCCAAATACTATATTCATAAAATTAAAAAAGTAGGGTATTCCCTTTTTTATATAGGTGTACGCCTTTGGCTGTATGGGGAATTACTATTATATTTGCAGCAGAAATATTGAATAAAAATATAACAAAATAGGAGGAAATAGATTATGAAAAGTAAAAATATAATATGGTTAAGTGCCATCGTTGCTACAATGTCTCTTACTTCTTGCGATAGTCTACTTGCCTTAAATGGTGGTTCGTCTGGCGTAGTTTATACATCTGGAGGTGATGTTTACAATGCTGGTTACGGCTCTGATTACGGTGGTAGATATGCTTATTCGGGCATACGATACGAAGATGCACGCCGTCAGGCTCTCTTTTTATCAGACAAAATGGCTTACGAACTAGGACTTAACGATGCTCAATACGAGGCTATTTACGAAATAAACTTAGATTATTTGCTTAATATGCGAGGTGAAAACTCAATTTATGGCGACTATTGGGCACGTCGTAATAGTGATATATTCTATGTGTTGAATGCCTCTCAATACAACTACTTCGTAAATATGGACTACTTCTATCGTCCTGTTTACTGGTACGACAATACATACGCTTTCAGCATTTACAGCCGTTACGACAATCCGCGCTACTTCTATCGCTCATATCCTGTATACTACGATACTTATAGAGGTGGTAGAAATCTTGGAGAACAAAGTTATTATGCCGGGCGATTTGGTAGACGAACAGGGCAGCCTGTTGTGATAAACCGCAATAATGGTAGCTTTGGAAACTACGGTAACAATGGTTCGCGCGTAGTGCAAACACCACAAAATGGAAGCAATAGTAGCCGTCCTTCTTTTGGAAATCAACGCAGAAATAATGAAAGTGTGGACAGAAGAAGCTTCGGAAATACCACTATACAGGGGCAACCTGTTGGTGTACAACCACAACAAATGCCACAACGTTCCAACAATAATAGTAGCTTCGGTGGCTCTCGTCAGGGAACAACATCACAGCCTTCTAATTTTGGTGGTAGCTTTGGTCGCAACAATGGTTCTGAACGCACGTTCTCTTTTGGGTCAGAAAGCCGTCGTCTTGAAACGCAACCGTCTAATAGCGGATTCAATAATAACAATAGCAGTCGTGGATCGTTTGGAAATAGTGCTCCGCGTCCTAGTATGCAACCTAATCAAACAATAGAACGCCCGACACAAAACAGTGGTTCGTTTGGCGGACATAGATAGAAAACAAAACACATGCACATAACAACTGTTAGTCGGCACAAGGTAGTGGCGGCTATGACAAGAGGTTTTTTTCAAGCCTTTATAAGTGGTAGTATAGATGCCACACAGCCTGGAAAGAAGAATATAACACCCTTAGAATATAAGAAAATAATAGCCGATAACTACGAAAGGTTGTCGGCTTACTATGTTTCTGTAATGTTCCCAATTCTTATTCGGCTTAATTACACTGACGGAGAGGCTGTTGCTGAAGACATGAAACGTAGAAAATTCAGTAATTCAACATCGCCAAAAATACTTCTTCGCTATGCTTGTGGGTCTAAAGAACTGTACGAAACTGCCATTAAAGAGTATCAACAGCAGGTTAGTATCTTGCTTACGGGAAGGTTACAAACCATAACAGAGTTCTTCGAAAGCTACGAACGTGGTGCAAAAGATATTCAACCAGTAGATGTAGCCCTTGCTATCCGTTCTATGGTGCGTACTCAGATGATGACATATAGTATGGTACTGAGAACTATTAATCCCGAATTGGCAACCTTGCACCAGGCTACCGTTTTCCGTTTAATGCTCTATGGCACAATGGCATTGCTGCACAATGAGCCTATTTCCATAGAAAGTGATAACTTAGAGATTATGTTCCGTCGTGTGGCACTTAATTCGGATAACTTTGAAGTACTGATGAATGAAATGAACCAAGCCTACGAAGATTTGGTGAGAGAACAGAAATAGTGATGCTATTATAGCCCCAACCCAATAAGATATAAATAGTATTATTAACTAATTAGTTCTCAATAGCTTATAAAAAGCTATACTTTTGCATTGTAAAAAGGTAGTTTTTGGCTTGCAAAACATACCTTTTTACAAACCAAAAACCACCTTTTTAATATATAAGAACTACTAAAAGCAGACGTATGGTTGTAGCCTCTCAATAACATCGGCTGGGAATTCTTTGAGCAATCGAAGTTGCGACAAACTACTTAATCTGCCTTTCAGTCGTCTGTATTCTACTATCTGACGTGCCATATAAAAGGTTATGTAGGGGTGGCGACGCAGTTGTGACAACGAAAGTGTATTGAGATTGAGACGTTTTGTTTGCGCATTACGCACTTCGAAGAAAGGTAACGATTCTACAGGGAACCCTTCTATCTCTTTCAGTTGTCCCACCGCTACATATCCACCAAGCCGTTCGCCATAGCTAACAATGGTTTTTGCCCAACCAGAACCAATACCAGGAACCTTCTTTAACATAGTTGTATCGGCATAAGCAAGGTTTATATGTGTGCCCATTTTTATTTTAATGGGGTATCGAATGGTATCTCTGTCGTATTTCTTGTATGGTTTATAGGCATCGTTCTTCTTATATTCTTCGTAGGCTTCGTGTAGTTTGCGTTGTTCTTCTATCCGTCCTCGTTCGTAATTGCGTATAGTTTCCATTGTAAAGGCTGGCTGATAGTCCTCGCCAATGGTTATGTATGGCTCTAAATCGCGATATTGCTTGCGAGTTAAACCATAAACTTTAGCAAACGATTGAGGCGAACGGAACACACCTCCTTTGGCTCTGTAGCGATAAATATTGCGTATTTGATAGGGTGCAAGCCCTAAACGGCTCAGCTGTAAACTATCTGCTGTATTAGGATCGAAAGGAAACAATTCTGTTTTTTGCCCGTTTTCCAATCTATATTGTCCCGAACTTGTTTCGTAACTGGCTATATCTCTTGTTCTTTCTGTAGCTATTGCCGAACTGTCGGCAGCATTAAGCAATGTGCTACTACGCTTATTACCTAATAAAAACAAAATTCCTAACACTCCAATAGTAAGACATAACAGAAAGGTAATGACTTTCCTATCTGACTTTTTCAGGTAAAAGAATTCACGAAAATTCATAGAACGGTTTACGATTGTATTTAGATTATTCAGCAGAAATTCCACTGAAACAGAAAAATATTGGTATTTTTGCAGTAAAATAGAATAGATTTATGAACAAAACATTCTCTCTATTGCGCAAGTTTCCAATGGCTATTGCGATGACTATATTTATTTTAGTTGTTTCGTTAATACCTATTCCAGAGACTCCATTAAGTGGTATTACACTCATAGACAAGTGGACACACATTGGTTTATACACTGTGCTCGGTATGATTGTGGCACACGAGTATTTTCATAACCACAAACCTGTAACCCCAAAAGGTATGTTTCTTGGTGTATGGTTGCTACCATCGCTTTTAGGAGGAGGCATAGAACTATTGCAAGCCTATTGTACCAATGGAAACAGAAGTGGCGAATGGCTCGATTTTATTGCCGATATTATAGGTAGTACTATTGCTTTGGCTATCGGTACTCTGCTGGTAAGGTTTCTTTCCAAGCAGTAAATGGATAGTTACGCATTTGCCGATTGTAGAAACGAGGGTCGCCTGTAACCTCCATTCCTATGAAATTAGGTTTTTCAAACGGTTCAGTCAAACTTTCCAATTCTACTTCTGCCATAACCAAGCCCTCGTTCTCGCCGTGAAATTCGTCAATTTCAAAAGTATGTTTGCCACTTTTCACCAAATAACGATGCTTGTCTATTATACCTTTCTCGCACAATTGAAGAAGTTGTTCTGCCTCTTCGAGAGTTATTTCTTTTTCAAATTCGTAACGCGAAAGCCCCCCATCAACCGACTTTCCTTTAATAGTGAGGTAGCCTTTTGTATCTCGAATGCGAATACGAACGGTATTTATAGCTGCAAAATAGCCTTGTCGGACATGACTTACATTATATGCTTGGCTCTTCCAATCCATATTTTTATGGACAAGAAACTTACGTTCAATTTCTAACCCGCTACTCATTATGCATTAAAAGTCATTGCCCACGTCATTAAAATAAGAGCTAATATCATAAGAGATATTATTATCCACTTAAAAACAGACTTAGCTTCTTTCTCTTCGCGTGCCTCTTTTGCTTTCTTTCTTAATTTGTTTTTATTGCTCATTGTGATAATTTTTTTACGAGAAAAGCCGTTATAACTTTTCACTGGTTACTATATATAATAAGGTGAGAAATTCTCTTTCTATTCACCTTTTTCTATTTTTACACTCCTAAAAGTTATTTTTCTTCTTCTGGAAATTCCATCAAGTAGGCTTTTATAAAGCCATCAATATTTCCATTCATCACCCCATCTACATCAGAAGTTTGATAGTTTGTGCGGTGGTCTTTCACACGACGGTCGTCGAAAACATAGCTTCTTATCTGACTTCCCCACTCTATTTTCTTCTTCGATGCCTCTACTTTTGCTTGTGCTTCCATACGTTTTTTCATTGCACGGTCGTACAATTGCGATTTCAAAAGCTGCATTGCTTTTGCTCTATTCTTGGGTTGGTCGCGTGTTTCGGTGTTTTCGATAAGTATTTCTTCCTGCTCCCCTGTATCAGGATCTTCATATTGATAACGCAAACGTACGCCCGATTCAACCTTATTTACGTTCTGTCCACCAGCACCGCCCGACCTAAAAGTATCCCAACTTACACGTGCTGGGTCTACATATACCTCAATAGAGTCGTCAATAAGGGGTGAAACAAACACACTGGCAAAGCTTGTCATACGTTTTCCTTGTGCATTAAATGGGCTAACACGCACCAAACGATGCACCCCATTTTCGCTTTTTAGAAAGCCATAGGCATATTCTCCTCCTTCGAATTTCATAGTTACGCTCTTAATACCAGCCTCATCGCCATCTTGAATATCTGAAATGGTAACTTTATAGCCGTGTGCTTCTCCGTAACGCATATACATTCGCATCAGCATAGATGCCCAATCTTGGCTCTCTGTTCCACCCGCACCAGAGTTAATCTTCATAACACACTCCATAGGATCCTCCTCTTGACGGAGCATATTCATTAGTTCGAGATTCTCTATATCGGATATTACCTTTGCATAATCCTTATCTACTTCTTCTTCGGTAACGAGTTCGTCTTTATAAAAGTCGAATGCGAGCTGCAATTCTTCGGCTTCCGATTTAATATTTTCATATCCTTTCAGCCATTTTTCAATGCCTTTTACCTTTTTCATTTGCTCTCGTGCTCGGTCAGCATCGTCCCAAAAGTCAGGTGCTTGGGTACGAAGTTGCTCTTCTTCGAACTCAATTTTCTTTTTATCTATTCCTAAATAGTGATGTAAAGCATCTACACGTGCCACCACATCTTTTAGTTGTTCTGCTGTAATCACTTTCGTGTTATGTTTTTAGATGGTGTTTTCTTATTCTTCGTACATACTTTCTATAACGTCCTTATAGTTCTTATAAACTATTGGGCGACGCAGTTTTAATGTATTTGTTAGCTCTCCATTCTCTGCTGAAAAATGGTGTGGTAATAGTGTAAAGCGTTTTATTTGTTCGTATGGAGCAAGCAATTGCAACAACGTAGCTATACGTTCTTTCATCATTTTGTTTACTTGTAGATTGCTACAAAGAGCTTCTCGACTATCATAATCTATATTAAAGTCTTTCGCCCACTCCTCTAAAACTCTAAATTCGGGTACTATAAGTGCTGAAACATATTTGCGTTGGTCGGCAATAATAGCTACTTGATCGATAAACTTATCTACTAAGAGCAACCCTTCTATCATTTGTGGTGCAATATATTTGCCGTTCGATGTTTTAAAAAGGTCTTTTATGCGCTCTTTCAGATACAGTTCTCCGTCTTTAAGATACCCAGAATCGCCTGTACGGAAGTAGCCATCGGCAGTAAAAGCAGTTTCGTTTATGTGCTCACGATGGTAATATCCAGGGGTAATAGTAGGACCTTTCAGCAATATTTCATCGTTTTCGCCTATTTTTATCTGTAGTCCTTCTATTGGTCTTCCCACTGAACCCACTGTAAAAGCCTTTCCACGATGGTCGCAACTAACTGTAGCCACACTCTCTGTAAGGCCATAACCCACCAACATATCAAGACCTATGCTATGTACAAATGTTTCAACTTCGGGCGAAACGTATGCACCTGCTGTTGGAAAGAAATTTGGATTGGTTAAACCTAACTGTTTACGAACCAATGCAAGAACTGTTTTATTTAAGAGTTTATACTCTAACTGTAGACTTAAAGGAGGACGTTTGCCCCGTCCAAGATACATTACATTGTGTTTGCGCCCTACTTCTAATGCGTGTTCAAATACTTTTCGCTGTACAGCACTTGCATTTTCTATTTTTTCTTTCACTGCTATATAAACCTTTTCCCAGAAGCGTGGCACCGAAGCCATACAAGTTGGGTGGGTTTCTCGCATACTTTCTTGAATTTCTTTTGGATATGTGTTCACTATCAATTCACCACCGTTGCCTAATACTAAATAAGCAAAGGCTCTTTCAAAGACATGTGCAAAGGGTAAAAAGTCAATTGATCTATCTTTATCTGTAACAGGTACACATTTACTATTAGCAATCATTGCAGCATTATACATACCGTGTGTAAGTATAACGCCTTTACTCTCGCCTGTTGTACCACTAGTATATAAAATGTTACAGATATCGTTATCGTTTGCCTCTGCCCATCGTTTTTCTACTTCTGATTGGCGTGGAAATCCTTCGCCAAGTTTTAAAAAATCTTCAAAAAAGATAGCATGCGGATCGTGAGAACTTATGCGTACACTTGGGTCGAAAATAATAATACGTTCTAATGTTGGGCAAAGTGGAAGTATACGATGTGCTTTATCGTATTGTTCTTGCTCGCCAACAAAAACAAAACGAACGCTCGCATCTTGTATCATATACTGTATTTGCTGTTCAGAACTTGATGCATAGAATGGAATTGTGGTTACACGAACACCATAAGCACCAAAATCTGTATAAAGATATTGTATACAATTCTGTGCGAATACGGCAATTTTCTCTTGTGATTTCAGTCCTAAGTTTATTAAAGCATTAGAAACTTGCTTTACGCGCATAGAAAATTGGTTCCACGATACCGTTTTCCATTCTAAACTTCCAAAATGTCTAAAAGTTATAACGGGCTTTGTTCCATATTTTTTTGCTTGCTCGTGTATAAGCACAGCGTAGTGATATTTTGCCAGCATAGTTCTTATTTCTTTTTACGAATACGATTTTTCGTATGCCGTATACATAATGCAAAAATAGTAAATTTAAGTCATATAAGGAAATTATTTTAAGGTTATTATTATTTTATACACACCTCTATTAGGTGAAAACAGAACAATAAAACCGAAGAAAAGTGTAACTATTGCTTTAACAAGATAGATATTATTAAGAAAAGCAACATTAAATATGCTGCTTTTCTATTTGTTTACATTATTCCCGTATCGGTATCTTTGTGCTGATTATGTTCTTTCTTATTCTGTTTTCTATGTCCAAACTCTAAATTCCACGACAAATTGAAGGTTAAAAAATTGCCCATATCACGGTTACGCTGCACTATATTTTTCGTTACATAGCAATTTAATATGTGCGAATGTAAGTCCTTGTGGTGTTGAGTAAATGGATTATTAATGTAAAGCGATAGCTGTAAATTGCCCAACCGATAGCTACTGCCTACATAAATATTACTTCCGTTGTGCGCAAGTGTTTCTCCTTCGTTGAATTTCCACCCGTTATCGGCATACGCTGTAAGTGTCCAACGCCCTAAATATGCCTGTATACTGGCTTGAAAATTGAATGTTGTTAAACTATGCTTATAGTCGTCGCCTTCGTTAATGAAGCGATAGAGTGCTCCAACCAATGTTGTTTCGAGCACATCGGGTATGATTTTAATGTTGAAAGCATCTGAAATGCTGAACATTTCTATGCGTTTCTGGTTGGCTTGCATATAATAAAACTCATTGTTGGCATTACGAACGTATTTAGACATATTGGGATTGGTATTCAATCGCCAAAAGAAATCAACCAAATTATAGAAACGTGGGCGCACATAACTTATATTTACTATTTGCTGAACAACCTTATTTGGCTCTATATTAGGATTTCCAACACGCCATTCGCGACTGTTTTCTCTGATTTTAGTATTACTAATCATTGCCATACGCGATATATGTTCGAAGATTTCAAAACTATATCGCACCGATAATGCTTGCGTAACAGAATAGTTTAAACTAAGTTTAGGGCGAAAAAGCCAATAGTTATATTTATCGGTGGCTTGTTTGTAGCCTGCATTTGTGGCTCCAATGCCAAAAACATAACCCAATTTTTGCCAATTTCCTTTTATTTCCGAGAACATATATAAGGTAGAATAATTCATCTTATTAAACGATTTTACATCGCCAATATACTCGTTTCGTATATATTTCAACATACTATTTATACCTGCCGATATGGTAAAAGGGCGCAATTGGTGTTCGTAAATAAGCTCAGAATATAACGAACGCATTTGTCCATCTACATTATATATATAAGGTGAAACTTCTTTTAGATAGTTGTTTGCCTTTGTTCCAATTGTTGTACCCACTATATTGGCTGTAATGTTGTTACTTTTGCCCAACTTTCTATAGTAGTAAAGGTCGAGAACTGGCGAAAAACTACGTTCAGAATTGCGACTTTCCGAGAGGAAATTACCTTCGGGTGTAAACATTTGATATGTTTTATCGTTGTTAAGACTATGATTAAAGTCGTTCGATAAACTTGCTTGAAACACGTAAGACAATGCTGAATCGGCAAGATTATACTTTAATTGAAGCCCATTTCTAACCGTACGATTACGGCTCGATAAGTCGTTTCGCGCAATATAATAAGATGTATTGTTGCTTAATTGATAGTTAGCCTCTTCTTTAGTTCTGCTTCCTTTGAAGTCTTGATAATTAAAAGAATAGGAAAACGAAAGTTCCGAATTGCCTCTATTAAATTTTATAAATGCTGTGTTATCGCTACTTTTTGTTGTTAAAGCATTGTTTAAGTCTATGCCAATTGCCCCTCCTTGTTTGCTTTTTGCGGTACGAATGTTTAGCACATAGCCCACATTTTCGCCATAACGAACACCAGGATTATCTATAAATTCAATGTTTTTCACCAGTTTTGGATTCATATTTATCAATTCTGTCTTTGTTGCTATCACGCCATTAATACGAATTTGCACATCGCCATTGTTATTTAATGCTGTTATTGTATGCATTGTTTCGTTTATTCTGATACGTGGCAAACTGAGTTTTGCCAACAAACTGTATCCGTTTGTAGAACTATTGCGTTGCGTTTTCGATGGAAAAATAAGTTGTCCGTCGGGTTTTTGTATCACTCTTGTTGCTTCTATTGTTACGCCAGATAGTTTTACGGGCTTTTCGTTCTTATTTGTTTGCACCGTGTCGCTAACTTCTTTCTGTGTAAAATTGTGCTGCAAACACACTGCATTAAACGAAAAAGCGTGAACACATAAAACATATTGCCCAGCCATAACAATTAAAAATAAAGTAAAAAATCGTTTCATTGTCATTCAATAAATTTAGTTTCGCTCCTTTGCTTCATATTGCAGCATTGCAACGATAGGTTATAGTTTATTAGACAAAGTTAGATTGAACAACAAAAAATAGGGTAAAATATGGCTGACAAGTGTCTGACATCTTACTGAAACGTAACCAACATAGCCTATTTTGCTATTTTAGAAGAATAAATACTTAACAACGAAACCTTATTTTATAGACACGAAAAAGATAATAAATTTGTAAACGCCTTATTAAAACAATAATATTCTTTAATGGGCTATCTATGCAATATTCTGCAAAGTGCCTATATTCAACACAAAATAGATGTTCGTGCTATACAAAAAATATATACATCAGTTTCTTATGCTATATTTTTGCAAAATTGTAGCATTTTTCTTATTGTTTTTCTAAACGATAATCGCCACCTCGTTCGGTAACAATATTCAAACCAGCATATTTTTTTAGCACTGGTTTTATACGTCTAATAAGTGTATAAAGCGTTTCGGTTGCATCGGGTTTCTTTGGCCAAAGTGCATCGCAAATGGTTTGTTTAGACAATTTATAGTCGGCAGAAGCAACAAAAAGCTGCATAAGTTGTTGTTGCATAGGAGTAAAAGGAACTGGCATTTGCTTTATATTATAGAACATTTGCCTATTGTTTGAATAGATTAAACTATTTAAAACAAGTGTGCCTAAACTATGTTTGCGCAACCAATAAACCGAACTGGCAAGCCAAACGAGGGATAAAAACAAGAGAAAAGCAGTAGAACGCTGGTTAGAAAGTCCGTAAATGGTGAAAAGAGAACAAGTTGCATACGACTGGAGAATAATATTTCTGTTGTTGTTTCTTACCCATTTCATAGGCTTACTGCATAGTGTTTTTGGTGTATTGTTAAGTGCATAAGTTACAAACGACTCGTTTCGGAGCACATCTATCTTTAAATTTTTGCGATAGTTTATAATAGTATCGGGCGTTATCCAGGCTTCTTGCTGTTCAGAAAGCGTTAATGCTAATGCGCGATTCATATCGTTTACAATCATTTTCTTTGTATGGTTGTAACTATTTATACTTGTAAATACCGACGACAATACTAATGTAAGGAACACAATAACAGCTGTATATGGTTTCATAAGCTCAATTTAATGTTTACAAAAGCAAAGATACTAAATATTTTTAATATCATAGTTTGGCAATTATATTATTTTTTTGAAGAGTAGTGCGCCTTTTGGTAGGTATATATATTAGCCATATAAAAACACATAACAGAAGGAGGAAATTATTAATAAGAAAATAAAATTTTTTAATTACAGTTTTTTATTTTCTTATTAATATTTGCATAGGTTTTAATTACAAAATTTTAGAAGTATATTACACACTCTTTAAACAAACAGTTGTTTAGGCTTGGGCTGTTTTTGCTTTATTGTTGTATTAGCATTTTGGCATCTTTTTATTTACGTTTATTATAAGGTGCATAACAATTGAAACGTGAAAGAATAAAAAAACTATTTATGTGGAATGTGCTAAATGTAGAGCCGTTTTTATTTTGCAGAACATATCTATTATTTTTTCGTATTAAACTATTAATCAATATAAAATATTAACCCATTAACATTTTTTAGCGTGCTAAGATTGTTGTTATTACGAATTAATCGTAAATTTGCAGCAACCTATAGAATAAAATTCGAATATGGAAAAGCTAACAAAACAAGAAGAAGAGGTTATGTTGCAAGTATGGCGACTTAACAATTGTACAATAAAAGATATTTTGCAGCAATTAGAAGAGCCTAAACCACCCTACACTACTATTGCTTCGGTAATGAACAATTTGAAACGCAAAGGGTATTTAGTGGCAAAACAACATGGTTTGGTATATCATTTCACACCAAAAATAGCTCAAACAGATTATAAATCAGACTTTATGAGCAACTTTGTAGGCAACTATTTTAAAAATTCGTTTCGCGAAATGGTATCGTTTTTCGCAAAAAAAGATAAGATTTCGCCAGAGGACTTGAGAGATATTATTAGCGAAATTGAAAAAGGAAAAGATACTGAATAAAACAGAAATGGTGCAAAAATAGTTTTTTTAGAAGTATTTTAAAACATAGTTAGAAAAACGTTGAACTTAAAATATAACGAATATGACGATGTATTTTCTAAAACTAAACATTGCCTTAATAGTGCTCCTTGGTTTTTATAAACTTATGTTTTCTGGCGATACATTTTTCTCGCTACGTAGGGCAACACTTATAGGAATATACATTGTTGCAATGTTGGTGCCAGAGCTAAATTGCTTGGAATGGATAAACAAAAATGTGGAAATAACATCAATAGCAAACCAATATGCAACCTTTATTTTGCCAACCGTTACCATAACACCAAATAAGATAAATGCAACGAACTGGGAAACTATAGCATTAACCATATATAATATGGTGGTTTGCGTGTTATTGGTGCGTTTCTTTTGTCAGTTAATTTCCATTATAAAACTTAGAAACAAATGTAGAACAGCCAATATAAATGGAGTAAAAGTATATTTGTTAGAAAACAACGAAGGTCCATTTTCGTTTTTCAACTGGATTTTTATCAATCCATCAAAACACAATACACAACAAACACACGAGATAATAAAACACGAATTAACGCATTGCAAACAATGGCACTCCGTAGATATTCTATTTACAGAACTGTTTTCTACCATTTTTTGGATAAATCCGTTTGTTTGGTTGCTTAAACGCGAAGTAAGATTAAACCTTGAATATCTTGCCGACAACAATGTTTTAACCAGTGGAGCAAACAAAAAAGAATATCAATACCATTTGCTTGTATTGACATACCAAAAGAATGTAGCTACTATTTCAAATAATTTTAATGTTTTACCCCTTAAAAAGCGTATAGAAATGATGAACAAAGAAAGAACAAAACAAATAGCAAAAGCAAAGTATGCACTTTATATTCCGTTGATAGCAACTCTATTAATAGTGAGCAACATAGAAACAGTTGCACGTAATATAGCCAATGTTGCAAAAACAATAGGAAATAAGAATGTTGAACAAAAAAAGATAGCAAATTTAGCATCGGGCAAAAAAGTAACAAAAAGGCAAAAGAACCAAAAACGTGTGCAACATACAGGACAAACAGCTTGTACGAATAGAAAAACAGAAATACAAACAACCAATAACAGGGAAGAAATGGTTGCTAAAAAAGTAGAGAATACGGCAGAAATTGCAACAAACAACCCTACACAACAACAAACAAAAAGAACACCAAAGAAAATTTATGAAGCCATAGACAATATGCCTACATTTAATGGAAACCTTAATCAGTGGTTAGCACTGAATTTAAATTACCCAATAGAAGCTGTAGAAAAGAAACAACAAGGAAAGGTTATTCTGGAATTTGTTGTATCTGAATATGGTGAAATTTTAGAACCAAAAGTTATTCGTTCGGTTTCGCCAATACTCGACAAAGAGGCAATTCGTACAATATTGGCAATGCCTAAATGGAATCCGGGTAAACTTAATGGAAAACCAGTTGCTGTGCGCTATATGCTACCAATTACATTTAAACTAAACTAAAAGTAAATAGTGTATAGTTAAAAAAATAGTTTTCGTGAGGCTGCATTTGTTTAAAAGCCTCACGAAAATAAATAGACAAATTTTTTAGTTCATTGTTTCATAAAACTGTTTATATGCAAAAGCAAATTCTACTTTTTGCTGTCGTTTGTTGCATTTGTCTACATACAATGGCACAAAACTGCCAACAGCTTATTGAAAAAGGCGATAGCTGTATGAAGGCATACAACTATTTTTGCGCCATTTCGCACTATAAACAAGCACAAATGTTAGGCGACAATAACACAATACGTATGAAACTTGCCTCGTGTTACTATCTCCGTACGGCATATAAACAATGTGCAGATATGCTGAAAACAATTCCAGAAGACAGTCTTACTCACGATGCAATGCGCGAAATGTACTATGCACAGGGAGCAATGCAACAAACAACTCTACAAACTTATTGGGGAATGACACTTATAGATAAGTTTCCAATGGACGGACATATAGTTGCCGACCTTATGAAATTATTTGTAAACCAAGAAGAAAGTAACCCTAATATGGCAGTTTTATACGGCGAACGCTATTATAAAATAGATTCAAACAATGTGGAAGTAAACCGTGCGTTGGGCGAAGCTTATTTCTTAAATCGCAAATACGAGCAATGTATCGCTATATATAATAAGGTATTTGCGGCAGGCGATACCACTTATAACGCACTTTATTATACAGCAGGAGCATACGAATATTTGGAAAAACTAGATTCGGCAGCCCTTTATTTTGCAAAAGCAGTGGAACGAAACCCGAAAATAGCAGTTGGAAACTACCGTTTGGGAGTTGTAGAAAACCAATTAGAACGCTACGATGCAGCCATAGAACATTTAAAAACAGCCGCAACACTATACGAACCTAACAAAACAATTATGTTCGTGATATATAAAAATATGGGCGATGCCAAAAACAAGCTGAAACAATTTAAAGAAGCTTACCTTTATTGGGGCTACGCTCTGGCATATACCGACGATAAAGAACTAAAAGAAAAACGTTTGGAACTGAAAAAACAACTCAACCTCTAAGTCTCAGTATCTTGCCACAACACAATTTTTTATTTTCTAATATATCATCTCCCCGCTGAAACTAAAATACCCACCATAACAAAGTTCGTTTCCTGTTATGCTGTAATATACTGTATTGAAATAGAATACAATGTGCAGAAAAATATGATACATATTTTACGACCGAAAGTATTATGCTTACAAAAAAGGTGGAACAACATAGCGTTATTCCACCGTAAAAAAATAATAATAGATACTTATGTTAATGAACAAATTTTGTTGAAGTCCCATTAAAAGTTACAATGTAAACACCGTGAGGAATACTGCTAAGATCTATTGATGTAGGATTATCGAATGAATTAATCTCTGTACCTTGTGCATTATAAAATATGACTCGTCCACAATTACCGGTAAACAGTATCTTTCCGTTGATAATATTAAAAGTTTTTATACTGTTATCAGCATTAATATACTGCATTCCTGTGGGGTCATTAATGCCATCGTAAGGTAAACCAGGATATCCTTCTGTGCCACCAACATAATCTATCACGTTCCATTGCTTTTCTTTTGCAATTGCTACAGCCGATTTTGTACAGACATTGCCCTCTATTCCTTTCGTATCAACAATAATTATTTCTGCAATATCGCTTTCGTTTCGCTGTGGAAGTCCCTCCATAAGCAATTTACAAGCATTAGCAGAAAGCTCATTCGAATAGCATACTACGGTTAAAATCATTTGGTTTTGCGACAAATCTAACGTTTTCAACTTATTGTTGTCTATCCATATATATTCTAATTTTCCGAGAGTCTTCACATTAATATCGGTCAAAAGATTGTGGTGAAGCGAAAGTGTGTTTACATTCTTTAGATTCGACAAGTCAAGTTCTGCTATTTCGTTGTTGTAAGCACATAGCAATTCCAGTTCAGGTAAGTCAAGTTTTATTGTTTTCAGTTTGTTATCGTTGATATAAAGTTTCTTCAGTGTAGACGAATTGAGTGAGAACGAAGCAAAGTTGTTCTTTGCCAGTTGCAATTCTTGTATATTATTATTATTTGTGAGATTAAGTTCGGAGAGTTTATTCTCATTTGCAAATAAATTTTGTAAATACAGATTGTTTTTTACGTTCAACTTCTCGATATCTGTTCCATTCAGCGAAAGCGTTTCAAGATATTTCTGTGCACTCACATCAATGCTACTAATCTTGTTCTTATTTACTGAAAGAAAATTCAGAAGAAGGTTCTTGCTGATATCAATTTTTGTAAGTTCGTTTTCATCACAATCTACGAAAACAAGCTTTCCGCACTGCGTAATATCCAATTCCTTCAGTCCACAGTAACTGCAATTTAAAGTGTCGAGCTCTTTGTTATTAGACAAATCCAACTTCTCTAGCTTACCATTCTTACAACTTAGTACCTTCAACATAGGACAATGGCTTACATCAAGCGCTTCTACATTAAAGTTATCAATACTCATTTCCGTAATTCTGCCTTCTATTCTTACATCTTTCTTCATTACCTGATAGTAATCAAATTTCTCGCCCATTACTTCTTTTGTTCCCAAGAATTTAATTCCATCGAACATTATATTTTCTCCAACAATACGAGAAACAACTTCGCTACCAATTTTCTGACTAGTCGTAAAAGTTACATAAGGCATCGCTGTAGATTCTTCTATATGTTTGAATGAAGACCAGGGTGTAGATATCCTGTAAACGTCCAATTTTCCATGAGGAACAAACAGCTTACACTGATCAAAGTCTACATTATAAAATACCATCGAACTACAATAAGGAGGTTCAGTAGCAAGAACGTGAACTTCGGACAGTCCTGTACAATTCATAAACACACCAAAACCAATTTGTTCAAGTTTTTCTGGCAAAGTAATAGTAGATAACTTCTTTATGTGTGCAAATGCCGAACTTGCAATTTCGGTAAGCGATTTCGGCAAGATTACTTTCGTAAGCCCATAAACCTCATAGAACGAATATTTATCAATCTTTTTCACCGTTTCGGGCACGACATACTCACCGCATCTGCCCTTCGGATACTTTAAAAGTGTCTCTATATTTTTATCGAAAAGTACACCATCTACAGATGCAAAGGTCTTATTATTCTTATGAACTTCAAATGCTTTCATAGCATTACAGATGTAGAAAGGCACCGAATTACTGCTGCCGATATCATTCAGCGATGCAGGAATAACAAGTTTTTCTAGCTTTTCTGTATTCGAGAAAGCCTCACCCAAGAGTTTTACCGTACCTTCAGGAATGTTATACGTACCCGTTTTTCCATCTGGACATTTTATCAAAGTAGTCATATCCTTATCAAAAAGCACCCCTTCTGCTGTCTTAAAGTTCTTGTTTTCGGACTTTGCAATAATTTCTTTAAGATTGTCGCATAGCAAGAAAGCGTTCTTTTCAATAGATGTAACGCTATTGGGAATGGTTATCTTACGCAATTGGTCGCATTTGCAAAACATATTAACTGAAAGAGTATTATCCTTTGTTCCGTATTCCAAATCTTCATTGACATAATAATAAGCATCTCCACCTGCCACAATGTTCGCTCCAGAAAGGTCAAGTACATGCAATTTCCCATCGGTTTTTCCGCCCGCAATGGTACTTCCGCCCATCGCACGAATAAAGAGAATGTCCGTACCATTTAAATTTCCTGTCAGCGTAAGTTCTGTAAGGGAAAGCATTTCCTCCTCAGTTAGCTTATCTTTCAATGTTCCTGCTTCTTCTACGTGCACAATTTTCTGTGCAAAAGCTACCGATGCCGATAGCAACATACATACTAATGTGATGAAACCTCTAAAGCTTTCGTTGGTAAATAGTTTCTTTCTCATAACAAAAAGAATTAGTGAATAAATGATTTAAGTACGATTACGCAGTGCAAAAATAACGTTAATTTAGTTAATTTGCAAACTTTATTATACTTTTATTTAAAAATAATAGTATTTTTGTACGGAATAAATTATATTTCCTTTTCCAAGCAGCAGGAAGATGGAGAAATTATTATTTATCTATTCCTATTGATCTTGCTTCGTAGGTATTTTAGATATAACTAAACAATCACGCTGCATATAGGAGATTTATATAATGAAAAAAGCATTCTTTTCGTTGGCTTGTATATTCCTATTAATAGGAAACATAGCCTTTGCACAAAAACAATTAGAAAATCCTTGTATGTCTTCACAACGCTTCGTATCACAACAAAAAAATTGTATAGACGAACGAGAAAATGAAACATCTACTATATTCATAAAAGGAAATTCTCTTAAAAGTCCTCATTCAGAATTAATAAGTATGCCATTACAGGACCAAAAATTAACTTCGTCAATACAATTATCAACTTTATCTGCTATTAAACAACCAGTATTAAAAACAAATAGTGGAGCAGAAATTTGGGTAAATGTTACCTATGCACCTGGTATGTCGGCAGCAACAGACCGAAGTATTTCAAGCTTTAGCACCACAACTCCAAAGAATTTAACTCCTCTTATAAAAGGTAATTTTATGTTCTATAATGGTATTGGCTTAGTAGATGGGAAATTATATGCTGGTTACAATGCTGTGTCAAAAGATAAAAAATACACACCTACTCTATATACTATAGATACAAACACTTGGAAATTGATAGGAGCAGAAGTACTTAATGACTATTCATTAATGAGCTTTGAAACCGCAATGGCAACAGACGGAACTATATATGGAGAATTCTATTCTGTAGACGGAAAAAGTAAAGAGATTGGCATTATAGATTATCCAAATAAAACTCGTTCAACGCTTTTTAAAACAAACAAATACTATATTGCAATGGGTATTACAAAAGCTGGTATGCTATATGGTATTGCTACTGATGGATTTCTTTATAAAATTGATAAAGAAGCTGGTACAGAAACATTAATTGGACCAACTGGAATAACGCTTTCGGATAGTTCTGGTGCATTCTTTTTTCAAACAGGTGAAATAGATCAGACAGATGATACATTCTATTGGTTAGGAACAGACCAAAAAAAACAGAGCACTTCGCTATATACAGTAGACCTTAATACAGGTGTAGCAACCGAAATATACAAATTTGGGCAATATACTTTTTCAGGAATGATTATTCAACAACCTAAAGCTCTTGGTGGAGCACCAGCAAAAGTAACAGATCTTTCACTTATGTTTATTGATGGTGATACAACAGGCTCTGTTGTTTTTACAGCACCTACATTGAGTTATGATGGTCAGATATTGAATAGTAACTTATCGTATAAAATACTTGTAGATGGTAAAGAGACTGCTACAGGTACAACTTCTCCAGGAAAAAATGAGACAATTCCTGTTACGGTATCAACAGATATGCATACTTTCGAAGTAGTTACTTCTAATGAAATTGGTAGTTCGCCAACTACAAAATTAAGTAAATGGATAGGATATGATGAACCACAGACAGCTTCCAACATTGTAATGGAATTGGACAAACAAAGTGGTAATGCTTATGTCTATTGGGAAGCTCCAGTAAAAGGAATACATAATGGTTTTATAGGAAGCATTTATTATGATATCTATCGCATAGGGAATGGAGAAAGAAAATTGATATCTGAAAACTATAATGATACATATATAGAAGACCAAATAACGCTTGGTGATTATACAAACTATAAATATGGTATCGTTGCCAAAAATGGAGAGCAACATAGCAAGATGGCTTTTTCAAATTCTGAAAAATTAGGTTCGCCTTTTAATGTACCTTATTTAGAAGATTTTGAGTCGGCTGACAACTTCTCTATATGGACAGTTGTTGATGTTAATAATGATAGAGTAGAATCAGAATTTGGTACGCGTGCAGCATGGATTTATGATAATAGAACCAAATCTGCCTCTTATACATTCGGTCCAAAACTTGCTGATGATTGGTTAATATCTCCTCCTATAAAACTAAAAGCGGGGAAAACTTATACCATTGGTCTAAGTGCCAAAGGACGCTCAGGGCAAAGCAAAGTATATCCTGAACGCTTCGAAATGAAAATGGGAAAAGGAACGAATGTTGAAAATATGACGATTAACGTATTACCAGAAACAAATATTAATTCTGCGACTTATCAAAAATATGAGAATAATCAGATAAAGGTAGACTCAGGTGGAGACTATCATTTAGGCATACATGCCATTAGTACAACTGAGGGTTGGACTCTTTACGTTGATTCTATTATAGTTGAACAAATACCTATTGCAGAAGCACCAGATTCTGTTGGTAACCTTAAAGTAATAGCAGACTCTACAGGACAACTGAGAACAAATATATTCTTTAATGCTCCTATAAAAACTGTTGGAGGAACAATACTAACAAAGCCTATTACAAAAATTGAATTACGGCGTGATAATAAAATTATTAATACTTTTAATAATGTCCTACCAAATACAATTATAGAATATGAGGATACTAAAGTTAGTCTTGGTAGTCATACGTATACAGTATTACCTTTTATTGAAGGAGAACAAGGACGTAAACAAGAAGCTGTAGTTTATGTTGGAGTAGATATACCTGAACATGTAAAGAATATCAAAGTAGCAGACAAGGATAGTTCTGTTAAGATTACATGGGATAAAGTTGGAAATACTGGGGTTATAGGTGGACTTGTTATTGCTGATAACGTTGATTACGAAGTTTGGAATACTGCATCTTACAATGGAACAATGTTACTTGGAGAGAAATTATCAACTATTCATAATGGAACTTCGGCAGATCTTCCATTTAATACTAATGAAGGAAAACAAGGTATTGCATATTGGGCAGTAAGAGCCGTTAATATTGCTGGAGCAGGCGAAGCTCGAATGAGTGGACTTCTTATAGGAAAGGCTTATAGCTTACCTTTTAAAGAAAGTGTAACCAAAGGACAACTGAATAATTATTGGAATTTTAATAGTACAGGTGGAGGTGTCAAAATGCAAATATCTGCAGAAGCATCAGATGGGGATAATTATGCTTTTACAATAGATTCTCCATCTTCAGACGAATATGGTGAATTATATTCGGGCAAAATATCTTTAGCAGGAGCAGAGAAACCAACACTTACACTCGATGTAAAAGGAACAGATAGTCAGAATACTATTGGTATTTATGTTGTAAAGCCAGATGGTACAGAGACATTAGCCGATGTAATTAGTCCCAAAACAGGGTATACAACGTACAAAATAGACTTAACTCAGTACAAAACAGAACGATATATCCGACTAGGGTTATTTGAGACATTTAATTCACCAGGAAATATAACTTTCGATAATATTAATATAGTAGATATGAACAGTTACGATCTTAAGGTTGCAGACTTTTCTGTGCCTGAGACTGTACACACCGGAGATACTGCAACTATTAGATTATCTGTTAAAAACTATGGTTTACAGACTGCAAAATCCTATGCAGTTCGGATAACTATGGACAATAAGGAACTTATGAATACAATTGTTGAACAACCTTTACCTTCTATGCATGAACAAGCTTTCGAAACTTCTATACCAACTACAATATTTGATGAAGCTGGCAGCCGGGTTATAAAAGCAGAGATTATTTACGCTATAGATGAAATACCAGAAAACAATATAGCAGAGCGTATACTTAATGTACTAATATCACAAGCAGTAGCTCCTGAAAATCTTCTAGCAGAACAAACAGAGAAAGGAATTAAACTTACTTGGAATGCTCCACACGAGACAACACGTCCAATAACTGAGGATTTTGAGGACGAAAATATATTTGTACCTTTCTCTCTTGGAGGTGTAACAGAAACCACACATGAAGGTTCTTTTGGGGATTGGAAGATTATAGATGGTGATGGGCAGGTAACAGATGCATGGGGAGCAGTAACATATAAGAATTCTGCTAAACCACACGCATGGCAGGTTATTAATCCAGAAACTGTTTTTGGTGCTAACATTTATGATAAAGACAAAGCTCATTCCGGCAATCAATATCTAATATCATTCTGTCCTGTAAAAGGTGCTGCTAATGATTGGCTCATATCACCAGAACTTCCTGGAGTTGAACAAACTATTACGTTCTATGTGAAATGCCTCTCGTTAATGTATGGAGACGAAACTTATGAGGTTCTTTATTCTACAACTGATAGAAATATAGAAAGCTTTATAAAAGTTGAAAATACCGAGAATCCCAATATGGACTGGACACAACGGTTCTTTACATTGCCTAATAAAACAAAATACTTTGCAATACACCACACTGCAACAGATGCATTTGGACTCTTGCTCGATGATATAAACTATTCAGTAAAGGGAGATAAGGTTAAGAAATATAACATATATCTTGATAAGAAACTAATAGCAACCGTTGAGGGAGAAAACACGACTTATATTGTAAATCGACCTTTAACAGATGGAGACCACCTATTTAGTGTAACTGCGATATATGGAGATAATATAGAATCTGCTCCTGTTTCGATTAGAACAGCTGTATCTATTATTGATTCTCCCCACGTTTCCAATCAGAACTTTACTATATATACCGTTAGTGGAAAATTGGTACGTAAAAACTCAAACTCTATTAAAGGATTAAGAGGTGTGTATATAATAGATGGAAAGAAAATAATGATAAGATAAGAAAAATAATAGGTCTTTGTTAGTACTCCTTCTCTATAAACTAGAAAAACTAACAAAGACCTTATATATTCAGAATAAGGCTTATTCCTTGAAATTAATTTGGAAGCAAATAGAATATTCATTTTTTAAAAACAATCAAAGTATGCAAAGAAATTATTCTTTATTAATGACTGCAGCAATTGCTCTGTTCAGCAATGTTTGCATAGCTCAAACTTCTCCCGGAGAACCGTATATTGAGCTTACATCAGAACAAGAAACTGGTAAGTGGGGGGTATCGCTTGCGGTGGCTAACGATGAAGATAAAGCCAAAGTATGGGTAGACCTGAATAACAACGGACAAAAAGACGAGAACGAAACCATCGATATGTGGGAATGGTATTGGTACAGTAGACCACGTACAGCAAAGACCTTGAGGATTTATGGACCTGTCATTGATATTGACTGTGGTAGCAAAGACAACGCAATTGCTGCAATCAACATCAAGAACAACCCCAATCTTCAAAAGCTAAAATGTACTTATTCTAAAGGACTCACTTCATTGGACCTTTCAGGAAATGCCAATCTTAAGAAGGTTAATGTTAGTGGGTGCAAACTCAACAGTATTGCACTGCCTGTCCAAAGTCCTGCGATGGAAGAACTGGACGTGAACGACAATGAACTCGACAATCTTGAAGTGTCCGGTTGCAGCAAGTTGGTGAGAATAGACTGCTTTAACAATAGACTTACAGCCGATGCCATGCAAAAGTTAGTGGAGAGTCTTCCAGACCGTTCACAAGAAAATACAGCAGGCAGGTTATTTGTACTTTACAGTATAGACGAGAAGGAGAAGAACGAGATTCTGAAAACTTCGGTAGAACAAGCCAAGACCAAGAAATGGGACGTAAAATACTTCACAGGGCAACTTGATTATTCTGGTTCAGACCACAATCGTTATCTTACGTCAAAGCCTAAGGCTATCTTGACCACCTCCAAGCAAAGCGGTGAGTGGCTACTCAATATCGGTGTTCCCGAACAAGAGGTTGATAGCGTTTGGATTGACTTGAATAACAACAATGAATATGACTACGGTGAGGAACAAAATGTATTTAATCAGCAAGTGCTCCTGCCCATCAGTGGAGAAAAAATAAACATTTATGGCAAGCTAAGCAAACTTGTGTGTATGGGCAATCATCTTACCGCACTCAATGTTGAAGAATGCACAGAGTTGGAGACTCTTAATTGTTCAAAGAACGAACTTCAGACATTGAAACTTAACAGCAACAAGAAACTCAAAGAATTGTTAGGGTATGAAAATGAGTTAACGGAAATAGATCTGAGTGAAAACAAAGAACTGGTTTTGCTATCACTCAACACCAACAAACTCTCGGCAGCAAACTTTGACAATAATAATGCACTGACTACATTATTTATTTCAAACAATGAACTTAAAGAACTCAATGTAAAACCCTGCATAAACCTTCGGACAATTGCATTTGAGAATAATCAGCTCCAAGAAGTTGATTTAAGCAAAAATGCCCTCATTGAGAGTATTTATGCCCAGAAGAATAAACTTACAAAGCTAAACTTAAAGGGTCTTAACGGTCTACGAATGCTTTCGTGTGAGCACAATGCCCTCTCCAGCATCGCTCTTGATGAAAATCTAAAGCAGCTGGAAGCTGTATATTGCTTCTGTAATCAAATCAAAGGGCAGGAAATGAAATCGCTATGCAACATGTTGCCGGTGAGAGAAGATAATAAAAAGGGTGAATTTTATGTTGTCGATACCACGAATCCCACGGAAGAAAACCAGTGTACAAAGAAAGATGTAGAAGTTGCCAACAAGCACAATTGGCAGGTTTATGACTATAAGAATAAAGAAAACAATGGTAAAAACCTCTATGAGGGAAAAGAAAATCCTACGGGATTAAACCTGCCGGAGGGCAGAGAAGATATTAACGTATGCTTCATTGCCAATGGATTGCTGCAAATTAATACGCCTCAAAGTTTACAAGGCAGGGACATCAGGGTGTATGACATCAACGGACGTATTCTGAAACAAGATGTGTGCAAGGGTGGTCTTCAGCTTCTTTCTATTCAGAAAGGTGATAGCCTGGGTGTGATATTCATTCAGGTAGATGGGAAGCTATTTAAGCGCATGCATTGATGGATTAAGACAATTTGCTGCATATTATAAGATGCGAAAACACGAACTATTCCCATATATCGAATAGTTCGTGTGGCAAATGCAGGAAAGGAGGTTAATACGAAGGCAGGAGGTTAACAATCCATGATTAGTGTTTACCTCCTGTCTGATCTTTTATCGCACTGCCATAAAGTAGCTGGTGCCTGCCACTGCTTGGCGAAGTTCGTATAAGCCTGCGGCATTTGGAGTAACGTCCATAGTCATTCCGTTGTTTAAGAATGCCTTTATTGTTCCGTTTTCGTTGAAATGTATGAGCTTATTTTCCTTGCCATTCTCATTCATATACCAGTTGTTCTCTGCCTTGTTGTAGGTTAAGTAGAACACTGTTCCGTTCGGACGGGTAATCTCGTAACCATTTTTAAGATATTTCACGGCATACATTAAGCCATCGTCGCCCTTAATATTCTTGGTTTTACCAATATTCTTAGCCATCGGATTATCGCCTGTCCAGAACTCAATAGCATTAAGAACAAGAGCATCAACTGTACCTGCGATTGCATAAGCTGGGGAGATAACAATAAAGATAAGTTCGTTTAAGAACTTAGAATCGGTAGCACGCTTGTTCCATTTAGCCAATTTGTTGAACATTGTAAACGAACCTACACAAGAGGTTGCCAACATTGTGCCTGCCATAAGGCATATAGCCACTTTCAATCCTTTTCTTTTCATAATCAATTAATTTTATTGTTGTTTATATATTAATA
>NZ_GL982513.1:230818-253597 GCF_000220255.1 Prevotella pallens ATCC 700821
TATTAATGTGTTGTACTATTGTGTTACAATTATTTTATCCCTGCATTATCTTCTTTGTTAGCTCATCAAAGTTATTGGCTACATCTATATAACGATGGTAATCGCCACGTATAAAGCCTTGTTCTTGTAAATTGTCTAACACCATAATAAGCTTATTCCAAAAGCCTTTTACGTTATATAATATCACTTTTTTATCGTGATAGCCTATAGAACACGATGCTGCAACCGTAAATATTTCATCGATGGTGCCTATTCCGCCAGGCAGAGCCACTGTTATATCACTTTGCATCATTAGCAAATCTTTACGGTCTGATAGGTTTTCGCAAGGAAACTCTATGTCTATATAGTTGCTCTTCTTACCTCCTTTTTCAATAATTCTAGGAACTACGCCTATAGTAGTGCCTTCTGCTTCGTGAACAGACTTGCCTATACATTCCATTAAACCAATGTTACAGCCTCCATATACTACGGCATAATTGTTTTCACCTATCCATTTTCCTAATTCTTTTGTACACTCAAAGAAATCTGAATCTATGTTATTATTAGCCGAACAGAAAACTCCTATTTTCATTTTTATATTGTTTTAATTTTCACTGAATGCAATAGTTCTATACAAAAGTACACTATTCAGATAGTATTAAGCTATATTGGTAAAATACTTTTGTTTTTTTTAGAAGATATTGAGTATTTGTTAATGATTATGAACTGTATATATTGTTCGCCATCAAATAGTTTTCTGGTTCTTATTTACCTATGTAGAATGCTTTTCTCTTGCCTGTATTAATGTTTCTATATATAGCTGTAGAACATCGTTTTATACCTATTTATTGGATATAAAAAGGTTCTTTTGCAGTGTTAATGTACCTAGTCGTTGGTTGTCTCGTATTGCTTAACTTAAAGTAGCTTGATAGTTTAACTTAAAGTCTGCTTCTTGTTTAAGTTAAAGTAGCTTGATGGTTTAACTTAAAGCACATTTGTTGTTTAACTTAAAGTCTAAACTGCTCTACCATACTTAGGAATAGACATCAAAAAAAGTAAGTCATTATGTTGTTAGTTTGCTCTTAAAACTAAGTGGTTTGCCTGTTGTTGGGTGTGTAAACTCGAGGTATTCGGCGTGCAGATAGAGCCTATCGGCGCGTTTTCCGTATAGGGTGTCACCAAGAATAGGACACGCCAACCCTTCAGAATGTGCACAATGAACTCGCAACTGGTGGGTGCGTCCCGTAATAGGACATAACTCTACCTTTACCGCCTCGCTGTAATGACTATCTTGTAAAGGTGTTTTTCCTATTATTTTATAATGTGTTATAGCAGTCTTTCCTTTGTTTCTATCTACCATTTGGCGTGGTCGGTCAAGCTCATCTGCACACAGTGGCAACGAAATAGTGCCTTCACTGGGCAACCCTACCCTATTTAATAAGGTGGCGTCCAACAAGGCTACATAGCGTTTCTTCACCGTTTTTGCCTTAAATTGTGCTTGCAATTGCTTGTGTGCATACCTATTTCGTGCCACAACAAGCAGTCCGCTGGTTGCCATATCCAACCTATGCACTATAATTGGTGTATCGTTGTCGTTCCATCGCTGGCGCAATATTGTTTCAACCGACTGTTTTTTACTTCGTCCAGGCACGGTTAGCATACCGCTTGGTTTGACTATGATAGCCAAATCTCGGTCTTCGTAAACGATGTCAATACTTTGTTTGCTTTCTGCTTCCAATACATTGGCAGCTACATTCATACCTTTTAGCATCCAAGTTAGCAAGGGTTTGCACTTTCCATTGCACGCTGGATAGAACTGTTTGTGCTGTCTTATCTCTGTCTTAGGTGCCTTACCCCACCAGAACATCGCCATTTCTACTGGTCGCATACCATGTGTAAAAGCATATTGAAGTAATTTTGGTTCGCAACATTCGCCTGTTCCCGATGGCGGAAACAGCGTTATCTGCTCTCCCATAGCTGCATAATGCGTAGCAAGAACCGACTTCGGACTATGCAATAAATAGTAATTACGGAAGATAGACAGCAAATCGCTGCGCTCACCCTGAGTATTCAAGAAAGTAAATTGCGAGAAAAGCCAACGCTGAAGCTGGTCCGATTTAAGCTTACGGATATTTTTTAATTTTGCTATTCTACTATTATACGCCTCCACTTCAGCCTCTGCTACTTCCAACAGCGCTGCATATCGCTTCTTTGTGCGGTGCAACTCTGCCTTCATATACTGACTTTCGCGTATCATCTCCCGTTGTTCGTTGTCCGAAACAATAGCTTTTTCCTTCCTCCGCTCGTCGCGTAAACGCTTTGCAATAACCATTTTTTGTTGTGCTTCTGCAACTACCTGCTGTGCTTCTACCTTGAGATCAGCAATTTTTTTTATTGATTTTTCGTAATCGTCCGACTGCTTTAAAACTTCAATTTCGTGGTTTAAAGCAGTTATTTCGGCTTCGTGTGTCTTGAAATAGCCATTGGGTTGCAAATAATCGAACACAAGTGGAACAAAGCCATCGTCACTAATACATTCTAACTGACCTGAATAGGCTTGCAGATAGCCTAACTTTCCCCCGTATTCTACTATTAGTACACCAAACATTTTGCCTTCTTTCAACTCTGGAAGCGACTGCTGCAACAACGTAACTGCACAGCGCGCAAGCGGAGAGGGCTCATAATAGAAAGGATTAGGAAAGACTTTCGCCTTGCCCATCGCTTCCTTTTCATTGCCAGTTGGCAACCTATGAAAACACTTATCGTTCATTTCCGCAACACTTAATTAGCTTCTATTCCATATTAATGCTATGAAAATAGAAGTTGCAAATATACGGCTTTTCACTCGAAAACTATGTGCTACTTTTGTAAATATAAATTTAATGGAAAACAATAAGTACGTTTTTGCATTGCAAAAACCATACTTTTGAAGTGCAAAAACCATATTTTTGCATCGCAAAAATGGGGTTTTTACAATGCAAAATACACCCTTTTGTAACACATTAACATAGAGCACGTTACAGATTTAAATGGTTTTTGAAATATATTTACATTAAGAACAGCATTGCCAAACAATAAAGTTGCAACAGCATACATATAACTACGAACAAATATTGTGGCATATTAGGCAAATTCATAGTGGCTATATTTACAACTAAGTTAGTTATTTTAAAGGTGCAACAAACAAATATCTCCGTTATAATCTGGCAACATATAGCTCTTTTTTATTTTGTTTACACAATACTTAAACTACACTAATCTGTTATTTTTAGTTGTCCGTTTACAAGATATTCATTACATTTGTGCCCACTAACTATGCCCTATTACAGTGCAAAGAGAATGGGAAGCAGTTACAAACAGTTTTTATCTATTGTACAAATAATAGACAAAGTCTAACAAGTTCAGGCGCTTTGGCATACTTATTTATCAAAAGCGTTACACATTATATGTAATATAACAGAACTAAAACACCGATAGGACAATGAAAGTATGTGATTTACAATTCGATGGAGACTTGGAAACAAGTGTCTTTATTAGTGCTTTAAAGAAGAAAGTACGCTTAGTTTTGTCTGACGATTTAGAGGCATCAGAGCAAGAACTCACCGAAGAATACAAAGAAAAGATAGTGCAATTTCTTGAAGAAATTAGTATATGGTACGACAAAACCACTGTTGCTGTTAAGCAATATGCTGATAATAAATATGGCATTAAAGATGTTTCCGATACCGATATAGAGTTAATGGCTATATTTATACTATTCGAACAAGACGAGCCCGCACTATTTGGACTGAGTTACAGAACCAAATTCGATGTAGAACATGGCTGTGGAATAAAGTTGAAAGGCAACAACCAACAGTTTGAAATAGTTGAAATAGGTTGTGCAGATGTTGCCTTTTGCTAATTAAAAGCCATCGTACAATCACATTATAAACAACTTATTACAGAACATAACTAACGAAATTGAATATATGGCAGTATTAGAACAAGAGCTATTTGACAAGGTAATTGAATACGGCAAGGAAGCTATCACAAAATATAACGACGGAAAATACGACGACGCTTTTGCATTAGCAGAGCAAGGTTGGGCACAATTTCCAACACCAGTAGAGGGTTGGAACCAAGCATATAACTATGCAAAGTCGTTCTTTGGAAAGGCTTTAGGGCATCAAAACTTCGACGAAGCCAAGAAATGGCTAAATAGATTGATAGACAATAACAACAATTTGCACCTGTCAGACGAGGAAGTTCGGTTCTTAATGGGCCAATATTGCTATGAGAAAAAAGATGAAAAGCAAGCCTTTAAGTATTGGGATATTCTGGTGAAAGAGACAGGATTAAGATACTTTACAAATGCTAAGCCGGAGTATTTGGAGTTTTATAAGAACTATAAAGATACAGAAGATGATACGGAAGAACTATCTTCTGAACTTAACGAAACTATCAATAAGCTCTTAGACGAAGGCGATGAGTTGGTGGAAAGAGGTAAATATAAAGAAGCCATAGCCTACTACGAAGAGGCTATGAACCGTTTGCCTGAGCCTAAAGAAGAGTGGAGTTTGTTCGACACAATAGCTGTATGTATTGGCGATTCGTATTACGAAATGGGCGAATACATAGTTGCCGACAGGTTCTATTCTATGTCCTTAACACGTGGTAGTGGTATAGAGAACCCATACGTTTGGTATGTTAAAGGGCGCAACCTTATTAAATTAGGTAACAAAGAAGAGGGTGTCGATGCACTGATGCGTGCCTATATGTTAGACGGAAATAAGGTTTTCAATACCGACAAAGGCGAATTTCTATCGTACATTGAGCCATATATCGGAGCAGAAAACTAACGTAAAACCAATAAACAATATACTTTTTGTAGATGTAATATGGACTTTCAAGTATTATCTAAAGCAAAAGCAGACATTCATTCCATAGAACAAGAACTCTCTGTAAGTATTCCTGCCGACTATAAAGCGTTTCTTATTGAACACAATGGTATTTGTACGGAGAACACAATTGTTAGGATTGAGGCTATCGAAGAGGAAACTTTACTCAATGTTTTATTCAGTTGCGACAATCAATTAAATAGAGCTTTGACGCTCGAATACTGGAATACAGAGTATAAAGACGATATTCCAGAGGGTGCATTGCTTATTGGCGACTTCCAAGATGGCGGCTTCTTGCTCTTGATTCCTGATGGAGACGACAAGGGTGTGTACTACTACGACCATGCCTACACGTTCGAATCGTCAGACGATGATGGTAACACGTACTTCCTTGCCGATACTTTCGAAGCATTCATAAATAGTCTAAAATAAGCCAATAAGAGCCATTCGTACACTATGGAAGCCTTCAAACTGGTAAACTTTAAGCACGAACACAACACCAATATGCCTATTGTCAGAAGCATAGAAGGTAGCGAATGCGAAGCAGTGTGCCGTTCCTTGTTTCGCTATTGGCACGTGAATACACCCGAAGAGTTCTTTGAAAAGGAAGAACAAGAGTTTGTTTTGTTGGACGATATAAACGCCGAAGACGAGGATTTCGACTGGAACAAGGTATTCAATAGTATCGGAATACCTGTCCCGAACGAGGTTTTCATCAACTTTGAACGCTTCAACAACATTGATGTTTTCCTATTCAAAGACTTCTGTAAATACTTCGATGATATTTGGTATCCCGCTGCTGACGACATAGAAGTATTTGATTCATCGTTTAACTGGATAGTTTCTGTAAAGCATTATGGGGCAGTACACTATGCTAAAATATAGAAAATAGAAAATGACAGTACCAAAGGAAACAACCAAAATACAGGAGAAGAAAAAGGAATTTAGCTTCTATGCATCGCCTTTAAGTATAATCCATATATTAGGATTGCTTGTTTTCAGTTATCTAATAGACCATATTATTAATTCGTTTCTTGGCACTTCTCATCACTATTTTCGCTATGAAAGTGCTATTCCATATATTATTTGTGGTTTAATAATAGTGTGTTTGCTTCGCAAAAAACGGGTTGAGATTGTTGATAACCATACTATTAATTTCTATACAAGAGGTAAACTGAAATACACAAACACCATAGACAACTTATTATATATAAGGTGTGCAGGGCAAGGAAAGATAACTTCGTCTATCGTTTTTGTATTTAGCGATAAACGAATAAGGCTTTGTATGCCCTTAGTTATGTTCTCTCAATACTTCAAATTATACGAGTTAGAAAAACTATCTGGGTATTTAAAAGGACAATTCAAACTTATACAAAGGGAGCATCGTACCATATTTGGTGTTTCAAAATACGTATTTACCTATTGGAATCCGGAGAAAGACCAGAATTATAAGATATATTCGGAAAGCAAGGGTAGGCGTGTTTGCTGATATAAAGAGAGCTGTAACAAATAAAAAAAGCATAGTTTATGGCACCGATAAAGGGCAGTACGCTATGGTAAAATATAGAAAAAGATAAATCAAACATATCAAATGAAGCTATTAACAATGCAAGAAATCGCGCTTTCTATTATGGAAGAGACACGCGATGTAGACCCTGAAATCACAGAAGATATTATTTTAAAGGAGGCTGTTATATCTCATTCGGAAATCGAAAAGCTAAAAAACAAGCTACGTATCGATACGTTAGACGAGGTATTCATAGAGTTAATACTTAGTTACAACTGGGGAAATTTTGGCTTTTTGAGCTACCAATTCGGGGTAAACGATGAGGAAACGCTGAATTGGATAGTACAAAGGAACTTGGAATATGCCGATTATGACATTCTGCATCAGTACGATTTGATGATTATTGCTAATGGAGATCCATCTACAATCTTGTTGGAATGTGCAACAGGAAAGGTCTATGCAATCGATAGCGAGATTGCTTATGAAGACCGAATACTAATAGCTGATAACTTCGAAATGCTTGTACGGGCGATGGGTACAGGACAATACGCAGTGTGGAATGGTAAGGAAAGCGAGTTCATAAGCATGATACGAGAGTCTGTAAACGCCAAAGGAGTTGAGTTTTGGCGGGGTTTTGTTGGCTATTACAAATAGGATATGAATGTAATACATGTATTAGAGCCTTTAGCTTCAAATGCTATGGTGGAGAAAATAAACGAGTTAGAACATACAATAGGTACTGTTTTGCCTTCTCATTTCAAGGATTTTCTGACGCAAAACAATGTTTGCAAGCCTCATAAAAACCATTATAAGGATAAGGAAACAGAGTTTACCATTAACTATTTTCTTGGATTTTCGGAAAATAAAAACGATGATATTATCGCAACATACAACAACTATGAGGGCAGAATACCAGAGGAATTGATACCCATTGCAAGTGTTGATGGGGGCGATTGGCTATGTATTAACAAGATAACAGGTAAGGTTTACTATTGGTTTCATGAAGAAAACGATTGGGGATTAGAGGGAAATGACAAATACCCAACACTGGTTTCGGAAAACCTTAACGACTTTATTGAAAAGCTAACCCCTACCCCTTTGCCAACAAAAGAGGAGATTAGGCGAGCAATTGCAAGCGGTAAGGTAACTATAACTCCTAAGTCTGTTGAGCTGAGAAACGCTATACGAGCAAAGGAAGGCCTACCTCCTCTCACCTTTGAAGAGTGGGATAGGCTGCTAAACGACCCTAATAGAGAAATAGACTAAGCTTTTTAAATATGGATATACAAGGTTTTAAACAACTTATTTCTTTTTCTAAGGAGAGAGAATTAAACCAGAGTTATGATGTAACTTCGTTCTTAGAAGAAGTAAAAAGAACGTTGGGCGCAATTCCAGATAATACTGTTTTGCAGTTTATTACTACCTATGGGTTCTCCTATTTCAATGAAGAAATGGTGGTATCTCCGTTGGAAAAGCAGGCGAATAGCGACGAATTACTTTACGTTAGTGGCATTTTGGGCTTTGGAAATACTCAGAGAAGTGTTGAGAAAAGCATCAAAATGTATTATTGTAAGGAGCAAATAAGCATGAAATTCTTTCCCTTATGCGAGGGTGCCAGTGGCGATTTGATTGTTTATTCCTTAGAAGAAAGCAGTTTGGGCAATATCTATTACTGGTCGCACGATGCTCCAATAGGCGACGATTTGGTGCTGGTTGCAAAATCATTAAACGACTTTATCAGTAGAATTGAGCCTAAAAAAGAAGACAAAGAAGACAAAAGGGAAGTCATAAGTGTTACCTATTCGCCTCGATTATTGAAGCTAATAAACGAGAAAAGAATAAAAGATGGACTGCCACCTTTGGAGCAATAGCACGCAAAAAACTATCAACGAAATAAAATAAAAACCAGTTTAGCATGTGCATATAATAGCTTTCAAGAATACTTATAAAGAGGATATGAATGTAATACATATATTAGAGCCTTTAGCTTCAAATGCTATGGCGGAGAAAATAAACGAGTTAGAACATACAATAGGTTCTGTTTTGCCTTCTCATTTCAAGGATTTGCTGATGCAAAATAATGTCTGCAAGCCTCATAAAAACCATTATAAGGATAAGGAAACAGAGTTTACTATTAACTATTTTCTCGGATTTTCGGAAAGCAAAAACGATGATATTATCGCAACATACAACAACTATGAGGGCAGAATACCAGAGGAATTGATGCCCATTGCAAGTGTTGATGGGGGCGATTGGCTATGTATTAACAAGATTACAGGTAAGGTTTACTATTGGTTTCACGAAGAAAACGATTGGGGATTAGAGGGAAATAACAAATACCCAACGCTGGTTTCAGAAAACCTTAACAACTTTATTGAAAAGCTAACCCCTACCCCTTTGCCAACAAAAGAGGAGATTAAGCGAGCTATTGCAAGCGGTAAGGTAACCATTACCCCTAAGTATGTTGAGCTGAGAAACGCTATGCGAGCAAAGGAAGGTCTACCTCCTCTCACCTTTGAAGAGTGGGATAGACTGCTAAACGACCCTAATAGAGACGATATATAGCTTATTCTTTGAGAACGGAAGCAGGCATATCTATCAACAAAACTTTACTATTCACAAAGATATGGAATATATAATCCAACCTCTTATCGGTGTCAATGAATTTGTTTTCGGTGGATATCGGAAGGATATCTTAGCTAAAACAAGCTTAAAAATCAAAACAACCAGAGAAGAAAAAGACGGAAACAACAGTTTCATTATAGATGACTATGGCGATTTTCTGGCCTATTATAATCAGCACGACCAACGATTATTCTTACTCACCTTTGCTCCGTTGCCTAATGTAAAGCTCATTTTAGAAGGTAAAAACCTATTCGAAATGAAGGCATCAGACATCTATCAACAGTTGTCTTCCCACGATAATATATTATTAGAAGAGGACTATGTTGGCTTCGCTTCTACTATTTTAGGCATTGATATTTACGCGCCGAATTTTGCAGACGACAAAGATTGCGCATGCGAAGGCATTAGTGTAGCGGTAAAAGGCTACTTCGATGCAATATACAAAGCAGAGAATTTGGATATAGATAAGTTGCTGTCGGAGGCTTTATGAATTTGTTTTTAAGACACATTGCACAAGAAAGACAACCATTTTCGGTCAAGAACAAATTGCTTTCATCGTAGCAGTGAACGGCAATAACAGCAAAATTATAAGTATAAAGAACGAAATTATTGTGATATGAGAAGGATAAATCAACGCATGGCAATGCTTTTAGAGAAGTCGGTTCCTGCAAATAAGGAATTGATAAGCAAGGTTTGCGAGAGCATTTTAAGCAAAATAAAAGTCGCAGAATGTTGCATTTTATACGATGCAAACAACGATATTAACACTTCATTCATTAACAACATATCCGAACAAATAGAGAAACAAGGCGACAGGACTGGCTTGGAGATGTGGCATAACGAGATATGTTTGTCGGCTTTCGAAGGCTTTTCGCTTAGTTGTATTCTGCCTTTTATAGAACAGTTTAAGCAGCGTTTAAATGCCGTTTACCCTCGCCCGTATTGCCTTATAGTGTATATTACCAATACACAAGATATTTATTTCCGCTTCCATGTGTATAGAAAGGACGAAGGAATGTGGATAAACAGCGACATAGAAGCAGACGCTAACCCGCTATTATACGACTTAGAAGAGCGTCTGAACATTGATTCCATTATTCAAAGAATACAAGATTTCAAAGAAGAATACGTTGAATGTTTCGATCCTATCAGTGATGATGCGCTCCAACTTGCACAGGAAAACATTCCTTTTCAGCTACCAGCAGATTACATAAGACTGCTTCAGTTCTCGAATGGAATACTAATTTGTGGCGAAGAAGTGCTTGGAATAAACCATAAACCTTTCGACCTTATCAAGGCATACAAGACTGAACACGAAGCAACACAGGTGCACATGCCCAGCCATATTGTTCCGTTTGCACCTGACGGTAGAGGCAACTACTACTGCTTCGATGCTCAACAAGGCAACCAAATCGTGTTTTGGGTGACCAACTATCAGTACTCTGAAGAAGATAAACCCGAAGTTGTGAACTTCGATTTCTGCGATTGGTTCAACGAAGTGATGATAGATTGGTGCATAGAACTTGAAGGACAAGACATCTTTACATAGGTTACAACATCGTAAAAACAATATTACATCATGAAGATAGAAACTATATTAAAAGAAAACGGCTTATCTGGAGCAAGGATTTTATCGGCAACTGACGAAATAAAAATACCCGAAATGTGGTCTTTCTTGCTGACTGAAGAAGATAAAGACAAAAAGAAATCCCTCGTTATAGAACGCTGGTCGTACTTCAGTAGCCTACTTCCTAAGACGCTACATTTATTAGAAGAGCTACTCGAAGATGTATTTTTGATGTTTCATCAGCAACAAATTAAGATGGTTTACCTGCTGTTGGTGGACGAAGAATACGTGCTATATGTAGGCAATATGCCCACAACAGACAGCCATATCGCAATATTGCCCGACAAGTTGCAGCACTTTTACAAGCATTTACATAATGGTTGGTTCGAGAATATAAGCGGTGGCTTAGGATTACTTCCTATAGAAAAGGTTCGTTTCCTAAGCCAATCGGAATGGGGTTTGCCCCAAGAGATATTGCAATCTACCGACTTAAACAAAACTTACTACGTGCTTCATAATGGCGGAAACGGCTATCTGTGCATCAACATAGAGGACAAAGAAAACCCCAAAGCGCTAATTTGGTGGACCAACGATGCACCAAAGATGGACATAGACTTTTGGAGTTACCTTGATTCGTGGATAGAAATAGGTCTTTCCTACTAATGTTTTACATCCACGTAGCACAACTTTAAACATACAAAAAGTGTCTGTGCAACAAGCACAAAAAAGGAACTTAACATTGTTCTTTGCTTGTTTGTATAAGAGATAAGCTCTATATTTGCAATTGAAGTAAGTAAAAAACAAAGATGATAAACTATCAGATTACGAACAGTGCGTTGCCTATTACAGAGGCAGACATCTTAGATTTAGAACACAAAATAGGCTTTTGCCTTCCTGCTGATATAAGAAACTTCTACTTAAAACATAATGGAGGATTGGTAGAAGATGGCGATAGAAACGTTTACTTAGACGATTCGGAAAACGAATATACCCTGAAATACATTGCACCCATCAAACATTCGCTTTCGCCTTCTCAATATACTATGGAGAAATTGTGGCACACTTTCATCGTAGAAAAAGAATTAATACAAAAGAAACATATTCCGTTTGCCATTGACAGCGGGGGATTTCCATACTGCTTCGATGCAGAAACAGGGCACATTTTCTTTGCAAATTTGGAGCATTACGATGATAAAGAGAAGATGATGGAACCTGTTGCTCGGTCGTTAATCGACTTTATCAATGGTATGAAGACGGAAGATGAGGCATTTGAATAGGTCTATTTAAACGAGAGGAAAGGTACAAACCCAATATAAGATATAAGCGAAAGGAGTTATTCAATGAGTAAAATGTGCGAACCTATTGCCGCTTTAGTGCAGTCGTTACACCATTTAGGCTTTACAACCATCGAACAAAAGGTGTCCGATTATCACTTTTCTGAACTCTATATCAAGATGAAGGGAAAGCATAACAACGAAATAGACACCATCAATATACCTCAAATTCAACGAAACAACGACTCTACTTTTACGTGTTCGTGCCATTGGTCTACCGTCGAACTATGCTATGAAGAGGAAGAAACAAGAGCGAATGCAAAATAAGACGGAACAAAACAGAAAACATAAACCTATAAAAGGACATGAAACATCTATATAAAAGCCTCATCGCACTTCTTTTGTTCTTAGCCAATACTTGTGTATACGCCGGACAGAACATGAGAACAAAAGACTCGCTCATGGTAGTTACCGAGAGTAACGACGACTCTTGCATGAGCCATTTAGTAATAAACAAAGGTGGTGTACGGGATACATTGATAAGTATTTACTGTGCAGATGGCAGTGAAATAGAACCTTTAAAAGAAGTAAATAGCAAGAACAAGCAAACGCAAATAGAAGTATTCGCCATTTACAATGCCGCAGCTGACGGCAGCCAATATGTGTTTTACAACCATAAAAACCATAGAGCTTATATCACATTTGCCACCTTTGCCGACCTAAATCCCACAGTAGTAGACTTAAACGAAGCACAACAGTACGTATTATTGAGCAACAAAAACAGCACAAAAACTCCAACAAAGAATACCTTAAACACTGGAAACAAAGAAGAATACATAGCCAATGCAAGCAAGTTTAGACTAATAAAAGCTATGCTAAAACCCATAAAAACTAAATATTAACACTGTAAATAATTTTCGTAAGCATATTTCCTGCATAACATTCTAATTACCAATGCTTTGCAAAAACCATATTTTTGCGTTACAATAATATGGTTTTTGCAAGCTAAAAGTGGCACTTTTGGGCTTCAAAAAAGGCACTTTTGCAACGCAAAAACGTACTTATACCTTTCCAATGAAATTATTTTTACAAAACCATTAGGATAATCTTGTTTAGCCGTACAATATAATGAGTTATCCAAAAATTTGGCTATTACACTTTTAATAACTAATTTTGCCAATGTCATCAACCGCATTTAAACTTATGGTAACACATTCATTATGGTCGGAAGAATATTGGCCTATGCTTCTACAAATATATTTTAAGAAACCCATAGGCATAAAGCCAACTTACGCCCACCCCATTGTTGAGCTTAGTTTAGAGCTACATATCCCACCATACATACTATACGCAAAGATGGAAGAATTCCATTTAAACAACCTTCCAAGTATACAAGCACTTTGGAAAGTATATGCCAACAATCCAAAAAAACTACAAAAAGATGCCAAACGCATAAGAAAGATGAAAGGATTTGGCAAACCTGAGGAGTTCTACGAGGGTGTAACAACAGAAGAAACCTTTGAAAAAGACTTTAAACTTATAGAAAGAGCCACCGACTTAACACCCATTGCACTAATAATAGTGCTTAACCTGTATTTCCATCTCACACCTATAACGATGACAGAAGGGACTCCCGAAGTGAAAGAAGTAGCACGATTACTAAACATAACTCCTCGTCGTGTTGTGGAAATTATGGACGTTTATCGCTTCTGCGACCCCTATCTGAACCAAGATGACCTTATAATTTCGCCACTTCTACTGCCTTGCCAGAACATTTGGGACCGATATGGCAACGCCGATACTAAGGAACTTTCGGCTTTAACAGAAGAATTATGCCACTATTACAGATGATTGTGTTTCTTTTTTCGTAATTTTGCAAACATAATTAGGTAAATATGGCACAAGAACAAGTACAAATACAAGAGCAGAAACAACAACAAGTGCAGCGACTTTCGCAGCAACAAATGCTTCAGGTAAAGTTGCTTGAGATGCCATTAACCGAATTAGAGGAAAGCATTAATGCCGAATTAGACGACAACCCAGCCTTAGAAAAAGGACGAGAAGACGGAGAACAGCTTGAAGAAACAAACGAAATAGAGAGCGATAACGACGATTTCGATGTTCAACAAGAACAACAAGAGCGACAAGATGCACTTGATACAGCACTCGAACGTATGGGAGGCGACGATGAATTGCCCGTTTACGATGGACGACAACGCCACGATAATGCCGACTACGAGGAGATAGTGTATGGCGATACTACATCGTTTATAGACAAACTAAACGAGCAAGTGGGCGAAAGAGAGCTTACTGAAAGACAAAAAACTATATTAGAATATCTCATTGGAAGCCTCGACGACGACGGATTGCTACGAAAAGACTTAGATACAATAGCCGATGAGCTTGCTATTTACTACGGTATAGACTGTAGCGAAAAGGAAATTGCCGACACATTGAAACTGTTGCAAGACTTCGATCCTGCTGGTATTGGAGCACGTTCGTTGCAAGAATGTTTGTTATTGCAAATAGAACGCAAAGTAACAGATGGCGAATGGGAACGCAATAGCAGTGTGTACAACCATCTAAAAACTATTTTCAACCACTATTTCGATGCATTTACAAAGAAGCATTGGGACAAAATACAAACTGCACTCTCGCTATCTGATCTCCAAATAAAGGCACTACAAGCCGAAATTCGTAAGCTAAATCCAAAACCAGGAGCCTCGATGGGAGAGACAATGGGTAGAAATGTACAGCAAATAACCCCCGACTTCATTATCGATACCGACGATAATGGAAACGTTAGTTTCTATTTAAACCATGGAGATCTACCCGAATTGCACGTTTCGCAAAGCTTCAACGATATGCTAATGGCATATAAAGACAACAAGAAAGGTATGAACCGTCAGGAAAAAGAGGCTCTGCTATATGCAAAAGGTAAAGTTGAGAAGGCACAAGGCTTTATAGAAGCAATTAAACAACGCCGAAACACACTGTACGTAACTATGAAAGCCATTATTGAAATACAAAAGAAGTTTTTTCAAGATGGTAACGAGGCAGATTTGAAACCTATGATATTGAAAGATATTGCAGAGAAAACGGGACTCGATATATCCACTATTTCGCGTGTAAGCAATATAAAATACGCACAAACAAGGTGGGGAACATTCCCGCTTCGCTTCTTCTTTACTGACAGTTATACAACGGAAGACGGAGAAGAGATGTCTACAAGAAAGATAAAAGTGGCTTTGCGAGACATCATTAACAACGAAAATAAGCAGAAACCGCTTAGCGACGACGCACTGGCAAAGGTGATGAAAGAAAAGGGTTTTCCTATAGCAAGACGTACAGTAGCCAAATATAGAGAGCAATTAAACTTGCCTGTTGCACGTCTACGCAAAGAATAAGTAAGCCAGTAAGAGCAGTAAGATATGATAAGAATATGAACGAAAAAAACATTATACTAACTGCACGAATAGCAAGTATGCTACTTACGCCATTCTATTTGCCTGTATTGGGCATATTGGCTATATTCTTTTTCTCGGATCTAAGTATGTTTCCGTGGCAATTCAAGGTATCGCTAATAGTAATGGTCTACTTGTTTACGGTGTTCATTCCAACAATACTCATTCACCTTTATAGGCAATATCATAGCTGGACACTCTTACAATTAGGCCAAAAGGAACGTAGAATGGTACCGTATGTTATTTCTATACTTTGCTATTTTGGTTGTTTCTACCTTATGAACCTATCGCATCTGCCACATTTAATAACGTCTATACTGATAGTTGCATTAGTAATACAAATACTTTGTGCCATTATTAACGTATGGTGGAAGATTTCTACACACACAGCAGCCATTGGTGGCGTGCTGGGAGCACTATTAGCATTTTCATTTATACTCAATTTCAACTCTGTTTGGTGGCTATGTTTGGTAATAATAGCATCAGGAATAGTAGGTTCAAGTCGTATTATATTGCGACAGCATACCCTTACACAAGTAACAACAGGTTTCTTCTTGGGTATTATTAGCGCATTTTTTACAATTTTATTGATATAAATACAAAGAACAAAAATAAAGATATATGAAACCATTGGTTAGCATTATTATGGGTTCTACAAGCGACCTTCCTGTTATGGAAAAGGCTTGCAAGTGGTTAGAACAATACGAAATACCATTTGAAGTGAACGCCCTTTCGGCTCATCGCACCCCTGCTGCAGTAGAGAAATTTGCCAAAGAAGCAAAAGAACGTGGCATTAAGGTGATTATTGCAGGTGCTGGTATGGCAGCAGCATTGCCTGGTGTAATTGCAGCTTCAACCTCTTTGCCTGTAATTGGCGTACCAATTAAAGGTATGTTGGACGGTTTAGATGCTATGCTTTCTATTATTCAGATGCCTCCTGGCATACCTGTTGCCACAGTAGGAGTGAATGGTGCACAGAACGCAGCTATATTAGCTGCTCAAATGATGGCACTTGGCAATGAAGAAATAGCAAAGAAAGTAGAAGCATGGAAGGCTACTTTAGGACAAAAAATAGAAAAAGCTAATAAAGATTTAGCTGAAATAAAAGACTATAAGTATAAGTGTTAAGAATACAGAACCAAAGTATTGTGGAACGAAAACTATGGTTTTCGATGGATAAAACACTCGAAAACCAACATAGTTCTGCCTAACTTAAAGTTTGAATGCTTAATGCTAAGAATATAAAATGATAGATTTATTCAATTACGAACGTAGAAAAAGTTCTGTTGCACACGTTGGTGCGTTAGATATGGGTGGTGATAATCCTGTTAGAATCCAATCAATGACAACCACAAACACCAACGATACCAATGCAAGTGTAGCACAAGCAAAGCGCATTATAGCTGCTGGTGGCGAACTTGTAAGGCTCACTACACAAGGAAAACGTGAGGCAGAAAACCTCAAACACATCAATGCGCAACTTCGAACAGAAGGTATTATGACACCACTTTGTGCCGATGTACACTTCAATGCTAATGTTGCAGACGTAGCAGCACTATATGCAGAGAAGGTTCGCATTAATCCTGGTAACTATGTAGACCCTGGTCGTACGTTCAAAATACTAGAATATACAGACGAGGAATACGCTAAAGAACTTAAAAAGATAGAAGAACGCCTTACACCTTTTATTAATATATGTAAGGAAAACCATACAGCCGTACGCATAGGAGTAAACCACGGAAGTTTGTCCGACCGTATAATGTCGCGCTACGGTGATACTCCCGAAGGCATTGTTGAGAGTTGTATGGAGTTTCTACGTATCTTTAAGAAACACGATTTCAACGATATTGTTATTTCTATCAAAGCTTCTAATACGGTTGTAATGGTGCGTTCGGTGCGCCTTCTTGTAGCTGAAATGGAGAAAGAGGGTATGAACTATCCGCTTCATCTTGGTGTTACGGAAGCTGGAGAAGGAGAAGACGGTCGTATAAAAAGCGCTGTTGGTATAGGAGCACTACTAAACGATGGCATAGGAGATACTATTCGGGTATCGTTGAGCGAGGAACCAGAATGCGAAATACCTGTTGCAAAATACTTAGCACGCTATATTCGACAAAAGAAAGGACACATTATTGTTCCAGCAGAAACCTTCAAAGACTTCGATTATTTACGTCCTGAACGTAGAAAAACCAAAGCTGTAGAAAACATTGGTGGCGATAATGTGCCAATAGTAATAGCTACTCACAATGCAGCAGAACATAATGCAGACATTGTTTCAACCCTTCCAACACCCGATTACATCTACACAAAAGATGTATTACCAGCCAAATTGAAAAGTGGACAAAAGTATATCATCGACTATAATGCATATATAGACTTGGCTGCAAAGGGAGAACTTCCAACCGAAAACGTCTTCCCCATTTTCCCTACTCCTGCAATTCCATTTATTGGAACAGTGAAATCGAAAATTAAATTCTTAGTGGTAAAGTATGGAACACCGTCAGAAGAATTGCTTGCCTGCTTGAAATATCACCCCGAAGTAGTGGTGGTTTGCGTAAGTTCGCACCAAAACAAACTTGGCGAACAACGAGCATTGGTTCATCAAATGATGATTGCAGGTGTAGAAAATCCGGTTGTCTTTGCACAGATGTACCAATTTTCATCTGAAGAAAGCAATAAGAATACCAACGAGCCAAATGCCAAAGAACAGTTCCAACTATCTGCTGCTGCCGATATGGGAGCACTAATGATAGACGGATTAACTGACGGCTTATGGCTCATGAACAATGGTAACATTCCACAAGACGATATAGAACAAACAGCTTTCGGCATACTTCAGGCTGGCAGATTACGTATGGTGAAAACCGAATATATATCTTGTCCGGGCTGCGGACGTACACTTTACGACCTCCGCTCTACTATTGCACGCATTAAAGAAGCCACAAAAAGTATGACAGGATTAAAGATTGGCATTATGGGTTGCATTGTAAATGGTCCTGGAGAAATGGCAGATGCCGACTACGGATATGTGGGTGCAGGTATGAAGAAAGTAAGTTTGTATCGCAAAAAGGTATGTGTAGAGAAAAATATACCTGAAGAAGAGGCGGTAGAACACTTACTTTCATTAATAAAGAATGACAAAAATTAAGACAATAATAAAGGGGATAAACCGTTCTAAATATATCATCTATTAAACAATCGCACTATGGGCATAAAAAAATTATTTAAGCAACAGCTACGTTCCGTTATAGAATGGAAAGAGCAAGATACTAATATTTTATTTCATCGCTTAGACACTTCTACTGACGAAATAAAGAATTCGAGTAAGTTAATTGTAGCTCCTGGACAAGGTTGTTTACTTGTTTACGATGGAAAAGTAAAAGCAACGCTAACAGAACCTGATACCTACGAATTACAAACAGATAACCACCCATTTATTACAACACTTCTTAATTTGGCACAAAGAATGGAAAGCGAACATAAAATGCGCTTCTATTTCTTCCGTACTGCCGAATTAGTAAATGTACTTTGGGGCACTGCAACTCCTGTGAAGTATATGGAACCTAATTATAAAATGCCTGTTGCAGTGGGTGCGTGTGGTAACTTTTCTGTGAAAATTGAAGATGCTGCTATAATGTTCAGCACACTTTTAGGTACTGTAAGCGATTATACTGCTACCGATGTTCGCCAACTTGTTGCATCGCGTATAGTTGCTCCACTAACTTCTTTCCTGGCAGAAAAAGCTTATCCATATACAGAAATAGATAAACATCTAATGGAAATGTCGGACGACTTACGCCTAAAAACAACCGAAGAACTACAACGTTTAGGCTTAATTCTTACCGATTTCCGTATAGACTCTGTTACATTCGACGATGAAACATTGGAGCGTATTAACAGAATTGCTGATATGACAGCCGAAAAATTGGCTGCAACAGAGGTTGATCTCGATTATGCTGGTGTACAAAAACTTGCTGCTTTACGAGATGCTGTACGTACAGAAGGTGGACTTGCTGGTGCTGGTATGCAAATTGGAGCAGGTGTTCAATTGGCAAAAGAATTTTTTAATACTCAAGATAACAATGTAAAGCCAAACGAAACCACTACTTCTACAACAACAGACACTACTGCTCGGTTAAAACAACTAAAACAATTGTTTGACGAAGAGCTTATTACTGAGGAAGAATATAAAAAGAAGAAGAACGAAATACTTGATACATTATGAAAAGAATAATTATTATTGCGCTCATCGCACTCATAACAAACCTTCTCGTAGGTTTAATTGTTACTGCATACTCTTCACTCAATTTGCTTTTTACAAGTGGGGCTATTGTTCTTAACGGACTATTACTGGCACTCGCATTCTTAGGACGTGCTGAAAGTACACACCGTTTAAGTTTAGGTTTTATATACACTGCAATAGGTGCATTAGAGTTTCTAACTGGCTTCTTTGCACCAGAAAGATGGTCGAACAACTGGTGGTTAATAGGCGTGGTTATACTCACCTCCATACAATGTATATTGCTGTTCTTAGCAATCTATTATTCAAAAGAAGCTTAATCTCAACAGATGGCAACAAAAATTAAAGCGATAAAATGCCCACAATGTGGTAGCGAGAAGCATGAACAATTAGACGATAAAAGGTACAAATGCAAAAGTTGTGGTACCGAATTCTATATAGACGACGATGATATTAATATTAACGTAAACCATCGATACGAATATCAGTCGCCAAACTCATCGTCGTTAAACAGTTTTCTTAGCAACGGAATTAAAATAGGAATCATAGCTTTATTGGCTCCAATAGCCATTGTTGTAATTCTATTTTATAGTGCTATGCACAGTGGGTCTAGCAGTTCGCCATCTTTTTCGGGAACAACCAGAGATTCTATTGAGATTAGAGACAATTACAGACTATTTTTAATGAGTACCTATAATGGTAAACCGTGCTACTTTTATGTGCTTGAGCGCGACTACTCGTCTAACTATGGAGACGAAAATCCTAAATATGTAGACGGATATTACTGTGGTTTTAGAGACGCTACCACTGGAAATGTGCTAAAAGAACAGCTTCTTATTTCAGAAAAAGATACAAGAGAGCGTAATTCTATGTCGCCTTCCGACATGGTAGGTAGGTATTTCCATCAAGCACGAAAATGGTTCTTCATTATTTCAGACAAATTTATCTACGAATTAAATCCAAAAACATTAACCTTCAAAGATGTTTCTAAATTGCTTTTCAAAGGAAAAGAAGTTATGAACACAGGCATCTCATCGGTAAATTTTATAAACATCGACTCGGGAGAAGGCTTTGAAGTACATAATAATTTATCAGCAACTTACTATTATTTTCCCGCAACAAACAGACTTTATACTGAAAAGGCCTTTAATTATGCACGCACTTTGCCCCCCAATCAACTAAATGGAGAAGTAAGAGATACTACCTTCTTTAAACTTCGAAGCAAGAATATTAGCGAATCATCAAGTAAAGGTGGATATTTGTGTTTATGGAAAATACATGCTTTATTCCATAATGGCGACCCACAAGACTTTTCGTTCTACAATAGTATTTCAGGATCGTACACACCATCATCTGGCAACCGACTCATAAGTGCACAACCAATTACCGATTGGTTCGTAGGTTTCGATGGACAAATAAAATACTACGATGCAAATTATATACTAATTACCTTCAAACCCACCATAGCCGACGATGCAAAGTCGGTGCTCCAATTACGCAACGCATACGGAAACATTTTATGGACACAAGCCGTAGAAAGGTTCACATATATAAGCGAAGCCGTAGTTTGTAATAATCGTTTTTGGATATACGGAAGAAGAGAAGGACAAGAAGGAAAAAACGAAGAGAACATTTACAGCTTTGATTTAAAAGACGGCAAATGCACAACCTTCAATTCTATACACACCGAATACAAAATAAAGGCTAAATAATATGAAACAAATATTCGCACTTATACTACTTTTATTCGTATCTGTCGCACTAAAAGCACAAGAAAGATACAAAGAATATTATGACGATGGAAAGCTGAAAACAGCAGGATACATAAACAAAAATACTGGCGAACGACAAGGACATTGGGTTACCTACAGGCAAGACGGAACAAAGTTCGAAGAGTTCGACTATAAAAATGGAGAAAAAGAAGGCAAATACTACGTCTACGACAACAAAGGACGCATATATATTATGGAAACTTACCACAACGGAATGCTACACGGAACAATGTTGCAATACTACAATGAACCCGATAGAAAAGGACAATTGCCACTTTATGCACGAACAACCTACCAAAATGGAATACCAGTAGGCACAAAATATACCTACGATAGAAATGGAGCAATCATAAAAAAACGCACATTCAGTAACGGAATAATGGCAACGGAAAACCAATACGAAGGAAATACTATATATAAAACATCAAGAAAAAACAATACCGATGCAGACAACTCAGACGACAAATACTATTATGAAACAATAGAAACCACACGGCAAACACATAATTATGCCCACCGAAACACAAACCACACAACAGCGCAAAGGCAGAAAATAGCAAAAAACAAACGCAATTCAATGGCTACAAACCATACAAAAAAGCCAAAAACAGTCAAGCAAAAAAATACACAAACCATACCAAGCTTCATAAAAATAGAAAATACACCCAAACCCGCAAAGAAAGGAAAACTAAAAGTAGGCAAAGATGGTGTCATAACGGTAGAATAAAAAACCGCAACCATCTTGCAGAAACAAATAAAACTACACAGAAACCCATACCTGTCAACAAAACCATTATAAACTTTTATTATACAAAAATAAACTGCAACACCCACCTGCCAACATCATTTGTTGGCAGGAATCACCCACCACATAGCAGCTTTTCATACCAAAATTGTACAGAAAAAACGCATTTTTTCTGAAAGCATAAATAGATAGTATTCAGGTATTTACGAAACTATTATTCTTTTCCTCTAAAACGTCCGTACTTTTTTCTTGAAACGTCCGTACTTTTTCCCAAAAACGTCCGTACTTTTTTCTAAGAATGTACGGACGTTTTTTTGAAAAGTAGGAAGGAATAACCAATCTACAAAATATTCATTGTGGCACAATCTATAAATAAAGCCAATAGAAAAAGAGTAAAATGCAGCGGAAATTTACATTTCTTGCCTACGGTGCAATTCGCATCATCTACAACCTCAATATCTTTCCTATCTCTTATTCTTATGTTGTTTAGCACTTCTTTCACAATATTACCAAAAACAGAATTACCCACTAAAAATTTTTTCATTAAAACACAGATGAATATTAATAAGAAATGAAGAGAAATGTAATTAATATTTTTCAATTTCTTATTATTATTTTGAACATAACCAGCATGTCCCACTTTTAATATAAGAAAACAAGAGAGAATAAGGGCAAAAGAAAGATAAAATGGAAAATATTTTGAATAAATTTGGACGTAACGTTTTTTTC
>NZ_GL982513.1:253647-269503 GCF_000220255.1 Prevotella pallens ATCC 700821
AAATGCACAAACTCTAAAAGGTAGAATTATTGAAGCAAATTCCTCTCAAACTCCAATAGAGTTTGCTACAGTCTGCCTTTATAATAATGAAAAGAAAATAGTTCTATCTTCGCAAACAGATAAAAATGGAGAATTTATTTTTCATGTTGATAAATTACAGCTCAAAGAAGTCTATGAACTACATGCTTTATATATAGGTTACCAGTCTATAATAATGAAAATTAGCCTATCCGAACGTGATATGAACCTTGGTACGCTTACTATGAAAGAGGGAACAAAAAATCTTGATGAAGTAGTTGTAAATAGCAATGGCAAAGTAATGGCAGATGGATATACAATTTTTCCATCGAAGCTCGCACAAACACAATCTACAACTGGATATGATTTTTTGCGTAAACTAATGCTTCCAGATATAAAAGTGGAGCAAAATGCTCGAAAGATACAAACGGTTACAGGAGATGAAGTACTCGTATTGATAAATGGTAAAAAAGCCTCTGTAGAAGAACTTCTTACTCTTCGAACGAATCTTATAAAAAAAGTAGAATATATTGATGCTCCAGGAGCAGAATTTTCTTCTGAAAAATATGGTGCCGTTATTAAAATCCTTGTAACCCAACCTGAATCAGGAGTTCAAGGAGGTTTCAATTTTGTAAATTCAGTAACAACTCCTGCTGGTGAAAACTTTGCTTTTATACGATACAACCACAAACTTTCAGAAATAGGATTAACGTTGGAGAATAGTTATACACATATTCAACGTAGGAGCGTTTCTCAGTATGATCATTATAAAATTAATAATACAGAAGATATCACTATTAAAAGAATAGGATTGGATAAACCTTTATATTACCTTAATAATAAAGCTACAATATATTTTAATCATACATTACCAGAGAAGCATATATTTAATGTAGCAATTTCTAATATATTTTATGATAGTCCTAAACGTACTTCTGCGCAACAGGTTATAGAATCAGGGTGTACACCTTATTTATCAATTAGTAATCCAACAGAAAAATATCATTCACCAGAAGTAGACATATTTTATCTTCAAGCGTTAAAACAAGGTGCCACACTTAGTTATAATGCACATTTCACTTATATCTCCACCGACTATGGATATCATTATTCTGAAAGTCATCCTATACAAGGTGAACGTACTTATGGATACAATACGAAAGGAGATAAATATTCCTTAATTAACGAGATTAGATATGAACAAAAAATTAAAGCTATGTATCTTAAGATAGGAGGACGTTATTTGTATGGACAAACCAAAAATAAATATATAGGAGTGGAAAAGTTAGAAACTAAACTCCAAAATCATGACTTATATCTGTATAGTCAAATTTCAGGAAATCTTAATAAACTTAGATATAGCTTAGGAATGGGAGTAAACTATATAGAGACACAACAATTTAATAAAATTGCATCTTCGTGGATTATACGTCCTAGACTTTCACTAACATTGCCTATAAAAACATGGGATATACAATATAATATGAGTGTAGACCCCATAACTCCCTCTCTTGCTATGCTTAGTGATGTATCACAACAAGCTAATGTATGGGATTTGACTACTGGTAATCCTCAACTTAAAGCATTCCATTTACTTAAAAATTGGGCGACAATACGCAAGCGGTTTGGAAAACGTATTTTCACAAGTACAAGATTTGGATTAGAATATGGCAATAAGCCTATTATTGAAACTATAGAACGAATAAAAAATAATGGACAAATTTGTTTCCGCCATAGTTATGCAAATGATGGAACTCAGTTGCAAACCTGGGCTATGACTGGCATTCAATGGCAAATTATACCAGAGAATTTCACAATAACCAGTATGCTTTCTTATAACTATTACCATAATAGCAATAAGTATTTTACTCACCACTTGCATAAGTTAAATCTTTCCTTAGAAGCTGATTTAACCATTGGAAAATGGAATTTTATGGCAGGTTATTCAAGTGGACAAAAGCAACTGGAAGGAGAAATACTTACCGAAGATAGTCCCAATATAAATACCTCAGTAAGATATCATTTAGGAAATTGGGTATTTGGACTTAATGCTACTAATATTTTTCAATCCTATGGTAAAAGACGACAAGTCGAACTTCTGAATAAGTATCGTAGTTACCAACAAGATTTACATATCCCCTCAATGAGTAATATGATAGGTATTTCGGTGAGCTGGCAATTTACAACTGGACGCAAATACAATGCTGGTAGACCAAACATAGATAATAAAGATACAGATTCTGGAATTGTGAAGTTTTAATTTTGGATATGCGACCTATCAGACAACGTAATGCAATGGATTGTGGTATTAGATGAAGAAAAGATTGTAGAAGTGGGCACACACGAAGAACTAACGTCCAAACGTGGCAAATACTTTGCCTTAGATCTCACCCAACACATACCATCTTTTCATACCAAAATTGCACAGAAAAAACGCATTTTTACTGAAAACGTCCGTACTTTTTCCAAAAAACGTCCGTACTTTTTTCTAAGAATGTACGGACGTTTTTTGAAAAGTAAGATGAAATAACCAATCTACCAAATGTCCATCACACTGAAATATTAGAGAAAATAACTACATTTACAGTTGCGCACTTTGGTTGATAACGTACAATTAAGTTTGATAAAAACACCTATTGGTGTATTAAATTTTAAATTTTCCTTGTTTTGTATTTGTTTTCTTCTTATATTTGCACTATAACTATACTAAGTTATAATTAAAATAAAAAAATGGTTCATCTGAACCTTAACATACCTTATTTAACCCTTGCTAGGTTTTTGATGGTTTTATTGAAATCTATTATTAATTAAAACAAATGGTAGCATAAATAAATGCTCAAATCTATCACCAATTTTCGACATTTATACTCATTCACATAGTCTCTTTAAAAACGAACTTATTGAACAAGGTCTATAAAAATAACTAAAATATGAGAAGAATTATCTTAATTTCGTATCTAACATGCCTTATCCTTTTAGTTAGCTCAAAAGCTTACTGCCAAATTCATATAAAATTTCAAATAGGTGGGCAAGAGAAAGAAGTAATACCACGTGTTGAAAGTGTTGTTATGCAGAACGACTCTGTTATAAGTTTCTCTACATTCAATACTTCTAATACTGAATTGACTATTCCTGCAAAAGGAGCATATAAAATATCATTATCAGCACACAATTACCAACCGTGGGAAAGCAATTTGAACTTAAGAAACGACACAGTAATTAACGTCATAATGCAGAAAAGTCCAATTGCTCTACAAGAAGTAGTAGTTAAAGGAACAAAGACTCCAACCGTTACAGCTACAGGTGAAACCTTTTATCTTTCAAGTAAAGCCCGAAAGGAGAAAGATCCGTTTAAAGCTTTATCAGAGATACCTGTTCTAAATGTAAATCCCATCTCGCAAAGCATAACAACTCGAGATGGTAGTTCTCCTTTGATTTTAATTGACGGAAGATTGGTAAACTCTGGAATTAACCCCATTCTACCCGCAGATATAGAGTCTGTTACTGTAGAAGATGTTGTAAGCGCTCGCTATTTAGATCAAGATATTAATAAAATAATTAACATTCATTTACGGAAAGAACGTCCTCTCTATGTGTATTTCGAAGAACGTACTCGCCATGATATTCCATTAAGAAAAGGTTTTGTTGGTTCTAATTTTGAAATAGGACGAAGCCATTTTGCCGTTTATGGAAGTGTTTTCTATAACTATCTAACAAAAGATAGAATTGATTATGAAACATTAGAAAAACAAAATAATCAGCAGAAACAATTAATAGGATCGAATATTTCTAGAAAAAATGATTTTGACCTAAAACTATTATTTAAATATGAGCCAAATGCTCGGAATTATTTTGCTTGGAATATAAGTAATCGCATAAGTAATATGCATAAGTCAGCTACATATAATGGAGAATATTTAAACAATAACATTTCTAACAAGATGACTGCCGACGACCATACCAAAGATAAATCAAATGGGTGGTTAGGATCGTTTTTCTATGAACGTACATTTAAAGATAAGTCAAGTTTAGATGTGTATTCGTATTTTAATCATGCAAAAGCAAATCGCAGGCAACAATATGCTGAACATATCATCTCTGATTTGATTCCTACGTTTCTATCGCTCGACAATATAAGAAATCAGGTTGGTTTAGATGTAGATTATAATGGGGTTCGTCATAAATATGGACAGATAGAAGCAGGCAATCATTTTTTGTACACGCACGACAATCTTTGGGATAATGTATTTTCTCCATCAGTTTTAACACATGTATCTCAGTCTAGTAATTATTCATATATTTCTTATTCAAAAGTATGGAAAAAAATTATGCTGATGACATCGGTAGGTTTGCAGGGATTGTTTGTGAAAGTTGATAGCAGGAGTGATAGTTATTGGCGTCCAAAGACGTCTGTTGCTATAGGGTTTAGAGTTTCAAAATCACAAACCGCACGCTTGTCGTATACACTCAATAATATTCTCCCATCACCTCAACAATTAGCACCAGTCTCTTCATCTGTAAATCCATGGCAAAAAGTAGAAGGTAATATGAATCTGCGTCCGATACAAACCCATGATTTGGCATTAACTTATGATATAAAAATATTGAATTGGTTACGCTTGCAGACTTTCGCAAAGCATAAGATTACCACAAATATGATAGAAAGTTTTTTGCGAAAAGAGAATAACTATGTTATACAATCGTATAGGAACAATGGCTGTTATAATAGATGGAACACTGGTTTTGGGTTGAGTATAAATAGTAATTCTGTTCAAGCTTACTTATCACCAGCACTGAGTTGGGAACATTATGAAGGAGGAAATCGTCTCTCTTCATGGGGTTTAAATGGTAATTTCACGTGGTGGGCTTTAGATCAGATGGCAATTCAAGTAGAAACTGAATGGAAAAATAAGAGTTATTCTGCAATCTCAATAACAAAGTATTCTAATCCAATGAGTGCTAATATATCAATGGCTTGGTATCCAACAGATAATATTCAAATTTCTGCAGGTATCACTTATTTAGGAGGAATAAGAGAGCAAATAACAACGATTGATACTCCTAATTATTATCAACGTCAAAAGATGTCATTCCATAGTGAAAGTTTTCGCCCTTGGATACTATTTGCATATACTATCCGAAAGCATAATAAATTAAGAATTGAGAATAAGATGCCGTATTTTGATATGGACCGTTAAAGCTTTGATATCAATAATCACCCACCACATACCATCTTTTCATACCAAAATTGCACAGAAAAAACGCATTTTTTACTGAAAGCATAAATAGATAGTATTCAAGTATTTACGAAACTATTATTCTTTCTTCAAAAAATGTCCGTACTTTTTTACTGAAACGTCCGTACTTTTTTCCAAAAAACGTACGGACGTTTTTTTGAAAAGTAGGAAGGAATAACCAGTTTACTAAATGTCTATTACGCCGAAAGAGATAATAATTTAGGAATAGTTTAGAGTGTATACTTTTAATATTCTACCATTTGTAACCATGCTTGCAGAATATTATTGTCTAATTGTGGTACTGAAGATGGTATCTCAAAAGTAAGTGTGCGAGGTTTTTCTTTCTTTATTTTTTTCATTTCACTTTCCGAAATGATAGCTCTATCGGTAATAAACAAGTCCGACCATACATCTATTTGTTCGTCTGTATCTTCTCCTTTATAATGTGCCATAAAAGTTTGGTGTTTATGCGCCGAATATAAATCTTTTAATGTATAGGTTCCTGCATGTTCTACGTAAGTTTCTTGTTCATCAAATTGCGTCATACGTGCTATGATACCATACATTTTTAGCTGGTCCATAGCTATTTCGTGGTTTTCTTGTCCCATCAAATTATCCATGTCAATGGTTATTCCAGTAGTTGCTATTTTTTGATTAGGAAACTTATGCTTTGAAATTGTACCGCATTTATCTGCCCATCGGTAAACGTCGCCATTGTTTCGGGTGGAATATTCTTCGCTTTTAATGCTTTCTATAAGAGGTGTAGACTCTAATGCAGGCATATTTATACGAACAAAAGTTTCGTCTCCATTAGCTTGTTTGGCTTTTCTGCGCCTTTCGCCAAGAAATTTTCGGTCTACAAAAGTTGTTTTTTTCGAAGTTGTATCTAATGGAACATACAATTCCATCATACCATCTACGAAATAGCTAAGCATAAAATTTGTAGACTGATATACACGGTAGTATCCTTTCAACCTTATATATTGTTGTTCGTGCGATTGTGCTACAATGGTTGTAAGCAAGAAAGCGAGCAATATTCCTATTTGTTTCATTTTTCAAATGTTTCTATCGGTGCTTTTTGCGTGCCTTTACAGTTTTTCCTGCTTTTGTTTTTGTAGAAACCTTTTGCGAAACTTTTCTACTTTTATCTTCATCTAAAGTAAAATCGAGTTGCTTTCGTTCTAAATTTGCATTTGCAACTTTTATGCGAATAGGGTCGCCCAACTGATATTTATGATGATGACGACGCCCAACAAGACAATAATTCTTCTCATCGAAGTCGTAATAATCGTCGTCAAGGTCGCGCATTGGTATCATTCCTTCACAATGATTTTCGTCAATTTCGGCATAAATTCCATAACTCTGAATACCACTTATGTGCGCATCATAACATTCGCCAAGATGTTCGCCCATAAATTCCACCATTTTATATTTAATAGAATCGCGTTCTGCATTTTGTGCCACTTGTTCCATATCCGAACTGTGTTCGCAAAGCTCTTCTATATGTTCTTTATTAGCCGAACGTCCTCCATTTTCATATCGAGTAAGTAAACGGTGCACAATAGTATCGGGATAACGACGTATGGGTGATGTAAAATGAGTATAATAATCGAAAGCAAGTCCAAAGTGTCCTATATTATGTGTAGTATATTTTGCTTTCATCATAGAACGTAAAGCCACAGTTTGAATTACCTTTTGTTCGCTCTTTCCTTCTACCTCGTCCATTAAAGCGTTTAAAGCCCGTGCGGTTGCTCCTTTTGTACCAGACGATTTCAGTTTATATCCGAATTTTGCAGAGAACTGTCGGAGGTTTTCAAACTTTTGTGGGTCTGGATTGTCGTGAACACGATAAGGCAATGTTTTTGCTTTTTTGCCGCGTTCTACTTTTCCTACGTGTTCTGCAACATATTTATTGGCAAGCAACATAAACTCTTCTATAAGTTTGTTGGCATCTTTCGAACGTTTAAAGTAACAGCGAAGGGGTTTTCCATGTTCATCTATATCAAAATGCAGTTCTTCCGATTCAAACTTTACACTACCTTTCTTAATTCTTTCGGCACGAAGTTGTTTTGCCAAACGGTCAAGCATTATAAGTTTATCGGCAAATTCGCCTTTATATTCTTGTCTTTCTGGTGCAGGTTCACCAGTTCCGTCTATCACTCCATTATCTTCCAACAGTTGTTGCACCTCTTCGTAAGCATATCTACGATTACTTTTTATAACAGTATGTGCAATATGGAAATGTTTAACTTCGGCATTATCGTTTAATTGGAAAATTGCGCTGTATGCTAATTTTTCTTCGTCAGGGCGCAAGGAACAAACAAAATTACACAACCTTTCGGGCAGCATTGGAATAGTTCTGTCTACAAGATAAATAGATGTAGCGCGCTTTTGTGCTTCCTTATCAATTATATCGTTCTCTTTAACATAGTGGGAAACATCGGCAATATGTACGCCCACTTCCCATAAACCATTTTCCAACTTACGTATAGAAAGAGCATCGTCAAAGTCTTTTGCATCTTTAGGGTCAATAGTACAAGTCCAAATATCTCGGAAGTCTTCGCGTTCGGCAATATCTTGCGCTGTAATTTCGGCATTAATTTTATCTGCAGCCTCTTCTACTTTCTTCGGATATTTATAAGGCAAACCATATTGTGCAAGAATAGTATTCATTTCCACATCGTTATTGCCTGCTTGTCCTAATATATCAATCACTTCTCCTACAAGGTTTTTATGGTCAGCATCTGGCCATTTTGTTATTTTCACCACAGCTCTATCGTCGGTTTTTCCACCATTCAAAGCTTTCTTTGGAATAAGAATATCGTGAACAAAAAGGTTTTCTTGCGTAATAAGGAATGCTATTTCGGGTTCTACTTGCAAACGTCCTACAAAAGTTTCCTTCTTTCGTTGCAAAATTTCTATAACCATTCCTTCTTTAATATGGTTACGACGGCGCGCAAAGTATTGCACTTTCACTCTATCTCCATTAAGAGCCGACATAGAATTACGTTCAGAAATAAAAATAGGAGTACCACCATCGTCGGGAAGGAAAGAGTTTTTTCCATTCGATTTTCTTACAAAAACACCTTCTTGCACCTGTCCTTTGGTGTTAAGTGTATAAGCATTTTCGCCAACTTTAGAAAGAAAATCGTCCCACGCCATTTCTTCCATCACATCAATAGCAAGCATTTTTAGTGGATGCGTGGTTAGTTTTAATGCTCTAAATATTTGTTTTAGGCTAAAAGTATTGTCTGGTTGTGTTTGAAAGAAACCTGTAATCTTCTCAGCAAGTTCTACTTTGGTCAATCGTTTTTTATTATTTTTTTCCTTTCCCATTGTTATTTGCGCTTTGATTGTGTTTACAAAGTAACGAAAAAGTTCGTACCTTTGCAAGCGTTTCACAGTATTTTAATGAAAAAAAGAATATTAATAACAGGAGCTTCGGGCTTTATTGGCTCGTTTATTGTAGCAGAAGCATTGCGCCACGATATGGAAGTTTGGGCAGCAATGCGTGCAACTTCGTCTAAAAAATACTTGCAAGACGAGCGTATTCACTTTATAGAACTCGACTTTTCGTCTGAAGAAAAACTTAAAAAGCAGCTACAATCTTACAGCTTTAATTATGTTGTTCATGCTGCGGGAGCCACAAAATGTACAAAGAGAGACGATTTTTTTCGCATAAACACACAAGGAACGCAACATTTTGTTAATGCACTTTTAGCGCTAAATATGCCTATAGAACGCTTTGTTTTTATATCGAGCCTCAGCGTTTATGGTGCTATTCACGAACAACTTCCTTATAAAAATATTGACGAAACCGATATTCCTCAACCAAACACAGCTTACGGAGAGAGTAAACTAAAGGCAGAAAAAGTTTTGGCAAATACTTCTTACAACGGAAAAACATTGCCTTATGTTATTCTTCGTCCTACAGGTGTGTACGGACCAAGAGAAAAAGACTACTTCCTTATGGCTAAATCTATAAAAGGGCATATAGACTTTTCGGTGGGTTTTCAGCGTCAAGACATTACTTTTATTTATGTAAAAGACCTTGTTCAGGCTGTTTTTCTTGCAATTGATAAGGCTAAAACTGGAAGAGCTTATTTTCTTACCGATGGAGAAGTATATCAAAGCACCACATTCAGCAATCTTATTCACACAGAATTGGGCAATCCGTGGTGGATAAGAATTAAAGCTCCTATTGCTTTGTTGCGTATTGTTACTTTCTTTGGCGATATTTTAGGACGCATAACAGGCAAACTTTCGCCACTAAACAACGATAAATATCAAATTTTGAAACAACGAAATTGGCGGTGTAACATACAACCCATTGTAAAAGAACTTGGCTATAAACCAGAATATAAATTAGAGCGAGGCGTAAAAGAAACAATGGATTGGTATAAAAATAATGGCTGGATTTAAAATAAGGATAACTGATAGTAGAAATAAAATGGTAAAATTTGTACTCAATCTTTTTAAAATAGAAAAGAAACCTTTAAAAGGATTAATGGCAATAGAATGGGCTGCAGCAGCTTATATGCTTTTCACTTTTGTGTTAATAATGTTTTTTTACACAAAAATGACAGCTCCCGAAGCTATGATTTATGGACGGCTACGCATAATTGCTATGACGGCTGCTTTATGGTTGGTATACAGAATTTTTCCTTGTAAGTTTACACGTTTAGCAAGAGTATCTGCACAATTAGGATTACTTGCGTGGTGGTATCCCGATACTTACGAGTTTAATAGACTTTTACCTAACCTCGACCATGTATTTGCACAATGGGAACAAAATATATTTGGCTGTCAGCCAGCACTATTATTCTCTAAAGAATTACCAGATGCCTTTTTCAGCGAACTTTTCGATATGGGATATGCAGCTTATTATCCAATGATTGCACTCACTGTTTTCTACTATTTTATATGGCGCTACAAAGAGTTTGAACGGGTAAGTTTCATACTATTGGCTTCATTCTTTATTTATTATGTAGTGTTTATATTTGTTCCTGTGGCTGGTCCTACGTTTTATTATAAGGCTGTTGGTTTAAAAACTATTACAGCAGGAGTATTTCCTAATATACACGACTATTTTAATTTACATAAAGATTGCTTGCCCAGCCCTGGTTTCACCAATGGTTTCTTTTATAATTTAGTAGAAGATGCTAAAGCTGCAGGAGAACGTCCTACAGCTGCCTTCCCAAGTTCGCATGTAGGAATAAGTACTATATGTATGTTTTTAGTATGGCATACACGAAATTACAAATTACTTATGGTGCTTGCCCCATTTTATTTTTTCCTTTGTTGTGCCACTGTTTATATTCAAGCACACTATCTTATAGATGCTATCGCAGGTGTTATTTCGGCTATTTTAGTTTACCTTACACTCTTCTATTTTTCAAAAAGAATGGTAAAAAAAGGACGATAAAAACACAGTGTGTTACTATGTTATATAGTAAAGCATTAATATCTATCAAGCACATTACAGCCACCTATATTTTAGTTTATTTATAATAATACAAGTATGTATCACACAAGTTTGTGTGATACATACTTGTATTATTACTTTTTTCTTATTATATTTGCACTTGTAAGATGAATTAAAGCATTAAATTATGTGCAAGAAATTTGTTTATGGAGTAGCTGTTTCCGACTATAATTTCATAGGAAGAGAACGAGAAACAAAGCGGCTTTTAGATAATTTTAAAGGTGGAATAAACGTAATTCTAATGTCGCCAAGACGATTAGGAAAGACATCTTTAGTGAAACACGTATGTAATAAGCTCGACAATAAAGATATAATTACAGTTTATTTAGACATATTTGGTTGCAAAAGCGAATACGATTTCTACAATAAATTAACCGCAGAGGTATTAAAACAAACTGCTTCTAAAAGCGAATTATGGTTTGAAGAAGCAAAAGAGTTTCTTTACCGTCTCACTCCTAAAATATCTTTTAGTCCTGAACCTAATTCCGATTTCTCCATTTCTTTAGGTATTACTCCAAAAACACACACGCCAGAAGAGGTTTTACAGATGGCTGAAACAATTGCTATAAAACGAAAAAAACGCATTGTTATATGTATAGACGAGTTTCAGCAAATAGGCGAAATGGCTAATAGTAAACAAATTCAGGCACGTTTAAGAACTGTTTGGCAACACCAAAAACACGTATCTTATTGTCTTTTTGGAAGTAAACACCACTTAATGAGCAGTATATTTCTCCATAGAAGTATGCCTTTTTTCCAGTTTGGCGACACAATTTCGTTAAACAAAATAGCAACAGAAAATTGGGTTGAATATATTGTTTCGCATTTTGCCGATGGAAAAAGAACTATTAGCCGTGAATTGGCAGAAGAGATTTGCAAATTTACCGAAAACTATTCTGCCTACGTACAACAATTGGCTTGGTTGGTTTTTACATTAAAAGAAGAAGGAGAAACTGTAACTGAAAACGATGTAAAGCAAGCCGAAAACGACTTATTGGCTACAAACGATATTCTTTTTATGCAGATGATTGAACCATTATCTGAATTTCAATTAAATTTTCTTCGAGCTATAATTGTAGGAGTTACAAAAGATTTTGGACTTTCTGAAGTGCGCAAAGAATATAATTTAGGTAGCTATTCGAATATAACTCGACTGAAAACAGCTCTCTTAGAACGCGACTTAATAGAAAAACAAGAAACAGAATGGGTTATAACCGACCCTATTTTTGCAAAATGGCTAAAACAAAAAATAATGCTTTAAGCTAAATAAAGAAAACGTAATTATGTCTTTGCAGAACATAATTACGTTTTTTTCTTATAACCGTATCTGAAAGTATTATTTGCAATGAACTAATTTACGTTTATATTTATCTATAATCTGCCTTTTCCTCATTGTTAGCTCAATATATAAAGGTTAAAATATTATAAACTTAAGCAATGTTTTACGTTTTTTTATTTACTTTGTAGTCTATCTATAAATTTGCAAAACCTAAAATAAAATTAAAAGATTATGAAGACAAAAATTAATGAGATTAAAATTGTTGCTACCTCTAAGTTTAGATAAGCCTTTTAAGGCTTATAATCTACAGATAATATCTAAGAACCCAAAAGCATTTGAATACCTTTCAGTTGAAATTCCTTACGAAAGGAATAAATATATGTTAAGGGATTAAATTAAATAACACATGAAAAAAATAATCTTCTTTTTTCTTTTATGGATTCCACAATTACTCTTCTCGCAAACACAAACAATACACATTATAGATGGTTGTGGGAAAGCTATACAATACGCTAATATTAATTTGTTCGACATAAAAGATTCTACAAAATTATATTCTACAGTTTCCGATTCGTTAGGTTCATTTCAACTTAATGGAAAGAAAGGTATATATAGACTGTCGGTGAAATGCTTAGGTTATGAAGATTATAATAGCCCAATATTGATAGATACACTTAAAACTATTAGGCTACAAGAGGCAAGTTTTAAATTAGGCGAAGTAGTTGTACATAAATCTACTTTAAATAGGGGCAACTCTTTACTAATTAATATAGAAAACTCCCATCTTTCGAAGTTGCTTAATTTATCGAAAATTTTACCATATATGCCTTTTGTAACACAATCTAATAACAATATAGAAGTTGTTGGACGTGGTACACCTATTTTCTTTCTTAATGGGCACGAAGCAAGAGATATAAACGAACTACTTAACATAAAAGGTAGCGATATAAAAAATATAGAAATAATTATTTCTCCAGGAAGCGAATATGATGCATCTGTACAATCTATTATTAAAATTACAACAAAAAGGAGAAAAGACGAAGGTTTAGGAGGAAACATAGACGTTTCTCTATTCGATTTAGGGAACCAAATATCAGAAACTACAAATAATTTATTGAATTATAGAAAAGGTTCTTACGATTTCTTTGCTAATATTAATATGCGAAATACAAGAACTTCTACTGTAGAAAACCAAATTTCTAAACTTCAATTGCAAAATAACAAAGAACGCAAACAACATTCAGATTTATTAAATAAGTGGTTAGGACTTGATGGGGCATTAGGGTTCGATTATATTGCTAACAAATTATCTTTTGGAGGAAAATATACCTATACTTGGACACCTAACTATGTGGATAATTATGATATTCAGGATACATACAAATTAAATTCTAATGCTATTTCAAAAATAAACTCGTCTAACTGCATAAATAGAAAGACTGGAATTCATAGCTTAGAATCTTTTGTTAATTACAACCTTACGAAAGGTTTAATTTTACAAGCAGATAACTATCTTGCAAGCAGTAAAGATAAGACAAAACAAAATATAAATAAAAATTCGAATAGTGGAAATACTAATTCTGGTATTAGCAATGGGAGTTATGACTATTTTATTTTTTGCCAAAAAATTCTTTCAGAATTGAATATTGGAAATAGTATTTTAAAATTTGGTTCAGAGGCAACAATTACTAACTATAACACAGAATTTTGTTCGTCTATCGCAAATGGAGTTATACCAACCTATACTAAATCTGAAAGAAAAGAGAGAACTGTTGCTACTTTTTGCGAATTTAATACACATACTTCGTTTATAGATTTAACTTTCGGACTTAGATATGAACATTCTTTGATAAGATATAAAGATGGTACAGACCATGAAAATAAAATAAAATGGAGCAATAATAATCTTTTTCCATCAATATCGCTCAAAAAAACGTTTGGTAATTTTTTCACTGGGCTAAATTATTCTGTGAAAATACGCAGACCTAATTATCAAGAACTAAGATCGAACGTAGAATATTATTCTCCATTAGAATATGCTTCTGGAAACACCTCTTTAAAACCATGCATAATTTATGATTTATCGCTACTTGCAACATATAAAAACTTTAATGCTATTTTATCTTTTGAACATAGAAAAAAAGCAATTATACAGACGGCAGAAAAACTTGTGGATATGGAATCTATTTTATATTCACCAAAAAATATTCCTAAGTATCAAAAACTCTCTTTCGCATTATCGTGGTCAAAGTCTATAGGAGAGTGGACTCCATTTATTAATACTTCTATACAAAAACCTTTATTGGAATTTAATGGCAGAAACTATAATTCTATAATGTTTTCTTTGTCATTCAACAATATGTTATCTCTAAAAAATGGATACATATTTTATTTCTATACCTCGTTCTCAACAGGAGGACATATTATGCTATATCATTATAAGCCAAAAGGAGAGATAAGTTTAGGTATTTCAAAATCTTTTTTTAAAGAAAAACTTGATGTATACCTTAATTGGACCGATGTATTTAAAACAAATAAAGAAGAAAAACATCTGCAATTTGTAAATATCGATTTAATAAGAAATTCTTATCGCAAAGTAAACGGAATTATATTATCAGTTTCATATAAATTTAACTTACAGAAAAATAGATATAATGAAAGTAATGCTGGAGTGTCTGAACGGTCAAGACTGTAAAAATACAAAAAACTAACCATGTTATCAACTAACAAAAAATGCAGATTGATTTAATATGACCATATAATTATTGAACGGGATGGAAAAAGTTTATAAAACAAAAATTGCAATTTGGCTAATATGTGCCATTATAGGATTCACTGTAATTCCTATAATACCCGTATTAGTATACGATTTTTCGTGGATTGTAGTAACAATTGTAGCATTAATTCTCTTTTTTGCTCTTTTCTCTCTTTTTGATATCCGCTATACTATCCATAATAACATCCTCTCTGTTAAATGCGGTATGTTATCAACCACCAATTATGACATAAATCAAATAAGAAAAATAAAAGACACAAATTCTATTCTTGCTGCACCGGCAGCCTCGCTAGATCGAATAGCAATATATTTCATCCAACAAAAAACACCTCTTATTATTTCACCAAAAGACAAAAATGGTTTCATAAAGAATCTACAATCTATAAATCCCAATATTGTATATAGTAACGATAAATGAAAATACAAATTACACTTCTATTAAAGGAAAAGTGTATACTCTTAGCATTACAATGATTGGGAATTTTTATATGTTTTCAAAAGACTGCGATATAAATCAATTCAAATAAAAAAAAGTTTGAAAAAAATTGTATCTTTGCAAATGAAAAATAAAATATTCAACTTAATCAAATAGAAAAAGATGAAGCTATTAAATAAGAAACTAAATAGAATGCAATGGATTAATAAAGGAATACTATTTTTCATTCTTTTATTTGCTTTTGAACCTATATTAAGTTCGTCTAATATATATTGGTATCTTTTGGCAGTATCAGCAAGTATAGTCTTTTTAATTTTCATTGGCTTTATGTTAGGTATATTCATAAAAAAGATACCAATAAAGAATAATCTTATAAACGAAGGGAAAATATCTTATGGATATCTTTTAGCTTCATTGTTAGGGTTAGTTATATACTATATATATAAAGGTGAACTACTAAATTTTTGGATAGTTATAATTTTTTTGGACTTAGGAAATATCTATTTAGAACAAAGTTCTAAAGATACTAAACAAAAAGGAACTTAAGCTTCTTCCAAATATAAAATTAAAGAATAAGAATATTTAATTACCAAATTAAAAAACGTAATTATGTTTTTGCAGAACA
>NZ_GL982513.1:269553-278691 GCF_000220255.1 Prevotella pallens ATCC 700821
ATAATTACGTTTTTTATTTTCTTCAATAACAGCGTCTGGAAGTGTTATTTACGATGAGCCTTTTTACTCTTCTTTACTTTCTCAGCTACACCACTTTTCGGGTTATATTCTAATCCTAACTTTTTCGCACGTTCGTAGTTTCGACGTTTTATTTTTTGTTTCTCGTCAGCTTTCTGTTTGGTTATCTTTGCCGGTTTCTGCAAATAAAGTGGAGTTTGGCGTGGATTCCACGTTATTCTTACATCGCGTTTGGCTTTACATTCTATTTCTTTTGTGTAATAGTAAACAGCTTCTGGCTGGCGAGTATTATAAAGTCCGGTGTCCCAAACACCATTATCGTTCTCGTCTACTATTAATCGCAAATAGAATGTGCCTGGTTTTACATAATAGAAAGTAGCTTCGTTGTTTTTTGCTACTACTTCTTTTATGGGTTTATCGCTTTCGTTGAGCAATTGCAGCAAACAGTTTTTGCCTTCCATTCGTTGAAGCGACACAATTAGCGTGCTAAATTCGTCGAGCGAACTCACTTTTATACTCTGTTTTACCTTTGGCGATGCCTTGCCATATATATCAATAAAGGTGGCAGAATCTAATTCGAGACTATATTCGTGCCCTGGATTCCATGCACCCACAAGTTTATATTGTCGAGGAATACCAGGAACACTGCCAAACTGATATTTAGCACGTTGCCAAAGAGTATCTACCTTTTCGTAAAGATGTATTTTAGACGTGTCGCAAATAGCTACGGGCGATGGTAAAATAAAGGTTGGATTTTCGTCGGGTGCTATTTGTGTTCCGTTTTTTATTCTTACTTCTAAGGGTGTTGCTGGATATTCTGTTAGGTAAGGTTCGCCTTTCTTTTTACTCTTTTCTTGTTGCTTTTTCCATTTGTCGTATTCTTCCTTTTGCTGTTTCAGACGTTTTTCGTAGGGAACTTTCGACAAAACTTCTAATGTATCTGTTTGTTTTACCAATTTTCCTAATGAATCGTTTGCTAAATAAGATAGCTGCATGCGCAATGTATCTTGATTTACGAGCATTGTATCGCGAAGCCAGTAGGTAATTGTATCTTGATTTAAACTGGGTTCTACTACAAAAGCATTTTTTTCGTTAAAGTTCAAACCTTTTATTTCGGGCAATTCGGCATTGCCATAACTATAAAACAAGGTGAAATGGTTGGGTTCTTTGCGTTCTGCTTTTAAGAAATATCGGTTGGTTTGTATTTGAGTAAAGGCAGAAAGCACTACATCGTCGGGCAAAAAGTGCGTATAAGGCACTTGTTTTATATCGCTAATATGGAGCGAATCTCTCCAAATAGTGTCTTGTCGTACATCTGGTTTAAACGAAGGCATTATTATTTCTGGTGTAAATGCTATTTTTTCTCCTGGCTGATTAAACTTGTAATTACCGTCCATATCTTGTAAAGCATAGATACGATAATCGCCTTTTGCCACACCTTTTATCACAAAATGTCCATTTCCATCGGTACGAGCAATGCGCATCATAGGTTCATGTTGGAAAGCTGTATCGCTAAGATTGCTGTAAAGTCCCACTAAAATACCTTTTATTGGCTCTAAGTTTTGTGCTTCTAACACATATCCTGCCACTTCCATTGTATCTATTCGGTTGCCTGTAGAGAACGAATAAGTATAGTTTCCTAATGGATTTCCCTCATTATTATCTGTAATGGCATCAGAAAAATCTATGGTGTAAGTAGTATTTGGCTTTAAAGTATCTTGTAAAGCCACAGTAATTCGTTTTCCACTTACTTTAACTTCGGGTGCTTCTAATTGTGGTGGCGATACAACAACCTTTTCGGTTGGATTATCGAGCTTTACAAATTCATTAAACAGAATGGTAACTTTTTTACTATTTACATCGTCAGAACCATTTGCAGGCGATGTTCCAAGTATTTTTGGTGGTGTTTCGTCGTACCAACCACCGTCAGGACTCCCCATTCTTGCACACGAAAAAATAGTTAGTAAAAGTAAGTTGAATAAAATTATACTTCCTACTTTCCAACTTGTTTTCTTTATGCCTTGTTTGTTCATATTTGTTTAGTTTATATTCATTGCCAACATTTGGTCTATATTCTTCCGACTGTTCGATAGTCGTGGAATTTTGTGCTGACCACCAAGTTTACCTTTCAATTTTAACCAATCGTTAAACAAATTTTTCCGTGCAACTACCACTTCTAATTGTTGTAATGTTACATCGTGAAAGCGTTTTGCCTCGTAATCGGAATTAATTTCTTGCAATTTGCTATCTAATATGCGTTCAAAATCGCTTATACTATCGGGCATTTTTGTAAATTCTATTAGCCATTGATGGCGACATTTGGCATTTGAATCCATAAAAATTGGTGCTGCTGTATAATCAGAAATCTGCGCTCCAGTAGCTTTGCAGGCAGCTTCTATTCCTTTTTCGGCATTATCCATTATGAGTTCTTCGCCAAAAGCATTAATAAAATATTTTGTACGCCCTGTAATAACAAATTTATAAGGACGAACAGATGTAAACTGTATAGTATCGCCTATTTCGTAACGCCATAATCCACACACTGTACTAATAATAATGGCATAATTGCGCCCTATTTCTACACCTTCTAATGGAACTATATTTGGCTTTTCGCTTTCAAATTCGTCCATTGGTAAAAATTCGTAATATACACCATAATCTAACATTAGCGACATACTCTTATCGTTTGGATCGTCTTGTATTCCAAAAAATCCTTCCGATGCATTGTAAGTCTCCATATATTGCATATCTTGCTTTGAAATAAGCTGTTCGTATTGCTCACGATAAGGTGTAAAAGATATACCTCCATGGAAAAAAACTTCTAAATTTTGCCAAACTTCTTGCAAATGTTTCTTTCCAGACAGTTCCATTACACGTAACAAAACTGACAACATCCACGATGGAACACCCGAAATATTGGTTACATTTTGCGAAATTACTTCTTTAGCCATTCTATCTCGCTTTACTTCAAAATCGCTTAACAATGCAACTTCTTTAGAAGGTACACGAACAAGATTGGCTAATGGATTTATATTTTCTATAAGAATGGCACTTAAATCGCCAACAAGCGAATTTGAAAAATTATAGTTGGGCGAATGACTTCCACCAAGAATAAGTCCTTTTCCACTAAAAAGTTTACTATTAGGATTGTTGCTTAAATAGTAAGCCAGAACATCTTTTCCTCCTTGATAATGCACATTTTGTAAACCTTCGTGCGTAATTGGAATAAATTTACTTTTATCATTAGTAGTTCCCGACGATTTTGCATACCATTTTACTTGTCCTGGCCATAATATATTTCGTTCTCCATGCCTCATTCGGTCAATATATCCTTTTAATTCTTCGTAAGTATTAAGAGGTATATTCTGTGCAAAATCGTTATAATTGTTTATTGTAGAAAACAAATATTTTCTACCATATTCAGTATCTTTGCCACGCTTAACCAAGTATTGTAATATTTCGTGTTGCATTTCTTCGCCTTTATTAATATAACGTTCCAATTCTCGTCGGCGAGGTTGAAAGTACAACTTATTTACTATGCTTGTTAAATTCATTTCTTATCCTATTGTTTAAATTGCAAAATTACTGCAAAATTACTGAATATCCCTGTTTTTTAGCTATTTTATGTAAGTTATAGATATTCTCTCCGAAAAATATAATTATAATTTCAAAATTTGTAATTAAAAAATTATTTTTTTTAATAAGAAATTCCTCAACTTATAATTATTTTTTTTGTGTGAGAATTTAAATATTTTATATAAACTTAAAAATAAAGTTATAACAAACATATACAATTATATCGAAATATAGAGTATTATTAGGATATTCAGAAATAAAATCATACCTTTGCCATAGAAATAAAAAAGTAACAAAAGGACAATGGGAAAACTTCTTGAGCAACTTAAAAATTATTTTGAGAATACTCCAGCAGATATTCTTGAGAAAGAGAGCAGAGAATGGGACTACCTCAATGAGATTGGTCCTGATGTTATAGAATATGCTAATATAATTAGAGGTTATATTGGTACAGAGATAGAATATAATTCTTCTGATGATTTCTTAAATGAAAATAATTATAATTTCACTGTCTCTACTGATAATATAAATTCTAATGCACAATATGGTAAAGTAGCATAACTATGAACAATGAAGTAGCATTTAAATTAGATGGCTATAAATTTACTAAGGCAATTTTAAATTTTGATATACCGCAAAAAGCTGAGTTAGATATAAATTTCAAGCCTTCAGGTAAATTTTATGAAAAAGATGGCTGTTACAAACTATTTTTTGATACTGCTGTAATCTATAAAGAGACAGATACAGTTGTAATAAGTATTTCTTGTATTGCATCTTTTTCTTTTAATGGGAAAATTAGATTTAATGATATACCAGAATTTTTTTATCCTAATAGTCTCGCAATAATTTTCCCATATATAAGAGCTTTTGTCAGTACACTTTCGTTACAGGCAAATACTTCTCCTATAGTATTGCCAACAGTAAACTTAATGGGATTGACAGATATTCTTTGCAAAAACACATCTGTAGTTAAATGATAAATGAAACTTACCAAAATTTATCAAACACTTGAACATCGTAATAATAATGAAGAAATAGAAAATCATGGTCCATATTTCTGTTCTTTATTTTATGAAAATAAAAAAATTAAAACCGGTGCTAAAACTCCATGGTTAGGAGAAGGTTATTATTTTTGGGATACACGCTTAGAAAATGCAAAATGGTGGGGAGAAACCATATATAAATCTAAAGGATATGTAATTTGTCAAACATTATATGATGCGCATTCTCCTTTGCTTTATGACCTTTTAGGCGATTTAAAATCTTTTGATGAATTTGTTAGTCTCGCAGAAGAAATAAAAAAGAAAAATAAGAAAAAAAAGTTAGTTTCTCTTTTGTTCTTCAATATTTAAAAAAGCTCCCTGATTTTAATTATAGCGCAATAAGAGTTTTGGCTGTACCTAATTCTTTTAATAGTACAACTATTTGTTTTCCAAAATCTGGAATTTATTTAGCACAAATAGGAAAAGTTCAAATTTGCTTTTTCGATAAAAGGTTATTAAAACAAAATTTTAGAGTTGTTGAGACACACCCATGTTCTATAAATATAACTATATAATAAGTATATTATAAGAACATACTAAATCTATATTTAAACTCAAATTAGTCATTAGTCAGAAAACAATACGATTAATTAAACAATGGATCCATTGTGAGCTAATGACTATTTGGGTTAAAATCAATTTATCAGGATTATGAATAACTGTGTGGATAACTTTACTAATAACTTTAGAATAACCTTTAGTTTATGAACAATGCACAGAAGATAACGAAGATAATGGGTATAACTACCAAGTTATTAATAGACTTTTATAGAAGTTTTACACAGCTTTTACAATATAAAAGATATTAACTTATTATCTTTGCAAGATAGAGTGGAAATGTGGATAACTTTATTTATTAGTTGAATATCAATAAGAAAGCAAATTTTTATAGTGTGGATAACTTTTATTCACGGTTTAATAACTAAATATGCAAGAAATTGATTGAAAACTTATAAACACTATCCACAACACATCATACTACTCTTTTATTTTTTCTTTTTAAAAGAATAAATAAGAATATAATGTAACTAACAAGAAAAATGTGAATAAGATGAGAAAATTTAAATTTTATGTAGTGTCGCTTTTTTTATTGTTTTCTTTATCGATTTCGGCACAATGTTCTTTCCATAACACTGCTTTTAATAGTGGAGAATTTTTAAACTATAACCTTTATTTTAATTGGAAATTTGTTTGGGTAAAGGTTGGAACTGCTTCTTGGTATACAGTTTCGTCTACTTATAAAGGTATTCCTGCTTATCGTGCATCGTTAACAACGCGTGGTAATGGAAAATTGGATAACTATTTTATTATGCGCGACACATTACTTTGCTATAATACGAAAGATTTAGCACCACTTTATTATCGTAAAGGGGCTAAAGAAGGTAAAAGATATACGGTAGACGAGGTTTTTTATTCGTATCCTAATGGTAATATTAATATAAAGCAGCACAGAATAGATGCTGATGGAGAAAAACATTGGAAAAGCAGTTCGCCAAAAGAATGTGTTTACGATATGATGAGTATATTTCTTAGGGCACGTAGTTTTAATCCTACAAGTTGGAAGAAAGGATTTGTTGTGAATTTCCCATTAGTAAGTGGTAAAACTCTTGCTCCAGCACGTATAATTTATAATGGTAAAAAAACAATAAAGGCTGATAACGACAAGAAGTATCGTTGCTTAGAACTTGCTTATTACGAAAAAGACGATGATAAGTGGCGTAATATAGCCAACTTTTTTGTAACCGACGATGAAAATCATATTCCTATTCGGTTAGATTTAAATTTGAAGTTTGGTTCTGCCAAAGCTTTTCTTACTTCAATGAAAGGTATTCGCCACAAAATAGAATCGCAAGTAAATTAAAAATATCTTTTCGTCGAAAAAATAAATAAAGTGGTCGAAATATATTTTCGGCTACTTTATATTATATTTATCTTTGTGCAAAAATAAACTACAAAAACAATAATATGAAAAAAACGTTACTAACATTTGCATTAATGTGGATAGCCACAATAATGAATGCGCAAACAAACACTATTATAGGTGAATTGCTCGATTCTATTACACGTGAAAGCGAATCGTTTGCAACTATTCGTGTGTTTAAAAATGGGAAATTAGATAAACCTATTGCTATGTCTGTTACCGATGATAATGGTAAAATATTGCAAAAAGTAGAAGGAACAGGCAATTTTACACTTACAATAAGTTCTATTGGGCGTAAAATTATAACACGAAAAGTGCATATTAGTGCAGCAAACACTACTTTAAATCTTGGAACTATCTTAATTCAAGACGATGAAAAAATGATGAAAGGTGTGGAAGTTGTAGCACAAAAGCCACTTGTAAAAATGGAAACCGACAAAATGACTTATGATATAGAGAACGATGTTGATTCTAAATCGAAAACTGTACTCGATATGTTGCGTAAAGTTCCATTGGTAACGGTAGACGGACAAGATAATATTACTGTAAACGGACAAGGTTCTTTTAAAGTTTATGTAGATGGCAAACCAAATGTAATGTTTTCTGCTAATCCTTCACAGATATTTAAATCAATGCCTGCATCTTCAGTCAAGTCAATTGAAGTTGTAACTAACCCTGGCGCAAAATATGATGCTGAAGGAGTTGGTGGTGTTTTAAACATTGTGATGAATAAAATAGGTGGAAAACAAAATAATATGAACGGTTACAATGGAAGTATTAGTGGTATGATTAATAACTTTGGTTGGAATGGTTCTGTATTTGTAAGCGGACAACAAGGAAAACTAACCTACAGTGCTAATGTAACGCACAACCATTCGCAAACAGGAAAAATGGAACTTACAACAGAACGTATTGCTTCTGATGGGTCGAAAATGAATTCGTTTCAAACAAGTAAAACAAAAGTGCCTTTCAATATGGCAAACTTTAGTTTGGGTTACGATATAGATTCGTTAAGCAATATAGGAGCTTCTATTGGTTTAATGAATTTCAACATAAAGAGTAACGGACATCCAACAACAATTTTCTCTGGTGGTATGTATGGCAGTGGGTTTTCGTATGGAAACTATATGATGACACAAAATAAAAACACTTCTTTTAATGGAAACATAGACTATCAACGCTTTTTAAACCACAATAAAACAAGTAACATTACCTTGAGTTATCTGTTCACTACAAACCCTACAACAGCAGAAAGTAGAAACATTTACGACCCATTACCTGTGGGAATACCACTAACATTAAACGATTTACATTCTGATTCTGAAATGCGTGGTACAGAACATACATTTCAAGCTGACTATACAACACCTTTGTCTAAAATACAAACACTTAATATAGGTGCTAAATTTATAGGACGAAGAAATACTTCCGATTCTAAATATTACAATATAATAAGTGGAAACGAAGTTCTGAACACCACTAACAGTGTAAACTACAAAAACAAACAAAGCATTTTAGCTTCGTATATTGAATATAAATTAACTTTGGGTAAGTTTAGTTCTAAATTTGGTACACGTTACGAACATACATGGGAGAATGTAGAATTTATACTCGGACATGGTTCTAATTTTAAACGAAGCTACAATAATTTAGTACCTTCGGCAAGCTTTAGCTATAATATAGGGGCTACGCTAAATATTGGTATAAACTACAATATGCGCATTTTGCGTCCAGGAATTACATTCTTAAATCCATATATCGATCGTTCTATACCAACTGCACTTACATACGGTAATCCAGACCTTGATGTAGAAAAAAGCCACAATATAAGTGTTGTATTCAATTTCTTCACTCCTAAATTCATGATAAATCTTACTTTAGGCGAAGCATTTGCTAATAATCAGATAGAACAATATTCGTTTATGGATGCTAACGGTTTATTGAACACTACTTATGGTAATATTGTACGCAGCCGTTGGACTAACTTCAATACATTTATAAACTATTCTATAACGCCAAATACACGTATTTTTCTTAATGGTGGATTAGATTATGGAGATATGCGTTCTAATAAACTTAATCAAAAAAAATATGCTTGGCAAGCAATGGCATTTATTGGAGTGCAACAAACTTTGCCTTGGAATGTGAAAGCAAGTATATATACCGGAGGTATGACAAAACGATATACATTGCAAGGTTATAGTCAAGGATTTGATATGATAAATTTAGCTTTATCGAAAGATTTCTTTAACGAAAAACTAAATGTAGCTTTAAACTACTTTACTCCATTCTCTGGAAAAATAAAACAAAACACTTATAGCGAAGGAACTGACTTTATGCAACGTGTAAATATAGTGATTCCTGTTCAGCAAATAGGATTAACACTTACTTGGAAATTTGGTAATACAAAAAGACAATTCCAAACAAATAAAACTAATATTTCTAACGATTTTCAAGAAAAGAAAAACGACAGTCAGGTTGGTGGAGTTGGTACAGGAATAGGAATGTAAATTTTTAATATTTATTTATTGGTAAGTTAGTATAGTAATAAAAAAATGACGTTATATTATAAAAATATAG
>NZ_GL982513.1:278741-320172 GCF_000220255.1 Prevotella pallens ATCC 700821
ATTATAAATTTCAAGCCATTTTATTATTATGCGTTCCGAATAGTTGTAAACAAATTATATTTTATTTTTTAATTCGATTGGAGTATATTGCTAATATCCATTACACTTTTTATTTTATTACAGATTCATCTGTTTATTCCAGCCATAAGGGTCGTCTTTTAAGACTTTAAATATAGTATTATCTTCCTTTTTAAAAGTGAACTTATAGTAAACCTCATCTTCTTCAATACTTTCTAAAGGTTTTCCCATACAGATTTCAAATAACATACTATAATTACCTTTTTCGAAGTTATATTCATTTAATGTATTCAGCGGATAATAATTTCCCTTTTCCTTTTCTTGAATTATATCTTTGGTGGTATCTTTATATAATCTAACGGATTCCGAAACTGTATTTATACTAAAATCACAAACATTGGTTACCTCAAAAGGAATAATGGCAGCCCTAATAGAATCTTCGCAAGGTAGTAATATATCTTTTTCTTCTATAAAAAACCAACTTCCAAAAGATTCATCAACTAATGGGTCTAAAATTACATAGTTTTTATTCCACAATATTCCTCTTTCAAGAGTTTCTTCCGTCCATTTTTGAATGTCATTATTAAATGGAATAGAACGAACTATAATTTGATTGTGAGATACTAAAATGTTTTCTTTAATCATAATTATTTTTCTCAAAACAATACTATTTTTATCTGTATAATGATATTACAGATTTAACCTTTTGCTCTAAAGAAGTAAGGTTAATCGTCAATTCTTCTTCCTTAAATTTTTCTCCATTTCCAAACGACTTTATAAAAATAAGTTCGCTGAAATAGGGTATTAGTTTTAAAAAGTCTACTTCTTTATTGTTTACTAAAGAAGACATTTCATCTGTATGCAATAACAGCCCATTAGCTCTTCTTGCAAAAGCTTTTTTCTTTATTTTATTTTTCAACTCATCGTTGCCATAATCTAAGGTTGCAAGAACTTTATTCTTTAATTCTATATTATTAAAGTTATCAAGATACAGCTGTAGCATAATGGCTCCTTCTATCCAAGTCCATTTATTATAATCGCCATCAAAACTGTAATTAACTAAATCAGATAGAATTTCTTTCGTGTGTGTTATATCACCATCAAAGTAAAAACAATAAGCTGAAAACATTAGATATTTCAACTTTTGTTCTGAATTTATATTTGCATCTCCAAGTTCTTTAAAAAGAGACTTAAAAGGCATTTTATTGGCTAAATTAGAAGCGATAACATTAAAGATAGTTTCCATATTTTATGAGTCTGTTATTATTATTCCTACTGTTGTTTTCAACAAGTATGTACAAATTTATAAAATCTTTCATTTAAAACATTATTTTGATAATGCAAAGTTTAATTTTCTCTCGGTATCGAACTTAATATTATCTATAATTTTTAGACGTAAAAGACATCTATTACGTGAAAAATTCCACCAAAAGAGGCATTCTTATTCACCCAAGAAAGGAAGTTGATTGGTGTTCTAATTTATATTTGCCAGCCCCTTTTGGGAATGTTAGCCTTGGGTGCTTTGTTATAAATAATTCTACTTTCAAAGTTCTCCAAAACATTGTAAGTAAATCGAATAGGAAACCACTACTACTATGGGCATCTGATAATTAAGACTTTATATAAAACCACAGATTGTTGCAAATAATTCACATGGCTTAACTTTTTTGCCCAAATTATTGCATTCACTTCTTTTTTTTGTTATCTTTGCAAATAAAACTAAACCGCCCGAATGAAGGGGAATGGCTCATGCAATAATATATCATTTACACGGCAAAACCTATTGCTTTTTTGACAAAACAATAGTTTTTTAAAATCTAAAGCACATATATCATTATATTTTACACAACTCGCAGTCCTTATTATTCTGTAATTGAGAAATTGTTTTCTTGAAATTCTATCGCTTCTTCAGGAATAACTTCTTTAATTTTTCCTAATGCTTTTAAAAAATATTCTTTACTTATTTCACAGGCTGTAAGGTCTATTCCTGCATGATAACACGCAATAGCTATTGTTCCGCTTCCTAAATGTGTGTCTAATATCTTATCTGTTGGCTTTGCATACATATTCAGTAGCCATTCGTATAATTCAACAGGTTTCTGCGTAGGATGTATTTTGTTTCTATTCTTACGCACGCTGAAATGAAAAATCTTTGAGGGACGGTCGAGCGATGACCATGCCATTTCTGCCATAGAAAAATTATTCAATGATTCTGGTTGATTTTTATCCCAAATAATAAATCCTTTATTATACTCACTTCTTGCCCACAATTGTCCAAAATAGTTTCCTCCCCAAATGATTTGATTTTTGGAAACACGAAACAACTCCTTAAAATATTCATTGCTAGGCTTTATATCCCATTGACCATATTCACTTTTATTAAATTTATGGTCTCCCCCACGTGGCGTTTTATTGAGAATCCCATATGGTGGGTCTACAATAGCAAGGTCAAAATATCCATCAGGGTATCTTGACATCAATTGCATATTATCTTCTTGACTAATAGTTATCATTGTTCCCTCCTACGTACGGCAAATTTTGAAATGGTTAATGTGGAAATACTACGACTAATATCTTTACCCAAATTATTGACAATAATATTATCAAAATCTTCATAATCGATTTCTCTTACATTATGGTCTATGCAATTATAAAGATATTCGGCAAAGGTACTTGCTAAAATAATAACAATAGGTGTTCCTATAATATCACGTTTTGTGGCTGGAACATATCGTGGCGTTACAACAATAGTATATTCTCCGCCTATCTCTTTTCGATGTTCACGCAATCTGCCTATACTTATACCCAATAGTTTATTTGCCGTTGATTTGGCTTCCACTGCAAATTTTTTCTTTTTAGTCAAATACAAACATTCAATATCTGTATGTCCTGCCCCTCCAATTCCTTTTGCTTCTACATTATAAAACATATTGAATCCCTCAACCAAAATATTCTCAAATAAATAAGCCGTTTCGTTTTCTGGATTATTGGAATATTGCTCTATCAATTTGGGGAGTTCAAGGAGTTTGCTCATCTCCTTTGATTCTCCAATTGCTGATAACAATATATCTGGATAAAAACTATAAATTTCTTTTATAATATCTATTTGTAAGCGTTCTGTATCATTCAGGAATAAAGGTTTATCAAGATATGAATATTGTTGTTCTAACTCATTCACAAGCGAAACAAGATTTTTAGGAATAGAAACTACATTGCGAGTTACCTTTCTAAAAGTAGCTGTATTTCCATGTTGCAACTTACAAATCAATTCGCCATTTCTTTTCTCTAATACTCCTGCACTTTGAAATAGTTTTGAAACATAATAATCCCATTCATAAGCAGAATTAACATAAGCATGTCTATCTTCTTGAAATTTTACTGCCAAGTCATTGTTTGAAAGTTTACGTAAACCAAGTAATTGATTCACAAGATTTTCGTAAATATCCACTGTTACATTTTTAATAAATACAACAGAATAAGCTACTTCAAAAGCATAGAGTTTATTTTCTAATCTTGCATCAGAAAGCAGTTTGTAAATCAATCTAAATGGATAAAGTTGAAACTCCTTATCAGTTCCCCCGTGTGGGTGGCGATATTGCATAGCCCAAAGCATTGTTAGAAATATCTTTGCTAACTTTTCTTTGTCATTAAGATTTTTCAGTAATAGATTGCCCAATGGGCTAAACATAAATCTATCAACTCCATCAATTTTGGCTTGATAACCAAACATATAATAGGACAATTGATTTATCTTGTGATTAATAGCATCAAGCGGTAATTGTGGATTCCGTTCATTATACAAACCCAATTCACGTAAACGTAGATTAAGTCGCTCTTTCTCTGCTTTTGTTATATTGGTTTTTGAATAAGATTTAAGAATTTGGGCAACTTCACATAATAATGTAAAATCACTCGTATGTCTGTATAAAATCCATTTAGGATGTTCAACTTGAAGAGTCATTCTTTTTATTTATTGATTTCAGAAACAATTTGTTTAATAAGTAATGGCGGAATACATTCGCCAATACATTTGCGTATCAAAAGTTCAGGAGTATCATCAGGAATTTTCCAATTTGGGGGCAAAGACGAAAGTAACATCAATTCTAAAGGAGTCAACACTCTTGCATCCGAATAAGTGCCATCTGGTTTCAATCTTCCAGGGTGTACATTCAACTGCGAACTTATTGCATCATTGCGAATAGTTATAGTGGGTGCTGGCTCGTCCCATTTCATACGACGATATGTGGTTTTATAACTATTTATTCGTGTTCCATCTCTTTTTACAGGATAATGTAAAGGATTATCAATAGCAGTTTTTCCTGTCGGCGTGTAACGCATCCATTCAATATGCTTTTTTGAATGTTTGCGTGCAAAATGCCATTTTATATCCGATTTTTCCCCTGCTTCAAGACTTGGCAAATCTCCAATAACATCTCTAACAGTTACTTGTTTTAACTTTTGAGGTTCCCCCCATGTTGTTCCTTTCTTGTGCATTTTGATAATTGCTCGTGTACGTTTTTGGGCAACGCCATATTCAGAAGCATCAAATATTTCTGGTTTAATAACATAAGTAGCGCCATATAAAATTTGAAGTATATTTACAATCTTCATCGGCATATCTTGAAATAGCAATTCTATTTTAAAAAATGTCGGTACATTTTCTATCAAAACAAAATCAGGATTTTTTATATTTATAAAATCAATAATTTTAAACACTAAGAAATTGCGTTCATCTGCAAGCATTTGTTTTAATGTTCGGTTTTTCCCTGCTACACTCATTCCTTGACACGGAGGAGAGGCTATTAAAAAATCTAACTTTTGTGGTGTAGCTTCTACCATTGCATTAAAAATCTTTTTATCCAAAATATTGCCACAAATCATTTTTGAATTTGGATATTGCGCTTGATATAGTTTTGCACGTTCAGGCAACAATTCATTAGCTGCAACAATATTAATACCAACATCTTTAAAATATTGTTCATCTATTCCAGCACTTGCAAAGAGCGAAGCACCTATTAAGAATGATTTCTTATATGATTTTATTTGAGGCATAATATTATAGTTCTGTTTCGTTAATGCATGGTGTTTTTCGCCAACTCTAATACACGCTTTGTACTTGATTTTCGGTTGAGGTTATAGCATTTTCTTGGACAACTAACCAAAACGAAAGCATTTCTTCAGCGTGTTTCATACGCAACACATTTTCAATAATCGGGATTTCCCTCATTGGTTTTATGTTTGTTTTTGTTGCAAAGATAGTAAATAATTGTCAAACCATGACTATTTCTATAGCAAAGTTTCAACAATACTTGCAGTAAGACTATAATCCTATATAAATTATATTATCTTTTTGGACAATTAGTAAAATTGCAAAAATAGCACTCTATTAGGAAGGTAAAGGTGATATAACACCTTATTTCCGCAAACAATTACCTTGTTTGTTTCAAAACTTGTTTGTGTCTCATTTAACCCTACGAGAAAGTTCGATTTGTTATTTTTTGCTCAACTTATCACAAATAGGCTGGTTATTGGACACAAGTTCCCTTATCCATAGGGAATGGGGAAGATAAAATTCAGCAAAGAGTTTGAAGCTATTCTTTAAAAATCTTGATATAATACTTTTTGGGTGTATAGGTTTAAGACGTATCTCCTTCCTGTCTTAATCCATTTGGCAGGTACGTTAATGAAGTATAATATGAACTTCTTCAAACGACTGCTTTTCTTTTTTATTTCTTTCCTGTACTCAATTATTTTTTCGAACAATAAATCCTAAATAGCGATAAATAGCCCACGCTATAATGGAAGTAAAGGCATAAACAAGAAGGAAAGCAATAAGAACACGATAGTATTCGCCAGAATAACCCATACCGATGCGTTGCAATAAAGAAGAAACAATGAGTGGTATGCCACCAGAAAAGAAATAATAAACAATACTTCTACGTCCTGTCCATTCTAACCAAGTAACGCTTTCTAACTGTTTAGCCAAACTAACAAGGAATAAGGTACAAATAAAGGTATCGAAAATAAATACATACCAATTGTTTACTTGTATAGGTTCTATAAGTAAACTTATGCCTTGCGTATGTTCATATACTTTTATAATTACTAAAAGTATAAATAAAAAGAAAGATGATGATAGGTTGTGGAAACGGTGGAAAACATTTTCCCACTTATGGTAGAAATAGCCAAAACAAAGGATAGGGAGTGCCATACAAGCATTTTCTATTTGCCAATAAATATTGGAATAACGTGTGGAAAGAAAATAACAACCAACTGATGCTACAAGAGAAAGTGTTAATAATCCCCAAGTTTTACCTTTGCATGCCCATAACACTGTGGAAAAAACAATTTCTGCTACAATAAGAGCCGCTATAAACCACGATGCTTGTCCTGTAAGAACAGAGAATAAAGTTTCTGGAATATCAAATCCGTGTGCTAAAGCTTTAGGAATTGCAATAAAGGTTGTGAAGATAAAATAAGGCAATAATAAGTATCGTGCAATGGCTTTAAGTTTCAGTTGCAGCGAAAACGGTGTATCTTTATAGAAAAGATAGCCTGAAAGAAAGAAAAAAGCGACTAACACATTGGCTACATAATAATTGTAGCCAATAATGTTGTCGCCTGTATAATATATTTCAGTATGGTCGAGCAATATAGCTACCATACAAAAACCTCGCAATAAGTCTATCCAGTGTTTGCGTTTATTTTGTTTTAATTCACAATTGCTATTTTGCATACTGTTCCGTTATTACCTTCTTGGTCGGATGTTTGCACCATATAAACTCCAGATGCTACACGTTTTCCATTTAAATCGTTGCCGTCCCATGTAAATGTACCACCATTACTTGTACCTTTTGCTACAAGTACGCCATTAGTGGTAACTATTTTTACATCGGAATTAAAAGCTAAGCCAACAACTGTTATTAATCCTGTGTAATTTGGACGTACAGGATTAGGATAAGCGTAAGTTTCTTCTCCACCAGGATTATCAGATGGTTTTGTAGCATCACTCATATACGAGCATAATCCTTTATCGGTTCCAATGAAAACTTCGCCAGTTTTATCGTTAATGGCAATACTTTCTATATTGTTTGAAATAAGTTTGCTGTTGTCGCTTAGGAAGTGTTGCACCTGTTTCATATTGTCGGCACTAATAAGATAAACACCATTTCCGTTTGTACCAAACCATTTTCTGCCGCCACCATCAATAGCCATACACGAAATATCTACACCAGCCAATAAATAATCGGCAAGATTTGTTCCATCGTTGCGTGGTATTTTTATTTGTTCGAAAATAGCTTCAGAAGGATTTTTCATTTGTTCAGTAGTAAGACGTAATGGTCCTACATTTGTTCCAATCCAAATATTTTGATATGCATCTTCAACAACACAACGCATTTGAATAACCATAATAGACGAACCATCTTGATTTTTAAAGTTGTTATAAACATTTAGCTTATCGGTTTCTGGATTATAACAGAACAAACCAGGGGCTTCGTAATGACTATTTACAAACCATATTAAGCCACGACTATCAAGAATAGGACGACGCATAACGTGTAAACTAAGTCCTTTATTCATAAGTTGAGGTTTAGAATAGTCTGTCATAGTTCCATCTGGCGATAACTTTAATAAAGATGTAGTTTTGGTACCACTATTTAATATCCATAAATTGTTTTTTCGGTCGAAAACTAATCCTTGTATTACCACATAATCGTTTCCAAGCTCAATTCCTTTATGAACCGAAGGACGTAAAAGGCTATTATCTTTATTGAAATATCGCTTAAGTTTTCCATTCAAAAATTCGTATAATCCAGCTCGTCCACCTGCAAATACATGTTCAGGATTCTTTGGATCTACTGCCAAACAGTTCATATCGTGATAGTAATATCCCGTTATTTTATCCAATTCGTCTTGATAGATATCCCATTCGCCATTCTTTAATACCTGTATTGTTCCAGGTTGATTCAGTCCTATTGCTCCTGGTTCAAATGCTCCACCCGTTGTATAAAGACGATTATTAAGATATTGCATAAAGAAAAAACGATTATACTTAGGACCACCCGGTTGTAAACCTTTTACTTTTTCTAATAATTCGGGTGCAATAGTTTTATTTTGTGCTACATAGTTGCCTACCCATTGCCAATTATTTCTATCTAAAAGATTATCGGAAAGCAAAGCTCGAAAAAGTCCTTGTTCGTTACTTGCAGCATAAATATAGTTTCCTTCTATATAAGTATAGTTTACATTGAAACCAAGATTGTAAGTATCGCTTATTTCTGCTTTACTAACATTTATTTTTAAAATACCAAATCCAGTTGAAACGTAGCAATATTGTCCTTCTATATATAGATTATTTATTTTTTTATTAGCTGTCATAGTTTTTCTGTAATAATCAGACAAGCTAATAATTTCTCCTTTTTGTGTGAGCAAATCTATATTTTGGTCAGAATAAGCAATAACTAAACATTTAGCAACATTGTTCCATGCTATAAATTCAATATCGGTATCGTTTAGTCCATTTACTTTATCGAATGTTTGAATACTATTGTCCTTTTCGTTATAAGAATATAGGTCGTTGGACGCAAGTACATAAAGCATATTACCACCTTTTTCTATCCATTGCACATTACTATATGCCATATAGTTTTTCCATGTATCTGTAGCATTGGCAAAACAACTTAATGGTAGTACGAAGAGTAAGCAAGTAAATATAAGTATGTATATTCTTTTTGTCATTTCCTTATAGAATTATAATGTAAGAAATAAAGAAGTTTATAGATATTAAACAAAAAAACACTGGGATTATTGCCTTTAAGATTGTGTTTTAATGATTTATGCAAAAATTTATAAAGCCACACTCCTATCCAGCTAATGTGTATTTTTTGTAGCTTTCCAGTTATTTTTAATAAATTAGAATAGCCTTTTAACTCTGTTTGAAAGGTAGAAAGTGTACGTAAAGCCTCTTCGGTTTTGCAAAGAAATACTGCGTTAAGTTCAAAATCGTTGAATAGTACAGGATTATCAATATGGTTTATTTTTGCGTTTAATGCTTTGAAGCGTTTTCCAAGCAACACATCTTCGAAACCATATTGTTTTATATCTTCGTTATAAGGATTTTTTCCTATTAGTTTTCTGTTTGCAATAAAATTAGTACTAAGATGTTGATAAGGTGTTTTTCTGCGATTTTCGGCACTAATAGCTTCTTTTGAAGAATGTTCGTAACGGTATCTTAAATTGTTTCCCCATCTTTTTTCATTTTCAACAATATTAATACCACCTACAATAACATCGCCTTCGGCTTTCAAATAGTTGTGTATAAATTTAGCATTGTTGAGCGAAAGGTCTCCATCAATAAACAAAATCCATTCCTTTGACGACTGCGAAACAAGATAATTGCGAATAGCAGACCTACCAACATTTTGTTCTCTTTCTATATAACGAACGCCATCAAGGTTTGAAATGGTTCTGTTTTTTATAATAAACCGTTTGTCAGGAGATGCATCGTCGGCTACAATAATTTCGAAATTTGTCCCTTCTGCAACACACTGTCGTTGCAATTCACTGATAAGTGCAGTGCAATCACAATTGTAAGTGGGCAGCAGAATAGACAAACTTTTACTCATTATAATTGCTTTAGATATTCAGCGAGTTTACGAACGGCACGTGCTCTGTGCGAAATTTGGTTTTTAATATCTTCTCCAAGTTCTGCAAAACTCTTATCGTATCCCTCTGGAATAAATAAAGGATCGTAACCAAAACCTTCCGTTCCCGATTTTTTGGTAGCAATATATCCATCTACTCTACCTTCGAATTGATGTTCTTTACCATCAATAATTAGAGAAATTACTGTTCGGAAGTGCGCTTTTCTATTCGTTGTATCGCCCAATTTACGGAGCAATTTGCGCATATTTGCTTCGCTATCGTGGTCGGTATATTCGTCGTAACGTGCAGAATGTACACCAGGTTCACCGTTAAGTGCATCTACTTCAAGTCCTGTATCATCGGCAAAGCAATTAAAATGATAATTATTGTAGATATAATGCGACTTTATACTTGCGTTTCCTTCCAGCGTATCGGCAGTTTCTGGTATGTCTACGTTGCAGCCAATATCCTTTAACGAAACAATATTAAAGTCGTTTCCAAGAATATCTTTAATTTCGATAAGCTTGTGTTTATTGTTTGTTGCAAATACTATTTTCATTTTATTGTTCGTTGGTTATTTCCGTTTTGTTATTCGGATATACTTGCGAAAGAACTTTCTCAGCATTCTTTGTATTTACTTTTATTTTATCGAATCCTTCCCCATAGACACCAATTACAGAACTTTGACTGACAAAAGCTAATGGGTCTATAATCTTAACAATACGAAATATAGATTGGCTTTCTCTACGTTTAGCCATTAGGCAAATTACTTTAACATCTTTTCCAGTGTACCAACCATGTCCATCTAATATGGTTATTCCTCGATCGCGCTCTTGCATAATAGCATTAGCAATCTCTTCATACTTCTTAGAAAATATGAGAAATTGTACCGATTGGCGCCTTAAATTCATTATATAATCGAGTACAGAACATTCGATAAACATTGTGCAAAGACCGAAAATAACTTTATAAAAACGCTGAATGTATGTTCCAAACTGTGGAAAAAGCATACAACTACCAATAATACAGATATCGACAGCCATTAGAACCTGTCCCAACGAAATGTTTTTATATTTGTTTATACAGGCTGCAACTATATCTGTACCACCCATACTACCACCATTTAGAAATACCATAGCCATTCCAGTACCTGTAATGCAACACCCCACAATGAGCGACATAAACTTTTGGTCTTCGCCTAATATCTTTACGAAGTGTCCGTTTGTATCTATTGGCATTAATTGTTGTGCAAACTTTAGCATAAAATATAACACAATAATAGCGTAGATGGTTTTCATCATAAACTTTAAACCCAATATCTTCAGTGCAGCACCCAATAATACTACATTGATAATCATATAAGTGTTTTCGAGTTTAAACTGTGTTGCATAGAAAATAATGGCTGATAAACCTGTAACACCACCTGTTACTATTTGATACGGCATAAGAAACACTGTGAATGCAGCCGCATACAGCGTTAAACCAAGAGTTAGTAAAATGTAATCTTTTATTTCGTCTCTAATTAATTGCTGATTAATTGTCATAGTTTAATAATGTGTTTTAGCACATTCGTGGCTGTGTTTCAAACCAACGAATGTGCTTTTATTCTATTTGCAAACGATGTTTACAATTTTCTTAGGTACTACTATTACTTTTACAATAGTTTTACCGTCTATGTATTTTTTACTTCTTTCATCGTTTAATGCTGCCGTTTCAACATCTTCTTTACTTGCATCAATAGGGAAAGTCATTTGGAAGCGTGCTTTCCCGTTGAAAGAAATGGTGAGTTGAACCTCGTTTTCTGTTAAATAAGCCTCGTTCCATGTTGGCCATTGTGCGTTACAAACGCTGTTATTTTCACCAAGATGTTGCCAAAGTTCTTCGGCAATGTGTGGTGCAAACGGTGCTATTAATATAACTAAGTTGCGCAACAGACCACGATTATTACACTTTTGTTGTCCTAATTCGTTTACACAAATCATGAAAGCAGAGATTGCAGTATTGTAAGAGAACTGTTCTATATCGTTAGAAACCTTCTTAATAAGTTTATGAACACTCTTTACTGACTCTTTAGAAGGCTCGTTGTCGTTTAAGTCTTGCTGATACAGTTTCCAAAACTTTTTCAAGAATCGGAAACAACCATCTATACCGTTTGTATCCCATGGTTTACTTGTTTCAACTGGACCTAAGAACATTTCATACAAACGTAAAGTATCTGCGCCATATTGCTCAACAATGACGTCGGGATTGACTACGTTGAACATAGACTTCGACATTTTTTCTACTGCCCAACTGCAAATATACTTACCATCTTCGAGTATAAACTCTGCATTTTCGTATTCTGGTCGCCATGCTTTGAAAGCATCAATATCCAATACATCGGCATGAACAATATTCACATCTACGTGGATTGGTGTTGTTTCGTATTTATCTTTCAGTCCGAAACTTACAAATACAGGAGCTTTAGAATGGTCGTCTGAATTGATGCGATACACAAAGTTAGAACGTCCTTGTATCATTCCTTGATTTACTAACTTCTCGTATGGTTCTTCTTTACAGCTATAACCGTAGTCGAAAAGGAACTTATTCCAGAAGCGACTGTATATTAAGTGTCCTGTTGCATGCTCTGTTCCTCCTACATAAAGGTCTACATTCTGCCAATATTCATCGGCTTCTTTTCCCACTAAAGCCTTGTTATTGTGTGGGTCCATATAGCGAAGATAATAAGCAGAGCTACCTGCGAAGCCCGGCATTGTATTCAATTCCAATGGGAATATGGTCTTATTGTCTATCAATTCTTTATCTACAATAGTCTTATTCTCTTCGTCCCAAGCCCATATTTTAGCTCGTCCCAATGGTGGTTCACCTGTTTCGGTAGGTTCAAATTTGTCTATTGCTGGTAATTCGAGTGGTAAACATTCTTCTGGAACCATATAAGGCATACCATCTTTATAATAAACTGGGAATGGTTCGCCCCAATAGCGTTGTCGTGAGAAGATAGCATCGCGTAAACGATAGTTCACTTTCACTTTGCCTAATCCTCTCTCTGTAACATACTTCTTAGTTGTTGCTATTGCTTCTTTCACTGTAAGTCCGTTCAAAGAGAAACTTCCTTCAACTGGTTTTATTGGACTATTGATGACGATACCTTCTTTTGCGTCGAAGCTTTCTTCTGAAACATCAGCGCCTTCGATAAGCGGACGTATTGGAAGACCGAAGTGTTTGGCAAATGCATAATCGCGACTGTCGTGTGCTGGTACAGCCATAATGGCACCTGTGCCATAGCCTGAGAGTACGTATTCTGATATATAGATAGGTAATTTCTCGTCTGTTAGCGGATTAATACCATACGAACCTGTGAAAACACCTGTAACTTTACGGTCGGTCATACGGTCGCGCTCTGTTCGTTTCTTTACGTATGCTAAATATTCTTCAACCTCTGACTTTTGTTTGGCTGTTGTAAGCTCTGGAACTAATTCGCTTTCTGGAGCAAGCACCATAAAAGTTACGCCAAACATAGTATCGGCACGGGTTGTAAAGATAGTAATGTCGTGTTCTATTTCCTCATTATCGGCTGTGGGTGTAATGCTCTTAAATACCACTTCCGTACCTTCCGAACGCCCAATCCAGTTGCGTTGTGTCTCTTTCATAGAGTCTGTCCAGTTTACATTTTCTAAACCGTCTAACAACCGTTGTGCGTATGCAGAAACACGTAAACACCATTGTTTCATTTTCTTTTGTACAACCGGATAGCCTCCGCGTTCGCTTACACCATCTACAACTTCATCGTTTGCCAACACTGTTCCTAAACCAGGACACCAGTTCACCATAGTCTCGCCAAGATATGCTATACGATAGTTCATAAGCGTTTCCTGCTGTTCTTTTTCGCTCATACTTATCCAATTGCGAGCAGAGAATGTTTTTTCTTCGCCTTGTGCTACGTTAAGATTAAGCGTTCCTTCTTCTTCAAAATGGCGAACAAGGTTAGATATAGGTTTTGCTTTGCCATCATTATAGTCGTAGTATGAATCAAACATACGTTGGAATGCCCATTGTGTCCAATGGTAGTATTCAGGATCGCAGGTACGCACTTCACGCTCCCAATCGAAACTGAAACCTATCTTGTCTAACTGTTCCCTATAACGGGCTATATTTTTTTCGGTTGTAATAGATGGGTGCTGTCCTGTTTGAATGGCATACTGCTCGGCAGGCAGTCCGTAAGCATCATATCCCATTGGATTTAACACGTTGAAACCTTTTAAACGCTTATATCGTGCGTAAATGTCGCTGGCTATATAGCCGAGTGGGTGTCCTACGTGCAGACCTGCTCCCGATGGGTATGGAAACATATTAAGCACATAGAACTTTTGCTTGTTCTTATCTTCAACAACCTTATAGGTTTTGTTCTCAACCCATTTCTTCTGCCATTTCTTCTCAATCTCTGTGAAGTTGTATTCCATTCTTATGTTTGTTTTATTTTGATGTCGTTGTTTACGAACCATAATACTGGTAAGGCGAAGACGCTTCCCCTACCCTATCGTTTAGTTCATTATATGACAATGCGTTACTATCCAAGTTGCAAAATTACGAATTTTAATAGGTATAACAAGTCTTTTACCAAATTAATTTGGTGTAGAACAGGAAAGAACTAACAGTTAAAGATTATTGGTTAGAGAATTTTTGGTTAGTTATAATTTGACGCATTTATTGTTTTAGATTTGTACAGAATATGAGGCGTTTACCAAAAACAATTGTTTTGCAATGCAAAGGCATAACTTTTATAGTATAAAAAAGTTTGTTGTAAGAAATAAGAAAATATATACTTAGTATTCTTAAGCATTATAGAAAATAGGTAGAAAATGAGTAGATATTTTATGAGCTGCATCTACTGTCTGTCCACATACACCCACAAGTCGAATGGAATATCACAAATGCTTAGAAAAATCAGATAGATATTAGATACTTTTGTTTCAGATATCTATTGCGTTCGTTTCAGATATCTATTGCGTTCGTCACAGATATCTGTCGTGTTCCTTTCAGACATCTGTCAGTTGCGAATTAGATATCATAAAAAACTACCACCTTTATAACTCTACATCATCGTATTTAAAAGATAATTATTTAGCTGAAGATTACGAATTATTTAATCCAAATCTGTGATTAGAGCCTAAGCATATTTTGTTTTATTGTTGAGTAGATTGTCTGTCTTAGCAATGTAGGCGTAGCGGGCTACGTTAAGTTAGAAAGACAGACAAGATACCGATAAGAAAATAAACAATGTTAAGAAACAATACCACAGTAATAAGAACTATGCATATTGTGGTTAATGAGTTATTTGGTTTTAATTCTGCAATATTTTACTTTAGGTGTTATTATAGTATCTCGGAAACCAATATGTTGTTCACCAATGTGTTATATAAAAGTAGCGTTCGTAACGCTATATCTTTTTTCCAAAGAACCCTATCAGCCTTTCTGTTGAGCCATTATTAGAATAGAAAAAGTTTGTATTTGAAAGACGAAAAAATCTAGAATTCCTATAGATAAATAGGAATTCTAGACGGCGAATGCACTGTTTTTAAAAGTGTTTTTTGCTTATAGAGTAACCTTATTCGTTATATTCTTTCCCCTTCGACCGTATGATAGCCCACATACCCAGTGCTATGAGCGGCACACTAAGTATTTGTCCCATATCAATAGGTAAGCTCGATTCGAATGAAACCTGTACTTCTTTTGTAAATTCAATGAGGAAACGGAAAGTGAATATAAGCGTAAGGCAAAGCCCAAAGTAAAGACCAGTACCAGCCTTTTTAGGATATTTCCTGTAAATGAGAAATATAATCCAGAAGAAAACAAAGTAAGCAATTGCCTCATAGAGTTGTCCGGGGTGTCGCGGATAGGTATCAACATCGTAAAAAATAAACGCCCAAGGCACATCGGTAACTCTACCTATAATCTCCGAATTCATAAGATTTCCTAAACGAATGAATACCGATGTAATGGTAGAACAGATACCCATAAAGTCGAGGACTAACCATGGGTTCAGCTTAGTGCGTTTTATGTAGAGATAAAGCGCTATAAGCAGTCCTACAACTCCACCGTGCGATGCCAATCCTTGATAGCCAACAAACTTCCAGCCACCGCCAGCAAGAAACTTAATAGGTAGGAATATTTCAACAAAATGCTGCCAAGAGTCGAAAAATTCTTTTGGTTCGTAAAAGAAACAATGTCCTAAGCGTGCTCCTATAAATGCACCAAGAAAAACATACATAAACATTGGTTCGAACTTCTCGTTAGCTATTTTGTGTTGTTTAAAAAGCCATCGCATAAGCAAATAGGCTATAGCAAACCCTACCAGCCAACACATTCCATACCAACGTATGCCTGCTGAGCCAATGCGCACAAGGTATTCGTTGGGTTGCCAGGCTATATAAAGCAAGTTATTCAGCATACTTTATTCCTCCATAAACTATACATTGAAACGGAAGTGCATAATGTCTCCGTCTTGCACAATATACTCTTTACCTTCTACGCCGAGTTTTCCTGCTTCTCTAACAGCGGCTTCTGAACCATATTTCAGATAGTCGTCGTACTTAATAACCTCTGCTCTGATGAATCCCTTTTCGAAGTCAGTGTGTATAACTCCAGCACATTGTGGAGCCTTCCAACCTTTATGGAATGTCCATGCCTTTACCTCCATTTCTCCAGCAGTAATGAATGTTTGAAGATTTAAGAGATGATAAGCCTTCTTTATCAGTCGGTTTACGCCACTTTGTTCTAACCCAAGTTCGTCGAGAAAGAGTTTCTTGTCTTCGTAACTATCCAACGATGCAATGTCTTCTTCGGTCTTTGCAGCAATAATCATAGCTTCGGCACCCTCTTCAGCAGCAATCTTCTCAACCTGCTTGCTATATTCGTTACCCTCTTTCGCACTGTTTTCATCTACGTTGCAAACGTAAAGAACGGGCTTTGTGGTAAGAAGAAAAAGGTCGTGAGCCGCCAGTTGTTCTTCTTTAGTTTCGAATTGCACACTGCGCGCGTTCTTTCCTTGCTCTAAAACAGTTTTGTAAGCTTCGAGAACAGCAACCATAGTCTTTGCATCTTTGTTGCCTGCTGCAGCCACTTTTTGCTGTTTAGCAAGCTGCGATTCTATAGTTTCAAGGTCTTTTAGCTGGAGTTCGGTATCTATAATTTCCTTGTCTTCAATCGGATTAACTGCTGCCCCACCTTCACGAACTATATTATCGTCTTCAAAACAACGAATTACATGAATGATAGCATCGCATTCGCGAATATTACCAAGAAACTTATTACCCAATCCTTCGCCTTTGCTGGCTCCCTTAACAAGACCAGCAATGTCTACTATTTCGCAAGTTGCAGGTACAATTCTCCCCGGGTGAACAATCTCAGCGAGTTTGTTCAAACGCTCGTCAGGAACAGTAATAACACCCAAGTTGGGTTCTATTGTACAAAACGGAAAATTGGCTGCCTGAGCTTTGGCACTGCTCAAACAATTGAAAAGTGTAGATTTGCCAACGTTAGGCAAACCTACTATACCACATTTTAATGCCATATTCTAAATAACATTTATATTCTTTTAGTGCAAAAATACGGCTTTATTCTGATACTAAAAGCTTTGAAAAGCACTATTTTATATTCTTATTGTAAATTGCAAAGCTATTTTGCACTGCTTTATATAGCTATTATTATTCGAATGCCTCTGCTTCTGCTTTAGCAATAATGTTTTCTTTCTCATCTGCCACCATACCAGAAAAGCAATCTTCTCTTTCTATGTTGGTAAATGTATTAGATTCATCATCTGCGTCATCTTTCAGAGGCAAAACAGATACATTATCTTCTGTTGTTTCAATAACACTAAGGTCTTCTGGTTGTTCTAAAGCTATACGCTTTTGTTTAGCTTTGAATATTTTATCAGCGAACTTTGTGTTCTTTCGAATGTATTGAAGTGTAACTTTAGCCGCTTCTTGCTGACTTTCTTTCTTGGAGTAACCGCTTCCTTCGCCACAAGCAATACCTTCCAATACTACCTGGAATGAAAAAGTGGGACTACCTTCCTTGTCTTTACCAAACGAAAGAGGTTTAAACTCAAGGCAAATTTTGTGTTTCTGTGTCCATTCTATGAGTTTCGACTTAAAGTTTACCTCCTTATATGCCACTTTATCAATGTTTATAAGTTCGCCTAATATTTGTTTCTTCATAAACTTCATACAGGCTGTGTATCCATGGTCGAGATATAATGCACCCACTAAAGCCTCGAATGCATTGCCACCAAGGTAACTATTGTGCGACTGAGAATGTCCACTCGACAAAATTAAACGCGTTATTCCTAAATCGTTAGCCAACTTATTTAGTGTTTCGCGCTGTACTATTTTCGAACGAGTATTAGTGAGAAAACCTTCTCGTTTACCAGGAAAGTGTTCGTAAACAATGTCTCCTACAATAGCATCGAGAATTGCATCTCCCAAAAACTCTAAGCGTTCGTTGTTAACGGGTTTGCCTTTGTCGTTCCTTCGTGCCACACTTTTGTGTAAAAGGGCTGTTTTGTAAAAGGAAAGATTATGCGGAAGCACACCTATTATATTATATAATGACAAATAAAGCTCCTTTTCCTTGCGGAAAGGGAGCTTTATTCTATCAATAATTTTATTCAGCATATTTCTTGAATATTACGCAAGCATTGTGACCGCCAAAGCCAAATGTATTGCTAAGTGCTGCACGCACTTCGCGTTTTTCTGCTTTATTAAACGTAAAATTCAGGTTGTAATCAATTTCTTCGTCCTTATCCTCTTCATTATGATTAATTGTTGGGGGAACAATATCGTTCTGAATTGAAAGTACACAAGCCATTGCCTCAACAGCTCCAGCTGCTCCTAGCAAGTGTCCAGTCATACTTTTGGTAGACGAAATATTGAGTTTGTAGGCTGCATCGCCGAATAATTGCGTAATAGCCTTTATTTCTGAAACATCGCCAACGGGGGTTGATGTGCCATGAACATTTATATAGTCTATGTCTTCAGGCTTTAATCCTGCATCGTTGAGGGCTGCTTGCATTACTAAATTTGCTCCTAAACCATCTGGGTGAGATGCTGTGATGTGATATGCATCGGCAGATTCGCCTTCACCAACTAGTTCTGCATATATTTTAGCACCGCGAGCTTTTGCGTGTTCTAGTTCTTCGAGAATTAAGCAACCTGCTCCTTCGCCCATAACGAAGCCATCGCGACTTGCAGAAAATGGACGAGATGCGTGTTCTGGGTCGTCGTTACGAGTAGAGAGAGCGTGCATTGCATTGAAACCGCCTACTCCTGATTCGGTAATAGCTGCTTCTGCTCCACCGCTAACAATCATATCGGCTTTACCCAAACGTATTAAATTGAATGCTTGACTGATTGCATTGGTAGACGATGCACAAGCTGATGTGGTTGTAAAGTTTGGTCCATGGAAGCCGAAACGTATGCTAATGTGTCCAGAAGCAATGTCGGCAATCATTTTAGGAATGAAGAATGGATTGAATTTTGGACCTGCTTCTTTATGCAAAGCATAATAACTAATTTCTTCTTCAAAAGTCTTTATACCGCCAATACCTACTCCGTAGACTACACCGATGCGATTCTTGTTTACTTTGTCCAAATCGATGCCACAATCTTCTACACCTTGAATGGCACTAATGAGTGCTAATTGTGTATAACGGTCGAGCTTACGTGCTTCTTTACGGTCGATATAATCGTTTATATTTAGCCCTTTTACTTCGCAAGCGAATTTTGTTTTAAAATTAGTTGTATCGAAATAAGTAATAGGAGCTGCGCCACTCTTACCTTCGAGCATTGCTTTCCAAGTTTCTTCAGGGTTGTTTCCCAATGGAGTAACTGCACCAAGTCCTGTTACTACTACTCTTTTTAATTCCATTAATTTATTAGTTTAAATTCTGTCATCGTGATAGTACGAGACGCATAAGGCTCTCTTTTCAGATATAAAATTAAGGAGTTAAGCAATTAGTTCTACATACATTTAGAAACATAAGTAAAACGATTGGCTTAACTCCTTAATTCTTATTCTTGTCTTAGACTCTGAATGAACGAACCCTAAGTAAGAAATAAGTGAATGTAAAGATAAAAATTAGCTGGAAGCCGAAGCTCCCAACCTTCATTTATGTATCTTCTTACTTTGCGTTCTCTTGGATATAAGCAATGGCATCGCCTACAGTAACAATCTTTTCTGCCTTATCGTCTGGAATTGAAATACCAAATTCTTTCTCAAACTCCATAATAAGTTCTACTGTATCCAAAGAATCAGCACCAAGATCGTTTGTAAAACTTGCTTCTGGCTTTACTTCTGCTTCGTCAACACCGAGCTTATCCACGATAATTGCTTTTACCTTTGATTCAATTTCTGACATAATTGTTAAGTTTTAAAATTATTATTATTAACTTTCTAAATTATAAAATTCGGCTGCAAAGGAAAGATAAATTTTCGATACACGCAAATTTTTTATTCAAAAATGCATACTACTTTGCACAGAACATATATAATTGTGCAATAAAAATGATACTTTTTGCTATTATATTGCGCTAAATCAAGACATTATGCTGTATGATTAGAACCTTACTTCTACTATTTTCTAATTCAGCCAATGCATTATTTTTAAAGTCTTAGTTGCTAAATGAAATTAATTTAATGTCTTTTGTGTTGGAATTAGCATTATAGCTTTTTAGTAATGGTTTTGCCGAAATAGATAAATGAGAGCATATAGTTGTTGTTTTTTATGATGCCTAATTCGTAACTGATAGATATCTGAGACAAACACGACAGATATCTGAGACGAACGTGACAGATATCTAAAACAAGAGCAACTAAATTCTGACGATTTTTTATAGATATCTGAGCTATCTATCCGAATGGTGAATGCCTGTGAACACTGCTTATAGTTTTCCTAACTTTTCTCAGCCACGCCTTTCGTAGATGGCTAAATACTCTTATGAAACTATCTTATTTCTATTATTCGTGTTGTGTTTAAGCATTTTAAATCTCTACATTCTGTATGCATTGTATGCGTTATTAAATACTTTCGCTTACGGTTTAACAGGCACTTTAATCCATTAATTAAACCTATATTTTGTTTCAATAACGGCAATACCGGTAAAATGCCGTGTTTTTATTTTGTGTATGTGATTTATTTGAACTATATTTGCAGAAAAATTAAAAGAACAAAAAATATGTCATTCACAGACCATTGTAATGAGATTTTTAATCAGGCAATCCGCGATTACCATATCACGGATAATGTAGACACACCTATAAATAATCCATACGAGAGAGATTCAATTGAGAATAGATTGTATTTGAAGTGCTGGATTGATACGGTGCAGTGGCATTTTGAGGATCTTATCCGCGATCCGCACATTGCTCCAGAAGATGGAATGAGTTTAAAGCGTCGTATAGACCGTTCTAATCAGGACAGGACAGATTTAGTAGAGCAAATTGATTCGTACTTTCGACAGCTCTATTCTGACGTGAAAATACAAGAAGGTGCAACTATCAATACCGAAAGTCCAGCTTGGGCAGTAGACCGCTTGTCTATATTGGCACTGAAAATCTATCACATGCGCGAACAAGCAGAGCGCACAGATGCTTCGGAAGAACATATAAAGAGATGTAAGAATAAGCTAAACGTGTTACTCGAGCAGCAAGTTGATCTGGGAACGGCTATCGACCAGTTACTCGATGACATTCAAGCAGGGCGTAAATTTATGAAAGTTTATCGCCAAATGAAGATGTATAACGACCCTGCAACCAATCCTGTACTCTACAAAAAGTAAGAGGTGAAGACTGACCACATTATTATAATGCGCTTCTCTGCAATGGGCGATGTAGCTATGACTGTACCTGTGGTCTATTCGCTTGCAAAGCAATATCCTGAGTTGCGCATTAGTGTTCTCTCCCGTCCGTTTGCCAAAGCTTTTTTCACAGGGTTGTCAAAGAATGTAGATTTTATTGCAGCCGACTTAAAAAGCGAATATAAGGGTATTAAAGGACTAAACCAACTATACGGTAGGCTGAAGGCAAAACAGCCTACAGCCATTGCCGATTTTCACGATGTGTTGCGTACAAAATACATAAGAACACGCTTTTTGTTGTCTGGATACAAAGTGGCACACATTGACAAGCATAAGAGTGGTAAGCGTAAATTATGTCGAAAAACACATAAAGTAATGGAACAACAGCCCACATCGTTCCATAACTATGCCGAAGTATTAAGCAAATTGGGCTATCCTATAAATATTTCTTTTACCTCATTGTTTGCAAATGGTGGCAACCAGCTGTCGCAACTCCCTAATATAATAGGTGAAAAACCTGATGGTGAGCGCTGGATAGGTATAGCTCCGTTTGCTGCCCACGGTGGAAAAATGTATCCAAAAGATAAAATGGAAGAGGTTGTGAATACTCTTTCTGCCAATTATACAAGTCTGCGCATATTCTTTTTTGGTGGCGGAAAAGAAGAAAAACAAGTACTAAATATGTGGGCAACAAAATATAAGCATTGCATTTGTGCGTCTGAAGTGCTACACGGACTACACGACGAACTTGTATTAATGAGTCATTTAGATGTTATGATATCGATGGATAGTGCCAATATGCACCTTGCATCGCTTGTAGGAACACGTGTTGTAAGCATTTGGGGGGCTACACATCCTTACTGTGGGTTCCTTGGTTGGAATCAGAAAACAGAAGATGCCGTGCAAAACACTAAATTAGAATGTCGTCCTTGTTCTGTATTTGGTAACAAACCGTGCTATCGTGCCGACTTCGAATGTATGCAAAGCATCGCACCAAATACCATTATCGAAAGAATTAACTTATAATTTAGTTTATTTTATACTATAATTAAAACTAAATAGCGATACAGTATTGTAGTTCTGAAAACTATAGATACTGAGCGTTCTATTAGTTTTTACTGTTTGGAAGCACTATTCGTTTAATCTCATTAAGTTTGTTTAGAGCCTCAACAGGAGTAAGGTTGTTAATATCTAATCCTATAATCTCGTCGCGTATCTGTGTTAGTACAGGGTCGTCGAGTTGGAAAAAGGATAGCTGAACCCCTTCCCTACTCTTCTCAAGCTTCTCTGCTGATGGTTTTCCAACACTTCCCACTTGTGCGTTGTCGGCTTCTAACTCTTTTAGAACAATGTTTGCACGTTTCACAATCGACTTTGGCATACCCGCAATATCAGCCACATGTATACCGAAAGAATGTTCACTGCCACCTCGCTCTAACTTTCTTAGGAAGATAATCTTACCATTTACTTCTTTCACCGACACATTAAAGTTCTTTATTCTGTGGAAGTTTTTCGCCATTTCGTTTAGTTCATGGTAGTGCGTAGCGAAGAGAGTGCGTGCCGTTGCGCGTGGTTGTTCGTGCAAATATTCTACTATAGCCCACGCTATACTTATTCCATCGTAGGTGCTTGTACCGCGCCCTAATTCGTCGAAGAGTACTAAAGAACGTGGCGTTACACTATTTAGAATATTTGCAGCTTCGGTCATTTCAACCATAAATGTAGACTCTCCAAGCGAAATATTATCAGAAGCGCCAACTCTTGTAAATACTTTGTCTACTAAACCAATACGTGCACTCTCTGCAGGAACAAAGCAACCCACCTGCGCTAAGAGTACTATGAGTGCCGTTTGACGCAACAATGCCGATTTACCAGCCATATTTGGACCAGTTATCATCATAATTTGCTGTTGTTCGTTGTCAAGATATACATCGTTCGGAATGTATTGTTCACCAAGTGGGAGTTGAGTTTCTATAACGGGGTGGCGACCTTTCTTTATATCAATCACCATACTATCGTCAACCATAGGGCGCACATACTTGTTCTCTTCGGCAATGTTTGCAAACGACAACAGGCAATCGAGCCGTGCCAAAAGATTGGCATTTATTTGTATTTGTGGAATATACTCTTGCATATCTTGTACTAATTCGTTGAAGAGACGGGCTTCAAGAATTAGTATTTTCTCGTCTGCACCTAGTATTTTTGCCTCATATTCCTTTAATTCGGGAGTAATATAGCGTTCTGCTTGTGCAAGTGTTTGTTTGCGAATCCAGTCTTGTGGTACTTTATTTTTAAAGGTATTGCGCACTTCAAGATAGTATCCAAAGATGTTGTTGAAGCCTATTTTCAACGAATTAATACCTGTTTTAGCAGCTTCTTTCTCTTGAATGTCTAACAAAACTTGCTTTCCATTCTCTCGGATAGAACGCAATTCGTCTAATTCGGCATTGAAACCATGTGCAATAACTCCTCCTTTTGCAACCAACTGTGGTGGATCGGACATTATTTCTTGTTCTATTCGGTCGCGAATAGACTCGCAAAGGTTCAGCTGTTCCCCCACTCTTTTCAACGCTTCGTTACTAGAATATAAGCAAGCAGACTTTATTGGCTGTATGGCAGATAGGGCATTCTTTAGTTGAACAACTTCTCTGGGCGATACTCTGCCTGCTGCTACTCTAGAAATAATACGTTCCAAGTCGCCCATACGGTGTAGTTGGTCGTCTAAACAATGGCGGAAATCAGGTTCGCGGAAGTAGTATTCCACAATGTCTAAACGTTCGTTAATGGGCTTTACGTCCTTTAATGGAAACACAAGCCAGCGGTGTAACATTCTACCACCCATAGGAGTTATGGTTCTATCTACCACTCCAAGCAGCGATAAACCATCTTCTTGCATAGGCGCAACAAGCTCTAAAGAGCGAATAGTGAAACGGTCGAGTCGCACATACTTCTCTTCTTCTATGCGAGCGAGCGACGTTATATGGCTAATATGCGTATGTTGCGTTTGTTCTAAGTATTGCATAATAGCTCCAGCAGCTATTACTCCGTTGTTCAGATGGTCTACACCGAAACCTTTTAAGTTCTTTGTTCCAAAATGTTTCAGCAGCTTTTGTCGTGCTGAAAGGTCGGTAAAAACCCAGTCTTCCATTTCGTACACACACATTCGTGTACCAAAATAGCGGTCAAAGTCGGCTTTTCGTGAACGTTCGTATAATACTTCTTTCGGCGAGAAGTTGCCAATGAGCTTTTCAACATAGTCGAACGTACCCTCACCAACAAGAAATTCGCCTGTAGAAATATCGAGAAAGCTTACGCCACACGCTCCTTTTCCAAAATGAACAGCTGCTAAAAAGTTATTTTCTTTATAGTTTAGCACGTTGTCGCCCATAGCAATACCAGGTGTAACTAGTTCTGTTATACCCCGTTTCACCATCTTGTCTTCGGCAGACAAGCCTCGTTGTCCCTTTAAAGCCTCTCGTTTCTTCTTCGGGTCTTCAAGTTGGTCGCATATTGCTACACGTTTCCCGGCACGAATAAGCTTTGGTAAGAAGGTATCAAGTGCATGATGAGGGAACCCAGCCATCTCATCGCCAGCTGCAGCACCATTATTTCGTCGTGTCAAAGTAATACCAAGAATTTTAGAAGCCTCTATAGCATCGTCGCAATACGTTTCGTAGAAGTCGCCACACCTAAAGAGCATTAACGCATCGGGGTGCTTTTCTTTCATCGAAAAGAATTGTCGCATCATCGGAGTAAGTCCTTTGTTGTCTTTTGCCATATTGCTTTTACCTTTCTTACCTTTGGTTATCGTAATTTGCAGAATGCAAAAATACGAATTTTCGTTTTACTTTCCAAACGATAACTTATTTATTTAGATATGCCCAAACTACCTGTTTTATTCCTTTTACATTCTGTAACACGATAACAGTAATTACTATACTGCATCTTAAAAGTGTGGTTTTTATAATGCAAAAACCATACTTTTACAACCTAAAAACCATACTTTTACATTGCAAAAGCCATACTTTTAGACGATGAAAATATGGCTTTTGTAAGTCTCAAACACAGAGATAGTTATGCTGTAGCTATTTTTCTGAATGCTAATAACATTTTTATAGTCAAATGGTACTGCTTTTTTTAACGATTAGACGATTAGTTACAATTTTTCGAGGGATATGCCGTTAAGAGAGTAAGGCGGTTATAAAGACTGCCAGTTTTAGTAAAAAAAGATACGATTATGATTATTACGACAACACCAAACATTGAAGGTTACAAAATTTTAGAGTACAAAGGACTTGTAACGGGCGAGGCTATTATTGGTGCAAACATAGTGAAAGACTTCTTTGCAGGTATTAGAGACATTGTAGGCGGACGCAGCAAGTCGTACGAAAGTGTATTGCTGGAAGGTAAAAATACGTGTATTAAGGAGATGATGGAACGTGCACAAGAATTGGGTGCGAACGCTATTGTAGGCATAGATATTGATTATGAAACAGTGGGGCAGGGTGGTTCTATGCTTATGGTGGCTTGTTCGGGCACCGCAGTGCGCATATAATAGTTCTACGAAACACATATAATAAAAAGTATAAAAGCGTAAAACGGAGTTAAGAGGGCGAAAGAATCCCTGATAAACTCCGCTTTACGCTTTTATATTCCGTTGGCTATTCAGCCCTATTTATCTAATTTCCACGTTACACCATCCTTAGTATCTTTTACTTGAAAGCCAGCTTCAGCAAGTGCGTTGCGTATTTGGTCGCTCACAGCCCAATCTTTATTGGCTTTTGCTTTCGCACGTAAGTCGAGCACCATATCAACTACTTTGCCGTAAGCAGCCTCTCGTGCATCGTTGTTGGCACCACGTTCGTTTACCAAACCAAGTATATCGAAAGCAAAAAGATGCATAGTTTCGCTGAGTTCCTTTAAGTCTTCTTCGCTAATTTGCGCCTTATGGTCTATAAGAAGGTTCACTATGTGGCACGCTTCAAATAGGTTTGAGATAACGGCAGGTGTCATAAGGTCGTCGTTCATTGCATCGTAACACTTCTGGCGTAGGGTAGAAACAAACTGTTTTGTATTCTCGTCGCTTGTTTTAGCGGTTTGAATGTGCTTCAAATCCTCTATACCATTCATTAGTTTTTCGTATCCTTTCTGTGCAGCTTGTAGAGCTTCGTTAGAGAAATCTACAGTTCCACGATAGTGAGCAGACAGAATGAAGAAACGAATGGTCATAGGCGAGTAAGCCTGTTCTAAGGTTTCGTGGTTGCCAGTAAAGAACTGTTCCAGCGTAATGAAGTTGTTTAGCGACTTACCCATCTTCTGTCCGTTGATGGTAATCATGTTGTTGTGCATCCAATACTTCACCATTTGGTCGCCTTGGGCTGCCACAGCCTGTGCAATTTCGCACTCGTGGTGAGGGAAAACCAAGTCCATTCCGCCACCATGTATATCGAAATGCTTGCCAAGATACTTTCTTCCCATTGCAGTACACTCGCAATGCCAGCCTGGGAAGCCCTCACTCCAAGGCGATGGCCATCGCATTATATGCTCAGGCATAGCTCGTTTCCACAGAGCAAAGTCTACTTGGTTTCGCTTTTCGCCTACGCCGTTCAGCTCGCGCGAGTTGTTTATCATATCGTTAAGGTTTCGTCCAGACAGAATACCGTACTTATGGTCCTTGTCATACTTAGCAACATCAAAGTAAATGCTACCATTGCTCTCGTAAGCATATCCATTTGCCATTATCTCCTTTACTAACTCCTCTTGCTCTATTATGTGTCCTGTAGCGCAAGGCTCTATAGATGGAGGCAAAACGTTAAGCGCATGCATAGCATCGTGGTATCTATTGGCATAAAATTGAGCTATTTCCATAGGCTCAAGCTGTTCCAATCGTGCTTTCTTTTCTATCTTGTCGTCGCCTTCATCGGCATCGTGTTCTAAGTGTCCTACGTCGGTTATGTTGCGAACATAGCGCACTTTGTAGCCAACATGCTGTAGATAGCGAAACAAAATGTCGAAGGTTATGGCTGGACGTGCATGTCCCAAGTGTGGATCGCCGTACACTGTAGGTCCACAAACATACATTCCAACGTGTGGTGCGGCTATTGGTTGGAAGCGTTCCTTCTGCCGATGCAACGTATTATATATAACTAAGTTTTGCATTGTTGATGTTCTTTAAACATTAAAATTAGGTGCAAATGTACAAAATAAATAAGAGTTAGCCTACTTATCCATTAAGTTTTATTATCTTTGCACGGGATAAAGCCTTAACAATGAGGCAGATTTTAGAAAAGAATATGCAACAAATAATTCAACATTTTACCGATAACGATGCCTATACATTTAGTTGTCAGTATTACATAATGCAGACTTATCCTCGTGCCGAAGTGGAATATACCTTCTTTGATCGTAACGAAACTATCTATCCAAAGGGGTTTGCCGAGCTGCTAAACGAACAATTGGGGTGTATGCCTCGTGTTATTATTACGGAAGAAGAGATTGCTTTTATGAAGAAACGTATGTATTATCTGCCCGAATGGTACTTTACTTTTCTTCGTGGATATCGTTTCAATCCACACGAACTTACAGTTTCGCAAGATGAAGAAGGGCATTTAGATATTCGAGTGCGTGGAAAATGGTTCTCTACCATTATGTGGGAGATGCCCATTTTGAGTATTGTTTCGGAGTTAATGCACAATCTTCAAGGCGATATAGAAACCTATAACCCTAAGTACGAGTATGAACGTTGTGTGGAAAAAACACGCAAAATACTTTCAAATGGACTTATTTTAAGCGATATGGGTACGCGTCGTCGTATGTCGTTCGACCACCAAAATATGGTTATTCGTACTATGAAGGAGGTATACGAACAGGGTGGCTATACCGATAACGATGGTTTTCACCCATGGACGGGACGCTTTGCAGGAACAAGCAACGTTTATCTTGCTATGCAATACAACCTTGTTGCTATTGGAACAATGAGCCATCAGATTATAGAATTCGAGGAATGTGTAAGCGGAATATTTGAATGTAACTTCAATGTAATGCGCAAATTCAGCGATGTTTACGATGGCGATAATGGTATTTATCTATACGATTGCTTTGGCGATAAGGTGTTTTTCAGTAACCTTTCTAAGCGTATGGCAATGATGTTTAATGGACTACGTGTAGACAGTGGGGTAGAAGAGGAACAGGTTGAGAAGATTATTGCAAAGTATAAACAGCTTGGAATAGACCCCGCTACAAAGCAAGTGGTGTTTAGCAATGGCTTAAATATAGACCGGGCTATAGATATTCACAACTATGTAGATGGTAGGGTGAAAGACAGTTATGGTATGGGTACCTTCTTAACTTGCGATGTTGAGAACGTGAAACCAATGAATATTGTCGTTAAACTCACCCGAATGCGCATAACAGAGAACCGTGAATGGCACGACTGTGTGAAGCTTTCGTGCGACAAGGGTAAGACTCTTGGTAATCCAGAGAAGTGTGCTTACTTGCAAATGATGATAGGGTAGGGCAGCAATTGTTTTGTTTTTAGGCTGCCTAAACGCTTATAACAACAATGCACGGGCAAATTCCCACACTACAATGCCTGCTGTAACGCTTACGTTTAGAGAGTGTTTCGTGCCGAATTGTGGTATTTCAAGGCAGCCATCGCTTAGGTCTACAATCGATTGATGCACACCTTTAACTTCGTTTCCTAATACTACGGCGTAGTGCTTTTGAGCATCTGCGCCGTTTGTTATGGGCGATATTTGTTCGGAAAGAGTTTGTAATGGCGTTGAGCCTTCTACTTGCTCCACACTGTAAACGTAGTAATTGTTTTGTTTTAGCTGCATTACGGCATCTTCGGCACTGCTGAAATACTGCCAATCAACAGAGTTTTCAGCCCCTAAAGCCGTCTTGTGTATTTCTGCATTTGGTGGTGTTGCCGTTATTCCACACAGGTAAATAGCCTCGATACGGAAGGCATCGCACGAGCGGAACACACTTCCTACGTTGTAAAGCGACCGAACATCGTCGAGTACAACCACGAGTGGGAGCTTCCTACTCTGCTTAAATTCCTCAAGCGAGAGGCGATTCATTTCTATAGTACGTAACTTTCTCATCTACTATTTACAGTATTTCTATCTATAGATGTAGCTTTTTCTATCCATAGATATAGCGTTTTATATCCATAGATGTAACTTTCTATATCTATAGATGTAACTTTCTCTATCCATAGATAGCGGTTATTCTATCTATAGATGTAGCTTTTCTATTCGTTTTTTATGCTATATGCCAATGCGTAAGCCTTTATTTTTTTCACCATAGATAGCAGTCCGTTGCTGCGAGTTGGCGACAAGTGCTGGCGTAAACCTATGCGGTCAATGAAATAAAGGTCGGCATCTATAATATCTTTTGGTGTATGTCCGCTTACAACTCTTATGAGAAGTGCAATAATTCCTTTGGTTATTAGTGCATCAGAATCGGCTGTAAACACCAGTTTGCCATCTTTAATATCGCATTGTAGCCATACGCGGCTTTGGCAACCGTCTATTAAGTTCTGTTCTGTTTTATATTCTGCACTAAGTCCTTCAAGTTCGTTTCCAAGGTCGATAAGCATTTGATACTTATCCATCCATTCGGTAAACTCATCAAACTCTTCTATTACTTCGTCCTGAATTTCGTTTATTGTCATTTTTATAGTATGTTTTTTATTTATCTAATCATCTGAATGCGATCTCTCCTATTATATCTATTGCCAAACAGATTGTCTACTTCCCATATTCCTCTACCACACGATAGGATAGCGAAAGCTGCTGCCGAGGCGGTGAAAGCTGAATAATCTAATGGAGCTTTAAAGCCCATAGACGTTGCCATTGCAATAGCAAAGGTAAGAATCATTAGTCCTGTGAGCGATGCAGACCACTTTAACTTTAGCCCGATAAGTAGACAAATAGACAATAAAATCTCTAATATAGTGGCTATCCAAGCCAATACCGGAATAGCATTTGCAGGTATATAGGGTATTAACGATTGAGTATAGGTAACAAATTTGTTCATATTGCCCCACATACATACATCTTTTGGCCATATACCGAAGCGGTCGGCAACTGCCGAAAGCATAGATGCAGCTACAGTAAGGCGCAGAAATAGTTTGGCAATTTGTCGTAGATCTATCATAATTGCTATTCTTTTGTGCTGTATTTTTACTCTATATTAGTTTTTAAAAGCTTATATACTTTGTCGTTTGGGCGTACTTTCTCTGGCACGGGGATAGACACTCGCCACCCTTTTTCTGCTCTTTCAACAGGTTTTAAGTCGTATCTAATCTCGCTTGCGTCAAACTTTAGAATGCCTGTAGTGGTGCCAGTAATGAGCATTTTCTCTCCTTTCTCAATCTCAGAAGCCTCTACAGCTATTTCAGCAACGCCGAGTTTGGAGAAGTATTTCATTACTTTGCCCACCAAAACCTTCTTTTCTGTAGCCTTGTTACCATAGTTTTTGGTCCATTCACCCAAGCGTTGTCCTTGATAATAGCCGTCCCAGAAACCACGATTGAATACAGTTGATAGGCGTTCGTCCCATTTATTCTTCTTCTCTTCGGTGTAATTGCCGTCCAGTACGCTCTGTATTGCCTCTTTATAGCACGTTACAACCTCGTAAACATACTCTGGTCCGCGTGCTCGTCCTTCTATTTTAAAGACCCTAACGCCTGCTTTCATCATTTTATCTATAAAGCGAACGGTCTTCAAATCCTTAGGACTCATAATGTATTTGTTGTCTATTTCGAGCTGATTGCCCGTCTCGTTGTCGGTAACGGTGTACGAACGGCGGCAAATTTGCGTGCATTGTCCACGATTGGCAGAACGGTTTGAGTCGTGCAAACTCATATAGCATTTGCCCGAAATAGCCATACAGAAAGCTCCATGGCAGAACATTTCTATGCGAACAAGCTCGCCACGAGGTCCACGAATGTCCTGTTCTTCAATCTGTCGGTGTATTTCTGCAACCTGATCCATATTCAGTTCGCGTGCCAAAACGGCAACATCGGCAAACTGTGCATAGAATTTAAGCGCTTCTATATTCGATATGTTGAGCTGTGTAGATAGGTGTACTTCCATTCCAACTTGGCGACAATACACCATAACAGCTACGTCGCTGACAATGACAGCGGTGATATTAGCAGCCTTTGCAGCGTCTACTATCTCGTGCATAGTACTAATATCTTCGCCATAAATAACAGTATTAACAGTGAGATAGGTCTTAATGCCACGTTCGTTGCATGTTTCTGCAATCTCTTTCAGGTCTTCTATGGTGAAGTGATTGGCAGAATGCGAGCGCATATTCAGCTTTCCAATGCCGAAATAGATAGATCCTGCCCCTGCTTGAATGGCAGCTGCGAGACTTTCGCGCGAGCCTACGGGAGCCATTATTTCATATTCTTGTATATCCATACTTATCTTTTAGGCAGGCAAAGTTACTACAAATTACTGAGAATAATTATAGTTTAAGAGTGAAACCAGTAAATTTAAGCTTTATGCCTTTGGAGTTTTCTGCTGCAATAATAGCGAAATGTTGCCGCCATATAAGCTTAGCACCCATGCTTTAGCTACATTATACTATGGTTGTAGCAACGTGTATTTATTGTTATACTAGTATAGAAGTATGGATATGCAAACGTTGTTGAAGTTGCACAACATTGCTATTGTTTGTTTATATTGCTTGTTCTGTAAGCATTTAGTGTGCTTCTAACCAATTGTCTCCCCAACCTGCATCGGCTATTAAGGGGACATTCAGTGCATAAGCCTGTTGCATTTCTTCTATAACAATGCGTTCTACACGCTCTTTTTCATCGGGAAATACCGAGAAATTAAGTTCGTCGTGTACCTGCAAAATCATTTTAGAGCGAATGTTTTCACGCTTAAATCGTTGCCAAATGCGCACCATTGCCACCTTTATAATATCGGCTTCCGACCCTTGAATAGGTGCATTAATAGCATTTCGTTCGGCATATCCTCTTACAGTAGCGTTTTTACTGTTAATATCGGCGAGGTATCGGCGACGGTGGAATATGGTTTCGGCATATCCTTTTTGCCTTGCTTCTTCTATAGAAAGGTCCATATAGGCTTTCACTTTTGGGAAAGTCTTAAAGTAATCGGCTATTAATTCCTTCGCTTCGTTGTTTGTTATGTCCATACGTTGTGCCAAACCAAAGGTTGTAATGCCGTAAATTATACCAAAGTTGGCTTGTTTTGCTTTCTTTCGCTGTATGTCTGAAACATCGTTTAGGTCTTCGTGCCATATCTTAGCAGCCGTTGCACGATGAATATCTACCCCTTCGCGGAATGCCTCCATCATATTTTCGTCTTCAGAAAGATGCGCCATAATGCGCAATTCAATCTGACTGTAGTCGGCAGAGAAGAACTTGCAGCCTGGTTCTGGTATGAAACATTTGCGTATTTCTTTGCCATCGTCTGTACGTACGGGTATATTTTGCAAATTCGGATCGCTCGAAGAGAGTCGTCCTGTTGCAGTTAATGCCTGATTGAACGATGTATGTATATGCCCAGTTTGGGGTTTTATGAGTTTTGGAAGTGCATCTATGTAAGTGCTTAAGAGCTTTTTAATACCCCTGTATTCCAGTATTTTGTGTACAATGGGGTGCTTATTTTCTAAGCTAACCATTACCTCTTCGCTTGTAACATATTGTCCTGTTTTTGTTTTCTTAGGCTTTTCCATAATCTGGAGTTTGCCAAACAAGATATCGCCAACCTGTTTCGGACTTGAAATGTTGAAACTTTCGCCTGCTAGTTCGTATATTTCCTGTTCGTATTGCTTCATACGTTGTGTAAAAATATGCGATGTTTCTTCTAATGCAGCTGTGTCTAAACGCACACCATGTAGTTCCATATCGGCAAGAACGGGCACGAGTGGCATTTCTATTTCCCAGAATAATTTTTCGGCATCTACACTTTTTAGTTTTGGTTCTAGCACGTTTTTCAGTTGCAATGTTATATCTGCATCTTCGCAAGCATACTCGTAAATCTCATTCGGAAGTAGGTCGCGCATATTCTTTTGGTGCTTTCCTTTTGGGCCGATGAGGCTTTCTATTGGAATAGTTTTATAGTTTAAGAGAGTCTCTGCCATATAATCCATATTGTGGCGAAGCTCTGGTTGAATTAGATAATGTGCAATCATGGTGTCGAATAGTTTGCCTTTTAACGTAACACCATATTTATGCAGCACCTCGTAATCGTACTTAATGTTTTGCCCAATTTTAAGAATTGACTCGTCTTCGTATAGAGGTTTAAATATATTTACTATTTTTTGAGCTTCTTCACGATTAGCTGAGATGGGCACATAAAATGCCTCTTGTTCGGCAACAGAAAAGCTTAAACCTACCAATTCTGCGTCTATTGCATCTGTCGAAGTGGTTTCTGTGTCTAGACTGAGATATTCTTTTGTAAACAAATAATCACAAATATTCTTCGCTTCTGCCTCATTCTCAATAAGTTTATAGTTGTGGTGTACCTCTGAAATACCACGAGAAGGGGCTTTTTTTGGTTCGTCTGCACCAGCGGGCGTATTTTCTGCAAATAAATTAAGCTGTAAATTGTCGGTTTTTTGCACTTCTTTACTACCTTTAACAAGTTTATTAAGAAGTGTTTTAAACTCCAATTCGGTGAAGATTTCGCGTAACTTGTCCTCATCGGGCTGTTCTATCTTCAGTTCGTCCCAGTTCAGTTCTATTGGAACATCGGTACGAATGGTAGCCAAGAACTTCGACATTTTAATATCGTCTACGGCAGCTTCCACTTTCTCTCTTAGCTTTCCTTTGATCTGGTTGGTATGTTCGAGCATATTATCTATAGACCCAAACTGGTTGATAAGCTTTGCTGCAGTTTTTTCTCCTACGCCTGGACAGCCAGGAAAATTGTCGGCTGTATCGCCCATAAGTGCCAATAGGTCTATTACTTGGGCTGGGGTGGGAATGCCATATTTGGCTTCCACCTCTTGCGTACCTATAATATCGTATCCTCCACCGTGTCGTGGGCGATACATATATACATTTTCTTGAATGAGCTGACCATAATCCTTGTCGGGTGTAAGCATATATGTGCTGATACCCTTTTTGCCAGCTTGAGTTGCGATAGTGCCTATAATATCATCAGCTTCGAAGCCATCTACCTGTAAGATAGGTATATGCATAGCTCCAAGAATTTGTTTTATGTAGGGAACAGACAGCTTTATATCTTCTGGAGTTTCCTCTCTCTGCGCCTTATATTCGGGATATGCCTCGTGACGAAAAGTGAGTCCGTGGTCGAAAGCCACTGCAATGTGTGTTGGATTTTCTTTTGTTAAAACTTCGTTTAGTGTATTGCAAAAACCCATAATTGCCGATGTATTCAATCCTTTTGATGTGATACGAGGGTTACGAATAAGGGCATAGTACGACCGAAAGATGAGTGCGTACGCATCGATGAGAAACAATTTGTCCATTGTATAAATCTTATTTATGGGTAAAATTACTAAAAAAATACCATAATTACCGATATAATTCATTATTTTTGTATCAAAATAGTTTTCCAATGGATTATCTGTCGATTATAAAAAAACCAATTAGTCAGGAATTAAACGAATTTATCTCACTGTTTAACAAGTCGTTAACGCACAGCGATGGCTTACTTGCACGTGTGTTAGAACATATTCGTAACAGGGGAGGGAAGCGTATGCGACCTATATTAACACTACTAATAGCGAAAAATTTTGGTGCAGTAACGTTTGTTGCACAACATGCTGCAGTAGGGTTAGAACTTCTTCATACAGCCAGTTTAGTACACGATGACGTTGTGGACGAGAGTGGAGAACGCAGAGGACAGGCATCTGTGAATGCCATATATAACAATAAGGTGTCGGTATTGGTAGGCGATTATATTCTTTCGACGGCACTATTGAATGTGGCTTATACAAAATCTGATGAAATTGTAGGCGACCTTGCAGAATTGGGACGTACACTTTCGAATGGAGAAATATTGCAATTGACTAATATTTCGAACCAAAAGATATCGGAAGAGGTGTATTACGAGGTGATAAAACAGAAGACTGCTGCCTTGTTTGAAACCTGTGCAGAGATTGGAGCAAAGGCTGGAGAGGCATCAAATGAGGCTATTAAGGCTGCAAAACAGTTCGGTCAGCATATCGGAATAATATTCCAAATACGCGATGATATATTCGATTATTACGATTCAACCGAGATAGGAAAACCCACAGGCAACGATATGTTGGAAGGAAAACTGACTCTACCCATTATTTATGCGTTGAAATCTACTGGTAATAAAGATATGCTCAACTTGGCTATGAAGGTGAAAGAAGGAACAGTAAGTGCCGATGAAATAGCCCAGTTGGTAGCTTTTGCAAAAGAAAGTGGAGGTATAGAATATGCAGAAAAGAAGATGTTGGAATTGCACAATGAGGCTTTACAATTTATTTCTGACTATGTCTGCAACGAAGAAATATCAGATGCGTTGAAAGCTTACCTGGATTTTGTGATTCAACGCAAGAGTTAAGTATGTGCCATAGCTGCTTACTATTTTGTGAGAAATATGCTTTAATTTTGTAAATATTATTTATACAGAAACGGTAGATACCATTTGGCGTTGCAAAAGTGGGTGTTTTGGAGCACAAAACACCCACTTTTGCTGTGTAAAAACCATACTTTTGGAATGCAAAACAGTGGTTTTCGCAATGCGTTGATGGTCAAACCGTTATACGAATATTATGTTTGTGAAAGATTTTTACAACATTTATGATGTTTTCTATAAGTAATCCTCTTACAGCAATCGTAGCAAGATACTATACAGATGAACTTATTATGTATTGCAATAACACTAAGTTAGAGGCTGAGGGTATAACTTATGGTGAAGTAAAATATACAGGAGGTGAAGCTTCTATAATAAAGATTAATAATTGGGGAACCATCGAAAAAACTACTATTGCACGCCACAAAAAAGCTTATGCTATGGCTTATATTGGTAAAAGCCCCTCGGATATAGAATTAACTCTCTTTGTTGAAGGAGTGAATGGTGGCACAGTTGTAACGGTAAAATAACCCTTTATGGTATATACCAGCAATTGTAGAAAGATGTAAATCGTACATTTTGCAAGTGAAAACAATATTGGTAGGAGGTAGACGTCTATGATAGATGTTTACTTCCTATCTTTTTAAATATTTAATAGTGTCCAGTTGATTGTATTGAAACTATTATGGTAAGAGAGATTGCTGTATTTTTGGTTTTATGAAATCCCAATAAAATCAATTGCAATGTTATCGTTTCTTCTGATGAATGTATATATAAAGCAATGCTGTTCTATTGAATTTAAGAGATAAAAAATCCTGATTTCAACGTGGAAATCAGGATTTTCGTATTGTTTGAACGCTGGTTTAGAAGAACTTAACCTCTTTGCCTTCAATGTCGCTGAGCAGCAAATTGGTGAGACGACTGGTACCAAGACGGAACCAATAGTTGGTGAGCCACTTCTCGCCGAGAACTTCTTTGTAGATGGTATAAAAGATAACGGCATCTATAATACTGTTTATGCCTCCTGCAGGCTTTAGTCCTACCTGTACGCCAGTTCTGTCGTAGAACTCCTTAATAGCCGTACACATAATGTAAACAGCCTCTGGGGTTGCGCTAATTTTCTCTTTACCCGTGCTTGTTTTAATATAGTTAGCACCTGCAAACATAGAGAGTAGGGCGGCTGCCTTTATGTTGCGAGCATTTTTTAAGTCGCCAGTTTCGAGTATAACCTTCATTGGGACATCGCCACAAGTCTGCTTCAATTCACTAATTTGGTCGTAAACATCTTCATAATCGCCCGAAAGGAATTTGCCAACAGGTAATACAATATCTATCTGTGTGGCACCGTCCTTGATGGCAAGTGCCGTTTCGATGGTCTTAACCTCGAGGAATGTTTGAGAAGATGGGAAGTTTCCTGTTACGTTTGTTATGTCTACACCGTCTATTTCTAAGCTATCGGCAATCAGTTTTGTGAAGCACGGATAAGCACAAACGGCTCCAACGTGTGGAAGAGTAGGGTATTCCTGTGCAAATTTGTTCACTTTCTCGACCATTGCGAGCACTTCTTCTTCTGTGTCTGTGGTCTTGAGAGTAGTTAATTCTACACTTCCGAGGAGGAATTTCTTGACCTCTACGTTATTGTTTTCTGCAACTTTCTCTTCAATAATCTTCTTTACTGCTGCTTTTACTTCCTCGTCTGTTATGTCGAGGTTGTATTGTTTCAGCATTTCATCGTACTTACTTGTGTATCCAATATTACTATTATTGTTCTGCATAGCACTGTGTAATTTAATTTATTTTGTGTAAAATACTTAATCTAAAACGTGTTGTTATTTCCTGTTTTCTAATGTAACGACTTGTTTTTTATGTGTTTTCAGTTTGTGTTAGCTTCTCGTTTTGCTTGTGTCTGTCTTTGTCTCGTCTTGTTTTTTTGTCGAAACTTTTTTGCAATTCCTCTGTTAGATCTACACCAGTTTGGTTGGCTAAACACATTAAAACCCATAATATATCAGCCATTTCTTCTCCAATATTGTGTTTTTCGCCCTGTTTAAAGCTTTGGTCGCCGTATGTACGAGCCATTATACGTGCCAGTTCGCCCACCTCTTCGGTAAGACATGCCATATTGGTAAGCTCGCTAAAATAACGTACACCATACTTATGAATCCAGTCATCTACAAGTTTTTGTGCTTCTTTTATGCTTATTTCGTTGTCCATTCTGTTACTCTTTGTTCTTTGTATCCATACATATTGTTACAGGACCATCGTTCAATAGTTCTACTTTCATATCTGCACCAAACTCCCCTTCGCCCACATTTTTCCTCATTGCACGGCTTAATTCTTGGCAGAAAAACTTGTAGAGTGGTATTGAGATTTCGTGTTTGGCAGCGTGAATGTAGCTTGGACGATTTCCCTTTTTATAGCTTGCCATAAGCGTAAACTGCGATACAACAAGAGCTTCGCCGCCTATATCCATCACACTTTTATTCATAACGCCTTGCTCATCGTCGAAAATTCTCAGACCTATAACCTTGTTTACAAGCCATTTAACATCGTTTTCGTCATCGTCTTCACCAATTCCAAGTAATATAAGTAAACCTTTCTGAATGGCTGATTTTATATTTCCATCAATTGTTACCGATGCATGCTTTACACGTTGAATTACAATTCTCATATCGCAAATGTACTTATTTTATTTTAATTATTCTGTTTTAGGGTGTAGATAATTATATAAAAGCGTTGCTCTTGCGTTTCCAATAACCTTTGTAAGTTCTTGAATGTCAGCAGATTTTATATTTTTCATAATCTTAAAGTGTTGTAAAAGCAGCTCTTTAGTCTTGATTCCAATTCCATTTATATCGTCTAACTCGCTGTGTAACTGATGTTTTGAGCGTTTATCCCTGTGAAATGTAATGGCAAAACGATGCACTTCGTCTTGTATTTGTGTAAGAACTTTGAAGAGTTCAGACTTGGTTGGAATACCAATTGTTTGTGGTGGGAACCCATAAAGTAGTTCGTTGGTTCTGTGATGGTCGTCTTTTGCCAATCCTGCAATTGGTATTTCGAGCTTCAGTTCGTCCTCTATAACCTTGCGAACAACTTCCATTTGCCCTTTTCCACCATCGGTTACAATAAGATTGGGTAGGGGAGCGTCTTCTTCTACCATTCGTTTGTAGCGTCGTCTCACTACTTCTTGCATTGATGCATAGTCATCTGGACCAACAACAGTCTTTATATTGTATTTGCGATAGTCCTTTTTTGATGGCTTTAACCCTTTAAAAACCACGCAGGCTGCAACTGCATCGGTACCAGAAATATTTGAATTGTCGAAACATTCAATCTGGTATGGCAGCTTAGGAAGTTTTAAACGGTCTTGTAACTCCTTCATTAACCGAGTTTGTTTCTGCTCTGGATTAAGTTTTTCAGCTTGTTTTAGACGGTCGAATTTGTGTTGTTTAGCATTCATTTCCGATAGTTCAAGTAAGCGTTTCTTATCGCCTCGCTGTGGAATAAGGAAGATTGCGTCTTTTATATGGAAGTCTAATTCGAAAGGAACAATAATCTCTTTTGCCGTACTTTTAAATCTTTCACGAATTTCTGGTATGGCTTCGTTGAGCAGTTCAGCATCAGTTTCGTCTAATTTTCGTTTATATTCGAATGTGAAACTCTGGTTTATTGCACCATTTGTAACGTGCAAATAGCTTATAAAAGCATTCTTCTTGCTATCATCATTTACTATGGAGAAGACATCAACATCGGCAATAGAATAGCTTACAATCTCGTTTTTTGCAGCGAAATTCTCTAATGCCATATAGCGTTGCTTGTACACTTCGGCTTCTTCAAAACGCAAATCAGCAGCGCATTCTTCCATCTTCTCCTTCATTAAACGTTGTACTTCTCGTGTGTTACCCCTTAAAATTTGTCGTGCGAGTATCATATTTTGTTGATAATCCTCGTACGATTGTTTGCCAATACATGGTGCCCCGCAGTTGCCAAGATGGTATTCTAAGCAGGGTTTATATTTCTTTTGTTCTATGCCTTCCTTAGTAATAGGGTAGCGACACGTGCGTGGTTTATATAGTTTCTTTAGTATTTCTAATATAGCATGCATACTTCCAACGTGGCTGTACGGGCCATAAAAACTACCATAGCGCTTGTTTATGTTGCGAGTACTAAAGATTCGTGGGAAGTATTCGTTCGTTATGCAAATGCTGGGGTAAGTTTTGCCATCTTTTAATAATACATTGTAGCGCGGTTGGTACTGTTTTATGAGCTGATTTTCTATTAATAACGCATCTTCTTCGCTTTTTACAACGGTGTAAGTAATATCGTATATTTTCGAAACCAATACTTTTGTTTTGAAACGGTCAGTTTCTTTATGAAAGTAAGATGATACTCTATTTTTTAAGTTCTTTGCTTTTCCAACGTAAATGATAGTATGCTCCTTATCGTAGTATTGATATGTACCCGGCTTGTTGGGCAAATTCGATACTATATTTTTGAGATATGCTAATCGTTTCTCGTTTTCTTCTTTTGTCATTCTCTAACTTCCTTATTCTAAGATAACTTATATGCTTCTTGTTTCACGTGGAACAAAGAACTTTTTCTTATATCCTTTTCTCCTATTTGTTCTTATTTATAAATAGCAATATCATTGTTTTCTAGATAAAAATATCTTTTTTTGTTTTCTTGTTGGCATCTTATTTATCCTTCAAAGTTATTTTTATTCGTTACAATATTCTTTGTGCAATAAAATAATTAGCCAACAATAAAACAATATCAATATGTTTTTTCGCGACGATATGGTTAAAACTGTAGTAGCGATGATATTTCAATATCCTTATCAAATGTATTGCGACTGTCCGGAAACTCTGTTTTAAGTTCTATAATAAAGTTGCAATAAATCTTTTTAGGCTTAAACTTCTTTACAAGATTACATGCTGCACGCATTGTTCCTCCTGTTGCAAGTAGGTCATCGTGTAGTAAAACGATATCATTTTCGTTGATAGCATCTTTATGTATCTCTATTGTGTCGATACCATATTCCTTTGCATAACTTTCTTGAATGGTTTCACAAGGTAGTTTTCCTGGTTTACGACAGAGTACAATACCTGCTCCGAGTCGTAAAGCAAGTGCAGATGACATAACAAAACCACGACTTTCTATTCCAACAATCTTAGTAATCCCCTTGTCTTTGTATATTTCGTACATTTCGTCTATAATCTCTTTAAGTGCTTCGGGCGACTTAAATAAGGTTGTTACATCACGAAAGTTTACGCCTTTTATAGGCCAATCGGGAATACATCTTAAATTTTCGAGTAGTATCTTATTATTCATTATCAATTAGTTATATAT
>NZ_GL982513.1:320222-335623 GCF_000220255.1 Prevotella pallens ATCC 700821
ATATTATTTATTATTTGTTACACGTGAAACATGTTGTGTCTATCTTCTCATTAATACTAATAAAACATTTATGTCGCTGGGACTAACTCCTGGTATTCTGCTTGCTTGTGCCAAAGTTTCTGGTTGTATATGTTCTAACTTCTGACGACATTCTGTAGATAGATCGTGTATATTGCTATAATCAAAATGTCCCTTTATCTTAATATTTTCAAGACGATGCATCTTTTCTGCAAAAATACGCTCTCTTTCTATATAACCTTTATATTTCATTTTTATTTCAGCTGCTTCAGTAATTTCATCTTTTCTGGTTGGTAATAATGATAATACTTCTTTAAGTTGCGGAATATAATTTGATAAGTCGTATAAACTTATTCCTGGACGAGCTATAAGTCCTGAAATTTTAATTGAACCTTGTATTGCAGAACTACCAATACTATCCAAATAGCCATTAATTTCATTGGGCTTTATCGCAGTTTCATCGCAATAATTAATGATTCTTTCTATCTGTTCTTTCTTTTTTATCCACCAATTATAGCGTTTACTAGTAGCTAAACCAAGTTTAAATGCTTCTTCTGTTAAACGAGCATCGGCATCGTCTTGACGGAGTAATATTCTATATTCAGCTCTTGAAGTAAACATTCTATAAGGTTCGTCCACCCCTTTTGTTGTTAAATCGTCGATTAATACGCCAATATAACTTTCATCGCGTTTCATAGTAAATGTTTTCTTTCCGCTACATAATAGAGTAGCATTAATTCCTGCAACTATTCCTTGTCCGCCAGCTTCTTCATAACCAGTGGTTCCATTTACCTGTCCAGCAAAGAATAAACCTTCAATAATCTTCGATTCCAACGTTGGTTTCAATTGTGTTGGGTCGAAATAATCATATTCTATAGCATATCCAGGGCGATAAATCTTAGCATCTCGTAATGCTGGAATTTTTCGTAATGCTTCTAATTGTATTTCCCACGGCATCGAAGATGAAAATCCGTTTAAATACATTTCGTTTGTATCAACTCCTTCTGGTTCTAGAAATAGGGGGTGCGATGTTTTATCAGCGAAAGTAACAAGCTTTGTTTCTATTGATGGACAATATCGTGGTCCAATACTTTCTATTTGTCCGTTGAAAAGGGGAGAATCTGGAATACCTTTACGTAATATATTATGTGCATCTTCATTTGTATTGCACAACCAACATGGTAGTTGTGGAAGGTTTCTGTAAGGACCTATAAATGAAAATTGGTGATAATCGTTTTCTCCAGGTTGTACTTCCATTTCATCGAAGTGAACCGACCTTTTATCTATACGAACTGGAGTTCCTGTTTTCATACGATTCTTGCGAATTCCCCAGCGTGTAATACTTTCTGTTAAATTATGCACAGCAGGTTCCGAGCATCTTCCTCCTTCTACTTTACGTTTACCAATGTGCATAAGACCATTTAAGAATGTTCCTGCTGTTATTACAACTGTACGTGCAAAAAGTTCTATTCCCCATATTGTGCGAACACCTATAGCGTGTCCGTCTTTTACAATAAGTTCTTCTACTTGATCTTGGAAGATATCTAAATTTTCTGTTCCGTCAAGTATTCTTTTCCATTCTGTTATGAACTTTTCTCTATCGCATTGTGCTCTTGGACTCCAAACAGCAGGTCCTTTTGACCGATTGAGCATACGAAATTGTATGGCAGTAGCATCAGTAACAAGTCCCATTTGACCTCCTAAAGCATCAATTTCTCTAACAATTTGTCCTTTTGCAATGCCTCCTACGGCAGGATTACAGCTCATTTGGGCAATTTTGTTCATATCCATTGTTATTAAACAAACTTTTGCACCAATATTTGCTGCTGCTGTTGCTGCTTCGCACCCAGCATGTCCGCCACCAATTACTAATACATCATATTTAAAAGTAATGCTCATTCTTCGTTTATTTTTCGGCAAAAGTAAGAAATTTAATTGAATTATGTAGTACAACTCCATCATATTACTCCATTCATTATAACTATCATTCATCTATTTTTTGCCTCTATAATTTAATAATATTTCGATGTAATATATTGTATGTTAGATGTTTACTTCTTAATACTTAATGATTCTCTATCTAAACAATATTGTTTAACAATGGTATATTCTCAAATTTCATTCATTTCTGTTCGAATAACATTTTATTTAAAAATTCCATATTCTTTAATAAATAATGCGTAATTTTATAGCCTGAAAACCAACTAATATATAATGGAACTCTAAAAAATGGCACGAATTTACGATAATATCGAAACGAAATTCACAGAAGGACTTCAAGGAATAATTACCAATGTTGGAGTAAAACGAGTAGACTTCTGTGTGGGATATTTTAATTTACGTGGTTGGAATATAGTTGTAGATCAGGTAGATACAATTACTGGCGACTTTGTTTACGAAGATGATAAAAGAATTTTTCGTAAATGTCGGTTATTAATTGGTATGCATCAGCCTTCCGATGAACTAATACGTCAGCTATATACCGAGCAACAATTGCCCGATGCAAATTATGTTAGCCAATGCAAATTGGCTATTGCGCACGATTTCAGACGACAGTTACAATTAGGTTTTCCAACAAAGCAAGACGAATTTACACTTCGTCGTCTTTCTGCACAGATGAAAGACGAAAAAGTATGTGTAAAACTGTATCTTCGCGAACCACTTCATGCCAAATTATACCTAGCTCATCGTCCAGATGATAATTTCAATAAAATACAAGCTATTATGGGTAGTAGCAATCTTACCTATTCCGGACTAACAAAGCAAGGAGAGCTAAATGCAGAATTTGGCGATAGCGATAGTGCCGAAAAATTAGCTTCTTGGTTTGATGACCGTTGGGAAGATAAATTTTGTCTTGATATTACCAAAGAGTTAATAGAAATTATAGACAATAGTTGGGCAGGCGACAAAGAAATACCACCTTATTATATATATCTAAAAACAGCTTATCATCTTAGCGAAGAAGCACGCTCGGGAATTAAAGAATTTTCTATTCCTACAGAATTTAGAGGTGCACTTTTCGACTTTCAACAGACTGCTGTAAAGATAGCAGCACGCCATCTTAATAATGAAAAACGTGGCGGAGCAATGATAGGCGATGTTGTAGGATTAGGAAAAACCATCACAGCTTGTGCCATTGCTAAGATGTACGAAAACACTTTTGGCAGCAATACATTGATTATCTGTCCTGCCAATTTGCAAGATATGTGGGCAAAGTATCGAAAGCAATACGATATGAAGGCAGATATTATGTCAATGTCAAAACCTATTGACGTTGATAATGCCCGCTATTACAAACTTATTATTGTAGACGAAAGTCATAACTTACGTAATAGTCAAGGCATTCGTTATCGCAATATTCGCGATCTTATTCAAAAACAAGATTGTAAGGTTTTATTATTAACAGCAACACCTTACAACAAGCAATATAAAGACCTTAGTAGCCAACTTCGACTTTTTATAGATGACGATATGGATTTAGGAATTCGTCCTGAAGCATATATTCGTGCAATTGGCGGAGAACGGAAATTTGCCGAAAAGCATGAAGATTTTATTAGAAGTATCAAAGCCTTTGAACGAAGCGAATGTCAAGAAGACTGGCAAGAACTAATGAAACTTTTCCTTATCCGAAGAACACGCACCTTTATTAAAGAGAATTATGCAAAGACCGATCCTAAAAACAAACGTAAATATTTGGAGTTCAAAGATGGGCATAAATCTTATTTTCCAGATCGTATCCCTAAAGCCGTGAAGTTTAATACTGTTGAGGGCGACCAATATAGCCGACTCTATTCAAAAGAAATGATAGATTTTATGGAGTCACTTAAGTTGCCTCGTTATGGATTGACACATTATTTAGATGAAAAGAAAGCCGAAGCTGCGTCAAAGTATGAAAGTAATTTGATAGATAATCTTTCGCGTGCTGGAGCACAAATGATGGGTTTCTGTAAAAGTACATTCTTTAAGCGTATAGATAGTAGTGGCTATGCATTTCTGCTCACATTATATCGCCACATATTGCGCAATGCTGTGTATATCTATGCTATTGACAATAAGTTGAAATTGCCAGTTAGCGATGAAAATACATTCCCTGAGGACTTTTTAGAAGATGCCGACATCAACGATGCAAATGCAGATTCAGAAAATAGTCAAGAATTTTTTTCTAACAGCAATCTTCTGACAATTCCTAAAGATATGAAAGCTTATATGGAAAAAGCAGAAACATATTACAATGGACTGATAGGAAAGAATAATGTACAATGGATTGATTCTAAATATTTCAAACGTACACTGAAACAGGGGTTAAAAAAAGATTGCGAACAACTTCTCGCTATGATAAATCTTTGTAAAGCATGGAATCCGCAGACCGACCAAAAACTCAACGAATTAGAAAAGCTATTGAACAACACTCATAAAGATGAAAAGGTTGTCGTTTTCACACAATATTCTGATACTGCCAACTATATTTACAAACAGTTAGAAAAGCGAGGAATTAAATATATCGAGAAAGTAACTGGTGCAACAAAAAATTCAACATCTATTGTAGAACGCTTTTCGCCCATAAGTAATAAAGCAGATATAGAAAAAGAAAACCAACTGCGCATATTAATAGCAACCGATGTATTAAGTGAAGGACAAAATTTACAAGATGCTCATATCATTGTTAATTATGACTTACCTTGGGCTATTATCCGACTAATTCAGCGTGCAGGACGTGTAGATCGTATCGACCAAAGTTCAGAAAAAATCTATTGTTATTCATTTTTCCCAGCCGATGAGGTGGAAAAAATCATTAGTTTGCGTACGCGCCTTAACGAACGTATCAACGAAAATGCAGGAATTGTGGGTAGCGACGAAGTGTTTTTTGAAGGAAACGAACAGAACCTTCGTGATATGTATAATGAAAAGAGTGGAAGTTTAGACGGCGACGACGATGATGTAGATGTAGACTTAGGTTCTTTTGCATATCAGATATGGAAAAACGCTACCGATGCCAATCCAAAACTGAAAAATATAATTCCAGCTATACCAAATATAGCCTATTCTACAAAAGCTGCAACCAATATCAGCGAAAATGGCGTTATTACATACGCTCGCACATATAACGATTTCGATGTTCTTACTTGGTACAACTCAGAAGGAAAAATAGTTAGCCAGTCGCAAAATCGTATTCTTCAGGCAATGGCATGTACAATAAACGAACCTTGCCTACCAGCACAGGAAAATCATCTTGCATTGGTAGAAAAAGCTGTTAAAGGAATTAAGAACGAAAATACTAATGTTGGAGGAATTCTCGGAAGTCGATTTAGTACCAAACGTAAAATCTATGAATTGTTGAATCATTATTACGAACAACCACTTACTCTTTTTAATACGCAAGAAAAGAAAGAGTTGCTGAAATTTGCTATCGACCAAATCTACAATAATCCATTATTGGAGAATTCTAAATTTATCCTTGGAAGAATGATGCGTACAGGAAATACGCACGACGATATTGTAGATACTGTTATCGAAATGTACGAAAACGCAAATCTTTGTCGGGTAGACGAAGACAAAACAAAACATAAAGACCCTGTAATTATTTGTTCAATGGGATTAAAAGCCTAAAAGAAATGAAAAAGAATTTATTTAATCAGTATATCTCTATAGCCAATTTTAAAGAATTGTTTATAAGCGAAATGCTTTGGAACAATCCAACAGGTGCAACACAATTGCCAGAAATAACCATAGACGATACAACTTACCATATAGAGCAGATTGCAGAACGAAAAGGTTTTCAAATTCTGCATTGTAAAGTTCAGAGCATACCAACATCGGCTGTATGTAAAAAGATAGACCAAAAAATTAGAAAGAATGCAGAAAACTATATTTGTATTTTTTTCTTACCCGAAAAGCTACATCATCTTTGGATAGCTCCAGTGAAGAAAGTAGAAAAAAGAGATGTTGTTTTGATTGAATACGACACTATTGAAAAGGCTGCATTCTTGTTTGAAAAAATGGAAAAACTATCCTTTTCTCTCGAAGACGAACCTAACATTCTCGATATTATAGAAAAAGTTCAGGCTGCTTTCCTTGTAAATTCTGAGAAAATAACAAAAGACTTCTATTCTGGCTTTAAAAAAGAACACAGCAACTTTGCTAAATTTATTACTGGAATTGACGACCATATTGGCGAAAAGGAAAATAAAAACAAACAATGGTATGCATCGGTTATGCTAAACCGACTAATGTTTTGTTATTTCATTCAGAAAAAAGGTTTCTTAGATGGCGATATCGATTATTTACGCAACAAATTAGAATGGACACGCCAACAAGAAGGCGAAAATAGGTTCTTTAATAAGTTTTATAAAGGCTTCCTCGTTAATCTTTTTCACGATGGACTAAACGCACCACAACATAATGTTGAGTTTGAAAATATTTATGGTCGTATTCCTTATTTAAATGGTGGTATGTTCGACATACACCAAATAGAACGCAATTATGCTGAATTAGATATTGCAGATGAGGCTTTTTGTAGTTTATTCGACTTTTTCGATAAATGGCATTGGCATCTCGACGACCGTATCACTGCTTCTGGTCGCGATATTAACCCAGATGTGTTAGGATATATATTCGAACAATATATTAACGACCGTGCACAAATGGGAGCTTATTACACAAAAGAAGATATTACCGAATATATTGGTAGAAACACCATTTTGCCTTATTTAATGGATGCCGTAAAACGCAAAGACGAAAAATGTTTCCGCCCCAAAAGCAAATTATGGCAATACTTGCAAGAAAGCAACGATAAGTATATTTACAATGCAATGAAGAAAGGTTGCAACGAACCTCTTCCCGAATATATAGCAGAAGGAATAGACACTGCAAAGCCAAATTTGTTAGAACGTCGCAAACATTGGAACGAACGAACACCCGAAACTTTCGCTTTGCCTACCGAAATTTGGCGAGAAACCATAGAACGTCGCCAACGTTATAGCAACATTAAACAGAAAATAGTGAATGGCGAAATAACCGCTATAAACGATTTTATAACCTATAACCTTGATATTCGGCAATTTGTAGCCGACTATCTTGCCGATACTCCCGACCATTTGTTTATAAAACATTTTTATTCTGCCTTACAACACATTACAATTCTCGACCCAACTTGTGGTTCTGGTGCTTTTCTTTTTGCAGCACTCAACATTCTTGAACCGCTTTACGAGGTTTGTATCAACAGAATGAAGGAATTTAACAAGCAAAACCCACTTTTGTTTAAACAAGAGTTGCAAGAAATAACACACAAATATCGCTCCAACATTCAATACTTTGTTTATAAAAGCATTATTCTGCGCAATCTCTATGGCGTAGATATAATGGTTGAAGCTACAGAAATTGCAAAACTACGTTTGTTCTTAAAGATGGTTGCAGTAGTTGAAGTAGATAAACGCGACCCAAATTTAGGACTCGACCCTTTGCCCGATATAGATTTTAATATTCGTTGTGGAAATACACTTGTGGGATATGCCACACAAGCCGAATTAAAACGCGACCTGATAGAGGGAAATATGCTCGATAAAAAAGAATTTGAGGCAAAAATTAATGGGGAAATGGAGAAAATTTCTAAAGCTTATCAGCGTTTTAAAGAAATTCAGCTCCAACAATCGGAGAAAATGGTAGACTTTAAACAAGCTAAACACGCTTTAAACGAACGTCTTTCTGCATTAAACCACCTGTTAAACAATAAAATGTATGGCGCAGTAGAAACAAATATAAGTTACGATACTTGGCTTCTTACACATCAACCTTTCCATTGGCTTGCCGAATTTTACGAAATTATTAACGAACATAGAGGATTTGATGTTATTATTGGTAATCCGCCGTATGTATCTAAGAGTAAAATAACTTATTTGTCTAATGTGGCTTTTAAGTGTAGCGATTTATACGGATATGTTATAAAGCGTGTATTACAACTTTTATGTCCTTTAGGTACGCATGCTTTTATAGTTATGCATAATTTAGCTTTTAGTAGAAACTTTATAGAAGTACGAAAACTATTAAATAAAATCCAAGGAACTTTATGGTGTTCTTTTTATAGTAGAATACCTTCTGGATTATTCTCAGGAGATGTTAGAGTAAGAAATTGTATTTATATTTTATTTCCTGGTGGGAAAGAGAGATATACATCTTCTTTACATCGTTGGTTTAGTGAACAAAGAGAGACACTTTTCACTGCGAACATAAAGTATAATCGGTTTATTTATAATAATGAGGTAATACCAATGCTTGATTCTGAAATAATACAGTCTGTTTACCAAAATAAGAAAGGTGTGAATATTTCATTATTAGAAGATAATTTTAATGGAAGAAAATTATATTATAAAAAGGTTGGCTACAATTTCCTTTCTATATCTAACATTATTCCAGCTTCTTTTGACTCTGATGGGAATAAGATTGAGCAAAGTGAATTAGGAAATATCAAATTGCAAGAAGAGTATTATAAGTATATCCAACTTCTAAGTTGTGGTAGACTTTTCTTGTCTAAGTGGCTAACTTATGGAGACGATTTTCATTTAACTACTAAGGATATAATAAATTTCAACTTTCCTTTCTATGAAATATCTTTTGAGGATAACAAGACTTTAGTTTCTCTATACGAAGAGTTTTGTAAAAGATTACCATTAACTATACAATATAAACTCAATGCTGGTATTAAGGTTGGCACATTTAATACCGCTATGCTTTGGGATATTACAGATAAAAGTGATTTAATATTCTTATCATATTTAACAGATAATCCATTAGAAATTCAAGAAGTAATTAAAAACCACATAGCAAAATGTGTTATTAGTGACAAGTAAAAAAACTTGATGGAATATAATAGATTAAATGTCCAAAATATGTCCAATATTTTTAATATATTTTGTGCCTTTTAGGATCAATATTTATATAAAATGCAGATGTAAAGGAACTTATTAATGTCCAATATGGTGATATTAAATTTATTAAAGTTTTCTGATTTTACATCGTATAAATCGATAATTAAAGAATTATGCACGCAAGCAACAACGACAATATGCTCATCTATCAGTCGGCAGATGGGAAAATAAAGATAGATGTTAGGTTCAGAAACGAAACGGTGTGGCTATCATTAGACCAAATGGCAACTCTTTTTGGGCGTGATAAATCAACTATTTCACGACATATTAAGAATGTTTTTGAGGAAGGAGAATTATCTTTGGAAGCAACTGTTGCAAATTTTGCAACAGTTCAAATAGAAGGTAAAAGAGAGGTTGTTAGAAATATAGATTATTATAATCTCGACGTTATTATTTCGGTTGGTTATCGTGTAAAGTCGCAACAAGGTACACAGTTTCGTATTTGGGCTACACAACGATTAAGAGAATATATTATTAAAGGATTTGCGCTGAACGACGAACGTTTCAAAACAGGTTCTTCCTACAATTATTTTAAAGAACTTTTAAATCGTATTCGAGAGATACGTATTTCCGAAAAAGTGTTCTATCAGCAAATTAAAGATATATATGCAACGAGTATAGATTATAATCCATCGGCAGAAATGACATTGGCTTTCTTTAAAGAAATACAAAATAAACTGTTGTGGGCTGTTAGTGGAAAGACAGCTGCCGAACTTGTTTATTATCGTGCCAATGCTTTGCAACCAATGATGGGGCTAACTTCTACAGAACAAGAGGGAAAAGTTACCAAAAACGATACACTGATAGGTAAGAACTATCTGAACGAGAAAGAAATTGGGCAGTTAAAACTTATTGTTGAACAGTTTCTTGCTTATGCAGAGGCACAAGCTTTAGCAGAAAAACCAATGTATATGCGCGATTGGTTGCAGAAACTACGCCTTATTCTTACTTTGAACGAAAAGAATATTCTTGAGCATGCAGGTACAATATCACATGAATTGGCAGTTGAAAAAGCTTCAAAAGAATACATTGCTTATAAAGAACAACAGCGAAGAGAGGAACATTTTGAGAGTATAAAACAGCTCGACCAAGATTTAAAACGTATTGCACTATGCAAAGAAAATAAAGACGATAAGGAGAAAGGTTACAGCGAATAGAAAAAATAGAGAGCGTGGGCTATGATAACCAATGTGGAATATCTTGGCAATAAAGACTTGTTACGGCTGAAAAAGGTAGCTTTTTTAGCATCGAATACAATTTCTTCGGGAACAGTGCTGAAAGTTTACGATTGGGCTACCGATATGCGTAATAGGGGAGAGTGCGTTGTTAGTGGATTTTGTAGCAAGTTAGAAAAAGATGTTCTTCATTTTTTGCTGAAAGGCAGTCAGCCCATCATACTTGTTTTGGCACGAAGAATGTATAAAACCGTTCCATTGATATTGCAAGAGGCTTTAAACGAAAATCGTTTACTAATAGTTTCTGTTAGTGTTTCAGTTCGCCAGTCTAAAATAACAGCTTTAGAACGCAACAAATACATCTGCAATATGGCAAACAAAATTCTGTTTATGGGAGTAACCGAAGAAAGTAGCCTTTATGATCTCCAACAAAATAGCAGTAACAAGCAGAAACTTCTTACCTTGTAAAAAAAATATATACCCTTATTCTAATAATTAATGAGTATATTTTTTTGCATTTTGCACTATTTTTCAACCACTTATATTTATGCTCAATTGTTTAACATAAATAGCTGCTCGAATTTTAATGAAAGTTAGTAGAGTTTCTTATAAGAAAAATATTTTTTTTAATTACATTTTTAAATTTTATAATTATATTTTTTCAAGTCCATATAATAAACTGATTATAAGAATGTTATGAAAGCAGTTTTTTTGTTATTTTTTTATTTTTACGTATATACAATATCGTTTTAAAATTTAGAAGAGATAGTTTTTTGCAGACAGAAAAATGCCTATTATTAATGCAAAACGCTATAGCAAACAGTTTTATAGCTATAAAACGAAAGCTAAAAAGACAATTTATTAAATTTACATTCAATAGCTCTGTGTAAAAATTAAGTAGCATTTTGTTTTTTGTGCTTGTTTAGACTTTGTCAATATTACGTATTTATGGTTGTTTTTATGGTCTTTTTCTCCTAAAAAAATTCGTTCTGTCATTATTTTATAGTATTTTTGCAGCGAATATACGTGCATAAATACCAACATTTGGGTATCTGTTATATAAGTATGCTTTTAATGGTATGCCTTTTTGTTTATACGCTCGTTTTCGTTTTGCAAATTAATTCTAACAGTTTAAATATTAAAAACAAAACAATTTATGTGGTTAATCAATTCTTCTATTGGTAGAAAGGTTGTAATGTCGGTAACAGGCATTGCACTTATTCTATTTCTGACATTCCACATGTCAATGAATATTGTAGCTCTTTTTTCTGAAAAGGCTTACAATATGATTTGTGCCTTTCTTGGTTCGAATTGGTATGCGGTAGTAGCAACAATAGCCTTAGGTGCGCTAACAGTTGCCCATATCGTTTACGCATTTATTCTTACGGCTCAGAATCGTAGTGCACGTGGTAACGAACGTTATGCTGTAAACGGTTCAAGTCCTAAAGTAGAATGGGCATCAAAAAACATGTTGGTATTGGGAATTATTGTTCTTTTGGGCATCTTGCTCCATTTGTTCAACTTCTGGTATAATATGATGTTTGCCGAAATTGTGGGTTTTGAAGGCAAGTATAGTCCAACCGCTGGCTATTCTTACATTGTGGAAACTTTTAAGAATCCAGTATTTGTAGTGCTTTACATAGTTTGGCTTTGTGCAATTTGGTATCATCTTTCACATGGTTTTTGGTCGGCTATGCAAACACTTGGTATAAATGGCAAAATTTGGTTTAAGCGTTGGAAGATGATAGGCTTAGTTTACACTACACTTCTAATGTTAGGTTTCCTAATTGTAGTGCTAGCTTTTACATTTGGTTGTGCACCAAGCCTTCATAGTGCTTGTTGTTTAATTCACTAATTCTAATAGAACGATACAAGATTATGGCTAAAATATTAGATTCAAAGATTCCAGAAGGACCAGTAGCAGAAAAGTGGACCAATTTTAAGGCTCACCAGCGTTTGGTTAATCCTAAAAATAAACTAAAACTCGATGTAATTGTAGTAGGAACAGGCTTAGCAGGCGCTAGTGCAGCAGCATCTCTTGGCGAAATGGGCTTTACAGTTTACAATTTCTGTATTCAAGATTCTCCACGTCGTGCCCATTCTATAGCAGCACAAGGTGGTATAAATGCTGCAAAGAACTATCAAAACGATGGCGACTCAGTTTATCGTTTGTTTTACGATACAGTAAAAGGAGGCGATTATCGTGCTCGCGAAGCAAATGTTTATCGTTTGGCAGAAGTTTCAAATAGCATTATCGACCAATGTGTGGCACAAGGCGTTCCTTTTGCACGCGAATATGGCGGAATGTTAGCAAATCGTTCTTTTGGTGGAGCACAAGTTTCTCGTACTTTTTATGCAAAAGGTCAAACAGGACAACAACTTCTTCTTGGAGCTTACTCTGCATTAAGCAAACAAGTACACGATGGTCGTGTAAAACTTTACACACGTTACGAGATGGAAGACGTTGTAATTGTAGACGAACATGCACGTGGAATTATTGCGAAAAACTTAGTTACAGGTAAATTGGAACGTTTTTCTGCCAATGCTGTAGTAATAGCTACAGGTGGTTATGGTAATGCTTACTTCCTTTCTACCAATGCAATGGGCTGTAATTGTACTGCTGCTATACAATGTTATCGTAAAGGAGCATATTTTGCAAATCCTGCTTACGTTCAAATTCACCCAACTTGTATCCCCGTTCACGGTGATAAACAGTCGAAACTAACATTGATGTCAGAATCTTTGCGTAACGATGGACGTATTTGGGTACCAAAGAAAATAGAAGATGCAAAGGCATTACAGGCAGGAACAAAGAAAGGTTCTGATATTCCAGAAGAAGATCGCGACTATTATTTGGAACGTCGTTATCCAGCTTTTGGTAATTTAGTGCCACGTGATGTTGCTTCTCGTGCAGCTAAAGAACGTTGCGACCACGGTTTTGGTGTAAACAACACAGGTTTGGCAGTGTTCCTCGACTTCTCTGAAAGTATAAACCGACTTGGTTTAGATGTAATTCGCCAACGTTATGGTAACCTTTTCGATATGTACGAAGAGATAACCGATGTAAATCCGGGCGAATTGGCAAAAGAAATTAACGGTGTTAAGTATTATAATCCAATGATGATTTACCCAGCTATCCACTATACAATGGGTGGAATATGGGTAGACTACGAATTACAAACCACAATTAAAGGACTTTTTGCCATTGGCGAATGTAATTTCTCAGACCACGGAGCCAATCGTCTTGGTGCTTCTGCGTTGATGCAAGGTTTAGCAGATGGATATTTTGTATTACCTTACACCATACAAAACTACTTAGCCGACCAAGCTTTGTGGGCAAAAATTCCTACCGATCACCCTGAATTTGAAAAAGCAGAGAAAGGAGTTCAGGCAGAAATAGACCGACTTATGAATATTAAGGGTAAACGAAGTGTAGATTCTTTGCATAAAGAGTTCGGTCGTATTATGTGGGAATATGCAGGAATGGGTCGTACTGCAGAAGGTTTAAAAACAGGTTTGAAGAAAATGAAGGAAATAAGGAAAGAATTCGATACAAATCTGTTTATTCCTGGAAGTAAAGACGGATTAAATATAGAGCTTGATAAAGCAATTCACCTTCGCGACTTTATTTTAGTAGGCGAACTTGTTGCTTACGATGCATTATCGCGCAATGAAAGTTGTGGTGGACACTTCCGCGAAGAATATCAAACAGAGGAAGGAGAAGCAAAACGCGACGACGAACATTATTTCTATGTAGGTTGTTGGGAATATAAAGGTAGCGACGATGCAGAACCAGAACTTATAAAAGAACCACTCGAATACGAGGCTATTAAGGTTCAAACACGTAACTACAAGAACTAATTTTGCAGAAGTTGCTTACAACACATTAAAAAGAAATCAACGTAATGGAAAAGATAATAAGTTTTACGCTTAAAGTATGGCGTCAGAACGGACCAACTGCACAAGGTCATTTTGATACATTCGATATGAAAGATATTCCTGGAGATACATCTTTCCTCGAAATGTTGGATATTCTAAACGAGCAGCTTATAGAAGAAGGGAAAGAACCTTTTGTTTTCGACCACGACTGTCGTGAAGGAATATGCGGAATGTGTTCACTTTATATAAACGGACACCCACACGGACCAGCAACTGGTGCTACAACTTGCCAACTTTATATGCGTCGTTTCAACGATGGAGATGTAATAACAGTTGAACCATGGCGTTCTGCCGCATTCCCTGTAATTAAAGATTGTATGGTTGACCGTGGAGCTTTCGATAAAATTATACAAGCTGGCGGATATACAAGCATTCGTACAGGTCAGCCACAAGATGCAAATGCTATTCTTATATCAAAAGAAGCTGCCGATGAGGCTATGGATTGTGCAACTTGTATTGGTTGTGGAGCTTGCGTTGCAGCATGTAAGAACGGTTCTGCAATGTTGTTCCTCTCATCTAAAGTTAGTCAGTTGGCATTATTACCACAAGGAAAAATAGAATCGGCTAAACGTGCAAAGGCAATGATTATGAAAATGGAAGAACTTGGCTTTGGTAACTGTACAAACACACGTGCGTGCGAGGCAGAATGTCCAAAGAACGAGTCTATTGCTAACATTGCTCGTCTGAACCGTGAATTTATAAAGGCTAAGCTTGCCGACTAATTTTTTGGTAGTAGATATTTAAAAAAGGTTTTTTGCCTTTCTGAAACTAATAGAAAGAATCTTGCGACACTAAAATGTTGTGAGATTCTTTTTTTTATATCCGTGTTTCTGCAATACCTTTTAAAAGCATTGTATTTCGTAAAGATAGAAAGTCAGATTTTTTAATTATATTCTCCTAAATTTTATATTAAAATTTTATTTTTTGTAATTACAAAATTTTATTTTCTAATTATATTTTTCCTACCTCTTATAACATTCTGATTTTATTAAATTTAATTGCATGCATTTTTTATAGCGTAAATGCAAATAGTAAATAGGCATTTACAGACTTTTTAGACAAAACAACCGCTATTATGACCTAATTACTACGAAAGGCAAATGTTTTTGTTTGCCACATTTTTACATTTACGCAGTGCGATACTATTAAATAGAGTAGGAGTTAATATTTAAAATTATCATAAACAGAGTAGTTTTTTATATAGTTTTTAACTATAATATAGGTATCAAATTATATTTTTTGCACAAGCGATGCGTAAAGTATAAAAACTATAAAAAACTCTTTTTTTACCTTTTATTTTTGTTGATATTATAATTTTTAGTACTTTTGGCACCGAGAATAACGCATT
>NZ_GL982513.1:335673-347181 GCF_000220255.1 Prevotella pallens ATCC 700821
CACCGAGAATAACGCATTAGCTAAGAACTGAGACCAGATTTACGAGAGAACAATCTAAAAATAGAGAAAAGTATTTTTTTGGTCTGTTCGTATCGATAATAACGATATCATCACATTTTAAAATTTTAAATGTATTATTATGAATAAAAAAATTATCTATCTGTTAACTGCAGCAGCTTTTTTAGGTTTAAGCAGTTGTTCTAATGTAGACGATGTAATCGATGTAGGTCAACAATCGACAAATGGTCCTACAAGTGGTATTATTAAAGAGCAATCTAAGATTCAGGCTTATTTAGGAACACTAAAAGTTCCAGGTGCTCCTCTTGAAACACGTGCTGAAGCAACGCCAGAAGGCTCTGAAGTTTCAACAGAAAATATACCTGGTTACAATGACGGTGTACCTGGATATTGGGTTGTTACAAAGAAACGTTATAAAGCTTCTCACATATTCGATGAAGCAATAGTGTTCGATCCTAATGCAGAGATTCTTTATCCTGGTTGTGTTTTACGTGGTAGTTCTATCGAAGATGGGACATTTACTCCTATAACACAGGCAGAAGTAGGTGATATTACATTCTCTATCAGCAAAGTTGTAGATCGTGATACACCATCTGGTTCTATTAGAAGAACCGTTTTCAATCCTCGTTTGAGCGATTACCGTGAAATCTTTAACGATTGGGGAAAAGCAAACTATCAGCCAAATGCTGTAACATCTACACATAGTGTAGAACTAGTTACTTCTAAAGAAGAAGCAATGGCTAAAATAGGAGTTTCATTTGCTAATGAATATGTTGATATAGCTGCTAACTTGGGCTTCGATTTCGAGAAAGAACAAAACCATATTTTGGCAAAGTTCATTCAGAAACAATACACTGTTACTACCGATTTCCCAAAAACTCCAACAATTTTCACATCTGTTGATCCTCAAATCATCAACGATTATCAGCCAGTTTATGTAAGCAACCTTACATACGGTCGTATGATTTTCTTGAGTGTAGATACAAAACACTCACTTGCAGAAGTACAAGCAGCATTCAAATTGGCTGTTAATGCTATTAATCTGAATACAGAACTAGAAGCAAAATACAAGAAAGTGTTCGATGAAAGTAAGATTAGTATGACAATTATCGGTGGTGGTTCAACACAACAGAGCCTTGTACTTGCCGATGGTTGGGAAGGATTTAAACAATATATGACTGCAGACATCTCTATGTCAGAGTCTACACCTATTAGTTTCTCTTTGCGTTATGCTAAAGATAATTCTATCTGCCGTGTAGTATCACGTGGCGAATACGATATAGTTAGTCGTACTTTCGTTCCTGAATTTAAGAAGATGTTCATTGAAATGAGTCTTTCAGGTCTTAGAGGTTCAGAAAGTAGCTATAAGTACGAAAAAGGTGATGAGTATGAAATGTACGGTGATGCGTGGATGACATTCAACGATCAGAAAGTTGGTGATATCTTTAATATTAATCGTCAAAACTACATTTTTGTAAAGAAGGGAAATGATTTTACAAACGTCGATGGTAAGAGATGTATATTATCAATAGAAAAGCCAGATGGTATTAGTTTCCAAGACTTTATGCGTAGCCGTGTACGTGTTTATACTCACTTGTACGATAATGATGAGCCATCGAAAGATAAGGACTATGGCGAAACATATCAAGAATTCTATGTTTCTGATATCTTAGCTACACATAAGAACGGTGAACATAAGTTCTCTGTTGTAGGTCATGGTAAAGGTATAGCTACAGAAACACAATTCAAAATATCAGATATATACTTTAAATAATCAATAGTAGGTGAAGCATAGTTGCAACCTTCATGTTGTAACTATGCTTTTCTAATTGCAAAAAGATTATTCTTTTACACTATAAAAATTTTACTATGAATAAAATTCTGAAAAAACTATTCAAGGTTGCAATGGCTGTCTTTGGATTTGCTTTTTTCTTCTCATGTTCTGACCAAGTAGATAATCCTGCAGAACCAGTTTCTGATGCAAATGTCTATGTAAGTCAAGATGAAGCTATTGAAATTGCAAAACGATTTATTAAGAATAATGGTCCAGAATCAGCAGTAACACGTGCAGCAAGTGGTGGAAATTTAAAAGTTGTTCTTACTGATATAAAAGCTGGTACACGTGCTGAAGCAAATGCACACCCATCTTATTATGTTATTAATTTAGATTCTACAGCTTACGTTGTAGTTTCAGGCTCGAAAGTTACATATCCAGTACTCGGATTCTCTTTCGACAATCCTTTTATTACTACAAGTATTCCAGACGGTGTACAGTATATGTTTGATAACTATACCGTAGAGGTTAAAGATGCAAACACTAAAATTAAACCTTCTACTGCTATAGAAGATTTACGTAATGCTTATTTAGAGTCTACTCCAACACGTGCTGAAGCTATAGTAGGTCCATTATTGGGTAGAATAAAATGGAACCAACAGCCATATTATAATACTTATTGTCCAAGAGGAACTCCTGTAGGTTGTGTTGCAACAGCAACTTCTCAAATTATGCGTCTTTATAAGTATCCGAAACGTGGTACAGGTTCGCACAGTTATTCTTCATCGTATGGTACATTATCGTTCAATTACGACTACAATATTGATTGGGACGCAATGCCAGAATCAGTATTACGACAGAGAAATGACGAAGTTGCTCGTTTCTGTTATGGTGTTGCTGTGGCTCTTGATATGGGTTTTAGTCCTTATGGTAGTGGAACATGGCAACAATATGTGCCAGCTGCTTTGAAGAAATACTATAAGTATCCATCAAATGTACAAAGTGCAGAACGTTCTAGCTATAGTTATAACCAATGGATAGCATTAGTAAAGCGCGAACTTGATGCTGGTCGTCCAGTACAATATTGTGGTGGTGGCACAGGTGGTGCACATTCTTTCGTGTGTGATGGATATACTAGCAACAATTATTTCCACTTTAATTGGGGTTGGGGAGGAATGTCTGACGGTTATTTCCAACTTCATGCACTTAATCCTGGTTCATTAGGAACAGGTGGTGGTTCAGGTGGTGGTTTTAATAATAACCAATCTATAGTTATTAACTTTGCTCCTCCTGGAGGTGTAGAGCCAAATCCAGATCCGAAACCAAATCCAGATCCGAAACCAAATCCAGAACCAGACGATCACTCTGATTATGGCAAAGCTTGGGGGCAACGTTGTGCAACTACATATATTAAAAATGTGCAAATAGGTAATGAAGGAAATGTAACAGGAAGTTCAGGTACAGGTTATGCACACTATTCACAAGACCCGATATTGTTGTACCCTGGTTCAACTTATTATCTGACACTCACTCCAGGTTTTACTGGAACTACTTATACAGAGTATTGGACAGCATGGATAGACTATAATGGCGATAAGGTATTTGATGACGACGAAATGATTGCCAAAGGAACAACATACGGTAATACTAGTCTGAAGAAAAGTTTTAGAGTTCCTACAAATGCAACAAATGAAAAAATACGTATGCGTGTTTGTATGAGCTGGGGAAGCTATGCAAAATCAGTAGGTAGCTTTACTTCTGGTGAGGTAGAAGATTACGATATCTATATCTCTAATAAGGAATATCCAAAACCAAATCCAAAACCAGATCCGAAACCAGATCCAAATCCAGGTCCTACAGAATATTGTAAGAGTGCAGCAACAAGTCCTTGTACAGCCTATATTCGTTTTGTAGAATTAGGTGGTATGAACAACTATTCAACTTGTAATTCAGCAGGTTATTCTAACTTTACAAGTAAGTATGGTATGGGTTATTCTGGATATAATGTACGTTACACATTAAGTCCTGATGGTCGTCGTGGTACAAACTACTGGCGAGTATGGATTGATTTTAATAACGACAAGGAGTTTGACAGTTCAGAGTTAGTTGTTCAAAAGGCAAGTACAGGTACAGTTTATGGCTATTTTGCACTACCACGCAACTTATCAAAAGGATTCTATCGTGTACGTGTTTCTATGAAACAAGGTAGTTATGCTGATTCTTGTGATAAGTTTGATGTTGGAGAGGTAGAAGACTACTTACTTTATGTAAGATATTAAGTAAGTATTTTATATAGAATACGTACTTAATATAATCTATCTCATCATTTTATAACCCAATGTTCGGAATTACAACGCCTTACATTGGGTTTTTCATTATTTATTCTTATATTTGCAGGCTAAATAGTATTTATGTTTTATTAGATATAAGGAATGAGAAAACAATTTTTGTATTCATATATAGCAAAAGGTGCACAAACCTTACTTTTTCGTAATATTATTATGTTGCTTTGTGTATTCTTATCGTCTTTCATCGTCTCATGTAGTAAAGAAGATGAACCTGACGATGAGGATTATACAAAAGAAAAACAATTTTGGTTTATATGCCTTGGACAGGTTCTGCTGTGAATTTGTATAAATACTTCGTAATTAATATCAAAGATATGAAGAAGGCTATAATAGAGCAAAAAGGATTGAAACAAACCAATATGTTAGTCCTAATTGCCAATGACCCTAATAAAAGTCATCTCATAAAGATTACATATCGCAACGGAAAATGTTACGACGATACGCTTAAAACTTATAACGACGGTGCAATGAATACACCTTCAAAGATGTCGAGCTTATTGAACGAAGTAGTAAAAATAGCACCTGCTCCTATCTATTCTATGATGATAGGTTCGCATGGAGTAGGGTGGATATATACAGGAAGTACATCTCGTTCAATGTTGCAAAGTATAGAAGCGGACAGAGCAAGAAACAAAATGTTAGGTTTACCCATAACACGACAAACTCGTTATTTTGGTGGTTCAGATATTCAAATGAATATTGATGATTTGGCAGAAGGAATCAGAAATTCAAATATGCACCATTTGCAATTCCTTCTTTTCGACGATTGTTATATGGCAAATATAGAAACAGCTTACGAGTTGAGAAATGTTACCGATTATCTTATAGGTTGTCCAACAGAAATAATGGGACACGGAATGCCTTATTATGAAATGTGGAAATATCTTGCATCTATACAACCCGATTATGGAAAAGCAGTAGAAGGTTTCTACAATTTCTATTCTAACTATGCATATAATGGCAAAGATTATCATTATGGAACCATCTCTGTAACCGATTGTAGAAAAGTAGACAATATGATGCAAGTGTTAACTGCCATTAATAGCAGATATAGAATAGGTAGAAATGTTGATTCTAATTTGCAAGTCTTAGATGGATACAGACCTGCAGCATTCTTCGATTTTGTTGATTATATTCATAAACTATGCGCTGGAGATGCTAACTTAATAAGAAAATTCGATGCAGCTTTATTACAACTTATTCCATTTGAACGCCACACTGCACAATATTATTCATCTTTAACCAATGACGGAGCACATATAATAAACACTTGTTGTGGATTAACTATTTCAGCACCATCTACAAATGCGATGGTAATAAACAGCAAACCACGAAGTCATTTCTATGCTTCTTTACGCTAATAAAGCATTAAGATATATCGATGAAATCGATGTTTTATCATATTGTGAGCTTAATTACAAAGTTATAAAAGAGAACTAAAAAAGAATATGGAGAATTGCACTGATGATAAAATTCGGATTGGTTTATTCGTAGGAAGTTTCGATCCTTTTACCATAGGACACGACTCTATTGTACGCAGAGCATTGCCCTTATTCGATAAAATTGTAATAGGCATAGGCATAAACGAACGCAAACAATATATGCAAACTGCCGAACAACGTATGTTGGCTATACAACAACTTTATGCAGAAATTCCAAAAATAGAGGTAAAAAGCTATTCAGACCTTACAATAGATTTCGCAAAACGAGAACAAGCTACCTTTTTTATAAAAGGTGTACGAAGCATAAAAGACTTTGAATACGAACGAGAACAAGCAGATATAAATCATTTTTTAAGTGGAATGGATACACTTTTTTTAGTAGCCGAACCACAATTTGCCAGTATCAGCTCTACTCTTGTACGCGAACTTAAACATTTTGGCAGAGATGTAACCGAATTTTTGCCACAGAAACGATAAATAAAACAAAGAATGATAACATACAATGCAGAGGACGTAAAACTCCCCACGATAAAAAAACGCGAAACTACACGTTGGATAAAAAAAGTTGCAGCAACCTACGGGCGTAAAGTAGGCGAAATAGGCTATATGTTCGTAAACGATGAAAAGATTTTAGAAGTAAACAACGAATATCTTGGCCACGATTATTATACCGATGTTATTACTTTCGACTATTGCGAAGGCGATATTCTAAATGGCGACATTGTAATATCTCTCGATACAGTACGAACCAATGCCGAAAAGTTTGGAAAAACTTATGAAGAAGAACTTTATCGTGTTATAATTCACGGCATACTCCACCTTTGTGGTATCAACGATAAAGGTCCTGGAGAACGAGAAATAATGGAAGAAAACGAAAATAAAGCCTTAGCACTTCGCTAAGGCTTTATTTTGTTTTATATTAAATAAGGTAGTTTATTCTATTGATACCCATTTAATGATAATAGACTTTGTTTGAAGCAATATAAAAAGTCTATAAACACATAAAAAGAAAAAATGCTAGTCTTTGAATTCTAATAAATAGTATGGACCACTTGTTTTCTGTTTATAAAAATTTATTGCTTCACAACCTTTTTCCCATTTATAATATAAATACCCTGTGCAGAATGTTCAGGTATATTGTTTAAGCGTGTACCTTGTAAAGTGTAGATACTTCTATGCAACCTTTTATTTTCTATTCCTTGAAACTCTATTCCAGAAGGTTTTTTCCTTGTAAAATAGCCAGTTGTTGGATTTGCCATTTCTATATCAATTTTGTTTTCATCGTAAACCACATTGCCATTTTCTCCTCCTTTCAGCTGTTTACAATCTTGAAACATACAAATAGATGCTTCGCAATCCCAAACACTGTTGCAATATATTGTAGTTAACAATTCGCAGTTATGAAACATATCGCTCATATCAGTAACAAGTTGTGTATTAAAGTTTGACACATCAATTGTTTCCAGAGCTTTACACCCATAAAACATAAAACTCATATTGGTTACGCTTTTGGTATCAAAATTAGAAACATCAATAATTTTCAGCAATTCGCAACCATCAAACATATAATCCATATAAATTACATTCTGAGTTTTAAAATCAGACACATCAAGTGTGGTTAGAACTTTACAGCCAGAAAACATTCCACCCATATTAGTTACATTGTCTGTATTAAGGTTTTTTATTCCTTCAATAGTAGTGAGCTTTTCAAAGCCATCAAACCATAATCTTGTAGAGCCAGGATAGTAGTCTTTCATCGAACTATCGAAAATTGCAGTTGTAATCTCCTTTCTTTTATATTCTAAGCACCATTCCGGATAGTCTGTAGTAGAATTTGGCAAAGTATAAACAATGTCTTTAGTGTACAAATCTTTATTAGAATTGTAAAAAAACGACAACCTTTTTGCAGTGGTATCCATCACGGCGTATGCTTCTTTTGTTTGTGCTTTTATAGTTATTGAGAATAATAACATTATAGTGAATGCTGCGATAGCAACAAACGTTCTGTTTATTAGTTGTTTTTTCATAATTTCTATACTGTTATGTTTGTGTATGTGATAGTCTTTTCTGTATATTCTTTTTAAATTTTAGGTGTTACTTATATGCTTTATACATAGAGTTCAGTTCTAAATCTTCCCAAGTTTTACAGAATGTATATATGCTTTGTAAACAATAAAAGATAAACCAACGATGTGTATTAAAGAGAAAGATGGATAACAAATAAATACTATTACTCTTTTTCTACAATTATCTAATTACTGTTGAACAGGTCGTATGCTGAAACCATAATAACGGTTGCTCACATTTGAGGCATTTGCTTTATCGTCATTAAAAAATAAATGGACAGCTAATTTATTTTCAAAAGAAACATTTTCCGATGTCCAATAATATCCATAAAATTCTGCAGCATAAGGCTCATTCCCATTTATACAACCTGCAGCTGGTAAAAATATACGATTGCCATTAGGACCAGTTATCCAATAGCCACAATATCCACTTTTTTCGTCTTCGAACCATTTCCATGTGCATTTTTTTACTAGTTCTTCCATTTCTGCCGATGTTGGAATTCGCCATTTATTTCCTAACAAAATAGTAGCAACATCATCATTTGCCTCTAATATAGTTATCTTGTCGGAAGCATTATATTTTGTAATCTTCTTAGATATTGGTTCGTAATATTTATATTTGTTCCAACTATAGTTCTCTTTTGTATTAACTTCACCCCAAGCATAATAATTTCCATAAGCTTCTGGCGTTTCTGCACCAATATTACAAGACCCCCATTTTACACTTAATCCTAAGTCTATACAAGTAATATGCTGTGTAGTATTGGGAAAAGTTATGCTATCTATTTGTTCAATAATGTCGGCTTTTCCTCCTTTCCATATCTTAACACTTATTTGCTGCTGTGCAAATACTACTGATGCTATGATTAAGAAAAGAAGAGATAAAATATATTTCTTCGTCATAATATATACTCTTATTTATGTACTGGTCTAACAGGTATACCATAATTACGTGCAATACGATCGTCTGCTTGATATTTATCAGATTGGAAAGAAAATCCCTGCGCATACATCTTAATATAAGCCTCGTCTCCTTCGCGTAACGTATTAGATAAGTAGTAACCGTACTTTCCACCATAATAAGGATTCTTATCAAACATTACACCTGCTGCTGGAAGGAAGATAGAATTGCCATTTTTACCAGTTACTTTGTATCCATTAACATTATTAACGGTGGTCCATTCCCACGTACATTTCTCTACTAATTCTTTTATTTCTGCAGGAGTAGGCATACGCCAGCCTTCATTCATATTAGCTATGGCTGCATCGTCTTCAGAATCGAGTGTTGTTTTTCCATCTTTCACGTTGTATTTCTCTAAATTATTACGATCTGTTCCGTATTTATAGGTGTTCCAATCGTAACTCTCTTTTGTTTTAATGTCTCCCCACTGATAGAAGTTACCAAAATCTTCAGGATTTTTTGCACCAATATTACAAGTTCCCCATTTTACACTTAGTCCTAAATCTATATAAGTTGCTTTTTCTTCTGATTTAATAAATGTAATACTATCAACAGCTTGAATAGTTTCCGACTTTGTTCCGTGCCATACTATTATATCATGAGTATTTTGTGCACTTGCTCCTAAAGCGAGCATTATAGTAAAAATAATAGATAAAACCTTTTTCATATTGCTTATTTATATTTATTTGGTAATAATAGAATGTGTAAAACCTATAGAGTAAATTTAAAAGAAATGCCAGACTTTGTTCGTGCAATATAAATACCATTAGATGTTTTTAAAGATAAGTTTAAAGTTTCATTATCTTTGGTCGAAATGGCTGTTGTAATCAATCGTCCTGTAGTATCATATATGCTAACACGCTCCCCTTTTGATAAACCAAATACGCTTAAACTATTAGAATTTATGCGAAATATTACATCACTATTTACATTATCTTTGGCAGACGATATACTATTGGGTTGAACTTCTCCCCAATATACTCGCTTTACTTCATTGTAATCATAACTAACAACCGTTTTCTTAGCACGAATTTCTAATGCAGATCCAATTAACATTGTAGGTTTATCAGAAAAGGCGAAACCAACAATTGAACCATTCTTTAGTTGTAATAATACACCTTTCTCGCCCATAACTCCTAAAGTTATAAACAAGACAATTGAAAGAATTAAAAACCTTAGCTTTTTCATATTGCGAATTTTATTAACATTGATTTCGCAAAATAAGATATTTCTCTGCAAGAAAACAAAAAATGAATATAGACATAATATAGACAATGTATTGAATAAGTGTTAAAAAATAAGATGTAGTATATAGATTTCTGTATCTTTGTGGCAAAAAGGTATTACCATGAGTTTTTCTCGAATACATCGCATAGATATAGTAACAATTTTTTTTCTGTTGGCAACCACATTTATAAATATAGGTTGTTCTTCTTTTGTGCATACCAAAGAAAAAGTGTATGCCGATAGTTTGCTAAATAATTCGTATTTAGATATTATAAATTATTCTTTTGTAAAGGCATATAGAGATATTTCAAAGGCACAAACTTTCTATGAAAAAACTAATAATCAAGAAAAACAAGCAATATGCCAAATTCATCTTGCCTTATTATATGAGGGTATTGGTTTATGGGAAGAGGCTCACGAAAATCTGATAAAAGCGCGTAGTGCACTGAAGCAACTTTCTCCAATAGTGAAATATAGATACTATTATGCAAACGTAGTATATTTGTTAGAACACTGTAAAAATTATGCAGAAGCAGAGCGAGTAATGAAATATGCTATTGCAAACGACCATAGCATAAATAACAAAGTTTTTCTTCAAACCGACTTAAGTAACTTAGCAGAAATATATATTAAACAAGGAAAGATAAAAGAAGCCTCAAAAATTCTTAATAGTTTAGATAAGCAAGATAACAAATTCTTTCACACCCAACTGTTATATTGTAGTTTGCTTATAGCAAAACAACACAGCCGTCCAGATTCTATTTATAATATTGCGCAAAAATGCCTTAAACAGAGTGTACGTTTTAGGCAATTAAATATTCAAGTGGAGGCACTACAAGCAATAATTCATATAGATTCCATACGTCAGGATTATCGTTCTTTTATCAATCATTTTACACAGTATTACAATATGCGCGATTCTTTGAATGGTGCAATGGCGACTTCTAAAATTAAACAAATACAAGAGAAGGCTAAAATAGAGAGCGAAAAACTTAAAGCATACGAAGAAATAAAAAGACAACGTATGCTATTACCACTTATTGTTGTAGTTGCTTTATTCGTAGTATGTGTAGCTCTTCTTATTTATTATCGCACCAAGCAACGTAAACGAATTGTAGAACTTGAAGCAAAAGAACTATCCGATAAGCTTAGATATACTGAATTGGAAAAAGAACTATCAAAACTTAAAATGCAGATAGAAAAAAAGAAGCTAATTAAATCGCAACAAGAAAATATATCAATGTCGTTACAATTAGCAATGCTAAGCGATCCAAAGGAGAAGAAAAGAATGCAGTTCTTTAACGAACAGTTTCAAATTATGGATAATGATTTTTGTAAGCGTTTAGAAATGCAATATCCAACTATTACCAAAGCCGAAAAAAGATTAGTATACCTCATAAAGATTGGACTCGACGGACATAAAATTATGTCTATACTTAATATATCTGGTTCAGGTTTTTACAAACTCCGTTATAGACTAAGAAAGCGATTAGGACTCAACAATGAAGATTTAGAGAAATATATTCAGCATTTAGAGTGATTATTTTTTTATAGCTATAAGTGGACTAATTTTTTTATAATAAAAAACGAGAAAGTTTTACATTATATTTTTTGAAATTATAATTAGAAAATAAAATTTTATAATAAGAAAAATAGAACCTTTATTGTAAGG
>NZ_GL982513.1:347231-359325 GCF_000220255.1 Prevotella pallens ATCC 700821
ATTTGTACTTTGTTTTATATTTTCAAAGAATAGTGTTTTAAAGCTATATAATATGGCGTGTTTTGTTATGGTAATACGGATAATCTTATTTTTATGTTAGAAAATATTATTGAATTTAGACGAATTTATAAAAAACATTATTATCTTTGTAGCGTGTCCTTCTTTTTAGTTATGAACTCTTACTGGGGTGGGACTGTAGAGAGAAAGCATAAAAAGAAGAGTTCTAATTTATTTCCTAAACGATGTATTATGAAAATTAAATTTTTATTGTTTGCTGTCTTAATTTCTTTTCCGGCAGTATTGTCTGCACAGACAATAAAAGGCGATGTGTTGGTAAGTGGTAATGGTGCTCCTGTTGATTACAAAATTCCTGAAGGAATACGAGAAATTGCTCCAAATGCCTTTGCAACTTCGTCTGTTAGAAGTGTAGAATGTCCTGCTTCGCTCGAAGTTATTGGGCAATGTGCATTCTTTTATGCCAACAGTTTAAAGACGGTTACATTTGCACCAAATAGTAAATTGAAGGTTATTGGCGAACAAGCTTTCAGCGATTGTGCAAGTCTTGAAACAATAGAACTTCCAAATTCGGTTGATTCTATTGGAACAAATGCCTTTGTGCTATGCGAAAATCTGAAGAAGATAGCTATTCCTACAGGACTTAAGAAACTTTCGCGTAGTACATTTATGTCGTGTTCTAACCTTATGAAGGTGAAGTTTCCCGAAACGTTGAAAGAGATAGACGAAACTTGTTTTGCCAACTGTGTGTCGCTTACTTCTATAACACTAACTGGAGTAGAAACTATTGGCGAACGAGCTTTTTATAACTGTAAGGTATTAACTAACGTAAAGTTAAACGAAGGGTTGAAAGAGATAAAAGCGAATGCTTTTCAGCGTTGCGTTGCTTTAGAAACGCTTGAACTTCCTGCAACGGTAGAGAAAACTGGTGCAAAACTGTTCTTACAATGTCCAGAGTTTGGTGGTTTTACGGTTGCAGCTGCAAGTAAATATATGACGGCTGTTGGCGGAGTGCTTTATTCTAAGGATAAAAGTATGCTTTACGAATGTCCACAAGTTATAGCAACCGATAATTTTGTTGTTCCAGCTGAAACAAAAGTTATTCGTTCTATGGCGTTTTTTGAGTGTCAGGATATAAAAGCAATTACACTTCCTGCTAATATTGAGAAAATTGGCACGGGTGCATTGGCAAATAATGGTATGACGAAGTTTAATTTTGCCACGAACAATAACTTTGTCTTCGCAGACGATGCACTTTATTACAGAAGTCCAAGTGGCAATGGGCTCTATTTGATGGCTGTTCCTTGTAAAGGTAATAGAACCGATTTTGTTCTTCAGTCAAAAACTTCTTATATTGCCGATTATGCATTTGCTTATAACAATAATGTGCAGAAAGTTTATATTCCCGATTTGGTAATAGGCATTGCAAATCGTGCTTTTTATGCTTGCCATGGCTTAAAAGATATTTATAGTTATAGAGAAACAGCTCCCGAACTTGGAGAAGAAGTTTTTGGCGATGTAGAATTTAATAAAGTATATTTACACGTTAGGAAAGGTTCGGAAAAATCGTATACAGACAATGGTTGGATGTTCTTGTGGGGCGACAATATTGAAGGCGATTATCCAAACATTGCAGATGGAATAGGCAATGTCGCAACAGAGAATATGAAATGCTCTGTAGTTAGATTGAATGCAAACGAAGCTTGTTTAACAGCCAATGTAAATATCAGTTCTGTGGAATTGTACAATGCAGCAGGCTCTTTGGTTAGCGAAGTTAGACAGTTTAACAGTAACAAAGTGTTGATTACTTTGCCTTATTATGGTTTTTATATTGCAAAACTGAAGTTTAATGATGGCAGTGTAAAGGTTGTGAAAATCTAATTATTATCATATCTTTATCACATTAATAAATCTATATATAGATTATCAACATTAAGAATAAATAAAATGATTACTTTAAAAAAACAGAAAGAATGAAAAATGATAAATAAAGATTTCAAAGACAATGTTACCCTTATTAATGTTATTCCCCTTATAATAATTCCTATAGGCAAAGATTATAGTAAAATTATGTTTTTTATAGGTTTATCAATATTGTTAGTATGCACAATATTAGAAATTGGTATGCTGTATAAAATAGGAAAGGAAAATAAGAAGAACATAAAAAAAGAAGAAGAACTAATAGTTTTGAGCATATTAGATTCTCTTATGTTATTGCAATATCAACCATTTTTATAATGCCTGGCATATCGGGAGTAGTTAATTAGAATTATGTTTTTTATTGGTTTCTTGAAAATAGGCTTATATGACAAAAAACCAAATTAGAAAATATAAAAGCGAACAATCTGCTATGGTGCAAATTGCTCGCTTTTATATTTATTGTTGTGTTCAATTACTTCTTATCAGCATCTATTACTTCGAGTGCTTTTTTCACAATGTCGCTTTGTTCGTTCCATATTTGGAAATACTCAGTCATATCCCATAAGTCGCGAGCTACAAGCGATTTTAGTTGATAGCGCATATAATCTAATGTCTTTTTAAGTTCATCAGAATCTTTTGGTTCTATCTTTTCTTTCTTTGCTTCGGCAATAATCTGGTTGGTAAGAGAAATAGGAACTTCGTATTGTTTTTTAAACGATTCGAAAGTCTTATAATCCTTCTTTAGTTCTTTACGGTTGTTGTCTACGTACTTTAAGAAAGTATCCATAATAATATTTTTCGCCATAAGTTTACGATGGAAAGCAGTAAACTTAGTTGTATCTAATGGTACAAAATAATCGGGCATAACACCTCCACCACCATAAACAAGACGGTGTTTTCGTACAGTATAATACTTTAAAGAGTCTGTGAAATGAATGCTGTCTGGATTAGTAAGTTCTCCGTTTTTAAGTCGGTTTTCCAAATCCATATCGTAATCATCTTTGTCTCCTTTCTTATAAGGCTTCTGAATGCAACGTCCACTTGGTATATAATAATGTGCAACGGTAAGTCTAATCATACTTCCATCGGGCAATTCAAATGGTCTTTGTACCAATCCTTTCCCAAAAGTGCGACGTCCTATAAGAGTTCCTCGGTCGTTATCCATAATAGCTCCCGAAACAATTTCGGCAGCCGATGCACTTAGTTCGTTAACCAAAACATAAACAGGCATATCTTTTAGTTGTCCATTACCTCTAGCTTTGTAGTTTTGGCGTGGTACGCGTCGTCCTTCTGTGTAAACAATCATATCGTTGTTTTGTAAAAATTCGTTTGCAATACGAACTGCAGCCTCAAGAAATCCACCACCATTGTCTTGTAAATCTAGAATAAGCTGTTTCATACCTTGTTTTTTTAGTTTTTCAACAGCTTCCATAAATTCTTCGTGTGTTTTCATTCCGAAGCTTTCTAAACGTATGTAACCTATCCCAGGACGAATTATATAAGCAGCATTAACTGTGTGAACTGGTATTTTAGCTCGTGTAACAATAAAGTTAAGCATACCCTTTACACCACGACGCACAATGCTTAACTTAACTTTTGTGCCTTTTTTACCCCGTAAACGCTTCATAATATCGGCACGATTCATTTTTACGCCCGCTATTAACGTATCGTCTACCATAACAATGCGGTCGCCTGCAATAATACCAACTTTTTCTGAGGGGCCATTTACAACAGGTTGAATTACCACTAAAGTGTCTTCAATCATATTGAATTGTACACCGATACCTTCAAAATCGCCTTGCAAAGGTTCGTTCATAGCTTTTGTTTCCTTTGCATCGGTATAAGTAGAGTGTGGATCAAGTCCTTTTAGCATACCACGAATAGCATCTTCTACTACCTTTTGCTCGTCAACATCATCTACATAGAAATTTGAAATAGCAATTTCTGCCATTTGCATTTTTCGCATTGGCGAATCGCTACCAAAGTTAAGATTGATTTGTGCAGCAGCAAAAGTGCAGAACAATAAAAGTGTTATTGATAAAAGAAAGCTTCTCTTCATAATCGTTATTCTTAATTTCAAATGTGGTAAATATACTATCTTAAGACTATTACAATAGTGCGGTGTATGAATTATTCTGTTGGAATATCGTCTACTAAATCCTCCTCAATTACCAAGTTTTCGATGATAAAGTTTTGACGTTCCATAGTATTCTTACCCATATAATATTCCAATAGATTTTTTACTTGGTCGTTTTTGTGCAGTGTAACCTGCTCTAAACGCATATCAGGACCAATAAAATGAGCAAATTCATCGGGCGAAATTTCTCCTAAACCTTTGAATCGTGTAATTTCAGGGTCAGGTCCGAGAGCCTCAATTGCATTTATTCTTTCCTCTTCGGTATAGCAATAAATCGTTATAAGGTCGTTTTTCTTTTCACCCTTCAGTTTCTTTGCATCTTGTTCCTCTATTATTTTTTTATTTTTAATCTTAGTTCGTTTATTGCGTACACGAAATAAAGGTGTTTGAAGAACATATACGTGTCCTTTTTTTATTAGTTCTGGGAAGAATTGAAGGAAGAATGTTATAATGAGTAGACGTATATGCATACCATCAACATCAGCATCGGTAGCAACAATTACCTTATTATAACGTAACGAATCTAATCCATCTTCAATATCGAGTGCAGCTTGCAAAAGATTAAATTCTTCATTTTCGTATACCACTTTTTTTGTTAATCCAAAGCAATTTAGTGGTTTTCCACGTAACGAAAATACAGCTTGTGTATTTACATCTCTACTTTTTGTGATGCTTCCGCTGGCAGAATCTCCTTCAGTAATAAATATAGAGCTTTCTTCTTTTTGTTCGTTCTTAGCATCGCTGAAGTGAATACGGCAATCGCGAAGTTTTCTATTGTGCAGATTTGCTTTCTTTGCGCGTTCGCGAGCCAGTTTTGTTACGCCTGCCATAGCTTTGCGTTCGCGTTCGGTTTCTTTTATTTTGTTTTCTAAAATATCGGTAAAATCTTCTTTATGAATGTGCATAAAGTTATCGACATTTGTCTTTATGAAATCGCCAACAAACTTATTTATAGTGTCTCCTCCCGGTGCCATTACTGTAGATCCTAATTTTATTTTGGTCTGAGACTCAAAAACAGGTTCTTCTACATTTATAGCGATTGCTGCAACAATACCATTTCTAATATCTCCATACTCGTATTTACCAAAAAATTCCTTTATAGTTTTGGCTATATGTTCCTTGAATGCGCTTTGATGTGTACCTCCTTGTGTGGTATGTTGGCCGTTTACAAACGAATAATACTCCTCGCCATATTGGTTTGTATGTGTGAAAGCAATCTCTATATCATCACCTTTCATGTGAACAATAGGGTAAAGAGGGTCTACCGTCATATTGTCTGTGAGTAAATCTTTCAGACCATGTCGACTCAAAATACGATGTCCATTATACATAATGGTGAGTCCTGTATTCAAGTAGGTATAGTTCCGAAGCATAGTAACTACAATATCGTCTTGGAAACAGTAGTTTTTAAAGAGAGTGTTATCTGGCTCAAAATAGATATAAGTTCCCTGTTCATCGTTAGATTTTGTGGTTTTATCGGTCTTTTTAATACCTTTCTCGAATGTAAGTGAACGTACTTTGCCCTCTCGAAAGCTTTTTACTTCGAATTTTGAACTAAGCGCATTCACCGCTTTAATACCCACACCATTTAATCCAACACTCTTTTTAAATGCTTTCGAGTCGTATTTACCACCTGTATTCAGCACCGATACAGCTTCAACAAGCTTTCCTTGTGGAATTCCACGTCCATAATCGCGCACCGAAACTCGAAGATTATCTTCTATTTCAATTTCTATGCGTGTGCCTTCATTCATCTTAAACTCGTCGATAGAATTGTCTATAACTTCTTTCAACAGTACGTATATACCGTCTTCAGGTAGTTTTCCATCGCCTAATCTACCAATATACATACCTGGACGGGTACGTACGTGTTCCATATCAGATAGATGGCGAATGTTATCGTCGGTGTATGCTACTGATGTTTTATTTTCTTCGACCATATTTTTGTTTAAGTGGTGTTTTGTTTTCTGGATTTATAAGTTCTTCTTATAGCAACGGCGGCGTTTGTGATTTATGGTCTCAAACATATCCCATTGGCTTTGTACGCCTCCATTTGTTTCCATTTCTACTTGACTTTCGCCCCATTTAATGCCGTATTTAATGTATCGTGGTATTAAATCGTAGAATAACAAAGCGTTTGCTCCCTTTGCTCGATATTCAGGAAGAATGCCTAAGAGTAACAAGTCTACACCTTCTGTTTTCGTAAACTTTATAACTTTCATTAGATGCCACCACCCAAAAGGAAGGAGTCGTCCTTTCTTACATTTCTGTAAGGCGCGACTAAGCGATGGTAATGTTATGCCCATACCAGCAATTTGGTTGTCTTTGTTGGCATCTTCTATCACTGTGATAAAATCTAAATTGGCAAATGGAAAGTATTGTGCTATATATTGGTCAATCTGTTTATCGGTTAATTCCGAAAAACCATATAAATCTTTGTATGTGCTATTGATGAGTTCGAATATCTTTCTACCATAACCGCCTTCGAAAACATCTTTCTTTGTGAGTTTCTTAATACGTAGATTATATCGTTTCTGAATCATTTCAGAAAGCTTTATAAGTTTTTCAGGGACGGCATCGGGTACATTTATTTTGTATTCGAGGTAGTCTACATCTTTTTCCCAGCCTCCCATTGCTTCTATGTGCATAGGATAATAACTGTAGTTGTAAGCTGTAGCTATTGTTCCCAGCTGATCAAAGCCCATTGTTAGCATTCCTTCGGGATCCATATCGGTAAACCCTAATGGTCCAGCAATGGTTTTCATTTTTTTTGAACGTCCGTAATCGGCTACAGCGTTAAGCAAGGCTTCCGAAACTTCAATATCATCAATGAAGTCTATCCAGCCAAAGCGAACATCTTTTCTATTCCATTTTTCGTTGGCTTTATGATTGATGATAGCAGCAACACGCCCTACTATTTTTCCATCTTTAAATGCTAAAAAGTATTCGGCTTCACAGAATTCGAAAGCTGCATTCTTATCTTTTGAGAGTGTGTTCCATTCGTCGTCATAAAGATTAGGCACGTCGTAAGGACTTCCTGCATAGAGCTCGTAGTGCAAATCTATAAATTTCTTTAGGTCATTCTTGCTCGTAACCTTCTTAATTTGAATTGATGACATGTTTAAAAAATCTTTCGTAACTTTACTTTTCAACTTGCAAAAGTACGCATTTTAGATAATATTGCCAAATTTACACCTCTTTTTTGCTTATTATTAGTATATGTTCTTTCTCTCCATACGTTGTTGCGAAAATATAATTATCGCCTCCATCGTGTAACTTTAGTCGTTTTCTAAGAGCATCTACTCCTATTGGAAAATTTCTTACAGCAATATTTGCTCGTGTTATGTTTGTTAAAGCATGGCGTATTTCTTTCTTGTTTAATGTGCAAATGTCCATAATTCGGAACCTCCTTCCTGGAAAGTTTGATAGCAGAACTGGAGAAACAAATAGATGAGAATTATTACTTAGTGCTGCCACATTATATGTTTTACTTAACAAAGCAAAGCAACCAGCCTTCATAATAGATGCATTCGGCTCGTATAAGTAGAATGTTGATAAGGCGTTTTTGTTTATTTTCGATAGTTGGAGGGTGTTTTCTTTACTACTGTTTACTTCTTCCTTGTAACAAAAAATATCATTGTTGTTTACGCAAAATATCTTTATAGAGTTTTCTTTTAGTTCCTGTTTCTCTTTTTTATGGTTTGCTAGTACCATTAATAGCTCTTTACACTCGTTTTTTACCGATATAATGTGCACTTCAATTACATATTTTAGTTGTTCTACAGCATTATGCCAATCAAGCATAGGCGAGAGCTTTATTATTGTGAAATCGCATTTTTCTACAAGTTCATCGCATAATTCAAGCACATTCGGCTCACAATCAGCAATCGAAATAACTTTTTTTCCATTGCTATTGCGACGTGCGGGGTCTAAGAAAATAATAGAAGCATTGTTTAGTTTATGTAAAACATCGATGGAATCTTTATTTTCTGCACTTATGTTATGGAGTTTTAAGCATTCGAAGTTATGTGTTGCAATGTTGTAGAGTTGCTTGTTTCGTTCTACATAAACAGCCTTATTAAAAGGTATAGACATATAAGAGAAATCTACACCAAAACCACCTGTTAAGTCGATTAGTGTTGCATTATTTTTCGTTTGAAGTTTTTGCAGCAATCGTTTTACTATATTTTGTTTATATAAAGCTGTTTGTTCGCTGGAACATTGTTCCATATTCAGATGTGGTGGATAAACAATACCTTCTGTACTAGTCCACGTTGGTAGTTTTGTACGTGCCAATTGGTGTCCCCTAATCTGATCGAGAGCATAGGGTAAATCTACTTTAGGAAAATGTTTTCCCATAAGTGCGAGTGTTCGAATGTCGTCGTTGATGTGCTGGCGTATAAATTCAGATGTTTCCAAATGCTATATATAATAAGGTGGGATATCTATTTTATTACTTTTAAATGTGCCTTTGCCCACGCACGTGTGCAAAGATTAAAGTGCCACCACTCTGTTCTTAGTGGTTGGAAACCTGCAAAAGTCATTACATGGCGTAGCAATTTGCGGTTCTCTAAGGTTTCTTTAGTAAGTGCGCCTTGCATTAATAGTTGTTGTTCTTTGTCTATATGACTTTTATTTCCCATATAATCTACTTTCGTTCCCATTGGAATGGTGTCTATTTTACATACTGTTGTGCCATCGCGCCATTGCTTTTCGTTCCATGAACTTTTACAAAGGCTAATATCTACAGCCATTCCATAGTTGTGCATACCTCCTCCGTTAGCAGGATTAGATACATAGAAGCTGTGGTTGGTATTCTTTACAGCATTCCACATAGTTTGCTGTACGCTCATTGGACGTGTTGCATCGAAAATGATGAGGCTTAAATCTGGTCTGATTTGTCTCAATTCTGCTTGTGCTTTCTTTAATGCTGCAGCACATTGGGGAAGCATATAAGCTTTACGCAGACTTTTATAAAGTTGCTTATGGCAAAAATTGTCGGTTCGAGCATACATTAATGCCACCTTAATAGTCGGGTCTATACTTTTTATATCTACCAATCCTTGTTGTTCCATCTGCTGTTCAGAATTAGTCCCTTGTATCTGCTTACTGGTTGTTGGCAATGGTTTGGTGACATCTGTTTTCCAAAAATTTTGTGCCATAAAGCTCGAAACAGCGAACCAAAGCACCATAAACAGCCATTCTTTCTTCATTGTTCTATATGTTTTATTACCACAAAGTTACAATATTATCTTGTTAGTAACAAGCCTATTGCATAGAAACTAATAAGGGCATATACACATCACTCATTGTACAATGGTATTAGAACCATTTTGCAAGTAATAGTTTTATTTTGTAAAAGCAATCTTAATCCAGATCAGTCATTAGCTAATAACAGCATTATATATAGTATTTATGTTATTATTTCCTTTCATCTTTTGATATCTTATCTGCCTCTTATTTAGCTTTATAACCTAACTTAGTTCATTCAGTTATGCTATAAAGCCAGATAATATTATTAGCAATAAAACTACAAGTGAAGCTTAGCTAGTAACCTATTAGTATTCAACGCAAAACAGAAACCACCATTTTGTGTTGCAAAAACCATAGTTCTGCACTCCAAAACAGGCACTTTTGTTTTACGAAAATACGGTTTTTACAATCCTACTTGTTGGCTTGCTTCATACGTATGCTTAATTGGAAGAGCGCAGGAACGAGAATACAGAAAGAGAAAAGTAGTCCTAAATACATAGAACGTTCGCTACCGTGGAAGTAATCTATAAGCTTACCATCAGCCATGTGAGGCATTAAGTTAAACATTAAATATGCTATAGTGTTGTTTACCCAATGCAACACAATACCAGGGAGTACGCTTTTGGTGCGCATATACATCCAACCTAGAGCTAAACCTATTATAAAGGCATGCACACCTTGTGCTATATTACCATGTATGAATGCAAAAATTAAAGCTGTTAAAGCAATGGCTATCCATCTGCCTTTGTGCTCAAAGGTGTTGAGTAGGACTCGTAATATAGCACCACGAAATATCAATTCTTCTGCAATAGGAGCCAGAATGCCCACGATAAGGTAGCCAAGAGGTTGTCGCATAATGCCCTCAAAGAGTTGAGTCATATTGTCGGACATCGTAATTTGCAATTTTTCGTAAACAAACTGTGCTGGAAGAATAATACCAATCGACAACATAGCAGCCCAGAATAACACTCCCCACGGTTTTGTTTGAAGGTAAGTACGAGAGATAGGTGCCCATTTCATCTTAATATAAATAAGAATTGCGGCAACACTCGAAAGCAAATTGGCTGCTATTAGCACATCGCTATATTTACCCGATTGCATACTTTGGGCTACATTAAATAGGTCTAATCCTTTTAAATATGCGTAAATAGCGATAGTTCCGAACTCGAAAACAGAATGAATAACGATGAAAAGCGCAACGAAAAGTGCGGCGTATAGCAGATTCTTTAAAACGTTATTTTGTACGTTTATAGTTTTTTTCATTATCAGTTCTTATTGTTTTTTAAAATTGTTCTTATCTGTTTTGCATCTAATTTCATTTGATTTGCAAGCGCATCTATACTCGAAAACTTTTGCGTAGAACGTATACGAGTAATGAAACTTACCTCTATAATACGTCCATACAAGTTGTCCGAGAAATCGAATATATTTACTTCAACCGATATATTCCTACCATTAAAGGTAGGACGAGTACCAATATTAAGCATTCCATCGTACTTTTTAGAGTCGTCTAATATACTAACACGTACCGCATAAACTCCCATTTCTGGAAGAAGTTTTTCGGTTTTGCTAATATCGATATTAGCAGTTGGGAAACCCAATTTATGTCCATTTTGATAGCCGTGTACCACCTCTCCGCGTAACGAATAAGGCACACCCAGGCAACGTGTAGCTTTCTCCATATCGCCAGATTCTATAAACTGACGTATAATAGATGAGCTTATATTGAATTTATCTATAGAGAGAGCTGTGTTTCGGCATACTTCAATTCCTATTTCTTTGCCAAAATGTACGTAATCATCGAAGGATTCTGTTCTGTTATGACCAAAACGGTTATCGTATCCCATAACCAATTTACAGACATTTAATTGTCTTTGCAGCACATTTTGCATAAATTGCTTCGATGTTAATTGTGCCAAAGCTGTGTCAAAGTGGAGCACTACAACATAGTTGACGGCTGTTAGTGCAAACTTTTCTAACTTTTCATCTAGCGTAGACAACATTTTAGGCTTATAATTGCACTGCAAAACTTGTCGGGGGGGACGGTCGAAGGTTATTACCATCGATTTTAATCCATCTCTTTCAGCCATTTCAGCCATTCGACTAATAAGAAACTGATGCCCAAGATGTACCCCATCGAAAAAGCCAATTGTAGCAACCACTGGAGTTTCTACTGCCAATTCGTTAGTATTTAAATCTTTAAGAAATATTGTTTTCATTATATATCTTCGTCTCCCTACCTTGTTTCTATGGTTGTCAAGCTGCAAGTTTATTGTTATTGAAGCTAAATGCAATAGCTATAGCAACCTTTTTCCCATACGGTATCCATTCTTTAAAATGCAGTGCAAATATACATCAAATAGACCTAACAATCGTTTTAAAGCACGCAAAATGTGTTAAAACACGAAAAAAATCTCATTATTATTCACGTTTTTCCAATTTATTCATTACCTTTGCAGCCGTATTTACGAATACTGGACTTGTAGCTCAGTTGGTTAGAGCAACAGACTCATAATCTGGAGGTCCCTGGTTCAAGCCCAGGCTGGTCCACACAAATATCAAAGAGTTGCAGATAATTCTGCAACTCTTTTTCTTTATATAAACACAAAGGCTAACTTGTATTTTCCCGATTCTAGGTATAAGATGTATAAATAGATAATTTACAAAATGAATTCATAAAACAAAACGATGACTTTTCAAGTAAAGTAACTATATTTGCAGTTGCTTACTTTTGTTTGACAACGTACAACCGCAGAGGAGCAACCTACA
>NZ_GL982513.1:360754-363375 GCF_000220255.1 Prevotella pallens ATCC 700821
TTTATAAGGGTAGACTACATAACAGATGGTATTGAAACCATTTAAATGGAATAGCTATGGGATTATTTAATTTTAAATTGGGCGGTTCTAAAAAAGAACAAGATAAACCTATCAGAGATAAATTAAAGGACAAAAAATACTTTGAAAAGATTCTGAGTATTAAGTTTGGAGAAATAGATGATGATGAAAAGCACATATTAGAAGAAAAGAAAAAGAATGTTGGAATAGTACGTCCATTTTTATATTGGTGTTCTGCTGTAGATTATATACGGGCAATAGAAATAAGTTACTCTATGGGTGAAGATATTGCCAAATTGAGAAAGTTATATATAAATTCTTTAGATAATTATATACATGGAGCTAATTTTAGAAATCCGACATACGCTGATGATTTAGATAGAATATCATTGGGAATACTATTAGACATAGATAATACAGATTTTAATCGTTTAACTGACTATGTGTGGCGAATGGATAAGCAGGCAAAACCATCAAATTGGACACCCGACTTATTACTTTGGTTTATGCTAAACTCCCGATTAAAAGAAAACAAGAAACAAACGTATGCAAATAAGCTTGCTTTCCCTAAGTTATATAAAGAACTTTTCAAGCTAACACAGATTTCCGATGCGCAAGAAGCAAAGAAAGCACTTAAAGATTATATGGAAAAATGGTATACTCTGAACAACGATGCTCCTTGGCATAATAGTCATCTGAAGAAGAATTGTTATCGTGGCTATTGGGCATGGGAGGTTGCAGCTGTTGCTAAGATAATGCACATAGACGATTCTGACCTTAGGGATAATCCATATTATCCCTATGATATGGTACATTGGAAAGATGCAGGAGTTACTATAGAATAGTAGTAATAGAGAACATAAGATGATTTATTTCTTAAGAAGTCTACAACGAAAATCTACTGAAGATAATTTAGTAAATTAATTATTGATGTCTGCTAAAATGAGAGAATATAAGACACGATGATTTCAATTCTGAGAAAGAACTATGTAATATAGATCAAACACCTTCTCATACCCTTTCCTTTTCCCAAGATTATGCTATAGCTCTCTTACTAATCTATATGCTATGGTTTTCAGTAGGCTATCTGCCTTAAGAGCTCTCTACGATTCTTGAGATGATTGCGAAAATGTTGAGAACGGTAAATTTCGTTCAAGGTACGCATATAGCTCTGATATTGTGTGGTAATAAAGGTTGCTATTTTTTGTGATATCTAATTTGTAATTGATAGATATCTGAGAGGAGTACGATAGATATCTGAAACGAACACGATAGATATCTGAAACGAACACGATAGATATCTAAAATGAAAGTAGCGGTATCTACCTGACTTTTCTAAGCATTTAAGACGCTCTATCTGATTAGTGAATAGACTGTATTCACAGCTTATAAGTCCTATCTAATTTCTATTACACTTTATTAGAAAATAGCATCATTATATTTTGTTCGTATTATTATTTTCAGTAATCTTTCGTTTCCTTGCCAGTCATTTATATAAACTTTATAATTTGTTCTGTTTACTTTAAAACGATAGAATAGAGGGTTAATATGGTATAATGACTTCTGTAAAAAAATAGTTTTAGTTAATACAAATTTCCTTCTGTTCTGTAAGTGCCAGCTGTAACACCAGTTCGGCGCTTAAAGAATTTACAAAACGAACTAAGAGAATTGAAGTTATATTCGGTGGCAATGTTTTTTAAAGATTTATTTGTATATTTCAATTCCTGCTCTAATTGTATGGTTAATTCCTTGTCAATCCATTCTCTGGCGGTAGTTCCTGTCTCATTTTTTATAACTATGCCAAGATAATGCGTTGTCATATACAATTGTGAAGCGTAGAATTCTAATTCGTGTTTTTGCTTTATGTTATCGTTGACTAATCGTATAAATCGTTCAACAGTTTCTTTGTGACGTGTCCATTGTCTATTTGCCAATGGTATTTCTATGCTGTAAAACGATTCTACCAAGCTAAATATTGCTACAAAAAGTGCATTGATAGTCTTGCTATTTATTGATGATATCTGAACAAGATTATACATTGTTTTGAGATATTCCTGAATAACACTGCTTTCGTTCTCCTCTAAATGTAGCTTTATGCATTTGCCTGGAGAGAGAAATACTTGTGGCAAATTACCATTAAATACCGTTTTCATAAATTCTTCTGACAGTGCAAAACCGTCTATAATGGTTTCAACACCTATAGAGTCGCCCGATATTGTAACACCCCAATTTATGAAAAGTAAATCTCCCGGACCACACCTATACTTCTTTGAGTTTATAATTGGTTCGTACCAACCACTTTTCACTACTACTAAACGTACCATACTGAGACGTGCTGGACTACTAGGGTCTGGCAGTGCTCTAAATTGCGGATTACTATTAAGTCCTATTAGAAATTTAGAACAAATGTAAAGGTTTCCAGCTATGTTTGGTTCATTTCTTTTTACATACGCTGCAAATTCGTTAAAATTCATTATGTTGAGATATTTTGAGTAATGCTTAAATGAGTTATAAGTCGTACAAAGATAATAAAAAAAGATTATCTTTATGATATAATTAGATTTTTTTACAATAAATAACTATCTACAAATATCTTAATTCTA
>NZ_GL982513.1:363425-388440 GCF_000220255.1 Prevotella pallens ATCC 700821
AAATATCTTAATTCTATGTATGTTATCTTGAATATAATAAGGAAAAGTCCTATAAAATAAATGTTTTCTTGTTAAGACTATTGTCTAATAAATTTACCATTTATAGGTATATATGTGGGCATAAGCCCTGTAAATATAAGTTGCAAACGGTTTTCTTATCTAACCTTTTATCTATAATGTATAACATAGCAATGCTTTTTGCAATGTAAAAAGGGCTGTTTTGGTTTGCAAAACAGCCCTCTTCGTTTTTTTATTAAGTCCTTAAAGATATTAGTATTCTATATGTTTTAGATTGTTTATATTACTACGACACCATACTTTCGTTGATACTTTTACTGTAGCGAATAAACTCCCCTTCGTTGCCAAAACATGGGTCAGCATAGACTCCAACAACAGCTAAGTGCGGGAAACAAGCCTTTATTTGCTGTAAAGCCTCCTTATCTTCCTTTGCATGTTGCATCGGGACGATTATAACTTTCGACGTATGTATATAGTTAATGTATGCCCAACTAGTATCTTTAGCCTCGCGCACGCCATCGAACGATGAGTAACTGAGTTCTACTACTTCGTATCCTTCAGCCTCAATCTTCTCTTTTAGGGCTTTAGCAACCTCAGAGTCGTACTCTGCACAGTTCGTCATTAACATACGTTTGTCGCCAATATTACGCACAAGGCAATCTACGTGATCTGTAATTTTTACGTTGTTAACAAGCCAAGCCGGTTTTAGTGCTTTGCAAGAATGTGTTACCGGGTCTTCAATAATTTCATGTTCAACATCATAGATGTCAAGCATCATGCACAATTTACTATAAATTGGCATCATGTTACTGTCGTTCAGAATTTCTGTTGCGAAGTAAACTTTGTTTGCATTTAGGTGTTCTGAAGACATCTTCTCCTCCGAAACCTTTATTACTTCTAAGTGCTCCATAGCGAATTTATATGATAAGTCTTTTATTAAATTGCAATAGTAATAGGACAATACAAAGGTACAAATATTCCAATAATCACCTAATTTTTTTGCATTTATTTGCGGAAAATATTTGTTTATGCCTTTTTTCTTATCTATTAAATGCCTTTTTAAGCGATACACCTTATTATATATAGATTATATATAGGCATCAACGGTGCGTATATAAGAGTGTGCAGATAATATTTATTAATGTGATAACCATATACTTATATCGTTAAAAAGATATAAACAAGAGTAGAATAGTTGTATTGTCTCTACTATTTTCTATACTTTTGCAGAAACTTGACGTGAAGCAATTGTACTAATGCTGCAATATAAGGTTATAATACTTTATTGATAAGTAAACCTGTTTGTGTATTTAGTATGGTTTTATACGGATAAACGACAATAGGAATGAAGAGAGCTAATCTATTAAGAGTATTTATAGCTTGGATGTTATTGCTAACATTCACAGCTGTTCTTGCTATAAAAGATTTGCATTTTCACGACTATAAAAATGTTCGTACAGAAAACTTGGCAACCAAAAGCCATACTCAAATAAGTTCTGCTTGCTTTGTTTGCGAATTTACAATGTACAAAGCCAATGTCGTAAAGCTGTTTAGCTATGTGCCTATAACAGTTTGTACACTCTTACACAAACCAAAAGCGTTAGTTCCCATTATAGTTTATAGATCAGTAGAATCTGTAAACGCCCATGCACCTCCCTTCTTTGCTTAGTTTCTAAACCTACTTAGAAGCTCTTTTAAAGCTCGCAACAATATGTTGTTGGCTTGTTTTACTGTATTGCTATAGTGTTTCTTGTGTATTAATACAGGTGTGTCTAAATAGCTATATGTACACATCTATTGAACACAGCCTTTCGCTATGTAATGCAGCAAGAATATTTATTTAATTACTCATTTTATTCTTATTTCATAGCTGTAAATATGAAAAAGCTATTTTATACCTTTATGAGTGTAATAGCATTATGTGAGTTTGTGCCCACTAGTGCCTTTGCACAGAACCAATATGATCTGGAGACGGCACTGCCAGATACTACAAAACAGAACTATCATCTTATAGATGGTGTAGAAATTTCCACTGTTCGTAAGCTCGTTAGCAACAATGCTGTAAGCTCACAGCTCAACAATAAAACAATAGAACGGTCGTTAGGGCAGTCGTTAGGCACTATGTTAGAGCGTGTTAGTGGTGTAAGTTCTATTCAAACGGGCGGAACAGTATCTAAACCAGTTATACACGGTATGTACGGAAACCGTATATTGTTGGTTAATAATGGCGCACGACTCACTGGACAGCAGTGGGGAGCCGACCATGCACCAGAAGTAGACAAGAATAGTAGCACCAAAATAGAAGTCGTTAAGGGAGCAGAAGCTGTACGATATGGTTCTGATGCTCTTGGTGGCATAGTCGTAATGGAACAAGATATGTTGCCCTATAATCAGAAACACACACACGGCAGACTACTGAGTATGTATGGTTCCAATGGTTATCGCTACCAATTTGTAGGCAATGCAGAAGGTTCTATGCCTTTTTTGCCATCGTTGGCGTGGCGCATTCAAGCCACCTACGCTAATAGTGGCGACCAAAGAGCAGCCCATTATTTGCTGAACAACACAGGAACACGCGAGTTCGACTTCTCAACCGCACTTGGTTATCAACATAAGAACTTCCGTGCTGAAGGTTATCTTAGCAGATATGATCTAAAATTGGGCGTGCTTTACAATGCACAGATGGGCGATGCCGACTTGCTTGCAGAACGTATAAAGATTGGCAGACCTGTCGACATAACACCTTATACACGCCATATTGACTATCCTTTCCAACATATTGTGCATACAAATGCCACGCTAAAGCTTTACTACAACACCGAAAAGTATGGCGACTTCTATTGGTTAGCTTCTTTTCAAAAGGACGATAGAGAGGAGAATAGAATACGACGTATGAATCTCTCCTATATTCCTGCTGTTAGTATGCACCTTAAAACGTTGCAAAACTATCTGCGTTGGCGTAAATACTATGGCGATTGGCAAACCGAAGTGGGGACACAAGTTGTGAATAGTAACCATTCTAATCAACGTGGAACGGGTGTAGTGCCTATCATTCCTAACCATACAGAAAATCAAATAGGAGCTTATGCTTTGCAAAAGTATCAAAACAACCGACTTGGGGCAGAGCTTGGTGTTCGTTTTGATTGGCAAGATACAAAGGCTGCTGGCTACGATTGGACTGGCGACTACTATGGGGGGCATCGCACATTCTCTAATTTCACTTATAGCTTGGGTGCTCACTATCACGCTACCGACAAGCTAACACTAACTACAAACTTTGGTTTAGCATGGCGTGCACCACATGTTTTCGAGCTATATAGCAATGGTAACGAATTAGGAACAGGACGTTTCGTGCGTGGCGACTCTACTATGTGTTCAGAAAATAGCTATAAGTGGGTAGTATCTACCGAATATCGAAGCACAGTTTTAGATGCTCGGCTCGATGCTTATCTGCAATGGGTGAAACATTATATATACGACCGTCCTATGAAAGGCGAATATGTAACTGTTATTTCGGGAACTTATCCGTTATTTCAATATATGCAGACTGATGTGTTTATACGTGGTATAGACTTCGATTTGCGTCTTCGTCCACTTTCTGCAATAGAGTATCATATTGTTTCTTCTATGATTTGGGCTAACGAAACACGCACCCATAACTACTTGCCGTATATTCCTTCCTTCCGTATCAATCACAGCCTTACTTACACACCACACCTTTCTGGAAAGGCTTTTGCTCCATGGATAGAAGTTAAACATCGCTTTGTGGCACGTCAAACTCGTTTTAATGCAGCTTCCGACCTTATTGCTTATGCTCCTGCTTCGTATAGCTTGTTTGGATTAGAGGCTGGAACCGAATGGCGAATAGATACACACAACACTCTTAGCTTGTTTGTTTCGGCTGACAACATATTCAATAAGGAATATAAAGAATATACCAATCGTGCTCAATACTATGCACACGACCTTGGTAGAGATATACGTCTTACCATAGGGTGGAAATTCTAAAAGGGAAACAGAATATAAATAAACAAATGATAAACAATAAAATTATGAAACTTAAAAACAGTATTTTACCCATAATGTTAGGCTTGGTCTGCATTGCACTTCTTACCGCTTGTAGTCCTGATAAACCTGAAAACGAGAAAATTAATAAGCTCCACGAAGATCCAACGGCATGCGTGTTCACACTTACTGAAGGCTCTTTGCGAAGCGACGTAAGATTTAACAGTATGCCACAAGAGGCAGATTTTGTTCCAACAAATAATGTACAGAAGATTATTTGGCAGGTTGAGAAAGGTGAAAACTTTAAAATGGGCGAAGAAGGACTGTCTAAATTCGTTGTGAAAAGCATTAAAACAAATCCTAATGTGGTTTATTCGCTACGCATAGACTACTATAACGCCAAAGGAAACTCAATGAACAACCAGTTCTTTGAGAACGAACAAGACAAAATTCATCAACATTTCTTTATGTATTATACAAATAATGGCGCGCACAATGTGCTAGTTAAGAATCGTGAAGAACTACCTTACGAATACACTTATGCCGATTCATACAAAGGAAAGTTTATAGGCGAGAGCAATCCAATGGGCTTCTTCGGCTTCATTCGCTTCTTGCAGCCTGATACAAAGTTCGATTTGAAGGTAGCATTGATGCACTCTGGCAACCTTACTAAGTTTGGGACCGATGGCAAAGCTTCGCCTTTCTGGGCTCCATCTCCTGCTCAACTTAATAAGGCTCTATGGGATTTAAGTGTGAAATTACCTATCGAGGTAAAAGACTAATGTGTTTTAACAAAATAAGATGCATACGTGAGAATCTTTAAACAGATACATCAGTAATCTTAAACAAATACGAAACAATGAAAATAAAGAAGAATAAGAGATTTAAAAATAATGTATTGTTCTTGTTAGTAGGATTATTCGCACTTAGTTTCTTCACTGCTTGCAGTCAAGAGAATTCAAAGGAAGATGAAGTAATAGAGCCTAAAAAGGAAGAGAAGGAGGATACTACCAATCTTGACATTCGTGAGGTAACAGTTGAGTTAGATCAGGTTAAATTAGCCGATGGAATGACATTTAAAGACCATCCAAAACGAGAAGACATAGTTAAAGAAATTAGTGGCATAGGGCTTCTATTTCATTTAGATAAAGACGGAAATCCTAAACCAGACAAATATAATTCGGCGAATAAATTCGTAGTAAAGACTTTAAAGTCTGAACCTAATTGTGTATATAGGTTGATGGTATCGTATCCGAGAAATAAAAATTGGGGTATAACAGGTTTTTCAGACAATAAACTAAACTATAAACTTCAGCATTTCTTTATGAATTATATAAATGAAGACAATAGAGAGGTGTGGGTTAAAGACCCATCAAAGCTTCCATTCACCTATATTTATTCTGATCTTTTTTGGGAAGATGGATTAATAAATCCAAGCCCAGTTGGTTTCTACGGTTTCATGCAGTTCTTAAAGCCTCATACTAATTTCGATTTAACAATCGGTCTCTTCTATACTGGTAATAAAACGAAATTTAATTCAGACGGTACGATATCACCTTTCTGGGGACCATCGTCTGAACTTAGTAAAAAAGGAAAATGGTTACTAAAAATAAAAATACCAATTGAAATAGAAGATTAATGTGTTTTTTATAAGATAAGATGCATACGTGAGAATCTTTAAACCGATACATCAGTTCTTAAACATATACAGAACAATGAAGATAAAAAAGAATATGAGATTTAAAAATAATGTATTGCCATTGTTGTTAGGATTATTCGCACTTGCTCTCTTCACAGCTTGTAGCCAAGAAAGTTCAACAGAAGATGGAGAAACTAAACAAGCAATAAAAGATAATAAACCACCTTTTAACCCAAAAAAGTTAAGGGTAGCAATAACGAAAGGTAATATAAATTATTGGCAGAAATATAACGATAGCCTAAGTTGGGAAAACATATTTAGTTATAGAGGAGATATTGACATAAAATTTACGGTTGATATAGATGGAAAAATCATATTTGATAAAACCAGTGAGCCGAATAAATTAGTATTCAACAGCGCAAAATCAGAGCCACAAAATGTTTATTTGTTTGTTATAGATTACGTTGATGATAAAGATGCACACTTTAACTGGTTCTTAATGGAAAATGATTTAGACTATAAATACCAAAATTTCTTTTTGTATTATCCAAACAATGGCAATAGCAATGAATGGGTTACAGACCGTTCAAAGGTTCCTTTCGAATACGCTTATGCCGATAAATATAAAGGAACAAATACCAAAAAACGAGGACCAGTGGGCATAACGGGCTTCATACGCTTCCTAAAACCAAACACAAAGTTCGATTTAACGCTCGGTCTCTTCTATTCTGGAAAGAAAACAAAGTTTGATGCAGACGGCAAAACATCGCCTTTCTGGACTCCTTCGCCTGAACTTCTGAAAAAAGGAGAGTGGCTTTCAAAGTTTAAAATACCTATTGAGGTAAAAGACTAATGTGTATCACAATAAGATAAATCTAACAATAAAATTCAAAACGATAGGTTTTAACCAACAATACAAGTAGTTTGACAATTCAAAACAAAATATAATAATTATGAGAAGTATAAGAACATATCTAAAATTAGCATTACTTTGCACAGTGCTATCTGGCTTTGTAGGTTGTAGCAACAACGACGATATTGTGCCAGAGAACAAGAACGAGAAGTTAGCAGGTCCTAAGCCAGCTAAGGTTGTAATAAATGTTATCGAGGGACACCTACATGGTTACGCTGCCTTCCACGAGAACAAAATGTACGATGGTGTGAAATACATGGACGCTCCACAAGAGTTTGTTTACACACTGCAAGGCGACAAATGGGTGCCCGACCCTAAGAATCCACCTTACCTCTATGCTATGAGCTATAACCAAATGCAAAACTCCGAAGCTGCGGTAAGCATTGCACTCGACATAAAATATTACGATGCTGCAGGCAACCTTATGAATGGTAAGTTTATAGACAATGGGCAAAGCGAGCATTACCAGCACTTCTTTGTGGTGAAAGATCAAAAACCTTTTCCAGATTTTGACGCAAAGCTCGACAACCCCACTAATCAAGAGTTTATGCGCTACGATTATGTAGACCCAACTCCATGGAATGAAACTATGCACAGTGGCAAAGCTGAATATAACGGGTTGAAAGACCCTCTCGGCTTTAAGGGTATTCTGTCGTTTGGATATTGTCGCCAAACTTGTAACCTGAATATTATGTTGATGGAAAGCCACAATAAGAAGACGGTAAATTTAAAGAACTTAGTGTTTAAAGACACATGGGGCGAACCTGTTGAGGCGCGTTCAAAGGTGGCTGACTGGGTTCCTACTTCCGAACAGCTGAAAAATGAAAAGTGGTATCCAACAATAAATCTACCTGTAATGGTATATATGGACAGGGCAGAATTGGGAGAAGGCGAAGACAACGTAACACTAACAATGACAGAGAACGAGGTGCCAACATCGTTCAAACGACTGATAAGTACGCTGAAATATGCCTTTAATTTAACCTATAAGCAAGCTCTTACCGAACTATACTATAGGTTAAACGGCGAACCTGCTCCACACGATAACAGCGGCTATTGGTTCTAAACCAGCCAGAAAGAAGCAGTAAGTATGCTTATATGCTTACTGCTTTTCTACAATTCCACGTCGTAAACCCAATTTGGTGCTTAGACTACAATATGTATAGTTCTTATCACTATGGTATTGTTTTCTAACATCTTTTGTTTTCTTATCGGCATCTTGTCTGTCTTTGTAACTTTACGTAGCCTGCTACGCCTGCGTTGCAAAGGCAGACAAGCTGCTCAATAATAAAACGAAATATGTTTAGGCTCTAACTACCAATTTGGGTTAAACAATAGTTGAACAACGTGGAATTGTTGCGTTTATATGCTATTTGTATCTTGAAACCAGGTTTCGTTTCTGTTGAAAAGCAATGAATATATTTGGGAAAAGTGGACAAAAGCATTTAAATCAAAACATTGCAGCATAAAACATTTTATATGTCTCAGCCAAACAAATGTTTTTTAAGCACTATAATATAGAGCTATAAAAGCTATAGCTTTTTGTGATATCTAAACCGCAACTGATAGATATCTGAGACGAACGTTTCAGATATCTGAAACGAGTGTTACAGATATCTGAAACAAGAGTAACAAAAGTGTGTCTGATTTTTCTAAACATTTAGAGGCTTCTATCTGATTATAATCTTCCATTGCCCAGTATGCAAATTGGTATAGTTTGTATACGAAGTAGTATGCGTTAAGTGTCTATTCAGAATTAAACGAGATACCGATAGTAGAATTGCCAGTTTACTACTAAACATTGCGAAAAGTAGAGCTGTAGCACATAGAACCATATATTGGATTGAACCAAGTGGCAAAGTGGGTTGCAGAAATAGTAAAGCTGCAATGTTTAAACAGAGTTTTAAGCATATTTAAGCACTATTATGGCAGTGCTTAAACAGTTAGAAAAATACACTATTTGGTATTTTTTAACGTGTTACAATATTCTATTAATCGTACTTGCACTACTTTTGCATCGCATAAGATTAAAAGATTGTAAAAATGGAATCAGAACTTTCTAACCATAAAAAGCTTACAGCAATGGGACTGCTAATAGCCATAGGCATAGTGTTTGGCGATATTGGTACATCTCCGCTCTACGTTATGCGCACTATTATGCGTGCAAATCCGCACTTTAGTGCAAACTATATATTGGGTGCAGTGTCGTGCATAATATGGACCTTAACTCTGCAAACCACACTGAAATATGTAGTAATAGCACTTCGTGCCGATAATAAGGGCGAGGGTGGGGTGTTGGCTCTGTTTGCATTAATACGTAAACGTGGTAGCCGTTGGCTCTACCTTGTAGCAATGTTGGGAGCGAGTACGCTGATAGCCGATGGTGTAATAACACCTGCCATTACTGTAACCTCAGCCATAGAAGGGTTGCATGGCATATCTACCAATATACCTATAGTGTTAATTGTTGTAGTTATCATTTCGGTGGTATTCTTTATTCAGCGTTTCGGAACAGGCTCCATAGGTAGCTATTTCGGTCCGTTTATGTTAGTCTGGTTCTTACTTTTAGGTGTGTTGGGTATCGTTCATATAGCCGATTTCCCACTTATCGTAAAAGCCTTTAATCCATATTATGCCATAGAACTGCTATCGTCAAGCCCTGAATGGTTCTTAATACTGGGTGCGGTTTTTCTTTGTACAACAGGTGCAGAGGCACTATATTCCGACCTTGGACACTGTGGTAGGCGCAATATAACCGTTAGTTGGATATTTGTAAAAGTAATGCTCATACTCAACTATATGGGGCAAGGCGCTTACATTATAAACAACATAAACACTATACACACAGGTATCAACCCGTTTTATGGCATTATGCCAAACTGGTTACTTATACCAGGCGTTGTAATAGCAACAGGAGCAGCCATTATAGCTAGTCAAGCACTCATTAGCGGGTGCTTCACCATTTTTAGCGAAGCTGTGCATTTAGACTTCTGGCCTACGCTTAAATTCAAGTATCCATCAAGGAATAAGGGTCAGATTTATATACCACAGATAAACAATATGCTCTATATTCTGTGCATTGTAACAGTATTACTGTTTCAAACTTCGGCTCACATGGAAGCAGCATACGGTTTATCTATCACCATAACAATGCTTACCACCACAGTAATGCTGGCAGTTTATTTGCGCCAACGGTTCACACCACATTGGATAGTGGGAGCCTTTTTAGCCGTCTATCTGCTTATAGAAGGCTTCTTCTTCTTAGCCAATCTAACCAAATTTGCACACGGTGGTTGGTTCACAATAATGTTAGCACTCTTTGTAGGAAGTATTATGTATATATGGTATAGGGCTTGGAATATACGCAGAAAATATCTTAAGTTTAACAAACTGTCCGACTATTACGATATAATATGCGACATAAAAGCCGATGAAACCATACCAAAGTATGCAACAAACCTGGTGTATATACGTCAATCGGAACGCGAAGATGTAGTGGAAGACAAGCTGATTTATTCCATAATAAATAAGCAACCAAAACGTGCCGATCACTATTTTTTAGTGCATTTTATATACGACGACGCACCAGATACCTTAGATTACACTTGTAGCGAACTGATAAACGATACGCTTTATGCAATTAACATAAGGGTGGGATTTAGAGTTAATCCGCTTATGACACTCTATTTACGTCAAATAGTAGAAGACCTTATTGCCGAGAAACAGTTCGATATACGAAGCGGATATCCGTCATTACGCAAACACAACATAGCTGGCGACTTCCGTTTTATAGTAATTCATCGAATTTATTATGCATCTACAGTGGTGAGTGCGTCCGATAATATAACACTACACCTATTTGGTTTCATTCGACATATAGGTGTAGACGACGAACAAGCCTTAGGCTTAGATACAAGTAATGTTACTGTGGAGCGTGTTCCATTTGTTGTTAATAAGAAGTATAAACAGCATATAACGAAGCGCAAATAGAGAATACCAAGTGTTTAACAATATAAGAAAAGTGTTGCAGAGTTAAATATAAATTATGGGTAAAACGGTTACAACATATTTAATAGATGCTGATCCGAAAGGAACGCAGTATGTGTTTATCAGCAATAAAATTTGCCAGATGTATGTCATTCCTCGTTCACCTCTTTCAATTTTAAACAAACGAAATGAGTTACAAACACCGGCTTTCTATATCTTATTAGGTGAAGACGAGGCTACAAAACCGAAAGCATATATTGGAGAAACAGAAAACTTTAGAGAACGAGTGAGAGACCATGAAAGCAAGAACAGAGCAAATAGTATCTTTGGTGATAGTTTTCAAATCTTCAGGAGTTTTTCTGATAGGGTGAAAATCTCAATCCATTTTTAAGAAAAAGTTCCATGTAGATCTGAGTCTTTTCTGTCTACATATTCCTTACTTCTTCTGCCTGATTGTCCGTCAGTGAAAGCTCAACCTTTGTCAGAGTAAACTACCAGTCCTTCTTCTCGCATATAAAGTGCTTATATAACTTCAGGAGGAAAGATTTATTGTTTTATAAATCTTCCCTTATCATCAATAGTATATCTATCAACCACATCCTTTTTAATAACTTTATCTTTATGTAATTTGTTCTTATACACAGTTATATCAAGATTTTTAGATATGGTAAAGGAATTAGTTTTCCAATCTCTATTATTTTCTCCTATTTGTGAAAATACTGTTACCCCATCTATTACATTCTCATTAACTGATGTTATAAGTCTGTAAATTAGTGACGGAGTATTTTCAAGATAATAACAAACCAAATCAAGCTGATATTTTTTCCCTGTTTTGATGCGATAAAATAGACTCGGTAAAGATTTATCCCATCTGCTTTTATAAGTATATTCCAACTCTTTATTTCCTTCTATACTGGTAGGATGGTATGACATTTCATCTTGTTCCCCCATATCATAAAGTTCCTGTTCTTTCTGAAATTGGTAGAAATCAAAAGGTAATGAGATTTTTTCGATACACACTTCAGTTTGATTTCCTACAACCACCTCCCTTTCTTTTAAGGAGTCTATAGCATTAATTTCCGCATGAAACTTATCTGCATTATAATGTGTCAATAGCACCATCTCTGGTAAGTAAAACACGCCCTTGCATTCCATTAATTTCCAAATAACATCACCATTTTTTTGTTTATAAACTTTTGCGTTTCCCCTTGCATCGTCGTCATAGAAACCATAAAAAGAGAGATAGAGGGTGTCTTTTTTGAAAACACCTTTTATATTATTCACATTTTCTGTGGAACAATCTATTCTATTTCCACTGTTCCATGTACTACAGTAGTAGCCAACAACAGTATCTTGTTTTGTTTTTTTCAATACAAGGTGAAAAGTTTGGTTTGTGTCAGACTGTTTTCCATTATATTGGTAATATATCCAGTTTCCCACTAAACTATCTATCGGAGTTCTCCTTGTTGTTTTCAATTCTGTTTTGGCTGTACAAGCACAGATAAAGAGGCTTACTGCCATTGATAATATAATTTTCTTCATTGTTATATGTTGCAAACAGTCATCAATCTTATTTGAACGTGAATTCGATATAAGAAAGTTTTTTGAAAAGTTGTAGGAGCGGAATATTTTTCGCACCTGTATACTTGTAAACCAAAGAGTTACAAATAAATACCCACTCCTGTGACTGATACAAATTTAATAGAAATATTCTGTATATTCGACGATTTTTGCAAGTATTTTACTCCTGAGCTGAAAAAACATACGCTTCAGGTACCCGGCAAGCGGCACCGTAATCGTGCTTCCCGTATGTCGGACAGTGAAATCATGACTATTCTGGTCCTGTTCCACACCCACCGTTTTCGAGACCTAAAGTCCTTCTACTTAGACTATATCTGCCAGCATATGCGTGGAGACTTCCCACATCGGATTTCCTACAACCGCTTCGTCGAGCGTCAGGCACAGGTCGCACTGCACCTGTTGCTGTTTCTCCTGACATGTGCACTGGGCAAGTGTTCAGGCATATCCATCATTGATTCCACACCACTGGCTTCCTGCCACATCAAGCGTGAGCGGCAGCACAGGACCATGAGGGGCTGGGCGGCAAAGGGAAAGTGCACCATGGACTGGTTCTATGGCTTCAAGCTACATCTTGTCATCAATGACAAGGGAGAGATTATCCAGTGGAAGCTCACGCCAGGAAACGTAGATGACAGGGAGCCATTGAAGGATAAACGCTTCACCGAGAGGTTGTTTGGAAAACTCTTCGCAGACAGGGGGTATATTAGTCAGAACCTCTTCGAGATGCTCTTTGTGGACAATATACATTTGGTGACCAAGATAAAGAAGAACATGAAGAACTCACTGATGAGCCTGTATGATAAGTTGTTGCTCAGAAAGCGTTCTGTGATAGAGACGGTGAACGATGAACTGAAGAATGTATGTCAGATAGAACACACCAGACATCGCTCTTTTGATAACTTTGCAACAAATCTGATAGCAGGACTCATTGCATACAATCTGTTGCCCAAGAAGCCAGAAATGAACATAGAGATAATTGATAAAAGCAGGGTAATTGCATAGAGCTTATATCGAACTCACGTTAAATCAGTGCGTACTTGATCCTGCTTATAGGCTTGTTGCTAATGTAGTTGATGTATTATAATGCAGTCATCGCACTGACTTTTCCCACTATTCGGGCAAAAAGACCGCATATTTCTTTGGCGTAGTTCCTGATGAATAGGAACTGGTCGGTGAGTTGTGAAAATACCGTTTCAATCCTCTTTCTTGCCTTTGGCTAAAGGTATGAAGGTTGGCTTCCAGTTCTTTTGGTTGAACGGTACGGACATTCAAGCCTGTTGATCTGACTTGCGGTATTCGCCAATTCCTTTCATGTAGCTCGCCATACATTCGGCACGCTGATATTGGAATCTTGTATTCCTATAGAAAGTATTGCCAAAATGATGAGCCATATCTCTATTGCGAGTACATAAATCTATGCTCAAATCACAGACCAGAAGATTTTAAGGGATATGGACAGACTCATAGAAAAAAGTGCCAGATTAAATGAAAATATACAATATTTACAGCGGTTTCTTTTCGTATTTTATGTATTTATCACTCCAAATTCCGGAAGAGCCCAAAATGTGCTTTCTGATGGTCGGATAAGTCTTTATCTTGAGTATTATCTTGGTAGAGAAGAAACACCAGTTTTAGATGATAATGGCAATCCTGTTTTGTATGAAACAGGTAAAATGGTGGGTAAGCCCAAAGTTCACATCAAACACAACAGGCGAAAAGAGAATTTGCAGTTGTATTTGATAGTCAAGTCCCGTACTCCTATAGAACGACAACAAAACAAAGAAACGCTTGAACTGGCTACCAAAATTCGTGCAGAGCGTGAACAGCAGTTTAAGGAGAGCATGCTTGGCTATCGCCTGAAGAAAGACAGAAATGTCAACTTCTTAGACTATTATCAGGCGTACATAGACAGTTATACGAAGAAAGACCTGCGAATGATAAAGATAGCTTTGAATCGTTTTAAGGATTTTCTGAAAGAGCAATACCCTCTCTATGAGTTTAGTATTAAACCTGACTTGATAACCAAGGACATAATGGAACGGTTTGTAGAGTACCTGCAATCACGAAGTGTGGGTGAAGGGGCAAAAAGCATCTATCAGCGTTTCAAGAAAGTTGTGCGCTATGCCATAGACCATGAAGTGATGCAGAAAGATCCCTGCAAGGGTGTTGTGTGCAAGGTAGATGACCAAGTGTTACGCAAAGATGTAATCTCAATGGACGAAATACAAGCACTGATTCAATGTCATTATGAGAATGAGAATCCTTATGTCAGACGTGCCTTTATCCTTTGTTTGTATTGTGGTCTGCGCTTCTGTGATGTAAAAGACCTTACCTATAAGAATGTAGATTATACCAATCGCCTGCTGAAGTTTGAACAGAATAAGACCAAAGGACATTCTGTCAATAGTGGTGTAGTTATTCCTCTGAACGAAGGTCTATTGTCATTGATAGGTGACGCTCCAGACGATTTGGATTCTTCTATATTCAATCTTCCCTCGTATGAGAGTTGCTGTAAATCTGTGAAACGGTGGGTAAAACGTGCTGGCATTAACAAACACATCAGTTGGCATTGTGCTCGCCACAGTTTTGCTGTAAACATTCTCAACAATGGTGCAAATATTAAAACGGTAGCCAGTTTGTTAGGGCATAGCGGATTGAAGCATACCGAGAAATACACTCGTGCAGTGGATAAGTTGAAGTCAGAGGCTATCAATAGTTTGCCAGGGTTGAATTTATAAGTAAATATCTCGTGTTTATAGCAAATTATGTTTATCTTTGCACATATTAACTAACAATTTGAATATGCTCCACAAAAGGTTTCATAAAAGACGAGGAAGATTACCATCAGTAGAGGTTGTAGATCTATTTTGCGGAATAGGAGGGCTTAGTTATGGAATGAAATCACAAGGTTTTAAAATTCTCAAAGGTTTTGATTTGGATGCGACCTGCAAATATTCTTATGAGACTAATAACGAAGCTGAGTTTCAATATAAAGATATAAGGAATGTCACTCAAAAAGATATATTGCCTCTTTATTCTAAAAATTCTATTAAAGTTTTAGCGGGATGTGCACCATGCCAGCCCTTCTCTTCTTATGCTTTTAAAAATAAGACTAAGGATAAAGAAAAATATAGTCTTTTAGATGAATTTGGGCGATTAGTAAAAGAAGTTCATCCTGATATAGTAACAATGGAAAATGTACCTGCTATTACATCCTTTAAATTAAAATCGGTTTTGTCTGACTTTATTAAGGTGTTACAGGAGGAGAATTTTTTTGTAACGTATCAGGTTGTATATTGCCCCAATTATGGAATTCCACAAACTCGTAAGCGTTTGGTGCTTCTAGCTTCGCGTTGGGGTGAAATCAAAATAATTCCACCTACTCATACAAAAGAAAATTATGTAACAGTACGAGATGCTATAGGGTATCTTCCACCATTAGAAGCAGGACATTGTTGCCCTACAGATTCATTACATAGGTGTCGTGAATTAACTCCTTTGAATATGGAAAGGATAAAGGCAACTCCTTACGGTGGAAGTTGGAAAGATTGGCCAGAAGATTTGATGTTAAATTGCCATAAGAAGAATGGCGGTAAAAGTTTTGGTAGTGTCTATGGTCGTATGGTGTGGGATAAACCTGCTCCAACGATGACTACTTTATGTACAGGTTTGGGCAATGGCCGGTTTGGGCATCCTGAGCAAAATAGAGCCATATCTGCCCGTGAAGCTGCTTTGTTTCAAACTTTCCCTAATACTTATAATTTTTTCCCAAATGAACAAGACGTTTCATTAACAAAAGTCTCTCGGTATATAGGAAATGCAGTTCCTCCGAAATTAGGAGAAGTAATAGCAGAAAGTATTAAGCAACATTTAAGAAATATCCAATTATGAAACAATATAATTTTAACATATCACTTAGTATTCTCAATCATTTGGGAAGAAATCTTTATAGAAATTTTATAACAGTCCTTGGAGAAGCTGTATCTAATTCATGGGATGCAGATGCGCATAATGTTTATATCACCATAGATCGTGAAGCAAGGATACTTATTGTTCGTGACGATGGTGAGGGAATGGATGAGGATGATTTTCAAAATAAATTTTTGAAAATTGGATATTCTAAACGAAAAGATAAGAGTACGCATACAAATAGCGGACGTCCATATATAGGAAGAAAAGGTATTGGTAAATTAGCTCTACTTTCATGTGCCCAAACAATAACAGTTCTTACAAAAAAGGAAAAAGAAGAATTGGTTGGTGGAATAATTGATAATGCAGGGCTTGATAAAGCTATCAGAAATGACATATCTTCTGATGAATATAATCTAGGCGTGCCAGATGATACTATAATTGCAACTTATAAAGAACGATTAGGTAAAGAAGGGACCGTTATAATCTTTCAAGATTTAAAAGACGGTATTCGCAATAGAGTTGAATATATAACAAAGTTAGTAGCTTTATATTTCCGTTTTTCTTTAAAGGATCCTAAATTTAATATTTATATAAATGAAAAGCTAATAACTATTAAAGAACTGAATTCTATAAAAGATAAAACCCAGTTTGCTTGGATACTCAATGATACGGAAGATCCTTATATTAAGGATAGTAAATTTCTTAAATCTAAAATTATTTCATTAGAGAACACTGCTATAAAAGGTTTTGTCGTATCTGTAGAGAAGCCTTCTGATATAAAAATAAAAGGGACAGATGAAAAGGTAACCATTGATTTGTATGTAAATGGACGGTTGAGAGAAAAGGATATATTGCGACATATTCCTATTGCACGAATTGTTCAAAGCTACCTTTATGGACAGATACATTTTGATAGTTTAGATGATGACATAGATCGTTTCACAAGTAGTCGAGAAGGAGTTGTTCCTGACGATCCTAAGTTTAAGGACTTATTGAATATGTTAGAAAATATACTCAAGACCATAATTAACGATTGGGATATATGGCGTACAGAAATAAATCAAGATGGGGATCAGGAAAATTCAAGAATGACTAAGAAACAAAGAAAGTCCAAAGAGTTGTTTAATGTGGTGGTAGAAGACTTCATTCCATCAAAGGAAAATGATATTAGCCGAAAGAAAGTAGATGGTTGGATAAAGGAAATGCAAGAAGATGCAGAGTTTAATCTATCTTCTTATGGCGAATGTTTCGTTTCTGAGAACCTTTTACGGAAATATGTCAAGGAGAAGAACATTCCCATTCCTCAAAATATTCAAAACAAAATTAATGCTTGGAAGACACAAGCAGAAAACGCAAAACAGAATGCCAATATTAACTTTAATATTCGAGAAGATGATACAAATTTAACTCACTTGGATATGGATAGTTTAGCTTATCTCGCAGATGATGAAACTGATCGAATAAAAAAGGCTACTTTGAGGAGAGATGCAACAGAATACAAGCCCATTAGAGATGCTCTAGCACACACCTCTCGACTAACAGTAATAGCAAAAAGTCGATTAACGATCACGTATGAGAATATTAAAGCAAGAATAATTAGTTTGTTGAATATGGCTTAAAACACTAAATATGGCGATACCAAAGTTTGAAAATTTTCTCTACCCATTTTTAAGTCAACTCAAAGATAAGGATGTGAGCATGACAGAAATGAAGAATGCTCTTGTGAAGCATTTTAATCTCAGTAAAGAGGATTGTTCATTGAAGACGAAGAATGGTTCTGCTTTTCAATTGAACGACCGCATTGGTTGGTCTCGCCAATGGCTGAGGCGCGCCCTTTTTATAGAGATACCTCAGCGTGGAGTATATCGGATAACACAACGCGGTAGAGATTATTTGAAGATGCATACCTATCTAAGAAAAGAAGACTTGCTGCAATATTCTGAATTTGCAGAATATGCACACATGTCTATATCTTTGAAGGACAAGCAGACATACAAGAAAACTGAAACAGATGAGATACTAGATGAATTGACCCCAACAGAGCAAATGGACGTTGCTTTCAAGAGCATTAATGATGACCTTGCCGCAGACTTGCTACAACGGGTATTGGATATGAGTCCAAACTTCTTTGAGAAACTTGTGCTTGATCTACTCTTAAATATGGGATTCGGAAGCCGAAACAAGGAGATGGCCATAGTCACTCCCACCAGTCATGACAATGGCGTGGACGGCATCATTCCCGAGGATGCCCTTGGGCTTGACAAGATCTATATCCAAGCTAAGCGATATGCAGATAATCCTGTCAGTAAACCAGAGATACACAAGTTCATTGGTGCACTTGATGAACAAAAGGCCACTAAGGGAGTATTTATAACCACTAGTAAATTCACTACTGGTGCAATTGAAACAGCCAACAAGGCTAGCAAGAAGATTGTTCTTATTGACGGAAAAAAACTTGCTGACTATATGATAGAATACAATGTAGGAGTTAGTGAAAAGAAAGTATATGAAGTAAAGAAATTAGATTCCGATTACTTTGAAGAATAATGAGAATAGCATGGTAAACAAAAAAATAAAATTAGTAAATTTCCCAGAAGAAGTTACGACGGAAGGTGTTAGAATCTACGGCGAAACATCATATGAGAATCAGATGGCTCTGTTAAGCCACTTTCTTCACAACCAACAGAAGGAAATGGATTTAAGCCAGAGAGAAGAAGTTATTCTGGCCATCCGCGAGTTCCTTTCTCGCAAGAAGTCACGTCAGATGCTTAACGATGACGAACTAAGTGATGAACAGATATGGATGGCAGCAGAATCACCTCTCCAGTACAATCTTTTTTCGGACTTTTTCAAAGTGCCATTCCCCGTCCCTGAACATCCTCGTTTTACCTTCATTGATCTGTTTGCTGGTATCGGGGGATTTCGTATCGCTCTTCAGAACCTTGGCGGTAAATGCGTTTACTCCTCGGAGTTTGATGCAAAAGCACAAGAGTCATATTTGGCAAATTATGGTGAGATGCCTTTCGGTGACATTACAAAAGAATCAACCAAGAGCTATATCCCCCAGCACTTTGACATATTGTGCGGTGGATTTCCCTGTCAGGCATTTTCTCTTGCTGGGCATCGTCTGGGATTCAAAGATGAGACACGCGGAACTTTGTTCTTTGAAATAGAGGCTATTCTCCGTAAACATCAACCACGTGCTTTTTTTCTCGAAAACGTAAAAGGACTTGCTATCCATGACAAGGGACGCACGTTAAAGACCATACTTGGACACCTTGACGATGCTGGCTATGATGTGGTGCCACCACAGATTCTCAATGCTATGGATTTTGGTGTACCACAGCATCGTGAGCGTATCTACATCATCGGCTTTCGGAAGAATTTACACATAAACACTGCAAATTTCCATTACCCAGAGCCACAAACAAAAGGCGAGAACCGTCCACGTTTCCGTGATGTAATGGAAAATGAAGTTCCGTCAGTAAAATACTATCTATCTACAACCTACGTTGAAACTCTGAAACGCCATCGTGCCCGTCATGAAGCGGCTGGTCATGGGTTTGGTTATGAAATAATTGATACAGATGGTGTAGCAAACGCCATCGTCGTAGGTGGCATGGGCAGGGAACGTAATCTTTTGATTGATAAAAGGTTGAAGGACTTTACCCCCATTACGAACATCAAAGGCGAAGTAAACCGTGAAGGCATCCGACGCATGACCCCCCGCGAGTGGGCAAGGCTGCAAGGCTTCCCTGACAAATTCAAGATAGTTGTAGCTGATGCTTCGGCTTACAAGCAGTTTGGCAATTCTGTAGCTATTCCTGCCATTCAAGCCACAGCAGAGAAGGAACTTCAAATGTTAGGAATTATATAACTAATAATATGACAAAGACTGCTAACAAAGGAGAGTGGAGTGAAATTTACGTTCTCTTCAAATTGTTGGGGGAAAAACAAGTTTATGCCGGTGACGGAAATCTGAACAAGATAGAAAATTTGTTTTACCCTATACTGAAAATTCTGCGTGATGAAAAGAAAGGACACTACGAGTATACTTTAGAAGATGATATTGTTGTGGTGACAGAAGATGGTATAGAATTATTACGCAGGAAAGTATCAGATTTTCTTGAAAAGGCAGGCATGTTGCTTAGTATCATTCGCCAGTCAAACGGTGCGTTCGTGGCTCCAGAGATAGAACAATTCATGTCTGAAATTCATTGCAGCAATATAAAAGCAAAATCTCAGAAAAAAACAGACATCAGAATTGTTATCCATGATCTGCGGACAGGTATGTCCCCCATGCTTGGATTCAGCATAAAGTCGAAACTCGGTAGCGATTCCACGCTTTTCAATGCTGGAAAAACCACCAATTTCACTTTTATGGTAAAAGGTCATGAATTTTCTAATTCCGAAATAGCGACCATAAATGCTATCAAAACACGGACAAAGTTTATTGACCGTGTTATGAGGATTCAAGAAATGGGAGGAAAATTCATGTTCAAAAATATGGATGATCCAATATGCCGTAATAACTTCATACTGATAGACAGTTACCTGCCATCTATAATGGCTGCAATCCTTCTGGAAGGTAATCAGGGTGGCAGTAAGGACCTGAAAATTCTGACAGAGATAATAGCCTCAAAAAATCCGATGAGATATGACATGACCAACAATCAGAAGTACTATGAGTGCAAAATTAAAAACCTTTTGGTAGCATCTGCACTCGGCATGGTACCACATACACCTTGGAACGGAAAATATGAGGCTAATGGTGGTTATCTCGTGGTTAAAGATGATGGAAACGTACTTTGTTATCATTTCTATGACCGCAATCTCTTTGAAGACTATCTCTATTACAACACACGTCTCGAATCTCCTTCGTCAAGCAAGTACGAATTTGCCACTCTTTATCGTGGACAGGACGGAAATTTGTATTTTAAATTAAATCTACAAATTCGGTTTAAATGATCATGCCCATCCGATGCCGTATATTTTTACACTCCTACGAAAAAGGAATGAATAAGTATCTATCAACAAGCGTTTTATAGAAGGTCTATGAGCGACACGTATACCCCACAACAGCGCCATGAAAATATGGCAGCTATTCACGGCAAGAACACAAAACCAGAAGTTGTTGTGCGCAAGTGGCTGTGGATACATGGATACCGCTATCGACTGAATCATCCACGGCTTCCTGGAAAACCGGACATCGTGATGAGAAAATACAGAACCTGTATTTTTGTTAATGGATGTTTCTGGCATGGGCATGAGGGGTGTAGGTATTATACAATACCGAAAACTAATACAGAATTCTGGATAAATAAGATCAGACGGAATCAGGAACGAGACCGGGAAGTGTGTCGCAAACTAGCCTTAATGGGGTGGCACTGCATCACAATCTGGGAATGTGAATTGAAATCGTCCCAAAGAGAATGTACTTTGGAATCCCTGATATTTACACTCAATAGCATTTTCCTGGAAGATCATAGCATAAAAAGGTACAAGATACCTGAAGAAAAACCATTAATGGCTGCGGAAGATATTACAGATAAATATGGATACAGAACAAAGAGGTAAAAGAATTCGTTGTACAATATATGACTATTCAAGAAATAACAACCCGCAAGGAAGATCAGACTTTTGATTGCAAAAGCATTCAAATTGATCCGAAAGCATTAGCTATTACCATTGTGGCGTTTGCTAATGCTGACGGTGGTGATATCGCTATCGGTGTGTCTGACAAGACAAGGAAGATAGAAGGAGTTGACCAGCATACGGAAAAGTTGAATGAGTTGCTTCGTGTGCCCTTAGACTTCTGTAATCCTTCTGTGTCTATTACCAGCGACTTGTTACCATGCACGGATAAAGATGGAAACGAAAATCATATTTTATTGATGCATATTCCTGCAAGTTCTGAACTACATACTAATCAGGCAGATGAAGCCTTTATGCGTGTTGGCGACAAAAGCAGGAGGCTGTCTTTTGAAGAGCGCATACAGTTGATGTACGATAAGGGAGAGCGCTATTACGAAGATACGGTAGTGTATGATGCTACGGTTGATGATATTGATATGGCTGCTGTCGAAAGATATACAGAATTGATTGGTTATACCAAGTCTGCCAAGCAATATCTACATGAGAATAATAGCTTCATAACAACCAATGCAAAGGGAGAGGAGCAAGTTAGTGTGGCTTGTATTCTGTTGTTTGGTAAATATCCTCAAAAGTTCTTTCCTCGTGGGCGTACTCGCTTTATCCGTTATAAAGGTACTGAAGAGAGAGTGGGTGCAGAGATGAACGTAATTAAGGATGTAACATTTGAAGGAACTATACTTGATCTGGTGAAAGCCACGATAGCTTATCTTGAAACCCAAGTAGAGGAACATACATTCCTTGGACAACATGGGCAGTTTGTAACCCATAGAGATTATCCAAAGTTTGTGATACAAGAAATGGTAGTTAATGCTTGTTGCCACCGTGCCTATAATATAAAGGGTACGGAAATCCAAATTAAGATGTTTGATAATCGCTTGGTATTTGAATCACCGGGCAGATTGCCAGGAACGGTTAAGCCCTCTAACATTCGACATACACACTTCTCACGCAATCCAAAAATCGCTCAATTCCTTAAAGCATACAACTTTGTAAAGGAGTTTGGCGAAGGTGTGGATCGTGTATGCAGGGAGTTGGAAGCTAATGGTACACCACATCTATCTTTCCATCTTGATGATTTTATTCTGAAGATTACAGTGCCGAAGGTGACAGAAAGGGTGATAGAAAAGGATGTTAACGTGATAGAAAAGGTGATAAAAACTCATCAAGAGGTGATAGATAAGGTGATAGAAAAAGCGGTGGCTCTCAATGAAAAATTAACAGAAAATCGTATTTCTATCATCAAGCTAATAATAGAGAATCCATATATTTCTAAATCGGAACTTTCCAAACATGTGGGAATCAGTGAAAATTCTATATCTCGTAACATAGAAGCTATGCGTGATAAATACCTTCGCCGTGTCGGTCCCAATAAAGGCGGCTTTTGGGAAATCATAGACTAATATGCAGCGCACAAGCCCAACCAAGCACCCCACGTTTGGTTGGGCTTATTCCGTATAGAGTTACTTCAATTTTCTTTGCATCAGACTATCCGCCTTTTGCTTCAATTCCATGTCGTAATCATCTGCTTTTTCCTTGATTAGTTTGATAATCTTTTCATTACGATGAATGTCAAACACATCGTTAAGCCATAGGACTTCCTTAGGACTACAACCTCTCCACACTCTGATGATACGGAATTTCAAGGCATCATCCTTGTATTGCCGTTTGCTTTTCCATAGGAAGTAATTGCCGACCAAAGAAATAAAACATACGGCAGTTGTCACAGCCATATAAGTAAAAACTTTCGAGGACTTGATGTCAAAACTGTGTCTGTGAATCTGTTCTTGAGGTTGTGGATGTTCTTTCTGCTCCTGCCACTCGTGTAACATAGTCAAAACACTTGCCACCAATTTGTCCATGGATTTAGCTTCCTCGTCCTTGATGCGTACTTGTACTCCAATATACTTGTTAATCACTTCTTTAGTTCGCTGTTCATACTGATTGAGCAATTCCTGTTCTTTCCGCTCTTTAGTTTGTGCTGGTGTAGATTGAACAGGGAGAGAGGCAGAGTTGTTCACCTTTTCTTTCAGTTCCTTTAGTTCCCTGTAAATTGTCTCCAGTTTGTTTTTAATTTCCTCAAAGAGGACAAATGTATTATTATCTGCCATAGTTATAAATGTATTTTACGTTTTTTCTTTTTATCGAGTGTGTTATAAACCTCCGCAGGGACAGTACCATGAGCTTGAAACAAATCCAATCCTCCTTCTATGAGGTTGTTGGTAATTTCGCTCGTAACACTTGCAACATTGGATATGAGGTTTATCATTCCTTGTGTCTGCTGTTCGTGTTCCCTGTTATTCTGTTGCAGAGCAAAGTCTATTTTAGAATAGCTGAAATTCCTATCCACCTTAGAGCCATTGAAACAATAGCCGTTCTTTTCAAAGATGATTCCCTGCACCTCCTGTGAATTGCCTTTGTACTTAAAGCGGACATCAATATCTTGTTTTTTCAAGTGGATAAGAAGGTCTTTCCAATTCCTACACCGAGCTGTTTCTGCTTTCAACGCCTGATAGATTTCATACTTGGTCTTGTCAGGTTCTTTCAAGCGATGTTCCTTGACCTTCTCCTTGCCACCAGCAAAGTATAAACCATATTTGGCGGTCAATTCTTTGCAAATCTTCTCACTTCTGAATCTGTCGTTACGATCAGAAATCGTCTTACCGTTATTGTCTATTCGGTTGAAAGCTATATGCACATGAGGGTGCTCTTTGTCAAAGTGGCGACCGATAATGTACTGCGTATCTTTTATTCCTATCCTCTCCAAATATTCACGAGTAACTCATGCCTTCAACTGTCTTCATCAATATGTTTATATACAACAGTCCATATACTATATACTATGTTCTCCGCAGCCAATATCAGCAGAATTATACACGTTTGTATAATTCACTATACAAATCTGTATAATTAGTTTTACACGTCTGTATAATTAGTTATACAAACATATATAATATGGAAAGACTTATATAAACAATACTGTATGGCTTATATGAATGAAGGAAGAGGCATAAGGGAGAGACTGGGGTGAGGCCTACTTGTAGTGCTTCATACGCATGAGTGTAGGATAATGTTCTTCATAGTAGTCGAACTCGATGCTTTTGCCGTCGTATCCGTTTATGATGAAGGCATTGCGAATGTTCTGTTGCTCTTCCTCGGTAATGGCGCGGAGTTGTTCCTTAACGTGGTAATAAGTGGCAGAACCGAAACATTGCATAACGCTCAACCGAACCCTTCGCAGGTCGGCAGCGCGCACATTGTCGTAGATGCGAGAAATGCCCCATGCGTAGCGTTCTTTATGGTCGAGC
>NZ_GL982513.1:388884-394121 GCF_000220255.1 Prevotella pallens ATCC 700821
GTCCTTTTTAGTGGCACATGACATCGTTAGAAAAGAAGAAGCGTTATGCTTGCATCTGTTCGGCCTGAAACCTGAGAAATTTCAATTAACGAACGAAGAACAGCATAGTGGTTCTCACGCTATAGCGTGGGCTACTATTGATACATCCGTTCGTTAGGTTTTCTCAGGACCGCAGGCTGAAGATGTGGACATAGTCAGTTCCACGCTTCTGCGTTTTTATAAATCGCCCTTATGGGACTGGAGGACGAAAACAAACTAAACAATAATAATGATTACAGTTCAACAAGCGAAAGAAGTTATTGAGAAGATGGAGAATTCGTTCAGCTCTCATGATTTTATTCAAAAGTTCAAGGCAACAAAAGGTGGAGCCTATCTAAACGACATTCTACGTGATACTCCATCGGATATACACAAAGAACATGCTGTCATTGGCCGTTTCTTATCTACTTACATGGATAGATTGAAGATAAAGAAGAATGGACGGACTTTATCGGAGAATGTATTTGGGAGAATGAATGAGGTACAGTTGTGGAAGAAAAAAGAAGAACTATGATAAAGCAGGTTCTAAAATGGATTGGAATAATCTTTGGGTTTATGATTGTCGCTTTTATTGCAGAAGAATTTCTTAGATCAGTAGAGAACCACAAGTACAGTATGGAACCGGATGAAAGTGCAAAAGAATTTTGCATACGTTATTTTATTGACAGAGAAGCCAACGAGGCTTATGATTATGCTTTATTCCATAAAGGCTTATACGATAACATAACAAGCTACAATAAATATTATCCTCGCCCGGGAATGTATTTAGACACAAGTGGCTATGTCTTTTCTAGTGTGTTAGCAAAGATGAAAGAAAAAGGGTATGGCTATTTAGCAGCAGATAATCCTGAACTTATCGCCGATTTCCATAGCTATATGGGAGGCAAGGAAAGATACCCTATGAGTGAAGTTGAAAAATACTGTAATGAGCGACTTGGCTTATCGCTTACAAGCAATGAAACACACGCATTTTGGGTTCTTTACCTATCCGATATTTCCAGCGAAATTAGGATGCCTATCTTAAAATATAAGTTTGTAGAGCAGATAGAGGATTTGAAAATATACACCGTCTACGATTATAATATAATGAAAAAAGCGACTCTCAAGTTATATTCAGATGGACGGGTAACTATAGGAAATATTGAGAAATTCCATGATTCTGAAGAAGAAAAGTAGTATAAGGAATTGTTATACAAACCCTATTCAACATTAGCGATAAACATTGATTTTATAATATGGGAAGAATCGTAAAATGCCCTATATGTGGCAGCTTTAATGACATTGAGGAATCGAATACCTGTTCGGAATGTGGTAACAGACTGAGACCAAGGGGATTGTTTCAAGTATTTTTATACATGATTGCTCCACCTCTCAATTCCATTCTCGGTCCCGTCGGGCACGTTATAGTGTACATCTTGAGTAAGTTGGGTTGTTTAGGAGCTCTTATTTTGGGGGCTATCTTAGCTTATTGCATCCATAAATATGTCCCCAATATATCGAAAGAGAAAAGTAAGAAAGATGCGATTGAACTGAATGAGAAGCGTAATTATCAAGATGACGCTACAGTCGAGGAACAACAACCAGTTTTAATGCAGAAAACGACACCCGAGGAATACGAGAACACAGAGGAAGAAGAGAATGTTGTACCATCAGATGACAATAGAGACGAAGAGGTGGAAGTAAATAGCGTCGATAAAGAAGTTGGAACACCTAAGGGAAATGTGGACGGAATAAGTTCAGATCAATTGATAAAGGCTAATAAGAAGATGCATGAGAATGATGTACAAGAAGTGGAATAGCTTTAATTTACCAAGCTGAGTATTATTTCTCTATCTTGTATTCATCTGGCACCATCAGGAGGATGGGGAGTTTCTGCACGGGTTGGAGATAGAGCAATTGCAAGTAATCCATGCCCAACTCGTATTGTTCCCCGAAGATATGCCTTATCAGGGATTCAACGTGCGAAAACTCTCCTTCTTTTGGCTGGTGTCCTATCGGCTCATAGAGATTTAGGAACTTGTCAACCACTGGTTGGTAGTTGACATGATTTGGAACAGTGCAGAAACCATCGTACTTTGGAACTGTAGCCAGAAAATCCTTGCCATAGTCCTGGCGTAGCGTTTCATTATTCCATACTATACGCTTCTTTACAAAACCGCCACTGATGCGAGGTTGGTTCACAATCTTATACAAGGTTGTGCCAACACGAATAAAATTCTCGTTTTCCATAGCCTTACTTCTGCATTAAAGGTTTGCTACCCATGATATATCTCTGTGCTTCTTGGGCTATTTGCGCAGAAGTCTTGATAGGATTCTGACGCAGCCATGCTTCGAGTTCTGCTTTCTCAAAATAAAGCATCTTACCTTGTGGCTTATAATGAGGAATCAGATTGCCCGATGTGAGCTTGTAGAGATAACTCTTTGAGAGGTTAAGAAACTTGCTTGCTTCATCAAAGCTAAGCACATTTTTATTTGTAAAGAGAAGTTGTTCGAGTTCGTAAACTCGTTCCTCTATGGTCTTTTCCATATTTTTTATTTGTTTGGTAAAACGATAGAGGGTGCGCACCCTCGTTGCTGTTAACGAGGGCAAAATTAGAAACGATAAAAGGAACTGGCATTGAGCAATGTTTGACGTATCAACCTATGCTCAATCTTTTTTCTGTTGTTTGATGTATATGCTTTTATTTATGTATACAAGATGCTATCTTTCTGAAATTTGTATACCTTTGCAAATGCAATCATAATTTATTAAAATAATGGAAATTAAAGAGATCGTTCGTGAATTCCGTAGATATTCAAAAGATCATCCTTTGCGGACAATTGTAGATCAATATTTTGATGAGCAAGAGACTCCTATATTAGAAGGGTCTGAATGGCTTAATGCTATTAACACCATCAATGCAATTGGACGTGCACTATTAAACCTATCATATCATGATAAGAAAGCTTATCATGATATGATTAAGATGAAACTTAAAGCAAGACATAAAGATTCATACGACCTTCATGGATTAATATCTGCCTTAGCAGAGTTGTCTATTATGAATACATTTATATGTAGAAGCTCAAATCCAGAAAGCTTCATTTATGAAGATCGTCTCCAGAAAAATTCTAATAAGAATGTTGAGTTTTCTATTAAGATGGAACGTTTTATATTTCATGTAGAAGTAAAAACTTCTAATCTATTACTTGAAGATAATAAAATAGCTACTGAATTAAAAAAAAGTTCTGAAGTTCTAGTCTTGAATGCAAGAGTTAAAGATTTTAATTTAATAAAACAGAAATCTCCTATACCTGTAATAGGAAGTTTGGAGCAAAGGATTAAAGACTTCTTAGAAAGTGCAGATGGGAAATTTTGTAAGAGTGATGATAACGAAGTAAATTTATTAGTTATATGTTGGGATGAAAGATTTGAAGTTCCTTTAATAGCTCTTAAAGCTTCTCAAGCAGAGGGGTTAATGACTAATTCTTCTTTTTTGAAAGATAAAGATGGAAAAACTGTTTTATTTAATAATATCGATTGCATTTTAGTTAATAGTAATTATTTGTTCTTTAAGGAATATGTTATGGGACTTTTGTTTAATAGATTTTCATTAGAATTTCCTGTAGATCCATTTTTTCAGCTTTTCACACAAAACTATCTAATAGAGAATACATCTTCTCAAGAAAGAAATCTCCTTTTAGAATCCATAATACAACAAAAAGTATGTATAGTAGATGAAACTTATGCTAATAGCCTTCCTAAGAAGAGTATTGCAAAATTTACAGGAGATAAAATGATTAAGTTTATGCCTTTTAATGACAAATAATATTCTTCAACTTTTTGATATATTTGTCAATGGTTTCTGAACCTTTTGGCTCTGGTTTTGCGCTATCGTTGGCAGATGAAAGGTCAATGCGTGTTAATGGTGTGTCTTTGGTTTTTCCCAATATGAGTTTAATGCGCGCAATGGTAGACTGCCATTCATCAGTAACGTATCCCCGAAAATTAAGACTTTGCATGAGATACGCAAGTAGTCGGTTATTGTTTGATTTTAGTACTCCTTTCAGATTACAATCAAATAAATTTTTAGTAATCTTTGGTGAAACACTGGTCGTAAAAAGTTTAACATCATTGATGCAATCAGTTAGTATTTCAATCTGTTCTTCCGAAAAATCAGATTTGAAAGGATTAATTTCATTGCCAACAATCACAGGTTTTTCTTTTGGCTGGCTTGGATCAATGTCATCATAGACAATTGTAGAATGGCGTTGAAAAGAATTCTTGATTTCGCTTATTTCTATCTTTTCAATCTCATATTTTAGATAATTTGCATAACGTTCATAAAGAATTGCATCTATGAGCGATGAAAACATCGGAAGTTCTTCATCGTACAAAGTGTGATTCTCAATATACTTACTATAATCAAACGTAGTCAAATCAAAGCTATAATACTTTCCCTTTTGCTCTTTATTCAATGAATCATAGAAAGTGCTATCCCATAAGAAATTATTTTCTTTATAAGATTCTTCTACACACGAAAGGGCAGGATAATTCAGATAAATGGGAGATAGTTCATCGGTTATTCGGATATATTCTTTTTGCAAAATCTCTTTGAACTGTATATTGTTGATGCAACCTTTCTTCCTCAGAATATTTCCAATGAGCACATTGTAGGTCTGAGTAATGCAATAGCTTAATATTCGTTGAATACTGTTAAGCTGTATCTTTAGATGATCATTCTCCATTTTTGCAATTTCTTAATTGAGTACTACTTACAAAGGTAGGGCATTTGTCGAAGAAAAAGATAAGAAAGGGAAGGAAACAGAATAAAAGGAAATGATTATCGTTAATTAAATCTAAATAAACTATGTAGAATACAGTCTTAGTACACGTTTCTTATACTTCTGCTACAAAGTACACTTTTAGTACATATTGAAAAAGAAAAATCCCTTGTAAATCAGCGATTTACAAGGGATTTGTGGTACCCAGACCCGGGCTCGAACCGGGATGGATTGCTCCACTGGTGTTTGAGACCAGCGCGTCTACCTATTCCGCCATCTGGGCTTATATTTCTATTAAAGCGCTGCAAAGGTACATAGAAAAAGTGGGAATGGCAAATTTTATAAAAAGAATTTTCTATTCTTTATTTAAAGATTACAATTGAGAATCTTTACGAGATAACTCTGCAGAATCGTAATCTTAAAAGATAATACGA
>NZ_GL982513.1:394171-433474 GCF_000220255.1 Prevotella pallens ATCC 700821
ACAGAATCGTAATCTTAAAAGATAATACGATAAAACAACAATTGAGAATCTGTGCTAGATGATTTTTACAGAATAACGCTGTTGAGGGTAATACTATAAGTTACTTAAAAGATAATATTAGAAACCAATGCTAAAAATTGAGGCTAAAAAACTATATGAGAATTTATGCTTGAGTCTCCTTATCTGAAAAATATTCTGTAAGTTATATGGATTACATTAAAAATAATAAATATTTTTTGTTTTATCTACTAATTCCACTAACTTTGCAACGGTATAAGAGCTATTCTATAATACTTTTGTGCAGAAATAAAACGATATAAAGAGAAACAAAATGAAGATAGCATTAATAGGTTACGGCAAGATGGGACACATGATTGAGCAAATTGCCCTCGAACGTGGCCATGAAATTGTTTGTAAAATAGATAAAGACAATCAAAAAGATTTTGATTCCCCTGCTTTTGCAACTGCTGATGTCGCTATAGAGTTTACAACTCCTACGGCTGCTTATGATAATTATTTAAAAGCTTTCGCACACAATGTAAAAGTTGTTAGTGGATCTACAGGTTGGCAACACGAACATAAAGCCGATATTGAGCGTCTTTGCACGGAAGGTGGACAAACTTTATTCTGGGCTAGTAATTTTTCTATCGGTGTAGCTATATTTTCTGCGGTAAATCGTTATTTAGCCAAAATAATGAATAATTATCCTCAATACGATGTTACAATGCAAGAAACGCATCATATACATAAGCTTGATGCTCCTTCTGGAACTGCAATTACTTTGGCAGAGGATATTTTAACCAATATTGCCCGTAAAACAAAGTGGGAAAAAGGAAAACAAGTTACAGCTGATGGTAAGGTTATCCCTGCTAAAGAGATGGCTGCTGATGTTCTCCCTATTGATTCTATTCGTGAAGGCGAAGTTCCTGGTATTCATAGTATATGCTACGATTCTGATGCCGACAAAATTACCATTACACACGATGCGCACAATAGAAAGGGCTTTGCTTTAGGAGCTGTTTTAGCTGCAGAATATACAAAAAACCATAAAGGTTTGCTATCTACAAACGATTTATTTCAATTCTAAAAAAAATAATGTTCACATTGTAGAACTAATAAGAATAATTTTATAACCAATGATTGATAAAGAAAAGCAAAAGCTCGACCCAAAGAAACAGTGGGCTAAATTTATTATTGTAGCAATACTCTATCTCGCTTTCTTGTTTTGGGTAAAAAGCTGGTGGGGACTCATCGTGTTACCTTTTATTTACGATGTGTACATTACGAAGAAAATAAAATGGCAATGGTGGAAAAACTCAGAAGGTCCTATTCGTTTTATTATGGGTTGGGTAGATGCCATTGTTTTTGCACTTGTTGCAGTCTATTTTATCAATCTATTCTTCTTCCAAAACTATGTAATTCCTTCGTCTTCGCTCGAAAAGTCGTTGCTAACTGGCGATTATCTTTTTGTTTCTAAATTAAGTTACGGACCACGCATTCCGCAAACTCCGCTTACAATGCCTTTAACACAACACACACTACCTTTCTTTAATATAAAAAGCTACATAGAATTTCCACATTGGGAATATCGTCGTGTGCCAGGTTTAGGCAAAGTTAAGCTGAACGATATTGTTGTTTTCAACTATCCAGCAGGCGATACTATTGTAAGCGAACCGCAATATCAAGCTGACGATTATTATAGAATGGTTTACGAAATGGGAACAAGTTTGCTAATGCAACAAAATCCGAAGCTTGCAGCTACTAAAAAGAATGCTTTACAACAACGAGCTTTCTACGATAAAGCATATACTCTTGGACGAAACTACATTCTGAATAATGTGGCTACGTATGGCGAAATTGAATCGCGTCCTACTGATCGTCGAGAAAACTACGTAAAACGTTGCGTTGGTTTACCAGGACAAACTCTCCAGATAAAGAATAAAATTGTATATTTAGATGGAAAACCAAATAAAGAGCCTGAAAATGTAGAATATGCTTATTTAATTAAGTTCAACAATATAACTGCTGCCGACTTAATGAGCGAGCGATACGACGATTTTCGCAAAGAGTTAGGCATAAGCAACGAAGATATTCAGAGTCTTAGTCGTTTGCACGGCTTCGATGTTGAACAAGGATCAGTGCTAAATCAGGCAGCTTTACAATACGATGGTTATATGCCGCTCACAAAACGTGCAGTAAATGCATTGAAACAACGTGGTTTAGTTAAGGCAATTCGTCCTGTAACCGATAAAGATATATATACAGGTTCTAATTATCCACGTAATTCCGACCTTGGTTGGAAAGTATGGACACGCGATAATTATGGTCCTATTTGGATTCCTGCAAAGGGAAAGAGCATTAAGCTTACATTAGACAATCTACCAATTTACGAGCGTTGCATTAAAGTTTACGAAGGAAATAAACTTGATGTAAAGAATGGTAAAATATATATTAATGGTAAACCTGCAACTTCGTATACGTTTAAGATGGATTACTATTGGATGCAAGGCGATAATCGACACAATTCTGCCGATAGTCGATATTGGGGATTTGTTCCAGAAGACCATATTGTGGGTAAACCATTATTTATATGGTGGTCGAGCGACCCAGATCGTCGTGGATTTAGCGGCATACGGTGGAACCGATTGTTTAGTTGGGTTGATAATATAAAATAACACATTAATAATATAAAATAGCATTGTTCGAAAAAGTCTACTAAGGCAGACCTATCCAACAATGCTATTTTTTTCGTTTATTCTAATTTCTTTATGCTTCCTGCACTACTTTCCTCTGCTTATTTTGCACCCATTCAGTGGTTTCAAAAGCTGAATAGGTACGATTTGTGTTTAATAGAACAGCACGACCATTTTGTAAAGCAAACTTATCGTAATCGATGTGTTATTGCAACAGCAAACGGACAGCAAACTCTTTCTATTCCTGTAGAAAAGTTCGATAATAAAAAATGCGAAATGTGCGATGTTTGCATTAGCGATCACGATAATTGGCGACACCAACATTGGAATGCACTACTTTCGGCATACGGCGAAAGCCCTTTCTTTGAATATTACCAAGACGACATTCGCCCATTCTTCGAAAGAAAATGGAAATATCTTTTCGATTTTAATACAGAAATAACATATACACTTTGCGAATTGCTCGACTTGCAACCTAATATCTGCTCCACGAATGAGTTTATACCAATCAACAAAAATAACGATTTCATCGGAGAATATGCTGATTTTCGCGAAGTAATACGTCCGAAACACCCACTTGCAGATAAAGATTTTGTACCAATGCCTTATTATCAAGTATACGAACCTAAAATAGGTTTCCAACCTAATCTTAGTATTCTCGATTTACTTTTTAATATGGGAAACGAATCTATATTCTATTTGTAAGCGCATATTCGTAACGCATCACCAAAACAAATAATTCTTAAAAGTTTATTACCCTTTCGTTTCGTTTATTAATTTTACAGATAATTGTGTGTAGCTAAATTTACAAATTCAAATATAAAGTTTATCTTTGCAACTATAAAACCAACAGCTATGCAACGTAAAGTTTTATTATTATTTATCTTTATAATCCACCTTACTATAGCTTGTGCTCAACAAGTTCAAGTTTGCGATGGTGTAACTAATTTACCCATTCGCGATGTGCTTATAGCTGTAAATGGAAAACATTTTGGAAAAACCGACTATCGTGGCATAATAAATCTTCCTGTTGCTTACGAAACTGCTACATTCTCTAAAGTAAAATACCATACAGAAACACTAACACAAACCGAAGTACAAAAAGACACCGTGTTTCTTTTTCCTGAAAAACAATCGCTTGGCGAAGTTGTTGTGTGGGGAAAACACATTGTGAATGGTAGAGAGTTACTTAAACAAATGCCAAAACGCGATATACTGGATAAAGCTCCAAAACATGATATCCGTGAATTTGATATAGGTTTAATGCTCGACAAACGCCTCCGCCGCGATAAAGAACATGTAAGAAAGCAACGCGAAATATTTAAAACGTTCGATGGAATTAATACAGAAGACCCCATTTTGCGTGCCTATAACGAAACAAAAGCAGAACAAGAACGCAAAAATATAGAAAAAGAAATAGAGGAGAAACACAAAAATGCAGATGCTAAAATAGAGAAATAGTTTTTTCTGCAATGTTGCTTATAGTTTTCTTTGTGGCAAAAAATATGTTTTTGTGCCTTATAAGTCGCTTTATCCAATATAAATCGCTACTTTTGCAAAAAATAAATAGACTTAAATTAATGGAAATTTCTATTTCAAAAAAAGTTCTTTATCGCGAGGTTATAGATTACATTATGATAGCCCTCGGATGTATCTCGTATGGCATTGGTTGGACCATTTTTTTACTACCAAACGACATTAGTACAGGTGGCGTTGCAGGTTTATCGTCTACTGTTTTCTGGGCTTTAAACATTCCAGTTTCCTATACTTACTTTGTTTTAAACGCCATTTTATTAACGGTAGCATTAAAAACACTTGGTTGGCGCTTTTGCGTTAAAACAATTTATGGTGTGTTGGTTATGACTTTTGCTACAGGTTTCTTGCGAGGATATTTTCCACACCCTACAATTATGCACGAACAGCCATTTGTTGCCATGCTTATAGGTTCGTTATTCTGTGGAATGGGTTTAGGTTTTTGTCTTTCTTATAATGGAAGTTCAGGCGGTTCTGATATTGTAGCCGCTATTGTAAACAAATATCACGATATTTCCCTTGGTCGAGTATTAATTTTAGTAGATACTTCTATCGTAACATTAAGTTATTTGGTTTTGAAAGATTGGGAACGTGTTATTTATGGTTATCTCTCGTTGTTTATAGTTTCGTTTGTGTTAGACCAAGTGGTAAATGCAGGCAGACGTTCCGTTCAGTTCCTTATTATTTCCGAACGATATAAAGAAATATGTAAACAAATTGTAGAAACTCCGCCTCATCGTGGCTGTACTATTATTGATGCTCACGGCTATTATAGCGGACAAACCACAAAAGTTGTATTGGTTGTTACCCGACAGCGCGAAGCAAGAACCCTTTATCATCTTATAAACGATATAGATCCACATGCTTTTGTTACTCAAAGTCAAGTAATGGGTGTGTTCGGAGAAGGGTTCGATAAGTTTAAAATAAAGAACAAGAATAATAAAAAACATTTAGAAACAATTTCTTTAGAAGAAAAATAGCCCCCAAAAACCTATTTCGGTGTGTTAAGAACACGTTTCTTAATGCACCGTTTTTTTCTGCCTCTTGTTAATACCCACATACTTTATTTCGCATTGCGTAAAAACAATAAGTCAAACAAAACTATTGTTGCTAATTTTTATTGTTGCATTTTTTTTATTTTCTTATTTAAAATGCAACGATTTATAATTATAAATTTCAAAAATCTAATTACAAAATTATTTTTTTTAATTATAGTTTTTTCGTGCTGTAATTGCAGTGCATTATAAGCAGCCATAAACTTGCCTCTTAACATCTATAAAGGTGCAAACTCTTAAACGCTGGAATAAAATTCATGTCATTTTCTATATACCATATTCTTATGCGAAAATATGATTAGGCTACACAGTTTTTCGTAGTTTCTTATTTTAGTTATTAAGCTTTCTATTAAAGGATAGTAAACCACAGTGAAGGCTCTGATAAAGAGCACAATAGCTATTAAATTTAAGATAACAAAAAGCATATTATACATATAAAACGAACAAAAAAACTACTACCCACTACCTTTTTAACAAAAAGTTTATAAAACATAAATAGCTGAAACACAATAACATTTATGCCTTTTTCTACACTTTTAAACCGACTGCCACAAAACTACCCACAAAACTATACCTCTTTTACTTTGAATGGGGCTATTGAGTTTGTAACTTTGCACCATCGCACGGTAAAAAGCACTTGTGTGCGACAAAAAAAGCAAGTGCTACTTTTTATTAATCTTAATATATCAATTTATGCATTATTCAATTACAAAAAGAAAAATGGGTGTTGGACCCAAAAAAGGCACAACAATGTATGTTGCCAGAGCAGTTTGCCAAAAACAACGTGTAACTTTCGATAAACTTTGCGAGTTTATGGCAGATGGTTCCACAGTAAGTCAAGCAGATGTTGCAGCTGTTTTTTACAAATTCCGAACTGTATTAAACTTACTTTGTTCGCAAGGTAACATTGTAGATGCGGGACCGCTTGGCACATTCCGTCCTACTTTTACTGCGAAAGCTGTAGAGAAAGAAGAGGATTTTAAGCCTGCTACTCACATTAAAAAAACTATGGTTTTGTTTAGACCAAGTGTCGATTTCAGAACATTACACGATGTTGAGTATTTTAAAATTCCTGCTTACGACAAAACAAAAGGTAAAAAGAAACCTGAAGGTGGCGGAGGCTCACAACCACACCCATAAAAAATGTTTTGAAATTGAAAGAAACTGAATTAGAGATGCACTAGAAATGGTGCATCTCTTTTTTTGTATCATATAAATATGCAACAAATCAAATACGAAATATTTTTATATTGCAGGCTTAATGCGTAAAAAGACAGAAAAGTGAGTAGGATACCAATAAAAAAAACGACACCTTTTTGGAAATAATAGTGTAAACTGTATATGCTGATAGTACAGTTTTATAACCATTTGAGTTTAATAAAACAAAACTTTTTGTTCTAATACACATTCTCCTAACACCGTCTCTTTGTATTCGCTAAAAAAATAGCTATCTTTGCACAAAGAGGCAATGTGTGCTGTAGTGATTCAACATACAAAAATAAAACTCTGATCATTTAGATAAACTCAATATAAACACTATAAGGATATGAGGAAACATTTAATTTTGCTATGTATAATGGCTATTTTGTTGCCGTTACACACAACAGCACAATCGTTTAAAAAAGAAATTTATGCTAAACCAGAACTTTCGGCAAACAATTATCTTGCTTATCCTACGCCATCTGGAAAGCTAACTCCACCGCCAACGGGCTATATTCCGGTGTATATTTCGCATTATGGAAGGCACGGTTCGCGTTATCTTATTCACGATTATCAATATTTACGTCCATTACAAATACTAGAAAAAGCCGATTCTATAGGTGTTCTTACCAGTAAAGGAAAAGAAACTATAGCAAAAATACGCCGTATGTATGCCGAAGCATATAACAGATGGGGCGAACTTACACCATTAGGAGCAGAACAACACAAGCAAATAGCAAGAAGAATGTACAAGCGTTTTCCTTCTGTTTTTAAAGATTCTGTATGGGTAGATGCAAAATCGACGGTTGTTATTCGTTGTATTTTATCGATGGAAAACGAACTTCAGGAGCTTATAAGGCAAAACACACGTTTAAAAGTGCGTTGCGATGCCAGTGCACACGATATGTATTATATGAATCTTTCGGATAAAAAACTAATGTTACAAAAAGAAACCGAAGAAGTGAAAAATGCACAAAACGATTGGGATAAGCAACATTTAAACTTCCGTCCATTAATATCGCGACTTTTTACAGATAGTAGTTTTGTAGATAAAAACATAAACGTTGGACAATTTGTGCGCGATTTGTTTAGTCTGGCAGGTATTGTTCAGAATTCTGAAATACGCCATTCGTTATCGTTATACGATATTTTTACGCCCGACGAATTATATTCTCTCTGGCAACGGTCTAATGTTTGGTGGTATTTACATTATGCAGGAGCTCCACAAAATGGAGGAAACCAACCTTTTTCGCAGCGAAATTTGCTACGAAAAATAATAACCGAAGCCGATTCATGTTTATCGCTCCCACATCCAGGGGCAACTCTTCGCTTTGGACACGATACAATGATAATGCCTTTAACCTGTTTATTAAACCTTAACAACTATAATGTACAAGTGTTTAATCTTGACAGTTTGGAAACAAAAGGTTGGAACAGTGCACATATATTTCCAATGGCAGCAAATATTCAGTTTGTTTTTTATAAGAATCCTAAGAAACCCAAAGCCGATATTCTTATAAAAGCATTGCTTAACGAGGAAGAAGTTACAATGCCATTGCCTAAGACTTCTACTCCTTATTATTATAAGTGGAACGACTTTAAAACATTCTACCTTAAACTGCTTAATAATTACAAAGAACCGCAATAAAAATGGGTAGAAAGAGGAATAAATGAACAGAAAAGCGTATAGAAAGTTGCTTCTTAATTTACTGTTAGCAAACTTTTTATACGCTTTATATTTTTATTTTGCTATTGTTTATAGCAATTTTGGTAGTTCGTATAGCTTTGTGCCATTACTACCTTTTATTAGTATATAATGGTTTTTAGGCATATTGTGAGCTAATTCGGCTTTCACCTCTTCTACATCTTTAAATTTTTGGAATGTAGTTTTGGTTTTTCCAAATTCATCGCCCACAAGCCACACATTTGTAATGCCTGCTGCAAGCAGCAAATCTACTATTTTTTGATGTTCTTCGGCAGTAACATCTCCTAATTCTCGCATATCTCCAAGTATTGCCATTTTATTTTTTACAGCCATTAATCGGAAGTTTTCTATGGCAGCAGCCATACTTGAAGGGTTAGCATTGTAGGCATCAACAATAAGTTTGTTGTTTTGTGTTTCGGTTAGCTGAGAACGATTATTGCTTGGCACATAATTTTCTAATGCGTGGCAAATTTGTTGTGTTGAAACGCCAAAATGCAAACCTATAGCAATGGCAGCCAACATATTATCTAAATTATATGCACCTACAAGATGGGTAAGAACTTCTTTCCATTCGCCTCCAGCCTCATGCCAACGGAAGCGAAGAAAGGGTGCACAATCTACAATTTCGCCTTGTATATTTGCAGTTTCGTCTTGACCATACGAAACAATTCGTTCAAAATTGCGTTGTTCAGCCATTTCGGTAAGGTCGGTATTACTTTCGTTTAGGAAAAGTAAACAATTGTGTGCTTTCAAATAATCGTAAAGTTCGCCCTTTGTTTGTTTCACACCTTCAAAACTTCCAAAACCTTGCAGGTGAGCACGCCCTACATTTGTTATTAATCCACAGGTAGGTTCTACATATTCTACCAACTTTTTAATATCTCCCTTATGAGATGCTCCCATTTCTATTACAGCAATTTCGTGTTCGGGACGTAAACATAACAAGGTTTTAGGTACACCTACATCGTTGTTAAAATTGCCTTCTGTGTGCAATACATTATATTTCTCTGCCAAAACAGCCGAAATTAGCTCTTTCGATGTAGTTTTTCCGTTTGTTCCAGTAATACCAATCACAGGAATTTGGAATGTACGGCGGTGTTCTCTTGCTATTTCTTTGTAAGCCACAAGAGCATCGTCTACAAATATAATATGTTCGTTTCCTGCTTCAGCATATTCTTTCTCGTCTACAATAGCATAACTGCACCCTTTTTCTAATGCAGCTTTTGCAAATTTATTACCATCGAACGACGCTCCTTTCAGTGCAATAAATATACTTCCTTTGGGACAATTGCGACTATCTGTGGTTATTACGGGGTGTTGTTCGTATAGTTTATACAATTCTTTGCTGTCCATATCTTCGTTTTTTATACATACAAAGGTAATGGAAATAGTAGAAACATCAAAAGAAAGACGCTGCTTTTATTCGAGTCTATACAGAAAAGAAAGCATTCTTAAAAGCACTATGCCTATAGAAAAAAGCATTATCGGCAAGTATCTATCAATAAACACAAAAATATAGAAACGCCTTATATGATTTGTAGAAGTGGAACGACATAAAAAAACTTGAGAAATGCAGTTTATTTTCAAAACAGAAGAAGATATAAAAATAATACATTAACTTTGTCCTATCAAACAAGAGAAATACCGGTGTAATACGGTTCGTGTTTGGGCACAAACTAATTTAAAGTAACAGATGTTGTTACAAAGAAAAACAAAAGATAAAAAATGTATGAAACCAATCTATTATAAAAAAAGCATTATCGGGCTACAATGGCTTATCTTCTTTGTTTATGTAGGCTTTCTTTTTATAGAATGTTATAAAACAAACAACGAAGTTGTGTTCGTTAATATTCCTATTAAGTATAATAATGAGCAATGCCCAACTCAAGATGTTGGAATTAGATTTACTAAAGGGGGAAAAATTACTCCAGCCAGTATGCAATTTTCATCTGATAAGTTCCCTGATAAAGAATTTGAAGTTAATAATTTTGATGGAGTTTTATTTTTAAAAAGTATTTACTGGAATAAGGAAGAACGTCCTACATTTTTAGGTTGCTGTATAGAACAAAAACACTTACAAGATAATGAACGAGAAATTCCATGTTTCTTATCAGCACAAAAAAAGGATATATATCACTACATTGCACTAGTGTCTTATGTAAAAAGCGAACACATCTTTTTTCTAATTACACTTATAATTGCAATGTTAGCAATAATGCTCTTTTTTGTTATAAAAGTTAATTATTCGCCTATATTATTCAATTTAGCTGGAACTGCAGCTATATTTTTCTGCTTTACACCTCCAATAGCTTTGTTTTTGATACTTATAATATACTTTCTTCCTTCCAAAGAAAGAATGAAGAAAATAATAATGGGTAAAAAATAAAATTTTAGCGGATAATGAACACAACCTATTTTGGCAGGAAATAGACAGGCTTTGAAATTGATTTTTAACCACAAAAAAGCACAAATTCATCAACAAATAAATAGGCTTATAAATAAAAGTTCCACAAATTCAATAGAATTTGTGGAACTTAAAATTAATATTTGTTCTTAAAATAATTAGTTGTAATTTGTTTGTAAGAAGAAAACCATATATGGTTATATTTCTCTACAATTAAGAACGATGATTATTGTCGCGATGTTGGCGACGTTCTCCTCTTTCTCCACGTGGGCGACGCTGAGGTTCTACATATCCTTCTGGCTTTTCGAGCAAACAACGGTGTGAAAGTTTATATTTACCAGTTTTAGGATCAATATCAAGAAGTTTAACCGAAATTTTATCGCCTTCTTTTATTCCAGCTTCTTCAACTGTTGCTAAGTGTTTCCAATCAATTTCAGAAATATGAAGCAAACCATCTTTACCTGGTAAAATCTCAACAAAGCAACCATAAGGCATAATAGAACGAACTGTACCTTCGTAAACTTCTCCTATTTCTGGTACGGCAACAATTGATTTAATTTTGCCCATTGCAGCATCAATTGCAGTTTTATTGGGTGCAGAAACCTGAATTTTACCTACACCATCAACTTCGTCAATGGTAATAGTAGCTCCACTTTCTTCTTGCATTTGCTGAATTATCTTACCACCAGGACCAATAATAGCACCAATAAATTCTTTTGGAATTTCGAGAGTTTCAATTCTTGGTACTTGTGGTTTCATTTCCTTACGTGGTTCAGGAATTGTTTCTGTTATTTTATCAAGAATATATTCGCGAGCTTGTTTTGCTTGCATAAGTGCTTTCTCAAGAATTTCGAATGAAAGTCCATCACACTTTATATCCATTTGCGTTGCTGTAATACCATCGCGAGTACCTGTAGTTTTAAAGTCCATATCGCCTAAGTGGTCTTCATCGCCAAGAATATCACTAAGTACAGCATATTTCTCTTCGCCAGGATTTTTTATTAAGCCCATTGCAATTCCTGAAACAGGTTTTTTGATAGGAACACCCGCATCCATCAAAGCAAGTGTACCAGAACATACGGTAGCCATAGAAGAAGAACCGTTAGATTCTAATACCTGACTTACGAGACGTACTGTATAAGGAAAATCTTCTGGTATCATTCCTTTCAAACCACGCCATGCTAAATGTCCATGTCCTATTTCACGACGACCAACTCCACGTTGTGCTTTTGCTTCGCCAGTGCAGAAAGGAGGGAAATTATAATGAAGAAGGAAACGTTGGTAACTCTTATCGAGCACATTGTCTACCATCTTTTCGTCTAACTTCGTTCCTAATGTACAAGTTGCAAGTGCTAATGTTTCGCCACGTTGGAAATAAGCACTTCCATGAGGCATTGGTAATGGATTAACTTCGCACCAAATTGGACGAATTTCATCGCAAGCACGGCCGTCCATTCGTTTACCTGTATCAAGAACACTACGACGCATTGAGTCGCGTTGTACATCAGCAAAATATCTTTCTATTTCTGCGTGTTTTTCTTCAAGGTCGTCTTCAGAGAGTTCTGTATGTGCAGCATCGTAACGTTCTATGAAGTCTGTTTTTATTTTATCGTAAACTTCCTCACGATGTTTCTTATCGTCGTCGCCACTTTGTGCCTGTGCGTAGCAAGCATCGTATGTTTCTTTCTTAACTTGCTCGCGAAGTTCTTCATCGTTTATTTCATCGCAATATTCGCGCTTAACATCTGTACCAAGTTCTTTTGCAAGTTCTTCTTGAATTTCGCACATTGGTTTAATAGCATCGTGTGCAGCTTTCAAAGCATTAATAAGATCTTGCTCAGACACTTCGTCCATTTCGCCTTCTACCATCATAATATTATCTTTGGTAGCACCAACCATTATGTCCATATCAGCTTCTTTCATCTGTTCGAAGGTTGGATTTATGACATATTCTCCATTAATTCGTGCAACACGAACTTCAGAGATAGGATATTCGATAGGTATATTTGAGCATTGCATAGCTACAGATGCTGCAAAACCTGCCAATGCATCGGGCATATCGATACCGTCAGCGGAGAGAAGCATTACGTTAACAAATACTTCTGTGTGATAATCTGAAGGAAAAAGTGGACGAAGAACACGGTCTACAAGACGTGAAGTTAGTATTTCATCATCGTTAGCTTTGCCCTCGCGTTTAGTAAAACCACCAGGAAATCTACCTGCAGCTGCGTATTGTTCGCGATAATCTACTTGCAAAGGCATAAAGTCTGTACCTGGAACTGCCTCTTTAGCTGCACAAACTGTTGCTAAAAGCACAGTGTTACCCATTCTAATTACTGCTGCGCCATCAGCTTGTTTTGCAACCTTTCCAGTTTCAATTGTGATGCTTCTTCCATCAGACAATTGAAGAGTTTTCGTAATTACGTTCATCTAAAATTTAAATACTTATTGTTTTGACCTAACATCATAAAGAAATGTAAAAACTGCGAAAAAAGTAAAAGAACAAATAGAAATTTAACTTGTTAAGCATTTTACATTTCCACATAACTTTTTAAAATCGCACAAATTTAATGATTAATTGCTTAACAGACGAATAAAAGCTCATTTATTTTATTGTTCATATTGCTTTCACATACTTTCTACGTAGCTATAGAACATTATTTATATTCATTTTACTTTGTTTGTTAAAAAACTATCTTGTATACAGCAAACTTTGCAACTTGGTTGCATATTCTTTTATTTAACTTTGTCGCAAAATTAGTAACAAAACAAAAAACGATGAAGAAAAAAGTTATAAGAATTATCCTTACTTCTGTATTGCTATTAATAGCATGGTTGATAGACCGAAACTACAATTTGCCTATGTGGCAAACATTAATTGTTTATTTTGTGCCCTATTTGCTTATTAGTTATGATGTATTGGGCGAAGCTGTAGAAGGAATTATGGAAGGAAATCCTTTCGACGAAGACCTTCTTATGTCTATTGCCACAATTGGAGCCTTTATTATTGGATTTTTACCCAATGGAGAACCCGAATTTTTAGAAGGTGTTTTCGTTATGCTATTCTTCCAAATTGGAGAACTCTTTGAACATTATGCCGAAGACAAAACTCGAGATTCTATTTCTAACCTTATGGATATTCGCCCCGACTCTGCAAATGTTATAAAAAAAGGCGAAATCATCGTAACAAATCCCGCTAATGTTGCCATTGGAGAAACGATACTTGTGAAACCGGGAGAGAAAATTCCGCTCGATGGAGAAATAATTGAAGGCAACTCTAGTCTTAACACTGTAGCCTTAACAGGCGAAAGCATTCCAAAAGATGTTACTTTGGGCGACAATGTTGTATCAGGGTGCGTGAATATCTCTGGGTTATTGAAAATAAAGGTAAGTAAAACTTTCAATAATTCTACTGCTTCAAGAATTCTACAGTTAGTAGAGGAAGCAAGTGAAAATAAATCGAAGAACGAATCATTTATTCGTCGCTTCGCACACATATATACTCCTATCGTTGTTATTGCTGCAATTATTCTAGCGTTTATTCCACCTTTTTTTGCTGACAGTTATAACGATGCTCTTTCTACTTGGCTTTACCGTGCACTTACATTCTTAATTGTTAGTTGTCCGTGTGCTTTGGTTATTTCTATCCCATTATCGTTCTTCTGTGGTATTGGAGGTGCCGGACATATAGGTATTCTTATAAAAGGTGGAAATTATATGGAAGCTTTAGCACGTGCAAAAACTATTGTTTTCGATAAAACTGGAACATTAACTCGTGGCGTTTTTGAGGTAGAAGCTATTCACCCTAATCAGTTTTCAGAACAAGAACTCTTGCATCTTGCAGCACATGTTGAACAATTTTCTACACACCCAATAGCAATTGCTCTGAGAAATGCTTATAAAGATACGGGGTGCGAATGCAAAGTAGAAAACATAAAAGAATTTGCCGGACAAGGAATTTCTGCCGAAATAAACGGTAAAAACGTATGTGTAGGTAACAAAAAATTTATGGAACATATAGGTGCTGAAATTGTTGCCTGTAGCAAATGCCAACATTCAAAGGGGACCTCTGTACATGTAGCCATAGATGGCAAATATGTTGGTCATATTGTGATAGCCGACCAAATAAAAACCGATGCTTCTTCGGCTATCGCGAACTTAAAGAAAATTGGAATAGAAAAAACAGTAATGCTAACTGGCGATCGTAAAGAAGTAGCCGATGTAATTGCTAATAAATTAGGAATAGACGAATATTATAGCGAACTAATGCCTGCTGATAAAGTTGAACACGTTGAACGCTTATTACACCAAAAACCTATTAAAAGTACACTTGCTTTTGTGGGAGACGGTATAAACGATGCACCTGTTTTAGCCCGAGCCGATATTGGAATTGCAATGGGAGCACTTGGAAGTGATGCCGCAATAGAGGCAGCAAATGTTGTTCTTATGGACGATAAACCTTCAAAAATAGCCAAATCCATCGCTATTTCTAGACGAACTATTAGCATTGCTCGACAAAATGCAGTATTTGCTATTGGTATAAAAGTCGCAGTTCTTATACTTTCTACTGTAGGAATAGCAACAATGGGAATGGCTGTTTTTGCAGATGTTGGCGTAATGGTATTAGCAGTTCTAAATGCTACCCGTGCTTTAAGAGTAAAATAAATTTGTAATTCGAAATATCGGTGTAATGGACATTTGGTAGGCTGAAATGACCAGCCTCCAAATGTCCATTACGCCAATTTTTCGTGTTTTTGGGGACAGTAGATATTTTTGAGACAGTAGATATTTAGTGTGGATAAGCATATAGTTTGACCAGCCTAAAAAGATACTCTTTATTTTTGCAAATATGGAACTTTCAAATGTATAATTCCATTTTTTATCAGATTTTCTTTTTGGATATTAGCATTATTTTGCAACATTCCTGTTATTATTAAAGCAGATCTCAATGATAACAGTTCAGCATAATCTACTATTTATGGGAATTATTTACAATGAACAGAAAGGAGACACACCGTTTTGGTGCATCTCCAATTCTCTTCTCTAAAATTTCAAAAAGCGAATTTAAGGGTGTGGTTGTGATCCTCCACCATTTTCAGGCTTCTTTTTACCTTTTGTTTTCTCCTGCGCCGCAACTTTAAAGAACTCGACATCGTGTAATGTTCTGAAGTCGGTACTCGGTCTGAACAAAATCATCGTCTTTTTAATGTGAGTAGAAGGCTTAAAGTCGTCTTCTTTCTCTACAGCTTTTGCGCTGAAAGTAGGACGGAATTTGCCAAGTGGTCCCGCATCTACAATGTTACCTTGCGAACAAAGTAAGTTTAATACTGTCCGGAATTTGTAAAAAACAGCTGCAACATCTGCTTGACTCACAGTAGAACCATCTGCCATAAATTCACAAAGTCTGTCGAAACTTACACGTTGCTTTTGGCAAACTGCTCTGGCTATGTACATTGTTAAGCCTTTCTTTGGACCAACGCCCATCTTTCTTTTTGTAATTGAATAGTTCATTAATTAAAAATATTAAGATTAATAAAATTTGCACTTGCTTGTCTTTCGTCGCACGCAAGTGCTTTTGTTCGTGCGATGGTGCAAAGTTACAACTCAATTTAGCCCTTTCAAAGCAGAAAGTAGGTAGTTCTATGGGTAGTTTTATGGATAGTATATAAAAAATGCGTGGTACAAAATTTCAACTTTTCACTTTTTGTTAAATACTTGGCAATTTACAGGTTATTATATTAATAAGGTGTAACGAAGCTTTTATCTCTATTGAGCATTAGAATATTGGGTTTTGAACAGCCTAATTGCCAATCGTGATTACAGCACAAAAAAAATATAATTAAGAATGAATGTTTTTGTAATTACAAAATCTGATTTTATAATTACATTTTTCTATTCTATAATTATAGACAGATACTAAAAAATTCTTTTGATAGATTTCACCATTAAAAAATATTGTATCTCCTATTGGTATATTTATTCTTAATTCTGGTTAAAGTAATGTAAATAGAAGTAAAATGCAACTTCTTTTTTCAATTCTTAATATTTATAATATATATTTGCAATAACAATCTGAAACAATGTTTAAGTAAATTACTTCCTATGAAAAAAATATTTTTTAAATCTCTAAATATGAGGAACAGAGGGATATATACGCTGAAACTTTGTCTGTTATTTATACTAAGTACTATGTTCGTTTCAATTTCTTATGCACAGACAAATGTGATTGACGGACATGAATATGTGGATATGGGGCTTCCAAGCGGAACCCTGTGGGCAACCTGCAACATCGGAGCTGAGTCTTCCACAGACTTCGGAGACTACTTCGCATGGGGAGAGACAGAGCCGAAAGAGGAATACACCGATGAGAATTACAAATTCTTTGAAGGATACAAAGAACTTCCCGGGGTAGGTTGTTATCTTTTATGCACGAATATAGGAGAAGATATATGCGGGACGGAATACGATGCCGCGAGGGTAAAATGGGGCGGACGATGGCGCCTGCCTACTTTTGAGGAGGTAGGGGAACTCGTGAGACTCTGCTGGAATAAATGGGAGGAAGTGGACGGCATTTGGGGCAGACGCTTCCATTATGGTGCAAATGAAAACACCCTGTTTCTTCCTGCTGCCGGATACGCTGCTACATATCAAGGGACAACATATCGTAACCAGAATTGGAAAGGATCTTGTTGGACCGGAACGCTCCATAGAGCAGAAGGAGATCCTGATGATCTTATAATGAAAGCCAAAGATATAGATTACGATTCAGGCAGTGTTGGCAGAAGATCTAGCATAAGAACAATCGGTCTCCCCATTCGACCTGTTATCAATCCCAGAGAAACCGGGATTGACGATATTGCATATACACGAAATATCTACGTAATATACCGTAATGGTTCAATAGAATTAAGTTCCATAGAAAACTGCGACCATATTGATATTCTGAATGTATGCGGGCAGAAGATTCTCTCTTCCACAGTTACAACAAAGAGCATTGAGACACCTCACTTTTCAAAGGGCATATACATCTGCGCCTTGGCAAAGCAAGGCAAATTGGTTTGTACACGGAGGATAATTGTCAAGTAATGTTTTGCAATAAAAGAAAACAATTATACCATTGGTAAAAATTATTTAGCATATTTAATTCAATCGATGAACTATTAATTAATCATTTAGAAGAAAGGAGTTTGGTATGAAAAAACATTTACTCATTTGTATAATCGGGCTATGTATGCTCGCAATACCAACATTTGCGGAGGGTAATGAAATATTAACTCCGACGAGTTGTACTATTGAAAATAAGCGAGTATATGAACCGCTTAATGTAACTAACATCTATTTTGCAGGTAAAATTACAGTTGCTGAAGATGCAAAAGCCCTGATAACTTGCGATGGTAAGACGGTAGCAACCGGTACAATTAAATCTGATACCTATCAAGAACAGGGTATTGCGGTTATTTCTTTCGATAAACTTATTCTTCCCAAAGGTCGCTCTTATCAGTTGGAAGTTCCATCAGGTACAATTAGTCTTAAAAGTAATCCTACGATGAAAGCTGAAAATCTTAAATTTAGCTTTACAGTCCCTTCAAAGATTCAAGGAAAATATTGTTCTGTTAAAGATGGTTCTACGGTAACATCAGAAAGACTTATATGTTTCTATTTTGAAACAGAAACAGAACCTATTGGAGAACCAGAAATGACATTGTATAGAGAGGGGCTCCCGGTGAGAACATTTAAAGCAAATGTAGGTTGGGATTGGAACTTAGGTCAAGCCTATGCTGACTTTGGAGAAAAGATGAACTTTGAGAAAGGAGTGCACTATTCGCTTGTATTGCCCGAAGGAAGTCTGAGACCAAGATTCCGCACCGACATAACGAATGAAGAAGCAAAAGTAGATTTTGTAGGCGGATATACTGAACCTATGGAGACAATAAACTATGTAGGGTGCAACATTCTTGATAATAAAGATGGTGTGCTTAACGAAGTTCGTTTTTTCTATAATCAGCCAATAATGCTTTCGCCGAATGCCAAGATACAACTATTTGGCAATAACAACAAACTGATTAAAGAAGCTACGCCTGTATTGACTAAAGAGAAAGAACAATGGGTTGTTTCTTGTAATTTCGGTGGAGTAGAAGTGCCACACGAGGGCTGTTATATAGTAATTCCGGCAGGAAGTATTATTTCAGCAAATGGCAATGTTGTAGTTAATTCTAAAAATGTCTTGAGCATAACTAATCCGACAGGAATAGGCAAGGTATCGAACAATGATGTAGGTATTTGTGTATCTGGAAGACAGGTTATTATAGACAATGCTCCTTTAGGTGAGACTCTGTCTGTATATTCGGTTAATGGGACAAAAATAGCAAACAGCCTTGTATCTTCTTCGCATATTGTTTTAGAATTGCCATCAGAAGGTATATATATTGTTTCTATAAATGGCCATGTTAATAAGATAGTGGTGCGATAGTTTTTTCTTGAATCCAAATTGGTTGTTAAGGTAATTGTATCTTCTTACAACCGATTTGGATTTAAATTGTAGAATAGGAGTCGCTTACAATAAGAACATTGCAATATAAGATTCTGGAGAAGCGTGTTTAGGCATGTTCTCAAAATTCTACGTTGGTCTGTCTTTTAGAACCTACCTTTATTATATTCTTCCTTCTTCGCGGTACGAATAAAAATGTTGTTGGGCAACTATAACGTGGTCTACAAAATAAATGTGCATCGTATCGGCAGCTTTCTTTAAACAGTTAGTAATATTGTCGTCTTCTCTGCTGGGTCGAGGATTTCCGCTGGGGTGATTATGGCATAGAGCAATTGCAGTGGCATTTTTCAGTAATGCTTCTTTTAAAATTATGCGCACATCAATAGCAGTTCCTGTAATACCTCCGTGCGAAATACATTTTGCTTCGATAAGGTCTAACTTTTGGTTCATCAGTAATATCCAGGCTTCCTCTACATCTTTATCTTGTACTTTTGGGTACATATAATTGTATATGGCAGGGGCAGAATCAAGATTTGGGCGTTTTGCAATGTCAGATGCCTGTCGTCTTTTTCCTAATTCGCATGCGGCAAGTATGGTTACAGCTTTTGCTTCGCCTATACCATTGTAAGTTGTAAGGTCGGTAATAGATAATTTTCCAAGTGTATTCAGATTATTCTTACAGTCTGCCAGCACACGCTTCATAAGTTCGACGGCACTTTCACGTGTAGAACCGGAACCAATAAGGATTGCTAAAAGTTCTGCATTAGAAAGTTTATCGGCTCCAATATTTATAAGTTTCTCGCGTGGACGGTCTTCTACTGCCCATTTATTGATGGTTAGTTTTGTTTTTTCCACCATAAACCATTATTTATAGAAATTCTTTTCGAAAGCTGCAAATTCGTCTTTGCCTTTTATGCAGCGTTTCCACCATGCTTCAATAAATCCGAAACCATAGCCCATAAGTTGCACGAAAGCTGCGCGAATACTAAGAAAGCCAATTTTTATGCTTTTGTTCTGAACAGTACTATCTATCAAGATTAAGAGCGAATAGAGTAGGATAGGGGCAATAGCACATATACAAAAAGATAAACCCACAGTTTTTGAAGAATAAGAAACCGATGGCACGAGCGAAACGAAAAGACCGATAATAAAAAGTAGGCTAAGGAATATAACACCCACGGTGAATATCATTGGTAGCAGATGAACTAGTTTCAGCGATTCTGGATATTTCTTATAAAGGTTTATGCGTGCAATCCCCGAATTGTACACTTGTCTATAAAATTTTCTGAAATCGGTACGGCGTTTGTGCCAAACCCATGCATCTGGAAAGAGGCGACAACGTTTATTAGCTTTAAAAATACGGATAGAAAAGTCTATATCTTCTCCGAAACGCATTTTAGAAAAACCTCCAAGTTCCATATAAACATTGCGACGAATGCCCATATTGAAAGAACGAGGATAGAACTTGTCTAGCTTTTTTTTGCCACCACGAATGCCACCCGTAGTAAAAAACGATGTCATAGAGTATGAAATAGCTTTCTGAGTATCAGAAAATGATTCGTGGGCAGCGTCAGGACCACCGAAAGCATCGGCAGGTTCACGTTTAAGTTCTTCTTCAATAGCACTTAAATATCCCTCGGGTAATACAACGTCAGAATCTAATATTAGTAAGTATTCGCCTTTTGCACGTTCAGCACCATAATTTCGGCTTTGTCCTGGACCAGAATTAGGTTTCATAAAATAATGCAAATCAAGTTGATTTGAGTATTTTCTGCAAACCTCTTCGCATGTTTTTTGTGAACCATCTTCTACAATTATAACTTCAAAATCAGTGAAAGTCTGACCTAACAAACTAGATAGAAGTTCGTTTACTTCGTCTGGACGATTAAAAACGGGAACAATAATGCTGTATTTCATAATACTTAGGTTAGGTTGGTGCGCATTATGCGGTATTATAAAAAAGAAAAAAGGACAGAAAGTTGGGTTGTTTTCTCAACTTTTTGTCCTTTTGTTGTATTATGCGTTTATACGACCTAAGTAACTTCCGTCGCGTGTATCAATCTGAATAGTTTCGCCTTCGTTAATAAAGAGTGGAACTCTAACTACAGCACCAGTCTCTAATGTGGCAGGTTTTGTAGCGTTTGTAGCTGTATTTCCTTTTACTCCAGGTTCGCTATGTGTAATTTTCAATACAGTTTTAACAGGCATCTCGGCAGAAAGGATAGTTCCATCAGAAGTATCTGTAACAACTTCTACTATGTCGCCTTCTTTCATATAGTCAGCTCCTGTAATTTGGTGGAGAGGAATAGGAATCTGTTCAAAAGTTTCCTGATTCATAAAGATATATCCAGTAGGGTCTTGATAAAGATACTGGTACGGACGACGTTCAACGCGAACATCTTCAAGTTTAAAGCCTACTTGGAATGTACGCTCTAATACACGACCATCAGCAACATTCTTCAGTTTAGTAATCATAACCGTATTACCCTTACCCGGCTTCCTATGTTGAAAGTCAATACAAGTCCAAATCTTTCCATCAAGACGGATACATGTCCCGATTTTGATTTCTTGTGAATTAATCATAATCTATTATTTATATTTATTATTTATTTGTTACGGGATAATTTGCTTTGCGCTGCAAAGTTAAGCAAAATATGGAAAAAAACATAAATTATTCAGCTAAAAAACAGCCTTTTCTTGGTTAATTGAAAAAGAATAAGTAATTTTGCAACCCATAACGTGAGATTGTGTCTCAACGTAGAGTTTATTTTGCATAATAACATAAAAAGAATATATAACAATGAAAAGAACATTTCAGCCTCACAACCGTCGTCGTGTAAATAAACACGGTTTTCGTGAAAGAATGGCAACAAAAGATGGTCGCCGTGTTTTGGCAGCTCGTCGTGCAAAAGGTCGTAAGAAACTTACTGTGTCTGACGAACATCACGGAAAGTAATCTAAAGGCTTATAGAAAATTGACTTAGAAACGGAAAGAAGGAGAGACTATTCTTTGCTTCTTTCCGTTTTTTTATTTAACTTTGCCCATAATAAGATATATAGTATAATAAAAATGACGTCAAAGGGATTCGTCCACAGCTTTTTTAGTACCTATATTTGGGGAAATGTCCTCGCAATAGTAATTCTCGTAACAATACTTTTTATAGGTGTGCGATATGGAATTGACTATTATACCCACATGGGCGAGTCTATCGTTGTGCCAAATGTACTTCATAAACAATACGACGATGCGCTCGATATTATGGATAAAGTAGGATTGACAATTGAAGTCTCTGATACAGGATACGTAAAAAACTTACCACCCGATTGTATCTTAGAACAGACACCTGCTGGCGGGAAACGTGTAAAATCTACACGCGTTATATATGTAACTATTAATGCTGCCAGTGCGCCAACATTACCTTTACCAGATTTGGCAGATAATAGTTCTCTTAGAGAAGCGCAAGCAGAATTACTTTCAATGGGTTTTAAAGTGGGCGATCCTGAATATGTTCCTGGAGAAAAAGACTGGGTTTATGGCGTTTTGGTAAATGGAAAGCCTGCACAGGCAGGAGATCGGATTCCTAACGATGCCGTAATAGTATTACAAGTGGGCGATGGAACACGTAATGCAAACGATACTATAAATCAGTCGGGAAGTAGATATGAAGATGTAGAGGTTGAAGAGCCTAAATACGAAGAGTATTATGATTGGGTGGAAGTTCCTGTAGATGAAAATGGAAACGAAATAAAAGAAGAAAGTAAATCTACTCCACGTACGGTTCCTTCTGTTCCACCAAAATCGCCAGCTTTACCGCCTGACCAGAATGCACCAAAGCCAACTGAATAAAGAGTAAGGTATGATAGACAACGAAGAATACTTTAATGAAGATTTAGTTGACAATCTTTTAGACGAAGATGAGATAACAACTGATACGGGTGAACTTTACGAACACTTTAGAATGGTGGTAGATAGTGGGCAAGGTTCTGTACGGATAGATAAGTTTTTATTCGAACGAATGCCTAATTCTAGCCGTAATCGTATTCAGAAAGCTGCTGAAGCTGGTAGCATTTATGTTAATGGAACGCCAGTAAAAAGTAGTTATAAGGTTCGACCTAACGATGTTATCACTCTAATGTTAGGCTGCCCGAAACACGATAATACAATTGTTGCCGAAGATATACCACTTAATGTTGTTTACGAAGACAACGAAATTATGGTAATAAATAAACCTGCGGGACTTGTTGTGCACCCTGGAGCTGGAAATTTTCACGGAACACTTATCAATGCTATAGCTTGGCATTTGCGCGATTTAAAGAGTTTCGACCCAAACGATCCTGCTGTTGGCTTGGTTCATCGTATTGATAAAGATACAAGTGGACTTCTTTTAATAGCTAAAACTCCTGATGCAAAAACAAATCTAGGTAAACAGTTCTTTAATAAAACAACACATCGTAGCTATGTTGCATTAGTCTGGGGAAACTTTACAGAGAACGGAGGACGAGTAGAAGGAAATATTGGACGCGATCCAAAGGACAGACTACGTATGAAGGTGTTTTCTCCTAATTCGGGTATAGGGAAACCTGCTGTTACGCACTATAAAGTTTTGGAACGATTTGGCTATACTACTCTAATAGAATGTGTATTAGAAACAGGTCGAACACACCAAATTAGGGCACACATGAAACATATTGGACACCCACTTTTTGGAGATGAACGCTATGGCGGCACAGAAATATTGCGAGGACAGCGTTCTAGTACATATAAAGCCTATATACAAAATTGTTTTAAGTTGTGTAACCGACAAGCCTTGCACGCAAAAACACTTGGCTTTGTTCACCCAAATACTGGAGAGCAAATGGACTTTACAAGCGAACTTCCCAATGATTTAGCAAACGTAATAGAGAAGTGGCGAAATTATATAAATGGTAAACAAGAACTATCGTGAGTTTCTTGCATAATTAAAAATAAGTAATAAGAATGAAAGATATGAAACGTACAATAGCCATCGTTTGTGGTGGCGATTCTTCAGAACACGATGTTTCGCTCCGTTCTGCACAAGGATTGTATTCCTTCTTCGATAAGGAACGTTACAATATTTATATAGTCGATGTAAAAGGAACAGATTGGCATGTAAACCTCGATAATGGGCACACTGCACCTATTAATAAAAACGATTTTTCGTTTAATAATAATGGTCAGACCATCTTTTTCGACTATGCATATATTACTATACATGGACGTCCAGGCGAAAATGGTATTATGCAAGGCTATTTTGAGCTGGTAAACATTCCTTATTCTACATGCGATGTATTGGCATCGGCACTCACATTCGATAAGTTTGTGCTGAATCGTTATTTGAAATCATATAGCATTCATGTTTCTGAAAGTATTTTGCTTCGTATTGGCGATGCATACAACGAAAAAGAAATAGCAGAGAAAATAGGTATGCCATGTTTTGTAAAACCAGCAACCGATGGTAGTAGCTTTGGTGTTTCAAAAGTAAAGAATGCCGATCAATTAGCTCCTGCACTTCGTAAGGCTTTTATGGAAAGTTCAGAAGTTATGGTAGAAAGTTTCCTTGATGGTGTTGAAATAACACAAGGAATATATAAAACGAAAGAAAAGTCGGTTCCATTCCCCATCACAGAAGTGGTTACAAGCAACGAGTTTTTCGATTATAATGCTAAATACAATGGCGAGGTAGACGAAATTACTCCTGCTCGTATTAGCAAAGAATTGGCTGAAAAGGTAACAGAGGTTACTTCTCACATCTACGATATTCTGCACGCAAATGGTATTATTCGTATCGATTATATTATCACAAAAGATAACAATGGAAACGATGTTATCAATATGCTCGAAGTAAATACTACTCCAGGAATGACCGTTACAAGTTTTGTTCCACAACAAGTGAAAGCTGCCGGACTTGACATAAAAGATGTACTAAGCGATATAGTAGAAAACCAATTCTAAATATGTTATATAATATAAGGTGTAGACCAATATGGCTCTGCACCTTTATTTGTTTATAGCAACTGTTTAAAAATAGCTAACACATAAATATAATAGGTTATGAAAACACCTTCTGAATTTGACGATATACGACCATTTGAGTCTGAAGAACTACCCGAAGTTTACAATCGCTTGCTTGCAAACAAACAATTCCAACAAGTATTAAACTATCTTTATCCTGGTGTGCCTATAGATGCTATTTCGCAGAAGATGCACCAATGTAAAACCAGCCTTGAATTTCAGAAAGCTTTTGCCTATCATTTTCTGCAAGGACTCATAGATAAGGCTAGTACGGGGTGTGATATGGACTCATCGGAGATTGATAACACAAAGCAATATACATTTGTTAGTAATCATCGTGATATTGTACTCGATTCTGCTTTTCTTTCAAAGTTGCTAATAGATAATGGCTTTGCCACTACTTGCGAAATTGCTATTGGCGATAATCTTTTGTCGTTACCGTGGGTACGCGACTTAGCACGACTTAACAAGAGTTTCATTGTAAAGCGTGGTCTTACTCCTCGCGAACTTATGCAGGCAAGCATAAAGATGGCACGCTATATGGTGTTTGCTCTAAAAGAGAAACACGAAAATCTATGGATTGCACAGCGAGAAGGGCGTGCTAAAGATTCTAACGACCTTACACAAAAGTCTGTTCTTAAAATGTTTGCATTGGGAGCCGAAGGTACATTGCTCGAAAGACTTCAGCAATTCCATATCGTTCCACTTTCTATTTCTTACGAATACGACCCTTGCGACTATCTAAAGGCTGCAGAAATGCAAGCAAAACGCAATAATGCAAATTGGAAAAAAGCACCTATGGACGATGTTCTCAGTATGCAAACTGGCATAATGGGCTATAAAGGCTCTATTCATTATCACGCTGCTCCTTGTATTGACGCATATTTAGACTCACTGAAAAATGCAAATATGGCAAACGGTCCTCTGTTAGATGTCATTTGTGAACATATAGATAAAGAAATACACCGCAACTATCGCCTTTATACCAACAATTATGTTGCACTGGACGAACTTGAGGGCACCACAACTTACGCTAATAAGTATACCGACGCTGATAAAGCAAAATTCGATGCTTATATAGAACAACAACTTGCAAAAATAACACTCCCAGGTAAAGACGAAGTATATTTGCGCCAACGTCTATTGGAAATGTATGCCAACCCTACTCGCAACTATATAAAAGCTAATGCGTAAATCGTTCTTCTTTTTGTTTCTCATCGTCATTCTGTTGGTAGCTTGTACTAACGATAGTTTTAAAACGGGCGATTCGGAATACTCTTATCTGCAGTCCGACTTTGTTGAGGCTACTACTAATACCAATGCTGCTTTTGTTTCGGCTGTTACCGACGATGGCGATACTCTTTTGTTGCATTCGGCTTTAAGTGCAAAATGGGCAACAAAGGCAGATACCACCTATAGGGCACAACTATATTATAATAGAAACAACTTAGAAGTTGTGCCCATAGCTATCTCTAAAGTTTATGTTCTGCCAGTGTCGCAACAACCGCATACCACAAATACACCCGATCCAATGGGCTTTACCAGTGCTTGGATAGCTAAAACACGAAAGTATATTAATCTTGAATTGGCTCTAAAGACGGGTAAGGACACAGAAAATAAACAGTCGTTAGGCGTAAGTTTAGAAAATGTAGTATCGTCGGTAAGCGGAACAAACAAATATACACTACGTTTGCTACACCAGCAAAACAATGTTCCTCAATATTACACAGTGCGCACTTTTGTTAGCATTCCAACCACCTTTGCACATAAAGGCGACAGTATAGAAGTGCACATAAATACCTATAAAGGGGAGGTTATAAAAGCCTTTATTTTATAATATTTTAGTTTTTCTTCTTGTTTGCTTGTTGTTCGGTCTGTTATATTACATCGAATATTTTATGAAATGTGTTGCGTACATTCCACGAATGGTTGGTGTACATTCCGTTAGGCGTAGGGGCAGATTTATCTCGCCCGTATATGTTTGTTGTTGTTTAGTGGTTGTGAATGTATATGCGGGTACGATGAATCGGCGTATATGGTGGGTGTTCGTAGCGTACACAGCTGGTGTTTGCAGCATATACGGTTGTTGTTGGTAGCGTATATAATGGGTGTTTGCACTGTGTTTAGTGGCTGATTTATTTGCTATATGTGGTATGGCGATGTGTGTGCGTAATTGTTCGTACATATTTGTTTTCTGTTTCTATTATGAGTGTGCAACGATGTTATACGCAATAGATGGTTTTACTTACGTGTAAGTAAAACTTTATTTACGTGTAAGTAGAGTTTTATTTACGTGTAAGTAAAACTTTATTTATGTGTAAATAAAACTATTTGGTGCGTGTGAAAATATTGTGCAACCATAGTGGGAACGACACGCAACTATAGTGAGAATGTTGTGTAACTATAGTGAACGTGGTGGGGGAGCGGAAAGAAGCGACTGTGAGGTTTGGGCGAATGTGTTGAGTGTACACAACTGTGTTGGCTATGTTTTTGTTGCAAAGTTTTTTAATTTGTGCAATGGAAGAGCATTTTGTTGCTACTCTAACAGTGTGTTGTGGGTTAGAGGCTATGTGTTTGGTTTGAATAAGAGGCTGTTTGTTGCGGTTTGTTTGTTTGGTTTAGATAAAAATAAAAGGCAAGCGATGTTGTTTTCGCTTGCCTTTTGTGTTGTCGGGATGACTGGATTCGAACCAGCGACCCCTACGTCCCGAACGTAGTGCGCTACCAACTGCGCTACATCCCGCTTTAACGCCAAATGGGTTGTTGTGTAGTAATATTGCTATATTTTGTTTTTGCTATTACTAGCTGTCGTTAAATGCACTGCAAAGGTATAAAAAAAAGTAGAATTGCAGAAACATTTGTCTTATATTCGTAAGCAGGCGCAAATGTGTTTGTGGTATTGCTACCTTGTGAGTTGCTTGCTCATATATCGCACAGGATACCAAACGGCTATCCACCCCACAACAATAACAGTGGCAAATATGGCAACAATGTCCCATGGGTGTACGCTAATGGGATAGGCGTTCACAACGAAGTTTCCTGCTTGATTGCCGAGTTTCACTAATCCGTAAGTTTGTTGCAACCAGCATAAAAATAGTCCGATGGCAATACCAATAATGGCACCTGCAGCCGAAATCATACGTCCTTCGAACAAAAACACCTGATTTATTTGTTTGTCAGAGGCTCCCAGGTTGCGCAATGTTTGTACGTCGTTTTTCTTATCAATCATTAGCATAGATAGCGACCCTATGATATTGAAGCATGCAACCATTAGAATGAAAGTGAGAAATGCGTATGCAAAGAGTTTCTCTATGCGCATAATGTTGAATGTATCCGCCTGTTGTTCGTAGCGGTCTTTTACCACAAGTTGGTTGCCCACAATGTGTTCTATTTCTCCCTTCACCTTATCGATATCTTCGCCTGCTTTTAGACGTAGTTCTAGCGATGTAATTTCGCCCTGTCTGTTGAAGAGTCGTCGTGCGAATGGTAGCGATGTAATAATATAGTTGTTGTCGTATTTGTTTTGCTTTACTTGGAATATGCTTTTTGGCGATAGTAGCGAGTCTGCCACGAAGGCATTCATAGGGTTCGATGCATCGTATTGTCCTTTTCGTTGTGGTGCATATATGTGTAGATAGTTTTTCCAGTCGATGCCCGTGTTTAGCTGTTGTGCTACGCCAATACCTAAGATGCCATAGTCTAAGTTGGCAATATGCAGTTTGAAAGTTCCATCGCCTATTAGTATATGGCTGATGTTGGTAAGCGAGTCGAAGTTTTCGGCTACGCCTTTTACGGTTACCATTATTTGTTTGCCTTGATAGGTAGCCAATGCTTGGTCGGCAACACATTCGGTAGCAACTTCTATACTGGGCAATGTTTTTATTTTGTGCAAAAGCGGATTGTCGGCTGCAATAGTTTTTCCTTTTGCAGCTTCAACCTTTAGTTGTGGGTCGAAGTTGGTGAAGAACGAAGCTACGAGATCGGAGAAACCATTAAATCCGCTCAGTACCACAACCAGTGCCATAGTAGCAACAGCCACCCCAATTACCGATATCAGGCTGATAACGTTAATGGCGTGGGTGCTTTTCTTTGAAAAAAGATAGCGGCGTGCAATATAAAAAGGAAAACTCATTACTTCTTCAGAAGTTCGTCTATGCGTTCAATATAATCTAACGAGTCGTCAATGAAGAAGCGTAGTTCTGGAATAATGCGCAACTGGTTGTGTACGCGTTGTCCTAAATCGTATCGTATAGTTTTCTCGTTTTTATTAATGTTTGTAAGAAGTTCTTCGGCTTTGTCCGATGGAAATATACTAAGATAAGCAGTACAGATGCTCAAATCTGGGCTAACCTTTACTCGTGTAACGCTAACCAATACGCCGTGCATAGCACGTGTTTGACTTTGGAATATGCTTGCAAGCTCTTTTTGTAGTAGGCGTGCAATGCGATTTTGTCTTGTTTCTTGCATTTTCTGTTTATATTTTATTGCAAATTTACGGTAATTCTCTCATATATCAAAATAAGGCTCTTAAAATTAGTATTGGCGAATATCCACCCCAGAGTAGATAAAATCTAAAATAGTGTTAAATATATAAAGAGAGTAGGGGTTTTGTGTTTTTCTGCGTTTTATAAGTGAAGTTCAGCGAGAGCTTCTATAAAAGTGATGAACTTTTTAAATACGATATATGCTTTTTTCTACAGATTAAGTTAATGTAACTATGTGATGAACAATGTTGGCGCTCTTCGTTGGTTGAAACGCGGAGCTCAACGAACAAAACTTTTTCGACAAACTTAGAAGGTCTAAATTGGGCTGAAAAGTTACCTTTTTTGTCCTGATAAGTCTGAAGAAAACAAGAACCTACTTAAATATAATCTACAAACGGAGGGGGCGCATCTGTGCAGATGCGCCCTCAATGTGTTTAGTAAGTAGGACCTAATTTTATATAAAAACCACTTTTTAGCCTTATAACTGAAAGAAAAATGCTACATTTGCTGGAAAATAACTGAACTGCTATGCAAAAAATATGCTGACTATATAAAGGAGATAGAAATAGATTCGCTGTGGGCTGGACATAAGCACATACGTTGGGAGCTTAATAGACACGTAAATATATTAAGCGGAATTAATGGAGTGGGGAAGAGTACCATTCTGAATAAGGTGGTAAAAGGACTTGCACAAGGTGGCGAGTTTCCAAGCCACATGTTGAAAGGCGTTCATATAAAAGTATCGCCAGACGATGCAACATGGATTAGGTACGACATTATTCGTTCGTTCGATCGGCCGCTAATGAACATAGAAAGCATAAGCAAGGCAGACTTAAATCTTGTTACAGAACTTGATTGGCAATTGTTTCAGCTGCAGCGTAAGTATCTAGACTATCAGGTAAATGTTGGAAACCGCATAATAGAAACACTGCAAAGTGGTGCGCCTGACGCTGCAACCAAAGCACAAACATATTCGGCTCCGAAACTATTGTTCCAGAACATAATAGACGAACTGTTTGCTGAGACAGGTAAAAAAATAGTGCGTTCGGAGAATGAAATACGTTTCTCGCAAATGGGTTGTACGTTGTATCCTTACCAATTGTCGAGTGGCGAAAAACAAATGTTGGCTATATTGCTAACAGTTTTGGTGCAAGATAGTAGGTCGTATGCTTTGTTTATGGACGAGCCAGAGGTGAGTATGCACATAGAGTGGCAGAAGAGATTGATAAGTTTAATATTAAGTTTAAACCCAAATGTGCAAATAATACTCACTACGCACAGTCCGGCGGTTATTATGGACGGTTGGTTAGACAAGGTAACCGAAGTGGACGAGATTACTGTGGGGTAAGAAAACAACGAAACTTAATGGGAAAACAGCTTAAAGACAATCTGTCGTCAGCCTATTTTGAAGCAGCAAACCGACTGCAAGGACGTAAGGCACGAAAAAGAATTGTGGCGTATGTAGAGGCATACGACGACATTTTCTTTTGGCGTACGGCTCTTAGCAAATTTGAAAACGAACACCGCTACTTTGAAGTTATGCTGCCATCGCGCCACACGCTTACCAAAGGAAAACGCTCGGTGCTGATGAATTTAATTTCAGGTAATGTGGGCGAAAGTATGATAGCTTGTGTAGATGCCGATTACGACTATCTGTTACAAGAAACAACACCCACATCGCGCACAGTGAACCACAATCCGTACGTATTTCATACCTATGCATACGCCATAGAAAACCTGCAATGTTGTGCCGAAAGTCTGCACGATGTTGGTGTTGCCGTAACGCTGAACGATAAGCCTATATTCGATTTTGAAGAATATCTACGCCTTTATAGCGAAGCAATATTTCCATTGTTTGTTTGGAGTATATGGTTCTACAGGAATGGTATTTATGGAAAGTTCTGCATTACCGATTTTAATAGAGTTATAGAAATGGGTAATTTTAATTTCCACACTGTTTATCAGAACATAGAACGATTGCGCCACAAAGTAGCAGCAAAAATACGTCAGTTTCAACGAGAATATCCCGATGCAAAAGAAACCTATTTGGCTGTAAAACAAGATATAGAACAGCTTGGAGTAACACCCTCAACAACCTATTTGTATATTCAAGGGCACCATTTGTTCGACAACGTGGTTGTGCCAGCACTGAAGAAGGTTTGTAACAAGTTGATGGACGATAGGGAACAAGAAATACATCGCAATGCACGACACATAGTGCAACAGCGCAACGAGCTTTCGAGCTACAATAAAAGTATAGAGAGCATTGTTTCTATGCTACGACGTAATGTAAACTATGCTAATTGTGAACCTTATATACGGTTGCAAACCGATTTAGGACATTTCTTAGACAACGATAACACCGAATAGTCTCATAGTTCTTATTTATACATTTGGTAGCATTCAGTCTGAAGAAGAACTGCTATAATATATGATGTGTACCATCTACAGCGTGTATAGTGTAGATTGATGAATAGACGATTACAGCATACTAAACCAATTAACCCAAATCAGCCATTAGATCACAATATGTATAGTTCTTATTACTCTGGTATTGTTTTCTAACATATTTTATTTTCTTATCAGCATCTTGTATGTCTTTGTAACTTAACGTAGCCCACTACGCCTGCGTTGCAAAGGCATACAATCTACTCAATAATAAAACAAAATATGTTTAGACTCTAATGACCTATTTGGGTTAAAACACAACGGCAGAAGAGCTGCTTTATATGCCAATTTGGTTTTAGTTCTCTTTCCAGAACGAAGGAGTGAATAACACCAATACAGAGAAAAGTTCGAGGCGACCAACAAGCATTAAGAACGAACTAATCCATTTAGCAAAGTCGGGCAGTTCGTTCCACGACATTGTAGGACCAATCTCTAAACCTAACGTAGGACCAACGTTACCAAGACTACTAAGTGTAATTGTCATTGAGTTGGTAGAGTCGATGCCTGCTGCTATCATAGTGAAAGCACAAATAACCGCAAGAAATAAATACAAACCAATGAATGCCAAGAGAGTTACACGTTTACACATTTGCACATTGTATCCGTCTACTTTCATAGGCAGAACAGCATTAGGGTGGAGTATTTGACGAAACTCATTCTTAATAACCTTTACCAACATTACGCCACGTATACTCTTTATTCCACCACTTGTAGAACCCGACGAACCTCCAAAAAACATACAAGCAGCAAGAACAACCCATGTAACATGAGGCCATTTGGCTGCATCGTCGCTAAAGAGTCCAGTTGTTGTAATAAACGACACTACCTGAAAAGCAGAGCTTCGGAAGGCATGTTCCACTTCGTAGTTACAACGGAAGATGAGCTCTAACATAATAAATAGGGAGAAGCTAGCAGTCATTGCTGCATAAAACTTAAATTCGCTGTTCTTGAGCATTTCCTTTAGTTTGAAGCCCGCAACAGATGTGTAGAGCAAAGTGAAGTTTACGCCCGATAGGAAACAAAAGATAGTACAGACATACTCTTCGGCTGGCGAATGGAATGTAGCAATAGAGCCACTTTCGGTGCTGAAACCACCAGTAGCGGTACTGGTCATAGCATAATTAAAAGCATCGAACCAGTTCATACCACACACCTTATAGCTTACAACGCAGGCAGCCGTAAGCACAAAATAAACCATCCATATCCATTTAGCCCCCATACTGAGACGTGGGTGAAGTTTGCTCTTTATAGGTCCTGTGGCTTCTGCTGCAAACACTTTTAGCGACCCGCCAACAAGCGAAGGTAAAATTGCAATGGTAAAGAAGACAATACCTAATCCGCCTATCCATTGTGTTAGCGATCGCCAGAATAGTAAGCCTTTAGGGAAATGTTCGGGGAAGTCTACTATGGAGGCACCTGTTGTGGTGAATCCCGACATAGTTTCAAAGAAAGCATTGGTGAAACTTGTGATATAACCGCTGATAAGAAATGGAAGAGTACCAAAGAGAGAGAATATAATCCACGTTACAGCCACCACAAAGTAAGCGTCTCTACGACTAATAGTGTTGTTGGCATGTCTGCCCATTAATCGGAATGCGCCTCCAGCCACAATTGTTATAAGTATAGACCAAATGAATGCTATTATATCTTTGTCTTGATATAATAACGACACACATAAACACACAGACATTAGCAACGCCTCTAAGCCTAAGAGCGCACCAATAATTTTTGCTATCGTCTTTAGATTAAGCATTGGTAAAAATTCTTCTTTTAAACTTTAGTTGAACAACTGTTCTACCTTCTTCATATTGGCATTGTAGCAGAAAACAACTACAATATCACCAGCCTCTATTTGCGTATTACCAGAAACTAACATACCAACATCATGGCGAACTAATCCTCCAATAGTCATTCCACTTGGGATATTTACATCTTTAATAGGTTTCTGCGTAATGCGAGATCCTTGAACAGGTATGAATTCGGCAACGTCGGCATCTACAGACATAAGGAAACGCACATTACTAACATTCGCATCGAGCAACATTTGATAGATGTAGCCAGCAGCAATAGCTCTTTTATTAATAATAGTGCCAATATCTAAGTTAGCAGCCATATCTACATAGTCGAAATTCTCTACAGCTGCAATCGTCTTTCTTACGCCTAAGTTTTTTGCTGCCATACAAGCTAAGATGTTTGTTTCGGCATTCGGTGTAAGTGCAACAAATGCTTGCGTGTGTCTAATGCCCTCTTCTATGAGTAGGTCGGTATCTCGTCCATCACCATTGATAACAAGTACAGATTCGTCGAATATTTCATTAAGATATTCACATCGGTCGAAGCTGTTTTCGATAATCTTAATATCCATATATTCAGGCATAATTTTTACAGAGCGCACGGCTGTGCGTCCACCACCCATTATCATAACATTTTTAACATCAACGTAGTGCTCTTTGCCTGTGAATTTGCGAACGTAGGGTATATATTCTTTCGTAGTCATAAAGTAGGCGAGGTCTTCTCGTTGTAGTGTCTCGTTTCCACCAGGAATAATGGTTTCGTTTCTACGTTTAATGGCAACAATGTGATATGGGTCGTTAGGTCCACTTATTTCTCTTAATGGTTTATCTAAGATTGCACAAGTGTCGCGAAGTTTTATGCCTAACATAACCAACGCTCCACCACGAACGTCCCAGCGCTGACGAACCCACGACATTTTAAGGCCGTTTATGATATCTTTTGCTGCTAGAAGTTCAGGATAAATAAGACTATCAACGCCTAACTGCTTAAATAACTCTTGGTTTTTAGATTCCAAATACTCTGGATTATCAATCTTAGCCACAGTCTTTTTTGCACCAAGGTGGTGTGCCATAGTACAAGCAGTAATGTTTGTTGTTTCTTTTGGGTCTACAGCAATAAAGAGATCAGCGTGTTTAACATCTGCCTCTTGTAGTATCTGTATACTTGTAGGCTTTCCTTGCAGTGTAAGAAGGTCGTAGTCTTGACCTATTTTGTTTAACCTCTCTTCCTGCTCGTCTATTAATATTATATTGTACTTATTGCGCGATAAGAATTGTGCTAAATAAGTCCCTATGGTATATGCTCCTGCTATAATAATTTTCATATTTTGTTTGTGTATGTTGCTAACAATCTTTTTTCTATTTCTTGCTTTATGCTATATTTATCAAATCCACACAATTCACGAAGTTCGGCAACAGTTCCTTGTTCAATAAAGTGATCGGGCAAACCTAATCGCTGTACGTGTATGTTTTTGTTGTGTTCGTTCAGCCATTCTATAACTGTTGTTCCTAAGCCACCATTTATTACCCCGTCCTCTATGGTAATAATTTCAGAGAAGTTCTTTCCTACCTCTTCGAGTATATTCTCGTCTATTGGTTTTAAGAAACGCATATCGTAAAGGGCAATACGACCTGTATATTTGCCTTCTTGCTCTATTTCTTCGATGGCTTTTTGAGCGTCGTTTCCTATAGGACCAATGGTAAGAATAGCTATATTTTTCGTACAATCTTTATGTTCGTTACCTAAAGTCTTATCGTAGAGTTTGCGTCCTGTACCTACTTTGATCTCTTCTAAAGGGCAACGCCAATCAACTAACGAACCACAGCCACGTGGATATCTTATAACAAAGAAACCTTTTTGAGGCAACTGAGCTGTGTACATCAGACGACGCAATTCGTGTTCGTTCATAGGAGATGCTATTGTGATGCCAGGTATAGGGCGTAGAAAAGCCATATCAAAAGCACCGTGATGTGTTGCACCATCTTCGCCAACAAGACCTGCACGGTCTAAACATAATACAACGGGAAGATTAAGAATGGCTGTATCGTGAATGATATTATCGTAAGCACGTTGCGAAAAGGCACTATATATATTGCAGAATGGTTGTAAACCATCTTTTGCCATACCTGCAGAAAATGTCATAGCGTGTCCTTCTGCAATACCCACGTCGAATGTGCGGTCTGCCATTTCTTTCATCATAATGCTCATAGAACACCCGGTTGGCATTGCTGGGGTAACACCAACAATGCGTGGATTTTTTCGGGCAAGTTCTAAAAGAGTATGTCCAAACACATCTTGAAACTTTGGTGGCTTATTGTTATTGTCTTGTACTAGACGTTTTCCTGTTTCGGGAATGAACTTACCTGGTGCATGCCAAACTGTTGCGCTCTTCTCTGCAGGTTCGTAACCTTTACCTTTTATAGTGTGCAAGTGTAACAATTTTGGACCCTTCATATCTTTAAGCTGGCGCAATAGTCTTACAACTTCTTTTACATCGTTTCCATCGAATGGGCCAAAGTAGCGTATGTTCATTCCCTCAAAGAGGTTTTGCTGTTGAGCAAGTGCCGACTTAATGGCATTATTCAAACGAATAATGCCTTTGCGACGCTTGTCGTTTAGTAATCCTTTAGAATGTAACCATTGCGACGCCTTAAAACGAAACTTATTGTAGGTTTCGTTTGTATCAAGGTTTAATAAGTATTGTTGCATTCCTCCAACTGCCCTGTCTATCGACATATCGTTGTCGTTTAGTATAATGAGTAGGTCGTTGGGCTGACTTGAGGCGTTGTTTAACCCTTCAAACGCTAACCCACCACTCATTGCTCCGTCTCCAATAATGGCAACTACGTGGCGTTCTGGGTGATTTGTCATCTTTGCAGCCACAGCCATTCCTAAGGCTGCTGAAATAGAATTAGAAGCGTGTCCACAAGTGAACGTGTCGTATTCGCTCTCTTTAGGAGATGGAAAAGGCATTAAGCCATCTTTCTTTCTGTTTTTACAAAAGCTTTCACGCCTATTGGTTAATATCTTGTGTCCGTATGCTTGATGCCCCACATCCCATACAATTCTGTCTTCTGGTGTGTTGAAAACATAATGACATGCTACGGTTATCTCAATTGCGCCAAGGCTCGATGCAAGATGTCCAGGATTTACGGCTACTTCCTGAATAATATCTTTCCGAAGCTCATTGCATAAAACAGGTAACTCGTCTATGCTCAATTTTCTTAAATCGGCAGGCGAATTAATTTTGCTTAAAAGTTTGAAAGTATTCTCGTTCGACATTACTATTATGTAATAATGAGTGCAAAGTTACTTTAAATAGATTGAACAACAAAATAAATATAGGCTAATTTAGGCGACTTATAATGTGCTGTAACGCAATAGCCTTTCTTTAAAAAGTTTACCTTATATAACAAAAGCTTAAGAACTTTCTGTAAAAACTTAAGAGTTTTTATCACACTTCTATAATTGTTCGTTTTCTTGTTAAAATAGTCCTAACCTATACTACCTTCGTAGTAAAGATAGTCTATATGCTCAGCAGAAAAACGAGAAACGGCAAGAGACTAATTACTATTTTAGGCTAATAAAAAGAGGAAACAGGGTGTTGTTGTTCTGTTTCCTCCTGAAAATTAATATCGAAAGAGTCTGTAAATAACAAATACTTTTTTGCTTTCTGTTAAGGTAAGTTTTAAAACTATATTTCTCTACCTATATTTAGAGAATGCACTTAATGCAGAAATCAATAGTGATTTGCGTTTACATCTTATTTTATCTACGTTCTAATTTTAAGAATATTGCAGAGTTGTTTGCCCTGCTGGTTATGAGTTTCTCATCAAGATACATACTGCCAAATTGAATAATTTGTATAGCTAGTCTATCTCTTCCTGATAACTGTGCAAGTGAATTTCTGTTGTTAATAAAGAAACCTGTCTTAAATGTTTGTGTCTTGCCCTTATAGTTTATATTAAGCGAAAGTGGAGTAGGGTTTACCAAAAGTGTTATGGGATCATTATCAATGAATGCTATGTAACATAATACATCGGTAGTTCCGAGACTTTCGATAGCGCTCTTTAAGTCTTTATCCTCTAATTGACCAGTGAGCACCTTTAATGGAAGATTCTTTATAATGAGCGTTGAGTCGGTATTAATGGTAACTGATACAGGCAGACTGTCTTTTTCAAGAATAGACATGTTATCGTTAAGTTTATTGAAAAACACCTTTCCCGTATAGTTTCCTTTCACACTGTTGAAAGCTGCTTTCACTTCGGCAGGAGTAAGTCCTTCCTTGTTGTTGTTGTTGTCAAGATTGCACGATGTAATGCCAAGTAATGCAATGCTACTAAATACTACTAGCATCAGTTTGTTCAATGTTTTCTTCATTTTCTTCTTTTTATTTTATTTAGTTATTCTCTAATCAGAGTTAAACAATACGCCCGTTAGCGTAAATAAACTAACAGATGCCACCTTCTTAAAAGCTGTGCATCTGTTTCTTTTATGCTTCTTGTAGTTTTCCTCTCTTAGTTCTTTTTTCCTAAGAAACGTAATAAATAGAGGAATAGATTAATAAAATCTAAATACAAATTTAACGATCCCAAGAGAGCCATCTTCTGTGCTGACTCGTTCGCATCGGGAGCACTCATTACCATTCTCTTAATTTTCTGTGCGTCCCAAGCAGTCAAACCAGTAAATATTAATACACCTACACCACTTATAATTAAATTAACCATTGGACTACGTAAGAAAATGTTTACTATTACGGCAATAATTAAGCCAATGAGCGCCATAAACAAGATGCCACCTATTTGGGTTAAATCTTTCTTAGTTGTGCTACCCACAATAGCCATTGCAGCGAATGTTCCAGCAGTAATAAAGAACGTTTGAGCAATAGAAGTTGCAGTATAAACTATGAAAATCCAAGCCATAGTAACTCCATTCAATATGGAGAAAATAATAAACCACATTGTAGCCGATGTTAATGAAAGCTTCTCAATACGTGCAGAGAGATAGAAAACGATACCAAGCTCTGCCAAACTACAAATTAATAGTGGTGCCATACTGTTATAAAGCATCATTAACATAGCTGTAGATGTGCTTACACCGTATGCTACAACACCTGTTATGGTGAGAGCCATTGCCATCCATGTGTAGACTTTACGCATAAGTAAAGGCCATGAATGTGATACTTCTAAGTTATTGAAGCGATTGTTATTCGCTCTAGAAAAATTGTCGAACTCCATAGTTATCTTCTTTTATTAATTCTTTCTATTTCTTACAAGATATGTGCCAACTTAGCTAATAAGTGGCGAATACTAGTAATATTTTTGCAAATGTACTTTAAAGCTTTGATAAATGCAAATAAGTAATAGTTTTTTTTATTTCTTTTAGTTTTTCGTCCTAAAAGTTTACTGTGGGTAGGTTTAGGTTTTCTGCTTACAGTGTTACCCGTATTTATAGTAGCTCTTATT
>NZ_GL982513.1:438035-464968 GCF_000220255.1 Prevotella pallens ATCC 700821
TTTTTTGCTGTTTTTGCACTACTTTGGGTGGTATAAATATCAAAGTATAGCATATTTGATTTGTAGAGACACTGAAATAGTTTCTGATTGCGACTAACGCTGATGAATGGAATAGGCGATTTAGGGTGCTGATTTTGGCAGAATAATGTATTTGGCATTGCTAAAGTGTATGTGTCGCAATGCGTCTACACCATAAACAAAGGGTTAGTAAGCCAATAAATAATTAGGGTAAATAGTCTTTTTATGAGCAAGAGATATGCACCAAAAAGTAAATAGTATTGTTTTCGATGTCTGCGACTAATATTTTTTAACCTCCTTTGTTTTGAAGTATCGAAAATAAGGAGTATCTTTGCACCATCATAATAGAGGAAATAAAAAAAGTAGAATGGAATTCTGACATACGGAGAGATGTTAGGATTCTGTCTTTTTTATATTTCTTTTGAAAAGCGTATAAATAAAAAGATATAGATTATGTCCTACATGTCACAAGATGGCTACGATAAACTCGTGGCTGAATTGCAGCGTTTAGAATCGGTAGAGCGTCCAAAAGCATCAGCAGCAATTGCAGAAGCAGCTGATAAGGGCGATCTAAGTGAAAATTCTGAGTATGATGCGGCTAAAGAAGCACAAGCCCATCTCGAAGCGAAAATAACAGAAATGAAAATGACAATTGCTCAAGCTAAGATTGTAGATACATCGCGTTTAAGCAACGAAGCAGTACAAATAATGTCTACTGTGAAAATGACGAACTTGAGCAATGGTACCAAAATGGAATATACGATAGTAAGCGAATCTGAGGCAAATTTAAAGCAAGGAAAAATTTCTATAAAGACACCTATTGCACAAGGACTCCTCAACAAAAAGGTGGGCGACGAAGTAGAAATAGAAATTCCACGTGGTAAGATAAAGCTGAGAGTAGACGAAATTTCTATTAATCTCTAAGTTTCATAAGAAAAATATTGTTATGACTATTTTTTCAAAGATTGCTGCTGGTGAAATACCAAGCTATAAATGTGCTGAAAGCGATAAGTTTTATGCTTTCCTCGATATCAATCCTATAGGGAAAGCACACACGTTAGTGATTCCTCGTAAGGAAATCGACTATATTTTCGATATGGACGACGATGATTTGGCAGCGTTTCAGCTCTTTACAAAGAAAGTTGCTCGTGCCATAAAAAAGGCATTTCCGTGTAAAAAAGTTGCACAAATAGTTTTAGGACTCGAAGTAGACCACGCACATATTCATTTGTTACCCATTAATAGCGAAGCCGATGTAGACTTTCATAAACATATTGATCTAACGGCAGAAGAGCAAACAGAGATAGCTGCTAAAATTTTTAAAGCTTTTAAAGAGCTAGATTAAGTAATATTTAGAGATATGAAAATAAGCATACAAACGAGTTTATACATAGAAAAGTGTATATTCTCGTTTGTTAATATATGGAAATATGAAAGAGATAAAAGATGATACTTGGACCGACTGGCTACTAAACAATAAATGTAGCAGAAAGCTGTCTAAACGAACCGAATGGAGTCCTTTAACAATTATAACAATAGGAACTTTGCTTAGTGTAGCTGTTTTCTATGCATCGCTTTTTATTTGTTATCAAGGCTTTATTTATTATGCAAATACAATATTACCATTCCACTTCCCACTCTCTTGGTACCTTTTAGGAGTAGCAATTCTTGCTATTTGCATAAGTAGTGGTATGATTACGATAGTAAAGAAATATAAAAATTCCTCTAATAAGCTCGGTAACTTTTTATACATTGCTATTACTTCTTGGTTCGGTATATTGTTTTTTGCGGGTTTTAGTTTCTTTCTTGTCTTTTTCTCTAATTCTTACTTTGGCTCGAGCCAGTCAGAAAGTCAAGTTGTAACCTTAGCCAAAACAAAAGTAAAACGCTATTACTACCGACCGCTTGCTATTCATCGCTATGTACTCTATCTTCCTAAAAACAAAACATACCTAAATTACGCTACCTTGTCGTTTTATGATGGCGAATCGGGGAAACATTTTCTGCTTTACACGCATAAAGGACTCTTTGGGTGGTATGTTGCAGACGATTTACGAGAAATAGAGTAACGGTAAATAAATACATTGGGAATGTAGCATTAGTACATTCCCGATGGCTTTTTATGTAAAGGTTGCTTTTGTGTAGAACAAAGCAATTTGTTTTATATCATCTTTATTGTGAAACACCAATAGAACGTTAGTTTGTTTGCATCTGTTTAGGGTTAAATAAACTCTTCCCCTTTCTTCATTTGCGCCTCGTTAACATACTTCCTTATTAGTGCAGACGAGTTTTCTTTCTTGCAAACCAACAGTACGTTACCTTCTTCTGCAACTATATATCCATCTAGTCCGTTCAGAACTGCAAACTTATTGTTAGGCAATCTTACAATGTTATTGCTCGAATCATCGAACAAAACATCTCCATTAGCAACAACATTATCGCCTTTAGTTCTGCTTTTCGACTCATACATACCATGCCATGTTCCTAAATCTACCCAGCCAAAGTTACATTTCAGTACGTGTACATCAGCTGACTTTTCTAAAATACCATAGTCAATAGACATATTGGGGAACGCAGGGAAAATGGTTTTAGCGTAAGTTTCATCGTCGGCAGAATCTATTTCTTGTGGTGAAGCATCGAAATCTATTTGCGCAACCGATAGACATTGGTGTAAATTAGACTTTAAGCATTGCACATTTCCCACATACATTCCAGTGTTCCAAAGCCATTCGTTGCTATCAACAAACATTTGTGCAAACGCAGCATCGGGTTTTTCGGTAAAAGCTTTCACCTTATATATATTACCAACAGTGCTTTCGTTTCCTTTCTGAATATATCCATACGCAGTTTCTGCACGTGTAGGTTGCACACCAATAGCCAACAGGCAATTGTGTGTGCTAACAAAATTCAAACCTTCGAGAATGCCGTTTGTAAACAGTTTGTGGTTTAAAATACTCTGATCAGATGGCGTTATTATAACATTTGCATGGCAGTTTCGTTTTGCAATACAGCGGGTAGCCCATGCAACACTAGGGGCAGTACTTCTATAAACAGGCTCTACAATTATGTTGTTTTTGCTAACTTCTGGCAACTGTTCTCGTACTATATCGTGATATATATCACTAGTAACAACAAAAATATTATCCTTTGGAACAATATTAATAAACCGATCGAAAGTTTGTTGAAGCTGTGTTCTTCCCTCACTAAAGAAGTCGATAAACTGCTTTGGATACTTTTCCCTACTTACTGGCCATAGTCTTTTACCTTTACCTCCTGCCAGTATAACACAGTAACTATTATTATTTGCAATTTCCATAGACTTATAGATCTTATGTTTTCACAGTCAAAGGTATTCAATTTATCCTTAATCTACAAATGTTTAAGCTACAAAAAAGTTTTTTTCTACTTTATATATTATTTTTCTTTAAAAAAAGTTATAACTTTGCTGTTGCTATTCTGCAACTTAATAAAATATTAATGAAAAGTAAGCAAAAACATACAATCTACTTTAGCAAAATTTCTCTATTCATCGCTATTCTTACTTTTATTTGCAACCCTGTAAAGGCTTGTATTTTGCCGAACGATACCATAACATATACACACAAAAATATTTCAGCCGACAGTCTATCTACTTTCAACGATACATGTAATGTGCTTCATAAGGTTGGAAATGTGCTTGAACATATCAGTAATACTCGTTTTCATAAAATAATGTATTCTAGTATGCCGCTCATAATAAACAGTTTTATTGCGAAAGGACAAGATAAACACTTTCGAGGATTAAGAAACGACTATTTACCAAAGTTTAATCGCCACTTAGACGACTACACACAATATCTTCCTGCTGCCGTTTTGTTAGGATTAAAGTTGGGCGGAGAGCCTAGTAGAAGTAGCTGGAAACGAATGTTAACCTCCGATTTGTTTGCAACTGCCATTATGGCTAGTATTGTAAATTCGCTGAAATATACCACATCTGTAGAACGTCCTGATGGATCAAATAATAAATCTTACCCCTCAGGACATACAGCTACAGCCTTTATGACCGCCACTATGCTGACTAAAGAATATGGCGACAGAAGTCCTTGGATAGGTATTGGTGCCTACACAGTGGCTTCGGCAACGGGCATAATGCGAATGGCAAATAATAAACATTGGTTGAGCGATGTGCTTATGGGTGCTGGAATAGGTATACTTTCTACCGAATTAGGATATTATTTTGCCGATTTGATATTCAAAAGCCGTGGACTAAACAATGTAAATAATAACAATACATTTAATAGATGGCAAAATCCATCATTCCTTAGCCTTAATTTTCAAATGAGTTTACCCTTAGGCTCTTATCCTATAGGCATTAATTCAAAGTTCAAAGTATCATCGGGTTGTATGTCTGCACTCGAAGGAGCATATTTTTTCAATCCATATATAGGTGTTGGCGGACGTTTTTCGGTTACAAGAGCTTCAATTATTGTAGACAACACACGAGCAGAAAACAATGCTTTCGATACATGGAGATTAGGTGGAGGTGTTTATTTTTCTTATCCTCTGTCGGTACGTTGGCTTGTAGGAAGTAAACTTCTCGTAGAACGTGTACGTTATCCCGATTTACAAAATACAAACTATCTTATTGATTCGCAACATAGTTTTAGTCTTGGTACAGGTTTTTCGCTTACATTTAAAGCACACCAACATTATGGTATTCGTCTTTTAGTAGACTACGATTTATTACCTTACCGCACAGAAGGCAAACAAATAAGAGCTCATTCTCTTACGTTTGGCACAGCCTTCCTTATAACCTTTTAATACATCTGTAAGAGGGTTGGCTTATTTTATATATACAGCTATTCTTATATAGTCAGCCATATAGATCTTACAAACAGTTTCAGCGTATGCCTCCCAAAATAAATAATAACATAAAAAGTAGTCTGCAATTTCCATTTACTCACGAAAAAGCAATATAACTTCTTTATTTGTCGGACTATTTTTTGTATTTTTGTCCTCGCAAAGCATTACTAACTATGGAAAAACTTATCCACTACGTGTGGAAACATAAACTATTTCCACTGGCACAACTCACTACTACCGATGGTCAATTGGTAGAAGTGATAGACGTAGGGTTACCTAACAGCAATGCTGGCCCCGATTTTTTTAATGCAAAAATAAGAATTAACGATACGGTGTGGGTAGGTAATGTTGAGATACACGATAAAGCTTCCGATTGGTATGTACACGGACACGAAAAAGATGCACACTATAATAATGTTGTGTTGCACGTTGTAGAACAATCTGATATTACGGTTAAGAAACAGAATGGAGATACTCCGCCTCAGCTTGTATTGCCTGTTCCACTATCTGTAAAACAACATTATAAAGATCTACTTTCTGCCGATGCCTATCCACCTTGTTATAAAATAGTACCCGAATTACCAAATTTTATGGTCCATTCATGGCTGAGTGCACTACAAGCAGAACGGTTAGAACAACGCACAATCGCCATATCCGAACGATTAAAAGCTTGCAACGGTGATTGGGAAGCTACCTATTTTGTGTCGTTAGCACGCAATTTCGGTTTCGGAATAAACGGTGATGCGTTCGAACAATGGGCAAAAACAATCCCTTTTCATGCAGTAGATCATCATCGCGACGACCTATTCCAAATAGAAACTATCTTTATGGGACAGGCAGGACTATTGCAAGCCAATGCGTTACCAAAGCAACATAGCGATAAAGCTGTAACAGACGAATATTTTCTGCATCTGCAACGCGAGTACAAATATTTGGCACACAAATTCTCGCTCACACCAATAGACGGACATTTGTGGCACTTTCTAAGGTTAAGACCTCAGAATTTTCCATACATTCGCATAGCGCAACTCGCACAACTTTACTATAACAGACGAGCTGGATTAGCAGAAATGATAGATTGCACCACCATAAAAGAAGTTGCTGAACTATTAGAAACGCAGGTAACACCCTATTGGGAAACACACTATACATTTGGTAGTAACGATAATAAAAAGTCGGAAAAATACTTATCGAAAACCTCAATAGAACTCATTATTATTAATACCATTGTACCATTCTTATTTGCTTATGGTCAATATAAGATGTCTGAGAAACTTTGCAACCGCGCTTTTGCCTTCTTAGAAACATTGAAAGCCGAAAACAATCATATTGTTAGAATGTGGAAAGAGGTAGGATTAACGGTGAAAACAGCTGGCGATTCGCAAGCATTAATACAACTGAAAAAAGATTATTGCGACCGTAAAGAGTGCTTACGGTGCAGAATAGGATACGAATATTTAAAAGAAAGGAAACAAAAACAATGAGAAAAACAACAAAGTACATATACGAAACACGAATGGAAGTACGCGACTATGAATGTGATATACAGGGTATTGTGAACAATGCAAACTATCTACACTATACAGAACATACGCGACACCGTTTTATTCGTTCGTTAAACATAAGCTTTTCAAAGCTACATGATAAAGGAGTAGACCCCGTTGTAGCTCGTATGAATCTAGAGTATAAAACTCCATTAACGTGCGACGATGAATTTATATCAAGGTTAGCGCTACGCAAAGAAGGTATTCGCTATATATTTACACACGACCTTTACAGAGCAAGCGACGATCGTTTGTGTTTCCATGCCGATGTTACACTTGTTATTTTGATTAACGGACGACTGGCAGAAAGCAAAGATTACGACGATGCTTTTGCTCCTTTCTTAGAACAAAAATAAACTGATAGAAAAAAATAAGCATAAACCGTGAAACAAGAACACCTCTATGCCGTTGCGCTTACTCGTTTAGGCGGATTCAATTTGCCAGCACTAATGGAACTTTACCAAAGAGCAGGGTCGGCAACAGCTATCTATGAACACCGTAATAACATACACGATATTCTTCCAGATGCAACACAACGTCTTGTTGAAACACTGGAAAACTGGGATAATGTTATATCTTTTGCAGAACGTGAACTACAATACGATGAGCAAAACAACATAGAGGTGCTCTGCCTTAACGATGAAAACTATCCACAAAGGCTTAGAGAATGTCCAGATGCACCGATAGTTTTGTACAAGCAAGGTAATGTAAATTTAAACAAACACCGTACGCTAAACATTATAGGAACACGCAATTGTACACAATATGGTCGCGATTTAATTCGTGCTTTCATACGCGAATTAAAGTCAATCTGTCCAGATGCGCTCGTGTTTAGTGGCTTGGCATACGGCATAGATATCTGTGCACATCGTGAAAGTTTGGCAAACAATATGGAAACTGTGGGGGTTGTAGCGCACGGATTAGATATAGTCTATCCACGTATGCATACCGGAACTGCAAAGGAAATGTGTGAGAAGGGAGGTGGTGTCATTACAGAATACACCACAAACACTCAACCTGTGCCTAAAAACTTTGTTCAGCGAAACAGAATAGTGGCAGGTTGTACAGATGCAACCCTACTTGTTGAGTCGGCAAATAAAGGTGGAGGACTTATAACATGCAACATTGCGCGGAGCTATAACCGTGAAGTGTTTGCTTTTCCTGGAGCTATTGGGGCAGAATATAGTGAGGGTTGCAACCAATTAATACGCGATAATGGTGCAAGTTTAATTACTTCGGCTTACGATTTCGTTAAAGCAATGAATTGGGATAACGATATCAAGTTAGAAAAGGCACAACAACAAGGCATTGAACGCACACTGTTTCCAAACCTAAACAGCGAAGAACAAACTGTAGTAGAAGCACTTCTGCAACAGAACGACCAACAAATAAATATGCTATCTGTACGAACCAACCTATCTATGGCACGCCTTATGGCTTTGCTTTTCGAATTGGAAATGAAAGGAATAATAAGAACTATGGCTGGTGGTTGCTATCATTTATTGGAAGTTTAAAGTAGGATAATAGAACAAAGTACCTTGAAACAACATAGCTTTTAAAGTATATCTATTGCCTTTACATACTTTTCTACTATGGCTGCTTGTGCCTGATAGAATGCCCTATGGTCTATTTCAGATGCAGCAGACACCTCTTTTAAACAGTTTGAGAGGTTTTGCATCTCCCACGTTATAGCATATTTAGCAGCTTTACGTGCCGAAATACATTTCTCTATTTCATACTTTGCATACGGTTTGTGGGTATTAAATAGCATATTTGCAAGCTGAAAGCGCATACGTTGGCGGAACTTTTCGTCGCGTTGTGTTGCTATGGCACGTGTTAGCAGAGCTATTTTGAGCGATTGTTCCACTACTAATACCGATAATTCTTTATATAAAACCGACTTATGTCGAGTTCGTAGCAAGTGCCTATATATATTTATTGCTTTATTACGCTTCCCCATTATAGAATAAACCATAGCTTTATAGCGTTGATTATTAAGATTATAAGGGCTGTGTTTTAGTGCTTCTGCAAGTATTGGAGCTGCTTTTAACGCCATTTCTACTGTTGGTTTGCCTTCCACTTCCTTAAAAACTCGCCCAACAATACGCATTCCTAACGACTGAACAGGATGTCCATTGCTTTCAGACATTAACCAATCGTCGTCTGTAAGTTTCGTTATTATATCCCATTCAAGCACAAAATTAAGAATAGAAAAATTGGTATTATGGTCGAAAACAAACATTGCGGCACGCAATAGCGTAGCTTGTCCGCTCAACGAACTATCGTCCATAGTAGGATAAAGTCGTAAAAGGCTTTGGAATATCTTGTATGCTTCTTCCAAACGGCGTTGTTTATAGCGTAGCCGCATAACATCTACACCTATCCAGAACATTGCTATTGTTGTGTAATGCCCCTTATGTGCTGCGTACATAGGACGTATAGCGTTGTATGCTTCTTCTATCTTTCCTTGCTTTCTCAGTTCAAAAATATCTTTCACTTCCATAGTATTGCTCCTTTCTTTGTATTGTTTAGATATCACAAAGATAATAAATATTATTTATGTTGCATAATTACATACATAAAAAACAGCTATTACCAATTAAAGATAGTACCTTTGCTGCAAAAAGAATGGTATGAAATATTTATTGGTATCCGATATTCACGGTTGTCGTCCTGCCTTAGAAAAGGTACTAAAGTTTTACGATGAGCATCATTGCGATATGCTCTGCATTTTAGGTGATATATTAAACTATGGTCCACGCAACTCTATTCCAGAAGGAATAGACCCTAAAGGCATTGTTGAACTACTGAATGCACGTGCTAAAGATATTGTTGCCGTACGTGGAAACTGCGATGCTGAAGTAGACCAAATGTTGTTGAATTTTCCACTTCTTGGCGATTATGTATTGTTGGTAGACGAAGGCAAGAAGCTGTTTCTTACACATGGGCATATATATAATAAGGAGAATATGCCGAAAGGGGAGTGCGATGCTATTGTTTATGGGCATACTCATTTGTGGGAAATAACCCCAAAAGCAGGAACACTCATCTGCAACACGGGTTCAATAACCTTTCCAAAGGGTGGCAATGTGGCTACATTTATGGTGTACGAAGGTGGAACTTTTACTGCTTACGATATGGAAGGAAATGTTTTAAAGCAACATAAACTATAAAGGAAGTATTATGCTATAAAGTCTATTCACACAGCAACGAGCCGCTATTTCTATGCAAAGTGGAAATAGCGGCTCGTTGTTTATGGGTAATGTAAGTCTGCTTTAGAGCAGTGCTTCTATCTCTTTAGGTAAATTCTTTATCTGTGCTGGATTTCTAACAACCGTATTATTACGATCGATAAGATAGATAATAGGAGTTGTTGTTGCTGTACTGGTATATGCTTCGCTAATTCCAGTATTGTCGTAAACGTTAATCCATGGCAGATTAGCTACGCTTTCTTTCCAAAAATGTTCGTTATCGTCTAGCGACACCATATATATTTCCAATCCTTTCGTATGGTATTTGTCATACAATTCGCGCATTTGCATAATATATTCTGGCGAATTTGGTAGAGAAAAAGCATGGAAGTTTAGTAGCACAACTTTACCCTTTAAGTCGGTTAAGTGGTGCATTCTCCCCTCATTATCGCGCAAAGGCAAGTCTATCACGCCTGTTTCTTCTGCGTTAATCTGAATATTTTTCTTGTTGGCATCTGCTATTCTATTATCGCGCATACCCTTTATTGTTATATTATGAAGATTCTTTCCACGTTCCGAATTAGGGTAATATGTATCCCAACTAGTAGCAACCGCACCAAACACCTTATTATCTTGTGGGTCTAAGGCAGGATTAAATATAAGGCGAGCTTCGTTGTTCAACACTATATATTGGAAAAGTGCAAAGTAGCTATATGCTTTCATTGGTTCTTTAAATATATAGTTGCGCGACACATCTTGCTTATAAGCCTGAATAAGTTGGTCTACAAGCGAATCGGCAGCCTGTGGTTGCTGAGCATAAAGAGCCTGACACTGAGCTTGCAGGTTTATTTGTTTCAATGCTAATTCCTTTATTTTCTCGTTCTCGTACGACCCATTCACGCTGTAATCAGTAGCCATTTGCGGATATTTTGCATCTATTTTAACCGTCTCTGTAGAGTCTATCGCAACATTAATAATCTGTCCGGCAATACGCAATCTGTAGAACTCCGGATTGTTTACCTTATCGCTTGCAAACGAAAATGTACCTTTTGCATCAAGTTTTACAGAATCTACGGTAGTAAAGCCTGTCAATCCGTTGTGCTCAAAGTAGAGAATAGAATCGTTTGCATTGCTTATTGTTCCTTCTACATGGAACTTCTCACCGCCACAACTACTCATTAGTGCAGCCAATCCTACGAAGAAAGTACTTGCTACAATTATGTTCAATATATTTTTCATTGCATAAAAGTGTGATTTATGCGTGCAAAGGTAAACCTTTTATAGAGAAATACCAAGACGATAGTGTGGAAATAGTTGCTATTTGACCATAAAAACCGAGTGGAATATATAGGCTTTGGCTATTGATTAGCAATTTGGTTGTGGAATTAAAGTTTTTTATCTATCTTTGCAAAACCATCGCAATAGATGGTGTTCCACGCAAAGAGATATGGAAATGGGTGGAGAGAACAACTAACAGAATACTATAAATACAGAAATAATCTATAAAAGTACAAACAAATTATATGGACAAAAAAACGTTTATTGCCTGTGGATTGCTTGCTTTTGCCGTGTCTATGCAAGCACAAACAAAGGCTGGGGGAATTGACAAGCAAATGATGGACAAGATTACTGCAGGAAGTTCGTCTACTGCAAATCGTGCTTTAGCAAACGCTATTAAGACGAATGCCATCGACGACCTTGCCCGTAACTTTAAGAAAGTGGGTAGCTTTGATACCCATTTCAGCGTAGAAACTACCAAACAGAACATTCACAACCAAAAGAGTTCGGGACGCTGCTGGCTCTTTTCGGGCTTAAATGTGCTGCGTTCTAACTTTGCACGCAACCACAAAGATACGTTACGCGTAGAGCTTTCGCACGTTTATCTTAGTTTTCACGACCAATTGGAGAAAGCCAACCTTATGTTGCAGGGAGTTATAGACAATGCAAACAAACCTATGGACGACCCTATGGTGCAATTCTTCTTTAAGAGTCCCATTGGCGATGGTGGTACTTTCTGTGGTGTTGCCGACCTTGTAGACAAATACGGACTGGTGCCTATGGAGGTAATGCCAGAGAGCTATTCGGCTGAAAACACCTCTCGCATGGCATCTATCATATCTTCTAAACTCCGCGAATATGGTTTGGAACTCCGCAAAATGGTAGCCAACAAGAAACCAGCTGCTGCTATTAAGGCACGCAAAACCGAAATGTTGGGCGACATTTACCACATTCTTACCCTCGCATTGGGCGAACCTGTGAAAACATTTGAGTATGCTTTTAAGGATAAGAATGGCAATAGCGTTGGCAAACCAAAGACCTACACACCACAAACGTTCCGCGACGAAGTGGTAGGACGCAAGCTTAATGGCACTTTTATTATGGCTATGAACGACCCACGACGCGAATACTACAAAACCTACGAGGTGCAATACGACCGCCATACATACGATGGGCACAACTGGAAGTACATAAACCTGCCAATGGAAGACATTGCAAAGATGGCTATAGCATCGTTAAAAGACAACACTAAAATGTATTCGAGCTACGATGTGGGCAAACAATTAGACCGTAAAAATGGTTTCTTAGACTTAGATAACTTCGACTATGCAACGCTCTTTGGCACATCGTTCCCAATGAATAAAGCCGAACGCATTTCAACATTCGATAGTGGTTCTACACACGCAATGACACTTAGTGCGGTAGACCTTGACGAAAACGGACAGCCAAAGAAGTGGATGGTGGAGAACAGTTGGGGTCCAACAAATGGATATAACGGGTGTTTAATTATGACTAATCCATGGTTTAACGAATACAGCTTCCGTCTGGTGGTAGACAAAAAGTATGTTCCCGAAAACATTTTAAAGGCAGAACAGCAGAAACCTATTATGGTGATGCCAGACGACCCATTGTTCCAAGAAGACAAATAGCACACTCTGCATTGCAGAGCCGTAGGGAGTTTACACCATATACTCCCGCATTTCTGAATTTTTTTTTTCATTTTACCCCTTGTTCGTACCTTCGAACAAGGGGTTTTTGTTGTATATTGCTATGTGTTCTAAGCCAAAAACGAAATGCACAAATAGGCTTCTGCAACATCGGCTACAGCCTTCTGCAACATTATCTTTATGCTTTCGCAATGTTTATATAGGTGTTCTGCAGTTTTATTTACGTGTAAGTAGAGTTTTACTTACACGTAAATAAAGTTTTACTTACACGTAAATAAAACTCTACTTACGTGTAAATAAAACAACGCAATGCGTGTAGAAATATGGTTACATCCTACTAAAAACACTGTTTAATATGCATATAAACACCATTTAAACAGAGTGTAGCCTTTTAAACACCGTGCAAAAAGCATTGCAGAATGGTAGCAAGAGCCAAAGCAAAAGCGCCTGTCCTCAATAGAGAACAAGCGCTTTTGGTGTGCAATACAGTAAAAGTTTTATGGAAATAGAATATTAAGAACTCTACAAATATGGTTATAGAATAACGCCTATTAATTGAGAACTAATATCAGAACGCCTTACCAAAACTAATGTATGGTGCAAACGCAACTCTGTGGCTATAAATGCCCTTAAACGAAAAAGCCACTGCAGGCGTTATGCCTATGCGAAACTGGAAACCTTTTTTAGCAGTGTAGCGATAGCCAACAGTGCCATAAGCAAACGTTCCGAACTTGTTTTCCTTTATAGGTTTAGCAGTCCAACCAATCTGTTCTATATTACCAGGAGTTTTTTCTATGTACCAAGGCTCTAATGCGATGTCGTGATTATTGTAAAATCCGGCGTTCAAACCCACACCAAGTTCCAAGTTGTGCTTCTTTCCGCCCACTAAATAGTTCAGCCCTAAAGGTACAGTATATCCACGTGTAGACGTTTTGCCATAGAAAATAGACGTGCTGCTTGCGTATCCGAAACCAAATCCAACACGATATCCCCAACGAGAATTTTCGTTGAAACGAGCATCGTAAGTTATTCCAATACTATTCGAAGGACCGAACGCCTCTACATAAACACTCTTTGTACGCACATTGTCGTCTTGTGCATTCACATTTAGTACGCATAGCAAAAGTAGTAGCAATGCAATTGTTTTTCTTTTCATATTCATCAGGTTTTATTATGAAATAAGCTATTAACAGCTGCAAAGATACTACTTTTAGACAATATTTCTGCTAAAAAGTGTTTATATTTATACTTCTAACTGCAATTAGAAGCTACGAAGCCAAGCTTTTAAATCCATCATTAGTTCCTCGTGATATCTGAAACCAATTTTGCTGCCCCAGCCGTGTCCACCACCAGGATATACATGGATAGAAGCACGAATATCGTTTCTATAAAGTTCGCTATAGTAGTTTACACCATTAGCTGGTGGCACCGTATCGTCGTCGTCGCTAAGCGCAATAAAAGCACGCGGCGTAATACGCGTTACGTTCATATCGGCACTATACTTTTTCTGGTCGCTTTTGCTTGGGTGTTTCCCTAAGAAGTTGCGAAAGCTTCCTTCGTGTCCGTAACCTTCCATCATAGAAATAACCGGATAGAACAATATTTGGAAATTAGGTTTAGCATCGCCCTTCGATGTTGTAGCCACCATAGCAGCTAAATGTCCACCTGCCGAAAATCCCATAATACCCACATTGTTACGGTCTATTTTCCACGAAGCAGCATTCATACGTGTAAGTTTTATAGCTTGTTCGGCATCAGAAATAGGCACTTCTGGTTTACCATTTGGCAAACGATATTTTAAAACAATGGCAGCAATGCCCTGATTTTGGAAGAATTCGCCCCAATCGTAGCCTTCAGTAGTCATTGAAAGAGAACTGTAGCCACCGCCCGGACAAATAATAATAGCTCTGCCAGTAGCCTCTCTGTCGGCAGGTAGATAGACACGCACTTTGGCAGTGTCTCTATCGTCGCCATTGCTATACGGCGGACGACTGTTATAAAGTTTCACCTCAAAACTGCTTTGTGCAGCAACAAATGCGACATTGGCTAATAAACCAACTATTAAAAAGAGTTTCTTAAAATTCATTATTCTTATTTCTGAAAAGTAATCTGTTCACAATCCAAGCTATGGCTCAAATCAAGTTTGCACACAAAAGTACTAAAAAACAGTGGAATAAAGCTGCTTGTTTTTAGAGTTTTTAGTACATTTGCAAGTGCAGCATACAAATAGAGATATGCTTAAACTATTTTTAATAATATAGACCTTATATTAACAACTTTAGAAACAAACAGAAACAATGCACGTATTAGATAAGTTCAAATACTGCCCAGCGTGTGGTAGTAGTGGTTTTGAAGAACAAGACGAAAAAAGTAAACGATGCAAACGTTGCGGCTTTGAATACTATTTAAATCCGAGTGCCGCTGTTGCAGCTTTCATTCTTAACAGTAGAGGGCAATTGCTAACTCTGCGTCGTAGCAAAGCTCCAGCAAAAGGCACACTCGATCTGCCTGGTGGTTTTGTGGATATTGGCGAAAATATAAACGAGGCTTTAATGCGCGAAGTAAAAGAAGAGACAGGATTAATAGTTAGCGAGTTTAATTTCTTCACCACTCTTCCCAACCGATACGAATACAGCGGGTTTATTGTGCCTACGCTCGATACATTTTTTGTTTGCAAGGTTAGCAACGAAGCAGAACTACAATCGAACGACGATGCAGAAGAAGCATTGTGGATAAACCTTGACGATATTCACACCGAAGAATTTGGCTTGCGCTCCATTCGTCACGCACTGTCTACATTCTTAGAAAGAGAAAGAAGATAAGACCGATTGCTAGCTTTAGGCAATTTGTTTATGTATAAACAGAAAAAAGTTCGCAAGCTATTTGAAAGAAGCTTGCGAACTTTTTATTTATTGTTAGTGAAGTTCTACAAAACGGTATTTGCAGTTGTAGAAGAATATTATTTCACTATTTCTTTCACAACTTTACCATTAGAGAGTTTCACTATGTTGATGCCTTTCTGTGGCATTGCTATGCGTTGTCCCTTAATGTTGTAGCGTTCTACCACCTTTATAGGCTGAACAGTAGTTATGTTTTCTATTGCGTTAGGGTCGTTGACAAGCGGTTGGCTTACGCAGTTTTGCACAGCTAACATTTCGAGATTAGCCCCTATTTCTTTTATTTTGGGTGCAATGAATGCTACAACTTCTAAATCTACAGGCTTCCAACTGTTTTGTATTGCAAAGTCGTAAGTTTTTGTAAAGTTATTGCCTTCCCACATAAGGTTGTTATCGCCTTTTACATCTGAGACGTATGCACGCAACACATTTTGGTGTTTCGTTTCTTCTGTCATTCCACTTTCGTTGCCTTGATGTCCGTCTACATTATTTTCGGTAATAAGAACAAATAGCGCATAGTCTTCCAAAAGTTCTTTCGCTTTGTTCACGCCAGTGCCAGTTACTGTTATATTAATTTTCTTGTTGTCCTTATCGTATTTGTTCGCAATAGCCAATGTAGAGAATACACAAGTGTTAGCTTTTGAATAATTGTAGATCTTATCAATCATAGCAGTTGCATCTGGAGACGTTTCGGCAGCAATACTAGGATTTGCAATTGTCTCTTTCTTGTTTATGCTAAATGCAACTCTGTTGCAAGCAAACGATGGTATTCCGATAACATTTGCAATTCGTTTAAGAAACTGACTTTCGGTTGCAGCTACATCGTCGGGATATGCAATTTCGTCTAAGTGCACTGCCACCATAACCATATCAGGCTGACGTTGTTTTAAGGCTTTAATATTTCGAACACCTCTGTAGCAATTTACGCAACGTTCAGAAGTAAATTCTTCAACCAATGTATTTTGGCGTGCAACTACATCTTTATAATAAAGCACTTTGTGGTTGTTTTCTACACCTTTTACGTTTGTAAGTACTGTTCCGTTTATTTTCGTCAATACCAAAGCAAGGTCGTGTTTACCCACAACAGAGATATTGGGTTGTATCTCTTCTATGCTGAACTTCTTGTTTGTTTCGCCAACCTTAATTTCTTGGTCCACAGTTATGGTCTTTACACTCTTATTGTCTACCTTAACTTCAAGTTCAAAGTTATTTATGGGCGTTGCACTTGCGTTGGTTATCCAGTAATCAATATTTAATGGTTTTCCCACTTCAGTATAGTTTGGCACTTCTATATGGCTAACCACAATTTCGCTCATAGTAGTTCCGGCAGCAGGTTCAACTACTAATTGTACAGGCAATGTGAATTGTTGGTTTGCAGAACGATTTACCCATTCGTTCGTTTCGTCAAAGAAAGTGTAAATATTGCCTTTATAGGAGTCTACACCATTCATTCCTATTGTTATTTTACCTTGCTTCTCATTATTCAAGTTATAACCTATAGCCAATCCTTTCGTTTCTGGTGTAATTTCTATATCCTTATTCAGTTTAGTTTCGTACCAATTGTTGTCAATAGAATTACCGAGTGGCTCTTCGGTTTTTACTTCTATTGCATCGTATATAGTGCTGCCTTCTCTAACAAAGATACTTTTAATGCGACTTGCATCTGTTGAAAGCACTCTTATTGATTTAATTCTGCACCCAACGAAAGGTTTCAACATTTCTTGCGAATAGAACGAACCTATCATTGTTTCGCCATTATTAAAAGGAGTTGCCCCATGTCCTGCAGTTTCAAGATAGTCGCTTATTATACGTTGATTCGTTTCTATCTGTGTTTTAGCCTTTGCTACTGTTTCAGAAAGAGTAGGCAAATTCTGTATTTGTATGTCTTGTGCCACTGCCGAAATAGAAGCAGAAGCAAACATTAACGACATTAATATATGTTTCATAGTCTATTGTCTTAAATTTTATTGTAGATAGACTTTCACTACTAATAGGAAAGTCTATCTTTGTTTTTAATTGTTCAGATATTTATTACCATTTACAATATAAACACCACGAGGCATTGTTTTCAGAGTTTGTTCCAACATGTTTTGTTGCACACGTGTTGCTATACTACCATTAATGCGATAGATAGTAACAATGCTATTATCAGAATTACCATTCTCAATCACCTCAATTCCATTGCTCAAACGGAATACGTAATATTTAGGCGTAGCTAAAGACAAGCGTGTTTGCAAGTTCTTATTAATGTAATAGAGCTTCACGCAATATTCGTTACCATCTTGCATTTTAGTAAAAGCAAATGTAAGTGTCTTTTTCTCATCGTCTTTTATCTCAACGTTTTGTTCTAATGTTTCTACATTTGCCGAATTACGGTCTGAGAGAATGGCAACAATCTTATTTTGATAAGTATTATTACCCCAATTTTCTATCGTAACTTCGCATTCAAACTTATCCATAACAACATTACCTTGTGCATTTTTTACTTTAAAACCACTTTGCGTTAATGATGTTTCTATGCTTCCTTTCACGTTAATTTCAATCTCCCCAATTTTTATTTTCCGTGCATTGTCGGCATAAAGTTCTATTAAATGCTTACCAGCTGTTCGCGGTGTATATGGTAGTTCTACAGTTTTCTCTCTATTTGCATCTATCATTACCCCAACAGCATTTGCATTACGCGCTGAAGTTTTGTCATAAATATAAACTGTTACAGCGTTAGATATACCGTTATTTGCAATTGTTGCTGTAAGTTTAGTTTCAATATTTTCTTCTGCTTGTCCCTCGTGTTTCAGCATTTTACATTCTATATCGCTTCTATTGGCAAAAACTGTAGTAAGCATTTCTTTGTCGCTAATATTAAGTTTTATATACATACTCGAGTTTGCACAAGCTTTCCAGTTATTGCTGCCGTCTGCATTTGTAGCGAACATAGGAACAAGATAGTAAGTTCCATTAGATATATTTTTACCAAATACCAACGATTTATTTACACATTCGTATGTATTATTGTTTGGCTCAATATCCATAACATTCGTTTTACCAAGAATTGCAACACCTTCTACAGGTTTGTTTTCTGCATTGCGAAGTTGCCAGCCAAAAGTAATATTCTGCTGTGTGTAATTGTTAGCCAACACTTTCAAAGTAAGTTTATTTATAACGAAGTCTGTTGTTTTATCTGTGCGCTGATACTTATCTTGTACATCTTTTATATCTTGCACAAATATTGTATTCGTAGTTTCTGCCTGTTGTCCTGTTTTATTAGGCTTTAATCCTACAATAACAGCTTGTTTAATAGTGTAACCACTACCTCCAGCAAACGAACCTGTTCCTTGCATTGATGGGTTAAGTACCGATAAATCGTATTCACCGTCAGACATTCCACCCCAACCCCAATTTATAATAAACTTACCATTTTTATATCCGTGGCAAACAAAAGCGTGATAGCCTATAATTCCAGAATTAACATCAAACTTACCACCAGTGTAAAGTACTGGACGTTTTTCTTTTATTTCATCGTAAATTCTTTGTTGCCATTCTGCTTCTGTATACGAAGAACGTTCAATTTCTTGTGTTGTAGTAGCATAATCAAAATAATCTTTGAATGCTTTCACCAAAACATTTGCACCAGACTCTTTAGGCGAATATTGCATCTTCATAGCCTGACCAACATAACGCATAAGCCAAGCTACTTCGTTTGCATTTTCCTGATACTTATAGCTATTTTTCATAGCACTCCAATTAAACTTTCGTGGTTGCAGGTTTTCAAGTATCTGGCTGTAGTTTTGTATTTTCGATTCGTAACCTGGAATTACTGGAGTTTCGTTTTGTGGCCATTCATAATACTTCAGAATTTGTGCTGCTGCAGTAGCAACACACCCCGTTGCAGCATATCCTTCATCGAATTTTGGACATTCAAGATTATAAGGATTTGTTTGATTCCATTTTGTTTCTACTAATTCGGGCAAATCTTTCAGCTTTTCGTTTGTAGCCAATACAGCTTGCTGCTTATTATTAGCAACAAACTTTATGTAACGCTGACAACATTCCAACCACCATTTCATTCCGTCTGGGATATTCTTCTCATTGAATGTTCCATTTTTAGAATGTCCCAAAACCGTTTGCATATTATCATCGGCAGATACTATTACAAATCCATTGTTCTGTCCTACATTAAATATGTAGTAAGCATTGGTAGAAAGTGGCACTTTCTTTATTACCTTTTCCACTTGCGCATACTTGCTGGGAGCGTATGCACCATTATTTTTTATATATTCTAAAGCTATTTGTCGTGCTTTCTCTACACCTATGGGATTTCCTCGCACAATATTTCCCAATGAGAAAAGCACAAATACAAGCAAAATTTTCTTCATAAAATAAATGTATAGTGATAAATTGTTTAGTACCAACAAACCTTTTCCAACTTTGTTTTTAATAAGTTGCAAATATCTTTTATTGGTAATAAATTCTTTTGGGAAAAGGAAACTCACACACTATAAAAAGATTATGAGTTTCCTTATATCTTCTTAACGAATTAGCATTATTCTTAAACAATTATGTTGCTTCTAATGCCAACTCTTTTTTGCATTACTTAATAATTTTCTTTATGCTACCATCGCTGTAACGAACAATATTTATGCCTTTCTGTAAATCTTTAAGTAATCTACCCGATACATCGTAAACAGCAACTATCTTCGCATTATCTTTTACTGTTGTTTTAGATTCAATGCCTGCTGTAGACTCGCGCTGCAAAATAGCAATATCCCATGGAGTTCCATAAGCATTTGTTACACCACCTTTTTCAAACGATACTGTTTTTGTGCTGTTTGGGTCTTCTTTATCTGCATCTGTTGCAGTTGGATCAGAAACTGGAGAAACACATTTTACACCTTTCATAGAAAACTTCTTGAAAGAACATATTGCTCCGTATGGAGCTTCCGACTTAACATTTGAATTGTCTACTATTAAACGACTTGTATATCCACCTGCAATACCACATCGAGCTGCTTTAACATCTAATGAGTCTACATCTTTTATAGTAAATGTACCGTTATGTCTGTCGTCAATACCATTTAAGCCTGCATTAATATAAAGACTACCTCCACCTATCATATCAATATTTACAGATTCTGCTTCTTGGTATGTAAGCATAACAAAACCAGTTTGAGTTGTTGTTATAGAGTTCTTACCTATTAACTTCACTGTAATGTTATCTGTTGGGCAATAAAAACGGAATGTACCAATTACAGGATACCATGTTCCACTTTCTGATTGGTATTGAGGGCAATTCTCGGCAGTAACAACAATTTCGGCATTGTCTAATGTAATGGTTCGTGTGTCGGCATCGTATTTTACAGAGCCAGATTTAACCCACTTGCGCTCAGAATCAAGGCTGTTTCCATTATCTTTTGTCATAGTTATGCCAAGAAAAACAAGTTGTTCGTCAATATCGCTTTGCGCAAAACTGTTAGACACTCCAAAAGCAGTAAAAAGAACTGCTACCAAAACTCGTAAACGTAAAATTTTTTTCATAATTCTGATTTGTTTTTAAATTGTTTATTATAAAGTTTTCTTTTATATAGATTTTATCAAGGTATTGTTTTCTTCTTGCCACAAAAGTAAAAAAAGAAAAACATTATGCAAGAAAATACATTATAATTTTCAGAACAATGCATATTTTTCGTTTATTCGGCTTCTTTATTCTCTAAAAATAAGCTTATAGTGAATATATATAAAGAGCTTACTTATATAATGCACCATTCTATCAATATATCTCAACTGGTAAATCTATGGATATAATAAGTTTCTTCCATAGATACAATTAATTAAAATTAAATGCACGTCTTTATTTTCAGGTAAGAAAAAGAAGTATTTCAGAAAAATATAAATTAAGGCTTATTTATTCACGGGAATAGGCAAAATAAAAGCCATATCTTTAATCTTTCAATCGAAAAAAGATATGGCTTTTAATGCCTGTCTATATATAGACTAATTTATAAAACGACAGATTTCTCTGCTTTTCGTTGCATATTAAGGAATCAACTTTTTAACGGTTTTGCCGTTAGATAGCTTAATGATATTAATTCCTTTGCAAGGCTTTGAAATTTTCTGTCCTTGAACATTGTAGCGTTCTACTTCTGTTACAGTGTTTTCTTTAACAGAAGTTATTGCAGTTGCGTTTTTTCCGAAACTAACTTTAATAGAAGGTCCATCTTCTGCATATTCGTATGCAGCTCCTCCTGCCTTACATAAACCTGCGGTTAAAACAGCAGTCCAATGTTTTGGAGTAGTAGTTCCCTCTGGAAGGAACCATTCTGTTTCTATACTTTCAGACTTTCCTGCTGGTATTGATATTGATCCTGATATTTCTACTGCTGGGTTACTAAACATCATACAATTATCAATGCAACACTGAACACGTCCTTCTGGCATAGATTTTAAATCTAATTTCATAGCAACCACTTTGGTTTGTCCAGAAACATTCTTAATAAACAGATTTGGTTTCATAAAAATTTCACCAAAATCTTCATCTTTTACTAATTCTGTAACTTCAAATACAGAACCGTCGGGTATAACTTTCCCCTTATCGTCTACAAACTGGAGTGCCGATTTTGCACTTTGAGCCATTGCTCCCATACTTATTGAGAACAATACGGCTGCTACGAGTAATATTTTTTTCATTGTTTACTAGTTTTTTAATTAAAATATCTATTAACTATTCAAATGCTGTTTAATTACTTGCTGAACGCCAGAATCGTTATAAACAAAAGCAACAATAGATATGTTCTTTTCGTTCCATTTTGAATCTAACTGAATAGAGAAGTTGTTCTTTGCTTCTACATTTTCTTGTAAAGCAATATCGGTTCCCCATGTGCCATTTACAGCTGCACGAAATACATGATTATGGACATATTGGTTATCTTTCTTATTGCCTTTTAGCAATTGTACGGCAACTATACCATCTTCAACAATCCACACTTGCAACTTTCCATTTAGCTTTTCTGAACTTAACGCATTTACATCTATAGACAATTGTCGGTTTGCTGCATTATAATTATTAGCCATAGAGAGTTTAACGGTGGTGGTCTTCTGAAGTTCACTATTTATAACACCAGCCCACGCCGAAACACCCAATGCGCTAGTATTTCTATTTATTACAGCACATGGAAGTTTATCGCCATTCCAATGTTTAAAATATTCTTCGCCAACACTTGTTTTTAATGGAGCAACAGCCAACGCAGAAGCATGTATACAAACACTTATAACATTGTCTTCGCCATATTCTTTTTGAATCTTTGCTAATTCTTCGTGAGCTTCAGGGCAATTTATACATTTCTGTCCTGTAAATTCTTCTACAAGTACTGCACGTTTAGCATCAGAAGATTCTACCTTTATATATCTGTCGCCTTCGTCTACATTTGCACACGACGAAAGAAACATTGCTACACTTGCTACTATTAATGGAAATATTTTCTTCATATTATGTTCTGTTTAGAAATTATAATTGTACGAAACAGTAAAGCCTTTGCTTGCTGGAATATAACGACATACACCACCAGAGCAGTTAAAACCGGCACGTGTACGGCCATAACCTACTTGCAATCTATGTGCACCAGCATTGAAAGTTACTAAGCCTTGATAGTAATGCAACTTAGTTTCGCCTGAATTATACATATCGCTTACAGTAAACATCCAGTGAGGAACAACTGCTAATTCTAATAATCCAAACCACCAATTGCCTTGGTCGCCCTTTGTAGAAAGGTATTGCACCTCGCCACGAAGGTTCATCTTTGGAGAGAATGTATATTTACCATCGGCAACAAATATGTCGGAATGTATCATTCCTCCTTCGCCTTCTACCACTGTTTTGTTGTAGAATTGGTTCATATACATTAAATTTAGCTTGAATGCCTTAGATATTTTGCGTTCAACCTGTATATTTAAGTCTTGATAATAGGTTTGGTCGCCCCATTTAAAGAAAGCAGAACCGTAACCTTTTGAACCTTTTGTGGTTACATTATCAATAGAACCTGTAAGATTTATATGTTTGTCGATGGCATGCACGTGAGAGAAATTCACTTTTACATTCATACCATAAGGACCTCCAATAAAAGTTTTGCGTTTAAACTTATAACCTAACTGTGCTTGATATGCCCATTCTCCGTCTGGACGAGTTGCATACGGATAAAAAGCAGCAAGAGCATAAGTTTGGTCTTGTGTAAAAGCTGGTAAATGGTTTATATAAGAAGACACACCTATGCTATTTCTGTTGCTCTTAAAAGCCATATCGTTAGAGCGTTTTGCCTGTAAAAGTACACTCATTCCACGTTGAGAATAAGAAGCAGAAAGCATAGCTACGTTTCCTGTACGGTAAATATAACCATTTGTAAACGATGGGTCTTGTGTTTTTTGTGCATATTCGGCAAGAATATTAAAGCCACCTTTTTGCAATTGTACACGAGCGTCCCACGCATTTACATTTTGTGGAAGGTTTAATTTGTGCGTACGGTCTACCATTATATTATCTGTTTTGTTGTCTTCGTATTTATTTACGAACGAACCACCTAACATAATTCTTGTATCGCTCTTTTGCAATCCTGCAAACCATTCGCCAAGATTTAATTCTAAATCAGCACCATTTATCCACGAATCGTTATGTGCCCAATATCTGCGCTGTTCGCCTGTTACAGCTTTCAGCACAATTCCTTTATAAGGTTTGTAAACCACGCGTGCACCTAATAAAGAATTGTCTATTCCTAAGCTACGTTCTTCGTAAGTGCGTAATATAAAGCCCGAACCAAATTGTTCGTAGTAGTTTCCTAATGTAATTTCGAGCTTTTCAAATTTGCCTTTCAAATAAAAGTATGGTACGCCATAGCCTTTATAGTCTGGTTCGAAACCTGGTAATGGATATTTTAGAAATTCAAATCGTGCTCCCGCATCAACATTCTTACTAATCAGGTTTAAATCGAGAAAAGTGTTTGTAAGTACCTTGTCTTTATATTTGGGCGAACCTATTTTTAAATCTTCTTGTGGTACAAGAATATCGCTCTGTATACTACCAGTAACCGAAACTTTATTATCGTTGTTTTCGTCTTGCCCTTGTGCGTTTGCATTTACTGCACCAAGGGCAAGCAGGCATAGTAAGCAAATATTTTTTTTCATACTATCTGCTTATTTAACAAGTTCGCGAACTTTCTCTATTAACTCGTTTTCTGCCCCTTCTGTATAGCCATTATGTTTGTACACAATGTTTCCTTTTCCATCGCAAATAAGAACGTATGGAATCATTTGTACACCTAAAGCACGTTTAAATTCGCTATTTGGGTCGAGCAATACATCGTATTCCCAGCCATTCTCATCAACAAGTGGTTTCACTTTGTTTGCATTCTGTGCTTGGTCTATAGATATTGCAAATATTTTTACTCCTGTTTCTTCGCGCCAATCGTTATATACTTCGCTAATAGCTTTCAATTCGCGATTGCAAGGTTTACACCAAGTTGCAAAGAAATCTATGATAAATGGCTTGCCATTATTTGATAAAGTATCTGTACGAACAGCCTTACCGTTAATGTCTTTAAGTGTTACCGATGGTAATTGTGCGCTTACTGTGCCAATAGCACAAGTAAGTAATACTAATAATGATAGAATTGTTTTTTTCATAATTTAAATTGTTTCTTGTATTATTGCTTATAGTTAGACGAAAGAAAGAATGTATATTCTTTTTACAGAAGGCAAAGATAAGGTAAATAAAAGTATTATGCAAGAAAAAAAATGAAAAAACATCTAACGGATATTACAATTAACGGAAATAAGCATATAGATGGTTGTATGCAAGTGTGCTTTTAATCTTTGAAAATTAGTATAATTCGTCTAATAAAAATAAGAAAGTTTTTTATACAGATAAAGGTAGATATATCTATTGTAAATGAATATGTCTACCTTTATTAAATTAAGGTTATTATTAAAAATAAGCAGTATTTTTTTTACTTCAATATTATGTTGCTTTATAAAAGTTATCGTTATTCTTTTACTATAAAAATAATATTTGATAGGCTTGTATAGTTTGTTCCTTTAAAATTGAAAGTAATCTTTTTTAATGATTTTGCGGAGAACTTATTGAGATATTCTGTGATTTTGGGTTCGAGTAACGAAAAAGCATTGTTCCATTTTTCGAAGTTTGTCATTCTTTTATTTTTGGTGTACAAATTAATAATATCTCGCTACTGCCTGCAACACTACCTTTTCCTCCTCTTCCATTTGTATATTTTTTATGTTCAACCCTAACATTTCTATATGGTTCTATCATTTCTATCATTGTGTTTATGTCAGGATAGCTTCTATCGTTGTAACTAACAAGCCAAGTTGGAATGTGTTGTGCTCTTTTAAATAGCAATTTAAAACTACAAATAGCTTCACTACTTTTATCAAAGCCGCTATATCTCTTAGGTTCATAGCGTTTTATACCATTAACAAACTCCTTATCTCTCCAATATTCTACGAATGTTTCTAAAAGATGATAAAATGATTGATAATCGGCATGGCTATTACAATACGGAGGGTCAAAATAAACTAAATCGATATTAGATAATGTGGGAAGAAGTTCCAAAATATTTTTATGGAAGCTTTTATTACTTTTCTGATTGTTAAAAACAGCAGCATTGTAATCTGGTAGTATATCAAGAAATATATCTCTTACTGGTCGGATTAAACTCCGATTTCTTTTAACTCGTATGGGGTCTGCTGCATATTTTAAGGCTTGTGTATGTGCAAAATGTCCCATTGTTACTTTTCTAGTTATACTACGACACATAACAGATAAGGAAAGTGCTTGTTTAAATGTATTCTGTAAACGTGGCACATTGCTCCTAAAACTATCGAGTAAAGCTGCTTCTTCTGGGCAAAAAAATAAATTTGAAAATAAGCCCTCCATCAAATTATATTCTGACGGGTTGTGGTTTTGAGAGAAAAGTATATCAATATCTTCTTTAGTTAGCAATTCTCCTGCATTTTCAATAAGAGCTTTTCCTATTTGATAATTAAAGTTCAAGAAATCGTTAGTGTAAGTAGTCTTTCCCAATTGCTTCATAAGATATGCAATAGACTGAGAACCTCCAAATGCATCAAGAACAACTTCCGTATCAACAGGAATAAATTGCTCAATCCATGCCCTGTGAATGTATTTTGATCCCAAATATTGTGGTTCTGGAAACTTATAATTCAAATAATAATCACTAAATAAAGAGCCTTGCATTGTATATAGTATATCTTAATTTTGGCGAGAACAAAAACTAAAATTCTTGTACTCTTTAGTTCATCTTTGGCAGTATTTATTCATCTTTCTATCTTAAAGCCTTTAGATGTAAGTGCAAAGTTATTATTTTTCAGCAACATAAAACATTTTATTCTGTATTTTTTGTGTTTGTACATTCGACTTAATCAATAGGTTTCTAACAATATTGATGGTGTTTCTATTGTTTTTGTGGTGCCACTTTT
>NZ_GL982513.1:465018-532305 GCF_000220255.1 Prevotella pallens ATCC 700821
CTATAAATAAATGGTATAAAAAAACGAGAATAGTTAAAAACTATCCTCGTTTTGCGCTCCAGGATGGGCTTGAACCAACGACCCCCTGATTAACAGTCAGGTGCTCTAACCAACTGAGCTACTGAAGCAGAATTATTATTTCCTCTTAAGCGTGTGCAAAAGTACGACGTTTTTTTTTATCTACCAAATTTTTCTGCAAAAAAATAATGTTTTTTTTGTGGTTATAATAACAAGTGCCATAAAAGTACATATTTTTACACATTATATATGCAGTTTTGCAAAGTAAGAGAACAAAGAACAAAAAGCTATTTTGCACTCGAAAGCTGAAAATGCTACAAAAAGTATAAACGCAATGTATAAAGCAAACTACCTTATATTGTAACTGTGTGTGAGAAAATAGTGAACAGCGAAAAAAACTTTGTTTGCAAACCAATAATAAAATTAGAAACAGAATTACCATTTGTGTTTAATAAATTATATTTACCTTTGCGAGATAATCGCATAATAATTTAACAAATAATATATGAAAACAATTACTAATTTATTTCGTTCGGCTATATTTAGCCGCCTGTTGCTTGTAATTCTATTATTTATTGGAACAGAAAATGCAGTGGGGCAGACCACAACTGATGTTATTCGGTTAAAAACCGACAAAAACATTGGCGAAGAATTTAATATAGATATTGAAACTGCAAACAATAGTGCGTTTACTATTGAGGGACTAAACGGAAACGATGAAGATGGATATACGGTAAAATCGCAAACTATTGTGGTAAAAGGTAACATAGAGTCGATGACTTGCTATAAAAATAGCATTGTTCAAATAGATTTATCCGATTGCCACCAACTGAAAAAATTAGATTGTCGTGGCAACAAACTCACTACTTTAGATGTTTCTTCTGTTTATTCGCTGCAATGGTTGGCATGCAACGATAACAATTTGGCTACATTAAATACAGCCAATTTGAAACAACTTTCAGAACTATATTGCCACAACAACAAACTAACGAGCTTGCAAGTGGAAACAAACACAGCACTTACACAGTTGTATTGTGCAAACAACTCTATATCTGCGCTAAATGTTAGTAAAAACACAGAATTGCACGTTTTAATTTGCCACCAAAACAAACTAAACACAATTGATGTTAGCAACAATGCAGCACTAACACAACTATCGTGTGGCGAAAACAAAATAGAAAATCTTGATGTTTCGCACAATAGAGTGCTAAAAACATTGGGTTGCAACAACAATATGCTTAGTAAAATAGATGTAAGCAATAACCCAGAATTAGAGACTTTATTTGTCTACGAAAATGAACTTACTGCTTTAGACATTTCGCATAATAGTGCATTGCAACGCTTATCAATGGGAAACAACAAAATATCGGAGCTTAATTTAAATGCTAATCCACGAATTACACAGCTGAAATGTAAACAAAACCAATTAACTAATTTAGATTTAAGTAATCTTGAAAAACTATCTATTTTAGATTGTAGCAACAACCAACTAAATAGTTTAGACCTTACCAAAAATTCTGCCTTATCGTCATTGCGATGTGCAAACAACAATTTAAATTCTATTGATTTGCAAGCTAACAAACAACTTGTAACATTAGATGTTAGTGAGAACAATTTGGCAACACTTAATGTTACAAATAATAGTATTTTGGCAGAACTTTATTGCGCTAAAAATAATCTAACTGCAATAAACATAAAAGACAACACTGGTTTACGCATTTTAGACATAGAAAACAATAAAATAAAAACATTGGAAACATTGCCAAACACAATGCTAATGGGTATTGCATGTAGCAACAATGCTATAGAAACCCTAAACCTTTCTGCCAATGTGCGGTTAAAAGAACTTTATTGCAGAAACAATAAACTTACAAACTTGGACCTTACAAAGAATACGAAACTAAAAATGCTTCAGCTCGACCACAATTTGTTAGGCGATATTAGTTGGACCACACTAAATAAACTCTATTCGTTAAGTATTGTGGGAAATAAATTTTCAGGCGAATTGCTTACTCGTTTACTCGATTCGCTCCCCAAAGCACCAGAAGTTTCGCCCGAAGAACAAGATTCTTTGAAATGGGGTGTGGTTGATATTAGCGAAAATCCAGGAACATTGAATGCAAATACAATAAAAGCAACCGAAAATGGGTGGAAAGTTATAGCAAATTCTACTACAAAAATTAATGAAATACAAAATGCTGTAAACAACTATTTATATTATAACAGTTCCGAAACTACTATCTATAAATCGGCATTTGTAGCTAAAATAGTTTTATATTCAACAGACGGACGGTGCGTAGAACAATATAAAAATATTCAGGAACGAGTATCGTTACACAACATTCCATCTGGACATTACATTGTTGTAGCCTATAACCAAAGTGGAAAACAATTGGCAAGTATACATATTGTGCGCTAATTGTGTTTTCTGGTTATAAAATGTCTTACCTATTTTGGGTAAAACTAACGTAACAGCCTATTCGAATTTTATGGCTAATTTAGATTTAACGGCTGAATAGAACAAAAAAGCCCTCTCTACCTAAGGTAAAGAGGGCTTTTTTAGATATGTTATTTTCTTTGTTTACCTTCTGAAAAGTTTATTTATGATTTTTCTTCCATATCGTCCCAAATGTTATTTTGCTTTGCATCTCCTCCAGATTGACCTGAGTTAATAGAGCCTGCATTACCACTCGCATCTTTTAATAAAGATTCTGTCTTTATACATATTACACTACACTGAGGTTCTTTGTACGACATTCTTTTTATTACTTTCATATAATCTATTTTTATGGATACGTAGTTGTAATATCCTGGTTATCTATTTTGTTTTTGTTTGTTATTCTCGTACTATGTTTATATTACTTTTCCTTTACACCTTTTTTAGTATATATGAAAATATAGCAAAAAAGTCTAATTTAAAGACACTTGCCCAAAAAGAGTTCGTACAAACAATATTGTGGTGATACGAACAGAATGAATAAAAGTATTTATTATCTGCATTTGCGGAAGTATATAATTTTTTTGAATCCATTATTAAATTTGCTATTGCTCTAAGATTCTTTTCAGAAAGTTCTTTTTTATTATCTCCATTAAAAAACATCGAAGCAAAGTAGCATTCTGTATGCAATATATATATAATTGGGTTATATTAAGTTCTCTTTTCTGCCCATATAAATTAATTGCTTTATTGATTGGGTACAAAATTAACAATATTAATTAAATAGAAAAATTAGAATAATAAAATATCATATAATTCAGTAATAATTGATGTTAATCAAAGAAAACAATCCGCTATATAGGGAATAGTCAATCTTTACATCTATAGAGAGTTTGCAAATAATTTGGTAATAGAGTGTTTGTAGTTCTTTTGTTGTTATGAAATGAATAGCAAATATCAGCTCCACTTATATTATTCTATTGGCTGGAAATTGGCTGTACACGTAATAAATGGAGAAACAATTAAGCCAGTATTCCACAAAGTTCTGTTTTGTTGTTGAGTAGATGGATTGAAATAATAACGAAGGTGTAGCAGACTATAGCAAATGAGAATGGTAAGCAATATGATTGGCATAAATATGAGAGCTATAAAGAAGTTCCAATATAGTATTAACACATTATGACGATGTTATTGCCAAATGAATTATTTGGGCTGAACATTGAAATGTATGATTGAAACGCTATTTTTTGGCTTCGCAAGACTATATTTCTTTTGTGAACGAAATAAGCTTTTTATAAATGGATATAAAAAAAATAGCAGTTGCTTTTATATTGCAACTGCTATTTTTAAAAGATTTATTCTGTTTACTTTATTCTTTTTCTGACTTATTTTTTAGACGGTTCTCAGCCTTCTTGCCCAATACTAAGTAAGCTACTGGAGATGCAATGAAGATAGAAGATAAAGTACCAAAGAATACACCAAGTATCATTGCGAATGCAAAACTACGGATACTATCGCCACCAAGTATAAATATTGACAACAATACGATTAATGTTGAGAACGACGTATTAATTGTACGAGTCAATGTTTGATTGATAGAATCGTTGAATAATGTTTGGTAATCTTGCTTTGGATGTAGCTTCATATTCTCGCGGATACGGTCGAATACCACCACTTTATCGTTGATAGAGTAACCAATCACGGTAAGAATAGCACCAATAAATGTCTGGTCTATTTCAAGAGAGAACCCTATCCAACCATAGCAGACAGAGTAGAAACCTATCACTACTAATGTATCAAGTGCCAACGCAACTACAGAACCTACAGAGAAACCAAGGTTGCGGAAGCGTGCCAAGATATAAATAAAGATGAATATCAACGCTAAAGCAACACTTCGAATAGCTCCATGTGTGATATCTTTCGCTACTGAAGGACCTACTTTCGAAGAACTGATAATAGAACCACCCTCACGAATATCTGGATTCTTAAAGCTATCTACATTTGCCTGACTTACGAAACCACCCTTCTTCAATGCATTGTAGAGCACTGTTTCTGCATGATCGTCTTCAGCAGGATCGTTAGATTCGATGTTATAGTTGGTAGAAACACGAATGGTGTTACCTTCTGTACCCAATGCAATTACAGTTGTTGTTGCTGGTTTACCTGCATTTTCGCCAATGGTATTCACGAATGCGTTACCCAAAATCTTACGAACGTCCTCTACATGGACTTTCTTATTAAGGGTGATGACGTAGTTGCGACCACCAGTAAAGTCGATACTCTTGCTCAAACCTCTTACAAAGAAGATACTTACAAGGAAACCTACAGCAACAATTGCAGAAATTGTAAATGTTGTCTTGTAAAGACTCATAAACTTAATGTTTACATTCTGCATCAAGTTCTTGCTGATAGAAGTATAGAACTTTTGATTTAACCACTTGTCTTTCTTCAAACGATTCTCGTAAACAAGACGTGTTAGGAACACAGCTGTGAAGAACGAGCAAACAATACCAATAATCCAAGTTGTAGCGAAACCACGAATAGGACCAGTTCCCGTTACAAGAAGAATGATACCAGTAATGAGTGATGTGAAGTTAGAGTCGAAAATAGCAGAGAAAGCATTACTATAACCAGCTTGCAATGCATCTTTTATGCCTTTTCCAGCTCGCATTTCTTCTTTTATACGTTCATAAATAAGTACGTTTGCATCGACCGCAGTACCAAGTGTAAGTACGATACCCGCAATACCAGGCATAGTAAGTGCCGACTGGAATGATGCCAGAATACCTAATGTGAAGAATAAGTTGGCAAGCAATGCACAGTTAGCTAACATACCAGGAATAACATCGTACATTATAACCATATAGATCATCAAGAGTACGAAAGCAATTGCAAACGACCAAAGACCTTGTTGGATTGATTGTGCACCAAGTGTAGGACCAACAACCTCTTCTTGTACAATACGTGCAGGAGCAGGCATACGACCAGACTTTAAAGTATTAGCCAAGTCTTTTGTATCTTCAATGGTGAATGAACCAGAAATTGATGATGATCCACCTGTAATTTCTGAATTGATGCGTGGTGCCGTATAAACAAGTCCATCAAGCACAATAGCTACAGCCTTACCAAGATTTGCTTTTGTAATAGCAGCCCATTGACGAGCACCATCAGAATTCATTGTCATACTAACTTCTGGACGTCCGTATTGGTCAAACTGGTCTTTAGCATCTGTAATTACATCGCCTTCTAATGGTGCACGACCATCAGATGTTGTAACTTTAAGCGCATGGAGTTCAAATATATTCTTTTGTTTTAAGCCATCAGCAGGTTTTGCACTCCAACGGAGACGTAAGTCGCTAGGAAGAACTTGTTGTGCTAATTTGCTATAGATAATCTTATTTACGGCAGCAGTATCACGAACGCTTGCATAACCAACAACACTCAATGCGTCGCCAGGGGTAAGTTGCAGAATAGAAAGTAATGGATGTTCCTTTCTTGCGGCAGCCATCTGTGCATTACTACCTATGTTCTCGCCAATATTGTCGTCTTTTAGCGAAAGTTTAGTTGTGGTTTTCTTTTCTGTAACTTGCTTTTTGTTTGTAGCGTTTGTTACAGAATCTTTAGTTTCAGCCTTTGTTTCACCATTTGCCAAACGCTGATCAAGTTGTGTTAAGTAAGGTGCAATCTCTTGATTATTGTATGTTTCCCAAAATTCGAGGTTTGCAGAGCCTTGTAATAACTTACGCATACGCTCAGGTTCACGTATACCAGGCATTTCCACCATTAGGCGTCCTTCTTGTCCTTCGAGTTTTTGAATGTTTGGTTGAACTACACCAAATTGATCGATACGATTACGAACGACATTGTAAGAGTTATCGATAGAAGCAGCAACTTCTTCGCGTAGAGCTTTCTCAACTTCTTTGTCGGAACTTTGTGTACTAACTTTCCCTTTCAATTGCTGTGTTGCAAATATCTCTGCAAGTTTTCTTCCTGGAGCAATTTTGTGGAAATTGTCGACGAAAAGTGTTATAAAGTCGCTCTGACTTGTAGCTTCTTGTGCTTTAGCTTCCTTCATTGCTTTTTGGTAAGCTGCATCGGTCTTATGGTCTGCAAGTACATCTACTACATCAGGTACAGAAATCTCGAGGATAACATTCATACCACCTTTCAAGTCAAGACCCAAACCAATTTGTGTCTCTAAACACTTTTGGTACGGATAAATGCCCAAATACTTTACAGAATCCTTGTAATCCTGTCGTGCAATAGGGTCTTTAATCTTCGCAGCTTGTCCATCATAGTAGCTTGTTGCTACAGAGAAAGACAAGTAGAAAATGCTTGCGAGCGTCAGCAAGACGGCAACACAAATTACTAATCCTTTGTTTTGCATTTTATTTATTTATTTTTAATTATTTCCTTTTCAGGGATAGATAGACGTGCAAAGATAGTTATTTTTTTCACATTTCGGAAAATTTAAGCGCTTTTATTCGCTTCCTTTTAATATTTTGGACGATATTTTAGCCATACATATATAGGATAATGATCGGAAGTAGGTATTTTATCATCAACTTTTGCACCGTATGCTTCAAAGTCGTTTGAGCAAAAAATATTATCTATGCGTACATACATTCCACTTCGATGGTACGATATACCTGGCCCATTCCCACTAGCTATGTAAGCATCTGTTAGTTGCTTCGCAATAGTATTATGGGTGTAACTGATTGGATTATCATTGAAATCACCACATAGAATTACAGGTATTTTCTTTTTCAAGTATCTCTCAACATAAGTAGCTACGGCTTCTGCTTGTGGTGCTCGTATGATGGCAGCTTCACCAAGTTTATCTAAAATGCGTTTACTTTCCATCTTCGTGTTTCTTCCTTCAAATGGCGAACGCACCATTTCTTTATATCCTCGCTTATCAGCTTCGCTCAAATGGTTACTCTCAAAATGGTTGTTGACTACTAATATTTCTTGATTATTATAATTTATAATGTAGGCGTAGCTTATGTTTCCTTCCGATTTATACATTATTCGTTCTTTTTTTACGATAGGATAATGGCTCAACAACATCATGTGTTGATGTCCCGGAGCTGGCATACTCACAAAATCGTGATAAGGATAAGCCTTTGCAAGAGTGTTGTAAATATAATCTCGTTGTTTACCATAGGCGTCTGTCTCTTGTAAGCAGACTATATCTGCGTTGCTTTTTATAATGTAATCGACTATAGGATTATAACTCTGTGGTTCAAAATCCCATAACGAGAACATAAATACATTATAAGATAGTACTTTTATAGACCTTACAGGGGGTTCTTTCTTTATGTTAAGTGGAATGTATTTACGAATGGGTGCATAACAAATGATGAGTCCTAATAAAGGTAGCCAAACTCTTTTTGGACGTGCTATCACCCAAAATATAATAAACAGTACATTAATTGCCAACACAATAGGAAACCCTAATCCAAAGTTTGCTAACCATGGGTGAGCAATTGGTTGTAGTTTATCTACATTTCCAATAAGGAATAGAAGAATGATTGCAACGATATTGGCAACCGAGACAAGTTTATAGACAATGTCTTTAACCTTGTAGAGCATATCTTTCTAGTAGTTTTCTTCCTTTTTATAGATGTTTTACTGTTTGTTACTATCAAAAAGTTTCTGCTTTTCGTCTTTTGTTAAGCTATCGTATCCACTTTTTCTTATTTTATCAAGTATACTATCAATTTCTTCTTGTTCCTTTTTCTTACGTGCATTGTAGTCCCAATCATTTTCTGTACGTTGTGTTTGCTGTGAAGATGATGTATTTGCTCGATAATTATAATCATTTGTCTGTTGATTATCTCTTCCAGAACGGTGAGATCTATTCTCCCAATTATGGCGCATATTATCGAAGAATTGATGTCCTTTGTCCATTCCAAAGGTCCCTCCAGAATAAGGGTGTTTACGCCAATAACGAATAAGTAAGAATCCAAATAGCATACCTCCGAGATGTGCTAAGTGTGCAACTCCGTCGTTGGTAGTACTCATTGCAGAGAAAAGCTCCATGGCAATAGAACCCATAATAATCCATTTTGCTTTCAAAGGAATTGGTATTGGAATAATAAACATACGTTCGTTTGGGAATGTAAGTCCGAATGCTAATAGCACACCATATACTGCTCCCGATGCGCCTACGGTTGTCCAAAGGTTTAAATAGTTTTCCATTGGTATTCGTCCCATTTCGGTAGCCAAATATTGGTATCTATTTAAGCCTTCTGCCATATAGTTTGCATATTGTGCTAATTCCTGGCATAATCCAGCACCAATACCAGTTATAATATAATAAAGTAAGAACTTCTTTGGTCCCCACACATTTTCCATCACCATACCAAACATCCACAGCATAAACATATTCATAAGAATGTGCATAAAACTGCCATGCATAAACATATAAGTTATAATTTGCCAAAGATGGAAATCGTTGGCAAGAAAGAAATGAAGTCCTAAGATGTTGTTAAGATCAATACCCATTCTGCTAAGCATAATACCAGCAATAAAAGCTAATATATTAAGAATGAGTAAGTTTTTTGTAACTGTTGGTATATTGCGCATATTCTATGTTTTGTTTTTTTCTTATTATTTTAATGTCTTATAGGTGCTAATTATAACGGGCGATACTTACTTATGTTGTGCATTGATGCTTCTGTAATGTATATCCTTTTAATTCCTGAGTATATGATTAATTATACTGGTTATTGAAATCTAAGGAATCTGGGTGAAACAGTAATAAGCACTTCTTCTGTCTGGGTAGTAAATAACTCTATTCACCTCACCCTTATACCTTTCTATGTTATGCGAAGCAAAGCATTTACCAATATTTCTGTTTTCGTAAAAGAATGTATCGTAAGTCTTAAACTTCTAATTATTTCCATAAAACACTTGCAAAAATACGAATTTTTCTGCATTCTTAGCAAGAAATAGCGTAACAACGCTCTTTTTTTAGGCTAAAGTTTAGATTTCTTTGCCTTTTTGTTTGTTTTATGAAACTAAACAAGTATATTTGCAAAGACGTTAGAACAGTTTTTATAAAATATTAAACAATAATTCAAAGATTATGAACAAAACAGAATTAATCGAAAGAATCGCAGCTGGAGCGGGCTTAAGCAAGGCTGACTCAAAAAAAGCATTGGACGCAATGACTGCCGCTATTAAAGATGCACTCGTAGCTGGTGATAAAGTACAGCTCGTGGGCTTTGGTACTTACTCTGTAACAGAACGCCCTGCACACGAAGGTATTAATCCTTCTACAAAACAGAAAATACAAATCGCTGCTAAGAAAGTTGCTAAATTTAAACCAGGAGCTGAACTTGCTGATGCTGTAAATGCATAAAGCGAATTGTTAGAAAGATACTATAAAGGCGACTTCTTTTAAAGAGGCCGCCTTTGTTATTGTTAGTCAATTCAATTGCTTATTTGAAGACTAAAAACATCTGTTGAAATTCAAACTGCTATTTCTCAAATTTGTATGAGATAGTTTAAAAAACATTTTTTCTCTTATTTCAGCATCTTGGCAAATAGTTCGTGAACACGAGTATCTGTCCCTAATTCGGGGTGAAAAGCTGTAACAAGCTGTTTTCCTTGCTGTGCAGCTACAATGTGTCCGTCTACTTCGGCAAGCACTTCTACTCCTTCACCCACATTTTCTATGTAAGGTGCTCGTATAAAAGTCATTGGAATGGGGGCTTCTATACCTTTCATTTGTGCATTAACAGAAAAGCTTCCCATTTGTCTGCCGTATGCATTACGACAAGTTTTAATATTCATTGTTGCAAAACGTGCATACGAACTCTTTGCATTTTCTACTTCTTTCGATAGCAATATGAGCCCTGCGCACGTGCCGTAAACAGGCAATCCGCTTTCTATATCTTTCTTTATCGGTTCAAATAAGTTTAGTTCGTGCAGCAATTTTAGCATTACTGTGCTTTCTCCACCAGGAATAATCAAACCATCTTTAGGTTTGTTCCAGTCAGCCAACTGGCGCACTTCAAAAGTTTCGTGCCCCAGTTGCTGCATCATTTTTGCGTGTTCGGCAAATGCTCCTTGCAGAGCTAATATGGCAATTTTCATATATTGTTGAATTATTTGCCACGTTCTGCCATTAGAACAGCTATTTCGTTTTCGTTTATTCCTACCATTGCTTCACCGAGGTCTTCGCTCAATTCTGCAAGCATTTTAGCATCGTTGTAGTTTGTAACAGCTTGTACAATGGCACGAGCACGTTTTTCTGGATTGCCAGATTTAAAAATTCCAGAGCCAACAAACACTCCTTCAGCGCCTAATTGCATCATAAGAGCTGCATCAGCAGGAGTTGCTACACCTCCTGCAGCGAAGTTTACAACTGGAAGTTTGCCGTTATCGTGAACGTATTTCACTAATTCGTATGGTGCACGGAGCTGTTTTGCAGCCTCGTATAGTTCATCTTCACCAAGCGATGTAAGACGACGCATTTCTGTTTGTATCATACGCATGTGGCGTACTGCCTGAATAATGTCGCCTGTGCCTGGTTCGCCTTTTGTGCGAATCATTGTTGCTCCTTCGGCAATACGGCGTAATGCTTCGCCAAGGTCTTTAGCGCCACAAACAAAAGGTACATCAAACTTATCTTTATCAATATGATAAACATCGTCGGCTGGCGAAAGTACTTCGCTTTCGTCTATATAATCTATTTCAATAGCTTGAAGAATTTGTGCTTCAACAAAATGGCCAATACGAACTTTTGCCATTACTGGAATGCTAACTGCCTCTTGAATGCCACGAATCATCTTAGGATCGCTCATACGAGATACACCACCAGCAGCGCGGATATCGGCTGGAATACGTTCTAATGCCATTACTGCGCATGCTCCAGCAGCTTCGGCTATACGAGCTTGTTCAGGTGTTGTAACGTCCATAATAACACCGCCTTTAAGCATTTGTGCTAAATTCCGATTTAGTTCTCTTCTGTTTTCTTTCATAGTTTTATATTTCTTATTATTTGTTTTAAATTCTGTGTATATCTAAATACGCCAACAAAGTTATATTTTTTTATAGCGTTTGCCAAATGTTCATTCCTTTATAGTAAATAATTATATACGAATAGGAAAAAGAATGCAGAAATGTTATAGTTATTATATACATATTGTATATATGTTTTATGACTTTTCCCGACTGTAAAAGACTGCTATTAGATGTAAACGTAAACTCTATTGAAAGCAATAGTAGTGTTTATTTATAAATTAAATAGAATGTCTTAGATGCGTAGAAAAGGTGAGTAGATACAGTTACTTTTGTCTCAGATATCTGTAACAGTTCTTTCAGATATCTGTAACGTTTCTTTCAGACGTCTGTAACGTTTGTTTTAGATATCTGTCAGTTGCGTTGTAGATATCTGGTATTCGCAGCTTATATTTCATAACAAGCTACAACTTTATAATCTCCCTATTTCTCAGAACATTACAACCATTCTTTGCTATGCTCTTATTGTGTACGGATTGAAGTAAAAACAAAAGGTATGTCCATTATTAAATAGACATACCTTCGGTTTAATGTTATTATCAAATGAGAATTGAAGCGGTGTTACTTATTTTCCTAACTTCTGTTTTAGTAGTATAGGAATCTCGTGTGTTTCGCGCGCAACAGGGATACCTGCTGCCTCGAATGCTGCAACTTTTTCTGCGGCAGTACCAGAACTGCTTGAAATGATGGCTCCAGCATGTCCCATTTGTTTGCCTTTAGGTGCTTCTCTACCAGAAATAAAGGCAACAACAGGTTTTGTAACATATTGTTTAATATATTCTGCAGCACGTTCTTCAGCATCGCCACCTATTTCTCCAATGATAGCAATACTGTCTGTTTCAGGATCGTTTTGGAACATTTCGAGCAATTCTTGGAAATAGAGACCAACAATTGGGTCGCCACCAACACCGATAGCCGATGATTGTCCGAGTCCTTCGGCTGTAAGTGCTGCTACAACCTGATAAGTTAAAGTTCCTGAGCGGCTGATAACGCCTGTATGTCCTTTCTTGAAAATATTTGTTGGCATAATACCAACCATACTTTCTCCTGGAGATATTAATCCAGGGCAGTTAGGTCCAATAAGCTGTGCACCTTTAATCTGGATATAGCGATATGCTTCAACAACATCGAGTGTAGGTACACCTTCAGTAATACATATAATTAGTTTAATACCAGCATCGGCAGCTTCGAGCATTGCATCTTTTGCAAAAGCAGCAGGAACGAAGATAACTGATGTGTTAGCGTTGGTTGCTTCAACAGCATCGCGAACAGTGTTGAACACCGGAATACCTGCGACCTCTTGTCCAGCCTTACCAGGCGATGTGCCACCTACCACGTTAGTACCATATTCTTTCATCTTTGTAGCGTGGAAGCTACCATCGCGACCAGTAATACCTTGTACTATAAGGCGTGTATCTTTATTAATTAAAATACTCATTTTTCTTGATGTTTTAAAGTAAAATAAATTATTTACAGAGGTCTACTGCCATGTGTCCTGCCTCGCTCATAGTTGTAGCAACATGGAACTTTGTACCTTTTAGCAATTCTCTTCCTTCGGCTTCGTTGGTTCCTGTCAGTCTAATAACGATAGGCATATCAGTCTCAATTAGTTTGAAAGCTTCTATCAAACCTTTTGCCACATCATCGCAACGGGTTATACCACCAAAGATATTAATGAGAACAACTTTCACATGTTTGTCTGAAAGAAGAAGTTTCATAGCTTCAACTATCTTTGTTGGATTAGAACTTCCACCTATATCAAGGAAGTTAGCAGGATTACCACCATAGAGTTTTATCATATCCATAGTAGCCATAGCAAGCCCTGCACCGTTTACCATGCAACCAATCTCTCCTCCAAGGTTTACATAACTGAAGCCTTTGTTTTTTGCCTCTTGTTCTTTTTTCTCTTCTTCAGTAGGTTCAAAAAGCTCAAACACGTCAGGATGACGGAAAAGCGCATTGTTGTCAAATGTCATCTTTGCGTCTACTGCTGATAGTTTGTCATCTCCAGTAATAACAAGTGGGTTGATTTCTACTAACGATGCATCTTTCTCTACAAATAATCGATATAGATTTTTAAACAAAGGAACAGCCTGGTTTACATATTTCTTGTCGTCAAAGAGTTTGAAAGCTATTTCACGAGCTTTGTAATCTTGTAGTCCCACTACAGGGTCTATAGCTATTTTGGCAATCTTCTCAGGTGTCTCTTTTGCTACAGCTTCAATATCCATACCGCCTTCACGGCTAATCATAAATATAGCAGATTTTGTTTGGCGATCTGGAAGAATACTAACGTAATATTCTGATTTAATATCAACAGCTGCACAAAGAAGGATTCGGTCCACAATGAAGCCTTTTATATCCATACCGAGGATATTGCTAGCGTGTGTACGTATCTCTTCAGCGTTTTTGCCTAACTTTACACCACCAGCCTTACCACGGCCACCTGTGTGTACTTGTGCTTTAACAACGGCTAATTCTACACCTAAATTTTTGTATGCTTCTACGGCTTCATCTGGTGTTCGGCAGACTACTCCACGCTCTACAGGAACTCCATAGCTAGCAAAAAACTCTTTTGCTTGATATTCATGAACTTTCATAGCAAATGTAATTAGTTATACTTTTATTTTATTTTTATTATTTTGGGGAGGTATAAAACACTCTATTTTGTTGCAATTGTGTTGAATATGAATTGCAAATAGGGTTATAAGCATATATAGTTATGTAAGTAGTAATGCAAAATTCTGTCTAAATGAACAATGTATTAAATACTTCTATAGCTTAACATCTATTTTTACTTAACTTCCCAAATGTCGTTAGTTTCGAGTAGCTCTGCAAAATTATGGTAAGGCTTCTTTGCTTTTACCTCTTCTATTTGCTCCCAAACAGCATTATCGTAAGTTGGAGCCTCAACATCGCGAATTATTCCCAATGCTATTGGAAATCCTTCTTTCGTGTCCATCATAGCTAACTTCAGTTGTAGCGTATCATCTTCGCAGTGGGCATCGTGTACAAGTATATTATCTATAGTGTACCCGTCTTCTCCTAACTTAACAATTTTCAAACCGAAGCCTTCCTGAACCAGTCCAAATTCATTGTCTGCACCGAATACTAATGGTTTGCCATGCTCTAAATAGATAGCATTTGTTTTGCGTCCTTCTTTATTATATACGGCATCATGACAACCTTCGTTAAAGATAACACAGTTCTGAAGTATCTCGCAAACTGCAGCACCTTTATGTTGCTGGGCTGCTTTTAGTACAGCAATAGTTCCTTGTGCATCTGTAGCAACAGTACGTGCGAAGAACTTTCCACGTGCACCAAAGCAAAGCTCAGCAGGACGGAATGGGTCTTCTACTGTACCATAAGGACTTGATTTTGAAACGAAACCACGTGGACTAGTAGGCGAATACTGTCCTTTTGTTAAACCATAGATACGGTTATTGAGAAGAATTATGTTAATATCGACGTTTCTTCTCATTGCATGAATGAAATGATTACCACCGATTGCTAATCCATCGCCATCTCCAGAAACCTGCCATACAGTTAATTTTGGGTTTGCAACCTTTAGTCCTGTTGCTATTGCAGCAGCACGACCATGAATAGTTTGCATAGCATAGGTGCTTACATAGTAAGGAAGACGACTTGAGCAACCAATTCCAGAGATTACTGCAGTTTCGTATGGAGGTACTCCTAACTCTGCCATTGCTTTGTGTAAACTGGATAAAAAGAAATGGTCTCCACAACCAGGGCACCATCTTGGCTGTCCTTTTTTAAAATCTTTATCTGTATATTGACTCATTTTATTTCTCTCCTTAATTATTGTAAGATCCTTGAATAGAATGTTCCACACTCATATTTAGGTGCTGGAAGTGTTAATAATCGCTCGAATCCCTGTACAAGCTCTTGCACAACAAATGGTTGTCCTTTCACTTGATTATACTGATATGGAGCAAAATTGTTTATACGAATGCGTAGTAAAGCTGCGAGCTGACCAAGGTTTTGTTCCGCAACAACAACTTTCTTATAGCGTGATAATACTTCTGGAGTATTCTTTGGTAGTGGGTTTACGTTTCTAAATTGTGCCAATGCTATTTTGTATCCTTTTGCACGGAGTTCTTGCATTGCTGAATAGAGGTGTCCATAGGTACTGCCGAAACCAACAATGAGTAAGTCTGCATCGTCTTTGTCGCCCTGAACTTCTAAATCGGGCACTGGAATGCGAGCAACTTTATCGAATCTTAGTTTATCCATGCGGTTATGATTTTCGGCATCTGTAGAAATAGCACCTGTCTTTCCATCTTTCTCTAATCCACCAAGAATATGCTCATATCCTTCCATACCTGGTACAGCCCAATAGCGTACATTGCTATATTCGTCGCGTTTGTAAGGCGTATATTTATAGCGTTGTGCTTCTGTTGCATAGTGCGGACGTATCTCTGGTAAGTCTTCCATATTTGGTAATTTCCACGCCGATGAGCCATTTGCTATGAAAGCATCTGTCAGTAATACGACTGGTGTCATGTGTTCGAGAGCCATTTTGCAGGCTTCAAAAGCTGCACTAAAACAGTCTGTAGGACTTGTTGCAGCTATTACTGGCATTGGGCTTTCTCCGTTTCTACCATACAGCACTTGCAGTAGGTCGGTTTGTTCGCTCTTTGTTGGTAGACCGGTTGATGGACCTCCTCGTTGTACATCAATAATAACGAGAGGTAATTCATCAATAACAGCCAGGTTGAGCGCTTCACTCTTCAAACAGATACCTGGGCCTGATGTTGATGTTGCAGCTAAAGCACCTGCGAATGCTGCACCAATAGATGAGGCTGCCGCTGAGATTTCGTCTTCGCATTGTACAGTAACAACCCCCATAGACTTATGTTTTGCCAGTTCATGAAGGATATCTGTGGCTGGAGTAATAGGATAAGAACCTAAGAAAAGTGTCAGACCAGCTTTTTCTGCAGCTGCCATTAAGCCGTATGCGGTTGCTTTATTACCTGTGATGTCCATGTATCGTCCTGGTACCTTCTCTTTTGTTTCAATACGATAGGTGTTAGGCACTGATGCATGAATGTTGTGTCCATAGTCGTAACCAGCAGCAACTACTTTAATATTGGCTTCTGCAATAGCCAACTTCTTTTTAAATTTGTCTAACAAGAAGTTGTTTACTAGTTCCAAATCGCGATTGAATAGCCAGCAAACTAAACCTAGTGCAAACATATTGCGGCACTTAAGCATAGATTTATTGTCCATGCCTGTATCGGCAAGACAGTCCTTCACCATCTTTGTAATAGGACAAGCCACTACACGATCTGGGTCTATACCCATTTCTTTTAGATAATCATCTGTTGAAAATTCTGCTTTCCTTAAGTCGCGTGGACTAAACGAATCGGTGTCAATAATAATTGTTCCTTGCGGCTTGCAGTTTTTATACTGCGTTTTAAGCGCGGCTGCATTCATTGCCACCAGTACATCGCATTTGTCTCCAGGCGTATAAACTTTACCCGCACCAATTTGGACTCTGTATCCACTTACTCCATTAAGCGAGCCTTGCGGGGCACGAATGTCAGCAGGATAGTCTGGGAAAGTAGAAATTCCGTTACCTACAGTAGCAGAAACATTTGAAAAGATGTTTCCAGCTAACTGCATTCCATCACCCGAGTCTCCGGAAAATAACACTACAACGTGTTCAAGCTCCTTCACTTCGATCTGTTCTTCCATAGAATCTTCTCTTTGTTTTAGTTATGGTTAGATTTCGGTGTAAAGGTCTATATAATAATTGAATTAACAAAATATTTTCTGATAAAAAAACGAACGAAAAATAGTATGTCGGGAAGTAGAAATTCACATTATGCTTAGTGTTTTTATATTAATACTTTTATTATAACATAAAAAACAACGTTATAGGTGCATAACGTTCTTAATATGATTGATTTATGTCAATTTTATAAGTTGCATTTTTTTTGTTTATAAGTCAAGAATTTTATAAAATTCGAAGATAATGGCACTTATAGTCTTCTAATAATGCAAACAGGATAAATATAGAGGAAAAGATTTTTTTGATTATTCTGTCTTAGTCAATTGACTTTGAAATAGTATTTTTTAGAGTGAAAAGTTATTGTAGACTCTGTAGAAATTAGGTGAGAAAAGTATAATCTGTGTTTATTGCTTATTTACCTATTAGGTAGAGTATATAAAATATGTAATAAAACTTAGTAAAATGTAGCTCTTTTGTTTCAGTCGTCTCCTACGTTCGTTTCAGACATCTGTCAGCATCGTTTCAGATATCTGTCAGTATCAAATTAGACGTCATTACAATTTAGAGCCTTTATGTTCTTATATTATAATAGCTGAGCGATATGTATTTAGCTGAAGATTATGCCTTTCCTTATTCTGCAATATTTTGCTTTAGGTATTATTATAAGCTTCTGTTTTTCAATATTCTATTCCCTATGTGGTTGTATGTGGCTGGAATCTATTACAACAATCTTCTTTTCTACGCAGCCTTCTTTTTGTTTAAATGGTTCATTGTATACCAATACCTTGATATTTTAGCATCTTTTTTCGTGTACATTGTTTTTTGAGATGTTTAGTATATATGTACAAACAAACTGTCTACAGCTTTCTTCCAATGTAGTTGGTTATTCATTGAGAGAGTGTGTAGACAGTCTGTATATATATTAATAATGTATATAGCGTTTACTCAATAAAGTCTCTATAAATAGATGTCTTTTATTAGCATCTTATTTTTATAACAGTATCGTTTTGCTTTATTATAATAAGGTGTCCTGTAGATAATGATATTTCTGCATTGCCATTAGCGTCGGTCATACCAGTATAGAGCATTTTTCCCAATACATCGTAAATCTGGTAATCTGTTTCGGGTTGCAATCCCATTATAACTATATTACCATTGTGTTTCACCACTTTCACAGCTTCTGTTTGTACATTCCGAATGCCATTATCTATATCGAATATGGCAGCAAGCACTCCATATTGCTGTATTTTAAATGTATTGGCTGTAATATCTTCACCATTAAGCATTATTTTAACCAGTTTATAGCCCTTTATTGGAGAGGTCTCTATTTTTACCTCTTTACCTTTTTCTATAGGTGTCCATTCTGGAATGTCTTTGCCATCAACCAATGTTTTAAACGAGCCTTGTGGGTTGTCTTCGAAGCGTAGCCGTACAGTGTTACACCCAGTACCATTGCCATCAACATTAGTAGTCCAGTTCTTTCCTTCTAACAGTGCATTATCGCAAGTAGACGAACCTGTATTACCTTTTATTTGTAGAGAGGCCTCGTCTTCCTTTTGCGCTTTTTGCAATGTAAATAGAATGTCGTTAATAGCACAAGCATCGAGTTGATTGTTGTCTAAGTCGAGCTTACGAAGCAGAGTATTCTTTGAAAGGTCTATGTGTGTGAGTTGATTACCCGACAAGTCAAGAAACTTTAGCTTAGGAAACTTTGTTACATCTATTTCTTTCATACCACAACTCTCCATATCAATCCACTTTAGAGCAGGCTTATTGCTTAAGTCAGGAAAAGTTGTATAGTTGTTGTTTCCTGCTGTTAAGTTCTCAAGTTTTGGGTTATTGCTGAGGTCCAATTCTGTTAAACCCATACCAGCACACGCCAACACTTCGAGGCTATGATTTTGTTTGGTATCTAATGTCCCCACATTATTATAACTACCGTAGAACTCTTTTAGACTTTTAAGTTTGCTAAGGTCGATGGTAGTCAAACGATTGTCGGTGATGGCAAGTTCGCGCAGTTTAGGAAGTTGAGACAAATCTAGCTCTGTAATCTTGTTCATCATAAGGTCGAGCACCTCCAAATTATCGTTCTTCCCTAACTCACAAGTTACTAATTTACCAGCTTGTGCCTTGAAAGCAATTACATCTGCATATACTTTAATAACATCGTTAGGCTCCACTTCCAACTGAATAGAATTTGTTACATTCTTATTCAGCGTGTAATCGTTCTTTTGCCCCTTATGCTCTATTTGAATACTCTGGTTATCATTAACACCTTGTAGTTCTAAATACAAATACATAGGTTTCGGTTCGTCATCTTCATCGTATTCAATCTTCGCACTCGGATCTACCTTTAAGGTGAAGTTTGGCTTATCCATAGGCGTTTCTGCTCCAGGTTCAGGGTCTCCGTTCTTTACACAATAAACCATCGCTTTCCAACCAGGCATAGTTGTTGCGGCGTAGCAAGCAACCGACAGACCGCCATCTGTAGCAGTAGAACTTATTCTAATAGGTAACTTTTCAGGATTTTCCTTAATTATTTTAAGAGGATCTTGCTTCGCCCAACCCCACAAGTAGTCTCCGCTATCCTCGTCTCTTTCGCACGAAAGCTCGATTAAACCGTTGTAAATGCGCAGCTCGTCGCCTTGTCCAAATTCTACATTCTCGAATATAACCGTGATATGTGAATCCGAATTCTTCGGTCTTAATCGTTGGAGCGTGTAAGCATAGTTGCCTCGCATACCCTTTTCTGGTCCGCCGTAGTCGTAAAACTCCATTGGCTTTCCTTGTTCAATCTCCTTTTCAAACCATGGTCCTTCACTTCCAGGTTGGAATATCCAGCCTGCACTTTGTCCGAATGTAGTTAGTATCCCTATCATTAAGAATACAAAAGATAAATAGATTTTCTTCATACTTGTAATGCTTTAGTTTGTTTAATTATAACTATTGATATTTCATATTGTTTGTTTGCATACTTAAAAGTATAGCAGAATATTGCAAATGTACTGATTATTATACAGACATGCAAAAATAATGGTGCTTTTATTGTAATTGTGCGAATAACCGTTGTTGGTCTATTAGTGTTTTGAAAGTTTGTTTCCCCTTATATAATTAGGTGGAAACAGTTTAGGTAAAACCTTCTAATATCCATTATGATATAAGCCAAATGTTGTTATTTCTTCTTCTACGAGCTATCATCTTCGCTATAGATAATTAATATTGCGAATTAATATGCTTGAACATATTCAGTCAATATTAATAGTCTTTGTTAGTACGCTTTTAAAACTTGCAATTCGAATAAAAAGCACTACCTTTGCAGTATGAAAATAGGAACGATAGATTTTGGTGAACGTCCTTTGTTTTTGGCACCAATGGAAGATGTAACCGATATAGGCTTTCGTAAGATGTGTAAACGCTTTGGCGCTGCAATGGTCTATACAGAGTTTGTGTCGGCAGATGCCATTATACGCAGTATAAAATCAACACTCAATAAGATTGTTATCGATGAAGATGAGCGCCCGGTGGGTATTCAAATATACGGGAAAGATGTAGATTCGATGGTTGAGGCAGCTAAAATCGTAGAGCGTGTAAACCCCGATGTAATCGACATAAATTTCGGTTGCCCAGTAAAGAAAGTAGCAAATAAAGGAGCAGGTTCTGGTATGTTGAGGAATATACCACTGTTGTTAGAGATAACACGCGAAGTTGTGAAGGCTGTACATACACCTGTTACAGTGAAAACACGTTTAGGGTGGGACGATAACAACCTTGTTATAACAGAATTAGCCGAACAACTTCAAGACTGTGGCATACAGGCACTGACTATACATGGTCGTACCCGCGCACAAATGTATACAGGAGAAGCCGATTGGACACTTATTGGTGAAGTGAAAAACAACCCTCGTATACACATACCAATTATAGGAAATGGCGATGTAACCAGTGTTTCTGACGCCCAAGAACGGTTTAATCGTTATGGAGTAGATGCCATAATGATAGGCAGGGCTACTTTTGGCTGTCCGTGGCTGTTTAGTGAAACAGCTGAGGTGGGCATAAACCAACTTACTTTGGACGATAAAATTGATGTGTTAGAGGAGATGTTGCGTATTAATGTAGATAAAATAGACGAGTATAGAGGTATACTACATACTCGCCGACATCTTGCAGCGTCGCCCATTTTTAAAGGTGTTCCCGACTTCAAACAAATGCGTATTGCAATGCTTAAAGCAAACAAAATGGACGAACTCATCGGTATATTAGAGATTTGTAGAGAACGTCTGAGAAACAGCTAAAATATATATAGCTCCGAAAAACAACTACTGTTTTATTTCTGAATCAAAGTTGTTTCTCGTTTTTAATGGCTATCTTTGCAAAAAATAAGTCTATTTATTTGTAATAAAGACAGACATAAAGAAAGTATGAATGAAGATTTCGATATAAGAGAGGAACGAATAACGACAGCCGAAAAGGAGTTTGAAAACGCCTTGCGACCACCAAAGTTCGATGACTTTAGTGGACAAAATAAGGTGGTAGAGAACCTCCACGTGTTTGTTGAAGCTGCCAAATACCGTGGCGAACCACTTGACCACACGTTGCTTCACGGCCCTCCCGGACTGGGGAAAACCACGTTGAGCAACATTATTGCTAATGAGCTGGGAGTGGGTTTTAAAATTACTTCGGGACCAGTTCTTGATAAACCTGGCGATTTGGCTGGTATTCTTACATCTCTTGAGCCTAACGATGTGTTGTTTATTGATGAAATTCACCGTCTTTCGCCCGTTGTAGAAGAATATCTTTACTCTGCAATGGAGGATTACAGAATTGATATAATGATAGACAAAGGTCCATCGGCACGCTCCATTCAGATAGATTTAAATCCGTTTACACTTGTGGGAGCAACAACCCGCAGTGGACTACTTACAGCGCCTTTGCGAGCTCGTTTTGGCATTAATTTGCACTTAGAGTATTACGACCCTGATACCTTGAGCCGCATTATAAAGCGTTCTGCACGTTTGCTGAAAGTACCAATTGATGACGATGCTGCAATAGAAATAGCTCGCCGTTCGCGTGGCACGCCTCGTATTTGTAATGCTCTGTTGCGTCGTGTGCGTGATTTCGCACAGGTAAAAGGTAATGGAACTATCGATCATACGATAGCAAAATCATCGTTGCAATCGTTGAATATCGATAAATATGGTCTCGATGAGATAGACAACAAGATACTTCTTACCATTATTGATAAGTTTCGCGGAGGTCCTGTTGGTGTTTCTACTATAGCAACTGCAATAGGCGAAGATGCTGGTACATTAGAAGAAGTCTACGAACCCTATCTAATTATGGAAGGTTTTATTAAACGAACACCACGTGGACGTATGGCAACAGAGCTGGCTTACGAGCATCTTGGTAAGTCGCTACGTGGCTCTACGGTAAGCGAACCATCACTATTTGAATAATGAAAGCCCAGCACATAAATACTGTGTCTGGGCTTTTAGTTTATTGGGCGATAGCTAAGAAAAAATAAAATAGTGTATAAAAAACTGTTTTCACTGCCACAAAAATGCAACAAATTACGTCTATACCAATACAAACATATTAGAAACTTTTTAAAAGAATACGATTATGAGAACAATTCTTATTTCATTTGCCCTTCTTGTGGTAAGTATGGTGTGTAAAGCACAGGATATAAATAGCATTTTCGATAAGTTTAAACATCGCGATAACGTAGTTTTCGTTGATGTCCCAAAGGAGTTAATATCGCTTGGATTAAAGAGCTCAGGAAATAAAGAAAGTGAAAAGTGGGCAAAAAAGATAGACCATCTGCGTATACTTACTCTCGAAGATGCTAATCGTTCTACTAAACGAGACTTTAAGAAAATGATAGAAACATTCAGCTGGAAAGACTATAATGATATTGTAAAGGTGAATGATAATGGAGAAAAGGTGCGAATAATGACTCAGGGAACAGATGAACTTATTAAACGTCTCATAATTTGCTCTTTCGATAAAGAAGATTGTGTTCTGGTTGTAATAGATGGAAGTATCTTGCCAAAAGATATAGATGGAATAGTAAACGATACTACTATAGGAAAGTGAAAGTAAGGTTATGAAACGACTGCTTGTTATCTTTTTTCTTATCATCAATTGTTGTGTGCTCAACGTAACTGCGCATACCGATGATGATGTAAATAGTTTGATGACAACTTTTAAGACCGTAAAGAATGCCGATTATCACCATATTGGGAGTTTGTTGTTTACACTTGCAAAGGTGGCAGTAAAAGGTGAGGATAGTTCTGGTTACGATGCTCTGAACTATATTAGTTCTATTAAAGTATTAGATTTGAGCAACTGTTCCGACAATGTGAAAAATAAGTTTTGGACTCGTGCAAAGCGTATAAACGATAATAGGTATCAGGAACTTGTAAGACAAAGTACAAAGGACGGTTTTACCGATATATTGGTACGAATGAAGGGTAGCGTAGTACGCGAACTTATAATTGTCTCTGCTGGTTCTAATGATGGCACTCTTGTTATGATAAGAGGTAAGATACCGTTAGATAAACTTAGCGATGTTATCGATAGCCAACACAAGAAGTAGACAAGATAAACTCTCTCACGAAATAGTTATAAATGGAAGCCTCGCAGTTCAAAGCAATCTTCTTGCCATGTCATCGCAAACTTTATGTGGTGGCATGGCATCTTACTAGAAATAAACAGGCTGCCGAAGACTTGATACAAGAAACCTTTCTGCGTTTGTGGACACGTCGCCATCTACTTACAGATATAGAAAATCCAGAGGCGTATAGCATTATGACGCTACGTAGGATATTCTACGATGTGAAACGCATAAAGCACATTGAGGAAACCGAAAACGATGTAAGTGCAATGCAATATAGTGGGGAAACCAACGATCTGAACGATTGCATAGAAGCCAAAGACCAATGGCAACGTATAAGAGCTATGATACTCGCACTGCCCGATCCACAAGGAAGGGTGATGCTTATGCGCGATGTGGAGGGACGAACATACGAAGAAATAAGTGCCGAAACTGGACTCACGGAGGTTAATTTACGTTCTGTTTTGAGTAGGGCTCGAAAAAAGATAAGAGAAAAGATAAAGAATATAAAGCGATGATAGATAAGAAGGAAACAAAGAAATTATTAGAACGGTTTTACTGTGGATTAACCGATGAAACCGAAGAAAAACATCTTGCGGAGTACTTCTGTAGTAATGAAGTAGACGAGGAATTGCGCGAGGATGCCAAAATATTTCTTGCGCTGCAACAAAACATTGCCATCGAAGTTCCATTTGATTTAGAACACAAAATAGAACGACAAATAAACCAATGGAATATGGTAGAGCTTACGGCACGTAAAGAGATACGCAAGAGTGGTTTACGTTGGGTGGTAGGCATAGCTGCTAGTATATTGCTGTTACTGGGAGTAGGTATTTTTATCGATGAAACTGGGGAAAAACAGTTGTCGGACATAGAAAGAATGGATACATTTGATAACCCCGAAGATGCATACGCTACAGCAAACAAAGCACTCACAAAGTTCTCCGTATCGCTCAACAAAGGACTGGAAGCAATCAATAACGTAACAAAACAATCAACAGACAGATAAAATGAAGAAGATATTACTAATTTTACTATTCAGCTTCGCATTTAATTTTGTTTTTGCACAGCAAGCATTCTTCGACAGGTATAACGATAAGGAAGGTGTATCGACTATTTATATTTCGGCGACAATGTTGAAAATGATGGGGAACGTACAAGCAGGCAATAAAGATATAACGCGCATTGCAAAGCGGTTAGACCATATTCAGGTGTTGCATTGCGAACGTCCGTCGCTCGTTAACAGTATAAGAAATGCAGCTTTCGCTTATTATAAGCAAGCCAAATATATTGTTGTAATGAAAACGAAGAACAATGGTGATGATGTTACAATTTACGAAAAGAAATACAAGAACGGTAAAAACGAATATGTACTGCTGACAGTAGAACGTGGCGAGTTTACTATTGTAAACCTGTTAGGTCGTGTCTCGTTAGAAGAAATTCAAGCTATTGCGAAGTGATTCGTTTTCATTTTATTTCACAACTTTAAGGTCTTTCTAATTTATCAGTTTGTATTTTACAAAAAAACAGATATCTGTCCCGAATGTGATAGACATCTAAAACGAACGCGACAGACATCTAAAACGAACGTGACAGATATCTAAAACATACGTGATAGACGTCTAAAAAGAAAGTAGCATTTTATAGCCACTCCTTTGAGGTGCTAATAAGGCTGTGATTATACCGATGAAACCGTCCATATATTCATATTAGAGTGTAGTCCATTTCTCTATTTTACTCAAGTAAACTCTTACGATTTCTTTTTAGCAGTAAGCCATCTGAAAATTTCGCCAAGTAGCAGTACCCCCGAAGAAGTTACAATAATAATTGACCAATCAATAAGTTTTAATGGCGTTACATTAAACATCTGGCCACCTAATTCTACAATGAGAACTTGTCCAATGAGAATCATTAGCACAATAAGTCCAAAACCACGACACTCTTTAAAATGAAAAGCACTTTGGTTTGTTGCAAAAGCACGAGCATTAAACATATTCCAGAACTGCAACATTACAAACATGGTGAAGAAGAGACTTAACTCGTAAGGAGTAAGTTCTTTATGATTACTGAGTTTGAAATGCAATAAATCGGTCATTTGTGTAATATCCGAATATTCTAAAATATATAGGAAACCTAATAGAGAAAGAAAGAAAATTCCACCCAACGCAATAATACGTGTCCACATATTGCGTGTTATAATAAATGCGTTACGATTGCGTGGTGGGTTGTTCATAACCTGTTGTGATGGTGGCAAAGATGCCAGTGCCATTGCTGCAAAAGTATCCATAATAAGGTTTACCCACAACATTTGAGTAACTGTAAGCGGACTATGGGTGCCCATGAATGCACCAGCCAAAACAATGAGACAGGCTACAACATTTACAGTAAGTTGAAAAAGAATGAAACGCTGAATGTTTCGGTATAAGCTGCGTCCCCACATTACGGCACGACCAATAGAAAGGAAAGAATTGTCTATAATAGTAATGTCAGAAGCCTCTTTAGCAACACTTGTTCCGTCGCCCATAGATAATCCAACATGAGCAGCTTTTAATGCAGGAGCATCGTTCGTACCGTCGCCCGTAACAGCTACAATCTGATTGAGTGATTGCAAACTCTCTACCAAGCGTTTTTTGTCCATTGGTTTTGCACGTGCTATAATTTTTAGGTCGAACACACGCTGTCTCAGCTCTTCATCTGTAAGCGCCTCGAATTCTGGTCCAGTGATAATGTTTTTGTCGGTATCATTAGATGTCCACAATCCCACTTGTTTTGCTATTTCTTTTGCAGTGCCAGGCGTATCGCCAGTTACAATCTTTACACTGATTCCTGCATCAATACATTCTTTAACAGCAGCAGGAACTTCCTTGCGTACTGGGTCTGAGATGGCAACAATACCTAAGAAACAACAATTTACGGCAATGTCCGTTTCGCCATTTATTATTTTAGGAATAACGCCAGGTGCCAACTTAACAGATGTAGTTTGTGGTAGTTCAAGATAAGCAAATCCTAAGGTGCGCATAGCCTGACTTTGCCATGTTTGCAGTTGTGTAAAAATTTCGGGCCACGACCTGTTATCAGCCAGCGATGTGCAATATTGTTTAATAATATCGGTTGCACCTTTTATATATAAGATAGTTTTATTAGGGAGTAGGGTAGATCGAACCAGTGTAGCCATATACTTTCGGTCGGTAGAGAATGGAAGTTCGTCTACAATTTCAATATCATCGCGTATTTGCTGATAATCATATCCCTGATCGCGAAGCCACAAAAGTAAGGCTCCTTCAGTAGGGTTGCCCAAAGCAACAGGTTTTTCAGGATTGGAAAGGTCGAGCGATGCAGTAGAATTAACGGCAATGCCTTCTTTTAATAAGGCGTCGATAGTAACATCATCTCTATTGGCTTGCAAAGCGTAAACACGCATTTGATTTTGCGTGAGCGTACCAGTCTTATCGGTGCATATTACAGTTGTAGCCCCCATCGTTTCACATGCGTGTAACTTTCTTACAAGATTACTTGTTTGAAGCATTCTACGCATAGAGTAAGCCAAACTCAATGTAACCGCCATTGGTAGCCCTTCAGGAACAGCAACCACAATGAGTGTTACACAAATCATAATACTATCTAAGAGATACTGAATGAAATGTACCCAAGTAAAAGAATATTCGTTAAAGAACATTAGTACACGACCTGCCAAAATTAATACACCCAAAGCATAGCTTGCCCATGTAATGAGTGTTCCAAGTTTGTTTAATTGCTCTGTTAGAGGAGTTTTAACACTATTGTCTATCTGTGCAGCAGTGAATACTTTACCATTTTCGGTAGCATCGCCTACAGCCGTAACACGAAAAATTCCATGACCTTCCATTACTTTCGTACCGCGCAAAACAAAATTAGAGGGGAAGGTTGCGTTGCTATCAAATTCTTCGTGCTTAGTGCTCTTTCTGCAAATAGGTTCACCAGTCAGCGAAGACTCATCTACACTTAATGCAACAGCTTTGAGAAGTTCTCCATCAGCAGGAATATTTTCTCCAGTATTGAGTAGAACGATATCGCCTACAACAATTTCTCGCTTAGGAACATTTGTTGTATTGCCATTTCTCATTACTTCTACAAGTTCGTCGTCGTCTACTTTATTGAGTATGGAGAAAGCTTTATTAGCCCTTTCTTCGAAAAAGAAAGCTAATCCGGTTGCAAGTAAGATAGCAATGAAAATGCCTACAGGCTCAAAAAACACCTGTGTCCCTTCGTTAAGACCAAAATATTCGTAACATGATATACCAACAGAGAAAACGCCCGCAATAAGAAGAATGACAATAAGAGGGTCGTTAAATTTCGCAATAAATTTTTTCCATATAGGAGTCTGTATTGGTGGAGTTAATACATTATCTCCGAATTTAGCTCTGTTTTCCTTAACCTCTTGTTCGCTCAGTCCTGAATAATGTTGTTTGTGTTCCATAAAAAATATCCAATGAGTTGCAAAGGTAATTAATTTATAATGAATACTATTCTGGTTTTGATAAGAAAGTACTTTGATATAAAGAAAAGTTATAAAATATTTGGTAGTCAGTATATTTATTGCTAACTTTGCACCGTTCAGAGGAATGAGGAGCTTTAAAGAGTTCCTCATTTTTCATATCTTTTAGTGAGATAGATTGTTTGTTTTTCAAAATCTATTTTAAGATTAAGATATGGTTTTAGAACCAGTGGACAACAAAGACACTTTAGACGTATATGATAGATAAAAACATTGTAAGACGGCTTGTAGACGAATGGTTGGAAGGTAAAGAATACTTTCTAGTTGATATTCAGATAAGTCCTGATAGTAAAGTTGTAGTTGAAATAGACCACGCTGATGGTGTATGGATAGAAGATTGCGTAGAGTTAAGTAAGTTTATAGAAGAAAATCTCTCACGTGATGAAGAAGATTACGAACTTGAAGTAGGCTCAGCTGGATTAGGGCAACCCTTCAAAGTACCACAACAATACATAAACTTTATAGGAAAAGAAGTTGAAGTGTTAGACCACGATGGGCGTAAAGTGAGTGGGATTTTAAAAAGTGTTGATGGAAATAAATTTGTTGTTTCGGTCAATGAGAAAGTACACGTGGAAGGTAAGAAACGTCCTGTAAAGATGGATGTAGACCATGAGTACGATATGAATGAAGTAAAATACACAAAATATCTAATTAGTTTCAAGTAGAACTATGGCAGCAAGAAAAGAAGAAGAACGTCCGAATATGATTGAGACCTTCAAAGAATTTAAGGATACGAAGAGCATCGATCGTACTACATTAGTAAGCGTTTTGGAAGAGAGCTTCCGTAACGTAATTGCTAAGAAATATGGATCAGACGAAAACTTTGATGTTATTGTAAACCCAGATAAAGGAGATTTAGAAATATATCGAAACCGTGTTGTTGTGGCAGACGGTGAGGTGCAAGACGAGAATAAAGAAATTAGTTTGACTGACGCGCAGAAAATAGAACCAGACTACGAAGTTGGGGAAGATGTTTCCGAACCCGTGAACTTTGCTAAGTTTGGTCGTCGGGCAATTCTAAACCTTCGTCAAACATTAGCTTCGAAAGTATTAGAGTTAGAGCACGACTCTTTATACAATAAATACAAAGACCGCGTTGGACAAATAATTTCGGGAGAAGTATATCAGGTTTGGAAGCGAGAGGTGTTACTTGTAGATGAGGAGAATAATGAGCTAATTCTTCCTAAAGGTGAACAAATTCCGCGCGACCAATATCGTAAGGGCGAAACTATACGTGCTGTGATTTTGCGCGTTGATAACGATAATAATAATCCGAAAATAATCCTTTCGCGTACCGCACCAACTTTCTTGGAACGTTTGCTCGAAGCAGAAGTTCCAGAAATAGAAGATGGATTGATTAGTATAAAAGGTATAGCACGTATGCCTGGTGAACGCGCAAAAATAGCTGTAGAAAGCTACGATGACCGTATTGATCCTGTTGGAGCTTGCGTAGGTGTACGTGGTAGTCGTGTTCATGGCATTGTGCGTGAACTTTGCAACGAGAACATTGATGTTATAAATTGGACAGCTAATACAAAACTATTTGTACAACGTGCTTTGTCTCCTGCTAAGGTAAGTAGCCTTACTATCGATGAAGAAGAGAAAAAGGCTGAAGTGTTCTTACAGCCTGAAGAGGTTAGCTTAGCAATCGGACGTAGTGGTATGAATATAAAGTTAGCGAGTATGCTGACAGGTTATACTATTGATGTATTCCGTGAACTCGATGAACAAACAGCAGAAGAAGATATCTACCTAGATGAGTTCTCAGATGAAATAGATAAATGGGTAATTGATGCTATAAAGTCTATAGGTCTTGATACGGCTCGTCAGGTATTGAATGCTCCTCGTGAAATGCTGATTGAAAAGGCAGACCTCGAAGAAGAGACTGTTGATAACATTTTGAATATCCTCAGAGCGGAGTTTGAAAGTTAGGTGTCTGCGAACAGATACAATGATAAACGTCTTTTTATAAAACTATTGTAGTATCTGTTTTTTAGTTCGAGAGCAAAAACATAACACCACATTCAAAAAAGAAAGAAATATTAATGAGCATCAGATTAAACAAAGCAATTCGAGAACTAAATATAGGACTCCAAACGGCAGTGGAGTTCTTGGAAAAGAGACCAGAACTGGGAGAAGTGAAAGGAGATCAAAACTTCAAACTTAGCGATGAACAATTTAAAGCGCTTGAAAAGGAGTTTAAACCCGATCAGGTTGTAAAGAATGATGCTGCTAAAATCTTCCAAAAGAAGCAGAAAGATAAAGTACGCACGAAGAAAGCATTTGAACCAAAGAAGGAAACAGTTACGAAACAAGAACTTCCAAAAATTAAGACTCTTGGAAAAATAGATCTTGAACAGTTGAATAAACCTACGGCAAAAGTGCCTGTTGCTTCGAAGGAAAAGAAAGATAGAAAGAACGATGCAGGAATTAATAAACAACAGACGACAGTCGGAAAGAAGACAGAGTCGAATGCATCTAAAGAGGAAAAAGTTGTTGAGGTGAAAGCTGCCGTACAAGAGAAGGTCGAAGAAATTCGAACACTAGCAACTGCAAAGGAAAGCTCAGAGAAAGCTGAAAATACGCAGAAGGCCGATATATCTACATCGGAAACCTTAAAGAAGGAACCTATGGTTGAAAAAGAAAAGAACGAGACGAAGATTGAAAAAGAAATTACAGCTGAAGATAATGGCATATTCCAAACATCAAATGAGAAGAAAATGCTAAATCAGCCGAAGGTAAATATCTTAGGTAAAATAGACCTTAGTAGTATAAACCAAAGCACACGCCCAAAGAAAAAGACGAAAGAGGAACGCAGAAAAGAGCGTGAAGATAAGTCTGTGCAAAATGCACAGGGCAAGAAGAAGCGTGTCCGTATAAATAAGGAACGCGTAGATATAAATGCTGCTGCAAATCAACAACAAGGTGGTAAGCGTAGTGGAAAAAAGAATACTAACGACAATAATAACAATAGCAAAAATGCTACTGGTGGAAAGAAAAGGCATAACCGTAGTCAGAAACCATTAGAGGTTGATGATGAAGCTGTAGCACGCCAGGTAAAAGAAACACTTGCACGTCTCACAAGTAAGAGTCAAAATAAGAAAGGTGCTAAATATCGTAAAGAGAAGCGCGAGGCTGTTCAAGAACGATTGAGCGCAGAGGCTAAGGCAGAACGCAAGGAAAGTAAGATACTGAAACTTACAGAGTTTGTTACTGTTTCAGAGTTGGCTACTATGATGAATTTACCTGTAACGCAGGTTATCTCAACTTTGATGTCTGTAGGTATTATGGTGTCAATAAATCAGCGTCTTGATGCCGAGACAATTAATTTGGTAGCTGATGAATTTGGATTTAAGACAGAATATGTAAGTGCTGAAGTGCAAGAAGCTATTAGCGAAGACGTGGACGAAGAAACCGACCTTGTAAGCCGTGCGCCTATTGTAACAGTGATGGGACACGTAGACCATGGTAAAACTTCGTTGCTCGACCATATTCGAAATACCAATGTAATTGCTGGCGAAGCTGGTGGTATTACACAGCATATTGGTGCTTATAGTGTAACGTTAAAGAATGGTCGTAAAGTAACATTCCTTGATACTCCTGGACACGAAGCATTTACAGCTATGCGTGCTCGTGGTACTCAGGTAACAGATATTGCTATCATTATTATTGCTGCTGATGACTCTGTTATGCCTACAACTAAGGAAGCAATTGCACATGCCCAAGCAGCAGGCGTACCAATGGTATTTGCCATTAACAAGATTGATAAACCTGGTGCAAATCCAGATAAAATACGTGAAGACTTATCGCAAATGAACCTCCTTGTAGAAGAGTGGGGTGGAAAGTATCAATGTCAGGAAATAAGTGCAAAGAAAGGTTTAGGCGTTGCAGACTTGCTTGATAAGGTCTTACTCGAAGCTGATATGCTTGATTTGAAAGCTAATCCTAATCGCAATGCAACTGGAACAGTAATAGAATCTTCATTGGATAAAGGACGTGGTTATGTCAGCACAGTACTTGTTTCTAATGGTACATTGAAGATAGGCGATAATATTATTGCAGGAACTTCATGGGGTCGTATTAAGGCAATGTTCAACGAACGTAATCAGCGTGTAGAAAAGGCTGGTCCTGCCGAACCAGTTATTATACTAGGATTGAATGGTGCACCAACTGCTGGCGATACTTTCCATATTATGGAAACAGAGCAAGAGGCACGCGATATTGCCAATAAACGTGAACAGTTACAGCGTGAACAAGGTTTGCGTACTCAGACACGTTTGACCTTGTCAGATATATCTCATCGAATAGCTCGTGGTGAGTTCCATGAAATGAATATTATAGTAAAGGGCGATACCGATGGTTCTATCGAAGCACTTTCAGATTCATTTATCAAACTGTCTACTGAAAAAGTAAAAGTAAATGTAATTAGCAAGGCTGTCGGACAGATTTCTGAAAATGATGTGATGCTCGCTGCCGCTTCCGATGCCGTAATTGTTGGCTTCCAAGTACGCCCTTCTGCAGATGCTCGTAAATTGGCAGAGCGTGATGGAGTAGAAATTAATACCTATTCGGTTATTTACGATGCGATTGACGATGTAACTTCAGCGATGGTTGGAATGCTTGATAAGGTAAAGAAGGAAATAGTTACTGGTCAGGTAGAAGTACAACAAGTGTTCAAAATATCTAAGGTCGGAACTGTGGCTGGTTGTGTAGTTACAGAAGGTAAAGTTCACAGTAAAGACAAAGGACGTGTTATTCGCGATGGTATTGTTGTTCATACTGCAGCTATAAGCGCTTTGAAGCGTTATAAAGACGATGTAAAAGAAGTTGTAACAGGATTGGAATGTGGTATTTCTCTTGTTAATTACAACGACCTCCAAGCTGGTGATATGATAGAAACATTCACAGAAATAGAGGTAGAACAAAAACTTTAAGACTGATGTGCCAAGCCGCCTCTCATTTCCAAAGGAAAAGTGAGGCGGCTTGATTTTTGGTAACAAATGTGATATGTAAGAGTATCGGCACAATTTTTGTTTGTCGTATACTATATATATAAGGTGGCGTAAGAATAATAGAATGTCTTGTTTGTTGTCTTCTATTGTTTCGCCCCGTCTAAAAAGGTAAAAAGTAAATGTCAGAAAATAAAAGTAATGAGTATGTAAGGAAGGTCGCCGAGCAGAAATATGAGTTTGGCTTCACTACCGATGTACATACGGATATAATCCCGAAAGGCTTAAACGAAGATGTCGTTAGGCTTATTTCGAAGAAGAAAGGGGAACCAGATTGGCTCCTCGATTTTCGTTTAAAAGCGTTTCATCATTGGCAGACAATGGAAATGCCAAAATGGCCGCATTTAAACTTGCCAGAGATAGACTATCAGGCAATTTCATACTATGCCGATCCATTAGCAAAGAAACCTAAGAATAAAGAGATAGATCCAGAGTTGGAAAAGACTTTCGACAAATTAGGTATTCCGCTTGAAGAGCGTTTGGCATTGAGTGGTGTTGCTGTAGATGCTATTATGGATTCAGTGTCGGTGAAAACAACATTCAAAAAGCAGCTGGCTGAAAAAGGAATAATCTTTTGTTCGATAGGTGAAGCTGTGAAGGAACACCCCGAATTAGTTCGCCAATATTTAGGAACAGTTGTTCCCTACAAAGATAACTTTACCGCAGCTCTCAACTCTGCAGTGTTCAGCGATGGCTCTTTTGTATATATTCCGAAAGGTGTTCGTTGTCCGATGGAATTAAGTTCCTATTTCCGTATCAATGCAATGAATACGGGACAGTTTGAACGAACATTGATTATTGCCGACGACGATTCGTATGTAAGCTATCTTGAAGGTTGCACGGCTCCAATGCGAGATGAAAATCAACTTCATGCAGCTATAGTCGAAATAGTAGTATTGGCAAATGCAGAAGTGAAGTATTCAACGGTTCAAAACTGGTATCCAGGCGATGAGAATGGAAAAGGTGGCGTGTTGAATCTTGTAACTAAACGAGGCGACTTGCGTGGCAAGAATTCTAAACTATCTTGGACACAGGTAGAAACAGGTTCGGCTATTACGTGGAAATATCCATCTTGTATTTTGCGTGGCGATAATTCGCAAGCAGAATTTTATTCAGTAGCCGTTACCAACAATTATCAGGAAGCTGACACAGGCACTAAAATGATACATTTGGGTAAGAACACAAAGAGCACCATCATTTCAAAAGGTATTTCGGCAGGCAAAAGTCAGAATTCTTATCGTGGATTGGTGCGTGTTGCGCCCAATGCCGATAATGCCCGAAATTATAGCTCTTGCGATTCGTTACTCTTAGGTTCAACCTGCGGTGCACACACTTTCCCTTATATGGACGTACATAACGATTCGGCAATTGTAGAACACGAAGCTACAACATCGAAAATTAGCGAAGACCAATTGTTCTATTGTAATCAGCGAGGCATTCCTATGGAAGATGCTATTGGATTAATAGTCAATGGATACGCAAAAGATGTATTGAACAAACTTCCTATGGAGTTCGCCGTTGAGGCACAGAAACTTCTTTCAGTTACGCTGGAAGGTACTGTGGGATAGATACAAATTACTATGAGGTCGCAAAGAAGTGTTTATATGCAACCAGCGAAAGGTTTACCAATACAAAGATACAAATGTATGCGGAAAATAGCTCTATTAATAGCGTTGTTGCTAACATTCTCTGTCTCTATAGCTCAAGGGTGGCAACCTAAAAGTTGGCAGAAGTACGTTATAGAACAGAAAGTTAAAAACGATACACTATGCAATTCAGGCTCAATTCTTATACGTGAAAGAATGGTAGAACCTAAAATAAATTCACGAGCTTTCTATTGTGGTCAGTTTTATGTTCCCGACCCTCCAAGTCTGTTCGCAGAACAGGAAAAAGCTCTTGAAAGAGCACGTTGGGAAGACAGAGATTATACTTTCGGACAAGCAATGGGAGACCTCTTTTTAGATTTCGTAGGAGATATCTTTGCAGGAGCATTAGATAATTTATTATTTAAGAAACGATAATACAAAAACAACATGTTAGAAGTAAGAAATCTGCATGCTACTATTGCAGATAAAGAAATATTGAAAGGTATAGACCTTACTGTTAAAGATGGCGAAATACATGCCATTATGGGACCAAATGGTTCTGGAAAATCAACTCTTAGTGCAGTACTTACAGGTAATCCGTTGTACACCGTAACCGATGGTTCGGCTGTGTTCAATGGTAAAGACCTCTTAGAAATGGGACCAGACGAACGTGCTAACGAGGGCATTTTTCTTTCGTTCCAATATCCTGTAGAGATACCAGGCGTAAGTATGACTAACTTTATGAAGGCTGCTGTAAATGCAAAACGCAAATATCAAGGTTTAGAACCTTTGAAAGCAGCTGATTTTATGAAGTTGATGCGTGAAAAGCGTGACCTCGTAGGGTTAGATTCAAAACTTTCGCATCGGTCTGTAAACGAAGGATTTTCAGGTGGTGAAAAGAAACGCAATGAAATCTTCCAAATGGCAATGTTACAGCCAAAGCTCAGCATCTTAGATGAAACCGACTCTGGACTTGATGTTGATGCTATGCGCATTGTTGCTGAAGGAGTAAATAAAATGCACACTGCTGAAACTTCTACCATCGTTATCACCCACTACGATAGACTTCTGGATATGATAAAACCAAGCGTAGTACATATTCTTTATAAAGGACGTATCGTAAAAACTGGTGGTCCAGAACTTGCACGTGAAATAGAAAAACGTGGCTACGACTGGATAAAAGCAGAAGTAGATAAATAGAAAGACTAAACATGCAAAGCGAAAAACAATATATAGACTTATACAACGAGACACAAGGAATGATAAAACAACATTCCTGCGATGTCTTAAATAAGGTGCGCGATAAGGCTTTCGAAGATTTTAAAAGACAAGGCTTTCCTACGAAAAAGATGGAACGCTACAAATATACAGATATCTCAAAGCTTTTTGCGCCCGATTATGGATTGAATTTGCAACGATTGAAAATGCCCATCAATCCATACGAAGAGTTTAAGTGCGACGTTCCAGATCTTAATACTTCACTCTATTTTGTTGTGAACGATCAGTTCTACACCGACCAATTGCCTAAACCGCAGCTCAACGATGGTATTGTAGTAGACAGCTTCTTAAATGCACTTAAAACACATAGTGAAATCATAACCAAGCATTATGCTAAACTTGCCGATACAGCGAAAGATGCTCTTACAGCTTTCAATACAATGTTAGCGCAAGATGGTTTGTTTGTTTATGTACCGAAAGATGTAAAAGCCGACCGCACAATACAAGTTATTAACATACTTCGTTCTGATGTAAACTTAATGCTCAATCGCCGTATACTCATCGTGCTCGAAGATGGTGCAGAACTCTCAATGTTATTTTGCGACGACTCTGCCGACGATCGTAAGTTTCTTGCTACACAAGTAATCGAAGCGTATGTTGGCAACAATGCAAAGTTAGAGTTGAACTGTCTGGAAGAAACACACCTAAAGAATGTACGTATCTCAAATGTTTACATCGACCAGCAAAAAAATAGTCGTGTGTCGCATAATATTATTACACTTCACAACGGTGTAACACGCAACAAGCTCGACCTTACTTTCAGCGGCGAAGGTAGCGAATGTTTCCTGAATGGTTGTGTTGTTGCCGACAAACATCAACACGTTGATAACAATACCGTTATTAATCACTCGGTAGGAAATTGTACAAGTAATCAGCTCTATAAATACGTTCTCGACGACCACGCAGTGGGTGCTTTTGCCGGACTTGTATATGTAGCAAAAGATGCACAGAAAACACTTTCGCACGAAGTAAACCAAAATTTGTGCGCCTCTTCTACCGCTCACATGTACACTCAGCCTATGCTCGAAATCTATGCAGACGATGTTCAGTGTAATCATGGTTCAACGGTTGGTCAGCTTAACAATGCTGCTCTTTTCTATATGCAGCAGCGTGGTATAGATAAGAGAGAAGCCAAACTCCTTCTTGAGTTTGCTTTCGTTAACGAAGTAATCGATAAAATGGAACTTGTTCCTCTTCGCGACCGTCTCCACCACTTGGTAGAAAAACGTTTCCGTGGCGAACTCGATAAGTGTCGTGGTTGCCAACTGTGCAAATAAAACGAAGTAAGGCTTATGTATGATATATTTAAGGTGCGTACCGATTTCCCTATACTTTCACGCACTGTTTATGGAAAACCGTTAGTTTATCTCGACAATGCAGCTACCACACAGAAACCTCTCTGTGTGTTAGATGCTATGCGCAACGAATATCTTAACGTAAATGCGAATGTGCATCGTGGTATTCATTGGCTTTCTCAACAAGCTACCGACTTACACGAAGCGGCACGCGAAACGGTGCGAAAGTTCATCAATGCCCGTTCTACAAACGAAATAGTATTTACTCGGGGTACAACCGAAAGTCTTAATCTTGTTGCTTCTTCGTTCTGTGAAGAATTTATGCACGAAGGCGACGAGGTGATTGTATCTAATGTAGAACACCATTCTAACATCGTTCCTTGGCAAATACTTGCCCAACGTCGTGGCATTGTGCTGAAAGTAATTCCTATCACCGATGAAGGTATGTTTGATATGGAGGCTTTCCAACAGCTCATTACCAACCGAACAAAACTCGTTAGTGTAGCACACGTTAGCAATGTAATGGGAACAATTAATCCTGTTCGTGAAATAATTAGTATTGCCCACGCCCATAATGTTCCTGTAATGATAGATGGCGCACAGAGCGTTCCTCATTTTGCAATAGACGTGCAAGAGTTGGATTGCGATTTCTTAGCTTTCAGCGGACATAAAGTCTATGGACCTACTGGCATTGGTGTTCTTTATGGAAAAGAAGACTGGTTAGACAAACTTCCTCCATATCAGGGGGGTGGCGAAATGATAGAACATGTTAGTTTTAGCGGAACTACCTTCGAACGTCCTCCTTTGAAGTTTGAAGCAGGTACACCCGACTATGTTGCAACACACGGCTTGGCTACCGCTATCGACTATGTTTCTGCATTAGGAATGGATAACATTCAGCGGCACGAGCAAATGCTAACCGATTATGCAATACAGCAAATGCGTACAATACCAGATATTCGTTTCTTTGGTGTGCCTAATATAAATGTAGCCAATCACGATGCTGTTATTAGCTTTCTTGTTGGCAACATACACCCTATGGATTTAGGAACGCTTCTCGACCAACTCGGAATAGCTGTTCGCACAGGACATCACTGTGCGCAACCTCTTATGGAACGCTTTGATATTTCTGGTACAGTTCGTGCTTCTTTCGCACTCTACAATACGAAAGAAGAGGTTGATTTGCTTGTGGCTGGTATTAAAAGAGTAATAAAAATGTTTTAGCAAACAGTTCTTAAATATTTCTTATAGAGGGTGTTGCTTGATACAGAATTACGAACTAATGTTTAATATTCGCTGAAGTTATAAAGCTAAGATTACTTCAAATTCGCTATAAGATATTCCTTTAAGAAACAATTGTTGTTATTTGAAATTTGCAAAAGAGAGCCGTTTTTACCAGCTAAAAACGGCTCTCTTTGTTTGTAGAATGTATATATTCTGTTTTATCCCAAATAGGTAATTAGAGCCTAAACATATTTTGTTTTATTATCGAGTAGATTGTCTGTCTTTGCAATGCAGGCGTAGCGGGCTACGTCAAGTTACAAAGGCAGACAAGATGCCGATAAGAAAATAAACGATGTTAGGAAACAATCCATAGTAATAAGAACTATACATATTGTGGTCTAATTACGTATTTGGGTTTAACCCAAATACGTAATTAGAGCCTAAACATATTTTGTTTTATTATCGAGTAGATTGTCTGTCTTTGCAATGCAGGCGTAGCGGGCTACGTCAAGTTACAAAGGCAGACAAGATGCCGATAAGAAAATAAATGATGTTAGGAAACAATCCATAATAATAATAACTATTCATATTGTGTTCTAATTACGCATTTGGGTTTATTTTATGGCAGATTTATTTGGTTCTTAACGAAGGTGTAGCCAATAACGGCAAGTTAGAAAGATAACCAGAATTGGCTTACAAGAATATAAAAGATGATGGGAAGATGTAATAGTATAAACCAACGTTTGATACTGTTATGGTATAATGATTTATTAGAGATAGAACACCGCAAATAGTTATAAAAATCAGTCAGACGTTAGTTCCTTTTTTCTCAGATATCTGTAACGCTTGTTTCAGATATCTATCCCGTTCGTCTCAGATATCTGAAAGTTTCGTTTTAGACATCATAAAAAGCAACAACATTTGTGATTCTATATTTTAGCACCTAAAAAACGTTTATTTAGCTGTATATTATGCAATGCGTTATTCTGCACTGTTTTTATTTGTATGTTGTTGTAAACAGCTTTATAACAACGTGTTGTTAGGTGTTTTGTGGTGTAAAAGCGAAATTCTTTACACTCAATTTATTTTATAAAGTCTCTCCACTTTTCGTCATTTCTCTCCAATCCGTCAGTTCTATCAGTAGACTTCATAGTCTTTATAACCTGCATAACGCATTATGCGCTTATTGTATAGAAAGTGGCTCTACAACAAAACAGAAACAGGCTATGACTATTGACTGCCTAAATTTATCATTCCTTCATATCAGTTACCAATACATATTATAGACCTGCTGGTATATAAATAATACTATACGATGTGGGCAAAACAACAAACGATGATATTAAGATTTAAGGATTGGTTTATTATGAATAAAAGTTAAATTTATATCAATGTAACACTAATGTTTGTTTGTCCATTTTTTTTCTTATATTTGCAGCCTGTAGATAGCATAATACTTTATATTGTATAATGTGATTATAGCATCTATTGTATAAGTTTTAACCTATGCGGAGCTTTCTAAGCTTCTTTTAACACCTTTAAAAAACCGAATTGGAATTATGAGAAATATCTGTATTAAAAAGTATGTTGGCTATATTTATGTAGCATTACTGTTTTTTGCTTTACCAATTCAAGCGAACGATTATAAGCATTCTGTTCAAGGGTCTGTTGTTGATAACATGACAGGCATGGGCGTTACAGCCAAAATAACCTTAATGACTGCCGACAGTGTTGTTATTGATACGATAACGGCACAAATAGAAGAGATGCCTTACGATATTGGTTATCACAAGGCTTATTATGAATTTAAAGATGCTGTAACGTCGAAAGGAAAATACATTGTTAAGGCTGAGAAAGAGGGTTACGACGTTTGTTATATGAATTGCGAATTGCGAAGCACTCGTGAAGACTATATTGGGGTGAAGCAAATACGTATGACAAAGATTGTAGAACACGAACTGAAGGGAGTTACTGTGGTTGCTTCAAAAGTAAAAATGGTAATGAAAGGCGACACCATAGTCTACAATGCCGATGCCTTTAACTTAGCTGAAGGCAATATGCTTGATGCCTTAATAGCTCGATTGCCAGGCGCAAAGTTGGAAAAAGACGGAAGAATTTATGTGAATGGAAGGTTCATTCAGAGCCTTTTGGTAAATGGGCAGGAATTCTTTGCAGGTAATCCAAAGTTGGCTTTAGAGAACCTTCCTGCCTATACAGTTAATAAAATAAAGGTATATAATAAAGCAGGAATAAAGTCGAGACTGATGGAACGTAATATGGGAGATAATACCTACGTGATGGACGTTAGACTAAAACGAGAATATGCAACGGGCTATATGGGCGATTTGGAAGCTGGCGGTGGCACACAGAAGCGTTATAAGCTACGTGGTTTTGCTATGAAGTTCTCCGATAAAGAACGTATGGGAGCTTTCTTCAATATCAATAATCTGAACGATAATCAACGTGCCGAACTCACTGGAGAATGGGAACCGCAAGAAGTGGGCAACGGTTTGCTTACAGTAAAGAACGCAGGTGTATCGTATGTACGTTTCTTGAATAATGAAAGATCGTGGGTCTCAACCGGAAACACTTGGCAACATATCAGTACAGACAACGAGTCTATTACACATACGCAAACTTATTTGCCTGAAGGAAACTTATTCTTACACAATCATAGCAAACAACTGAATAGTTCGGATAAGTGGGAAAGCATAAACCGTCTTTCTATTGATAAGACTAATTACTCTACATCTAACTCTCTTAGTATTTCCTATCTGCGCAATAATGGGTTTGGAAGTACGAACAGCGCCACTGCAAATGAAACAACAAAGCTGAATGCTTTGCTATCGAGAAATAGTTTTGAGTCAAGCGATTTCAACTTTGACTTCTCGACAGACAATTATGTTAAGTACATCACAGACTTGATACGAGGAGACTTTTCTGTAAGTTACAATCGTAATAAGCAAAAGCAGTTTATGCTGAATAACATTCAATATTTTCAAGGAGGACAGCCCAACGACCTTCGTAACAATTACTTTGATATGCCCAATCAGAAGCTGAAGCTATCTGCTGGTGTGGGCTATGATATAAATATACGTAAGACAACGTTTGCTCCAAGTTATTCTTATACCTATACTTACAACAAGGCAAGTAATTTGCTTTACCGTCTTGACTGGCTTGCAGGAAGAGATATTAATCAGTTTAATGTCTTGCCTTCTGCTTCAAATGTACTTCTTTCTGTATTGGATAATAACAATAGCTATCGCTTCAATGAGTATCGAAACGAACACAGGTTTAATTTTAAATATTTTAATCGTAAGATTAAAGTATTAAATAGCTTTGTTTCACTAAACCTTCCGCTACGTTTATTAAATGCCAATTTCTATTATTATGGTATTAGTGAGCAACGTTTTTCTCGCCGCAAACTGTTCTTTGAACCGAACATAGAATTATACCATTGGGACGAAAATGTATCGTGGGTGTTTACTGCACGTATGAATTCAGACTTTCCAACTCTGCTTGCCACAGCAGATTATCGCAACGACAGCGACCCTCTGAACATTCGATTGGGTAATAAAAACTTACGCAACCTGCATCATTATGATGTAGAAGCCAATGTTACCTTTAATGGAGAAAAGGAACAAACAATTAGTTTATCTGCCAATTATCACCGAACAGACAACCAAGTGGCATACGCGCTCATCTTCGATAATGCTACAGGAATTTCAACAATATATCCTACCAGTGTGAATGGCAATTGGAATACAAAGTTTGAAGTAGAGTTTAAACGTGCATTAGATAAAGCGAACAAAATCTTGTTCAGTAACAATTTCTCTACGAATTATAACCACAGTGTAGATATGGCTTCAATAGCAGGAAGCACTGAAAGCCAACGAAGCATTGTAAATAACTGGGAGTTTGGCGATGAACTGAAGGTTAATTATCGTCTGAACGACAACTATGAATTTACATTCCATACGGGTGGAAAATACTATTTTATAAATAGTGCGCGTATAGGCTTTGAGAATATCAAGGCATCTGACTACAACATAGGGCTGAATGCACAAATTGTATTGCCTTGGGAGTTGCAATTGACCACCGATATGACAATGTTTGCAAGGCGAGGCTATCAGCAATCTGAGATGAATACTACAGATTGGATTTGGAATATTCAGTTGGCACGTACCTTCTTAAAAGGACATCTTACCGCTAAACTACAAGGGTTTGACCTGCTGCAACAGCTGTCAAACATCCGCTACATAATTAATTCGCAAGGACGTACAGAATCTTGGAATAATAGTATACCTCGCTATGTAATGTTTTCTCTTGTATGGAAGTTCAACATTAATCCCAAAAAGAATTAATTAATTTTTTCCTAAAAGATGAATGTGTTGATTGATGTAAATAATAACAAAAGATAAGTAAAATATTCTCTTTCACTCATTATTGAAGTTATGTTAAACTCATTTCCTTTTTTAAAGCAACGTGATTCAATGCACTGTGGAATTACTTGTTTACAAATGATATGTAGGTATTTTGGAAAAGACCATATCTCTATATATCTGAGGAAACGAAGCTTTTGTACAAATGAAGGAATCTCACTATTTGCTATTACTCAGATAGCAAATGAAATAGGACTTAAGTCTCTTTCTTTGAAGACTTCTATAGGTGCATTAGAAAATTCAAAATTACCTTGTATTCTTCATTGGAATCAAAAACACTTTGTGGTGTTATACAAGGTTAAGAATAATAAAATGTTCTATGTCGCAGACCCTGCTAAAGGTCTTTTAAAATATAGCCTTGAGGATTTAAAAAAGCATTGGATTAGTATAAATTCTGAAGGTACAGAAGAAGGAATTGCGATGTTTTTAGAACCAACTCCTGAATTTTATAAGATAACAACTAATGACAAACACGAAAGTGAAAGGTCATTTAAATTTCTCTTTGGTTACATAAAAAAATATCGTAAATATTTTGGACAGATTGTTTTAGGGCTACTTGCTGGAAGCTTATTACAGCTTATTTTTCCTTTTCTTACCCAAGCGATTGTGGATGTGGGTATAAAAAAGCAAAATATAGGTTTTATTTGGTTGATATTATTAGGACAATTGGTGTTGACGATAAGCAGTACGGCTATCAACTTTATACGTAGTTGGTTGCTGCTTCATATATCAATGCGCATTAATATTTCATTATTGAGCGACTTCTTTATTAAACTCTTGAAACTACCGATGTCGTTTTTCGATACAAAGTTGATAGGTGATTTAATGCAACGTATGGGAGACCATGGTCGCGTGAATGATTTTCTAATGCACCAAACGCTCAGCATTGTCTTCTCGTTCTTTACATTTATAGTGTTTAGTATCGTACTATTATTTTATAATTGGGTGATATTTTCTATTTTTGTTTTGGGAGGTCTGTTCTATGGTGGTTGGCTTGTTCTCTTTCTTAGACGAAGAGAAGCACTTAATTATGAACTTTTTGAACAGCAAGCTATAAACAGCAACAAAACTTACGAATTTATTACTTCTATGCAAGAAATAAAACTTCAGAATTGTGAACAACGCCGTCGTTGGGAATGGGAAGATATTCAAGCAGATCTTTTTGGTGTACAGATGAAATCACTGAAACTTCAGCAAACACAAGAAGCTGGTAGTGTATTTATTAACGAACTCAAAAATATAGTCATAACAGTTGTTGCTGCTACAGCTGTAATACATGGACAACTTACTTTGGGTATGATGCTTGCTGTTCAATACATTATTGGTCAGCTCAATTCTCCTGTTGAACAACTGATGGGATTCTTTTATAATGTACAAGATGTAAAAATTAGCCTTGAACGTATAAATGAAATTCATCGCATGGATGATGAAAATGGAAAGAATGGTTTGAAAGAGGCTGTAAAAGAAGATAACAAAGGAATTGATTTAGAAGAAATTATTTTTAAATACGATCACTATGCTCCAAAAAATATTATCGACAATGTTAAACTTAGTATTCCTAAGGGAAAAGTAACCGCCATTGTTGGAGCATCGGGTAGCGGAAAAACAACATTGATAAAATTAATGTTGGGTTATTATCCTGTCTTGAATGGACGAATTTCTATTGGTGAAACCGATATAAATACATTAAATAAAAAATGGTGGCGTAGTCAGTGTGGCGTAGTAATGCAAGATGGTGTTATTTTTTCAGAATCAATTGAACGCAATATTGCTGTTGATGATAATGAAATTGATAAAGGACGATTGGAAAAAGCAGCTGAGATAGCTTGTATAAAGGAATATGTTATGGGGCTACCTTTAAAGTATAATACCAAGATAGGACGTGATGGAATTGGCTTGAGTCAAGGACAAAAGCAACGAGTCTTGATAGCAAGAGCTGTATATAAAAACCCTGATTACATATTTTTTGATGAGGCTACCAATTCGCTTGATGCTAACAATGAACGTATGATAGTAGAAAACCTTAATGATTTTTATAAAGGTAAAACTGTAATTATTGTGGCACACCGACTTAGTACGGTTAAGAATGCTGACCAAATAGTGGTTTTAGATAAAGGAAGAGTTATGGAAGTTGGAAATCATGAACAACTTACTAAGAAGCGTGGTGCATACTACAATCTTGTGAAAAACCAATTGGAGTTGGGTTCTTAATAAAAAAGATTATGGCAGATGATAAAATAGATTATCGAAGTGAGAAAATTCGTAATATAATAAACGAACCTCCTTCAAAAATTATTTGTTATGGAATAACGATAATTAGTATTGTGCTTTCGGTACTTATAGCTCTTGTTTATTTAATAATAAGAAATACTTCATACATTGTCATTTAAAGACGAGGTCAATGTTATATAGTATCGAATTTGGAAATAAAAAATGAGGGATAAATCTAATTTCGAAGGTTGTATATTTCGTTGTGGTTTATATTTCCTATTGAATATTTAATATATCCCTCCGAATCTTCAATAAAAACAATAATATAACTTGTTGAATTTATTGTTATTAGAAGGCAGTAATTACAAACCTCAAAAATTATAATAATAAATTTTTATTTTATAATTATAATTTCAAAATTTATAATTAAATTTTTCGTGTTTTATAATAATAAAATTTTCGAACTACTTTTTAGTAAGAAACTCACGTTATATAAAAGGAGGGTGTGTCAAAATGCAAATTAATAACTTGACAACTTTCAATCTATAAGTAGGGCTCTTCTAAAGGCAAAGAAAAGACCATTTCTTTACTCAAAATCGAGTACAGAAATGGTCATTTTTTATTGGATTGTTTCAAACTGTAAGATTATCAAAATGGTATTTGCATTTTGACACACCCTCTTCATAAAAACATAATTGCTAATATTGCAACGGTACACATTACCAATTGCATAATCTTAAGATAATTGAAAAGCCATGTCTGCTTTTTATTTATCTTCTCATCGTAATTCTCTGGCAGCTGAACCCCATTTTTTAATGCTAGTTTCTTCATAAGAGAAAGTGTATAAGGGAATACGGTTGTTAGCACAAGTATCATTAGATTGGACAAACTGATGATTATTATAGTACCTGTACTCATAATGTAAAGCTCCCTATTGTCCATTGTAGGGAAGCAATTACCCATAACAGAGGTAAGGACAGCCAGAATACATGCGCCTACAGTCCATTTAAGATAAAGAAATAACAACTTCTTGCCTTGATATTTCTTATAAGTTTTTATAGATAAAAAGTAATGTATAAAGAATAAGATAATAAGCAAAATAATTTTCATTTGTTCTGTCCTTTTTATTGTTGTTGTTAAACTTCCTGTCTTGTCAGACTTAGAAAAGACATTTGTTTTTAATAATTGACGATAATCTATAAACCTTTGCAAAGGTAAATATTAATATTTACTTGAATAGTTTTTTAGTATCTTTTTACTTCCTCATTATTGCAGCTTCATTGATAAAAAGGATTGTACACACACAATGTGCAATCCTTTTTAGTGTAACCTTGCATTAATTTTATGTTTTTATAACCAGTATGTTTCAGCACAGTTATTCGTATGTGCAACGTTGCTGTATAGGTAGAGTAGTAAATGCCACTTATCATAATTTTTTATTACTTCTTCTCTCTGTTAGTAAAATATGCTATCTTTGCGCACAAATAAAAAGTTTAGTTATATAATATATATGCTGAAGAGTGCTTATTATACAGATAAGGTAGAAGCAGGTTGTGATGAGGCTGGACGTGGCTGTTTGGCTGGTAGCGTTTATGCAGCTGCAGTAATTCTTCCACCAAACTATGAGAACGAATTGTTGAACGATTCTAAACAATTGTCTGAGAGAAAACGCTATTTGTTACGTTCTATAATAGAGAACGATGCAGTTGCATGGGCAGTTGGAGTGGTAACAGCAGAAGAGATAGATAAGATAAATATTCTCAATGCCAGTATTCTAGCTATGCACCGTGCATTAGATGCGCTTAAGGTTCAACCAGAAGCAATTATTGTAGATGGTAACCGTTTTAAACCTTATAACGATGTGCCATATACAACTATAGTGAAAGGCGATGGCAAATATCTATCAATTGCTGCAGCCTCTATTCTTGCAAAAACTTATCGTGATGATTATATGAAGACCATCGCTGAAGAATATCCGCAATACGATTGGAAATCGAATAAAGGATATCCAACTAATAAACATCGTGCCGCAATAAAAAAATATGGCATTTCGCCTTATCATCGAAAATCATTTACGTTGCTTCCTCCTGAAGAACTAAGTATCGATTTTAAAATATAATCTTTAAACCTTATGCGTTATTCTAAATTAGAAAACGAACTTCAGCTTATTATGTTACTTGCCGATTCTGTAGGTTATACAGCCATTGAGTTGAGCAAACTAATGAATATATCTCGTCGTCAAATCTACTATTTGCTTGATTTTATTAAGTCGGCAGGCTTTATTCTTTTTAAAAAAGATAATAAGTTTCATATAGATAGACGTTCTCTCTTCTTTACCAAATTATCGCAAACACTACAGTTTACCGACGACGAGCTACACACCATATATAATATATTGCTTATGGCAGATAATAGCAGCGATATGGTAAGCCAATTGCGAGCAAAGCTAGATCGCACTTATAACTTCTCGGAAAGTGTAAACTCTACTACATGGAAAAATCATATTAATAAGGTGAAGATTATAACTAATGCCATTAAAAATAAAAAGATGCTTCGTTTTGTAGATTATTCTAGTCCACACAGTCATTCTGTAACAAATCGTGTAGTAGAACCGTTTCTCCTTATGAATAACAATCAAGATGTACGTTGCCATGAAATAGAAACAAGAACAAACAAAACTTTTCGTCTTAACAGAATACAGCATATAGAAACACTGAATACACAATGGATATACGAATGCTATCACCGACAAGTGTTTACAGATATTTTTATGTTTAGTAGCGAAACACATTATAACGTTAAATTGCGACTTGGTCAGCTTGCTTATAATATATTTGTAGAGGAATATCCGCATGGAGCGAAATATCTCTCACCAATTAGCGAACAAGATTGGTTGCTCAATATAGAAGTTTGCGACTTTAGAGGGCTCGGACGATTTGTACTTGGCTTATATTTGGATATAGATATCCTGGAAAACGATGCTTTTAAAGCCTACATACAAAAAATGCTAAAAGCATATTCTATGAAGAAGTGAGACAACTTCTACTCTTATTTATGGCATACACTTTTTTGATAATATATCTTTATTTCTACTTCATAAACACTACAAGCTTAACACCTTAACGACCAACATAACACGCATTTCTGCTCATCTTTTGTAGGGGTTTAATTTATTTAGAGTTAATAAAAGTGAAAAAGATAGTTGCTTTATTAATTTTATTTGTTCTATTAAATGCTATACACTATCTTTGCATTTACGTTAAAAGATGAAAACACTTTCGGTTTTAACTAAGCTATGAGAAGTTGGGACAAAACTCCCAAGCAAAATGAAACAATAACTGTTAATAATTAAATTTAAAAGTGAGAGATTTATGAAAAAAAGACTAACAATGTTTCTCGCCTGCCTTTTCTTAAGTTTAGGAATGGCTATGGCACAGACACATGTTACGGGTGTTGTTATCTCGGCAGAAGATAATCAGCCTGTAATTGGAGCTTTTGTTAAGGTACTCGGTACTTCAGATGGAACTCAAACAGACGTTGATGGTAAGTTTGAGTTAAATGTACCTGCTGGTGCTATGCTCGAGTTTTCATACGTAGGTATGAATCCTAAGAAAGTAAAGGCAACTGCAAATATGCATGTAGTGCTTGAATCAGATAGCAAGACTATGCAAGAAGTTGTTGTTGTTGGTTACGGTTCTGCCAAAAAGATTGGTTCAATCACAGGTAGTATCACAACTGTAAATGCCGACAAATTAAAGAATGCTCCTTCTTCTTCTGCGCTCGATGCTTTGCAAGGTCAGGTTGCAGGTTTGAACGTTCTTTCATCTTCAGGTGAAGCTGGAGATAATGCCGTATCTATGAATATTCATGGTCACGGTTCTATCGGCGCTAGCTCTACTCCATTGTACGTAATCGATGGTATTCCATCTTCTTCACGTGCTATTATGGCAATGAACCCTAACGATATTAAGAATATCTCTGTATTGAAAGACGCATCTGCTACATCTATCTACGGTTCACGTGCTGCTAATGGTGTAATCTACGTTACTACAAAGAACGGTTCTTTCAACCAAAAGGCGCACATCACATTCCGCTCACAATTTGGTATCTCTACACCTGCTGATAAGAGACTATACCATAATATGATGAGCTCTTCTGAATTAAGAAGCTTCTGGAATAAGATAGGTATTACTGATGAAAAGATTAATAAGCAATACAGCTGGACAGATGATAATGGTGTTGAACATCTTTATGATGCTGATACAAGATGGTACAACCACATGATGCAATTCAACAACCCACAAACTCAAAACGACTTGAGCATTGAGGGCGGTGGTGAACGTGTATCTTATATGGTTGGTGCTGGTCAATTCCATCAAAGAGGTGCTGCTTATGGTAACTATTTCAATCGTTACAACTTCCGTTCAAATATCGTTGCACGTCCTAAGGACTGGTTGCGTATGGGTATGAATATTGCTTTCTCATACGACGAGAGACAACGTAACTCAAACTTTGGTAACTCTGGCAAGAACGCTGCTTACTTGATGGGTGGTCTTAGCTTCCTTATTAACCCTATGTATCCTGCTATCGACCCAGCTACTGGTAAAGATTATGCAAAGAAATACCCTGGAACTAACTTAACAAATCCAAAGTACGATATGGAAAATGGTCCAGACGTTTACGAACGCTACGGTATTCTTGGAAACGCATTCTTCGAATTAGAACCTATTAAAGATTTGAAGATTAAGTCTCGCTTGGGTACAGATATGTACTTCATACGTGATAATTGGATGACTAAGGCTTCTTACGAATTTGCTTCTCAGGGTTCAAGAGGTAAGAGTTTTAATTATGGTTTCACAAATACCATCACCAATACAATTGAATACTCATTCAATATTAACGATGACCACCACTTCACAATATTGGGTGGACAAGAAGGTCTTAAGACAAGCTACGATTACTTCTATGCACAGTCTTCAGGTCAGATTGACGATCACTTGATGCTTCTCCAAAATGGTAAGAAAGAATCTTATACATTAGGAGAAGAAGCTACTGATATGCGCTCTCTCTCATTCTTTGGACGTCTTGATTATGACTTCAGCAATCGTTATTTTATCGATTTCACTCTTCGTAACGACGCAAACTCTCGCTTTGGTAAAGATAACAAGAATGCTACATTCTGGGCTGCAGGTTTCCTCTGGAAAGTTAAGAACGAGGCATTTATGAATCAGTATAAGTGGATTGATAACTTGGATTTCAAGGTGTCTTACGGTACACAAGGTAACTCTGAAATTGGCGATTACGCTGCTCTTGGTTTGATTGGTGCTACAACAAACTATGATACAAATGCTGCTTGGATTTATACACATCCTTCTAACCCTGGATTAACATGGGAAAAGCAAAGTATGTTCTCACTAACTTTAGATGGTAGATTGTTCAGCAAGTTAGACTTCGAATTGATGTATTACATCCGTAAAACTACTAATATGTTGATGGACGTACCTTATCCATACACTAGTGGTTATGGCTCACTTATGCGTAACGTAGGTGCAATGCAAAATACTGGTATTGATGTTAAGTTGGGTTACGATATTCTTCGTGGTCGCGACTATTATCTTCGTGCTGGTATTAACTTCAACTACAACAATGAAAAGGTTACTGAACTATTCCAAGGTCGTCACCGTTGGGAGCTAGCTAATGCTAAAACAGCTTATGTAGTTGGTAAACCTGTTATGTTCTACTTGCCACTTTGGGCTGGTGTAAATCCTGCTGATGGTTCTCCACAGTGGTATCTCCCAGGTAGCGATGTTGATGTAACAACAAAAGATAAGTCTCGCGTAACTTCTAACTATGATGAAGCTGCATTGACACAGAGTTCTGGTCAGCGTGTTAATCCTCCATTCAATGGTGGTTTCAACATCAGTGCAGGGTGGAAGGGACTTACGCTTTCTGCAGACTTCTCTGTAGTTCTTGGTAAGTATCTTGTAAACAACGATATGTACTTCTACGCTAACTACGGTTTCGCTCGCACTCAATTCAACCAACACAAGATGGTTAATGACTTCTGGCGTGCTGATAATACAAATGCTAAGTTCCCAGATTGGAGCAAGGGCTATACAATGCAGTTCGACTCACACTTGTTGGAAAATGCTTCTTTCATGCGTTTGAAGAACTTACAGATTGGATACCAATTGCCTAAATCTTTACTTGCATGGCAACATGTAGTAGAAGGTCTTAAGTTTACATTTACTGGACGTAACCTATTCACCGTTACAAAATATACCGGTTTAGATCCTGAAGTAGCAGGTAACCTTACATACGGTAAGCTTGGTAACACTAAACAAATACTCTTCGGTGTTGAAGTTACATTCTAATTTATAGTTCATAATTGAATTAATAAGAGAAACGGATATGAAAAAATACAATAAATTTTTGCTCATTGCAGGATTTGGCGCATTGTCGTTGACATCATGTAACTTAGATCTTGAGCCAAATAATTATATAAAAGGAGAAACCACAGAGAATCTCCTCACTACAAAGAATGTTGATTACTATTTGAATGGTATTAATGCATCTTATCGTGCATCATTCTATGGCGATCTCATTTATCCTGCTGAAGTAATGTGCGATGGCTTCAATGCAACCAATATTTATGGTAATAACTATGGTGCTATTCACCGTTCCGATGCAGACTTTACAGCATCAAACCAAAATACCATCGAAACTTGGGGACAACATTATGGCTCGCTTAAGAACTTCAATATCTTTATAAACCAGATTGAAAGATTCTTACAAGACTATAGCTCTGATGCAAATGCTGTAGCAAAAGGGAAACTTTATGACGGATATGCTCACTTCTATCGTGCTAATGCATATCTCGAATTAGTTCGCCACTTTGCAAAGGCATACGACCCTGCAACTGCTGCTACAGATGAAGCTGTTCCATTGGTATTAGAAAATGATATCGAAGCAAAACCTGCTCGTGCAACTGTTAAGGCTGTCTACGACCAAATTAAAGCTGACCTTGATATTGCTGCTGCAGAAATTGCAACAAAGAGAGTTGACCCTATGTTAGGAGTTACTACTGCAAACTTCAAGATGACCCCAACAGTTTCAGGTGTAGATGCTCTTTACGCACGTTACTATCTTGATATTCAAGATTATGCTAAGGCTGCTGAGTACTCTAAGAAGGTTATAGATAACCCTGAGTTCGCATTGGCAAGCACTCAAGATGCATTTGAAGCTGAATACACTTACGATAAGGGTACTGAAGCTATTATGCAATTGGCTGGTAATATCCAAGAAAATGGTGCTAGTACAAATTATATGTTTACTCGTACAGAGTTCAACCAAGGATTTGTTTTGTCATGGAACCCTAAGGGATATTATTATCAACCATATTACCTTCCTTCACAGAAGTTAATCTCTCTCTACACAGCAGGTGATTTACGCTTCCAGAATTGGTTCAATGAAAGAGCTATCCTTTATATAGGTGGTGCAACTGTAGGAAATGCTTATCTATTCACACGTTATATGGGTAATCCTGAACTTACAACATCAGTTCCTAATAGCCGTCATTTGGTTAAACCATTCTTATTACCAGAAATGTATCTAATCAATGCAGAAGCTAATGCTAAGGCTGGTAAAACAACAGATGCTGTAACTATCTTGAATCAACTTCAAAATGCTCGTGGTGCTCAAACAACAGGTGCAAGTATTGACGAGATTGGTGACGAATGGTTCCGTGAAATGGTTGGTGAAGGACAACGTTTCTTATTCTTAAAGCGTAATCACATGGGCTTCAATGGTCGTCCTGCTCAACCAAAGGCTGCTGATAAGTTAGTTGTCACAGGTGAAAACTTCACAGACAAGGTTCTTCCTGCAGACTCTAAGTTCTTTGCATGGCCAATTCCAGCACGTGAAATAAAAGTGAATTCAAACCTTACACAAAATCCAGGTTACTAATTCACATTTGAATAAATAATAAAAAGACTCGTAAGCGAAAGTTTGCGAGTCTTTTTTATACTTGTATCTTTCTTCTTGTTCTTCTTGAATTATTGCTATTTGCGTTTAAATAATATCTTCATTATAAAAATATTCAATTTACTAACACGAAAATAAGAGATGCCAGAAATAAGGGAGTAAACAAAAGTACAGTCTTAAGAAAAAGTAGAGAGAACTTACACTCTTTTTTAGACACTACCATTCATTATTTTTGTATAAAGCAAAAAGGGGATATGAATATGATAATATTATGGTCTAATTATCAATTTGAGTTTTAAATGAAATCTGTAACTATACTAACTAATTGTATTTCATATTCCACCTTGTACAAAAACATAGAGGAAAGGTTGTAATGTTTAAGTTTAATATGTATCTTTGTACAATATTATACAAATTTGTTAATAAAGGAACCATATTTTAGTTATTATGAAACAATCAATTTTTATCAGACGAAAACCAGTTTGGCTATTAATTACCTTATTTAGTGTGATAGCAAATGTAAATGTGTGTGCGCAAGAATTAGATTTCAGTAAATTAGACGATGCTCAGCCACAAGAAACTTTATTGCAAGTAGAAAAATATAAAGAGGCTTTAGGTACAACGTGGCAAAACATTTCCAGCGTTAAGAATGGAGTTTATTGGAATGTGCCTTATTCTAATCAAGAATTTAGTCTTAACATTTTATACACGCAGATACGCAAGCTAAAAGAAAACTTTAAATCTTATTTAGTTTCTCCTTCATTAAGTTTACGCGATATTGCTGGGAAACAATTAAATTTCGAATGGAAAACAGGAACCATTAAGGGTGATATAAAACTTTCAGTTCTTCTTATTAACAAGAGTGGTGAAACTATAGCTACGCTGGGTAATGTAATTCCTGTGTCTTCTAATTCTGATTACGAAAATTACTCTGTTGATATTCCAATTGCTGTGAAAGAAAAAGGAATAGGTTTCGTTGCTTTTTATGTAGAAGGCAATAAAGATAATTATACTGCTTTTAAGCTTAAAAATGTTACTACCAACGAAAAGAGCGATCCTATAAATATAACTGTAGACCCTGCAGAGCTTAATTTTGGTTCTATAGTTTTAAATAAAACTTCAGAAGAAAAGTCTGCACTCATTACAGTTACCAATTTTAAGGGCGAGAAAATAATACCAGTATTAGATGGTCAAGATAGTAACGACTTTATAGTTAGAACCGAAACAAACGAAGCACTTTCTTCAACGGGTGGTAAATTGTTTGTAAAGTTTCAGCCAAAAACAAAAGGCGATAAGGTAGCAACTATAACAATTACGTTAGCCGATAAAGTTGCTGTTATTTCATTAAAAGGTAAAGGTGTTGAAACCGAAAAGGAAGATAAACCTGAAAAGGAATTGTTAGAAAATCAGTTCTTTTGGGATTTCAATTCCGATAATACTCCTAAGAATTGGGAAATAAAAGGCGAACACATATTTAAACGAGAGAAGCGCGATAGCTACCATTCCGATACTGGCTTTGGAGTGGGTATTAAGACAAAAAACGAAAAAGGTTTCTTAAAACAAACAATAGATTTAGCTAAAAACAACGTAACAGTAGGCGATGAAATAGAATGTCAAATACATTATACTACAATTTCATCACCTAATAATAAAGGTCCTTTACGTCTTGCATTCCGTTGGCTTAACGATAATGGCAATGTAGTTCAAAGTAACGAAGATGCTTTTATAAACAATCCGAAAGTATTTTTTGGGAAAATGAAATCGTGGGGAACATTAACTTTCCGCACCATTTGTCCAGACGGAGCAACAAAGTTAGAATTTGCCATTGAAGTACAAGAAAATAGCGAAGTAAGTTTAGACGATTTTAGTGCCAATCGTCTTCCGGCTTCAAAAGCTAAAGCAACTCCACTTATAGCAATTCTTCCACAAGTACAAACAATTTATGGTGAAGTAGGAGAGACTGCAATATATGATATTGCTATTCAAACAATGCATATTAGTCAAGTCCAGAAACCAAATTTCAGTGGTGGCGACAAATATACTTTGGCAAGCAATATGATGAAACTTAATATAGACGAGATAGACAAAAACCAGTCTATAGGTGCACAACTTATTGTTACTCCAACAAAGAAAGGGGCTTTTAAAGATGCTGATTCTTTTAAATTAAGTTTCTCTGGTGCCGACGATACACACAATGGCAGCCTTATGCTTATTGCTTATTTCATGGAAAAAGGCAAAAAGCCTTCTGTTAAGTTGTCTGCATCGACACCTATAAAAGAAATGAAAGCAGAACCAGGTAAAACTGTTACGCAAAATTTAGAATTCGATGTAAACGATATTATTACCGATGTTAAAATAGCAATCGACCATGCCCCACAAGTAACCTGTTTCAAGAGCAACACCAATATATTTATGTATAACAAGAGCAAGGGAACACTCTATGCAGAGCCAAAACTCCGTATAGATTTCCGTCCACTTACTGTAGGTACATATCAAGCTACATTAGTTGTCTCAACAATTTTGGGCGACACTGTACGTTACAACTTAAAAGGTATTTGCGAAGAAGAAACAACAGGGGCAAAAGTAGAAAACTTTACTGCCAATAATATAGAAGAACGTTTTAAGAACGAACCAGAATGGAACAACTTTGGAAAATACGACCTTGGATATTGGAAGATAGAAGGCAAATGGAATAGCGCAAGCAATATTACGCTTAATAAAAGTGGTATACTTTATTTCGACAATGTTTTTGTTAATGGAGTGAACAAGATAAAAGTAAATCCAACAACAGCAACAACTTCTCTACGTGCAGAATATTCTATAGATGGTGGTGGACATTGGTTGCTTATAAATAACAATGGAATGGCAAATACTTCCAACGAATTTATACTAAATAATCATCGTCCCACCCTTATTCGTTTTGTAAATGTAGCCGAAACCGATATAAATATAAATAGTGTGCAATTTTATGAAAACGAAAGTACGCAGCGCGAAACATTTATCGACATTACCAAAGCTATGATGCCTAATGCCGATTCTAAACCATTATTGTTGCTTAACGAACGTTTTAACAATATGCGCCACCGACAAATATTAAGCATTCCGGGTTGGCAAAACTTAATTATACGTGGCGATCGCCCATTCTGGACGTGGAAACAGCGAGAAAATAATCTTATTGATGGTAAAATCCAAAGCGAAGGAGCATACATTACTTTCTGGAAAACAGGAATTGTAGACCATAACCCATACGAATCGTGGCTTGTTTCGCCAACACTTTCCTACAAACAAGCAGCAAGTAAAATACTTACTTTCAGTCTTCGTTTTAATGGTTTAAGTAAAGACGAACAACGCGAAGAACTTTTCCAAGCCTACATTATTACCGAAAAAAATGGAGTTCTTAAAGAACAAGTTCTCGATATTGACAAGTATAAGCCAACTGGTATAGAAATAGACAACGAAACATGGTTGAACTATCGCATAGACCTTTCAAAACTTACCGATGTTAATATCGACGACAATTTCCATCTTGCATTCTCATTCTACAGTAAAGAAGGTGGCACCTATTCTGGCTTAAATTGGATGATAGATAATGTTTCGTTTGGTCGAACCGACTTGCCAGAAATCACTGTCGATAAGCAGTTCCTTTATGTTCCATATAAGATGAAACAGAAAACAGATCCTGTTGTGTTTAAAGTAACAACCACAAACAACCCATCTGATAATGTAAGCATAATGTTATCGCCTTCAAAAATGAAGAAAAATTTCCAATTGCTTACACCAGAATTAGCTCCGGAAGGCGGCGATGCATCGTTTATTTTCTATAGCGAAGACAATAAAAAATATGCAGCAGCATTCATTGTTCAAGTTCCTGGTGCCGAAACCGTAATTGTGAAAGCACTTGCCGACCTTTATACAGGTATTAATAGTGCAGAAACACCCAACAAAACAGAAACTCCCTATATTGTTGATAAAAACATTTGCTTGTCTAATAAATACCAGAGTTATAAAATCTATTCAACAACAGGACAACTTCTGCAGCAAGGAGGCTACGAATCTAATATTAGTATAGCCAACTTACAGCATAGCATTATTATTTTAAAACTATTTGATGGCAACGAAACTAAAACTTATAAGTTGCACAACAAATAAACATCAATAAAAATCAACTGGTTATTAGGGTTATTCAAACTCTAATAACCAGTTTTTTTATCACAAAGTTTCTTTCTCAACAATGTATATTTGCTAAGTTTCAAGGTTTTTTCGATATTCTGTATCCAATAGTCAGCATAACATAGCTTGGAATGTTGTTGTAAAACGTTTCTTCTCTTCCTTGTCCATTCACAATGTATTTCACGGTTTGTTTATCTATAATGGTACTGTCTTCATCCATCAAAATCACAGACACATTTTTTATGCCTCCGTTTGTAAATGCATCTCTCACATATCCCTGCAGCAAAATGGTTCGTTCTTGTGCTTTTGCCCCTATGCATATAAAGAGCAGAAGCAATAATAGTTGTTGTGGTTTGATAAGCATAGGTATATTGTTCTTAGTTTTTATTATTATTTGTGAAGAAGTTATTTTCTTACGGATAGATAAAATAATTTTATCTTGTTGTTTATTCGTAAAGGCAAGAATTACATACTCCCCTTTCATTTCATTGTTGGTCCAATTATTTGGGCAGATCGTAATAATATGCTTTTTTCTAATATTCTCTATATGCAAATTTATGAATATTATTCTAAAAAGTTATCTCTTTTCTTTGTTTTTAATAAATATCAACTATTAACCGTCGTGTTTTTATACTTACTTTATTACTAAAGTATATTTAGACTCCCATTCTAAAACTTTATTTAACTTTGCTTATTCTTTTAGTAGTTCACCATTTGTAGCGTCTATTTGTATAGAGAAAATAGCTAAAAATGGAGTTTGCAAATTGTTAGTTGTCAGATAATTATATGGAGGGTGGAATTTATAATAAGAAATTATTTTTTTATATTATAAAATCGTTGTTTTTATATTACAAAAAAATAATTTTCCATATAAAATTAGGCACATATAACCAATGGTTTTGGACAACTCTTTTTGAATATTGCCGACTGTACAATAATTCAAGTGGAAAGCCACAACAAATTATATAGAAAAGAAAGACATAGAAAGTTTTTCTATAATAAAGTATAGCTTTAATAAATTATTTAATTAGATATAAACACTGAACGGTGTTGTTGAAATTAAAGCATTTACTTTGTTAATAGTTTAATTTCCAGTTGTCTTTTGTATTCTTATTGATATTTTAATAGCCTTTTAGCATAGTCGTAGTTCGTATGTTTTTGTAATAAAGTTAATCAATCAGCTCAAAATATTCCGAGTGTATAATGGCGTTTAGAGTTAAATAGTTCTCTCTCAAAAGGTTTTTAAAGAAATAAATCTAAAAAAAGCAAGAATAAAGTCTTGTTTTTAAAAATTATAGCTATCTTTGCAAACGAACCTAAAGAAGTGTTTAGCGAAGCAATTCTTTATATGTAGGTGGTTTTTATTTGTGCGAACATTTAGAACTATCAATTAGACTGAAGAAAAAAAAGTAAACTAGATATAATAATAACTATAATTTAACAACGTATGAAGAAAGTCTACTATTCTTTTGTCTTAGTGTTAATGACACTAATGTCAATGAATGTGCTGGCTGATACACCTATTAAGTTAGATGTAGATGATGCCAGTAGAATTAGAGTGAAAGTTAATTATTCGCCCATTGAAAATATAAAAAATGGTGTGAACGAATTAACCGTGCCACAATATGGTTCAGTTCAAATAGAAGCTAAAGATGGTTCGTATTTAACACGAGTTTATAAAACTAACAAAGATGGAGAGGCAGTAGCACAATCTATTTCCAATCTAACTTCGTGTAACATTTATTTAACAGATGCAGATAAAAACCTAAAATTTACGGTAAAATCGGGAGTTTTAGCCGATGCACGCACAGCATCGTGCACAGTAAAAGTAGACGATGCTACAAAAGTTAAATTAGAACGTTATGAATCGCACACAGTTGTGAGCCTACAAAATGGCGATAACACAGTGAAGTATATTCCTAATGTGGAGAAAACCTTAATAATAGGCAATGCAAACTATGGCGATGCTCCACTTTATAAAGTAACACTCGATGGTACAGAAGTAGAAAGTTCAGGCAATCAGTTTTTTGTAACACCGAAAGAAAATAGTGTAATATCAATTGTAGCAAACTATCCTGATGTAGATTGTGGTGTGAAATTTAATTTCTCAAGCAACGATGTGAAAGGTATTCTTGCCAAAGTAACAGTGAATGGCGAAGAAGTAACCAACTATAACGATGCAAATTTCACGGTTAAGGCAGGAACAAAGTTAGCACTAACTTTCGATAAAACGAACTACGCTTTAGAGTCGTTTAAAGTGAACAATGTGGAAACAAGTGTTTACGGAACGTTTGAATATCTTGTGAAAAATGCAACAACCTTCGATATTAAAGCACGCAAATATGCAACAATAAAGGCAACACTGAATGTTGATAAGGCAGAAAATATTACAGTTTATCACGGTAGTAGCTATAATAATAAGGTGATAGCCATAAAAGATGGCGAAAACACTATTGAACTGAACGAAGTTAGCAGTATGATTCAGGTAAAGCCCAATAGTGGTTGCAAAATAGAGAGCCTTAAAGTAGATGGAAATGTGAAGACCGCTGGTGGCGATGGCATTTACGAAATAAATCTTGCAGAAGGAATGAAGATAGAAATTACGACATCTGCCATTGTACGCGACCAAAAAGCAATTGTATATATAGACGATATAAGTCTTGCTAATTATGGTTTTAATTTTTATCGTTCCGACCATTCAACAGTTCCTATGCAAAGTGGCGAAAACACATTGATGTTTTCTGCCGACGATAATGTATTTATGTTCGGAGCATACGGTAACGACCTTAGTAAAATGTTAGTAGAACTAAATGGCGAGAAAGTAAAACCAGCTTACGAAGGCGGAACCAGTTACGAAGTAAAATTAAAAAATGGCGATCGTTTAGAAATTAGGCTTAGTGGTCCTAATGGAATTGACGAAATAGAATTGCAATCAACAAATAAAAACACAGTGGTTTATCGTATTGACGGTACACGTGTAAAAAGTGCAACATTGTCTCCAGGAGTGTATATTATTAATGGAAAGAAAACTATAATAAACAAGTAATGAGAAAATTTACATTCACTATTCTATGTTTAGGTTTGGCTTGTTCTGCATTTGGTCAATCTAAACTCGACTTACAAAGTCGTATGATGTTATTGCAAATGCGCAATACATCAATACCGACTTACAATAGTCGTACACGTTCTTTCGAACGTCCGAAAGTAATTCAGCCAAATGTAATGGCAATGATAGAATTTACTGGCAATAATGCCCTTAGCGAACTGGAAGCACAAGGCGTAAAAGTGCTAAGAGTGCGTGGTAATATTGCAATAGTAATGGTTTCTACAGCCGATGTAGAGCGTATTTCAGATATGAGATGTGTGCATCGTATGGAATTATCGCGCCCAGTTTATCAGAAAATGGACATTGTTCGCCAGGTAACAGGCATAGATAAAATACATAAAGGCGTAGATTTGCCACAAGCATATACAGGAAAAGGCGTAGTAACAGGTATTGTTGATGGTGGTATAGACCCTAATCATATAAACTTTTTAAAGCCAGATGGTACAACACGTTTTGGTTATTTAAGTAAGATTACAGCAACCACCACCACTCAACAAGGATATCTTTACCAAAATTATTATCCTCGTGCAGTGCTCGACACAATGAAACAACGTGATGATACGTATGCTATAGAAGATTTTGCAACCGATAGTTATACAAATTTCCACGGAACACATACAACCGGTATAATGGCAGGCGGTTATAAAGGAAATATTACGGTAGCAAAAACCGACGATCAAGATATTTCTTATAAAGTAACCGAAGCAAATCCATATTATGGCGGTGCAACCGAATCGGAAATAGTAGCTTCGTGTGGCGATTTACGCGATCAATATATTGCTTTTGGTGTAGACGATATTATTAACTATGCAAAACTTTCAGGTCCGAAAGCAAAACCTTGTGTAATAAATCTCTCATTAGGTAGCAATATTGGTGCACACGATTCAACAAGTGTAATGAATCGTTTCCTTGCTCTTTGTGGTAAAGAAGCAATTATTTGTGTTGCAGCAGGAAATGAAGCCGACCATCCAGTAGCATTAACTGCAAAGTTTAATAATGCCGACGAAACAGTTCAAACATTTATTCGTCCAACAATGGAAGGCGAATATAAAGCATCAAACAAGTCTTATTACAATCTTCGTAACGGACAAATTTGTGCTTATAGCAATAATGCTGATGAATTTGAATTGCAAATAGTAGTTACCAACGGTACACGTAACAATAAAGTAGCTGCTCGTATTCCTGTAGATCATAATACAAATGGACAACCAATAATTTACTCTTCAGGTGGCGATTATGCAATTTCAGGTTCAGTTGTAAATCAAACATTTGCCAAAGCTTTTAATGGATATGTAAGTGCAGCATCTATTAAAGATCCAGAAACTGGACGTTATTATGTGCTTGCTGAATTTTTAACAAGCGACAATCAAACTACCAATAAAGATGGCAATTATAAATTAGGTCTTATAATAAAGAGTAAAAAGGCTGGACAACGTGTAGATGTTTATGGCGATGCACAGTTAGTTTACTTCGACGATTATGATCAACCAGGTTGGGTAAAAGGTTCTCGCAATGGTTCAATAAGCGATATGGCTTGTGCTGCAAATGTAATAAGTGTTGGTAGTTATAATGTACGAAACCATTGGCCATCATTAGATGGATATGTTTATGGCTATAATAAGAAAGGACAAGGCAACGATTTTCCAGCTGGTGAAGTATCTCGCTTCTCTTCTTATGGAACATTAGCCGATGGTAGAAATCTTCCAGACATTTGTGCCCCTGGTGCATCTGTTATTTCTTCTGTAAACACATATTGTGTAACAAATCCTGACATGGGTTATACACCAGCTGCGTTGCAAGCAGAACTAAAAAAAGATAAGAAGACTTATTATTGGCATCAATCTCTTGGAACTTCAATGGCAACACCAGTAGTTGCTGGCGCAATTGCATTATGGTTAGAGGCAAATCCTTCTTTAACTTATAAAGATGTAGTGCGTATAATAAAAGAAACAGCTGTAAAAGACGATTTTGTAAAGAACACTGGCGACCCAGTACAATGGGGAGCAGGAAAGTTTGATGCATACGCTGGTTTAAAACAAGTATTGAAAGAAAAGGCTGCAAATGGTATTCAAGGAATAAAAGCAAACGAAAAAGAAACACCAATATTAACAATGACTGGTACACGTTCGTTTACAGTGTTCCTTGCAAATGCAAAACAGCTAAATGTACGTGCTTATACACTCTCTGGACAATTAGTGCATACAAATATTGCACAAGGAAATGAAACAAATATAGATGCTTCTGCATGGGAAAAAGGTGTATATCTTATTCAAGTAAACGGAAGTTCTGCACAACGAATTATTATCTATTAAAAATATGAAGAAAAAAAGAAATTTTCTCTCGTCGGTATTATTAATACTGATGACGATGATTTTGAATTCTCTCGGTGCACATGCGCAAAGTGAGGAACCAATCATCAGTTTTCATACAAATGTATATGAAAAAGCTAAAGGTACAGGCGTAACGCCAAGTGTATCATTTGTTCTTGGAGCTGCAAACGAAAAACAAGTTGTTAATATCGATTGTGGTAACGGTGAGGAAGAATTCGATGTAGATGTTGCTCAAATTGGCGAAAATCAATCTATAAAAGGTTCTCTTTATATAGGACAAGTTTCTAAAGATGGTTGGGTGAAAATTTATGGCGACCCAACAAAACTCTACTATTTTAATGCTTCTGGTAATGAAATTGACGAAATTAAGTTCAGCAATAAGTTAGGACTTCGTGTTCTTAATCTCGAACATAATGTATTAACTTCGCTCAATATCGACGATTTAAAGGGATTGCAGGTTATATATTTACAAGATAATCCATTTGCGAAAGCTACTCCTTTAATGATTGGCTCTTTACCTAATCTTTTGGTATTAGAAATTCCACAATGTGGTCATATCTCGCCAAACTTTACTCTTCGCAATTTCCCTGTACTTCGTTCGTTCGATGCTTATCATTCTCTTACTTTAACAAGCGTAGACCCTACAGCTTGCCCATTATTGCAACGTTTGAGTCTTGATATGACGAATGTTTCTTCGGTAGATCTTTCTAAAAATCCAGATTTACAAGTGTTGAACGTTAGCGATTCGCGCATTAGTTCGCTCGATCTTAGTCATAATCCAAAGATAAGAGAACTTTATATCTCTCATACTTCTGGAACTGTGAACACCGATATTAAGTTCGAAACTATAGATGTAACGCATTGTCCAGAGCTTTACTATTTCTTCTGTGGTGGTAACAAGTTTAAAACTCTAGATTTAAGTAAGAACCCTAAACTCTTTACTTTCTCTTGCGACGATAACTTGTTGCGTTCTCTTGATGTTACTAAGAATACCGACCTTTATAGTGTTAGTGTTCGTAATAATTATATGGACTTTGCTACCTTGCCTTGGCCAGGAAACTGGTTTGAATATTACCATGCACAGCGCGAAATGGAATTGAACGATTCTTATAAAGTAGGCGATGTTATCGATCTTAGCAATCGTGTTTTGCGTCAAGGTACAACAACTAATGGTATTCTTTATAGAGTTCCAAAGGACGATCCAACTAAACCTGTTGAATTGGACAATACATATTATAAATATGAAAATGGAAAAGTTACGTTGCTGAAGGCTCTTGAAGATCAAGTTTTCATTCAGTACACAAATTCTGTATTGAAAGATTATCCTATTCGTACCGAAAACTTCACTGTTAGAACTGTTGAAAACTTTGGTAAAGACACAAAGGCTGTAGAATTTTCTAGTCTTGGCTCTGCAGGCGCTCCAATAAAAATGTCTGTTGGTATTTTAGGTGCAACCGATGCTAAGCCTGTTTCTGTGAAAATAGATTTAGGAGATGGCAATTTAGTTCCTTTTGCAATTAAAGCTGAAGAACCAACAACTCCTAATATAGATGCACAGCGTAAGGGTTCTGGTAATATTATTATTTATGTGCCACAAGATAATTATATTACTGCTTTAGAAACCGACAACTTGCCAATTGATAATATCGACCTTACTGCATTAAATCAGTTGCGAGTTCTTGCTTTGAAGAATGCTGGTTTAAGAAATATCGATCTTGGTTACAACAATAAATTAAGAAAACTAGACCTTTCTGGCAACTTGCTTACAAAACTTACCTTAAAAGGTCCGTCTTCTTACTTCTATAAGAGTTTGCTTACTGATATTAATTTAAGCAACAACCAGTTGGAAAGCTATGAATTTGATGATTTCTATGCTATTCGCAAATTCGATATTAGTCATAATAAGATGAAAGCATTAGATGTTTCTGATGCAGACAATCTTCGTTCGCTCAACATTTCTAACAATGCTTTCACACGTTTGTTATTGAATCATAGCGAACTTTTAGAAAGCTTAGATGCTTCTAACAACGAACTTAACGAAGTTAAAATACCACCTGTTGCTCCTTTGGCTTATTTAAACATAAGTGGTAACAACTTTACATTGGCAAATATGCCTGCCGATTTCGGTTTAGATGCTACACACTTTATTTATGCTCCACAACATGTTCTCGAAATTTCTACATCTTCTCCAGGTATCGACCTTTCTGAACAATTCATTACAAAGAATGGCGCTACAACTCAATATGTATGGAAGAAAGAAAATGGACAGAAACTTGTTGAAGGTACAGACTATACTATTAAAGATGGTGCTTCTAAATTTAAGAACTTAACTGTTGGTAAGATTTATTGTGAAATGACTCACGCTGCTTATCCAGCATTTACGGGTGCAAATGTATTTAAAACTACGCTTGTGCAACCAATTGATATGCCTAAATATGAATTGGCTTCTTTCACAACTATAAATGCAACTGATAGTGTTGATTTGTCGTTAGCAAGTCCTGTTAAGGGAACTTCTGTTTACTTTGAATGGAATGGCGACGGAAATGTTACTCAATACACCTTAGACACAACTTACAAGCTGTTTAGAGCTAAATCTAAAGCTAATAAGAAAGTACGTGTACTTGTTGCTAATGCCGACGATAAATTATCGGTATTCAGTATTTCAAAGGTTAAGATTGGCGAATCTGATTTCTCTGGATTAAAAGATACTCGCTCTATTACAATTGCTGATGCTGAAATGCAGTCTGTAAAAATACCTGCTTCTACTGCTTTAACTCAGTTGAATTTGAGTGGAAATGAACTTACAGAATTTGATTTGTCTGATTATCCAAACCTCTATTTCTTGTCTTTAACCAACAATAAGATTAAAGATTTCGATTTATCGAAAGGTAAGAAACTTGGTCTTGCATTTGTTTCAGGTAATAAGCTGAAGACTATTAAGATTGATAACCCCGATTTGTGGAACCTCGAATTGAGTAAAAATGCTCTTGAAAGCGTTTCTCTCGATAAGGCTCCTGCTTTGGAACAACTTTGGTTGAACGATAACTTGCTAACACAGGTTGATATTTCTAAGAATACTAAGTTGGGTGTTTTGAATCTTGTTAAGAATAGATTGAGATTCTCTACAATGCCAATTGCTGTAGATAAAGATGGAGTTGCAAAATTCCAAAAGTATTCTTATAACTTGCAAGAACCTCTTGATGTTGCATTGAATGGTTCTAGTGTAGACTTGAGTTCTGAAGCAACTATCGATGGAGCACCTACAGAATTCCGTTGGTTTATAGACCGTATTAACGTTATTGATGGCGAACCACAAGGCGAAGAATTGGATAAAGACGACGAATATACCATTGCAAATGGTGTAACAACATTTAAGCTTACAAAGACAACTAATCATCTTGTTTGCTTAATGCGTAATCCTCGCTTGCCGAATTTATATCAAATTACAAATTATGTGAACTTTGAGACAACTGGTGTAAATGGTGTTTCTGCTAATAACGATATTCAAGTGCAACTTGTAAATGGTGGAATTACTGTTGTGGGTGCAAAGAACAACACACTTGCAGTTTATACCATCGATGGTAAGCTTGCTTATCAGAATAAACAAATTTGCAACGACGAACATATATCTCTTGCTGCTGGCACATATATAGTACGTGTTGGAAACAAAGTTGCTAAAGTAACTGTAAAGTAAAATAATTCTTTCGTAGAATTATCTACAAATATCAAGGTCGTATCATAAAGCTTTTTTTATGGTACGACCTTTTTTCTTGCTCTATTTTCTAACAAATACAAATTAGCCATTACCACATTAGGGTTTAATAGTAATATATGAATGATGTTGTAGGCTAATCTGAATTTCGTCAGCTTTATGCACAGAGTGTAATAATTAGATATGCGTCCCAGGTTAGTATTTACGCCGTTGCTTTTACGTGTAAACAAACATTAGTTTACATAGAAACAAACAATCTTTCATATATTAAGAAGCAATTATTTACACGTAAGTAAAGTTTTATTTACGTGTAAGTAAAACTATACTTACGTGTAAGTAAAACTTTATTTACGTGTAAATAAAACTATTTTATGCTTATAAACGCAATGTGCTTTCATAATAGAAACAGAAAAATACAATGAGAAAAATTATTGTGCACCTGTGTTTTCGTGTTTGTGTAACTCTTGTTATGCGAAAAGTTTTTTGTGCGTTTCAACAGCTTATAGAATACGCATAAGTTATTAGCGCAATTGTGTGTAAAACAAAATAGA
>NZ_GL982513.1:533945-568837 GCF_000220255.1 Prevotella pallens ATCC 700821
AATGAAAACTTTTTATTAAGATAGGGTATGGTTTTCGTTCATTTGTAGCTTCGAACAGAAAAAACGTTTTACATTCGAAGCAAGTATAGTTGTTAGTTTGCAATAAAACAGAAGAATTTTGTAAATACAAACAAAGCTATTATTCTCTGAGTTCTGTTTGTTTTCTGTGTCCAACTGTTTCTATATTTATTGCAGAACACTAATTTCTTAACTTTTTCTGAATTGCGATGGACTTTTGCCGTATCGGTCTTTAAAATACTTTCCTAAGAAACTTTGGTTAGGGAAGTGCAATTCTTCTGCAATTTGTTTAATACTCATCTTGCTATTTTTAAGCAATACACGTATTTCCATCATTACGTAATAGTCAATCCATTCGCTTGGTGTGCGTTTGCTTACGTGCTTTATAGTTTCTGATAGATATTTAGGCGAAATATAAAGTTGCTCTGCATACCAACTAACACGGCGTTCAGAACGATATTGCTTTTCCACCAGTCTAATAAAGTCGGCAAATATAGTTTCGCCCCTCGATTTTCCTGTTTTTTCTACTTGTTGTACCCTATAAATAACATTGCACATATCGTATATGAGTACTTTTAACATAGTAGCCACCAATTCGCGGCGGAATTCGTGGTCGAGGTCTAATATTTTTAGCTTTACGGCTTGTATGTAATCCAGTAATTCTTTTGCCATGTGCGGCTCAGTATGGAATACAGGGTGTCGTCTTGCAAAAAGAAAAAGCGTTGTAAGTTCTCGTATATTGCTTACCACTTCTTGGAAGAAGTCGTACGAAAGAAGCAAACAAACGCCCTTTGTTTCTGGTGCAATTTTATAGTCGCCCATTACTTGTCCTTCGCTAACAATAAGAATATCGTTTTTAGAAACCTTGTGTACAACAGTATCTACCGTATATTCTACTTCGCCTTCTGTACAAATAGCTAATAATAGACACTTCATTTTAGAAGTTTCTCGAAGCAAGGGCAGTCCCGTAGTTTGATCGTACAGCAATAAATCGCTATCTATGCTAAAACCATAGGGATTTTTAGCTTTAATGAAATCAATATTAATTTCTCTCATATAGCGTAAATTTTATTCGAGCCATCACTTGTTCTGCAAAAGCAAAAGATAGCGAGAGTTCGTAGATTAAGCATTTAAAAAATATAATAGTCAGAGCCCTATGCATCTATATTTGCGTAGGTTGCATTCTGTTCAATAAATTCGCGGCGTGGCTCTACATCGTCTCCCATTAACATAGAAAACATTTCATCTGCCGTTGAAGCATTTTCAATTGTTACTTGTTTTAGCAAGCGTGTTTTAGGATCCATAGTAGTTTCCCATAATTGTTCTGGGTTCATTTCTCCTAAACCTTTGTATCGTTGTGTATGTACAGCTTTGTTTTCTTCGTCTCCTCCAGCATATTTATTTAGGAATTGAAGTCGTTGCTGTTCAGTGTAGCAATATTCGCTTACTTTTTTATAAGTACATTTGTATAGTGGCGGCGTTGCAATATATAAATGCCCTTCTTCTATAACACGCGGCATATAACGATAGAAAAGAGTCATAATAAGAGTGTCAATATGCGAGCCATCAACATCAGCATCGGTCATTATAATAATCTTATCGTAACGCAATTTATCTGTATTAGCTTCAAAATCAGACTCTCCTTCTACGCCAAATCTAACACCTATAGACTGAATTATATTCATTACCGATTCAGCTTCAAACACTCTATGGCGTTGAACTTTCTCTACATTTAGTATTTTTCCACGCAAAGGCAGAATAGCTTGTGTATATCTGTCGCGTCCTTGTTTTGCAGAACCACCAGCAGAATCGCCCTCAACAAGGAAAATTTCACAATCTTTTGGGTCTTTGTTAGAACAATCGGCAAGTTTTCCAGGCAAGCCTCCTCCAGTCATTACATTTTTACGTTGAACACTTTCGCGTGCTTTTCGAGCTGCAATTCTGGCTGTGGCAGCAAGAATAACTTTATCGCAAATAAGTTTTGCTTCAACCGGATTTTCTTCTAAATAGTAAGAGAGAGCTTCTCCTACAGCTTGCTGAACTGCACCAGAAACTTCGCTATTTCCTAACTTTGTTTTGGTTTGTCCTTCAAATTGTGGTTCGGCTACTTTAATAGAAATTACTGCTGTTAAACCTTCGCGGAAGTCTTCGCCCGTTATTTCTATTTTTGCTTTTTCTATTTGTTTTGCTATTTGTGGGTCGTTATCTGCATACGCTTTTAATGTGCGTGTTAATGCTGTACGAAAACCAGTAAGGTGTGTTCCTCCTTCAATTGTATTAATATTATTTACATACGAGTGTATGTTTTCGTTGTAGTCGGTGTTATACATTATAGCAACCTCGATGGGTATGCCTTGTTTTTCTGTTTTCAGGTATATAACATCATCGAAAAGATGGGTGCGATGCCGGTCTACGTATCTAACAAATTCTTTTAATCCTTCTTTAGCGTGGAAAACTTCTTGGCGTGTTTTGCCTTCGCTATTTGGACGCAAGTCGGTTAATGTAATTTTTATACCTGCATTTAGGAATGCGAGTTCTCGCATACGTCGTGCAACAATTTCCCATTGAAATACAGTTGTTGTAAAAATGCTTCCATCGGGCCAGAATTGTTGTCGTGTTCCTGTTTTATCTGTCTCGCCAACTACTTTTACTGGATATAGAGGTTTTCCTTGTTCGTATTCTTGTTGATAGATTTTTCCATTTCGGAACACTTGCGATTTCATGTGCGAAGATAGTGCATTTACACAACTTACGCCTACACCGTGTAAACCTCCACTAACTTTATAGGAACCTTTATCGAATTTTCCTCCTGCGTGTAGTACTGTCATAACAACTTCGAGGGCGCTTTTGTGTAGTTTTTCGTGTTCGTCTACAGGAATTCCACGTCCATCATCTTCAACAGTTACAGAATTATCTTCGTTTATTGTTACTTCTATATGGCTACAATAGCCTGCCATTGCCTCATCAATAGAATTATCTACTGTCTCGTTTATGAGATGATGAAGTCCTTTTTCGCTAATATCGCCAATATACATTGCAGGACGCTTACGTACTGCCTCAAGTCCTTCAAGAACCTGAATATTACTGGCGGAGTAATTGCTCTCGTTTCCTAAGTTATCTGCCATTTTGTTTTTGAATCTGCTTATTCTTTCTCGATAGCCTTACAAGCTGTTTCTACGCTTTTCGGGATTTCATAATCTCTAAGGATATCTCATTGCAAAGATACAAAAAATACCTTATTTAGAGTAACATTTAATATAAAAAAAAGTTTAATAAAGACAATTTATAAGCTGTCTAAAAGGCTATGGAGAATGTTTTTTATTAAATGGGTATGGAAGAAAGTTTTAATTCTATTTGAATTCTTTGCTATAAAGTCATTATATTTTTTATAGTCTTACTTCTTATTGTTGGTTATAACAAACAATTTGGTTTTAATAAAAAAATTGTCTAACTATTAATGAGAAAATTAAAAATTATAATTACAATTTTTATTTTTCTCATTATTAATTTTTTGTGGGTTTCTTGTATGTGATATTTACGATAAAGAGATGTAAGCGAAAACTATAAAAGAAGTTTTGAAGAGTGGGTTTATATAAAGAAAAAGGTTATAGTCTTTTTAGACTATAACCTTTTCTTATTCTTTATTTGCTATGACTTTACTTACACTTTATCCAAGTGAAGCAATGTGATGACAAAGACCAGACTTTAAGTTTGCCGCTTTATTTTTATGAATGATATTTACTTTTGCAAGTTTATCAAGCATCTTTTGTATGGTTGGATACAACTTAACAGCCTCTTCCTTATCAGAGATGTTACGAAATTTGCGAACGGCGTTACGCATTGTCTTTGCGTAATATCTATTGTGCAAAGTCTTCACCTTGTCTTGGCGGATTCTTTTAAGTGATGATTTATGATTTGCCATCTTTACTTTTTATTTTTGTTTGTAGTCTCTAGGGGAATCGAACCCCTCTTACAAGAATGAAAATCTTGTGTCCTAACCGATAGACGAAGAGACCATCTGTTGTTTTGCGGGTGCAAAGGTATAAGTTTTATTTTAATTGTCCAAATTTTATTGATATATTTTTTCTTACTATTATGTTTTTTGTAACTTTGTACTCGTAGAAAGGTTTTTATGATAACAAAAACAAGGGGTATAGTATTGAGAAGCGTTCGTTTTGGAGAATCGTCGCTAATAGTTGATGTTTTGACGAAATCGTCGGGACGTGTGTCATTTATGGTGCATATTCCGAAAACATCGAAAGGAAAGATTAAAAAACAGTATTTCCAACCGATGACTTTACTGGATTTTGAATACGACTTTAGGCAACGAAGCAATTTGCAACGTATTAAAGATGTAAGAGTAAGTTTGCCTTATTCTTCTATTCCTATTGATCCTGCAAAGTCTTGTATATCGCTTTTCCTTTCTGAATTTATTTATTATGCTACTCGTAACGAACAAGAAAACCCCACCTTATTTACATATATAAGTACAAGTTTAGAGTGGTTGGATAATGCATACGAGGATTTTGCAAACTTTCATCTTGTTTTTATGATGCGTCTTGGTAAGTTTCTTGGATTTCATCCGTTTCTAGAGGACTTTACTCCTGGCTGTTTTTTCGATTTGCGTAATGGTTGTTTTACATTGTCAATGCCTTTACATACCGATTTTTTAAACGCAGCAGATGCTGGGCATTTGTACAATCTGATGCGAATGAATTTTGACACGATGAAACTTTTTAAACTTTCGCACGATGACCGTAACCGAATTACTGAAATAGTATTGCGTTATTATAAACTTCATTTACCTAATATGCCCGAACTTCAAAGTTTTGATATTTTACGTGAGGTGTTTGCTCATGAAATTTAAAAAAGCAATATCTGCACATTACTAAAACGTATTCAACGGATAATTAACAATATTAATAGAAGAAAATAGTTTGTTTATGCAGAACAATCTTCTAAATTATCGTTTTATGCAGAAAGTATGATTGCTGGTGCTCCTTTTCGTGCTATTATAAAGTTTGCCGTTCCACTTATTCTTGGCTATATATTGGAGCACAAAAACTATCGCGTGTTAAGACAGGAGTTCGCGATGCTATGTGGATAATGATGGTATATTTTGTTTTAACTGTTGCTGTGATTTATCCATTTGCCGACGAAATGATGTCGCTTTTTGTTAATAGTGGCGAACAAGATGTTATTGCTAATGCTGCTCAATTTATGCGTATTGCCAACTGGTTTTACCCAGTTTTGGGTATTTTGGTTATTCTGCGTTATAGTATTCAAGGACTCGGTTATAGCAATTTAAGTATGATGAGTGGTGTTATGGAGATGATTGCACGGTGTGGTGTGAGCTTTTGGTTAGTACCTGCCCTTGCGTGGATAGGTGTTTGTTATGCAGATCCAATAGCATGGATAATGGCAGATTTATTTCTAATTCCAGCTTTCTTCTGGCTTTTACGACGACTAAAAACGAGGATTGCTATGGAAACAGAAGCGAATAAAGAAAACTAATTTATTTTAAATGTATGAGATAAGTAGTTGATGAAACGAAGAAATATTGTAATTTTGCGCCCCTATTAATTTATTAATAAGGAATAAGAGATGAAGAAAACTATTTTTATGGCAATTGTTGGTTTTGCAATGTTAGCAACTTCTTGTTCAACAGGTACTAAAGTTGTGCAGTTCACAGAACTCAAAAACTATTTCTATAGGAACGATGCTCCAAAAGGCGACCAATTGTTGAAACTTACAACGCAAGAAGATTTTAATAGATATTTCGGCGAAGCTGCTTATATGGGAACAGATGGTGAGCCTACTAAAATAGATTTTAATGAAGACTTTGTTATTGCGAAGGTTTTTCCAGAAAGCAACAAATCGCCTGATATTAGTAATATATCTTTAGAGAAAGATGGGAAAGAAGAACTTATTTTGGGTTATGAGGTGAAAGAAAAAAGTCCACAAAGTTTTACTATTCGACCTACTTTCCAAATAGCAGTAAGTCGTAAATATATAAATGATAATTTAAAAGGAGCAACGAAATAACAATATTGGGTGCGTCAAGTTTATATCTTGGTGCACCTTTTTTAATAATAAGTAGTTTTCTATGGAATATACATTTATATGTTATTCGCTTAATAAATGTTTGGCAACAGCCTCTAATTCGGTATACCATTCTTTGCCAAAACGCCGAATAAGCGGACCTTTTAAGAATTTATAAATAGGTAAATTTAACTCTTTACCCTTTCTTACGGCATCTTTACATATATCCCATCTGTGATAGTTCAGACCAATTAGGTTATTATGAAACACTTTTAAGCGAATGGGGTAGAGAGCACACGAAATAGGTTTCACAAAGTTAGTTTTCTTTGCACGATACGAACGTTCTAATGCACAAAGACAACATTCTTTATCGTAAAACGTAAATACGCAGTCTTTTCCATGTACAATACTTGTTACTAAATCGCCATCTCTATCGGTATAAGCTATTCCTTGTTTATCAATAACAGATTGTGCCGAAGCGCTAAGGTCGCCCCATACAGTATCAACAACATCTTCAATAGCTGCAATTTCTTCCATAGAAACAGGTGCGCCAGCATCTCCTTCCACGCAACAGACTCCCTTACAAGCATCAAGATCGCAACAGAACTTTTCTGTTATAATATCGGGTGAAATCAAAACATTGCCAACTTGCAAGATAGGCATCATCTTCTTATCGCTCATTTCTTTCGTTTTATTTTTTCTCAGTACGCATTAACCAATCTATTTCCTCCAATCCTTGCTGCTTTAAATAGGCGTTGCAACATGTAAATTGGTGCTTTTTAAATTTATATCTTGGCCTTGCAGCAGGGTGATATGATTCGATTATACAATGTCTATTGATATCTATTAGGTTCTTTTTCTTCTTTGCATTGTTTCCCCAAAGCATAAATACAATGTGTTCATGGTTTTTGTTTAATGCTTTAATAGCAGCATCGGTAAAGTTCTGCCAACCTAAAGCTTGATGACTATTGGCTTCGTGTGCACGTACTGTAAGTGTTGCATTAAGTAATAGTACACCTTGTTTTGCCCATCGTGTTAAATCTCCAGATATAGGTATAGGTTTACCAAGATCGCTGTGTATCTCTTTATAAATGTTTCGGAGCGATAGCGGTAGCTTTATTTTTTCAGGCACAGAAAAGCTCAAACCCATAGCTTGCCCTTGCTCGTGGTAAGGGTCTTGCCCAAGAATAACCACTTTAACCTTGTCGAACGGACAAAGATTAAAAGCATTGAAAATAAGTTTTTCTGAAGGATAGCATACTTCTTTGTATTCGATATTTAGTTTTTCAATGAGCTTAGTAAAATAAGGTTTTCTAATTTCACTCCTTAAATGTTCTTCCCAAGAAGCATCAAGAGAAACATCAGTGCCATTAATATGTAAGATAGGTATCATCTGTTTACCACTCATTCTTTCGTTCTATCTTTCCAAAATATGCTTTTTACCAATCTATTTCGCCTAATCCATACTGTTTTAAATAAGCGTTGCAACGTGAAAACTGATGTTGACCGAACCAACCGCCTCTATTTGCCGATAATGGAGAAGGATGTACTGATTCGATTATACAATGTCGATTGGTATCTATCAATCGTTTTTTCGAACGAGCAAAACCGCCCCAAAGCATAAAAACAATGTGTTCTCTATGTGTATTAATAGTTTCTATAGCAGCATCGGTAAAGTTTTGCCAACCTAAAGCTTGATGACTATTGGCTTCGTGTGCACGTACTGTAAGTGTTGCATTAAGTAATAGTACACCTTGTTTTGCCCATCGTGTTAAATCTCCAGATGTAGGTATAGGTTTACCAAGATCGCTGTGTATCTCTTTATAAATGTTTTGGAGCGATGGTGGAAGCATTATTCCATCTGGCACAGAAAAGCTTAACCCCATTGCTTGTCCTAGTTCGTGATAAGGATCTTGTCCAAGAATAACCACTTTAACTTTATTGAACGGGCAAAGATTAAAAGCATTGAAAACAAGTTTTGCTGGTGGAAAGCATAGACCATTCTTATATTCGTTGCGCACATTTTCGGTGAGTTTGGCAAAGTAAGGTTTCTCAAATTCGCTTTTCAAGTACTGTTTCCACGATGCTTCAATATCTATCATAGCATTCATTTTAGATACAATTCAGCCCTATCAGATATTGTTCTGATAGGGCTAAACCATTGTTTTTATCTTTATTTATCTTCAATCAAGCATTCACCAGTCATCTCTTTGGGTTGATCTAAACCCATAATATGGAGAATAGAAGGTGCAACGTCAGCTAATCGTCCAGACTTTACACGTGCAGAATTGTTATTGGTAACGTAGATAAATGGTACTGGGTTTAGCGAGTGTGCTGTGTTTGGCGTACCATCTTCGTTCAACGCATTGTCTGCATTACCATGATCGGCAATAATAATTGCTTCATAATCGTTAGCTTTAGCAGCCTCGATAACCTCTTTTACACATGTATCTACTGCGTAAACAGCCTTTGCAATGGCATTCATCACACCAGTATGACCAACCATATCACCGTTAGCGAAGTTTACAACAATAAAATCGTACTCAGCAGTATTGATTGCTGCAACTAACTTATCCTTTACTTCGAAAGCACTCATCTCTGGTTTCAGGTCGTAAGTTGCAACTTTTGGCGATGCCACTAATATACGATCTTCGCCTTCGTAAGGTTCTTCTCTACCACCATTAAAGAAGAAAGTTACGTGTGCATATTTCTCAGTCTCAGCTGTGTGCAATTGCTTTTTACCTAATTTACTTAGGTATTCGCCAAGCGTCATAGTTACATTCTCTTTTGGAAACAGAATGTGTACACCCTTAAAACTAGCATCGTATGGAGTCATACAATAGTATTGCAAATCCTTTATGGTGTGCATACCTTGCTCTGGCATATCTTGTTGTGTAAGAACGTAAGTAAGTTCTTTTGCACGGTCGTTACGATAGTTGAAGAAGATAACTACATCGCCTTCGCCTATTCTTCCATTTACATTAGCATTGTTAATGGGTTTAATAAACTCGTCGGTAACTCCGTCGGCATAACTCTCTTCTACTGCCTTTACCATATTGGTGGCTTGTTTTCCTTTAGCCTCAACCAGCAGATCGTAAGCCTCTTTTACTCGCTCCCAACGTTTATCGCGATCCATTGCATAGAACCTACCAACAATAGATGCTATGTGTGCTCCATTGGCATCGCAAGTTTTCTGAATATCGGCAATAAAGCCTGCGCCACTCTTAGGATCGGTATCACGACCGTCCATAAAGCAATGTACATAAACTTCTTTTAAGCCATATTCTTTGCCTATTTCTATTAATTTGTGCAGATGGTTTAGCGAAGAATGTACGCCACCCGTAGAAGTCAAGCCCATAAGATGCAACTTCTTGCCTGTTTTCTGTGCGTAGCTGTAAGCGCTAATTATTTCTTTGTTCTTCAGTATATCGCCATTTTCGCAAGCTTTATTAATCTTTACCAAGTCTTGATATACAACTCGTCCAGCACCAATATTAAGGTGACCAACTTCCGAATTGCCCATTTGACCGTCTGGTAAACCTACATTTTCGCCTGATGCTTGTAGCTGTGAGTGCGATGAGACTGCATTTAAATAATCTAAATAAGGTGTTGGTGTATTGTAAATAACATCTCCTTTACCATGTTTCCCGAGACCCCAGCCATCGAGAATCATCAAAAGTGCTTTTTTTCCCATAATCATTTTTATTCCTTTAATACCTATTTTTATAGATTGCAAAGATAATAAAAAACTTAGAATATACAAAATATTAACACTTATCAGCTATCTTTTTATTGTTTTGCTTATGGCATTTACATTTACAAGAGCATAGTGTATAGCAAATAGCCCCAATGTGCTACTAATGCTGCTGCAAAACCTCCTATGGTGTGAGAAAGAATGGCTTTTGAGGTTAGTTCGCGATAGCCTATTGTGTCGAGCATAGCTGTGTGTGTGCTAAGAAAACCACTCCAACACATACCCATGCCTGTAAATACTGCAATAGCGTTTCCGTCTATCCAACCGTGCGAAAGAAAGTTTGGAACAAGACTTAATGCTGCTCCCACTGCTCCGAGTGCTGTAATGGGAAAGGCTACTTGGTGTGGGTCGGTAAAACCAAATAAAGGTTCTAACAGCCAATTTAAATAGTTGGCTGCTTTGGGTAATACGGCTATGCCTTCGTAGGCAGCACCTGTAAATTCACCGCTTTTACTTGGACCGAATGTGAGAATCATTACGAGGGTAGATATAATAAGTACTCCTGGAATAATGGCTACGCCTACATCTACACCTGTTTTACCTCCATCGAGCAACGAATTAAGTGTGCGTAGAAATACAGATTTCTCTTCTTCGTGTAGTGGGCGTTCTACTTGTTTTTCGAATGTTTCTGCATCGAGTGCATTTTCGGTGAGATACTGTGGATATGCCTTTATTACAAAATGCTGCATACACCGTGTTGAAACAATGCACCCTACACAAGCACCAACAAAGCCTATTAGTGGTTCTGCAAAATAGCCTTGTCCCAGCATAAATACAATAACAATAAGTCCCATACCGAATGCTGTTCCAAAGTTTGTGAGCGATATGTATTGGTACTTTTTAAAGTATTTGCTAAAGTGTTTGTCTTGTGCTAATGTTATAATTGCAGGGTTGTCTGAAAGGAATGTTAATATGGCTCCGAGCGATGCTACACCGGGAAGGTGAAATAACGGGCGCATTAATGGGCGTAGAATTTTTTCTATAAGGTCTACTACGCCAAATTCCACAAGGAGTTTGCCTAAGGCGCCTGTAAGTACACAGATTGCCATTAGGTAGAAACAAGTGTTCAATAGCAAGTCGTGTGCTGTGTGCATTATGGTGTTAAGCATTGGGGCAACGCCCATTACCCAGCCTATGCTACCGAATAAGGCAATAATGATTAGCAGACAAATTATACCGTTGGGCAATATCTGCTTTGGCTTTTTAGCCGTTTCGTTCTGTTCGTTTTGTTCCATTTTGCTTAGGGTTTAATATCATTGGTTTTTATTTTGGGTGTAAAATTACAATTTTTGTTGTGAATATAATATAAATGTATGGAGAAATTTAAGAAAAATGAGCATTGCAGGATATTGGCGGATAGCTTATAAGTAATATCTACAATTTACACACAAACTAAATGGAATATTCAGATGTTTGTGTTGCTTTCGTTTCAGATATCTGTCAGCTTCGTTTCAGATATCTGTCAGTTTCGTTTCAGATATCTGTCAGCTTCGTTTTAGATGTCTATTATTTGCAAATTAGATATCATAACAAGTTACAGCCGTTATTGGGTTATATTATAATACGTAAAAGGTGTTTATTAAGATGATGAATATGTTCTTCTCCATTCTGTAATATTTTAATGTAAGTGTTGTTATAAGCATCTAAAAAGAGATATGTTGTTAGGTGTTTCTGTATGTTGCAAAAATAGTTTGCTTTAGTGTTGTAATTCAAAATATTGAATGAGGCAATACGAATGTAGCTATAATGTTGTAAGCTATTGGTGGTGTTTTTACACATTTGTTTGTGCAATAATACGAAAAAGCTCGCAAGCATTTTTTTTATAGCTTGCGAGCTTCTATGGTGCATAGTTTATGCCTATATTCAGCTAATGATTTTGGTTAGAACATTTAAACACTTTATAGACTTCTATGCGTTTTGTTATTTAGTGCCTACCTATTTGTTCCAATTAATGCAATATGGGTCGTCATTATCGTCTCCCTCATCTTCGTCGTAGTCGAAAGTTGTAGGCTTCGCTCCAATGGGATCGCCTGGTTGATATGTTCCACCAACACCAGGACTGGCTGTTATCATAAGGTTCTCTATAGCGAGAATGTTTATATTAGTTAACGGTGTTGTATACTCTTTGTGTGTCATAATATTTCCTTTCTTACTTAACAATAACTTTTTTGCCGTTTTCAATGTATACTCCGTGTTGCGGTTTTGCTATGCGCTGACCGTTTAAATTGTAGTAAACATTCTGTCCTGTTGTTCCGTTTGCAGTGTTATTAACAGTTGTAATACCAGTTGTTTCGTTATTATCATCGAACACGAAAGCAACTTTTGCACCTGCTGGTACGCCGCTAATTTTAGCGTATGCTTTATGTACAGGCATATTCAGTGCACTTGTTACCTTCATAAAGATGCCCTGGTTGGCAGCTATAACATATATTGGGTCTGCACCCACTGCAATAGCCTTATCGCGAACGGTAACTCCGTACATCATATTATTAGTAATGGTATGTGGTGTTGCATCTTCTTCACCAATGGCATAGTAGAAATCGGTTGGTAGAGCTTCAGCATCCATAACTTTCAGAAGAGTACCAGTTTCGGCAGGTATATAGCTATAGTTTCCACTTACACCACCGTTTTCGTCTACACTTGTCATTTTCACATGGTAGGTAGCATTACCATAATCGCCACCACCAGCATCAACGCGCACTGGTGCTATAAAAGCAGCTACTTTGCCAGAGCCTTTTTCTGCATTATAGATACCAAAGTCTGCATCGAATTCGCGTGCGAACGTACCATACTTTTTAGCTATTGCAGGCGTACCGGCAGCACCTATATAAGGTATTTTATAGCTTATTTGTGAAGCGTAACGCTCCCAACCAGCATGCTCGTGATCTTCGTCTTTATAGTGTATAAGAGCAGTCTTCTTTACATAAATCTTCAAGTTAGGGTTAAATTCACTATAAGTGTTTCCATATTCCCACTTGGTAGAACTCATATCCTTTGTAGGGTTGAGGCTTGTAAAGAATATGCTTTCTACAGTAGATGTGCCGTCTGCTTTTTTGAAAGCATCAAGTCCTACATAGTCGAGCGTATTTCTAAAAACAATCTCCTTTATGTTTGTTGTGTTCTGTTTCATTGCATAGTCGCCCCAAAGACGCACTTCGTACATCTTGTCATGGTCGTCTGCATTCTCCACTGTATTTGGAACAACATAGGTGTACACATCTGCTTTCACATCAACCACCATAACAGCTTTATTAGATAATGGGAAGAATTCAGTAGAGCCATAGCCCTGTCCGTTTGTCTCTTTAAAGAACGAAATGCCCACTTGCTTAAAATTCTCCCAGAAGTGATCGGCGGCAAAGGCTGCTTGTGCTTCTTTACGAATGCTTATTTGAATGTCGTGTGTATTTACATTGGCAGGATTGAATGCCGATGGGTCGATGTTAGTGATAGGAGTTTTTCCTAAGAATGCAATGGTGTTTAACTTTGCAGTACGGTCGAAAGCAAACTTATCTATCTTCTTAACATTCTCTGGTATGGTAATGTTCTCTAACGCTTGTACGTAGTAGAAAGCTTGCGTACCAATTTCTTCAAGTGTTGGAGGTAGCAAGGTGTAATAGGTATTAGCCTTTGCAGGTGGGAACGCTTTCAACACTTTCTTATCTTTGCTAAGTAAGAATCCATCAACGCTAGAATAAGTAGCATTGTTCTTGTCTACTGTAAACTTCTCTAGCTTTGCACATTCCTGGAAGCCTGTTGGGTCTATACTGCTAACATTCTTTGGAATAACAATCTCTGTTAAGCTCTTGCAAGTGTTAAATGCATCTTTCTCAATAGTAGTTACAGAAACAGGAAGTTCTATTCTTTTCAAAGCACTTGCTCCTTGGAAAGCTCCTTCGCCAATAGTTTCAATAACTGAAGGTTCTTCAAAAGTAACCTTCTCCATTGACGAATTACCATCGAACGCACCACGCTGTATAGTCTTTATTGTCTTTGGTATGGTAAACTCCTTTAACTTTGTATTGCCTTTAAATGCACCTGTCTCTATGGTCTCCAGCTTTGTTTCGCCTAAGAATTTAAACTCTTCTAAGTTTGGGTTATTAGCAAACGCATCGCGTCCAATGGTCTTTAAATTAGAGTTAGCTTCTACCTCTACGCTCTTTAGCTTAGTTGGACTAAAAGCACTCCAACCAATTTCTTCTACAGAAGCTGGAATTGTGAGTTTCTCTAATCCTGTTCCATAGAAAGCAAATGTTCCAATCTTTTTAAGTGTAGCCGTAGGCTCATATTCTATTTCTTTTAAAGAAGCTGCACCCTGAAATACGTCCTTTCCTATTTCTTCTAAACCAGAGTTGAATGTTATCTTAGTTAATTTCTGCGCATAATAGAATGCACGATTGCGAATTTTCTTTGTATTAGGGTGTGTTGTGTATTCTCCTGTTCTACCAGATGGGTAAAGAACCAATTCGCTAAAGTCTTTTGTGTACACTACGCCTTCTGCATCAGCTGTGTAATAAGGATTTCCTGCATCTACTTTTAAACCTAAAAGGTCGGGTGTTCCGCTAATAGCACCGTCAGCAATCTCTTGTACCGAAGCAGATATTTCTACATTTCTTAGATTGCGTACAGAATAAAATGCACCTTCTTCAATCTTCTTTACATCTTTAAGTTTTACGGCTGTAATGGTTTGAACTTGTGCAAATGCACCCTTTGCTATTGTTTCTACACCAGCAGGAATTTCGTAATAGTTTCCTTTAGCCTTTGCATGTGTAGGGTCTATAGATGTTGGCGCATCGTAGTTAGCGTCTACAATACCGCCTTTATTGTTAGGATAAGCAATAAGTTTCTTGCCATCGCTTGTTACAACAACGCCATCAATATCTTTAAAAGCTGTGTTACCACTGGCTACTTTTATTTCTTTTAGATTGGTTGCACTGGTAAACCCATTAGCCTCGTTGGTGGTAGGAAGCTGAGTTAGCGTTGTTGGGAGATTTATGCGCGTAAGTGTTGCTGCACATTGGAAGCCATTTGTTGCAATGCCAACAACACCTTCGGGTACTGTAAACTCTTCTCCGCCTACACCGTAGGCTGTTCCTTGTTTTGCAACAGGATAGCTAATTAAAAACTTTCCTTCGCTTTTATTCTCGTAAAGCACGCCATCTGTTGCCGAATACTTTGCACTTCCGCTTTCTACATTTATAGATGTTAAGCCTTTCATTTGCGAAAATGCACCGTCTTTAATGTCTGTAACAGTGGCTGGAATGGTGATACTTGTAATGTTGTTTCCTTTAAATGCGTTTGCATTAATAGTAGTTACACTGTTAGGTATTGAAACAGATGTGGCATTGGGCACCGTACTGTTGGCATCAATAGCAGTTACATTGAACGTGTACTGGTTGTTTTCGTCTTTTACGGTAGATGGAATGGTGAGTGCTCCCGATAAGTTAGACGAAACAAATTTCGCTTCGTACTTAGCGGCATGTCCATCGTGTGCTACGTCCATAAACGTAACCTCGTACGTAATGCCATCTCTTGTAATCTTGTTGCCCACAATTAGGGCGCTTGCATTAGTTGCATATAACATTGCAAGCAATGCAAAAAGCATAAATCTAATTCTCTTCATGATGTGCTATAATAGTAAGTTATATTTTTCTTTCCTCGTCTATATTAGAGTTCCAATTAATCTATATTACAGTTCCAATTAATCTATACGATAGTTTCAATTATCTATATAATAAGGTATATTAAGCCTACTGTTACTTTCGTTGTGTGGCTTTGTGCCCTTAATCGGACGGTTCTATAATTTGTTTCTCTATAGTGTGTCAAGGTGTTTGCAACCTCTTTACATTATATCTTCGTTTAAATTGCTTCCAAATCTTCCTAAACTCAAATAGGAATAGTAGAATTTACGAATGCAAAAATATTGCTTTTGTGCTAACAGGCTGTTGTCTTATTATTCATAATAGTTTCTTTTTTATATGTAAAAGTTGCTGTTTCGTCAATATAATTGTTCATTTATTCGAACTTAAAGCGGCATTTAACTTTTGTTGGTTATTAAACTATAATATTATCATATTTTTGTTTACACCATTCTTTCTATATTTCTTGCTATTTTTCGTTTTCTTGTCGGCTATTTTACTTGCCTTTCAAACTTGTTCTAATCTGCTATGCTTTCAGTATAAAGAAAAGCTATCTGCTCAACAAAAATTTAAAATATGCCATACTGCTAATAGTTTGTTTGGGTTAAAACGCAATGCGCAATTATGCTTGCATAACATTGTTAGTAGTGTCTCGTAACATTTTCTTTATGCTATCGTATTGTTCTCTTCAGTCTCAGATGGTTTTATTTACACGTAAGTAGAGTTTTATTTACACGTAAGTAAAGTTCTACTTACACGTAAATAAAGTTTTACTTACACGTAAATAAAACTATGCCAGTATAGATATACCATTATATAATGCGAGTAAGAATATGATTGTATTATAGTGTAAATCGTCTCTTTCTTATGCGGGCATAATGCGTTTCTATGCACCATGAATGTGGTTTTTAGGTAGTATATATGCGTGTTAAATGGTATGTATATGTTTGTATTCTTGTGTATTATGCGGGTGTTGCGAATGCCGTTTTATTTATTGCAGTTGATTGAAATAAAAACAGCGATGTGTCTGCAATTAGGCACATCGCTGTTCGTTAGTTACATATTATAGGTTTATTGTTGCAATAATTATTTATCAAAGCCAATGGGACGGAACTGTTTTTGGGTTTCGCTATATTCGAATCCAGCTTCAAGCAGCCGTTGTTTCAGCTCGGTACAATCTTCGTTAAAGTTATTGCAGAGCGATGAAAGAGTATCAAACTCTTCGTCGCGTAAGAGCATGTTTACTGCGCTTACAAGCATTGCAGGGTCTTTGGGTAATTTTTCCATAAAACAAACTTATATATTGAGATTTATAAAATGATAGCAACAAATATGCTAAAGTGTATTCTGCATTGTAGTGGTGCCGTTGTTGGGTAGCAAAATGTCTGCAATAGCTATGCCTAATGCTGTATATTGTTTATTTATTTCATTGATTCACCAATAAACTGTAGCGGCAACAAGTCTTTTATAGTGTTAATAATGTAAATGCCATCTGTGCCATAAAGTAAGATACGAACAGGCTTTTTATAGCGGTCTTCAATTTCCAATACAACTTGTCGGCACGCTCCGCACGGCACAATGGGCAGTTTCATTAGTCCATTACCGTTGCGTGCGGCTATAGCCAATGCCTTTATGGGTTGGTCGGGACGAGTGCTCTGCGCTGCAAAAATAGCCGAACGTTCGGCACAGAGTCCTGATGGATAGGCTGCATTTTCTTGATTTGCTCCCATCACCATATCGCCATTCTCCAATAGCAATGCTGCTCCTACGCTGAAGTGGCTATAAGGCGCATAGCTATTTTTGGTGGCTTCAATAGCTGTTTTTATAAGCACTTGTTCGTTGTCAGATAGTTCTTCAAGTTGGCAAACACCTATTTTTATGTTTATTTCTATTTGTTCCATAAACTGTTTCTTGCTCTTCTCTTATTCTGGTCTGTATTCGTAGCAACCTATATCGGGCTTGTTATCGCGTGCAAAACCATCGTGGTCGGTTGCGCTAATACCGTTAGGGAGTACTATTCCCATATCGCGAGCTGTTGATTTCTCTGAGAGATGAAAGTTGTAAGCTTGCTTGTCGCCGTCTATCTTTCGGAAATGTTTCTCGCCCGATTGTACAGTGTCTGTAGCTTCTTCCCATATAACGTCTACATACTTAGTGGCATCAGGCTCTTTTGGCTTTACGGTGCGCAATATGCTATGGTCGAATTTGAAGTTTTGAGCTGCCTCGTCAGTAAACGCTCCCATTATAACATCTTCAGCATAACCAGTAATAAGCGTATTAAAAACATTGAATTGTTGTAGCGCATATTGCTTTCCATCGTTGCTATTTCCAAAGCGTAAGGCTGCACCACGGTTACCATCAAACGGATAGAACTGTGCTATGGTGCAATGGCTCAACGTAATGTTGCCGCCAAAGAAAGCAGCACAGTCTTTCAGTGTGTTTGTTATTTGACAATTGCTGATATCTATTTTGCAATTAGTGGCTAGCAATCCATAGCCCTGACAGTTGTGAATGGTGCTTCGATGAAGCGAAAGAGTAGTGCGATTAACGTCCGACGAATCACACACAATACCGTTGTAAGTGGAATGAATATCGGCAAAGTTAATCTCGTTATCGTAACTCGACGTATTGAAATGAATGCCTTGCCACTGCCCGCTCACACGGTCGTACGGCAAATAGTCGAACATATAGTCCAAACGGTCGCCCCGAAGCGTAACAATCTTGTCGGCAGTTCCTGCTATTTTCAGTTGTCCGTGCACGTCAATGCCTGCCTTATTGGAGAAATAAAGCGTGGTTCCAGCACCAATGGTAAGCGTTGCGCCCTCGTTCACCTTTATGCCTCCCTGCACCACAATGGGCTTTGTGCTTTGTATGGTGGTGTCGTGCTTTACCTCAATATTCTTCAATAGTTCGGCGTCCCAACTGTACGCCTTTAGGTTTACTTTCTGTTGCACTGCACTTTCGAGCGTAAACACGAGGTTGTCTTCCATTAACTGCGGATTGGTCTTACCGTTCTTTGGTGTTGTAAGTTCTACGAAGACACGAATGCTATCCTTGTTTCGCACTTCAAGCCCATTCACCTGATAGCCATTTGACTGCCCCAAGTAAATGCCATCTACATTTACTCTGAAACCCGTTTGGTTGCCTTGCTCCAACCGAACATTGGCAAGACGAATTCCGTTACCCGACCGGTTGTATACCCAGAAAGTCTTTGTGGGGGTTGGTACTTTCGAGAACGTAGTGTCAAGTTTCACCGTATCTGTTGAAAATACCAACAGATTGTTCTTCGATGTCGTAAAGGTATCATCATCGTTGCAAGCCGTTACTAATCCAACAACAGCTAACAACAACATATATGTAAGTATTCTAAGTTTCTCCATTGGTATTATAACGTAGGAAAGCACTACTTATTACATTGTTATAATAAAAATGCACGCAAACACTCAGTAGGCATTGCTTCGAAAGTAAGACTACTGTACTGACAGGATAAAGAAGCTTTAAGAAATCAATACAGTTGCTTGTGCAATTTAAAAGTGTAGCTTAGGAATTAATATATTTTAAGAAAAGTGGGGGGGTAAATGCGCCAATATCAAAAGAAAGTATTAAATTTGCAACATATTATAACGATAAAACTAATCTAATAATAAACAACGCAGCATCTATGAAACAAAAGAAATTTTTATTTAGCCTTATACTTACCTTATTGGTGAGCATACCAATGATGGTAAGTGCAGATATTGTTACGGGTAAAGCTGTAGACGACAAGACGGGCGAACCTTTGGCAATGGCGTCAGTACGGATGGAGTGCAAGATGGGTGGATCCGTTCATACCATCACTACCACTACCGACTCGTTGGGCAATTTCAGCAATCAGTGCTCCTCTGAAGGGAGACTAACGGTTACGGTGAGTCTCTTAGGCTACCACGATACCAAGAAGAGAGGTTACTGTGGAAGCGGTTCGACTGCCGACACCATAAAGTTAGGAGAATTCAGACTGCAACCGTCAGACGTTGTACTCGATGAAGTGATGGTGTCGGCAAAGGCTAAACGTTTCACCATACAAGGCGATACGATTGTGTTTAACCCTGCTGCATTCAAACTAACCGAAGGTGCTCGACTGAAAGAGCTTATAGAAAAGCTGCCGGGCGTAACGAAAAAGGACGGCAAACTCTACTGGAACGACAAACCTTTGCGCCTCCAAATGAACGGACACGATATATTCGGAGGAAGCGGAATCGTTGCCGACCTGCCTGCAGAGGCTGTTCAGAACATTAAAAGCTATAACAAAGCGAGCGACTTTGCCAAACATTCGGGCAAAGACGACGGCAAGGAAGACCAAGTGTTGGACATTAAAATAAAGGCGGGCTTTATGGATAAATGGTATGGCGACATAAAGGCGAAGTTACAATCGCCCAAGAACTACGAGGCCTCCATAAGTTCTTCAAAGCTCAGCGATAAAAATCCTATTATGTTCCAATTCGATGCTAACAACGTAAACCGATATCAGAAAGTAGGCACAAACTGGTGGGAAAGTGGCGACTTCGACTATTTCGGCAAGGCACAGAATGCAGCCTTAGGCTATCAGCACAATTGGAAAGCAATAGCCAACGAATATCACTTTGTTGCACTTTCTTCTAACTTCAATCACAAAGATGGTTGGGGAACCGACTACGAAGCCGCACAATACTTCTCGCCAAACAATGTAACAACGTGGAGCCTAAACCGAACGAAACACTATAACCACGAAATAGCACCCGAAGTGCGTGCCGAATTGCTGTCGTTTGTAGATAGAAATAACATCGCTGCAGCACACTTAATTTTCAATTACACATTGCAACGAAACAATACAGAGACAGGTAGCGCACGCTTCGATACCGATACGAAACCTTACGGAGACTTTCCTTTAGACTTAGCACTAAGCGCAGGGCACGGCGATGCAGTCTATCGGCACATTATAAACCGAGAACGTTCGTACCAGCAACAAATAAACGAAGGTGGAGGAATCAAACTCGAAGGTATCTGGAAACACTTCATTGCCAAGAAGGCACAGTTGGAAATCAATGCCGAAATGACATATCAGAATGGCAACAACCGCTTCGATGCTCATCGCGAGCTGGAGTATATAAACAAAGGAACAGCCTCGCCACTCTATCAATACAGCCGCGCACCCTATCATAACATAGAGGCAAGCGGAAAGGCTGCATTGGAATACCACATAAACGATGCTCTTATGCTAACCGCAGCAGAGCAATTTAAGGCTAGTAACAATAACATTCGGCAGAGCTTTTACAGTTCGCCCATTGCTTCGAAAATAGAAAGCGACCCTGAGAGTGTGCTCGATGTAGCCAACAGCTATCGAAGTAAACACTTAGAAACCAATGCCACAAGTACGCTTGGTATAACTTACAAGGTGGGCAATTGGCAGTTTATTCCTACTGTGGACTATAATTTCGATTGGGAACAACTGAACTATCAGCGTGGTAGATTAGACACTGTGGCACACCGCAACAGTAATATCTTTATGCCGGGAATGGCTGTTAAATGGAAGTTGAACAAGAATAATCGCTTCGATATTGCATTCAACTACACAACAAAGCTGCCCGACCTGCTGGCTACATTGGGCTATCGCGACGACACCGACCCATTCTGGATAGTAGAAGGAAACCCTCTATTGCATCGCAGTCATCAGCATACAACCTCGTTAAACTATGCTGCCACAGCGACAAAACAGCAAGCTATGTTCCTCTTTAAAGTGGGATACACACACATTATCAATCCTATTGCTACTGTATATAACTTCGACCCACAAACAGGCGTGTACCGTAGCCACAGCGAAAACGTGCGAAGCGGCAACGATTGGTTCGCTGAAGTAACCTACGACCGAAGTTTTGGCGACTACATACACTTCTCCAACAAGGCAGAAGCGCATTTCAAGAAAGCGTATGGCTATCTTGCCGATTTCAATGGACACGCTACACAAGAGCAAAACCAACTGAAAATGTTTACTTTCGTATCAAATCCCGAACTGTCGTACGAAAGCGATTGGCTGAAAGCTGGCATCTTCGGAGAAATTAATTTGCAACGAAACAGATACTCGCTGGCGAGCCAATACAACAACACACCTATTGAATATGTCTACGGATTGCGCGCAACACTGAAGTGGAAAGGCTGGGAGATAAACAACGAAATACAAGACAAAGCCACAACAGGCTATTTATCGCAGACTCTGAACCGCCACCGCATAATATGGGAGGGCTACATTCGTTATGTTTGGAAGAAGAGTAAGAACTGGATTGGATTAAGTTTCGACGATATTCTGAACCAAAACCGTTATTATGAACTTAACGTAAACTCAACAAATCGTACCGAAAAGTGGAACGAATTTCTGCACCACTACGTTAGCTTAACCTTCAATTACCACTTCGATGCAAAAGGCAATAAAAAGTAAATATCCGCTCTCCGCTCTGTACCACTATTGCCTTCTGTTGGCAGCACTATGGTTTGCTGCCAACAACACTATGGCTTATGCTCTATTTATCGTTAGATAAATGGTTTTACCAGTGTATATACACTATACTGAAACGAATGTATATCTATGGATCTACGAATGCGCATCTATGGATCTACGAATGTACATCTATGGATCTACGAATGTACATCTATGGATCTACGAATGTATATCTATGGATCTACGAATGTACATCTATGGATCTACGAATGCGCAATTGTTGATGAACAAACACTACACCATAGAAATAACGGAGCAATACCATTGTGTAGAGCAAAAAACAGCAGACATCTAACTTATTAGATGCCTGTTGTTTTGTTGTTTCGTCTTAATTGGGCGTTACATCGCACCCATATTGTTTTATCTTTATACCATTAACCTTTGGTAACTTTCGTATTCTTGCTAAAAGGTGGTTTGCTGCATTTTGGTTATGAAATATATAGGTATGCTTACCAATAAAACGAAATAAGCTGAGCTTCTAACGGCTACTTTTGTTTTTAACAATATAAACTCTCACTATTTAGCATCTGCCCTTACAAGTTGCATTGCTATATTAACAGCTTGCCTAATACGGTCTGCCATACCAATGCCGTTGCGCAGATTTCCACCTATTATTAAGCCCTTATAGTTTTGTTCAATGCGTGTAATGGCTGCAAAACGCTCTCCACTCGATAGCTCATACTGTGGAATGGCACGCTCGTGTCGGAATATTCGTATCATCTGAGGGCGTATATTGTGTGGAAACCGAAGCATAGTAGGCAATGCTTTGGTTACTATTTCGCACAATTCGTTATCGTTCTTCGTAAGCATTTCAGCGTGTTTCACTCCACCGAGGAAGAACGAAAATAGTGCGCCCTGTGTAGGACAACGATGCGAAAAGCAAGCCGATGGGAAAAGAATACCCAACAATTGTTGCTGCTCGCAAGTAGGAATAAGTCCGCCGAAGGCTTTATTTTCAACACCTTGCGCATTGGTTAATCCCACGCTAACTTGCACAATGGGTGCGTAGTGTAGGGCAGAGATAGGCATAATGTCGGCGTTATCAACAAAGGGCAACATAGTTTTTAGCTCGTAAGCCCCCACAGTTGTAACCACGTGCCTACTATGCAAACTTATTTTTTCGCCACTTGTATTAGTATAGTTCACCTGCCATATCCCTTCCAGCGGTGTAACAACAACATTGTTGGCTTGCAAAACTATATTCTGAAATGCTACCGATTGTGCCAGAGCGTCCACCAAATGTTGCAATCCGCCGACCGCCGAGAACACCTTTTTAGTAGCCAATCGGTCGCGTTCGGTCTTCCTTTCCCTTCCTTTGGCTATGCCTCCACGAATAAAACTTCCATAGTTCTGTTCCAAGTTGTAGAGCTTTGGCAGTGCATATCGTGTAACGAGCGAGTGCGGATCGCCAGCATATACACCCGAAATAAATGGGTCTACAGCATAGTTTAAATAGCTTTTACCCAGTCGTCGAACCACCATTGATGCCACATCTTCGTTTGGATTGGTACCCTTTGCACGGAAAGGTTCGAGCAATATTCCAAACTTATCTGTCCAACTGAATAGCGGTGTGCGTATCGCAGTAATCAAGTTAGATGGTAAGGCATAAAACTTTTTACCTTTCCATATCCACCGTTGCTTAGCTTCGTTGTGTGCCTCCTCGAGTGTGCAGCCTTCTTTTTCCAAATCTTTAAATAGTTCAGCCACTTCAGGATAGCTTACAACACCCGTGTTTGGTCCGCTTTCGAACGTGAAACCATCTTGTCGATGAGTTTGAATTTGTCCGCCAATCCTATTTGTTTTCTCTAACACAACCACCTCTTTGCCGTGCTTTCGCAACGTGTGTGCAGTAGTTAGTCCTGTAAGTCCGGCACCTATAACAATGGTGTCTATAATATGTTGTGTTTCGTTTTGCATTGTGCAAAGAATAAAGAGTTTATACTGGTTTTGAAAATAGTTTATGATTGTTGCGCATCATGGGGTCGAAAGTAGCAGCAACATTACGCACAAAGGTCATACCATCGTTAGTTAGTTTCACCGAATTAGTATCGAATGTAATCAAACCATCAGTCTGAAGTTCTTTCAGTTGCGTCTCATCGTAGTGTACAGCTTGCTTAATATCATCAACCGAGCAATGCAACCTTTTAGCCATATCGTTCCAATTCACAGAGTTGTTGCACATAATACATTCTATTACTTCGCGTGTTATGCGCTGCCATGAAGCCAAAGCGTAACCTTTTGCAATGGGCAATTGGTTTGCATTTACTTGCGAAATGTAGGCAGAAATATCTTTCGTGTTTTGTGCATACGCCTCGTCTAACTGACTGATGCCCGACACGCCAAAGGCATAAACTTGTGCTGTAATGCGACGTGGACAATAGCCTTGAAAGTTTCTATGCAAAGTTTGGTGCTGTAAAGCCACATTCAAATCATCGTCGGGCAACACAAAGTGGTCCATACCAATAGCACAATAGCCCTCCGCCTGAAGAAGTTTAGAAGCCTCTTCAAACATTTTTAGTTTTTCAGTTTGTGGGGGCAAGCCAGCTTTCTCCAATATCATTTGTCGTTTAAAAATACTTGGCAGGTGTGCATAACTAAAGGTAACTAAGCGGTTAGGATGTAGTTTTATGGCAGCTTCTATAGTAGAAACAAACTCTGCTACAGTTTGTCCGGGCAAGCCATAAATAAAATCGAAGTTCACCTTTGCACCGCCCTTACGCAATATATTCATAATATCTTCAACAGGCAAAATAGATGGTCGACGATTTACGGTGTTCAAAACATTCGCATTAAAATCTTGAATGCCTAAGCTGAAACGATTAAATCCACTGTCGAGCAAATATTGCCAATCGGTTGTGTCGAGATATCCAGGGTGGCATTCAATAGCAATCTCTGGTTGTTCAATGGTGTCGAAAGCCTCCAATAAGTGTTCGTTGAGCGAACGAATAAAGTGTAAAGGCATTGACGATGGACTTCCTCCTCCATAATGTATCTGACTTATCTTACGATTTTTGCGCAAATGAGGCAGCAGTAAATCAATCTCTTTGTGTAGTGTGTTGAAATATTCTTCCACCCGTGAAGGTTTCGCCATCGCAACAGAGTTACAGCCGCAATAGTGGCAAAGATGTCTGCAGAAAGGCACATGTATATAAAAGGAAATATTGTCGGCAATGGCATTGTTCGATGCTTCTACAGCTTTCAGATAACGTTGTGCATCGAAAGCTTCAAACTCGTTTGCCGTCGGATAGCTTGTATAACGAGGAACAGGTACATTATATTTCTTAAAAAGAGCTTCGTTCATTATTATTTCACTGTTTTATTCATTTGTAAAGTGTAGAAGAAAGATGCCAATGCAATGGCGCTTTGTGTAGCAAACATTCCAGCATAGCCCACATAATGTGCAATGACACCGCCTATAACTGCTATTATAATTCCCATCAAGTGAGTTATAACGGTTTGAACTGTAAAATCGGTACCTTCTCTTCCCACTCGTACATGTTTCATAGATGAAGTGTAAACCACAACAGTTCCCATACCATAACTGCCCCATAACACAACAATAGCTATGGTTAAGGTTAGAGTTGTTGTGAAATTTTGGTTTATAGATAGGAATACAAAAATGAGTGTTGCCAGGAACATTATGAATGCAAATACAGACCGCATACGCTGATAGCCATAACGACGCACCAAAATTCCTGCTGGATATGCCATAACGAAGGCTGCACCAATGCCAATAATGCCACATAGGAAACCTATTTCTTTCATAGAGTAACCCAAATCTACCATAAAAGGTTTAAGTATAGACATAATGCCAATGATACCTGTATAGTAGAGAACTAAGAAAACTATTTGTCGTGCTATGCCCTTTTGCGTGAAAAATAGTACAAAGTCTTTCCACGTAGCACGCTGTTTTGTTTGTGTTTCTTGCTGGAAACTAAGTTTCTTGTGTAGCAATAGTGGAACAAGTGCTATAAGAACAAAAATACTGAGACATTGTGTTACACTATTCCAACCATACGAATGGAGCACCATAAGTAATACACCACTTCCTAAAAGACTTCCGCCAAAACTACCCATCGATTGCATACTGTTAAGTAATCCGCGTTGTTTGGTTGTTGATGTGCGTATAGCTAAAGCATCAGTTGCAATATCTTGTGTGGCTGAAGCTGCCAAAGCTAAAAGTATTATTGCTATTAGAATATGGAAATAAGAGGGCAGAATTGTATGTAAATCGAAGAGGCTTGTTATAAAAATAAGTAGTGCATAAGTAATTTCTGCACCAATAATAGCTCGTTTATAGTTGCGCACTGTATTACAATAACGGTCTATTGCTGGCGACCAAAACACTTTTAATATCCATGGCAGTTTTATTATTTGTAGCAATCCAATAACGGATAGCGACACTGCTTGTTCGCGCATAATAACTTGCAGTGCCGTAGTAAAAAAACTCATAGGCACTGCTTGAGCTATATATAGACTAAAGAAGGTAGACAGATAAGCTACCTTCTGTGTTTGTTTTTTGTTCATAGAGAAAAGATAATCTGATACTATGGATTAAGTTTAAACACCAAAGATGTGCCTATCATAAAAGGTTTACCTTGTTGAGCAAATGCTGCAGACGAAACAAAAGCATAGCTCATATAATGTGTATTGGTTGTATTCTTTGTCCAAACTTCCCATGTGAAACGTCCCTTTGTTGCTGCAATCTTCAGATTGAGAAGCGCATAAAAAGGTTGTTTTAACTTGTTATCTTCTGTCCAATATATTTTTCCAGTACCTGTAAGTGCAGCATTAAACATAAGTTTATCTAATCCTGCTACATTAGAAAGTGTATAATTAGCTACAAACGACATAGTTTGTTTTGGCACCATTGGTAACATATTGCCAATAAAATCTACGGTTGCACTTTTCTTATAATATAGGAATTGCGCATAAGTATAACCATAATTTGCTTGCAATTCTAAGCTTGTGATAGGACGATAAGTTGCCGAAAGCTCGAAACCTTTACTGTTAGAATGTCCTGCATTATTAATAATATTTCCTACACCAGGTACGGTAGTTGTTACTTGTTGATGTTTCCAATCTATGTAGAATAAACTCATTTCTGTTTGAAGAGTTCCATTAAGGAAAGCCAACTTTGCTCCAATTTCGTAATTCCAATTGTATTCTGGATCGTAAGCTGGAAGTTTCTGTGTAGTAGAAGTAACATTATAACCACCAGCTTTATAACCACGTGCTATAGAAGCATACACCATTTTGTTGGCAGAAATTTGCTGACTGAGTGTAAATTTTGGTGTTATCTGACTAAAGTGCATGTGGTCTTTGTACGTTGCTGTTTGTACATTACTTGCAAGTCCTGTGCTTAGATTATATTTGTTTGCTGTATAGTTTTCGCCTACTCGTTCATAATCGTATCTCAATCCTATTGAAGCATATAGTGTTTTTGTTATATCATAAGTAGACTGATGGTAAATAGCTCCTCCCCAAGTAGGATTATTATAGAACTTAGGAGTAGCAAAGTCTTTTGTTATGAACTGTGTTTCAACACTATTATTTAATTTTTGGTAGAAGCCGAAAGCACCTATAATCCAATGATAGCGATTATTATTGTTTGCCGAACGTAATGTAAACTCTTGGCTTACGAGAGTTTGTTTTAGTCCTGTTATAACAAAGTAGAGGTCTTTTGGTGTAAAATCCTGGTCTATATATTGTTTATCTTTACTGTATTGGAATGATGTTTGTGAATTGAAGTGGACTTTATCTCCTTTATAAAGCCAATTTAAGCCAGCCGAAAGAACATTTCGTCTATAGCTACTGTAACGATTGTAGTTTACAGCTTCTACCGTGTTATTAGTTACGTTATATTTTCCGTAAGGATAACCACCTTGTGTAGAATGATCGAAAAGAACATTCAAACGCATTGTCCAAAGTGGAGCTGCTTGCCATGCTAATCCCATTTCTGCATTGGCACTTTTCAAATTATCTGCTTTTTCTCCCGTTGCTATATTGCGAAAAAATCCATCGTTTCTATGATAATTTCCTGCTACGTGAAGTCCTAAACGTTGTGTAAGTTTCTGATAATGCGATAAGCCTAAACGTAAATCGTTGCGCGAACCATAACTCAATTTGGCTATAGTGTTTTGATATTCTAATGGTGAATAGGTATAAATATTGATAAGTCCGCCTGTAGAATTTCGTCCATATAATGTACCTTGTGGTCCGCGTAGAATTTCTATTCCGTTGATTCCTACTATATCTAAATCAACAACTGACCGTTCAAAATAGGGCATTCCATCAACATATAGTCCAACAGAAGGGGCATTTGTTTTAGAACCAATACCTCTAATGTAGATAGGTGTATTTTGTCGTGCACCATAATCTGCTATAAAAATATTTGGAAACACACTACTTACATCGCGTAAGCCATTTAATTCGTTGTGGTTAATAAACTGACTCCCTGCCACAGATACTGACATTGGAGCTTTACTAATGTTGTCTTGTTTAAACCCATTCACTACAACCTCTTTTAATATGTGATGTTGTGTGGTTGTTGAATCGGTTACTTCTGCCATTGCACAAAGTGGAAAGAGTGCTGTACATAGTAAGAAAGAAAATTTCATAACTCTTGTTCTTTTTAATGTGGGTGCAAAGTTACGTCTTTCTTTTTTTACATACAATCATCATTTATAAGGAAATTTATAAGGAATATTGCTGAAAATGTGAGATTATAACTATGTGCTCAGCTTTCGGTTGTTATATTCTTACCAATGGTTTTGTTATATTCTTATTAATACTTTTCTATGTTTTATTGCTCACTTGCAAAATGCTAACAACTATAGAATGTAGGTGCCTATATATAATAAGGTGTAAACAATTTGAATAGGCACAATATTTTTATATTGTTATTGCTTTTAGATATAAAAAACTCATCTCTACCAGTTGATAGAGATGAGTTTAAAGGTTTTAATAAAGTGTTTTCGTTACACCTTATATATATTAGAGCTGTGGACCAGCTGCAACAAGCTTCTTACCAGCTTCGTTTGTCTCATACTTCTTAAAGTTCTTTATGAAACGAGCTGCAAGGTCTTTAGCTTTTTCGTCCCATTGTGAAGCATCTTTATATGTATCGCGTGGGTCGAGAATTTCAGTTGCAACACCTTCAAGTTTTGTTGGAACAGTGAAGTTGAAATAAGGAATCTGTTTTGTAGGAGCAGCGTCGATAGAGTGGTTCAAAATAGCATCGATAATACCACGAGTATCGCGAATAGAAATACGTTTGCCAGTACCATTCCAGCCAGTATTTACTAAGTATGCCTTAGCACCGCTCTTTTCCATCTTCTTAACCAACTCTTCTGCATATTTTGTTGGGTGAAGTTCCAAGAAAGCCTGACCGAAGCAAGCAGAGAATGTTGGAGTTGGTTCTGTAATACCACGTTCTGTACCAGCTAATTTTGCTGTGAAACCAGAAAGGAAGTAGTATTTTGTTTGTTCAGCATTAAGAATAGATACTGGAGGAAGTACACCAAAAGCATCAGCAGAAAGGAAAATTACCTGTTTTGCAGCTGGACCTTGTGATTCTGGACGCTGAATATTCTTAATATGATAGATAGGATAAGATACACGAGTATTCTCGGTTACACTCTTATCTGCAAAGTCTATCTTACCATTCTCGTCAACAGTTACGTTTTCAAGAAGAGCATCGCGTGTAATTGCACCGTAAATATCAGGTTCAGATTCTTTATCAAGGTTGATAACTTTTGCATAGCAACCACCTTCAAAGTTGAATACACCCTTATCGTCCCATCCGTGTTCGTCATCACCAATAAGTTTACGCTTAGGATCGGTAGACAATGTTGTTTTACCTGTACCAGAAAGACCAAAGAAAATTGCTGTGTTTTCTCCGTTCATATCTGTATTTGCAGAACAGTGCATAGAAGCAATACCCTTTAATGGCAAGAAGTAGTTCATCATTGAGAACATACCTTTCTTCATTTCACCACCGTACCATGTATTTACAATAACTTGCTCCTTAGAAGTTACGTTAAACATAACGCAAGTTTCTGAATGCAAACCAAGTTCTTTCCAGTTTTCTACTTTAGCTTTTGAAGCATTGTAAACAATGAAATCTGGTTCTTGCTCGAAATCTGCTTCGCTTTTTGGACGAATGAACATATTTGTTACAAAGTGAGCCTGCCAAGCAACCTCTACAATGAAACGAATCTTCATACGTGTGTCTTTGTGTGTACCACAAAAACCATCTACTACAAACAAACGTTTGTTAGAAAGTTCTTTCTTTGCAATATCTTTTACTGTTGCCCAAGCTTCTTTTGTAGCACGGTGGTTATCGTTATGATATTCTTCTGAATCCCACCATACTGTATCGTGAGAATTTTCATCATCAACAATAAACTTATCTTTAGGAGAACGACCAGTATAAATACCTGTCATTACATCAATAGCACCAAGTTCTGTTTCATGACCAACTTCAAAACCTTCAAGACCTTCTTTTGTTTCTTCGTTAAACAATACTTCGTAAGAAGGATTGTAAAGTACTTCTGTTGTACCTGTAATACCGTACTTCGTAAGTACGCTCTTATCAAATTTTGCCATTTTTTATAATATAAAATTATGTTGAAATTTATCTCTTAATCTTATTACTATTTTACCTTAAACACCGCAAAGGTAGTAATTTTATAATGCAACGCAAAATCATAAATATAAAAAATGCAACAAGAATTGATTTGTAAGGTTAAAGAATATAAAATTCCTTGATATTAAAAGATATTTGCTATTCGGACGTTGCAAATGCTAAACTATTTTCTTAATTTTGCCGAAATTTTGGGGCATAAAAACTATTACTCCCAAACATATATATCACCAATATATAACCATAGTGTAAAAAGAAAAATGGAAATCATTAACTTCTCGGATCAAAACTCCATTGTAAACCAATACATGGCAGAAATTCGTGACAAAGAGTACCAGAGAAACCGTCTCCTTTTTCGTAATAATGTTATGCGAATAGGGGAATTCGAAGCTTTCGAAATCTCTAAAACTCTTCAGTACGAAACAAAAGAAATACTCACGCCATTGGGCGTTTCAAAGGTAAATATACCTACCGACAAAATTGTTCTCGCAACAATTTTCCGGGCAGGACTACCTTTTCATAACGGTTTTCTTAATATTTTCGACCATGCTGGAAATGCTTTTGTAAGTGCATATAGAGAATATAAAGACAAAGAACACCACGAAGTGGGTATACATGTTGAATATTTGGCAACACCCGATATTAATGGTAAAACTTTAATTATTGCCGATCCAATGTTAGCTACTGGTGGTTCTATGGAACTTGGCTATAAAGCTATTCTTTCTAAAGGCGAACCACGGCATGTTCACATTGCATGTGTAATTGCTTCTCCTGAAGGTATTGAACATATAAAAAAGACTTTCCCCGATAATAACACTACTATTTGGTGTGGAGCTATAGACGATGGACTAAACGAACATAAGTATATTGTTCCAGGATTTGGAGATGCTGGCGACTTATGTTATGGAGAAAAACTATAAATATTAGCTAAAAAGGAACTTGCAAAAGATATAATATAAACTTTTGCAAGCTCTTTTTTTTTTATAAGAACATATTTTTTTTGCTAATTACAAACACTGTTAATGTAATTAGTGGGTTGGCTCTTTCTTTTATCTCAATCGTTCATTAAGCTGTAGTACCATTATATTTTGTTTATACTATAACTTCTTTACCATTTTTCGCTTCTTACCATCTATTTTGCTTGTCTTTCTAATTCGCTGTAAACTGTTACACCTTTATATAACGATAAACAATATGCCAACAATAAAGCAAAATAGGGCAAGCTATACCGAAGCCTATTTAACTTTCAAAAGATACATTATAGATTTTGTAATTACGAAATAGAAAAAAATAATAAGAAAATAAAATTTTATAATTAAAAACCTCTATGTTTTTTATTATAAAATTTCTCCACATAATTATTCTTTATTTTTTCCCTATTTTACTATACGCTTTTTGCCATATTAGCTGCTTCTGTATACATTTTGATTCAGCCATAAATAGTTCTACTTAGAATTTTTTTTCTCGCTATATATAAAACATTATACTCTACATACAGAAAGGTGGCGTTTCGGTTTACGAAGCACCACCTTTCTACTTTCTCAAATCATCAACTAACTTAAACTATTTACTCTATAATAATAACTAATCAACTATCTTTTTTACCTATATGAACCTTTTCTATAAACAACCTTGAGTCTTATTGTTATCCCAATCTTAATTTTTTCTTCTTATTTTTTGAGTGTCTCCAGAAAAAGTGGCTCATATCATCTCTTTTTACGACTGCAAAGTTATAGCTATATTGCATTGTACGCAAAAAATAAAGCAGAGAATAAACAATATTCGCCATTTTATTGCTATTTATCAATCTAATTGATTTTTGTCAATACTAATTTGCTATTCTTATACTTTTTTCTTAAATTTGCTGACTAATTATCACATTATAGAATAATGGAAAATAATACCGAATTGCGCAACGCATGGGATTTTGTAGAACATACAGGCATTAGCATTTTCTTAACAGGAAAAGCTGGTACCGGAAAAACAACCTTTTTGCGAACTATACAGCAACGGAGCACAAAACGAATGATAGTTGTAGCACCTACAGGGGTTGCAGCCATAAATGCTAATGGTGTAACCATTCATTCTTTCTTTCAACTTCCATTATCTCCATTTGTTCCCGAAAGCACAGTAAAGCCACGTTTTGAATATAGTAAGCAAAAACGGCAAATTATGCGAACACTCGACCTTCTTATTATAGACGAAATCAGTATGGTTCGTGCAGATATTCTTGATGCTATCGATTCTATTCTTCGCCGTTTTAGAGAACATAATAAACCTTTTGGAGGAGTACAGCTCTTAATGATAGGCGATTTGCAACAACTTACACCTATTGTGCGCCCAGACGAAGAAAAATTGTTAAGCCGTTATTATAATACACCTTATTTTTTCGATTCTAAAGCTCTGCAAAGCACACAATATGTTACAATAGAGCTAACAAAAGTGTTTAGACAACAAGACAAAGTTTTTATAGATATATTAAACCACTTTAGAGATGGACACGTTTCTGATGAAGATTTTGATATTTTAAATAAACGCTATCAACCAAATTTTAACCCCGATAAAAATAGCGATTACATACATTTAACAACGCACAACAGAATAGCCGATAATATAAACGACCGACAATTAGAACAAATTAAAGAACAAGCATATAAGTTTTGTGCACGAGTGGAAGGACAATTTCCCGAAAATAGTTATCCCGCCGACTATGAACTAACATTAAAATGCGGAGCACAAGTAATGTTTATTCATAACGACCGTTTCGAACGATATTATAATGGGAAAATAGGAAGGATTACTTATATTGATAATGAAAGAATAGAAGTAAGCTGTCCGAACGAAAACGAAAAAATAGAGGTTGAACCCCAAACGTGGGAAAATACTCGTTACACACTCAACGAAACAACAAAACAAATAGAAGGAGAGGTGTTAGGAACTTTCACACAATATCCATTGCGATTGGCTTGGGCTATTACAATTCATAAAAGTCAGGGGCTAACTTTCGAACATGCCATTATAGATGCGCAACAAGCTTTTGCATCTGGACAGGTTTATGTGGCTTTAAGCAGATGTAGAACATTAGAAGGTTTGGTTTTAGCATCAACACTAAACAGAAATGCCGTTATAAACGATGCCAGAGTAGATAGCTATATTGCACAACAAAACATACGAGCAGCCGAAAGTATTAAGAATTTGCCTCTCCTAAAAGAAGAATATTACAGAATGATGCTGTTGGAATTGTTCAACTTTAGCGAAATATATAATGCCGAATCGGCTCTTTTTAGAACTTTGGTAGAGCATTTCCATAAACATACCAAGCTAATTGCACTACACCAAACAACAGTTTCTGAATTGAAAGAGAAAGTTCTGGATATTTCTACGAAATGGACACAATATATAAAAGGTATATCAATAGCAGAATTGCATAATAAAGAATTTTTAGATAGAATAAAAAGCAGTGCACAATATTTCTACAACGAACTTTCAAAAATATTTGCAGACCAGATAGAGCAAACCAAAGGCATTGAAAGTAAAAATAAAGAAGCCATAAAGCGAATAGATAATAATATTAGCGAAGTTGAACAAAGTAAACAAGCAAAACTGTTATTGCTGGAAGATATAATGATAGAAGATTTTAGCACAAGTTACTATCTTAAACGCAAACAAGAAGCAATTTTAATATCAATGGGCGACGAGGATATTGCAAAACAACGCAATAAAAAACATAAAGTAGAAGCCGAAAAAAAGAAAAAAGAAGCAACACACAACATAAGCTACAAACTTTATAAAGCAGGAATGACCTTAGAAACTATAGCAAAAGAACGCGGTTTAACAATAGAAACCATCGTACGGCATATAGCAAAATATGTTAGAAACGGAGAATTAAGTGTAACCAACTTTGTAGACGATAAGAAAATAGCAGCCATTCAAAATGCAATAAATAACATTCCACCCAACGAAGGTATGAAATATATAAAAGATGTATGTTCAATAGATGTTACTTACAGCGATATTATTTTCGTTTTAGCCAATAACGAAAGAACAAAATAAACATTTTGTAGCCGATTTTTTTAAGAACCTCCCTCCTGTTTAATCTGAAAATGGCATTTAAGTCTCAACATATTCTGTTTTATTCTTGGCAAATTTATAAAGCCTTATAACAGAAACGTAATTGGCTATGTAAAGCTATAAAATAGACAAAGAAAACTGCACAAAAATAAGTAACAACAGGAAATAATACTATGAAAACTGCGATGATATAATGGTATAAAAATAGATTAAGTT
>NZ_GL982513.1:568887-599521 GCF_000220255.1 Prevotella pallens ATCC 700821
ATATTACCATTATAAGAAAGAAAATAACGATAAAATAAGCAGTATTTATTAGAAATAAAGAACAAAAAAACTGTCCTGGGAGCAAAAATAGTCATAAATTTTCATAATTGCATAAAAAAGACACCTAAATAGTTGGTGGAAATTTATTTTATCTATACCTTTGCATTGATTTAAGAAATAATTCTTGATTACAAACATACAAAATAGTTATTAGTAAGTTAATAGTCAAACAAATGTTAGTTAGTATGTCTTCGTGAGAAGATGCACTGATGAGAATTGAGTCAAGTAATTTTTTGAGTTATTTAGTTAAGTGGCAAGGCCTATGTTTACGTGAGTAAATATAGGCTATTTTTTTGTGCTTATAAGAAAAAATGCCAACATAATGTAAACAGTAAACATTATATATATTATATCTGCTAAACATATATATAACAACGTTAAACATATAGTTGCAATAGTTAAACATATAGTTGTAATAGGGGAGAAGATGCCATAATTAAACTCGTAAAGAAATAATATGCAACCCTTTTCGGAGAGAAATAATTGTAATTAATGATTTAGCTTATTTCTTCTTATAATTATTAGTCAAAATAGTATAATAATTTTGTAAACTCCAGCTAAATGGTTATTTTTGCATTATAATGACCTACTAAAAGTAAAAAAGGTATGGATAACTTAAGATTTGAAGTTTTAAAAGAGGCTTTTAGAAAACGCCCTGTAGAATTAAAGATACCCAAAGAGCGTCCATCGGAATTGTTTGGGAAGAATGTATTTAACCGCGAAAAAATGTTTAAGTATCTTCCTATAGACGTTTATAATAAAATGGTGGACGTTATGGATAATGGCGAACGTCTTGACCGTTCTATTGCTGATTGTGTTGCTAATGGAATGAAAAAATGGGCAAAAGATAATGGAGTTACACATTACACTCACTGGTTTCAACCATTAACAGAAGGCACTGCCGAAAAGCATGATTCGTTTATTGAACCTGATGGAAAAGGAGGAATGATAGAAGAATTTTCAGGAAAATTACTTGTACAGCAAGAACCTGACGCTAGTTCTTTCCCATCTGGTGGTATTCGCAACACATTTGAAGCGAGAGGTTATTCGGCTTGGGACCCAACAAGTCCTGTTTTTATTATAGACGACACTCTTTGTATCCCTACAATTTTTATTTCTTACACAGGAGAATCACTCGATTATAAGGCACCATTGCTACGTTCTTTGCGAGCAGTAGATAATGCAGCAAAAGAAGTTTGCCAATACTTCTATTCAGACGTGAAAAAGGTGCATACAAATTTAGGTTGGGAACAAGAATATTTTTTAGTTGATGAAGACCTTTATTTTACTCGACCTGATTTAATGCTAACTGGTAGAACATTAATGGGACACGATTCGGCAAAAAACCAGCAAATGGAAGACCATTATTTTGGAACTATACCAGAACGTGTGCAAGCTTTTATGAAAGATCTTGAAGTTAATGCCTTAGAACTCGGAATTCCTGTTAAAACTCGGCATAATGAAGTTGCACCCGGACAATTTGAACTTGCTCCTATCTTTGAAGAATGTAATTTAGCCGTAGACCATAATATGCTTTTAATGGCTGTAATGAAGAAAATTGCACATCGACACGGATTTCGCGTACTATTACACGAGAAACCTTTCGATGGTATTAATGGATCGGGAAAGCATAATAACTGGAGTTTGTCTACCGATACAGGAATATTATTGCACAAAAGCGGAAAAAATGTAAACAATAATTTACGTTTCGTCGTTTTCGTTGTAGAAACTTTAATGGGAGTTTATAAACATAATGGTTTACTAAAAGCTTCGGTTATGAGCGCTACAAACGACCATCGTTTAGGAGCAAACGAAGCACCACCTGCAATTATATCATCGTTTTTAGGTAAACAAGTGTCCGATTTGTTGGAACATATTGAAAAAGCCGATAAAAAAAATCTGTTTAGTGTGAAAGGAAAGCAAGGAATGCAACTCGATATTCCTGAAATTCCAGAATTGCTGATAGATAATACCGATCGTAACCGTACTTCGCCATTTGCTTTTACAGGAAACCGATTTGAATTGCGTGCAGTTGGCTCCGAAGCAAATTGCGCTTCGGCACTTATTGTATTAAACACAGCTGTTGCAGAGGCTTTAACCAACTTCAAAACACGTGTAGATGCACTAATTTCTAAAGGCGAAGACCCTACAAGGGCAATTATAGAAATTGTTCGCGAAGATATAAAAACGTGTAAACCTATACACTTTGACGGAAATGGTTACAGCGACGAATGGAAAGAAGAAGCAGAAAAAAGAGGATTAGACTGTGAAGCAAGTTGTCCTGTATGTTTCGATGCTTATTTGCGCGATGATTCCATACAAATGTTCGAACAAATGAACGTAATGAATCGTAACGAATTAGAAGCACGTAACGAAGTAAAATGGGAAACCTATACAAAGAAAATACAGATTGAAGCACGTGTTATGGGCGATTTGGCTATGAATCACATCATTCCAGTGGTTACACACTACCAAAGTAGGTTAGCAAAGAATGTAAGTTCTATGATAAATATCTTTGGAAAAGAAGAAGGAGAAAGGCTAACCAAACGTAATATTAATATTTTAAAAGAAGTAGCCGAACGCATTCAACTCATAGAAACTGGAGTAGATGAACTTGTTGAGGCAAGGAAAGTAGCAAATAAAATAGAATCGCAACGCGAAAAAGCAATTGCTTATCACGATAATATTGTTCCACAGATGGAAAAAATACGTTATCAGATAGATAAACTTGAACTGATTGTTAGCGATGAAATGTGGACTTTACCTAAGTATAGAGAACTTTTATTTATCCGATAAAACCGCACAAAATGATATCTTCTTCTAAAGGAGAATGATTTTATGGACAGGTTTCTCTTTGAAGTTTTTGGAATAGAATATTCACGAAAAATAAAATAAAAAACAAAGAAGAACGCCATAGAGAAAACAGAAAAAAGTCTTATTATAAATTCCCAGAAATTTAATTATAAAATTAAAAAATATAATTAATTTTCTGGGAATTTATAATTAAAGTTTTTTGGAACTATACAACCAACATTGAATGCTCCTCTTATTATAAAAATAACAAAACATTCTTTCGTGTAGAAAAATGTATACAATAAAATAAACGATATATATTCTTATACTTATTAAACACTATCAGCCAAATAAAAAGGCAATATCCATTTCGCCATTTCTATTAGGATAGTGTAGAATAAAATAATAAAAATCAATTTTACTTATCGAAATGAGAGTTATTATCTATTCTCTTTATAAATTAAGTTATTTGCACCGCTGGTTATATTGAGTGCTTCGGGGTGATCGTTTACGAAACTTTCTATATGTCGTACACGTTTTTCTTCAAAAATTTCGTCTACTGCAATAAGAATACCAGTTTCTTCTACATCGCCAAAGCCATTATTTATGCCAGTTCCAAAAAGTTTCATCGTTGGAGAAAGGTTCATATAAGCATTTACTAAGGGAGGAATGTTGAAACCTAATTTCCGAATTTCTCTATTTAATATACGGTAGTTTTCTTTGAAAGAAGAAGCATTAAATAAAGTATCGAATTCTGATGAAGGAGTTTCAATTTTAAGCGGTTTTATCGGGATAATAAGTTTTTCTTTATCGTCGAAAAACTTTCTTAAAAAGTAGAGAATCATATCTCTTCCTCTACGAATATACGAAGGATACATTGTAACCTTGCCAAAGAAATATTTGCAATTTGGATTTAACACGGTAAGTGCACCTAATCCGTCCCAAAGATTATCGAGAGCGAAAATACTTTTAGAATTTTCGCGAACATTTTGATAACCAAGCGACACAAAAGAACGACCTAATTCAACGGTATAAGGAGCATATTCTTTCAGAAACTTATCAGAAAAATGAAACATGTGGCTGGTAGCAAGAATAGGTTGTCCGTCTTTTCCAAATTTCCAATCAGCTCCAAATACATATCGATAACCGCCAATGATTTCTTCATTATCGGGATTCCATACTATAAGTTGTTTACAACAACCAGGCATTAAATCAAATTCATCAATATCTTTAGCTTTTCCTGTGCCTCCGCCAGCATTTCTGAAAGCTTCTTCGCGCAATCTTCCAACTTCGTCCATTAAATTTGGAGCATCGGCAGCCGAGAATACATATATGTCGTTATGACTTTTGTTTGTAACTCTCAACAATCTGTCAGGAGTAAGTTCGCTTTTTAGAAGTTCTTTACTGACTGGTTGAATTATCTCTTCTTCCTTCATATTATTGCTTTTGTAGCATCGCTTAATTTCGCATTCATATAACAACGTAGCTTTCTAAAGCTCGTAAACTTTATTTCGCACAAATTGCGCCCATTCCATCGGTGTTTTACTATTGTTGAATGTTTGCCAAGGAATAGGTTTTCCGAAACTTACACGAAAGGTCTTACCAACATTTTTGTACATTTCATCGACTAAAAAGAACATTGCTAAATTTACTTTCTTTATATATTTATCGCTGAAATGAGCTATTTTATAAAATCGTTCAGAGTTTTGCCCGCTAAAATGGATAGGAACAACGTCTCTGTGGTATTCTACACTCTTTGTTATAAATGTTTTTTTCCAAGGCAAATCAGAAATTACGCCATTTTGTTTTCTGCTATTGAGACCTGCTGGGAACATTAACATGTGATTATCGCTACTAAATCCAGCTTCTACCATACGGGGAAAGTCTCTACTTTGTTTTCCTGTCTTGTTTATTCCTATACATACTGGCTGAAGACCCGGTAAATTCAGCAAAAGATCGTTAACAAGATAACGAAACTTTCCATCGTACTGTTTGCCAATAATAGAACCTAAAGCAACTCCATCTTGTCCACCAAGTGGATGATTAGAAACAAAAGTGTAAAGTTTGCCATCGTTCTTGTCAGGCAAATTCTCTAAACCTTCTATTTCGAGTGTCATTTTCAAATAGTGCACACATTCAGTAAGCCATTCTGTACCAGTTTTGTTTCTACTGTCCCACAGAAATTGATTCACTTCGTCTTCGTGAATAAGATTTCTAATCCAGTTAATCAGAAAATGAGGAACAAACTTTGCTTTTGAGCCCATCTTCCCGTGCAATATCTTTTGGATATCAATGGTCTTTTCCATATTGTGTGCTATATGCTTATTAAGTTTCTCAATTTCTCAAATCGAATGCAAATGTAATTAAACCTTTTGATATATCCCACTTTTTTATAAAAAAAATACTCAATGAAACCAATTTGGTTATTATAAATCTACTAGTCTGTATTCAATATAAGTTTTCGGGAAACATATCTTTACGTTAAATATATTAAAAATGAGAGAATGGAATAAACTTTGTGGAGGAAAGGGGTGGAATGTGGGGAATTTTGCTTACCTTTGAGGCGATTTTAGATATATAAGAAGTACGCATGCGATTTTTAGGGAGTATAGAAGCCAAAACTGATAGTAAAGGAAGGGCCTTTTTACCAGCTACATTCCGCAAGATATTGAATACATCTGGCGAAGAATCTTTGGTGATGAAGAAAGATGTTTTTCAGCCTTGTTTGGTAATCTACCCTCAATCAGTGTGGAATAAAATGCTCGATAATCTCCGTAATCATCTTAATCGTTGGAGTAAGCGCGACCAAATGATATATCGCCAATTTGTATCAGACGTAGAAATGATTGTGCTTGATGGAAATGGTAGGTTCTTAATACCAAAGCGCTATTTGAAAATGGCAAACATTAACCAACAAATCAAATTTATAGGTATGGACGACTGTATTGAGATTTGGAATAACGAAAGCGAAGAAGCATTTTTAGACCCAGACGATTTTAGTGCAGCATTGGAAACTGTTATGGGCGATTTAGGAGAAACAAAAGCACTCTTTATAAAAGAATAATCGGATAAACAAATATGGTTAAGACAGCTGAGACATATCATGTTCCAGTATTGCTTTGCGAGAGTGTAAATGGTTTGGATATCAACCCTAATGGTATTTATGTAGATATTACTTTTGGTGGTGGTGGACATAGCAAAGAAATACTTTCGCATTTAAGTAAAGAAGGACACTTATATAGCTTCGACCAAGACGCCGATGCTGAACAGAACATATACAAGCTGAACAGTGATGGAAAGAAACCAGAAAACTTTACGTTTGTGCGTTCTAATTTTAGATATCTTGCCAATTGGTTGCGCTATTATGGTGTAGAAAAGATAGATGGATTGTTGGGCGATTTAGGAGTTAGTAGTCATCATTTCGATGATGAACTGAGAGGATTTTCATTTCGCTTTAATGCTCCGCTTGATATGCGTATGAATAAAAGAGCGCAAAAAACAGCTGCTGATATTTTACAAGAATATGACGTGCAAGAGCTTGCTAATATATTCTATCTTTATGGGGAATTAAAAAATTCGTATAAGATAGCTACAGCCATTGTAAATAGTAGGGGGAAGGCTCCTATACTAACAACAAATGATATTCAGGCTGTTGTTGAACCGCTTTTTAAACGCGAACGAGAAAAAAAAGAGATGGCTAAACTATTTCAGGCTTTACGCATAGAGGTTAATCAGGAAATGATAGCCCTAAAGGAAATGCTAAATAGTGCGTCGGAAGTATTAAAGCCAGGCGGTAGAATTGCCATTATTACTTATCACTCGTTAGAAGATCGCATTGTGAAAAATGTGATGAAGTCGGGAAATATAGAAGGTAAGGTAGAAAAAGACTTCTTTGGACATATAACTGCACCGTTTAAATTAATAAACAATAAGGTGATAGTGCCAACCAATGATGAACAAGAGAGAAATCCACGAAGTCGCAGTGCAAAACTAAGAATAGCAGAGAAAAGATAAATGAACAATAAGCTTACAGAAAATAATGAGACGTTAGGTGTTGTAATAAAACCCATTTTTACAATAAAAGACCATCAGAAAAATGTAACTGAAGAGATAAAAAATGAATCTAATCAGTCTACTGATTCTGTAGCAATGAATGGAACAGAAATTGATTTAGAGGTAACAGAGGGTATATTCAATAATAAGAAAAAAGATAACAATACAAAAGAACATAAAAATTTTGGTAAACAAGAAGAGCAAAAAATAGTAAGTTCTAAAATAGAAGAGGAAGAAGAAGCATTGAAAAATGCAATTGAAGACCAAGCGCGAGAAGATGAACGGCCACTTGCAAGCAACTTTACTTTAAAGAAAATACTTGGTGGCGATATATTCTCAGCTCACTTGTTAAGAAATAATATTGGACTTATTGTGGTTGTCGTGTTATTTATTATTATCTATATATCAAATCGCTATAGTGTTCAGAAAGATTTAATAGAGATAGATAGATTACAAAAAGAGCTGTCTGATGCTAAATATAGATCTCTATCAAGTAGTAGCCAACTAACAGAACGTTCGCGAGAAAGTCATGTATTGGAAATTCTGAAAACAAACAAAGATAGTGTCTTAAAAATATCATCGCGCCCTCCGTTTATTATAAATGTACCAACAAAATAAAAAATAATGAGCAAGTTTAATAGCAAAAATATTATGCCACGATATTCGCTTATAGCATTAGTTATGAGCCTTATTGCTATTGCCGTTGTTGCAAAATCGGCATATATAATGATTGTTCAGAAGAATTATTGGTTAGAAGTTGCTGCAAAACAAAAAAAAGATAATGTGCCAATTTTGCCTACACGTGGCAATATTTTGAGTTCTGATGGAGAACTTATGGCAAGTTCTTTACCAGAGTTTAAAATATACATCGATTTCAAAACTCTTAAGGAAGCAGGCAAAGATACAGCCTTTGTAGATAGTATTAATTATATTTGTAAAGGCTTAAATGAGCTTTTCCCAGAAAAAACTGCTGGTGAATTTAAACAAGAACTATTAGAAGGTTTAAAAGAAGAAAAGCGACATTGCCCTATTTGGAAAAATCGTATCGACTATAATACATATAAAGAGGTAAAGAAGCTACCTGTTTTTAAATACGATAAATTTAAGAGTGGTTTCCATGAAGAAGAATTTAATGCACGACGACGCCCATTTGGATCGCTTGCACAACGTACAGTTGGTGATCTTTATGGTTCAAAAGATGTGGCTAGATGTGGATTAGAACTTTCTTTTGATAGTATTCTGCGTGGAACAAATGGTGTTGAAAATAGACGAAAAATCCGAAATAAATATCTTAGTATAACAGAAACACCACCTATTGATGGTTCTGACATTGTAACGACTATAGATGTAGGTATACAAGACTTAGCCGAAAGAGCATTACTTAATGAGTTGCAAGAAATAAATGGAAATGTTGGCGTTGCCATTGTTATGGAAGTTGCAACAGGCGACATTAAAGCTATTGTAAATCTTGATAAATGTGAAGATGGACAATACCGAGAAATTAAGAACCATGCAGTAAGTGATTTGCTAGAACCAGGCTCAGTTTTCAAAACTGCTTCTATGATGGTAGCACTCGATGATAATGTAGTAGACACAATGTATACTGTAGAAACAGGAGGTGGCGTTTGGACTATGTACGGACGAGATATGAAAGATCATAACTGGAGACGTGGAGGCTATGGAACATTAACATTACCATGGTGTTTGAAATATAGTTCAAATATAGGCGTTAGTAGAATTATAGATACTTTCTATCATAAAAATCCAGAAAAGTTTGTACAAGGAATCTACAAATTAGGTTTAGCCGACGATTTGCAAATCCCTATTACAGGCTATTCACCAGCCAAAATTCGTATGCCAAAGAAAAATAAACATGGACAATATATAAACTGGAGTAATACGGCTTTACCATGGATGAGTATTGGATATGAATCGCAAGTACCACCAATATCAACATTAACATTCTATAATGCAATAGCAAATGGTGGAAAAATGATGCGCCCACGATTTGTTAAGAAAGTTGTGAAAGATGGAACAGTATTAGCAGAATATCCTCCAGTAGTACAGCGCGAACAAATAGCAAAAGAATCAACCATAACGGAGATGCGTAGAATTCTTACAGAAGTAGTGTCTGAAGGATTGGGAAAAAAGGCAGGTTCTGATAAATTTTCGGTTGCAGGTAAAACAGGTACTGCACAAATGTCGAAAGGAGTTGCAGGATATAAAACAGGTGTAACCGACTATTTATTAAGTTTTGCCGGATTCTTTCCTGCAGATGCACCACGATATAGTTGTATTGTATGTATACAAAAGTCGGGATTACCAGCTTCAGGCGGAGGAATGAGTGGCGTAGTTTTTCATAATATAGCAGAAGGAATAATGGCACAAAATTTAAAACTGAGTGTTTCTGATGCAAGAGATTCTTCTGCTTCACTTATTCCAATGGTTAAGAGTGGTAATCTTTTAGCTACCGATTATGTTCTATCTTTTCTTGGATTTAATGTAAAGAATGGTTGGAATGGTGCTTATCCATTCGGTAATAATATTTGGGGTTTTGCGAAAACAGGTAGTAACGGTATAATACTTTCTGAAGAAAAAAATATCAATAAACGATACGTTCCTGATGTACATAATATGGGAGCACGTGATGCAATTTATTTATTAGAAAATTGTGGCATAAAAGTTATAATGTCTGGGCGTGGAAGAGTAGTAGAACAATCGCTTGCACCTGGCGAAAAAATAAAACAAGGTATGGTTTGTAAACTTCGTTTTGCATAATACGATATTAATGTACATTCAATAAGAATAAATAAAAAGCAAGATATATGAAATTAAACGATTTGCTTAAATATGTGAAGCCATTGAAAATAATTGGCGATACAGAAAAAAATATTACAGGTATCAATATTGATAGTCGTAAAATAGAAGGAAACCAAATGTTTGTGGCTATAAAAGGTACTCAAACAGATGGTCATAAATTCATAAATAAAGCAATTGAGTTAGGTGCTACTGCTATTTTATTAGAAGATATTCCAGAAGAACTCATTAGCAATAATGTTACTTATATACAAGTAAAATCTACAGAAGAATCGGTTGGTAAGGTTGCAACAATGTTTTATGGCGATCCTTCTCGTCATTTAAAACTTGTTGGAGTAACAGGAACGAATGGAAAAACAACTGTTGCCACCTTATTATATAATATGTTCCGTAAATTCGGATACAAAGTAGGATTACTTTCTACTGTTTGCAATTATATTGACGATAAAGCTGTACCAGCTGATCATACAACTCCAGACCCAATAGAATTAAATGAATTGCTTGCAAAAATGGTTGCAGAAGGTTGTGAATATGCTTTTATGGAATGTTCTAGCCATGCAATTCATCAACATCGTATTGGAGGATTACGATTTACTGGCGCATTATTTACCAATCTTACACGCGACCATTTAGATTATCATAAAACGTTCGAGAACTATCGTAATGCAAAGAAAATGTTCTTCGATGATTTAGATAAAGATGCATTTGCTATTACTAATGCCGATGATAAAAACGGTATGATAATGGTACAAAATTGTAAGGCACAAATAAAAACTTACTCTATTAAACGTATGGCAGACTTTCGTGCTCGCATTCTAGAATGTCATTTCGAAGGAATGTATTTAGAAATAGATGGAAAAGAAGTGGGCGTACAGTTTATAGGGAAATTTAATGTAAGCAATTTGCTGGCTGTTTATGGAGCCGCTATTATGTTAGGAGAGAAAGCAGAAGATATTTTAGTTGCGCTTAGCACTTTGAAAAGCGTAAATGGGCGATTAGAACCTATTGCTTCGCCAAATGGTTATACTGCAATTGTAGATTATGCGCATACTCCTGATGCTTTAGTAAATACTTTATTGGCTATACATGAAGTTCTTGATGGTAAAGGTGGACATGTTATTACAGTTTGTGGTGCAGGTGGCAATCGAGATAAAGGAAAACGACCACTTATGGCGCTCGAAGCAGTAAAACATAGTAACAAAGTTATACTTACAAGCGATAATCCACGAAACGAAGACCCTCAAACTATTATTGATGATATGTTAGCAGGCCTTGATGCCACACAAAAAAAGAATGTTATTTCCATAGTAGACCGAAAAGAGGCTATCCGTACAGCTTGTATGTTAGCTCAAAAAGGTGATGTTATTCTTATAGCTGGTAAAGGACACGAGACTTATCAAGAAATAAATGGAGTAAAACATCATTTTGATGATCATGAAGTGGTGCGTGAAATCTTCGGATTACAATAAGAATATTGCTAAATATAGCGATAAAATGGCTATCATTAAATAAAGATATTATGTTATATTACATCTTTCGTTGGCTCGATCAGTTTGGAATTAGTGGTTCTCATTTATGGGGATACATTAGCTTTCGAGCCATTATGGCAATGATTCTTGCCTTAATAATCTCTGCGTGGTTCGGCGAGAGATTCATAAAATATCTGAAGAGAAAGCAGATTACTGAAGTGCAACGCGATGCAAGTATCGATCCTTTTGGTGTAAAAAAGATAGGAGTCCCATCAATGGGCGGTATTATTATTATAGTTGCATTGATTATTCCTGTATTATTGTTGGGACGCTTACGCAACATTTATCTTATTCTGATGGTTATTACCACAATTTGGCTCGGATTTCTCGGTGGAATGGACGATTTTATAAAGATATTCCGACATAATAAAGATGGTTTGAAGGGGAAATATAAAATTGTTGGGCAATTTACTATCGGACTTATTGTGGGTTTAGTATTATGGACATCGCCTGATGTAAAATCGAATATAAACTTAGAGATGCACAACGATAATGGAAAAGAAATTGTTGTGAAACATGGTAAAGAGGCTCAAAAAACGCTTAAGACAACCATTCCATTTATTAAAAATCATAATCTTGATTATTCTGAAATTATGTCCTTCTGTGGTAAATATAAAACGGCAGCAGGGTGGATTTTGTTTGTTATTATGACCATTTTCGTAGTAACAGCTGTTTCTAATGGAGCTAATTTGAACGATGGAATGGACGGAATGTGTGCTGGAAATTCTGCAATTATAGGTGTTGCATTAGGAATTCTAGCTTATGTTAGTAGTCATATAGAATATGCAGCTTATTTAAATATTATGTATATTCCAGGTTCCGAAGAGCTAGTTGTTTTCTTTATGGCTTTCATTGGTGCTCTTATTGGTTTTCTTTGGTATAATGCTTACCCAGCACAAGTGTTTATGGGAGACACAGGAAGCCTTACTATTGGTGGAATTATTGCTGTAGGTGCCATTATTATTCACAAAGAATTACTATTACCTATTTTGTGTGGAATTTTCTTTATGGAAAGTTTAAGCGTAATAATGCAAGTTTATTACTTTAAAATAGGAAAACGAAGAGGAGTAAAACAACGAATGTTTAAGCGTACACCTATTCACGATAGTTTTAGAACACAAGATGAACAATTAGATCCAGAGTGTAAATATCTAATAAAAACTCCACATAATCCAGTGCACGAAAGTAAAATTACTATTCGTTTTTGGATAGTAACAATAATTTTAGCTGCACTAACTATCATTACTTTAAAGATAAGATAAAGGAGAAAATACCAAAACATAAACAACTGTAGGGGCAACAACCTTGCAAACGACAATAAAATGCAAATGGAAATGAAAAGAATTGTTGTATTAGGAGCAGGCGAAAGCGGAGCTGGAGCCGCTGTATTGGCAAAAGCAAAAGGTTTTGATGTATTTGTTTCAGATATGTCTGCTATAAAAGATAAATATAAAACACTTCTAAACAAGCATAATATAGAATGGGAAGAAGGACAACATACAGAAAGTAAAATTCTGAATGCAGATGAAGTAATAAAAAGTCCAGGCATTCCTAAAGAAGCTCCTATGGTGCAAAAGCTTATAAAGCAAGGTACACACATTATAAGCGAAATAGAATTTGCTGGTAGATACACCAACTCTAAAATGATTTGTATAACAGGTAGTAATGGCAAAACTACTACAACAAGTCTGATTTATCATATTTTTAAAGATGCAGGATACGATGTTGGACTTGCAGGTAATATTGGTAGAAGTCTTGCATTGCAAATTGCAGAAGAACCACATGCGTATTATGTAATAGAACTCAGCAGTTTTCAGCTCGATAATATGTACGATTTCCGTGCAAATATTGCTATTTTACTCAATATCACTCCCGACCATTTAGACCGTTACGAAAATAAGTTTGAAAAATATGCCGATGCTAAAATGCGCATCCTTCAAAATCAAACGCACGAAGACAGCTTTATTTATTGGAACGATGACCCTGTTATAAAAAAAGAATTAGAAAAGTACGATGTAAAAGCGGTACGATATCCTTTCTCTGAACTTAAAGAAAAAGGAAGTATCGGATATATTGAAGAAGGACAATATATTCTAGAACAGCCAACTCCGTTTAATATGGAGCAAGAAGAGCTGTCGCTTACTGGTAAACACAACATATACAACTCTTTGGCTGCAGGATTGGCATCGAATATTAGCGGAATAAAAAAGGAAAGCATTCGTAAAAGTCTGAGCAATTTTCCAGGTGTAGAACATCGTTTAGAAAAAGTTTGCAAGATAGCTGGTGTACAATATATCAACGATTCGAAAGCAACCAATGTAGATGCTTGTTGGTATGCCTTAGAAAGTATGAAAACACCAACAATTCTTATTATTGGTGGTAAAGATAAAGGCAACGATTATAATGCTATAAAAAATTTGGTTAAACAAAAGTGTGTAGGTTTAGTGTACTTAGGTGCTGATAATAAAAAATTGCATGAAAATTTTGATAATTTAGGCATTCCTGTATACGATACTCATTCTATGAAAGAATGTGTCAAGGCATGTTATGCAATGGCAAAACCTGGCGATACAGTTTTATTAAGTCCGTGTTGTGCTAGTTTCGACCTATTTAAAAATATGGAAGATCGTGGCGAACAATTTAAAACTCTTGTACGTGCTTTATAGAAACAACAAAAGCATAAAATATTTGTCTCTGAATTTTTATAACTTCAAATACGCTAAAAATGAACTTAAAGTCCCTTAATAATATCTTCAAAGGCGACAAAGTTATATGGATGGTTTTCTTTATTCTTTGTATGATTAGTATTGTTGAGGTTTATTCTGCTTCGAGTACACTTTCATATAAAGGTGGAAACTATTGGGCTCCATTATTTAAACATGTTGGAATGCTTGTTATAGGATTTTTCGCAATGATTTTTGTGATGAATACAAAGTGTAGGTATTTCAAAATAGCTACATTACCTGTATTGAGTGTTTCTTTCTTTTTCTTAATTGTGGTATGGCTAACTGGTGGTGTAACAAATGGTGCAAGTCGTTGGATAGATATTATGGGCATACAGTTTCAGCCCTCCGAATTAGGAAAAGGTGCTTTAGTTTTAGCAGTTGCTCAAATTTTAAGTGCTATGCAAACTGAAACCGGAGCAGCAAAAAAAGCTTTTAAATACATTTTATTTTTATCGGCACTCATTATAATCCCTATCAGTTTCGAAAATCTCTCAACAGCTTTGTTAGCGGCTTTAACAGTTTTGTTAATGATGTTTGTGGGGCGTGTTCCTTTAAAGCAAATTGGGAAACTATTGGGAGTATTTGCTCTGTTAATTGTATTTGCACTTGTATTGGTTATGGCTGTAGGTACCGACAAAGAAGATAATCCACCGAAGCAAAATCTTACCGAACAAACTGTAGATACAGAAGAAAATACCGATACTGGCCTATTCAGTAAGCTATTTCACCGTGCCGATACATGGAAAGCACGTATTAATAAGTTCTTAGACAATAAATATGTAGCGCCAAAAGATTACGATCTTGATAAAGATGGGCAGGTAGGACACGCCAATATTGCTATTGCATCGTCGAATATTGTAGGTAAAGGTCCTGGAAATTCTAACGAACGCGATTTTCTTTCGCAAGCTTTCTCCGACTTTATTTATGCCATAATCATTGAAGAAATGGGAATTATTGGTGCTGTTTTTGTTGCTTTCTTATATATTGTTATTTTAATGCGAGCAGGAAAAATAGCAAGTAGGTGCGAAAATTCGTTTCCTGCATTTCTTGCAATGGGTATTGCTTTTTTATTAGTAACACAAGCGCTTTTCAATATGGCAGTAGCAGTAGGTTTAGCCCCTGTTACTGGTCAGCCATTACCACTTATTAGTAAAGGTGGAACTTCAACCATTATTAATTGTGTTTATATTGGAATGTTGTTAAGCATTAGTAGGTTTGCAAAGAAACGTAATAACGATACAACAGAAGAAACAATCTCAGATAGCGAATAAGATAATACGTAATACACTATTTTAAAGTAAGTAGGCGATTCTTTTTTACACCTACTTACTTCCCTAAATACAGATTGATAATAAGCCAATAGCACTTATATTGTTCCTACACATTGTTTAGAAATTAAACTCAAATAAGCACAACATCATTATATAGGTATATCTTATTCATCTAAAATTAGGTTCTACCGCTTGAGTAGAATTTATTTTTTTATTAAATCATAGAAAAACATTCCAGCACACATAACAAGAAAAAGGCTACAGATGTAGCTAATAAACCAAAAACGAGTTTAGCAAAATCTGGAAAATCCAAATTTTGTAATTAGTCCTCCCTTAAAAACAATATTGAGGGTGTGTCAAAATTGATACATCCTCTTTTTTTCTTTGATTTAATATCATAGCATCATTTATAAAACAGACATTTAGCTCTTATCCTATTCGAAAAACCATTCCAAGAAAGAATTAAAATTTCTCCACTGTAGTTAATGTTTGCCATTCTGAAAATGAATCAACTTCTGTCCAAGTTCAAGCTCAAAACCTCTCCTATTTCCCGATTGTAAAAAAACCGCCCTCTGTTTCAAAGCTATCTAAAAGAATATAATCTTTTGGCTAAACTAAGTAGGATTGCAAAGATTCTATTCTTTTATTCTTGACGCTGAAAAATTATAATTATAAATCACACAGAATATAATTATAAATAAAAAAATTATAATAACAAATTTATTTTTCCTTAATTCCGCAGTATTTTTTCTTGTGAGAAAATTTTATATGTTGAGATGTCTTTTTGGGGACTCTATATGTTGATATGAGGTGTTTCTTGGGGCTTTTCTAAGCATAAAAGACTCCACCCAAACCAATGGGGAAGTATGAAAAACTACAAAAAAATACTTCCATAACAGAATGCTTTGCCGCTACTTCCACGTTTGCCCAATACAGATTCGGTAAGTTTTTCAAAGCCCAACTTTGAGAAAACGTCCATAATGTGATAAATTCCACCGAAAGAAGTGATATTCTCGTTTTTAATTGCTACCTTTGTCATGTCAGATTTTTGCTTACTTGTTATGTTTGCAGCACCAAGATAGGTGAAATTTCTGACATATCCAAGTGTTTTGAGAACTTTGTTTCTCAGACACTTGGAGTTCTCACAAGAATTTATGCTGCGGAATTAAGGTATCTATCAAAAGTTTAATCGTTTTTTAATAGTTGCTTTCTGCGTAAGTAGCCTTTTCGTAGAGTTGCAACTATTGGCTTCTGACGTATAAAGAGATGGTAGCATGTTCCTTATATAGTAATAATGGACAGTCTATATGTTGGTATTATATGAGGTGTAAAGATATAATTAGGGCTTTTGAGAAGTAAAAGAAAAGCAGGGAAACGATACGATACTTGTTGTATTCCGTCTTCCCTGCTTATAGTTTATGATACACTATAGGCTGCTTCTGTATTTAGAAGGGAACCTTGCGTACTCACAAGAGGTGAACTTTATCCACCTTTACTTGGTATTTTAATGTCCTTCCAGCACTTGAGAATAAGTCTATCGAGTGTTTGAGGATTAATATTTGAACACTGCAGTGAGTGTTATCTTGCGTCCATCAGCATGTGCATACTCTGCATTACGTGCCATCATCATAGATGCTGGTGTGTAATAAGTGTAGTTCAATAAGTTGGATACAGCCAAACTTAAGTCGCAAGCCTTCATCTTTACGCCTGCAGTAAGGTTTAGTAAGTTGATACGATTTACGATACCTTCACCCTCGTTATATACTCCTGAAGCATTAGGAGTAAATCTGTCACGCTTACCGGTGTGCATGTATTGCAGTTGGAGATAGGTGTTCTTGACAGGAGCATAGTTGACATACATTGCCAACTTTGCGGCTGGGATGGAAATGTTTGACATATATGTGTCCCAATCACCAGTAGCTGATTTGAGCTTACCTTCGAACCATGAGAAGTTAGCACCAACCTTTAAGTTACGGAGAAGTTGTGCATCTGCGCTCAATTCAACGCCATACACCTTCTGTGGAGTACGGTTTACTACCCAGAAACCATTCTCTATCTTGAGGTCACTTCCAAGCTTAGAATAGGTGTAGAAAACAGATCCATTCAACTGCAACCAATGGTTAATATCAGAGTAAACACCCATCTCGTAGTTGTTTGTCTTTACTGGTTCTGTTGATATCTTAGAGAGTACATCGGCCTTAGCAGCACGTAATGTACGACCTAAATCAAAGATAGAGAAACCTTGAGAGTAGGCTACGAAGGGTTGAAAAGCAGGATATTTGTTATAAGAAACACCCACATTAAAAGACATATTATTATACTTTAGCTTTCCACCTTTGACCTGAACCTGTGGGTCGGAGAGCTTATTGCGCAATACATCATAGTCTGGTACGTTTATATTAATGAAGTCGTAACGTCCTCCTAATTTGAGGCTTAGATGTTGCCATAGTGTGGTCTTCATTTGAACAAAGGGCGCATGGTTGTTACTTGTCACCCATGGCATCCAGTATCTACCATCTACCAAAGGTTGTGATGTCTTATTATAAAGGTAGTCATAACCATAAGCTAAGTGTGCAAAAGCATTCTCTGAGAATACAAGTCGAGTATTAAACTGGGTGCGGAAACCAAACTTACGATCCTTAACAGCCGACTGTCCACTTGTTTCTTCCCATCTTGGCTGCGCAGGGTTAGCCTTACGGAAGTCGAAGATAGTATATATTCCCGAACCATAAACAGATGCTTCTAAGTCGGTATGTTTGAATATATCCTTTGAAGTAAACTTGAGGTAAGCATTGTGATTGTATCTTGTTCCCTCGTCAACTGCCTGTGGGTCCTTGTTACCAATTATACCAATAGAAGGACTTTGGAGGTACTTTCCGCCGAAAGGAATCAATTTTGTGTCTTGCAAACTACGATAGAAATTATACATCAATTCTATTCTGTTCTTAGGAGATAGGGAATAACCGAGATTAACAAGTATGTTTGTTGTATAAGTATCACCGAGTCCGTAGCGTGGAGAGATAAATTTCCCATCACCATCAATAGCACTACCTGTACGTCCAAAAGCCCCATTTACGAGATAATCAAATTGCCCCACACGACCATAAACTTGCTGGTTGATGCGATAACCTTGCCCTTTTCCGTGACGGAAGAGGTTATAAGTTGAACCCGAGAGAGTCGTCTCTCCAGCTACAGCCTTGTTGGTGGTATTCTTCTTAGTTATGATGTTTATCAATCCTCCGATAGCACCATTACCATAGAGAGCAGTAGAGCCTTTTACTACTTCTATATGGTCGATAGCAGCGATGTCGATGGTTCGGATGTCACGGTCTGTTGAACGTAAAGGAGTTGATTGAGGAATACCATCAATCAAGATAAGTGCGCTTCTTCCACGAAGTGATTGTGACCGAGAGCTTGTAGTATTACTTGATAGAGCCATACCAGGCGTGAGCATGCCTAAGAGGTGAGTGATATCGGGAGCCGCCTTGCTCATTTCTGCTATTTGCTTTTGGTCAAGAATCGTAACTGTAGCAGCCGCATTCTGCTTTATTTCAGGTATACGTGTAGTACTGATTATTACTTCTTCGAGATGTTGTGTGGAGTCTTTAATCTCTTCTGATTGTGCATTACAAGGTGTGGTTGCCATTGCAAGCATTGCGAGAGATAGATAAATTGTTTCTTTTTTCATATAAATACAATTCTATGAGTGTTAATTAATGTTTGCAAAAGTATTAATATTCTATAGAGCGTGCAATACCTAAAATGAGGTATATGTAGTTCTATGTGCCTTATTTTTGAACGTATTTTTCTATGTGGCAATATATCTTTAGTATTGTGACAAGCATTTGATTCGTTTTTTTTCTTACTTTTGCATTATCTTTTTGAATATTATCGGCTTGTAACGTTATCTATAGATGATAGGATGGGTGATGTTGGAAGTTAATCAAAGTAGGGTTATTTTCTACTCTGATAAATATTTATGAGAATCCTCAATTCCGCAGCATTATTCCTTGTGAGGTACTTTTATATATTGAAGTGACATTTTGGGGATTTATCCATTGATATGGGGATTTTCTGGGGTTCTTGGTTCTTGCATAGTCATGAAATCCCCCCCCAAACCAATGGGGAAGTATGAAAAACCACAAAAAATACTTCCATAACAGAATGCTTTGCCGCTACTTCCACGTTTACCCAATACAGATTCGGTAAGTTTTTCAAAGCCCAACTTTGAGAAAACGTCCATAATATGAAAAACTCCATCGAAAGAAATGATATTCTCGTTTTTAATTGCTACCTTTGCCATGTCAAATTTTGTCTATTTTTTGTTTGCAGCACCAAGATAGGTAAAATTTCTGACATATCCAAGTGTTTTGAGAACTTTGTTTCTCAGGCACTTGGAGTTCTCACAAGAATTTATGCTGCGGAATTAAAGATGAAAGTGTTTTTACTTCTTTTATTATTATATTTTCCTCTTAACAGTAAAGTAGCGGAAGATCATCAGGTGGATGTTACCTTATCGTATGAATCTGGGTATATTTCCAAGAGTCTATATATAAATGGAAAGAAAGAAGCTGTCTATAAAAGCAAGAAAAAGAAACCTATAAGGCTCACAAAAGTCGAGAAAGATATGCAAAATATCTTTTTCGAACAATTAAAATACTTGGAATCGTGGGGGGTGAATATAAAATATCCGGAGGTTATTTTCGAAGACCTTTGTATTATCTCTGATATATTATCCAATTATGATAAGTCGGAAATTCAATCTTTTATTCAAACAAAAGGCGATTGTAAAACAATTAATATATTAAAAATCAACAAATATTACACATATATTAATGCAAGAGTCGATTATGTTTTAACGCTCACAATAGTTATAGAAAAAGGTTTACTTAAAGAGTTCCGATATGAATACATGCCAGATTTTTCTGATGAGACCGTTATTTACAGATGTCAGTACAAATATGATAATTATGGTAGAATTATATATATAACAACTTTTGGGAAAGAAAAAAATGAGATTAGAATAACATATGCGAGTTTAAGATAATACCTTAATTCTGCAGTATTATTCCTTGTGAGGTACTTTTATATATTGAAGTGACATTTTGGGGATTTATCCATTGATATGGGGATTTTCTGGGGTTCTTGGTTCTTGCATAATCATAAAATCCCCCACCCAAACCAATGGGGAAGTATGAAAAACCACAAAAAATACTTCCATAACAGAATACTTTGCCGCTACTTCCACGTTTGCCCAATACAGATTCGGTAAGTTTTTTCAAAGCCCAACTTTGAGAAAACGTTCATAATATGATAAATTCCACCGAAAGAGTGATATTCTCGTTTTCAATTGCGACCTTTGTCATGTCAGATTTTTGCTTACTTGTTATGTTTGCAGCACCAATATAGGTGAAATTTCTGACATACGCAAGTGTTTGAATACTTTTATGTATCAGGCACTTGCATTTCTTGCAAGCAAAAACGCTGCGGAAATAAGGATTATACAGAAAAGAAAATTATGTCGATACAAAAGAAATTGAACGAAAGACCGAGAGAAAAATTAAACTTTTCTACTCCAAAGTATGAATTCTTCAAATACGTTTTATAATTTTGCACTTGCTGGTTGACTCTGCGCCACATTTATTATATTTCACATTTTTAAGTGGTTTATATTACGACAAAATAGAAAAAATGATTAACTTTGTAAGTTGATAAAAAGAGCTGTTATGAACGAAGAGTTAAGAATAATTATTAGTGGTGGAGGAACAGGAGGACACATCTTTCCAGCTGTGTCAATAGCCAATGCCATAAGAACTAAATATCCTAAAGCAAAAATATTATTTGTTGGCGCAGAAGGAAGAATGGAAATGCAACGTGTTCCTGCTGCAGGCTATGAAATAAAAGGCTTGCCCATAAAAGGTTTTAACCGTGCAAACAAACTGAAAAATATTAGCGTACTCTACAAGCTATGGAAAAGTTTGCGTTTGGCACGTAAAATAATAAAAGATTTTAACCCACAAGTGGCAGTGGGTGTTGGAGGATATGCCAGTGGAGCTACTTTATATGAATGTTCGAAAATGGGAATACCTTGCCTAATTCAAGAACAAAACTCTTACGCTGGTGTAACAAATAAGCTACTTGCCAAAAAAGCAAAGAAAATTTGTGTGGCTTACGAAGGTATGGAACGCTTTTTTCCAGCCGATAAAATTCTTATGACAGGAAATCCTGTACGCCAAAACGTTCTAGAAACACCGCTCTCAAAAGAAGACACCAGAAAACAATTCGGGCTAAATCCTACAAAGAAAACAATTTTACTAGTGGGAGGTAGTCTTGGTGCACGTACTATTAACCGTGCCGTATTAGAACATTTAGAGCTTATTGAAGCTTCTGATGTACAGTTTATTTGGCAAACAGGTAAGTATTATCATCAGTCTATTCTTGATGAAATGAAAGGAAAAGAACTTCCTAACCTGAAAATAATGGACTTTATAAGCGATATGGGAGCAGCTTACAAGGCAGCCGACTTAGTTATTAGCCGTGCAGGAGCAAGTTCTATTAGCGAATTTCAACTAATTGGTAAGCCCGTTATACTTGTTCCGAGCCCAAATGTGGCAGAAGATCACCAAACAAAAAATGCAATGGCATTGGTAAACAAAGGTGCGGCATTGTTTGTAAAAGACGCAGAAGCACCTAATAAGCTTTTACAATTGGCAATAGATACAGTAACCAACGAACAGAAACTTACAAGCTTAAGCCAAAATGTGAAAAAAATGGGGCTTCATAATTCTGCCGATGTAATAGCAAACGAAGTAATAAAACTCATAAAACAATAGAGATACCAACAATCTGGAATGGTTATGATATACCAAATAATAATATAACAAAATGAAATTACAGGATATACAGGCAGTTTATTTCATAGGAGCAGGAGGAATTGGTATGAGTGCTTTAGTTCGATACTTCCATCATAAAGGACTTGTGGTGGCAGGTTACGATAAAACACCAACCGATTTAACACGCCGTTTAGAAAAAGAAGGAATACAACTGCACTACGAAGATAACATAAATTTGATTCCAGATGTGTGCAAAAATCCATCTACAACATTAGTAGTTTACACACCAGCTATACCTAATACGCATAGAGAATTAATATATTTCCGCGAAAACCATTTCGAAATAGAAAAACGTGCACAAGTGTTGGGTAGACTTACACAAACACACAAAGGACTTTGCTTTGCTGGTACACATGGTAAAACAAGTACATCTACAATGTGTGCCCATATTATGCACGAAAGTCGTTTAGATTGTAATGCTTTTCTTGGTGGTATCTCTAAAAATTATGGTACAAACTACATATTCTCGCCCAAAAGCGATTATGTTGTTATTGAAGCCGATGAATTCGACCGTTCTTTCCATTGGTTACGTCCTTATATGAGTGTTATTACATCTACCGATCCCGACCATTTAGATATTTATGGTACGAAAGAAGCCTACTTAGAAAGTTTTCGTCATTACACCGAATTAATACAACCAGGGGGAACGCTTGTTATTCATAAAAGTTTAGAAATGAAACAAAACGTACAAGCTGGTGTAAAAGTGTATGAATATAGTAGAGAAACTGGTGATTTTCATGCCGAAAATGTTCGAATACAAAATGGAACTATTGTGTTTGATATGGTTTCGCCTATAGAAAATGTAACAAACATAGAGTTAGGTCAGCCTATACCAATAAATATTGAAAATGGAATAGCTGCAATGTCATTGGCACAACTTTGTGGTTGTACAGCCGATGAACTTAAAAATGGAATGAAAACTTATGCAGGAGTAGACCGTCGTTTCGACTTTAAGGTAAAAAATAATCGACACGTTTTACTTTCCGACTATGCACATCATCCAAAAGAGATTATACAAAGTGCTAAAAGTTTGAAAGAAATATATCCTGATAGAAAGATAACGGTAATATTCCAACCCCATCTTTACTCACGTACGCACGATTTTTATATGGATTTTGCAGAAGCTCTCAGTCATTTCGATGAGGTTATTCTTACAGAAATTTATCCAGCTAGAGAAAAACCAATGCCCGGTGTTACATCAGCACTTATCTACGATAATCTGAAGAGTAATGTAGAAAAGCAAATGATAAAGAAAGACGACGTATTACAGTTTGCTAAAAGTAGAGACTTTGATGTTCTTGTTGTGCTCGGAGCAGGAAATCTCGACAATTATACAGAACAACTTGCAGAAATAATAAAAGAAAAAGAATAGTTTAAGAGAATGAATACAAGTTGGAAGACGATTATTTTTTATGTGTTAGATGTCATCTTGGCATTCTACCTTGTTATGGCGATAACTTCGTGGAATACGCCAGATAAGAAACATCGTATATGTACGAAAGTGAATATAAATATTTCCGATTCCAATAACTCTGGATTTCTTAGTGCTGAAGAAATTAAAGCCATTCTTGAAAAAGATAAATTATACCCACTTAATAGGCAACTAAGTTCTATTGAACCACGAAAAATAGAAGAAGCTTTAAAGGTGGGACCATTTGTTGATACGGCACAATGCTATATTACAGAGAATGGGCATATTAATATTAGAATTTCGCAACGAATGCCAATCATTCGTATAAAAAATAATAAAGGTGAAGACTACTATCTGGACGATAATGGAGGAATTTTACCAAACTCTAAATATACAAGCGATTTAATTATAGCAACAGGCGATATTAGTAAATGGTTTGCTCATTTCGCAATTACACCTATGGCAAAAGCAATAAATAAATCGGAGTTTTGGCTCAACCAAATCGAACAGATAAATGTCCGACCAGATAGGGGAATAGAACTCGTGCCACGTGTGGGAAATCATATAATATTTATAGGTTATCTACCAATAAGACGAAATAAGGCAGCAAACGATAAAGGTATAGACGAGTTTGTTACGAAAAAACTCGAACGAACCGAGAAATTCTATCGTTATGGGCTATCACAAGCAGGTTGGAATAAATACTCGTATATTGATGTGGAGTTCGATAATCAAATTATATGTAAACGAAGAGCTGCACAACAAACAACAAACGAACATCAACAACCCAAGCAAGAGGAAAAAATACAAACTGAAGTATCAGAATAAGAATAAAAATAAATAATAAGAAAATTAGTGTATGGCAGAATTTATTGTAGCCATTGAACTGGGCTCATCAAAAATCACTGGTATAGCAGGAAAGAAAAACCTAGATGGTAGTATTTCTGTGAATGCTGTTGTTAAAGAAGACGCTTCGCAATGCATTCGAAAAGGTGTTGTTTACAACATCGACAAAACAGGACAATGCTTAACCAATATAATAAACAAACTAAAGAAGCAACTTAAACACGAGATAACACACGTCTATGTAGGTGTGGGCGGACAATCTATTCGCAGTGTAAAAAACGTAATAGTAAAAGAATTGCCTGCAGGAACTATCATATCTAGTAATATGATAAACGAACTGATGGACGCAAATCGTAATATGAGTTATCCCGATCAGGAAATTCTCGATGCAGCCACACAAGAATATAAGGTAGATAATCAAGATGCAATAGATCCCGTAGGTATTAAAGCAAACCATTTAGAAGGAAACTTCTTAAATATTTTATGGCGTAAATCGTTCTACGATAATCTTAATAGTTGCTTTGAAAAGGCTGGTATTGCTATTGCCGAAATGTATTTGGCTCCTTTAGCTTTAGCTGATAGCATATTAACAGATAACGAAAAACGTGGAGGTTGTGTACTTGTCGATCTTGGAGCTGAAACAACTACAGTTTCTGTTTATTATAAAAGTATATTACGACACCTTGTTGTGTTGCCACTTGGTGGAGCTAATATAACAAAAGATATTGCAAGCCTACACATTGAAGAGAAAGATGCCGAAAAACTTAAACTAACATACGGAAGTGCTTATACTAATGACGAAGATATAGACGACAAACACTCTTATACAATCTCTAACGACTCTTCTATAGAAAGCCGAAAACTTGTTGATATCATAGAATCGCGTGTTGAAGAGATTATTAAAAACGTTATCTATCAAATACCAAGCGAATACGCTAATAAGCTATTAGGAGGTTTTATTCTTACAGGTGGTGGTTCGAATATGAAGAATATTGAACAAGCATTCCGTACTCATTCGCATGTAGATAAAATAAGAATAGCTAAGTTTGTTACACAAACCATTAATGCTAATAATGCAGATATTAATGCAAAGAATGCTACAATGAACACTATTCTTGGATTGTTGGCAAAAGGCGATATTAATTGTGCAGGAGCTCCTATTAATTCAGATAAGAAATTGTTTGATGATGTTACCAAACCAACTACATCAACAACAAGCGACTTGCATAAAGAACCCAGAAAAGCTCCAGAAATTGGACAAGGTGTAGTGCTGACTGCTGCCGAAAAAGAAAAGGCAGAAGCAGAACGTCGCCGTATGGAAGAAGAAGAACGTAAACGCAGAGAAGAAGAAGAAGAAAAACGTAAACACGACGAAGAAGAAAAACGTAAGAATAGTTTCTGGGGAAAATTCACTCTCAAGATGAAAGAGATTAGTGGAAAGATATTAGAAGCAGAAGATGAATAAAAGGAAGTGTTCTAAACGAAGAAATATAGAATAAGACAAGGAAGAAGGTTATGGCAGATAATAATATGAAGAAAGAAATACTCGACTTTGGTGTAGCTGAACAAAATAGCATTATCAAAGTTATTGGTGTTGGTGGTGGCGGTGGAAATGCCGTAAACCACATGTATCGTGAAGGTATACACGATGTTACATTTGTTTTGTGTAATACCGATGCACAAGCACTAAACGATTCGCCCGTTCCTATTCATTTGCAACTTGGTAAAGAAGGTTTAGGAGCAGGAAATAAGCCAGAGAAAGCAAGAGAAGCAGCAGAAGAAACTATCGACGACATAAAGAAAATGTTGAGTGATGGCACCAAAATGGCATTCATTACTGCTGGAATGGGTGGTGGTACTGGTACTGGTGCTGCTCCTGTTATTGCAAAGGTAAGTAAGGATATGGATATTCTTACAGTTGGTATCGTTACAATTCCATTTCGTTTCGAAGGCGACAAGAAGATAGACCAAGCACTTGATGGTGTAGAAGAAATGTCGAAACACGTAGATGCTTTGTTGGTGATAAATAACGAGCGCTTACGCGAAATATATCCAGAGATGAGTGTGCTTAATGCTTTCGGAAAGGCAGACGATACTCTCAGTGTTGCTGCAAAAAGTATTGCAGAAATTATTACTGTACACGGACTCATTAATCTTGACTTTAACGATGTGAAAACAGTGTTGAAAGATGGCGGTGTTGCTATTATGAGCACTGGTTACGGTGAAGGCGAAGGCCGTGTAAAGCAAGCTATTGAAGATGCTTTGAATTCTCCGTTGCTCAACGATAACGATATATACAACTCTAAAAAGATACTTCTTTCTATCAATTTCAGTAGCGACAACAACGACAATCCTGGATTGACGATGGAAGAGATGAGTGATATTAACGAATTTATGAGCCATTTCGGTAATGGATTTGAACTGAAATGGGGATTAGCACTCGACCCAGACCTCGATAAAAGGGTAAAAGTAACTATTCTTGCTACAGGCTTCGGCATTAAAGATGTTGAGGGAATGGGTAGCCACATTAAGAAACAATCGTTGGAAGAAGCTGCGCGCCTTGCTGAAGAAGAAGAACGTGAGGCTGAACGTAGAGACCGTAGAGACCGCATCTATGGTGGAAGCAAGTCAGCAAAGTCGAAACGACACCCACACATATATCTTTTCTCTCAAGACGATTTGGATAACGAAGATATTATTCTCGCTATAGAAAACACACCAACCTATAAGCGAACAAAGCAAATGATAGAAGATTTAAAGTCTGTCCCTGAAAAGAAAGAAGAAACTTCGTCAGAGGCAATTCAGGGAGTTATTAGCTTTAGATAGCATAAAAATAATAGTGAAAGAAGCAATAGCATAACAATGCAATATAGCAAAAGAAATATATAAGGTAAGATATGGCATACAAGCATTAATGTTGCTACAATGGGAGTGCTTATAAGTATATTTTTTGCTGGTTAATATAGCAAAGGGCTGAATTCTTTTATAGAATTAGGCCCTTTTGTGTAGTGTGATTTCAACAGTGTGACGGTTCTAATCCTCTATACTTTCTATATCTCTGCCTAGTAAACAAGTGGTATTGTCCACTTTTCAGGCATAATAAACATTGGTCTATTATGCCACGCTTTATATTGTAGTATTTTCGCAGTAATAAAAATCCCTGCCTTAATAAATAGGGCAGGGATTTTAGTAAAAAGAATATATTAGGTATTTATAATGCCTTAATTTTATTATTCAGCAACAGGACGAACTCCTAAGCCGTATGTGCGGGCACTGCTATATAGTGGATATACATCTGCTTGGCTGAAAGCAAAACAACGACCATTATTAAGGTCTTGTGGAATGGCTGTCCAATAGTTTGCACTAACATTGAGACTTACCATATTACCATTTCCGTTTTCACGAAAACCTGTAGCAGGGAAATAGATAGTTGCTTTCTTCTCACTATTAGTCCAGAATATATGTCCAGTTTGAGAATTATATGTTGCGGGAACTTCTGTTCCATCTACCATTTTAGGCCCTTGGTTCACACCATTTGAAGTGAAACCTGTGAAGGCATTACTAGCTGGAACTTGGAAGCCTACAGGACTTGGGTCGTAAATGGTTTTAACAACAACATTATCATTCCCATCAGTAAACGTATTATTAACAGACCACAAATTATAAAAATAATAGTACTGTGTTAAATAAGAAGTACCTGGAATAGTGCCGCCACCTTCTGTTACATAGAAATAACCAGGATTTTGAATTATGGCTTGCATATAAATCTGATTACCCGCATTTTGCTTAAATAGTGTTCCTACAGCAGGATTTGTACTTGGGAAAGGATCTTTGCGACCCCATTGGTAAAGTGTAGTATTACCTCGTCTTTCCGTAATACCAGCATTCTGTGTGATAGTGATAAATGCAGTTTGCCTTACACCATTATTTGCAATTGTTTGTTCAACTTTTACCTTTACAGTACGTGGTGTTGAATAAGATGTACCTGTCCATTTTGTGGGTTTCCAACCTAATGCTTCATTTGTGAAGTTATAAACCTTGTTTTGCTTATTGGTAACAGGAATCTTATCAAGTGCATTCTTAGGCGCAAACCAAAGGTGCCATGACCAAACAATAGTATTACCTTTCTTAACAGCTATAACTGCATTACCGCTTTTTATATTTGCCTTTGTTACTTCAAACTTTACAAAAGCATTTCCACTACCATCACGATAAATAGGATTAGAATCTAAATTAACGAGATTTGCTTCGTCAGACCAAACAATTTGTGCTCCATTTATGCCATTATTTGCCTTACCATTTGTTTTCTCAATCCATGGGTTATTAATCTCTTTTCCATCGTGATCTACAAGTTTGGGAAGAATGTTTACTTTCTGTTGTCCATTTACATTAATATAACTAGCACTACCTGCAAATTGATAGGCTACATAATTTGCATCGTTATTCTTGATGGCATTACCATAAACCAATGGAATCATATAATATCCCGGCGCAGAGATAAGATAGCAGTTGGCAGTATTCTGTACTTGTGCTTCACCTGTGCTATTCGATAAGTTGTAAGGCTTTGCTGCCGAACCTAAAGGCTCACCATCTTGTAATTCTTTATTACGTTTAGCAAGAAGGTCTACTATATCTGTTCCTAATGTAGCTGTACCTTGTTCTGCAGCTGTACCACCATTTCCCGACTCTTTAGTCAAACTCTTTAGCCATGCTGGTTTGGTTGTTGTCCAAGTCTTACCATCATCTTCACTATATCCAATAACTTTCCATGCTACTGGTTTCTTTGTGCCATCAGGAGCTTGACGAAAACTTGTAATACCATAGTTTCCTGTACTTGTTGCGTTGTAAGCAACAGCTGATGGACTATCACTTGTGATAGAGTAAACCCAACTTGAATTCTTATTACTCAACTTATAAGTACGGGTGGTTCCTTCTTTCCATGAACCTTTAAGTGGTACGGAAATAGTAGTGTTATCGGTAAAAGTAATTTCGGCAGTAACCTTATTATCGAGTTCCTGTGGAATCATATAAAAGGTGTAGTTGTCGTTCAACTTAGTGATATCTCTTGAATTTTCATTAGGAAATGTACTTCTATCTCTTACAATGCTGTTTGGATTTTCATTTGTCTTGTAATTAAGACCATCGAGAGTTGCATCGCCACGAGTATCATAACCAGTAGATATCCACTTAGCTCCTGTGCCATCGTATTGATTTGAAATTACATACTTGCTTTTTAACAATACATTTTTAAGTGAAATCTGCTTAATAGTTTTGTCGAATGACAGATTCTGACCAACTGCAAAGCGGATAGCTGTCAATGCATGACGGAAATTAAGACTGGTTCTTGGTGCTTGATAGCGTGTTGCATATTGTACATTACCAGAACAAGCAGTCATAAGGTCTACTTGCTTTCTTACGTCAGTTTCTATTTCAAATTCAACACTTGGAAAGCCATTAGCATCTGGCTTATTTATTTTCATCTTATCCTTATAAGTGTTAAGCTCTGGATATACCGCAAAGAAACAACCATAAGGTTTTTGCCACGACCAAGGTATCTGAGTATAGAGTTCACCATTCTTTTTTGTCTTTGCATCAATAAACCATTCTTCTTTTATATTTGATTGAGTTGTGCCACGAAGACCAGTAGAAGAGAAGTCGCTAAATGAATTCAAATTAATGATATTTGCACGTGTTCTTGCATCTGTTACCACCGGATTAACACCTTCAACAGTTGTTTCAATTAAGCAGACATTAAGATTCTTGTTGCTTTGAGCTTCTAATTTTTTACCTTCAAGGTCCTTATCGGATAGTCCGGCAGTAATGGCACCACGAGTTGATGCATTATATTTACTAAGCGCTTCTTCCTGCGCATCGGTTATTTCAAATTGCACAATAGCTTCTTTATCGCCATCACTAAGGCTATTGCCTAAGTCATCGTCAGCACAAGAAACCATTGATAATGCAATGCTACCAACAAATAATGCCGATAGTGTATAATAAGAAATCTTTTTCATTATATCTTTTTACCTTTTTATTTTTACTATCTTTGTTTCCAACTATTAGCCAACAAGTTCGTCGCCATCATCTCCAACTGCAGGTGTAAGCGGTTCTACGGTAATACTTCCTGATGGATTACCACCTCCACCAGGTCTCACATTAGGACTTGTTGCTAAAAGAAATTTGTCTTCCATCATATCAAAGACAGCAATGGCTGGTCTAAGATATTTTTGTTTAG
>NZ_GL982513.1:600491-618942 GCF_000220255.1 Prevotella pallens ATCC 700821
TTTATAAGGGTAGACTAGTTACGTCTGTGTTCATTTTTTTTATTCGTAATTAAATCTACCTACAATCAAACTTGCAGGCGGACTGTTAAGATAGAAATGAGTCTGTTATGTATATTGGTATCCATTAACACGGTTAAGGAAACCATGTTTTCGTTACTCTGAATCTTTCAATCTTTATTTTCAGTTTGTAGAATTATTTGTTATATTTTTTGCAAAGTTATGAAATAATTTCAAAAGTTCTTATTAAACTCCTTATTTTAACACATTTGTGGTAGTTAAGAACAATATTTTGGGCTGTAAGAGAATTATTTGAGATACCTTATAAAAGTATCTGAAAATTAATGAGAGGTAGTTGAATAACAATCGGACTCTTTATAATCTGCGTTGATGTGTTGTTTCTGATGTTGTTTCTTTGCGTCTCTGCTACTATTGTATGCGTTTCCTATATTAGCGACAGCCTATTGTAATAGTTTTATTTACGTGTAAGTAGAACTTTATTTACGTGTAAGTAGAACTTTATTTACGTGTAAGTAGAACTTTATTTACGTGTAAGTAAAACTTTACTTACGTGTAAGTAATAGCTTTATTTCAGCATAAAGTCGATGCGGATTTATATGAAAAGCGTAAGAATATTGGGAGAGAAATAGTAGTTATTCGTAGAGTTGTGTTTCTCTGCATATAAATAACCAAAAGAAAGCCCCCTCATTAAATGCTTCGAACAGCATAAAATGAGAGGGCTACACAGTCATTAGTAGTGATTAATGTGAGATTTTAAATGCGTTTTTTGAGCCGTCTTCGTGGTATATCTGTAGTAAGATTGTGCCTTTTGGCAGTGCCGAAAGGTTGATACAATCTGTATAAAGCGTGTTTATTAAACTTCCATTTAGAGAGAATATACTAACTTTGCTTGTTTGCTTTAACACTATTTTTCCATTGTTTATTATGGGTTGTGAGTCGTTATTCACAGTTTGAATGCGCGTTACATTGTATATTCGGATAGGTAAGAATATAAGTTCTTTATCTTTCTGGCAAATATATCCGTCAATATCTCCAGTAGCTCCGTTAGTTGGACGTTCTGAAACGCCTTCTGAAACAAGTAACTTTAGTTCGTTTTCGTTATCGGTTATAAGCATTTCGTTTGTATTGGTAGATTTAAAGGTAATGCCTTTTAGACTAACTAAACGTGCTTCGAGAGTTTTTGCATTGTCTAAAAGCGATTTTAGCTCTACATTTTGTGCTGTAACCGTATTGTTAGACGAGAGAATAGAGAGATAGGTTGGTATAAAAAGCAACATTCCGTTGTCTTCTTTTACTAACTTTCCTTTTAGTTTACCAATTTTGTCGCCTGTTTTAACATTGTAGCCTGCAAGAGAGTGTGTATCTATAGCAATGCCAGCAGTATTATCTTCGAAGAAAGTATAATTAGGATTGTTGCCAGCTTGCCCAGTAACCAGCATTTCGTTTATAAGAGTATAGTTATAATCTACATTTGTTTTTGCATTACGCAAGGCAGCAATATCGTTTAGAATAGTGCTGTTTTTGTATCTAACTTTAAGTTCTTCAGAAATGCTCGCTTCTCTATCGTTATACAATGGCACAATTTGGAACGTATAAATACCATTAGGTAGCGACATTGCCGACCAACGACAAGTATCTGCAATGCCAGTTTCTATGCCATTCACTAATATTTTGTAACCCGTTAAATCTTTAATTCTTTCAGGTTCTTTCCATCGTAGAGTATCTTTCGTAAGAGTTAGCGATTTTGGCATACGCGTGAAGTGATATTCTTTCGATGCAACGAACTCTTCGGTAGATACATTTTTCCAATTATTGTTGCGGAAGTCGTCGTGTGTAATGCGTGTTATACATTCTGTTTCTGTAGAATAGTTATAGTTCTCGCGTTTGTTTGGCACAAGTTTTCCATTATTGCTACATTCTTCTATGCGTGTTTTTACCTCTCCTTTATTGCCGAAAGTTGTTTCTATACGTGCAATTAGCGGCGCCGTTATATCGGTTGAGGCGTAAACACTGTCTAACTGGTGCGAAAGATACTTACCATTAAATTCTAATGAGCTGTTTGTAAGTGCAGTTACAGTAGAATCTCCTTGTGCGTTAAATTTGTAAGCAACAGTTTGTATAGGATATTGGTAAGAAATGCTGGGGTCTGTAAAGTAGTATTCAGCATTATCTTTTACGAATATTTGCTTATCTTTATCGAAAACAAATACTTGTTTAGCCGATAACGCACCAGCCGAATTGTACAGATATTGTGTTTTTTGATGTTTTTCCCAATTCTTATTTGCAGGGTTATACAAATCAACTTCTTCCAATTCTGTCTTTGTAGAATACTTACGTATAGAAACTTTTGTGCGTTTTTTAGGCTGACCGAAGGCATCGTATGCAATATAGAACGATAAAGTTTCGCCCATTGAAGTGCTTGTATAATAATATTTGTTGGTTTGTTTTATGTCGCCATCTTCGTTTTTTACAGTAGAATATTCGTTTTGCCAATGTGCAGTAACTTGTTCGGCAACATTAGTTAAGTCAATTTCGAATGTAAGTGGGTCCGATTCTCCTTCTTCGTAAATGGCATAAAGCTCTACTTTTACTTTTTCTTTATCGTAATATGCGAATGTACCAAAGAGTTGTTCCGGATTATCAGTTTTTCCTGTTGCTTGATGGCTCTTATTAGAAGCAACCCATCTATAACCTTTTAGTGTAAGATTTTTATATTTTGGTGCATCAAACTTAAATTTCACATTCCATTTGGTGTAATATTCCTTGTAAACTAATTCTGGATTTGTTGGAGCTGGTAAATTCAATTTTATTGTCTGCTGAATAATATCGCTGCAATTGCCAATATTATCTTTTTCGTATACAGGCACAACGCTATAGAAATGAATTCCACGAGGCTGATTGTGTAATGTGAAATGTGTATCGGTATATAACTCATCTTGTAAAGTGTAATCAGCAAGAACCTTATAACCTTTTAAACCTGTGGTATATTCGGGTGGTGTTATTTGGAAAATAACATCGCTTGGCGCATCGGCTTGCGTTGTTATGCTTGCTTTTGGCGTTTGTTTTTCGCTATAAAGATGGTTCTGATAAACAAATTTATAGGTTTGTAAGAACTCTTGCGAGGTTGTATTAAACCTAAATTCTTCTACTTCTGTTGGGATAGTATCCGAAAGAGTATATGTGTAATTATGTTTTTGATATAGACGGAAAGCAGAAGTTCCATTTGGTTCATTCACCTTTTTATATAAAGTATCGCAAACCAAACGTTTTTGATTATCGTAAGCTAACACTTTTCTTTCTTGCATTTCCTCGCTTTTACTGGTAAATACAATTAGTTTTGTTTCGCTTAATAGCTTGTCTGCATTATAATAGAAAAGCGTTTGTCGTTGTTTTTTAGCTTCTGTTTTCCCATTACTATACGAGAAATAAGTAATGGTAGCACAATTTCCTTCGGTATTGTATGTGTATTGTTCTTCTGTTTTCTTTTCGTTTTTTGGCGAATAGTGTACAATTGTAGCCAATTTGTTTTGTTGGTTGTATGTATACGCAACAGAATCTATTCTATAAGGTACATTGGTTTTATAGCTATATTGTGTTGAATACGACATAAGTTTGCTACCATTATTATAATAGTAGCACGATTTTACTCTGTCTGTACTATCAGAAAGCAAACGCAATTGTGCGTCGTATATATAAATAGTATTTACAGGAGTTTGTAATTTTCCGTCTCTTGTATAATTATATTTACTGCTTTGTGCTAAAAGTCCCTGTTTATTATAAAAGAAATGTTCTAATACTTTATCGTCTTCTGTTTTAACTAATGTACCATCGGGAGCTTGTTGAAATTTTATGCGGCGAGTTTTTATTTTCTCGTTTTTCAACATTGCTTGTGGTTGTGCCGATAATAAGAGCACAGAAAAGGTAAAAAGAATTGTTAGCAGCTTTCTCATAGTTGTATATTCTATTTCTACATTTAGTTTTTCTTGTAAACTTTGGCTTTAATGGTTTGCCCATTAATTTGTGCTTTTACAATATAAATACCTTTAGCCAGACCATCTATATTGTAATTGGTTTGACTTAATGCAGAATTAAACACTTCTGTTCCTGCTAAATCGTAGATACTTACTTTTGTAGCCTTTTGAGAGCATACCAACATATTGTTGTTTATATATATAGAAGCCAACGATGGTGTATTAAGTGTCTGAATAATCTCGTTTACTATGGGAGTTTTAATGCAAATAACTTCTTTTTTCTCTAATTCTCCGTTAGAATCTACAGAACGATAAGAGGCAACAATTAAGTCGAGTCCGCTACCAACTGTTTGACAATCTAAATATTCTGTATTGCTTGGCAACTTATCGTATAAATTAAATCCGAACTTTTGTTTAAGATATTCAGAAAGTTCTATCTTTTCGTTGTTTTCGTGTAATAGTAGAATTATTTTATTTCCATCAGACGAAAGCATATCACCATCGTTAGATACTGCTATTGGCACAAAATCGGGAACTGTTTTTATTATTTCAACTTCTTTCGTAACAGTATTGTAGCGACATGGGTAAACTAATTGCCCTGTTCGTTCAATATTGATAGAACCTTCTGTATACGAATACTGATTTATTACAACGGTTGGGGCAAGATACTTTCCGTTTTCACTCATTATAACTGGTACCGATGTAAATTCTGGGCCTTTTTTCCAGGCTTTAAAGAATTCGAATTGCCATTTAGAATGTGCTCTTTGGTATGCTTTTACTTGTTCGCTATAATCTGTCTCTCCAGGATGCGCAGTTATAAAGTCTTTTGTTTGTGGTTCTTTGTCAGCCCATGTTTTATAAACGTCCATATTATAAGAAAGAGCAACAAAAGGAGTTTCAAAGTCCCATGTTCCGTTATCTTTTTTATGGAAAATTATGGGTTGAGAGTAGAAACCGTGTTGTTCCATCATTACACCAATAATGGTTTTACCGTCTGGCGAGATGGTACGAGGGGAAACAAATTGTGTTTTACCACCTAAAAAGTCTGTTTCTGGATTAGGTAGTGCAATGTATTTATATTCGTTGTCGTCTTGTTTCTCCCATAATGCAGGAATTGTTTTATATGGGCTATTAGCGTTTCCTTTACCAATTAAATATCCTGTTATGTATTTTCCATCGCCTGTACATTGTGCGCACGTTCCATCTTTCCATTCTCCTTCCGGACATGGTAGTGCTTCCCAGCCAATTTCTCCGTCTCTATAGATGGCTGGTTGTTTCTTATCGTTTTTTCCAACCAAAGTTCCATCGTCTGTAACGTCTAAAGCTGCCATATCCGAATATGAATCGGCAGCAGGAATTGTTATAAGTTTCTTTTCTTTTAGGTCAAAGCGGTAAGCTTCTTCGTACATACGTGCTCCGCATATATATCTTCCGCTGTTTGATATGCCTTTTACGTTAATAGAAGTGCCCGTAAAAATTATTTCTGGATTGTTTTCTGTTTGTGCTTGGGCAGATAGTTGGAAAGAAAGTGCTGCACCAATTAACGAAAAGTAAAATTGATATTTCATAAATAGTATATATTTCGGTATTTGTTTGTTAGATTGTTGTTCGCAAAGATAGTAGTTCTTACCAGAAAAGAGTACTAATCGGGCACGTTTGATTGTTTAAATTCGTGAATTCAGACAAATTAGAAACTTAAAATGCTATTTAGCATTAGCATTTCTTTGAAAATCGAGCGGTGTAAGTCCTGTTATTTGTTTGAAAGCTGCAATAAACGATGAGCGCGATTTAAAGCCAACACTGTTGCCAATAGCCTCTAATGTATAGCCACTGTAGTGTTCTTTATCTTCTATTCGTTTGCAAGCTTCTTTAATTCTGTACTTATTAAGAAGGTTTGAGAAACTACATTGCATAAGTTCGTTAATTACTTGCGATATGTATTTGTAGTTTACTCCAACTTGGTTTGCCAGTTGATTGGCAGAAAAGTCGCAGCTAAATATACATTCATCGTTATCCATTAGCGAAAGAATTTTTTGTAGTAGCTCTTCTTTGCGTTCTTCGCTTAGCGTGCTCGATTTATATTTTCTTTCTACTTTCTCTTCTGCAAAATGTTCTTCTAAAGCTTTTCTACGCATTCGTTCTTTTTCTTCCGATTGGAAAAGCTCTATATTTTTTTGGAATAATGCTTTATTAGATTGATTTAATTTTTTATTTTTCGATGCAACTGCAAAAAGCGAAACAACTATGGTGCAACCTATAATCATAAATAGGCAAATAACCATTCGTTGCATTTCTTTTTCGTGTTCCAATTGTTTAAGATGAAAGGTTACATCTTTCATCTTGTTTTCAAACTCCATTTCGTTTACACTTGCAATAAGCCTATAGTTCAATAACGAGTCTTTTAGCAAAATATATTTGTTTTGATAAATTGCCGATTGTTTACTGTCGCCAATTTTTGCAAATGTTTTATACAACAGTTTGTATGCCTCCAGTTTAGTATCTTTTGTTTCGTACTGAATGCTAATATATTCTCCTTTTTTCAATTCTTGCAGAGCAGTTTTGTAGTTTTTTTGTAAGCTATATGCTTTTGCAAGGTTTATGTGTGCCAAATGTATGTAACGTGCATACTCGTGAGAAAGCTGTTTAAACAGCAACAATTGTTTGTTAAAACATTTTATGGCTGTTGGTGCATCTTTTTTATCTAATGCAACCATTCCAGAATAGAGTAGAGTATTGTAATTATATTCTGCAGTATTGAAATTTTTAGGAATTTGTTTCAGCAAAGCCATTTCGTTTTGCATAGCATATAGTTTGTGTAGTTCGGCAGAAACCATAACTATGTTTCCAAAAGCATCTAACATTACCGCCCAATCGTTATGTCGGCGTGCCCCGTAGTATGCTACTTTATAATGGCTAAGAGCTTTATTGTAGAGCGATTTTTCTGAACTTTGTTCAGCAATCATTTGATACATAAAACCAAAATCTAAGTAAACCCACGAACTGTTCAGATTACGTTCTTTGCATACATTTAAACTTTCTTTTAGAATTTCGTTTGCCTTTATATAATCGTAGTAATGAAAGAAGTAAATATACCATAAACCGCTGAGCGTTTTTGTTAATGTTGTGTCGTTTATAGTTTCTTTTGCATCAGCATATCTTTTGTACACAATGCTATAGCAAATTAAGGCACTATCTATATTGTTTTTTTGGCTAATATATGCCGATGCCTCTTTAAGCAATTTGCTATTAGAGTGTGTTTTTAAATTTGTTATTAGGTTGTTAGCAGTATTCTTCTTGGTAGTAGGCGCACTTTTATTGTTGGTTGTATTGTATTTCTCATTCAAGCAATTATCTTGCTTTTTTGTATTCGCCAATAAGTTTTGTGCACTTACAAATATTGCTATCAATAAGTAGACTACAAATAGTGTTCTCCGCCCCATGTATTGTTATTCTATTGTTTTGATGTTCTTATTTTGTTGCAATATTATAAATAATTTTTATATGTAGCAAGTTTTTTTACGTTTTGTATAGTCTACCCCCCAAAACATTCAAAGCAAATTGTTTTATGTTGCTTCGGTTTAACTTAAGCTAAAAAGGCTATTAGGGTATTGAATAAATGAAAAATAAAAGGAGAGAAGAAATAATACAATTATTTAAATAACAAGCTATTACTGTTTTATAGTTTTTGGATAATTATTAGAGCGCAAGTTCAACATAGAACTGCAATCCCAAGTGTAGGTTTAGCTTAATAATCTATACCAGAAAACACCGAGGGGGTTGGGGGCGAGCAGCTCCCATAAGTAGAAAATCAACAAGCAATGCATAAAAATAAAAAAGGGAGACCTCTGTCTCCCAAAGATTAACTAACTTTGCACTTGCTTGTTGGATTCACGCATCTTATTAGTTCGAGAAGTGTTGAAAAACTTGTTAAAAACAATTCTATGCCAAAGGAATATAGAAATGGTATAACTAAGCAAGAGGCAAACGATTTATTCATATCTGACCTTAGTGTAACAGAAAAGGGGTTAAGAAGGCGAGTGAAAGTCCCTTTATTCCAATGTGAATTTGATGCCTTGGTTAGCTTGTTGTATAATGCAGAAGTAGATCTTAAAGCACCCAATTTGTTCACACACTTGGAGAACAAAGAATACCAAGCAGCAGCAGAGGAGTTCAAGGACATCATCAATAGAGGAACGGCATCAGAAAAAGGTTTAAGAAACAGAAGACTTAAAGAAGTTGACATCTTTAACAACAGCAACTACATAAACAATTAGATATGAGGTGTGTTATTATTTTACTTTTATCAGCTCTATGTGCGTGTAAAGCGCCTTCAAAGGAAGTGTATGTATCTGAGCAAAGAGAAATTTATTCAGAACAAGAAGTGAAGTCTTCTTGTGTAGGAGAACGTATTAACTGGCAATTTATATCATTAGATAATATATATAATTCAGACTCACAAGCAGCTTCCTCCTTATTAACGAGACTCTCAGTTCCTCCAAAAGTAGAGACAAACAAGGACACGCTTATTATTAATGGAAAACAAAAGATTCTTTTTAGCCAACATAAAGAGATACCCAAATCCTATTTTATGTATGATACCCGATATTACATAAAAGATTTACATAACTATTTCATTAAAGCCAATAAAGAGTTTTCATTAAATATTAAAGATTCAATACCATATTTACAAATAGAAAGATATTTAGATGAAGAGAATGGTGCTTTTGATTGGGAGGATTATACTTTATGGCAAACAATACCTTGTAATGGGAAAGATCTGTTCTTGATATATAAAAGAAAATTTGTCTTACATTATAAGAATCCCCAAAGTGGATTTTATTCCAATACGGAGGATATGCACAATAAATCCCTTAGGGCAATTACGAATAAGAGTCTCTTGGCGAAGAGTAACGAAACATTGCCATACGATAAGCGTATTGACATAAAGACAGTAAAATACAATTTGATAGAAAGTAAGTACCTGAAAGGTGTTTCTGAATTTCTTTGTGATACAGGGAGCAAACTCAGGTACCTACCGTTGCCCAATAAAGGCGATATATATTTGATTTTGGTTCCAATGGATTGTGGGGATTTTGACTATCGATTTTATTTACTATCTATCAAGAATAATACCATCATATCAAACCTCTATGTTGAAGGAATTTGGTTTGAACCAGACAGTGATGAGTCTAAGGAGATTACATCCTTTAGAATTGATAAAAACTTTTCTATTAAGGTTAAAACTACATTTATAGATTCTTCTCAGAAAGTTAAAACTTATATAATTAGGGATGACGGTAAAATTATCGAAAAATAGAATAACCACCAATAGGAATACTCTCTAATTTCATTAAAATAATAAATTCGTAGGAAATAGAATATAATAGACTGTATGTTGTCAAATAAAAGTGCACCAGTGCGAGTATAGTTACTTTATTTGATATTACGAGACCTTTGCAAAAGTCTTTTTACACCCAAAAGCTACTATTGATAATCAATGAGTTATATTTATGATTTTGCCATCTACATCTATATGAGGTTTTGCAGAGGTCTCTATACCTGATTTCCAAAGGGATAATTTTTGTATTTGTAGCAGATAAAGGAAATTTCAGATGGAAGAATCTGTAAAGGAAAGAAACACTCGCAAGTTCAACATAAAACTGCAATCACGAACAAATTAAGTAAATTTGCACTTGCTTGTTGAATTCACGGATTTTTAATTATAAATTATCTGCATTTTAATTAAAAATTATCTGCATTTTAATTATAAATTAGTGGGAGAAGAATATTCTGTGAAAAAGGGAAATAAAAATCCCCTCCCGAAAATGGAATCGAGAGGGGAATTTTATCTATATTGTTAGTGGTTTAGTTGAGCCACTTAACATACGCAAAATCTTGACGGTGTGGTAATAAACTATTCTTTGGATACATACGAACAGCACATTTGAATGCACCAGCGTCAGACGCATCAAAATCTAACTGGAAAGTATAGAGATTACCTTCGGTCTTTACGAGCTTAAATGGTAGAACTTTGTGAATATTAACATCATCAATAGGAGTGTTGTTAAGTATTACGAGTTCCAAACCAACAGCATCTTGCAAACCTTGTTCGTCTATAGTGAAGGTAAGAGTAGTTGTTTTTCCAGTAACAGCATTGAAAAGCGAATCGAAATTATGCGATACAACGTTGATACTATCCCAACGTTCTGCTACAGTTTCTTTCCACAATGCAATTTCTTTCGCTAAACGGTTGTTGTTTGCATGTAAGTTAGCCGAACGTTCAGCCTGCTTATTATAGAATTTAGTATAATAATCGTCTAACTGACGTTTCATTGTGTAATGTGGAGCAATAGTAGCTATAGAATTTTTAACTACCTTAACCCAATCGGCAGAATATGTTTTACCCTTTGTTTTATTGAAGAATAAAGGAGTAATTTCGTTCTCTAACAAACTGTAAATAGTTGCTGCATCGAGTTTATCCTGATACTCTTGGTTTTGATAAGTACGTTTTTCAGGAAGAGCCCAACCAGCACCCTTACGATAGCCTTCAACCCACCAGCCATCAAGCACAGATAAGTTTACAACACCGTTCATTTCAGCTTTTTCACCCGAAGTACCACTTGCTTCTAATGGACGTGTAGGAGTATTCATCCAAATATCGACACCAGAAACAAGGCGACGTGCCAATTCCATATCGTAGTCTTCAAGGAAAATAATCTTACCAAGGAACTGCGGCATTTGTGAAATTTCGAATATACGCTTAATTAATCCCTGACCAGCACCGTCAGCTGGGTGCGCTTTACCAGAGAAGAAGAAGAGAACAGGACGTTCAGGATTGTTCACAATCTTTTCTAAACGTGTTAAATCGGTAAATAGAAGATGTGCACGTTTATATGTAGCAAAGCGACGACAGAAGCCAATCATCAATGCGTTAGGGTTAATCTTTTCGAGAATAGACACAACTTTAGCAGGGTCTCCCTGATTGCGAAGCCATTGTTGTGTGAATTTATCGCGAATATACTTTATAAGTTTATTCTTTAAAGCCATACGTGTGTTCCATATTTCTTCATCGGGAACATTATATATAGCGTGCCAAATTTTTTCGTTACTTTGGTCTGACATAAAACTGTCGTCAAAGTTTGCAGCATATACTTTACGCCACTCAGTTGCAGTCCATGTTGGTAGGTGAACACCATTTGTAACATAGCCAACACTATTTTCTTCTGGGAAATAACCTTTCCATAATGGTGCAAACATTTTTTGACTTACCCAACCATGAAGGCGAGATACACCATTAATTTCCTGTGAAGTGTTGCATGCAAAGGTGCTCATACAGAAACGTTCGTTGTGGTCGTCTGGATTAGTACGTCCCATACCAATAAATTCGTCCCAGCTAATACCTAATTTTTCTGGAAAACCAGACATATATTTGCTGAAAAGAGCTTCGTCGAAATAGTCGTGTCCTGCTGGAACAGGTGTATGAACAGTATAAAGAGAAGAAGCACGAACAAGCTCCATTGCTTGATTAAATGTTAATCCTTGTTCAACATAGTCGCACAGACGTTGCAAATTGCAAAGAGCTGCGTGTCCTTCGTTACAATGATATATATCTTTTTGTATGCCGAGTTTTTTCAATGTAAGAATACCACCAATACCCAACAAAATTTCTTGTTTAATGCGGTTCTCCCAATCACCACCATACAAGGCATGGGTAATAGACTTGTCGAATTCTGAATTCATATCGTTGTCGGTATCAAGTAAGTAAAGTTTAATACGTCCAACGTTTACTTGCCATACCAAAGCATGAACCATATAATTGGTGTAAGGAACATCAACAACCATTTGACTTCCATCGGCGTTAAGAACACGTTCTATAGGAAGAGAATTAAAAGTTTGTGCATCGTATTTTGCTATTTGTTGTCCGTCCATAGAAAGACTCTGGCGGAAATAACCGTAACGATATAGGAAACCAACAGCACAGAGGTCTACATTAGAGTCTGATGCTTCTTTGAGATAATCTCCAGCGAGCATTCCCAAACCACCAGAATAGATTTTTAATACCTGATTGAGGCCGAACTCCATGCAGAAGTAAGCTACTGATGGGCGTTTTGTGTTAGGTTTAACGTTCATATAGTCTTTAAACATCTTATAAACGTTCTTCACACGTTTCATCAGTTCTTTGTCTTTTACAATAGCCTCTTTACGATCGTAGCTCAATTGTTCGAGCAACAATACAGGATTATGTCCTACTTTTTCGTAAAGTTCTTCGTCCAGATGGGTAAAAAGGCTACGCGCCTCATGAGTCCAACCATACCAGAGGTTGTGTGCAATCTCATCTAAACAAGTCAATTCTTTAGGAAGACTTGACTTAATGTTCACCTCTCTCCATTGAGGCTCATTTGAATAATCAGACTTAATTTTCATAATTTCATTTATTATGTTATTTATATATATTCTTTATCCCTACAATCTAAATCCGTCTATCGCTATATCGGGATATATTTTGTTGTTACATTTCTTTTTTTAATCTTATGTCTCTATTCTTTAAAGCAATGTCGTAAGCAGTTTTGTAAGCTTGTATGAACTCGCACCACAATGCTTTCTTAGAAAGTTTTTGTGCGTTAGTTCTACATTTATCAGCTGTTTTCTTATCCATTGCAGCATATTCTTTAATGGTTTGTTTAATGCTGTCTGCTACTTCAAAATAATTATCGTCAGTTCTGTGTATTACTTTCACACCATCTGTTATTTCGCAATATCGGTTCTTCAGATGGTTAGCCCATAAGCCAAATCCAGCAAGGTCGGTTGTGATACAAGGAACTTTGAAAGCAATTGATTCTAATGGTGTATAGCCCCATGGTTCGTAGTATGAGGGGTAAATACAGATGTCGTTACCTAATATTACGTCATAATACGACATATTTACTATTCCATCGTTCCCGTTTAAATAACAAGGTATAAATATTAGTTTCACCTTATCGGTTGGAGCATTCATTATACCTAAATGACGTGCCATATTCAATACAGCATCAGAATCCATATTATGTAGTTCGTGCGTAATAAGTGGAAGGAACAATGCTGTATCATATATTTTGTTTGTTGCTAAACGTTCCTGTAAATCGGTACGTGGACGAGCAACCCAACCTGGAACTTCTATAAAAGCAACAATTTCGCGATTTAGTTCCTCATCGTACCTTAATTTATTTATAGCCTCAATAAAGACATCAATACCTTTATTTCTAAATTCGTAACGTCCGCTTGTAGACACTATAAGAGCATTGTCGTTGAGTTTAGAACCTGTAAGAGTTTCAGCAATATGCAACAATCGTTTGCGTGCAGCATTACGTTTTTTGGTAAATAAAGTAGCTTTGGGAACAAAGTCGTCTTCAAATCCGTTTGGTAACACTACATCAACAGGTCTGTCTAAGAGTTCTTTACATTCCATTGCTGTAATATCGCTCACAGTGGTGAAACAATCTACATAATGTGCAGTTTTCTTCTCAATAGAATGCTTGCTCTGCATATTGAGTTCGTCTGCCATTTGGTCGCCATTATATGCTTGCAAATGGCTATATAGTGGTTTGTTGTTTCCAGCTATACTACGTCCAATCCCAGTTGCATGCGTAGTAAAGATAGTTGAAATTTCTGGTACATCGTGTTGCAATGCCAATGCAGCAAAGCCAGTTTGCCATTCGTTAGCATGGAATATAACATTGTTGCAGTTGCTTAAATAGAACCTAAAGTAACTTTCAACAACTTTTGCTGTAGCATAAGAAAACATAGCAGAATCGTCATAATCGCCGTAAGCATGTAAACTGTCTACACTGTAACGTTCCCAAAGCTCACCATAGAAGTTATTCTTAGTAGCGTAGCAATCCTTAAAATCAATAAGGAAAGCTATTGGAGAACCAGGAATATTCCATCTACCAACTTTTAAACTTAATCCTTCTTGCTTTGCAACAGCCAACCAGTTGCTGAAAAGTGCTTTGTCTTCAATAAAGTATGGGTTTTCTTCTCCGTTGAAACAATCAGGACCAATAAAGATAATGCGGTCTTGCATTATCTCTTGTAATGTCTTTGCGCGTGTGGAAAGTACAGTGTAGATGCCTCCGACCTTATTACATACTTCCCAACTCGCTTCAAAAATGAAATCCAAGAACATCTTTTTTTATCTTATCAATAAATGCAAAGGTACGATAAAAAAATGAACCACAAAGAGTAGAACGAATTATTTTAGGCGTTTTAATCTTTAAATTATGATATAAATCACGTTGTTTCTATACGGAATATTTAAACTTTAAAAAAGAAACGGACTTATTGCTACAATAAAGAAGAAAAAGAATTATCTTTGCAAATGTTATGAAAATAAAATTATATATATTGTTAATAGTGTTCTCGCTTAGCTCGCTTGTAACTATGGCGGCAGCAATTACTTCGATTGGTAAACAATCAACGAGTGAACAGGAAACTCCTGCAGATACTATTATCTTTAAAACTCATATAGAGAATAAGGAATATCAAGTTTGGCTCGATATCGACTTCTATAAACAAGATATAATTATACCTGGACAAGAGATATTTGGCGAAGTTCCAGGTTATCTTGGTGCTAAACGCGATACCCGAAAATGGATAATTGTAGATTTGGGAATTAAAGGGAATGTGGCTACGCTTGATATTATTAACGATTATGGGAGCGAAAATCTCGTTGCTACATTAACATATAATGGCGATGGAACCTATACTTTTAAACAGATAAAAGGAAGTACAATAGAGATAGTTGTGAACAATAAATGGGTGAAATTACCCCAAAAGATGATATTTAAGAAATGAGCGTAATGCCACTGTATTTGTTATTTTTAGTTCTACTTCTTATAGTATTTCAATATAATAGTGTAATTTTGCACTGATTCTTAAACATTAACTCGTTTGTATATACAAAAGAATGATAAAGAGATTATTGCTTTGCTTGTGTGTGTTTACCTTCCTATCGCAAGCTAATGTTTTTGCACAAGGTACGTCTAACAAAGACCATAATTTTAAAGTTGCTAAGAATTTAGAGACATTCTCTGCTATCTATAAATATCTTGATTTGATGTATGTAGATACGCTAAATGCCGATGAAGTTATAGGCAATGGTATTAATGCTATGTTGAGTTCGCTCGACCCTTATACTGTTTATTATCCAGAAGATAAGGTAAAAGAACTGGATATGATGATATCTGGTAAATATGCTGGTATTGGCGCACTAATTCGATACGATTTGAAATTGAATAATGTTACAATAGATGAACCGTATGAAAATATGCCTGCAGCAGAGGCTGGCTTGAAGAAAGGCGATATAATATTGTCTGTGAACGACTCTTCGATGTATAAAAAATCTACAAGTTATGTTAGCGACCACCTACGTGGCGATGCAGGTTCTACCTTTTTATTAAAGATAAAACGCCCATCAACTGGCAAAACAATGAAGTTTAAGCTTACTCGAAAGGCTATTCAAATGCCTGCAGTTCCTTATTATGGTTTGCAGCAAAATGGTATAGGGTATTTAGACTTAAACTCGTTCACGGTAGATTGTTCGAAAGATGTGCGTAAAGCTTTCTTAGAAATGAAGAAAGATGGAATGAAATCGTTAGTTCTAGACTTGCGTAATAATGGTGGAGGAAGTCTGCAAGAAGCTATAAATATAGTAAATATGTTTGTACCTAAAGGACTTGTGTTGGTTAATACAAAGGGAAAGTTGGAACGTGCTAACCGCGAATACAAAACAACGGTTGAACCAATTGATACACTTATACCGATTGTTGTGTTAGTAAACGACGAAACAGCGAGTGCAAGCGAAATAACAAGTGGTAGTTTGCAAGATTTAGACCGTGCAGTAATCTTAGGTACTCGTACTTATGGAAAAGGATTAGTGCAAGCCCCAATGGAACTTCCATATAATGGAAATTTGAAGCTAACTACAAGTAAATATTACATTCCGAGTGGACGGTGTATTCAAGCCATAAACTATAAACACAGTCGAGGTGGATATTTAGAACATGTACCCGATTCGTTAACTAAAGTGTTTCATACGGCAAATGGTAGAATTGTACGTGATGGTGGTGGTATTAATCCTGATGTAAAAGTCCTTCCCGACTCTCTTCCAAATATAGCATTTTATCTTGCTAATTCTGGAATGGACTCTACAGAGGTTATGACTAATTGGATACTCAATTATATTAAACAACACCCGACCATTGGCGATCCAAAAAGCTTTATTATTTCTGATGCCGACTACGAAAATTTCAAATCTGCTGTGATAAAGAGTGGCTTTAAATACGACCGACAAAGCGAGAAGGTTATAAAGAATCTTATTGATATAGCAAAGTTTGAAGGCTATTATGATGATGCGAAGTCTGAATTTGCTGCGTTAGAAAAGAAGTTGCAACATAACTTAGCAAAAGAACTTGACCATCACAAGCAAACCATAAAGCAAGTGCTTACAGCCGACCTTGTTGCTGCTTACTATTATCAGCGTGGAGCAATTGCCAATAGTTTGCAATTCGACAAACAATGGAAAGAAGCTGTAAAGTTGCTCGAAAATCCGCAAGAATATAAGAAGATATTAATGCCTAAGCAACATAATTAAGGCGAAGTTCTGAAATCATAATTTTATTTTTTCAGCAAATATTGCAATTCTCGGCATAATGGATATTTGACAGACAGGAAGACATCTTTGCACATAAAAAAATTAAGGGCTGAAATCCTCTCACTTGGATTTCAGCTCTTTTTCTTACTTTTTTACTATTGCTGTCCGGTAAAAGTTTAGAAGCAGTAAATGTAATTTCCAGACTACCACTAAAAGTAAAATTAGTTTCATCTCACTAAAAGTAAACTCCTTCTATTCCTCAAAAGAGCTTTTTAAGCAGACTGGAAAAACCAACTTAATTCCTACTTCTTATGATTGTACACTTACATAGATATTTTATGTGTAGTATTTCCAACACGTACAATGTAAACTCCCTTTGCAGGCATTCTTAATGTATAAGACTTTATCAGGTTGCCTTGCTCTATCATGGTTCCCTCTATACTATAAATGGAATAATGAATAGGCGATGAAAGCAAATTAGGAATTTCTATTACGAGTTCGTTGTCTTTCCCATATACTTTACATAGTTCGTTATTACTCATCTTGGGCGAAACGATTCCAGTTGGGAACTTATCTGTTTCAATGATGTTCGTGAAGTAGTTCCAACCGAAAGCCTCACGATACTTTTCGCCTGAACCGATAGGAACGTAAACGGGAATATCACTGGGGGTACTTCCACCAAATGGTCCATCACCGAAATTAACCATAGTATTATAATAACAAACGGGCGGTATTGGCGACATAGAATAAATCTTTTTTAGTTTCTCTAAATCCTGAAAAGCTTCTTTTCCGATGTATTCCATCGTAGCAGGGAAAACAATGGAATCAAGGCCAGAAGAACTGAAAGCATCACTACCAATCCATTTAAGTTTTGGGGGCAAATTGGTTTTAAGTTTTAAACAAGCGCTAAAAGCTTCCGTATTAATTTTTATTACAGATTCTGGAATTACTATTTTTTCTAACTCTATACACGAACTACATAAGTTATCAGGAATCTCTGTAAGCCCTTCCGGCAAAACAACTTTCTTTAATTTAAAGTTGCTAGCAAAGGTTTTATATCCTATCGTCCTTATAGTCTTGGGCAAGACAACTTCAGTAAGTCGCGTACCATGCATGCTTAAATATCCGATACTATCCAAGCCTTCTGGAAAATTCATATCATCTACTGAACTATCGAAAAAAGCAAATATACCTATAGTTTTGATTGTGGAAGGCAGAACAACTTTCTTGAGCTTGTAACAAAATTGAAAACATTGGGTTGGAATTTCCGTAACACCTTCAGGAATTATCAAAGGATTCACCGAGAGCCATCTATTTTCATCGAAACAGTTTTTTCCCAACTTTCTCAACGAGGAAGGAATATTGATTGTTTCCAATGTTAATCCATAAAATGCAAATTCACCAAACTCAGTAATATTATCGGGAAGAATAATACGGCGAATACCCAAATGGTATCCAGGCTTCTGCCAACCCCAATCAACAAATCCAGAATTTGGAATTTTATTGTTCTCAATCTGTGCATATTGCAAATTGACAACCTGCATAGAGCCATCCGTCGCACAACGAACAATTGTCTTAAAATCGGCTTTATTGATTGGACCATGCACAATTAATGAATCAAATTTATCCCATTTATCACCCAAGACTTGCTCCAACTCTCCATACTTGCTCACATTAGCATCAAAGAAAGAGGCTTGTCCATATACCTTTTGAGAGGAAAAGAGAATAAAGGACAAAAACACAAACAAATAATAAAATCTTTTCATCATAACTTCAAAGTATTATATTAAAAAATCATGGCAACAGGGAAAGAGCATTCCCCGTTGCCGAAAAA
>NZ_GL982513.1:622464-641311 GCF_000220255.1 Prevotella pallens ATCC 700821
TAGTTTTCAAACTTAGTGTAGTAGATAAGAGATTTACTGTAAAGAGTAAATAACATTTGACCATTAAGCCACTTTTTTAGTAACTTTATGACCAAAGCATTTATCCGAAAAGTTATCAAGAATCAGCACGCTACACCTCCGTCGCTCTTTGTGCCGTCGGCACCTCCGTGATATTGCGTAACCTCCGTCCCCTCTGTGACTCCGTGTGCCTATTATATAGACTTTTAGTTTATCACTCCATATCTCGGAAGAACCAAAAACAAGCTACTTCTTTGACTTTTCAAACAAATACTTTTGGACATGAAAAAAGGCTGTATCGTAAGTTATTATACTCTTGATACAGCCTCCAGGGTTAGTTTGAAGGAATAAATTTTATTGCTTAATCATTATCTGCCCAGTTAGGATAGTCCTCTGTAGCCTCTTCCTCGAAGAGTATCTGTGGTTTGCTCTCTGCGTGATCTCCCTGATCAGAGGCTTCAAGCAATAGAGACTCAATCTCTAACTGAAACTTTGTAGCAAGTGGCTGAATATAAGTTTTCTTCATTTTTTTTCTTTTTACTTTACAGTTATCTTCTTTCCATTAATAATATACAAGCCAGTTGGAACAGAGAATGTACGAGTTTCGCCAGACTTTACAACGGTTCTTGTGATGTTCTGTCCTGCAGCATTGTATATCTTCAACTCAGTGTCCTTATTAGCTGTTGCAATAATGGTGTTATAGGTCGTTGTGATAGCTAATGTTGGTTCATTGGCGATGTCTGTAATACCAGTAGTTTCAGTGTTATTCTCATCGAAACTTATATTGAACATGCTGAACATCTTAGCACCAGCAGAACTACTGAACTCATAAGCTGCACGGAATGGCCAGAGGTAGAGAACTTCCTTACGAAGGTTGCGCAGTGCAACGAACTTATTGTAAGAGAAGTAGAATACACTTGGCTTATCAGCCTTGTTCATGCGTAAACCTGAATAGGTATGGTAGCTCTTGAAGTTAGCTGTTGCACCATTAAGTATGTTGTTAATCATTCCATCCTCAATGAATTTATCATTTGATGCTGTCTTTTCAATGAGAGCAGCCTTCTCACGTACAGTGAAGAGGATGTTGTTTGAGGCATTTGCACGTGGGAGTCGTACCATGTAAGACTTGTTTGCTTCAGTTGCAGCATTGAGCTTCTCAAACTGAGCAGTAGCCTGATAGTCTGTTCCCTGATTCTGCGGAGTGCTGGTATAGGTCAAACCATTCTCCTTCATCTTACCAACTGTAAACTCATAGAAGCCTCCATTATCATCCTTATGGTCACCATTAGTGTCAACAGTGAGCTTGAATGGAAGTACAATAGAAGCATAAGTATCTGCACCATAACCGTTGTAAGTCATCTTACGCTCATAGGTAGCAAACTTGTCGTCAGCCAACTTGATATCGTATGGTGCAAAGAATGGATTCTTATCGATGAGCTTAAACTCTACTGGTGATGTAAAGTCTGATGTGCTTCCTTCCTTCGCAACAGCAACATTGTTAGCTGTAGCCTGCGCCGAAGAACGATAAGGGAGGTAAACGATAGCATTCTTTGCCAATGCATCACGGAAAGTATTCATACTCATGATACCTGTTGAAGCATCGTTTGTACTACCAATAACGCTGAACAGCTGAGAGTTGTCTACGTAGAGTACTTGGTCAAGTGATGTAGGTGCATTAGTTCCACCAAGTGCAGCAGTCATTGCATTTTTAATCTGGCTCAGTGTCAGATAACCATAGCTGTTACCCGATTCTGTGTCGAAGCCAGCAGCAGTCGTGGTAATCTTTGCACCATACATAGCCTCCTCGTTGTCCTGATCATTATCAGCCTTATAGTAGTTGGTTTTGTCGTAGATCTTAACCCACTCAACATTTGGAGTGTACTCACCTGAAGTCAACTTGATAGTTGCTGTGTAGTAAGCGAAAGCCTCGTGCTGCTCCTTAACTGTTGGTGCAATGTTGTAACGTGTCTCATCCTTTGTGAAGAGGTAGAGAGTCTTCGTTGCATCCATTGGCACGATAGAATTCTGTGGGTTGAAGTTACCACCCTGTGAACTATAAGCAGCGCCACTAAATGGTGTCTCTTCGAGATACAATGTCGCCTGTGTGTTTCTGTTACGGTCAAGTTGTGCAGAGTTGTTGAAGATGAATGCTTGATTACCAGCTACCTTAACATCAATCTTATCTAAGTAACTATGATTTGGATCATAATCACTTGCATACAAATCTTTGCCGTTTACAGGAGTATAAGCAGAACCTACGAAGCTATAACGAGCCTTACCATCGTGTGAATCACAGTTTAGATAAGTGTCGTCAGCAAAGAGTGACTTCAAGTTACGGAATGTAAATGTGCCCTGTGCTGGTGTAGAGAAACCTGCAGGCACCTTATATTCAAAGAGGTCACCACCCATCTTAAAGTCGACAGCATTTGTAAAGGTACGAGTCATCTCCTCACCCTGCTCACCTGTGCAGACGATATCGGCTGTACTGATATAAGGGTTCAATGGCTCCATCTTTACATCTACATTTACTAAGGCTGTACCAGTTGTGTTTGCAATCTCAAACTTAACAGCATCGTTGTTAAGACCATCAATGGTAATAGAACCATTTGAAGCAGATGGAGAAACTGACACTTCCTGATAAACAGTTTTACCCGTCTTGTCATACACCTTTATAGTGTAGGTCTGTGGAGTGTAGCTTGCACCGGAAGACTCACGTTTTCCGTAGAAAGTTGATCGGTCATAGTAAGAAAGAACAGCATTACTTCCATAACCTTGTAGGTAGTATCTTGTTCTATAAACTGAGTTATAAAGGTTTCCTTCACTGTCGAAGTACCAGTTTCCGTAAGCCCATGCTTTAGATGGTGTAGTTATGGCGTAAAAGGTACCAGTTGCCACACTACCACCCATAGCAAGGTACTGGATGTTACCATACGCATCTTTAGTGTAGACATAACCTTCAGAATCTTGCTCCCATGTCGTAGCTTGTGTACTTGTACTCCATTTAGGATATTGTGTGCTGCTAAAGGTTAGATATTTGTTGTTATCTCCCTTAATCTTAAATCCTTTTGTACCATAATTCTCATTCTTACCTAATGAGAAGTTAAAGGTAGCACCAGTGATACGATAACCAATAGGAACGACCTTTGTAGTTCCATCTTTATAGTTGTTTTCAACCTTTGTAGGACTTTCGATGTAGTAAATACCACTCTTCAAAGCATTCCAAACCTTTCCGTCGTTCTGAACAACAGAAATATTCTCATTAGTACCATCTTTCTTCTTCCATGTTCCATTTTCAACAGCAGACTCATGGAAGAGCTTTACCTTAGCCTCCATTTGCTTAATGTTCTCTGGTACATAAGCTAAGAAAGTTTTACCAGCCTTTGTTACCTTCTTAATTTCTCCGACATCAATTTTTTGAGTTTCAAAACCATTCTCAACTAAGTTGGTATTGGTTTCAGAAACATTAGAAGGAGTCATAGAGACAGTGAACTCTACGTCTGGGGCATATTCTACTTCGATAGACTCATATTCAAAACCTGTGAGGACGTTATATCCCTTATTGATATTATTATGGTTTCCAATAAAGGTAAAATACAAAACAGATCCAAGACTGGTTGTTCCATCACCTCGAGTGAGCGTGTATGTATTTGCCTGTCCGCTTGCATCATGAGTTAGTTCTACAGGACTTCCTACCCATTTTGTAGCAATATTATCATCTGTTTTGATGGAATTTGGTTTGTTATTCGACTTGATATAATCTTCTTTGATTTCACCAAAGTACCAAGGGAGGTTTCGTCCCCATGTTAGGTGTCCATCAAATGCTCCATCAAGAATATCATAATCAGCTCCTCCATAGCTACCTTGCAGGTTGTTCTTGATTTTAATGGTGTACTTTGTGATACAAAACCCCTTAGGCACAGCTAAGGCTGCATAAGAGTTGTACACACCAGTAATGTGTACCATTCGATTATCTTTCTCATAGAAACGAATGTTACCAGTGTGGTTACGCATCATACCATCAGCAGAAAATTTTGGATTATCTGTTGTTGTGTAGGTAAGTGGCGCCTGATTGTGAATAAACATAGAGCCATATCCACTTTGAGATCCTGCCTCTAGACTACTCTCAGAACGTACAGAGATAATGTTACCTGTTTGTGGGCTAATAGTAACCTTTACGGCCTTACTACCTGTTTGTGCTGAAATTCCAATATTACATAATAGTAATAATAAAATTAAAGCATGAAACTTAAGCCCATTCCGGGAGAAAAAGTTTTTTCTTTTCATCAAATAATTAAGTTATTTATTAAATTAAAAATTACCTAACAAAATAGTCGTTGACACTATATGCATCATTTTTTAGCTGTGCAAATGTACGTATTAATTCGTTTTTAATACAAACATGCATGTCTATATTTGCTAATATTAACTAAATGTCTATAAATTTCATATATATTAGTTATTAATTAATATACAGCTGCTTTGTTACTTTTAACTATAGCTTTAAAAACAAAAATCGTCTTTATGAATTTTGTAATTGTGTAAGTTCTATTGTTTATTTATTTTGTTCTTTTCAAATGCAAAGAGAAGAAAAATATGGGCTTACACACTTTTTTAGACACTACCTTGCTAATTTCTTTGCTAGGGGTAAATTGTATTGTAAGTGTACCTCTATTTTAAACACTACCATTATCTTCAATAGCTTATTAAAGTTTCGGTAGATGTTGTTGCTAATAAACTATTTTAGAAAAAAGCCCACAATTACACAAGTAATCGTAGGCTTTTTATGTGTTAATGTTTTTTATTGCACAAGTGTTATAATAACAAACCTGTGCAATATTTTTTATTTAGCTGGTGTCATCACCACTTCTGTATGATTTCCTGTTGCAAGGAGTCCTTTTAAGAAAGCTGCTATCTTTTGTGTTGTAAGTGCCTCGACAGCCTCTTTATATCCATTTTGAATATCAACACCTAATGTAATATATTCGTTAAGGACATTAATCCAATGACCATTGTTCTTTGCACTGATGTCTGCTTGCTTTAGCATAAAGTCTTTAACCTTTTGTAGTTTGTCGTTATCAACCTTCATACTGTTATTCTTAATGCCTTCGTTAAGAAGCTTAACAGCAAGTTCTGCCTTGTTTGGATCCATTGGACATTGTGCCTGAATAATGGCAAATGTTTTATTGCCAGATTGATTTAATCCGCCACTTGCACCAACAGAGTAAGCTGCTCCTTGGTCTTCGCGTATATCTTTAAGATAAACCATAGACAAAACTTGAGCTGCAGCGTCTACAAGCACAGAATTCTCTAAAGTATACTTCATTGGTTGGTGCCAGAATTCGAAACTCATAGCTTTTGGCGTTTCAGATTTTAGAGCAAAATGGTTAATTACTTTACCTGTTGCAAAGCCAGAAACTTCTTTCCAATTCTCTGCTTTCCCCTTTGGTAAGCTGCCTATATATTTTTCGATAAGTGGGCGGAGAGTTGCTTCGTCGTAGTTTCCTACAAAGTAATAAACAAACTGACCAGGATTAGCATAACGTTCTTTCCATATTTGGAGTATACGGTCGTAGTTTACGCCCTTTAGAGTATTTACAGAAAGTGGTGCATAACGAAGTGCATGGTTGTAGAGCGAAACTGTAATAGAATCGCCGAATACACTTTCAGGCGATAAATCTTTATGTTTTAAGGCCTGTTCGTATTGCTTCATCATAGCGTTGAAAGCTTGTTCGTCCTTTGTTACATTGGTTAATTTGAGATAAACCAGTTGCATCATGGTCTCAATATCTTTTGGTATTGCTTGTCCACTTACAGACTGATAGTATGTACCCAATGCCAAGTTAGCGCTTGCTTGTTTACCGTAAAGCGCTTTGGTTAAGTCTTGTTTAGAGAAGTTACCAAGGCCACTATTGCCCATTACAGAATTAAATAGTTTAAGATTGTCAAAGTCTGCCTTATCGTACAAGCTGCTACCACCCTTAGCTGTAGCATAGAAACGAACATCGTTAGCTTGGAAGTCTGTCTTCTTCAAAATAACGCGAGCGCCGTTGCTCAATGTAAGTTCTTTATAACCGAGCTTCTTGTTCTCTGTTTCTTTTACTATCTTACCTGCTTTTGGCAACTTCTTAACGTCCAATAATGGCTCACTCTTTACGTTATCAACGTATGGCGAAAGTTTTTCTGCACGTACTTCCTTTATGGCTTGTGCCATTTGTGCCTCTGTAATATCTACCTTTCCTGGCTTATCTTGTGCAAAGATGTATGCAACAAGGTTGCTATCCTTATCTGAAATAAGTTCTTTAGCATACTCGTTTACTACCTGATAGTTCAGTGCTGGCATCTCAACGAGTTGCTTCATTATTTTGTATTCGTCTTCCTTGTTAGGTATAGGCTCGTTCTTCAAGAAGTGATCGCGCAATTCGTCGCCATATTGGTTATTGGTTGTCTTATCGCGATTAGTGTATGCAGACTCGATTTGTGAGAGGTACTCTTGTTTTGTACGTTCAAATTCGGTTGGTGTGAAACCATATTGACGTACACGTTGTGCCTCGCGATAAATAGCTTTGAAGGCTTCAATGTCTTTACCTTCTTTAGCTGAAGCACCCAATGTGAATGCGTCTTTGGTGCTTGAAAGCATATAGCTGCCATCTTCGCAGTAGGCACTGGTAAATGGACAGTCGGCTTTTTGTTTCATTTCGCTGAAACGTTGGTTTAGCATCATGGTTATCATAGTCTTCATATAGCTGTCAATGTAATATGCCTGACTTGTTTTCATCTCATCAGGGAATACATCGTGCTTCATCATAATGCCGATAGTAGTGTTTTGCATCTCTTTATCCTTATCGAATACATAGATGGCTTGTGCATTGTCGGCTACAGGAAGTTTTGTTACTTGGGCTGCATTTGCAGGAACTTTAGCATTTGCCCATAACTTTTTAATCTCTGCTTCTATGCGGTCTACGTTTACATCGCCTACAACTATGATGCATTGATTGTCTGGACGATACCATTTACGATAATAGTCGCGTAGAGCTTGATATTTAAAATGGTCTACTACGCTCATTAAACCGATAGGTAGACGGAGTCCATACTTATTGTTAGGATATAGTTTAGGCAACGAACGGTCGTAAATACGCATCATTGCGTTTTGGTTTAATTGCCATTCTTGGTGAATAACACCACGTTCTTTATCAATCTCCTTATCGTCGAGTGTCAGACCGTTCGACCAATCTTTTAGTATTAATAAACAAGAATCGAGTGCCGATTCACGCTTAGTTGGAACATTGCAAACACGATAAACAGTTTCTTCGATAGAAGTATATGCATTCAAGTCGCTACCAAACTGTACACCAAGCGAGCGTGTAAACTCTAATAAAGTAGAGTCGGGGAAGTGTTCTGAACCATTGAACGCCATGTGCTCCAAGAAGTGAGCCAAACCGCGCTGTGGTTCTTCTTCCTGAATAGAGCCGACACGCTGTGCAATATAGAAGTTTGCTACGTGTTCTGGCCAGTTGTTGTGCAAAATGTAATACGTCAGTCCATTGCTGAGTTTACCTTGTCTAACATTCTTGTTGATTGGAATAGGACCAAACTGCTGTGCGTTTGCCATTCCTGCAACAAAGAATAAGGCTGCAAAAAGAAAATGTTTTAGTCTCATTTTATAAATTAGATTAAAAATATTATTTACTAAGTGCACAAAGGTACTTATTTTCCTATAATAATTTACTATTTTTCTTATATTTCTATTTGTATCTTGTTAAATATAAAGAATAACATAGTTATTTCACTATGATTTTAGTTACTTTTGTTTTAGATATCTATCGTGTTCGTTTCAGATATCTGTAACATTCGTCTCAGATATCTGTCAGTTGTAAATTAGATATCATAGCACACAGCAACCTTTATATACCTATATTATAATGTGTAAAAGAAGATTATTCAGCTGAGAAATACTGAAAGAACAGAAACAGAAAAAAGCCAGACGGACGATGTGTTACTTGTTTACGATGAGGCAAAAGCTGCATCAGAATTTCTAATTCAGAATACCAGTAGAAGTCATATTAAACTTTACCGAGAGTAATGAAAGTTCTTAATAATATCTTTTATAATTTTGTTTCCTTTATAGCTAAATTCAACTAATGTTGTATCTTTTGTTTGTTTATTTATTATATAGGCACTCTTGATGCTAGCTCTATTTTCATTATAATTTATAATCACATTTTTTGCTAAAACCTTTATAAGCGGAAATTCTGTATAAGCCTCGTATTTTAGCTGGTCTATTTCAGATGGTGTAAATTCATTATATCTATTAGCTATTACTCTGTAATTAATATACGGAGGTTCATGGACATCTTTTAGCATATATTGTATGGCTTCTGAATTTTTTTTATTGGTGCTATAAGCTATTTTGCCTTTCCTAACTATATATGAAAAGCTATCGGTTATGGTTAATAATGTAGAGTCAGAACTAATAGTGTATTTGCCTTTAATATGCTTAATAGTATCGTTAAGCCATAGTTTGAATTTTTGTTCAGGACTTATCTTAATTTTTTTTGAGGTATTGATGTAGCCCATAATGATAATACCATTAGAAGTATTAAGCAAATAATAGATGTTTTTCTCATTATCTAAAAGTTTAAATGTTCACACATATCTCTGCTCGCTATATATCTAACCCAAGTTTAACGCTATTCGTATATGTACAACCATATTACGATATAAATCCTTAAGTTCATAATAAGGAACCTTATTAGCAGTAGCTAAGTTAAAGTGTGTCTGTACATTTGCGTACATAGGTGCAAAGTAACAAAAAAGAAATGACATACAAGTGTCCTATAAATCTAATTTAGTTGTTCGTCAAAACACTCTGTATGTAATTATCAATTATCAATTACATTAAATAGTGCTCAAAATGCCATAAGAGTTTATGAACGATAACTTTATCCGTTAATACTTGAGATAAAAAAGAATCCTTCCATTTATTCTACAAAATAGATAATTAATTGATAAAACTTGATTAATCTTTTTTTTTGCCGTACCTTTGCCCCAAAGTATAGAGAATGACAGTTTTAAGCGGTATTACCAAATTTTTAAAGAAAGCAAGCTATCCTATTCGAAGTAATTTTTGCTTTTTCTTCTTTATGTATCTCATTGGTATTGTAGTTTCGTATGCAGAACTCCCTACCAATCGCGACGATGTTTCAGTTTATGGAAATATCTGGTTGGAACTATTTTTTGACCTTTATATTATTTGTGTAATACTTTCGTTAATACCTAAAAAACTGCGTTGTTGGATAGTAGGTATGTTTTATGTAATAGCCTATTCTACCAGTATAGCCGATCTTTTCTGTTGGGTGAATTTCCAATCTTCTTTAAATCCATCAATGTTATTATTAGCTGCAGAAACCGATAAACGTGAGGCAAGCGAGTTTCTTAGTAGTTATATTAATACTGAAGTTCTCACATCAAGCGTAGGATTATTATTACTAATAATAGTTTTGCATTGTTTGGTTGCCATATTGAGAATTTATTGCAAGCAAAAAGACATAAAACAACCATTATGGATAACTATTGTGAGAGATAAAAGTGCCGGTTTCATCGGTCTAATTACGGTTTCTTTATTTGTAGCATCGGCAGTTTCGTCTTTCCATAATAAATGCGAAATGGTGCAAATGTTCTCGTTAAAGACAATAGGAAGTGTAGAACACGAACTAACAACACCCGATTGTGCCGTATTTTATACCCCTGTTTATCGACTAATATTTAGTTTGTATGCCAATCATTTAGCATCGCAACAAGTCGATAGATTAGTAGAAGCGAAAGATCGTGCCTCTGTTCAGAGCTGTGCTTTTAATACAAAAAATATCGTTTTAATTATTGGCGAAAGTCTTGGACGACATCATTCGCAGCAATATGGATATTTTATGAAGACAACACCGCGTCAAATTGCATTGGAAAAGGCTGGAAACTTAATACCTTTCACCGATGTTGTTGCGCCTTGGAATCTTACGAGTTTCGTTTTTAAAAACATCTTTTCAATGCATGTTGTGGGACAAAAAGGCGAATGGTGCGATTATCCACTCTTCCCACAACTGTTTCGTAAGGCAGGTTATCATGTGTCTTTTATTACTAATCAGTTTCTTCCACAAGCGAAAGAAGCAGTTTATGACTTTAGTGGTGGCTTCTTTTTAAATAATAAAGAACTTTCTAAATCAATGTTCGATACACGTAATACACGTTTACATACTTACGATGAAGGCTTACTCGCCGATTATGACAATAAACTGAAAGCTGAGAATAGAGAATATAACCTTATAATATTTCATCTTATAGGTTGCCATGTGTCCTATAATAGGCGTTATCCAGCAGACAGAAAGCATTTTAAAGCATCTGATTATAAACAAAAACGTCCAGAACTTACCTTACAACGACGTTATATGTTGGCGCATTACGACAATGCAGTGTTGTATAACGACTCAATAGTAAATCAAATTGTGAAACGTTTTGCCAATGAAGAGGCTGTAGTAATATATATGCCCGATCATGGAGAAGAGTGTTTTGAAGGTAAACGAGACATTATTTGTCGTAATCATTCTGCAAAAATTGATTATGATTTAGCACACTACGAATTTGAAGTTCCATTTTGGATATACTGCTCACAAAAATACATTGCGAGACACCCAAAAGAGTTTGAACAAATAAAAGTAATAAGACACAAACGTTTTATGACCGATGCTTTACCTCATTTGTTGCTCCATTTAGGTGGTATAAAGGCGAAAGACTATCACGAAGAATACGATATTCTGAGTCCAAAATACAACGAGAAGCGTCCTAGAATTCTTAAAAACAAAACTAATTACGACGAATTGGTAGCAGAATACAGACGAAAAATAGCGATAAAACGGTAGTTTTTTTGCGTATAAGTATGGTAAATATGAACAACAATACACACACTATAAATAACCGAACAACTGTTAATATGATGTTGAGTCGCACAGAATGTAATATCTTGCGAGGTATTGCCATTGTTGGAATAGTGCTTCATAACTATTGCCATTGGCTTCGTCACATTGTGCAAGAAAATGAATATCAATTCAACCAGCATAATGTAGATTGGTTCCATAATATTATTACGCATAGCTTTAACGAACTAACAATCTTCCATCTTCTATCTTTTTTTGGACATTATGGTGTGCCAATTTTTCTTTTTCTATCTGCTTATGGGTTGGTAATAAAGTATGAAACAACCAATAATATAGAAAATCAACCAACAGTATATCGTTTCTTGCGTTTCCATTGGCTGAAACTATTTCGTATGATGATAGTTGGATTTTCTGCATTTATATTGGTTGATGCTATTACTGAGGGACAACATCATTATAAGGTGATTGATATTGTTGCGCAAATGGGTTTGTTCAACAATGTTTTGCCTAATCCAGACGATATAATATGGCCTGGTCCTTACTGGTTCTTTGGATTAATGCTTCAGTTATATATTGTTTATCGCTTGTTCTTATACAAGAAAAACTGGATATGGATAGTGCTTTTAATTGCTATTTGTACTATTATTGAATTGAAGTGTGCTCCTAACGGAGAAGCTTTAAACCGTTGGAGATACAATTTCGTCGGTGGAATGTTGCCTTTTGGCTTAGGTTTACTCTGCGCAAAATATATGCGAAATACCACTTTATATGCTTATGTAATAATGTTTGTGTGCTCTTTACTCCTTATTTGGTATGGTAGTAATAGCTTTTTTGTATGGCTTTTTGTTCCAATGTTTGTATGTTTTGCAGGCATTAGCTTTGTAAAATTGCTATCATATTGGAATTTAAATTATCCGAAATATACTTTTGGAATAGCAAAAATGTTTAATTGGTTAGGAGTAATTTCAGCAGCATTGTTTATTTCACACCCTATTACACGAAAAATAATAATCCCAATATCTCGTAACGGAGATTATTGGACAGGGCTTTTGCTCTATATTATTACTTCTATATGCGTAGCTTGGTTGTTTAAAGAAATAATGAAACGTGTACCTTCGCCTAAGTTGTGAGATGAAAAGAAAAGGAATAGAACTTGCAGATATTAGTAGGTTTCGTGGCGAACTTATGGGCTTAGCAATATTGTTTGTTATGCTTTTTCATGTGGGTTTGCCTCGTACAGATATGTTTTTTGGACTTCACCGTATAGGAAACATTGGTGTCGATATGTTTTTCTTTCTTAGTGGTGTTGGACTTTGGCATTCATGGACAAAAAATCCTAATACAAAGCACTTCTATCAAAAGCGACTTTTACGCATCTATCCCACATGGCTTATCGTGGCATCGCTATATTATATTCCCGATTATCTATCTATTTCGTGGATTCAGCATAGCGGAAATAGTATAAATATATTCGATTTAATCGGTGATATTACGATAAACTTAGATTTTTGGCTACACGATGAATTAACATTCTGGTATATTCCTGCAACAATGATGTTGTATTTGGTTACTCCTTTTTACTTGTCGCTCATAATAAAGCACCCTATATATCGTTGGATTCCTGTTGTTATGATAGTTTGGTGTATAATAGTACAATATGTTTTACCTATTTATAATGTAGTTGGGCACCTTGAGATTTTCTGGAGTCGTGTACCAATTTACTTTATCGGACTAAATTTCGGCGCAGCTGTAAAAGACAAAAAAACAATAGAATATAGCTCTATTTGGCTTATTCTTTTGGTTTTTGTGGGTACATTTGCTTCTTGTGTCTATTTAGAACAAATACGGCACGGTTGTTTTCCTCTATTTTTGGAACGCTTAATATATATACCACTCACAATAACAGGAATATTTCTACTTTGCATAACGTTAAATAGGCTGCATAATAAACATCTTAACAAAATACTCACATTCGTAGGAAGTATAAGTTTAGAAATATATTTGCTGCACAATCACTTTATTCTTGACTATATAGAACAACTCGATTGGCATTATTGGTTAAAGTTTTTTGCAACACTCATTATAGTGCTACCACTTGCTTGGCTTTTGCATAAAACAGTAGGAAAGCTAACAACCATAATAAAAAAGAATTAGAACAATGAAGGAGATAATTAAATTAATACGTCCACATCAATGGATAAAAAACCTTGTAGTGTTGTTTCCTATCTTCTTTGGTAGGGCTTTGGGTAATATAGAATCGCTTTACGAAGGTTGTATAACCGTGATAGCTTTTTCTTTTATAGCTTCCTCTATATATTGTTTAAACGACATAATTGATGTAAACGACGATCGACGACACCCACAAAAGTGTAATAGACCTTTAGCATCTGGAAAAATAAGCATTACACAAGGATATTTTCTTATGATAATAATGGTTATTTTGTCGATGGTTTCGCTTATTTTTTTACCAGATCATCGCATTCAAACAGGTGGAGTTATTGGTTTTTATTGGGCTTTAAACGTTGCTTATTGTTTATTTCTAAAACAACATGCTATTATAGATGTTTGTGTTGTTGCATTTGGTTTCGTATTACGTATTCTTGCAGGTGGTATTGCAACCGATATTCGATTGAGTAAATGGATAGTTTTAATGACCTTTCTCTTAATGCTCTTCCTTTCGTTTGCAAAACGTAGAGACGATGTTTTACGAATGAATGAAACTGGCGAAGCTCCTCGAAAAAATACTATTCGTTATAATCTAACCTTCATTAATCAAGCCATAACCATAACTGCAAGTGTAACTTTAGTGTGTTACATTATGTATACAGTAAGCCCTGAAACAATCGCAAATTTCCATACAGATAATCTCTATCTTACAAGTGTTTTTGTGCTTTTAGGCTTGTTGCGCTACATTCAGCTTGCAGTAGTAGATAAAAGAAGCGGTGATCCTACAAAAGTTCTCCTTCACGACCCTTTCATTCAGTTTATTGTATTGAGCTTTGGACTAACATTTCTTGTTATAATATATTTCTTGTAGTATGAAAGTATACGCCTTCGATTTTGATGGAACATTGACAAAAAAGGACACATTCATCGAATTTATCGAATATTCTAAAGGATATGGGAAAACCTTTTTTGGACTCTTACTATTTTCTCCCATACTTATTTTAATGAAACTACATCTATATCCTAATTGGAAAGCCAAACAACGTATATTTTCATGGTTCTTTAAAGGAATGAATATAGACGAATTTAATAAACTCTGCCAAAATTTTGCAGTAGCAAAACAAAACATAATGCGTCAAGGTGGATTAGACACAATTCGTAAAGCTCTTATTCAAGAAGATAGTGTAATTATTATTACGGCAAGTATAGAAAACTGGGTGAAACCTTTCTTTAAAGAATTTGAAAATAAAATACAAATCGAAGGCACACAAATAGATGTAAGATTAGGTATTGTAACTGGCAACTTTTTAACAAAAAATTGCTACGGCAAAGAAAAAATAAAACGATTAAAAAGTGCATTCCCATATAGAAACGCATATAAATTGATTGCTTTTGGCGATAGTAAAGGCGATAGTTATTTACTAAAAGAAGCCGATGAAAGCTATTATAAACCTTTTCGAACAAAAAGAAGCCGAAGTTTCGATGAAATCGTGCGTTTTTGTATTGTAGGTGTTTTAGCTACAGCCCTTCAATATGGAATATATCTTTTATTAATTAAATGGTTTGAACCACAAATTTCTAATACAGTAGGCTATTTGTTAAGCTTTATGTTTAACTATATAGCATCAACTAAATTTACATTTAAAGTTCAATCAACAACAAAACGTGGAATAGGCTTTGCGTTTGCCCATCTTGTTAATTTCGGACTACAAACTATCTTTTTAACTCTTTTTCTTTGGCTCGGATTACCTAAAACAATAGCCATGATTCCTGTTTTCGGTATATGTGTTCCTATTAATTTTTTATTAGTGCGTTTATTCTTAAAACGAAAATAGAATACGGTTATAGGTAATACTTACCTGCTAACGCTTGTAAGGTATGTTATAAATGTGTATCTTTGCAACTCTTAATTAAGAAAGAAATGTCTATATTAGGTGTATTTGCAATAAAAAAAGAAGAAAGAATATTAGCTTTTGCTATGCTTTTAGTATTCTTAGCATTTAATGTGTTGCTTATTAGTAGCCATTTTGGTGTTTATACAATGGGAGCACACGGAGGATTTTGGTCGTTATTTACCAAAAACTTCCGTATGTCGGGCTATGATAATTGGTCGTGGATTACCATTTCTTCTATGAGAGTTCATTTCGAAACTATTCGACACCCATTATTTCTCACAATTCTTTATCCACTTTATTGGCTCAACCATTGGCTAATAAATACAGTAGGCATCAATTTCGCTGTATTTCTTATGGCGATAATCATACTTTTTTCGGCGTTCTATTCTGTTGTTTTCACTTATCGCATATTGCGTGAAGTGCTCGAATTGAAACAAAAAGATGCAACTTTGCTCACACTTTTCTTTTTTTCTTTCGCACATATTCTTGTTCCTGCAATGGTCCCCGACCATTTTATAATATCGTTAATGTTGCTTACACTTACGCTTTATATTGCAGGAAAGAGACAAAAACAAGGAAAGTTAATAAAAACGTGGGAATCTTTCTTGCTAATGTTCTTTACTGCAGGAATAGCTGCCTCGAATGCAGGGAAAACTATATTGGCTGGTATTTTCACAAATGGTAAAAAGTTCTTTAGTTTTAAATATCTTGTAGTTGCTATTCTACTTCCTTTGGCATTGTTATTTGCAATTCAACAATTACAATATTATCAAGTAGAAATTCCACAAGAAGAAGTTACACAGAAAATTGTAAATACCAACAAAAAGAAACAGCCGGGAAAATTTGAAGCTCATAAAAAAGAAAGAAATGCGTGGCTACATGCTCATACAGGACGTGCAGCAAGTAGCGAAGGTATTGGAAAATTGATGGATATTTCCACCTCTCGAACCCAAACTTTAATAGAAAATTTCTTTGGCGAACCTATTCAGTTACATCAAAAATTTCTTTTAAAAGATGTTTCGTGGGATCGTCCCATATTTGTAGAATATAGTTGGATAGCCAATTACGTAATAGAAGCATTGATAGTTTTGCTTTTTGTAATGGGAGTTGTTGCAGGTTGGCATTACAAATTTATGAAAATGCTTTTGTTATGGTTTGCTTCCGATTTTACATTGCATATTATAATGGGGTTTGCCATCAACGAAGTATATATAATGACGGCAGGTTGGGCTTTCATAATTCCTATTTCTATTGGATATTTGCTGCGTATTCTTTCTCATAAATCTCGATTTGTTTTGCGCATTATATTGCTGGTACTAACAAGTTGGTTGTGGATTTATAATGGCGGACAAATTATTTATTATCTTATTCAATGAAAGCTATTGTAGGTTTCCTTAATATTAAGAGAGAAGAACGCCTACCAGTTGGCTTATTCTTTGTGTGGCAACTATTGTTACAAGCTCTTGCCATTACAAAGTATGTTCCATTATTTACGAATCCATCGAACAATTACTACAAATTGTTTGTAGACAACTATCATCTTTCTGGTTTCGATCCTTTAACCTATTTGGTTGTTTCCGATTGGTCGTTAGCATTCGATGTAAACCGACACCCACTGTTGGCTCTCTTTTATTATCCTTTTTCGTTGTTAAACAAATTGCTTATTTGTATTACGGGAACAAACTTTGCCATTTATATAGTTGCATGTGTTTTGCTATTCTTCTCTGTAGGTGGTTTTGTTCTTATGTTGCGTATTTTGCGCCAAATCATCGGCATATCTTCTTTCGATTCAGCGCTTCTTGCCTTCTTTCTCTATTCTTTTGCTCACGTTTTACTTTCAAGTATAGCTCCCGACCATTTCATTCTCTCGATGTTTATGCTTTTGCTTACGCTATATATTGCAGGAAAATGTATGAAAGAAAAGAAAGAAATGGGCATTTGCCAAACTGTTTTGTTGTTTTTGCTTACTGCAGGTATATCTCTGAATAATGGCTTAAAAATATTTCTTGCCAATTTTTTTACACGTGGTAAACGGTTTTTCACTATAAAGAACCTTCTTTTGGCTATTATTCTACCCTTTGCAGCCGTCTTTACAATTGGAGAATGGCAACACGAACAGTTTATTGCCGATAAAGTGGCAGCATTAAAACTTAAAAAGCGTAATGCCATTAAAGCAGAACGCAAAGCTATGTTTGCAGCATTTAAAGATACTACCCACATTAAAGATAGTGTAAAACAAGAGAAAGTTTTCCAAAATATGTGGAGAGAACATCGCCGAAATGTGTTGAGAGCAGAAGATAAACAACCACAAAAAGCACATTCGGGCAAACCAGTAAGTAAGCTACGTTTCCTGAATTGGACAGATATTTCTACCTCTCGTACAGAAACAATTGTGGAAAATTTATTTGGCGAATCCATACAGCTACATCAAACGCATAAATTAGAAGATATAATGAAGACACGTCCTGTTATTGTTTCTTATAATTGGACACTGAATTATATTGTAGAATCTATTATTTTCCTCCTTTTCATCGTAGGAATATGGTGCGGACGACATTCTAAATTTTTGTGGCTCTTCCTTTCTTTTGCCGCATTAGATATGGTGTTGCACATAGGTTTAGGCTTTGGCATAAACGAAGTGTATATAATGACCGCTCATTGGATTTATGTAATTCCTCTATCTATAGCGTATCTTGTTTGTTATATCCGTAACAAAACAAAAACAATATTGCGTGTTTTGCTTGTTTTACTTACACTGTATCTTATGGTTTACAACGGTTCATTACTCATTAAGTATTTGTATTTCTAAATATTGGTAGTTATGAAAGCAAGTGTTTCTATTGTTTTATGTACTTATAATGGGGCAAAATACCTCAGCGAACAGTTAGAGTCTATTCTCGCACAAACATATCCGCTGCACGAAATAATAATACAAGACGATAATTCTACCGATGAAACCGTTAATATTATTCACGAATATGCTTGTAAATATAGTCTTATAAAGTTTTTCAAAAACAATTCTGCGCATGGTGTAAATGGTAATTTCATTTCTGCTATACAACGAGCCACAGGCGATTATATTGCAATTTCTGACCAAGATGATATTTGGGAAACAGACAAAATAGATAATCAGATGAAAAGTATTGGTAAAAACTTACTTTGTTCTGGTTTTTCGCGTCCTTTTTCTACCGATGGTTCGTTTGCTTATTTCGACCATCGAAAACGTAATGTAAATGTTGTTCGAATGTGTTTTTTAGGGCTTCCTGGACATACATTATTGTTTCGCCGTGAACTTATAAATATGTTGCCACCATTAGAACATTCCATTTTTAAATATTCTATGTACGATGCTGCACTTTCAATAGTGGCGGCTGCACATAAAAACATCGTATTCATCGATAAAATATTGGTTAATTTTCGCCGACATTCTGCAGCTACTACTTATAACGATTATAAAAAAAGTTTGCCATCGTGGCAGAATGCTTTATATATGTTGTGGTGGGGAATAAAGCATTACAAGGAAACACGAAAGCGCATACGTCCCATTTTCGAAGCAAAACTATTGCTTTTAAATTATGTAAATGCAAATAACGATGAGGCAAAAGCTGCAAAAACAATACTCGAGTTAGAATTGCAAAATGGTGTTTTACCTTTCCTGAAATTGCAATATCAGTGTATGAAGAATTATAAACACCTATTTCATACCGAAGGGAAAGGAGCTATACGGTTAATTCGTGCTGCTCTTTACCCAATTATGCAACTACAAATGTATGCACAATAGTTACTTTGTTATTCAATCCACCCTAAAAATTATGTAAACGAATTTTGTTTTAAATAAATTCTGGC
>NZ_GL982513.1:641969-669086 GCF_000220255.1 Prevotella pallens ATCC 700821
ATAATATAAAAAAAATATTTTCTTATTATATTTTTTACCCTTCGTATAATTGTTTGAGAACTAATAAGTTGTAAATATCCTTTTCTTAAATGTTCATACCTACTGATTATGCTCATCTAAAAATATGAAAAGCCTATAAGGAGCAACTGTTATAAAAAAATGTAACTAATAATACTCCTACTTCCATCTTTTTTATGTATAAGTTAGAGCTTTTTTCTTAGCTAAAATAAGTTATAATTTCAGTGAACTCTTTACTTACGTCATACGTCACAAAAAAATGACGATAAAAAATAGGGGTACATATTACTAAAGTTATGACATCTAATAATACAGAACGCCAATCTTTCACCTGAATTTTCTTGTACATTTTATATAAATGTCTTAAAATCAAGAAAACGACAAAGATAGCTGATAGTATATGTAATACACTTAAGATAACTCCTACCATATAATTTCTTTTATAATAGTAATAGATTTTTTTGATTTTAATAAATTGTTCCATTGCAAAAATAGACATATTTATTAAAACAGCAACATAAATAGTATTATTTTAACTGTTTTTAGTTTCAGATGAGCTGTTTTTGTATCTATGTATAATTATTGATAGAATAGCTTCTTTTGATTTGGACTATACATTTTTTAGTTGCAAACTTTAGAAAGCTAATTGTTTTCTGTCTATATATACTAGAAATCTACATTGAATTACTCTATTTGAAATGGTAATATTAAAGTCTTACGATTTGATTTTTTTATGGAATAAGTAATTAATGCATTCGTCAAGTATCTTAAAACCTAATAGTTTCATAGTAATAAAATAAGCAGCAATAGCCAATATTATTCGTGTTAATAAGAGAACTATGAGATTTTGAATACCGCTTGTGGCAAAATAAACGGCAATTATAATTACTGCCGAGATAAACATATAAGGTATAATGTCGCATAACACATCGTATAAGCGAATTGAGATTTCGCGATAGGCAAAAACTTGCCAAACAAAGAGCCAAAGCACAGTTGCTACAGTATATGCGCTCACCATAAATATCATCCCCTTAGTATAACATAACAAAATAAGTAATAATTGAACTGCAATAAGCGAAGTTGTTATCCATAAATATACATCAGATTTACCACGACTTATCATTAAATTTTGATATAATGTATAAAAAGGTAGGAAAGCACCACTTATACAAAGTATACGAAGTAGCGGAATACTATCTGCCCACTTGTCGGAAATAAGAACTATTATAAATTCATGTGCAACCATACTCAAACCAAACATAGCAGGAAAAGCTAAAAAAGCAGTGAAACGGAGCATTTTTCTAAATACAGTTACTTGTCTTTCTGTTTCTAATTTTACTTCTGCCAATACTGGTTGTGCAACTTGCGATGTTGTTCCCGATATCATTGTACTTGCCATTGTGTCCCATTTAAATGCTTGCGAAAAATTTCCAACAGCATTTGCAGTATAAAGTCTGCCAAAAATGAATGTAAGTAAGTTTTGGCTAACTATGTTTACAACAGTAGTAATTAAAATTTTATAGCTGAAAGAGAACATTTTGCGAATAGGTGCAAAATTAATTTTTAACGAAGGTCGCCACGGAATTATAAAGAAACGTCCTAAACTAGTTAAAGTAATATATAAAACTTGTTGCCAAGCCAAGCTCCAATAACCGTAATTTTGCCATGCTAACACAATACCAACGATACCTGAAATAACTAACGACGATACACGTAAGATAGTTGTTTCTTTTACCATAATGTTTTTAAAGAGATATGCCGTTGGTGCAGTACCAATAGCAGAGAAAAGCAAAGAAACAAATAGAAAGCGCGAAAGATTTACGAGTTCTGTATGGTGGAAGAAATTTGCAATTAGCGGAGCACAAAAGAAAAGTAGCAAATACGAAGACCAACTTACAATAGTACTAAACCAAAATACCGAATTGTAGTCGTTATCGGTAGGATTTTCAAGGTTTGCAATTGCAGAAGTAAAGCCACTTTCTTGTAAAGCACCTGCAACAGCAGTAAAAACCGCAAGCATTCCAATTAAACCATAATCGGCATTGGAAAGTAAACGAGCCAACAAAATACCAATAAGTACATTTAAAATTTGCATTGTACCATTGTTCAATGCTCCCCAGAAAAGGCCTTTTGCTGTTTTTTCTTTTAAAGTTTGTTCTGCCATCTTACTATAATTTTGGTTAAACAATGCGCTTGTTAGTATAGCTTGTCAGCATCTTTCTATAATTTTTATATTTTGCTATAAAACATTTTTACATCGTTTTCAATACATTCAGGAACCAATCCTTTTATAGTTTCTCCCTTTTTTATACGTTGACGAATATCGGTGCTGCTTATATTAATAAGCGGAATGTTCAGTAAGGTTACATTTTTAGTAGAAAATAAATTGCAATTTTCTGTACTTTTGCTACATGTTCTCGGATAAACGGCAATACTATAGTTTTCTAAAATGTCGTTTGCGTGATACCATTTATTAAACGCTAACCAATTGTCGCCACCTATCAAAAGAATAAATTTATTGGCAGGAAAATCAGAAGAAAGTTGTTGTAAAGTGTTCCAAGTATACGATGGCTTTGGTAAACTAAACTCGTAGTTACAAGCAATCATATACTTTTTATTCTTTAAAGCCTTCTCAACTAATTGGAAGCGTAGGGTATCGTTAAGCAATTTATTATTTATTTTAAAAGGATTTTGCGGTGAAACCATAAACCAAACTTCGTCTAATTCAAGTTCCTTAAAGAAAATTTCAGCTAGTTTTATGTGGCCGTTATGAATAGGGTTAAACGAACCACCGTATATTCCAACCTTCATTGCAGCTTACGATTCTATGAAATGTTTTATAATGTTATAGGTTTCACACTTAGCTTTCTCCAAATCGTCGTTCACAATAATATAATCGAATTTATTAGCAAATGTCAATTCATGTTCAGCTTTTGCCATTCTATATTCTATAGCCTCTGCCGAATCAGTTTGTCTTCCCATTAAACGTCTGCGAAGTTCGTCAATAGAAGGCGGTTGAATAAACAAACTTAATGCTTTTTCGCCGTAAAACTGTTTTATGTTGCAGCCACCTTTCACATCAACATCGAAGATTATATTTTGTCCTTTTGCTATTTGGGTATTAACCTGACTTTTTAAAGTACCATAAAAGCGGTCGGTATAAACTTCTTCGTACTCCAAAAAATCGTTATCGTTTATCTTCTTTTTAAAAGCTTCGGGACAGAGAAATATATATTCTACACCATCTTTCTCTGTGCCGCGTGGTTGTCGTGTAGTACAACTTATAGAGAAAGCTAATTTTAGTTCGGGGTGTTCTTTCATTAACCATTGTACAATGGTACTTTTACCAGCTCCAGATGGTGCTGAAAAAATTATTAGTTTACCTTGCATTTGTTGTTCTTTTACAGTACATTCAGCACTTGTTCTTTTATTTGTTCCAGCTCATCTTTCATTTTAACCACAATATTTTGCATTTCGGCTTGGTTACTTTTCGAGCCAGTTGTATTTATTTCGCGTCCCATTTCTTGAGCAATGAAACCCAATTTTTTTCCAACACCGTGTCCTTTTTCCTGCATTGTTTCGCGGAAATAGTTCAGATGGTTTGCTAAGCGTTGTTTTTCTTCGTTAATATCCAGCTTTTCTATGTAGTAAATTAGTTCTTGTTCTAAGCGATTTCTGTCGTAATCTACTTTTGCAACCTGCTCTAATCCCTCTATAATTTTTTCTTTTATCTTTGGAACACGGCTTTCTTCGTAAGGTTCTATGCTTTTTAGAAGAGCTTCTATGTTATTAATTTTTTCGTGGAACTTACGTTCAAGTGCAGCTCCTTCTTGTTTACGGAAATCTATAAGACATTCTACAGCTTTATCGATAGCTTGTTTTGTAACATTCCACTCGTCTTCCTCAAGAATTTCAATTTCTGTTTTTGTTGTAACGTCGGGTAAATGTAACAATGTAGAAAACCAATCGTTTGGTTCAGGAATTCCTATTTCTGTAGCAATATTTTTTATTTGCTGATAATAGTTTTTTACCAATTGTGCATTAATAGGTGTGGCATCTAAAGCAGCATCTTTTTCTATCCAAAGCGAAAAATCTACTTTGCCACGTTCCAACAAATTAGCAAGAGTTTGCCGTACTTCCATTTCCTTTTCTCTATATAAAGGAGCAATACGAGTTGAAAGATCGAAGTTCTTGCTATTTAGCGATTTTATTTCAACACTTATTTTCTTTTCTTTGTAGGTTACAACAGCCTTGCCGTATCCTGTCATTGATAGTATCATAGTCCTTACATTTTATTATTGCAAAAGTACGAAAAAGAGATGAAAGCACCAAATAGGCATTAAATCCTTTTAAAAAGTTACTTAATGGAGCCCAGTGTTATGGTTCTAAACGTGTTATAACCACTGTTTCCATAAATAAAAATCTTGTAAATCGGTGAGCATGTGAAAGAATAATCCAATTCCAATAGGGCGAATCCACCACGGTAGTTTTAGCTTTTCGTAGGGCAATACGCATAAAAGCGCATAAATACAAACCATAAAATAGGAGTGGAGAGGGTGAAAACCTACGCTACAACGGTATGGATTAAACATAGGCGTAGCCAATAAATGGTCTATATCTACAACCATTGTTGCTAACATAATCCAAAACGCCTTTATTCTGTGCTCACGTTTAAAAAATTGTGCAAACAATAAAGGAGAAAGAAAATGTAGCCCGTAGTGTATAATAGCTCTTAATAATGCGATTGACATTGCTTATATTTAATTGTTAGAGATATGCAAATGTAGTTTATTTCTTTATAAATTCCATTGTTTTACTGAAAAGATGCAGTTTATTTATTCTTTTTTTATGTTTCGGGAAAGCATTCCCACGTTATGATAAAGCCTGAATAAGTTTGATATTATGTATTTACTTACAATGTTCGTATAAAGTTGGATACTATTAAAATAATGTAGGTACAACTCTTAAAAGAGCCAATGAACTTGTTATTTTTGTTCTATACAACCATCTGTAAACTAACTTTTATATCATTCTTTGAAGCATCTTTCTGTTGTTTCGTTTAAAACTCTTATCTTTGTAATACGAAAAAAGGTAGAATGAGAGTATTAATTGTAAATACAAGTGAACGAACGGGTGGGGCAGCAGTAGCTGCAAATCGTTTAAAAGATGCATTGAATAAAAATGGAATAGATGCGTCTATGCTTGTTAGAGATAAGTTGAGTAACGATAAAACAGTATTTGCTATTAAAAATAATTGGCGTACAAGATGGAACAAATTGTGGGAACGTTGGTGTGTTTTTTGTCATTTACGTTTTTCAAAGCGAAATCTTTTTGCGATAGATATAGCAAATACAGGAACCGATATTACCCAATTGCCAGAATTTAAGAATGCAGATATTATTCATTTAGCCTGGGTAAATCAAGGTTTTTTATCGCTCAACAATATAGAAAAGATACTAAATTCGGGAAAACCTCTTATATGGACAATGCACGATATATGGCCAGCCACAGCAATTTGCCATATAACATTAGATTGTCGAAAATTTGAAACGCAATGCGAAAAATGTTATTTGTTACCTCTTCCTATTGGGTGTGATATTGCAAAAAGAACGTGGCAACGAAAGGAATTAATAAAAGGACGTTCACACATTATATATATAGCATGCAGTAAATGGCTACAGAACGAAGCTAAAAAGAGCGCATTAATAGGAACGAATGTCATAGAAAGCATTCCAAATCCTATAGATACTAATATCTTTTGCAAAACTAATAAGAACGAAGCACGTAAAAAATTAGGCTTGCCTACCGATAAACGTCTGATACTTTTCGCTTCTCAACGCGTAACAAATAATAATAAAGGTATGAGCTATCTGGTTGAAGCATGCGAGAAAATGGCAAAACAGCATCCAGAAATATTAGTAAATACAGCAGTGGTTGTACTTGGTGGACATGCAGAAGAACTATGTAATAGCTTTAGATTGCCGATGTATCCATTAGGTTACGTGGTTGATACTCAAAAGATAGTAGACGTTTACAATGCTGTAGATGTGTTTGTTACTCCATCTTTATCAGACAATTTGCCCAATACAATTATGGAAGCAATGGCATGTGGCGTTCCTTGCGTTGGTTTTGAAGTAGGAGGAATACCAGAAATGATAGATCATAAGTGCAATGGATATATCGTTCGTCTGAAAGATTCTGCCGATTTAGCCAATGGTATATATTGGGTTTTGAATATTGCCAACTATAATGAGTTGTCTGCTGAAGCGATAAAGAAAGTCAAAGAGAACTATTCGCAAACACGTGTAGCTACACAATATATAGATATTTATAAGAAAGCACTTACTAATTCAAACTATAAACAAAAATGATAACATTTTCTGTAGTAACCATAACATATAATGCTGCCGATGTATTAAAGCCTACACTCGATAGTGTATTACGACAAAGTTTTCCCACAATAGAACATATAATTGTAGATGGGGCTTCAACCGATAACACTTTAGCAATAGCAAACGCTTATAAAGAACTATCGGATAGTGCAGAAAATGGGCACATTGTTCGTATAAAGAGTGAGCCAGATAAAGGTCTTTACGATGCAATGAATAAAGGTTTAGCACGTGCAAATGGCGATTATGTAGTATTTTTAAATGCTGGCGACCGTTTTCCTACTGCCGATACAATAGAAAAAGTGGCTTTAGCAGCTGAAGTTGGAGATGGTGAAAAACGTCCGGTTGTAGTGTATGGAGATACAGACATTATAGATGAAAAAGGAAATTTCTTATATCATCGTAGATTACAGCCTCCAGAGAAACTAACTTGGCGTTCGTTTCGTGATGGTATGTTGGTATGTCATCAAGCTTTTTATGCTCGATTAGATATAGCTAAGAAGATTCCCTTTAATACACATTTTCGTTATTCTGCCGATATAGATTGGTGCATAAAAATAATGCGTGAAGGCGAGAAAGAAGGACTGTTATTACGAAATGTTCACGCTGTGATAGCCAATTATTTGGAAGAGGGACAAACAACAAAACATCATCGAGCATCGCTTTATGAGCGTTTTCGAGTTATGTGTAAACATTATGGCGTGTTTCCAACAATAGCAAAACATGCTTGGTTTGTAGTTAGGTTGTTTACAAAAAAGTAATATTATTAGTATTTCTGCGTTATTTCTATAAATCAAACTTTCTGATGATATGAAAATAAAGATTATTTGTACGCTACTATTCTTCCTGTTTATAGGAATTGGTACACGTATGTGCGCACAGACAAATGCCGTTTTAAACTATCCGATGCCTGCAAAAAAGCAAGTTTCTACACAGAAGCAAAATAAACAATGCACAGGAACGGAAGTTAAAAGACATACTTACAATACTATAGACAATAATATCAATACAACTGATACTATATTGCATAAAAAGAATACATCGGAAGAGAAAATAAAGCAAGGACTTAGTACCATTGGAGATGGAATGGAGCTATTTATGGAGCGAGAGTCTGAAGCTATTGGACGAATAGCTGGTAAAGCTGAAAAGAATGGAAAAAAGTTTCTAAAAAAGATAAGCGATGCTGGTAAAAGATTTGGAAATAAAGTAGGAACGACACTTAATAATGCGAGTGATGCAGTATCCGATCGCCAGATAAATAAGAAGAAATAGTAGCATTTAGTATATTCCTTTGGTATTATTAGATATTTTAGGTACTTTTGTACAATGGTAGTAACATTGCTTTTGCATACGTTCGTTATTCTACAATGCACTTATGAACTCACAAGAAAATAAGAAACCAACATACACTAAAATTGTTGCAATTTGTGCTGGAGTACTTTTCTTTGGCTCAATATTGCTTTCAGTGCTTATGGCTACACGTACAATGGCACCACCACGCAAGTATGAAGTAGATATGGCGGGAACTGTAATAGGCGTAGATACCACATCGAAGATACCAGTATTAACAAAAGAAGAAGCGAAAGAAGTAGAAGTAAAAGAAAATAAGAAGGTAGATTATGTTGAGACAGAAGATGCTAATACTAATGTAAAAGGTATTCCAGAACCCGATCCAATTAATGTTTCAGCTACGCCACCACCTTCAACAAAAGAAGAATCAAACGATAATAGCACAACATCGTCTGATATTAAAACACCTAAGGTAGAACCAATAGAATGACGAAAATAAGTGTTTTTACTTTGAAAATGCTTAAACTCGCTTAAAATAAGCTAAAGCTTTCTTACTTCTATAGCTATCTGCAACAAAATGAATATCTTTGTACAATAAGCAGGCATAATGTGTCTGCGCTTGCTGAATGTAGCAAGTTGATTTTTAAAAAGTATAAATAAAAAACTATTAGTAATATGAAAAAGACCATTTTAGTATTAACCTTGTGTGCAGGCGCACTGTTAATGACAGGCTGTGCTAGCAAGAAAGATTTGCAAAACTGCCAATCAGAAAATCAACGATTAACAAGTGAATATCAGAATGCAAAGGAAACAATTGCAGCAAATAATGCTAGAATTAGAAGCTTAGAAGACCAATTGGCACAGGCAAAGGCTAGTGCTGCAGCATTGCAAGGTAGTCTTGATAAGAGTTTGAATAATGCAAATTCAAACAATATCAATATATCTAAGTTGGTAGATCAAATAAATGAGAGTAACCAATATATCAGACATCTTGTGGAAGTAAAAACGAAGAGCGACTCTCTTAATCTTGTTCTTACCAACAATCTTACTCGGAGCCTTAGCAAAGAAGAACTTAAAGAAGTTGATGTTCAAGTGTTGAAAGGTGTAGTCTACATATCTTTGGCAGACAATATGCTTTATAAGAGTGGTTCGTACGAAGTAAACGATAGAGCAGAACAAACACTTAGCAAGATAGCAAAGATTATTACCGATTACAGAGATTATGATGTTTTGATAGAAGGTAACACCGATAATGTACCTGTAAACACACAAAGTGCACAGATGAAGAATATTCGTAACAATTGGGATCTCTCTTGTTTGCGCGCATCATCAGTAGCACAATACTTGCAAAATCATTTCGGTGTAGACCCAAAACGTTTAACTGCAGGCGGTCGTGGCGAGTTTAATCCTATTGCAACCAACGATACAGAACTTGGAAAGCAACGTAATCGTCGCACACAAATTATCATTACTCCTAAGCTCGACCAGTTTATGGACCTTATCGGTAAGGCTCCAGAGTCTGCTGAGAAATAGAATTAATTTGGTTTAACAATAGATAGAATTTCAAAATCTCCTGCAAATCTATCTCACATTTAAATTATATAGGCGATTGATGAAACGCTATACCATTGTTGCATTGTGTTGCTATGTAATTTACTATGCGGGTAAAACGGTTGGCGAAGCAACTTATTATTTGCTACATTAGGATTGAGAAAAATCTATCAATAGAAAAGTCTTCAAATGTGCAATATGCAATATTTGAAGACTTTTTTTATAGTCGTTTTATTTGTTCTTACCTCATCTTTCTCTGTTTCCGCTCATAGTTTTGCTTCTTTGTTGAGGCTTGTTCTAACAGTTGATAAAGTTATCTTCAATAAGTTTTTCAAAGCCATTGGCAAGCGTTTGCTTTTCTTCAGTGTCGTAGTCAAAGAGTATAACCTCGCCATTCGGCGCTATTGCTATTGGATTACCTGCTCCGTCATCAGAGAAAACAAGACAATTATTTATTTCGGGGAAGAGATTTGCCGTATTAAAAAGATTCCGCGCATTCATCGTTAGGTCAATAATAGTTTCTTTCCCTATTGATGTTCCGTTCTTAAAAGCATAAATAGCTATGCCTGCATACGCTCCTCCGAAATTCAAGATAAACTCTTTATAGTCGTTATCTATTGTTAAGTGAAGTTCTTTTTCGGCATTTTCAATTTCTTCGTAGGTAGCGGCAACGCCCAATAGAGTTGGATTTTCTTTAAAGAAGGCGCTCAATTTCTTAATAATGCTTTGCTTCATATTTTTATTTATAGTTCTCTAATTCGCTTTGAATATCTTTAATAATATCTATCATAGATACATTCAGTCCATAACCGTTGGCAACTGGAAACACCAAAGCATTACTAACGTTGTTTGCTTGTAGCTTTTTTATAATTGTTTCTAGAAATTCGTTAATCTCAAAACTTTTATACGAAACACCTTTCATTCCCCTTGTGTTTGTTGCATAGTGTTCAGCAAAGTCTTTAAACGGAAACAATAGTATATAGAGCTTGCCGTTCTTTGCTTCGTTCAGCACGATATAATCGTCTTCATAAAGCGTCCATACTTGTTCCCAATCGCATATTCGTTTTACAAAGTAGTTGTAACGTTTCTCTGGCGATAGTGCTGTTACAGCTTCAAGTTCTTGTTTAGATACTTTCATCGTTTCTTTAGTTTAATACAAATTATGGTATATTGACGTAATGTTCTCTAATGTCTACATCGTCAGAGTGTGCACATTTTACTTTCAAATCTATTGGCAAGTCGGTCCGAAGACAGATTGCAACTTTGCAAGCCTTGTCTCCTTGCTCATAAATCAAGCGCATCAATCTTTCGTCTAAACCGTTCTTTTCTGCAATTTCTGCCAGAATGCTATAGGCTAAGTCGTTTAATGGCTTCTTCAGCAATTCAGTAACGATAAGTTCAAAGTCTGGTATTTGAATGTCCAGGTGTAGAGATATATTTGTCGAAGTATCCCATACGTTGCTCAATTCTTCGAAGTTACAGAGTATTTTCTCCTTATTTATATATAATATATCCATTTGAACAATTTATTATATTTGTATATGACTCTTTCGATTACTTGAAATTATTTCTTAGCTCCAGCAACAGTTTGGTTGTTATTTTACTGAAAGGAATATACTCTTTCACTAAGTATGAGTTGTCGGGTATATCCTTTTCAGGATCTCCTCTGTACACATAGCTTTCACCATAGCGATGCAATACAAACTCTTTTCTTTTTGTGTCGTATCGGAATGTAGTGTAAGTTAATACGAAATAGAACCCTGCACAGTACGAATCTTCTACTGTAAAGTAATGTCCTTTAACTTTTATATCGCGGAAGCCATCGGCTGGACAGTTATCGTCTATGGAAAATGTGTTAAAACGTGATATCTCTTTACCATTCTTCAGCAATATAATAGCAACAGAATTGCCCAATATAGTATCGTTATTTTCCTTTTCGTTGCCTCCCACTTCTATGGAATATACTTCTCCCTTGCCAAAATTCATTTTACATTGAGGCGAATATTCATATTGTGCTAAAGCTGGTAAGATGTTATAACAGATAGCTAATAACGATAAAAGAATAAATTTCTTCATCTCTTGTTGCATGTCTATAGTTGGTTTTTATATCTATATGTTGATGGACAACAATAAGTAAATAACAGTTGCAAATATACGAAATATTATTTGGACAGGTTTTGCTTGGTATAAAAAAATGTAGAGTAAAATATTAAATACATAAATATAAGATAATAAGAACGGCATTTGGAGAACGAACAATGAATATTTCTGTAAAACCATCTAAGTGGCATCAAATTAGTTAAGACTTTATGTAGCAAGAATATACAATTTTTGTGCAATATAAGAACCTCTTTGCGTATTTTCGTTGATTTATATCAATATTTATCTTTTTTAGGCAAAACAATCTTTGAAATATTTGCAGGAAGTTTAATTTATGCGTACCTTTGCATTGTCAAAAGGTTAATAGATTGTTTAGGTTAGTAGTAATAGATTTAGGTTTTTAGTTATTTTTTAAAGGTAAAAGTTTAACAGGTTGTAATAAAGGGTATCAGGAAATCGTGAGATTTTCTCTATTCATAGACTATAACAATTTAGTTAAACAACATAAATGCGGAAGCTCGTTGAGAGTTTCCGTATTTGTTTTATATATCGGTTATAGAATTTTCTTATTCTTCGTACATACATATTTAATAAATGTTGTGGCTTTGCTTAATTTGATATTTGGGGTTGCAACACACCAATAGCCGAACTTTGCAGTATGGCTAAATTCGGCGTTATACATTGTTGGTTGGGCTTTTACAATAATACTTAAATAGCAACATAACATAATAAGAGAATTCATACAGTTCAACAAAAGAAATATTTTTTAGGTGTTACAATATAGCCTCATAAAGGTTGTAGTTTTTTATGATATCTAATTTGCAACTTACAGATATCTGAGACGATCGTTACAGATATCTGAGACGATTGTTTCAGATATCTAAAACAAAGCTAACTGTATTCTACATTTTTTTATCACCATAAGAAAAGTTTTAATTACTTGCTGGTTAGGCAGTAAGCACTGTTTATAATTTACTAGCATATTTCCAACTGTGCTGTTATTTAACCCTATAACGAAGGCATAGCAAACAGTAGCGAGATAGAAAGAAAAACAAACTGCAACCATAAAACAAGAGGTAACCGAAGTTGTAGCTGAAAAGGTATGAAGGTGCTACAGTTTACCCCAAATCACTCATTAGAACCTAAACAAATTTTGTTTTATTATCGAGCAAATTGCCTGTTGCTGCAATGCAGGCGTAGCGGATTATGTAAAGTTACAAAGACAGACAAGATACCGATAAGAAAATAAAAGATGTTAGGAAACAATACCATAGTGATAAGAACTATATATATTGTAGTCTAATGACCATTTTTGGTTTAATAGTCGTTTTGGCTTTGCATTAGTTTTTTTAGACCAAATAAATACAGTAACTAAATTTGCTAACTATCCTAAAAAAGGAAGTTTTTTCTTGTTCTTTCTTCGATTAAAGTGTATCTTTGCAAAAGAAAATCTTATAAATAAGAGGTATACTAATTATATTTAGCACCTCTATGATACACACCTAATTACATAAAACGAATATGATTCTATTTTTCTTGGCTTCTTACGATACAGTAATTGCTACTGAAATCGACCATAATCCAACAAAGGAAGAGATTGAAAAGTTGAGTTGGCTTTACGGCAATGCAAAGTTAATAAACGACAAGCAACTGTCGGGTTACTATCTTGGGCCACGTCGCGAAATGATAACCCCATGGAGTACGAATGCCGTTGAAATAACTCAGAACATGGGTATCAACGGCATTTCGCGTATAGAAGAATACTTCCCAGCACAGTCTATGGAGGCAAATCCAGATAGAATGATATTCAGAAACTACGATGGATTAAATCAAGACATTTTTACTGTAGACATTCAGCCAGCCGACATAAAATTTATTGATAACTTAGAAAAGTTTAACGAAGAAGAGGGATTGGCACTGTCGCCAGAAGAAATAGAATATTTACATGAGGTAGAGAAGCAAAACAACCGTCCATTAACCGATTCAGAAGTGTTTGGTTTTGCACAAATCAACTCCGAACACTGCCGTCATAAAATATTCGGAGGAGAGTTTGTTATAGATGGTAAGAAAATGGAAAGCAGCCTTTTCAACCTTATAAAGAAGACTACAAAAGAAAATCCGGGCAAAATTTTGTCTGCATATAAAGATAATGTAGCTTTTGCTGAAGGTCCAGAAATAGAACAATTTGCTCCAGAGAACCAAAGCACATCAGACTATTTTAAGATAAAAAACATAGAGAGTGTAATCTCGTTAAAAGCCGAAACTCACAATTTCCCCACCACAGTAGAGCCTTTTAATGGCGCTGCAACGGGTACGGGTGGCGAAATTCGCGACCGTATGGGTGGTGGCGTAGGTTCTTGGCCAATTGCTGGAACTGCAGTTTATATGACGGCATACCCACGATTGAAAGACGAAAATGGAAAGACACCAGCTTTACGCGATTGGGAAGACATTCTGCCAGTGCGCAAATGGCTGTATCAAACACCTCAACAAATACTTACAAAAGCTTCTAATGGAGCAAGCGATTTTGGTAATAAGTTTGGCCAACCATTGATTGCAGGTTCTGTTTTGACTTTCGAACATCAAGAAAATGGTGAAAAATATGCTTACGATAAAGTTGTAATGCTTGCTGGAGGAGTAGGCTACGGAACAAAACGCGACTGTTTAAAGAAAGAGCCACAGCCAGGAAATAAAGTAGTTGTGGTGGGTGGCGATAACTATCGCATAGGGCTTGGTGGAGGCTCTGTTTCATCGGTAGATACAGGTAGATATTCAAACGGAATAGAATTGAATGCAATTCAGCGTGCCAATCCAGAAATGCAGAAGCGAGCTTATAATCTTGTTCGTGCATTGGTAGAAGAAAACGAAAACCCGGTTGTTTCTATTCACGACCACGGTTCGGCAGGACATTTGAACTGTTTGAGCGAATTAGTGGAAGACTGCGGAGGCAAAATAGAAATGGATAAATTGCCTATTGGCGATAAAACATTAAGCGCAAAGGAAATTATAGCAAACGAATCGCAAGAACGTATGGGCTTGTTGATAGACGAAAAACATTTAGACCACGTTTGCCGTATAGCTGAACGCGAACGCGCTCCGATGTATGTAGTAGGCGAAACTACAGGCGATGCACACTTCTCGTTTGTTCAGAAAGATGGTGTGAAACCATTTGATCTTGATGTTGCGCAGATGTTCGGACATTCGCCAAAAACCATAATGAAAGACGAAACAGTAGAGCGCAAGTACGCTGACGTTACTTACAATATAGAAAAGATAGACGATTACGTTGCACGTGTGCTACAATTAGAAGCCGTTGCTTGTAAAGATTGGCTAACAAATAAGGTAGACCGCTCAGTTACAGGACGCATAGCACGCCAGCAATGTCAAGGACAAGTGCAATTGCCACTATCCGATTGTGGAGTAGTAGCTCTCGACTATCGTGGCTATAAAGGTATAGCAACAGCCATTGGACACGCTCCACAGGCAGGATTGGCATCGCCAGAAGCAGGGTCGGTACTATCTGTAGCAGAAGCCTTAACCAATATAGTATGGGCTCCGCTTGCTGAAGGAATGGATAGTATTAGTCTTTCTGCAAACTGGATGTGGCCTTGTCGTGCACAAAAAGGAGAAGATGCACGCCTTTATAGTGCAGTGAAAGCATTGTCAGACTTCTGTTGTGCCATTGGTGTTAATGTGCCAACAGGTAAAGATTCGCTATCGCTCACACAACAATATCCTAACGGTGAGAAGATTGTTTCGCCAGGAACAGTTATCGTTTCAAGTGGAGCAGAGGTGAGCAACGTGCGTAAGGTGGTTTCGCCAGTGTTAGTAAATAACAAGAAAACACGCTTATACCATATCGACTTCAGTTTCGATGAACAGCGTTTGGGTGGCTCAGCCTTTGCACAAAGTTTAGGAAAGGTTGGCTCTGACGTTCCTACTGTAAAAGAACCACGCTACTTCTGCGATTGTTTCGATGCTATTCAAGAGATGATTCAACGTGGTTGGATACTTGCTGGACATGATATTTCGGCTGGTGGTATGATAACAACACTGCTCGAGATGACCTTTGCAAATCCTGAAGGCGGATTGAATATTAATTTGCACGATATGCAAGGCGACGACATTGTGCGTAAGTTATTTGCAGAAAATCCTGGTGTTATTATTCAAGTTGCCGATGAACACAACGATGAGGTAAAGGCATTCTTAGAAGATAATTGTATTGGTTTCGCACGTATTGGTAATCCAAATACTAAGAATAGAATGCTAACCATTACTGACGGAAGTTGGAAACACGAATTTGATATTGATGCTTTACGTGAGAAATGGTATGAAACATCTTATTTGTTAGACCGTAAACAAACAGCAAACGAATTAGCAGAGAAACGCCACAACAACTATAAGGTACAGCCTATTGAAATGAAATTCAATGCAGACTTTACTGGTACGTTGCAACAGTATGGCTTAAATCCAAACCGTTGGAAAGATAATGCACCTATAACACATCAAACTCCAAAGGCTGCAATTATTCGTGAGAAAGGAACAAACGGCGACCGCGAAATGGCATATAGTCTTTATCTCGCAGGCTTCGAGGTGAAAGATGTTACAATGACCGACCTTATCTCTGGGCGCGAAACACTTGAAGAAGTAAATATGATAGTGTTCTGTGGTGGCTTCTCTAATTCAGATGTACTCGGTTCTGCTAAAGGTTGGGCGGGAGCTTTCCTCTATAATCCAAAGGCAAAACAAGCTCTCGACAAGTTCTATGCCCGTAAAGATACACTCTCACTTGGTATTTGTAATGGTTGTCAGCTTATGGTAGAACTGAACTTAATTAATCCAGAGCATAAGCATCGAGCACAACTGGTGCATAATGATAGTCATAAGTTTGAGAGTGCTTATTTAGGACTGAACATTCCAGAGAATAAGAGTGTAATGTTTGGCTCGCTTAGCGGTAATAAACTTGGCATTTGGGTGGCACACGGAGAAGGTAAGTTTATGCTTCCAGAGCCTGAAGACCGTTATAATATTGTGGCAAAATACAATTATGCACAATATCCTGGTAATCCGAATGGCTCTAATTATAATGTGGCAGGTATTTGCTCAAACGATGGTAGACACCTTGCAATGATGCCTCATTTAGAGCGTTCAATCTTTCCATGGCAACAAGGTTGGTATCCTATGGAACATCGTAACGACGAGGTTACTCCATGGATAGAAGCATTTGTGAATGCTCGCAAATGGGTAGAGGAACATCTTCATTAAGTCGGAAGAGCGAATACTAATTTTATTTAGTGTATTGCTAAAGCGTGAAAACGCACTTTTCGACGAGTGAGAATCGAACGATAAGAATAATAAATGTTAGACAACAAAAACAAAGAACTTAACAATGCAAGCCTATCTTCTTCTGAAAAAGAAGAGAATGGGCTTGCCATTTATTGGAATGCCTTTAAAACATTCTTTAAAATAGGAGCCTTTACACTTGGCGGAGGCTATGCTATGATTTCTATTATAGAGAGTGAAGTTGTAGATAAGCAAAAATGGATAAGTAAAGAAGACTTTGTAGACCTTATAGCGGTTGCTCAAAGCTGTCCGGGTGTATTTGCTATTAATATAAGTACCTTCGTTGGATACAAAATCCGAAAGACTCCTGGTGCATTGTGCACCAGTTTGGGTACAGCACTTCCTTCTTTCCTTATAATACTTCTTATTGCTATGTTCTTTCATCATTTTATGGACATAGCTTGGGTAGCGGCAATGTTTCGTGGCATTCGTCCAGCAGTTGTTGCATTAATAGCTGTGCCAACGTTTAGCCTTGCGAAGAGTGCTAAGATAACTCTCGCTAACTGTTGGATACCAATTCTCACAGCTTTGCTTATTGCTTATTTAGGAGTGAACCCTATATATGTGCTTATTGCAGCCGCTATTGGTGGCTATTTATATGGTAAATTTATTGTTCCAACCGAATAGCGATGATAATATTTCTGCAACTCTTTTATACATTCTTTGTTATAGGATTGTTTGGATTTGGTGGAGGTTATGGAATGCTTTCGCTTATTCAAACAGAAACTGTAATGCATCATCATTGGTTGTCGTCTGCCGAATTTACCAACATTGTGGCTATATCGCAAATGACACCTGGCCCTATTGGCATTAACTCGGCTACATATTGTGGCTACGCTGCTGTGCACAATATGGGACTATCCAACACAATGGCTATATTTGGTAGCATTACCGCCACGTCTGCTTTAGTGTTACCTTCGCTTATTTTGATGCTACTTATCAGCAAGATGTTTCTTAAATATATGAAGACACCTGCTGTTCAATCTATATTTATGGGATTGCGCCCAGTAGTGGTTGGCTTGTTGGCTGCTGCTACTTTGTTGCTTTGCAATGCCGAAAACTTCTCGCTGCCAAGTATAAATGTGTGGCAATTTTCTATTAGTATAGGTTTGTTTATTGCAACTTTTATTGGAACTATGTGGTTAAAGATAAATCCAATTAGAATGATTTGTTATGCTGCAGTAGCGGGAATGTTACTTCTGTATTAGCCTCTTAAAGCACATTAATATTTTATAGATACGATATAACTCAAACTGAAGAATAAATACAAGAAAAATTATGTTTAAACTAAAACAAGTGCTGCTTTTAGTAGCTCTAAGCGTTGCTTTAGCTGTATACGCACAAGGTCCTAATGGTACAGGAACGTACTATAAAGGCGCAGATGGATTCTCTGGTAAAACTTTAAAAACAAAGTTGTATCATATAGTGGGAAAACTGCACACTACTGATTATAACGGATTGTGGCAAACTTACAAAACAACAGATAAGCGTCCAGATGGCAAATTGTGGGATATGTATTCTAAAGTAACAAGCTACGAAATTGGTAGCTCTTCGCAGGGGCACCCTTCTGGTCGTGAAGGCGATGGTTATAATCGTGAACATTCCGTACCAAAGAGCTGGTTTAACAAGCAAACTCCAATGCACAACGATGCTTTCCATGTGGTTCCGTCAGACACGTATGTAAATAGCGTGCGAGGTAATTTACCTTATGGTGAAAACAATGGTGAAATGTTTAAGGGACAAGGCAACTTTGCAAAGAAAGGAAAATGCACCACCGCTGGTTATACAGGAACAGTGTTCGAACCTGCAGACGAATATAAAGGCGACTTTGCACGTATATACTTCTATATGGCTACAGCTTACGAAGCTGCCATTGCCAATTGGAAATCACCCGTAATGAGCGGCGACGAATATAAGCCATACGTAAAGTGGCAAATGGATATGCTGTTGCGTTGGGCTAAAGAAGACCCCGTGAGCCAAAAAGAAATTCTACGCAACGAAGCTGTTTATAAAGTCCAGGGAAACCGCAACCCTTATGTAGACTATCCCGGATTAGAAGAATATGTTTGGGGAAACAAGGTAAACGATAAGTTTAGCTACGACCATTACGTTAGCCCGAACCCAGCAAACCCTACCGATATAGGAGGCGTTTATCCAGGACATAATGGTGAAAATCCAACAGAACCTGTTAATCCAGAAAATTCTACCGATAAATATGTGTTTAAAAAAATAACCAAAAGTAGCGAACTACAGCCCGAAACACAATATATTATTGTATGCGAACAAGCAAACACAGCACTAAGCAAGGCTGATGGAACAAAAACATCAAGCTTTTATGCGCCTGCAAATGTAGAAATAAACAACTCTACCATAACAACCGCAGTTGATGGAAACAACACCCCGCACCAAATAACCATAAGCGGAACAGATGGCGCATACGCATTATACGATGTTGCCGGAAAGGTTTACCTTATAAGTAAAACAAAAAAGAATGTGTTAGAAGGCGTAACAAACAAATCGGCATCGTGGACCATTACTTTCTCTAACGATGGAAATGCCGAAATAAAGTCGAACTTATCCGACAACCGTTCCATATTCTATAACACACAAATGGCACGTTTTGCTACTTACACCACAACCACACAGAAACCAGTGCAACTATACAAATTTGTTAAAGTTGTAACCGGCATAACAAATGTAGAAAACAATACACATAAAAACACATCGGGCGTTTATACGCTCTATGGACAAAAAATAAGTAACAAAGCCGAAACATCTCATTTACCCAAAGGCGTATATGTTGTAAATGGAAAAAAAGTGCTTGTAAAATAAAATATACAACAATATCTCTTATACGAGCCGTACAGCTATAGTGGCACAAAGCAAAATAAGTGTTTTAACTTTGAAACCACTATAGCCATACGGCTTTTTTCATTAAAACACAGATGAATATTAATAAGAAATGAAGAGAAATATAATTAGTTTTTTCAATTTCTTATTATTATTTTGAGCATAACCAGCATGTCTCACTTTTAATATAAGAAAACAAGAGAGAATAAGCGTAAAAGAAAGATAAAGTGGAAAATATTTTGCAATAAATTTGAACGTAACGTTTTTTTCTTTTATATTTGTAGCAACTTTAGTCCATAGTGTATTTCTCTATTTTTTAATATAGAGTTTCCTACATTAACTTATAAACAATTGTAACTTCGCTAATTGATGAAATTCATTACTATCATATTGTTCTATTTGTGCTTGTGTACCATCTGTGATGCACAAGTTAAATTTATAGGTAGCGTAAAATTACATAATGGAAGTCCTGTTGAAAATGCCATTATTATAGCTAAAATTCCATCAGAAAAAGGAGAACGTATTGTTGCCAATACAAGAACCGATGAACAAGGACACTATGCTTTTACACTTTCAAATAGCAGTCCGCAAATTGTTTTATATATTTCCAACTTCAATATCAAACCCATTCGAAAGGAAATAGCCAATATTTCTCAAACTTTAGACTTTGTTGCAGAATCGCAAAGCATAGAATTAGAGGAAGTATATGTAAAACCGACGATTATAAATGCCAAAGGCGATACGCTGACTTATCATCTTTCTCATTTTAGAGATAAAAATGACAGAAAGCTCCGAGAAACCTTAGAACGTTTACCAGGAATTACCATAAACGATGCAGGAAGAGTATTATATAATGGTAGGGAAATTACAGAATTTCAGATAGAAGGGGGCAATCTTTTTGAGGGAAAATATTCTATAGCACTTGAACGTATAGACCCAAAAGATATTATTGCAGTAGACATAATGCAACACCATCAGCCCATACGTGCTTTGCAGGGTAGCCGTATTACAGATGATGTAGCACTTAATGTGAAACTTTCTCCAAATTCAAAAAACACTTTGACTGGAAAAATGGAAGTTGGTGGTGGTTATAGAGAAGGCAACAAAGATAATTTAGCTTATACCGCACGATTATATGGAGGTTTATTTAATGCCAAACATCAAATTTTTGTCACTGCTTCGGCAAATAATAGCGGCGAACAATTAAGAGATATTTATGCCGTGCCTTTAACTTCGCTATCCAGTAATTTACTTTCTTCTCCCACACCACAAAGTAGTATGCTCAACAAGAATGATTATATGACAAATAAGAGTGAGGCGTTGTCAATAAACGGACTATACAATAAAACTCCTGATTCCAAATGGAATTATGCAATAATAGCAATGAACGAAAATACCGAAGGGTGCGCAAGTATGGAATATACTTATCATATTAATCAACAAGAGAAAACGCATAAACGAAGTTTTGAATTTGGAAATAATTACCGAAATATAGATTTCCTTCTTAAATACGAACAAAATAAATCGCGATATTTTTTTATGAACAAATTGGTTGGAACTTGTAATAGAGAGTTGCCATTCGTGAAACAACTTATACAAGCTGCACAACTTGACGAAAGTCTCAACCAAAGAGAATTTGCACTTGATAATAAATTAAGGTTAATATACAAATGGAACGAAGTAAATGGACTGGATACGCAGTTCAACTTACAATTTACCAATAGTCGTGAGCTGCTCTTTTTAGCACAAGAAGCGAGAATCAACTCTTTGCCACAGCCCACAGTACGGCAAGAAGTAAAGCAAAAATTCTATTACGCAGAACTGCGACAAGAGATGCTTTCTACAATCAGACTTGGCAATTGTACATTCGACCCTTATTGGTTTGGCATTGCTGATAAAAATATGCTATCTACTGCATTGTATTCTTCAGGTTTATTTTCTCCAGAAAGTAGTTTTGCTTTAAGTGACGATATGCATTATAACCGTGCGAAAGCTGGATTTGGTTTATCGTTTCAGTCGGTTATGGCTCATTTTCGAATCTATGGATATATTCCGTTAGTTTATTCACATATCTCCGTATACTCTCCTTATATCACCCCCAAAAAACATTCACTACATATCCTTCCGAATTTAACGATAGAACGCTCTTTGTTATCTCATATTTCGCTGCAATTACAATGGTCTAGAGAGGTTCACGACAATAAACCAGAAGATTTTTTACAAGCTTTTATTATCCGTAACAGCTACGAGCAGACTCGTGCAAATATAAACGATATAACTTCAACAAATAATCATTATCTTTCAGCAAAAATCAATTATGCCAACGCTTTCAAATTACTCTTTGGTAATTTACGCATAAACTATAATTATCTGAACAGCGATATGATGACAAATAAAGTGATAAAGGATAACCACATAGCGCTTTATCTTATTCCACTGAATTTTAATACCCATTCATTGAGTTTAAGTGGCGAGTTATCGAAAGCTTTTTATTGGAAGAAAACAAACGTGGGTTTGAAAGTAAGTCATACACGGTTTTCTTCTTCACAAATGCTAAATGATATTAGTTATCCCTTTCAGATCAATGAAAGCAGTTTCTCTCTGAAGGGAGGTATTACGCCTGTAAAAGGTTTGCTCACCGAAATTCAGATGTTTATCAACCGAAGCTGTATGTCAGAACCCACCAATAAAAATACCGACATTGTTACAACTCGTGCAATGTTAATAGGGAAGATAATGGCAACGTTCAGAAAATGGAGTATTTCCTGCAACACCTTATATTCGCAGCAAGACCATACACATACTTTTCTCGCAAATGCGAAATTGTATTATAAGACAAAATTAGTTGAATGGAGTTTAAATCTTCGTAATCTGTTCAACGCACAACAACTGAATATAGTTTCGGTTAATGCACAAGAGCAGCAGCGCAACACATTCTTTCTTGTGCCACGCAGTATGATTCTTTCATTAAAGTTCAACCTATAAACTTATTAGATAATATGAAACCTTCTTTTAAAAACCTTGCACGTAGAGGAATTCTATTTCTTTTCCTAATTGGTTTGTCAGAAATCTCCTTCTCACAAGCATTTGTGTTTGGCAATTCTCCTTCGTATACGGAATTAAACATGAAAAATAAAAAACCGCTTGATGCAGTTCTCTTAGAAGTGCGTTACCAATTCACATGGACTTATGCTAACAATTCGCAGCCACATACAGAACAACGAACTTTATTAATTGGGCGCAACCATATCTATTCACGTAACGAAGCACTCTATCAAAATGATTCTGTAGCAACATCACTCATTGCTAAAGGTGCAAAAGGAGTACCGCTCTATTCTAACCCTACTATTCCATACGAAGTTTGGACAAATATACAAGCAAAGACAGTAGAAATAGGTTATCGAGTACCTTTCGACAATCTAATTATATCGTTTATCCAACCAGCCAATGAATTACAATGGAGTTTCTTCGAAGATGAAAAACAAAAAATTTTAGGTTATGTTTGCTCAAAAGCAACAACAACCTATCGTGGCAAAAACGTAGTTGCATGGTTTTCTGAAGAACTTCCATACGATGCTGGTCCTTATTGTTTTATGGGATTACCTGGATTGATTATGAAAATTGAATTAGAAGGCGCAAGTTGGCAAGCAATAGGAATTAGAAAAGGTAGAAATTACGAACAAATTTATACATTTGCACGTCCGCAGCAAAAAATGACACGCGAAAAAGCCATTAGTTTTCTTACCAACCTTTACAACGATCCTGTAGCAACTTATAGTGCACTTGGTGTAGAATGTAGTTCTACTGAAAAGCCAGACCAAGTACTTACTTCGGGAAGTATTAAGTGGGAAATACCTAATTTAATGAAAATGGAGCGATGAGTCTGAAGATGATGACTATTGATAAATTGAGATTTATCAGCGAGGCCTCACAATATGATAAAAGTTCCTTAGGCGTAGTCGTTGCTCCTACATTAGATTGTAATAACAAATCCTCAGTTATACTATCGTTACCACAGTAGTTGCTCTTGTTTTAATGATCCAAATTGTAAGAAATGTTTTTATCTTCCTATTTGTAACGGGAAATGTTCATGGTACCAATTAAAAAACAAATATAAAGGAGGAAAATTTAACCTGTGTCAATGCCTTTTAAAAGCACCAGGTATGAGAAATAAAATACTAGAGAAATACTATGATCATATTACAAAATAAAATTATAATCACATTATTAGTCCTTTTGGGAACTTCGGGAGTGTGTTTTGCTCAATCCAATTCTTCACTATCTGGAAAAGTCATTGACGATAAAGGAAATACTTTATCTGGAGCATATATAGATATGTTTTTATCATCAGAGACCTCAGAACCTATTGCGACTGTTATATCTGATAGTCTTGGCGAGTTTCATTTATCTACAGAAAAGAAAATTAAACTTATTAGAGCACAGTATATTGGATATGAAAAGGTGCTACTGAAAGCTCCTTTTGCTGATTCATTAATTATTAAAATGGAATCTATGCCTTTGGAACTAACGGAAGTAGCAATTACTGGAAAAACTCCGAATAAAATAACAACTAACGGAATTAAGTTTACTCCCACTCAAATGCAAAGACAATTGCCTAATATTAGTCATTATATTGCACAATTGCCTTTTGTTGAAAAATCTGGTGATAGTTTTGTTGTCGTTGGTAAAGGAAGAGCAGTCTTCTACATTGATAATCGGCGAATAGAAGATTTGAAAGAGCTGAAAGAGCTAAAAATGGATGAACTTCAATCGGTAGAAGTAATTCCTAATCCAGGAATAATGTACGATTCTGATATTAAAGCTGTAATAAAAATCAAAACAAAAAAGAAGCAGACTGGAATGGGCTTTGAACTAACCAGTGGTATTATTCACAGTGAACGTACTGAATTATGGAATCAAGGAAATTTCTCGTACAATACTCCTACTCTTTGTTTACAAACTTCATTGGTTTATGATTACGATCCAACATTTGCACACCTTGAGATTGAACAACTAATGAGAAAAGAGCATACTTCATCAGTTTATTACAATAGTACGGAAAAACAAATATTTAGAAATCTACAGTTTCGTAATAGCTTAATATATACGCCTAATAAAAATAATAGCTTTGGAGTCTCTATGAGTTATGGACATTCCAATTGGACTACAGATGTAGATAATGGATTACATTACACTGATAATATAAATAATGTGGAATATGGACAAAAATCACATTCAACAAGTCCAAATCATAAGTGGGTAGGGAACTTGTTTTACAATTATTCTAATAAAAAAATAGAGTTCTTTTTCAATACAGATATTTACAGAGGAATTGGTTCAAGGAATATGACTTCAATTAGTTCCAATCATACAGTAGAACCAGATGTTGATACACGTTCGGAAGATAGTAACTTCCTTTGTTATTTCCAAGCATTAGGGAGCTATAATATTTCTGAATTTATTAAATTTCAAATAGGTGCAGACTATGCTCATACATCTGTTTTACAAGCATATAATGTTAATAGTGCTCATGCTGTTTTAAAACCATTTGACATTAAAACTTACCAACATCGTTATGCTGAGTATGCTTCTTTGAATTATGCTATTACTAACTTTGCCTTTTCTTTGGGACTTCGACACGAAACATTGTCTATAAATAGAGAAGATGATGTAAAGAAAGGACGTAACAAACTCTTTTCAATTTCAAAACTATATCCGTCAGCATCTGTAACTATGACAAAGGGAGCTTTTCAATCTCAACTATCTTATTCTTTGAAAACAGAATATCCCACGTATAACCAGTTATGTGCAGGGTTGAGTTATAGTTCTCCTTATCTGTATGAAAGTGGTAATCCTGATTTGTGTCCAGAAACACGACATGAATTATCCTTTCTTGGGAAGTTTTTGAATAGCTCACTGATGCTCAATTATACGGCGATTCGTGATGAAATTATTCAGGTTCCTACGCTTTATTCTGATAATATAATGTTATATAGACCAGAAAACACAGGAATAAACAAATATCTTTCATTGTCGGTTGGGCAGCAAATAAATTGGGGAGATATTATAGAAAGTTCATTAAAAGTGAGCTATCATTCTCAATGGTTGAATGTTGCAGGTTTTACAAAAAAGAGAGGTGACGGTTATATTTTTAGTGCAAACAATGCAATCAACATAAATAAAAATATTCAATGTTTTGTAAATGGTTCCTATCAAAGTGCAAGCGAAAATGGATTATTCAAAATCCCACAGGCATGGAATGTGGATTTGGCATTAAATTTATCTTTTCTATCAGATCGTCTCAACATCTATCTTGAATGTACAGATATTTTTTCAACTCTACATGCAAAACGAGGTTGTTACGGAAACAATATCTCTATGGATTATAGCCGAAATTATCAAACTCGTACATTCACAATACAAGTTTCATATAGCTTACCCAATATTATTAAGAGTAAGAGATATAAAGGTAATACAACTAATAGTGAAATTCAGCGTCTTTAAAAACTTATTGCAGATACGAATGAAGATAATCAGACAACGTAATGCAATGGATTGTGGTCCATCTTGTTTGGCAATGATTGCAGAACATTATGGAAGAAGAGAAGAAACAAGAACGCAGTTACGAACTTGTAGCGAAAAAGTACGCAGCATCGTGGGACAAATTCCCTCTTCACTTATTCGCTACGGCATCACCGCCATTGGGGTTGTGTTGCTTTGTCTCTTTGTTGTGGGTTATTTCTTGCCCTACAAGCAGGTTTATTCAGGAACAGCAACCATTCATAGAATAACAAATACAGCAGCCGATAGTGTAGATATAACTATTTTTGTCAAATTCGATAACAAACGTCCTGGCAATGTAACTGAACAAATGCTCTGTCTGCAATTACCTAATGGTACATTTACTGGACAAATACAAAATCTTTCCTCAGTTCGTGATACTTTGGATCGTCAAGAAATCCTCTGCCGTTTCAAGTCATCAGAAATAAAATCGGTAGAAAACCAAACTTTAAACTTTCAAATAGTACATTCATCGGGCAATCTACTGCAAAAAATGCTTGGCAGATGATGGTAGATACCTCAGATACTTAGAAAAGTCTGTCAAAAAAGTTGGTTACTTTCGTTTCAGATATCTATCAGGTTTGCCGTAGATTTGGCGTATAGGTCTATATTTTGAACTGTTTTCAGCCGTTTTTCTCTCATTTGTAAGTGTTTGATAATTAGCGATATACAAAAAACAGTGAAATGCCTAGAAAAAACGTCCGTACTTTTTCCCAAAAACGTCCGTACTTTTTTATTGGAACGTCCGTACTTTTTTCTAAGAATGTACGGACGTTTTCTTGACTTCCTTCACAACACTACCAAACAAAATTACCCACTAAAAATTTTTTCATTAAAACACAGATGAATATTAATAAGAAATGAAGTGAAATGTAATTAGTTTTTTTCAATTTCTTATTATTATTTTGAACATAACCAGCATTTCTCACTTTTAATATAAGAAAACAAGAGAGAGTAAGGGCAAAAGAAAGATAAAATAGAAAATATTTTGCAATAAATTTGGACGTAACGTTTT
>NZ_GL982513.1:669136-672640 GCF_000220255.1 Prevotella pallens ATCC 700821
TAATGCGCAAACTCTAAAAGGTAGAATTATTGAAGCCAATTCCTCTCAAACTCCAATAGAGTTTGCTACAGTCTGCCTTTATAATAATGAAAAGAAAATAGTTCTATCTTCGCAAACAGATAAAAATGGAGAATTTATTTTTCATGTTGATAAATTACAGCTCAAAGAAGTCTATGAACTACATGCTTTATATATAGGTTACCAGTCTATAATAATGAAAATAGTTTACAAACGTTGAGTGATATGGGAATAAGTTGTTTGTAGAAGACGGAAGGACATGGTAAATATTTGCCTTTTCTGCATTCTTATCTTGTGCTTTATCCCTTTATGTGAGACCGTCCGATTTTGGACAGTCATACCTTACAAGTGTATAAGCCTTTGTTCTTTTTCCAATCTACGTATTTAACGGGAGAGCCACAATGAGAACTATTTTTATATTATACTCTCTTTATAAATGTGTTCTCTACATTCTTATTCAGTAAAGGTTCCAGATGAAAAAAGAGAGGCTTGGTATTGTTTCCAGCCTCTCTTTTACTTACATTATTGTGGGGACCTATTCAAATTTCTGTACCTGCATGCCTACATAACGTTCATAGTAACTACGTACATAGACATTATCCATGTTCGATTCATCTATCGTAAAGCGAAGACAGTTGGCTGATATAACTTTACCATAACCTGCATTTCTGTCACCATTGTTAACTGGATTTGGTGTACTTGCCCAGTAATAGCCACTAACTCCTAAACCGGTTAATTTCCCATCAACGTATTTTCCAAGTGCTGGAAGATAGAAATAACTACTTCTTACTGATGCTTCTGGTTTGCCAGAGATTGGTACACTATATGGAATATCTTTACCTAAATTCCACGTAAATGCACTTGGATAGCTCATCGTAGAAATAAAACCTGGAATTTTGCTCTGTTTCTTTATCCAGATGCCTCCTACATAAAGATGGTTTGCAAATACCCATAAAGTTTTGTTATCCACCTGTGGAGATCCTCCTTCAATATACCATGTAAGTGCTTCGAAGGTCGGCTGATTCTGGCATGAGTTTGTAGCCATTGTCTTGACATATTTCTCGAATACAGTATTGTACCATCTTGAGTCCGCTGATGATTTTGCATAGTTTGTATTTACAGCGTTGTTGAGTAAAGGCTGACTGCTCTCATACCCATTCCAATAATTGCTCTTTGCATCCCACATGTAATAATTGGTCTTGCGAGAAGTATATGTCGCCATGCCAAGGTCAGTCTTGATTACCTTATTCTTTCCAGCAGTACAATTTATACCACTATATGTATATGAAATAGTGCTTTTTGTACCAGTTACAGAATCATATAGAGTATAAGTAACCTTAAAGGTTGAGTAACTTCCTGGAGCTACAACCATTATGGCTGCATTCTTAGATGCTGTAGCGGTAGTAGGAATAGGGAAACCAGTTGTTGGACTTGTTCCGTTCAAAGTCAAGGTTACGCTGTTAGAAGAACTATTTGCAGCTTCTAAACCGCTGTCGCTAAAATTGAACGTTCCAGCAAGCTTTTCACCGTTAGCCGCTTCAACTTTGATTTGTGTTACTACAGCAGAAGCATCCAACGCCTCTTTTGAGTAGTATGGCATAAATGTTATGTACGAAGCCTTATGACTGAGAGTAAACTTATAGGATCCATCTGTTTGGCGTGTTGCAGTTCCGACACCGCAGTCTCCAACAGTTCCTAACTGAGTTGCATTGTTGGCTTCGTCCTGATTCTGACTTGTTGCTATTGTAACAGTGTTACCTGAAGTGTTTGCGTTTCCTGTGTATCTAACAGGATAGCTCTCTGCCGTATAAGTTCCATCGAAATAGAACTTTGCAGAAGCTGTTGTTGATGTAATATTATTTGAACTACTTGCTGTTAGTGTAGGAGATGTTGCAGAGCCACTATTTACCCAAATATTGTCGTTTGTAGTCCAGTAGAAATCTACCCCTGAACCATCATAAACGCCTGAGGTACGTGTCTTAGCCTCTGAAGAGAAAGAAGTCTTACCTGTTAAATCCTTATTCTCAGCACTATTGCTAGAATCCGCGTCACTTACATTGTCATTAGAACAAGCCGTCAGCCCCATAAGCAAGCATGTAGCAAACAAACTTGTGAACTTGTTAATCTTCATAATTCTTATTGATAATTATTTTGAGTTAATCTGGGTCAACATCATACGAGTTAGTGTTGTCATCTTCTGCCTTTTTGTGATCAGAATCAAAGGGTGAGTTTGTACCCATGATTGGTTCTGCCGATACAGGAATAACTGAAAGCTCGGGGCAACAGTATTCCTTTTTTACATAATTTTTTCTTTGCATATCTGTTTTTTATATGATTATATCCTCTCTAATCTACATGCGGCATCTCTGTAAATCACATTATTTATTGATAGACATCATCGAATTAGTAGGGCAAAAGTATTTATACTTTTTTAGATAAACAAGTTTACCCCACCGATTTAGATAATAAAAATTGTATTTATAAAATATTAACTTAGACTTCTTATCTTCTGCTACATTTTTGGCGTATAGGTCACATTTTTACCATAAGTCTCTTACATCAAAACTATTCGATAAAAATATAGCTGCCAGAAAGAACTTGCCTTCTAACAGCTATATGATATTACCTAAAATCTAATCGTTTACATTTTTCAATTATTTTATGTTTTGAACTAATCGGCTCATACATCCCTGATTAGAAACGGACCTATCATTCGACCTAATATATGTGTATGTAAATCTTATATGCGCCACGCTGTTTGTGTTATAAGAAGAAGTGGAGAAAAGAATCCATCAAAACTTATTTTCCTGTCATTGCTATCATCATCTTTAAACATGTAATCATTTAATATTTACTCTATTACGCGAATTGTTAAAAGTGACAGCAACTTAAAACTAAAACTAACTGTATATAAATAGTCGTTCCTTAAAAACTATATTTCAGCATAAAGCCTGTACTGACAAGCTCTATGCTGATTCTTTTTATAAGGTCCAAAAGAACTCTCATAGCTCTTTTGAAGTTATATGCTGCCGCAGCTAATAATACATTGATAGCATCTCCTTTCACACCTTTATAAAAGTTGCGAGATAATCTATGGTCTGGGGTTATGCAACTTCGCATCTGTAGGATAGGTTATATTCTTCTCCTGTACGGTAGAATCAATGAAAGCCGTATCAAAATGATCTTCGTCATCATGGTCGGTATTAACGCGGATACTTTCTGCTAATATTAACTCTATACCTTCCTCACCTATACGATTTCTGAAGTGAACTAACTCGGAAGCGTCACAGGGTTGTTTGGGCATAAATTCAAGTCCACCACAAAAATATTGATAGTAAGCATTCTCACTCCATTGAGAAACCACCATTTCATCTGAAACATTACGCAAATGTTTTAAGATTAAAAGACCACACATCAAGCGAATAGGATGAGCGGGGCGACCATTAGTATTGCAATACAATGGAGAAAAAGCATTTTCAAAACACT
>NZ_GL982513.1:673107-711147 GCF_000220255.1 Prevotella pallens ATCC 700821
CTTTTAAGGGAGGACTATTTACTTAGTGTTTATCTCCTATTCTATTAGTGCACAAAATTGCTAAATTAAATGTATGATAGCCTTATTTTTAGGCAAACATTTCTGTGGTTTTAATGTAAGCAATGAAACTTAGTATGCCTTTATTCTGTACATAAAGCCAAGCTCAATACGGTTTGTATTGAAGTCTCTCAAACCAGAACCCTCATTATAATCGTATTTTCTACCAACGTATGCTAAGAACACACGGAAGTCTTGGCTCTTTACTGGATAATATTCTATACTACCAATGTAAGCATAGCTCTTACGATAGTCTTTTAGTGGTTTCACTTTAGTTACACTAGCAGTTTCGTACATAGCTTTCAGCATAAGGTTCCATTGTGGTGCAAACTGCCAATTCAGCTTTGTTATGAATGAATTGTAGTGAACATCGCTGAAATAAGAACCGCCTATATATGCTGGCATAGCTGTAAGTTCGGTTGATGCAATTTTTAAACGGTCTAAACCATCGAATGCACCCATATAATCGAAATACCATTGTAGTTTAGGTAAATTTAGTTCTTGTCCTAAAACTACCATGCGAGAGTATTTGTGTCTTGCTTGTGTCTGAATACCCCACGACCAACGAGTAAGCAATTTATTGCCAAAGAAACTACCATTCCAGTTTACAATGTATGTAAGTGGATTTTTTGATGCTTCTAAGTCGCGTACACTGTTCTTTTCTAAACTAATAGGATTGCTTCCATATTCGGTAGCAAACTTATTATTATAAGCATTGCTCACCTCAAAAGCTAATTCTTGTGTAGCAACAGGTTTATAACTAACAGCAACACCAGCCATAAAGTTATCCATATTGTCTACCATATCAGAATATTGGTAAATAACCATAGGATTCTCGTCGAATTCAAAACCTCCCCAGATTTGGCACATTTTACCAGCTTCTACTTTTAGCTTGTCATTAAACTTATATCCAACCATCATAATATCGGTAGCCTTTGCAAAGTTGTCTTCGCTTTGCGCACCATTAGCTTTGTTTAGACGGTGGCGGAATCGATAGTAAAGTTTATCGGTAAGATTACCTTTAATTTCAATACGAAGCTGTTTGTTAGCGAACTTTGTGCCCCAATCTTTATTGGCATCTTGTGCAACCTGTCCAGAAGCTGCATAGTTAAAATAGACATTAAACATATCGTTATGTTTCTTCAACTTCGCAATTTCTTCCGACAGCGATTTGAAATCGCCATCTCCTACACCATAACCGTGGTTATCTTGTGCATTACTACTAGTGGCAACTGCCAGCAACATTCCTAAAAGTAAAGAGTGTTTCATAATTGTTTATTTTTTATGTTGAACGTATAAAACATTTTTTTGTGAGTAAAAGCAGAAAAAAGCTAACGCAAAATCGCAAAAGAGCAGGTTTTAGTAACACAGTTCTCTTGCGATTTCTGTTCTATCTATTAGTATTCAGCAAAGTATTGTTGAATTTTCTGCCAATCTCTTGTTTTTGTTAAAGCAAGCATTAAGAGTACACGTGCCTTTTGTGGATTAAGGTTCAATGAAGCAATGAAGTGATATTTAGCATCGTCAACCTCGCCATTCAGATTGGTAGGACCAAATGGAACACGACTTGAACGTACAACGTTGATACCATTATTAACAGCTTTCAGCGCAACATCAAAAACATCTTTGTAGAAGTTTCCATCGCCTACACCAGCCAAAACAATACCATCATATTTAGCATCTACAAATGCTTGCATTGGAATAGGAGAACAGTTGGCATAACCATAAACAATACCAACCTTTGGAAGAGAAGTTAAATTTTTTACATCGAACTCTGATTGGAGACCTTGTTTTGCCATTGGTTTGTGCAAATATACAGGCTTACCATTATAAACGTAACCCATTTCGCCATACAAACCACCTTTGAAAGTAGCGCAATCGGTAGTGTGTGTCTTTATAACAGATTTAGCTTCGAACAATTCGTTGTTCATACAAACCATAACACCTTGACCTTTTGACGATGGAGAAGCTACTGCACAGATTCCATTATACAAGTTAGCAGGACCATCGGCACTAATAGCAGTAGAAGGACGCATAGAACCAACCAATACTACTGGTTTATCAGAGTGAACAGTTAGAGAAAGGAAGTAAGCTGTTTCTTCCATAGTGTCTGTTCCGTGAGTAATAAGAACACCATCGTAGCCTTCTTCGTTTAATAGCTGATTAATACGGTTTGCTAATTTCAACCAAACAGCATCGTTCATATCCTGACTACCAATATTTACAATTTGTTCGCCAGAAACATCGGCAACATCTTTTATTTGTGGAACAGCATCTATTAGTGTTTGAACACCAACTTGTCCTGCACCGTATGCAGAATTTGTTGCCGATGTAGAAACACCAGCAATAGTACCACCTGTTGCAAGAATACGAATTTTAGGTTTTTGCGCAAATGCAATTGTAGACACTGCAAATGCCAATACCATTAGAAGTGAAATCTTAAATCTTCTCATAATAATAAAGTTTGATAAGTTTTATTTACTTGTTTAATTTTTGTTACCTTCTTTTATATGCTGCCGGAGTCTTATTAAACGAATTGAATAATCAGCGCCGCCACAGCAATAGAAACAATAGTTGTTACAAATCCTGGTAATTGAAAACTGTGGTTTATAACAAACTTACCTACATGTGTTGTACCTGTACGGTCGAAATCAATAGCTGCTACCTCTGTTGGATAGTTTGGCAAGAAGAAATAGCCATTGCAAGCAGGAAACATTGCTACTAATAACATAGGATTAATGCCTAAAGCTACACCTACAGGATAAAGAGTGCTAACAGTTGCAGCTTGTGAAAATAGCATAATGCTCATAATAAACAGAGCAACCGCAAATAGGAAAGGAGCGCTAGCTATCATTCCCGATAAGGCTTGATTTAAATATTCCTCATTACCTGTATAGAATGTGCTTCCCATCCATGCAATACCAAATATGCCCACTACAGCATTCATACCTGCTTTGAATATATTGCCATTAACTGCATCGGTTGGCTTAGCTTTACCAACAAAAAGTATTAAAGCTGCAACCGACATCATTATCATTTCTATGGTTTGGCTCATTGTAACTCCTTCCGGACGCAATTTAGGGAAGAAACCGAAAACAATCACTAATAAAACACCAGCAAAGAAAGCCCAAACTGAGTATTTCGCACGTGGATTAGATTCTTCTTCCGCCTTTTCTAAGTTTCGTTTGTCTTCGTCCGGATTAATTATTCCCTCAGCAACTCTTCGCTTATATTCTGGATCGTCTTCCAATTCTTTACCAATGTGGTTCTGAATGAAAGCAGCAACCAAAATAGCTATAAGCGATGCAGGAACACAAACAATAAGAACAGTTCCTAACTCTATACCTTTTGCACCAAGAATATCTTGACTAATTAAAGCTGCTGTGGCAGCACTTACAGGACTTCCTGTTATTCCAAGAGATGCTGCTATAACACTCAAACTCATTGGACGTTCAGGACGTATTTTGTTTGCTTGTGCTATTTCAGAAATAATAGGCAACAACGAATAAGATGTATGTGCTGTTCCTGCAACAAGACAAAAAAGCCAGCAAGTTAAAGGACCGAAGTAAGTGATTTGCGAGGGGTGTTTTCGTAAAAATTTGGCAGCGACACCCACTAAATATTCTAATCCACCAGAAGCTTGTAACGAAGCTGCTGCTGTAATAACAGCAACAATAATCATCATAACATCAATAGGTGCTGAGCCAGGTTTAAGACCAAAACCATAAACAAGTACGAAAACGCCAATCATACCATATATTCCCAAACCTATTCCACCAACTCTTGCACCAATAAATATCATGGTTAAAACCACGAACAATTCTGCAATCACTAAAAGTTCCATTCTACTGTTTTTGTTTTTGTATTATGTTTTCTACAAAAGTACAACTTTTTATATTGTAACTGTTTTCTTCCTCTACGAAACATTGTGTTGTTACCATATTTTAACAAAATAGTTGTTACATTTTCTATAGCCATCTGAAAGTTCTTGCCATTTATATATCATAGTGAAAGGTTGAGTAACAATACACAAAAAACAATTCTATGTAAAAATAGTAGATATGTGCGTATTGTTTCTTTATGTTTTTGTATGAGAATATTTATGATAGAAGCAGGAATAATGAAGAATAATGTTTAACTTTGCATTCGTAGTAAATTAACAAAAACAAACTAAATAAATAAAAGTATGAAAGTAGGAGATAAAGCTCCCGATTATTTGGGAACAGACCAAGATGGAAAAGAAATAAGATTAAGCGACTATAAAGGTAAAAAGGTAGTGCTTTACTTTTATCCAAAAGATTCTACTCCTGGTTGTACGTCAGAGGCTTGCAACTTACGAGATAATTACGAGTTAATGTTAAAACGTGGCTATGTAGTAATTGGTGTAAGCATTCAGGACGAGAAATCGCATAAGAAGTTTATAGAAAAAAACAATTTGCCTTTTCCACTTATTGCAGATGTAGATAAGAAACTTAACGAAACATTTGGTGTTTATGGCGAAAAGAAAATGTATGGACGTACTTATATGGGTACCTTCCGCACCACCTTTATTATAAACGAAGAAGGTGTGATTGAAGAAATCTTCACACCAAAACAAATAAAGGTAAAGGAGCATGCCGAACAAATATTGAAATTAGGAGCAGAATAAAAACCAATTGTGAAACAAACAAAAAGAATAAGCAAAGCTACGAAAGAACAGCTCGTAGCCTTTGCTGCTTTATACGAAACAAAAGATTTTATTAATGGGGACCCATCGTGGTTTATGCACCAAGTAGATGGTACACTAAACAAGGAAACTATAGCATTTATAGCAGCTTGTTTAAGTTATGGCTCGCGAAAAGTATTTATGCCCCGCATTCAGTTTTTGCTCAATTGTGCAAAAGAAAATCCATACGAATGGATTCGGCAGGGCATTTTTCGACAAGATATTCCCGATAACGATGCTTGTTTCTACCGGCTTTATACAAACCACACTATGTATGTTTTCTTTGTTGCGCTCGAAAAAATGCTAAATACATTTGGTAGTATTAAAAACTACATAAAATGTTATGCTAACGAAAAAGAAAGAAGCTCCGAAACAAAAATAGAAGCAATTGTAGCAATAGAAGCTCTTTGTACATTCTTTGCCGAACAACAAGTAATTGGCATTGTACCTAAAAATACTTCATCTTCGTGTAAGCGCATTTGTATGTTTTTACGTTGGTTAGTGCGCAACAATTCGTCTGTCGATTTGGGTATATGGCACGATTTTATCAATAAACAATCGCTTATAATTCCTTTAGACACACATGTATTGCAGCAAGCAAATAGATTGAAGTTGCTGAATACAACATCAACAACAATGTCGGTTGCACGCCGATTGACCGATGTTTTACTTAAAATATTCCCAGACGACCCCCTAAAAGGCGATTTTGCATTGTTTGGTTATGGTGTAAATCTTTAGCTATAAATTGTTTTATAGAGCAACTTGTGTTTAGCAATATATACTTTTATGCCTACGAAATGTTTCTTTTATTCTTCAATTGGGCTAAGATTTATAAAAGATACTTTTTATTATTTCACCTCCACTAATAGTTTAGCTTGTTATAACTATGAGTAAATGTTCAGTTCAATGGCATTCATTCGTAGTTTAAATATCGTTATAATGGTATTTAAACGCCAATTAAATGTTATTTAGCTAAATGTGGCGTATACTGCTAAAGGTATATTTTTGTCCATATTCTTTCCTACCAGCTATATTGCTTTATACAAAAGTATATTTTTCTTTTTCCTATTGCGTTTCTACACATTTCTATTGTATTCTATGCAATATTTCAAAAAGAAAATGTATCTTTGTGATAGATAAAACAAAGAACTATTAACATTAAGCAAATGACAGATATTAAAAATTTCTTTTCAAAAGATAAATCTGTATATAATGAACCTAAAGAAGATTTCTATATGCAGTCTACATTGATTCATATAGCAGAGGCATTTTCGCGTATTACATATAAAAGTATATTCTTGTTAGACTATTATAAACAAGAATTTCTTTATGTATCTAACAACCCTTTGTTTCTATGTGGACACACTGCAAAAGAAGTGAAAAATTTAGGATATAGCTTTTTCTTGGAACATGTGCCAGAGGAAGAACGAGAAATGCTCATCGAGTTAAATAGTAATGCTCTTAAGTTATGGGAAACTTTCAATGATATCGACAAATCTCAATGCTATATGTCGTATCATTTTCATTTGAAAAGTGGAATAAAAAATAATTTGGTAAATCAACAAATCACTCCCATATTATTGACAGACGACGGAAAAATAAGAGTTGTTATGTGTGTTGTATCTTTATCTTCGCATAAGACTATTGGACATGCTGAATTTCATAAAAAAGATTTTGAACATTATTGGGAATATTCTTTTGAAAAACATAATTGGGAAGCACGCAAAGAAATAGCGCTCAACGAACAAGAAGTTGAGGTGCTTAAATTGTCTGCTACAGGGTTTACAATGACAGAAATTGCAAACAAAATGTGCCGTTCGTTACATACTATCAAGTTCTACAAACGGAACATTTTTGAAAAATTAGGTGTAACAAATATTTCAGAAGCAATTTCGAGAGCTATCTCAAAAAAGCTATTCTAAAAATTTGTTTTTGTTTATAATAAAACGAAAAGAAGAAGATAGATAACAATACCCATTATCTGTTCTTATAATATTCATATTTCTAATAGTTCTGTTTGTATAAGAGATGATTAGCATACATTTAGAATACTAATCATCTTCTTTATTTCTTATTTTTCCATAGGATTATAAAATAATGACAGCTGTTCAGAAATAGGGTGGCTACCTTTTTCTGAGTTATCCATAATAATTACACGTGCTCCTGTGCTAGATATAAAAAGACCTGCGTGTTCATACATATTTTTTTCAAACTTTATCCACTCTGTTTTTGACATATTTTTATACTTCCAATCATAATTAACTATGGGTAGCGTTTGTTGTGTAAGTCCTATACATTCGAAAGAAAAATTGTGTTCTGTATCTGTTACTTTAAGAATAGCTCCAGGCAAGCCAGCAAATTTCCATGGACCTGTACTTATTGGAATATCATTTGTAAACCACACAATATATTTTCGTCCTCCATATTCGGTTGTTGCTTTCTTACATTTATAACCAAACACACTATCAACACTGTTTTCTATATTCCACTTCATTTGTGGTGAAGGCTCTGTATATCTGCATACATCTTTTGTAAAAGGGATACGATTATCAACAGTGAGTTCCTTTTTCTGTAAATCTGTCCTTATTTCATATCCTTGCCAACCTTGTTCAGGGGTTGCCATTCCATAAAGTTTTATGATAGAGTCTCTTTTTACATCAAGTTCATGGAGGTTCTTACTATAGAATGATGTGTATTTTTTGCCAATAAGTAAGATCATATCATCTTCAAATTGCATTTTAGTGTCATTTGCCGATGCTTTTATTTTAACATGGTAAATTAAATTAAGATATGATTTATCAATTGTTTCATACTTACTTACATCTTGACTCATAAGAACGAGTCCTGGACTATCCATCGCATAAGTGATTGTTACTTGCGATTTAATACTCTGATGGAACATTGCCATAATTGTTACGATGAGTAATCGTTTTGCTAAATTCATTTTTTCCATTTTATTAAAGATTTAGATAATTCTGAAACGTATACCAACTAAGAATGTCCTTCCACGGAGTTCTAAACTATTTTCCGATTTAAGAACACTGCTGTCTGTTATCTTATGGAAAACATTTTTATTTAATAGATTAATACATTCCATATTTAGAGTTACAGACTTTAGTCTCCATTCAAGTGTAGAGTTAAGAAATAGGCTTGTTTTTTCTTTTCTAAAATAATTATTGTAATAATACTGTCCTTCTACGTTTAGAGTCAGGTTCTTGGTTAGATTAATAAACGCAGAATTCAAGCTATTGAATGTAGAAATGTTTTTTTCACTCGTTTTATTGTTAATGTAAGTTTTGTTGAATGTATAGAGATTTATGCTAGAAATTCCAAACCATTTGGTGAACTGAGCATTAAAATCTATTCCTGTCTGAAAAAAGTCTGTTCTGCCTTCGTATGTATTATTGTTGATTTCATAGTTTTGGTAACTTTTTCCTATACTTAATTGTTCTGAAATTTTAGTATTCCAACGATAAAAGGCTTTTGATGCTTCTTGTTTAAGTTGCATAATGCGATAATTTCCTATTGTAGGAGAAAGATGGAAAACCAATTGGCGATTCACAATATTATAGGCATGGAGATAGCCATCTTTTGCATTCACATATATAAATCCAACGTTTGCAAAGAACATCTTTAATACATTTTTATAGCTTATGGCAATATCTCCTTTTAATGTTTTGTTCAATTCTAATCGATAAGGCTGTGCATTGTTAAATACATTCCTATAGTTCAGATAATACATCTGTGGTAAAATATCTATGCCGTTACCAAATTGTCTATCATGACTGATAATAGATATTACTTCCCAATTTTCTAAAGGTTTCCAACTAAATGTGGCGTATGGGTTAAAAGAAAATTTCTGTCTATTCTCTTTCCTATTTGCTAATATATCCTTTTGGTTATATCCCATCATACCAATTGGTATGTAAACAGCAAAATTTATTTTATTTGGCGAATAGTAAACAAATTTTGGCAAAATGTAGTAACCATATTTTATCACCCTTATATCATTTATAGAATTGGGTAAACTTGTCTTTAGGTGTTCATAGTTTAATTTACCTTGTATCTTTATATCAAATTTTACGAAATTTATAGGGAAACTAAATATCGAAAGAGTATTGTCTATTATAAAATTCTGTGCACGGAATATTTGAGTAGTTTCGTTAAATCTCAAATTTGATTTTGATGTTTCAAACTTCATTTCTGAGGTAAACTCGTTAAACAGATGTTTAGAATTTGTGTTAAGTAGTAGACTGTTGGATATTGAAAAATCGTTTTGTTTCAATAGTTGAGAAATAGAAGAGTCATTCTCTAAGACAGAGCCTAATGCATGGTTGAAGTTCAAATTAATCCCAAGCAAATTTTTTAAGTATAAACTTTGTGAATTAATTTTATAATTCAAATAAGTAGCAATATGATGCATTCTGTTTTTGAGATTATTCTGTTCGTTATAAATTAAATCTTGTTTACTGTCAGCATAATAACGCAGATAATCATGTGATTTTCGATGTTCATAGTCATATAGATAATTAAAACTACAACTTAACGTACGAGTATCGTTAAGTTTGAAGAGTTGATTTATTGTAGTTGCTGTAGAATTGTTATTGTAAGACCAGCTTTTATTGATAGGTGCATTGTTTGGAATAATGAGACCAATGCCATACGAAGAATTTATTTTTGTGGGAGCATGTAGTTCCGTGCGTAGGTCATTTCCAATATTATTAGATTTTACGAAAGATAAGTTTTGTCTTTTTTGTGTAAACTGCATAATATTTAGGTTTACATCGCGTGCAATTGGAGTTCCACCTACTTTAATATCAGCATTGGAGGTAATGACTCCTTTAGCAGAATTTCTCAATTTTATGTTGATAGATGGCTGATCGTTAGTTTTTTTTCCACGAAGTACATTGGCTTCCTCGTGATGTTGTAATATCTGTACAGAAGCTATACTTTCTACATTAATATTAGTAGTTGCAATATTATATCTATCGCCTAATATATCATTTCCTTCTATATAAAAATCTTTTATCCATTGTCCGTTGACAGAAATTTTACCTTCACTACTTATGGTCAGCCCTGGCAATTTTTTCAACAAATCTTTTAAAACTTTATCATTCTTGTCAATGAAACTTGCTGCTACATAATTAATAGTATCTCCTCTTTCTCTTATCTTTTTTGCTTTTACAATAACTTCTTTCAGTTGTTTTACTTCTGGTTTTACGTTAAACGTTAGACTTTGTGTTTCGTTCTTAATTATCTTTTCAATAGTTTTTACGTTGAATCCCGTTACTATAATCTTTAACTGTGCGAATGTAGGAGCATCTATTATTAGAGAGAAATTACCATTTTCGTCTACATTAGTAAAAGCAAGAATAGAGTCATTGTTTACAGGAGTTACTGTTAGCATAACAGACTCGTCTCCCACAACTTTTCCATCTATTTTGTTCTGACCAAATATAGATATACAACTAAAAACAATAGAGATGGTTAAAAGAATCTGTCTCATACTATATAGCATTTAAGGTGTGGTTATGCTATAATAGGCGTAGCCACAGTTATTAATCATTAAGAACTCTGTGTGTATTTATCACACTACGGTTGAATAATCTTGTAATCTCGATTATATCTCTTTTGCGAAATTATAAATGTTTTTTTATTATTCCACTACACAAAAGTATATTTTTCTTTTTTCTATTGTATTTCTATACTTTTGTGTAGCTTTTTTATGCGATATTTTTTCAAAATGATGTGTAGTTAATAAAAATCTATCTTTTTGTACACTATCTTATTCGTGGAAAGTGGTTACTGTAACATTAAAATATAGGGGCATCGGTATCTTTATTCTCTATTTTTCTGCTAATCGACTTATTTTTTCCAGAATTAAAATTGAATTCAATACCAAAAATGCACATCGATTTATTGTCTCTGATGCTACGTTCTAAATATTCCTGAACAATAGAGTTGTTATTTGTTTTGGTAATGTAGGTAGCATCTTTACCAATAAATACCATTCCCAATGAGAACTTCCAGTTTTTTAACTGGTATGCAATGCTAAAATCGTTTTTTTCTTCACTTCTAGTTTTATAAATACCCTCTGCTGAATAAGTAGGAATAGAATAAGTATAGTTTGCCGACCAGTTTTTATAATTGAAATCTAAGCTAAAATAGTTGGGGCAAGAGAAAACACTAAACTTATTTTCGGCTGTAGAAATTGTATTCTTACAAGGATCTAATGTTATTTGTAAGCGCAATAAATTTGTTCCAAATGGTTTTATAGATGCATTTACTCGTCCACCATACGTGTAAGCATAGTTTCCATTCACCGAATTGTAGATAAAATGATTGCCTTCTTCGTTATAATATCCTATAATTGGACTTGTTTTATAAAGATGGCTTAATATTAATTCTAAATCCAGATATTTGCTATAAAAATTGTATAATAGCGCATTTGTGTAACTATACTCGTTTCTTAAGTTTGGATTTCCTGAATAGTAAATGTCTTTACTGGTCATTTTTACGTTATTGCTAAGTTGTGTTACGGTTGGAACATTAGTTCCAACTACAGACACAAAACGTAAAGTAGACTTATTTGATAGCTTATAGCCCAAAATAAATTGAGGATTAAAAAGAGTTCTATGGTAAGAAGTTATAGCACTTTTACTATTTAAGAGAGTAAAACCCAAATTTAGTTGGTACATAAACCTATTTTTTGCACCGTCTATGCTTGCATAAATGCGCTGTTGCAATATATTTGAAGTGTAATTATAGCTTCCTTTCAGATTTTCTAAATCGGAAAACAAGTGAGAATAGTCAAACCGATAGCCAGTATTTATATTTCCTAACCCTATTTTGTGTGTGTATATTACTTCTCCAATGAGACTTGACTTCTTGTTGTTTAAATTCATTTCGTCTTGAAAGAATAAACTATTCCCTGGTAAAACATATTGGTTGTTTTTATTTTTTCCATTTGTTTCGAAAAAAGTAGTGGTAACATTGGCAGTCAATTCATTTTTTTCTCCAAACTTTTGCCAGTAATACAAGTCGATGGAAGGGTTGAATGTATGTGTTTTGTCTGTATTATGGCTTATTATATTCAATGCCGAACTGCCATTTACATATACACCTGTGTTGTTAGATGTAGAAAATATACGCTCAATATTTGGTGTGAGTGTTACTTGGAATATCTTTTTATCCAGTTGTGTGTAGGTATATTTCAGAGAAATATTGTGCGTAGCATAGCCAAATTTTTCTTTTCCAGAAGTTTCGTCTAAACAATTAACCCCATTCAATGCATATTTGTAGCTATTCTGCGTAAAGCAATCCTTATAATTCCGATAGTTAAAATTGTATTCAATATGAAAAATGCTATTTCCTTTTGTTGCTGCGTAAAATAATCCGCTGTTAGAAAAACCTGTTGTTACGGCATTAGAAGTATTTATTCCAAGCGAATAACCATTATCTAATTGTTTTGTTACAACATTAATAACACAAGTAGCAGAAGCATAACGAGCGGGTGGAAAATCGTAATAGTCTACTCGTTTTACTTTGTTGGGAGCTATGGCTCTCAGTTCGTTTTCGGTAGATCGTACTCCATTTATAAGAATTAGCGGGTTTCCTTGGTTGGTTGTTAGTTTACCCGACATTAAGTCTTCTTTTACTCCAGAGATATTTTTTAGTAAATCGCGCGCCATTTGTGCTCGTTTAATTTCTTCGCTTGTAAAAACAATAGAGCGATGGTCTATTTTTTGATTATTACGACTTGCAGTTACAACCGTTTCATTCAGTTGAGTTACTGAAGGTTTTAAATCAAAATTCTTGGTTAAGACTTGACCAGAAGAGGACATAGTGATGCGTGTGGAAGTTGTAAGAGTTTCGTAACCTATACACGAAATTATAAAACGATAGCGACCAATAGGAATATTCTCAATAAGGTAGGAGCCTTCCATATCTGTTATTGCACTATACAAAATTTTTGTTGTATCGGAAGCATTTTGTACCGCAATGTGAGCAAATTCAATTTTCTCTTGTGTAGTTAAATCTTTTATACTCCCTTGTACGTTTATTTGAGCATTACAAAATAAGTGTGTTAGAAAGGTAAAAGCAAATAGAAATAGGACTTTTTTGTACATTTTTATTTTATTTTTGGTAATGAGAATAATTGAGTTTCCTTGTCTATTGTTGGTTCATCGCCAACAGTGAATCTGATATTAATTACCCCTGAAAAATATTTGTTAGGCTTTTTATAGTTTATCACCGTTATTTGTTTTATCATTTCCATAGGTACTTGTTGCAGAATCATATCTATCTTTTCATTAGGTATTTCCGTATTGTTTGCAAAAATTTTATAAGGCGAATCAGATGCTTTGGGAAACAGCACCCTGTCTTCATATTCTATTTCTAATTTCTTTTTAAGAAAGTCTAACAACAAGAGTTTTGCATCTTCTTTTGTTGGGGTTAGAATTGTTTCAGAATATGTTTTCTCGGTGGGAATGTATTTGAAATGGGCATTAATATTGCCTACAAATTCAGGTTTCTCATTAAACTTGTTACATAAATAACTTGCAGCTTCTGAATTTCCTTCGATAACCGAAATGGTATAATTCTTAAATATATCCATAGGAACTCCATAGAAAGAAAAAGCACCTAATGAATTTGAAACTGTAATAGCTTTGGGCATTTGTTCTCCTTCTTTAGTTAAGGCAATTGTAAGGTAAGGAACACCAGAAGTTAATTTTGTACTGTCGGTGTATGCTATGCCATTATACCAATAATTGGTATTTTCTTGCGAAAATATACTTATGCTTTTTAATGTCAAAAGTAGGAATAGAATAAATTTATATCGCATATTGTTTGTTTTGGTTGTTATTTATATAACAAAGGTATAAATAAAAAAATATTCTGTGTATTTTTCTTTTTTAACATAATAAAACATTCTGTGTATGTTTAATTTTCGTTAGTTGAGCATTCTGAATGTGATGATTTTATAGTGTATTATTTGCATTCTATACGGCAGAAAGACAGAATGTAATAACAGTAGGAGGAAAATATTATTATGAAATTTAATTTTCTAATAAGAAAAATTTTTTTTCTTATTATATTTCTTGTGGTTTATAATAAGATTTGAAGCGTGTGGCAAAAACAAGTTGTGTCTTTTTAAATATTACGTTTTGCTTTATTTTTAAACTTATATTTTTTTGCTTTGTAGAAATAGGGGAGAGTATGAAAATATTGTTTAAAAACAGCAAGAGGATATATCGCCCCATTGGATATATCCTCTTGTTAGTTATGTAAATTTATTGTTTTTACAGCTTAGCTGTATCTTAAAATCTGTCCTTGCACGAGTTTTGTGTAAACTCCCAAGTGATTAAGTTTGCACAATTGGTCTTTACTTATACTATGTTGGCGAGCAATTGATTCGATCGTTTCGCCTTCTGTTACTTTGTGGTAGAGAATTTGGCTACTATTTGTTTGCTGTGCAGCCGAATTGCGACGAGCAGAATAATCGGTATTTGGCATACTATTTTCGTTAAACGAGTATCGTGTATGCCCCTTTCCTTGAATATTTTCGCGCGAATATCCAGGACTTGCATCTTTACCACGAAGAGCTGTAGCACGAGCCGACTCGTTATCTAAAGTTTGTCTATGAAAAACATAGAAGTCGCCAGTAACATCTTGGTGTGGGAAATCGAATAATAAAGCAGGATTAATGGCTACACCAGCTAAACGTGTTTCGAAATGTAAGTGAGAACCAGTAGAACGTCCCGTATTTCCACCTAAAGCAATAGGTTCTCCGGCTCTAACTGTTTGGTTTGCGTAGACCATTTGCTTTGAAAGGTGTCCGTAATAAGTTTCCAAACCATTGTTATGACGTATAACTACATATTTTCCGTAGCCTCTTGCATCGTATCCCACAATGCGAACTTTTCCAGAAAAAGCAGCACGAATAGTATCGCCAATATAAACTTTAATGTCTAATCCTTTATGAGCACGTCCCCAACGACGACCATAATTGCTTGTTACAACTCTACTTGGAGTAGGCATGTGGAAACCACGTAGGTCTATTTTATAAACATCTGGCAAATATCCTTGTGCATGTGTTCGTGAATTGCTCCAATCGTTGTATAACATTGATGATGGATTTTCTACTTCTTCTGCTTCTTGTAAGCGATTAATTACCATTGTGTCTAACGATTTAGCACGACGGTCTACAGGAGATTGACGAGCAATTAGGTCTTGCGCACAAATTGGCGTAACAACGAAACCTAATAAAGCCGACAAACCTAATGTTTTAACTATTCTTTTTAAAGTCATTATTTTCTCTTTTCAGATTCGGTTATAATTCAAATGGATTAACCGTTGGGTTTCCAAAATGTTGTTCTTTGGTAGTTGGACAATACAAAAGTCCAACTGAATGAATTAAGAACGTTGCAAAGATAGGTATTTTCTAATAAAAACTTTACTCCCTTAACAGTTTTTATTGTATTAGAATGCTACCTTTCTTTTATCGCTATATATTTGTATATTTATCTTTGACGCCCTTAATAAGGCTATTATACGCCTTATTCTTATTTGAATTTACGATATGGCACCCCAATTTATATTAGCATTTCTTAACTCTTTGAGCCTATTCCAAAGTAAATTATATTCACTTTTCGAGCAAGTAGGGTCGTTATCTATTATTTTCTTGGCTTCATCTCGTGCAAGTTGTACTAATTGTCCGTCTCGTGCGATATCTGCTATTTTTAAATCGAATGCAATTCCACTTTGTTGTGTGCCTTCAAGATCGCCTGGACCACGAAGTTTTAAATCGGCTTCTGCTATTTCAAAACCATCGTTTGTATTGCACATAATATCAATTCGTCTTCGTGTTTCAGTAGTAAGTTTATGATTGGTTACCAATATACAGAAACTTTGTTCAGCACCTCTGCCCACTCTCCCTCGTAATTGGTGTAGTTGCGATAGTCCAAAGCGTTGAGCATCTAAAATAACCATTACGCTTGCATTAGGAACATTCACACCAACTTCTATAACGGTAGTAGCCACAAGTATTTGTGTTTGTCCTTCTACAAAGAGTTTCATTTCGGCTTCTTTTTCTTTATCTTTCATTTGACCATGGATTTTGCTCATTTTAAATTCAGGGAATACCTCCTTTAGAGCTTCGTATCCACTTTTGAGATTTTTAAGATCTATTTTTTCGCTTTCCTTGATTAATGGGAATACTATATAAACCTGACGTCCTAAGTTTATTTGTTTGCGTATACCATCGTAGAGGCTGGTTGTTTGTGTGTCGAATTTATGAATGGTTTGAATGGGTTTTCTTCCGGGAGGCAATTCGTCTATTACACTTACATCTAAATCGCCGTATATTGTCATTGCTAAAGTACGTGGAATAGGTGTAGCGGTCATAACAAGAATATGTGGTGGATTTTCGTTTTTCTTCCATAATTTTGCACGTTGTGCAACACCAAAGCGATGTTGTTCGTCTATTACAGCCAAACCTAAATTGTTGAATTGTATTTTATCTTCAATAATAGCGTGAGTTCCCACAACAATATGGATAGAACCATCGATAAGTCCGTCTGTTACTTCTTTACGTTTTTTGCCTTTCACGATACCAGTTAGCAATTCGATACGCAAATTCATTCCGTGTAAGAATTCTTTTAAGGTTTGCAGATGTTGTTCAGCAAGAATTTCTGTGGGAGCCATAAGGCAAGTTTGGAAACCATTGTCTACAGCAATAAGCATAGACATAAGTGCGACAAGTGTTTTTCCAGAACCAACATCGCCTTGTAGCAAGCGGTTCATTTGTTTTCCGCTTCCCATATCAGCACGAATTTCTTTTATTACACGTTTTTGAGCATTGGTTAGTTCGAAAGGTAAATTATGCGTATAGAACCAGTTGAATTGTTTACCAATAGTTTTGAAATAGTAGCCACGATATTTTCTACGTTGATCGCTTGCATATCGTAATATATTTAGCTGTACGTAGAATAGTTCTTCAAATTTTAAACGAACTTGCGCTCGTTGTGTGTCATCGATAGAGGCTGGGTAGTGAATTTTACGTAAGGCATCGTTACGCGATATAAGATGCAAACGTTGAGTAATGAAATTAGGTAATGTTTCTGGTAATGGTTCTACCAGTTTTTCTATAAGAGTTTTGGTTAATTTTTCTATGGTATGCGAGGTTATTCCCGCTTTCTTCATTTTTTCTGTAGTGTTATAAAAAGGTTGCATTCCCATATTGTTGAGTTGCAACTCTGAAGTGTCGTCTATATCGGGATGTGTAAATTGAAATCGTTGATTGTAGATAGAGGGTTTTCCGAATATTACGTATTCTTTCTCAATGAAGTAGTTTTTATATATATATTGTGAGCCATTAAACCATACAAGATCGCAGACACCGTGCCCATCAGTGAAGTGTGCAACTATACGTTTTTTTCGTCGTCCCATATCAAATTCTTCGAAGCTTAGGATATGTCCTTTAATTTGTACGTATGGCATATTAGCACTAAGCTCCGAAATGAGATAAATCTTTGTGCGATCTACATATTTATATGGATAGTATTCTAACAAATCGCTATATGTAGAGATACCAAGTTCTTTTTTTAGAATCTCTTTGCGATGTGGGCCTACCCCTGTGAGATACATTATGTCTTGTTGGAGTATATCCATTCAGGCGTGTTAATCTTTTGGTTGTTTCTCGTTAATAAGTATTTCTGCTAACTTTAGGTCTAACGGTGTTGTTATCTTAATATTCTCTTGGTTTCCTTCTACTAACGATATTTTGCAACCAAATTGTTCCATAACAGTAGCATCGTCTGTAAAAGACTCTTGATAGGGTTGTGCAAATGCCATTTTTGCCATCATAATATTGAACACTTGTGGCGTTTGTACATTGTAATAATTGGCTCGTTCTACACTTTTTGAGTTTCCGTTCTTTTCTACAATACGTAAACTTTCGGTTAGGGGCATTACAGGAATAGCTGCACAGGTTAGTTGTGCTTCATCGTAACATCGTTTAATAGTATTTACCGAAACAAATGGGCGTACACCATCGTGAATACCTACAAGACCATCGTTTCCTTCTGGAATTTGTGATAAACCATTGAGAGAAGATTCGAAACGTGTGGTACCACCATTAACAATTTGATGTTCGATGGTAAAAGAATATTTGCTGCATAGTTCTTTCCACAAGTTTTGTTGTTCTTCGGGAAGTACAAGAATAATTTTTAAAGTTTTATCGTACTCGTGGAAGCGTTCGATAGTATGCATTAATATTGGTTTTTCGCCTATGAGAAGAAACTGTTTGGGGACTTCATTTCCCATTCGTTGTCCTTTACCACCTGCAACTATAACAATATAATTCATTGTTTATTCAATAGAAAGTTATTTAATGAAGTTTTATTAGTTCAGGAATCAACATACCATCTTTCACCTCTTTTGCAATAGCTATAGATGTGAGCTGTTCCAAAAGAGTAAAACCATAAATAAAAGCTGCAGCTGGTCCTTTACCCGTAGTAATATTCCCATCTATTGTGCAAAGCTCTCCAGTATATTCTGCGCCAGTTAGTCGCTTTTCAAAGCCAGGATAGCAAGTTGCACGTTTCCCTTTTAACACTCCAACAGACCCTAACACCATAGGAGCGGCACAAATTGCTCCCAAACGTTTACCATTTTCGTTCTGTTTAACGAGTAATTTACGCAAACCTTCGTGTAGGTTTAAGTTAGCAGCTCCAGGCATTCCACCTGGTAACATAAGAATGTCTGCATCTGAGAAATCATTAACCTCATCGAATAAGAGATCGGCTTTTACAGTAATTCCATTTGCCGATTCTACCATTAAATTATTGGAAATGCTAACTGTTTTTACTTCAACACCACCTCTTCGAAGTATATCTACTGGTGCCAATGCTTCTATATCTTCAAAGCCATTAGCTAGAAATTCGTATGCTTTTGCCATATATTTTTTATTTAAACCTTTAAAATTCCATCTTATTTTGTTATTTTTGCAAAAGAAAAGTATTGATTAAGTCTTTTTGAAATAACCCAAAAGACATTCAACAATAGGTCTCGTCTCCTAAAAAATACGCTTGCAAATATACGATATTATTCACAATTTGGCAAAGACGGAGGAGAAAAGATTAGTTATGCACTGTTTTTGACGGTGGAATATAACTTTAGACATAAAATTTATGATAAGAAAAGAACTTAGTTTCGCAATCTTCGGGAATAATAAACAAACACTTGAAGCCGATTATATAAAAGAAGTATTTGATTATCTTACCAAGCATAATGCTCGAATCTTTGTGGAGGAACATCTTTATGAGAACCTTTGTAAAGATTTTGTTAAACGAGAATTAGTTTCGGGAGTGATTACGGACGATAATTTTAATACAGATTATGCAATCTCTTTAGGAGGCGATGGTACTTTTCTTAGAGTGGCTAGTAAGGTGGGGGAGAAACAAATACCTATTATTGGAGTGAATATGGGACGTTTAGGTTTTCTTGCTAATGTGTTGCCAGGTGAAATTAAAGAAGTCTTAGATGCTATATATAGAGGTGATTTTGATATTGATGAGCGTTCTGTTATAAAAATAGAATCGGAGAACGAGGTTATAGAAACAAGTCCTTATGCTTTGAACGATATATCCATATTAAAGCGTGATAATGCCTCGATGATAACAATTCATACCAATATAGACGATGAATATTTAGTAACATATCAGGCAGATGGTTTAATAATAAGTACACCAACAGGCTCAACAGCTTATTCTTTATCGAATGGCGGTCCTATTATTGTTCCTCGAGGTGATATTTTATGTTTAACACCAGTTGCACCACATAGTTTAAATATTCGCCCGATAGTGTTCAACAATAATGTTATAGTGCGTTTAAAAGTAGAAAGTCGTAGCCATAACTATTTGGTAGCAATTGATGGGCGTTCGGTAAAACTTAAAGAAGGGACCATATTGACAATAAAGAAAGCTTCTTTTGTAACACGAATAGTAAAATGCCGCAATTATAGTTATTTTTCTACATTGCGAACCAAACTTATGTGGGGTGCTGATTTGAGAAAATAACATAGAAAGCGAACTGTATGGAACGTATGGAAAAGGTAAAATACAGAAAAGAGTCTCCAAAGTAATGAGAATAAAAGTTTTTTTCAATGCTCCGAAAACCAAATATGGTGCAAAAGAAATTTTTCTTTGGCTTTGGCGTGCATGGCGTGGAAACCGTTTGCAGGCTGTGCTTAATGCCATGGTTGGTCTTTTTGGTGTTGTAGTATCGTTATCATCAGTATGGGCAGTACAACACGCTATAGATGTTGCATCTCACGAAACAGAAGGAAACATAATTATTGCTGTACTTATTATGGGTGTACTTATTTTGTGTAACTTTGCACTAAATATAGCTTCGGTTTGGATACGGAATATTTTGGGGATTAAGGCTCAGAATAAAATGCAGCAAAAGTTACTCGACCGTATCTTACGCTCAAAATGGAATGGAAAAGAAACGCACCATTCAGGAGATGTGCTAAATAGATTAGAAACAGATGTAACCAATGTAGTAAACTTCTTGACTGAGGTTATTCCAAACTCACTTTCCACTTTAGCACTCTTTGTAGGAGCATTTGGCTACTTGTTTATGATGGATTGGCGTTTGGCAATTGTTATTGTTATTATGATTCCTATCTTTATTCTCTTTAGTCGTGTATATGTACGGCAAATGCGTCATCTAACAAGTGAAGTTCGAACATCTGACTCAAAGGTTCAAAGTATATTGCAAGAAACTATTCAACATAGACTACTTATTAAAACTTTAGAAGGCGATAGTGCTGCTGTTGATAGATTAGAAGACACACAAAGTGTATTGCGAAGTAATGTTGTGAAGCGTACAAAATTCTCGGTATTTTCTTATTTAGTGCTTAATCTTGGCTTTTCTATTGGCTATCTTATAGCTTTTACTTGGGCAGCTGTTAGACTTTCGGGAGGCACATTAACCTTTGGTGGTATGACTGCCTTCTTGCAATTGGTAAACAAAATACAAAATCCAGCACGCCAACTTACACATCTTGCGCCTCAATTTGTGTCGGTTTTCACTGCGGCAGAACGATTGATGGAGTTAGAAGAAAATCCATTAGAAGAACAAGGAGAGCCTATTGAGCTGAAAACACCATGTGGCGTACGTTTCATAGATGTAGCTTTTGCATACGATGATTCGGAAGATAATGTAATAGAACACCTTACTTTTGATTTCTATCCTACTTCTTGTACAGCCATTTTAGGTGAAACTGGAGCAGGAAAGACTACTATGGTGCGTATGATTTTGGCTCTTTTGCAACCTAATAGCGGGAAAGTTGAAATATATAACGAAAAGGAAAGCTATGAACTAAGCCCACTTTTGCGTACAAACTTTGTATATGTACCACAAGGAAATACGCTTATGAGTGGCTCTATTCGCGACAATCTTCGTTTAGGAAAACTAGATGCTACAGACGATGAAATGATGGAAGCACTCAAACAAAGTTGTGCTGACTTTGTGTTTGAACTTCCCGATGGGCTAAATACACAATGTACGGAACAAGGTGGGGGGCTTAGCGAAGGGCAAGCTCAACGTATTTCTATTGCAAGAGCATTGTTGCGTAATCGTAGTATAATGCTGTTTGATGAGGCAACATCTGCACTTGACCCTGACACAGAGCGAAATCTGTTGCAAAATATTCTATCGAAACGAAATAAAACAATTATATTTATAACGCATAGACCTGCAGTGATGGAATATTGCGACCAGACGATAGAAATAAAGAAACGACATTCGTGTAGAGAGTATATTAAGGAGAAAGTAAATGGAAACTCTAATTGACATATATAACAATAAAAGAAAAACGGAAATGAAAAGAATTATTCTATCAACTATGTTTCTTTTAGCGACTTTCGCTACTGTTGTGGCACAAGATTTAGATAGTAAGTATGCCACAAACCTATTGAAGAATGGCACTGTTGCGCCTGAATTTACATTGCGTACAGCCGACGAGAAAGAAATAAAACTTAGCGAGTTTAGGGGAAACTACGTTGTTTTAGACTTTTGGGCTTCGTGGTGTCCTGATTGTAGAAAAGATATTCCAGCAATGAAACAGCTTTGGAATGACTTTATGGATTATAATGTGCGTATCATAGGTATATCTTTCGATACAAATAAAGATGCGTGGGTGAATACATATTGGGATAAATATCAAATGAATTGGACACAAGTGAGCGAACTGAAGAAGTGGAAAAAAGAAACAAAAATAGACCGCTTATACCATATAGATTGGATTCCTGCGATGTATCTTATAGACCCAAATGGAAAAATAGTACTTGGTACTGTTGAAATAGAAAAATTGCGTGCAACGTTAGAAGGATTAAAGACCAAACTAAAAATGTCTTCTGCAGATGTTATGCCTGCGTATGTTGGTGGTAATGAAGCAATGGAACAATATTTGAAAGAACACCAGCTTTACACATTACAAACACGTAAGATGCGTGTCGAAGCTAAGGTTGAAGTGTTGTTTAGTGTTGAAATGGACGGAGCTATTACTGGCGCACGTGTCTTAAATGTTACGGAACTGAAGGCGAATAGTCCTAAATTCGATAAATTAAGTAAAGATAAGCAGAACGAAGTAATAGCGGCTGCTAATGAACATTTCCGTAAAGAGGCTATTAGGTTAGTAGAACACATGCCAAAGTGGACACCTGCTTTAAAGAAAAATCGTCCTGTAAAGGAAACAACAACGATAGTAGTAGAGTTTAATCCATATTATAAAGGTCCTAAAAAGTAATTCTGTTGTAAAAAATAGAATAGTGAAACCTTAATTTGAAATACTAATATGACTTTTCTCTGTTATTTAGAGGATTGGTTTCAAGATATGCGGCAGTTGTTCCTTTATATAGCAGAGAAAAGCACAACAGTTTACCTTCTTTTCTACAGAGCGTTAATAGGTTCTATAATATATTGTAAAAGTAAGGTATGATATATGAGGGTGTGTCAAAACTCGTTTTCAGCTAAAGACAGCTATCATTTTGTAAAGAATAACCGTTACCAAGGAGTTAATAACTCAATGATAACGGTTACTTTAATATTTATGAGGGAGTGAAACTGTTAATATGAAAGGAAGCTTTTCTGAATTCTTAGTTTTGACACACCCCCATATAAGAAATCTATCTTATTTTACTTTCTCTTCTGAGTCGAGCATGTGTTCTGGAGAAAGTATTTTGTCGAGTTGCTCTTTTGTAAGAACACCCTCTTCGAGTACTATATTGTATACAGAACCGCCAGTTTCAAGTGCTTTTTTAGCAATCTTAGTACTGTTCTTATAACCAATGTATGGATTAAGTGCTGTAACAATACCTATAGAATGTTTTACCATCTCTGCATTGTGTTCGCGGTTTAAAGTAATACCATCTATACATTTCTCTCTAAGGGTATCGAAAGCTTCGCCTAACCAGGTAATATCTTCTACTAGGCATTGCATAATAATTGGTTCCATTACATTCAATTGCAATTGACCAGCTTCGGCAGCAAGCATAACCGTTGTATCGTTACCAATAACTTTGAAGCAAGTTTGATTTGTAACTTCTGGGATAACAGGGTTTACCTTGCCTGGCATAATACTTGAACCTGGAGCCATTGGAGGAAGATTGATTTCGTGAAGACCACAACGTGGACCAGATGCCATAAGACGGAGGTCGTTACAAATCTTAGAAAGTTTTATAGCCAAACGCTTCATTGCGCTACTGTATTGTACTAAATCGGTAGTGTCTGGGGTTGCAGCTATAAGGTCTTCACTTGCTTTAAACTCCATACCAGTAAGTTCGCTTAACTTCTTTGCACACACTTTAGGGAAACCTGGTGCAGCATTTAAGCCTGTACCAATAGCTGTTCCACCCATATTTATTTCGAGGAACATATCGGCACTCTTGTTTAAATTCTCTATTTCGGCTTCGAGCAGATTGGCAAACGCATTAAATTCTTGTCCGCTTGTCATAGGAACGGCATCTTGTAGCTGTGTACGTCCCATTTTTATATCGTGCTTAAACTCTTCAGCCTTTTTACGGAAAGATGCTATAAGCTTTGCGAGTTTCTCTACTAATGTTTTGTTCATACGAAGCAAAGCTACATGTATAGCTGTTGGGTATGCATCGTTAGTAGATTGACCGCAGTTAGCGTGGTCGTTAGGTGCACAATATTTAAATTCGCCCTTATTATGACCAAGTATCTCGCATGCACGGTTGGCTATAACTTCGTTCGCATTCATATTTACAGATGTACCTGCACCACCTTGTACCATATCGGTAACAAAATCTTCGTGGAACTTTCCATCTATAATTTCGCGACACGCCTGTGCCATTGCATCACAAATTTCGTTGTTAATTTCGCCTAACTCTCGGTTTGTTTCAACAGCTGCTAGTTTAACGTATGCCATTGCGATAACGTAGTCTGGATAGTCGCACATTCTCTTTCCAGAGATATGATAGTTATTTACTGCACGTTGTGTTTGCACGCCGTAGTATGCGTTTGCTGGTACTTGAAGTTCGCCTAAAAGGTCGCTTTCAATACGGAAGTTTTTGTTGTTTGTTTCGTTTGCCATTTTTATATGCAACTTTTGTTAATTGAATGTTATGTTTATGTTAGTTCTGAGAGAATATTTGAAAAATCTCTAAATACATTGTAGAAATATTCTTAGCTATACTTTGAGCTTTTCGCAATTCTATTCTCTTTGCCAGGTTCTTTGTTAGATGTCGTAGCCAATAATGTGTAATTACAGCCTATCTAACTTTTCTTCGCTCGGCAATGCAAATGTACCAAATTATTAGTTGGTGTGGGAAGTTTTATAATGAAACATTTTAATGTTAGCAATATTTAACTAATATGTTTACTGCTTGATAAACAACAGAATGTGAATATAATATATAGTTTTGATAATTATTTGTTTTATTTTGTACGTGTATGTATTTCAGATGGTATGCAAATATATTTTAATCTTTGCTTAATGTTAATACCATTTTTATTATCAAAAAGTAAAATCAGTGCTATAGATATATGCAGAATTGGTTGTGTATTATAAAAGTAGATATCTGTTACGAAAAATATAGTGTTTCTCAGTTTCTTTTATAATGCGATTTACAATAATGAACTGTATGCGAGAAAAGCATCTCCCCCACAGAGAGATGCTTATGCGATGCGCCTTTTTAAAAGGCTACTTTTTGGTTGGGTATATGTTTTATTTTGTATTAACTACTTTCACAGACTTTGTTGTTCCGTCTGTATATCTAACGGTTTTAATGGTTAAGCCTCTACCAATTTTAGACAATTTGCGACCAGAAAGGTCAAAATAAGTTTCGTTTACAACGTCTTTGTTCGTATCTGGTGCTACTGATTTAACACCTGCAGGGTCGTTTGTTCCTACGGTGAGTGCATCACCACAGAAGAAGAGTCTATTGTCGCTCCAATAGCCTGCAAGAATCTTAATTTTGGCATTCCCTGCTTCGTCTTTCTGAACCATTGTGTCATCGAGTTTAATAGTATAACCGTCAATAATGTATTTAATATCACCATCTACGGGTGTAAACTTTCCGTCAATCAATTCCATATAACCTACTTGCAATCCATATTCGCCATCGTCAGCCTTTCCGTATATTAAAAATTGCCCAGAAGGGATAGTTATGGTGTTTCCTTCTTTTGTGCCTTTTATCCATGCGTTGAGCTTATCACCCTTAAGACATGTTGCATACGACAAGGCATATTTTATGTAAACTGTTTTACCATCAGCATCTGTAACAACAACTAAATCGCCTACGCCTTCTTTATTTTCTGCTAATTGCGCAAGGTCGTAAGTAGTGATTTCAGCTTGTTGCGTCTCTTTGTTCTTCCTAATAGCAAGCATATAGCCACTAATGCGTTTGTAGTTTACGGCAGTACCTGCTGGTTGTTCTTTAATGATAGTTGGAGCACTTTGTGCTTGGGTTTGAATACTAAAGATTGCTGCGAGAGCAAAGAATAATAGTTTTCTCATAATTTTAAAATGTTTAAGTAATACGATATATGTGGGCTTCTCCCACGAACTAAAAAATTTATTGACAAATAGATATAAATGAAAGTGTATATGCTTACTTTTCTACATTTGCAAAATTAAACAAAGTTTTAGGTTATAACAAATTTTTATACTTCAATTTTGATTTGTTTAACATATTCTTAACCAGTAAATAATGTAATAAATTTCTTAACAAAGACCATTAGTTGTGAAATGACGGTAAATGTTCTGAACTTGATATAAGTGCACCGAAAATAGGTTCAATAGGAAATGAATAGAACATTTGTAAACTGTGTTTGCAGGTATTTGCAAATGGAATAACTTTCTCTGATATTTAGAAAAAACAGCCAAATGTTAGTAGCTTTTGTTTTAGATATCTGTCACGTTCGTCTCAGATATCTGTCACGTTCGTCTTAGATATCTGTCAGTTGCGTTTTAGACGTCATAGCAAATTAGAACCTTTATGAGGTTATGTTATAATGGCTGAAAGTTGTTTTTTTAGATGAAGATGAGGTAAACTTTCATTCTGCAATGTTTCAATTTTAGTGCTATTATAGGCGTGTGCACAATAATATGTTGCCAAATAGTTTGTTATATATTGTGGCATATAATAACGGATATTATTACATTCGCTCACTTTTTTAAAGATATTCTACATCTTCTATATTGAGCCAAGATATAGCGTGTCAAACTTTTATCAATAATATCTTGTTTTTTTTATTTTATTTAATATTTTATTACTATCTTTGCACCCGCAATTAGGTTCGCATTAGCGATTAATAGAGAATCAGGTGAGAAACCTGAACAGTCCAGCTGCTGTAAGTCGTCGTTGTAGACACAAACAGATACCACTGGGTAGATACTATCTGGGAAGGTGTTTGTGATCAGACGATAAGTCAGAAGACCTGCCATTGCGATACTTCTATAAAGCTTCTGTGGGTTAGGTTGAGAAGTAGAAAACAATATATTATTATAACACACCAATTATTTCGGCTCAGAGCATACGCTATAGAGTGTTTGTAAAAAAGCTGAAAAGCATATCTGTATGCTATGTATGCTATAGTGTGCAGAATGTAAATGATTATAGCTAAACAGGTAAAAGAGATTTTTAATTAATTATATAGTATTTATGAACACAAAATTACTATTAGTGTCGGTATTTATGGCACTGTCGGCAGTATCTACGCCCACAATGGCACAGAGCACGCCTACAGAGATTAATATATCGGACACTAAACAAACAATTACTGTTGGCGACAATAGTATTAAGTTCTATGACGAGGGAGGACCTACAGGGCAAACTACTCCTCGGACTGGTACAGTGAAACGTGTTAGCGAAATTACGTTTGTACCAGCTGATAATGCGAAGAAAGTAATGGTGAACTTCACTAAGATGGACATTTTTAAGTCTACATTAGCCGAAGTGAATAGTCAGTTTGTAAAGGTATATAGCGGAAAAGAAGCTAAACCAGCAAACTTGCTAAAAACTTTCACGCAGAAAGAAACAGGCATTGTAAGGTCTACAGCCTATGATGGTGCACTCACTATCGTCTTCGAGAACGATTATACAATGAAGAGAGATGGTTGGGAAGCCATCGTTTCACAGTTCACACCACAACAAATGAAGGTGAATGGCTTCGATGTAAAGCAGTTCACTGACGGTACTGTGTGTGCAGGCGATAAGGGACAGCAGATACTTAGTTTTAACATTAAAGCTATAGAAACTCTAAATCCGCTTACAACCACTAGCTTTAAGTTTAAAACCAATGGTACGCAGGCACAAATATCCCACGCCACACTCTATTCAACAAAAGCATCAGACAAGTTTACTTCAACAACGAAGATAGGCGATGTAGATGTGAATAACGATGAATTCGAAATTACCACACAAGCAACTACACTCTTTGAAGGCGACAACTGGTTCTGGCTAACTTACGATATAAATGCAACAGCAGAAGAAGGACAAAAGATAGATGCAGCCCTTGTGAGTGCCACTCTTAGCGATGGCACACACGCAGTTGCTAATGGCGATCCAAATGGAGATAGAACTGTAAAGAACATTGTAGAGTTTGTAGCAGGCAACAATACACGAACAGTAAACAACAAACTTACTTTTAAAACTAAAAATTCGAGCGCTTATAGCAAACGCTACGAAGGTTCAACAGACGAACGTACTATGACATTCTTACCAATTCATACGGGTAAGAAAATACAGATAGACTTCTCTCGTTTCGATATTATGTATTCAAGTAGTACAACTTTGGGTGTTCGTGCCGAATTTGCAGTTTATAGCGGACACGATAAGACTGGAACACTACTTTGGAAACTCGATAGTCATGAGGCGGCATCAGTAGGTCCTAAGAAGATTCTACGTTCAACGGCTACCGATGGTGCTTTGACAGTAGTTTTTAATCCTAAAACCTATACATCTTCTTACACAGGCGATGGCTTCGAAGCAGAAGTAACCGAATACGAAAGTAAACCACTAGCGTTCAAAGAGGCTGTTGTAAATCAACTTTCAACCGATGTTGCTGCAGCTGGTGCTAAAGATTTAGATATTATCAGCTTTAATGTTAAAGCAGAAGGAGATCAAGGCGAACTAAAACTACACGGTATAACACTAAACCTTAAAGATTCAAAGACTGCAATAAACAAGGTAACAGTGTTGAGCACAGGCGATAATGAAGCTGCAACAAACTCCGCGAAGGTAGTTGCAACCGTTACCGATTTAGGTACAAATAATACACTCGACATTCAGTTTACTGAACCACTTGCACTTGTAGAAGGAAACAATTGGTTGCGTGTACGCTACGATACAAAAGAAGATGCTGAAGCTGATACAAAACTCGATGCAGCACTTACTACACTCGACTTCGGTGCAGCAAAGCAAAATATTACTGATGGAGATCCTACAGGCGAACGTGTTATAAAGAACATTGTTGTGTTCCACAATGGTGAGAATGCTACAAAGGTTATCGCAAATGGTAGTTCGTTAATGTTCTACGATGATGGCGGCGCTAATGGAAAAGAAACAAAAGATTTTGATGGAACAATAACATTTGCTCCTGCAAGTCCAGGCTATGGTATTAAGCTCGTAGCTAAACAATGGGACGTAGCCGGTCGTAATAAAATGTATATATATTATGGTGGTGAGAAGAAAGATAAAGCAGACCTTGAGTTTAGTCGTTATGATAAGTTACAACAAGTTACTACAAAATCTACAGACGGTAAACTCACTATTCGTTATACCACAACTTATGCAAGCGATGGCTTTGCAATAGAAGTTAGCAGCGTTAAACTCTCTGAACTTGCCGTAGCTTCTGTTAAGACAGAAAGCGTTGCAACAGAAAAAAGCCTGAAAGGTACTACCGATTTCGCTATGATGCGTGTAGACGTAGAAGCAACAGGCGACTATGGTACTGTAGATATTAAGAAGTTTAATGTAACAGCAACAGATGGTACTATTGTTAAGAATGTAAAGGTGTATGCAACCGGACAAGTAGATGCTTTCTCACCAGTTAATCTCTTCGGACAAACTACAACAAGTCCTTACGAAGTTACTGGAAATTACACAATCGGAGATCGTGGTATATACCATTTCTGGATTGCTTACGATCTTGCTACTACTGCAAACACAGGCGATAAAGCTTCGGCAGAACTTACTTCAATTGTAACCAATGTTAAAACAGAAACTCCAGTATCTGCAGTTACTGCCACTACTACGATTAAGGCTGGTAAGAACGGAACATTGGAAGTTGGTATAGATAAGGAATATAAGACCATACAGGCTGCTATTGATGCATTGCACGATGGTATTGACGGTCCTGTAACTATCAGTATTCAGCCAGGCGATTACAAAGAAAATGTACTTGTACCTGCAATTGCTGGTATGTCGGCAAATAATACATTAACCATTACTTCGTCTACTGGTAAGTACTCTGATGTTAAGATTCACAACGACAAGTATGATGCGAATGGTTACTCTGATGATAAGATGGCAAAAGAGATAGGTGTATTTACTTTTGATGGTGCAACCTATACTACTCTGCGTGGTGTTGATGTTACAATAGATGGAAATGTAAAATACCCATCAGTTGTTCACGTTCGTAACCAGAGCCGACATGTAACTGTGGAAGATTGCTACATTCATGCTAAAATGACTACTGACTATCAAAGCAAGATAGTGCTTGTTAATATGTATGCACTTAACGAAGCTAATAAGAACAACGACTACTTCACATTGAAGGGCTCTATTCTGGAAGGTGGACAGCAAGGTATTAACTTAGGTGGTACTAGCTATGTAGCGTTACCAAAGGAAGTAGGTGGAAAGGTTCTTAACAACACATTTAAGAATAATGGTAGCTTCGCTATCTATGTTAGTAAAGAAGATAACGCCGAGATTATTGGTAACACTATTATCAATACAGAAAGCGATAAAGCCGAATTTAAAGCTATCGATATAACTTCTAATGGACAAGTTAAGATAGAACAGAACAATATATACTTAAAGACTAAAAAGTATTCTGGTGCTATTGATATTCGTTCTATTGTGGCTGATGCGACAACGCCTGCAACTGTTGTTAATAACTCTATCATAAACGAGACAAGCAACAACAGGTCGTATGGTATTATGCTCGATAGTAGAGAACCATCATCGAACATTAATTTCGCACACAATACCATTTTATTCCGTGGTACAGCTAAAGAAGCTACATTGTTGCAACTACCAACCAATGCAACTAATGTTGTGGTTACTCAGAATATTCTTCAGAACGAGGCTGGTGGTTATGTCTATTCTATCAATGGAAAAGATGCTATTGATGCTATTAAGTTCTTAAGAAACGATGCCTATACAACTGGTGAAGTATTTGCCACATACGGTACAACTAAATATGCAAACTTTAACAATTGGAAGACTGCTTCTAAAGAAGCAAACAGCTACAACGATAAGGTTGAATTCTTAAATACTGAAGTGTTAGAACCAAAAGAAGTAGGACATTTGGTAAACACAGTGTTGCTTGACTATGCTAAGACTGATATCAACAACAAGCAACGCAACGCTGACCACCCAACAATGGGTGCCTACGAGTTCTCTTCTGAAGTTCTAATACCTAAATCGGTAGCTGGTTATCCTGAAGTTGTGAACATTACCGACAACTCTGCCGATGTGAAAATAAAGGCAGACGAAAATGGTAAGGCTTATATTCTTGTAAAGAAACAAACCGAAGAGGCTCCTTCTGTAGACGATGTTAAGAGCAATGGTACTGCTATCTCTGTAAGCAAAGACACCGAAACTGTGCATGCGCTTACTAACTTAACAAAGGACGAGACTTATGTGGTATACATTGTTTACGAAGGTACGCGTGGTGGCGATAGTAAGGTTGAAGCTACACAACCATTCACAGTTACAAAACCAACACCTATACCAGAACCTGTAGTTACTACAGAGAATATAACTGTAGAAGCAGGACAACCTGCAAACTTGAAAGCTACAGTTACCAGTGGAACCGAACCTTACACCATAACATGGTATAATGGTAAACGTCAGAAGGTAGAAACCAACGTTGTTCCTACTCAGTGCGACCAATACACTGTAGAGGTGGTAGACAAGAATGGTAAGACTGCAAAGGCTGTTTGTGATGTAATTGTAAAGGGCAAGGCTGTAACAGCAACGCTCGAGAACCTTTACTTAGACAGCGAAAGCTATTGGAACGGCAGCAAGGGTTGTGGCTATTTCTTAAGTGGTTCGTATAAATTCCATAACACGGTATACCCAGACTACAATACCTACATGGATTGTATGTATTCTAACCAAACTGCAACAACATTTGTTGGTTTACAAGACCAATGGCGCAATGTAGTTGGTAAAGGTTACGATAACTCTGAAAACTATGGTGTTGTATATCCGCAGCCAGGTACTATTGATGTTCTGAATAAAGAAAATGGCGATAGTATTCGCGGTTTCTATATTACAAATACACCTTATGCGTATAGTTCTATAAAGAATGGAGATTCTATGTCTGGTGCCTTCCAGAAGGGCGATTACTTTAAACTTATTGTGATAGGTAAGAGAGCCGATGGTACAGAGAAACAGGTAGAATACTATCTTGCCGACTATCGTGCAGAGAAAGAAGCCGACCGCTACATTGTGGATACATGGCAGTGGGTAGATCTTAGCTCGTTGGGCGAAGTGAAATCGGTATCGTTCCAGATGGAAGGAACAAAGAAAAACAATTATGGACTAACCACACCTACTTACTTTGCTTTCGACAACTTTAATGGTATACGCAACGAAAAGATGGGTACTGCTATTGCAGCACAGAACCAACCCGTAGACGTTTCTGCTAACTTTACACCTGATGGTAGCAATGCCACCATTAAGTATGCTGTTGTAGAACTCGTACCAAGCACCACTAAGGCGCAAGTTACTATAGACGAAGCTACAGGTAAGCTTACCATTAAGGGCGAAACTAACGAAAGCTTCTCTGTTGTTGTAAGTATGACACAAGCAGGAAAAACACAGTATGTAAACATTCCTGTAACTTACACTTCTGGCATTAGTACACTTGCCGAAGACAACAGCAATGCAACTGTTAGTGTTCAGAATGGCGAAATTGTAGTGAATGGTGCAGCCGATAACTACAGTGTAGAAGTATACTCAACATCGGGTATGTTGGTAGGTAAGGCAGAAGGAACAGCAAACAATGCAGTTCGTATGCCAAGCACCGTCAAAGGTTTATATATAGTTAAGGTTATTGCTGGCAACAAGAAAACAACGAAAAGTATTCTTGTGAAGTAAAGCACAACACTGCTATACAAATATTATTTGGGCTGGATTCCGTACATAGGAGTCCAGCCCATTTTAGTTTACGACGAAGTGTGTTCAACACCCATTATAAACCATAGATAATTACAATTAGTCCGTTAGCTACTCAGCAAATTTTTGTTTTTATTATAGAACAAATTGATAAACTTTATAACGAAGGCATAGCAGGCTAAAGTAAGTTAGAAAAGCAATTAAGAAGACTGCCAAGAGGGTGAGAACTGAAGAAAATAATAATATAAGCAATATATAAATTGTATTATGCTCTAATGAACAACTTAGCTTAATTCTATCAAGATTAAACATTCATTAAGCAACTTTCTTTGCCAATATTACATCTTTTTTGTTGCGTGTAATGTGTTGTTGTTTTCTTCTAAATACGAGCATAAAGTTTCAGATATCTGTCGTGTTCGTTTCAGATATCTCTCACGTTCGTTTCAGATATCTGTCGTGCGTGTTTTAGATATCTGTCGCACTCGTTTTAGATATCTGTTTTTATTCCCCCTGTAAACTAATACATTTTCTTTCTACGAAAGGGCTGTGCATACTTGTTTAATCTTCGATAATTTATTAAGAACTTAGTATGTCTTATGGTATTGTTGCGCATATTGCAACTCTTTATAACGCAATAGTAGTGAGCTACACACAACTATAAAAGCTATAAAGAAGGCTGGTAAGAAAACATTATAAAATATTTCAAGCTAAATATCCCTAATCTAAAACATACATATAATAGGCAATAGCTAAGACACGAGCATAAAAAAGCCCCGTTTTATAGGACGAGGTAACCTGATGTTCTCACAACGGAATTATCCTTATTGTGAATGCTTTAAAAATTAGTACTGCAAAGATAAGGGTTTATATTTGCTTGAAATAAATGTTTTGACAATGGATATATTTTGTGTAATACTTTTCTTTTTAATATCGCTTGTGCTGATGCCGTTCTTTACACATGGTGAACCATGGATTGTAAAGTTGTTCTATTTAGCACTATGTGTATGCTTTACGCCAATAATAGGTATACCAATATACAGGCATTTCGCTAAATAGAAAAAATCATGTCCTTTAGTCTATAACTGTATGTTATACTATATTGGAGCATAATAGATATTTGATGGCTAGAATAAGCAGCCTACCAAAGGTCTATTACTAAAGCCTGTGAGGTATCAGTCTGTCGAATGTCATTACATCTAATTGTTATATTCCAACCAGATATAAACAGAAGGGCGACTCTACATATTTTTGGTAGAGCCGCCACAAGGTTTTCATACTATTAGTATTCTATTTTATTAGAACTTTCTTGCCATTGTGAATATAGATGCCTGACTGAGTTGGCTTCGTTATGCGCTGACCAGAAATTGTGTAATAGTAAGTATTTGGATTGGCTGTATGCTTACTTACTATGTTTTCTATGTTTGTTGTAACTACATTTACTTTGTGCTTTGTGTCTGTCTTTTCGCTCGATATATTAATAAAGGTGGTTGTCTTTATGTTTTCTATATCTACTGTTTGTGGCGTACCAGTACCAACACTGAACACAAAGTTTACGGCATCGTTAGAGGTTGTTATAAGAAACTCTTTTGTTAGCCACTTTTTACCGTCTACTGTTTCTATAGTTGTTACGGCATCGCCTGGCCACGTTCCTTTCACTGTTGTGTGTGTGCCACCCCATATCCAAAAGTTTATAGATGGGTGGACATTTGTGGTTTGTGCACTTGCCCACGCTGTGCCTGCATTGTCGGCATTCACATATACCTTTATATTATAAGGTTTAAAGTCTATGATGTTATAGTTGCGCGTAATTATATTCTTCACCGTTCCATCTACAAGTAAGCCTACTTTCAGAACGGTTATACCTACCGGAATTGTTAGTTGCTGCCCATTGGTTGCTTTTTTGCTATTTGCTGTTGGTTCGGTGCCATCGGTGGTGTACACAATTTGTGCATTAGCATTGTTGCTTATTTTGGTTAGTGTTACGTTTTGTTCGCCATCGTAAGTACCGCTTGCTAAATTAGCCCATACAATGTTTGCTTTATTCTTTTCTACGTAGTATGCCCAATGGTATCCTCCTGTTAGCTTCTCCCACCTATTTGTGTTTGTGAAACTCTTGGCAGGACCAACTACGGTTAGCATTGCACCGTTTGTACCTGTGGTGGTAAATGCATAAAAGTCGGTTCCGTTGCTGTATTTCACTGCCTTGCTTTCGTTGTTAATGCCTATGAGCTTGCGTACGCTAATCATATTCTTAATATCGTTTTTATATGTTTTATAGTGCTTTAGGAATATGCATGGCGTACCAGGCATTGCAAGAATGTAGGCATTTGCTGCTAATGTATCTTTCTTGATAGGGTCTTGATGATTATTGCCACCACGGTCTTCGGTGTCATGGTTTTCTACAAAAGTTATAGCATAGCGTGCGTAGTTGGCTTCTTTTGCCAGACCCACACCGTCGAGTGCAGCCCAATTGCCATTGTTTACGGCATCGCGAACTGTATAACGCAATGGAAAGTCGAAAGCAGCACTGGTTGGAACGCCATCTATTTTGGTGCTTTCTATCCATGCTTTCACTTTGTTTATATCTCCGTCCCAATATTCGCCCACCGAAAACTCTGGCTGCGAAGCCTTATTGTATAGTGCTGTGAACTTACCAGCATAGCCTTTTACCATATCGTATCGGAAACCGGCATAGCCAAATTTGTCTTTCAGCATTTGCAGATAGGCTTTCACAGTGTTTTGTACGTTTATGCTATTATGGTCAAGATCGCGCATGCCGTCCCAATCTTCGCCTGAGTCTAAGTTGGAACTAAGTTGCACTCCCTCTTTCTGTGCTTCTGTTAATGCTTTTCCACCATCGTCGTTTTTGGCAACATCTTCCGATGTCATTGTGTACGTAACGTTGTTGTAGGTTTCAGTTGGAAAGTCGAACCAACCTGCAGTGGTTGCTCTATGGTTTATCACCACATCGGCTATAGTATTTATGCCGTTGGCTTTAAATGTACCAATAAGGCTTAATAGTTCTGCCTCGTTGCCAAAGGAACTATTATAGTTGCTAAACCAATAGTAGTCGTCATATCCCATAGATGGCGTGTTACGTGCTTGTGCACTTTGTGGTAGCCATACAAGATTGAAGTATGCGGCAAGGTCTTTTGCTTGTGTTTCAAGGTTTGTCCATTTCGAATCTTGATACGAATCCCAATAGAAGCCTTGCAGCATTACGCCTCCATAGTTGGCTTTCCAGCCTTGTGCAAACATTGTTGCTGCTATGCAGAGAAGTGAAAACAGAGTAGATATTCGTTTCATAATGATGATTTTGATTTGTTTTAGTTCTAACTGTTTGTATGTTTGCAAATGTACTGACTTATTTTGAGTTGTGTTTCAACTTGACATAGAATAAGTATTAATATTGTTGCAAACGTTTGCAAAAGCCTTGTTTGCTTGTTGCTTCTTGAATAGATATATATTGGTGGAATGATAATTAGGAACTGTTGCAACGACAGACAAAAACGTCTCTTGTGGTAGTATTTGTATGTAAGCCAGGCTATTTGGTACGGTGAATTAGGTATGCGTACATAATAGTAAAAATATTGTTGTTAATGTGTTATAGTAGAGAACTATAAATGCTGAAACTTGATGTGATATATGATATGTAAATTACAGATGTCTAAAGCGCAACTGACAGATATCTGAGACGAACGTTACAGATATCTGAAACGATCGTTACAGATATCTAAAACGATCGTTACAGATATCTAAAACAAAAGCAACTATAATCACAGATTTTTTATATACATAAGCAATGTTTTTTTCTGGCTTCTATTAAACAATGGGCAGAACAAATAATCTTCCCACCTATATTCTACTGATGCTCTATGAATAGTATATTTTCTTAAGAAACATAAAAACCACATAGAATTCATATATACTATAAAGTGTCTATAGTATGTAAGAACTCTATGTGGTCTATACGTTCTACAAATTTTTATTTACACAAACTAAGCCCTTTGTTTGTCTTTAATAATAGATACAGATAGCGCACCAGCAACGAGCGCACCGCCAGCAACAATCATCATATCGCTTTGGTTAGAGCCTACAAGTTGTAATATAACTCCACCCAAAGCAGCAGCAATAATTTGTGGTATACAGATGGTTCCATTAAATAAGCCAAGATAAGCACCCATGTGTCCATAGCCTTCCAGTGCATTGGTTACAAAGGTGAACGGCATTGAAAGTATGGCAGCCCAGGCACAACCAATAAGAACGAATGGAATAAACATAATATATTGGTCGTGGACAAACGAAGTCATAACAAATCCCACACCACCTAAGAAGAGAGAGAAACCGTATGCAAACTTGCGATTTTTAAACATAGGCAACACCACTGCCCAAAGTACGGAGCCTATTGCTTGTATGGCAAACAATATTCCTACCCAATCGCCAGCTTGCTGATATTTTAATGTTGCCGAAGCATTGCTTGCACTCATGTCTACTCCGAAACAGTTAGCAGCAACCGTTCCTGTTGTATAAGTCCACATAAATAAGAATGCAAACCAAGAGAAAAATTGCACTAATCCAACCGTCCAGAATGTAGAAGGCGCATTTTTCAGCAGATGAATCCAATTGCTTTTCGTTTCATTCTCTTCTGTTTTTAAGTTGTGATATTCTGCGTATTCTTTTGGTGGCATCTCCTTAACCTTTAAAGTGGTATAGAGCACACATAGTATAAGAATAGCTGCACCAACATAGAACGAATAAATTACAGAGTCTGGCACAACACCCTTAGGTGCTTTAATAGATATACCAATGGCACTAAACAAATATGGAAAAACATAACCAACCAGCGAACCAGCGTTGCAAAGAAAACTTTGTATGGAGTAAGCCAATCCCTTTTGTTTTTCATTAACCTCGTCGCCCACAAGCATTTTAAATGGTTGCATCGCCATATTAATGCTTGTATCTAAAAACATAAGCGATATTAAACCGAATATCATAGCCGTTGATACAGCCATACCAAACGAACCAGCATTAGGCAGCAGGCACATAACAAGAACTGCAATAAAGGCACCTATAAATAAATAAGGTATGCGACGACCAAAGCGAGTCCAAGTTTTGTCAGATAAAGTCCCTACAATCGGTTGCACAAGAATACCCATCAGTGGAGGCAAAATCCAGAAATAGCTTAAGCTATGTGGGTCGGCACCTAATGTAGCAAATATACGCGAAATGTTAGCACTCTGTAAAGAGTAGGCTATTTGAACACCAAAAAAACCAAAACTAAGATTCCATAGTTGCCAGAAACTTTTGTTTGGACGAGTCTTTAATTCATTATTCATAGTTTAAAGTGTGTTAGTTGCTATTTGTTGATAGTTGATTTATATATTTAAATTA
>NZ_GL982513.1:711644-726924 GCF_000220255.1 Prevotella pallens ATCC 700821
TTTAAATTGTAAATTCCATTTATCGTGTAGTTCCTCTAATAATAAGTCTGGTCCGCACAATACGCTTTTCTACAGTGTCAAGCGGTAACGAGCCTTCCGCCTTATCTATCAATATGCTTGCAGCCTCTTCTCCTACACGTAAGCCCCGTTGTTCTACAGTAGTGAGCATAGGGTCGCACGATACAGCACGTATACCATTTGTAAATCCACAGATGGAAATATCTTCAGGAATACGATATCCCAAGCGTTTGCACGAATAAAGTATGCCAAGCGCAGTTTCATCGTTTACAGCAAAAAAAGCATCAGGCGGGTTTTGAAAGTTCAAGAGATCGGGAGTAATCGATTCCGCATCGCTACGATTATCGCACATTCTTATTAATTGCTCATCTGGTTGTATACCATGTTTCAGCAAAGCATCGCGATAGCCGTTATAGCGGTTCTTTCCTATTTCCAAATTCATAGACAAACCGTAATAGGCAATGCGTCTGCAACCAGTATTAATAAGGTGATTTACGGCAGAGAATGCTCCCATATAATCGTCAATAACCACACGGCTAGCATTAACACCAATGCTTACACGGTCGTAGAATACCAATGGTATATGCTGATCTACAAGAAACTGGAAGTGATCGAACTTGGTTGTATTCTTAGCTTGTGATACAATTACGCCACAAACCTTATTTTCGTAAAACGATTTACATATCTTTACTTCTCGTTCGTAGCTCTCGTTGCTTTGCGCAACCATAAGCTGATAGCCACGCATAGAGGCTTCTTCTTCAATTCCAGCTAATATAGACGAAAAATAAAAGTGTGTAAATTGAGGCACTATAACGCCAATAACCTTCAACGGTTGCACTTTGCTTTTGCGCAAAGCTTCTGCAATAAGATTAGGAGTAAAGTTTTGTTCACGCGCATAACGCTTTATCTCTTCCCGCTTTTCTGCCGAAATGCGTGGGCTATCCTTTAGTGCACGCGATACAGTAGCAACGGAAACACCCAATTCGCGTGCTATATCTTTCATTGTTACATTACTCTTTTTCATTGCCAATTCGTGAGGCTTATTTTCTCTTTTTCTCATTTCTATGGCAAAAATACATATTTTTACATTATACTTTGATACAAGTCAAGAATTTATTTCTATATTAACGATGCAAACGTTTGCACTTTTTAATTTATGTTTTTAACGACCAAAAAGTGCTAATACAAAATTAACAGCTTATCTTTGCAAAACTAAGTTCTATATAAAGGTAAGAAAAGAAACCGTATTGTCCTATTACAAAAGATGTTACAGCGGTTATATTAAGGATAAAATTTACTCAATATTAATACTTTAATAACAAAATGATGAAGCAGGTAAAATGCAAAACTCCTGTCAGGATGCTGGCACTTATGCTCGGTCTATTCCTGTCTATCAATGCCTTTGCGCAATCAACTATCAAAGGTATGGTGAAAGATTCTTCTGGCGAACCAATCATTAGCGCATCAGTTCTAGTTACTGGAACCCATGAAGGTGTGCAGACGGATATCGACGGAAACTTCGAACTGAATGTAGCACCAGGCACTCAACTAACCATTTCTTACATTGGATATATTAAGCAGCAAGTTGCTGCAAAGAATGGTATGGTTGTTGTTATGCAGCCAGAAGATGCACAACAAATGCAAGAAGTTGTTGTCATCGGTTACGGTGCAGTGAAGAAGAGCGACCTTACAGGTTCGGTTCTCGCAATGAAACCCGACGCAAAGAATAAAGGTCTCGTAGTAAATGCACAGGATATGATGCAAGGTAAGATGGCTGGTGTGAATGTTACAGGTGAAGGCGGTACTCCTGGTGGTGGCGCAAAGATTCGTATTCGTGGTGGTTCATCGTTAAGCGCATCTAACGATCCGCTTATCGTTATCGATGGTGTCGCTATGGATAATACGGGTATAAAAGGTATGTCTAACCCTCTTTCTTTAGTAAATCCACAAGATATTGAAAGCTTCAACGTGTTGAAAGACGCTTCTGCAACAGCAATCTATGGTTCTCGTGGTTCTAACGGTGTTATTATTATTACCACAAAGAAAGGACGTGTAAACCAACCTCTTTCTGTTTCATACTCTGGTAGTGTAACTGCTAGTATTAAGAGAAAAACTATCGATGTAATGAATGGAGATGAATATCGTAAGTTTATTACTGATATGTTTGGTGCGGGAAGCAAGCAAGTAGCTGCACTTGGCACTGCAAATACTAACTGGCAAAACGAAATCTATCGTACAGCATGGGCACAAGACCATAATATTACCGTTACAGGTTCTGTTGGCGACAAGGATAATTATATGCCTTTCCGCATTTCTGCCGGCTACACAAATAATCAAGGTATATTGAAGACCTCTAATTTTGAACGTTATACAGCTGCTGTAAACTTAAGTCCATCGCTCTTGAATAATCACTTGACTATGAACTTAAATGTGAAAGGTATGTTTGCAAAGAATCGCTTTGCTGATGGCGCTGCTATCGGTGCAGCTGTAGCTTTCGACCCTTCTCAAAGCATTTACGATTATACTTCAGCTGATGCAGCTAACTTTGGTAACTATTTTGAATGGCGTGGAGTTGGTCTTGCAGCAAGCGATGACCCTACATGGCCAACTACTTTCAATACTTTGGCAACAAAGAATCCTGTAGCTATATTAAATTTAAAGAATGATCATTCTCGTAGTCGCGACGTTATTGCAAATGCAGAATTCGACTATAAAGTTCACGGCTTTGAAGATTTACGTTTGCATGTTACTGCTGGCGCAGACATTGCACAAGGACAGCAAGACACTGATATTGCTTCTTCTTCTCCATTAAAACCTTATTACGGTTACAATGGTTGGAGCAAACAGTTGAAACGCAACCTCACTTTCAATACATACGCACAGTATTACCACGACTTTAAAGATGCTGCAAAGAACCACTTCGATATTATGGCTGGTTATGAGTGGCAACACTTCTGGAGAAAAGATAAGAGTCGTGCTATACAATATTATCCTTCTACTAACTCAAAGGCTGGACAAATCTACTACGATAGTGGTAAAGACTACAACAAAGACGGCGTTTTGGAAGACTATGTATATCCTACAGAAAACTATCTTGTGTCATTCTTCGGGCGTTCTAATTGGAGTTTAATGGACCGTTACTATCTTACAGCTACATTCCGTGCTGATGGTTCTTCACGCTTCAAAAAGCATTGGGCTTACTTCCCTTCATTTGCATTCGCTTGGAAAATGAAAGACGAAAATAAGTTCCGTGATATTAAGTGGTTAAGTGATTTGAAACTTCGCTTAGGTTGGGGTATGACAGGTCAGCAGGAAGGTATTGGCGACTATAACTACTTCGATATTTATCAGACTGGAAATAGCACGAATGGATATTATCCTGTAACAGGTGAAGGTATAATTGTTCGCCCACAAGCTGTAAACAAGGACTTGACTTGGGAAACAACTACAACTTACAACGTTGGTCTTGATTGGGGTATCCTCAACCAACGCCTCAGTGGTAGTGTTGATTGGTATTATCGTAAGACTACAGACCTCTTGAACACAGTAATTGTTCCTGCTGGTTCTAATTTCCGTAACCAAGTTCCATCTAATATCGGTTCATTAGAGAATACTGGTATTGAAGTAGCTTTGCGTTGGAGAGCAATCGAAACCAAAAACTGGTATTGGACTATCGACTATAACTTCACATACAATAAGAACGAAATTACCGACCTTACAGGTGGTAAAGATCCTAATTTCTTTGTTGCGACAGGAGGAATTTCTGCAGGTACTGGCGTTAATGCACAAGCACACGCTGTAGGACACCCAGCTTCTTCTTTCTACGTTTATCAACAAATTTACGATAAGAATGGTAAAGCAATTGAAGGTGCTGTTGTAGACAGAAACGGTGATGGAAAAATTACAGAGGCCGATAAGTATTTCTATAAGAGTCCAATGGCTCCTGTTATAATGGGTCTTTCTTCTCGTCTAGAGTATAAGAATTGGGATTTAGGTTTCTCTCTCCGTGCAAATATAGGCAACTATGTGTTCAACGATTTGATGGCTGGACAAGCAAATATTTCTCCTGCAGCTATATGGGCATCATCAGAATTCTTGTCAAACCGTCCTATAGCTTCAGTTAAAGATAATTGGCAGACAGGTCAGACCACAGCTATTCTTTCAGACCGTTGGGTACAGAATGCTTCGTTCTTAAAACTCGACAACGTTACATTAGGTTATAGCTTTGCTGATCTCTTTAAGACTGGTGGTTGGCATGGTTTGAGTGGACGTGTTTATGGAACAGCTTCTAACATACTCACACTTACTAAATATAAAGGTATAGACCCAGAAGTATTTGGTGGTATTGATAATAATCTCTATCCACGTCCTATGTCATTCATTGTTGGTCTTAATTTAAACTTCTAATCATATAATAGTATTTCAATAACTATGAAACGATATATAAAGAAATTAGCTCCAGTAGCAGCACTGCTATTTACGTTGAGCTTAACCTCTTGTGTTAAGGATTTGGACGTTACACCAATCGACCCAAATCTACAAACAAAGATTGATCCAAACCATTTGTTCAACAAGTGCTATGCAAACTTCGGATTGTCTGGTAACAATGGTCCAGATGGTGATTGCGATATTGATGGTCTTGATGGAGGTACAACAGGTTTCATTAGACAGCTGTTCAACTCTAACGACCTTACTACCGATGAAGCTATCTGTAACTGGACACAAGATGAGGGTATTCCTGAGTTTAACTTCAATAACTATGGTAGCTCTCACCCTATGCTGAAAGGTTTCTACTATCGCCTTTATTTTGGTGTTACTGTTTGCAACCAATATCTCAATAACTTTGGCGATGTAGACAAACAGAAGACTGCAGAGGTGCGTTTTATTCGTGCACTCGACTACTATTTGTTGATGGACGCATTTGGAAATATTCCTTTCACAGAAGAGGTATCAGCTAAACCTTCTCCACAGCATTCACGTAAGCAAATGTACGACTATATTGAAAAGGAACTCTTAGCCATTGAACCAGACTTGATGACTCCACGTGCTAAGACTTCTTCTGATCCTGATTACGGTCGTGTAGATAAGGCTGCTGTATGGATGTTGCTCTCTCGTCTATACTTAAACGCAGAGGTTTATACTGGTACACCTCAATGGCAGAAGGCTGCAGACTATGCTAAACAGGTAATTAATTCTCCTTATCATCTCTACACTGGTGCTACAGTAAACGGCTGGACTGCTTACCAACAATTATTTATGGGCGATAATGGCGAAAACGGTGCATCTGTTGAAGCTGTTTTCCCTATTTTACAAGATGGAAAGCATACTGCTGCATACGGTGGAACTGTGTTCTTGATTGATGCTTGCTACGATAAAACTGCATCTGTAAATAGTAATGGTACTGCTGGTGGCAATCTATACGACAATGCCAACTGGGCTGGTGTTCGTGCTCGCAAAGACCTTATCGATAAGTTCTTCCCCAATAGCAATGCACCAGCTGTAAGTGGAGCAAATATGCCAAGCGAAGCTGGAGACGATCGCGCACTGTTCGATGGTGTAGGAAGAACCATTACACAAAGCACATCAGCTGATATATCAGTATTTACAAAAGGCTTTGCAGTTGTTAAGTTCAACAACTTCTACTCTACTGGCGCAAGTGCAAAAGACCTTCGTTATGCAGACACCGATTTCTTCTTATTCCGTGTTGCTGAAGCTTATCTAACATACGCTGAAGCTACTGCCCGATTGAATGGTGGTCAGACTACTACTGAAGGTACAGACCTTATCAACCAACTTCACACACGTGCTCATGCAGCACCTCGAACAACTGGTTCTTATACACTCAACGACATTCTCAACGAATGGTGTAAAGAGTTCTACTTTGAAGGTCGTCGCCGTGTAGACTTGATTCGTTTCAACAAGTTTGGTGGTAATGCAAACTATAACTGGGCTTGGAAAGGTGGCGAACGTAACGGACGTAATTTCGCTGCAACACGTAACGTCTTCGCTATTCCAAACAGCGATCTCACTGTAAACTATAACTTGAAACAGAATCCTGGTTATTAAATTATACGAGTTGAGGAGAGACTCTCCTCAACTCTAACAAAACTCAAAAGATAAGAATTATGACAAAGATATTAAAGTCTGCATTGTTGCTCATTTGTGCTGTTTGTTTCTTTACAGCCTGCAGCGATGACAACGACGAGAATCCTGTGGTAAAGTCTCCAACTACTTTCCACTTAAATACACCAGCGCTTGCTGCTAACGGTATTTACGATTTAACGCACTCTAAATCTATAGAACTTACTTGCTCACAGCCTGACTATGGCTATCCAGCAGTAACAAGATATACAGTAGAGGTTGCGACTAGTGCCGATATGTCTGATGCAAGAGCTCTTTCTGGTTCTTACACCACAGCAAAGATAGAGGTAGATGCTGCCGAGTTGGCAAGTACACTTACCGAGCTTTATTTAGCAAAAGGCATGAGCGAACATCAGTTCCCTCTCACGGCTCCTGTTTATATTCGCGTGAAGGCTGTTCAAACTACGGCTGATAACAAAGAGATTGAAGGTACTGCAATTACATCTAACACTATTGAATTGAGCAAAGTGTATTTCGCTTTCTCACTTCCTCCAGTAACTGTACCAGAGAAACTCTATCTTGTTGGTAGTTTCAATAAATGGTCGTGGGACAATGCTTTGGAAATGATACCTGTAAATGGCTCTCCAAACATTTTCTGGCATCTTGTTTACCTCGATGGTGAAGGCAACAGTGCCGGTGTTAAGTTTAATAGCGATAAAGCATGGAACGACAAAGAGGCTGGCTTCGAAAAGATTACGATTAACCCTGCAAGCGATAATGCTGCCGATATTATCAATGCCAATGGCAACATTGGTTCATCTAAACCAGGTTGGTACCTGATGATTGTAGAATGTACCGTAGTAGGTCGCGATATTAAGTACAACGTAACCTTCAACAAACCTAATGTTTATCTGCAAGGTGTATGTACTGCTGCTGGTGGTTGGGACCTTATTCCAGACAACTTGTTCTCTGTACCTACAACAGCCGATGGCGAGTTTGTTTCTCCTGCTATAGGTAATGCAGTGTCTGGTGGTCCTTCAGGAAGCGACCCAGGTGTACGTATCTGTGTAAAGATTCCTAATACCGACTGGTGGAAGTCTGAATTCATTGTCTACGATAAGAAGATTGCTTACCGTGGCAATGGTGGCGACCAAACACCACGTGTAGCAGGTGCAGTAGGGCAGAAGGTCTACTTGAACTTCACAAAAGAAACTGGCGAAATAAAATAATAACAACTTATTATCATAGAATACAGTTATGAAGAAATTATCATTATATATCACACTCGTAATTGTAAGCCTCGTTCTCGGGGCTTGCAGCGACGAGTACGAACCTTGGAGCAATCCTCAGGCATATTCACAAGAAAGTTCTATCACTATTCCTGGTATGAAGGCAAGTGCTGTGGCAACACAAGACTTATCTACTGTAGGCGATGAGGTGCCTCTTTTCACACTCTCTGCGGCTACTCTTCCTGAAGGCTACACCTTGCGGAACGCCCGCATAGAACTCCACCCGGCGATGCTCGACGGTGCACCGCCTACCACCATCAGCACCACGATTGACGGCAAGGCAAGCACGGCAGAAGTACAGGCAATGATTGAGAAGTACTATGGCAAGCGCGTGGAAGCACGCAATTTCTTGGCGTACGTATATGTCAATGCCGTAAAGGCCAGCCAGGTTGCGCTCATAGAAGCTGGTGCTGTTGATTTAACAATAATACCAAAGAAACCTACTTTTGCATCAGAATATCTTTATATGTCTGGTGATGCAAACTCATGGCAGCATTCGGATATACTCTACAGCTCAGACCTCGATGGCAAATATATTGGCTATATGTATCTTACACAAAATGGCTTTAAGTTTTCTACACAACCAAATTGGGGAGGTACAAACTACGGCAAGGACTTTAGCACAGATGCAGGTGCCGATAATATAACGATGACTGAACCTAATGGCTTCTATAAGGTAGAAGTAAACTTGGTAACACGTTCTTACAATCTCACACCTATTACTAAAATAGGTATCATAGGCGATGCTACTGGTGGTTGGACAAATGATATTGATATGACTTACAATTCTGCATCGCACAGTTGGAGCGTACAACACGTAACACTTGTAAACGGTGAAATGAAGTTCCGTGCGAATGGCGAATGGAACATAAGCTGGGGTGGTACAGACCTTAACCACCTAACATCTAAAAATGGTGCTAACCTCAAAGTAGAGGCAGGTACATACACCATTAAGCTAACACCATCGTACGATGGCAATACAAAAGCAGAACTAATAGCAGAGTAAACCTATTAGGTTAATACTTTTTAAGTTTATATTTCACTGGGGGGCGCACCATTTTTATGGTTCGTCCTCTTTTTTTTGCTCATTTTTATTTTAGTTCAGCTAAAAATAGGAGCCTGAATTGTAGACACCTACAGTTGCTTACTCAAAAAACGAATAGAACATTGCTAGTGTATATAAAAATTGGTGAGATATAGCTACTTTTGTTTTAGATATCTGTCCCGTTCGTCTCAGATATCTGTCGCATTCGTTTCAGATATCTGTTAGTTGCACATTAGATATCATAATAGAAATCAACCTTTATAGTTTAATTCTATGACGCTTGAAAGATATCTGTTCCAATGAATATTTCTTGATTTGACTTGCAAAATATTCGTCTTTGAATGCGAAGAATATGCCTGTAGTATATGAATAATACATATAGGGTTATATTAATATAATATATACTTAGCCATTAACAATCTCAATCTTCGCTCTTCGCATTCTATAGAATAGCAATAGAGCAATGCGCTAATGCTTCTATACCTTTATATTATTCTATCAAAGTTTTATTTATACTTTGTTTTTTTATATTTCTTTCATTATCTTTGCACAAAACTTCATAACTAAAGGTATCACTATCGTAAGTTTATGGTAAATTGTTTATAAGCGTATGAGACTCAATATACAATCTCACAGCATTAAAATAGATAAAAGAATAGGAAGCATTATATTCTTGTTTGCAGTAATAATACTATCTGTAAACGCGCAAACAAACGAACAACCACAGCAACGTCATTTTAAGAATTTTGGTATAGGTTTAGGACATATTACACCTGACTCAATGCGATGGAAGAGTCTTAATTTTGGAATATTAGCTGCCACCGATACGCTAAATGGATTTCAATTAGGTGGGATAAGTAGTATAACAGAACGAAAACTAAAAGGTGTTAGTATGGCAACACTACTAACAGCTAGCAATGGACGTGTTGATGGAGTGTTAGGGGCATTCGGAATGAATATTTCAGGAGGCACTATGCGAGGTTTACAATTAGCTGGTATTATCAATATTGCACGGAAAATACATGGAGTACAACTATCGGGATTTGTAAATATAGCAGAATCGCATTTTCGAGGACTACAGTTGAGTGCTTTCACTAATATTTCTATGGGGGTGCAGGGAGGAGTTCAAATTGCAGGATTAGCCAATATAACCTCGAGAACTATGCGGGGCTTACAGTTAGGAAGCTATAATTATGCAGATACACTACGAGGAATGCAGCTTGGATTAGTGAACATTGCGTTGCAACAACCTAAAGGCCTACAGCTGGGTATAATTAATTATAGTCGCGATACTTTGGCGCGAAAAATTGGTTTTGTGAACATTGATCCCAATACTAATATAGATTTATTGTCTTATTGGAGTAACACAACACTTCTAAATATGGCTCTGCGTTTCAGAAATAAGAAAACCTATTCGATATTTTCTGTAGGAACACACTACCCATCGTTAGACGATGATTTTTCTGGAGCATTATCCTATCGTTTAGGACGCTATATACAACTATCGCCTAAATGGATATTGAGTAGCGATATAGGTTTTTCGCACATTGAAACATTCGAGAAAGAAAGCTCTAATAAACCACATAGACTGTATGCATTGCAAGGACGTGTAAACTTAGATTACCACATTAATAAGAAGTTAGGTGCTTTTATTTCAACAGGTTGGGGTACAACCCGCCACTATGGTAATAACAAACTCTATACTAATAGAATGCTTTTAGAAGCAGGACTGGTGATGCACTTTCGACCTGAAAAGACACAATTGTATGGGGGAACTGTAGGAACTACGGAGCAGACGATGACAGAACGATACAGAAAATTGCTCGAAAACGATTCCACCTTGTATCGTTACAATATTCAATTTGCATATAACGATCCGAAAGAACATCGCAAAGCATGGACTGCTGTAACAGAAGTTATAGGAATTAATGCATTTGTACACTGTATAGATAGATTTGCTTTGCACTACAAATTTGCAAAAGTAAATTTTAAAAGTATAAGTAACAATTTTAAGAATGGTTTTGTATGGGATAACGATAAGTTTACTACTAATCAGTTTGCACATCCTTATCATGGAAGTTTGTACTATAATGCAGCACGCTCAAACAATCTTTCGTTCTGGCAATCACTACCTTATGCCTTAGGCGGCTCACTAATGTGGGAGTTTATGGGCGAGGTTGAGCCACCTGCTATAAACGATGTAATGGCAACAACAATGGGAGGTATTTGTTTCGGAGAACTTTCACACCGCATCTCGCATCTATTATTGGACGATAGTAGTAGAGGATTCCAAAGGTTTCTTAGAGAGTTTGGCGCTACACTCGTAAACCCTATTGGAGGCTTCAATAGATTAATAACAGGGAAAGCGTGGCGTATAAAAGGACAATATCATAAATATCACGACTATGAAGCACTGCCAATAGACCTGTCAATATCTTCAGGCATACGCTATCTGGCTGATAATGGCGCAATGTTTAGAGGAGATTATAATGCCTTTATGAATGTATTCTTAGAATATGGCGACCCTTTGAACGAATCGACCACTAAGCCTTACGACTTCTTTTCATTGGAAGCAATGTTTGGAATAGTAGGCGAGCAACCACTCATAAATGCTATTCACATATTAGGACGACTTTGGGGTACACCTGTTTTTAGTGGTAAAAGCTTCAAAGCACAACTTGGTTTGTTCCAGTTCTTTAACTATTACAACTCGGATCCCGTAAAAAAAGGAAGTAAACAAACTCCTTATCGAATCTCGGAAGCTGCTAGTATTGGTCCAGGAATGATAATATCGTTCCAAAACATGGGAGGTTTAACAAGATTGGAACAACGTATCTTTCTTTCAGGAATACTATTAGGTGGTACTAAAAGCGATTATTACAACGTAATAGATAGAGATTACAATATGGGCTCAGGGTTTTCTGTGAAAACGAAAACATTTATGGAATTCCATAAATTCGGCCGCTTCATAATGCACTCAAGTTTTTATCACCTTTATACGTGGAAAGGATACGATAAAAAGAAACTAGAGACAATAGATCCACTATATTTAAATGCACAGGGCGATAAAGGAAATGCAGATTTACTTGTGCTCAATCCAATATGGGAATTCGACTTTAATAAACGTATGAGCATAATGCTCGCAGGGTCTTATTATATAAGAAATACACGATATTATGAATATAAAAAGGTACACGCAGAGACATTCGAAGTGAATTTAGGTTTAACCTATCATTTCTAATAAGCTGCTTTCGCTGAAGTGTGATATAATCACCAAACTATCAATACAATTATATAATACATCGTGTTATATATTGTAAATAGTGTTAATAATAATTAAGATATAAGCATCTACGGATTTATCCACTTTGTAAATAATAAAAAATGAGTAATTTTGCGAACCGATTATTTCGAGAGTGAACTTAGAACTCTCAGCACATTGTATGTTAATAGCGTTACTTTTGGCCGGGTTACGTGGTTAGAGAATGCAATGAGCAAGTATTAAAAACGTTTTTTAGTAGTAAAATTTAAAATTTAAAAATGGACACTTTAAGTTATAAGACTATTTCCGTAAACAAGGAAACAGCTAAGAAAGAGTGGGTAGTAGTAGATGCTACAGACCAGATAGTTGGTCGCCTTTGCTCTAAAGTTGCTAAGTTGCTTCGCGGAAAGTATAAGCCAACTTTTACTCCACACGTAGATTGCGGAGACAATGTAATCATCATTAATGCCGATAAAGTAAGATTTACAGGCAAAAAAGAAACCGATAAGGTTTACACACACTATACTGGTTACCCAGGTGGACAACGCTTTAACACACCTGCGCAACTTCGTACAAAGAAAAATGGTGTAGAGAAGATGGTACGCCATGCCGTTAAAGGTATGTTACCAAAAGGCATTCTCGGTCGTCATATACTTAATAACCTTTATGTATTTGAAGGTTCTGAGCTGAACGGACTCGAGGCACAAAAGCCAAAGTCAATAGACATTAACCAGTATAAATAGAATAGGCGAAAAAGATGGAAGTAATAAATACAATTGGACGCCGTAAGAGCGCTGTTGCTCGTATATACCTTTCAGAAGGTACAGGCAAGATTACTATCAATAAAAAAGATATTACTGAATATTTCCCATCAGCTATTCTGCAGTATGTTGTAAAACAACCATTGCAGTTGCTAGGTGTAGAAGGTCAATACGATATAAAGGTAAACCTCGATGGTGGTGGCTTTACAGGACAAAGTCAGGCTTTACGTCTTGCTATTGCACGCGCACTTGTAGAGATTAATCCTGAAGAAAAGAAGAACTTGAAGAACCACGGATTCCTGACACGCGATAGCCGTGCGGTTGAGCGTAAGAAGCCAGGACAGCCAAAAGCACGTGCTCACTTCCAGTTCAGCAAGCGTTAATCAACTTGTCAGCATACTGCCGAATTACAGCAAAAGAATTTGCTATATGCCTATGTCGGTATGCCACAGCGCTTGAGTTTAGTATCTAAATCAATGAGATTTCAAAATCGGGAACTACTCGTTGGTTGATTCTAACAAACCAAGCGAAACTATTCGCTAAGAAAGAATTAAAAAGAAAGTAAACAAAACAAAAAGTAAAAAGAAATGTCAAGAACAAATTTCGACCAATTATTGCAGGCAGGCTGTCATTTCGGACACCTCCATCGTAAGTGGAACCCAGCTATGAAACCATATATTTATATGGAACGCAATGGAATCCACATCATTGATCTTCATAAAACCGTTGCAAAAATAGACGAAGCTGCTGAGGCTCTCAAAGGCATCGCAAAGAGCGGAAAGAAGATTTTGTTCGTAGCTACTAAAAAACAGTCTAAGGACGTTGTTGCTGAAAAAGCTACAGCGGTTAATATGCCATACGTAAACGAACGCTGGGCTGGTGGTATGCTTACCAACTTCCCAACAATTCGTAAGGCAATTAAGAAAATGACGAACATTGATAGATTGATGAACGATGGTACTTTCTCTAATCTTTCAAAACGTGAAATTCTCCAAATTTCACGCCAACGTGCAAAGTTAGAGAAAAACTTAGGTTCTATCTCAGACCTTACTCGTTTGCCTTCTGCACTCTTTGTAGTCGATGTTATGAAAGAACATATCGCTGTTAAGGAAGCTAATCGCTTGGGTATTCCTGTGTTCGGTATCGTTGATACAAACTCAGATCCAAAGAATATTGATTACGTTATTCCTGCAAACGATGATGCAAAAGACTCTGTAGAGGTTATTCTTGGTGCTTGCTGCGCTGCAATTGCAGAAGGTCTTGAAGAACGCAAGATAGAAAAGGCTGACGAAAAAGCTGCTGCTGAACAAGCAGAAGAAGCTGCTGAAGCTAAACCAAAGCGTGCAGCACGTAAAGCAGCTGCAGAAGAAGCTCCTACTAATGAGGAAGAAGCTCCTGCTGCAGAATAAACTTTAGACAAAATATAAGATGGGCGTTGGTGAACGCTTGTGGATTTAAGAATGAATCCATTAACGCTCCTCAACGCCCACATTTTTTAACCATAAATTTAAAAGGAAAAGAAAAAATGGCTGTATCAATTGAAGATATAAAGAAATTGCGTGCGATGACTGGTGCAGGTCTTGCAGACGTAAAGAACGCACTCAATGAAGCTGAAGGTGATTTTGATAAAGCAAAGGAAATCCTTCGTGAGCGTGGATTAGCTATTGCTGCAAAACGTTCTGACCGTGAAACTTCAAATGGTTGTGTTCTCGTAAAGGCTGTTGATGGCTTTGCAGCAATGGTTGCCGTGAAGTGTGAGACCGACTTCGTTGCAAATGGTAAGGATTTCATTGCTATGGTGCAAGATATTCTTGATGCTGCTGTTGCAGCAAAAGCTAAGTCTCTTGACGAAGTTAAGACTCTAAAGCTGGCTAATGGAGAAGATGTAGCTGCTACTGTTCAACAACGTTCTGGTATCACTGGCGAGAAGATGGAAGTTGATGGCTACAACTTTATTGAAGGTGAAAACTTATCAGTTTACGATCATATGGGCAAACATACACTTGCCACTATTGTTCAACTAAATAAGAGTAACGAAGAAGCAGGACACAAAGTTGCAATGCAAGTTGCTGCTATGAAACCTGTTGCTTTGGACGAAGCATCTGTTCCACAAGAAGTTAAAGACGAAGAATATAAGGTTGCTATTCAGAAAACAAAGGAAGAGCAAGTTGAAAAGGCTGTTGTTGCTGCTATTAAGAAGGCTGGTATAAATGCAAACTTGGTAGATAGCGATGAGCATATTGAATCTAATATCAATAAAGGCTGGCTTACACGTGAAGATGCAGATAAGGCTATAGAAATAAAGAAGACTGTTAGCGCTGAGAAGGCTGCTAATTTGAATGAAAATATGATTCAAAATATTGCGAAAGGTCGTCTCAACAAGTTCTTCAAAGATAATTGTCTTGTAGACCAAGAATTCCAATTTGCAGAAGGCGATAAGATTAATGTTGCTGATTGGTTGAAGAGCCAAGATAAAGATCTTGCTGTTGTTGCTTACAAGCGCTTCACACTTTCTGCTGAATAAAGAAAATATAAATTTTTCGTTTTCATATTAAGATTGGAAGAGGGTGTGTCAAAATGTACACATCCTCTTTTTATGCACAAAGCCCCGACTTTCTCAAGCCAGGGCTTTGCTATTTCCTAAAGTTTTTGTACCTTTAGGCATTAAAAAAATCTCATTATGACAAAGATACACTTTCGTTCTTACATACACAAGAAAATGATTCTTTTTCCTCAAAGAATCAATAAGGATATCGCAGAAGACGACCCTGTTCGTCTTTTAGACACCTTGGTTGATAACCTTATGTTGGAGAAAGTCTACAGG
>NZ_GL982513.1:727890-734425 GCF_000220255.1 Prevotella pallens ATCC 700821
TTGCCTTTAACATAGGGAAAATGTGTAGAAAAACCAATCTCAAGGAACTAAAAGACATTATGGAGGTACTTTTAGGCACCTTCAGATGCTTTATACAAGTTTATATAGGCTATTTAAAGCCCTATAAATCATTTTATATGAAATTAGCAGCATAGCTGCAGTAAATAACGAATTATGTGGTAGACAAGGTAAAGGGAGAGTAAAAAAGAGGATGTATCAATTTTGACACACCCTCTTTTTTATTGATTTAAATTTTTGTCAATGATAGAATTAAAATAACACAGAATCCAGAAAGAGAAAGAAAAGAGAGTGTGAATAAGAAATAAGGAGAATGAACTTATATTCTTTTTCAGATATTCTTCAATAAGCTTAGTGTTTAAACTTTCTCTATGAGGCAAACAGCATAGGCTGCTATGCCTTCTTCTCTACCAACGAAACCCATTCGTTCAGAAGTTGTTGCTTTGATGGATATTGCATCTTCATCGCAACCAATAATCTCTGCCATACAAGCTTTCATAGCAGGTATATGTGGATTAATCTTCGGACGTTCTGCACATACTGTAGCATCTATATTCCCTACACAATAGCCCTTTGTAGCTATTAATTCTATTGTCTTCTGTAGTATCACCTTCGAGTCCATATCTAAAGTTTCGTCTGCCGTATCAGGGAAGTGATAACCAATATCTCGCATATTTGCTGCACCTAACAAAGCGTCGCAAACAGCGTGTAGCAATACATCAGCATCGCTATGACCCAGCAAACCAAGCGTGTGGTCTATCTTTATACCACCCAAATAGAGTGGACGACCTTCTACAAGTTTATGGACATCGTAGCCCATTCCTACTCTTATCATATTCAGAAACGTTTGCGAGGAAGTTTCCTTCCTCGCAGCATTAAGTGTTACTTTCTATTAAACAAGTCTTTAATTCCGTCCATATCGAACGTTAAGGTGAAACGCAAGGTTTGATCGAGTGGATTGCTCTTTGCCGTTGCAATTACATAGCCTGCATCAAGTGAGAATACGCTCATCTTGAAGCCTGCACCCACTGTGAAGTATTTACGGTTACCTTTATTTTCGCTTTCGTTGTGGTAACCAGCACGCAATGAGAACTTGTCGTTGTAAACATATTCAGCTCCGACACTCCAGTTTACTTCCTGAAGTTCTTCTTTTGCACCACCAGGAGCATCACTAAAACTCTTAAAGATTCCCGAAATAGACGATACATCGTAATACTCTTTTTGTAAACGATTTTGGTAATCTACTTCCGATTCATCTGAATTGCGCTTTGGATAGGTAGGAACAAGAAATTTGTTGGCATCAGCTGCAATGGTGAACCGATTAAATTCATCAATTGGAATCATCAACGATGCACCCAAACGCAAGTTAGTTGGTATGAATTCAGACCGATTATCGCCACCAAATGTAATTTTCGAACCAATATTTGAAATATTCATACCCAATCCTAGCTGACACTCACGACTACCAATATTGATATAATTTTGATAATAAGCAGAGATATCGGCAGCAAATGCAGACCCTGGTGCAGTTTCTTCGTTAAAGTTATAAGTAAGGTCTGAATATATCCAACGTACAGCAGCGCCTAATGAGAATTTTTCGCTCAGCATTAGCGAGTATGCAACATCAAACGACAGTTCGTAAGGTTTAATTGTCATTGCAGCAGACCCATCGGTACTACCACCAGTCGTAACTTCGCCTAAAGAGAAGTAGCGTAATGAACTAGATACAGCACTATAGTCGCCAATTCGATAATAGCCAGAAAGGTAAGCTAAATCCATATCGTTTACCAACTGTCGTAACCAAGGCGTATAGTTCAGTGAAACTCCTGCACGTGATATGGTAAACGGATATTTTGCAGGATTCCAATACTGCGAATTTACGTCAGGATCAGTGGCAACTCCTACATCTCCCATACCAGCAGCACGGGCATCGGGGGCTATCATTTGCGAAGTAACAGCATGGTTTACTGGGTTAAAAATATCTTTCTTGTCCTGTGCCATCGTTGCTGAAGCTATCCATGTAAGCAAGAACAGACTCAATATTCTATAAGGCTTATTCATTCTTTCTGTATTCTTATCTGTTAGTTTGTACAATTGTCTCAGGTTCGTAATTCGAACACTTCATTAATACACAAACGTACATAAAGACTTATTTATTGTTTATTACGATTAGTTTCTTTGCTTTAGACTCTTTCACGGCACCACCGCAACCTATCCGAACACGATAGAGATACACACCTGTTTGCAGACGTGCACCAGAATTAATGATTAAATCCCAATTCATTGTGTAGACATTACCCGATGCTATTCCATTTTCTTTGTGTTTCCACAATAAACGTCCCGATGTATCGAGTACTTCCAATTCTATATCTACATTTGCCCCAACATAATTATGGGTTACAATGAACGTTGTTTCTGTTTTGGCAGGGTTATTTGTGCAACTCACATCTTCTATATCAGGAGCCATTCCCTTGTCTACTGTAAAATCGAGTGTAGCAGTAGAAGGATTGTTGAGAATATCCCAAACACGGAATTTCAGTTGATGTCGTCCTTCAGATAGTTCAGGAATACTGAAGAAAGTAGTTCCTTTTGTATAGCTACCAAAGTCGAAGCGGAAGTTGTCGTTAAGGTTGTAAGTGCGCATCATATCTCCATCAATAATGAGTTGCATATCGTGTCCAACTCCATTACCCGCTGCATTTATACCATTGGCATCGGTAACTTGTGCAACAAAATATGGTGTACTATTCACCTTACCACCATTTACAAATGATGGTGTATTGAGGTAACAATAGATGGAAGGTCCAATAGAATCGTTACTTACTTGCTCTGAACCATTTATTGTAAACCTATCTTCTGCGCCATTCGCCAGTAAAGTATGGTCGTTGCTTACTGCATATACATTTATAAGACCAGTACCATTAGTATAATTAAGGTCGCGAGGAACGGCAAAAGTAAATTTAAATTCGCCATTGTGAACACTGTCGGAACCATTATAAAGTACTTTTTGACGGTCGTAGTAGCTGAATGGAGTGTTCGTTGTTTCTTCTTGTCCCTTACAAGTTATCAATTCTCTAGTGTCGCGCACAGTTGCAGACATTAATCCATTGAAGTTTTCCACCTTTGTTGCATTCTTTTCGATGTGTCCTTTTACTGTGGCAATGGTACCACCTTTTAATTTTATTTGACCAGAATTACTGATAGCACTACCATCTATAGAATCGATAACAATATTCAAGGTAGGCAAATTAAGCGACAAAGCAGGATCGCCCAACAACGAGTATTGCAACTTATTGCGTGTTTGGTCTTGCCCTGTGTTTATCATATCTATTTTTGCTAAGCGCTGTGCTTCACCAAGTGTGGTTGGTTTTCCATTTTTAAAGCTCAACACATGTTTCAGAAAAGCAGTATTTATATGTTTGTTATAACTTGCATATACAGTTCGGGTAGTTCCCCAGAAAGCTACCGAGCCACCTTTTTTGTTTAACATTGCTTCTTCGCCAATAGTAGCAATAGTTCCATCGAAAGGCATAATATCACAGCTTGCAGTAATCCAAAGAGGAAGATTTTTATTAGTAAAGTTTTGGAAATCTGTAATACGTAACACAGCCTCGTGTGATATTTGAATTTCAGAACCATGTCCTGCATAATCCATAATAAGTGCTCCTTGTGCCTGTTGTTGTTTTATAATAGCGCTAACTTCAGGATATGTAAAACCTGTAGAAGAACTAGTACGTTTATAAGCGTCCCACATCACTTTTTTAACAACATAATTAGGATATGTATTCATAACAGCTTCTGCTGTTTCGTTTACATCGTGCATGTGTAGATTGTTGTTTCCATCATCGCCCATAAACATAATAACATTTTGCCAATCGCCAGCATTCTTATCTATTGCATAATTAATGGTCTTGTCTACTATAGTTTGTGCTTCGTCTGGCGTACTTACAGGAAAACGTCCCACACCAATATCTTCTTTGTCTATATTAGTTTGATTTACACCTTCTCCTTCGTCCATAAGTGTGTACCAACCATCATTAATATAGCAATCGGTTAAACTAAACGAATTGTCGCTCTCGTATGCAAGTAAATAATCGTCGGTATTTAGCAACCTACATTCAGGTGTTATCATACGATTATCCCATACACAATCGCCAAAAAGTAAAAGCGACTTTGGTATTTCGGCTTCTGTTTTTGCACGATCGTATAGCATTTTCATATACCGACGATATGCCATAGCATCGGGAGTTCCACTTGAAAATTCGTTGAAAATTTCATCAGCAGGCACAATACGTACCTTTATGCCATCATGTTGCTCATGGAAAGCAGCCAAACGCTGTGCTTGTTTTAGCAATTTCTGACTGGTTGGAATTATAATAACAAGGTCTACGGGAGTATGACTATGTAAGTCTTGGTTGGTAATGTTATATACGTATTCAGGAACAGGAAATGTTCCCTCTGTTAAGTTTGGGGCAGAACGAGGTTTATCGTAGGTTATTGATACATAATCTAAACGTGCAGGACCTCCTGAAAGTGTTGTTATCTTAATAGAATCTACATTATGTAGTCCCACTAATGGGTATTTTCTTTCAATTTCAGCACCATAATCAAATTCACCTGTAGACATACTTAGTTCGCCTTTCTTTTCACCATTCACTTCTATTTGTATGGAAGTGCGTCCTTTTCCTGCCGACACACCAATAGCAAGAGTTCCATTGCTTGCTTTTGCTGTGTTGGTTAGTGTATATGTTTGTGTTTTTCCAACAGCTATAGGGGTATTTTCAAAGAATCGACGTCCACCTGGAAACCAACTGTAATTTTCTATTTCGTGTAAACTATGATAATCGTCGGCTGTTGGATATACCGATGTCAAAAAAGTATTGGCGTCTACTGTTAAAGGAGCTTCTGTACTTTCTGTAATAAAATAATAGCCATAGTTAGAATAGTGGTTACGGGTGCGTATTGTTGCTGTATTGCTATCCCAACTTACTGGTCCACGTCCATAAAAAAGACGTTTTCCACCCACAAAACAACTTGGAACTTCCTTTAAATCATCAAATTCTTTCAGATAAGCTGATGAAATTCTTTCGTCTTGCAAATTACCACCATATCCATAAATACGCACTTTACTTAAATCGGAAAATCCTGCACGACGAATTACATCGGTAGTAAGATTATAAATACCATTAGCAGGTACACGAATTTTAGCCCATTTACCCGACGATAATACGGAATGATTTGCATAAAGTTGTGTATTTCCTGTTGTTGAAACACGATTAGCACGAACCTGACGAGCATTGCGAGGCTTTGAAGTTAGTGCAATCATAAAGCTAACTAAGAATTGTTTTTTGCCATTACGTTCTACAATAGGGACGAGCGAAAACTCAAGAATTCCTTTTTTACGCTCTACTACCATTTGTTGTTGTATATTTGGCAAGCTAGAAAGTGGCATTCCCGACAATTTATTATAGCGTGAAATGTCTGCAGCACTCATATCAAGAAACTCTGGATATCGTATCTCTAATTGGTAAGTAGAATCTGCATAATTCTCTCCAATAGGAATTGCATACGTAAAATGTGGTAATAAAGAATCTATTGTAACATCTTCAACCGTAAGATTGAAGAAACGTTGTTTTTGTGCTTGCGCTGAAATTGCAAGCAACAATAATATAAAACTTAATATATTACGTTTCATTCGTTTCGTTATTTCTGATTGAAGATGTTCTCTTCAATATCGTTTATTTACAATTAAAGTCAAGAATTTTTCTATCCTCAACATAACCTTCTAAATGGTCGTTTATAGCAACGGAAGCACACCCTGTGGGACACCCAGTATAAATAATATCTCCTGTCTTTAGCGTAAAGTACTTACTAATGTAGCTTACAATTTCGTCTACCTTATAAAGCATATCGCTTGTGCAACCTTCTTGTACTGTTTTACCATTAATGTCAAGGTGGAAATGAATGCGCTGAATATCTAAGAATTTATCCTTTTCTATCCAGCTTCCCAGTGCTGCTGCTCCATCAAAACTCTTCGAAAGTTCCCAAGGTAGCCCTTGTTCTTTCAATTTTTTCTGCAAATCGCGTGCAGTAAAATCAATTCCAACCGTTACAGCATCATAATAGCGGTGAGAAAATCGCTCTGGAATAGTTTTTCCTAACCTACAAATACGCACTACCAGTTCGGTTTCATACTCTATTCGTCCTAAATCATCAGGAATAAAAAAAGGTTTACCATCTTTTAATAACGATGAATCAGCCTTCAAGAATACCACTGGTTGCTCTTTTTTATTTAACGTGTCGTGTAGCGATTTATTGTGTTCGGAATAGTTCATTCCTATTGCAAATATCTTCATTTCTAATTCGTTTGCGATTTTTTTACTTCTATATAAACAAAATAGGCAACAAAGTATTGACACTCGGATATACACCTATTTATTTTGCAAACTTACATAAATTTTTTGTAACCGAACCTTGATAAAATAAAAAACACATTCTTTTTATTTCTCCTAAATCT
>NZ_GL982513.1:736022-737687 GCF_000220255.1 Prevotella pallens ATCC 700821
CGAATGAAAAAAAAGAATGTAGATTAGACGTTTGAACTGCAGAATACAATTCTACTTTTTTCAGCGCAATGTTTTTTATATCATTATTTTATATATTTTCAAACTTAATAGGGAATACTATCTCTTTGCGTTAAAGATAATGAAAATAAAATGATTTTTTAGTTTCTTCTTATTTATTCTACATATATTTGTTGTGCTTTACCTTAAATACAGATTAATGAAACAGAAATTTATAATAACTAAGATAATATGAAAACAACAAAAATTATTCTATTCCCTCTGAAGAAAGGAATAGATTCTGTAGACGGTATAGGAAAATATGAAATAGATATGTAGGTAAAATTGCAGTTATCAACCGATTAACGGAATTGATAAAGTTGTAATAGAATCTGATATCCTATCATTGATACATAAAAAATATATTGTAATTATTAATAAAAAAATAATATGAGAGTGAAAAAACTATTATTCCCAGCATTATCGCTTCTATTAGCGACGGCAATGTTTACAAGTTGCAGCAAAGACGAAACGTCTAATCTGTTAAACGAAATGAAACCTGTTACTTTCGCCCCAGTAGAAGATCAAGTTCTATCTTCCGAACCAACAGGAAATGTCGTTGGAAATGAGAAAGAATATCGAGAAATTATCAAAAAACAAATTACGCTTAATCCTGTAGAATTAGTAGATGAAAGTCTTTCAGAAGTAATTTTCCCTGGTTGTGTTCTTCGTGGCGATGCTTTTATGAAAGGAGAATATTCGCCAGTGTCTATTAAAAATCCGAAAACTATAACCTTGTCGGCAAATATTCACGGAAGAAATCTGCAAGAAAGTAAACAAGTATTCCCCACTTTAAGCGATGTGCGTCAAGGTATCAACGATTTGATAGAGCCGAATAAAGATTTAATAGAATATAATAATGCACCTGCATATATTACTTACCTTAATAATGTTGTAACAACAACGGAAAGTTTTAACAAGACATTCAACATTCATACGAATGTAAATGTACTTAATGATATTGTAAAAGCACATTTCAACTATGAAGCGCACAATTATTCTTCATCGGGCAAGCATTATGTCTTGGTAAAAGTAAGACAACAATTTTTTAACATATCAATGGATGCAAAACAGCCTGATGAATGGGGAACTTTTGATAATTTAGGAGAATACGAACCCGTTTATGTAAGTAGTGTAGATTATGGTCGTGTGTTACATTTGCTTATTGAAACAAAAGAGAGTGCCGATTCTATCTCAAAAATGATAAAAGGCGGCATAAAAGCTTCATTTACAAAGTTTAATAGAAGCGTAGAAACCGAATATAAGAAACAGTGGAATAGCTATTTTAATTCTGGAAAAATCCAAATTATGGTTGCTGGCGGTCCACATGAATATGCAAGGAAGATACGCGATTATGATAGTTTTATGGAATTTATAGATGTACCAAATTCCAGATCGTTAATACATGCATCTGTTCCTATTGGTTATCGTGTGCGTTCTGTGCGAAACAATAGAGAAGTAGAAGTGAGAGGTTTTTATACCGAAGAGGTTATTACACTTAAAAAGTAAGCAACAATGATGCAAGTTTATATTTCCATTAGGATTGTTAAACTTGCATCGTTTTAGAATTATATTTATACTCTCTTAAAATTCTAATTATAAGGAAGC
>NZ_GL982513.1:738133-773640 GCF_000220255.1 Prevotella pallens ATCC 700821
TTAAAATTCATAATTATATTTTTTTATTTTGTAATTATATTTTTTGGCGTAATGGGCATTTAGTAGCTGAAACCTCTCGAATCTACTTTGTTTATTGCCTTTAGCATTGTTGAATTACAATGGGGGTTTCTATTGCAAAACAGGTCTTAATGTTTCATTTACTATTCTTTTATCAAAAAACTTTAAGAACTCATCTGCCATACAAAATATTTCTGTAACTTTGTTTTCGGTTATTATAGCGGTTTTTATAGGTAATTCTTCGTAGATTAGTATTATAAAGTTTTGGTGAATTTTGCTAAAAGCTATATTTTTACGACTATTATAATGCGTTTAATTCATCTTAATTTAAAATGATGTATGCATAACAAAAGAAATCAGCTATAGACAATTGTTTTAAACATTTGAAACAGATGTACTAAAATAAGCATAAACAATAGACAGAATTTGTAATGATGAAATAGAATCAACTTTAAAAATAAAAGTATGACAGAAGAATTTATTGCTAAAGAAATTAAAGATATAATTCTTGTTGAAAATTTTAAAAGGTATTTTGAGACATTAGAATACTCAAGTCAAGAGCCTTTTAAGAATAAGAGTTGGAGAAGTGGGCAACTATTGTTCAATTCATTGGATAATTCTAACCGAAAGCATTTACAAGAATTTGTAAAAATGATAATGATTGAAACAGTATCTGATATTCTTTCGTTTGTTGATGGAACAGCAACATTTAAGAATCAACAGCATCCTTTCGAATTAATGTGTAATGGTAAAAAAGTAAGCGGTAGTTTACAAGAATATTTATTGATGGACTTAGAAGATAATGGATTCCATCGTTAAACATTAGAAAGAGCTGTGCTGAAACAAGCATAAATAATAGACGGAATTTGTAATGATGAAAATTAAAGTGATGCTACAAGTTTAAATTTCTCGACTTAACGAGGAAATAAACATTGCATCTATACGGCAAAAATTAAATTTCACGAATAATGCCCCCGCAACTTTGAACCAACCAAAATGTTATTATACGATTTTAAACTAAGCTGTTATAGATGTTTGAAGAACAATACGAATGTATTGAATCCCTAAATAATAAGAAATTTTTAAGCGAAGATGAGCAAAGAATATTATTCAAAGGAAATAGAAAGAATAAAATCTGTTTTAGTAGATTATTATGACACAGATTTTGATTCTGATGAGGAAGACTTTCTTGTAAACAAATCTAATAAGCAACTTATAGAGAAACTTATTATCAACTTAAAAAATGATGATGAATTAGATGTTTCCAACAAAAGTTTCTTCATAAAGGAAGCACTTCAACTATTAGCAAAAAATACTGGTTGCGTAGAAGATGAGGAAATTTCGGACGAAATATTAGAGAAATTGCTTGTTAAACATATAATTACACAGAAAGACGAAAAGTATTATACACAGCTAAAGTCTACTAAAAGATGGACTTAATTTTATTGAGAGTTTGATAGATTTAAAATAAAAATTGGCTGTTTTATAATAGTCTTTTTGAATTTATAGATAGTTTAAATACAGGTTATATCTGCTTTTTCAGTTGTTGAAAACGTTGCTGACAACGTTTTTTGTAGTTGTAATGGAAAATATGTTTCTGTATTTTTCGGAAGTTATACATAAACGAAAACCGTAGCTTATCTATAAAAGAAGGTGTTCTTTCGTCATAAATAGAACGTGGAATACGCACAAAATATAGGTCGGCAATGGTATCGAAAGCTGAAAATTGTTGATGGTTTCGTTCGAAAAGCCATACTTCAGAATAAAAACGGTTAGAAGAAATAATATCCGATTGAAAATCTGGGAGTTTACGAATATAAGCAGACGTTGCCCACCAGAAACTTCCAGAATACATCGTGTAATTTCGAGGAGGCCAACGATAACAACTGTAAGTATCGAAACCATTTGATAAAACATTTACAGCCACTTGCCATTTATCGAAAATAAAATATTCCAGCATTTCGCGCCAAGCTTCTATTTTTTGTTGAAAGGAACGGAAAAGATGGTCGTTAGATTCTAACGATTGATAGGAAATTCCCTTTGAATGAAAATAATATACAAGGCAATCTTTACGCTGACTTAGTTCTTTAATAAACTGTAGGGCAGGGTATTCGTACTTTTGAGGATTGGTAGAAAATGAGATAATTTCTACCTTTTCGCTATCAATCAATTGTTTTAGTTCATCAACTTTGGTCTTATCAGCAGCAATACAGCTAACAAAAAGTTTTTCGGTGGCAGATAAAAGTCCGCTGTTCTTTAGATTTTCTATTTGCTTTCGTGCTAATTTTTCCCAACCAGTATCCAGCATAATGTGGTAAACACCATAAATAGGTAGGTGCTTTTGTGGTGTAACGTCCCATTGACGCAAGTCTTTTCGCTCGTAAATGTGAAAGAGCGATTGGCTGATTCTGTGGAATATATTAGCAGACATAAACTATTGTTTCAGCGATTCGATAAGGCGGTGGAACATTTGTTGTAAATTGTAATGAGGTGTCCAACCCAATTGTTGAATTTTATTGGTAGACAAACGTAATTTTGTTGTGGGCGAATAGCCCATATTCTCTTTAAGTTCTACTACAACTTTAACCTTTGGATTGAATGTTTCGGCAAGGAATGTAGCCATATCTTTAATGGAGATATAAGTGGTTTCGTTTGCAACATTATAGGCTTCGCCATCTTTTCCACGTAAAAGAATATATAGCATAGCAACAATGGCATCTGTAGTATAACAATAGCAACGACAGAGTTCGCCTTTTGTGTGCATTATAATATCTTCGCCATTAATAATGCTGCGTGCGAATTGTGCAAATACACGATTGTCGTTTTTAGTAACTCCAGCACCGAAAGTTTGTGCTAAACGTGCAACTTTTGTGTGTGTTCCATATTCTTTAGCATAATTGTGGCAGAGCGTTTCAGCAGCTCTTTTTGCCATTGGATAGCTACTTCTAACATCTATTGGATTAAGAAAACCTTGTGCATCTTCAGTAAGAGGCTTGCTATCATTGGTAATTGTTCCATAAACTTCTAATGACGATGCCAATAATACAGATTGAATTTCATTTGTACGTGCATAATCGAGTAGTTTTTTTGTACCATTAAACACAGTAACCATTGTTTCTACAGGATATTCTACAAAGTATTTTGAAGCTGTCGGACTGGCAAAATGCACAATAAAATCAATCTTTTCGGTAGGATTGAAAATCTCATTTTTTGAAAAATCATAAGCATAAAAAAACAAGACATCGTTTTGTTTACCAAACATAACTTCAGCTTTTTCTGTATTTCTGACTACTGCCAATATGCGTAGACCAAGATTTTGCTGACTATTTAATTTTAATAGGCAGCGAACCATACATGCTCCGAGCAATCCTGTTGCACCTGTTATGGCAATTGTCTTTTTACGAAGTTCGTCTTTTAAGGCGAATTGTTGGGCAAAAAGCTCTATGTCTTGTTCAAGAATAGCATTCATTTTCTATAAACCAAAAATTTGTTGGTCTTCGTGAACCTTTACCATAGCACGGAATACGAAGAAATCGGTTGGAGTAGTTATCTTTATGTTTTCCATTGGACCGATAATTGTTCCTAACTTATAGCCGTAATGACTCATCATTGTACACGAATCAATAAAGTTATGACAATTTTCACTAATAGCATGGCGGTGAGCAGAAAGAATATCAGATAGATAAAAACTTTGCGGTGCACGTGCAATCAGAGAATTTGCACGTGTTGGAATTTCTAAACTCCCATCTTTTTGTTTAACTATAAAGGTTTCGGTAGCAGGCGCACAAGTAATGCAAGAACCACATTCCATTACTTTATTTATATTGTCTGTTATGGTTTCCTCAGTTATCAACGGGCGCACACCATCGTGAATAAGAACTGTTGCTTTTTCATCTTTCGCATACGCTTCGGCTGCACACAAACCATTGTAAATAGAGTCTTGTCCGGTAGCTCCACCAGGTACAATTTTCACAACTTTATTAATTTCAAACTTGCGAAGCATCTTTTCAAGAAACGGAATCCACTCTTTGATACAAGAAACTATAATGGCATCAATCTGTTGATGATTGTCGAATAGTTCGAGCGTATATATAATAATAGGTTTTCCATTTAAGTCGAGAAACTGTTTTGGACGCGATTTTGTGTGCATTCTTAGTCCCGAACCACCTGCAAAGATAACGGCTATATTCATGTTTATGCTGTTTTTGGTTTTGTTTCTGTCTTTATTGCGCATTCTCATCATCGAAGAACACAATATCAACCTTATGTCTGTCGCGTTTGTCGCGTGGAGGAAGGTCCATAAAATTTCCGTATGCGATACGACAAAGTTCTTCTGCATCGGCTGGTCCTTCAAACGTGTAACCTTCAAAAACAATATCTTTATGAGGTATCATTATACGTTTAGGATTTTGTTCGTAAAACCATGCCCCATAAGAGTGCATATACAAATTTGGATTACCAAATATCTTTCCAATGCAACGAAACATTGGAAAAACAAAATAGTGTAATAAGTTATAACATATTTGTGCAGCTCGAGGATATCGTCCTGCCATTTTAAGGTTTACATTTACCGATAGTTTAGCTGCAAGATGTTGCAACCAAGGAATCATATTTCCTTCGTAAGGAAATATATCAATATGCAATCCACGATATTTTTGTGCTTCGTGAATACGTCTATTTTCACTATTAAAGTTTTCATGGCTACGATTTTCGGTTCTTAAATCACGTAGACAAGCCCATTCTTTATAGAAACCTGAATCGGTAGAATTGTCTTGCAATACATAATTAGGGTGGGGGTGAGCCTTTAGATAATCGCAGAAACGTTTAAAATCCTTCTGATTTATTACCATATCTATATCGTCGTCCCAAGGAATAAAGCCACCATGACGCAATGCTCCGAGCACATTTCCACCATCTAACCTTAGTGGAATACCTATCTTTTTAGCAGTTTCTTGCAAATAGATAGCCATATCGAGCATACGCAATTGTGCTCGTCGTAGTACAGATCCGTCAGGATTGTAGTCCTGACGGAGTGTTTCTTGAGTTTCGCCAGTGTTGAATAGCTTTATCATATAAATGTTACATAACGCCTATCCACCGCAAAATGTCGTTTAAGTTGGCTACAACCATTAGCAAAATAAGTATGGTGATGCCTACATACTCGGCACGAATCATAAACTTTTCAGATGGTTTACGGCGTGTAATTATTTCGTATAATAAGAACATAACGTGTCCTCCATCAAGTGCAGGGATAGGAAGAATGTTCATAAAGGCAAGCATAATACTCAAAAAGGCTGTCATATTCCAGAACATATACCAATCCCAATAAGGTGGAAATAATTTTCCAATAGAACCAAAGCCTCCCAAACTCTTTGCGCCATCGGCAGAAGCAAGATATTTAAAATTACCTACGTAACCACGAAGAATATTTATTCCATATTTTACGCCTGCAGGGAAACTTTCAAAGAAAGAAAATTTCTCTTGTGTGGGTTTATAATATGAAAGCAGAGAACTTTCTGTAACACCCATCTTTAATTCAGGATTGAGCTGCATCTTTATGGTATCTATTTTGTTAGAACCACTGCGTTGTACCGTAAGTACTACGTTGCGGAGAGCCAAAGAATCTTTATGAGTTTTCTTTACAGCGGCAACATCGCTTAATACACCTATTTGATAATGGAAGTCAGCCCATGTATTAATATTTTTACCGTTGATAGATTTTAGTAAATCGCCTGCTTTTATACCAGCTTTCATAGCTGGAGTGTTTGCAGCAACACTATCGATGCGTGATGGAATATATGGTTCGGCAAATAGAGGTCGTTCTTTTACCATCGAAAGCATATCTAAATTGCCTGGCATTTCAATACGTGTTTTCTTTCCATTACGCAACACTTCTACATATTTAGACTGAGCTATCTGACGGAAGAAATCGCCATTGATATTAGCATATTCACGGAATGCACCCTTATCGGTAGCCAACATAACATCTTTATCCTTAAAACCAAGTGCTTTTGCCTGTTCATTGAACTGCATACCCATACGCATATCTGATACTTTGAAGTAGGTTTCGCCCCACGTAAACATTATCATAGAGTAGATAAACAGTGCTAAAAGGAAGTTTACGAGCACACCACCAATCATAATAAGTAGACGTTGCCATGCGGGTTTCACTCTAAATTCCCACGGTTGTGGCGCTTTCTCCATCTGTTTCGTGTCGAAACTTTCATCTATCATACCTGAAATTTTGCAATAGCCACCGAGAGGAAGCCACCCCATACCGTATGTTGTGTCGTCGTTCTTAGGTTTCCACTTGAATAACATACCGTTCCATTTGCCGATAGCCATATCGAAGAATACAAAAAACTTCTCAACGCGGACGCCAAATAGCTTTGCGAAGAACATGTGCCCGCCTTCATGGAGAAGAACAAGCAGCGAGATTGCCATTATAAACTGGAGCAATCGGATAAGAAAAGATTCCATTCGTTACTTTATAATCTGTTTTTTTATTTCTAATTATTTACTCTCTATTCTCTTAATTAACCATTAGTTCACTTGCGATTCTACGTGCTTCTACATCTGTTTGCAAATAAACATCAAGTGATGGTGTAGCATCGAATGCCACTTTCTGCATGGTTTCGTTAATAATTTCACCCATTTTAAGAAATGAACATTGTCCTTTGCGGAATCCCTCATTTACTATTTCGTTGGCAGCATTGAGGATACAAGGCATATTACCACCTCTTTCGATAGCTTCATACGCTATTGCGAGGCAGCGAAATTTATCCATATCAGGCTCAAAGAATTCTAATGGCTGATTGAATAAGTTTAAACGATCGCCTTTTAATGTAAGTCTGTTGGGGAAAGAAAAAGCATATTGTATAGGTAAACGCATATCGGGAACGCCTAATTGTGCTTTTACACTACCATCAATAAACTGTACTGCGCTGTGAACGATAGATTGTGGGTGCACTAAAACTTGTATTTTGCTTACAGGAATACCAAATAACCACTTAGCCTCTATAACTTCGAAGCCTTTATTCATTAGTGAAGCAGAATCTATCGTGATTTTTGCTCCCATATCCCAAGTAGGGTGTTTCAAAGCATCGGCAGCTGTAACAGTTTTTAGTTTGTCTGCATCGAAAAGACGGAAAGGTCCTCCAGAACAGGTCAGCACTATCTTTTCAATCTCGTTATTGTCCTCTCCCACCAAGCTTTGGAAAATAGCGCTGTGTTCGCTATCTACAGGAAGGATTGGTGTATGATACTCGTTTGCTAACTTACAAATAAGTTCTCCTGCCACAACAAGTGTTTCTTTGTTTGCCAAACATATCTTTTTGCGTGCTTTAATAGCGTGTATGGTAGGTTCAAGACCTGAAAATCCCACCATAGCAGTAACCACCATATTGATAGGTTCAGCTTCTACAATTTGCTTTAATGCCTCTTTACCTGCATAAATTTTTATATTTGGTTGGTCGGAAAGTTCCTTTTGCAATGTCTTATAGTGCTTTTCGTTCGCTATAACCACGGCTGCAGGTTGAAATTTACGTGCTTGTGCTGCTAGCTTCTCCCATTGGTTGTTAGCTGTTAAGGCATAAACTTCATATAAATCGGTATGTTGCTCTATTACATCAAGAGCTTGTGTGCCGATACTTCCAGTTGAACCAAGTATACATATTTGTTGTTTCATTGTTTTAAACTAGAGTTCTAAGAGTCCGTCGGGTATTTCCATTGCAATAGTTTGCCTTGCTTTGTTAATCCCTTTTATAAGATTTTCGTTAGCAGGAATTAAGAGGATATTGTCAGTTTCTGTCTTTGTTTCAAATAATAAATTGATGGTTGAATCATCAACAGAAATTATTTTACCTACAATCTTACCTGTCCTATTGTCCAATAAATTAAATCCAACAATTTGAGCCCACGATAATTCGTCTTTATTCTCTTCTGCTACGGCACGTGGAAAATAAACTGTTGTTCCTGTAAGTTCGCGTGCTTGCTTTTCTGTATCAATGTTGCAAAACTTTATAAGTACCATTTCTTCTGAACGAAATCTATATTCCTCTATAAAGAAAGGTACAAGAATGCCATCTATGTTGAGCACTAAATATTCTGCATCACATTGATCGAACACATCATCGGTGAATCGAAATTGTATTTCTCCTCGCACTCCGTGTGGTTTCCCGAGTATACCTATTTTATAAACTTCCTCTTGTTTTATCATTAGCAATACTGCTTTAACAAATGTCCACACGACTTATTTTTGCACCTAATGCATTGAGTCGTTCTTCAATATTTTCGTAACCACGGTCTATTTGCGATATATTGTCGATACGACTAGTTCCTTGAGCCGACATTGCAGCAATTAATAGAGCAATTCCTGCACGTATATCAGGACTCGACATTCTACCTCCTCGCAATGGGCGACTATTATCATGTCCTACTACAACCGCACGATGTGGATCGCAAAGAATAATTTGCGCACCCATATCAATCAGCTTATCAACAAAGAATAGGCGGCTTTCGAACATTTTTTGGTGGAAGAGTACACTTCCCTGAGCTTGAGTTGCAACTACTAGTAATACCGAAATTAGGTCGGGTGTTATACCTGGCCATGGAGCATCGGCAATGGTCATAATGGTTCCATCAATGAAAGTCTCAATATTATAATGTTCTTGACGTGGAATAAAAAGGTCGTCGCCTTGTTCTTCTATCTGCACACCGAGTCGGCGAAATGTATCGGGAATAATACCAAGACTCTTAATCGAAACATCTTTTATTCTTATACCATCGCCTATCATAGCTGCTATTCCAATGAACGAACCTACTTCTATCATATCTGGAAGTATGCGATGTTGAGTTCCTTTTAGAGTTTCAACACCTTCTATGGTGAGCAAATTGCTTCCAATACCGCTTATTTTTGCCCCCATAGCATTGAGCATCTTGCACAATTGTTGCAAATAAGGTTCGCAAGCTGCATTATATATAGTGGTTTTACCTTCAGCAAAGACTGCAGCCATAACGATATTAGCAGTGCCCGTAACCGATGCTTCATCTAAAAGCATATAAGTTCCAACAAGTTTTTCTGCTTTTAAGTCGTACACGTTGCGCTCTTCTCTATGCTCAAAGTGTGCTCCAAGACTTTTGAAACCAAGAAAGTGAGTATCTAAACGGCGACGTCCAATTTTATCGCCTCCAGGTTTTGCTATTGTTGTTTTACCAAACCTACCTAAGAGTGGACCATAAAGCAGAACGCTACCACGCAGAGAAGAGCATTTTTCTACAAAGGCAGTGCTATCTAAATAGTCTAAATTCACTTCGTTAGCGCAGAACGAGTATTTGTTTTCGTCAAGTTTAGTAACCTTAACACCTATATCTTTGAGTAGCTTTATAAGGTTTTTTACATCTAAGATATTAGGTATATTGTCAATAACAACCTCTTCACTGGTAAGTAAAGTTGCGCTAATCACTTGTAAAGCTTCGTTCTTCGCTCCCTGTGGTACGATAGTTCCCGATAAACGATGTCCTCCTTCAATAACAAAACATTCCATAATATTATTTTTTCTTCTTGTTATTGCGTGCTGGTTGTAAATCTTTTAGATTTATTTTATCGAATTTAAAGGTATCTAAATCCAATTGTATAGCTCCGTCCGTGAAGCGAGCAAGGTCCGAAGCTACTTTCTCATCGTCTGACGAACCATGTCCCCATTGTATTAAACAACGTTTCATCTGGTTTGCAACCAACTTAACGAGTTCGTCTTTCTCGTCTCCATCTTCCATTGTTTTTAGCTGATCGAATAGTTCGAACATCATTTTTCCATAATGGCGAACAGGTATTCTTGACATTGGGTAGGACATTGGTTTCGGCTTTGTTGTAATTTTTAGAGCTTGCGAAACATCAAATGGATAGTCTATGTCTAACTTAAAGTCAGCCATAATAGCCAAATGGTCCCACAATTTCTGCTCATAGTCAGTGTTTTCTCTACTTTGTGGGTTCATTCTATCCATAATAGAAACAATAGTTTCGGCACATTGTTGGCGCTCTTCCTTTGTTGGTAGGTCTACACAGTAGTTCACCATATCTTGTATTTCGCGTCCATATTCAGGCAACAATAGTTTTTTGCGCTGAGTATTATAGTCCAATCCCTCTATCTCCATTCTACTATTTCTTTTTATTCTGTTTCGTTTCTTTTTTATTTTCTACCTTTATTTATAATAGAGGCTTTGCTTGTTTTGCTACAAAGTCTTTTAAATACATCGGAACGAAATATGCTACATCTTCATATTGTCCTAATGCTATTCGCTTTTCTGCTAATGGAAGCATATTCTTAGCTAAAGGTTCAATACCTTTTATTAGGTGTGCGTTTGGGTGATTGATAGTTTCCATACATTTCTCAGCACCATTACCAAAGAAGTATACAGGACCTTTGTCAAGATATTCTTTATAGGTATTCTCGTCTACAACATCGGCTTGGATAGACCGAACCTCGTGTAAAGCACGGTCGAACACCTGAGCATACACTTCCATACGGCGTGCATCAATCATTGGAACAAGCAATGCGTTGTCTTCTATTTCCTCGTGATGTAACAGTACTGGCACACAAAGAAGCTCTAATGTGGGCACTGCTATAAGTTTTATATTAGTTCCATAGCATACTCCTTTTGCCATAGAGGTTCCTATGCGAAGCCCCGTGTACGAACCAGGACCACTACTTACTGCTACTGCATCAACTGGAATGGCATGGCTATCGGCAAACGATAGAGCCTCATCAACGAACTTTCCTAATTGTTCGCAATGGGTAGGACCATTATGATCCTCCTCTGTAAATATGCAAGCACCATCTTCGCTTAGTGCCACAGAGCACACATTAGTGCTTGTTTCTATGTTTAATATGCACGACATCTTTTGTTTTACTTTTGCTTTCTTATCTATACAACTTGCAAAGATACTATTAAATTTTTAATTAATCTATCTTTATCCAACTGAAAATAGATTAAACTATGAAAGTAGAATGCAACTTTGATAAAATAGATGTCTTGCTTCGGTAAATCTTTGATGTGCGAAACTATAATCTTCTATACTGTAAACAAATTTACTCTCTATGCGAAGTGTGAACACAATGCTGCTAATTTTACATTTGCTGTGTTGCAGTATTGCCTATATATATGTATTAGTTAGCATATATAGAGAAATCTATATCGATAGTAAAGAATTAGTGTTAAATAATTAAAAATGTTAGTATCAAAATTTGTCGCCCAATAAAACATTTCCTACATTTGCAATTGTAGAAAAGCAAATGTCTCTGTTTTGTGTAAGCTGAGAATGCCTTTTACAAGATAATAGCAATAGATTTTTAAAGAACAAATATTATATCACTTAAACATTTAAATTATGAAGAAACTATTACTCCTTGCTCTCGTAGCAATTTTGGGCGTTAGTGTACAAGCACAAAACGATCCTACAGTTATTAAAGACCAGCCAGCTGGTACTCTAACAACCTACAAACGTGTTAGCGGTAAGATGTTTGCCTACCAAAAAGGTGAGGACGGTAAGCAGAAACTTTCTTTGTTTGACCTTGCAAAATTGGCAGAAAATGGACAGCCAGCAGGCGATTTGCTTATGGTTACAGCTGCTGATGGCAAGACTGTTTATCTGAAGAACGCACTTACTTTCGGTACTTATATTGATGGTGATCCATTCAACGCTTGGATAAAAGGTACAAAGGATGGCAACGTTATTACTATTCCTGCAGGTCAATACATATACTACGGAGAACTTCAAAATGGCTCTAAAGCTGGTATCCAGGTAGGTTATATGGAATTAAAAGATGGACAAATACAACCTATAGACGACCCTATTAAGTTCTATGTTGATGGCGCTTCTATTAAACTTGGCGAAACATACATGGAAGGTCAAACAATGGACGACTTAAAGTTAAAGATGTTAGGTGGCTATTGGAGCGACGAAAAGTCTCTCTTCTGTGGCGATCTTGAGACAGTATTTACTACTGATCCTAATGGTATCGAAACTGTTGCAGCTGGTGCAAACAAGCAGGTTGTAGGCGAAACATACTTCGATCTCTCTGGTCGCAAGCTGTCTAAGGCTGGTAAGGGTGTATCTATCAAGTCTGTTAAGTTTGCTGATGGTACAACAAAGTCTGTAAAATACATCGGTAAATAATTAGCGATAGTATAATAATTAGTGAAAAAATATATTATCAGGGGTGTCTCTTTTAAAAGAGGCGCCCCTATTTTTTTGTACCAATTTATAAAGATACTTGTTATAATAGCAATAGCCATGATGTTTTTATATATAAAGGCGATAAATGGTAGAGTGCATTATAAATATATTTCGGAAGCATATTTTTTGGACAACTAATTTTCCATTACCGTTGTACAAGTACTATATGCTATCTCTGAAGAGTGTGTACAGTTGTATTTAAACCCGAATCTCGGTAATTAAGCCACAATATAGTTCTTATTATTAGGGTGTTGTTTCCTAACATTGTTTATTTTCTTATCGGCATCTTGCCTGTCTTCGTAACCTGGCGTAGCCCGCTACGTATGCGTTGTAAAGGCATACAATCTGCTCAATAATAAAACAAAAATATGTTTAAGCTCTAATAACCGTTTTGGGTTAAACCTTGTAATCTGCGTTGATACATTGGTTTTATTGTGGTTTTCTAATGTTGCTATTCTAATTAAATATGCATTGCGTATTAGCAATACTCTGTTTCTGTGCTATTATTTACACGTAAGTAAAACTTTACTTACGTGTAAATAAAACTTTACTTACGTGTAAGTAGAACTTTACTTACGTGTAAGTAAAACTATTTCTGACTGTATTCAATGGCTTAACTTCTGAATAAAATTATACGGACATATATGTTATGTGGAAGTATATAGTGGGATTGGTGTTGTGCAAAAAACTAAATTCTTGGAGCCTTTAATAGTGGTTTTTGGCTTAAAAAAACATCTGCTGAATAGTGTTTAAACGAACCATTCAGCAGATGTATTGTAGAGTTGTGTTTCTTTTGTAGAAATGTGTTTATCTAACGTAAAGTGTTTTCGTTAAAATTCTAACACCATTGTTTGGCGCGCTTTTAGTGGAACATCTGCCGATAGCGATACACTTTCTCCTGTGCAGACATCGTGAGCAGTTGTGTTGTTTCCAATAATTTCTGCATAGCGTTTCACTTCCAATTTGCCCGATGTGTTGCGCCCATTAATAACAGTCATTACGGTTCTGCCATTATATTGACGTGTTACTACATAGATGCCGTGCCATGGAATGAACTGAATTTGCTTACCATGAACAATAACGTCGTTACCTTTGCGCCAATGGAGTAGGCGAGCGGTCCAGTCGAACATAGCGTTCTCTGCGGCAGTGCGTCCTTTGCGTGTAAATTTATTTGCTTTATCGCCAGGGAATCCACCAGGGAAATCTTTGCGAACATTGCCATCGGTAACTTCTTTTGTACCATTCATTAATATTTCTGTACCATAATAAAGTTGTGGAATGCGCCTCATAGTTAGCAGTAGAGCGTATGCTTGCTTCAGTGCTAAAGTATCTTTGCCGTTTTCAAGAAAGCGGTCGGTATCGTGATTTTCTATAAATGCCATTACGCTGGCTGGGTTTGGGTAAAGATAATCGTAACAGAGCACGTTGTAAATACGGTTAAATCCTTTCCACCAATCGTCAGTTTCTTCGTTTTTAGCCATCGAAAGGCGGTCGAAGAAAGCAAAGTCCATAACGGTTTTCAAGTAACTGTTTTCGTTTGTTAGCTTGCTATCTTTTTGCCAAGCAGCAGTGTAGGCAGGTTCGGTTACCCATGTTTCTCCTACCGTATTGAAGTTAGGGTATTCCAAATTAATGTGTTTCATCCAGTCTGCCATTGCTTTTCGGTCGGCGTATGGATAAGTATCCATTCTAATACCATCTATTCCAACAGTTTCAATCCACCATATTGAATTTTGAATGAGATATTTCATTACGTGCGGATTGCGTTGATTAAGGTCGGGCATCGACCTTACAAACCACCCATCTACAGTTTCGGCTTTATCAATTTTGCTAGCGTATGGGTCGAGTACTGGTGTAAGTTTGTACGAAGTTTGTAGTGCATAGTTTGGACTATTGAACCAATCTTTTGCAGGAACATCTTTGTTCCATATATGATAGTCGCCACAATGGTTGAAAATCATATCCATTACCACCTTCAGTCCACGTTTGTGGCAAGCGTCTGTCAGTGCTTTGTAGTCGGCATTAGTGCCAAAACGTGGGTCTACCCTGTAGTAGTCGGTAGTGGCATATCCGTGATATGTGCTAGATTTTCCACCATCAGCAGGTCTATCGTTCTCTAAAACAGGTGTAAACCAAAGAGCAGTAACGCCTAAGTCGGTAAAGTAGTCAAGATGTTGCATAATTCCAGCAATATCTCCACCGTGTCTAAGACTTGGTTCGTTGCGATTGCAAAGTTGGTCTTGCATACCTTTTACAATGTCGTTCTTTGGGTTGCCATTAGCAAAACGGTCGGGCATAAGCATATAAAGAACGTCTGAATTGTCGAATCCTTTACGTTCGTCTCCGCTCATTTCTCGGTTTAGCAAGGCATATTTCACAGTTGTAGTTTGCTTTCCTATTTTGAAATCAATGTTCATAGTTCCTGCTTGTGCATCTTTTAAATTAAGATATATAAGCAGATAGTTAGGCGAATCGAGCCGAACAAGCGAATCTATATGCACGTTAGGATAGTTTGTTGTTACTTCTGCGTTGCGTATATTAGCACCATACGCCATTAGCTGTAACGATGCATCTTTCATTCCCACAAACCAATTGGTAGGGTCTATTTTCTTAATCTCAATTTTTGCATTGCTTGTAATCATCAGAGAGCAGAGAGCTATCAATAAAAATAATCGTTTCATATTGGTAGTTTAATCGTGTAAAATAAGTGCTGTTTGTGCGTCGATGGTTATTTCGCCACCTTCCATTTCTCCATTTCCACCTTCGTTTATCACGCCATTATTGGCAACAATAGTATATTTGCCTTTTGGAATATTAATGCTTTGTATTGTGTTGTTTCCGTTTAACACAACATAAATGTTATTCCATTTGTCGCCACCAGCATGGTCTTTCAGTCGGAAAGCCACCAAGCAATCGTGCTGTGTTGGCAGAAATTCAAGATGTTTGCGTACTAGTTCTGCATTGCCCAGTCTAAAAGCAGGGTGGTTTTTGCGCATCTGAATTAAGCCTTTATAGTAGTTGAATAGTTGTGGATACTTCTTTAAGTTGTTCCAATCCAGATGATTTATCTCGTCGGGTGAGTTGAATGAGTTGTGCACACCTTTCTTATCGCGAAGCATTTCTTCTCCAGAGAGCATAAAAGGAATGCCTTGCGAGGTGAAGATGGCAGTTTGTGCAAGTTCATCTAAGCGTATAAGTTCATCTAAATCGTATTCAGTCTCTGGTATCGATGCTTTTAAACGGTCTGTTAAACACATATCGTCGTGACAGCTAACATACGAAATCATTTGTGTAGGTTGATTTGCCCATGGTTCTTTGGTGTAGTTTACTTTAGTGTAATCTATCTGTGGGTGAGCAATCATACCTGCTATTCCAGCTTTAATGCTTTCTTCAAATCCTGGAACTCCTCCTAGAAAGGCAGCCTGTTTGTTGTCAGAGAATGGACCACGGAGAGCATCGCGCAATTCATCAGAGAAAGCAGCAATATCTGGCATCTGCTTTATGTGTGCCTTAAGAGCTAGTTTCTCGGTAGGATAAGCACAAGTTCCAGCTGTCCAGCCTTCGCCGTAAATGAAGATGTTAGGGTCGATTGCAGACAACTCTTTCCGGATAATATTCATTGTTTCAATATCATGAATACCCATAAGATCCACTCGGAACCCATCAATATGATATTCATTAACCCAATATTTCATACTTTCGAGCATAAATTGTCGCATTAACGACTTTTCAGAAGCAGTTTCGTTTCCACAGCCAGAACCATTACTTGGTTTTCCATCAGCCGTATATCTATAGTATGCCATAGGGAAAGTACGGTCGAAATTTCCTCCAGCTATATCGAAAGTATGGTTATAAACCACGTCGAGAATAACACGAATACCCGCTTTATGCAGGGCTTGTACCATTTGTTTAAATTCTAAAATGCGTCGTGTAGGTTGCTCCGCATCGAACGAATAGCTACCTTCTGGAACGTTATAGTTTAGAGGGTCGTAGCCCCAATTGTATTGAGGAGTTGTTGTATTCGATTCATCAATAGATGCAAAGTCGAACGATGGTAGAATATGCACAGCGTTTACGCCCAACTCTTTTAAATGTTTTATAGCCTTTTGTTCGGTAAGCGCAAGAAATTTGCCCTTATTTACAAGACCAGAAGAAGGGTCAATAGAGAAGTCTCTGTGGTGCATTTCGTATATAATAAGGTCTGCAGGATTCTTCAAAGTCAGGCGATGGTCGTTGTTCCAGCCAGTTGGATTGGTAGTTTGCATATCTACTATTGCGCCACGATGTCCATTTATGCCAACCGCTTTGGCAAAAACGCCAGGTGTTTCACCTCGTCCAATGTCGAACGTATAGAACTTTCCTTTCAAATCTCCATTGATAGTAGTTTCCCAAACATTCGTAGCTGTTTGCTTCATTTTTATCTTTTTTATTGCATTGCCACCCCTTCCTGTGTCGTATATACGCAGTATAGGCTTTTTGGGAGCATTCAGTTTGAACGTAGTTTGCTTTGGAGAGTAGCTAACTTCGTTAAAAACACTTTGTGCTTGTACTGTTAGTGCGAGCAGAAAAGTAGTCATTAGCGTGAAAATACTATATTTTAGTTTCATGTTAGTTATATTGTTGCTTTGTTAAGTTCCTTATATTGTATTTCTAAAAATCTGTATTGTTCACTTTTGTAAGCTGTTCGGCATGTTCTTCGCCATTCCAACGTGCCTCCAAAGATATAGCAAAGCCACCACCAGGAGCCATTGTCAGCTTCAATACATCGCCTTTCTTCACCTTTCTATGGGTAATTTTGTATGCTTTCGGATTGTTCTTGTAGTCCGCATTCTTAGCATCGGCATAGATCGTACAATCGTAAACGTAATCCTTATCAAGGAAGTCGAGTTTCAAAACACTCTTGTGTCCGTTCTCATCGCATTTTCCTCCGATGTACCAATCGTTTGAATTCTTGTCCTGACGAGCAACGGTTATGTAGTCAGCAGGCTCTGCTTCCAAGTAAATACTCCTGCTCCAGTTGCACGGAACGTCTTTTATGAATTGGAAAGCGTCGTTGTATTTCTTGTAGTTTTCGGGCAAGTCGGCTACCATTTGCAGTGGGCTGTACATTGTAAGATAAAGTGCGAGCTGTCCAACAAGCGTAGTATGTACATAGTTTTGGTTGTTGCTCCATGTTTTTAGCTGCGTTTCAAGAATACCAGGAGTGTAATCCATAGGTCCTCCTTGTAGTCGTGTGAAAGGCAAAATAACCGTGTGGTCAGGGCGACTGCCACCAAATGCCTCGTATTCTGTACCACGTGCACTTTCGTTACCTATCATATTAGGGTATGTACGACATAGTCCTGTTGGACGAACAGCCTCGTGCGCATTCACCATAATGTGGTGTTTGGCTGCTTCTTCTATGACGTGCATATAGTGATTATTGGTTGATTGAGAAAAATGATGGTCTCCACGTGGAATAATATCGCCCACGTAACCAGTTTTAACGGCATCGTAGCCATATTTGTTCATTAGGTTGAAAGCTGCTTCAAGATGCCGTTCGTAGTTCTGAGTGCTAGAAGACGTTTCGTGATGCATCATTAGTTTCACACCTTTTTCGTGCGCATACTTGTTCAGATAATCTATATCGAAGTCAGGGTAAGGCGTAACGAAGTCGAAAACGTAGTCTTTTGAATGCCCAAACCAGTCTTCCCAACCTATGTTCCAACCTTCAACGAGCACCTGGTCTATACCATTTTCGGCTGCAAAGTCAATGTATTTTTTTACATTAGCGGTTGTTGCACCGTGCTTTCCATTTGGTTTTGCCTTGCTGTAGTCGGTTATTCCAAGCTGAACAGAGGGAAATTCGTCAGTATAATTCCAGCTGTTTTTGCCTACAATCATCTCCCACCAAACGCCAACATATTTAGTTGGGTGAATCCAACTGGTATCTTTTATCTTACAAGGCTCGTTCAAATTCAGTATTAAATGGCTCGAAAGCATATCGCGTGCATCGTCGCTAACGAGTATTGTGCGCCATGGCGTATTGCAAGGAGTCTGCATATAGCCTTTCAAACCAGTAGCATCGGGTGTTAGCCAGCTCTCGAATACCATATTTTTATCGTCTAAATTCAAATGCATTGTAGGATAATTGATGCAGGCTGCTTCATGTATATTGATGTAAAGACCATCGTCTGACTTCATTTGTAGAGCAGTTTGGACTCCAGTATCCGAGAAAACAGCCACAGAAGAGTTACTCCAGTTTACGGCATCGTGGAAGCGACTGCGTATTTCAGATAGTTTACTCTCTTGTGTCTCTTGTTCTTGTGTATCATAGTCGCCTGGAAGCCACCATGCTTTGTGGTCGCCTGCCATAGCAAACTGTGTGTGTTCTTCTTTTATAACAAAGTAATTGAGATCCCTTTGTTGCGGAAACTCATAGCGGAAGCCCACTCCATCGTCGTAAACACGGAAGCAAATTTTTATATTGCGGTTGCTTTTTGCTTGCAATAGCGATACAGTCATCTCGTTATAGTGGTTGCGTATCTCATCGGTTTCGCCCCAAACAGGTTTCCAAGTGTCATCGTGCGATGTCTTTATTGTCTGCATTAGTTCGAAACCGTCCATCAAACTGGTTTCCTTCATACCTTTACTAGCATGTTTATCTTTTGCCAACTCTAAGCCAAGGAACGACTTCTTAATTACATCTTTCGTACCATACTGCACCGTGTAATAAGGTCTGCCGTTATCAATACCAAACCTTACCACTACTTTGCCATTAGGCGAAGCTGCCGTCTCCCACTTGTTACTGTTGCCTTCGCTTTCTCCTTGTGCCATTGCCATAACAGAACAAAGCAGCAATACAATCAATACCTTAAATTTATTCATTTCTTTTTTACCTTATTCTTATATATATAAGTAGTGGGGCGCAGTAGAAATACGCCCCATTACCCTAATTCTTATTATCTTCCAGACCTAAGAATCAGTTCTGTTATCGTATTATTAAAATCTTCGTTCTTCATTAATTGTTCTATGCTGACGTGCATTCGGTATCGCCAATAGTGTTTTGGATTGGCTGGAATGTTGATGCGTTCAGCATCGGCATTGGCTAAGCGTAGGTGTTCATCAATGCTCATCCAGTCCTGAATACTAAGAATACAGAGCATACTTGGCGATGTTAAGTGTCGCTCAACTATGTCTTTTGCCAACCAACCCGGCATTGGGTGTGGAGCTGGTCCGCCTTGGTGTAACATTGTATTGTAGTATTCTTGTGCTCTGTTCCAATCTTCGTCCCACCATTGTCGTAATGTAGCCATATCATGGGTAGAAATTGTGCAGACACTACGATAAGGATTGGAGCCTAAATGTCCAAATCTTACATGTGGGTCTTTAGGCATTGATTGTATTTCGAGGCTTAATATGCGTAGTTCATTCATAACCCAAGCAACACAATCGGGTACCATTCCCAGATCTTCGGCGCATACAAGCATACGTGTAGCGTTCACTAACTTCGGCAATTTCTTCATAGCTTCTTGATACCAATATTGGTTGTTGCGGCGATAGAAATAGTCGTTGTAAAGCGTGTTGAAAGCATTCTTGTCGCAATCGTATAGACTTTCGTAGATGAAGTCCATCTGAACGCTAATGCGTGGGTGGAATTTGTTAGGGTCTTTATGGTCGCGTACAAAGAGCACATCGCTGATTAGAGCATATAAACCATCACGAATCCAAATATCTTTGTCGGTTTCTTTACCCTTAAAAGCTGCTTCTACTTTGCGTTGTGTATCGTATTCTGGACGCATTTTGTAGCGATTACCCCATGTTTTTTCTATGTATTTGTCGCGTATTTCGTTTGTATGTTCACGGAAAATACGGTCTAATACCCAATCGGTAATGAAAGGTTCTGTGAATAATTCCTCTTGCCAGCGTAGTCCATAGCCTTCTACTTCTTCGCGTGTCATACCCAATGCTGGTGCGAACTGACCTAAAAGACCGTGCACTGCATTGGCTGGAATTTCCCAAATGCGGAAGAAACCTAACACGTGGTCTATGCGGTAAGCATCAAAATAGTTTGCCATATTCTGGAAACGATGTAACCACCATTTACAACCATCGGCTATCATAGCGTCCCAATTGTAGGTTGGAAAACCCCAATTCTGTCCATTTACCGAGAAATCATCGGGTGGTGCACCAGCCTGACCATTCAAATTGAAGTAGCGTGGTTCCATCCACACATCACAGCCATTACGATTTACGCCGATAGGAATATCTCCTTTCAGTATGACGTGTTTAGAAATGGCATATTCGTGTACGGCTTTGAGCTGACTACTTAGCACGAATTGTACGTAATAGTAGAACTCTACACTCTTGTAAGCCTTGCTACCACTTGTAGAGAGTTGCTTTCTTTCTGCTTCGTCCCATTGGTTGTGGTCTGGCCATTTAGCAAATTCTGCAGTTCCGTACTTATCGCGCAGCATGCTGTATTGTGCATAAGGAACCAACCAACTTTCGTTTTCTGTGAAGAATTTCTTATACTCTTTACTTGCAATTGTGTCTTTTCCTTCTTGCTCAAAGATGAGTTTAAGATAAGCTAATTTAAGTTCGTTAACACGTTCGTAGTCTATTTGTGGTAGTGCATTCAGTTTTTTGCGTTCATTTTCGAAGCGTTCGCGTTGTATCTTGTCTTTTAATGCAGGCAGAAGATTTAGGTTTACATACTGTGGATGCAGTGCAAAGATAGAGATACAGCTATAAGGATAAGAGTCTGTCCACGTGTGTGTGATGGTAGTATCGTTTATTGGTAGGATTTGAAGTGCCTTTTGTTGAGTTGAACTTACCCAATCTATCATTTTCTTTAGGTCGCCAAAGTCTCCAACACCGAAGCTATCATCAGATCGTAGAGAGAATAACGGCACAAGTGTACCGGCTACGCGCATTGTGGGTAAAGTGAAATAGGCTTCGTCTAGTTCGTATATTATAGCATCGCCTTCCTCCATTGAAGGTAGTTCAATGGTGCGGTTGTTACAATTCTCCCACATTGGAGAGTATTCTTTGTTAGAGTTTACAATAATAAACTTGAACTCTAACTTGTTACTTGCCAGACGATTTACATCGAAACATACAGCCCATTCGTTGGTAGAAACCTGTGTCATTTTTACAGCTTTCTGCTCTTTCCACGATCCCAATAGTGGGTCTGCTCCTATTAAATAAAGCGAATCGCCTACACTAAGCTGAGGTGCACGCACCTTTAAGCATACATATTTGCTGAATTTCTCTAATTTTAGGTTCTCTGGTTTTGCACCAACAATACAGTCGGTTACGGCAGAAGAGTATAAGAAAGCATTGTCAGGAATTTCTCTCCAATGGTCGAATATCCTGTAATTCAATGCTTGCGATGAATTGAACATTACCCTATGGGGTGCAACACTCCACCCACGACGCTCCTCGTGGTCGCCAACGTGTACACTATAAAAGTAGTCTATCACCGTGCCGGGCTTTATTTCTTTGTTAATATCCACTGTCCAAACCAGTCCATCGTACGTGTGCATTCTGTATTGGCACACCGAATTGGCTTCGGAACCCTCGTTACCTACTATATTAAGAACAAGTTCTTGTCCGTAATATGTCTTGTATTCTATATTAAATTGTAAGTTCATATAGTTGTTAGTTATATGGCTCAAAGGTAGTAATAATAAAACGAACTTGCAAAACCTTTTTGCTCGTTTTTTGATTAATATCATGCAAACGTTTGCAAAAGTATATCTTGGCTAATATATACCACTGGATAAAGTAATGATACATAGATTTTTATATGACCTTTGTTTTGTTAATAAATGTTGCCAAGTGTTTATTTTTAACCTCTTAATATAGCAAATGCCGAGCGTTTTTTCAATCAATATTATTCTTTTTTCAGAAAAAGGCGACCAATTGTGTGCATTCTTTAATTATTGAGTGATAAGGTTTTATAGAAAAAAGAAATGGATATGTGCAATAATTAAGTCTTAATTATTTCGTGTTTAGAACATTATAGAATACATATAGATTAGTTTCTTCATGCAGAAATACCTATTTTTGTGATGCGAAAAGGGCTCTTTTACCATGCAAAAGCCTATATTTCGCTAACCGATACCTACTTTTTTGCGGTGCGAAACCAAATTAGATAGTGTGAAGTAGGCAGTTTCTTGTTTTTTAGAGACTTCTGTCTTGTTATTCGGGAATTAACATTTGATTCGCTAAATATATTTTATTTAGGTTTTGTTTACATTCTGTTGATGTATCTTAAACACATACTTCTTGTCCTGCAACATAACCAGTGGTCCATGCAGCTTGTAGGTTAAATCCTCCAGTAATGGCATCTACATCGAGCACTTCGCCTGCAAAGAAAACTCCTTTGCACACTTTGCTTTCCAGTGTATTAGGATTTATGCTCTTCAAACTAATTCCACCGCATGTTACAAACTCATCGCGAAAGCTACCCTTACCTTCTATTTGGTGTACATCGTTCGTAAGAGTCTCAATAAGTTTGTGCATTGCTTTCTTTCCAATGTCTATCCAGCGTTTCTCCTTTTCTATATTAGCGCGTTGCAGTAAATATTCCCAAAGGCGAGTAGGAAGGTTATATGGACGTGTGTTTACTATTTGCTTTTTAGCATTTTCAGTAGCAATGGCAGTAATGTTTTGTGCAACAGATTGCGCATTTGTTTCGTTCACCCAGTTCACAGATACTGGTGTTTTATTGTTGTTCTCTGCTAAATATCGTGCAGCATACGACGATAACTTTAGTGTAGCAGGTCCACTCATACCCCAATGTGTAATAAGCAAAGCCCCATTGCTATGAAATTTAGTAGCAGGAATAGATAATAAAACGTGTTCTATTACTGTTCCCATAAGGTTTTTGAACGCCTTTTCGGCTATATTAAACGTAAATAGTGCTGGTATAGTCGCTTCTATTTTGTGCCCTAAATTCTCTAAATATTGTAAGTTTGCAGTACGTAGCGACCCTCCTGTGGTTATAATAACTCTGTCGAATGTACGATAAGGCTTATCTTTAAAGTGTACTTCTATTTTTCCTTCTGTTTGTTTAGTAATGTTTGTAAGTGTATGTTGCAAACAAACATCAACACCAAGTTGTTGTGCTGTATGTGTTAAACAATCGATAATGGTTTGTGAATTTTGCGAAAAAGGGAACACACAATTGTCTGGTTGTGTTACTAATTGAACTCCATGAGCCTCGAACCATTGAAACGTATCGTTATAATCGAATCTTTTAAAAAGTCGTTTTATCAGTTTGTTGCCACGCGGATAAGCTTGTTTTAAATCGCTTATATCGGCAAACGAGTTAGTTAGATTACAGCGTCCACCCCCCGAAATACCAACCTTAGCTAGTATACGATTTGTCTTTTCAAACACTATAACATTGGAATTGGGCATTTTTGTTTTTGCCGAAATAGCAGCAAAAAAACCTGCAGCCCCTCCTCCTATAATTGCAATGTTTAGCATATCCTTTCAGAGCTTAATATTAATACATTTTATTCCTTATATTAATAATATGGAACAAAGTTACGATAAATGATTGAAGTGTACAAACGATAGGGCAAGAAACGATAGATAGGGGGGGAGATGAATAATCAATATGTTTGACAAAACACAAACTTATATCTGCTGATATGGCAAAATAATGTCTCGTGAACTCATTATATTGTTAATCAAATTGGCTGCTTATAGGCATATTACTTGTTTTTATAACTTGATGTAGTCCGCTACACGTTGTTAGAAAATTAAATAATTAGATGATCAAAATACACAACAGCTATGTCAAACATTAATGTTAGTTCCATATAAAAAGTATTAGGAAGATACTTTTTGGCTGATTAAATGTTATGATAAGACTATGACGAAGTAGAAAAAAGAGGTATATAGGTCAAAAAAAGAAAGGCACAAATTTGTTGTTTTGTATTGTGGTACCAACAAATTGTGCCCTTTAGTATGAAAAAACTCTCTTTTATAATCTTGCTTTTTCTAACAATTCTTTAGGCATAATAGGCATTGCACCGTTCTGAGTGCAAACGAATGCGCTAGCCTCAACAGCCAAATTGTGTGCTTCTGTTATACTTTTTCCGTTAAGAATAGCCGAAACAAAAGTTCCTGTGAATGAATCTCCGGCTCCAACAGTATCAGCAATATCTACGATAGGAGTCTTTTGATACGATTCAGTGTTAGGTGCAAACACATAAGAACCATTTATACCACATGTAAGTATCAACATATCGAGATTGTATTTACCAATAAGCAACCAGCATTTGTTTTCCATATCTAAGCCGGGATAGCCAAATATACGTCCAATGGTAACCAATTCCTCATCGTTTATCTTTAGAATGTTGCATTGTTTAAGCGAATTTCGTATAATATCTTCGTTGTAAAAGTTCTGTCGGAGATTTATATCGAAAATCTTTAAACAATCTTTTGGAGTCGCATTGAGAAACTTTTGAATGGTATTTCGGCTGACACTACTACGTTGTGCAAGTGAACCGAAGCAAACTGCACGGCAGTTTTTAGCTATTTCTTCTATTTCCGGTGTGAACGGTATATTGTCCCAAGCTACGCCTTCTTTTATTTCGTAGGTAGGTACACCAGCTTCGTCGAGTGTTACTTGTACTGTTCCTGTAGGATAATCTACCACAGGCATTAAGTAGTTTATGTGTTTTTTGTCGAATTCAGCCAACGTTTCTACACCAAGTTTATCGTTTCCCACGGCACTAATAGCAATAGAATCGTGTCCGAATTGACCTACATGAAAACCAAAATTAGCAGGTGCTCCACCAACTTTTCTACCTTCTGGGAGACAGTCCCAAAGAGCTTCTCCCAAACCAACAATATATTGTTTCATAATTATTATGTTTATTTTATTTCAGAAATATACGTAAAAAGATAAATGACACCCACTGCCATAACAATTACAGCTCCAGCTTGTCCAAAACTATCGCTAGCAACTCCCATTATAAGTGGAAAGATAGTGCCACCAAAAAGTCCCATTATCATAAGTCCACTAACTTCGTTCTGTTTTTTAGGTTCACTTTCCAAAGCACGTGCTAAAACCATTGAAAAGATATTACTATTACCGTATCCTACCAATGCAATAGCTATATAGAGAATAGCTTTACTAGTTCCTATATACAATCCACACATACTTAATGCCATAAGGATAACGGAAATAATAAAGAAATGTTTCATTTTTATTGTGCGAAGAAAGAATGAACCCGTAAGACAACCAATGGTACGGAAAATGAAATATAGCGAAGTTGCAAAGACTGCTTCGTTAAGAGGTACACCCAAACGCTCCATTAATATTTTTGGTGCAGTGGCATTAGTACCAACATCTATTCCCACATGGCACATAATACCAAAGAAACTAAACAATATAACAGGTTTAGTTAATAGCTGAATGCATTGCAAAAGGCTACTGGCTTTGCCTTCTGTCTTTTTTTCTTCTATGGGTGTAGATACTAAAAGAAATGAAGCTAATATTCCTATTATCATATAAATGGGAAAAAGAATGCGCCATCCAAGTCCGAAAGAAGGAATACTTGCCATTGCTCCCCAAGCTGCAATATAAGGTGCGAGGAATGAAGCTATAGCCTTAATGAACTGTCCGAAAGTAAAAGTTGCTGCCAAATTTCCACCTTGCAATACTGTCATTACTAACGGATTAATAGATGTTTGCATAAGTGCATTACCTATTCCAAGCAACGAAAACGATATTAGCATAAGTTCGTACGATTCTCCAAAAATAGGCAAAAGCAACGATATGACTGTGATGATGAGGCTTAACAATACGGTTTTCTTACGTCCGATTTTATTCATTAACATTCCTGTTGGCACAGAAAAGAATAAGAACCAAAAGAAAACAAGCGATGGAAATATGTTTGCACTCATATCAGAAAGATGTAAATCTGCCTTAACATAGTTAGAAGCAGTACCCACTAAGTCTACGAAACCCATCGCAAAGAAGCAGAACATAATGGGAATGAGCTTTAACGTTTTTGAATTCGTCATAATAGAATGGTATTTTTATTACAATGAAAGCTCACTAATTTTTATATTATGGAAGCTTGCCGAAGTTCCTTTATTATAAAACTTAATAGAAGTGTATGGTGTTGTTGGAAATACGAGGTTTGTCATTGCAATGCGCCCACCATCAACAAAGATTTCAACCGAGCATTTATCAACGAAAATATCTACATGATATGTTTTCCCTTTACACAAACTTAAGGGAGCCCAAGTTCCGAGTGCGAAATCGTTTTTGTAATTTACAGAATTAAAAACACGAAATGGTGTATTTCCAGCACCTTGATGAACATCGGAATAATTCTTCTCTATGTCGTGTGGTACAGAGAGTTTTCCAAATTCTATAAGTCCACTTTCGGTACGGTCCATAACGAGTTTTCTTTCTTTCGTGTCAAAGTATATTTTTACATTTTCGCCTTTTGCATTATACAATTCAATACCCGTTATACCTGTAATATTTGGAGTTATATCCATTTCAAGCTCGAAAGCATTATCTTTACTCTTTATGATATTCTTCTTATCGGCAAGAGTTTTTACATTCATATCGGGTAGAGTTGTGGTATTTTTTCGTAGAGCTTTAACTTCAGGAGCTATATTATTAGAAACATAAAGCTTACCATCTGTACCTGTATATAACTTTAGTTCTCGTGGAAGAGTGTTTGCTCCACGATATTGTTTTATAGGTGTAACATTAGCATATTGCCAATTACTCATCCAAGCTATAGAAAGAACACGATTTTCTACTCCAGAGAAACAAACAGTGGCATAGTTGTCTTTACCATAATCAAGAAAGTTATATTCGTTTGGAGGAGTATCGCATTTGAAATTCTTTCCATCGAAATCACCAACAAAATATTCTGTAGCAGAACCACCAAATAAGCAACCTGGATTGATGTTTACTAACATAACATATTTCATTTTATTCTTATTGCCATCAACTGGAAGCTGAACAAAGTCGGGACATTCAAACTGGTTAGGTTGCATTCCATATCCTTTTCCAAAGGCACTTACATAGTCCCATTTCTTTAAATTTGCCGATTTGTAGAAACGCATTTCCTTATCGGCAGATATAATCATATACCATTTCTGTGCAGGCTCATACCAAAAAACTTTCGGATCACGGAAATCTTTTAGTCCATCGAATGGTCTTAAAACAGGATTCTTATCGTATTTTGTGTAGGTATAACCCTTATCGGTGCTATAAGCCATACATTCTATCTGTCCATTTTTATCGCTTGCAGACGTATAAAGGGCTATAATAGCATTTTTTCCATAACCTGCAGTGTTATTTTTATCTATGACAGCACTTCCAGAAAATATATGTCCGAGAGTATCGCGAGCAATAGATGACTTCTCTTCTTTCCAATGAATCAAATCTTTACTCGTTGCATGTCCCCAATGCATATTACCCCATTTAGAACCGTAGGGATTATATTGATAGCAAAGATGGTATACTCCGTCCATATAAAACATTCCATTTGGATCATTCATCCACCCAAACGATGGTGTGTGGTGGTAAGATGGACGATAAAAATCGGTATTAACGGTACTCCATTCATTTGATAATTTTAAAATACCTGGTTTATAACAGATAGCATCGTGTTTAAGATTGAGAATTTTTACAGTAGCTCTTGAGCCATTACCTAATTCGAATGGAACATAATAATCTATTTTATCTTGTGCTAAACGTATATCCATCCAAGTATCGGCAGGACTTGATGTATCGAGAAGAACTTTTGCCTCGTCTTTCGATTCTTCTATAGGTAATAGCAAATATTTTGTTGGATTGATTATATTTAATATAGTTGTGTCTCCTTTTTGAGACATTTGTATGGTTTGTGCTTTTGCCGATGTGGCTGCTAAAGATATAACAGCACACGTTAATAATTTATTAATACACTTCATAATTCAGTTTTTATGTATGTGTTTTATTCTTAGAAATTAAGCGATGCTGAAAATTCTACTGTAAATGGGCGTAGATAGCTTCCTGTCATTAATACATTAGAAATGTTTTTTGCATCAGCCTTTGTTATAAGTTCTGCACCAGCTATACTTCCTTTTGCTCCTGTTTGATTTAAGAAGTTTACAACAGTACAACCTAAAGACAACTTCTTATTTACTAGCCAGTTTACACCTCCAAATGTTTCCCAATGACCATTAAAATGGTAAGCATCGTTAATGTTTGCATACGTCTTACTAAAATAACGGAAGCTTGCCCACAATTTTAAATCTTTTGTAAGCATATAGCTTGGGTCGAACTCGATAAGTATTTTTGGAATTTCGGCAACAATATTTCCTGTAGCATTAATCTTTCCTACATATCCATCAGAGAAAGTAATAGAAGTTTCATACTTCTTGTAAGTTGGTTTCTGATAGGTGAAAAGGAAATGTATATCCAATCCTTTCAATGGGTGTGCAATAAGGTCGGTTGTCCACCCCCAAGTTTTTATATCGTATGTTAATGGTGTTGCCATAATTTCGCCACTATGTTGCAAATTTAGTGTAGAATTGTTGTTTGTCTTTGAAATATAAGAGAACAGCGAAGTTAATGTTAGCCATGAATTGTTGTAATATACACCTGCTCTTCCTAAAGGCACCACTACTTTTCCTGTATTTGGTAATGTTGCTGGAGCGAACGATTCAAAACGAAGATGTTGAACAATATAAGTAAAGTCGCCAGTAAGTCCAAAGTTATTATTAATTTTATAGGTTGCAGCAGCCGAAACATCATAATTAAACCAATTGTAATCTATTGGATTTGGTGTAATTTTTGTTCCATCGGGAGCAATTGCACCAATATAGTAATCTGCAAATCTGCCAACATAGCCACCAGTGGCATTTTTAACAGCTGCATTAACACCTTTAAGTTTCTGGCTTTCTAATCTGAAACCATAGTAAAGATTAAGTTTTGGCGTTACGTCCCAATCGTGAATCATGTATAAAGCTAATTTGTTTTCGTGTCCACGATAGAATTCTGAAGCATTCTTATTAAAATCGTAGAAGTAGGTTGAGTGCTTATTTGTGTCGTAAAGTCTGACAGGAAAGCTCCCATCTGACGACACACTTTGGTCGTACATAGATGTGTTTGAACGGTAATCGATGTGGTAATACCACTCGTTTATACCTAAACGTAAGGTTGAAGTAGTAAACTTTTTCTGTAATTCTGATGTTAAAAGAAATTCGTTAATGAATCCTGAATTTAAACTTGACATTCGCGTTTGGACGTAATCGCCTGTATAAGGTGTTGTTCCTCCAGTTATAGTTGGCATTACATAATTGTATGCTGTTGGATTGTCTTTTATATTTATAAGCGACATAGGACTTTGATAAACTAAAGCTCCACGTGCGTGGTCGTATCGTGCTGCTATTTTCCAGCTATATCCATTATCCCAATTGTATTTATTTATTAAAGAAAATTCGCTCGAACGGTTTACTGTGGCATCATACATCGTAGTTTGTTTCAGTTCTCCCGTATTCATATCGCGATAAACAATATTACCGTCGGTTGGTAAATACGAAGTTGTGCCAAGTTTAAATTTTCCATATTCTTTTACACTGCCATCGCCAACGTATATAAAAGGAGCCGATTGTGTTGCATAATTATATACTGGGTGCGAATTAGAATAATGGTACATTGCTGTAAATTCACCACGGTTGTGGTTATAACGTTTAGTTATAGAAGCTTTATAAATTTGTGTGCGATCTTGTAGTTGGCTCGATTTAATTTTAAATGTACCTGGATCGAAATCTTGATAAATACTTGTGCTATAGAACCAATTGTTTCCGAAACCGCCATTAGCATTCAGCGAAAACTCTTGCAAACCAAAATGGTTGGTCTTATAATTTAGAGTTCCATGAAATCCTTCTTCTCCAAGTTTAGTGAAAGAATTTACTGCATATCCTATATTACCAGTTGTTAAAGCTGTTTCCGAAATTTTTAGAAGTCCAACATACCCTAAACTTGCATCAGAACGCCAAATAGAATTTACACTATGTGGGTTGGTTGCATAGGTAATGGGCAAACCATTTTCTAAAACATTTACGTCCGACATAGGAAGTCCTATCTGTATTTCGCGTGGACCGTTTGCACTTGCTGCATTAAGCATTACATTTCTATCGCCTTCTTCATTCGGTTTACTCTCGTTTTGTTTCTCTTTTACTTGGGCAAAAGCTCCTGTAAAGAAACATACCATAGCAAGAACTGTAGTTACAGTTCTTAGTTTAGTTGATGTGTTGGTAGTCATTATCTTATATAGATCTTAAAATTGTTGTCTATTTACTGAAAACTGTTTGCAAAGTAAATGGTTTATTCTAAAAACAGATATAAAAAATGTTGCGTAAACTATTAATTTTGTCTTAATGCAACAAATATTTATCTTTTCGAAATATGTTTTTTATAATTCTAAACCCGATGTAAAGATATTTTGCTAATACATTGAAACTCAAATGTTGGTAAGTTTGGTGTATATTGTGTTTTCTTTATTATATTTTCTCGTTAATTCATAAAAAATAGTATCTTTGCATACATATATACAACTGGGAATACAAGGGGGTATAAATTAACAACGAAAACTAAAGTAACAGGTAGGGGAATGTGTAAATGGAGTTACTTCTTTTGCTATTTTATGGTTTTATTATTGTTTCAGTCGTGCAATAAAACCACAAAGCGATATGTTATAGGTGTATCGCAGTGTTCTGAAGATATATGGCGCACCAAACTTAACGATGAATTATTAATTGGAACTTACGATTATAAAAATGTAGATTTGTTGTTTGCATCGGCAAAGGATAACGACAAACTACAAGTAAAGCAAATTGAGGATTTTATAAATCGTGGTGTAGATTTGCTTATTATCTCTCCTAACCAAATTCATTCCATAACTCCTATTATTGATAAAGCTTTTGACAAAGGTATACCTATAGTTTTGTTCGACCGTAAAACAGACTCGCAGAAATATACGGCTTTTATAGGGGCTGACAATATTGAAGTGGGGAAAGATATTGGCGAATTTGTTGCAAGAACTCTACACGGTAAAGGTTCTGTTTTAGAAATAAAAGGGCTAAACCATTCTTCTCCAGCCATAGACCGTCATAATGGTTTTGTTCATGCGCTAAATAAATATCCTAATATTCAGCTAACAGATACTATTTCGGGCGATTGGACTGAGCTTTCTGGATATAAATGTATGAAGAAAATGCTTGCTAAAACTGAAAATTGCAATATAGTGTGGGCGCAAAACGACCGTATGGCACGCGGAGCACAACGTGCTTTAACAGAAGCTGGCATTAAAGGTGTACAATTTGTTGGAATAGATGCGCTGCCTGGAAAGGACGGAGGTATAGAAAGTGTAGATAAAGGCAGCTTGTTAGCATCGTATATTTATCCTACTCGTGGCGATATGGTGATGCAATTGGCTGTAGATATTTTAGAAAAACGCCCATTTCATCGAGATAATTACCTGAAAGGCGCTCTGGTTACAAAAAATAATGCGAAGGTGTTGCTATTGCAAAACGAAGAAATTATAAAGCAACGAAATAGACTTTCTAATTTGAATAGTAAAATTGATATTTATCTTGCGCAATACAATCACCAAAAAATGTATATGTTGTTGTGTGGGGTAATAATTATATTGCTTATTGGGTTTATTGTTTATATTTATAGAACTACTATTGCTCGTAGAAAGTTAGAAGAAGATGCTACAAATGCAAAACTACAGTTCTTTACTAATATTAGCCACGAATTGCGAACTCCGCTAACACTTATTGCAGAACCCATTGAACAAATTGCTAATGGAGAGAACTTAACTAAATTGCAACGAAATATGTTGCAAATGGTGGAGAAGAATATATCTATTTTAATGCGCTTGATAACCGAAATTCTAGATTTCCGTAAAATACAAAATAAAAAAATGAAGTTGGAGTTGAGCGAATTTGAACTTACCGACTATCTAAAACAATGGACAAATACGTTCGATTCTATCGTGAGAAAACAAAAAAAACAGATACATCTTGTTTTGCCCAACTCTATTTTTATGTATGCAGACCTATATAAAGTGGAACATATTTGTTATAATCTTTTAAGCAATGCTTTGAAATATACAGACGAAGGTGGAAATATTACTGTAAAAGCCGAAAACTTCGATGGAATGGTGCAAATTTGCGTGGAAGATACGGGAAAAGGCATTCCAAAGGAAGATATAAAACATATATTCGATAGGTTCTATCAGGTGCAAAATAGTAATAAAGAAGGCACGGGTATAGGATTAGCTATAGTAAAATCGTTTACCGAATTGCAAGGTGGTACCGTAAAAGTGGAAAGCGTATATGGTAAAGGAAGTAAATTTATAGTAACTCTGCCTATACGTGTAGCTAACAATAATGTTCCGTTAGCAATAAAACCTAATGCTATGAACGAAGAACCGATAGACAATTCAATAGTAACTGATATTTCGAACGAAAATAAAAAATCGAGAATTACTTCTATTCAGCAAATAGATAAGCCTCGTGTGCTCGTGATAGACGATAATGCAGATATTTGTGCCTATGCAACTGTGCTGTTGAACAGTGAATATGACGTGATTGTTGCTTCTAATGGCGAAGAAGGACTGAAAAAAGCCATTAGAGAAGTACCAGATATTGTAGTATGCGATGTTATGATGCCTGGAATGGACGGCTTAGAATGTTGCAAACGATTGAAAAACGATGGAATTACATCGCATATTCCTATAATTTTACTTACTGCAAAAACATTAGACGAATATAGAGTTGAGGGCTATATGTATGGTGTTGATGCTTATTTAACCAAACCTTTTAGTGGAATGGTGTTAAAGGCACGTATAAAAAATCTTATAGAGAATAGAAAATTAATGAAAATTGCCTTTGGAAACGATGCTCGCGAAGAGGTACACGAAGAGGTAATGCAGAGTATTGAAGATAAATTTGTGGAAAAATTTCGTGCCATAATTCAAAATAATCTTGGAAATTCTGAATTGAGCGTAGAAACTATAAGTAAAGAAATGGGCATTAGTAGGGCACAATTGTATAGAAAAATAAAAACGATGACTGGTATTTCTCCCAACGATATTATTCGTGAAGCACGCTTGAAACGTGCAGATAGATTATTGGAAACTACAGATAAATCTATTTCAGAGATAGCATACGAAGTTGGTTTCTCTTCTCCATCGTATTTCACAAAATGTTATAGGGAATTTTTTGGACGAACTCCCAATAAAAAACATTAAGATTTTCAGGCTGTTATTGTTCCTCGGAAAAATATTATTAATTTTTTAAATTTTGTAATTAAAGATTTTTATTTTCTAATTATAAATCTCTGTATTTCTTATTATATTTTTCTTTGGTACAATTACACACTTTGGCTACTATTGTTGTTGTTTGTTTTTTTTTGCATAGTCAATGTTGTTATGGTGCAATAATTATGTATTTTTGCAATGTAAAGTAAATATAAAAATAGTGTGTTATGAAAAAGTTTCTATTGGTTTTACTCTCGTTAGTAATATCTTTTAGTAGTTTTGCTACGTCGGAAGTGTATAAAACTAAGCCTCAGAAAAAGAAAAGAGTGCAGGTGAGTGTAAAAACAAAAGCAATCGATAGTTTTTTTGAAGGAAAATTAAATTTATCAGTTCAGATAGATAGTGGTAAATATGGTGTTTGCTATGCCGATACAGGTTCTTGCGAAGACTGTTCTACTGCTGGAATGGTGAATTGGTATGGAGAAAGAAAAACAATTAGCGATAGAAAAATAGATTTCTTAACAAAGCAGCTTCAAACATTAAGCGCAAACGTGAATGTTGTGGGAGCTAAAAAAGCTAAACTTTTTCGTAATGCTGTGTGCGCTGAAATAGAAATGTGGAACCAATTAGAAAAATTACTCTATAACTTTAATAGCGTGGTATTCGAAATAAACAATGTTTTGAGTGGTGGAACTATTTTTCAAGTGCTGAATGCAAGTACACGGCAAGGTATAAGTTATGCTCGTTTTGCTTGTTTGCAAGAAGATGTAAATACTTTTAAAGGTATAAAGCAAGAAAACGTGAATGATGATAAAGGATTGTTGCTGACACAATTTTATGCAAATATGCGAAGTCTTCGCCCAGTTGTTAAAGCTTCACAGTTGAGAAAAGAGTATAGTTTTATGTCAATAGCTAAAGCAAAAAAAGAAGCATATAGATTAACAAATTCTTATCCTGTATCTGAAATTAAAATAGCAATGAATAATTGGCTTTCTGCACGTAAAAATGTAGCTACTTTACTCTCTTCTTCTTACGAAGCAGCATATAATCAGCATACAATGTTATTAGTTCATTCTCTAATTTATTGTTTTCTGAGCGTAGAAGATTAGTTAAGAAATTATGTTTTTAAAAGATGTCTGTTTGTAATTTAGAGGTCTGCAATAGATAGCTTTTAAAATATACGTAGGAAAATATGTTGTAAAAAAAATTGACGTTATATTTAAAGAGAGTATAACGTCAATTTTTTTGTATACAGAAAGTTTTGTTTATTCTTGTTCAAAGTATATATTATCGAAAACATCACCAGCTGTAACCGCAACATCAATGTAGCGTTTTACCCCCGAATTGTTTGGATTAATTGTTACAGTTAAAATATTGTCTTTGATGCTTGAAGCCGAAAAATTTCCATATATATGTTTGTCATCGTTTTTAGGTAAGTTTGCATTAACCGAACTTATATCGTATCTAACTGTAGTGTTGTTTATTTTTTCGGTAACATCGGAAAACCAAAGAACATTATAATTTTTACATTTGAATTGGAAAGTACGACCTTCTTTTGGAACAGTGAAAGTTTTCTTTTCCTTTGTTTTTAATGTAATACTTTCGTGTTGCCATTTCATAGGTTCCCATGCTCCAACAGGTTCGTCAGAATGACAAGCGGCTGCAAATATGCTTAGAAATAGTGCCGTGATGAGAAAACTAATTTGTTTCATTGTGTAAACTTAAATTTTTAATAATTTGACTTCTATAATGCAAAGGTATAGAGAAAACAAAAATATGCAAAGATGGATAATGTTTTTTTAGTTAAAAAAAACTTGCGTAATATTAGCTTTTATAAAGTTTTTGTCTTGAATAATGTAATAATAATACTCCGGACTGCAATAAAATAGTATAACTGCAAAAGTTTATTGTATTTATTACAGTTTAATTTTGTTCTTTAGAAAGAAATGCGTACCTTTGTA
>NZ_GL982513.1:777742-800821 GCF_000220255.1 Prevotella pallens ATCC 700821
GGGGCTTTTTTGTTTTCCCCGAGATAAGTGTTGTATAATGGGGGCAGGTATTTTAATGAGTATATCAAAACGCTTGTTCTTCTTGCAAAAAGACTTATATTTGGGTGTTCAGGGCTCCTTGCGCCTGCATGGGTTTCGGGTGGGGGCTGTGTAAGGCAGGACGGATTCCTTTCTTTGGTATCCATGAATGTTGTATTTTTGCTGTGTGCTACAGTTGGGGTAGAAGTTCGGTGGGGATTTCTTGCAGGACATGGAACTGGAAGAGAGTTCCCCTTCATATTGATATCTCTCCACTCTCTTGGACAGATGGGACAACTGCCATCATTGAGCTTTTAGTTCTTTGACTGCGGTTGCTCTTCACAAGTTGGTGATGGGACTTTAGCGGGAATGGTGTTTTGACACACCATCACGTATTACGATAAGTCTGATGCCAGAATTACAGAGGTAAATTGGGTATCATTTTTGGTCTACTGACTTGTATGCACATAGAGCGATGTATTTAGGACTAATAAGTTTTGTCAGTTAGGGTAGTGTCCTTAAAATGTGAAGGCATTGTTTTTTTTCTTATCTTTATCTTTTGAAAACGATTAAGGAAGATAGAAAAAAGTTACGAATAGTTTTGCTATTGTGGCATATTATTCCTATATTTGCCAATGAATATACAGAAACGATATCTGTTAATCCTAAATAAACGAGTAGAATGAGAAGTAGATGGCTTTATATGTTATACTTATTGTCTGTGTCTTGTTTGCTATATAGCCAGACGGAACAAACTAATCTTCTGTTTCTTTAACGCTGAATATCATGCAAAATAAACCCTTTTCTTCCCTGTCTCTGTTTTTTCTCTTCTTCTTTGCCTTTGGTTTTACGACCCATGGACAGAACCTTTTTGGGAAGGTAACCTCTGGCAAGACGTCCATTGAATATTGTAATGTAATTCTTAGACAGGCATCTGATTCTCTATTTATTTCTGGTACAGTAACAGATAGTGTGGGAATGTTTTCCTTTAATAAGGTTAAGGAGGGAAAGTATTTCGTGGAAATATCTTGTTTGGGATATGCCAAGAAACGGCTGTCGGTCAGCATTTCTGCCAAAGATGACACCCAATTAAATGTTATGCTTGAGCCTTCTGAAATTTTAATGAAGGAAGCAACGGTTACCGCAACGCGCAAAATGTGGAAAAAGAAAGCAAATTCCATCGTTATGAATGTTGAAGGAACGCCGCTTGCCAATATGTTTTCTCCAACAGATGTCTTATCGTATATGCCGGGAGTGATGGCTGATGCTTCGGGGATAAGACTAATGGGGAAAGACAACATGCTTATCTTGATAGATAATCGTATGGTCCGCTCTTTCTCCGAAGTAGAAAACCTGCCTGTAAAATCTATAAAATCAATTGCTATAGAACGGAATGCAGGTGTAAAATACGACAGTAAATATACTTCTATTTTACGGATTGCGACAAAGAAATGGAAGGATAATATGGCTGTGGAACTTAGCGAAAGGACGCAATTTGGCAGAGAACTGTCTCACCGTGAGGGCATGAATGTTAATTGGGGGCAGAATAAGCTGACGGCGAGTTTGGACGTTACAGGCAACTTCCGTAACAGTAAGGAATATTCCACGGTAGAACAACAAAACACATTAAAAGCCATTCGCTATTTCAGCCAGCAGACTTTAAATAATCGACGAAAAGGTTTCGATTTGGCAGCAGACATTAAATATGAGTTTGGCGAGAGCCATTATCTGCAAATTCACGACGACTTTTATACCTCAACCAATAAGCCCTTTCTGGCAAGTACTGTGCAATATCTTGAGCCAAATCTACGCAAGGAAGTTTTTACAAATACGACATCGGATTACAGGGAAAGGAACAATCGGTTGAATTTATTTTATAATGTCCCGATAATAAGTAAAGGTCGGATTGAATTCAGCCTCGATTATATATACCAATCTACGAGAGACAAACAAGCCATTGAGGAGATTTCCGATACTGAAAAGACTGATTTTCCGATTCTGTATAATGGGCAATACCACGTGTATTTGGCAAAATTGAACTATACAGGACAGTTTTTCAAGTGGATAGATGGAAGTGTCGGAGCTGATTTCATGACTTTGCGGAACCATACGCTTTCCGATTCTAAGTCGATGAAAAGCGGTTTGCTAAACGGCAAGGGCAGACACACAGAACGCCAATTTGCCTATTATGTAAATCTGCAAAAGCAAATAGGCAAAATTTTAGATGTACAGGCTGGTGTCAGAAGCGAGTTTGTACGCATGGAATACACCGAGCTCAAACCATCTCAGCAACGCACAAAGCGACTTTGCAAATTGTTTCCTTTTTTTTCATTAAGCCTTGACTTGTCGCCTAAATGGAGTTTATCATTCGCATTCGACAGAAAAATGAACTTCCCATCTTACCAAGAATTGAATCCGATAATTACCTATTTCGATAGATACAGTTACCGAATTGGAAATCCTGCTTTAGAACCTGTCTGTTTTAATAACCTTTCGTTCAGCGTATTATACGACCGCTCGTTGAACATCTATGCAGAATATTCATTCATCAGGAACCAGATTTTGGAAGTCCCCACAACCGACAGCGAGAAACAAACAATAAGAATTACGCCTATTAACCTTGCCAGAAGCTACCAAGTAAGCCTCGGGGCAAGTCTGTCGAGGGAGTTTGGCAAGCATCGCATCAGCATCAGTACTGCTTTCTTAGCCCAAAGGAGTGAGCTAAAAGCAAGTAGCGAAGCAGACAACTCTCATTTATTCACCTCCCTGCAGAGTTCGATATCCTATGTCTACCAATTCATAGGAGATGCAGATTTCTATGTCAGGGCAAATTACACAGGGCAGGAGAACGATGCCGTATCAAGGCAGTCTTCAGTCTTTGGCACAACGGCTGGCATGAATTTCAGGTTCTTTCGTAAGAGACTACAGCTCAACATAGCCTATAACAACCTGCTATGTACAAAACGCTCTGTGTCGGAAGTGGTCTACGCAAGCCTTAAGTCTGTAGAAACGAACAACGCCGACAAGCGGATTTTCTCTGTGAGCTTAAAGTACAACATCAATGCATTCTCACGTAAAAACGAGGTTAAAAGTATTGATGATATTCTGAGACGGCTATAAAAACAGGGACTTGACAATACCAAACACTGGATCAGTCCTAAAACCCAGTTGCAAGCCTATCCTCTTAAGCGCATAATTTCATAAGCCTATATAAAAAGAAAGGAATATCTGTCACTCCTCTGAACTGTGCCCTGAAAGCCTTAACTTTAACCTGAACTCGGGGAATGATGTACGGGCGAGATGAATCTGCCCCTACGCCTACGGTGTGTTTGCTGTTATATATTTTATGTAATAAATAGATCTTGCGGAGTGTTCGATGAATATTATTAATCATTTATAGGTTTGAATGTGCTTTTCTGTTTTAATTGGGTAAATAATTGTAGACATTGTAATACGTTTATTTCGTAAACTTTCCCGGTTATTACTTCCCTTGTTTCATTAAAAAGCCGTAACTTTGTGCCAAATTCGGAATATTAGCGATAAAAGAAATAGATTATGGCACAAGAGGATACGTTTAAAAAGATAGTAAGCCATTGTAAAGAGTATGGCTTTGTTTTTCCAAGTAGTGATATTTACGATGGTCTTGCAGCTGTTTATGACTACGGTCAGAACGGTGTAGAACTTAAAAATAACATAAAGCAGTATTGGTGGCAGTCAATGGTGTTGCTTCATAGTAACATTGTTGGTATAGATTCAGCTATTTTTATGCACCCTACAATATGGAAAGCAAGTGGACACGTAGATGCTTTCAACGATCCTTTAATAGACAATCGCGACTCGAAGAAACGTTACAGAGCCGATGTGCTAATAGAAGATCAGATAGGTAAGTATGAAGAGAAGATAACAAAAGAAGTAGCTAAAGCTGCTAAGAAGTTTGGTGATAACTTCGATGAAACCAAATTTCGTGATACTAATCCTCGTGTTTTAGAACATCAGAAAAAGCGCGATGAACTTCATGAACGCTATGCGAAGGCAATGGAGGCTTCCGACTTTGCAGAGCTGCGACAAATAATACTTGATGAGGGGATTGTAGACCCTATAAGTGGTACAAAAAACTGGACAGAAGTACGTCAATTTAACCTTATGTTCTCAACCGAGATGGGGGCTTCTGCTGATGCTTCTACCAAGATATATCTACGTCCGGAAACAGCACAAGGTATATTTGTGAACTTTTTGAACGTTCAGAAGACAGGGCGTATGAAATTGCCTTTTGGAATTGCTCAAATAGGAAAAGCTTTTCGCAACGAGATAGTAGCTCGCCAATTTGTGTTCCGAATGCGTGAGTTTGAACAGATGGAAATGCAATACTTCTGTCAGCCAGGTACGGAGATGGAATGGTTTAAATACTGGAAACAGCACCGTTTGGCTTGGCACGAGGCACTTGGTATGGGCGATGAGAACTATCGTTTCCATGACCATGAGAAGTTAGCTCACTATGCAAATGCTGCAACCGATATAGAGTTTCACCTTCCTTTTGGTTTTAAAGAAGTAGAAGGAATTCATTCGCGTACTAATTTCGACCTTTCTCAGCACGAGAAGTTCTCTGGTAAGCAAATAAAATATTTCGATCCAGAGCGTAACGAAAACTATACACCTTATGTAATAGAAACTTCTATTGGTGTAGACCGTATGTTCTTGAGTGTTATGTGCCACAGTTACACTGAAGAGCAATTAGAAAATGGTTCTAGTCGTATTGTTTTAAAATTGCCAGAGCCATTGGCTCCAATAAAGTGTGCAGTGCTGCCATTAGTGAATAAAGATGGTTTACCAGAGAAGGCACAAGAGATTGTAAACGATTTGAAGTTTCATTTCAATACCAGCATTGAAGCAAAAGATTCTATTGGTAAACGTTATCGTCGTCAAGATGCCATTGGTACGCCTTTCTGTGTTACTGTTGATGGCGACACGCTAAACGATAATACTGTAACTTTACGTTACCGTGATTCAATGAAACAAGAGCGTGTGCCTATTGCAAAGCTTCGCGAGATAATAGAAGATCGTGTATCTATTACTTCTTTGTTAAAGAAAATAGATGAGAAAAATTAAATTTACTATATTCACAACAGAATAAAGTTATGCAAAATACGAATAAATTTAAATTGCGACTACGTTATTTTCTTTATGCCGCTCCATTACTGTTTGCAGCTATAATGGGCGTTGGAATGTTGTCGTCTTGTTCGGATAACGAAAAAGATAGCGATGAATTTGCCGACTGGAAGGCTAAGAATACAAAATATTGGAACGAACTTTATAATGCCACAAAACAGAAAATAGCAAATGGCGATACTTCTTGGAAACTTATATTAAGCTATTCTTACGAAGGACAGGAGAAAGATAATGGTATGAAAAGTTATTCTCCAGAAAACTATATAATAGTACACGAGTTAGAACATGGCACAGGCTCAGGCTGTCCTTTGTATACCGATTCTGTTTTAGTTCACTATCAAGGACGGCTTATTCCTTCGTCAACTTATACAGCAGGATTAATGTTTGATAGTAGTTGGGGGGGCAATGGTTTAGTTTTTAATCCGCAAACATCACGTCCGGCTCAGCTTTTAATTGGTGGAGAGAAGGGAGGCGTTGTTGATGGATTTGCTACTGCCTTACAAAATATGCACATTGGCGACCACTGGATGGTTTATATTCCTTATCAGTTAGGTTATGGCTCTGTAGATAATAAGCCTATTCCTGCTTATTCTAATTTAATATTCGATTTACGTCTCCATTCGTATTATAGAGCAGGGACAAAGGTTCCAGACATTATTTAAGTAATATACCAACCAACTCTTAGCGAAGACTTACGGTGGGCATTCACATTCAGTCTGCCCTAACTATGCTACCTTATATATTATGCTATTTAGCAAGACTGTAACTGATGCGCTTTTAGGAAAGATACGACATGGCGATGCGATGGCGATGGGTGAAAAGCTGAATCTCATAGTTCAGTTAAGTATCCCATCTATTCTTGCGCAAGTTACTTCTGTAATGATGTTTTATATCGATGCATCAATGGTAGGCTCATTGGGTGCAGAAGCCTCAGCCTCAATAGGGTTGGTAGAGCCTGCGACATGGCTTTTTGGTTCGTTAGTAGTAGCTGCAGGGATGGGCTTTTCTGTACAAGTGGCTCATTTTATTGGTGCAAACGATTTTGAGAAAGCCCGTGCTGTAATGCGGCATGGTTACATATTCGGTCTATTTCTTAGTTTTATCTTAATGGCAGTTGCCGCATTGTTAGCAACTCCATTACCTCGTTGGTTAGGAGGTGGTATAGATATTCAGCACGATGCTTCTATCTATTTTCTTATATTTTCGTTTGCAGTCCCCATACATTTTGTGGAATATTTATCGGCTGCAATGTTGAAAGTGTCTGGCGATATGCGACATCCAAGTCTTATAGCCGTGTTTATGTGCTTGATGGATGTGATATTCAATTTTATCTTAATATTTCCAGCTCGCAAACTTACTGTGTTTGGTTTTCGATTCGAGATGTTTGGTTTTGGATTAGGAGTAGAAGGTGCAGCCCTTGGCACACTACTCTCGTTTGTAGTAGCTGCAATTCCGTTAGTTTATTTTGCTATTTTTCGTAGTCCAGTTTTAGCATGGAAACTTGATACTAAACGTTTTGTATGGGTGTGGAGTTATATTGTTAATGCTATGAAAATAGGTGCTCCGATGGCTTTGCAATATTTGTTGATGAATGGTGCGCAAGTAGTTTCAACCAAGATAGTAGCACCTTTAGGTAACTTTGCCATTGCTGCCAATTCGTTTGCTGTAACTGCAGAAAGTTTGTGTTATATGCCAGGTTATGGTATTGCTGAAGCAGCAACAACACTTGTTGGGCAAAGTGTTGGGGCTAAACGAAAAGAGCTTTGCAAAAGTTTTGCCTATATGACGATATTTATTGGTATGGCAGTTATGGCATTTATGGGTGCCATTATGTATATTTTTGCTCCAGAAATGATAGGAATACTTTCGCCAGTACCTGAGATTAGAGAACTCGGAGTAGCGGTTTTGCGCATAGAAGCCTTTGCTGAACCATTCTTTGCCGCCGCTATTGTTGCCTATAGTGTATGTGTTGGTGCCAGCGATACCTTTAAACCATCGTTAATAAATTTGGGCTCTATGTGGCTTGTTCGCCTTACTTTGGCTTACACATTAGCCACCACTTATGGTTTGCGCGGTGTTTGGTTTGCTATGGCTGTGGAGCTTACATTCCGTGGAACGCTGTTTCTCGTACGAATTTATCGTGGCAATTGGTTAAATAATGTTGTAGATGCGCCACTAACAAAATAAACAACAGTTTAAAAATAACGGTATTATATTATTAAAAAAGGATTTTAAAGATGCATTGGTTTTCGTCTCTATTAAACACTCTTAATTATTGGACTATTTTCTTTGGTATGTATATTGAAGGTACAGTTATTCCGTTTCCTTCTGAACTTATTGTTTCGCCTGCTGCCTATCATGCCGCAGCTGGTCATCTCAACATAGTTTGGGTTATTATAATAGCCACTTTAGGTGCTGTTACAGGTTCTGCTACAAACTATGTTGCTGCTTATTATTTAGGGCGACCAATTATTTACCGATTCGCAAATAGTAAGTTTGGGCATCTTTGTTTGCTAAACGAAGAAAAAGTGAACACTGCAGAGAAGTATTTTTACGACCATGGGGTTATAGCAACCTTAACGGGCAGACTTATTCCAGGTATTCGCCAGATTATCTCTATACCAGCTGGTTTGTCTAAAATGAAGTTTTGGAAGTTTGCGTTATATACTACCATTGGTTCAGGATTGTGGAACTGTGTACTTGCAACACTTGGTTGGTATCTTCATTCTGTAGTTCCTGAAAGTCAGCTCAATGCAAAGATAGAAGAATATAACGACTATATTAAATACGCTATTTTGGGTATTGTTGCTTTAGTTGTAATATTCTTTGTGGTACGATTTTATATTAAGAAAGCAAAAGGAAAGAAATAATAGGCTAGAGTCTCTTTCTAAACTATTTTTTATAAATTGAAGAGAGGGCAGAAAATACTATTTAGAGCGATAAACGTTTAAGTATATAGTTTTCTGCGTGATGTGCTATATGGAAAAAGCACATTTATGGGTGTGTGTTGTATTGCATTTGTATATTATAGATAGAAAAATATGCTGTGATATTTTTCTATCTATAATATACAGACCGAATACCGATGCCATTCTTTCTTTCTCTTTATGTATATTGAAGTGCAGCGATTGTAGATTAGAGAGTTCAATAGATACCAGGTAGAGATACTGTGGAAAAGAAGATAATTGTATTGAACTCTACTTTTGTATATAATAAGATTTTAAGCAACAAGTTTTTGCTCAGGAAATTATAATAATGTTTAGAAGCAAATATAGCAGAATAGATAATTCTATAAATCTCATCAGAATAGACATATCTTAGGTATTCTAATGTATGGATATAAAGGTTGTTATGTGTTATGATATCTCATTTGTAAATGACAGATATCTGAGGCGAACGTGACAGATATCTGAGACGAATGCGACAGATATCTGAGACGAACGCAATAGATATCTAATTAGCAACAGATAGATATCTGAAATAAATGTATCAGAAATTTGGCATAGGAATAACTACGCTTAACAGACTTGTTTAAGCATTGGCAATATTCTATTTGCTTTGTAAGTAAACTGTAGTTGTTGCTTATAAAATCTCCACAGCTTTTCTACTGAACCAATTAGATCATTTGTATCACCTTGATTTATACTTATATAACAAAGTGTTACTTTCTTAATTTAAATTTCCCTTTAGAAAACGAGTAGATTCTTTTTCTGACAAGTTTAGGCTTACCAGGTGTGGCGATCATCTCCTTTAAAATAACGCTATTGTCGGGCATAATGGTGTAGTGTAGATAACAATTCTCTATTTTACCTTTCCATTGCACGTCTTTAGCTGTGTAAATGAGCAACTTATTGGTTAAGTTATACTTGCTATCTAACGCACAAAGAAAGATTCTACTTTCACCAGTTTGATTGTTTCCGAAAATTAAAAAAAGATGCCAGTTGTTAGTAGAAGGTAGTTTAGCAATACGGCATATACTTAAATCGGTATCTGCATCTACGCAAGTAGCAATGAAATTCATTGCCTCTTTATTTGGGCAGATAGTATTGGGTAAATCCAAAATGAAGTTGTAAGAGTATTCAAATGGAAGTCTGATGGTTGGAATATGCTCATAAAACGTAGCAAATGCTTCTTTTTGTGAGGAATGGATTGTTGCGGTTGCACAAATTTTTTGTGCATTACAAGTGGAAACTACTGCAGATAGTGCGAGTGAAAGAAGAATAGTACGTATCAAAGCAAAGCTATTTTTTTAATAAATAAACCATTAAATTAGCAGCATTATCAGGCGCAATGTGGTCGCCAAGTTTATCTCTCATTTGTTTGTATTCGGCAAGCATAGTTTCACGATAAGGCTGTCCAGGCAGAATGCGGTAAAGTTCGTTTGCTATATTTTTTACTTTAAACCGGTCGGCAAATAGTTCCTGTACAACATCTTTGTTAGCTACGAGATTTACCAGTGAGATGAAAGGAACCTTTATAATATGTTTAAATGCGAACCGAATAAGTTTTGGTAATGGAGTCTTGTAGCAAACCACTTGTGGAACATTAAATAAAGTTGTTTCTAAAGTGGCAGTTCCGCTTGTAACAATTGCTACAGTTGTGTGTGAGAGAAGTTCGTATGTAATGTTCTTAACTACTTTCACACTGTAATTATTTATAAACTTATTATAGTAAGAATTTTCTATAGAAGGTGCTCCAGCTATAACCATCTGGTAATCCTCGAAGCGTGAAGCAGCTTCGAGCATTGAAGGTAAGTTGTCTTTAATTTCTTGCTTTCTACTCCCAGCCAGAATAGCAATAATAGGTTTGTTATTTTGCAAGCCATTACGGCTACAAAAGTCGGTTGTCGTCTCTACATACTGACTCTTAAACACCGTAACCTCCTCAACAGTAGGGTTTCCTACATAGTGTATTTTATAGTTATGTTTACGTTCATAGAAATCTATTTCGAAAGGCAAAATAGAGAACATCTCCTTAACATCGCGTTTTATAGCGCGAATGCGCCATTCTTTCCATGCCCATATTTTAGGTGAAATATAATAGTAAACAGGAATTTTAGTGTTTTTGCGAAGGAATTTAGCAATCTTTAAATTAAATCCAGGGTAGTCTATAAGTATCACTACATCAGGTTTCCACCCAACAATATCTTCCTTACAGAACTTTAAATTCTTTATAATAGTTGGCAAATGCAATAAAACAGGAACGAATCCCATATAAGCAAGCTCTTTGTAATGACGTACACGAGTGCCTCCAACATCGTTCATTAAGTCGCCCCCAAAGAAGCGAAATTCTGCCATCTCGTCAAATTTTCTAAGCGATTTCATTAGACGTGAGGCATGTAAATCGCCTGAAGCCTCGCCAACTATTAAGTAATATTTCATTTTTTCCGATTGCTGTTGTTTGTTAATACATATCCTTTTATAGAAGTTCAGTTTATTCCTCCCACGTTTTTATTTTGTTCAATAAATCATAGTCGGTAACATCTATCCGTGTTGGTGTAATGGCAACATATCCTTGTTCTAATGCCCATTGGTCCGTATCGGTTGCTGTAGGTTCATCGTTATGATATTGTCCTAGCATCCAATAGTACTCAAAACCTCGTGGGTGTTCGCATCGAAGCGTTTCTTTTGTCCAACTACCGTAGCCCATTCTGCACACCTTAATACCTTTGAAAGAGTCTCCAATGGGAAAATTTACATTCAGGCAAACCCCTTTAGGAAGTCCATCGGTTAAAACTCGTTTTACAATCTTCACCACATAGTTTCTCAACGGTTCTAAATTTGCATCGTGGTTATAGTCGCACGATGAGAAAGCGATAGATGGGATATACTTTAAACACCCCTCTCTAGCCACTCCCATAGTGCCACTATAGTGAGTATTAACTGATGAGTTATCGCCGTGATTAATACCGCCGAGAATTAAATCAGGTCTGCGTCCGTCAGTTAAAATCTGCTCGAAAGTAATTTTTACGCAATCAACGGGAGTACCAGTGCACGACCAAACATCACAATTCGGGATATTGTAACGACGATTTAATCGTAGAGGAGTATTTGCAGAGAAAGCACACGAAAAGCCAGAGCGAGGTCCTTCAGGTGCACAAACTAGAATGTCGGCAAAATCAGATAGGAAGGAAGCCAATGCTTTTATGCCATTAGCATTGTACCCATCATCGTTGGAGATGAGTATAAGAGGGCGTTTACAATTCATAATTAGTTCTTTCTTTTGTCTGCAAAAATACGAAAAAAGGTTTATAAATACAGCTTTCTCGCTTAAAATATGTATCTTTGTCGGCAAAACAAGTATAGGAAAAGAATAAGATGGGAAAAATAATCGCAATGGCAAACCAGAAAGGTGGTGTTGGAAAAACTACCTCTACCATCAATCTTGCAGCATCGTTGGCAACACTAGAAAAGTCGGTACTCGTTATAGATGCCGATCCTCAGGCAAATGCTTCAAGTGGTTTAGGCGTTGATATAAACGAAGTAGATTGTTCTTTATATGAATGTATAATTGACCATACCGATGTTCGTGATGCTATATATACCACAGACATAGAAGGTATGGATATTGTTCCGAGCCATATAAACCTTGTTGGAGCAGAGATAGAGATGCTGCAAATAAGCGATAGAGAGGAAGTTTTGGAAAAGCTCTTGGCTCCAATTCGTAATGATTACGACTATATACTTATAGATTGTAGCCCATCGTTGGGTTTGATAACTGTGAATGCTCTGACAGCAGCCGACTCTGTTATTATTCCAGTGCAATGCGAATACTTTGCACTCGAAGGCATTAGTAAGCTGCTGAACACGATTAAGATAATAAAGAGTAAGCTGAATCCAAAGTTAGAAATAGAGGGATTTTTGCTTACAATGTACGATAGTCGTTTAAGATTGGCACGTCAAATTTACGATGAAGTAAAGCGGCACTTCCAAGAGTTAGTATTTAAGACCGTTATTCAGCGTAATGTTAAACTATCGGAGAGTCCTAGTCACGGATTACCAGTAATACTTTACGATGCTGATTCTACAGGTGCAAAGAATCATTTAGCATTGGCTAAAGAGATTATAGAGAAGAATAAGAAATAGACGAGAACTACTAAACCTCTTAAAGAAAATACCAATAAAACGATGGCAGTACATAAAAAATATAATAGGAACGCAAAAGTTAGTGCACTTGGTAGAGGCTTAGATGCTTTAATCTCAACAGAAACAGTAAGTGCGCAAGGCAGTTCTACCATAAACGAGGTACCCATTGACCAAATAGAAGCGAACCCCGACCAACCTCGAAGAGAGTTCGATTCTGTTGCATTAGAAGAACTTGCCAATAGTATAAAGCAGCTGGGATTAGTGCAGCCTATAACAGTTAGGCAATTAGACGAGCATAAATTCCAAATTATAGCAGGCGAGAGGCGTTGGCGTGCATCGCAATTGGCTGGTCTTACAGCTATTCCTGCTTATATTAGAACTATAAAAGATGAAAACGTAATGGAGCTTGCGTTGGTAGAAAACATACAGCGCGAGGACTTAAATGCAATAGAGATAGCTCTTGCTTACGAGCATTTACAAGAAAAAAGTGGCTTAACACAAGAGAAGGTAGCTGCAAGAGTAGGTAAGAGTCGTGTAGCAGTTACCAACTATTTGCGTTTGCTTAAACTTCCAGCACAGGTGCAGATGGCTCTACAAAAGAAGGAAATAGATATGGGGCATGCTCGAGCATTGCTATCGTTGAATAGTCCTTCACAACAAATAAAGCTGTTTCACGAAATACAGAAGAATGCCTTTAGTGTGCGAAAGGTTGAGGAACTTTGCCAACAACTTAATAACGGTGAAGACATACAGACAGCTAAGAAGAAAATAGCAGCTAAATCTAAACTCCCAGACGAGTTTAATCTGTTAAAAAAACGTCTTTCTGACTTCTTTAACACGAAGGTACAAATGACTTATGGAGCTAAAGGGAAAGGTAAAATAAGTATTCCTTTCGCCTCTGAGGAGGAATTATTGCATATAATGGAAGTAATGGACGGATTGAAGCAACAATAGACAGATTGAAGCAACAATAGAAAGTATAATATAAAACTACGTGAAAGGAAATCAGAAAATATTCTATCTCTTGTTGCTAGCATTTCTGTTGGCAACGGGATATACTGAAATAGCGAGAGCGCAAGTTGTTTATAGCGATTCTGTAAAGATATTATATCCTAAAGAAGTTACACTTGACACTTTGTCGGGCAGCGTGGGATATGAGTCAGGAAGTAAACTTTCGTTGTCAAACGATAAGAAGTCACAGCTCAATAAGAGCACAGCGAAAGCTAGTGAACATTTAATGAAAGATTGGAACAAGTGGCGTCCGAATCCTAAAAAAGCTTTGTGGTTGGCGCTAGTCTTACCTGGCGCTGGTCAGATATATAATCGCAAATATTGGAAATTGCCTATATTTTATGGCGGACTAACGGGGTGTATTTATGCGCTGACATGGAACAATCAAATGTATCGCGACTATCAACAAGCCTATAAAGATATAATGGACGATGACCCTACTACACAGAGCTATAACAGCTTCTTGCATTTGGGAACAACAATAACCGATGCAAATAAGAGTTACTACCAAAATCTATTTAAGAAGCGTAAAGACCGTTTCCGCAGATGGCGTGATTTAAGTATTTTCGCAACAGTGGCTGTCTATGCTTTGTCAGTAATTGATGCTTACGTGGACGCATCACTTTCTAACTTTGACATATCAGACGATTTATCGTTGCATATATCTCCTGTTCTATTAAACACTAATTCGCCAGCTACAACAACTAATATATTTAAAGGTTCGGCTATTGGCATAGGGTGTAAGCTAACTTTTTAGTAGGTCAAACAAGATAAAAAAGCACGAAGAAGAGAAGATGATAGAAGGAAAACGATTTATTGCCATTATACTGTTATTGTTGAGTGTTTGTGTTACATTTGGACAACAGCAGACGATAAGAGATAATCATGGCAGAACAATGGAAATATACATTCCAGACGCTGTGGTAGGAACAGCGGCGTCTGGAGCAAGTAATGCTAATGCAAGGTGTTTTAAGACAGAAAACGAATTGACAGCAATAGCTGCGCCCATCGAGGTAGAAGAAGAAAGCGTTGCTATTGCTCGTCTTATTAATAGAATATCAGGCTCGTTGTGTCTTTCTTATGGTCCTGAAGTGCAGAAGCATATAGATAAGTATGTAAAGCAAGGCAGACATTCTACAAGTTGTTTACTGGCACGAGCTAGTTATTACAATCCTATTTTTGAAGAGGCTTTACTCTATTACGGTCTTCCTTTGGAGCTAAAGCATCTACCTGTGATAGAATCGAGTCTGAATCCGAAAGCCATTTCCCGGCAAGGTGCTGCTGGGTTATGGCAGCTTATGCCTGCAACGGGACGACAATATAACTTGCAAATAAATGCATTTGTAGACGAAAGACTCGACCCTATAAAGTCATCGTATGCTGCCGCACAATTTTTAGCCGACCTTTATAAACGTTTTGGCGATTGGTCTTTAGTGTTAGCTGCATACAATTGTGGACCTACAAGAGTGAGCAATGCAATTGAAAAAGCGGGAGCAAATGCTGACTTTTGGCAAATTTATAACTTCTTACCAAGAGAGACGCGAGGCTATGTACCTGCTTTCATTGCTGCAAACTATATAATGAACTGTTATGCAGAATACAATATATCTCCAGTATCTACAGGATTGCCTGAAAAAGCTGGAAAAGTAGTAGTAACAGCAGACGTTTCGTTGGCTAAGATAGCCGATGTGTTGAATATGGATATTGCCGATTTGCAAGCATTGAATCCACAATATAAACAGGGTATTGTAAGAACTTCGGAGGGCGTTGCAACACTTTTGTTGCCTTCCGACAAGGTGAAATGCTTTACCGATAATGCTTCGCAATTGTACGAAAACAATAAGGCTCCAGAAGAGCAGAAAATGGAGATGGCTGCTAGAATAGTAAAAGGAACTATACGCAATCAGCATAGTTAATCGACTAATTATACCAAAAGGAGGAACTACGTTATGACAACAGAAGACAACAATAGCCGAATTGATGCACAAAAGGAAGATAAACTTATAGAAGATGCCTTTCAACATTTGTTGGACACTTATTTAGCATCGCCTCACCGCAAGAAAGTTGATATCATAACGAAAGCCTTCCATTTTGCAAAGCAGGCTCATAAGGGGGTACGACGCCTTTCGGGAGAACCTTATATTTTACACCCTATTGCTGTTGCACAGATTGCATGCGAAGAAATAGGATTAGGCTCAACAAGTATTTGCGCTGCTCTTTTGCACGATGTTGTAGAAGATACGGACTACACTGTGGAGGATATTGAAAATATATTCGGTGCAAAAATTGCAATGATAGTAGATGGATTAACAAAGATATCGGGTGGTATATTTGGTGATAAAGCATCTGCACAAGCCGAAAACTTTAAGAAGCTATTGCTAACAATGAGCGATGATATTCGTGTTATTCTTATAAAAATATGCGACCGCTTACACAATATGCGAACACTTGCATCGCAGCCTGCCAATAAGCAATACAAAATAGCTGGCGAAACGCTTTACATTTATGCTCCTTTGGCTAACAGGTTAGGGTTGAATAAAATAAAAACTGAACTCGAAGACCTTAGTTTCCGCTACGAACACCCAGATGCTTACAAGGCTATTGAGGCAAAAATAGCTTCGACTGAAGCACAGCGCGAATCGCTTTTCGAGAACTTTACAGCCCCTATTTGTGCAGAACTCAACCAAATGGGGTTGGAATACGAGATAAAAGCGCGTGTGAAAAGTCCATATTCTATTTGGAACAAAATGCAAACAAAACATGTTCCATTCGAAGAAATATACGATATTCTGGCTGTTCGAATAGTGTTTAAACCTAAAAAACGACAGGACGAGGCTAACGAGTGTTTCCAAATTTATGTAGCAATTAGTAAACTCTATAAGAGCCACCCCGATAGATTGCGCGATTGGGTGAACCACCCAAAAGCCAATGGCTACCAAGCTTTGCACGTAACACTTATGTCGAAACAAGGTCAATGGATTGAGGTTCAAATTCGTTCTGACCGTATGGACGAAATTGCTGAACAAGGATTTGCTGCTCATTGGAAGTATAAAGAGGGCACAGAAATAACTGAAGACGAAGGCGAACTGAACGATTGGCTACACACCATAAAAGAAATACTAGACGACCCGCAGCCCGATGCAATGGACTTTCTTGATGCCATAAAGCTGAACCTATTTGCTTCTGAAATATTTGTGTTTACTCCGAAAGGCGAAATAAAAATGATGCCAGCTGGGTGTACTGCACTCGACTTTGCTTTCCAAATACATACATTCCTTGGAAGTCATTGTATAGGAGCAAAAGTAAATCATAAGCTTGTGCCGTTGAGCCATAAACTGCAAAGCGGCGACCAGGTAGAAATTCTTACCTCAAAGGCACAACGTGTAGAAAAGTCGTGGTTAGATGTTGTTTCTACTGCCAAAGCGAAAAGTAAAGTGATGGCTATTCTGCGAAAAGATGCACGAGAAACCCAAAAGAAAGGTGAGGAAATACTAGAGAAATGGCTTAAAGAACACGATTTCGAGATGACTACTTCGGTGCTCGACCGTCTTTGCGACTTACACGAAATAAAGAAACATACCCACCTGTTTGTAGCCATTGGCGAGAAAACGGTTATTCTTGGCGATACCGACTTAGACGAACTGCGCGGGAAACGTAAGCATAAAATGGAGAAAGCCGACAACGTTTCTGTATGGCGCAGATATGTTCCATTCCTTAATCGCAACAAAACCACTAACGGAAGCGATACCAATAGTGCAACTACTGGAGAAAATAAGGCTGGACTTATAATTGTTGATAAAAATCTGAATAAGAAAAAACCTATCTTCATTGACGAAGATAACATAAACCGATATATATTTCCTAACTGTTGCCATGTTATTCCTGGCGACGATGCAATAGGCTTCATCGACAACAACAACCACATTGAAATACACAACAGGTCATGTCCTGTGGCTGCAAAACTAAAGGCAAGTTTCGGACCACGTATACTCGATGCGAAGTGGAATATGCACAAAGTAATGTTTTTCGATGCCACAATAGAGCTTCATGGCATAGACCGCAAGGGAATGTTGCTAGATATTTCGAAGGTTATATCAGAACAGTTAGGTATTAATATGCGTAATGTTACACTGAAAACAGATAATGGTATAGTTGTGGGCTGTATAGATATGGGCGTTCACGACCGTGAAGATGTGAAACTTATAAAGAAGAGTTTAATGAAGATAGAAGGTATGCAGAATGTGTTAGACATTCTGTAACGGATAGTTGCCTTAGCTAACTTAAGCTGCCAAAATACTATCCAAAGCATTTCGCAACCACTTTTGAAAGCACAATAGTAGTAGGTGTTTTATAAACAATAATACTGTTGTTTAGTCCAAATCTGTTGAATGTACAATGAACGATTTGGAATTAATTCCTACAGCCTGCTAATATTGTGCACAGTTCCCACCTTATAAACCAATGTTTTAAGTAATGTATCGGCTACGATTCTTTCACGTATCCGTTACATTTATATGGGCATATCGTATCAGCAGAACTCTTATCTAATAGTTTTACTTACGTGTAAGTAAAACTTTACTTACGTGTAAGTAGAACTTTACTTACGTGTAAGTAAAACTTTATTTACGTGTAAATAAAACTCTACCTTGCGTGTAAAATTGGTGTACGTGCATAAACTGCGTGAAAGAATACTGTAGAAATAATATGTCGAACTATAATAATCAATTGTTTTCAGCCCTATAAATGTATAAAAAAAGCCGATTGCGCAATACAATCGACTTTTCTATAAGCGAGTAATCTTATAATATTCTACTTCGAATGGTATAAATATTTACGGAAAACCAATAGTTAATTAACGCATATACCACAAACCGTGCTTCTTAAGCATAGGTACCACCACCTGTTCGGTGGTGCTGTCGCCATAGTGTAACAATAAGTACGCATTTGCCATACTGTCTTTTGCAAGGAATTGCGCACTACGAACACTCACCTTTTTTATGCCCTTATGCTCTTTCTGTTGACGTTTAATAAAGTCCTCAAAGTTTTTAATCATCTGGTTTTTGTAACTCTCTGGAAGTTTGTCTGGCAGGTTTAATCCTTTCATAAATAGTTCGTGTTTACCCGAAATGAGATTTTCGTAATAGTGCTTTGCAGCTTCTGCAGCAATAGCCGCATGGTCTATCTCATTCTTCTTGTTGCACGAAACTGTTAACAAACAGCCAAAGATAAAGGCATAAAGTAAATGTTTCATTCTTTTATAAGAGTTTACTTCTGACGTATAAATACATTAATTGGGCACCCATTTAGATTCCAGTGTTCGCGAATTTTGTTTTCTAAGAAACGACGGTAAGCTTCTTTCACATACTGCGGCAGGTTTGCATAGAACACAAACGATGGTATCTGTGTGTTTGGTAGCTGCGAACAATATTTTATCTTTATATATTTACCTTTTACCGATGGTGGTGGTGTTTCTTCAATAATAGGCAACAACACCTCGTTTAGTTTGGTAGTTCCAATGCGTGTGTTTCTATTAATGTACACTTGTTTGGCTATATCGAGTATTTTGAAGATGCGCTGCTTAGTGAGTGCCGATGCAAAGATGATGGGAAAATCTACAAATGGAGCCATACGCTCGCGAATAGCATTCTCGAAAGTCTTAATAACCTTCTGGTCTTTGTTTTCTACAAGGTCCCACTTGTTTACAACTACTACCAAACTCTTATTGTTTCGCTGAATGAGCTGGAAGATATTCATATCCTGCGCCTCAATTCCGCGAGTGGCATCAATCATTAGAATACACACATCAGAGTTCTCAATACTACGAATAGAACGCATAACCGAATAGAACTCAAGGTCTTCCGTAACCTTGTTCTTGCGCCGAATACCAGCAGTATCAACAAGGTAGAAGTCGAAACCAAACTTATTGTAGCGTGTGTAAATGCTGTCGCGCGTTGTACCCGCAATATCTGTAACAATGTTGCGGTCCTCGCCAATGAAAGCATTGATAAGACTGGATTTACCAGCATTTGGACGTCCAACAACAGCAAAGCGTGGAATTTCATCATCGATACCTTCATCTGGTGCGTCGGGCATACGTTTGAGGAGCAAATCGAGTAAATCTCCAGTTCCACTACCCGTTTGTGCACTAATGCAAACAGGGTCTCCCAGTCCTAAACGATAGAAGTCTGCCGACAAATAGTATTCGCCACTATTGTCTACCTTGTTAGCAACAAGTATTACAGGGAGTTTCGTGCGCCGAAGAATCTGAGCTACATCTTCGTCCCAGTCGGTTACTCCAGTTTCGTTATCAACAACAAATAGCACCAAATCCGCCTCTTCCGTAGCTACTAAAACTTGTCTGCGAATAGCATCTTCGAATATATCGTCAGATTTAACAACCCATCCGCCAGTATCAACTACCGAAAATTCACGCCCGTTCCATTGGCATTTACCATATTGACGGTCGCGTGTTGTGCCAGCCGTATCGCTTACAATAGCACGTCGGCTTTGTGTTAATCGATTGAAAAGAGTAGACTTTCCTACGTTTGGTCTACCTACAATTGCTACTAAATTTGCCATTTATAGTGATGGTCTTTCCCATATAGAGAAACAAATCTCAATGGGTTAAGGTGAGGTCTGCACCTTATGAATATTTGCCGAAGATGACCACGTCTCCAGCCCTCGCACTGTGCGAGAGTTTACCCTACATACAGTCAGGGCGTTGTTTCTTAACTCTTTTGGCATTGCCACCTTGTATATATATACGTGCAGCCAATAGTTTTCACATTCTTTTATTCAGGGTTATAGCCAAAATTACCCAATTCTTTTTGTGAGTTACGCCAATCCTTGTCCACCTTAACATAAGTTTCCAAGTATATTCTCTTATCGAAGAACTTCTCTAAACTCTTGCGTGCCTCTGTAGAAACCTTCTTTAATGCTTGTCCTTGATGCCCAATGATGATGCCTTTCTGGCTGTCGCGCTCCACATAAATAATTGCGTTGATGTGTATTTTCTTCTCATCTTCCTTAAAACGCTCTACCACGACTTCAACAGAGTAGGGGACTTCCTTATCGTAATAACGAAGAATCTTCTCACGAATTATCTCTGTTACAAAGAACTTTGCAGGTTTATCTGTAAGTTGGTCTTTATCGAAGTAGGCGGGACTCTCTGGTAAGAGTTCCTCAATACGCTTCATTAGTACATCAGTACCAAATTTGTTTTTTGCTGAAATGGGTAAGATTTCTGCTTTTGGTAACAAATTGTGCCACTTCTCAACAAGGGTAATGAGTGTTTCTTGGTTGCTTTCGTCTATCTTATTAATGAGTAAGATAACAGGAATCGTCATCTTTGCAACCTTATCTAAGAAGTCTGCATTTTTCTCAGGCTTCTCTATTACATCAGTAACATAGAGCAAAATATCGGCATCGGCAAGCGCAGATTCAGAGAACTGCAGCATCAACTCTTGCATTTTGTAGTTTGGCTTCAGTACACCTGGAGTATCAGAGAAAACAATTTGCATATTCTCTGTATTTACAATGCCCATTATACGGTGTCGAGTAGTTTGTGCCTTAAATGTAGCAATGCTAATTCTTTCACCAACAAGTTGGTTCATTAGTGTACTTTTACCTACATTAGGATTGCCTACTATGTTTACAAATCCTGCTTTGTGCATATCTTTAAATTAAAAAACGCACCTGTCTTTGTTTGCAAAGAAAGATGCGTTAATCTTTTGTTATATACGAACTAAGAATTTTATTTCTTTGCTACTGCAGATGCTCCATCGTACGCCCACTTATAGAAAGAGGCGCCATGAACGAAACCTGCACCGAAAGCTGTAAATATAAGGTTATCTCCTTTCTTTAACTTAGCTTCTTCGTCCCAAAGTGCAAGTGGTATTGTTGCAGCGCTAGTATTACCGTAGTGCTGAATATTAATAATCACTTTCTCTAATGGAACGTTAGCACGTTTAGCTACAGCCTCAATAATTCGTAGGTTCGCTTCGTGTGGAACAACCCATGAAACATCATCTCCAGTGAGGTTATTACGCTTCAAAATTTCCTGAACATCGCTGCTCATACTTGTTACAGCGTACTTAAACACTGTGCGTCCTTCTTGATAGAGGTAGTGCAAACGACGATCTACTGTGAATTGAGATGTAGGACAAACAGAGCCACCAGCCTTCATGTGTAGAAAAGGTAGTCCTTTTCCATTGGTGCGTAGGAATGAATCTTGTACACCAACATTCTCTTCGGTTGTACCTTCAACAAGAACTGCAGCTGCTCCATCGCCAAACAAAACGCAAGTTTGACGGTCTGTGTAATCTACAATAGACGACATCTTATCAGCTGCAATAACAATTACTCGTTTGTAACGTCCGCTTTGAATCATCGTTGATGCTACATCGAGCGAATAAAGAAATCCGCAACAAGCAGCAGAGAAATCGAACCCGAAAGCATTCTTCAGGTCTAACTTTCCTATAACGATAGAAGCAGTCGATGGAAATTTATAGTCTGGAGTTGTTGTTGTAACGATAAGAGCATCGATGCTGTCTGGGTCAGCTCCTGTCTTTTCTAAGAGTTGCTTTGCAGCCTTACGTGCCATATAGCTAGTTCCGAGTCCTTCTTCGGTTAGAATACGGCGTTCTTTAATGCCCACGCGTTCCATAATCCATTCATCAGTAGTATCTACCATACGCGAAAGTTCCTCGTTAGTGAGGACATAATCGGGTACATAGCCACCAATACCAGTGATAATGGCATTTATTTTCTCCATTTGCGTCTTACTCTACAGTTTCTTTTACGATAGCAATTTTACCACGATAGTAGCCACAAGATGGGCATACGGTATGGTAAATATAATAATTGCTGCAGTTAGGGCATACTGCCAATGTTGGAGCTACAGCTTTATCGTGGGTTCTTCTTTTAAGTGTACGAGTCTTTGACTGTCTTCTTTTAGGATGTGCCATAATTCTTTAAACGTTTAATATTTTATTTTTTCAATTTTAATAAGGCTTCCCAGCGTGAATCCATAGGTTTCTCGTCTTCCGAACCGCTTCGGGCGGCAGAGTGTTCATTAAGCGCTCTTATCATGGCAGGATTGCATTTTCCAGGTGCATGCACATGTCTGATAGGTAGAGCAAGTACTATAAATTCATAGACGAACCACGATACATCGAGTATTCCTTCGTTCTCGGGTACAGTAACAAGGTCGTCATCGTCTGAGTATGTGCTTCCAAACTTTACTTCAAGTCGCTGTTGTGTCTCGATAGGTTGTTCCATATCGTCCAAGCAGATGTCGCATGGCAATACAACCGTTCCTTTCTCGTAGAAATCGAGCGTGAAATAATCGTTCTGTGTGCGTACAATCTCTAACGAAACGTGCACACTTCCACCACTCACTTCTGAAGCATTAATCGCCTTAAAGTAAGTATTGTCAAGGTCGAACTCTAGCTTATTTAAGCCTTCCGAAAGACCTTTCAAATCTATTTTAAGGATATTCAAGTCCATAATCGGTGTGCAAAGTTACTAATATTTTTCTGATATTAAGCAAATTAAAAGTAAAAAATATCTTGCATTACTATTCTTAAGAAGTGTTAGAGCAAAATTAATCATTTGACTGCAATACCTTCATATCTTTTTTATGTTATTACTTTCTGTTCTCTTTTATTTTCTTATTACTCATCTTGTTTGCTGGCTTTTTATAATATTTAATAAGGTGAAACGAGTTTCTTCGCAATGCGATAAAATTGGGTGGAAGAGTACTACAAAAGGGTTCAATACTTATTTAATATGATTATCT
>NZ_GL982513.1:800871-856563 GCF_000220255.1 Prevotella pallens ATCC 700821
TCTTTATAAAATAAAAGTAGTTTATTGGTAACTTGTTTAGAAGGAAGGAGTAGATATATTTATTGTGTCAAACTATTATTTGCTTGCTTTCAGTTCTATTCTGAATGTAGTTCCTTTGCCCAATTCGGAGCTTTTTACAAATATTTTGCCATTGTGGTATTCTTCTACGATGCGTTTGGCAAGACTCAGACCTAAGCCCCAACCACGGCTCTTAGTGGTAAAACCTGGTTTGAAAACGTTGCGTAAGTCTTTTTTCTTAATGCCTTTACCTGTATCGCTAACTTCTACTATTACACGTTCGCCAATGGTTTCTACGCGTAACGTAATTGTTCCAGATACTCCACCCATTGCATCTACTGCGTTTTTACAAAGGTTTTCTATAACCCATTCGAATAGCGAAGCATTAAGACGGATTATTATATCATTATCGGGAAAAACCTTTACTATATGAATTGTCTTTGATGTACGACGGTCTATATAGTCAATTACGTGGTCAAGCACTTCGCTCAAACTCACTGGTACAGGTTCGGGTAGCGAACCAATCTTAGAAAAACGGTTGGCAATAAGCTGTAAACGTTTTACATCTTTGTCCATTTCGGGTAACAAATCATCGTCAGGATAGTTTTCTTTTAGTATAGTTGTCCATGCCATAAGCGACGATATTGGTGTACCCAGCTGGTGAGCTGTCTCTTTACTAAGACCCACCCATACTTTGTTTTGTTCTGCTCGCTTTGATGTTAAGAGGGCAAATATTGCTACAACCACGAAGAGCATTACGACACCTAACTGTACGTATGGATAGAGTGCAAGACGTTTCAGCATTAACGAATCATCGTAACAAACATCTATATATTCGTTCTTTGCATCTGATAGTTGTATTCTAATATCTTGTTTGTTGGCTTTCAGTCGTTTTGCTATGGCGGAAATGTATTGCAAACTGTCTTTATAGTTCTTAGCATTGATAGCAACATTACGAAAGTCGGTAACGTTTCCAACATTATCGAGCACTACAACTGGAATTGTATTGTTCTCGTTTAGCACTTTTAAAACCAATGCTAAATCGGTATTTTCATCGGCTTGACTTAATGCGCGCATAGCTTCTGCCCATACTTCCATCTTGCTTCGTTCTTCTCGAGCCAAGTCTTTAGTAAGTATGTTCGATGCTACCAGCGATACAACTGCAATTACAATTGCTACTATAACAAGTATAATCTTAACCTGCCTTATTCTGTCTGTCCATTGCATAATGCTTATATTAACGGCAGATGGCTTGTTTTATTGTATGAAGTTGTGTCGTGTTGGTATGCTGCTATATATATTAAGGTGTATTTACCAATAGATATATTTCCTGACTTTGCCAACCCTCGTTCAATAGAATATATCATTATAGACTATTAAGCGATGATGAATGCTTTATGAAGATTTCTGGAAATGTAGCATCAGTAGAAAGAAAGTGAGGATACTTTGGGAAAGATAATGATTGTAATGGAATCCGTTTTGATGAAATAACGTGTTGATGAATTTGTTGATAGTCAGTATGTTATAGTAATGTATGAATCGATATATTGTAGTGCGTAGGAATTGATTTTACTTATACAAATAGATAGCTTTTAACTATCGTAAAATAACCACATAGCAGACGTAGTTTTTTGTGATATCTAATTTACAACTGACAGATATCTGAGACGAACGTGACAGATATCTGAAACGAGTGCGACAGATATCTGAAACGAAGGGGAGTCTTACGTAAAATTAAAACGTTGCTATATATAGACAGGCTGTTTAGAAATAGTAAGTATTTGTGAGAGTTAAGTTACCCATACACTCAATGTAGACTAATAATACAATAAAAAACACGAAGCTCTAACATTCGAATTTGTATGTTTCGAGTTTTATTTGTACCTTTGAGCCTCAAAAATATATACAATCCAACGGTTTATGGACGACGATAAGATAATAGGAAACAACGGGAATGATACCCCATTAAACGAAGAAGCTAAGAACGAAGATGGTAACGCTGCGAATACAGATGACTATACAGATGTGGTAGCAAATGCCAAAATGGACGACGAAAACGATGTGGACGAGCTACAAAACGACTATGTTTCATCTAACAGATTCGATGCTTCTGCCGTTAAGCACCTATCTGGAATGTATAAAAACTGGTTTCTGGATTACGCAAGTTATGTAATCTTGGAACGCGCCGTGCCTCATATCGACGATGGATTGAAACCAGTTCAGCGTCGCATACTTCACTCAATGAAGCGAATGGACGATGGACGATACAACAAAGTAGCGAATATTGCAGGACATACAATGCAGTTTCACCCCCATGGCGATGCTTCTATCTGCGATGCTCTCGTGCAAATGGGGCAGAAAGACTTGCTTATCGATACGCAAGGAAATTGGGGAAACATCTTCACTGGCGACCGTGCAGCAGCTCCAAGATACATAGAGGCTCGTCTGTCTAAGTTTGCATTGGAAACCATTTTTAACCCTAAAACCACCGAATGGCAACAGTCTTACGACGGCAGGAATAAAGAACCTGTTACTCTTCCAGCCAAATTCCCATTGCTATTAGCACAAGGAGCAGAGGGAATAGCTGTTGGTCTATCATCTAAAATACTCCCACACAATATGGCTGAGATATGCGATGCAGCTATAAACTATTTACGTGGAAAGAAGTTTGAGCTTTATCCAGACTTTCCAACAGGCGGTAGCATTGATATTTCAAAATATAACGATGGGCAGAGAGGGGGCACTTTGAAAGTGCGCGCTAAAGTAGAAAAGATAGATAACAAAACTCTTGTAATTCGCGAAATACCTTTTAGCAAGACAGCCAGTACACTCCAAGAATCTATTACGAAAGCAGTAGAAAAGGGAAAACTAAAGATTCGCAAGGTAGAAGATATGACAGCGTCTGAAGTAGAGATACAACTACACCTGACGCCAGGCACTTCAAGCGATAAAACAATGGACGCTTTGTATGCCTTTACCGATTGTGAGGTGTCAATCTCGCCTAACTGTTGTGTTATAGCCGATAACAAACCACAGTTCTTAACAGTGTCTGATGTGTTGAAACATTCAGTTGATGGTACATTGGAGCTGTTGCGTAAAGAACTCGAAATACGTAAGAACGAGTTAGAAGAACAGCTATTCTTTAACTCCCTCGAACGTATATTCATAGAAGAGCGCATCTATAAAGAACATAAGTTTGAGACATCTAAAACGATGGACGAGGTTGTTGCTTTCGTTGATTCTAAACTTGAACCTTTTAAAAAGGACTTTATTCGCGAAGTGAAGCGAGACGATATACTACGCTTGCTTGAAATAAAAATGCAACGCATTCTAAAGTTTAATAAGGATAAAGCTGATGAATTAATTCAGAAAATAAGAGCAGAAATAGCCGAAATAAATAAAGATCTCAGCGAAATGGTGCGTGTAACCATAGAATGGTTTAAGCATTTGAAAGCCAAATATGGTAAGGACTTCCCACGCAAAACAGAAATAAAGAGCTTTGATACCATTGTAGCTGCTAAGGTAGTAGATGCAAACGAGAAACTATATATAGACCGCAAAGGTGGTTTTATAGGTACCGACTTGAAGAAAGCAGAGTTCGTTCAAAATTGTTCCGATCTTGACGATGTTATCGTTTTCTTTCGTGATGGTAAGTATCGTATAGTACATATTGCTGATAAAGTATTTGTTGGTAAGGGCATTATCCATCTACAAGTATTCAAACGCAACGACCGTCGCACTATCTACAATGCTGTTTATCGTGATGGCGAAAAAGGTCCTTATTACATAAAGCGGTTTAATGTGGTTTCTATTACTCGTGATAGAGATTACGATCTTACACAAGGAAAACCAAGCTCGCGGGTGCTTTACTTTACAGCAAATCCAAACGGAGAGGCAGAAACTATTAAGGTTATATTGAAAGACCAGCCGGGTAGGACGCGCCTGATGCGTTATTTCGAACGCGATTTCTCTAAAGTACTTATAAAGTCGAAGACTGCTCGTGGCGTATTGCTTACAAAAGAAGCAATTGAACGTGTATCTTTAAAAGCACATGGAGTATCTACTTTAGGTGGTAGAAAGGTTTGGTTCGATGCCGATGTCAATCGTATCAACTACGAAGAACAAGGGCGTTTGTTGGGCGAATTTAACGATAAAGACGTCATTCTTGTGGTTTTAAACAATGGAGAGTTTTATACTACTAACTTCGATACTGCCAACCATTACGAAGATAATATTTTATATATAGAGAAGTTTGACTCTGAAAAACCATGGACAGCAGTAGTCTACGATGCCGATAATCAAAGTTATCCTTATCTAAAACGTTTCTATATGGAAAGGTCTGTACGTCATCAGAACGTGGTAGGCGACAATCCTAAGTCGAAACTCGTGTTCTTGACAGATGATGCTTATCCTCGCGTAGAAATAACGTATGGTGGAAGTGATGCGGCACGAGGTACAGACATTGTAGATGCAGAGGAATTTGTAGGCATAAAAGGCTTTAAGGCAAAAGGAAAACGCCTTACTACTTTCAAAGTTAGCACGATTAAACAGCTTGAGCCTATTCGCTTTCCTGATTCGGAAGAGATAGAAACGAACGAGAATGCAGCGTCAGATGTGGAAACCGTAGAAAATTCGTCTGTGAATCAGCTTAAATCTGAATCACAAGAACAGTCAGAAGCAATAACAAAGTCTACTAAGACGAAAGAAGACAATGGCGATGACCAACAATTAAGTCTACAATTCTTTGATGAATAAATGGATATGACGTTGCGGAAAATAGTTTTTGTATTCTTATTGTTGCTATATGGTGTTACAATCTATGCGCAAGATACGTTGAGTTCTGGTAAAATTATTACTAATGTACAGCTGGTAGGTATTGGTACCGTAAACCAGTTAGATACATATCTATCACCAAGCGAATATACAGGAACAGAAATTCGCTATATTTCGCATACGCTACGAGAAAATGGAACGTCGCTTTTGCGCGAAATCATTCATCAAGCACACCTATCATACACACATAACGCTTCGAATAAAAACAACAATATAGGTGGAATGTACAACTTTCAATACAACCTACACTATGCATTTGCTAAATGGAGAGCGGGCAACGGTACACTAACAGCTACGGCAGGAGGTGGTATTGATGCTAACATAGGTTTCTTATACAATATGCGCAATGGTAATAATCCAGCACAATCTTACTTAAATGTAAATATATCACCATCAGCTTCGGCTGCATATACATTTCGTTTGTGTAACAAGCCCTTTCAAGTAAGATACGAAATGCAAGCTCCACTCGCTGGAGTAATGTTTGCACCAAACTTCGGTCAAAGTTACTACGAAATATTTTCGAAGGGCAACTACGACCACAACATAGTGGCTACTACCATTTTTACTACTCCATCGCTTCGGCAAATGCTTACTATTGATTTTACTTTGAAACACACTACTTTGCGAATTGGCTATTTAGGCGACTTCCAACAAGCACGCATAAATGGCTTAAAATATCACACATGGAGTAATCTTCTTATAATAGGTATCGCACGAAAATTCTCAATATCAAAGATTGTTCCATAATGAAAAAGTATAAACGTCTCTTCCATCATACCACTTCTGCGTTAGCATACACATTATTTATAATATCGTTATCTATAATGTCGTTGCTCTCATCTTGTGTAACTAACGACGAGTATCAGAATACCGTACAAGGTAATGCAGAAGCACTTTGGAAGATTATTGATGAACATTATTGTTTCTTTGACCAGAAAGGTATTGATTGGGAAGCGGTGCGAAATAAGTATCTACGGCAGTTCGATAACTCGATGACTGAACGCCAACAATTTGAAGTAATGGCTAATATGCTGTCTGAACTGAAAGACGGACACGTAAATTTATACACTTCTTTTAATGCTGCGCGTTACTGGTCGTGGCATGAAGATTACCCACAAAACTATTCAGACTCGCTCTTACGAAAGTATTTAAAAACCGATTACCTTATAGCAAGCGGAATGGATTATACCATTCTTGACGACAACATAGGATATTTGCGTTGCGAAAGTTTTCAAAATGGAATAGGGGCAGGCAACCTCGATGATATTCTTTTATACTTTCAACCGTGTAGAGCCTTAATTATAGATGTGCGAAATAATGGAGGAGGTGCTCTGAGCAATGCAGAAGAATTGGCAGCAAGATTTACTAATAAGCCAACACTTGTGGGGTATATGCAACATAAAACAGGAAAAGGACATAACGATTTCTCGCCACTTCGCTCACAGATACTAAAACCCGGGAAGGGAATACGCTGGCAAAAACCTGTATTTGTATTAACCAATCGTAGTGTTTTTTCGGCTGCTAACGAGTTTGTAAAGTATATGCGCTGCTTTCCCAATGTAAGAATAGTGGGCGATCGTACTGGTGGAGGAGCAGGCTTACCATTCTCTGCCGAGCTTCCCAATGGCTGGTTAATACGTTTTTCTGCTTGTCCGATGTACGATAAGAATAAGCAAATGACAGAATTTGGAATAGACCCAGACTATAAGGTAAATCTTACCTCAGAAGATTTTCATCGTGGAAAAGACACCATTATAGAATTTGCACGTCATCTTGTATACTAATAATTGCGATAATATCTATGCATAGGTAAATATATGTAAGATGTATTAATTTTCTGTTTTTATTATTAGTTGCCTGCATAAAATATATTTAATTTCGTAAAAAGTATTTCTTAAGACAACCATAAATATTCAGTAGAATAAATACCTTTTAAGAGCTATAAAATATGGGGTCATAAATGATGTAGTTTTTTGTGATATCTAAACCGCAACTGACAGATATCTGAGACGAATGCGACAGATATCTAAGACGCGCGTTTCAGATATCTGAAACAAACGAAACTAAAAACAGTCTGGCTTTTCCTTAAAAAACAAAGTATTTCTATTTGATAAGTGAGTAATTGGTAAGAACTGTTTATAAGCTTTCTACCTCTTTCCTACTAAGCAACATTAATATGAAATAAGTTGTGCAAGAATACTACTTATGAGATATATTTACAGCTCTATGGTTCTCTTTTTAGTAGTATAAAGTGAGATTCAAACTAATTTCTTTACTTTATTTTAGGCAAATTCAATAGACAAGTATTTCTTTTCATTCGTACATATAACTTTGTTGTAGATATGCAAAGATATTAGTGTAATTCCATTCCTATTCCATTATAATTTGTAATATTGCAATCTGTAGGTAGCAATAGTGTTGCACAATGTTCTAAAAATGTGCTGTTAAATAATTTTTTGTACAAAAATATGCTTTAAAAGTTGGTGGTAAGATATAAAATTCATACTTTTGGCGACATAAACAACTAATAGTCGTCAGTTAACACTTATCATTTAAAAAAAGAAGAACAAACAAATGAAAACAGATTTTGAGATTGCCCACGAAGCAAAACTTGAATTAATAGATAGTATTGCGAAAAAAGTGAATATCCCAACGGACGAACTTGAGCCGTTTGGAAAGTATATAGCAAAAGTGCCTTACAAACTTATTGATGAAGAAAAGGTTAAGAAATCGAAGTTAATACTTGTTACAGCTATTACACCAACAAAAGCCGGGATAGGCAAAACAACTGTAAGTGTAGGCTTAGCATTGGGTATGAATCGCATTGGTAAAAATGCAATACCAGCCCTTCGTGAGCCTTCGCTCGGTCCATGTTTTGGTATGAAAGGCGGAGCTGCAGGAGGAGGCTATGCACAAGTGTTACCAATGGAGAAAATTAACCTGCATTTTACCGGCGATTTCCATGCAATAACCTCTGCAAACAATATGATATCGGCAATGTTAGATAACTATATTTATCAGCATCAAGATGAAGGCTTCGGTATGAGGGAAGTATGGTGGCGTCGTGTCTTAGATGTAAACGACCGTAATTTGCGTAACATTATAACAGGATTGGGTGCTCGTACAGATGGATTGCTTAGCGAAAGTGGCTTCGATATAACTCCTGCTTCAGAGATAATGGCTATTCTTTGTTTAGCTTCTAGCGAAGAAGACCTGCATAAGCGTCTTGATAATATAATCTTAGGTATAACTCTAGAAGGTAAACCGCTATACTTGCGCGAATTAAATATAACAGGTTCTATTGTTGCACTTTTACACGAAGCAATTAATCCGAACCTTGTTCAAACCATAGAAAATACACCCGCATTTATTCACGGTGGTCCGTTTGCTAATATAGCACATGGTTGTAACAGCATATTGGCTACAAAAATGGCAATGACCTTTAGTGATTATTGTATAACGGAAGCAGGATTTGGTGCCGATTTAGGCGCAGAGAAATTCTTAGACATAAAGTGTCGTAAAGCAGGAATATCTCCAGTACTCACCGTTCTCGTAGCAACTGCACAAGCCTTAAAGATGCATGGCGGCATAGATGTTGCAGAAATAAGCAAGCCAAACTTAGAAGGAGTGAAAGCAGGACTATGCAACTTAGATAAACATATAGCCAATTTAAAAGCATTTGGACAGACAGTTGTGGTTTGTTTAAACCGATTTGCAACCGATACAGACGAAGAATTGGCTTTAGTAAAAGAACATTGCGAGGCACAAGGCGTTGGATTTGCCATTAACACAGCTTTTGGCGAAGGAGGAAAAGGCGCAGAAAATTTAGCACATTTAGTAGTTGATACTATTGAGAAGAATCCATCTGCACCATTAAACTATGTATACGAAGAGTCTGATGATATAGCTACTAAAGTAGAAAAAATAGCTACCAATATTTATGGAGCAGGAAAAGTGGTATTACGTCCTGCTGCAAAACGCGACTTACAGCGTATTAAGGAACTCAACTTAGAGCATCTTCCAGTATGTATAGCCAAAACGCAGTACTCATTTTCTGAAGACGCAAAAGCTTACGGAGCACCTTCAGGGTTCCCAATTACTATTCGCAACTTCGTAATTAATGCAGGAGCAGGTATGATTGTAGCTATTGCTGGCACAATAATGCGAATGCCAGGTCTGCCGAAAAAACCACAGGCAGAGAATATCCACGTAGTGAATGGCGTAATAGAAGGCTTGTCATAAAAAGCGATCCATAAATTGCGAACCTCGGAGTACATATATTGTCTTCGAGGTTTTTGCTTTATAATAGTGATAGAACTATTCACTAGCATTGATATAACAAAGAAGTCAATATCTTAAAAATGTTTTTTTTCTTTATATATATTATGTGATTAGCTAAAATTTAAGTAACTTTGCGCCTAAAAGGAAACGGAGATGGTACATTTCTTTTCTTTTTATAGGAACTCATTTGATAATTAAATATTAAACATATAATACTTCAAAGATGAAAATTTCATTCGAAAACCCCGATAAGTTAAATGGTCTTTTAACTATTGTTGTTGAGGAACAAGATTACAAAGAAGAAGTTGAAAAGGCACTTAAAGATTATCGCAAGCGTGCAAATATACCAGGCTTCCGTCCAGGACAAGTACCTATGGGATTGCTTAAACGCCAAGTTGGTACACAAGTAAAAATGGATGCTATTAATAAAATATTAGGCGATAATCTTCAGAAATATATTATCGATAATAAAATCCACATGCTTGGCCAACCAATGGCATCAGCTTCACAAGAGGCAGTAGAACTTGAGAAACCAGCACCTTATACTTTTAAGTTTGATATAGCAATTGCACCAGAATTTGATATAGAGCTTACAAGCAAAGATACCATTGAATATTACGATATAAAAGTAGACGATGCCCTTATTGATAAACAAATAGAGATGTTTGCAAGTCGTTCTGGACACTACGATAAGGTTGAAGAGTTTGATCCAGAGAAGCGTGATATGCTTAAGGGAGATCTTCGTGAACTTGATGAAAACGGAAACACTTTGGAAGGTGGCATTACTGTAGAAGGTGCTGTAATGATGCCTCAATATATTAAGGTAGACGATCAGAAGAAACTTTTCGATAATTGCAAGCTGGGCGATATTATCACCTTTAACCCACGCAAGGCTTATCCTGCAAACGATGCAGAGGTAGCTTCGCTATTGAAAATAGACAATAAGGATATTGGAAAGCATATTGGCGACTTCTCATACCAGATAACGGAGATAACACGTTATGTAAATGCAGAGAATAATAAAGAACTTTGGGATAGCGTTTATGGACCAGATGCAAATATAAACGATGAAGCAACGTTCCGTAAAACGATTGCTGAAGGTGTAAGCAAACAACTTGAAAGAGACTCTGATTATAAGTTTATGATAGATGTACGTGCTTACGCTGAGAAGAAAGTAGGTAAACTTCAATTCCCAGACGCACTTCTGAAACGTATAATGCTCTCTAATAACGAAGATAAAGGTGCTGAGTTTGTAGAAAAGAACTACGAACAAAGCATAAAAGAACTTGAATGGCATCTTATTAGAGACCGAATAGCACAAGCTAACAATATTAAGATAGAAGATGCAGATGTACGTGAGAGCGCAGCACAAATGGCTAGAGCACAGTTCGCACAGTACGGTATGAATAATGTTCCAGACGAATACATTGACAAATACGTTAATGATATGTTGAAGAATCGTAAGGATATTGAACCTTTTGTTGATGCTGCACTCGACCAAAAACTCTCTGCTGTATTGAAAACAATAGTTAAGCTAAAGAAGAAGTCTGTTTCACTCGACGAGTTTAACAAGCTTATTGAACCTGCAGACACTGAAAAGCCAGTGAAAGCAAAAAGGACTAAAAAAGCTGATAAGGCAGAGAACGAAGAGAAATAAACAAGAAGTGAAATTTTAATGTAAGAGTTTACACTACATTAATAGAGCGACAACATCTTTTCTATAAACTTTCAAATAAGAAAGATTTTAGAGAAGGTGTTGTTTTTTTATATCTCGAGATATATTTTGTCTCAAACTATTTGTTACGTTGGTTAGAGCCTAAATCTATATCCAGTTAGAAAGTGATAAAAATACTATGGAAAAGAATCTTGTTGTAAATAATATTGCTTCTACATACTAAAATGATGAACAATATGTTGTAGTTTAAATATTTGTAATAACGCTTAAATCAGAATATTACAGAATAAAATATTTTATCATCATCATTAGAATAAATACCATTTAAATATAGAGTCATAAAGGTTGTTGTTTGTTATGATATATAAAACGTAACTGACAGATATCTGAGACGAGTGTGACAGATATCTGAGACGAACGTGATAGATATCTGAAATAAGACTAGCTAACATCAGGATTGTTTCTTCTAAATATCTAGTATATTTTTATTTTATTAGTAGGTGTATGTGGATAAACTGTAGGCGCCGCTTGTAAAATCTTCACTTGTTTTCAGCTGTCTCTATACGTCTGGAAAGCGAATATAACATATTCACACTCACTTCAAAAAGAAAAAACAATGGAATATCAAATAAAATTCTTTATTTTATTGAAGTAGTTACTATTTTTTTTATTATCTTTGTGTTAGAATACTATAGATAATGTTTTTGTAATGGCATAATCTTTGTATTAAAGACAATAAAACCGAATAAGGCGCTTGCTCCTTATTATTGTCTAATTAAAATAATAGAAAGAAACAGAATGAAAGATTTTAGAAAGTTTGCGACCCAACATTTGGGTATAAATGGTGTGGTGTTAGACGAGGTTACAAGTATGCAGAACCAATATCTTAATCCATATATATTGGAAGAACGCCAATTAAATGTAACACAGATGGACGTGTTCTCGCGTTTAATGATGGACCGTATCATCTTCCTTGGCACACAAATTGACGACTATACTGCCAACACACTGCAGGCACAGCTGCTCTATTTAGACTCGGTAGACCCTGGGAAAGACATTTCCATCTACATCAACTCGCCTGGTGGAAGCGTAACGGCAGGACTTGGCATCTACGATACCATGCAGTTTATCTCCAGCGACGTAGCTACCATCTGCACTGGTATGGCAGCTTCTATGGCAGCCGTATTGCTTGTTGCGGGTCAGGAGGGCAAGCGTTCGGCATTGCCGCATAGCCGTGTAATGATACATCAACCACTTGGGGGCGTACAAGGACAGGCTTCAGATATAGAAATTGAGGCAAAAGAGATAATGAAGTTCAAGAAAGAACTTTATACAATCATCAGTAATCATTCGCACCAAACTTTTGAAAAGGTATGGAACGATAGCGACCGTAACTATTGGATGACTGCCGAAGAAGCTAAAGAATATGGTATGATAGACCAAGTATTAATAAGAAAAGAAGTAGACAATGCCTCAAAAGAAATGTAGTTTTTGTGGAAGAACTGAGAATGAAGTCCGGCTTCTCATTACAGGACTTACAGGATACATCTGTGAAGACTGTGCACAGCAAGCTTATAATATCGTAGTTGAGTCTGGTGTATTGGGTAAACAAACACCAGAACTCAAGGATATTGATATGGAGAAAGTTCCAAAGCCAACCGAAATAAAAGCTTATTTAGATGAATATATTATCGGACAAGATGAGGCTAAACGCTATCTTGCTGTGTCGGTATACAATCATTACAAACGGTTACAGCAGTCGAAAGACGACGATGGTGTAGAAGTAGAAAAAAGTAACATTATAATGGTGGGCTCAACAGGTACGGGAAAAACTCTCTTAGCTCGTACTATTGCTAAACTGCTGAATGTCCCATTTACTATTGTAGATGCTACAGTGTTTACCGAAGCTGGATATGTAGGTGAAGATGTTGAAAGTATTCTGTCACGCTTACTGCAAGTTGCCGACTATAATGTTGCTGCTGCTGAACGTGGAATTGTATTCATAGACGAAATAGATAAAATAGCACGGAAGAGCGATAATCCTAGTATTACACGAGATGTTAGCGGAGAGGGTGTACAACAAGGATTGTTAAAGCTACTCGAAGGTACTATGGTAAATGTTCCACCTAAAGGAGGACGTAAGCACCCAGATCAAGATTACATTCATGTAGATACCCGGAACATACTATTTATATGCGGTGGCGCATTCGATGGTATAGAACGAAAGATAGCACAACGTCTCAATACACACGTTGTGGGCTACAACTCGGTGCAGAATGTGTCTAGAATCGATAAGAAGGACCTAATGAAATATGTGCTGCCACAAGACTTACGCTCGTTCGGACTTATTCCAGAGATAATTGGACGTCTACCCGTACTAACTTATCTTAATCCATTAGACAGAGAGGCATTACGTAAAATACTTGTGGAACCAAAGAATTCCATTATCAAACAGTATGTAAAACTCTTTAAAATGGACGGTATCGACCTTACATTTGCAGAAGATGCGCTCGATTATATAGTTGACAAGGCTGTAGAATATAAGTTAGGAGCTCGTGGACTTCGTTCTATTGTAGAGGCTGTAATGATGGATACGATGTTTGAATTGCCCTCTAAAGATGTGAAAGAATATAAGGTTACAGCCCAATATGCACAACAACAATTAGATAAAGCAAAACTCAATAAGCTTGAGTCTGCTTAAAATATAAACAACCGTTGCACTCTATCTTACTTATAAGATGAGTGCAGCGTAAATAAACCTACCTCTCTAATAAGGAACACTGAACTATTAACATGGTAACAGAAGTCAATCTGACAGAAAAACTGAAGTATTTCTTTGGTTTCGATAAGTTTAAAGGTGCGCAAGAAGCTATTATCCAGAACGTGTTAGCAGGTAACGATACTTTTGTATTGATGCCTACGGGAGGTGGTAAGAGCCTTTGCTATCAACTGCCCTCTCTAATAATGGATGGTACAGCAATAGTAATTTCTCCGTTAATAGCCTTAATGAAAAATCAAGTAGATGTAATTAACGGTATCAGCGAAGAAGACGGAGTAGCGCATTATCTAAACTCATCGTTAAAGAAAACAGAGATAGACCATGTTAAAGCTGATATATTGAATGGCAAAACAAAGTTACTCTATGTTGCGCCAGAGTCGTTAAACAAAGAAGAAAGCATTGAATTCTTTAAAACCGTAAAGGTAAGTTTCTATGCAATAGACGAGGCACACTGTATATCGGAGTGGGGCCACGACTTCCGCCCAGAATATCGTAAGATACGACAAGCAGTAGATTTAATAGGTAAAGCTCCTATAATAGCACTCACTGCCACTGCTACTGATAAGGTACGTACTGATATTGTGAAGAGTTTGGGTATTGAAGACTGCGCCGAATTTAAGAGTTCGTTCAACCGTCCTAATCTTTATTATGAAGTAAGATCTAAGAAGAACGAAGAAGATACTAACAGACAGATAATAAAGTTTATTAAGCAAAATCCAGGAAAAAGTGGTATCATCTATTGTCTTTCGCGTAAAAAAGTAGAAGAACTGGCAGCTGTATTGCAAGCAAACGATATAAAGGCAGAACCCTACCATGCAGGTTTAGATTCGGAGACCCGCTCTAGAACGCAAGACGACTTCCTTATGGAAAATATCGATGTAATAGTTGCTACTATTGCATTTGGTATGGGGATAGATAAACCCGATGTGCGCTTTGTTATTCATTACGATATACCAAAAAGCTTAGAAGGCTATTATCAAGAGACTGGACGTGCAGGGCGTGACGGAGAAGAAGGACAATGTATTGTTTTCTATTCTAAAAATGACCTTAAAAAGCTTGAAAACTTTATGGACGGCAAGCCTGTTGCAGAGCAAGATATAGGAAGACAATTGCTGCAAGAAACTGAGACGTATGCAGAATCATCGGTTTGCCGTAGAAAATTATTGCTTCACTACTTCGGAGAAGACTATCCTAAAGATAATTGTGGTATGTGCGACAATTGTTTGCACCCGAAAGAGAAAATAGAAGCGAAAGAACCGTTGTTAATTGTGTTGCAAGCTGTGAAGGCTTTGGGAGGTAATTTCCGTCAAGAATACATTATTGACTTTGTTAAAGGACGTGGTACTGATGATATAAAAGACCATAAGCATAATCTTCTAGAAGAATTTGGATTAGGTGAGAAAGAAGACCCTAAAATATGGAACCCTGTTATTAGACAGGCTATGTTGGACGGTTATTTAAAGAAAGATGTAGAAAATTATGGTTTATTGCGCCTCACTGCAGCAGGAAAGCAATTCTTGAAAGAACCAAAATCGTTTATGATAGTGATGGATAAAGAATTCAAAACCGATGATGTAGACGAGTGTATGGTGGGAGGAACAAGTGTAGCTGACCCAGAACTTTATGCAATGCTAAAAGATTTACGTAAGCATCTGGCACGTAAGTTAGGAATCCCAGCTTATGTAATCTTCCAAGACCCATCTTTAGACCAAATGGCAATGATGTATCCCGTTACCGAAGAGGAACTTCAAAACATACAAGGTGTTGGTGTTGGTAAGGCAAAACGATACGGCGAAGAGTTCTGTAAACTCATTAAAAAATATTGTAAAGAGAAGAATATAGAGCGACCCGAAGAACTGCGTGTACGCACTGTGGCAAAGAAGTCGATGCAAAAAGTGAAGATAATACAAGGTATTGATCGCAAATTGCCGTTAGACGACATTGCTACTGCCGAAGGACTCAGCTTTGATGAACTACTTTCGAAGATAGAAGAAATAGTATTTAGTGGCACAAAACTCAATATAGACTACTTCTTAAACGATATTTACGATGAAGATAAAATAGATGATATCTACGATTACTTTATGAACAGTCATACAGACAGCATCGATGAGGCTCTCAAAGAGCTTGATGAGGACTACACAGATGAAGATATTAGATTGGTTCGAATTAAGTTTATATCAGAAATGGCAAACTAATACAAGAATATTCTACCGCTCTTTCTACTTAGAAAGGGCGGTTTCTTTTTACCATTATCTCACAGCTTTAGCTGTAGGAATGCAGGGATTATGCAAGTATGAAATGGGAAGTTCGCAACCGTGTGTTTTGACATTTGGGAAATAATCTGATATTCTTGCGAAACAATAAAAGCATCGTTGAAAAGCCGAAAATCCTTTTCTGTTTTTCAAAAGCAGCGGTATTGAAAGATATGACAATGGTTTTTGTTCGGTAAAAACCACTCTTTTGCATTGCAAAAGAGCCTGTTTGACAGACTAAGAAAATAGACTTTGTAAAGTATTGGAATATAGATAGTTGCAGGAATACTATATTTTTAGAAATTGTTTGCAATTTTGACACATAGTTGCAGCATTGTTATTAGATGTAGTTGTAAGACAAATAGAGGTAGAATTGTCGCACCCTTACATCTACAAACGGTGATTAGTAGTTGGCAATTGGTAGTTAGTAGGCGTCTGTTCATCGCTTCCTCAAATATTCAAATGTATTGACATTCGATGCAAACAAGGCTGTTTTGAAGTTCAATACCTGTCGCCTTGGAATGTAAATAAGCGGTGCTTCGATTGTACGCCATTTGTCTTTTAAATCCTTTCTATTGTGTTATAAAAAATTAAAGTATAAGAAAGATGAAAAAAGAAAAGCAACAGTTGACAGAAAAGAACTAACTTTGCGAATATAACTAACCACATATATTGATGCCGAAATAAATTTAAAATAAAAATCTTCCAGCTTATGGTACTGAAACATACACTTTTTGCAACAATCTTGCTTGCGCTTTTATCTATCCCTGCCTCCATTCATGCCGAGGATTTAAAAGGACGTGTGCTCGATGCGAACACGAAAGAGCCAATAGAAAAAGCATCTGTAAAAATAGAAATTAAAAGTGGCAACAGCACCCAGATAATGGATATAACCTCCGATGCAGAAGGAAAATTCTCCTGTTCAAGCAGTTTTGAGGGGCGTATGACCATCAAAGCCAGCATGATAGGCTACGAAACAGCAACAAAACATTCGTATTCGTCAGGCTATTCCGGCACAGATACACTGGATTTAGGCGACTTTCTGCTGAAACCTACCGAGCTGATGCTCGACGATGTAGTGGTTACGGCAAAGGCACGCCGCTTTACAATGAGTGGCGACACCATCGTCTTCCACCCCGAAGCCTTCAAACTGAAAGAGGGCGCAAGGCTCGACGAGCTGATAAAGCGACTGCCGGGAGTAGTGGAAAAAGACGGCAAACTCTATTGGAACAACAAGCCTTTGCGCATGCTCATGAATGGTCGCGACATCTTTGGTGGCGGTAGCATTGTAGGAGAAATACCTGCCGAGGCTGTGAAAAACATAAAAACCTACAACAAGGCAAGCGAACTGGCACAACAGTCGGGCAACGACGACGGTAAGGACGACAACGTTTTAGACATTAATATCAAGCCTGGTTTCATGGACAAATGGTACGGCGACATGACCGCAAGGCTGCAAACGCCCAAGAACTACCAAGCCTCCGTCCAAACAAACCTTCTGAGTGACAGGAATCCAACATTGGTCAGCATAGATGCCAACAACGTAGACTATTTCCAGAAGTTGGGGATAGACTGGTACAACAAGGGGAATTTCGATGACTTCGGAAAGGCACAGAGCGCAGCAGCGGCATGGCAACACAACTGGAAACAGGGCACACACAAGTTCTCTAATAGGAACAATGTGTCGTTCAGCTCCAACTTTAACCATACCGACGGCTGGGGAACGGAATACAGAACCGACCAGACCATACCAACATTAGGCAACGCAAAGACATGGGGACTAAGCAGGAACAAGCGGTACGAACACAAAATACAGCCAACGATAATGGCAGACCTTTTCACTTTCGCTGATTCGGTAAACTATATAACGGCTGACTTAGAATTCGAATATACGTTTCAGAGAAAGAACGAAGAGGCAAGCAGCGCACGTTTCAACAGCAATCCCGAAGCGTTTGGAGACTTTCCGCTCGACCCTGCCCTGATGGCAAAGCATGGCGATGACATATACAGCCACCTCATTAATCGCAAGCGAACCTACGCACAGAGCACAAATGAAGCACTAAATACCACGTTGAACGCAAAGTGGGGGCATCTTTTGGGAAAGAAGGGGCAATTTTCTTTTGGTACAACTGCCAATTACAGCAATGGTAACAACCGCACGAATACGAACCAGCAGATAGACTATGTGGAGCAAGGAGAGCAGTCGCCGCTATATCAATACAGCCGCCTACCTTTCCACAACTTAGACTTCAAGGCGTATACAGAACTGCAATATTACATTAAAAATAACTTGCTTTTAACTGGGGGGTATACTTTTGATAAACTGAACAAATCGGTTCGGCAAGATTTCTACAGCACCGATGTGCAGTCGAAGTTGGACAACAACCGTGACGAAGTAAAAGACACAGCCAACAGTTTCGACAGCCACAGAAGCACGGCAACCCATACGGCGCAGGCAGGACTGACCTACAAGTTGGACAAATGGCAGTTTCTTCCGAACGTAAAGGTAGACTGGCTACACGAACACTTAGACTACCAGCGGGGCAGATTGGACACGGCATCAACCCGAAACAGCCTGCTGATAAACCCAAACATGGAGATAAAGTGGAAGATTGGCAAGCGCAGCAACTTCGATTTTACGTTCAACTACACTACAAGCTTGCCAGATCTGCTTTCGACCCTTGCCTATCGCGATGACACAGACCCTCTTTGGATTAAGGAAGGCAACCCATTGTTGCACCGAAGCCACAAGCATAGCAGCATGGTAACGTACAGACAGACCTTGCCAAGAGTACAGTCTATGATGTTGCTGAAAGCTGGCTACACCCACAACATCAATCCAATAGCAAGCGTTTTCTACTATAATCCAGCTACAGGTGTCTACCGCACACATGACGAAAACGTACGGGGTGGCGATGAATGGCTCTTCAGTGCTGTGTTGGACAAGGGCATTGGCGACAACTTCCACCTATTTACCAAGGCTGAAACCTATTTCACAACATCGTATGGCTACCTTGCAGCACTCAATGAAACTGTGGAAAAGCAGCAGAACAAGCTGAAACAGCTTACACTGAACCTATCTCCAGAACTTAGTTACGAGCACGATTGGCTTGTACTAAACCTCTTTGGCTCAATGAATTTGCGCCGGAACAGATATTCGTTGGCATCTGAATACAACAACACATTCGGCAATTATAATTTCGGACTAAAGGGTTTGGCAAAGCTGAAGCAGTGGGAATTCTCTACGAAATTCGAAGACCGGTTACGCTCCGGCTATCTAAGTCCGGAAATAAACAGGCATCGTCTCGTGTGGAACGCAAATGCGAAGTGGCTCTTCTGGAAAGGTAAAGGTGTGCTGGGTATAGATCTTGACGATATTCTGAACCAGGCAGTGTGGAACAGTTCTACCATTACACCAACACAGCGCACCGAACAATGGGAGGAAGCGATGCACCACTTCGCACGCATATCCTTCACTTACAAGTTCGATGCAAAGAGTAAAAAACAAAGATGATAGAGAATTAAGGTATTAAATAGTATAATGCGTTAAATACTTTTAACGCACAGTAGAAAAACCATAGAAATGATAACCTATACGAATTATAATTAGTACATTTGCACGCAATAAATTTTCTAATATACATATATGTCTTCATTTGTTGCAGATAAAATCGTAATGGACGGACTGACTTACGATGACGTCCTTTTAATACCAGCCTATTCTGAGGTACTACCCAAGGGGGTGGAGTTGAAAACCAAGTTCTCACGTAACATCGAACTGAACATTCCTTTCGTAACGGCGGCGATGGACACCGTAACCGAAAGCGCTATGGCAATAGCTATTGCACGCGAAGGTGGTATAGGTGTGATACATAAGAATATGACCATCGAAGAGCAAGCGCGGCAAGTTGCCATAGTGAAGCGTGCTGAGAATGGAATGATTTACGACCCAGTAACCATTCGTCGGGGACGTACTGTGAGAGAAGCGTTGGCTATGATGGCTGAATATCATATTGGTGGTATTCCTGTTGTTGATGAAGAAAACCATTTAGTGGGTATTGTTACTAATCGTGACTTACGCTTTGAACGTCACTTCGACAAGACCATCGATGAAGTGATGACAAGTGAAAACCTCGTAACTACACATCAGCAAACCGACCTTACGGCAGCTGCACAAATATTGCAAGAGAACAAAATAGAGAAACTCCCAGTTGTTGATAAGAGTAATCATTTGGTAGGACTGATTACTTATAAAGATATTACTAAAGCAAAAGATAAACCAATGGCATGCAAAGACGAAAAAGGACGTTTGCGTGTTGCTGCTGGTGTGGGAGTTACAGTAGATACGATGGAGCGTGCTTCGGCATTAGTAGAAGCTGGTGTTGATGCCATAGTTATAGACACCGCACACGGACATTCGCAAGGTGTAATTGGAAAATTGCGCGATGTGAAGACAGCTTTCCCTAATCTAGATGTGGTAGTAGGGAATATAGCAACAGGCGAAGCTGCAAAGTTTCTTGTTGAGAATGGTGCTGACGCAGTAAAAGTGGGCATTGGTCCTGGCTCAATTTGTACTACTCGAGTTGTTGCAGGTGTTGGCGTACCACAACTTAGTGCCATTTATGATGTTTATTCTGCATTGAAAGATACAAACGTTCCATTGATAGCCGATGGAGGTTTACGCTATTCTGGCGATGTGGTAAAAGCTTTAGCCGCAGGTGGAAGCTGTGTAATGATTGGTTCGTTGGTAGCAGGAACAGAAGAGTCTCCTGGCGATACCATCATCTTCAATGGACGTAAGTTCAAGAGCTATCGTGGTATGGGATCATTAGAAGCTATGGAGCAAAAGAATGGTTCGCGCGACCGTTATTTCCAAGGCGATATTAACGACAATAAGAAGCTTGTTCCAGAAGGCATAGCAGGACGCGTTCCTTATAAAGGAACCGTACAAGAAGTGGTCTATCAGCTTGTAGGTGGTTTGCGTTCAGGTATGGGATATTGTGGTGCAGCATCTATAGAAAAACTTCATAATGCACGGTTCACACGCATAACCAATGCAGGAGTAATGGAAAGCCACCCACACGATATTGCTATTACAAGCGAAGCTCCTAACTATTCACGCCCAGAATAATAAATAGCAATTGGATTCGTTTACAATAAAAGAAGCTTATTGCTTTACATACAATCTGAAAGAAGATAGGCTATAATATAAAAAACAAAAGAACGAGTATTGTTTAAAATGAGAATAATAGTTTCTTTAGCTACTATACTGCTCAGCAGTTTAATGGCTTTTGCACAACAAGACGATCCTGTAATTATGACGATAGATGGTAATCCCATTCATCGTTCGGAATTTGAGTATTCGTATAATAAGAATAATACAGATGGCGTGATTGATAAGAAATCTATACGCGATTATGTAGATCTTTTTATAAACTATAAATTAAAGGTACAGGCTGCATTAGATGCGAAACTGGATACACTTAGTTCCTTTAAACAGGAATTTATGACTTACCGCGATCAGCAGGTACGTCCTACAATGATTACCGATGCTGACGTAGAGGCTGAAGCTCAGAAAATCTATAAAGAAACAAGAGATAGAATTGAAAAAAATGGTGGATTGATTCGCTGTGCTCATATCTTGCTATCGCTTAAACAGAAAGCAACAGATGCTGAGCAAACTGCCATCGCTAACAGAGCCGACTCTATATATAATGTATTGAAAAAAGGTGGTAACTTTGCAGAATTGGCAAAGAAATATTCTGACGATCATAGTTCGGCAGTACGTGGTGGAGAGTTACCTTTAATAACAAAAGGTCAGACTGTACAAGCTTTCGAAAATGCACTTTTCTCAATGAAGCCAGGAGAAATTAGCCACCCAGTGTTGTCTCCATTTGGTTATCACATCATTAAATATATTAAGAAAGAAGAATTTCAACCCTACGACTCTTTAAAGGCTGATATTCGTCAGTTTATAGAAGCACGCAACTTGCGTGAGCAAATTATCGACCAAAAACTTGGTAGAATGGCTGCAGAAGCTGGAAATGGAGTTACACCAGAACAGCTAATAGAAAAGAAGCTTGCTGAAATGGAAGCGAAAGATGAAAATCTTAAAAACCTTGTAAAAGAATATCACGATGGTCTATTGCTTATAGAAATGAGCACACGTACAGTATGGGATAAAGCAGCATCTGACGAAGTCGGCTTGCAAACATTCTTTAATAAGCATAGAAAAAACTATGCGTGGAAAGAGCCTCGCTTTAAAGGTATAGCCTATCATGTGCAAAATCCTGCCGATGTAAAAGCAGTGAAAGACTGTGTAGCTAAAATTCCATTCAAAGCATGGGGCGAAAAACTACGAACAACGTTCAATAACGATAGTACTATTCGTATTCGTGTCGAAAAAGGAATATTTAAGAAAGGCGACAATGCATTAGTGGATAGAGATATTTTTAAAGAAAAAGTAGAAGTAAAACCAATGAAAGATTATCCTATTGATGCAGTTTATGGTAAAAAACTAAAAGCGCCAGAAGATTTAGACGATGTTCGTAGTCTTGTAATTTCAGATTATCAAGAAGAACTCGAAAAAGAGTGGGTAAAAAGTCTTCGTCAGAAATATTCTGTAGTAATAGATCCTGAAGTTTTAGCCACAGTTAATAAGCATTAATATAGAATAGCAGCTTATGAATTTAAAGAAATATTGTGTTATATTTATTTTTGTTGGAACAGTCCTCACAATGATGGGTGTTCCAGCAAAAATGCTTTCTATTTCCAAACCTCTTTTAGGAAACGATTCGGCAAATGTAGATAAAGAGAACCCCGGAAGTGTTGTCGATGAGGTATTATGGGTTGTAGGCGATGAACCAATTCTTAAATCTGATTTAGAAATTATGCGATTGCAAAGCGAAGCAGATGGTAAGAAATGGAAGAAAAATCCTAATTGTGAAATATTAGAACAGCTTGCTGTACAAAAACTTTTTTTGCATCAAGCAGCATTAGATAGTATTTCTGTTACAGAAGCAGAGGTAATGCAGAGTGTAGAACAACAAATTAATGCATGGATTTCTTTTCCTCAAATAGGTTCAAAAGAGAAGTTAGAGGAATATCAACACAAAAGTATAGCGCAAATACGACAAGACTTACACGATGATTTCAAAAATCGTTTGTTGATAGAACGAATGCAAGAGAAACTAGTTGGCGATGTTAAAGTTTCTCCAGCCGAAGTTCGTGAATACTTTAAAAAATTACCAACAGATAGTATCCCATTGATACCAACAAATGTAGAGGTGCAAATATTGACTCAAACTCCTAAGATTGAACCAGAAGAAATAGAAAGAATAAAAGACCAACTTCGTAATTATACAGACCGAGTTACGAAAGGAGAAACTTCTTTCGAGACCCTTGCACGTTTGTATTCTGAAGATACAGAATCTGCACGTAGAGGAGGAGAATTAGGATATATGGGACGTGGAATGTTAGATCCTACATTTGCTGCAGCTGCTTTTAATTTGACAGACCCTAAAAAGATTTCTAAAATAGTAGAAAGCGAATTTGGATACCATATTATACAATTAATAGACCGACGTGGTGATAAAATAAACTGTCGTCATATATTGTTAAAACCAAAGGTTTCGGATGCTGCAATAAATGCGGCAATGCATCGTTTAGATTCTATTTCTAATGATATTAAGGCAGGGAAATTTACTTTCGATGATGCTACATCATATTTATCTGACGATAAAGATACAAAGAATAATCATGGACTTATGATGAATGTTCGAGGAGCAACACGTACATCGCACTTTGCAATGAAAGAATTGCCTTCTGAAGTAGCACATATTGTAGACACAATGAAAGTTGGCGAGATATCAGCTCCTTTTACAATGAAAAATTCGAGAGAGCAAGAAGTGTGTGCCATTATTAAACTGAAAAGTAGAATTGACGAACATCGTGCAACAATTACTGAAGACTTACAGCCTATGAAAGATATTGTTGTAGCAAAGAAACGTCAAGAAGTTATCCGTAATTGGATAGAGAAGAAGATAAAAGAAACATACGTAAAGATGGCTCCTGAATATCGAGATTGCGATTTCGAATATGAAGGTTGGGTTAGATGATTATAGATAAAAACAGACAAACAAAATATTTCTACGGGCATAGAATCTTCATTTATTTGATTCTATGCCTATTTGGATTAAGCTCATCGCTTTCTGTTTTTGCTCAAAAAGAGAAGCAAAAGCAAAAATCGAAGGTTTATATTGACCATGCCGACATTTTACGCTATAACCAAATGGAAATGCCAAATGTTCAAGTTGTAAAGGGCAATGTAAAATTTAGGCATAAAGATATGACTTTGCTTTGCGATAGTGCTTATATTAACGACCAACAAAATACATTTCAAGCATTTGGACATGTAAACTTTAAACGCAAAGATGGAACACACTTAACTTGTCAGCGAGCTTTTTACGATGGTTTTCAACAAACATTAAGAGCACGTGGAAAAGTTGTTGTGCGCCAACCTTTCAAATCTTTAAAATGCGATAGTTTAGATTACAATATGGCATCGAATGTTGCAAATTATTTTGGTGGACGTGGAATATTAATTTATGGTGGAAATGTAATTGCAGCCGATCAAGGCGATTACAATACAGAAACACACGATGCTAATTTCTATGGTAATGTTGTAATTCGTACACCAAAATACAATATTAATACGCCAACTGCACACGGAAATACCGAAACGGGAATAATGAATGTTGTTGGAAAATCGGTAATTAGAACTAAACGAGGCGAAATTGTTCATACGGAAGATGGAACATATAATAGTAAAACCGATAATATGCAACTGAATGGCTTCTCTACTATTAAGTCTCCACAACGCGATATAGAAGGAAACGAAATAACTTATAATAGTATTACTGGCGATGCAACTGGTCATGGTAACGTAAAGATAAACGATAAAGTAAACAAACGTACTATGATGGGCGAAGACATTGTTTATAATAGTAAGAGTGGACATACAGAAGGACATGGAAAAGTTAAAATTATAGACCATAAAGAAAAACGTACCATAACTGGCGAAGAGGTTATTTATAATGCAAATACTGGACATAGCGAGGGACATGGCAATGTTAAAATTGTTGATGAACTTAAGCAACGTACCATAACTGGCGATAATCTTTTATATAATAGTAAGACTCATGTTGGAGAAGGTAAAGGTAATGTAGATTATATTGACTATAAAAGTAAACACGCTTTTAAAGGCGATTATATTCATTATACCGATACAGCTGCCATTGCATACGGTGGAAAACCAGGTCCAGTTGCCAAAGATTTTTCAAAAGGTAACGACACTTTGTTTGTACATGCCGATACTATTACGATGAAGGCTTTTAATTTTAACACGCCACAAGTTTATCGTAAAATTTTTGGTATTGATAATGTACGTGCTTATCGTACAGATGTTCAAGCTGTGTGTGGTTTATTCATAGCTAACACAAAAGATTCTTGCTTGGTTATGTATCAAGAACCTATTGTTTGGAGCGACAATAGGCAACTTCTCGGCGATTCTATCAAAGTTTTTATGAACGATTCCACCATTCGTGAAGCACATATTTTTGGAAACGCATTATCAATAGAACAACTTAAAGATAAAGAACATTATAATCAGATAGCTTCTAAAACAATGCATGCACAGTTCTTAGATGGTAAAATGCGAACTGCGCAAGCTGTCAGCAATGTTCTTACCGTTTATTATCCTATAGAAGAGAGGGATAGTTCTATTATAGGTTTAAATTATTTGGAAACCGACACAATGCGTATTTATATGTCGCCACAACAACAGTTAGAAAAAATTTGGACAAACAAATTTACTTCTACCTTATATCCTATTACGCAAATACCTCCCGACAAAGTATTTCTCCCTAATTTTCATTGGTACGAAACGGTACGACCAAAAGATAAATTCGATATATTCAGGAAAGTGGCACGAAAAGACGATTCTGATATTCGTCCTTCCGAAGTAGCTGCTCCTCCACGTCAAAAGTTTAGCAACTAATTGTAGATTTCTAACTTATGATATTCTTTAATTTACCAAAACCACGACGATTCCATCATGAATATATCTATTTTGATGAAAGAAAAGAACGTCTAAAAAAATTGGAAGAGAAATTAAAGGGAAAAAAGGAGGGGGAGTTAGAAGTAGATGCAAACGAAAAAGAATATTGTTTCGATTTTCGTAGTAACCGAAATACAAATAGAAAGATAAATAGTTTGCAGCTATCGTTCTTTGGGGCTATCATTTTTGTTATAATCTTAGCAGTTCTACTGATTATCTATCTTAAATAAAAAGAGAATGAGTGATATTATACAGCTTTTACCAGACAGTGTTGCAAATCAAATTGCTGCAGGAGAAGTAATACAACGTCCAGCTTCGGTAGTAAAAGAGTTAATAGAGAATGCTGTTGATGCAGAAGCAAAAACTATAAATGTTGTAATTATAGATGCTGGGCGCACTTTAATACAAGTTATAGATGATGGAAAGGGAATGTCTGAAACAGATGCTCGTCTTTCTTTTGAACGCCATGCCACTTCTAAAATAAGAAAAGCCGACGATTTATTTGCATTATCAACAATGGGTTTTCGTGGCGAAGCTTTAGCATCTATTGCTGCTGTTGCTCGTGTAGAATTAAAGACACGTCAAGAAAAAGATGAGATAGGTACTTCGCTAATTATCTCTGGAAGCAAATTTGAAAATCAAGAAGTTTGTACTTGTCCGGTAGGAAGCAATTTTAAGATAGAAAATCTCTTTTATAATGTTCCTGCACGACGAAAGTTTCTGAAATCGAATACCACAGAACTGAATAATATTATTTCGGCATTCGAACGTATTGTTCTTGTTTATCCTAATATTTCTTTCACTTTACATTCTAATGGAGTTGAAGTTTTTTCGCTCAAAGCTTGCAATTTGCGCCAACGCATAGTAGATGTTTTTGGTAAGCGCATTAATCAAAACCTACTTCCTATAGATGTCGAAACTACTTTGTGTCGTATTTATGGCTTTGTGGGTAAACCAGAATCGGCAAAGAAACGTGGTGCTTTGCAATATTTCTTTGTGAACAATCGCTACATGAAACACCCCTATTTTAATAAAGCTGTAGTAAATGCCTACGAACGGCTGATTCCATTTGGCGAACAAGTTCCTTATTTTCTTTATTTTGAAGTACCTGCCGAAAATATAGATGTGAACATTCACCCTACGAAAACAGAAATTAAGTTTGAAAACGAACAAGCTATTTGGCAAATTCTAATGGCATCTGTAAAAGAAGCTGTAGGAAAATTCAACGATATTCCATCTATAGATTTCGATACCGAAGGAAAACCAGACATTCCTGTCTTTAATCCTTCTGCAAACATTAATGCTCCATCTGTAGGTTTCAATCCCACTTACAATCCTTTTAAAGAAACTAAGAAAAACAATTCTTCTACAGCTCAATGGGAAGAACTTTACAAAGAACTAAATGTAGGATCTGAAGAAATGCCATCTGCATTAAGTTCTACCGATGAACAAACTTTATTTAAACCAGACGAATTTGATAATACACATATTGAAGACGAACGTTCGCCTATACATTATCAATATAAAGGGTGTTACATTATAACTACTGTAAAATCGGGACTAATGATAATAGACCAATATCGTGCACATGTGCGTATTTTGTACGAACAATATCTGAAACAGTTAGACGAACATACTGCGCACACACAAAAATTGCTGTTCCCAGAAATTGTAAACCTGCCATCTAACAACGAAGTTATGTTGCAAAATATACTTCTCGAAATGGAAACTATGGGTTTTGAACTTAGCAATATGGGTAGCGGAAGCTATGCTGTAAATGGTATTCCCACAGGAATAGAAGGACTAAATGTGCCTATGCTTGTGAACGAAATGGTTACTTCTACTATAGAAGGAGAAAGTTCTGTGAAACAAGATATCGATAAAAAATTAGCATTAAGTCTTGCACAAAATGCAGCTATTCCACACGGACAGGTATTAAGCAACGAAGAAATGGAGAATATTGTAAACCAGTTGTTTGTATGCACCAATGTTAATTATACACCGAATGGAAAACCCATTCTAACAATTTTAAAACAAGCTGATATCGAAAGAATGTTTCAATAAACCGAACATATATTTTGCGTAACATAGTGGTTACTTTCCACTATGCATATACTCCGCTTTTTCTTACTTTTATAGAACAATAAACCCATAAAAGCAAAAAAATATTCTTTTCTATTCTCTAAAACACCCATTAAAACCATTTTTTTTATTTTCTTTGTTGGTTATGTTTTTTTAATATTATACCTTTGTAATATTAAAATCAATTTAACAAACAATCGTTATATGCAAAAAAGTTTTTTATTATGCGCTAATAAAATATGTACGCATTATAATTTAACGGAGATAATTATATGCTCAATGGTACATATCTTTTAGAAAATGGGACGAATCGACAAATTTTTGTTTTCTGAGGGCTATGTAAAAGCATACTAACGATTTCTTTTGGTAGTTTAAAAGCCTTATTACGACTCTACAAATACAATGAAAGAATTTGATAGAATGCACGATTTAAATGCCTATATATGCTGAACAATTTCACAATTACTTAGAAACTACATTCCATTAATAATGTATTTAATAGACTTATTATTATACTTGTGTTATATAATTAGCTCTAAAGCTTCTTGGTGGAAAAATACTCCTATATCTGGTGTAAGTTCAATATTATCAGTTCCTGTAACAATATTTGTTCTCGGATTCTTTAATATGGGGAGTTTGAGTTTTATTATATACATTTTAGTTTACGTTTTGTTGTCTTTTTTGGTAAAAAAACGAATCCCAATGGCTTTGAAACGATTTGATAACAATGAATCTCTAAATAAATGGCGAGTTCAAGCTATATTATTCATCGTTATGAATCTATCTCTTGTAATAATAGTTTATTTATTTTATTTATGGCGTGAAAGAGTATAATAATTTAGCTTTCCAAACATTCACTACAAGCTTACAATTATTATGAAATATAATGGAAAAGAATTTGATAGAATGCATGGTTTAAATACTTACGATTATGGAGCACGGCAATATAGTCCAGCTCTTCCTTCGTGGGATAGAATAGATCCTTTGGCAGAGGAATATTATAGCGTTAGTCCTTATGCTTATTGTAATAATAATCCGATAAGATTTATTGATCCAGATGGAAGAAAACTTCTATTTGCATCAGGCACAACGGAGGCATTTAAACAAAAATTTCGTGCAGCTATTATGTATTTACATGAACATAACGCAGATGGCATCATAGCCCAGATAGATAAGAGTTCTACAATTATTTATATTACAGAAAGAGTTGGAGAACCCTCTGCTTTCAGCGAGACGAAAAAAACTATTTATTGGGATCCTAATATGGGAGTGCTTACAAGTTCTGACAAAAAGATGTCACCTACGGCTGTATTAAACCATGAAGCGGATCATACACTTCAATATCTCAAAAATCCTGATAAATATGCACAAGACTTTAAAACTTTTGATCCCGATTATGATAATAAAGAGGAAATGAGAGTTATAACAGGATCTGAACAGAAAACAGCTTTAGCACTTGATGAAATCAGTGCAGGAGAGGTTACACGTACAGACCACTACGGCATCCCATATATAACTAAATCGCCAACTACGACAGAAGCAAAAGATGGAAAAATGCCAAAGAATCCATTTATAATGGATGAAATAGTTATATCTGCACCCAAATCTAAAATGTAAATCCAAATAATGACAATAATGAGACAGATAACAAATAGTATTAAATGTTTGATAGTTTTTGGTATATGGTTACTTGGTTTTAATGCATTGAGTGCTTGTAATATCAAGCTCAAAATTGTTTACACCCAAGCTGACCTAACAACAATTTTTAGTATTACCCCAGAGTTTTTTGACAAGGGATTTGTCAGTCATTCGCTTGATAGTGTAATCGTGGCGTCAGATATGGAAATTTCCAAATTCTTCGACACCATAAAATCTCTTAAAAAAACAAGTGAAATACGCCCTTCTATAAATGTTCGTGCAAAAATTATATTCTATTTGAACGAACAAATCTTGGATACATTTTATTTAGGAATGTTTTATATATACTATCGGAATGAAATATACGAAGTAAACGAAGAATTCAGAAATATGATTAATGCTATAATAAAAAAAAGTGGAAAGTTGCCTATGTATTGATAAAAAACGTTATGCCCCAGCACCCATATAAGGGTAATGGGTAATACCCTTATAAGGGTGTTCATCATTACCCTTATATGGGTATTAAAAGCCGTGAGCAATAAACAGGAAAGAACGACGTAAAACAGTTGATAAACATTATCAATTGTAAGTTATGACAGAATTGAATGCAAAGAAAATAATAATACCAATGCCATCAGGACTGACAATTTAATTAGTCGTCCCTTAAAAACTATTTTTCAGTATAAAGTTTATACTGACAAGCTCTATGCTGAAATATAGTTTTTAAGGGACGACTACGTAGTGTATCGGTTTTATAGAAAACGAAGTACTGAAGACCGGGACATTTGCTTACTCTATGCATGTTGCTTGAACTTAACTTTCTTCATTGGATTAATATTGGGGGTTGCACACTTCCTTTGTAAATTACTTGAGATTCAAAATATTATCAATAAGCCTTTTATTTGGTCTTATTCAATTATTTCTCTTATATTTGAGTATCTTATATTCTTTCGGAAAGACAGATACCTTAAAATATTTGCCGAGTATGAGAAACAAATAGATACTCCTGCAATGAAACGAAAGATGAAAAATGCCAAGATATTTAACTATAGTATTTTCATAGTAGACATTATTATGCTTTTTATAGCCGATTATCTTAATCATCATGGCGGATAGCATTATGTTTAAATATAATATAACGTGATTTCGTTGAATTCACGTTATATTATTGTCATCTTTCAATATACTGTGCACAGATATTTCTTAGGAAAATATGTAATGGAAGAATTAAATATAGATTTTTGGACCAAATGATAGACTTTTATTTTATGATACACTACGTAGTGTATCGGTTTTATAGAAAGCGAAGTACTTACGATAGAGACACTTGCTTATTCTATACCTGTAGCTTGAACATACTTCTTTCAGGATCATTAATGATTCTGGGCGAATGGTTATTAGACATATTACTTGGATATCAATCAATTATTAATAAGCCAGTTATTTGGTCTTATTCAATTATTTCTCTTATATTTGAGTATCTTGTATTCTTTCGGAAAGATAGATACCTTAAAATCTTTACCGAGTATGAGAAGCAAATAGATACTCCTGCAATGAAACGAAAGATGAAAAATGCCAAGATATTTAACTATAGTATTTTTATTTTAGAAGTTATTCTACTGTTTATACTTGATTATCTTAATCATCATGGCGGATAGCACTATGTTTAAATATAGTGTAAGGGGAACAAACAAAATATATACTTAAAATGCCTTTCTGTTAATATATATATTAGGTGTAGGAACAATAAATAACAATGATATTGTGATGTGTTCAGATCCATTAGTTGTTACACCCCAAACAAATATTTATTAATATTCAGCAAAAAAATAATTAAAAAAAATATTTTGTAATTACGAATTATTTTTTTCTTATTAAAAAACTCTCCTATTATTTTTTTGCTTTCGAAATGCAGAACATATATATATGTTTTATATCAAGTTGTAATGCCGTATAAATTAAAAATATTTCATAAAACAGTATTTTTCTCTGTTTTAATGTTGTTTATTAAAAAAATATATTTAATTTTGCACTTGAATTCGAGATATACAACTTACTAATTACAAAATTAAGCATAAAATTGATTGTATAATAAATAAAGATTATGAGAAAAATTTTAATGGTATTGGCATTTACTAGCTTATCAGTAGCTGGTTTTGCACAAGACGAAGTGCCTACAAAAAAGTATAGCGTTGCTACAAATTCTTTTTGGAGCAATTGGTTTCTTCAAGTAGGTGCAGATTGGAATGCATGGTATTCTGGTCAGGAACATGGTGCTGATTTAAAAAGAAATCCATTTAAGGACTTTCGTTCAAACCCAGGTGCAGCTGTAGCTATTGGAAAATGGTTCACTCCTGGACTTGGTCTTCGTATTAAAGCACAAGGTATTTGGGGTAAACGTGTAGGTAATACAGATGTTCACACTTCAACTGTAGACAATGGTAACAAATATTGGATTGCACAAGGTCAGGCAATGTTTAATCTTACCAATATGTTCTTAGGTTATAGCGAAAATCGTCTTGTAGATATTATTCCTTTTGTAGGTGCAGGCGTTGGTCGTACAATGAGTCATAACTTATATGCAACAGGACTTAGTGCAGGTGTTCAGGCATCTTTCCGTTTAAGTAAGCTTATGCGTCTGTATGCTGAAGCAGGTTGGAACCGTTACGAAGGTGATCTTGACGGATATGACCAATATTATGGCAACCGTGGTTGGGATTCACACGACAACAACCTTTATGTAGAATTAGGTTTACAATTCAATCTTGGAAAATCTGGTTGGGAAAAGACTCCAGATGTTGATGCTCTTAACGCACAACACCAATCAGCTCTTGATGCTTTAAATGCTCGTTTACGCGATGCTGAGGCTGAAAATGCTCGTTTACGCGATGCACTTGCAAATCAAAAACCAGTAGAAACAGTAAGTCAGTCAGTAAAAGAACTTATTTCTACTCCAATTTCAGTATTCTTCAACCTCGATAAGACAAATATCGCTTCACAGAAGGATCTTGTAAATGTACGCGCACTTGCTAAATATGCAGTAGACAACAATAATAACCTTCTTGTTACAGGTTATGCTGATAGTGCAACAGGTTCTGCAAAGCACAATCAATGGTTGTCTGAAGAACGTGCAAAGACTTTAGCAGGCGAACTTGTTAAGATGGGTGTAGAATCTAGCAAAATCTCTCAAGTTGGTAAGGGTGGTGTAGATACATTGACACCAATTTCTTTCAACCGTCGTGCAACTGTTCAGGTTACAGACTAATTAGAATCTACATAAATATAAAAAATAGGTCATATTGAAAAATATGACCTATTTTGTTTTTATTAGAGATAAAAAACAAGATTATAGACTTTTATTTCTTTGCTAAAATAATTAATACCTACCTTTGTTTCTGTAAACAAGTGAAACAAATAAAACACAAATATAAAAAACGGATATATGAAAGATAAACTAATTAGCGGTTGCTTTAGTGTTGCTATTGTTATAATTTTCATAGTAATGCTATTGTCTGCCATTAGTATGATAAAAAACGGTGCATACATAAAAGGAGGCTTTTTATTGTTTGCGGTATTACTAGTTGTTATTCCTGTATTGATAGGTTTGTTTTCAAAATCAAAGAAAAACGCAGATAAAGAACAACATATACCCCAAATTCCAGTTCCTACTACTAATGATAAACTTATAGAGCTGGTGAAATGTGTTACAAACAATAATGCAGAAATGGTGGGAAATGTTCTTAATATGATTAAAGACCCTGAAGGATTTTGCAAAACAGAAATAGAAAACAATCCAGAACAGCCTTACGATTATAACGATTATCTGTTAGATTTGCACCGAGAGACCAATATTGCCTTATTGCACATCGTAACACTCTATGCACTTGGCAATGCTAAATTTGTAGTTAATTTTGATTGGAAAGACGATTTGGAAACGTTTTTGTATGGAATACGCAACCTAAAATGCTTTAAAGAAAATAATCTTCCTATAGACGAAGCAGCTTTATCTACATTAAACGATATTCCACAACAATGCTTCTATCTAAACGAGCAATGGAAATCTATTGGATTTCAAACAGTGTTTATTGATACAAATAGCGATGAATATTGGGTGACAATAGTGCCATTGTCGGAAAAAATATAATCAGGCTATAACAATGTAAGCATTAAATGAAAATGTTACGGGACTAATCCACCCATTTAGGATTAATTTTCTAATTAAGCAAGAAAACAAAAATAGGAGGCAAACACATACAATATAATGTTAGTCTCCTATTTTTTCACAGCTAATACGAAAATCTATTAGTCTTCCATTAATTTGCGGTAGCGGCCTTTCTTTATTTCTTCGTTTCCAAGGCGACGTGCCTTGTTAATTTCGTATTCAGAGTAAGTTCCCTCGAAGAAGAACACTTCGCCATTGCCTTCGAAAGCAAGAATATGCGTACAAATGCGGTCTAAGAACCAACGGTCGTGGCTGATTACAACCGCACAACCTGCAAAGTTTTCCAAACCTTCTTCCAATGCGCGCAGTGTATTCACGTCAATATCGTTGGTAGGTTCGTCGAGTAAGAGCACATTTCCTTCTTGTTTCAATGCCAAAGCCAGCTGCAAACGGTTGCGTTCGCCACCAGAAAGAACACCACAAAGTTTGCTTTGATCAGTTCCAGAGAAGTTAAAACGTGATATGTAAGCACGTGCATTAATATCTCGTCCACCCATTCTAATATTTTCGTTGCCTTGTGCAATAACATCGTAAACCGATTTGTTAGGGTCTATATCCTTGTGTTGTTGGTCTACGTATGCAAGTTTTACTGTTTCACCTACCTCGAAATTGCCATTGTCTGGAGTCTCCAAGCCCATAATAAGGCGGAAAAGAGTGGTTTTACCAGCACCATTCGGACCAATTACGCCCACAATGCCGTTAGGTGGAAGCATAAAATTTAGGTCGTTAAAGAGAACTTTTTCGCCAAAAGCTTTTTGTACGTGCTGTGCTTCGATAACCTTATTACCGAGACGTGGACCATTTGGTATAAATATTTCGAGCTTCTCTTCGCGATCTTTTTGCTCCTGATTAAGCATTTGTTCGTATGAATTTAGGCGAGCTTTGCCTTTTGCTTGGCGTGCTTTTGGAGCAAGACGAACCCATTCCAACTCGCGTTCAAGCGTTTTTCTACGTTTAGAAGCAGTTTTTTCTTCCTGTTCCATACGTTTTGTCTTCTGATCAAGCCATGAAGAGTAATTTCCTTTCCATGGAATACCTTCGCCACGGTCAAGTTCAAGAATCCATTCACTAACATCGTCAAGGAAATAACGGTCGTGAGTAACAGCAATAACAGTTCCTTCGTATTGTTGTAGGTGTTGTTCTAACCAATCTATACTTTCAGCGTCCAAATGGTTGGTAGGTTCGTCGAGCAATAACACGTCAGGTTTTTGCAATAATAGGCGACATAGAGCCACTCTGCGTCGTTCTCCACCAGAAAGATGAGTTACAGGAAGGTCGCCTGCAGGACAACGCAACGCAGCCATAGCACGTTCTAGCTTCGAATCCATATTCCAAGCGTCCGTTGCATCAATAATATCTTGCACTTCTGCTTGACGTTTCATTAGCTTATCCATTTTGTCTGGGTCGCTGTAGTATTCTTCCAAACCAAACTTTACGTTTATTTCGTCGTATTCACGAAGTGCATCGTAAACGTGTTGTACACCTTCTTGTACGTTTTCCTTTACGGTTTTCTCTTCGTTGAGAGGTGGATCCTGTGGTAAATAGCCTACGGAATAACCAGGACTGAATACAACTTCGCCCGATGTTGGCTGCTCAATGCCTGCAATAATCTTCATTAATGTAGACTTACCAGCACCATTTAAGCCGATGATACCTATTTTGGCACCATAGAAGAACGAGAGGTAAATGTTCTTCAGAATTTGTTTTTGATTTTGTGGAATAATCTTTGATACTCCCACCATTGAGAAGATAATCTTCTTGTCGTCTACTGTTGCCATGTATTTTTTATTGTTGTTGATTTGTTCTAAGTTGTGTTAGTGTTATTTATGGTATAGTATAAATTTGTAGCACTTATGTTTTATATAAAGGTAATAGACTTTACTCTCTGTTTAGTTCTTCTTCTGCCTCTTTTGCACGTTTGCGTTCGTCTAACAATTGGAAATCTTTCTTTTGCAGAACGAAATCAGTACCAAGATACTTTTCTTTCACGATTTTGTTAGCAGCCAATTCTTCTGGCGTACCTTTAAAAAGTATTTGTCCTTCAAATAGCAAATAGGCACGGTCGGTAATGTTTAGAGTTTCGTGCACATTATGGTCAGTAATGAGAATACCGATATTGCGGAATTTTAATCGCCAAACAATGTGTTGAATATCCTCCACTGCAATTGGGTCTACACCTGCAAATGGTTCGTCGAGCATTATGAACTTTGGATCTATTGCTAAGCAACGTGCAATTTCGCATCTGCGTCGTTCTCCTCCCGAAAGACGGTCGCCAAGATTCTTTCGTACCTTTTCTAAGCGAAACTCTTTAATAAGGCTTTCCATTTTCTCTATGCGCTGCTGTTTGGTGAGTTTTGTCATCTCCAACACACACATAATGTTATCTTCAACACTCATTTTCCTAAAAACACTTGCCTCTTGTGGCAGATAGCCAATACCTGCTTTAGCACGTTTATAAACAGGATATTTTGTTATTTCTAGGTCGTCAATGTAAACGTGTCCTTCGTTTGGAACCACCAAACCGGTTGTCATATAGAACGATGTTGTTTTGCCAGCACCATTTGGTCCTAACAGTCCAACAATTTCTCCTTGTCGCACATTGATACTTACTCCGTTTGCCACAGTACGTTTTCCGTATCGTTTAACAAGTCCTTCGGTACGAAGAACACTGTTTCTTTCGCTCTCGGGTTCAATGATTATGTTTTCTGTGTCGAGCATTTCTAATTTCGTTTCTATGTTGCAAAAGTAGTAAAATAAATGCTAATATCATTGATATTGCTTAAAACAATGACTTATATTGCAGTTTTTTAGCGGATTTTGGTTACTTTTGCACTCGCATACAATAAACATACAAACTATGCTTATATTTAATTGGCTTACAATTCTTGGTAGATACCTGCTCCTGATGGGACGCGCATTCAGTCGTCCTGAACGTTTCCGCATGTTTTTTAAACGCTATGTAAAAGAGATGTCGCAACTCGGTGTCGATTCTATTGGTATTGTTTTGCTTATATCTTTCTTTATCGGAGCTGTTATTTGCATACAGATAAAATTAAATGTTCAAAGTCCGTGGATGCCACTTTGGGTATCGGGTTATGTTACGCGTGAGATTATGTTGCTCGAATTCTCTTCGAGTATTATGTGTCTTATTCTTGCAGGAAAAGTTGGTTCGAACATTGCCTCAGAGTTAGGAACTATGCGTGTTACACAACAAATAGATGCTTTAGAGATTATGGGTATAAACTCGGCAAGCTATTTAATATTGCCTAAGATAGTAGGACTCATTACCATAATGCCTTTCTTAGTTATTTTTTCTGCTGCAATGGGTATTGTGGGAGCCTACGCAACTGCTTTCTTTGCGCATATTATAACTCCTGTAGATTTAACTTCGGGATTGCAGCACGACTTTAATCCATGGTTTATGTATATGAGTATAACCAAAAGTCTCTTCTTTGCTTTCATCATTGCAAGTGTCTCATCATTTTTTGGCTACACAGTGAAGGGTGGTTCGGTAGAGGTAGGCAAGTCTTCTACCAATGCCGTGGTTAGTTCCAGTGTGCTCATTCTATTTAGCGATGTATTTTTAACCCAGCTTCTTAGCTAATTGTTTATTTCGTAATAGGCTTACAAATATGATAGAAGTTAAAAACTTATATAAATCGTTTGGCGATAAAAAAGTGCTTCACGACATAAATACAGTGTTTGAAGATGGTAAAACTAACTTGATTATTGGACAGAGTGGAGCAGGAAAAACAGTGTTACTGCAGTGTCTTGTGGGATTGTTAGAGCCTACAAGTGGAGAAGTACTTTACGACCATCGCAACTTTGTAGCGATGAATAAAAAAGAGAAGATTAGAATGCGCAGAGAGATGGGAATGATTTTCCAAGGCTCTGCTTTGTTCGATTCGCTCACTGTTTTCGAAAATGTTCGTTTTCCTCTTGATATGTTTTCTAATATGACACCAGCGGAGCGCGATGCACAGGCGCAAAAATGTATAGAACGTGTGAACCTAATGGGAGCAGAAAACAAATATCCTGAAGAAATATCGGGCGGTATGCAGAAGCGTGTGGCTATAGCGCGTGCTATAGTAATGAATCCTAAATATTTGTTTTGCGATGAGCCGAACTCTGGTCTTGATCCTAAAACATCGTTGGTTATCGACCAACTATTGTCGGACATTACGAAAGAATTTGATATTACCACTATTATTAATACGCACGATATGAACTCTGTTATGGGAATTGGTGAACACATTGTGTTTATTGCAGATGGTAAAGTAGAGTGGCAAGGGAACAAAGACACGGTGATGTCGAGCAATAATCAGAAACTAAACGACCTTGTATTTGCATCTGATTTGTTTAAGAAAGTAAAGCAGGTAGAGACCGGAAAGAAAAAATAAAGCACTCTGCTTTTATCCATATTTCATTGCTTTTTTCTTCGCATATTCTGTATGTTTGGTTTATATGGCTAACATTATTAAGAATATGCGTTTTTATTGATTATGGATATTTATATGTACTTCTTGCGTAGGAGTTTTATAGCCGATGCAAACGAGTAGTGAGAGATAATGTTTAAAAAACAATTTGATTATTCTACCGTAGCATCGTCGTATTTTGTTTATACTATTACTTCTTGCCATCTTTTGTTGTCTGCTTGGCATCTTGTTAGCCTTTCTAACTTGATTCCGTAGTAAATTGGTGGAGACTTTATAAGCTGTGTCTACTGGTTTTGAAAAATAAAATAGAACATTTTAGATAGTAAGAAAAATCAGCCACATTTTAGTTCTTTTTGTTTTAGATATCTCTAACGCTTGTCTCAGATATCTCTAACGCTTGTCTCAGATATCTCTAACGCTTGTCTCAGATATCTGTCACGTTCGTCTCAGATATCTGTCAGTTACGTTTTAGATATCATAAAAAACTATGTCTTTTATAATGCTATATTATACTACCTAAAATATGTTTATTCAGATGAGTAGTATGAATTTGTTTTTTCTGTGGTATTTTGCTTTGGATATTCTTCTAAGTTGTTGAACAGTAATATGTTGTTTTGTGTATTGTTATATAGTTGTGGCTTTTATCACAATTGTTTTCTTTTCTAAAAAGTCTTCATCTCTATTCTGTTGAGTATATCTAACTTGTTGCAACTCATTATGCCTTCGTTATAAAGTCAATTAATCTGCTCGACAGAAAAACAAAATAAATCAAGATTCTAATAGCCTATTTGAATGAAAAAAAGGCTGAATGGCGAGGCATACAATTATATGTTGGTTGCCTGTCCCTTCAGCCTATTATGTCTTTCTTTTTTGTATTCTACTTTTCTTAATGGAGCTTACCAGTTGTACATTACTCCAAAGTCTATGCAATTTAAAGCAGTAATCTTTCCTAAGAGATTAGTTCCTGGTAGCAAACTGTCGCGACCTAAGAAGCCCATTAAGTAGATGTTGTGATTATAGAATGCAGAAAAATTCTTTGCAATCTGGTGACTAACCGTCATTCCCATATTTATGGCGCCATCTTTAGAGTGCTCTTTGTTGGTTTGAATACCAATAGCAGGACCTGCATATAGCGCAACGTTCCATGCACGGTTAGGTCTGTATCCACGGAAATAAGCGAGTAAATCGAGTTGGAAATCTGCCGAAACAAATAGAATGTTTCGCTTATCTTCGTTGAAGCTTGCTATATTGTTTTCAATGTAGGCATACTTAACATTGTCCATCATGTATTCTAATCCAAGTCGGACAGCCGAAACCTCATTCAGTTTGTAGCCTCCAAAAGCCGATAGGTTAATTTTTGCACCGCTATCTTTAAACCGGTGTTTTGTGAGTAGAATATTCCAACCACCACCCAGAGCGGCGAAAAAGCGCATTGGTTTTTTAGACGCAAACGATGTCATATCTGCATCTTCGTAGCGCGCAATACGGTTGAAAGGCACAGTTAAACCTACACGAACAGAGAACGAATTGCCCAACTTAAGTGGTGTGCTGCCCATTTCTCTTGTTCTATATAGAGTGTTTCCTGCTGCGTTAATATAGATATTGTCGTGTGCATTGAGCGAAGAATACATTGGTTCAATGTTTAGACGCAAGTCTCTACTAAGTCGTGTCCATAGCTGTAGTCCCACGCGGAAGCCGTCTACCGTAATTCTTGAACCCTTAATAGTATGCTCAGCATCGTTCATAACAAGCCAACCGTTTTGGTAACCTAAGAGAATATTTGCTCCAACCAGAGAGTGCTGGTTGTAGTTTTTGCTTAATCCCATCGGATTAATGATCACATCGCCAGCAATTGTACCTAAGCCAATAGCATGGTGAATGTCTTCTGTTTGTCCATTCGTAGTGTGTGTAGTGGTCATATCCACACCTTTTGCCATATTCAAACCAACACGTGCTCCTAAGAAAGAGTTTGCCCACCAGCCTAAAGATAGTTGCATTGATGTTCCCCACGAGTCTTTTCCCTTACTTGGTAGCATAGGATAGTTGGCATACCCATATCCGTAATCAAGAAAGAAGCGATGTAAACCCGACGATGGTGCTGTTTTCCACGGCAGGTTCTTAATGGTTTTAATAAATCCGTCGAGATGATATTTAGCTCCCACTGTAAGTACATTCGATATGGCTCCAGGAGTTGTGTATATCTGGTCAGAGTCATAATGGCTGCTTGGCATCCAATAAACAGTGTGGCTATAAAACAAGGATAGATAGGGGAGAACACGATATGAGAGCATTCCACCAAAGTTAGCACCAACATCTGCTTTTTTACCATATTTGCTTAGCACCAGAGATGGGCCACCATAAAGTTCTACATTCCATCTTCTTCCAGGACGATATCCCGTCATAGCGTTGAGTACATTGAACTGATAGTCGGCAGATATGAATGTGTTTTTATAAGTAAACTTATAGAAGTTGCCGCTGCCATTCTTTTGCCAGATGGGATTCGCAACATAATCTACCATAAGTTTTGCTCCGCTATACATATTAAAGTTATAGCCAATAAAGCCATTGAAGTTTAAAAGCAGTCCGCGCGACTTGCCTGTATATCTCCATTTGTTAATGGTAGTGTTCCAACCAAATCCTCCCCCCATAAAGAAGCCACTCTCTGGAAGGTCATTCTTTGCATTATTAACATCGTAGTTACGTTGCAATTTATTGCGGAATAGTACAGCTAAACCCAATTTAAAGTCAGTCTGACTATATTTCATACGTCCATCTGGACGATCGAAGTGTTCTATTAGAATGTAATTTGGCTCAAAAGTTAGGCGCAAATCGTTTGTAATTTTAGCCCAGAATTGTGCACCTAATCGGTATCCAGCGTATCGTCCACTCGTTTTATCATTTATATTAGTGTGTACTAATTGGAGCTGTCCTAATTCGTAACCACCGTAAAGATTCAGTCCCACCGGGCTATCCCAGTTGTAATGACGTGTAAAACCGAACGGATTGAGCATAGCATCGAGCGAAACGCCCGACTTTCCAAGTAGCGATGTGGTTTCGCTTGCCTTTGTCCATGCAGCATTCGTTAGGTTAATGCCTGCTCGTAAACCAATAGCCGACGACATCCATTGACCAATATTAGCACTAACACTATAACCAATGGTTTTTCCAACCTTTAAGTTTGTAGAATAATAATACGATGGACCTATGCTGTATTCGAAGAACCAAGGACGTCGCCAGTGTAGTCTAGCAGGGTCTTCGAGGAACAATCGCTTATCATCGGTAAAATATTTTTGGAAGTCGCCCGCATCTTTTTGTGCAGACATATTGTTGTAGAAGTACCAAATATACGATAGATTTACACCATAACCAATGCTGAAGTGGTTAAATTTAGAGGCTTTATCTAAGTCCATTCCCTCTGTACCAGCCATAATATACGGCTCTATAGCAAGTGCAGCATGTGTTCCGGCAAGGAATTTAAACTGTAAACCAGTATGTATATTGTAAGAGGTTGCTTTATCTTTCATAGTTCTCGCAACAGCAGAACCATTATATTTTGTTAAGTGCGAGTGTTGAAAACCTAAACCAAGTATGCCCGATACGCTTAATGGACGGTCAGGACGATAACCCAAAAGATAGTTTGAGAAGTTGAAAAGATAGTCGGCATTGGCGCGCATCGTCCAATTTACGTTAGCTTCGCCACTAATGTAACCAAGCTCTCCGCCTATTCCCAGACGGAAAGAACTCATCGGACTAAGTTCTTTTCCTATTCGGAGATGAATACCAGCTTGCGTTGTTAATTGATAATCGTTATTATGCTGATAGAATACGGCACCAGCTCCTAAGTCTAAGAATGTATGTTTACCGAAGCCACCCTTTGTCCATTTGTCGCCTTGATAGCGGTGTCGGTTGTCTAAACTGTAGTCTAATGCATTGAAGTTTCTTTGTTTTGGTGTTCCATAATAAGCTGTATCAATTTTTACCGTAATATCTTCTGCTTGCATTTTCTGTTCTAACTCGCTCAAATCCCTTACAACAGTGTCGGTAGGTTGGCTTATTGGAGTTTGTGCTTGAAGGGTTATAATAGCAAAAAATGCCATTACCAAAGGTACTATTCTATTCATTTTTTAATCTCCTCTACAGGTAAAGTGGTTGTTGGCGTGCCATTATTATTGTTCTCTTCCGTTGTTTCTTTATTGTCGTTTGACTCTTCTTCTTGTTCTGGTGCCTTAATTTTACCAGCAGCAATCATCAAATCAGTAAACTTTTGTCTGTATAACTCTGCCTTCTTTTCATCGTAAGGGTTTCTTTTGCGCACATCATCAGGAATATTTGCATCAGAATTATATAAGCCTTTGTATTGTGGACGCATATCGAAACAATGCTGAAAGTAGGCTAAGAATGAAGGTATAGTGTTGTCGGTCATTCGCAATGCTACATCAGGACCATATTTTGCGGTGAGTTCCATAAAATCATCATCGCTTATTTCTGGCTTTCCTGCTTCAATAACCCCTTTCATATACCATTTCTTCGCGTTATTATCGGGCAGCGAATCTATAAGTGGTTCAAGCTCTTCGTACGTTTTTCCTAATTCAGAAGCTAGTTCAAAGTTTAGTATCGCATAATTCTCTGCATTTGTTTTCATAACGTAATCCAATGCATCTTTGGCACGACGAGCTTCATCAGCAGTCTTGTTTTGCTTGAAGAAAAGAGTTTCTAAGTCAGTAAACATCTTTATATTCTTATACTCATCGGTATCTGGAAGTTTATTCGCAAGGTGATAAGCTTCACCAAGTTTCATAGCTTTGAAATACATTATAGCTTGGTTGGCTACAAGCTCTCGTCTGTTTACGATGTAATGATACTCGTTATCGAAAGATATTGGACGCGAAACTTCTAAACCAGACTTCATATCTATAAATGGTGAAAGAATAGATAAGTCTATAGAATCGCTCTCTATGGCATAGCAAGCAACACGGTTTGCAATATAAGCAGCAAATGGGCTATATTGCATCGTCCGCCGTGTTTTAATCTCATTCCATGCCCGATAAGTTAGTTTACGTAGTTCTGTGGAGTCTTTTATTTGTGTAAAGAGATTATAATAATCTCCGTTTGAGAATACATTTTTGCCTCCTTTTTGGTAATCTTTGTCGTTATAGTAAGTCCATAACACTTCTTGTGGGTCGAGAACCTTATTCTGACGTAGCGTATAAGTACAGCGCATTAGACGTTGATTCTGCAATATCTCCTGAATAACAGGTTGGTTCTGCATTTCGCGCAACCCACTAATATTATTGTTAAATGCGTAGTTGCGTAATGTGTTAGCCTCTGTTTCTAAGTTACGAGCTTTCAACGAATCTGCAACGTCGAACCATGTATAAACTAAAGGCTCTTTTACTTCAAGGCCAGCACTCGATATTTGTCCGCCTATAATAGACAGTGCTTTCTTTGCACGTGTAGTAGCTAATTTAGTATTTGATGCTACATTGCCTTCAGGCGATGCTGTTCCTTGAACTGTAAAGTTCATTAAAGCACGACCATAAGAGCGAAGTTCCTTAACAAGCTGTTCTAAATTCTGCTGATTAGAGGCATCAGAAGTTAGTTCATCTTTACCAACCACGAATGTCAATTGTAGGTCGCGTGGTACTTCTCTAAGCTGAGCTCTGGCTTGTTCATAGTACTGTGGCGTTAGCTTAATTTGTTTCATAGCCATCGAAACATCTATTAGCTTCCATGGTTTACGTGTATTGCAAGTTCCGCTTTTCGATTTGTCTTCAAAGTAAATGTGGGTGTAATCTTCTAGTCTTAACACCGAGCCCCACTTGTAACTCTTGTTTGGATTAGGTTTTGGATACGTTGTTTCCCAATGAAAGGTAAACGCATCGTTAGTGGTTGGTTGGTCTTCGATGTAATAGCTATGCAGCGAATCGTTACGATTGTAATCGAAACTCTTTCTTCTAATTTGGTTCTTGTGATATTGTTTTCCCTCGAACACCAGTGGTTCAAGATATTGTATGGTGTCTTCTTCTTCGCAATTGATAACCATTGGTTGGAAGATGAGCCGTGAATGGTCTTTTGTATACCATTCTGGTAGCCTTATTGTAACATTCCAATGTAGGTTTGGACCATCATCAATAGGCTTCATTTCAACGATGTTTGCGCCTGTGCGTTTTCCTATAACAGTTGTATTGGCAAGCAAGAGTGTTTTTGAACCATCGGTAAAAACTATATCGTATTGCAGATTAGAACCAATATTTACTACCTTTACTTCGCCTTCGTTTATAACCATTAGTGCTCCTTTGGCTGAAATATCAGCTTCGAAGTGTCCATCGTAGTCGGGTGTTACGGTTGCATTGCTTTTAATTGTAACCTCTTGACTAATGTTTTTGCTTTTACTTCTATATGTTGCAGCCTGTTTGTTGGCTTCGTTTCGGTTGTCGAATATATAAACGGGAACGGAGAGAGGAACTTTATTGGTTTTACCCCCATCAAACGATTTCATGTTTTTGTATACGTTACCCGTTATGTGCATTACTTGCGCATTAGTTATATTTACGTAAGCAAGCAGTAGATATAGAATAGTCAGGCAACGTTTTATACTCAGTCTCATATTGTTTTCTTTATCTTAATATGTATGAAAGCGTAACGCCAATTTTTGTTGGTAATATTTGGTATCCAGTGTATCCATCTGATGTTCTCACACCAGAAGATATTTCTAAGTTTGGTTGTCCATCTGTTGTTTTCTTTTGATGAAACAAAACCAATCCAATACCTGCATGCGCATCAATTGTCCAACGATTAGAAATAGATGCAACATAGCCAAACGTTAGTCCTGCACCAGCAGCAAAGCCATCGTAGCGTGTATTTCTTACTTTAACATTATAGTCTACGGCTAAAGCACTTACGCCTATAAAGTGGTGATACATAGGTCGCCCTCCAAAATAGTATCTATATTCTGGTTGTACGCCCACCATCTTTGTTTCTGTGTGCCAATATGGCTTGTTATTTGCAAACACGCTTAATCCCAATGTAGAACGATTGCCAATTGTCATCTCAGCGCCTATATTGTAAGTTTGTAGAGCCAACATTGCCACATCTGTATTTACAGAGATGGATTGGCTGTTGGCTATAATTGCCGACATTATACTTAAGAATGTTGCGACTATTCTTTTCATTTCTCTGTTCTTTTCTTTCGTTCTTCAATATCTTTAGCCACTTTCTGTTGTGCCTTTTCTGCTTGCTTCTTAGCTTTCTCGTATTCTTTTAGTCGTTTATTGCGAGCTTTTTCTATGTGCTTAGCTTTCTTTTCTGCTTCCTTAGCAATGTGTAGTGTGTCTTTTGCGTAGGCTTTGTTTGCTTGTTCTATACGATATTTTTCGTCTACAACCTCACGTTTCTTGTATCGGTTAGCTACTTTTGTTCCGAAATGATATATTAAGCCCACTCTAAAAATATCTGTTGAAGCGGCATAAACAAAAGGATTGAACGTTAGTTTGTAACCATTTTGTGGCGTTACAGTGGTATAAACGTGCCGGTTATTGATAACATCGCGACGATATTCTTCGTATTTTGCAAATACGACACCTGCGTTTATACCAAAGTCGAAATCTAAACTTGCACCATTTTGGTAGCCATATAGCTGTGCAACTGTGCCAAACATAAGTCCGCCAGTAAATGCATTTCCTTTCTTTCCTAAGTCTGTAAACTTAATGTTAAACCTATTGGCACCACCATATATACCCCAATAAAACACGCGGCGTGGATTATTTCCATGCCAATATTTGCGCAATTCTATTTTTCCATCGTATAAATCGTACACATTATAAGTAGGGTCTTTTGTTTGTGTGTTCCAGTTAATTCTCCCCGAAATACCGAGCGTCCATTTGTTCCAGTTCTTGTTTCCCAAGGTGTATTCTATGCCAAAATTAGGTGTAAGCATTATCCAGTCTACAACATTTGTGCGCAAACCTATTCTTTCGCCTAATTTTAGGCTATCAACTCTATTATAATAAAGTGCGGAATGTTGTGCATAAGTTAATACTATCATTGGATAAGCAAACAAGAACATAACCAATGTTAATAGGCTTTTTTTAGAGTAAGTCATAATCTTTATTACGCAAGTATAATTAGTGGAGTTATCCTTTTTTAGCGAAACAACGCCTTAATAAAGAAAGAGTGCGCTTGACAGGAATCGAACCTGCACGATGGAAATCACTAGATCCTAAGTCTAGCGCGTCTACCAATTCCGCCACAAGCGCATTTGCGGGTGCAAAGGTAAGCTAACTTTCATTAATAGCCAAATAATTTGGCTTATTTTTCTTGTAATACACTATCTTTTTTGTTTTTCATCTTATTGGAATCCCTATGTTATACCATTTATTCGTATCCCGGCTCTCCTTCGATGCAAGTATATAGATGTATTTTAAGTTTTAACGAAACGACAAAAATGTATATTCAATGTTTACAATGGCTTTGCGGTTTCGGCACAAATGTATCTTTTTCGGTTTTATTTAGTTGTCTTTTTAGAGCAAAACTTTAGCTTCTGTGAATTATAAAGTATAAAAGGAATATTCCGTATAGAGATTTGCGTGAAGAAATAATATTTTTGTATCTTTGCAAAGAGTTCTCATTGTTGAAATGTGAATGCTCTACCTTTAAATAGAATATATGATAAATCTGTTACGGAAAAAGCTACCAAGAGTGTATAAAGAGAATGTTGCTCATTCGCTTTTATGGTTGTTTATCTTTTTTATTCCCGTAGCAGCAATGTCTCTCTATGATAGTAGTACCTTTAGAACATATAGTTGGACTCATATTTTTAGTGTTTGGACGGTTGTTTTCATATATTTTGGTGCATTCTTAGTGCATAATTTCTTTTTGTTACCACTTATTATCTATCGCAAACAACGAATACACTATGTGTGTGGGACCATTATTCTAATACTTATATTTGTACTTGTGTTATATGTTTTTCATACCCAAACAGCGGAAGAAAGTCTGAGAGCTATTGTTCAGGCTGGCTATGTTCAAAGCAGAATTACAGATAATCAGACTACTATTACAACACAAATAATAGTTGTAAACACCATAATCTTAGTGTTAATGTTTGGAATGAATCTTGGCGTAAAGCTCTTTTTTAAATATAATGACGACCAAAAGAAACTATATGATTTAGAAAAAAAGAACCTGGAACAACAGCTAATATCACTGAAATATCAAATAAACCCACACTTTTTTATGAATACTCTCAACAATATACATGCTTTAGTAGATATCGATCCTGAGAAAGCAAAGTGGGCTATTATCGTAATGTCGAAGATGATGCGGTATATTCTTTACGAAGGTAATAATACTTTTATTCCTTTACAGAAAGAAAGCGACTTTATACATAGTTATATTTCGTTGATGCGTATGCGCTATACAGAAAAGGTAAAGATAAATCTTAATATCCCAAAGCAATTTCCAGTGGGCGAAATACCACCACTACTACTCGTATGTTTTGTTGGAAATGCCTTTAAATATGGTATAAGCTATCAGCATATAAGCACAATAGATATTTCGCTTTCTGTAGAAAACGACAAGATAAAGTTTTGCTGTATAAATAGTAAACAGTCTGAAACTGAATGCGAAAAAGGCGGAGTAGGGCTGAAGAGTGTACAACAACGATTGAACCTGATATATCCAAACCGACACAAACTCGTAATAGACGATGGTGAGAAAACTTATAGTGTGTGGTTAGAATTATCATTAACAAATAAGAAAAATGACAAAAAACCAACTCCAAGATGGAAAACAGAATAAGAACTTTAGCAGTAGACGATGAGCCTTTGGCACTGAAACAGCTAGCTACATATATAAAAAATATATCGTTTTTAGAACTGGTTGGCGAATGCCAAAATGCTATTGAAGCAAAGAGAGAAATAGAAAGGCAAACCGTTGATGCTATATTTATAGATATTAATATGCCTGATATGAGTGGACTCGACTTTGTACGCTCGTTAGAAGTAAAGCCTTTAGTGGTGTTTACAACTGCTTATAGCGACTATGCTATAGAAGGTTATAAAGTAGAAGCTATTGATTATCTCCTTAAACCATTTAGCCAAGAAGAACTAATGGCAGCAGCTAAAAGTTTAAAACGGCAGTATGCGTTGTTGCAACAAGCAAAAACAAATGTCTCTTTGGCAGATAACGACACTCTGTTTCTAAAGAATGAATATAAAATTATTCGTATAAACATCAGCGATATACGTTATGTTGAAGGTATGGGCGAGTATCTAAAAATTCATTTTATAAGCGATAGAAAACCATTAATGATACTTTCGAGTATGAAGAAAATGGAGAAACATTTAGCTAATAATAGCTTTATGCGCATTCATCGTTCATGGATTATTAACTTGATAGATATAAACGAAGTAAACAAGAATCGTATTCTTATGAACGATGGTATGTATGTTCCTATTGGCGATATGTACCGCGAAGGCTTCTTAAACTATGTAGACTCTAAGTTTTTGGATAAGTAACAACATATAGTGTTGCTCTTTCTGACAGACACGTTCATACTACTTTCCTTTTCTTCTTCTTTGTCATTTATGAAAAAAGGACTACATTTGCACACAAATAAGTAGATAATGATACTTAACGTAATCAGTAAACAATAATAGTAAAGATGAAGAAACAAATTTCAATTTTAGCGCTTGCAGCTTTAATGACAGTTGGTTTTGCTTTTGCAGCAGGACAAGACGACAATGTGATGCGCAAGCAAAGCGATGGCACTTATGTGGTAAACACAACTACGTTGGCTGCTAATGTAAGTGGTTTTAAGGGGGCTACACCTGTAGAAGTGTACATTAAGAACGATAAAGTGGTAAAGGTTGTAGCGATGAAAAATCGTGAAACACCTCGATATTTTGAACAAGTAGATTCTAAGATGTTACCAAAGTTTGCTGGCAAGCGCATTTCTAAGGTGGGAACAGTAGATGGTGTTAGTGGTGCAACATTCTCGTCAAGAGCAGTGAGACTAAATGTAGAAGCTGCTGTAAAGTATTATAAAGCACACAAATAAAAACATTTCTCTACCTATTGGGCAAGAAAACAACAAACAACATAAGCAGCATTGCAAACTTTAAGTCTGCAATGCTGTTTTCTTTATCTACAATATTAGTTACTCTTTTCTTAGATATCTGTAACATTCCTCTCAGATATCTGTAACGCTCTTCTCAGATATCTGTCAGTTGTAAATTAGATATCATAAACAACAAGAACATTAATGTCTCAATATAATCCTACCTAAAAGATGCTTATCAAAATGAATACAATGATTTCTTTTTTTCATTGGAATTCTAATTTAAGTATTCTAATAATCGGTTGATTTACAATATTTTATATTGTTCGATGTTATATGATGACGGAATTTATTATAATAGCAATCTTTTCTAAAGTATTTATAAAACTATAGTATTTTGATGCATAAAAAAGCCTATTTCGCATTACGAAACAGGCTCTTTTATATAATTGGAATATAGCAGTTGTTCTCTCTAAGAGTGAGATTTAGCAAAATCTAAAACAATTTTATCATATTTGTTTTAGGTTGTATAATGTCTCAGAAATATCCCACTCTCTATTTTCTATTTGCAGCATAGCGCATTTTAATAATGTTCGGCGAAAAATATAGTCTATACAGAGAACAACAAAATTACACTATTTTACGTTCCCCACCTTTATTAAATATTCTGCAATTTGTACGGCATTGAGAGCTGCGCCCTTACGTATCTGGTCGCCCGTGAGCCAAAGTGTAGTACCATTTTCATCGGCAAGGTCTTTACGAATGCGCCCAACATACACATCGTCTTTGCCTGCACTCTCCAATGGCATAGGGTAAACATAATTTTGAGGATCGTCTACGAGTGTAACTCCTGGAGCGGCTTCGAGCACTTTGCGTATTTCGGCAACCTCCAAAGGCTTCTCTGTCTCAATCCAAACTGCCTCCGAATGGCTACGAAGCGACGAAACGCGTACACATGTTGCACTGGTACGAACATCAGAATGCATAATCTTCTGCGTTTCGTAGAACATCTTCATTTCCTCTTTTGTATAGTCGGTCTCAGTCATCTTGTCTATTTGCGGAATCACATTGTAGGCTAACTGGTGCGGAAACTTGCTGATAGTCTCAGCTTCGCCCGTCTCAATAATCTCCTTATATTGCTGTTGTAGTTCCTGCATAGCAGCTGCACCAGCACCAGAAGCACTCTGATAGCTACTGATGCGTACACGTTTTATGTGGCTTAACTGCTCTATGGGGTTTAAAACCACAACCATCATAATAGTGGTGCAGTTAGGATTAGCAATAATACCGCGTGGACGAGTTAGTGCATCTTCTGCATTTATTTCTGGAACAACCAATGGTACGTCTTTTTCCATACGGAATTGACTCGAATTATCAATCATAACAGCACCATACTTAGTGATAGTATCAGCAAATTCAGCCGACGTGCTGCCACCTGCACTAACAAAAGCTATATCAATATCCTTGAAATCATCGTTATGTTGCAGAAGTTTTACTTCGTATTCTTTACCTTTAAATGTGTACTTTCTACCTGTAGACCGACTTGAACCAAAGAGCACAAGCTCGTCTATAGGGAAGTTTCTTTCTGCCAATATGCGGAGAAATTCTTGTCCAACCGCTCCACTGGCTCCAACAATAGCTACTTTCATATCCTTGTTTTTATAATTTTAATAGTGCAATACATCACAAAATGTCTATTCAAACATATACCAGTAAGGCATAAGTTTGTGTTGTTTGCGTTTGCAAAAATACAAAAAAACTCTCTACTTTCACTACTTACCCCATAACTTTTTGCTACCTTTGCACATATTTATAATAGCAATTATGTTCAGAATAGCCCAATATTTCCCCATAACCGATCCAACATTGATTTTCTTTGTGGTATTGATGCTAATTCTATTGTCGCCTATTATTATGGGTAGACTGCGTATTCCTCACATTATAGGAATGGTTTTGGCTGGTGTTTTGGTGGGCGAATACGGATTAAATGTGCTGAAACGCGATGCTTCGTTCGAACTGTTTGGAAGTGTAGGCTTATATTACATTATGTTTCTTGCTGGTCTTGAAATGGATATGGACGGACTGAAGAAAAATAAATGGCGTGTTATGCTGTTTGGTTTTCTCTCCTTTTTTATACCTTATATTCTTACCTTCTTAATGGGAATATATTTGCTACACTACTCAGTAACATCGTCTTTGCTACTTGGTTGTATTATGTCATCAAGCACACTCGTAGCCTATCCTATCGTGGGACGCTATGGTCTTTCTCAGCATTCAGCTTCAACGCTTAGTGTTGGTGGCACAATGGTAGCATTGTTCTTGGCGCTTCTTGTTATGGCAATGATAGTAAATTTGTGTCAAGGCGGTAGTGGTGGCATATTCTGGCTATGGTTTATGCTTAAATTTGCACTCTATATATCAGGGCTTATTTACTTTGTTCCGCGCCTTACACGATGGTTTCTGCGTCGCTATTCCGATGCTGTAATGCAGTTTCTCTTTGTTTTAGGCATTCTGTTTCTGTCTGCTGCACTTTCAGAAGCAGTAGGTTTGGAAGGTATTTTTGGAGCGTTCTTTTCAGGGCTAATATTAAATCGCTTCATTCCACGTCTATCTCCACTTATGAATCATATAGAGTTTACAGGCAATGCGCTCTTTATTCCTTATTTCCTAATAGGTGTTGGAATGTTAATAAATGTGCGTTCGTTGTTTGAAGGCACACATATCATTTGGGTTGTACTATGTATTGTCTTCTTTGGAACAACAGGAAAAGCCATTGCAGCCTATCTTGCTGGCTTCTTGTTTCGTTTAAAACGAGAAATGTCTGATATGCTTTTCGGTTTAACAAGTGCCCATGCAGCAGGCGCAATAGCTATGGTGATGGTGGGATTAAAGCTTGAGGTAGCTCCTGGAAAATTCCTTTTCAACGATGAAGTGCTGAATGGTATCGTTATTATGATACTTTTTACTTGCATAATCTCATCGTTTGTAACAGAGAGAGCTGCTCAAAAAATTCGATTAACCGAAAAAGAAGAACCTGAAATGGCGCGAACGCATAACGACGAACGCATTCTTATACCAGTGAAATATCCAGAATATGCCGAGAATTTGCTTTCGTTAGCCATAATGATGCGTAACGAAAAGCTTAAGAAAGAACTTGTTGGACTAAACGTTGTGTACGACGATGTGAATGCAGCAGCCAATCAAGAAGAAGGACGACGTTTATTAGAACATCTGCAAAAGCAAGCTGCGTCTGCCAATGTGCCGATGGTAACACAGGTGCGTATTGCTGCCAACATAGCAAATGGTATAAAACATGCTTTTAAAGAGTTCCAAGCATCTGAGATAGTAATGGGACTACATGCCAAACAAGCTATATCGAAGGGATTTTGGGGACAATTTACACAGAGCCTTTACAATGGTTTGAGCCGCCAAATTACAATAGCTCGTATTGTGCAACCATTGAATACAATTCGTAGAATACAAGTTGTTGTGCCTTCGCGGGCTGAGTTTGAACCTGGCTTTTATCGTTGGTTGGAACGAATAGCACGTTTAGCATCGAACAGCGATTGCCGTGTTGTTTTTCATGCTCGTCAAGAAACCATCGAACTAATTACTGTATATATTCGTAATCGACACCCCAATGTACGGGCTGAATATGTTGAAATGAAGCATTGGAAAGAACTTCCACAGTTGGCTACAGAGGTGCAAGACGACCATTTGTTTGTAATTATCACAGCGCGAAAGGGTACTATATCTTATAAGAATGCGATGGAACGCATACCAGAAGAAGTAAATCGCTTCTTTAAGAGTAAGACTCTTATGATAATATTCCCCGATCAGTATGGCAATCGTATGGACGGTATGACGTTTGCACAGTCGCAACACACCGAAGAACGTAGTGCTTATGATGTTCTACGAGAGTTTATGCAAAAGAAAATAAGATAGAATTATGATAGAGATAAAAGGTGTTACTAAGAGTTTTGGTTCACTGCAAGTGCTGAAAGGTATTGACTTGCGCATTGAGAAAGGCGAGATAGTGAGCATTGTTGGTCCTTCTGGAGCAGGCAAAACCACGTTGCTGCAAATTCTTGGTACGTTAGATAAACCAGATAATGGCTCCGTTGTAGTAGATGGCATTGAAACCAGTACATTATCAACCAATAAACTAAGCGAGTTTCGCAACAAACATCTTGGTTTCGTGTTCCAGTTTCACCAGCTTTTACCAGAGTTTACGGCAATAGAAAACATTATGATACCTGCTTATATTGCAGGAATGAAAAACAAAGAAGCACACAATCGTGCTGAAGAACTATTGGAGTTTATGGGACTGAGCAACCGTGCAAACCATAAACCCAACGAACTTTCTGGTGGCGAAAAGCAGCGTGTGGCAGTGGCAAGGGCGCTAATGAACAATCCTGCAGTAATTCTTGCCGACGAACCGTCGGGTAGTTTGGATTCAAAGAATAAAGAAGAACTACACAAACTCTTTTTCGAATTGCGCGATAAGTTTGGTCAGACTTTTGTTATTGTAACACACGATGAAACGTTGGCTACACTAACCGACCGCACCATACACTTGAAAGACGGACGCATAGTGGGAGAGGGAAGCGAATCCAGCGCAGTATAATAAAGTAAGAAAGGAAATAACAAATGGCAAAACTAAAGATAGGCGATTACAATACGCTTACTGTATTGAAGGTTGCATTGCGCGAAGGCAATAGAGAGCCATTCGGATTGTATCTCGATGGTGGTCGCGCAGGCGAAATATTGATGCCTCAAAAATATGTTCCCAATAATGTTTCGGTGGGCGACGACTTACGTGTTTTTGTGTATCTCGACCAGGAAGAACGCCCCATTGCTACAACCGAGCAGCCACTTGCCGTAGTGGGCGAGTTTGCATATTTGGAATGTTCGTGGGTAAACGAGTATGGTGCATTCCTTAATTGGGGTGTAACAAAAGATTTGTTCTGTCCGTTTCGCGAGCAGAAGAAACGTATGCAGATAGGCGAGTCGTATATTGTACACGTACATCTTGACGAAGAAACCTACCGTTTGGTGGCATCGGCGAAGGTAGAGCATTATTTTGAAGAAGAGAAACCAATGTACAAGCAAGGCGAGGAGGTTGATTTGATGATTTGGCAAAAGACCGAACTTGGCTTCAAAGTCATCATCGACAATAAATATCCCGGACTTGTTTATGGCGACCAAGTGTTCCAGTACGTCCACACGGGCGACCATCTAAAGGGTTATATTGCCACAGTCCGACCAGACGGAAAGATTGACTGCACATTGCAACCAACAGGACAGCAATATGCAAAAGACTTTGCCGAAGTGCTTCTACAATACTTGAAGGACAACGGTGGTGTGTGCAACCTTGGCGATAAAAGCGAAGCAGAAGATATTAAACATCTCTTTCATGTGTCAAAGAAAGTCTACAAGAAAGCCGTTGGCGATCTTTACAAGCGACATCTCATCACAGTTGAACCGCTTGCAATTCACCTTGTGTAACGTCTTTTATCTTATATGAAAAGATTACTTCTGGGCTTCTTTGCTCTGTTTCTGCCTTTCGTGGGTGTTGCACAAGAGGAAGTGCCACACAGAGTAGATACCAATTATGTAGGTAAGCCTGCAACCGAAGCAGATAAATTGCTGGGAGATGCCGACGAAGCGTTTAATAACGAAGATTTTGATACCGCTTTTAAGTATTATCAAAAGGCTGCCGAAGCTGGCAATATAGATGCCTATACTGGTCTGGGGAGATGCTATGCCTATGGTTTGGGCGTAGCATTCAATGCTCAGAGTGCGTTACATTGGTATCAAAAAGCTGCTTATGCAGGTTCAGCTTTAGGGCAATACTATCTTGGCATTCTTTATTTTGAAGGTTGGAACGGTGAAAAACCCGATAAGAAACGTGGCTTAGAGTGGCTCTATAAAGCTGCTAATAGTTGTGAGCCATGGGCAATGTTCTATATAGGAAATTGTTATAGACGTGGCGATGGTGTAGAGAAGAACATAGACGAAGCCATACACTGGTATAAAAAAGCAGCTGAATATGGCGACGAAGATGCACCCAATGTTCTAAAAGAATTAGGTGTCAATGTGCCAAATAGTTCGGAATAGTTATTTTTTATAGCACTATAAATGTATTGAAATATGCGTAAATACATACTGTCTTATGTAATAAATGCAGCGTATTTTCAATAATGTTATGTAACTAAATAGAACGCTATGGTTTATTGGTTATAAAGATATTTTCTTAATTTCTCTCTATTTTCTTTGTTGTTTTTATAGCTTTTT
>NZ_GL982513.1:856613-904409 GCF_000220255.1 Prevotella pallens ATCC 700821
TCTCTCTCTCTCTCTCTCTCTCTCTAGTAATGCAGGCGTAAACAAAACCTTACACTTTTTCGTACGCGCGCGCGAAGGACCGTGCGCAACTATCGTAAACAAAGGACTTCCGTAAGTTTCCTTTGCTCTTTTTTTGTGCTTACGCTAAACGAATATAAGACAGCTTTTTATTTACAAACAAGATAACAAACAATAACAAAGACAAATGAAAACAAAGATTACGACTCTAATTCTCCTGTTCTTAGGATTGTTGTCAGGAGAAACATCTGCGCAGACTACTTATCAGTATACGGACGCTGCAGGACTTAAGTGGGATTTTCAGCTTGATGGTACAGGTGGAGCTAAGATTACTAAACTGTACCAAACAGGTCCATCATTCGTTACCGAGCCAGGGACAAATCTTAGAGGTGATAATGTTACATGGATACGATATACCGGTGATGTACTTAGAGTACCATCATCAGTCAGTGATGGTACGAATACATATCCTGTATATTATGCAGATTTCGATACATGGTATCTAAATATCTATGATAAGGTTATCTTTCCAAATACATTAAAGGAACTTACTCGTTTCGGACATTCTTCTGTCAAACGAATTGAAGTTGAACCTGGTTGTCAAGTAACGAAACTCGGACATCTTTATTTTGCAGGCTATTCCTATGAATTCCCTAATCAATGGGAGACAGCCCTCTACTACGACTTCTCAAACGTCCCACTGACCGCTGGCTATGACGGTCCCTTTTATGACTTACCCGACAACACGCTGATATTCCTCAATGCTGCATCAGAGGCAGTTTGCCCATATCGTGAGCAGATGACACCAATAGGAAACAGCCGTAGACCTTACAATTGGCAGGACGAAAAATATAGAAACACTGTCCGTGGCGGTGTCTGCGGTGATTTGTTTGTTACCGACGAGGAATGCTTCGAGAGCCCGCGCAGCTTCACAGCCGAGAAAGCCAACTACGACCGTGTATTCTCTAACACAGCAGGCAAGGCCGTCAGCACCCTCTACCTGCCTTACCCAACCGACCTGCCTACTGGTATGCGTGCTTACACACTAACAAGCAAGGGCACTGATATTAATGGCGACAAGGCATTTATGTTCTCACCATTACCCGATGGAACTCGTTTGCAAGCAAATACCCCTTATCTGGTTCAGATTACAGATGGACAAAGTCATACATTACCAGAGATGCACAACGTAACTGTACCTGCAACGCCAAACGTAGAGAACAGTGCTGTTGTTGCAAGTAACGATGGCAATTGGAAGTTTTATGGTACTACATTAAAGATACGCAACGATAAAGCTTTTGCCAAAAAGGCTTATTATCTAAATGGTAACAAGTGGTGGCAAGTGCAAAGTGGTGTTGCAAACGACTTTATTGCTCCTTTTCGTTGCTTCATAAGCAGTCCTACGGGTGCAGTAGCTGCCCCAAGTTTCTTTATGGTATTAGAAGACGATAACACTGCAGATGATATTAAAGCGCTTGAAACAGAAACGAATACTGATATTAAGAGTGGCAAATATCCATTCTACTCTGTAGATGGTAAACAAATGGGCAACGACTACAATAAGCTTGAGAGCGGACAAATGTATATTGTGAATGGCAAAAAGTTCTATAAAATTTAAATTTGAGAAAGAAAATGGAAAAGAAATTATATAATAAACCCACGTGTAAGAATCATCGTGTAGAAACAGAGAAAATGTTTTGTCTGTCAATTCCTATTGGACAGGGAGCAGGTCCCGGCGGTGGCGGTCAGGCAAAAGAGAACCCATTCTCTTTAGACGATGACGACGATAGCGAAGCATCGCAAGATAAATAAACATATAGGAATAAAGTGTTTTCGGCGTACGATAAAGAGGTGTACGTGGTGAACAAATAAACAGAGTATTTGTAGGGTGGAATATCCACCTGATAGAATACAATTAGTTTCAGTTAATCTATTTTAATTCAGTGTGGTGGCGACGTGAGTCGGTGCCACACTTCTAAAATAAGAATATCATGAGTGCACAGATACTATGGCACAAATGAAAAACAAAATTAATGAAACAAATAAATACCCACACCGAATTGTATAAATGCAACCACATATCATAATGGGTGTACGAGGATAAAACATTGGTGTGCGTGGACAATCCGCGGTATGATATTGGGAAAAATATTGTGTACACGTGGAATAAACATTGATTGCACATAAACAATATCAGCGTACATTCCGTAGGCGTAGGGGACCGATTCATCGCGCCCGTCCCCACGAATTATATAAATGCAATCACGCATCACAGTTGGTGCACGTGGTGTAAACGTTGGTGTGCGTGGGTAAATATTACGTGTTCGTGGAATAAATATTGATTGTGCATAAACAATCGCAGCATACATTCCGTAGGCGTAGGGGCGCCGATTTATCGCGCCCGTCCGCAAACATACACTGGATAAAACCAAATAAAAACTCGTGTTGAAGAAAATCTCAAATGCGAGTATAAACAAACAATTTATATAACTCAGCCGAAGGGCTACAATTTTATATTCTGACAGGTGTAGGACCCGTAAGGCACGGGTGTAGGACTCGTGGGGCACGGCAGTAGGACCCGTGGGGCACGGCAGTACATTTCGTTGATATTAACAATTGGGGCTTTCGGCTTAACAAATTTTTATTATGGCTTTTTATAAGAAAACCAAAATGAAAGTGAACGGCAAATGGTATCCTAAAGCCGTTTTAGTATCGAGTCCGGCAACAACAGACCAAGTGGCAAAACGTCTGGCAGCAGAATCGACAGTAAGTCCTGCCGATGTGCGTGCAGTGCTTACGGCATTGGGCGGTGTGATGGGCGACTTTATGGCGCAAGGTCGTTCGGTGAAGCTGGACGGTGTAGGTTCGTTCTACTTTACGGCTGTTACAAACAAGAACGGTGTGGCAACGGAGAAAGAAGTATCGGCGAACCAAATTAGTGGCGTTCGTGTGCGCTTTATTCCCGAAACCCGATATCGTGGAGCAGGCAAGGGCAGGGTGTCTACCCGAGGTTTATCGGACGTAGACATTGAGTGGAACGAATGGAAAGGCAAAGAAAAAGAAGCCGACCCAAAGAAACCCGAAGGCGGTGGCGGACAACCACACCCGTAAGGTAGCACAAGCGTAGCGTTATGTAAAGATTATGGAGGGTGTGCCTATTTGGGCACACCCTCTTGAAGTTTTTCCTATTAAAGCACAACTTTCGTTGTTGTTATATTTTGGCTAATATCGTCGGTGCATCGAACAATGCAAGCTCCGTCAAACGGAACACTTATGGTAGTGTCTTGATGGTTAAGATGCTGTTGTACCAAAAGCTTTCCATCGAGTGTGTAAACACGTATGGTGGATTGGGCAAATGGGCTGTGTATGCGCAACAAACCTTCGCTTGCGACAATGGAGAGTGTGTTGTCGGCATTGGCATTGTCTATTCCGTCGGCGCAGCCACTGCCATCTCCTTCCACATAAACCTTCCAGTTCTTCTCCGTTGCGATAGAGGTTTTGCTTGTCAATGCGGCTTCGTCCTTCTTTGTACCGTTGTATAGATTATACTTTTTAGGCATTGTTGGCAATGTTGGCAGCTGGTTGTAGAGGGTGTTGAGCTCGCAGGCACTCATACCGTTGGCAGTAACGCCGAGCTGTTTAAGGCTGGGACATTCTTTCAGGTTCACGCTGTGGAGTTGGTTGTAAGAAAGTTCTAATTCTTCCAAACTGCTCAAGCCCTTCAGTTCAACCTTTGTTAGCTTGTTCGTTCGTAGGTTGATGACTTTCAGCGCAGAAAGATTTTCGAATGCGATGGCTTCAAAAGCATTTTTAGAGAGCAATGCTTTTTCTAAGGTCGAATTATTTTCGGGGAATGCAATTGTGGTGAGTTTACACTCGGTTGCATCTAATAGTGCTATTTCCTTATTCTGCGAAAGGTCGAGCGTTGTGAATAGGTTTTTACTACACCACAGTTTCTTCAATCCCTTCAAAGGCTTCAAGTCGATTTGATTTACTTTGCAAGAACTGAATCCAAGTTCTTCCAATTCTTTGTTGTTCTCCAAATTGAGCGATGTAATACCTGTGTTTCCTTTGAGCATAAGAAACTTTAGCTTGGCAAGTTTCGATAGGTCGATGCTTGTAAGTTTGGTTTCCATAGAGTATAAAGACAGCAATTCGGGAGAGCTTACCTTGAGCGATGTAATGGGATTACCTGAACAATTAACATCCTTGAGTTGGGTGAATGCTGTCAGGTCGAGGCTCGTGAGTTTGTTGTTTGTGCAAGAAAGCTCTTCCAATGGTGCATCTTGCGGAATGGTGAGCTTGTCGATAGCACATTCGTTGGCTATGATATGCTTTATTTTATGGCAGCTGCTTAAGTCTAATTCTGTGATGCGCTTCATACGAGAGCAGTCCACGTATGTAAGGTTAGGGCACTTGCTGACATCTAAATCAGACAGGAAGTTTTGCGAAGCCACCAATCTGATGAGGTTCTTGCAGTGCGAAAGGTCGAGCTCCGAAATACTGTTGCTGCCGAATATCTCAAGATTTTGCAGTTCGGTGCTGTGGGTTAAATCGAGTTCCGACAAGTAATTGTAAGCAGCTTGCAGCACTTCCAGCTTTGGACAGTTCGATACATCTAACACCTTCAGCTTGTTTGCCATACAATTCAACTTCGTAATGTTACCCTTTATCTTTAGGTTTGTACCCTTTACGTCCGACTTTATCTCACTGAAATCAGTGCCAAGTGTGTAGTTCACTTCTATGCCGTCGCCCCAGTCGATGGTAATAGGCGTGTTAGCCTCTTTCGCAGCGAGGGTAAAACTGATTTCGCCAGATGCTTGTGCGGTAGTCATAGTAACCTCGGCAGGTTGCTCGTTGGTAACGTTTATGCCGCAAGACTGAAGTACAGAAGCCAAGTAAGGCTGCTCGGTACAAGGGTCTATGATGGAAGCAACGAGGCGATACTTGTCAGCTTCGAAGTCTTCGATGGCAAATGGTTCGGTAGCAAAGGTGTATGTTCGGTCGTTGTTTACCTTGAGTTCGTAGCCTTCCACTGGGCTAATCATCTTTACAAACTTATTATACACGGTGCCGTCGGGGATTTCCACGTAGCCGTCTTCATCGGTTTCAGGAATAAAGTTGTTCTCTACGAGATATACATTCATACGCAACCCCTTTGTTTCCTGTTGCTCGGATACCTGACCGGTGATGCTACAAACAAACTTTCCATCGCTGTTCTTTGTTACAGAAGGAGTCATTTGCGCAAAGGCAGGACCGTAGAAACCACGTTGTAGCAAGTATTCGTAAACGTCAGTAACCTTTGAACTAATCTTCATTGCGGGCGAATAGGTGCTGAGGTCTTCCAGCTGTGTGTGGTTGTTCAGTGTTCCGTATGGTGTCATCAAGTTTCTGTTCACCATCATTCTTGGCATTTCTCCAATCTTATACATCTTTGCCAATTTGTTTTCCTGTTGGCTTGCCTTGAATGTTGCTTCGCCAGCTTGGCTCACGAACGTTACCAGCTCGTAGCAGTTCTTCTTCTTTGTTTTGTGTTGCAGGGTTACGATGCTTGTTGCAAGTCCACGATAAAGGTCGTATGCCTTTTTGTCGGTAGGGTCTGCAAAAACCTCTACATAGTGTGTCGGCATGCGGTAGGTTCCTTCAACAAAGTATTGACGGAAAGGCTTTACGCGCACACCCATGTCTACTTCCATACCATTTACCTTGTAAGGCTTTATGGTAATGATGTGTGGGCGTGTGTCGTTCGGAGCTTCGAACGAGATAAAGCCCACACCGTCTTCCATCGACTGTCCCGGAGCGAGCTGAATATCGTTGCGTGTCTTGTACTTGACATTTGTTCGGTCGTTGTCGAACCAATATTCAAATTCCACCGTATTGATGGTAGTGTTCGACTGATTGTCCATATAGAACACATAAAAGATAGGTGCGTAGGGTTCTTCCACCTTCTGTGGGAAATAGTTTGCTCCATAGAAATCGTCAAACTCCAACCCTTTCAGTTCCGGAGGTAAATTTCCGGCAGGTGCTTTTTGTTGGTTCAATCGTAGCCTCTTGTACGTATTTTCCAGTGTTTGAGCCTTGGTAGGCATAGACAGGAATAATGCCGCAAGCAAGAAACCGATTACATGTAAATGCTTTTTTCCCATATTTCCAATAGATTATAGTTATTAAATAGGGGAGTAACTATTTTGTTAAGGTAAGGCAGCCGACTCCCTTTCACTGCCCTCTGTATAGGTTCTTAAGTGTAATCAACACTGATGTAATAGTATTGCAAATATAATTATTATTTCTCACAAACGGAAATATACACTGAAATTATCGTATGTTAATACGATGCAGAAATGATGGTGTTGTTCCTTAGATATCAATTTGCATTAAATAGTTGGTAATGCGCATCAAATCACTTTTTCTTGTCAATCCATCAGTATATTTCTGTGGAATGGAAGTATAGCCAAACTTTGCTCCGAGCATAGCACAGGCCACAGCAGCGTTGGTGTCGGCATCGCCACCCTCATTAACTACTCTGAGCAAGCCCTCTTCAAAGTCGTTTGCATGAAACAGGCACCATAATGCTGAACCCAGAGCCTTTAGCGTGTATCCTATGCTCGAAGGCTCGTCAAGTTCCAGACTCTCAATGCCGTTATAGTATGCCTTGTCGATATATTCTGCGATGCTTTTATCGTATTTGTTGCCGATTGTCATTATCTGTGAGTAGGAAAGCTGTTCGTCGTGCCATATTAAGTGGTTTATAATTTCAGAAACAATAACGCAAGAACCCACACAGCGCGGGTCGAAATGGGTAAGTTTACAGACATCTTCTGCTGTTTGTGCCACATTCTCCTTCTTTAATCCTATTATTGCAGTGCGCATTACAGAACCGTTGGCTGCATTTTTTGTTCGTGTCATTCGCCAAATCAGTTCTGCCACTTGGTGTGGTTTCTCCACATATTCGGCTATCGACAGCACTTTAAGGGTGGTTTGTCCTACACCACGTGTTTCGGGAGCATAGACCCACTGCTTGAAATTCCTTGCAATGGTGTGCAGATTTATGCCCTTATCCTCGATAATAGCATTGGCAATGCACAGCATCATATCCGTATCGTCACTCCAACTGCCTGGCTGGAACTTTGCTCTATGGTAGTCTCTGATGATTTGGCTGTATTCTTTCAGTCCATCAGGATACTTCTCCCTTACTTCTGTCTTCGACAGGAATTCAGTGCCCAGACCGAGTGCATCGCCAATGGCTTGTCCGAAAATAGTACCGTATATCTTATCTTTTGTTTCCATTTCTTTTGCTAAATTCCAAATTATGTTCTCTTGAATTAAAGCGCATAAGTATCATGCTGTATTTTGTTCTTGTTACTTACTATATACTTGTTCTTTGCTACTGTTGAAACTGGTTAGGGCATGTTTTCGTCCGAATAGGAATGGTGAAAGATGCAGCAGGTCTAAGACTTTGCAGATGCCAAGACTACCGATTACACAGATGGGTAACGAGATGCAAAGAAACAACAAGCGTGTTGAATCGAAAGATAAATAAGGTATAAACACTTTGCAGCATAATGTGAATATGGGCGAGAAGATGTATAGAATCAAAGAGTTGCGCCCTAAAAACAACAGTATTTCTTTCGATTTAATTGGGACGTATGGAAACACAGTTAGCAAGAAAGAAAACACGAAATAGACTATCATAACACCTCCTATCGTTGCTCTATTGAATGCCGAAGGATAGAAATAAAGAATTGCCAAGACTACAAGCGACCACCACGACCTGCGGAATATGGTAAGAAAGGAAAGTGAACTTTGACGAACAAGAACACCAACAAGGAAATACATTGCACATGTAAACGAGATAATTCCTGATAGAGAAAGGACATAATAAGCTATTCCTAAGATTATAAGGCGTGAAAAAGCTGAGGCTTTTGCCCATCGGAATACAGAAAAGTAAAGCGTTCCACAGATTATCAGGGTGTGCAGATACCAATACGGGCCTAACGGACGAAGGCATAGCTTGTTGAGCATTACCTCTATTGATAGCGTTGGTATATGGTCTTTTATTGGCAGCAGCGATGCCATAGCTACATATCCCATCTCCATAATAATGTAGGGCACGGCAAGCCACAATACTGTTTGGCAATAACTTTTTATAGGCTTGCCTACTTTCGACAGATAGCCCGATATAATAAGAAAACCAGGCATGTGGAATGTGTAGACGAAACTCTTCAGATAAGGATAGCCATCGCCGATATAGGCAAGATGAAAAGTTATCATTAGGAGAATGAACAGAGCCTTGAGAAAATCTAATTCCTCAATTCTTTTCTTTCCTTCTTCGCTTTGATTAGATGGTATATTCATATTGCTACAGTTGCTTTTATTGTACAAAAGTACTTATTTTCAGGCTATTTGCCAAACGAATGTTTTACATAAGGTGATAAGATTATGGTGTTTGTATAAGCAAATAGTGGTTGTTCTGAACTTCAAAACAACCACTATAGTTGAACTAAACAAAACACCAGTGTGTGTTATGTGTATGAAATAACTTACTTAACACATACTTTCTTGCCGTTTATAATATAGATTCCGTGTGAAGGTTGTGTATTGTTTGGCAAGCGTTGTCCGTTAATGGTAAAGATAGTTGTCTGTGTGTTGCTGTCTTGACTAATTATTGTGCTGATACCAGAAAGGTCGTGCTCTGATATTCTGGTGAAATCTCCCCATTGTTCTGCCTCAGCATATTCATTTCTATGACCTTTAGGCACTTTTAGTTCGCATGCAATTTTGTCTACATTCTCAAATACTCCAGCGCCCATAGCAGCTCCCTTTAATGGAGTGTCGCGAAGACAAGTAATACATTTTAGTTGTTTACAGCCATCGAAAGTGTACATTCCTATCTGTTCCAGACTGGCTGGAAGAGTGATTTCGCTTAATGTTTCGCAACCATTAAAAGCTTCGGCTTCTATACCTTTTAAGTTATCAGGTAGTTTTATGTTTTTCATTGCTGCGCAACTACCGAATGCCCAAGTGCGAATAAACTCTATGGTTGAAGGTAGCGAAACCTCTTTTAGGGCAGTGCATCTGCTGAACATATAGCGTTTAAGTTCGGAGATATTGGCTTTAATGATGGCTTTCTCTAATCCCGTACAATTATAAAAAGCGAAGTCGCCAAGGTCGGTAACAGTTTCTGGTATGGTTACTTCGTTCATTTTTGAGCAAATACCAAAGGCAAGCATACCAATTTTCTTCAGTGTAGGAGGGAAGTTGATGTTTTTAATTTCGTTGCACATAAAGAACGATGCAGCACCGAGTTCTACTGTTCCTTCTGGAATATCGTAGTTGGTAGCCCTCATATTTGGATACGCAATTAGTTTATTTCCACTTTTATCGAAGAGAACTCCGTCTACATCTTTCAATACGGTGTTATTTGCATCTACTGTGATGCGTTTCAGTCCTGTGCACGATAAGAAAACTTGTTCGCCTAAACTGGTTATGCTGGCAGGCATAGATACCGATGTAACCTGTGTGCAACCTCCAAAAGCATTGTCGCCGATACCAGTTACAGTATATTGTTTACCTTGATAGTTTACGTTGGCTGGAATTGCGACATCGCCTTTTATAGGACTATTATACAATGTTCCTGTTGCCTCTAAAAGCTCATCGAGTTCTGTAGTAACTTGTACATATTGCTTTGTTGCATCTGTTATTTTATAAAAGAGTTTGCCTTCTTGAAAGTCATAATTCTTTTGTTGTGCGCATACCTGCAAGGCTACTGATAGCAGGAATGCTATAATGGGTAAGGTTTTCCTCATAGTTGTTTTTTTGTTTTTTGCCACTTGTGTGGCGATAGTTTCTTTTAAGTTTATTCTTGCAACTTTTTCTTTACGGAAGAGGATTATTATTCTTCTTCGTCTTCAGGGTCAGCCCACACAACTTGTACGCCCGACGCAAAGTCTTGTGTGCTTTTGCGAGTTTTAGGGTCGCGACGGCTTGCTGGTAAAAATTTACACTTCACTCCTTTTACATTCTTTTTAATGTCGAAGTCTTCTTTGTTTTCTACTGGGTCGCTTTCTACAGTTAGATGAAATCGACCTAATCCATCGAGTACAACAGTGTTACCAAGACTTAGATTGTAGCTAATTTCGTCTACTAAAGCCATAATAATACCTGTAACTTCGCCACGTGTAAACGATGTGTTTGACTGGATAGCAGCAGCAAGATCGGCTGTTGATGTTTCTCCGTTGCTTACTACTCGTGCATGCCGTTTACCACCTCGATTTGCCTCTTTAAACTTGCTTTGTTGTAGTCTGATACTTATTGCCATAAAGTTCTGCTTTGTTTATTTTGTTTTATTTTGCGTGCAAATATACGTAAATTATGTGCAAATAGCAAGAAAGATATAGGAAAGCAAAGACCACCGCAGCGTGTATCCATGCAAAAAAATATTGCTTTTATTGTTTTACTACCTTCTTATTGTTAATAATGTATATGCCTTTTGGCAATTTATTTAAGTTGTCAGATACACGAACTCCACTAAGTGTATAGGGATTTTGATTGGTCGTATTCACAATTGGCGTATTGATGGAAGCTGGATCTGGCGCGATAGTTACCCAATCTGTTACGACCTTATTGTCTTTTCCAAATAATGTGTAGTAAGTATATTCACCATCTTGAAACTCTTTCCAATATGCACCTGCAGGTCCAGTAACATCACAATCTCTGAACTCAGGCTTATTATCCCATACCCAACTGATACTACCAGCATATTGATCGTCGCTCATACCTTCGCCTTTGACGCGTACATTGCAATGGTTAAATATCCAATAGCCGTCACACAGTCCGTATTCTCCTGCACAAACTTCCAAAGTACAATCATTCACGGTGATAGAACCTCGATTAAAGATGCCTTTCTGATAGTCTTTATTACTTGCTGTAGTTGACGCATTTATTATAAGGCTACCGTTACCCGTAAAAATAATACTATTGTCCTTACCATTCCATAATCCTACACTCTTCTCTGCAGTAACGGAGTTGTTACCAATGAGATGAATTGTCAATTTCTCACCGAGATTATAGATGCCTACTCCATAAATAGTCTCTGCCGTATTATGGATAGTTACATTGTCAAGTGTAAGAGTTTTGGTAGCAGGGTCATACTTAGCATTTCCTTTCACACCATCAATAACAGAAAGATCGTTGCAGTTGTCAGAGGTAACTTGTGCACCGGCAATTATTAATTCATAATCTTCTGTCTGCGCCTGTGCCATACCTGTCCACATTGTCGCTACTATAGCGAAAACGAATGTGAGTAATGCTTTTTTCTTCATAATTCTTTTGTTTTAATTGTGAATAATAAAATGAATTATTCTGTTGGCTTTAACCCTTATATGAGCGAAGTGTATTGTTAGGTAAGTATAGGATAATAGAAAGAGTATTACTCCGCACCGTAGAAAGATGCGGAGTTAAGTTGCTTTTACTGTTTAACCACTTTCTTACCGTTTACAATGTATATGCCTTTTGGCAATTTGTTTAGGTTGTTAGAAAGGCGCACACCGCTAAGTGTGTAGATACTTTGCTGTGTATTGTTGGTGTGAGCAACAGGAGTTTCAATGGCTGTTGCATCTTTAACAATAACAACTTTGTCGGTAACTTTTTCTCCGTCTAATGCGATGCAGTGCATATCTTCATCGAACGCTGCTCCTGAAGGTTCTGAAATTTTACAACCAATTAGCGAGAGAGAAGCAAAGTCGCAGATAGAACCTTTATCTGTTCCTTCTGCAGTTACATTAGCATTCTTAATAACAAGTTTTTCGGTTGTTCCGTTATATCCAGCAATACCATATTCTGAGCTTTTTACCTTTACATTGCAATCGTCTATGGTTAAATTACTTTTGTTGGCGTAAATAGCACAGTTTTTTTGGCTTTCAGCTTCCAAAGAACCGCCGCCTGTGATGGTAACAGCACCCTCGTACAGAATAGTCGAGTTGTTCTCTGAACATAGATAGTTGTCGCCTATAACCTTTATTGTCAGACCATCTATTTTAGACGAGATGGCATTCTTGTATTTATCTACCTTGATAGATGCATTCTTCAGCGTGAGCGTCTTCGTAGCATTGTCGTACTTTACAGTTCCGCTCACACCTGTAATAAACGACAGGTCGTTGCAATTGCGTGATGTTACTTGTACAAGTGCAATTGTAAGGTCGTAATACTCTTGAGCCTGCATTGCTGTTGTCCACATTGTCGCCATAATGACGAGCATAAAAGAAAGTAATGTTCTTTTTTTCATAATCTTTTGTTTTAATGTTTTATAATTAGATGAACTGTATTGTCTGGGTTTAAACTGCTCTAATAGAGTAGGGCAGACAGTTTGAGAGTCTTTAGGTATTATACCGCTGATAGTTTTATTGTATCGTTGGTTAGAAGGTTGTTAATAGCTAGACTATCGCTTGCAAATGTAAATCTTTTTTTTGAAAACAGCAAGCGATAGCCAATAAAAGTGAAAATGTGTTGATAGAGCTGTGTGCTTAATACATTAGTTTTATTCCGATGTAGAAGCAACGTGGGAGCGATGGTCCATAGATATAGGAGGCATCGCGGTTCCACCCTTTGTCTAAATCGCGTTGGTAAGTGTTGCCTATATTCTGAATGCCTGCATTGAGTTGTGCTTTTACTTGTTTGTAAATATCGAGATTGTAGCTTGCTTTCAAACTTAGTGTGAAGAATGATGGTGTTTGCACTGCTATTGGCTTTTCTACTCCTGAGCCTGCTGCGTGCCCTACGAGCATACTTCCATTGTAGTTGCCAGAGAGTGCTATGGACAGATGCTTAGTGGGCGACGACTGCACCGTGAAGTAACCATATATGTTTGGTGTACGCAAGAATTTCTTTTCGGCTGGTGCGTCTTCGTCCCATTCTACGGCTTCTTTGTATTGGCTACGTTGTACGGTGAGTCCGCTTTGCATAGATATCCATTTTGAGTATACGGCTTTTCCTTCTATATTCATACCCCAGACGGTGGCTTGATTGGCATTGAAGCGTTCGAGAATGCGAATGCCGTTTTCGTCGTGTTCGTTTAAAACTCGTTGAGCAAATACGTTGTTTAGGTGTGTATAGAAGGTTTCTATTAAGATGTTGGTTTGCACATTGCCAAAGTTATAGTACATATCGGCTGAGAGGCTTAAGCTGTTAGAGCGTTCTTCTTTAAGATTCTTTGCTAAATAGGTTTTTATGCGTTCTCCGCCTGCCATACTTGTGTGCAAATCTTCGTCGAATGTTTGTGGTGCACGAAATCCGCCTGCATAGGTTAAGCGTAAATGAATGTTTTGTGTTGCATTGAAGCGTAGGTTTGCTCGTGGACTGAAGATGAGGTGGTTTATGAGATTGTGTTTGTCGAAACGACCGCCTAAGAGTATGCCCCAATGTTCGTTTTTCCATTCGTTTTGAAATAGCATGCTGCTGGTTCGTACGGTTTGTTTGGTTATGGTGTTGTAGCCGAGTGAGTGGTCGTTTAGTGCGTCGTAAGTGTATTCGGTGCCAAGGGTGAGTTGTGCTGGCATAAAGAAGAGTTGCCCGAAGTTGTGCACAAATTGTATTCCTCCCATTAAGTTTGTATCGTGTGTTTTGCTGTATGCTTTTAAGGCTTCTGCTTTGCTTTCGTCTGAGCCATCGCCTGTGCCTCCATAGTAGCTGTTGCGCGATACGAGTTGGAAAGAGGTGTATGCTGTGAGGTGATTTAGTCCGTTGGGTGTAAAGAGGTCGTAGCTGAGTGAGCCTCCGTTTATATCGTGGTCGAGCTTTTCGGCTATGTTGGATTCGTGTACAGGTAGGTCTAAGTTGTTACCGCCACGGCGATATTCGTTTAGTGCGTGGTATTGCAGTTTCAGTTTAGAATAGTTGTTCAGGCGTAGGAAGGCGCCCATTCCAATGGTTTTGTTTATTAGTTTTGGAAGGTCGGTGTAGCCGTCTTGGTCTCTGTCGTAACCTCCACGGTTGCGACTTTGTCCGTATACAGAGAATCCTGCTTTGTTGTTGTTTGACACTATGGACGTGTTCACTGTGGTGTTGTTTTCGAATGTTTTTCCTCCTTCGTAGGCTGTAAAGGTATGTGTTAATTCGGCGTAATTGCTTAATGGTTCTTTTGTAATGATGTTGATGGTTCCGCCTATTGCCGATGAGCCGTATAGTGCTGAGCCTCCTCCTCGTACCACTTCTACTCGTTCTATCATGTTGGCTGGTATTTGTTCTAATCCGTATACTCCTTGCAGGGCTGAGAATACGGGGCGTGAATCGATGAGTATTTGTGAATAGTGTCCGTCTAACCCGTTAATGCGTACTTGCGAGAAGCCACAGTTGGCGCAATTGTCTTCTGTGCGAACGCCTGGTTGAAAGTTTAGTCCTTGTGCCAGACATGTTGAATTGGTAATGTTGAATGTTCGTGTGTCTATTACGTTTACCAATGTTGGTGCGTTGCGCCTTAGCGATATGCTTCGGTTTGACGACACTACTACTTCGTCTAAAGCTATTTCGTCGGTTGTTAGCACAAAGTTTATGGTTTGCTTTGTGTTCTTTTCCACTTCTATGGTTTGCTTTTCGGCGTGGTATCCGGTGGCTCGGGCTTCTATTGTTTGTTTGCCCAGCGGAAGGTCTTCTAAGTGGTAGTAGCCTTCTGCATTGGTAACACTTACAATCATAGTTCCTTCCACTTGTACTGCTACGTGTGGTATTGGCTCGCCTGTGGCTTTACTGGTTATGTGTCCTGCTATGTTTGCATTTGTTTTTAGCTCTCCGTTTGCGTTTGCTGTTATTGGTAGCAGTGTGAGTGTTACAAGCATAATTGTTTTTAGTATATGCTTGGTTTTCTGGTGCAATTGTTTCATTTTTTGTTTTCTTAATTGTTGTTTTGTTTGTTCTAAAGTATTGAGAACCTTTGTTTTTCGTATAGCTTTTCATTGATGTAAGCTTTACGCTGCAAAGGTAGTATCATTGGTTTGTTTGTGCAATACCTAATATTTAGGATTTTGTATGTATTGTGTTTCTACGAAAAGATGCGTGTGATGAGGCTGAAAGCTTATTAGCTTTTAGTAAATTGTTTATAAGTTTTCTATAAAAAGCTTATAAGCTTTTTTTAATAGCTTATAAGCTTTATGTAGATAGCTTATAAGCTTTTTGCGAATAACTTATAAGCTTTTTGTTAATAGCTTATAAGCTTTTTGCGCTTTCTTTGGTATGTTTTCTTGCTTTGTTAGTGTATATATTTGGTTTTGTGTAGACGTATTTTTCTGGAAATCAATGGATGTGTGGAATGGGTGGTGGTATAAAAAGATAAGCAGACACTCGGTTTTTCGAGCATCTGCTTATATGAATTGTTGTGTATATTGGCTTGTTTAGCTGCCTTTTGTTTTGTTATTCTTATTATGTAGTTCTATTATTTTACTACTTTCTTAGTTTCTTTCTTTCCATTGCTGTAAGTTATTATTTTCAGGCTGACGCCTTTTGTGCTTTTATTTATTTTGCGTCCCAATAGGTCGGTATAGGTAATGTTTTCTATTTGTGGGTTATTTTCTACGCCGAATATCTTTGTTGTTGGATTTTTTGCCCATACTATTTCGGAGCGACTAACGTTGTTGTCAATCTTGTGTAGCACTTGAACGCCCACTCTGTCATAGTTTTCAACCTTTGCGTAGAATAGGTGTGTGTTGCCTTGAACGTAGAAGAACTCTTTGTCTTCGAATAGGTATGGAATGTCTGTCATATCTTCGTCTAAGCCCGAATAGATATCTTCGGTAAAAGTCATAGGTTTAGTGTCGGTATCGAAGTATACATTATAATATAGATAGTCGGGCATAATGTATTTTCCATTAACGTCTTTGGTTTCTATGGTGAACTTCACACTCATTCCGTCAGACTCATCGTAGGGCGAAACCTCTTGTATGGTAGGTGCTGCAGGCTTACGCAAAGTCATGTCGTATGCTTTTATGGTAGGTTCTCCGTATGCAGCCCATGCAACAATGTCTTCTCCCCCTTCGTTTATTAGCATTAGGCTGTTAGGTTTGCTTGTTAGTTGTTTGGTGTTTTTGTCATAGTTGAATACAATTTCATCGGCTTTTGTAGCTTGCATGTGTTTTTTACCTTCGTCGTCGGTTCTGAACGAGCATTTTGCTGGAAGCAGAAAAGCGTAGGCGTGTTCGTCTTCGGCAATTCCTATGTATTGTGTTTTAAACACTGCAGTGTTTCCTTTAATATCGCCTTTAATCCATAGTGCATCTTCTTCGTCTTTGCCGAATGTGTATGGGCATTGAATGTAAGCTTCGTTCTCTGTTATTGCCATTTTTATGTTTTCTTCTTTAGTGTTGCCTTGCACATCAGTGTAAGTCATAGTGAAGTTTTGTGGTTCTGCATCTTCTGGAAGTTCAGTTTGCTCCTCTTCGAATGGTTTTATAACAATGTTCGAAGATGCAAATCCATACCACTTTCCATCGTTATCGGTAAGTCCGATGATAACATTTGGCAATTCTGTTTCAATGTTTGTTCCTTCGTTTTCTTGCGTCAGTACTCCGTTGTTGAACGTAAAGTTTACATCTCCTTTAAAGTTCTTGTTGTTGTCGTATTCAGGCACATACACCCAGTCTTCACCATCTTTTGCGAGCACCAGTCGAGTAGCATAAAGCTTAATCTTCTCGCTGTTGTCGTCGTATCCAGTGTCAATGGCTTGTGGAGTATGTAACACATATTTGTTTTCGCCGTTTGGCTCCAACTTTGTGTACGAGAAAGTGTAGCATTTTCCAAGTGCGTTGAATATGTAAATGTTTTTATCGCTGCCCATAACATAGTTGGCTAAACCGCAACTTTGTTGGGAGAAATTAGCTCCGCCATTTTCTGGAACTGCACAAATAGATGCACGTTGCAGCTTGTCTATATCTTCTCCATCAGGTTTATCCTTTATAATATCTTCGCTTTTAATGGGCAAAGTTTTCTTTACCACTGCTTTATTGTTACGAACAATTTTAGCTTTGTTCAACGAACTATTGTTTAATTGGACATAAGATGGTGTTTGTGCCATTATGCAATGGCAAATTAGTGTCATAAACGACATTGCAATGAGTTTTCTCATAAGTTTAATGTTTGTCAAAATTATAATAACGATTTATTCTTAAATATATGCTTTTAGTATATGTTTTCATTTAATGTATTGCAAAAGTATAGATTTATTTCGAATTAGTATTATTTTATTTAAACTTTTTGAATACTAGAGCCGATTATAGTTATAAAATCTTATTTGTGAATAACAGATATCTAAAACGCAATTGATAGATATCTGCGACGAACGTTACAGATATCTAAGCCGATTGTTACAGATATCTGAAACGAAAGCAACATAAACATCAGTAAAGTTCCATTTAGTTTGTTGTAACTAGTAGGTGTTGCTTATACTGTTCTTGCCTATATACTGTTGAGCCAGTATAACCTTTATATAGTAGAAATGAGAAAAGGAGCAAAGTAACTCTTTATGGGCTACTTTGCTCCTTTTTAAATACGTGTGTCTGTAAATATATTTTATATTAGTGTGAGCACGTAAAGATAAATAACGGCTGCAGGAATGGCAATGAGCGACGAGTCGAAACGGTCGAGCATTCCTCCATGGCCTGGAAGAATATTGCCACTGTCTTTTATGCCAAGCGTGCGTTTAAACAAACTTTCTACGAGGTCGCCCCACGTACCAAAGATAGCCACCACAATGCCGAGCCCAATCCACTGTGGAATGGTTAGCATATTAGGTGCCGTAGGATTTTCGGTAAGATAACCTATTAATATAGCAATAGCAATAACAAAAATGCCACCACCAATGCTACCTTCCCAGCTCTTTGCAGGACTTATGCGCGGAAAGAGCTTATGCTTTCCAAAGAGAGAGCCTGTGCAATAGGCACCAGTGTCGTTTGTCCATAAGAATACAAATATACTTAATGGTAAAAGCATATCTGCCATTATGTTGCCATTCGCATCGTGCTGAAACGCTAATACATTTATTAGCGAGAAAGGCAATGCTATGTACATCTGCCCTAACATAGTATATGCCCAGTTGTTAATAGGGTTCTCGTTCTTTAAATAAAGTTCGGCTATGATGAGATAAATTATGGTAAGAATGTAAGGCACAAACACACTAAAGTCTTTAACGTATCCTAGTCTTAGTCCAGCCATTGCAATGAAGAAATAGACACCAGCCACAACAGAAATGAAACGATTAACGTTTACACCTTCTATCTGCGATACAAGTCCAGTATATTCCCACAAAGTCATTCCAGTAATTACGGCAAAGAGCACAATCATATAGTGCGGTGCCATAAACCCTGCAACCATAACACACACGAAAAGTACTCCTGTAATGGCACGTGTAATAAGATTTTTCTGTTTATCAGTCATAACCTCTCCTCTTTATTCTTTCGTCTTATTGTCTGACTTGTTATTTGTCTTATCGTCAGTATCTGTAGTTGTAGTATCTGCCGTATCGTCAGTATCAGCTTGTTTCATAGAAGCTTCGTGTTCTGCTTGTGCTTGCTTAACACATTCAGGCATAGAATCGAGCGATAGTTTTGCATTCTCTTCTGCATCCATCAATTCTACCGTACGACTAATCCAGGGGCGTTTACCAAATATTTCTTCTACATCTTCTGCCATAATAACTTCACGCTCTATAAGGAGTTGTGCCAATTTAGCATGTCCCTCACTATGTTCCTCTAATATAGCCTTTGCGCGCTCATATTGTTCGTTTACAGTTTTTAGAACCTCTTCATCAATAATTTTACCTGTTGTTTCAGAATAAGGCTTTTGGAAACTTGCATCGTTGTTATAATAGCAAATATTAGGTAGCTTGTCGCCCATACCAGCATAGGCAATCATTCCGAATGCGCTTTTCGTTGCTCGTTCCAAATCGTTTATAGCTCCAGTAGAAATATGTCCTGTGAAGAGTTCTTCCGCAGCACGTCCACCAAGCAATGCACACATTTCGTCGAGCATCTGTTCTTTAGTTGTAATAGGGCGTTCTTCTGGCAAATACCATGCAGCACCAAGCGCCTGTCCACGTGGAACTATGCTTACTTTAACAAGAGGATTGGCAAATTCGCAGAACCAGCTTATGGTAGCATGTCCAGCCTCGTGAAGTGCTATAGAACGCTTTTCGGCAACTGTAAGTATCTTTGTTTTCTTCTCTAATCCCCCAATGATACGATCTACAGCATCTAAGAAATCCTGTCGCCCAACAGCAATCTTGTTGTGTCGAGCCGCAATAAGTGCAGCTTCGTTACAAACATTTGCTATATCAGCACCAGAGAAACCTGGAGTCTGTCGTGCGAGAAGGTCTATATCAAGATTCTTCTCCAATTTCAATGGGCGTAAATGCACTTGGAAAATAGCCTTGCGCTCTGGTAAATCAGGTAAATCTACATGAATCTGTCGGTCGAAACGTCCTGCACGAAGTAAAGCTTTGTCGAGCATATCTACACGGTTTGTAGCTGCTAATACAATAACTCCGCTGTTGGTTCCAAATCCGTCCATTTCTGTAAGCAATGCGTTCAATGTATTCTCACGTTCGTCGTTGCCACCCATAGATGGATTCTTAGAACGAGCACGCCCAACAGCATCAATTTCGTCAATAAATATAATAGATGGTGCTTTCTCTTTAGCTTGTCTGAATGCATCGCGAACACGACTTGCACCAACACCAACGAACATTTCAACAAAGTCGGAACCACTCATAGAGAAGAATGGTGCTCCAGCTTCGCCAGCAACAGCTTTCGCCAACAATGTTTTTCCTGTTCCCGGGGGACCAACAAGCAATGCTCCTTTAGGTATCTTACCACCTAACTCTGTATATTTTTGTGGATTCTTTAAAAAGTCTACAATCTCTTGTACTTCTTGTTTTGCACCTTCTTGTCCTGCAACATCTTTAAAGGTAACACCTATTTCGCCACCTTTCTCGTATATTTTAGCCTTTGATTTCCCAACACTAAATACGCCATTACCACCACCGGCGCCACCATTCATTCTGCGCATTATGAAGAGCCAGAAACCTATGATGCAAATCCAAGGAAATAAACCTATAAGAATATCTGTGAAACCGTGTTCGTCTTTATTCTCATAGCTATATCCAGAAATCTTTTTTTGTTTAAGTGCTGTATTTAAAAAGACTTCAAGATTATCAATAGAACCTATCTCCACTGTGATGTATGGCGATTCTCCAACTTGATCTACACCTCTCTTAAATATGTCTCGTATATGGTTTGGACGGACATACATTTGTAGTGTGCTCTCCTTTTTGTTTATGACAACACGTGTGGCATAACCCTTATTAATATAGTTCACAAAAGTGGTATAGTCTCTTGTTGCACTTTCACTTGTAGAGAATATACTATCTAAACTTTTTGACGAAAAGAATAGCACAATAAAAACAAGTGCCATTACATAAAGCCAGTTCATATTGAACTTAGGCATTTTCGGATTGTTGTTTGGATTCTGATTGTCCATTTAATTCATTTAATAAAGATGTAAAATTAATTTTCTTATGGCAACAGTCTTAGTCCAAGTCTGCTATTTGTGTTAATGTTGCATCTTCCCACAAATGTTCAAGGTCGTAATACGCTCTTGTTTGAGGAATAAAGATATGAACAAGCACATCAGCGTAGTCTATTGCCACCCATTGATTTGTACCGAGTCCAGTACAATTGATAGGTTTCTCTCCGTAATATTCTCGAACGTAATCGCTTACTGAGCCTGCAATAGCTTCCACTTGTTGTGGAGAATTACCCTGGCATATCACGAAGTATTTACAAATCGAACCATCAATTTTCGATAAATCTGCAATAACTATGCCATATCCTTTCTTTTCTTGTATTCCTTCAATTATTGTGTCTACTAACTTTTTTTCTGTATTCATTAAAACTCTTTATTATATTAAGGTGCAAAGATACTGTAAATGCATTGAAGAACAAAATAATTCTATTTTATTTTATGTTTTAAAATGATAGATAAACAATTAGATGGACTATTAGTAGTGGACACTTTGTTGCATTGAGTAGGTCCATATATTATTGTTCTCAAAATAAGATTTCGAAAAAAAGTTCTTATAATTTTGCATTTCATTAAAAAAGTAGTAACTTTGCACACGCAATTCTAAAAGGAAACGCAAATATAGTGGGATATGGTGTAATGGTAACACAACAGATTCTGGTCCTGTCATTCTTGGTTCGAGTCCGAGTATCCCAACAATAGTTTAGATTATTATTTAACTAATATATTGTTCCTCAATGTATTAGTTTTTTTATTTTTAGGCAAAAATCCTGGTATGACTTATATCGCAATATGCACATTTACTTTTGTGTATCTATCTATGAATGTAATGAATCTCCGCACAAATGTAGTAAAAAAATAGAACACTATGTTGTTGTTCAGCAACTTATGCTAATGCTTAGATTGGGAGATTGCAAAATAAGGGACTCTATAATCTTCATCTGAATAAATATCTTTTAGGCACTATAATATTGAGTCATAAATGTTCAGACTTGTTATGATATCTAAGACGTAATTGATAGATATCTAAAATGAATGCGGTAGATATTTGAGATGAATGTAACAGATATCTGAAACAAGAGTAAGTAATATAAAACAGACTTTGCTAAGCATTTAAGGTATCTATTTGGTTACTGTATAAGCAGTTGTTACTACTTATAATTATATCATTTATTTTCTATTGAGTTATAAATGATATATTAATAAAAAAGGTGTGCCTATTTTGACACACCCTCTTTTATTATCTCAGAACGAATAAGATTTAATCTTTCCTTTCAGTATCAATAGTCTTTATCTTTTGTTTTGTTTCTTCTAATTCATCTTTTAGTTTTTGTACGCGACGATTCATATCATCAATAAGACTATTACCTTTCTTACTACTAATACTAAGGAAACCAATATTGTTTTCGTAAGTATTAATATCTTGTTTTAACTGTTCGAAACGACGAACAAGGCGTCCTCGTTCATTGTCAATAGCATTCTCGCCGCGTTGGGCAACTTTTTTAAGATTATTACGGAAGTTGTCCATACGTCGGTTAGATGCCTTTATGTTTAATGTTTTATAGAGCTTATCGAGAGTGTCATGATACTCTTTAAACATTTTATCTTTTTCTTTAAAAGGTACGTGTCCTATTGCGTTAAATTCATCTATGAGTTTACGCATTTCTTCTTGCAAATTATCGACAGTGCTTTCTGTAAGCTGTTTTAGTTTATTGATAATCTCATTTTTCTTTGTTAGGTTCTCACGTTCTTCGTTTCGTTCACCAGCATGACTTGCGTTACGAGCTTCAAAGAAATGATTGCAAGCAGCAAGAAAGTTTTCCCAAAGCTGATCGCCTAATCGTTTGGGTACCATTCCTATTGTTTTCCATTCCTTCTGTAATGCAATGAGTTTATCCGATGTTTTTTTCCAATCAGTAGAGTCTTTCAACGCCTCTGCTTTTTCTACAAGCTCTTGTTTACGTCTTGCATTATCAGCGTACTTTTCTTTTAGTTCTTTGAAGAAATCTCCTTTTTTCTTGAAGAAGTCATCGCATGCAGCACGGAAGCGTTCGAAGATTTTAGCATTCATTTTTTGAGGTGTAAAACCTATACTTCTCCATTCTTGCTGTAAGCTAATAATAGCTTTTGAGTGATTATCCCAATCGCTAATGTTCTTTCGTTCTTGTTTAACGATAGATTCTATTTTTTCGCAGAGAGCAGTTTTCTTACTTAAATTTTCTTCTTCTGCAGCACGAATTTGTTCAAAATGTTGTTGGTGTCGCTTATTTATTACGGTACTAGCTGCTTTAAAGCGCTGCCATATTTGTTCGCGAAGCTCTTTTTCTACTGGTCCTGTTTCTCTGTATTCTTGGTGTAAATCTTGAAGTTGATGGAAAGCACTAATAACATCGCTTTCGTCTGCTAATTTTTCAGCAGCTTCACAAAGTTTTGTTTTCTTTTCAAGATTCTTTTTAAAATCGTATTCACGTGCCTCACGATTAAGATTTAATAAATCATAATACTGTTCAACGTAGAGCTGATAGTTACGCCACAATTCATTAACCTTTTCTGATGGTACAGGTTTTATGTTTTTCCATTCTTGTTGTAGCGTTTTAAACTCCTGAAAATCTTTATTTGCTTCTTCTGGAGTAGTAGCCATTGTTTTTATTCTTTCAATAATGGCTTCTTTCTTTTTCAAATTTTCTTGTTTAAGCTCTTCTTGTTCCAAAAATGCTTTTTGACGTTTTTCTTTTATAATAGTCATCTCAGCTCTGAATGCCTCTTCATCGTCGTCCGGTAGTACTTGGTATTTCTCTGGGTCACCTCCTGCTTCGAGATAAGCTTTTTGTTGTGCATCGCGTTCAGCTGTGTGTATCCTATAAAACGATGTTTTTAGATGATCTACTTCTGCTTTCTCTGGAATATCTTCGCTATTAGCAATCTCCTTTGCTCGTTTTACAATTTCTTGTTTAGAGTAATAAACCTTCTTAGCGAGGGTATTCTCGTCCCTTAATTGTTGGTTATTGTCTTCCGTTGTTACCGTTTTTGTAGCATCGTCTGATGTTACTTCGGCATTTTGTACGGTTTGTTCTACAGTCGTTTCAGGCTGTTTTACTTCTTCTAATCCCTGATTAAGGGTATTCTCTTGAGAGTCCATCATTTCACTATTAGTTTATGATTCGAGTTTTTTCATTATATATACAGTGTAACAACCTTTTATAATGGCTACAGACACCGTACTATTTAATAAGGTGCAAACTTAGATAAAAAGTTTTAAACCACCTAAATTTATACTTGTTTTTTTATTTAATTCAGGAATTCTCTTTCTTTAGATAAGAAAATGTCTGCTATTTTTGATTATATCAATCGTTTGTGTCGTAAAATCCACCACGTAACTCCTGAGACGATAACAGACAGTATAAGTGCTATAACAAATCCCCACTCTGATGTTTCCATACCATTAACAAGATTCATTCCAAAAAGAGACGATATGAGTGTAGGGAACATCATTATAATAGAAACCGATGTAAGAGTACGCATTACCGTATTCATATTATTATTAATGATACTTGAATAAGTGTCCATAGTCGATTCGAGAATATCTGTATATATACTTGTTATCTCTCGTGCCTGACTCATTTCGATGTTTACGTCTTCAATTAAGTCTGCATCCAATTCATCAACTTGTAATTTGAATTTTAGTTTAGCCAATAAATTCTCATTACCACGAATAGAAGTAACAAAATAAGTAAGCGAATCTTGAAGACGACTAAGACCAATAAGACTTTCGTTGTTCACTTCTTGGTCGAGATTGTGTTTTGCTTTATCAATTAAATTACTAATTTGTTTTAATCGTTTCAGATACCAAACAGCAGAACAAAGGAACAATCGGAAAATCATATCTACATAATCTGTAAATCCTACTCCACGTTTCTGTTGGAACGAAACAAAGTCGAGCATCATATTTGTTTCGAAGTTACAGACAGTGATTGTTACATCGCGTTTATGAATGATACCTAAAGGGACGGTAGTATAAGGTGTACGCGAACGAATTTCTTTTACGTATGGGATACGTAAAATAATCAACATCCAACCATCGTCGTATTCATAACGTGCACGTTCATCGGTATCGCTAATGTCTGAAATAAAATAATCTGGAATATTATAAGTTTCTTCTAATTCTTGTTGTTCTTGTTCTGTGGGGCAAGTAACTTGTATCCAACAGTTAGGTTGCCATTCTTTAATTGTGTTTAGTTTCCCATTAATGTTCCAATATGTCTTCATTCTGCTAATCTCCAATTAGTTAAATTCAGGCGCGGATTAGCAGATACAATATGCTATCCTCGCTCTATTTGTTTAAAACATTCGAAAGATAATCGTCCATTTATAAATTAATATTGATTCTATGTTTGCAAAAGTAACAAGAAAAATCCGTTAATACAAACAAAACATAAAGTTTTTATTTTGTATTAACGGTTTTATTTGACTATAAAAAATAACATATCCCTATTAGTCTACCAAAGAAAAAGTCTTTTATAAGCTAAAGAGAATAGTTTATTTGGTTGGAATTTCTTCCAAAGTTTTCACTAATAAGTCCCAGAAAGGCTGTGCAGTGTCAATCTTAAATCGTTCTGTTGCTGTGTGGGGGCTACGAATAGTCGGGCCAAGACTCACAACGTCAAGGTGTGGATACTTGCCGAGAATAATAGAACATTCAAGTCCTGCGTGGTCTACTTGTACTATAACGTCTTCACCCGTCTGTTCTTTATAGACCTTTTCTAACAAGTTAAGGATTTCACTGTCAGGATTTGGGTCCCAACCGCCATAACTTGCACTGAACTCTGTCTTCATACCTGCCAAGTCGAAGCAACTTTCTATTTGTGTGGCAAGATATGCTTTCATATCCTCGCGAGCCGAACGAGCAAGTATTTTAATATTGGTGTTATTGGCATCAATATTAATAATGGCAAGATTTGAAGATGTTTCAACAACGTTAGGATAAACCGGAATCATGCGCAAGACACCATTGTGTACAGCATAGATGGCGTTAATAATGTTGTCTTGAATTTCTTCTGGAACGAGAGCAGCAGGTTTTTCAACATCTTCAACAAAGAATTCTATATTGCTTTCAATCGTTTTAAACTCGCTTTCAATCAATTGACGCTGTGCTTCCACCATTTCTTTGAGTGCTGCAACTTTATCTTTAGCAAGTGCAAGTACAACTTCTGCCTTGAAAGGAATAGCATTACGCATATTGCCACCCTGCCATGTTGCCAAGCGAGCACCTAATTCAACCATTGCTTTGCGAACAAGGCGTACCATTTCTTTGTTTGCATTAGCACGTCCTTCGTGAATTTCGAGACCAGAGTGTCCGCCACGGAAGCCTTTTAGAGTAACCTTAACGGCAGTTTCCTGATCGTTCTCAACTTCTTTATACGCTAATGTTGATGTAATATCGATACCGCCGGCTGAACCGATAACAAACTTACCCCATGTCTCAGAGTCTAAGTTCATTAATATATCGCCTTGCAATTCGTCTTCTGGAAGATCATTCGCTCCAAACATTCCAGTTTCTTCGTCCCTTGTAATGAGTCCTTCAATAGGTCCGTGTTTCAAGGTCTTATCTTCCATAATACCCATAATTGCAGCAACACCGGCACCATTGTCAGCACCAAGTGTTGTATTATTAGCATAAACCCAACCATCTGTAATGTGAGTTTCGATAGGGTCTGTTTCAAAGTTATGGTTACTCTCTGGACTCTTCTGTGGTACCATATCCATGTGCGCCTGTAAGATAACACCTTTACGATTCTCGTATCCAGGTGTAGCAGGTTTACGCATCAAGACATTGCCAGCAGGATCTACAAAGGCTTCCACTCCCACTTTCTTTGCGAAATCGAGCAAGAAGGCTTGCACCTTTTCCATGTGTCCTGTTGGACGTGGAATCTGTGTCAAATCATCAAAGTTGCGCCAAAGAAGTTCTGGACTGAGATTTCTAATTTCACTCATAGTTTTGTTTGTTTTAAAGGGTTAGTATTTATTTATTTTATACTTGTTTATTTATTTACGAATAATGTCTATCTTTATATTCTTTTTATGTGTGAATGCCAAAGCAATCCAGGCATAAACACCAAGTAAAATTACTAATAGGGTTTGTAACGTGTGCACTATTAGTACGAAATAGAGTGCACTTACATCGGCCACGCCATAGATAATGAGCATTGTCTTCACAGCAAAGTGCCATGGACCAGCCCCATTTGGTGTCGGAACTATCACTGCTATTGAACCAACAACGAAACATACCAGTGCACAAGTAGCTCCTAACAATGCAGTTTGACGAAAACAAAAGAATGTTAAGTAAAAATGTAGAAAGTAGCAACCCCATATAGCTAGGCTGTAGAACACAAACAAAGGCATATTCTTTACGTTTCGAACAGAAGTAATGCCTTGCCAAATCCCAGTTAATGCTCCTTTCACTTTTTTATATAAAGGTAAATGTCGCCGAATGATATACAAGAGAATAATAACAGCTATGGCGCAGATCCCTGTAACAAACCAGCCCGTCATTGAAAACTTATGGACGATATTGTCAATATTCGTGCCTGTTTTGAAGAAAAAGTTAGTGAATACTTTTATTTGTGTCAGAATTGCAAACAATGCCATTAATATAACGATAACGATATCTACAGCCCGTTCTGTAACAACAGTACCTAAAGCTTTTGGAAAGGCTACATTATCGTAGCGACTCAATACCCCACAGCGTGCAAATTCGCCTACTCGAGGTATCACGAGGCTAACTGCATACGAGAGAAAAATGGAATTGACACAAACAGAGTTGCGTGTTTGTTCGCCTAACGGTTCCAAAACCTGTTTCCAACGCCAACCTCGAAAGGTTTGTGCTAATATTCCGAAAGGCATAGATAGCAACATCCACATCCAATTCATCTCGTTTAGAACTACTTGGCGCATTTGTGCAAAGTCGAAGTCTCTATACATCCAATAAAGAATCCCACCGCCCAAAATAAGGGGTAGCACTATCTTTATAGCATTATATAGCAATTTCTTCGTTTCCATTCTGAAAGCAAAGATACATAAATGCTTTTAAATATAGAATATTTTTTCTATCTTTGTCGCCAAATAAAGATAATTTATGAAATCAGTAAAGCCTAAAAAGAATCTCGGGCAACATTTCTTAACCGACTTGAATGTAGCGAAACGTATTGCGGATACAGTAGATACTTGCCCCAATATACCTATTTTAGAGATTGGTCCAGGTATGGGAGTGCTTACTCAATATCTCGTAGAAAAGCATCGAGATGTAAAGGCAGTAGAAATAGATAAAGAGAGCGTTGCATACCTAAACGAGGCTTTTCCAATACTGCACGATAACATCGTAGGTGCAGATTTCTTACAAATGAATTTGGAAGATATATTTAGTGGTAAACAATTTGTTCTTACAGGCAATTACCCTTACGATATATCATCACAAATTTTCTTTAAGATGCTAGATAATAGGGACCTAATTCCGTGCTGTACAGGTATGATACAACGCGAGGTAGCTTTGCGTATTGCAGCACAACCTGGTAATAAAACGTACGGGATTCTATCTGTATTAATCCAAGCGTGGTACGATGTTGAATATTTGTTCACCGTAGATGAAGATGTATTCAACCCTCCTCCAAAAGTAAAGAGTGCCGTTATTAGAATGACACGCAACAATGTTAGCAAGCTCAATTGCGACGAAATTCTCTTTAAGCGTCTAGTAAAAACGGTATTTAATCAGCGTCGCAAGATGTTACGTGTCAGCTTACGCCAGATGATTCCCAACAAGGCACATAAAAACTTCTATGAACAAGATGTAATGACAAAACGTCCCGAGCAGCTGACTATTGCACAATTTGTAGAACTTACCAATATGGTAGAAGCTGAAATGGCAGTTATAAACGTATAAACAGGTAAAAAAATAATGAGTAAAAAAGAAACATACGAACTATTGCTGAAGCAAATTGCAGCCCTCATAGAGGGAGAGTCGAGCAATAAGGTTGGTGTCTTAGCAAATGTTGCAGCAGCTATTCACCATACTTTTGATACTTTCTTCTGGACGGGTTTCTACCTTTTAAATGAAGGGAATATGTTACAGTTAGGACCATTTCAAGGAACCACAGCTTGTTTTAATATACCAGTGGGAAAAGGTGTCTGTGGAACTGCATTTGCAGAACGTCGAACGCTTATAGTTTCAAATGTAGAAGATTTTCCTGGACATATTGCTTGTAGTTCGTTTTCTCGTTCGGAAATTGTTGTTCCTATATATAATAAGGAGGGAGAAATCGTAGGAGTACTCGATATTGATAGTACAAACCTGAATGCTTTTGATACGATTGATGCTCAATATTTGGAGCAGGCTATGTGTATTCTATCTGCAGAAATCTATACAAACCAATAGAAAAAAAACTATAAACTTTGCGCAATTACGAATAAATTCCTAAATTTGTATTTAGAAACAATTAATACGCATACTTATGATAGACGTTAAAGAAACATTAAACGAGGCTGAAGAACGTATGGAGATGGCTGCTATGTATCTCGACGAACAGTTGCAACGTATTCGTGCAGGACGTGCTAACGTGGCAATTCTCGATGGAATAAGAGTAAGTTCATACGGTTCAATGGTACCACTCAATCAAGTTGCCAGTGTAACAGTGCCAGACCCACGTACAATTGCTATTAAACCTTGGGATAAAAAAGCTATCCGCGAAATAGAAAAAGCTATTATGGACTCGGATGTTGGCATTACTCCCGAGAATAATGGAGAGGTTATTCGCCTTAATCTTCCTCAACCAACAGAAGAGCGTCGCCGCGACCTTGTAAAGCAAAGCAACAAGATTGGAGAACGCACAAAGGTAGAAGTGCGTAATGCTCGTTCTGATATTAAAGACAAATTGAAGAAGGCTATAAAAGATGGACTATCTGAAGACCTTGAGAAAGATGCAGAAGCCGACTTGCAAAAGATACACGATAAGTTCATAAAACGTATAGATACGCTTCTTGTTGAGAAAGAAAAAGAAATAATGACCGTATAAAAAATCTCCCTTTATTTACCCTTTGTTGGGTGAGTAAAGGGCTTTTTGTATAGTAATGCGTGGTTTAGTAATAAAGAATACAGGCAGTTGGTACACTGTAAAAACCGATGATGGTCGTGTAATAGAGAGTAAGATAAAAGGTAATTTTCGTCTAAAGGGCATTCGTTCTACCAATCCTGTAGCGGTGGGCGACTATGTAAACCTTATTATCAACCAGGAAGGAACAGCCTTTATATCCGAGATTGAAGATAGGAAAAACTATATTATACGTAAGTCGCCTAACCTTTCCAAGCAAAGTCATATTATTGCAGCCAACCTCGACCAGGCTTTTCTCGTGGTTACGGTAAACTATCCTGAAACTTCAACAACGTTTATCGACCGTTTTCTTGCTTGTGCCGAAGCCTATCGCATTCCTGTTGTTTTGGTTTTTAATAAATACGACTTGCTCGATGAAGATGAACGACGATACCAAAAGGCTGCTATTCATTTATATGAAGGTCTTGATTACAAGTGTGTAACGCTGCAAGCTATCGCCGATGCACCCATAGAAAGGAGTATAGAACAGCTCCACCCATTACTAAAAGATAAGGTTACGCTGCTAAGTGGCAATAGTGGGGTGGGCAAATCTACCATTATCAATGCATTGTTGCCTGAAATTCATTTGCGTACCGCAGAGATTTCAGACTCGCATAATACGGGAATGCACACTACAACCTTTAGCGAAATGTTGGAACTTCCCTACGGAGGCTATATTATAGACACACCGGGCATTAAAGGTTTTGGTACTTTTGACATTGATAAGGAAGAACTTACAAGCTATTTCAGAGAAATTTTCAAGTATTCTAAGTCGTGCCGATTCAATAATTGTACCCATACACACGAACCTGGTTGTGCTGTTCGTAAAGCTGTAGAGGAACATTATATTGCTGAAAGCCGCTACAACAGCTACCTTTCTATGCTTGAGGATAAGGACGAAAATAAGTATCGCGAGGCTTTTTAGGTATTCTTTATATATCAAAGTGTTTAGTGTTACAAGGAAGATAGAATACCTAAACTGTAATAGGGTAAAAAGATATAACATATTATTATTGTTTTCCTTTTACCCTAAGATTATTCTCATTTGTAGAAAGCTTGCTTATATAATACAAGATATAAATGTTGTTTTTTTATATTTTTAATACAATAAATAAGCTTCTTCTTAATTTTAGAAGGTAATCTTTTGAGTGCTATTACGACGTACAATCAATACGTTTTCATATAGTAGTACAGCGTTTGTAACGTGTAAGCTTATTAATAAAGCACATAATGAAGCGTGTAAATATTTTTTATAGTGGTGTGTATTGTCTAACCGTTTTATAATCAATGTTTTGCAAAAACCATTGTTTCGTCTTTCAAAATAGGCTGTTTTACACAATAAAAACCACCCTTTTGGAACGCAAAACAATGGTTTTTGCAACCTAAAAATGGGATTGTTGTTTTGTGTTTAAATTATCTTTACAAAATGAAAGCTATACTACTTTATCTTAAGGCACATAAAAACAGAAAACCATAGAAGTTTATAGACTATGTCTGAGTTATTGCAAGTCTTATCTTTTTTAATCCGGCTTGTTTTTTCTATAGCAGTTTGCGAAAAACATTTATGAAGCTTTTGCTCTTCTAAACAAAAAGCAGTACCTTTGTAAATATGGAGTTCAGAACGATAGTAAATGTACCGAGACCACGCTTCGAGCTATTGCCTTGTGAGCGTGTGCTATTTGTTGGCTCATGTTTTGCAAGCAATATTGGTGCGAAATTTATAGATTGGAAATTTCGTACCATTGTAAATCCGTTTGGTGTAATGTATAACCCTGCTTCGATACTGCATACGATAGAACGAAGAACCGAGACTTTTGATACCGTCTTTATCACTTTAGGCACAAACCATGTGTATATTGAGAAAGCTACGGGCGAGATTGTAGACAACTGTAACAAACGTCCGCAACGGCTTTTCAATGAGCAGGAACTCAGCATAGCAGCCTGTAAAGACTATCTAAACAGTGCAATAGAACTGCTACAAGAACGCAACCACGATGTTAAAATAATATTCACAGTCAGTCCAATACGATATGCAAAGTATGGTTACCACGAGAGTCAGCTCTCTAAAGCAGCATTGCTTCTATCGGTACACGATGTAATAGACGAGCATATTGATGAAAATGTAGCCTATTTTCCAGCCTACGAGATAGTGAACGATGAACTTCGCGACTATCGTTTCTATAAAGCCGATATGCTACACCCCAACGAGCAGGCTGTGGAATATATATGGGAACGTCTTGTTGATATGTATTTTTCGCCTTCAGCTAAAGAGTTTCTGCACGAATGGAAACCTGTAAAAGAGGCATTTGCGCATCGTCCTTTCAATCCAGAGAGTAGCGAATATAAGAATTTTATGGTAAAAATGAGAGCACGTGCAAAGCTATTGGCGCAAAAATACAATGGATTAATAATAGAAGACCAATGAACACCGAACAAATTTTAGCACATCTTGCCAGACACAATGTTAAGTCTACTGCCAACAGAATATTGATAGCAGAGGCTATTTCGAAACATAATGGACCTGTTTCGATGAAGGAATTAGAAACAAAACTACAAACAATAGATAAATCGAGTATATTCCGCACACTTACATTGTTTAGTAATCAGCACGTTGTACACCAGATGGAAGATGGCAACGATATTGTTCGCTACGAACTTTGTATGAGCAACGACGATGAAACTGACAGCGATATGCACGCTCACTTTTATTGCGAGCAGTGTCAACGCACCACTTGTCTGCACGAAGTAGATATTCCCAAAGTCAGTCTGCCCACCGGTTACAGACTTTCCAGTGTAAACTTTATGCTGAAAGGAGTATGCCCCGAATGTGCAGTAAAGCAGAAACGATAAGGAAAAAAAGGTAAAAAAGAAAGCAAAAGCTATACAGCAACTTTGTTTTTGCTGTATCTTTGCACTCTGTAACTTATAGAAAGCAACCGACATTGTATATTTTATGGCAGTTAGGAAGCTTTCTGTTAATATTTCGATAATGAGCTATTCAATAGAAAAAATAACACAAGTAGTAAGCGCAGAACGGTATGGAGATACTGCTGCAAGCATAAGTTTTTTGTTAACAGATAGCCGTTCGCTATGTTTTCCCGAAGAAACATTGTTCTTCGCACTACACACCGACCGCAACGATGGTCATCATTACATTCCCGAACTCTATCGGCGTGGCGTGCGAAATTTTGTAGTTGAGAATGTTCCCAATAACTTTTCTGACCTTTATAAGCATGCAAACTTCCTGAAAGTGGGCAATACACTTGCTGCACTTCAGCAACTAACAACTTTTCATCGTAAGGCTTTTAACATTCCTATTGTAGGTATTACGGGGTCGAATGGTAAAACAATGGTAAAAGAGTGGTTGTCGCAACTGTTCTCTTACGATATGAATGTAACACGTTCGCCAAAGAGTTATAATTCGCAGATAGGCGTTCCGTTATCGCTTTGGCTATTGAACGAAAATTCGCAGATAGGTTTAATAGAAGCAGGCATTAGCAAAGTTGGTGAAATGCAGGCTTTACACGATATAATTATGCCTACTGTGGGAGTACTTACAAGTATAGGTACAGCTCATCAGGAGAATTTTTCATCGTTAAAAGAGAAGTGTAACGAGAAGCTGTTGTTATTTAAAGGTACACAAGCTTTAATTTATCGACTCGATGATAAGATAGCAGCAAACTGTGTTGCAGAAACTTGTTACGATGGAGAACTGCTAGCATGGTCGGAACACGATACTACTGCAGCTTTTTATGTAGAACGTATAGAAAAGAGCAATACCACATCTACCATACATTATATATGGAAGCATAGCATACACGGAAACTTTATTTTGCCATTTATAGATGATGCTAGTATAAGCAATTGTATTACTTGTGCGGTAGTTGCGTTATATTTTGGCATACAGCCAGAGGTGTTGGCGCAACGTATGGCGAAGCTTGAACCAGTTGCAATGCGCCTTGAAGTAAAGGAAGGACAGCATGGTTGTACGCTAATCAACGACTCTTACAACTCTGATATAAACTCACTCAATATCGCACTCGACTTTATGAATCGTCGTCCAGACCAAAAACATCGTGAACGAACACTTATATTGAGCGATATTTACCAAAGTGGTGAAACCGAAGAGCAGCTTTATGCAGAAGTTGCAGCAATGGTAAAAGAGCGTGGTATAAAGAAGTTTATAGGTGTAGGCAAAGCACTTAATAGACAAAAACAGGCTTTTGGTAGTTTAAAAGATAAGTTCTTTTTTGAAAATACAGCAGATTTCATAGAAAGCAATGTGTTTAAGACTTTACATAATGAAGTTATTTTGTTGAAAGGAGCACGAGCTTTCGACTTTGATAAACTCACCGAACTGTTAGTAAAGAAAGTACACGAGACAGTGTTAGAGGTGAATTTGAATGCTGTAATAAGTAATCTAAACTGGTATCGCTCCTTCTTAAAGCCCGAAACAAAACTTGTTTGTATGATAAAAGCCGATGCTTATGGAGCTGGAGCTGTAGAGATAGCAAAGACTTTACAAGAACATCGTGTAGATTATCTTGCTGTGGCTGTGGCTGACGAAGGAGCTACATTGCGCAGAAACGGCATTACAAGTAACATAATGATAATGAACCCTGAGATGAGCTCGTTTAAAACTCTTTTCGATAATAAGCTTGAACCAGAGGTTTATAGCTTCCGTTTGTTGGAAGCACTAATTAAAGCTGCCGAAAAAGAGGGTATTACAGGATATCCAGTGCATATTAAACTTGATACGGGTATGCATCGTTTAGGTTTCGACCCTCGTACAGATATTGATAGACTCGTGAACCGACTGCACCATCAACATGCTTTAATACCTCGTTCGGTATTTTCTCATTTCGTGGGATCGGACAGTAACGACTTCGACTCTTTCTCAGATAAACAGTTCGCACTATTCGAAGAGGGAAGCAAGAAATTGCAAACAGCTTTCAACCATCATATTATACGACACATGGACAACTCTGCTGGTATAGAACACTTCCCAGAACACCAAATGGATATGTGTCGATTAGGATTAGGACTTTATGGTATTAATCCACGAACCAATGCTATTATAAATAATGTGTCTACATTAAAAACAACTATATTGCAACTTCGGAAAGTTCCAGCAGGCGATACTGTGGGGTATTCTCGTCGTGGTAAGATAGAAAAAGATAGTGTAATAGCTGCTATTCCTATAGGATATGCCGATGGGTTGAACCGTAAATTAGGCAATCGCAACTGTTATTGTCTTGTAAATGGTAAACGTGCTTACTATGTAGGCAATATTTGTATGGATGTAGCTATGATTGATGTAACAGGAATAGATTGTAAAGAAGGCGACAATGTTGAAATATTTGGCGATAATTTACCAGTTACAGTGTTGAGTAATGTGTTGGATACTATTCCATACGAGGTGCTGACTGTGGTGAGCAATAGAGTTAAACGAGTTTACTTTCAAGATTAGATAGGAACGAATGGCATTTATTTATTTTTTTATAGGCTTGCTTATAGGTGTAGTTCTCGCTTACTTATGGGGGCGGAGTCAGGTGGCTACTACCGCCCAGAGTCTCTCTGCTGAACTTGCTGTAGCAAAAAGTAAAATAGAAACAATAGAAAAAAATGCCATCGATAACGTGAATGCAGAGCGAGAACACAGTAAGAAATTGCTCGATGAAATGCAGAAGCAGATAGAAACTACTAAGAAATTAATGCAAGAAGAAATACGCACAATGACAGCGCAAATGCTTTCGGAAAGTAGAGAACATCTGAACACGATAGATAAAGAACGACTAGATGCACTTCTAAAACCGCTTCACGACCGTATAGATATATTCAACCAAAATGTAATAACGGCTACAAAAGAAGATGCAACAAACAAAGCTGAAATTAAAACAACGTTTGAAACAACAATAAAATTGCTACAAGAGGTGCAGACCTCAACGGTGAATAATATTCGTGAAAATAATGAGCGTGCAATAAAAGAATTACGGGAGCAGACCGAACGTATAGGAAATGATGCAGCATTGCTCACACAAGCATTAAAAGGCGACTCTAAATTACAAGGCGATTGGGGTGAAATGATATTGGAAACAACTTTAGAAAATTGTGGATTAACAAAAGGCGAACAATTCTTTTTACAACGAAACTATCAAGATTCTAAAGGAAACAACTTGCGCCCAGATGCTGTTATTGATTTGCCTGGAGGCGAACATGCTGTTATAGATGCTAAGGTCTCGCTGACCGCATACCAGTCTGCTGTAAATGCAAAAAATGCTGCAGAACAAGAAAGATTCCTAAAGGAACATATCAAGTCAATAAAGAAACATATTGATGAGCTATCGGCTAAGAACTACGAAAAGATAGTGCCCAATTGCATTGGCTATGTATTGATGTTTGTTCCATACGAAAGTGGGTACGCAGCGGCAATAAAAGCAGATACTTCTATTTTGCAATATGCATATCGAAAACATATAATTTTGCTGAGTCCGAGTAACCTTTTAATGGCTTTACAGCTCACTCATACTATGTGGCAAAACTACCGTGTTAATAAAAATGTGGAGGAAATATTGCGTATATCAAACGACCTTTATGATAAATTTGTATCATTTGGAGAAACATTTGTGAAGCTTGGAACAAATATTCAGCGGCTTCAAATAGATTACGAGAAGGCTCATTCTCAACTGAGTGAAGGAAAAGGAAATATTCTTCGTCGGCTCGATAATATGAAAACATTGGGTATAACACCTAAGAAAGAATTGCCAGAGGGTTTATAAAATTGTAGTTGGTAGGACTAAAATTCGTTTATAAATATTCAGATAAATAGTTATCTTTCAGCTACTATAGTATAAAGCATAGGGGCAGTTGTTTCTTATGATATCTAATTCGAAACTGATAGATATCTAAGACGAACGTGATAGATATCTAAGACGAACGTGATAGATATCTGAAATGAAACTGATAGATATCTAAGACGAACGTGATAGATATTCGGAACAAAAATAGCTATATATGACAACACTCTCTAAACATCTGAGATATTCTATTTAGCTTGTGAATAAAAAATAAGTTCTACTTATAATTCCTACGCCCTTTTTCAGCTAAACTCTTTTAAACACAAGCAATAACACTTTTTTGTTATTACTATATAGCGTTGTTTCAGATGCATAGAGAGGTTTAGAAATAAAAAAAAGGAAGTAGCGATACTTCCTTTTGTAGCGGGACGGGGCTACGATCCCCGGACCTCCGGATTATGAATCCGACGCTCTAACCAACTGAGCTATCCCGCCATCACTAATCAATAAATAGGTTGCTTTTTGAAAGCGGTTGCAAAGGTATATAAAAAAAATGGACCAACAAAATTTATTTGAGAAATTATTGATACTATTCAAAAAATATGATCTGATTATATAATTCTTAGTGTATTAAGACAGCTCTTTTGATATAAAAATTCGAAAAATAAACGATTACTCTAATTATTTTATGTACTTTTGCAAGAAGATAGTGTGCTAAAGATATTACACAAATAGAATGTTCCATATTAGAAAGTTAGACATCTTTATAATAAAGCAGTTTGGAATGCTCTTCATAGGGACGTTTGTCGTCAGCCTTTTTGTGCTGATGATGCAGTTTTTGTGGCAATATGTTGATGAGTTAATAGGTAAAGGACTCACATTAGATGTGCTTGGAGAGTTCTTTTGGTATATGAGTTTAATGATGGTACCAGAAGCTTTACCACTTGCAGTGCTATTATCATCGCTTATAACTTTTGGAAATCTTGGTGAAAGTTCAGAATTGACGGCAATAAAAGCTGCCGGTATATCGCTAATAAAATCTTTCAGAGGAGTCATAGCATTTACATTGTTCATAGCGTTGATATCGTTCTATTTCCAAAATAGTATTGGACCTGATGCTAAGAAACACTTCGACCAGCTGTTAATTTCGATGAAACAGAAGAGTCCAGAATTAGAAATACCAGAAGGAATCTTTTATAATGGTATTCCAGATACCAATCTCTATGTGGAAAAACGCGATTTGAAAACAGGACATTTATATAATATAATGATTTATCGTATGACCGATTCGTACGAAGATCAAGCCATTATACTTGCCGATTCAGGAATGTTGCAATCAACAGCAGAGAAAAAACATCTTATATTGAACTTGTGGAACGGAGAATGGTTTGAAAATATGCGCTCGCAAGAATTGAGTAGTAGTGCAAGTGTCCCATATCGCCGTGAGTCTTTCGTTCATAAAAAACTTATAATAGACTTCAACGAGGATTTTAACCTGACCAGTATGGCTGGTATTGCAGACGATGCTCGTACTAAAAGTATAGCCAAAATACATCACGACAAAGATTCGCTTATCCATGTATACGATAGTGTCGGTAATGTCTATTATCGAGATGCGCAACAATCAATTTATCCAATATTGAAGTTGAAAAAGAAGGATATGAACAAAGCTATAATGCTGGCTTCAACTAAGAACTATAATTTAGATTCAATATACACTAAATTGCGTCCTGAAGAGCGTAGCCAAATTATAGAACGTACATTGATGAATACACAACAAACCATCTCTGATCTCGATTTTAAAAGTATGATAACGAGCGATGGTGATAAACTCATTCGAATGCATGATATTGCTGAAATAAATAAATACTTATTGGCATTAACCTGCCTTATCTTCTTTTTTATAGGAGCACCTTTAGGCGCAATTATTCGAAAGGGTGGTTTGGGCGTTCCAATAATAATAAGTGTACTTGTCTTTATTATTTATTACATATTGAATAATACAGGATACAGAATGACACGACAAGGAGATTGGGCTATTTGGTTTGGTCGAGGTCTCTCACCAGCAATACTTATTCCAACTGCTATTTTTATTACTTATAAAGCAAATAACGATTCAGCTGTTTTTAATATCGATCTGTATCGTAACTTCTTTATACGAATCTTAGGATTAAGAATGAAAAGAAATATAAGTAGTAAAGAAGTAATTATTAGTGCACCAAGATATATTGATGACGCCGACATGCTTAGGAAAATGAATAATGAAATAGAGGCGTATGTTGAAAGAAGTAATTTAAAGTCGCCACCTAATTTTATTAAGACATTCTTTAAGTATCAGCCAGATCATGATATAGAACAGCTAAGTAAAAAGCTCGAAACGGTTATAGAAGATTTGAGCAATACACGTAATAGAATAATACTCTCAGAGCTTAATCAGTATCCAATATTAATAACAAAGGCGCATACTCGTCCTTTTGAATACAAATACTTAAATATAGCATCTGCTATAATAATCCCTGTCGGATTATTCTTATATTGCAGAATGTGGGGATTTCGATTACGCTTATATCGCGACTTAAAAACAATAAAGCAAACGAACGAAAGCATTATTGCAGAAACAGAGAAAATAGCAACAAAACAGTAACAATAAATAAATATAAATAAAACCGGAGGTCACATTATATTATATATAATATGACCTTAAACTTAAAATACAATCGATTATGGAGAACTTCGAACTCAGTAGCATAGAAGAAGCTATAAAGGATTTTAAAGAAGGAAAATTCGTTATAGTAGTCGATGATGAAGATCGAGAAAACGAAGGCGACCTTATTATGGCTGCTGAAATGATAACACCAGAAAAGGTGAACTTTATGTTGAAAAATGCACGTGGCGTTCTTTGTGTACCAATAACGCTCTCGCGAGCAAAAGAATTAGATTTACCACATCAGGTTTCCGATAATACATCGGTATTAGGAACGCCATTCACAATAACCGTTGATAAATTAGAAGGGTGTACTACGGGAGTGTCTGCTCACGATCGGGCTGAAACTATAAAAGCATTGGCTGACCCTAAAGCAACACCACAAACATTTGGACGCCCCGGACATATAAATCCATTGTATGCACAAGATAATGGTGTGCTACGTCGCTCTGGTCATACAGAAGCCGCTATTGATTTATGTAAGATGGCAGGTTGCTTCCCAGCAGGTGTATTAATGGAAATTATGAACGACGATGGCACGATGGCACGTATGCCTCAACTCATCGAAAAAGCAAAAGAATGGAATCTGAAGATAATAAGTATCAAAGATATTATTGCCTACCGTTTACAACGCGAAACAAGTATAGAAGTGGGAGAAGAGGTTGATATGCCAACCATATATGGACATTTCCGCTTAATTCCTTTTCGTCAAACATCTACCGGTGTAGAAAATATGGCATTAATAAAAGGCGAATGGAACGAAGATGAACCAGTATTGGTGCGAGTTCACTCATCTTGTGCAACTGGTGATATTCTAGGAAGTGAACGTTGCGATTGTGGTGAACAGTTGCACAAAGCAATGGAAATGATAGAAAAAGAAGGAAAAGGTGTGCTTATTTATATGCAACAAGAGGGAAGAGGCATAGGACTAATGAATAAGATTGCAGCATATAAATTGCAAGAGCAGGGACTTGATACTGTAGATGCAAACTTGCATTTAGGTTTTAAGCCTGACGAACGCGATTATGGGTGCGGTGCCCAAATGCTACGTCATCTTGGAGTACACAAAATGAAATTGATGACTAATAATCCAACCAAACGAGTAGGACTCGAAGCTTTTGGTTTAGAGATTCAAGAAAATATTCCAATAGAAATACGTCCTACACAATATGATTATCGCTATTTGAAAACGAAAAAAGAACGAATGGGACATGACTTACATTTATAAAAACTTGCTTATCGCACCTTTTCAATAAAGCTATATCATATTGTTTACGATAGATTATTTTTGAAAATCTATTTCATAATATCAGCGAAGGATTTATATTGTTTCTTAAATTAATACATTACCTGTAACGGCGATGAACGAAGCAAAGTATAACAGCTGTATAAGCTATCACAATGATGTAAAAAACGAATAAAAACAAGCAAAAAATAACAGTTAAAAGATGTCAATTTTGAGCATAGTTCTCTATTAATTGCTATCTTTGCCAAAGTTGTGCGAGAAAAGCTGGCATTTACTTGGCGGCTAAATTTACAAACGGTTTAAAATCAAATAGATATTAATAATTCAATTCATTTATAACTAAAAAATTAAAATTTTATCATTTATGGCAACTACACAACAAAAAGCAGCCCCACAAAAGAAATCAGAGGGCTTCACAGGAGTTAGAGGCGCATTTTGGATTATCGCATTCTGCGGTTTCGTAGCATTCGCATTGTTCTATCTTTGGTTTGCTAACGATATGCACTTCCAAGATCCACTTACGAAAGAACATCCATCTGATGTATGGGGTACTATATATAAAGGTGGTGTTGTGGTTCCTGTTATCCACACTTTATTACTTACAGTACTTGCAATGTCTATTGAGCGTTGGTTAGCTTTGAAAACAGCTTTCGGCAAAGGTGCTCTTCCTAAATTTGTGGCAAGTATCAAAGCAGCTTTGAAAGATAACGATATGAACAAAGCTACTCAACTTTGTGATAAGCAAAGAGGTTCTGTTGCAAACGTTGTTATGGCATCTATTAATGCTTATAAAGCAATGGAAAGTGGCGCAAATGCAAATATGAAGAAAGCTCAAAAAGTCGCAAAGATTCAACAAGCTCACGAGGAAGCAACTCAACTTGAGATGCCAACTCTTACAATGAACCTTCCTATCATTGCTACACTTGTAACTCTTGGTACTCTTACCGGTCTTCTTGGTACTGTAACTGGTATGATTAAGTCGTTCTCTGCTTTGTCTGCAGGTGGTGGTGCTGACTCTGCTGCTCTTTCTGCTGGTATTTCTGAGGCGTTGATTAATACTGCATTCGGTATTGCTACTTCTTGGTGTGCAGTAGTTTCTTATAACTACTTCTCAAACAAGGTAGATAAATTAACTTACGCACTCGATGAGGTTGGTTACTCAATTGCTCAGACATACGAAGTAAACCATACAGAAGAAGCTTAATTTTTTGCTAACCCTCTAAATACATTATCACTATGGGTAAAGTAAAAATTAAGAAAGAAGACGTCTGGATTGACATGACACCAATGTCAGATGTTATGACCTTGTTGCTTACTTTCTTTATGCTCACCTCTACATTCGTAAAGAATGAGCCTGTGAAAGTAAATACACCAGGATCTGTATCTGAGATGAAGGTGCCAGAAAACGGTGTTCTTACAGTACTTATTAGTCCTGAAAAGAACGCTGCAGGTCTACCAACAGGCGAAGGACAAGTATTTATGAGCTACGACAATACTAAAGAATTAGGACAAATCTTAGAAATGGTAGCACCAGATTTGAAGCCAGAACAGAAAAAAACATTCTTGGCAGAATCTACATTTGGGGCACCTATGGATAAACTTTCATCTTACTTAAGTATGTCTGCAAAAACTCGTAGCGAAGAACTCCCTAAAATGGGAATCCCTCTCGATAGTATTCAAGGGCATGAAATGACTGAATTTCAACAATGGATTAATGCGGCTCGCCAAGTAAATCCTAAAGTTCGAATTGCATTAAAGTCTGATGCGAATACCCCTTATGGTACAGTTAAAAAAGTAATGAGTGAACTCCAAGATATGGATGAAAGTCATTACTATATGATTACACAGTTGGACGCTAAAAAGGCTGTACAAGCAGCTTCTAAGGAGAACTAATAATGTCGAATAAAAAAGAAAGCAAGCAAAAAAAGATGACTGTTCGTGTAGACTTTACACCTATGGTCGATATGTTAATGTTGCTTATCACATTCTTCATGCTTTGTACTTCACTCAGTAAGCCTTCAACTATGGAGCTGACTATGCCAAGTAATGATAAGCAACAGCCAGATGCGAAAAAGAATGAAGCAAAGGAATCACACTCTATAACTATATTTATTGGAGATGGAGATAAGATTCTTTATGGCGAAGGTAAACCACAACTTGATAATCCCAATTGGCTGAAAAAAGCAGATTGGGGAACTGGTAAAAGTAGCATTCGTTACGTTCTTCAACACAAGGAAGTAGACAATGGTGCAAGCATACCTTATAACGATATGCGTCTTGCCGTACAGGAATTGCAGAAGAAGAAAGCTGCTAACGAAAAGGCTTATCCTGATAGTATTTATCAAGCTGAACTTACCAATATTAAGTTAGGTAATGTAAACGGTAAGAAGGTTCCAACCTTAACAGTTATCATTAAACCTACTGATAAAGCTTCTTATAAGAATCTAGTTGATATTCTCGATGAAATGCAGATTTCATATATTGCAACTTATGTCATTGATAAGCTCACCCCACAGGAAAAAGATTTGCTTTCAACTAAGGGGTTTAAATTTTAATGATATATAACAATTAAAGGAAAAGAACATGTCAAAAATAGATCTATATGATCCTAAGTGGGTCGATATGGTGTTTGCTGATAAGAATAAGGCGTATGGAGCTTATCAACTTCGTAAGTCTGTTTCACAGCGTAACATCAAGGCATTGGTTATTTTGCTTGTTGCTGCATTCATTGGCGGTGGATATCTGGCTTACCAGATAAAGAAACACAAAGATGAACTTGCCGCTCAAGAAGCATACGCTGCAAAGATGGAATTAGCTGCTTTGGAGCAAGCAAAGAAAGAACAAGCTGAACGAAAGAAACAGCAAAAGAAGGAAGAACCTAAAAAGGTTGAACCTGAAAAAGTTGTTCCAGAAACACGTGCTACTGTTAAGTTTACAGCACCTGTCATCAAAGATGATAAGGAAGTAAAAGAAGAAATGCCTCCAATGGTTAAAATGAACAGAGAAACCAAGGCTATTGGTACTGAAACCAAAGAAGGTGTTGAAGATCGTAATATTGTAGCTGACAGAAGTACAGTGGCAACGCCAGAACAGATTATTCCTAAGATTGAAAAACCTGTAGCTGAAGCTCCAAAAGTTGAAGCTCCAAAGGAAGATATCGAAAAGAAAATCTTTACTTTTGCAGAACAACAACCAACTTTCAAAGGTAATGTCCAGGCTTGGCTTACTTCTCACTTGAACTATCCTGCATCTGCTGCTGATAATAATATTCAGGGAAAAGTTGTTGTGAAGTTCGTTGTTGGTCGTGATGGTTCTGTTAGTAGAGCAGAAGTTGTACGCGGTGTAGATCCTGCACTTGATCGTGAAGCTCTTCGCGTAGTAAACAGTATGCCTAAATGGAATCCTGGTATGAATAATGGACAGCCAGCAAACGTTTGGTTCCAACTTCCAATTACTTTCAAACTGAACTAATATTAATTTAAGTTTATGAAAAGAACCATATTCTACGTTTTCGTAGGATTGATATTATCTACAGCTTTTCTTTCTTCTTGTGGAAGAAAGAAAGCTATAGATGGTAGAACAGATACACCGACGTCAGGGACGATTAAATTCGCCTCTGACGAAAGTTTTAGCCAATTTCTTGACGAGGAATTGCAAGTATATCAATATCGTTATCCTCAGACGCATCTTTTACCAATTTATACAGATGATAATACGGGTATGAAGATGTTATTAGATCTCAAAGTTAATTTGTTTTTTACTTCTCATGGTTTGCAAAAAGGTGAAGATGCAATTTTGAGAGGAAAAGGTCCAATACCTTCAGTTTTCCCTGTAGGATACGATGGTATTGCCTTTATAATAAACAAAAGTAACTTAGATTCTTGTATTACAGTTACCGATGTTAAGCGTCTTCTTAGAGGCGATGTAACAAAGTGGAATCAGATTTATCCACATTCAAAAAAAGGAAATATCGAAGTTGTATTCGATAATAAAGCATCAGCAACTCTTCATTTTGTTGTTGATTCTATCTTGGGAGGAAAAAACATAAAGAGTCAAAATATTGTAGCTGCTAAAAACAGTAAAGCTGTTATTGACTACGTAAAGAAGACTCCAAACGCTATAGGTGTAATAGGCTCTAATTGGTTGAACGATCGAAGCGATTCTACAAACACCACATTTAGAAATGATATTCGTGTAATGGCGATATCTAAAACTAGTAAAGCAGAAGATTATAATAGTTGGCAACCATATCAGGCTTATTTCCTAGATGGGCGATATCCTTTTGTTAGAACTATATATGCAATAGTAGCCGATCCTCATCAGGCTTTACCTTGGGCATTTGCTAATTTTATTGCAGGACCAATCGGACAAAAAATAATTCTACGAACTGGTTTACTTCCTTATCGTGCCGAAATAACAATTCGAGAGGTTAAAGTAAAAGAATAATGTTACATTATTTTTTAGCTTAATAGTGAAATCTATATAGATGTTGATTAATAATAGAAAGAAGATTATGAAGACAAAGAAATATTTATTAGTTGGAGCTTTGATACTAAGTTTATCGACTCCTGCCATAGCTCAGAATGATAGTTATAAAGCTGCGCTTAATCCTATTATAAGTGCTATAGAAGCTGCTCCTAACGATGTAAATGCTGGTAAAGATCTTATAAAGGACTACTTAAAAACTTATAAGAAAGATGAACAGGCGCTTACCGCGTTAGGAAATGTTTATTTAGCTCAACGTAACTTTGCAGAGGCAATGAAGATTGCTAATTCTATCGTTTCTAATAAGAAAATGAATGGTACTTTAGGATATCTTCTTCTTGGAGATATTGTAGCATTACAAGATAGTGTTGGTAATGCTGGTGCTGCTGCTCAGAATTATGCAACTGCAATTAGTCTTGATCCACATAATGTTGCTGCTTACGAGCGTTATGCAAAAGTATATCGTCATGTAAATCCACAAGTATCTGTTCAAAAACTTGAAGAGCTTCGTCAAGTTGAACCCAATTATCCTGTGGAAGCAACGGCTGCAGAAATTATGCTTGGTGATGGTAAATATGCAGAAGCTCTCTCTTGGTTCGATAAAGCTAATAGAGCAAACCTGACGGAAGACAATTTCTATAAGTACGGTTATACAGCTTTTATTCTTCGTAAACACGATAAAGTTTTAGAGGTGGTTGAAGATGGTTTAAAACGCTTCCCAAATAGCGAATATATCGCACGTGTAGGAATGATGTCTGCAGTTGAAAAAGGCGACTATGCAAAAGCTTTAAACTTTGCAAACCAAATGTTTGCTGGAAATGGTAAGAAGGTAGCAAACGATTATGCTGTTTACGGAAAAGCCTTAGCAGGAAATAAAGAATATGATAAAGCATTGGAGAACCTTAACAAGGCACTCGATATGGATAAAAATAATTTCGAGCCAATGAAGACTATAGCAGAAATTTATGCTGCACAAGGAAATGGTGATAAGGCTTTACAGGTTCAAATGGATTATCTTGCTAAAAATCCGAATGCAAATTCTAACGATTGGGCTAAGCTTGCTTCAACATGGGTAGATAAAGCTTCAACAGAGACAGATAAAACTCTTAAGGCTGATTATCTGGATAAGGCAATAGCTATCTATGATCAGATGGCAGTTAAGTTTCCTTCTATCTCAGATTGGATTTGGTCTAACCAAGCTAACGCTGCTCAAATGAAGAACGATGCTGATAAAGTGGCAGATATTTATAAAAAGATTGCTGCTTTTGAAGAAGCAAAGCCGAATCTTGATGCCGATTCAAAGGCATATTTAGAGCAAGTTTATTATGGTTTAGGCTATTATTATTCAAAGCTTGGTAATGCAGAAATGGCTAAACAGTACTTTAACAAAGTATTATCAGTAAATCCAAACAATGAAAATGCAAAGAAAGCTTTAGGGCTCTAATTTAGATATTTAATTTGTTTTTTTTAGACAGGGGGTGTATCATTTATCTGATACTGCCCCTTTTTTGTTTATTGAGGTTTTCAGCCTATCAAATGTTCATTACGCTATGATATTGTTGATTCTCCTCTTCAAATCAGTAACAGTTGTCTTATGGGGTATATTTTAATCATCTGCAATATTTTCAGTCTTGGTAAATAGATTCCCATACAACGTAAGCTTATTTCTTGCTAACCTTATTCAGGTCTTGGTTAATATAATTTGCTTGAACTCAGATTATAATTTCGGAAACGGTTATTGTAGAATCTAATCTCATCGTCTTCACACTGTTCTAATTGGCGGAAGGGAGATAAAAAGACACGTATAGCCTTACAGTTGTGAAGGTTACCATATATATCCTTGTCAGTCTGCCATATAACTGTACCATAACTCTCATATATTTCCATAGGGCACTCTCATATAGTCGTTAATGATAGTGTAGCGTCCACCATTCTGTGCATTTAGGCAGAACTATACTTTTACACTGACTTTACTTCTATATTAAATTCCTTACATAAATTGGCAAAATACTTAGAAACAATATAATGTGATTTAAATGAACAATCTCGTAAAATATAGAAATTATCACATCTTGTTTGATAGAAAAATGGAGTATCTGGCAAGGAAGAACCATCAGTCAATGTACGACTTCCTGAACGTTGTAAATCTAGAATATTATCACTTTTAATAATGCGGCCTAAGAAAAAATCAACAGTTTTATCCTTTATTTTTATCTTACATGGGAAGAACTGTAATTCCTCCTTTAATAATTCATTATATTTCTTAACGAACTTACAAGAGAAAATGGGTATAGGTATAATACAATTCAAAAAATCAAGTTTTAAAATTTGATTATATGTATAACCTTTTCCTGCAACGAGAAGAGGATTTACATACTGAAACGGTATAACATTCTTATTTTCAATAAAAAAATCCCAATATCTTTGTGAATCAGATTGTGATTTGAAATAAATAATCTGATTCGCATTTGTTTCATGTTGATTTATTATAAACATATTTAATGGCTTTTTATTTTACCATAGAGTTAGCCAGCAAATGCAAAATTATAAATAATATCTGGAATAGCTAATAATGAACATAAAATTAGTAATTAAATATTTTTTTGGAAATAATAAATCATATTCTTTTGGGAATTACAGCCAACCATAGTTGTTTTGAATAAAGAGAGCCTTTGCTAAATAGAATAAAATTTATGTTGAAATATCTATACTTGGCTACAACAAAGGAACTATAGAATAGGAATGCACGAAGGAGAAAAAAGTTATACTCAGTATTACACTACATATATGTGCTTAGGAGCTTAATAACAACTACCAGACAGCTTTTAATTACAAAATATTTTTTTAAATTAT
>NZ_GL982513.1:904466-933232 GCF_000220255.1 Prevotella pallens ATCC 700821
AAATGTAATTAGAATTTTCATTGTGGCAGATATTGTCTTCAAAAAGTGTGTAAGTCTATATTTTTCTTATCTTTGTATTCTGTAAAACATATAATAGTAAAATGGAACTTACGCAATTACAAATTTCTGAAATTCTTTCTAATACCACAAATAGCAGCGAAGGTTTTATTAGCTTCAGTAATTATGAATTCCGTAGACTCAATCAGCAATTGCAAAATTATTATATTTTTCTGTAGAACTCGTATTTTGCTGTTTGAAGAAAATAGTTTTTGTTGTATTTTCCAAATTGAAGTACAATAAACAAGATTTTCATTTTCAAATTTTTATGGAACATCAAGTTATAAAACACTCCCCTAACTGCTGAAAAAATATGAGAGTTTCTTCTTGTTTTTTATTTCCGTATTTTCATATCCTTTCTTTTTATTGGTTTATAGAATCTTATGTATATGTTTCTTTGTACTTCCAATTATAAAATATGAAGTTACACCTTTGTTTATATATTCACATTACGGTAGAACTAACGTATAAGAAACTTAAAACATAAATAATGTTTGTCCGTATTCTGAAAAATATGTAACTTTGAAGCATTAAATACGTTGATAATTAATAATCAAAATTGAAACTACGATGGCAAATTCTTTAGACGAAGTAACAGGACCAGTTAATGAATCAGGACGTGATATACATGTAATTGATAAACAATTACCAGTGTCTATAGGTGCAGGCTCCACTATTTTTCAAATAGCTTTATGGGTTGTAATCCCCATTTTAGTACTATTATATGTAGCCCTTATGGGAAGTACAATACCTAATCCGTTATTTGTTGCGGTTGTAGGTTGTATTGTAGGAATTCTTCCAGGCGTTATTTTTATTTTTATGAAAATATCTGCACGTAACTATTTTCAACAATTGGAACAGCGCATTCAGGCAGAAGCGTCAAACATTGATAACTATCTCGAACAACGTGTTGATATTCTTACAAATGTAGTCGGACTTGTTGACCGTGCTATCGATTTAGATAAAGATGTTATGAAAGCTGTCGCAGCACTTCGTGGAGGTTCTGTAAACGAATCTAACCGTAATGAAGTTAATGCACAAGTAGGTTCGGCTTTAGGTAGACTTTTTCCACAAGTAGAAGCTTATCCAGAACTTAAAGCACATAGTGCTATTGCTGATGCTATGCAACAAAATAATTATTTACAACGCGAAATAACAGCAGCTAGAACAGTATATAATAGTAGAGTAACCCAATGGAATACAGATATATTCTCTTGGCCTACTAAGATGATTGTAGCCGCTCAACAAGGTTATACCACACGTATTCCATTTACAACATCTTCTGAAGTACGTCAAGCTGCACGTGCAAAATTCTTTTAAGTTACGGAAAACTCTTCTAATAAAATAGAATGGTAGAAGATATTTACGATCCATTAGAGGAATACAGCAACGTCTATCGAGAAAAGTTTAAGAAAGTTTGCGAAGATACCTTTGCAGAATTAGCTCGTGAGGCTAATATTGATATCGAAGCGAATCGTCAAACCTGTCAAAAAGTATATGATAATGAAGCTTTTCTAGCTAAAATAAAATCCAAAATAACTTGGTGGACGGTTCTTTGTGTCCTATTATGGATAGGTGTTATTGTTGGTGCCTTATCCATTTATGGAAACAAAACAGAGTGGGGAATAGAACTAATGCTTGCCGTAGGTGTGGGTTCTGCATTATCTTTGTTCTTTCTTATTTCAAAAGTACACCCTAAATTGAAATCATTAAAGAGTGAACGTGATAATATTTCTAATATTATTACTTGTTTAAAAGATGAAGCTTGGAACCAAATGGCTCCACTAAACCAACTTTATGATTGGGATATACTTACTAGAATGATGACGAAGACAGTACCTCGATTAGAATTTGATCGTTATTTTACCACTCAACGTTTGGCTGATTTACGGAAGACTTATGGTTGGGACGATTCTTTTAATGAGGAGCGTTCTGTCGTTTATTCTCACTCAGGGCTTATCAATGGTAATCCATTTGTAATCTGTCGTACACGAAAAATGGAGATGGGAACCAAAACATACCATGGTTATAAGACAATTTATTGGACGGAAACCGAAACCGATGATAAAGGAAACAGACGAAGAGTGCAACGCTCAGAGACTCTCCATGCAACAGTAACAGCCCCATATCCAGAATATTTTGAAAAGACACGATTGATATATGGAAACACTGCAGCACCTGATTTAAAATTCTATCGTAAACCAAGTGGATTGGCTGGTAAAGAAAGTTCCTTGCGTTACAAGTGGAATAGATTTACTTTGCGTCGGAAAGCTCGTAATTTAGAAAATGGCGATTTTGCAATGTTGACGAATGAAGAGTTTGAAGTTGCATTTAATACTAGTAACCGAAACAACAATCAACAATATGCCTTACTTTTCACACCATTGGCTCAAGAAAGTATGATGAGGTTGTTGCAAGACGATAAAGATGGCTTTGGAGACGATTTCGATTTCGATAAAAACAAGATGATTAATATCATTTTTGCGAATCATATACAAGGCTTAAATCTCGATTTAAATCCAAATCAGTATCATAGTTTCGATTACGATAAAGCGCAAGAAGACTTCCAATGCATCAATTCAAACTATTTCCGTGCAATATATTTTGTGTTTGCTCCTTTGCTTTGTGTACCAATGTATCAGCAAATACGTCCTCAATCAGCTATTTATGGACTTGACATGCCACAAAAAAGTTCGTTTTGGGAGCACGAAGCTTTGGCTAATTTTTGGGGACAAAAGCATTTTCAACATCCACAATGCGTTACAAACTGTATATTGAAAACAGAAGAAGCACCGCAAAACGATGGGAGTACATTACTTAATGTGTCCGCTTATGGTTATCGTTCTGAATCTCGTATAACTTATATTAGTAAGTTTGGTGGCGATGGACATTACCACAATGTACCTGTGGAATGGAATGAATATTTACCAGTTACAGGATATGGAAGTATTGTTATGCGAGAAGATAATTCGCAAGAAGTTTCTGAGATAACGCAAAAACAACGATTAAGTCATATCGACGAAGTGCTTAAAAAGAGTAACTTGAACATTTATAGAAGACACATCGCTTCAAAAGTATAGATACTTCTTTTATATTTTCGCTTTGTAGTCTGACACCAACATAATTGATGTTAGGTTATTATGTGTTTGAATGAAATTTATTAGATTCCCATACCACATCTATTATTAAATTTGTATATTTGTATTGTACTATTAAATTAGTGCAAATACATTTTTCAGTCTAACTTTATAGTAGTTAAATAAAACTATTTATCAGAATATTTCGATGAAGAATATAAACTTTATTGCTATCGATTTTGAAACAGCTACGTCTAAACGAGCATCTATTTGCGAAGCTGGTATTTGTGTAGTAAAAAATGGAAAAGTAGTAGAAACAAAATCGTGGTTAGTTCGCCCGGAAGGGAACAGTTATAGTTTTTGGAATATTCAAGTGCATGGAATTCAACCAGAAGATACTATTAATTCGCCAATATTTCCTGACGTTTGGACAGAAATAACCAAATATCTGTACGATTGTCCTGTGTTAGTGGCTCATAATGCAGCATTCGATATAAGTTGTATTCGTCATTCTTTAAAATATTATGGCTTACCCACACCCGATGTTTCCTATTATTGTTCGCTTCGAGCTGCCAGACATATTTACGATTTTGAATGCAATAAGCTTGATTATCTCTGTAATCAATTTGATATACCTTACGGTACACACCATCGTGCGGGCGATGATGCGGAGATGTGTGCCCGCCTTTTCCTACGCGAAATAAAAGATGCTGGCTGGGTAGAGTTGGAAGAAATGGATTATTGTAGCGGCAAACTCTAAATAGAATAGCAACTTTTTAATATAAGTTGTTTGTTCTTTTTCACGAATAAAACAAATGGTTCCTATACAAAATGTATAGAGACCATTTATTATTTCTTCTTATTTTTTATTGGCAAAGAATACACCAATTAGAATTAATACACTACCAATACCAGCTTCTATCGTCATTTTCTCTCCTAAGAAGATAGCACTGATAATAACAGTGCAAATAGGACTAAAATAATTGTAGTTGGCTATTTTAACAGCGCCAACTTTTTCTGTTACATAGCTCCATGCACCAAATCCGAAGAACGATGCAATTAAACCAAGAAAAAGAAGATTACAAGTAACAGGCATATCGGTAAGGAAGTTTTGTATAGGATATTGCCATGGAGAATAAATAAACAATGGTAAACTTGTTAGTGCACCATAGAAAAACATTTTTCGTGTAATAAATGCTGCGCCATATTTTAAACCTAGTGGGCGAAGTAGTAAACAATAAGCACCGAAACATGCTGTTGAAAGTAGTGCTAAAGCATCACCTAATACACGATTGGTTACATTCGCACTTTCGTTATTTCCGCCAAATATGATAAACGAGACACCTATTATTGCAATGAGCGACCCTATTGCAAGCGGTTTTGTTAGCTTCTCTTTGCAGAAGAGTATTGCCAAAAACATTGTAAACAATGGCGATGTACAAATTATAAAGCTAATATCATTGACACTACCCACCTGAACTGCGAAATTCTCAGGTATAAAATAGAGCGAACCTCCTAAAAGTCCACATAACAGCATAAGCAATTCGTCCTTGATATTGTTAGACCACAATCTTTTATACGATAGAGTCCACATTGCAAGGTAAGCAATAATGTAGCGTGCTAAAAAAACTTCGTCAGGACGCATACCACCTTGTATAACAACTTTGGTATTTACAAGTGTTGCACCCCAAATACTTACAATTAAAATAGCAATGAGATGATAGAATACTGTTCTATTTTTTTTCTCTGTAACACTGTTAGGCATAAAACTGTTTATGTATGATTTAAAGTAGGGCAAAGTTAAATATTTTTAGATTATAAACAAAATTTTGAGCTTTTAAATCTTGTTGAAACTTGAAATTTATGCGTTTTTTATGTAATATTTAACATTTTCACATTGCGTTAGTATTCTTTATGCCTCATTCTTGAAATCAGTTTAAATATCTATTTCTCAATATAAATTTGCCGCATTGTTTTTGCAGTCTTACACAAATCCTGTATAACTTCTCCACCAATAATTAATCCAGCTGTAGCAGGAACCCACGCATTCGATGCAGGTGTAGAGCGTTTTTTATGTGCTATGGTTTCTGTATTTGTATTATTAGAATAATCTTTATCTCTTTCTGGGTATAAAGAAGTTAATGGTTCTTCGGGACTGTAAACCACTTTTATGTTGCGAACATTTGATTTACGAAGTTTTTTTCTTAAAATTTTTGCTAATGGGTCGTTTATTGTCTTAAAAAGATCGGTTATTTCAAATCTTGTTGCATCTAATTTAAATGCAGCTCCCATACTACTAATTATTGGTATTTTTAAGTTGTAGCAGCGAGTTATAATATCAATCTTTGCCACAACTGTGTCTATACAATCAACCACATAGTTATAATTTTTAAAGTTGAATTTATCAGCAACTTCGGGAAGGTAGAAAGTTTGAAACTTTCTAACTGTGCACATTGGGTTTATATCTAAAATACGTTCTTCTGCAACATCTACTTTTGCTCTACCAAGTGAAGAATGTGTTGCAATAATCTGACGATTTATATTTGATAACCCAACATGGTCATCGTCTACAATTCCAATTGTACCAACACCACTACGAGCTAAAACTTCTACAACATATCCTCCAACGCCACCAACACCAAAAACTAAAACACTACTGTTTTTTAGAGTTTCCATTGCATTATTACCCAACAGTAGTTCTGTTCTCGAAAATTGTTCTTCCATAACTTTAAAATCCTTTACGGGTGCAAAGTTAAAATAACATTCTTATAAAATGGCAGAGTTTCTGTTTTTATGTTAGCTTTTTTCTTTACCTTTGCAAATAGTGTGCAAAGTTGTACATTGTTATAAAAGCAAATTTAAAATGCAAGAACCTAATATTAAAAAGAGAGTATCACCTTGGGCTTGGGTATCTACGCTTTATTTTGCAGAGGGATTACCTAATGCAGCGGTTGTTTTGGTATCGTTAGTTTTCTATCAAGAAATGGGATTGTCCGATGCTGAAGCTACTTTTTATACCTCGTGGTTTTATCTTCCTTGGGTAATAAAACCATTGTGGAGTCCATTTCTCGATCTTATTAAAACAAAACGGTGGTGGGTATTGTCGATGCAAATGCTACTTGGTGCAGCTTTTGCAGGAGTAGCCTTTACAATTAATACATCTTTTTGGTTGCAAGGCACTATTTGTTTTTTCTGGCTATTAGCAATTTCTAGCGCAACACACGATGTTGGTGCAGATGGTTTTTATATGTTAGGTCTTGAATCTCACGAACAAGCATTCTTTGTTGGTATTCGTTCAACGTTTTATCGTATTTCAATGGTTGTTGGTAAAGGAGGATTGGTTGCTCTTGCTGGATTGTTGCAAGAATATATGAAAGTGCAACTCTCGTGGTCGTTAGTGTTCTATGGATTATCTGCTTTGTTTATAGGTTTAAGCCTTTATCATAAATGTATATTGCCAAAACCTATTACAGATGTAGAACATACACAATTGTCTGTATCAACACTCTTCAAAGAGTTTTTAGATACGTTTGTAAGTTTCTTTCGAAAAAAAGAAGTCTTTGTAGCAATAGCTTTTATGCTTTTATTTCGTTTGCCTGAAGCATTACTAAATACAGTTGGACCATTATTTCTTAGAGCAACTTCTGAAAAAGGAGGATTAGCACTCTCTTTAGAAGCATTTGGAGTAGTAAATGGAGTAGTTGGAGTAGTTGGACTACTTCTTGGAGGAATATTAGGTGGACTAGTTGCAAGTAAGGGAGGGTTAAAAAAGTGGCTTTGGCCAATGACTTTTGCTATTACTTTACCCAATATAGCTTACGTATACCTTGGTTATGCAATGCCTTCTACTCTCTTTGCTGTTGGTGTAGCAATCTTTGTAGAAAACTTTGGTTATGGTTTTGGCTTTAGTGCTTATATGCTTTTTATGTTATATTTTAGTCAGGGAGAACATAAAACAAGCCATTATGCACTTTGTACAGGATTTATGGCACTATCTATGATGCTTCCCGGATTATTTGCAGGAGCTTTGGCAGAGGCTGTAGGTTATAGCCTTTTCTTTGTTCTAGTTATGGTGGCATGTATATTTCCATTTATGGTGGCATCATTGCTGAAAATAGATCCTAAGTTTGGAAAAAAAGATATATAATATTCTATCATTTTTCTCGAAGATAATTAATGAATAATTCTATAAGACGGGGTAGGGCATAACGTTCTATCTCGTTTTCTTTTATCCATATATAATCGGTAGGTAGCATTGGAAAATTGTTTGTTTCTAACAAATAGAAATCAGCATAGATTATTTGATGTGTAAGTATATGTTTTACATTACTTTTTATTAATATTGCATTTTTAATATCGTTTTCCAACGATTCTTTTACAGGAAATTCCCATAAACCTTGCCAAATATCACCTTTACCACGACGGCGGATAGCCGTTTTTCCTTTACATCTAATATAAATATAAGAGAAATGTCGTTCACGTTGTTTTGTTTTCTTTGTTTTTACAGGAAGACTTGATACCTTATTATTGTTTGCTGCAAAACAGTATTCTATCAACGGACATACTTTACAATTAGGTAAAGTTGGAGTACATTGCATTGCTCCAAAGTCCATTATTCCTTGATTGTAAGCTGCAGGAGCATTTTTTGGTAAATTATCTTGTGCAATTGCTTTAAAAATCTTTTTTCCTTGAGTAGAATCAATCGGTATTTCAATACCAAAAAAACGAGCGAGTACACGGTAAACATTACCATCTACAACAGCAACAGGTCCCGCGAATGCTATAGAATAAACTGCAGCGGCAATATATTCGCCAACTCCTTTTAATTGAATTAATTCATTATACGTTTGAGGGAAATGTCCCAAGTCTACTATTTGTTGTGCGGCTTTATGTAAATTTCGTGCTCGCGAATAGTATCCTAATCCTTGCCATTCTCGTAAAACCTCATCTTCTGTAGCATTTGCTAAGCTTTGAACGTTAGGCCATCGTTTAATAAATCGTTCCCAATAAGCAGTACCTTGTGCTATTTTTGTCTGCTGCATAATAACTTCGCTTAGCCAAATAGCGTATGGATCTGTTGTTTGTCGCCATGGAAGTTCCCGTCCATTTATTGCATACCAATTTAAAATAATATTACTAAAGTTCATAATGCAAAGATACTCAAAATCTAAAAAGAAAGTATTATTTTTCTATTATACATTTTCTTTTTTATTTTTAAAAGGTGATAATCTAAAGAATAATACTATTTTGTAGTTTTTTTAAGTAATGAAATAATAGTATTCGTCTAAAAAGGTAAGAAATGATACTTCGCAATGCGAAGTAAGAGTTCTTTTTGCAACTATTTAATGATTTGTCTTTCTAATGGTTCTATATTTATGGTAAAATTGTATTTATGTATGGCTTTCTCTTATAAAGATATACGGACTTTTATCAACTACTTCATTAGAAAATAGCCGATATATATACTCGGAATTTGGATATTTTGGTTTTATTCTCTTGATATTTAATGATTTAGAATATAATAAATATCAAATATAGAGTTTTACTTAATGTTGCGAATTATATTATAAAATTTATCTATAAATATAATTCTCAGATTATAAAGATTGCATTCTCTATCTATAAAATTGATGTTAGCTAATAATCTAGTTGAATTAAGGTTTTTTTTCTAAAATTATTATTTACTTCCTATTCTATTTTGTATCTTTGCAAAACGAATAGAAATAGTAGACAACTATGGTTGGTACAAAAGAAATTAAGACTGCATTAATCTCCGTATTCCACAAAGATGGTTTGGAAGATATTTTAAAGAAGCTGAACGAAGAAGGAGTGAAGTTTCTTAGTACAGGTGGTACACAACAATTTATAGAATCTTTAGGTTACGAGTGTCAGAAAGTAGAAGATTTAACAACTTATCCATCTATTTTAGGTGGACGTGTAAAAACATTACATCCCAAAGTTTTTGGAGGAATCTTAGCACGTCGCGATTTGGAGAATGATAAGAAAGAAATGGTTAAATATGAGATTCCAGAGATTGATTTAGTAATTGTTGATTTGTATCCATTTGAACAAACAGTCGCAAGTGGTGCTAATGAGGCTGATATTATAGAAAAGATAGATATTGGTGGAATTTCTTTAATTCGAGCAGGTGCTAAGAATTTTAACGATGTTGTTATTGTTCCGAGCAAAGCAGAGTATCCAGTTTTGTTGCAACTATTAAATAAACAAGGCGCTAAAACTGGTCTTGAAGATAGAAGAATGTTTGCAGAACGTGCTTTTGGTATAAGTAATCAATACGATAAAGCAATACATAATTGGTTTGCAAAGTGATAGATATATCCTTTTGCAATTCCGTTAGTTCTTACAAATAGAGTTTATATAGTTATAGAATAATAAACGATAATAGGGTTTGCCCAATTATCACACATATATCAAATATTTTAGAATGGGATTTTTTTCATTTATCCAGGAAATAGCAATGGACCTGGGAACTGCAAATACTATAATTATCAGTGATGATAAGATAGTTGTTGATGAACCTTCTGTAGTTGCACTTGATCGTCGTACAGATAAAATGATTGCCGTCGGTAATGATGCTAAAATGATGTACGAAAAAGAACACCCTAATATTCACACAATTCGTCCACTTCGCGATGGTGTTATTGCTAATTTTACAGCATGTGAGCAAATGATGAGGGGACTTATTAAAATGGTGCATAGTGGTAATCATTTGTTTTCGCCATCTTTGCGTATGGTTATCGGAGTTCCTTCAGGATCTACTGAAGTTGAATTGCGTGCGGTTCGCGATTCTGCGGAACACGCTGGTGGTCGTGATGTTTATCTTATTTTTGAACCAATGGCAGCTGCTCTTGGAATGGGGCTTGATGTAGAAGCACCAGAAGGAAATATGATAGTAGATATAGGTGGTGGAAGTACAGAAATTGCTGTAATCTCATTAGGCGGTATTGTTTGTAATAATTCTATTCGTGTTGCAGGCGATGATTTAACAGCCGATATTCAGGAATATATGAGTCGCCAGCACAATGTTCGTGTTAGCGAACGTATGGCAGAACGAATTAAAGTGCATGTTGGTTCAGCATTAACAGACTTAGGTGATGAAGCTCCAGAAGATTATATTGTACATGGACCAAACAGAATAACAGCATTACCAATGGAAGTTCCTGTTTGTTATCAGGAAATAGCACACTGTTTAGATAAAACGGTGGCAAAAATAGAGAATGCTGTTCTTTCAGCTATGGAAAATACACCACCAGAATTATATGCCGATATAGTAAAAAATGGTATTTATTTAAGTGGTGGAGGAGCTTTGTTACGTGGAATAGATAAGCGTTTGGCTGATAAAATAAATATTCCATTCCATGTAGCTGAAGATCCATTACACAGCGTAGCTAAAGGAGCTGGTATTGCATTGAATAATGTAGACCGTTTCTCTTTTTTAATGCGATAATTGAGATAGATAAAACTACTATTGAAGAGATGTATTAGAAAAAATCTCTTCAATGGTTAGTTTCATTTGTTGATAAAATAAAAGAATGAATAACCTCACTGAATTTCTTGCCAAATATAAACATTGGTTTCTTTTTGTTTTGTTGGAAATAACCAGTTTGGTACTTTTATTTCGCTTCAATAATTATCAAGGAAGCGTATGGTTTACGTCTGCTAATATTATGGCAGGGAAAGTCTATGAACTGAGTTCTTCAATAACATCGTATCTTTCGATGGGTAAAGCTAATAAAGAATTAACAGAAAGAAATATACTTTTAGAACATCAAATAAAAGAACTTTCTGATAAGCTTTATGAGAAGACTCGTGATCCGAAGTTTGCACAAAAAGGACAATATAGATTTCTTTCTAATTTTAAGTTAGTAGCCGCAAAGGTTGTTTCCAACTCTCTTGATAAAGACGAAAACTTTATAACAATAGATAAAGGTTCGTGGGATGGAGTTCGAAAAGATATGGGCGTAGCTTGTGGAAATGGTGTTGTTGGTGTGGTGTATTTAGTTGGAACACATTATTCTATAGTATTACCAATCTTAAATTCAAAATCGAACATTAGTTGTTCTATAGAAGGCAGGAATTATTTTGGTTATTTAAGATGGACTGGCGGTGCTAAAGATATTGCTTATTTAGACGATATTCCACGTCATGCAAAATTTAAATTAGGCGATAGAATAATTACGAGTGGGTATTCAGCAATCTTCCCTGCAGGAATTTTAGTTGGTAAGATAAAACACGTTTATAATTCAGAAGATGGACTTTCGTTCCGTTTAGCTGTTCAATTATCAACTGATTTTGGTAATTTGCGTGATGTATGTGTTATTGACGATGCAGCTGTGAGAGAAAAGAAAAAAGTAATGAATGCTGCAACCGATTCAATAAAACATTTAGATACTGATTATTCTGAGACTAATTGAACACGGTGAGCTATTGCGTGTTTAATACAAGGAAAGAATGTTATTAAATAGACCATAAAATATATAGTATACGACTAAGAAATGAATATAGATTTTTTCAGAACATTAGGTTGGTTTCTTATATTAGTACTTGTACAAGTATTTGTGCTAAACTATATTCATTTGTTTGGTTTTGCAACTCCCTTACCTTATATATACTTTGTTCTGTTGTTTAGAAGGAACTGTCCTCAATGGATAATAATTCTGTGGGGATTTATAATGGGATTACTTATAGATACCTTTTCCAATACTCCTGGAGTTTCTTCTAGTTCCTTAACTTTAATAGCAGCATTACAACCATATATATTGCGTGCATTCGTATCGCATGATAATGCAGACGACTTGCTACCTGGTATAACCATACTTGGTTTTGGGCGATATGTATGGTATAGTTTGATATTAACATTCATCTATTGTCTCGTATTCTTTACTTTAGATATGTTTAGTTTCTTTAATTTCTTAGTTTGGTTACAGTGTGTTATAGGGAGTACCATTCTAACATTGTTTTTTATTTTAGTAATCGAACATGTAAGGAGTAGAGCATGATTAACTATGATTTAGAGAAACGCCGTTTTATTCTTAGTGGAGTTGCTATTGCTATCATCACTGTTTATTTGGTGCGATTATTTGCACTCCAAATAGCAAGTGATGATTATCGTAAACGTGCCGATTCAAATGCATTCTTAAAAAAGATAGAGTTCCCTTCTCGTGGTATTATTACAGATAGAAAAGGGAAACTACTCGTCTATAATCAACCTGCATACGATATAATGGTGGTTATGAATGAGGAAAAAGGTCATCTTGATACCTTAGAATTTTGTAGAGCTTTGAATATTACGAAGGAATTCTTTGTTCAGCGTATGAATGATATAAAAGATAGAACAAAGAATCCTGGTTATTCTCGTTTCACCCAACAACTTTTTATGAGTCAATTAAGCGATAAAGAGTTTAGTTCTTTCCAAGAGAAACTTTATCGTTTTCCTGGTTTCTATATACAAAAACGAAGCATTCGTGAATATAGTGGAACTATTGCTGGGCATATTTTAGGCGATGTTGCCGAAGTAAGTCAAAGCGATATTGAAAATGACGATTATTATCAGCCAGGTGATTATATTGGTAAAATGGGTATTGAGCGTGAATACGAGAAAGAATTACGTGGACAAAAAGGGGTACAAATACTTCTTCGCGATGCTCATGGACGTATTAAAGGGAGATATAAAAATGGACAATACGACCAAAAACCACGACCTGGAAGTGATTTACAATTAGGAATTGATGCCGATTTACAAGCTCTTGGCGAGCGTTTAATGGAAGGAAAATTAGGAGCAGTTGTTGCTATCGAGCCAAAGACGGGGCAAATATTAGCAATGGTTTCTTCTCCTACTTTCGATCCTCGTGAAATGATAGGGAAAATGCGAGGAAAAAATCAACAACGAATGACACTCGATCCTTCTAAACCTTTACTTAATAGAGCTATAATGGGACAATATCCTCCTGGTTCTACTTTTAAAACAAGTCAAGCAATTACTTATTTCAGCGAAGGAATTGTAAACGATTCTACTCGCTTTCCATGCCATCATGGCTTCTCTTTTCATGGTCTTCATGTAGGTTGTCATGCCCATGCTTCTCCTATATCAATAGTTCCAGCGTTAAGTACTTCTTGTAATGCTTATTTTTGTTGGGGATTATATTATATGCTTTCTAACCGAAAAAAGTATAAAACACTTGATGACGCAATGGATAGATGGCGCGATTATATGGTATCAATGGGCTTTGGTTATAAGTTAGGAATTGATTTGCCTGGAGAAAAACGTGGTCTTATTCCAAATGCAGAGTTTTATGATAATGCTTTTGGAAGATGGAATCCATTGTCCGTTATTTCAATTTCAATCGGTCAAGGAGAAATTAATTTAACTCCCTTACAAATAGCCAATCTTGGTGCTATTATAGCTAATCGTGGTTATTATTATGCACCCCATGTAGTTCGTAAAATTCAAGGAGTACAATTAAAACAAAAATATTTAAAGCGTCATAAAGTAATGGGAACACCACAAGCTTTTAACGAGGTTGTGGCTGGAATGGTTTCTTCTGCACATGGTGGAACTTGTGCTCATGCAGTACATCCTGGATATACATTGGCAGGAAAAACTGGAACTGCGCAAAATCGTGGTAAAGACCACTCTGTTTTTATGGGATTTGCTCCTGTAGAATCGCCTAAAATTGCCATTGCTGTTTATGTAGAAAACGGTGGTTTTGGTGCTGTTTATGGTGTTCCTATTGGTTCTTTAATGATGGAACAATATATAAATGGAAAATTAACACCCCATGATGAAGCTCAAGCAGTATCAATACAGAATAGACATATAAGTTATTCTTTTAAGCGGAAGATGACTCTTTCTGATTCGTTGCGATTAGATTCTATAAAACGTGTAACCCATATTAAAGATTCTTTGCGTCTTGTTCGTGAACGTCAAAACATTGAAGCAAAGCAACGCGCAAACCAGTTAAAGGCAGAACGTGATGCTAAAGAGAAAGAGAAAAAGCAGCAAATGTTGAACGACCCTATAATAAAGGACGATGAGGAGATAAGAATAAAAACAGAAAAAGAAGATAAGAACAAGGATAAGGATAGAGACCAAACGAACAGTGTAAAGAAGAAAGATAAGGAAAATCGTAGAACCGATGATAAAAAATAACGGTTTTAGAAAACTATAAAGATACAAGAATTGTGGCAGGTAATTATAAATCGAACAAACAATCAGGAGTTCTTCGTTCATTAGATTGGTGGACGATAGGTATTTATTTAGCATTACTTTCTTTTGGTTGGATAAGTGTCTGTGGTGCTAGTTATACATACGGCGATACAGATATATTGTCGTTATCATCGCGTTCTGGTATGCAAATTGTTTGGATAGGAACTTCTATTTGTCTTGGATTTGTTTTGTTAATGATGGACGACCGCATTTACGATACATTTGCTTATGTTATTTATGCGTTGTTGTTACTACTGTTATTTCTTACAATTTTTAATCCACATTCCATAAAAGGCTCACGTTCTTGGATTGTTTTAGGGCCATTACGGTTACAACCTGCCGAATTTGCTAAATTTGCAACTGCTTTAGCAATAGCAAAATTTATGTCGGCATACGGTTTTACTATCTCTAATTGGAAACATTTGGCAGCAGCTGCAGGTATAATTATCCTACCAATGTTGTGTATTGTAGGGCAACGTGAAACTGGTTCGGCACTTGTTTATCTATCGTTTTTCTTAATGTTTTATAGAGAAGGAATGCCTGGTTCGTTTCTTTTTACTGGCGTTGCAATGATTGTTTATTTCGTTGTAGGTGTGAAATACGATGATGTTATGTTGTGGGATACGCCAACATCTGTAGGAAAATTTTGTGTTTTGTTGCTTGTTCAGCTATTTAGTGCTGGTATGGTTTGGACGTATTTATACGATAAGGCGAAGGTACAAAAAATGTTGTTATTCTCTTTTGGTATTACTTTGCTATGTTTTTTATTCTCCGAATTTGTTATACCGTTCGATATAGTTTGGGTACAACTTGTAATTTCTGCTGCTTTAATTGGTTATTTGGTTTATAACGCACTGAGTACACGCATTAGTCATTACTTTTTTATTGCTTTATTTGCTGTTGGGTCTATTGCGTTCTTTTATTCTGCAAGCTATGTGTTAAACGATGTAATGCAACCACACCAACGTGTGCGAATTAATGTATTATTAGGATTAGACGAAGACCTTGCAGGAGCTGGTTATAATGTGCATCAAAGCGAAATTGCTATTGGTTCGGGCGGATTGCAAGGAAAAGGGTTCTTAAATGGTACACAAACTAAGCTAAATTTTGTGCCAGAGCAAGACACCGATTTTATATTTTGTACCGTAGGCGAAGAAGAAGGCTTCCTCGGTTCTGCCGCAGTTTTGTTGTTATTTTTGGCTTTAATTCTTCGATTAATGTATGTGGCAGAGCGGCAACCTTTTAAATTTGGACGAGTTTATGGTTATTGTGTGGCAGGAATCTTCCTTTTCCATGTGTTTATTAATGTTGGAATGGTGCTCGGTTTGACTCCTGTTATTGGTATTCCGCTACCATTTTTTAGTTATGGAGGCTCTTCTTTATGGGGATTCACACTGCTTTTATTTATATTCTTGCGTATTGATGCAGGAAGAAACCTAATTAGACAATAATGCTAATATAAACTATTTTTAAGTAGTTGCATACAAATATTGCGACTGCTAAATATTCCATTGTTAAAGTAGGAAACAAAATAGCAATGTAATATTTGGATACAATGAAAGTATAAAGTGCTTTTGCCAAAAAATATAATTATAAAATCAGAATTTATAATTATATTTTTTTAATTCATAATTATTTTTTTGATAAAATGTAATTGCTTTTTTCTAAAACATTTTTCTCATTTGTTTGAAGGTTGAGAAATATTCCTCTTCTCTTTAGTTTTTCATTTCTCTTTACTGTTTGTTTTCTTCCAGTTCTTATATCTATCCATCATAGCATTTCTCCATTCTTCGCTTGGACATTGCCTAATTAAGTGAAGATAATTAACCTCGTTTTCATATTTAACCATTGATTCTACCAATCGTAAAAGCGCCCATTGAAGGTCGTAAAATGCTGATTCGGGGAATATACGAACTAAAACCAACGCTTCTTCGTACGAAAGAGGCAATGTGATATTCTCAAGAAGCTCATCGTAGAGATTAATTAACTTGTCAATAGACTCATCGTCTGAGAGCGATTCATTGGGCATTCTTCCAAGTTCTGTTAAATAAACAAATTCCTGTCTCATATCGTAATTGTTTTTAATTATAATGTTTCTACCATTCTTTTTTAGTTTACAGCAAACACAAATACGTTTTCTTAAAATGGTATGTGTCTTTTGTTTTATAGCCTTTTGTTTTTAAGAGAGTAGGGTAATAATGCTTAGTATTTATGGAAAGAGGTACTTCTTTTTATGGGAAGTACCTCTAATGTTATAGGGTGTAATCTATCGTAATTTAATATCCATTATTTGTTAATGAACTTCTTTCCATTCTGAATTACTACACCTTTATAGTTTTTATCTACACGCTGACCAGCGAGATTGTATATTGGTGCATTCTCGTTTTTAGCCACTTCTATGTTTTCTATAGCATCTGGAACATTCTTCTTAATGCTTATAATATTTATAGAAGGTGTACCTTTGTAAACAGAAGCAACAATACCTACAACATCATAATCGTCAGAATTTGCAAATCCTGCCATATTATCGAAGTCTGAAAGATGGAAACCGTTGTAAAGTTGAACTTTCTTTTCGCCCTCTACAACATAATATTTTTTAGAATCTTCTGTTGTAATCTTCACTTTTTCTAATTTCACTAAGTCGCACAATTTTTCTGAAGCAGTTGCAGGTGTTATAACTTTTGGTTCTGCAGCAGCGCCATCTACGTGGTTAAGCTTATTAATATTTGTTACACCATCTATTTCAATCAATTCAGGAATAGCATTATATTCTTTGTACTGACCAGCAATTTCTCCGTTAAGATCTTCGTTAGTTTTCAAACCTAAAGAGTGTTTGTATAGAAGAATAGCACCAGAATTGTCGCGAACATATACACTTGTGTTACCGTTATTAGAAGTCCATGTGTAAAGAACCTTTGCAGCATTGAGTTTTAATATGCCATATTGATCTTTTCCAAGAGCTTTAAATTCGGCAATAGAGTTAGCAACAGCAAGTTCTTCTTTCGTAAAAGTTTTTTCTGCAACAGAACTTTCTTTACCATCTTTTACAGCAATAGCTTTTACAGTTGTAGTAGCTGTAAGTTCAAATGGAGCACTATATAAATTAGATGTAGTTGTAGGAACACTGTTATCTGTTGTATAGTAAATTTTAGCACCTTCAGCCGCATTTATAGTAACGGTTGTTTTGTTTATAAAAGGAGTTGTACCATCTATTGTAGGAGCACTAACAGTTACGGGATTAGAACTTCCACCAATAGTTATAACAATTTTACTTGCTCTAACCTGATATTTCGCAGCAAATTGAACAGAAGTTGCATTACCAACCCATGTTCCTTCTTTTTTATCTTCTGTAAAGGTGTAACCTTCTGTGCCATCAAAGCCATTACTTCCGTATTTCCCCTTTTTATCAATATCGCAGGTGAATTCTATTTTTGTGATATTTCCTGCAGTTGATGTAATGGTTGTTGTAGAATTTTGGTAGAAACGATAGTGTTTGTTGCCATTTGCATTGAAAGCAGCATCTGTAGAACCAATAGTAATTCCATCTTTTGTCATTTTGTCTGGTGAATCATTTGCACTAGATTCTCCTTTTGTTTCGTTTGGAACGAATGTTACCACAGTTTGTGCATTAGCTATCATACCAATCATAGCCAATGCTGTAACACATACATTACGTAAAATTTTGTTCATAATTAAGTTCGTTTTTTTATTATTAATACGTTGATTTGTTATTGTTTGTTTTATTAAAAAACTCAGGTGCTTTATGTGTATAATTCTATTTACTTCATCAATTTTTTTCCACCTTTTATATATATTCCCTTTGGCAATTCAGTTTCATTTGTACCCATATATCGCCCATCGAGCGTATAAATTCTCTCATAAGTAGGATTGTCATTTTTAGAAACTGTGCTAATACCTGTAGGATTTGGCTTCTTAAGATAGTCGAAAGTAATGGTTTGTTCGTTTGTATCTTCCTTTATATTATATAGAGGTTTCTTTAACGTACTTAAATTTAGTTGTACTTCCATTAATTCTGTAACATTATGTGTACCAGGAAAAGGGTCGCTAGCATGGCTTTCTTTATATCTTTTGTGTTCTTCGTCTGTAATTGCTGTATAACTAGAATATAATATACCATCGGCAGGAACAATAGTCATACCCGGTTTTCCTGGAATATCGTTCACGCGGTCGTACATATTCACCTTATTTTTACCATAGTTTATACGATAAACAAGCATACCATGCCCTAATTTGGCAATACCAGTGTGCCAACCTTTCTTCTGAATGTTGTGCACAATAAGATATTCATCGCTATTATCGCTCTCTATTTTCCATGCATCGTCGGGTTGTAATGTAACGTTTATCGTGCTATCTTTTAGTGTTTTTAATGAAGTCCAGCCCATAACTTCCTTTTCCCATGGAGTATAAGGAGTAGGTGAATAGCCATTATTTGTATATTCTCCACCGTCCATTAAATCCCAATATTCCATTCCTTGATTATCAATTTGTGCTTCTGCAGTAAGAGGATAGAAATCTGGTAAGCCCATTGTATGCGAAAATTCGTGGCAGAAAAGACCAATACCATTAATCATTTTCACAACTTTTCCATCTTTTGTTGGAGAAGTCCTGTTCGCATTCAATTCATTACTAACACCGTAGCGACCAATTGTATATCCGTCAATATTAATTCCTCCATACGAGAACGACGATTTAGGCCAAATATCTGTAGATTTATTTCCACCCATAGATTGCGCATAACCAGCATAAATAACATAAACCAAGTCTATAATTTTATCGCCATTGCTATCGTAATCTTTAAAATCAATATTACCGTTTACAGCTTCGCAGGCATCTTTTATTAATTCCATTATGTTTACATCGTGCGATGCTCCTGCATCTTTGCCGTAATAAGCTAACGGTTTTGGCATTCTGTACGGACCAACTAACCCAAATTTTGGAGTGAATTTCCCATTACTCATGTCTTTGAAATATTGTCCAACGCTACCGTAGTTTAATTCTTCTTTCGTTCCAAAGGAAACAGGCTTACCTTCGCCATTAAGATATTGCTCGAAACTAGCTTTAGGGTCTTTCACTGTAAATGGATTGTCTTCGAAGTCTACCAAGATAGTTAATACTTTTGGACTACCTTCGTGTGGAAAATAAGGAATAGAAGCCTGACCTATACCAATTGCACGCCGGATAGTTGCTATTTTCTGAGTTGCATTCTTAAAGAATAAAACTTTTTTCTGTGTTTTGGCTATCTTTATTTCAGCCGAAGTTCGAGTTTCTTCGTTGTGTGCCAATAAGTTTGTTGCTTCTAAAGTTCCGTTAGATGTAACCTTTGCTACATAATAGCCTTTATTTTTCTTAGTAACCAATACACCATCGAGCGTAGAAATCCAACTAAAATGTTCGTCTCCATGTAAAACCAACGTAAGTTTTGTACCATCGGGCTGAATTATAGTAAATGGAGTTGGGTCAGCTTTAGCAGCTTTTATTGTGATTGTTATAACAATCAAATAGAAAGTGAATAATAGTCTTTTCATTTTTATATCTTAGTTCTTATTATTTCAGTTATATTATTAATAGAAAAATATATTCTGTTTCATTTCACATATACATTTATCTCTCTTCTTCCAAAAAAATACTGTCCTTTATGTTTTGTTCGGTTACCATATTCAATAGCGTGGCTTGGACAATGATGATAACATGCAAAACAAGTTAAGCATTTTTTATTATTTTTCCATATTGGTGTCTTTCCTTTCCCACCATCAATATCTTCTACAGGACAAACTTTCGCACATATTCCACAACGAATACATTTTTTGCTTTCTACTTTGAAAGGTTTATCTGTAATAAGAAAACGAGTAAAGAAACTTCCTACTGGTCCTGAAAAGAAATCGGGTATCGGACCACGTTTCAAATTCTTCCAACCTAAAGGAAGATTGTTTTGGCTAAAATCTCTTCTATCGACAATTGATGCGAAACGGTCAATAACTTTTTCGGCAGATTTTATCTTCTCCAATTCCTTTTCAGGTTTATCTACATTCATACCAGGCAATCCAACATACGATTCTGGCATTATTATCGCTTCAACAGCATTTAATTCTAATGTGGTTTCAGTTTTCACCTCTTTTAGTTCGCTTACAAAACGCTCCATAGTACGGCCAATAGAATCGCCAGCTGTTAGCAAACAAAAGGTATAATGGCTATTTTTATTCTGAAAATCGCCCTCCTTAAACTCAAGAGTCTGCATAAAATCAGATACAATGCGAGGTACTCTCCAACCATGAACAGGAAAAACGAAACCAACAATCTCGTCTTTTTCTAAAACAAATTTAGTATCAGTTTCAGTAAGTTCACTTATAGAAACAATACGTTCGTTGAGATGCTTTCCTAACAATGTTGCAGCCCAATGACTATTCCCAGTACCTGAAAAATAGAATATCATAGTGCAAAAATACTTAAAATTACTGAAAACGCAAAGTCTTACGGCTCTTTTCAGCTAAAATGCCCTTTAAATTCTTGTTAGATTTTGTTTTAGTGTTAAGCAAACCAGTAAACTCTATTGTAAAGGCATAACGGTTTGCGTAAAGTTATAAAGTCAATCAAGATAACTGGCAAGAAAATGAAGAAAGATAGTAGCTAAGATTATAAGCAAAATATAATGATATTAGGTATAATATCCCAATTTGGTATTAAATAAGAAATAGAGTAGTAAATTGTTAATAATCAATACTCTATAATTGTGAATGAAAATATAATAAGAAAATAGAAAAATATAATAAGAAACTAAGCGATTTATAATTACAAAATTAAAAATCATAATTAATTTTTCAGGAACTACTAATATACTTTCGAAAGAGGTATAGCGAATAAACAATGAGTTAATGAGTTGAAATATTATGAAAAAGGAGCATAATTTTTCATAACTCTCTTAGCAAAATGGAAAGTTTTTTTTAAAAAACTGCATTTAAAGTATTGCGGTTTGCAATTATTTATTTAAATTTGCAACCACTGAAGAAATATAATCTCAGATTTTAATACTAAGTTTCATTTAAATATTACACAAACATGAAAAAAACTCTAACGAGCCTGCTTCTTTTGTTGTTGTTTACACCAGTTTTGTGGGCAGCACCAGTGAAGTTAAGCACAGCAAGCCAGACTGCTAAAAGGTTTTTACAGCAGTATGGTAAGCAATTAAAAGGAACAAATGCTGCCTATGCTCCGAGAATGAATGCACAAAGTGCTAATGCAACAGCACCTTATTATGTATTTAATGCTCAAGATGGAAAAGGATTTGTTATAGTATCGGGCGATGATCGTACTTCTGAAATCCTAGGTTATAGTACAACAACAAGCTTCGACATAAACAATTTGTCTGAAAATATGCGAAGCTTTATGGACGGAATGGCAAAAGAAATCAGCCTATTAGATAAATATAATGTAAAAAAGGCTGCGAAAGCTCCTAGTAAAATGGAAGCAAGAACTCCAATTGCTCCAATAGTAGGATCGTTATGGAACCAAGATTCTCCTTATAACGATTTATGTCCTGATGATCCATATAGCACATCTGGCGAAAAACTTGTAACAGGTTGTGTTGCTACAGCTATGGCGCAAGCAATGTTTAAATATAAATGGCCAAGCGAAGTAATGAGCACAATGAGCCCTTATAAATGTAATGTTCACGAAAACCTTGCAAGATTGGGTCAGAGTAAATATAAAACAATCTCTGTAGACGGTGTTGCTGCCGGAACTAAAATAGATTGGGACAATATAGAAGCAACATATAGTGCAAATACATCAACAGAAAAAAGAAAAGCTGTTGCTGAACTTATGTCGTATGTTGGTCGTTCTGTTAAAATGGAATACGATAGAGCTATAAATGGTGGCTCTGGTACTACAAACTTTACTATTGCTCCAGCTCTAAATAAGTATTTCAATTACAATGCTTCTTGCATTATGCGCGAAGATTATAATTTAGCAGACTTTGAAACAAGAATTTATAATGAAATAGCAGAAGGACGTCCTGTAATATTCTGTGGTCAATCTACTGGAGGTGGACACTGTTTTGTACTCGATGGATATGATGGAAAAGGATATTTCCATGTAAACTGGGGTTGGGGTGGCTCATCTAACGGATATTTTAAAGTAGCTATTCTTAATCCAGAAAGTACTGCTGGTATTGGAGCAAGTTCAACTTCTGACGGTTATGGTATGGGACAAAGTGCAATTGTGGATCTTTCTCCTAATACATCAGGTAACCCTATTACTTTAATGTTACAACCAGACATTACTGGCGTGTCAAAATATCAAAATACAGTTTCATATACATTATCTAACTTTAATAATGAGTCAGTTGCTGTTCAAACTGGTTTAGGTAAAATAGAAGATAATGGAAATGTTACTCCAATTTCTGCGCTATCTACAATGACTGTAGAATCTGGTTATTTAAGAAGAAATACTGTTCAGGTAACAGGACTAAATACTGCAGGTGTATATAAAGTAACTCCTATTCAACGTCCAAAAGATACTAATGGCAGATGGCTGTACGATCCCTATGTTTATGCTACAGTAACAGTTGATGCTACAGGTAAAACAACTGAACTAAGATATGAAAATTATGGTGATTTCACTAAGTTGAGAGCTTCAAATTTCTATGTAACATCAAGTGGTGTCGTTGGCAAAATGAATAATGTGAATGTTACTGTGAAAAATGTAGGCGATCACGAAGTTCATACTACAGTTTATTTGGTATACGAAACAACAAATGCGGCAGGAAAAGCTGGAAAGCAAGTTCATTCTCAAGCTCCTATTACAATTCCTGCAAATAGTAGTATAGAAATACCAATGGGCTTCTATGCAGATAAAGTTGGCGAGCATAATATTTCTCTTTGTGTAACCGAAGATTATCGCAATTATCAAGCACTTGGTACTGCTAAAATTAATGTTGTGAGCGCATCTACTGCACCAGAAAAATTAGCTTATTCATATACTTTGAACGGTGCTTCTGGTTCAACTATCTACGATAGTAGAATATCTGGTAGCGTTAAAATTACAAATAACGGAACTGGCGTATTCAGCGACAAACTTACAATAGCAAGAGTAAATTCTAGCGTAAATGCTGACCAAGCTTTTGGCACATCTAAAGACATTTCTCTTCAACCAGGTGAATCAACTACAATCAATTTCTCATTCGATGAATGTGTACCTGGTCAGCATGTATTAGTTGTAACATACATGAATGGTCAGAAATTAGCAATTAAGTCTGGTTCATTTAAGTATACAACAGTAAAGAAAGGTATCGTTATGTATAATGGCGATGGTTCTAGACAAGGTTATGCTCCAGCTGCTACCATAAAAATTCCAGAAACTGTAGCTGCAGTAGACTTACGTGGTGGTAATTTCACAGCTGTTGAAGGAAATAATAATCCGAATGTGCTATATTATGTAGATTCTGATAAGGCATCTACTACAGGTTTGCCAGCACAAAATGTGATTGTAGATGGAAAAGCTGCGAAGGTTGTTCTTACCGATGGTAACGACTTCTATTGTCCTTCTGCATTTACTGCCGACCAAATTTCTTACACACGTAAATTCGACAAGGCTTCTGATGGAAAAACAAACTACGAAGCTATTTATGTTCCATTCAATCCAACTGCTATAACAGATGGAACTAAGAATTTAAAATGGCAAGTTAAAGATGGTGAAGCTAACGATTTCTATTTGATGCAGTTTGCTGGTTCTAATGCAGACAACTTGAATTTTGTTTATGCTAACGAAACATTCAATTGCAATGTTCCATATTTGATGGCTGTTCCACAAACTCTTGTAGGAAAGAATATCACTTTTAGCGCAAATAATGTTCAGGTTCTTGACAACGTTTCACGTTTCAGCGCTGTAAACAATAATAACTTTATATTTGCAGGTACTTCTGGTAAGACAACTTTAGGCGAAAATGGTTATGTTCTCTCTGCTGATGCTAAGTCATTCGAGCTAAAACCAGCTGCAACAGTTGATGCTTTCCGTGCATATATTATTGGACATGATGGTTTAAACAAACTTAATATCTTGTTTAATAACGATTTTGTAACTGGTATTAACGGCATCAATAACAACGAAACAGAAATAAAGACTGTTTACGACCTCCAAGGTCGCCGTCTTCCAGCTGAAGCTGCAACTAAGAAAGGTGTTTATATCATTAACGGCAAAAAAGTTGTAGTGAAATAATAGACGAAACTTCCCATATTATTGGGAACAATAAATAAAAAAATAAGGGGTTGTATTGAATATTTTAATACAATCCCTTTTTTGTAGCCGTAAAGACTACAGAAGTAACTAAGAAAATGAATAAACCATAAAACAAAATTTAATGAACAAAAGAAATATTGCAAATGAAAACATAGAATATCTGCATAAATAACTACATTTGCAGTTGTGTACTTTAGTTTAAAAACATATAACTTTTGTGCATTATAAATAGGGTAAGAAGCCATTATGAATATTAGGGAAACTTTAGATGATATGTAAGAATAGTTTTCTGTTATAAAAATAATGTGTAACCTTATAGTACCTAAGTAATGCAGAAAGTTAAAAAGAACAAGAAGAAAATTAAAAAAACAGTTATAGTTAGTTATGAGCTCAATACAATTCAATTACTTTGCAAATGAAAAGGGAGAGCAAATTATAAAACAAGAACTCTTAAATTGTTTTGGTTCTCTTTATATAAGGGAGTATTGGGGAAATAATAAAGAGCCCCTTGAATGTTCCATTGAAAATATATCTGGTTTTACACCATTTGTAGGTAAAAGGCTATTGCTAACATCAAATAAAGAGAAAGAGCTTATAATAGAAGATGAAGACAGATTTGTAAGTACGTATATTAGTCCTATTTTAGAGTACACTCCTTCAAAAAATAGAGATGAAAATATATATGTAGAAGGGCGTTTGGTTTATTTTGCAAGTAATGAGTTTCCTGAATTTAAAAGCAAAGTACAATCTTTATTCAGAAAACTCAAAAAACATTGTTGGAAAGATAAACATTGGAAAAGTTTATGGGTATTTGAAACTATTGGAGACGAGGCAACAGTTTTTATACCCAATAGGGTTGTTCTTCTGAAAAGAGATTGAACTGTTTAGCTTTTAAGAAGTAAGTTTTACCACAATATTTGTAGAATAAAAGTAGAATTTGTTTTAAGATAGGTTGTTAATATAACCGATTGATTTATTTTTTAGTTGTAAAATAGGATAAGCTCACTTCTTCTGAAATATTATTCTTCAAAACGGGAAAATTTTAGAAGACAATAAGCTCCAGAAAGAAGACTATAAAATAAGTAAAACAGCAAAGAAAATAAGAGCCAAAATTCAAAACTACAACTTCGTAATTATAAGTCCTTGCAGTTTTAATTATAAATTAAAAAATAGTAATTATATTTTCGGTGAATTATAATTATATTTTTGGCGAATTATAATTATAACTTATTCTTAATAAACTTCTTCCTTTAGCGGTTTTATTTATTATGATAGAATATACCATATAAATATAAGTTTAAAGTAATAGGTTTATTATTCCTTGCTCTCCCCATTTCTTGGTATTTTTCTTTATCACACTTATATAACAAAATCTTTTAGTACCTTTGCATTCGTAAAAAGATAGGATATGACAATAAAAGCTGCTTTTTTTGATATAGACGGTACACTTATATCGTTTAAAACCCACAAAGTTCCACAATCAACAATCAGTGCTTTAACAAAAGCAAAGCAAAATGGTATAAAAATATTTATATCAACAGGGCGACCAGTTGCGCTTATTAATAATATTAACGATATAAAACATTTAGTAGACGGATATATTACTTTTAATGGTGCCTACTGTTTTATGGGAAATCGTGAGTTTGTGCTTTCTCCTATACCAAAAAGTGATGTACAAACAATGTTAGCAGATGCAGAAAAACGCAATTATTGTGTTGCTGTATGTGGAAAGAAAGAGGTGATAATACATAATTACAAAAAAGTTTTTACCGATGTATTTGTAAACGAATTAGGCGTAAACAATGTAGATGAAAATAAAACTATAGCCAATTTAAAAGGACAGCCAATATTGCAGATGACACCTTTCTTTACAGAAGACGAAGAAAAAGTAATAATGCCAGAGATTCCACATTGCGTTTCGGCACGTTGGCACCCTGCATTTACCGATATAACAGTAAAAGGAGCTAACAAAGGAAATGCTTTAATTACAGTAGCAAGGCAATTAGCACTTGATATTAACGAATGTATTGCTTTCGGTGATGGAGGAAACGACCTTTCAATATTAAAAGCTGCAGGAATTGGTGTTGCTATGGGGAATGCAAATGATGATGTTAAGGCAGTTGCAAATTATGTTACAACATCAGTAGACGAAGATGGTATTTGGAATGCACTAAAACATTTCAATGCTATAAGAAACGAATAAGCGCAAAAGTTATTTTCGTTCTACAAACTATTTTCTTTGAAGGGATAAAGCACAATACAATAAGAAATCATTAAAAAGAAAAAATAAGTTGGAAGCTGAATATATAGAGACAACCAAACAAGAAAAACGTGTACGTTTTGTAGTGCTTTTTACATTATTTATAGTGGCTATAGAAGTTGCTGTTGGTATAGTTTCGCATTCTATGGCACTCTTAGCCGATGCAATTCACCTAATGTCTCATGAATTAATATTAGGATTAAATTGGGCAGCATACATCTTAGTGCGTCGTTTGCAAAATAAACAGTCGGAAAGTTACGATACAAATAAGATATTAAACCTATCTGCTTTCGCAAGTGGTATATTTTTACTTGCAACGGCTATATTTATTGTTGTAGAAGCATTTGAACGTTTGGGCGGACATTCAGAACATATCATAAATCATAACTTTGCTATAATAGCTGCTGTTATAGGATTAATAGCGAATATTATTTGTGCACGTGTAATGTACGATAAGAAAGGCATAGCCGACTATAATAGCCATGCAGTTTATTTGCATTTGCTATCCGATATCTTATCTAAAACTGGTATAGTTATAGGTATAGTATGTGCAATGCTTTGGGGTATTTTGTGGATTGATGCCGCTGTTGCCATTATTTCAGCACTTATTGCAGCCCATTGGGCTAAAAATTTGCTTTGGGATACTGGACGAATTCTTACGAGGAAAGAAAACGCAATCTGAAGTTACCCCATAAATATATCCGAGGTTATAAGATTTAAAAGCATATCACTACACAATAAGAATAAGTTTCTTATAAAATAGGCATTAAAAATAAAGAAAGGTAATACAATGATAGTAACAATATTCGGTTTATTAATACCACTAATGGGAACAGTGTTAGGTTCTGCTTTCGTATTTTTTATGCGAAACGAGATGCCTGCACGTTTGCAAAAAGCATTATTAGGTTTTGCTTCAGGCGTTATGGTAGCAGCTTCTATATGGTCGCTTATAATTCCATCTATGGATATGTGGGCAGATCAGGGCCGTTTACGAATAATTCCAGCTTTGGTTGGCTTTCTTATCGGAATAGCTTTCTTATTGCTTATCGATTATATAACTCCACACCTTCATATTGGAAGTGATAAACCAGAAGGACCACATACAAAATTGAGTCGTACGGCAATGTTAACTTTTGCAGTTACTATTCACAATTTGCCAGAAGGTATGGCAGTTGGTGTTGTTTTAGCCGGAGCTTTACAAATTGGGAGTGCTATTTCTACTGCAGCTGCAATGACAATGGCAATTGGTATTGCTATTCAAAACATTCCTGAAGGGGCAATTATTTCTATGCCAATGCGTGAAGCAGGAAATTCTCGTTTAAAATCGTTTATAATAGGCTCTCTTAGTGGTATTGTTGAACCAATTGGCGGAATTCTTGTAATTCTTTTGGCTAGTACTATAACGCCAGCTCTACCATATTTATTAAGTTTTGCTGCTGGTGCAATGTTTTATGTGGTTGTAGAAGAACTTATTCCTGAGGCTTCAGAAGGCGAACATTCTAATCTTTCTACAATTGGTTTTGCAATTGGTTTCGCATTAATGATGACCTTAGATGTTGTTTTAGGGTAAAGAGTTATAAAAATACCATTATTTAAATAACATATTTATCCTATTACCAGGATAAACATACATTCTTTTTGTGGTAGAAATTTACAATATTCGTTTTTTTATTAGTATTTAAACTACTAATAGAAAAATTGCTGCATTTTGTTTATTTATTTCTGTACAAAAAAATATACAAAAAAAATATTAGAAATATTTGGTAGTATGAAATATAATCATTACCTTTGTCTCAGTTTTTTTAGTGGTTAATTTAGTTTTAGTATTGGAACCTTGATTGATGTGATATCAATCAAGGCTTTTTTATGTTTTTTATTTTCCATTTCTGTTGCA
>NZ_GL982513.1:933282-937509 GCF_000220255.1 Prevotella pallens ATCC 700821
TATTTTCTACTGGTTATTTACTCCTATTAAATGTATTTATAGTTCTAATTATAATTAAATTTATAATGGATATGGGCAATAATTTGTGTCTTTTTATTCATTTTTATTTTCATTTTTCTTTCTTTGTGTTGTTTATGTTTTCTGTATATATATTTATAAATCTTATAATATTTCGTTTAAAGCTTTTGGCGTTGTAGGGAATAATTCTTTTTATTCAACTTAATAAAGATAGAAAAATATAACATAGCGAATTGCTATAAGTGAATATTTAGACTGTAAAAAAAATATTCTACTTAATTTCTCATTAAATGTAAGATTGATTTTTTTGCTGTAAAAAAATATAAACTTATTCGATTTTATATTTTGTATTTGTGTTTATAGGCTATGAGATAAAATAAGTAGTGATTTTACAGCAATGATAAGTTTGTTATTGTGATAGAATAGTATATTTTAATAAATATCAAATTGGATTATCAGGCGTAATATCATTATTTCTCGTTATTACTATAATATATATAATGCTATCTCTCGTTTTCTTGTATAATTTTAATAGCTCTCTAACCTCTATATTCTGTTCTGTTTTATTGTAAAACAATCAATATGTTCGGCAATCTAACGGTATTTTATATGAAGTTAATGGTTAATTGCAAATAAAATTTTGTAGAAATAAATTCTTCTTTTTTTGATTTATATCATAAAATGGCTATAAAATAGGTTGTATATAAGTGGAAATGGTTTTAATTGTGTCGTAAAAGATAGGTTTTTATTAACTTTGTGCTATAATTTAGGATAATAGCAAATAAAAAACTGTGAAGCAGTATATTGTTTAAACATAAAAAAGAAAGGATTGATTATGATAACAGCATTATTAGCAACAACAGCATTTGTAGTATCAACATTGATGACAGCATTCGAAGAGCAATAAAAATAAGAATGTTTATGTTATTAATATCCTAGTATATTTAAAAATTCAATTTTACGAGGATATGAAATAACAAAACAACAATAAACAAATAAGGTAAATTCTGAAATGTTTCTTGACCAACTTTGGTTGGATAAAGAAATATTTTAGGATTTTTCTTTTTATAACTGGCTATTCTTTATTAATTGAAAGACAAAACTAAAAAAATAAATTACATAAATGTTCCATTTTGAAAGCCTACTTAATAAAAGTAAAAATGCAGTCTTTATTTTGTTATAAAAAAACTTTTGGCTATTTTTGTCCCCTATAAACAACAATAGCCAGACAATGGGTATCTATAAAAGAAACCACAATTGTTTTTTAGGTCTTTAAAATGAAAAGATTAATAACGCTTATATTTATTTTATATGCTTTTGTGATTGTAATGGCGCAATCGCAACAAACTTATCAACCATATTTTCAAAAAGGACAATGCGTAAATTATGAATATTCATATAAAGTTATTTGTAGAAATATAGCAGATGGAAAAACAAATAACACTATAAATGGCTACCAATTGTTGCAAGCCGACAATATGAATAACATTTTTGAAAGGGCAAAACCAGGAGAAGTTTACGACAATGCTTTCTCTCTGCGGTTAATAGAAGCTACAAACTATACTTATACTATGGAGCTTGATATTACAAAGCCTTGTAACATAACAAAAGTAGTAACCGAACAAGAACGTAAAATTATAGAAGCTGTAACTAAAGCTTTTCAAAATGTAAAGCCAATTATTACTTTTCCAAAAGATATGAGCAGCTTGATAATTAACAATAAACGCGAGCTGATAAAAGAAATTGGACTAAACCTATGGAAAACAGTAGCAAACAATACACAAGTGGTAGAAGAATTAAACAACGATGTTCCTACTTTAGACGAAACTGTACGCCAAACTATGGAACAGTTTGGAGAAGGTAATGCACTTTTCGATGAATTAGATATTATTTGCCCAGGATTTAAAACATTTACGCTTGCTTATTGTCAGCCTTTTGTATTAGGACAATTTGTTTCTGGTCCACCACTTGATGGTAAAAATAAAGACGAAGTTTACCAAAAAGAATCAGCTTCAATTAGTAAAAAGGGTGAGTTAGACTTTGCTAGTTCTACAGATTTTTTTCGTTTAGCAAATATTCCACTCGATACAATAACGACATCTGGTAATAATAGTGATGCTTATTTCATAAAAGATTTACCACAATATACAACCGAAGACGATGTTTTATGCACAATTGAAATAAACATTCAAAGTAATTCAGATACGTGGGTAAATCATTATAGAGCAAGTTCAATGGCACGTTTCGAAAATGCTATTTGGACTGGCATAGAAGATTTAAAGCGTACGAAGTAAATGCAGCTATTATTTCCCTAAAAAGTATAGAATATGTTTTCATTATAAGCTTTTTTAGTGAGAAATTTAGGCTAAAAAAGTTTACCTCTCTTTTCATTTAAACTCATTATAAATAAACTTGCATGCATCATTTTCTGTTTTGAAAGATGCAAGTTCGTTTTGATTACCACGTTCGTCTATATATAATACTTTCCAGATATTATAGTTTTTTACTAATACAATAGTATTCCAAGTGGCTACAGAGCCTTCTAACGAATATTTATTGGGAGAAATTCCCATAGACTGTAGCTGTTTAGACAATTCAACTTTATTCATTTTGTTTCTTTCAATAAAAATAGTTTGTTGTTTTCTATCTATTCTTTCCGTTTCTCAAAATGTTTATTCAAATTGTTTGCTAACAACATCAAGTTTACGAGTATAGTTTAGATAGAATCTATAACATTTAGCCTAAACTTGTTTATGTAGCTATGTTTATTAATTATTCTTCTGAAGTTCTACACCTCTTTTTGTTTTAATAAACTAATGGTTTTTAAATAATCAACCCTGCTATATTCGCTTAACTCATTAGAACTGATTTGCGATTTTAGAGTTTCTATAATTTTCTTTAGAATATCTGAAGGAATATGCTCGTTAGAACTAAGCAGCTTTTTTACTTCTCTATGAAAGTTTACTATTGATTTCTTTTTAGGAGAAATTAAAGGCATTGATAGCAAATATTCCCATTTATCTTCCCATGTGCTAAATTGAGGAAATGAACTTATATTCAACGACACATAGTAATTAACTTTCTTGTCCTTTGTGGCTTCCACGAACAAATTAAATATTTCAGAAGAAGGGTTTGGCATATAACGACACACAATATAACCCAAACTTGAAATAACGTTTATGCTAATTTTTTGATTGGTATGAAACACTTTACCTATTTCTACAATATTCTCAATTAAAATATTATTGGTAAAAATGGGAGCGTAGTTTAAAGAAAACTCTTTTCTTGGAAATTTCTCAAACTCGTATATCAGTATTTGCAATTCTGTTTCATCGTAACATTTCCAATTGCACAATTTATCCTTAAGTTCTTCTAAAGTTTCAATATTCTCTTTCATAAACTAATTTTTAATCATCGTTGTTATCAATCAAATATTTTTTCTTTGCCTATTCTCATATTACCAACAATATTCTTTTCTTTCAATGCATGTTAAGCATTTTTGTTATGAAACTATGTTCGGGAGTAACTTCAAAATATATGCAAAGTGTGGCTAACTATTTTGGAAAACCTCAATCAACTTACCAATGTCTGTATCTTTTTTAAAATAGATGTGGTTTATAAAATCCTCATCGTAAAGCATAATATCTGCATTGTCTGGCATAAAACTTCTTACCCAAAGGGCAAAAGAGCAACACAAGTCTATAGAATCTGTGTCAATGCACACACAATTCAGCGTGTTGTCAAGCATACCATCTATAAAATGATTATCTTCTTTTATAGTCCATTCATAACAATAATGTCTTTTTATATCTGTTATCTCATTCAGTTCAATTACATTATATTTTTCTTGTAATTCTAAAATAAATTCTTGCCTATTTATTTTCCATTCAGCCCTTTTTTCAGGCGATACCAATGCTTTCATATTTCATTGTATGTTCTTATTTCGTATTTTCCTCTAATGCAAACTTCTCCTTCAATACCTTTTTATTTTTCAGTATCTATGATTATTTTCAACCCTTCCGAATGGGGTTCATTAGCAAAAAAGCTTTTAAATTGTATGTTGTTAAACCAAAGTGTACAGCTGCAAATATAGTTATAAATATTGATATCACCAACACTTCAAAGAAAAATGAGTCTGTTCAAAAAGGAAGGGGATTACAGAGAAGAAAATTCTTATTATATTCCACCAAAAATATAATTATAAATTTA
>NZ_GL982513.1:938020-1015111 GCF_000220255.1 Prevotella pallens ATCC 700821
AACAGTATTGTTGATTATCATAAAGTTACTGATTTTTAGCGACATGTGCAACTTTTTTTACATTCATATTTCTGATATTTTATCTATTGATTAATTCCGCCAACGGGTATAAATTTTAAAATTGTAATTATGTTTTTTAATTTTCTAATTATAATTTTTCAAGCAGTAGTTATAAAAAGAAAATACATAAGTAAGTCCCCAAAAATTAAGTAAGTGTTTTTGTTAGTTACCAATAAAAATGTATATTTGCACAATGGTAATGAAAAAGAACGTTATGGAAAGACTTCAAAGAATTCTTAAGTCAATTTCAGAAACAAACGGCTGTAAATTGGTGAAAAGAGAAAAGCCTATAAATATTGAACTAGGTATTATATTACCTGATGATTTGAGATTTTATTTTGAAAATTATACTTCTATTACGTTTTGGGAAAAATCAAATTATTCTGTGAAAATAGTCGGAATAGAAGGTTTTAAAAAAGCCAACCCTATTATAATAGGCGAAGATGTTCCTGATGATATTAGTAATAATTGGTTTATAATAGCAGAAGATAATCCACAATTCATAACAATAGATTTATTTAAAGAACGTTTAGGAAGATGTTATGATAGCTTTTGGGATAGGCATGGAGTTGTAGGAGAACAGCCAATTATTGCAAATTCATTTACAGAACTATTAGAACAATTATATCAAAGCAAAGGCGATTATTTTTATTGGTTACAAGAAGACTTTGAAAATATGGGAGATGCATACGATTGTTTTGTGTAAGATGTACAGAGTAAATGAGAAAACGAATAGCCAATATATTTCTAATAAATAATATTTGGCTTTAACTGCACAATAAAATATAAATTTATATGAAAGCAAAACTAAAAGTAATAGACAGTTGGGAGTTTGAAGATATACAGTTATCTAGAACTTCCTTTAAATATAGTCCAACCGGTGGTAAAGAAATGGTGATGCGTGGTGAGAACGAAATAGTATTTTCTATTTATCATTCAGAGAAAAAACAAGATGGAATACTATGGATAAAGGGCAAAAACGTCCGCTTTTTCCCTACTCCAGAAGCCAAAGAACAACAGGATATTTGGAAGATGCCTGTACTTTTATCCTGCGATAAAGGAATATTGCTGCTTTGTGGTGCTAGTAATACATTATGGTTATTACAAACTCAGGAAAGTGAATGGTTACCTATTTCAATTGAAGAGTGGACGCTCAGAGGAATACCTATGAAAGTGGCTGTTACAGGAATAAATGATACTTTTCCAATAGTATGTAGGGTTGATTCTATGTTAGAAGCTACCAATTCTTTTGCTATACTTTCTGTTGATTTTGATAAGAAAACTGCCCGTTGGACTCATAATGGCTCGTGTATATATAACAAAGAAGAAATTCGTCAGCAACATCTTGATGCTGTAAAAAAGGTAAATGGAAATTTTGCTTTAGCCGATTATAATTATAATTATCCTTTGATAGGTTCAATCTATGAACAAAATGAGAAGTTGTATGCCTTTCTGGAAAGTAGTACAATAAACCCAGCAGGATTAAGTATGATGGGATATTACTCTTATGTAGAAATAAGCAAAGATGGATTGATTAAAAGAAAATTATGGGGTAAAGATAACTTAAATCAATTACCAGGAAAGCATGGAGTAAGGGGCAAGTTTTCAGCAGAACAGAATTACTTGATTATTTCACCTATATTCAAGAATGATGAATGGAAAGGAAAACCTAAGCTGTTACGTCTTTCAGACTGTACACTAATAGATGTTGTTATGCCAAGAGGTTATACTTCCTTCCGTATATTGGATATATGGGGCAACAAGATGTTTATTAGCGACGATCAGACAAAGCTAAACCTTTGCGAAATTATATTTGAATAAGCGCCAAATTATAGAAGAAGTAGTCGCAAATTATAACGAATAATATATAGTGAAATGGATTTTTATTTTGTTCATTTCTTAGATTTCATTACTTTTGTATAACATTGAACAGTTATGGAATAAATAAAATGGAAGAAATAAAAGACTTCAAGTATCTTTATTCAGATGTTTTAAAAGAACATTCAAATATTTTTGATAGAACTCCAATAGCTATTACTTGGTCTTTCAAAGGTAAAACGTATAAAAGAGAAAATATAACAGACAGATTAATAGCCGATTATTCTAAAAGTTATAATGCTATTGCTGTTGTAGAAGCTCCTTATTCAAAGGCATTTAATAATGTGTATATCGTAAATGCAGAAAACAAATTAATGATTAACGATTTTAAAAAACTACTCTTTAATAATATAACAAATGGCATTTCTAATTTGTGTTTTGTAGAAGGAGTTATTTGCGAAGGCTCAACATTCTTGTTTCATTTAATTATACGTAATAACGATTTTTCTATTTCTTTTGATTTAGCAACAAAAACTTTTGGCAAATTAACCGAAATAAGGTGATTATGGCACGATATCAATATTACTTTTAAATATGGCAACATATATGAAATAACATTATCTAATGAGAAATATGTTTATGTATACTGAATAGAACAATTTAGTTTTGGAATATTCAAATATATTTCTGAAGAGTCTTTAACAGATATAAGTTGCTTATTATCTTTACTTCTGCTAAAAATGTTCTAAATATCTTGCCATATTTTTTTGTTTATTTAAATATCATAATAGCCAACATTTCCAATGCCAATTGTCCAAAAGAATTTTGCTTTATTTTGTTCAGTTTTCCAAATATTTTTTTCTTCTTCTGTGGCATCTTTTATTTCATATTCAGAAAAATTTTCAGGAATATTCTGTCGCCATATACCAACAGAAATATCAGAAAAGCAGTAACTATATTGTGCTTCTGTATCGTCAATGTTACTTCCATTCTTTTCTTTTAAAAGCTTTACTAATTCATCTGCTTCTATTTCAAAAGGATTGATGCCATATATTGTAGGATTTATATACTTGGTATTTGGTCCTTGTAGTTCTATAAACTCTAGTTTTTGGTTAATATCAAAATCCAATCTGAATTCATATCTATCATAATAGAGTTGATTTTCTTCTTGAATATTTGGTTTACCTAAGATGTTGATAATAGATTTCATATCATTTCCTAAGTCAATATCCAAATTATCCATTTTTACTCCTTTTAAAGGAATTATTTCTATTGATTTTTTCATATCTAATATGGTATATTTATGTAACTTTACAAATAGAGTAAATCGCCGTGATCAGTTTCACATAACAAATTTTGGAATTTCAAATCTGTTATGTAATATTCGAAGAAGGAACATTCTCCTAAAATTTTGATAATATTTCTAACTGACAATTTAAATACATGGATTGTTTCTAACTCTGTTATAAGATAACAAACTTCGTCATCATTAAAAAATTGATTAATTCTTTGATATTGAAATTCGTCCTCGTAAGAAAAAGATTTAGGGTTCTTTTTGAAAGCTAACCACCAAACTCTGGGATTTCCAACAACATATTTGTCCATGATAGCAGTTATGATATCATCTTTTTCTTTATTTTGAACTTCTATAATATCCTCTTTACAGTCTAAAGAGTTTATTGCTTCTATCAATTCTGTATATTTTTCATCTGTACTTAAGCACATAATGTTCCATTTTTAATTTAAAGCAGATATGTTTCTCTCGCCTTTTTCAATTTACTATACGTTTTTAAACAGAGTTTATTGCTACAAATATAGTTATTTATTTTGATAGCTTCTTATACTATTTTTGTTTGAATTTTAGTTTGACAACTATAGCTCTCTATTTTACAAGCGTTTTTCTTATTCAGATTTTATCCCTAAGTAAGCATCAATTGTTTTCAGTATCATTTCTTTATCATCAAAAATATTGTACCAAGCGATTATTAAAGCATTTTTTCTCCAGAAAGTAAAACATAGAGTGGGAGATTCCGATGCAACGTCTACGTTTATAGGTTCGTTACCAATCTTTCTTTTTAGATAGTTCAATAGATTTTGTTGGTCGGACGGAAATTCAAGTTTATCTATAACAAAATGCGTATTGCAAATGCTATCATTATCGTTTTTGTATGGAACATTTAAAAAGGTGTGCTGATAATTATATTTTATGTTATTGATTTTTAGATGTAACGATTTTCTATCACTTTGGGTGAGCGATTCAAAGAAAGGAATAATATATAGTCGATGTATATGTTCTATTTGAGGAATAGCGGTATGCGTCTCCTTAGGAAATGCTTTTTTATTCCAAGCATATTCTATGAACTCTAAAACCTTGAAATCAGTTTTACAAGAATCTTTATGCGCAAACTGCTGGATTGTATTGCACGAACTTGTATCTTTTGCTATAACAGAAGAAACAAACAATAAGTTAAACAAGACAAAGAATGGTATGTAGTATTTTACTGAATATGTATTCTTTGTTGTTTGATTAGAGATAACTCTATGTATTTCTCGCAATTTCATCTTTAAAAATATTATAGTTACAAGTTCTTAACTACCTTGCAAATATAGTTATTTTGCGTTTAACAACCAAAGAAAATAAAGTTTTTAATGAACGTAGTAAAAATTTGGAAAGATGCTTTCTCGAGTCGTTATTTTGTTATCATAAGTTGTTTCTGAACTGATGTATCTTTGTTCGTTTTCATGTAACGATGTAGCAAACATCTATCTTTTCAACAGTCGATTTAGCCTTTAAGTAAAGGAGAGATAATTATGACCCGAAAATTTATAATTAAAAACGCACAAGTTTATTATTATAAATTTTTATTTTGTAATTATAAAATTAAAATTTATAATAATAAAATTTCGGAAGACTATTATAGCCTGATTTTATGTCCTTATTATGAGAATTAAAACCATTCAAAAAGAGAAAGCAAATGGTTGTCTTTTATGCAGTTATCATACCATTCGTTGTAGTCTATTGGTACTTCGGCACTCATTCCTTTCAGCCAATATTGTTCGCCATAAGCACCCAACATTGCCCAATGATATTCAGTTTCATGACTTATGCATATTACATCATCAAAATCGGCTGGCTTTTTATAATAATGTTTCTTTAGAATTTCATCTGCTTCGGCTTCTGTTTTGTGTCCATATTTTACCAAAATACACCTGATAATAAACAGCCATGCGTTATAATACATACCAACTTTTTCGCCAGTCTTGTTGTCCGAAAAAACTAATAACTCTTCCATTTATTTTTTAGTTGTAGCAATTGTAAATATCGTCTATATTGTTTGCGCTCTCAATAGACATCCCTTCGGGCATTATTCCTGCATAAAGGAGCGAATAAGTGTGAGTGCGAAATTCTTCAGTCATTAAATTATAAAAATATAATTGCGTTTCAGTAAGCATCTTTTTATCAATCAATATACCTTTACCAAGATATTCATGAAATAAGATGCTGCTCAAATCTTCTAACATAAACTTATGGGGTGGAAAATTAAAATCTTCGTCAATATTTATTTTTCTTATTGTGTCGTATCCATTCATAATATCATTGATAGTGTTTTTCTGATATCTTGCATCTTTATGTAAACTATCAATCATCATAGCAGATGTTGCTAAAACACATTCATAACCATTTCCCCATACAAATGATTGTTGTTTGGGCATAGAAAGAGAAGTAATAGCAAGTTCTTTGTCAAATTCCATTCCATTTATGCAGAAGCCTAAATTGGTAATGCCATCTTGTTGGGTGGTAATATTTAAATCGTGGATTTTTAAATTTGGATTTTTGAAACTCATCAATCCACATGCAAAAAGTATCTCTTTAATATTTTGCAAGTTAGCAAGATGAATCAACGTTTCAAAAGTTTTTTGATTGTTGTTTAATGCTGATTTATAAAAAATAACTTCTGGCGTTTGCGTTTCTATATTGTCAGGAAATACGCTTTTCACGAAAGATTGAAAACGCTTATAAAATTTAAACTCGTTAGAATATTGCGAAGACAATTTTTGTGCTGCAATCTGATATTCTATAGGAGGAATTAAAATAGAATTTTCGTCTCGAATAAACTCTTGAAATATATATCCTAAGAAGTTTAAAATCTCATTTTTATATTGATGTTTCCCATTTTGAAGAATGTTGAACTCTATAACTTCAATTACAGGTTCTATAATATCATATATTTTAAATTGATGTTTTATGTTGGGAGCTAATTCGTTATAAAGAAAATATTCAATATTTTCTGGTGCGTCATTGGCAGAAAATAAATAATCTAATTGAGAAGGTATTTCTTTAATAGCCTCTTTGTTCGGTGCATGATAATGTTGCCAATCAATATTCATTTTTTCCATCTTATTTTGCAATTTCTTTTCCTTTTGTTGCTTTACTACATACCTGCATTATTAAAGAGGAAATATTACTTTCATCACTTTTTCTGCATTGGCATTCCATTTTATTTGCGACAAATTGCCGTCTGCATATTCTAAGATAAACTTACTTTTATACAGGTTGTTGGGGAAGAAATCTGTATTCTTAAATAACGACTTATCTTTATGTTGTCTGTCAATGGATATTATCCGATTATTTTCGTTGTAGAAATATTCTTCTGCTATAAAATTTCCTTTGCAGTCCATATTCAGCATGGATATTGTCTTTCCATTTTTAAGGATTGAGTGCTGAATGTAATCTATTTTCTCTACAATATCGAAACTATAAACAATGGTTTCCGAACTATGGTATTCAAAGAATATATATTGGGCGGGCAAATCGTAATTGTCTGTATAGCCATAAATAGCAACAACTTTGTTTTCGGCATCTAAAAAATGCTGAAACTTACCACTCTTTTTTGTTGGCTCTTTAGCTAATTTTCGTCCTCTTTTTATGTTTTTCCTCTCCATATCAAAAGGATATATTTCAAATAGAAAAGATGTTCCCCAAATGCAATAAGAATATTCAAATTCTTTCTTCTGTTTGAAGAGAGAAGAGATATCGCTGGAGTACAGATTCTTCAAAACTTTTTCTTGCTCTTCTATATTCATATAGCGTTACATTTATGTTACACCAAAGTTTATCGCTACAAATGTAGTAGTTTACTTTTATATGCCCTTATTTTGTTTTCATAATTTTATCTTCTTAACTGCTTTTTATTTGTTCGATTATCTAAATTTCTTTACTTTTGTATGGTAATGAACTATAACGTGGTAATAAGAATACAAAAATAGTATATATGGATAAAATAGATGAGATAAAAAAAGAGATAGAAATTATTGATACGATTGATGATTCTAACATAAGTGATTTAGACGCATTGTGTGAAGACATAATTGAATTGAATAATGAAGGTTGGGATACAGCAATACTTATGGACCCACTTTTCAGAATTCTTGAGAAAAATTCTGATTTCGATTTTGGTATGCCTGGGCAAATAGTACACACGTTAGAAAAACATTATAAGAAAGGATTAGAAGAAGAATTATTTAAATCGCTTAATCGGAAACCAACTTTTTATACGTTGTGGATGTTGAACAGAATAATAAACGGAACTTCTGATGCTAAAGAAAAAGAATGCTATATGGAAATGCTGAAAAGTATTTTAAAGATGGAAATTCCAGATTATCTAAAAAAACAAGCGCAGCACTTAATAGATTTGCACTCATAATATTATAAAATATAGAATCGGCAATACGAATATGACCGCAGAAGAATTTGTAAGTAACGTAAAAGATGAAGTTTTTAAGGAAACGTTTGAGTATTATTTTAAAACGCTTCCTAATCCGATTGCAGGGACAGATAAAAATTGGAAAGCGAGCAAGGAATTATATCATAGTTTGAACGAAGAACAAAAACAACAAATGCAAGCTTTTACAAGGTTGGTTATGCAAGATGTGGTATCTATAATATTTGGAAAGTTAGATAATATTTCTTCATTTAAAAACCAAGAAGGCAACTTTGAACTTACAATAAATGGAAATGTGATAAGTGGAGACTTACAAGAGTTATTCTTGATGGGTATAGATAGTTGAGAACAATAAAAAAATTGTTGAGTTGGGGAACTTTTAGCAGAAGTTAAGGTATGTGCTGCATAGTGGAATAGTTTTCAGATGAACAAAAATAAATAGTTGCATTTGAAACAGTACACTTTAACAACGTATAATAACAAGTTTCTTTGGATAAATATAGAGTTACATTCTGTTATGTTATAATTCGAATAATGAAAAAATGGATAGATAGGGCTGTTAAGCATTATAAATATGCTGAGCCTATTGATAGGGAAGAGAGTGTAAAGACTTTTTTGAATATGTACGATCTTTATACCCAAAAGGAAGATTTGCGTAAGAATATAAAAACAGTACGATTGTGTTTATCTGGAATTCCAAATAGTACACATATTAAGGCTAAGAAACTTTTGTTTCAAGGAGATGAAGACTGTTGGAAATATTTTGAAAGAACAGCTGTATTTTTAACAAATGGTCATAGTAATGGCGATTGGATTGAGGAAATGAGCTTTCCTCTTGCGTATGCTTTATATGTAGAACGGAAAGACTTAATAGACCAATTGTTTGATTTTCTTTTATCTATATTGACAAACGAACAAAACTTGTCGGATAAGTATTTTAAGAAACAAAAACTGTATGCGAGTACGCAATTGATTCATTTTCTATTGGAGAAATGGCTTGGGTATAATCCGGTGAAAGAACTTGTTATGAACTATGAAACTGGTTATGGTATCTATCAAAAAATTATTGATAATTGGGAAGATCTTTCACAAATAGATAATAGTTATTGGGACGAACTGTGTGAATATCATTTGAAAGGTATAGGATTACAGCGTGGTGAGAAATGGGAAAATGAAGAGTTTTTGACCTCAGGAATGATTCCTATGGAGCTGATTAATTTGCAAAAGGTGCGCAAATATTTGGGATTAGATGTTCCTCAAATCAAAAACGAATTATTTTCTACTAATATGGCAAAAAGTCCTAAGATTCCAACTGGATATAATGAAGATTTGGACGTAATGTTTCAGATGGTTTTCCTTACTATTCAAAACCAGCGGAAGTATACAATAGAGGAAGTGGTGGATTTGATAAAGAAAAAACATGGCAGTGATGTACAGATTATCTTTTAACCATCATTGAGTGATAAGACAGAAATACTTTTATTGTGAGTTACTTAAACAGGAGACTTATTATTTACTATAAGCGTAACCATAAATAGATTTGTATATTTCGTATAAACAGATAGGAAGAATAATGATTCAATAGAGAGATATGTGGGAAAATTATAGAGGGTGATTACTGTTTACTAAACAATCTAATAGAACAACTCAAATGTTTAGGAAAATTAGCTGGATATATTTACTCGTGTTACAGATATCTGTTGTATTCTTCTTAGGCATCAGTCTGTTTTGTTTTAGATATTAGTAGATTTTGATTTATACGCCTAAATTTTTAATTAGATATCGCACTGGTCCTGCCATATCTTTTAACGATTATAATTTGCTTTTATCGAATATTCTCTTTACATTTGCAATAGGTTGATGGTCGCATCGGTAGCGGGGCTTCCCAAAAGGCAGCATATTGCAAGGTTCAACTCCTTCGCCAATCTATTTAGGGGCTTAGTCGCCTCTATTTTTTTTGTATTGTTTCGTAATCATATTTATTATTGCCTTAAACGTAGCCATATTTCAATCAATATTTAGTTAATATTCTGGCTTCACTTGTAGTATTTAAGCAATACTTATAGAGATTGAGTGTTATTTATGAAACACAAAAAAAGCGGAGACCCTTTTATTTATTGGATTTCCGCTTGTTTTTTATGGGGTGGAAGGTGGGACTCGAACCCACGACATTCAGAACCACAATCTGACGCTCTAACCAACTGAACTACGTCCACCATATATTATTGCTTTAAAAAGCGATTGCAAAGTTACGAACTTTATTTGTTTTATGCAAATAAAATTCGCACTTTTTATTATTATTCATTATTTTGCAGGAGCTGCAGGAGCTTTTGTTGGCTGTCCTTGTGCTGCAGGAGCTGCTTGTTTTTGTTGACTTGCGCCAAAATTAGGTAGGTTATTTGGGTTTGTTGCTCCGTCGTCTTTTGTTGCTTTTTCGATTACACTTTGGTCTGTTGTTGCTTGTGGTGCAATACGAGTTGATATTACACTGAGCACAACCATAAAGATAGCGCAACCCCAAGTGAGTTTTTCAACAAAGTCGGTAGTTTTGCGAACACCCATAATGGCATTAGAAGAGGAGAAGTTTGATGATAACCCTCCGCCCTTAGATTCTTGAATTAGAACTACACCAATCATCAAGATAGCTGCAATAACGATGAGTATTACTAAAAGCGTATACATTTCTATGTTATTTTATTATTATTGTTTATTATTAATTTCTGTAGAAATCTAATTTGGTCTGCAAAGTAACGATTTTTTTTTGGATATACCAAATTTAATCGATTAATTATTTCCAAGGCTTTAGAATATCTTCCTTGTTTTATATATATACGTGCTAAAGTCTCAGTAAAATAGCCATTATCTTCTGTTGTAGCTATTTCCTCATCGGTTTCGTCTATGTCTTCTGGTTCGTATTCTGTGTTTTCTTGTAAGATAATTTTTCCGCCTTCGTTGTGAATAAAATTATCTATCAAGCTTTGTCCTCGTAATTCTGGTGTTTCATTTTCTTTCTTTTCTTCTTCTTTCGAGTTCATTAAGAAAGCCACATAGTCTACAGTTGCATCAATAGGAGTAGGCTTTCTGTGTTCTTTTCCTTCCTTTTCTGGAATATTGGGAATTTGTTCGAGGAAATTATCAATAAGTGATACTGTTCTATTGGTAGATATTTCTGTTTGTTCCTGACCTTTTGCAGGTTGTAGAACACTTTCTTGTATTTTTTCGATATGTAGTTGACAATGTGCTGCCTCAACAAGATTAAAAAGCACTCTACGGTCTGTAATGTAGATAGCTGCACGTCGCAACTCTTCATCGAAAGTTGCATCGTGTAACAAGAATAAGTTTTTTAGAAGCAGTATACGAGCTGGTTGGTAGAACGGATAGATAGCTATAAGCTTCCGAAGATCGTATAATGTTTCCTTATTCAGTTCTTCTGGATAATTAAAATAATGCGCTATATCCATTTTTCTTTTGCTTTACAGAGTTTGTTTCAGTATTATTACCAATTAGCAACAGTTGCATTGAATATTTGTTCTGTCAAATCCTTTATCATTTGCTCTACCAATTCTTCTTGTACAGAATTTAAACTTCTAGTTGTATCGTAGCTTGCTGTTGCTGTAAACTGCTTTTCAAAATCCTCGTTATGGTTTGTGTTATTTACAAAACGTACGTTTACGGTTATAGACAATTCTGTTTGTGCAGAATAACCTTCGCTTGATACGCTTTTATTGCGTTGTTGATATTGTGTTATTTCGCCTTCTATCTTTAAATCGCCATTACGTTTCACCTGTTCCAAACGAGTATGATTGGCATACATATCTTTCAGTTTATTATTGAACATTGGTCCCATTGGTCCCCAAACATAAGCTGAACGAATAGGGAAATCGGCAATTTGGATAGTATGCACCTTAGTATAATTGATGCTTGCTCCATTAAATTTATAGCTCACAGAACAAGCAGTGAGTCCCATCAATGCTACTATTATATATATAAGGTGTATTTTTCTTAACTTATTTACTATCCAAACCATATTGTTTTATTCGTCTATAGAGTGTTCTATCGCTTATTCCTAATTCTTGTGCAGCCTTTTTCCTATTACCATTATTGCGTTCCAGAGCTTTCTCTACCATTTGTCTGCCCACATCACTCAGATTTAATATCTCGGGTTCTGATATTTCTTCTGCATCTGCAAATTCTACTAAACCATTTGAAGGAGATGTTTCTGATAATGTATGTTTGCGAGGGATAGGCATTGTGTTATGATGTTCTTCGGGTAAAGGTTCAAACCCTTGCGCTCCGTTTAATGCACGTGTTTCTTCTAACTGTTTTCTAACATTGTTTAAATCACGTCGCAAATCGCTTACGTTACCACGTAATTCATACAATATTTGATATAGTATGTCGCGTTCACTTTCGTAGTTATGCTCTCCATCTTTGCCTATAATTGCTAATTGTGTAGTGTCTGAATCGCGTGGAATAAAGTTGGTTAGCATCTCTGCAGTTATTTCACGTTGCTCACTTAGCACCGACATCTGTTCGGTAATATTCTTCAATTGTCGTACATTTCCCGGCCATTTATAGTGCAATAGTATCTTCTTTGCATCTTCAGACAATGTTATTTTTGGAAGATGGTATTTTTCTGCCATTTGCATAGCAAAGAGTCGGAACAGCAAAAGAATATCTTCACCACGGTCGCGGAGTGGAGGCATCTGGATAGGAATTGTGTTTAATCGGTAGAATAAATCCTCTCTAAATTTTCCTTCACTAACAGCTTTACGCATATTTACATTGGTTGCTGCCACTATACGTACATCAGTTTTACGTATATCTTGACCTCCCACTCTTATATATTCGCCAGTTTCTAATACGCGTAACAGCTTTGCTTGGGTGGCTAAGGGGAGTTCGCCTACCTCATCGAGGAAGATAGTTCCTTTGTTTGCTATACCAAAATATCCATCGCTTTCGCCAATAGCTCCTGTAAACGAACCTTTTTCGTGTCCGAAAAGTTCGCTATCAATGGTTCCTTCTGGGATTGATCCACAATTAATTGCAAAATATTTCTCTCGTCTTCGTGGCGAATTATCGTGAATGATACGAGGAATTATCTCTTTACCCACTCCGCTTTCGCCTACTATAAGTACAGACAAGTCGGTGGGTGCAACCTGCAATGCTATATCTAAAGCTCTGTTTAGTGCATCGCAATTGCCCACAACGTTGTAACGTTGCTTTATATGTTGAAGTTCAATATTATTCATTCTGCTGACAAATTTACCTATTTATTTTTTAAATTCTGCAACTTTGGCAGAGTTTAACAAACTCTAAGAACTTTCTTTCCTATTTATTTGAAACGGCAAACAAGTGTCTTTGTCTATTTTAAATGGCGAATAATGATACGCTGTATTGTTACGATATCGTTATAAAAGATATAGGAATTCTCTATATTCATATCCTGTTTAAATTCTTATACAAATGGAATTATAATTATGCAACAACACTTTTGCAACGCAAAAGTATGGTTTTTACGTTGCAAAACAATGGTTTTTAGCGTGTAAAATGGTGGTTTTTACAATATAAAAACTATGTCTTTTGTATTGCATTGATAGCCAAACTGTTAAGTGGAGCTACATTTCTGCTTCTATTTCTCCTTCTTTTTTTTATGTCCTGGTTGGGTTTATAGGGGTGTGCTATAAAATTTCAACCTTAGCAAATGCTAATAATTCTGACCTCATTTCTCGTTATCTAAAAACTTTTGAGTAACTTTGTAGCATGAAGATAAAGCTTAATTGGAAAATGTTTATAGTCTTCTTTGGAATCATAGGGGGGCTTTACATAATAACAAAAAGTATCTTGATAACTTCTGGCATAATGGTTATCTTGTTACTTATAGACGGTTTCTTACGCGAATATGAACTGAAAAAACAAGGTAAAAAACAAGCAGAAGAAATTTTAAAAGAAATAGAACGAGATACAAAAGAAGAGAAAGAAAACGAAGAAGAAGGCACAAATTAAAAGATAAATATTAACAGAGTAATGGAGAAACTCGTAGAACTATACAGAAAATGGGCAGGTAGCGCTCCTGCAAATGTAGAAAAATTGGCAGGTGCAGGCAGTAATCGAGCATACTATCGCCTTACTGATAGTGAAGGAAAAACGGTAATTGGTGTTATCGGTACGAGTCGCGATGAGAACCATGCCTTTATTTATCTTGCCAAACACTTTGCTAAACGACAGTTGCCTGTGCCCCATGTGCTTGCTGTTTCTGTTGATGAAATGTGCTATTTACAGACCGATCTGGGTGTAATATCTCTTTTCGATGCTATTCGAGGTGGGAGAGAGGCAGGCGGACGATATAATTTAGCCGAACAAGAACTGTTACGCAAAACCATAAAAGAACTACCTAACTTTCAGCTTCGTGGGGCACGTGGGTTAGATTATAGCTATTGTTACCCCCAAGCAGAGTTTAACGAAGAGAGCGTTCTCTTCGATTTGAACTACTTTAAATACTGCTTTCTGAAAGCAACCGAAATAGATTTCCATGAACTAAAGCTACAAGCCAACTTCCGAATGTTTGCAAAAGACCTTACATCGGAGAAGATAGAAGCCTTTCAATATCGCGATTTCCAAGCACGCAATGTAATGCTCGATAGTAAAGGAAATCCTCACTTTATTGATTTTCAAGGCGGTCGTAAAGGTCCATACTATTATGACCTTGCCTCATTTTTATGGCAAGCAAGTGCAAAATATCCGTTTAAGTTACGTCGCGAATTGGTTTTCGATTATTATAACAGTCTGAAACATTTTACTGAAGTACCATCAAAACACCATTTTGTTAATCGTCTTTCTCTCTTTGTACTATTCCGTTTGTTGCAAGTGTTGGGTGCGTATGGTTTTCGTGGCTACTTTGAGCGAAAACAACACTTCATAGAATCCATTCCACCAGCCATTCAAAACCTCAGCGACGTATTAGATTTGGGTGAGAAAATGTTTCCTTATCCATATCTGTTTACATTGCTGCGGGAACTAACACAATTGCCACAATTTAACAAGACAGTACAAACTGCAAAGAATAGAACCGATGGTTATAAAATCGCCGAGCAAGATGTGTACACAGCAAACCCATTAGACGGTCCCGCCTCGTTCTCCAAATACGATGGAAAAGGTCCATTGGTGGTACGAGTATTTAGTTTTTCTTTTAAGAAAGGCATTCCTGAAGACACTTCTGGTAATGGTGGCGGTTATGTGTTCGATTGTCGTAGCACTCACAATCCCGGTCGTTACGAACCTTATAAGAAGATAACGGGGCTTGATGAGGCTGTTATTCGTTTCTTAGAAGATGATGGTGAAATCGTAGAATTTCTTCGTCCAGTCTACGAACTCGCCGATCACCATGTAGAACGCTATATGCAGCGTGGTTTCACAAACCTTATGTTTTCGTTCGGGTGCACGGGAGGACAACACCGTTCCGTATATTGTGCTCAACATTTGGCAGAACATTTAAACAAAAAGTATGGTATAGAAGTGCATATTATACATCGTGAACAGGGCATAAAACAAACTTTAGCGAGAAGATAAAACAAATTAAGAAGGTTATTCTCCTTGCTTTGGCACTTAACATATATAATTAAGGTTATAAGTTTATTTCTTTGCTGTCTGAGATTTAATTAGTAAATTTGCACGCATTAAAAGCAGAATACAATGCAATCAATGATATTTGCCGCCGGACTTGGCACGCGTCTGAAACCTCTTACCGACAGAATACCCAAAGCATTGGTAAGAGTTGGAGGCAAACCGCTTATAGAATATGTTCTTAAAAATCTGGTAGCAGCAGGTAGTAAGCGTATCGTGGTGAACGTACACCACTTTGCCAATCAAATCATTGAATATTTACAGCAGAACGATTTCGGTGTAGATATTTGTGTTTCTGATGAAACAGAAATGTTGCTTGATACAGGTGGTGGAATAAAAAATGCAGCACCATTTTTCAACACTAGCGAACCTGTACTCATTCATAACGTAGATATACTTAGCAATGTAGACTTACGTGCGTTATACAATTACGCTTGTGAAGCAGAAATAGAGCAAAAGGTTGATGCAGTTCTACTTGTAAGTTTAAGAAAAACGAAACGTTATCTTATTTTTAATAAGGATATGCGTTTAGTAGGATGGACAAATGTAGATACAGGCGAAGTGAAATCGCCATACGAAACCTTGCATGAACTCACCTTTACGCAACCTTACGACAATAACAACGTTACCAACGAACAGTATGGGTACACACTTTTTGCTTTCTCTGGAATACATGTTATAGGCAACAAAGTATTTGAAGCTATGAACGAATGTTCTGCGAAATTCCCCATAATGGACTTTTATCTGCAGTATGCAAAGGATTTACACTTCGTTGGAAAGGTGAAAAACAACCTTAAACTTATGGATGTTGGTAAGTTGGATACACTTGCAGAGGCTGATGCTTTCGTAAAACAATTAGGATATTAAACAGAACAACTATAATAAAATAGAAGAAATAACAATAAATAATATATGCAAAAGATCATCATTTTGGATTTCGGCTCACAAACAACGCAGCTAATTGGTAGACGATTGCGTGAATTAGACACATTTTGTGAGATACTTCCATACAACAAGTTTCCCAAAAACGATCCATCGGTGATTGGCGTTATACTCTCTGGTTCTCCCTATTCGGTTCACGATCCCGAAGCATTTCAAGTAGATTTAAACCAGTTTGTAGGGAAAGTCCCTGTACTTGGCATTTGCTACGGTGCGCAATACATTTCGCATAAAAACGGGGGTAAAGTAGAACAAACGGGTACACGTGAGTATGGACGTGCTAATTTAGCTAGTGTGGACACAGAAAATCCACTGTTTCGCGGTTTCGATAGTAACTCTCAAGTATGGATGAGTCATGGTGATACCATTACAGCCATTCCTTCAAACTGCAAAATTATAGCTTCTACGAGCGATGTGAAATTTGCTGCTTATGCTTCGACAACGCAACCTCTGTGGGCAGTTCAGTTCCATCCAGAGGTATTCCATACAGCACAAGGAACTCTTCTTTTAAAGAATTTTGTGGTAGATATTTGTGGTAGTAAGCAAGAATGGAGCCCCGCTTCGTATGTGGAAACAACCGTAAAAGAATTGAAAGAACAGCTGGGAAACGACCGTGTGATACTCGGACTGTCTGGAGGTGTTGATTCATCGGTATGTGCAACCTTGCTCAATCAAGCCATAGGAAAAAATCTTACCTGTATTTTTGTAGATCATGGTATGCTTCGTAAGAATGAGTTTGCAAAAGTAATGGAAGCTTATGAAGGCTTAGGATTAAACGTTATTGGTGTTGATGCATCAGAAAAATTCTTTAGCGATTTAGCTGGGGTTACTGATCCTGAACAAAAGCGCAAGATTATCGGTCGCGATTTTGTAGAAGTATTCAATGCCGAAGCTAAAAAAATAACCGATGCGAAGTGGTTGGCACAAGGTACAATTTATCCCGATCGTATTGAAAGTTTAAGCATTACGGGTATGGTTATTAAGAGCCATCACAATGTAGGAGGGCTTCCTAAGGAGATGAATTTGAAACTTTGCGAACCTCTACAGTGGCTTTTTAAAGACGAAGTGCGCCGTGTGGGCTACGAGTTAGGTATGCCAGAGCGTTTAATAAAGCGCCATCCATTTCCAGGACCAGGTTTGGCTGTACGTATTCTTGGAGATATTACTCGAGAGAAAGTACGTATTCTGCAAGATGCTGATGACATTTACATCGAGAATATGCACAATTACATTTGTGAAGACGGCGAAGTTCTCTACGATAAAGTATGGCAAGCAGGCACCGTTCTATTGTCTACAATTCGTAGTGTTGGCGTTATGGGCGATGAACGCACCTACGAACATCCTGTAGCTTTGCGTGCCGTGACCAGTACCGATGCTATGTCTGCGGACTGGGCGCAACTTCCTTACGATTTTATGGCAAAAGTTTCGAACGAGATAATTAATAAGGTGAAAGGAGTAAACCGTGTTTGTTACGACATCTCTTCTAAACCACCTGCAACCATAGAGTGGGAATAAGTTATAGTAAGATACTAATATCTCAAGGAAAATGTTTAACTAAATAGTATATAAATACTAAAGGCGCACCATAAACGATGCGCCTTTGTTCTTTCTATTTGTTTCTTCCAGAAGTCCATATAAGTTATTATAAACAACCTATAAGTAACTTTTGAAGCCTTCTTCTTATTGTTTATTCTTTAATAAGTCGCGAATTTCACTTAGTAATTTTTCTTCATTCGAAGGTTCTGCAGGGGCTGCTGGTTCTTCTTTCTTCTTTGCAGAAATACTATTCATTACCTTTATCATTGAGAAAATACAGATAGCAATAATAAGGAAGTCTATAATATTCTGAATAAACATACCATATTTAACTTCTGCATCTCCAACCATTAGACTCAATTTACTGAAGTCTACTCCTCCTGTTAATACACCGATAACTGGCATAATAACATCGTCTACCAATGAAGATACAATTTTCCCAAATGCGCCACCAATGATAACACCAACTGCCATGTCCATTACGTTACCACGCATGGCAAATTCTTTAAATTCTTTAAGGATACCCATAAATTAATTTTTTTAGTAATGCCGCAAGAAAAAGCAATAATCTTATTTTGTTAATATAAGTCAAGTTATCCTGCAAACACTTTTTTATTTAATAATGTTTAATACTCTTTTCGGTTGCAAATATAAGAACTTTTTTGTAACTTTGCAGCATACGAGAGGTAAAAAGTTACTTTTCACTAGATTAGACTTTAGGTAATAATTAATTTTAGGTATTATAGTTTAGTATTCACTTTAAATAAAGACAAATGATTAAAATTGGTATTAACGGATTTGGCCGTATCGGTCGTTTCGTATTCCGCGCAAGTCTTGAAGAGGCAAACGCTAAAGAAGTAGTTGTAGTTGGTATTAACGACCTCTGCCCAGTGGATTATCTTGCTTATATGTTGAAGTATGACACAATGCACGGTATATTCAATGGTACTATCGAAGCTGATGTTGAGAAATCTCAGCTTATAGTAAACGGTAACGTTATCCGTGTAACTGCAGAGCGCAACCCTGCTGATTTGAAGTGGGACGAAATTGGTGCAGAGTACGTAGTTGAGTCTACTGGTCTCTTCTTAACAAAGGAGAAGTCTCAAGCTCATATACAAGCTGGTGCTAAGTACGTTGTAATGTCAGCTCCTTCTAAGGACGACACTCCAATGTTTGTTTGCGGTGTTAACCACGATAAGTATGTAAAGGGTACTCAGTTTGTTTCTAATGCATCTTGTACAACAAACTGCTTGGCTCCTATCGCTAAGGTTTTGAACAATAAGTTTGGTATCAAAGATGGTTTGATGACTACTGTTCACTCTACAACAGCTACACAGAAGACTGTAGATGGACCTTCTATGAAGGACTGGCGTGGTGGTCGTGCTGCTTCTGGCAACATCATTCCTTCTTCAACAGGTGCAGCAAAAGCTGTGGGTAAGGTAATTCCTGAACTCAACGGTAAACTTACTGGTATGTCAATGCGTGTTCCTACATTGGACGTTTCTGTAGTAGACCTCACTGTAAACTTGGCTAAACCTGCTAAGTACGAAGAAATTTGTGCTGCTATGAAAGAAGCTTCTGAAGGCGAATTGAAGGGTATTCTTGGTTACACAGAAGATGCTGTTGTTTCTTCTGACTTCCTTGGCGACCCACGTACATCTATCTTCGATGCAAAGGCTGGTATTGCTTTGACTGATACTTTCGTTAAGGTTGTATCTTGGTACGATAACGAAATTGGTTACTCACACAAAGTTATCGAGTTGATTAAGCACATGGCGAAAGTTAATGGCTAAGTCTCTGATTTCGTAAGAAAACAATATTAAAATGCCATTCGGGTCTTGCCGAATGGCTTTTTTTTATTATTTTTGTGCGGTAAATGAACAAAATGCTTACGATAATAGGTCCAACTGCAAGTGGAAAGACAACTTTTGCTACTGCGTTAGCTGCCTCAATGGAGGCTGAGATTATTAGTGCCGATAGTCGCCAAGTATATAGGCGTATGGATATTGGCACGGGGAAAGACCTTGCAGATTACAAGGTGGACGGTATAGAAATACCTTATCATTTGATTGATATTGCGGAACCTGGAACAAAATATAATCTCTTTCAGTATCAGCAAGACTTTCTGGCTTCTTATACAGATATTATTGCACGTGGCAAACCTGTTATTCTGTGTGGTGGAACTGGACTTTATGTAGAAGCTGTGCTAAAGGGTTATGCTCTTTCTCCTGTGCCTCAGAACGATGCTTTGCGTGCTTCGTTAGTTGGAAAGTCGCTCGATGAACTTACCAATATACTTGTTGATTTAAAGAAAAGAAACCATTCGGCAATGCACAATCGTACTGATGTTGATACTAATAATCGTGCTATTCGTGCTATTGAGATAGAGACTTTTGAGCTTGAGCATCCAACTCCTGACCGTTTAATGCCTGCTGTAGATTCTATTATTATAGGGGTAGATATTAGTCGCGATGAGCGTCGGCGCAAAATAAGTAAACGCTTGAAAGCACGATTAGATGGAGGTATGGTAGACGAGGTGCGGGCGTTACTCAATTCGGGTATTTCTGCCGATGACCTTATCTATTATGGTTTGGAATACAAGTTTGTTACACAATATATTATTGGCAAATTAAGTTACGATGAGATGTATCGCAACTTGGAGATTGCTATACATCAGTTTGCTAAACGACAAATGACATGGTTCAGAGGAATGGAACGGCGTGGTTTCAATATTCATTGGATTGATGCTGCAACACCTTTGAATGAAAAAATAGCGTATGTGCAGGCTCTTTTAAAAGAGGTTTAGAAAGCAGAAAGGAATTTATATAATATGGTAGACGAGAAGAGATGGGGCATACTTTATTGTCCAAAAGGTGGAGTTTTGAGTAGTCCACAAAAGCGTTGGGAACGTGTTGAAGCCTGTTTAAAGGCACATAATATTGACTTTGATATGGTTCAGAGTGAAAGTTCGGCTGGGGTTGATCGTCTAGTTCGTATGATGATAGGAAATGGATATCGCACTATTGTTATTTTTGGTGGCGACTCGGCACTTAACGATACTGTGAATTGCCTGATGCAAGAAAAGAGGGAGGTGCGCGAAAGTATTGTGTTGGGGGTAATTCCTAATGGTGTTATGAACGATTTTGCCCATTTTTGGGGCTTCGATGAAGACAATATTGAACAAACCATAGAGTGGCTGAAGGCTCGCCGTGTACGTAGAATAGACCTTGGCTGCATTCGTTACAGAAACCGAGAGGGCGAAGGTTGCCACCGTTATTTCCTGAATTGCATTAACATTGGACTTATTGCTACCATTATGAATCTACGTCGTCGCACTCGTAATTTGTTTGGTTCGCGTAGCCTTTCGTTCATCTTTTCGTTCATTCTATTGTTTTTCCAGCGTATGGACTTCTATATGCATCTTAAGATTAATACCGATGAGATAAAACGTAAGGTTACTACTGTTTGTATTGGCAATGCTCTCGGCTATGGACAAACGCCTAATGCGGTGCCGTATAATGGCTTGTTAGATGTGTCGGTGGTATATCATTCAGAGGTTACTCAGCTTTTTGAAGGTATTTATCTCTTCTTACGAGGGCGGTTCTTAAATTATAAAAGTGTGCACCCCTATCGCACACAAGAGGTTACGATGCATGTTGAACCGCGCACACTTGTTGGTATTGATGGCAGATTGATGCCGAAAACACCTGCTGGACCATTCAAAGTAACTGTGGAAAAGGAAGTAATAAACTTCTTGATTCCTGCATAACAACTCCACAAAAGCATTATAGTAAACAAAGGCTTAACGGCTTAATCACTCTTCCATTCAGCATCTGTTGCTGATGTAAGTATAGTCTATTCTTCAACCGAAGCAATAGACTTTTTTTTGTATCACTATTCATTTCTTCCCAATTATTCATAAGTTTTTTAGTAGAAGCTTATAAGATTCTATTGAATAGCTTATAAGCTTTTATTGAATAGCTTATAAGCTTTTTATTGATAGCTTATAAGCTTTTTGTTGATAGCTTATAAGCTTTTTATGAATAGCTTATAAGCTTTTTGTGGATAGCTTATAAGTTTTTTGTGGATAGCTTATAAGCTTTTGGCAGAATATCTATAGTGTTTTGTTGGGAAGTGACTGGTGTTAGTGGATAAACACACAAGTTTGCTGTGAGTGGGTGTAAGGTGTGCAGGCTCTACGATTGTAGCCGACAATGGCTTTATATAGTGGTTACGGGCAGATTTACAATATGCGCCGAATGCTGTAGGCGCATAAAAAAGAGAGTATATCGCTTGTTGGATATACTCTCCGTTTGTATTGTTACATATATTTTGTAAGAGGTGTGTTACGCCTTCTTGGGTGCAGTCTTCTTTGTGGTTGTTGATTTTGCCTTTGTGGTTGCAGTCTTTTTCTTTGGCTTTGTTGTTTTCGTGCTGTCTGTAGTTTGGTCTAACTTAGCACGCAGTTTGTCGTTTTCGTTTGCCAACTTCTCTGCTTTTGCTTTCAGCAATACAATTTCTTTGTCTTTTGTTTCCAATTCAGATTCCTGGTTGTGTATTGTTGTTAGCAGAGCATTTAGTTCTTCGTTGTCGATATCTGCTGGATAGAGTGCATTTACACGGCTCATAAAGTCGCCCAAAATGTTCATATAGTTAGTAAAAGCATCGAATGGTGTGCTATAAATACCACGATCCACGCCCACTGGAACAGGTTTGGTGCTCATTGCACTGAAGTTATCGCTTGCTTGCAGATAGTCCCAATCTTGATTAATGCGAGGGTCGTTGGCAATGCGTACTCTGTCGGCAATGCTGTATAGTTTGTTGAATGCTTCGCGTTGCATTGGATTTCCGAGCCATGTGCTTATGTCTCGCTCTTCGTCTCTCCAGCTCAATGGATAGGGAACATCAAACTTGTCTACGCTTTTAACACGGTCGCATATCTCTGTAGGAGTAGAGAAGGTGATGCCACGTTGCCGAGCGCATTCGGGCAGGGCTTTAAAGAACTCTAATATGTTGCTATACAAAGGCTGTTCTATGCCTAAAGCTGTAAGGTTCATAAACAAGCCATAAATTTGTTCTTCAGCTGGTTGGTCGGCAATTTGGTTTATAAAATTGTCGGCAAATAGTGGATATCCCTGCCATTCCGAATTGTTGAAACGGAGCGAAATATCGTCGCTGAGTGTTACATCGCGCAGAATTAGTTTTAGTTGTGGAGCTAGTGCGCATTCGTAAAGATAGTGTGGGCTTCGCCACCCCAACGCATGTTTAGCACCTTCGGTAATCATTCCCTTAAATTTCATATCTGCAGCCATTCTACCAATCTCATCACTATATATTAGAGAAGAGTTGCGCAACACTTTCGGTGTATATCCAAAGTATTCTTTTATCTTTTTGCTCTGTCTCTTTACTTCGGCTTTAAAGCTATCTTCATTTCCCAGCGATGCTAATCCGTGTGAATAGGGTTCGGCAAGAAATTCTACACAGCCGGTTTTGGCAAGTTCCTGTATTTTTTCTATTACTTCAGGCGCATATTGTTCTAAGCTTTCTATTCCAACGCCCGAAAGGCATAGTGCCACCTTAAAGTATCCGTTGCTATCTTTAATCATCTGCAGCAATGTGTCGAGAGCAGGTATATAGCTTCGCTTCACAATATCGGTAATGCTACGTTCGTTTTCAAAATCGTCGTAATAGTAATGGTCTGTTCCAATATCGAAGAATCGATAGCGGCGCAAATGTATAATTTGATGTATCTCGAAGTATAAGCAAATTGTTTTCATTGTCTGTTGTTTTAAATGTTGTTTAATTTAAGTAATGCTGTGTTGCGTTTATGTTTAACTGTTCCAGCCTAATGTGCGGAGATAAAGTTCGCGTATCCATACTCCCACCTTCTCCCACGTAATGTTATTCACTTCGCGTATGCCTTCTTCTGCCAAGTAGTTAAACAAGCTTTCGTTGTGGCAAATAGAATATATAGCATCTGCCATAGCCTCTATATCCCAGTAATCTAACTTTATGCAGTTGTGTAGTATTTCGGCGCAACCACTCTGTTTAGATATAATGGTGGGTGTACCACATTGCATTGCTTCTAATGGCGAAATGCCAAAAGGTTCGCTTACAGATGGCATAACATATACATCGGAATCTTTCAGACATTCGTACACCTGATCGCCTTTCATAAAGCCAGGGAAGTGGAAGCGATCGGCAATACCACGTTCGGCAGCCAACATAATCATTTGGTCCATCATATCGCCCGACCCAGCCATACAGAAACGTACATTTCGTGTACGTTGCAATACCATATTGGCAGCTTCAATAAAATATTCAGGTCCTTTTTGCATAGTGATGCGCCCAAGGAAAGTAACCACTTTATCTTTACCTTTGTGCGATGGTCGAGGCATATCCAATATATCTTGACGCAATGGATATACCGCATTGTGCACCGTAAACACCTTGTCTGGATTTTGATAATAGTGTTTAATAACAATCTGTCGAGTAAGTTCCGAAACACACATAATGCAGTCAGCATTATCCATTCCATCTTTCTCTATAGCATAAACAGTAGGATTAACCTTTCCACCCGACCTATCAAAGTCTGTTGCATGAATATGAATGCACAGAGGTTTACCCGATACTTTCTTTGCATGAATACCAGCAGGGAAAGTTAGCCAGTCGTGCGCATGAATAATATCGTAGTCTAACGTGCGAGCCACCACACCAGCAATTATAGAATAGTTGTTTATCTCTTCAGTCAAATTACCAGGATAACCGCCAGCAAACTCCATTGCACCAATGTCGTTTACATTCATATTGTTGAAGTCGGCATATATGTTATTGCGCAATTTGTAATATAAGTCTGTATCCATAATGTTGCCTAAACGTTGTCGCAAATAGCCATCGTCTATATCGCGATACACAATAGGCACACAGTTCATAGCAACAATATTGGCAAAAGTTTTATCTTCGTCGCCAAATGGACGTGGCAAGCATAGTGTAGTTTCTATGTCGCCTTGTACGTGTAAACCTTCCGAAATACCAAAATTAGCAGTGGCAAGTCCGCCATACACATGTGGTGGGTATTCCCAACCGAACATTAATACTTTCATATTGTATCCTCCTAACTTTAATATTTATACTTTTCGAGCAGTGCTAATGTGCGTAACACTCCACCAACATTCATTGCAAACGATATGGCACCACGACCATTGAATGGTGGGTTACCATCGAAGAACTCAGGAATAGTGCCTAAGCAGTGGTTCACCACCTCGTCTTCGTATCCTATTAGTTGTCGTTCAACGAAACTCAACCGGGTGCGTTTGTATAGTTTTAAACAAGCCTCAAGATAGAAGCACCCCAGCCAAGGCCATGCAGTTCCTTGGTGGTACACACGCGTGCGATATTCTTTGTCGCCTACACAGATAGGTGTGTATCCTCCGCTTTTTGGTGAGAGCGAACGTAACCCTTTCGGTGTGAGTAGTTCGCGTGTACAAATGTCTATTACGTTTCGTTTTTGAACTTGATCTAATGGTGAGTAATCGAGTGCTGCAGCCATTATCATATTTGGACGAACACTCCAATCAATCATATTGCCATCTACATAATCGTATAGATAGCCATAGTTGTTTAAGAATGTGTCTACAAATGAATCTTTGCAAGTGGTTGCTATTGCTTCTAAATGTGCTGCATATTCTGCTTTTGGTGTTTCGCTAAATAGCCATGCTACAAACTTCAGTGCGTTATACCAGAGTGTATTAAACTCTACAATATAGCCTGAGCGCGGATTTACTGGTTTATCGTCTATTGTACCGTCCATCCATGTTATTGGTTTGTTTTTACCATCTGTAAACAGCAGTCCATTTGTTTCCAAAGATAGATTGGGGTGTTGTCCGCTTTCTATATAGTTCATTAAGTTGTACAACAAATCTGCATAGAGTTTTATGCAATTGTCTTTTCCTGCTTCTTTAGCATACTGCTGAATAGCCCAAATGCCCCATAGAGGTACATCAGGTTGTTCTATACCTTCTATATCTACTGTTAGCGGTTCGTTATTCATAAACTCGCGCAAACCTCGTTCCGCAGTTTTCATAACCAACTCGAAATAGTCTTGTTCTTCTATGTTGAGTGTTAATCCTGGTAATGCTATAAACTGGTCGCGAGCTCTGCACTTAAACCACGGATAACCTGCAAGTATATAGCGGTCGTCGTTTTCTTTTCGGTTATGAAACTGGTGAGCTGCATTTACTAAACAATGAAAGAAGTTATCGCGTGGCTGGCGTGCCTCTACTTCTTTATCGAAGAGTCGCTTAAGGGTTGATGATTTAATTTCTGATGTTGAACCTGAGAAAACAATGCTTTCTCCTTTTCGTATCTTCATCTCGAAATAGCCAGGAACATACAAATCTTCATCTGAATGATAGCCACGAACCTCTTCTTTTGGATATTCTAAACCTCTGTACCAATAAGGTTCGTAATGAAATTCGTTGTCTTTAGAGAATTGCATATACAAATGGGGATATCCGTTGTAGAGACAAGTTGCTATTCCGTTTTCAACATTATGAAACTCACGGTTTATTGCAGCATTCTCGTGTGTAAATTCTCGCACGCTTCTAAATGCGAGGAATGGGCGAAACTGTAATAGGGTTGTTCCTTGCCCATCTAACAAAGTGTAACGCACAAGTATGCGGTCTTCATAGTGTTGGAACACCACTTCTTTTTTTAACACGGCGTTACCTACTCTATATATAGTTGTAGGAACTCTATCGCAATCGAACTCACGAATATATTTATGCCCATTCGGACTGAAGTTTCCACCATGGTATTTATGCAGTCCTAAGTTAAAAGCTGCGCCATGTTGTATTACCGTTGCATCGAGCGAACTCAGCAACACATGGTTTTCCTTGTCGAGTTCTGGCACTGGTACCACTAATAGTCCATGATATTTTCGGGTGTTGCAATCTACAATGGTCGAGCACGAATATGCTCCCGACCTATTGGTTCGTAATAGCTCTCTTGGTAGCGAATCTTGTAGGTTCGTCATCGAGGCCTTTTCAAATTTAAGGTATCCCATACTCTTATCGCTTTTTGTCTATATTTAGTTGTTAGAAGCTTTATTTTGTGTTGTAAACACATTATACTTGTACTATCGTCCAAAGTTACACATTTTATTTGTAAACAAGTATTTTATTACTTTTTTTTAACCCAAATAATTGTCTTGTCTTATTCTGTTATTTAGAACTTGAAAAGATGGATTAACTTTAATGACTGTATAAAGAGATACAACCTTATGTTTTTATTGAATCTATGTTAGCAGTAAAGGTAGAACAGATTCTATTGTTTATAAAAATATGTCTGCTCTATAGTAAGAATATAATTTTAAGTTTTTTCTGATGAGGCGTATACAGACTATTATTCGTTACAAGAAAGCGGAACGAAAGGTTCTGTAAGAAATTGGTGGGAAAATTATAAACAGTTTCTGAAGTTACTCACAAATGAAATAAAATAAAGCTGGTGTTTGTTGCTTTTGTTTCAGATATCTGTAATGTTCGTTTCAGATATCTGTCACGTTCGTTTCAGATATCTATCAGTTGCGAATTAGATATCACAAAAAACTGCAACCTTTATAATTCTGTATTATAGTGCCTAAAAGATGTTTCTTTAGATGATAATTATGACATTCTTTATTCTGTACAGTATTAATTTGTATATTACTATAATTTGTTGAATAGTAATATATTGCTTAAAAATTCATAGTATAGGAGTGTAACTCTTCACAATAGCCTTCTTTTCTATTGAGCTGAACTAAGATATTTGTATTGTAATGGAAATAACAAAAAAGTCTTGCTGTCCCATATAAGAACAGCAAGACTTTTTTTATTTATTAGAGCATTTCAGAACAACAGTTCTGTTTTCTTCGGTCAGAATAATATTACTCAGACAATGGCACTGCAAAGTATGCTTTCTTTCCTGTAGGATAAATACCCTGAATGTAGAGTACAGGATCGCTGCTGGTAGAGGCAGACTTAACAATCTTCTGCAATGCATCGATTGAATTGACAGTCTGGTCGTTTATCTTTTGAATAATAAAGCCACGGTTGATTCCCGCATTATGCAAAGCGCCACTATTCACTTTCAATACTTCAAGACCATATTTAATGTTCAATTGTTTCTGCGTAGCCTCAGTAACAGGGCGGAACTGTCCACCAAGCACATCAATATCAGCTTGTTCTATAGGTTTTGTAGTGCCTTGTGCATTCTTTAGAGTAACAGCCTTTGTTATCTCTTTTTTATTGCGCAAGAATGTTATTGTAGCCTTGTCGCCAGGACGTTTGCTGTTGAGAAGTTGCTGCAGTTCAGCCATCTTCGTTACTTTCTTACCATCGAACTTAGTAATAACATCTTTGCTCTGCAATCCAATCTCTGCACCGTTACCATCTTCGTTTACCTTGTCTACATAAACGCCTTCATTTGTACCAAGATCTACGTTCTTTCCTTCTTCTTTCTGTGCATTAATATAATTAATAACGTCGCCACCTTGAATACCTAACATTACACGTTGCACGCTACCATACTTCTTAATGTCTTCTACCACTTTATTCATAATGGCTGTTGGAATAGCAAAGCCATAACCACTGTAGGCACCTGTCTGCGAATAAAGCATTGCATTAATACCCACCAATTCGCCTTGAACATTAACCAATGCGCCACCAGAATTACCTTGGTTAATAGCAGCATCTGTCTGAATAAAACTTTCAACACCTTGTGTTGCGCCAAGTCCGCGAGCCTTTGCACTAACAATACCAGCCGTAACAGTGCTGTTAAGGTTGTAAGGGTTACCTACGGCGATAACCCATTCACCCACTTTCAGATTGTCGGAGTTACCAATAGGCAAAGTAGGAAGGTTCTTTGCATTCACCTTAATCAAAGCAAGGTCAGTACTCTTGTCAGTTCCTACTACGCGAGCAGAGAATTCACGGTTGTCGTTCAGAGTAACTGTTAGCTCATCGGCGCCTTCTACAACGTGATTATTTGTTACGATATAACCATCGGGCGATATAATAACACCACTACCCGTTATGCTTCGTTTTGGTGTTTGTATTTGCTGCTGACGTGAACCGCCACCAGGATTACCGAATCCAAAGAAGTCGAAGAATCCACCGAATGGGTCGTCAGGTACTTCTACGGTTTGTGTTTTTGAGTTCTGTGCATTCTTAATGTGTACAACAGCAGGCAATGCCTTTTCAGCAGCATAAGTCAGGTCTACAGGTTGTCCTGGAGTACTTACAGGTGTTTCTGCAGCATACACTTTGATGAAAGCCCCTGTTGAGAAAGTCAGTGCAAGCACGCAAGCCGCACTAACACAAATTTTTTCAATCTTCTTCATATTTCTCTTATCTTATAAATATTAATATTATTGTTGTTATAATCTAAACGAATCATTCACATTTATCAGTTAGAAAGCTCGCATTCATTACACTATTAGTTAGTTTTACCTACGCTTTCGGTACTAATAGTCGTGAAAGCGAATGCAAATATAAGCCCAAAATATGGAAATGTGCTAATCTGTCAGTTTTCTTTATTCGTATTTAACAATTAGAAAAAGCAGCTTAACCAATATTTATTAGATTATTAGTGTTTTTTACATTCGTTCAATGTATAGCTTCTATCGTAAATAAAAAAAGAGCTAAGCCTATCGTAGCTTAGCTCTTAAGTCTTAAATGTCCAAGTCTGGTGCTTTCTCTGCACCTTCTGCTGCTGCAAACTTTGTCATCTTTTCGAAACCAAACATGCCAGCTAACAACGAGTTAGGGAAGTGTCTGACTGTCTGATTGTATGCTTGCACAGACTCATTATATTTCTTTCGTGCTTCGTTTATACGGTTCTCAGTCCCTTCTTCTTGTATTTGCAGAGCTTTGAAATTCTCACTTGCTTTCAACTCTGGGTAAGCTTCCGCTACAGCTATTAATCGAGAGAAAGCCTGTGCCACCTGGTTTTGTGCCATTTCAAATTGTTTCATCTTTTCAGGTGTCAAATTGTCAGCATCAAGATGAATTTGTGTCGCAGCATTGCGTGCCTTTGTTACTGCATCGAAAGTTTCTTTTTCATGCTTTGCATACGCTTTTACAATTTTTACCAGCTGTGGCATCATATCGGCTCTACGTTGATATTGTGCCTCTACATTACTAAGAGCAGTTGTTGCCGCTTCTTGTTTGTCTACCATTCCGTTGTAGCCAGAAAAGGCCCATAAACCTATTATAACTACAATTGCAATTACAATTAAAAGTGCTTTATTCTTCATATCTTTTTATTTAAATATTATATTTCCCACCTTATATATATACCTTATATATATGTCCACATATACATTTATGTTACCAGCCACCACCAGCACCGCCGCCACCAAAGCTTCCTCCGCCGAAACTTCCTCCAGAAAAACCTCTACCAAAGAAACTATCGTTTAAGTGTCCAGGATTACCCCAGAATATGAAAGGACCACCGCCACCATTCCTACCACCGCGTCCATTATTGTTTTTACCTTTTATTGACCATATAACCCAAAAGAAAACAACAGCACCAATAATGCCTATTGCAATTGCAGTCTCTATTGGCTCTTCCTGTTTGTCGAGCCCTGTACTTCCTGTTTTAAACTTATTATAAACAGCTTTCGCAGTAGACAGCATTGCCTCGTCTACATTTCCTTTTCTCATATTTTTAACGATACAAGCTCTTGCTATGTCATCGCATTCAACGTCAGTTAGGTCTCCTTCTAATCCCTCACCCGGCGCAATAAAGTATTTTCTATCATCTACGGCTACTACAACTACCAATCCTCTGTCGGTATTTTTGTTGCCTACACCATACTTATTTCCAATATCCTGTGCAACTCGGAAAGGATCACTATTCTCAACGTGCGATACAACAACAAATACTACTTGTATTTTTACTTCTTTTTCCAATTTCCCTATGTAGTAATTGGTGGAATCGCGCATAGCATTAGACATTAAACCCTCAGGATCGCAGACATATTGTCTTGCATCTTGAAGATGCACCATTGGTATATTGTTGGCATTCCAATCTTTTGCTGTTGCCTGCAGCGTAAAGATAGAAAAGAGAAATGCACATAATGTAAATATCGCTTTGTTCATACTTGCAAAGATAACAAAAAAAGATAGAACGAAAAGATTTTGCTAAAATATTAAGACAATACTTGTATTAATTAAATGAGAAAATAACATCTAATAGATTTTTATAAGCATCTGAGATGGATTATTTGTTTGTCATATAAGCCATTTGTTTTGCCAATAAACTGTAAATACTGTTTATAATATCTCCATTTCTTTTCTACTGAACCTCCATTTACTCATTCTACCGAATATCAGCTTAAAAATAAAACAAAACAAGATAAATGTTGGACATTACTTTATTTTCTAAATAGTGTTTGAAAGTAAATTCTCTTTGTTTTTTTGTGATATAGATGCCAAAATAGCTATACAATATGTATAGAAATATACCTTTTGACAAGTCTCTTGGACATTTTATTTAATATTTATATAATGTTTTTGCATAGATTGCAAAAAATAACTATATTTGTGGTCGAATAGCCGAACAATAAATAATAATCAACGCCCCAGCCTCAGTAAGGCGTTTCTCTTTAACTAAAGGGGTCATGGAGAGGCATTTCAAAACAATGAAAAACAATTTACTTAGGAACATGTATGCAGCAATAGTTGCATTGTTTGTCACATCTTTCGTTCTGCCGCAGCAGTTACAGGCCGAGAACTACAATCTTTTGCTCAATGGAAAACGAGTAACTTCGGAGAATTGTGGTGATCTTACAGCTATTGAAGGTGTAAAAGGTAAAGTTACTTATGATGCAACAAGTAACGTACTAACTCTTGAGAATGCCACAATTTCTAACTCTTCGGAGAAATCTGCTGGTGTAGCACTTTGGAATTCTGTTAAGAACTTAACCATTAAATTAGTAGGTGAAAACTCCATTACTTCAGAAAAGAGTGGTGGTGTTGTAAATTATGAGAAGCTAACCTTTACAGGGACAGGCAAACTTACTATCAAAGGTGTAATGTCTAGTAATACGGATTACAGCTATGGTATACTAAATCCAGGGACTATTATTGTAGATGGGTGTACAATGGAAATTAGTGGTGGTGTGAATGGTATCACTAGCGGTCGTTGGAAGTTTAACAAGTGTAATGTTCGTGTAAAAGGAAACGGATTGGAAGGTGATGAATACAAAGGTAGTATGGGCAGATTGGGTTATGTTCCAGAATTTACCGATTGTAAGATTGTATCTCCCGAAGGAACAGTGTGGAAAGAACTCAATAAGAGTGGCTATAAATTCCAGTCTCTCTTTGGTGCAGATGGTAAGGTTGTAACCGATTGGGTAACAATTAAACCTAACACAGCACCTGAGAAGTATAATTTGTTGATTAATGGAAAACAAGTAACATCAGAAAACTGCAGCGACCTTACTGCTATTGAAGGTGTAAAAGGTAAGGTTACTTACGATGCAACAAGTAACGTTCTAACTCTTGAGAATGCTACAATTTCTAATGCTTCAGAAAAGGCTGCAGGTGTAGCACTTTGGAATTCTATTAAGAACCTAACTATTAAACTAGTTGGTGAAAATACTATAACCTCAGAAAAGAGTGGTGGTATTGTAAACTACGATAAACTTACATTTGCAGGCACAGGTAAACTTACCGTAACTGGTGCACAAGCTGGTAACGAAGACTATTGCTATGGTATACTAAATCATAATGCAATCACTGTAGATGGAACCTCATTAGAAATTAGTGGCGGTGTAAATGGTATTGCCAGTGGTCGTTGGAAGTTTAATAAATGTAATGTTCGTGTAAAAGGTAACGGAAGCACGAATGATGAATACAAAGGTAGTATGGGTAGATTGAATGTTATTCCAGAATTTACCGACTGCAAGATTGTATCTCCCGAAGGAACAGTGTGGAAAGAACTCAATAAGAGTGGCTATAAATTCCAGTCTCTTTTTGGTGCAGATGGTAAGGTTGTAACCGATTGGGTAACAATTAAACCTAACACAGCACCTGAGAAGTATAATTTGTTGATTAATGGAAAACAAGTAACATCAGAAAACTGCAGCGACCTTACTGCTATTGAGGGTGTAAAAGGTAAGGTTACTTACGATGCAACAAGTAACGTTCTAACTCTTGAGAATGCTACAATTTCTAATGCTTCAGAAAAAGCTGCAGGTGTAGCACTTTGGAATTCTATTAAGAACCTAACTATTAAACTAGTTGGTGAAAATACTATAACTTCAGAAAAGAGTGGCGGTGTTGTAAACTACGATAAACTTACATTTGCAGGCACAGGTAAACTTACCGTAACTGGTGCACAAGCTGGTAACGAAGACTATTGCTATGGTATACTTAATCATAATACAATCACTGTAGATGGAACCTCATTAGAAATCAGTGGCGGTGTAAATGGTATTGCCAGTGGTCGTTGGAAGTTTAATAAATGTAATGTTCGTGTAAAAGGTAACGGAAGCACGAATGATGAATACAAAGGTAGTATGGGTAGATTGAATGTTATTCCAGAATTTACCGACTGTAAGATTGTATCTCCCGAAGGAACAGTGTGGAAAGAACTCAATAAGAGTGGCTATAAATTCCAGTCTCTCTTTGGTGCAGATGGTAAGGTTGTAACCGATTGGGTAACAATTCAATCAAACGATGCTCCTGTAACTTACGACCTAGTGTTAGAAGCTGTTGGTGATAGAGATATTGCAGTTATTGCTATCGTAAAAGATATAACGGGTATGGGAATGATGGCAGTAAAGAAACTTATAGAAACAGCCCCTTGTATGATTAAGGAGAATATGACGGAAGCTGATGCAAAAGATGCAAGAGATAAACTTCTTGCAGTAGGTGCAACAGCTAATATTTATCCACACGGAACATGGAAGAAGCCAACAGGTATAAACATACAAACTGTAGATGCAGCGGCTCAAACAATCTACAATTTACAAGGTGTTCGCATCAATGCTAAATTTGAGAACTTACCAGCTGGCGTATATATTGTAAACGGAAAGAAAGTGTTGAAGAAATAAAACTTTCTACTATCAGTATTATATATATTGTGGCTGGTATAATATGCTAAGCCACAATAAATATACACTTAGGCATATTCTAAAACAAATCTTTGAACAGTTCTCTCGCCAAAGGGTTTTAGGATATGCTTTATTATAAAAGCTTTATGAAGAAACTTTATATTTAACGTTAGAACAAATCAACTATTTAAACATTATATGAAGAAAGTATTTACAAGCATCATTTTATTGGTATTGAGTTTATCTATACCGCCAACAAGTATGGCTCAGAAAGCTCATAAATTGATGAAGCCAAACCGAACTCAAACCGAGCAACTAACAAGCATTACTCCCGTTAAAGAATCTATTGTACTAAAAACTCCTAATAGAGGCTTAAGAACTATTGATTCTTCTGTTATTCTCTGGGGTAATGCTACTATTAATGAAATGTGGGGCTATTACTCTTTCCAACCTAAAAACACTGCTGGAACGATTAGTTTTACCCAATTAGGATCCCAAAGTCAGCGTATTGCTCGAAATGGTGTACAAATTGCCGATGGAAAGTTGTACACAGTAGATTTTGAACGCTATGGACTTTCGAACGGAGATCTAACACTTTATACCTACGATATATCCACGTGGAAAGGCAACGGACAGAAATATAACGATTTTTCACTTGCTGCCATAGAGACAGCACAAGCAAAAGATGGTACAGTATATGGCGAATTTTATAACAGTTCTGCTAGTAATAAACAATATGAGTTAGGTACTGTAGACTATCGTACACGAACACGAACAACATTCGGAACTACCACGCGTCGATATGTAGCTATGGGTATAACATCTGATAATAAACTTTATGGTATTGCTTCTGATGGAATCCTTTATAAAATATCTATTACTGATGGATCTGAAACTAGTATTGGATCAACAGGATTAATACTCACCGATGAAGATGGTGGTCCTTATCAACAAACTGGAGAGATTGATCCCAAAGATAATACTTTCTATTGGTATGCACAAGACAAAGATTATAATACTGCGCTCTACGTTGTAAATTTAGCTACAGGCGCAGCTACTAAAATTGCCGATTCTGAAATAACAATGTATGGAATGGTAATAGCTCCTACTCCAGCCAATATAAATGCACCTGCAGTAGTTTCTAATTTATCAGCTGTATTTAGTGGGACAAGCCTTAACGGTGTTATAAATTTTATTTTACCTAATAAGACTGTTAAGGGAGATGCTCTGAATGGAAATGTTGATTATGTAGTTACAGCTAATGGTAAACAGCTATTTAATGGTACGGAACAATCAGGATCATCTATAAGTAAGTCAGTTCAATTACCTTGTAGCGGCGAATATAATTTTAATGTTACTGTATCAAATGCAAAGGGAGAGTCTCCAATGGCTACTCTTAAACAATGGATAGGTTTCGATGAACCAGAGAGGGTAGGCAATCCAACAGCTAAATTAGAGAACGGAATTGTAACTATAAAGTGGTCGGCACCTACAACAGGTACACATCAAGGAACACTTGGCGCACTAACTTATGATGTTATTCGTATACAAGGACGAGATACAACCAATGTAGCAACTGGTATTACAAATACAATATGTACCGATGATTTGTCTGGGGCAGAACATGCAAGTTATACATACGCCATTAGGGCAATTAGTGGTGATGTTAAAGGTTTGCGTTGGACAAATACTACTCCTATTATTGCAGGGTCAGCAATAGAGCCAGACTGGAACTATAAATTTGAAGGACAATCTGCATTATCTATGTTTAAGATTATTGATGCAAATAACGATAAAGCTACATGGTGGTGTAATGGTTTTCCTGGTTATGGTGCAATGAGCCATCAAACTAATGTTAAGAAGAATAGTGATGATTGGCTTATAACTCCTGCTATACATCTTTCTTCCGACCGTGTTTATACTGTTGCATTTAAAGTGCGCAATGTAATGGCTGAGCCTAAGAATACACTTGAAGTAAAATGGGGTAAAGGAAGCAATGTAGAACAGCTATCAAATGTATTGTTGGAAACCTTTACTCCAGAATTTTCTGAAACTAATGGACAATGGCAAGTATGCACAGCTGATATTATTCCCGATGCGACAGGCAATGTCTATATTGGATTCCACGATAATACAAGTGTTACTGATAAGTATCAAATTGCTATTGATAGTATTACTGTAACCAAGACAGCATACGCTACAGCGCCAGATTCAGTGAAGTCGCTGACTATTACTCCTGCACCAAAAGGAGCTTTACAAGCTACTATCAGTTTTATAACTCCGAAGGTTCGTATTAATGGTTCTGCACTTGCACGTATAGATAGCTTTGTTGTAAATAGAGATGGTATAAACATTGCACGCATAAATGCAGCAGCAATTGGAACTCGAATGGAATGGATAGACCAGAACGTTCCAACAAATGGTTTCCATACCTATACAATAATACCATATCTTGATGGACACCCAGGACGTAAATCTACAAATAAAAATCTTATTGGTATCGATCGTCCACACAATCCTATAGGCATTACATTTACCGATCAAGGTACAACTTTAAAAGCTTTTTGGAATGTTTTCCAAACTGTTGGTGCAAATGGTGGATATCTTAATCCAAAAGATGTTAGTGTAACTTTCTATACATTAACAAAGGGCGATTTTGGATTTGAATTAGGCGATTCGCTAACAACAAGTAAGCCTGGCGAAACCAGTACTATTTTGCCTTTTGACCCAAATAAAACAACTATGGACGATGGTAAAACACAAACATTAGCTTGGTTCGGTGTTAAAGCAAACAATAGTACTGGAGAAAGCGACTGTGTTACGGCGCGTGGAATAGTTGTTGGTCCGTGTATTTCGTTACCTTTCAAAGAGAGTATGTCGAATGGACAGTTAGATAATGGCTTTGCTTCTCTTTTAGGCAACGAACAATATAATAGCAGAAAGACGGCTGCAGCATGGCGTGTTGTAACCGATGCTGCTTCTGATAACGATGGAGGTAGTTTTGTTTGGGCTAACTATACAGAAGAATACGCAGGAAATGATGTGAATTTTACAATACAACAAGGCGATGAAACTTCAGTTAATTTGCCAAAGGTTGCACTTGCTGGAGCAACAAATCCTAAACTCTTCTTTGATCTTTATTCGCTTATTGGCAACGAATCTACCTTGAAGGTATTAATTCAGACTCCTGATGGGAAAGACCACGTAGCTGCTCAGTACGACCTTAGCAAAACAACACAAAACGGTTGGACAAAACAATCGGTAGATTTAGCACCATTTGCTAAAGAACGATACATTATTGTTAAATTCGAAGGTGTAGCACAAGGTTCTAAGGTTATGATAGGAATAGATAATATTAATATTATAAACCAACTCGAACGCAATCTTACAGCTGTAAGCATTGAAACACCAGAGAATATTGTTGCAGGAAAGAAGGGACAAGTGAAAGTTGTAGTTAAGAATCAAGGGGCAGTTGATGCTACCAGATATTTCGTTATTCTTTATGCAAATGGAAACCAATGCGATGCAGTGAGCAGAACCAAACAACTTCCATCAATGGCTAACGACACAATCAACTTGAAGTTGCCTGTTGCTATTAACGAATCAGCTACATCGTTACAAGTAAAAGCTATGGTAATATACGATGGTGATATGCTGATAAATGATAATGAAACAGAAACAAAAGCTGTAAGTGTTATTCAATCGCCTTATGGTAGAATAAACGATTTAAAAGCTGAAATGGGAGGAGAACATAAAGTTGTGCTTACATGGGGACAACCTGTATTACCAGAGCCTATTCGTATATATGATGGCTTCGAAAATTATTCTCCGTTCGCAAAAAATATGAGCCCTTGGACACTGATAGATGGAGATAAAGGTCTTACAGGAGCATTGCAACCTTCGTCTACATATCCTGGACAAGGAGAGCCTTTTGCATTTACAGCTTTCAATCCTAATTGGTGGATTGAAGATATGACCAATGTAAATCCAGGATTAGCTCCTCATAATGGAAATCAATATGCTGCTGCTGTATATGCGCTTAACGAAAATCAGAAACTTGTTGAACAAAACAATTGGCTTATATCTCCACGTTTATCGGGCAGAAAGCAAGAAATAACATTCTATGTAATGAATGTTGCTACACGACCGGGTGATACAAAATATGCAGAAAGTTTCGATGTGCTTTATTCTACAGAAAGTACCGATACAGCCACATTCGTAAAAATCAAGAGTGAACAAGCCGATGGAACTATTGCTTTTAATGAAGGAGCTAACTGGAAGCGTATTACTATTGAAGTGCCAGAAGGTGCAAAGTATTTTGCTATTCATCACAATACACCAAAGGGTAAAGCTTATATTTTTGGTATAGACGATATTAGCTATGAACAAGTAGCTACAGGCGCAGACGATGATATAACAGAATACATTATTTATAGAGATGGAAAGAAAATTGCTAGTGTAAAAGGTAGCCAACACACTTATACCAATAATCGTGTTACAGGCGAACATATTTATAATGTTACGGCAATATACACTGCAAAAACTGGTGAAACAAACGAATCTGGTTTCTCTAACGATGCTTCTATAAATACAACCTCTATTGAAACAATAGAAAATGAGCCACAAACTTTCGATGTTACAACACTTAATGGTGTAAAAGTTCGCACGAATACTAAGAATTATAACAATCTTCAACGTGGTGTGTATATTATTAATGGTAAGAAACGTGTAGTGAAATAAAATAGCAATAGCAGATTAATATCTACACAGCAAAACTATTATTTATCTGAATGGGCTGATTGCAGAAAGCAATTAGCCCATTCTTATATAGTTTGCATCTGTAATTATAAGCGGGAGAAATATATAATGTATATTTGGTAGATTGAAAGCTACTGTATCGTTGCAACTTTTATTGCACTTATCAGCATTTAGTAAATTAAAAAACATTGTTAAATGCTTGTTTTTTAATATATATTCTCTATCTTTGCAAAGCATTTTAGCATTTTATGTTTGCAAAGAAACCAATTCTTATTAGTTCTTTGAGACATTTTAGCGAAAAATATGTTTTTAGTAATACAATTATTAATATAAGGATACACAAAATGATACATGGACACGAAGTTCTCCACATGATGGAGGGTAACAACTATAGTAATAGAGAGAGCTTAGTAGAGGCTATTATAAACAAATTTGGTCCTGATGAGCGTTTTTATACTTGTTCTGCAGAAGGAATGACAGCAGAAGAATTAGTTGATTTTCTTGAGGCTCGCGGGAAGTTTATGCCTTCAAATAATGATGATTTTACGGTAGACACAAGTAAAATATGTAATCACTAAGGTAATAACTATGATTAAAATATATGGAATGAAGACTTGTCCAGATTGTACAGCTATAACTGAACAAGTAAAAAATAACAACCGTTATGAGATTATAGATATAGGCGAACACGTTCGCTTTTTAAAAGAGTTTTTACGCTTACGCGAAAACAACTCTGTATTTACAGAAGCTCGAAAGAAAGGTTATGTTGGTATTCCTTGTTTTGTACTAGAAAATGGTACAGTAACGCTGAATCCTGAGGAGGCAGGCTTACAAAACGAACAGGAATACAAGTCATCTTGTAATATAGATGGTAGCGGTTGTTAGAGAAAAGAGTTACCGAAAGGTAGCTCTTTTCTTTTTTTATCCAATAAAAGCCCATTTGTGCTTATTATAATTAGTAATTTCTGTACCTTTGCATAATTAAGTTCTTTAAACAAAATTACTGAAGCTGCGATGCGATTAGATAAACTTTCAATTATAAATTACAAAAATATAGAAGCGACAACACTTAACTTGTCGGCTAAATTGAATTGTTTTATTGGCCATAATGGGGAAGGAAAAACAAATTTATTAGATGCAGTCTATTATCTATCGTTTTGCAAAAGTGCATTAAACTCTAAAGATTCGGAGGTAATGCGCCATAATAGCGATTTTTTTGTTTTGGAAGGCGACTATACTACTGATACTAACGACTGTGAACAGGTATATTGTAGTATGAAGAGGGGAACAAAAAAGCATTTCAAACGGAATAAAAAAGAATATAGAAAGCTCTCTGAACACATAGGATTAATACCTTTAATTTTTGTTTCTCCATCGGATATTTCTATTATAGAAGGCGGAAGCGAAGAACGACGTAAATTGATGGATGTTGTTATTTCTCAATACGACCGTCTTTATATAGAATCGTTAGTACGTTATAATAAAGCTTTGCAACAACGTAACAGTTTGTTGAAACAAGAAACCGAACCTGACACAACATTGTTAGAGTTATTAGAAATGCAGATGGCTGAATATGGAACAGAAATTTATAATAAAAGAGCAACTTTTATAAAACAACTTATTCCTGTATTCCAATCTATCTATCAAACAATATCGCAAAACAGAGAACAGGTTTTATTACAATATGTATCGCATGGAGAACGGGGAAATTTGCTCGATGTTATACAGCGCGATAGAGCAAAAGATCGAATAATGGGCTATTCATTGCATGGTATTCATAAAGACGACCTTGTTATGTCGATGAATGGTTTTCCCATGAAACGTGAAGGAAGTCAGGGGCAAAACAAAACATTTGTATTGGCTTTAAAGCTTGCTCAATTCTATTTTTTAAAACAAACTGGAGGAAATAGAACTCCATTACTGTTGCTCGATGATATTTTTGATAAGTTAGATGCTAGTCGAGTAGAGCAGATTGTAAAATTAGTTTCGGGCGATAGTTTCGGACAAATATTCATTACAGATACTAATCGTGAGCATTTAGATAGTATTTTGGGTAATAGTAGCTTTGATTATAAGATGTTTTCGGTTGAAAATGGTGAAGTTACAGAAAGGAGTTCTTCTAATGTTTAGACGTAAAGTTAAGCCTATTTCAGAAGTTATTAGTAAATTTTTGCGTGAGGGCGGACTCGAATCTCCTTTACTTCAGAAGCGAATTATTACGGCTTGGGATATAGTTGTTGGGCCAACTATTACACGATATACACAAGAAAAAGGTATTCGAAACCAAACATTATTCGTAAAAATATCTAATCCTGCCTTGCGTCAAGACCTTTCTATGATGCGAAGTCAGTTGGTAAAGCGTTTAAACGACTATGTAGGTTCGTTTGTTATTTCCGATATCCGCATTTATTAATATTTATGTTCTATATCATATTCTTCTTTTATTTTTATTTGGTATAAGTAAAGCTTCTGCAGGTTTGTTCTCTAAATGGCATAGTATAATTTCTTATTGCAAAAACGCAGTTATATTCTTTTGGCGTAATCAAGCACATTTTATAGAGCGTATTCTATGTATTCCTTTTTAAGCGAATCAACTTTTTTTCGAAAATAGCGCCTATTATTGTAGTATAAATTATTCATTTGTTTATAATTATCTATTAAGCATAACAAGAAAGTGTCCATAAAGATAGTTAATATAGCAAAAATGCCTATAGTAAAATCAGGAACTGTTAAACCTTAAAAACCATAATATTTTTTTTAATGAAAAATGCTATTGTTTTTAATAATAAACTCTATGATTTTTTAATAATAAATTCTATCATTTTTTAATAATAATTTCTTTTGTTAAAGGAAGAGGGTAGTATTGTTTAGGAAAGAAAGTAATATTGAATTAAAAGAAAAGCTATTTTTACAGTCTTTTCTACCCACAAAGAGTGGAAATTTGGATCGAAATATATTAAGAACTTTATTCTTTAGATATGAAAAAGCCCTTATATGCAACCAAACATATAAGGGCTATCTTGTTAATCTGCGCTGTTTATATAGAAAATTTTATATTTTTAGTAGATAAATTCTATAGCACAGCATCAACTTTTTCGTCATATTCATCTGTAGGAATGCTTTCGAGTTTCTGGAAATCGAAACAAATGCCTAATTTATAAGCTTGTTTTGCTTGTTTTAGAAAGCGGTCGTAATATCCTTTTCCACGTCCGAGTCTATTTCTATCGGTATCAAAACTCATTCCCGGTACAGCAATAAAATCAATATTTTTGTAGTCGGTAAAAAGATCTCCAATAGGTTCTAAGATGTTAAATGAACTTATTTTCATATCTTTCGAACCAGTATAGCAACGTATTTCCATTTCAGTCTCGTTAATTACTACTGGTAAAAGCACTTTTTTCCCAGTTTTCACCATCTCGTCTACAAAGTCGTGTGTAAAAACTTCATCTGGCAATGAATGGTAAAGCATAATAGTTTTTGCCTCAATTAGTTTAGGGTGACGACGTAAACGATTAATAATAGGTTCCGAAAGTTTTTTTAATTCTTCTTGTGTATATTGCTGTTTACGGTTTCGTATTTCTTTTCTTAGTTCTTTTTTGTTCATAGTTATGGGATTGTGGGTGAATGTTTTATCTTTGTAAGAATAGAGACCTGTTGAATGTGAAAAACATCAGGTCCCTATTCGTCTTAGTATTATTTTTGTTCTAATTATTTTTCGTTGTATGTGCCTTTTTAATCGGTGCTTTTGGGAAAGCTTTGCCACTATCGAGCACCTTAATAGCCATTTTTATCATATCATCGTTTCTGTTTAGATATTCATTCCAAGCTTGTTCGTCGAGCATATTGTAGATAATTCGGCTACAAATATACCTTTCTATCAGTGAGTGCGATTTGTGAATAAGGTTGTTTCTTCGTTGCAATCCATTCTTTTCAGCAAAGTTCACAAAACTATTAACAAGGTTCTTACTCTTCAAATAGTTAGCCAGCGACTTCATTTCGGTATATTTATTTAAAGTCTGTCTATTATCATCGGTATATTTAAATGCATATTGTAAAAGAAGTCCACGCATTACAGCTTCCTTGTAATAAGAAGTTACATCGGTAGTGTCTTCTGGAACAAAAATATCTGGTGTAATTCCACCACCTCCATAAACAATGCGTCCATTGTTAGTATGGTATGCCGGACCAGTATGTTTAATGCTATCTTGATAAAAGAATTCTCCATGTTGATATCGTGTTAGCATATCTTGTTCGTATGCAGCAATACCTCCAGGTTTAAAAGGTTTTTGTATACATCTACCAGAAGGCGTGTAATAACGTGCAATAGTTAGGCGAATCATACTACCATCTGGGAACTGTATTTGCTGTTGAACCAGACCTTTTCCAAATGATCGGCGTCCAATAATAGTACCACGGTCGTTATCTTGAATTGCTCCTGCGAAAATTTCGGCAGCAGATGCTGTGCCTTCATTAATAAGAACTACCAATGGAATTTGTTGATAACTGCCTTTCCCACGACTACGGTATTCACGTCGTGGACTTTTTCTTCCTTGTGTATATACAACAAGTTGGTTTTTTCTCAAAAATTCTTCAGCCATTTGCACAGCACTTTCTAAGTATCCGCCAGAATTATCGCGTAAGTCTATAACAAGTTTGTCGGCTCCTTGCAAGTTTAATTGTTGCAATGAAGAAAGCATTTCTGCATAAGTTCGTTCGCCAAAATTCTTTACCCGTATATAACCAATAGAATCGTTTAGCATATAAGTAGCCGAAATGCTTTTCATTGGAATATCGTTTCGAGTAAGAACGAAATATCTTACTTTATTTTCGCCAAAGCGTTTTATACCAATCTTTACTTTAGAATCCTTAGGTCCCTTAAGTCTATGTTGTGCTTCTTCGTTAGTTACGCTATCTCCAACAAAAGGTTTGTTATCGATGCTTACAATTTTATCGCCAGCAAGAATTCCTGCTTTTTCAGCAGGTCCATTCTTTATAACATTTTGAATATGTAAAGTGTCTTGTTGAATTGTAAATTCTATGCCAACACCAGAAAACGACCCTTTTAGGTCGTCGGTTGCCATTTGTACATCTTTCGCACTAATATAAACAGAGTGAGGATCAAGCTCTGCAAGAATTTGTGGCAAAGCTTTGTCTACCAATTCATCTATATTAACAGAATCTACATATTGATCATCAATTATGTGAAGCAAATTACTCAATCTGCTACTACCACTGTTTATGATATTTAATCTGTTTCCTGAAAAATGATTGGCATAGAATGTTCCAACGAGTACACCTATAACAACGCATAATGCCAACCATAAAGGCATAAAACGATTACTTTTGTTCTGACTCATCATCTTCTATATTTAAAAATTCAATCTCTATATTGGCACGTTTAAGCAAGTCGATACCTTCGGTAAGTCTGTATTTCTCTCCATAAACCACACGTTTTATGCCTGCCTGAATAATGAGTTTGGCACATTCAATACAAGGAGAAGCCGTTACATATAATGTAGAACCATCGCTATTATTACCACTTCGAGCCAATTTGGTAATAGCATTTGCTTCTGCGTGTAAAACGTATGGTTTGGTAATTCCATTTTCTTCTTCGCAAATATTCTCGAAACCACTTGGTGTTCCATTATATCCATCGCTAATAATCATTTTTTGTTTTACTACCAATGCTCCAACCTTTCGCCGTTTGCAATAAGAATTTTCTGCCCAAACACGTGCCATACGAAGGTAACGATAGTCAAGAAGTTCTTGCTTTTCAGTCTTCATGTTGTCCAAATAGATATATGTATTGCTTGTTCTAGTTTACTTTCTTTATGCCATTACGTTCTAAAAGAGCATCGATAGTAGGTTCTTGCCCACGAAAACGTTTATAAAGTATCATTGGATGTTCGGTGCTTCCTTTAGAAAGAACATTATCTCGGAAACTTTGAGCAGTAGTTTGATTAAATATACCATTCTTTTTAAATAAGCTAAATGCGTCCGCATCGAGCACTTCTGCCCATTTATAACTATAATATCCTGCTGCATACCCTCCAGACATAATATGAGAGAATTGAGTAGTCATACATGTTCCATCTATTTGTTCGCCAATAATGGCTTTTTCCCATGCTTTCTTTTCAAATGGAATAATATCTGCTTCAAACTTATCTTTTTGTGTATAGTATGCCATATCTAATAATCCAAAACTTACCTGTCGTAAACAAGCCATTGCAACATTAAAATTCTGACTGGCAATAATCTTCTCAATAAGTTCATCAGGCATAGGCTCGCCTGTTTCATAATGGAAAGCAAAAGTGCGTAAAAACTCTTTTTCTACAGCAAAGTTCTCCATAAATTGTGATGGGAGTTCTACAAAATCCCACCAAACATTTGTACCAGATTGGCTTTCGAATCGGCTATTTGCAAATATACCATGTAGTGAATGACCAAATTCGTGCAAGAAAGTTGTAACCTCGCCTAAGCGTAATAATGCAGGTTTCTCGTCTGTTGGTTTAGAAAAATTCATTACTAACGATACGTGTGGTCGTATGTTTTCACCTTCTTTCGTAATACGTTGTCCTTGAAATTCTGTCATCCATGCACCAGCACGCTTACCTTTTCGTGGAAAGAAATCAACATAAAGCACTGCAAGATATGAACCATCTTTATCGTATACTTCGTATGGTTTTACATCTGGGTGATAAACAGGAATATCTTTATTCTCTTTGAATGTAATTCCATAAAGTCGAGTTGCTAAGCCAAAAACACCTTTTATAACGTTATTCAGTTCAAAATAAGGTCTCAGAATTTCTGGGTCAAGATTATATTTTGCTAATTTTAATTGATGTGCATAGTATGCAGTATCCCATGGCATCAACTTAAAATTGTTTCCCTCTTGTTCTTTTGCAATAGAACAAAGTTCGTTGTATTCTTCACTTGCAGTTGGTTTATAAGCATCAATAAGTTTGTCGAGCAATGTATAAACATTCTTAACGTTGCTAGCCATACGATATTTCATAACAAAATCGGCATAAGTATCGTATCCTAATAATTGTGCCATTTCTCTACGGAGATTCACTAAACGTTTGCAAACTTCGATATTATTCTCCGAGTTAGCCTTAATACATAATGTATTGTGTGCCATATATAGCTCTTTTCTTAAGTCTCGTTGAGTGCTATACATTAAGAATGGACCATAACTTGGAGCATCTAATGTGAAAATCCAGCCATCAACACCTTGTTCTTTAGCAGTTGTTGCAGCAGCTTCACGAATAGAATCAGGTAATCCTTCAAGTTTCTCCTCGTTGGTAATATGAAGTTTGTATGCTTTGTTCTCTTTTAATACATTCTGTGAGAATTTCAATGCAAGCAAACTAGCTTCTTCTGTAAGTTTGCGTAACTTCTCTTTGTCGTTTTCATTCAATAACGCACCACTACGTACAAAGCCATCGTAACTCTCTTCCAATAGCTTATTTTCTTCAGGAGTAAGTTCTCTATGTTTATTGTAAACGGCTTTTATACGTTCAAAAAGTTTAGGATTAAGACTAACATCGTTTGCGTGCTTAGTTAGAATTGGATTCATTTTTTGTGCTAAAGCATCCATTTCGTCGTTTGTTTCTGCACTAAGCATATTGAAGAATGCACTTTCTACACGCGAAAGTAGGTCGTAATAATGCTTACGTCCTTTTACTTCGTCTTCGCGAATAAGTGTATTTTCGAAAGTTGGTTCTTCTGGGTCGTTTATTGTTTTCTCTATTTGTTCATCTTCTCGACGTATTCCTTCTAACATTGCTTCCTCATAATCGGCAAGTGTTATTTTGTCGAATGGAATAGTTTCGTGTGGTGTATTATACGGTTCAAAGAAAGGGTTCAATCGTGTTTGCCCCTTTCTATTAATATTCTTTGTCATATTTTGCTTTCTCTAATATGCTACAAAGATACAGAAAAAACTATGTATGAACGAAAGAGTATATTAGATTTAACGCAATTTTTCTAATAAAGCAATGTTTATTTGTCCTCTTGTTAATGCAATTACATTATTTGCGTTTAAAGCGTTAAGCATTTTTGAAACATTAAGTCTACTTTCGTGTAACTCGTTTGCCAATGTTTGCATATTAATTTTTACAATCTTTTTGCCTGCAGGATAAACACAATGTGTCCTTATAAAGTAAATAAACTTTTCTTTAATATCTTTTGGTTGTTGTTGCCACGATATTCTACTGCCACGTTGAGCCTGTGAAGAGAGCATATTTAGAAAATTTAATCGAAAAATTAAGTAATTCTTTATAAGATTTAAAACTTCGCTTTTATCAATATATAAGATATTGCATTTTGTTTTTGCTACAAAGGTTTTAGAATAATATTGCATAAGCCCGAATATGCGTTCTGGTTGTATGGCAGAAGGCTTCTCAACCTCTTCAATGATGCTATAACTATGATTGTCTGCATAGCTTTCTACGGATAATATCCCGTCCATAAGAAAATAGAGTTTCCCACTTTTTTCATTCTCTTTTGCCAATATTTCTTTTGGTTTTAATTTGAGAAATCCAAATCTTGTAGTTCTAACAATTTCTGCTAAGTCAGTAGCTCCAATACCAAGGAACAAAGGCAATTCAAGAAGTCTATTGTATATCTGAAGCATTCTTTGAAGACGATTTTATGGCAAAGTTATTATTGTATAATTTTCTTTTTTAGTTCAGGACTATACCAAACCTTAAGTGCTCCTTTTGGGTCGGAATAAATAAAATATGCCATTATTTCTTTATGGTTTTCCAAAACTCTTTTTGCTTTTTCTATTCCCATTACCATAAAGGCGGTAGCATAGGCATCGGCAGTTGCACAATCGTTTGCTAATACTGTTGCAGAAAGCAATGAATGTTGTACCGGATAACCTGTCTTTGGGTCGATAGTATGTGCAAATTTTTTCCCTCCTTTATAATAAAAATTACGATAGTTTCCACTGGTTGCCATTGCTTTATTGGTTATGCTAAGTACAGTTTGTATTTCTGTATCCATATTCGTACTATCTTCAATAGGTTTGTTTACGCCAATTTTCCATAACTGATGTTTTTCGTTCATTCCACTAACAACAATTTCTCCACCAATTTCTATCATAAAGTTTTTAATATCGTACTTCCTGAGCAATCGTGCTACAACATCAGAACCATATCCTTTTGCTATTGCAGAGCAATCTATCATTATGTGTTGGTTTGTTTTCTTTATTTGTTTTCCAATAAGCGATATTTTGTTATAGCCAACAAATTGCATTAAGCTATCTATTTTTTGTTTTGATGGCTTTTGGTTTTCTTTTACTCCAAATCCAAATCCCCATAAATTTACAAGTGGTGCAACTGTAATATCGAAAGCACCATCGGTTTCTTTTGATATTGTTTTTGCTTTATCAAAAACATCTATAAATAGTTCGTCGAGCTGGGTAGGTTCGTTTCTGTTTATTTTTGAAATAATAGATTGTTTATTGAACGTAGATAACGAATTATCCACTTTCTTTAACTCTGCTTCTATTTCTTTCTGTAGGTTTTCATTATTTTGATAAGTTATATGGTAGAACGTTCCAAAAATTTGTCCCTCATTGTATTGATAGGGTGTAGAGTTTTGTTGTTTTATAATGAACACAGTACCTATTATAAGCAATACTAAGAAAGGCAATTGCCATAATAGACTCTTATTTGTTTTTTTTTTCATAAATTCATCTGAGTTTAGCGGTTGAACTAAAAAATATAGAAAACGAAAGAATAGAAATATGGAGTGTCATATTCCTATTCTATATTTACTTTATAAGTTTATTTCCTCTTCAATAAGATAGTCGTTTCGTCTATCGCTATTGCGACTGATTAAATCGCCTAAAAATCCAGCTAGGAAGAGTAGTGTTCCTAAAATCATTGCTGTTAATGCAATGAAGAATGTTGCATGGTTGGTGAGCAAATCGCCATAAATACCATTGAAAAGATTTATGGTCTTTTCAATAATTAGCCAAAGAAGAGATATAAATCCGACAAGAAAAACGAAACTGCCTAACAATCCGAATACATGCATTGGCTTCTTACCAAAGTTGGTTAGAAACCAGAGTGTTATTAAATCGAGATAACCATTAAAAAAACGATTAATCCCAAACTTTGTTGTTCCGTATTTACGTGCTTGGTGGTGTACTACCTTCTCTCCAATCTTTTTGAATCCAGCTTCTTTTGCTAGGTATGGAATATAACGATGCATTTCCCCATATACCTCAATATTTTTTACTACATCTTTCTTGTACGCTTTTAGTCCACAATTAAAGTCGTGTAGATTTTTTACGCCACTAATCTTTCGTGCTGTTGCATTAAAAAGTTTTGTAGGAATGGTTTTTGTTAATGGGTCGTAACGTTTTTGTTTGTAACCACTTACAAGATCATAACCCTCTTCAGTAATCATTTTATAAAGTGCAGGAATCTCGTCGGGCGAATCTTGGAGGTCTGCGTCCATCGTTATAACAACATTGCCTTGTGCAGCTTTAAAACCACAGAAAAGTGCAGGACTTTTTCCATAGTTTCTACGGAACTTAATGCCTCGTACATTTTTGTTTTCTTTACTAAGGTGTTGAATAACCTCCCAACTTTTGTCGGTAGAACCATCGTTTACAAAAATTATTTCGTACGAGAAGTGGTTCGCATCCATTACCCTGCAAATCCAAGCATGCAGTTCTGGTAAGCTTTCTTCTTCATTGTAGAGTGGTATTATAACCGATATATCCATATTGTTTATTTCTTCGAGTGTTATTTTCTGTTATTTCTTATTACGTGCCATTATAGCCGATACTATAAGACTAATAATAGCACCGAAAAGAACTTCGTACATTAAACTATTTACAGCCATTGGTGTTGGCGAAAAAGCTTCTGGTAACATTGCAATAAATTCTTTTCTATCTATTCCCATTGCAGCAAAAAAGCTATTGTATTCGGAAAGAGATGTTACAGAAGTTATTATGCGTATCACTTTTCCATTGTCTAAATAAGTCATATAAAGCCATTGCAATAAACTAAAAAGCAAGGCTGCATTTACAAAGACACGCATACAATAAAAATAGGCACGCTTAAACGAAATAACTCCATTCAAACCTATTTCTCTATATATTTTCAGTCGGTATGCTACAAAGAAAGGTGTTGATATTGTTAGCAACGAACTGAAAGTAGAGAAAATAGGAGACAATGGTAATAATAAAAAGCAAGTAAAGCTAACAGCCCATATTATTGCTAAGTATATTCCATCGTATCGTGCGTAAACGCGAAGTTGTTTTATTTCTTCATTATTCATACTGCAAAAATACGGAAATTATATAATATATAATGTATAGCCATCGTAAAATTATATTTTTTTGTTAAAAACGCAAAAAGAGGACCGCAAACTTGTTTTATTCAGAAAAAACTTGCTATCTTTGCACTCGCTTTTCAATAATGAAAAGAGAAATGGGCAAGTCTCTTACGGTCAGCTCCCTTTTAATCCCCCAGGACGGGAACGTAGCAAGGGCAGAAGGTTGTAGCGACGCGATAAGAACCGCTTGCCCACCTCGCCTCTTTAGCTCAGTTGGCCAGAGCACGTGATTTGTAATCTCGGGGTCGTTGGTTCGAATCCGACAAGAGGCTCAAATAAGAGTATTTTTAAATAAGTACTCTTATTTTTTTTTGCATTATAGTTGTCTGTTTATGTGTCTAAATGTAGACTCTGTGAAAAAGAAAAGAGTATATTTTGAAAAGCTGGCAAATATAATGATTTCCGCTCCGATATAACAAAATTCTGAATAATGTGTTGTTGCTTAGAGGCTTATAATAATGATTAAATTAAAACAATGCAAATAAAAGATTTCCTAACTCTTCAGCTGAATAAATAACTATTAGGCATTATAATATAACCAAATAAAATCTGCAGCTTGTTATGATATCTAATTCGCAACTTACAGATATCTGAAACGAATGCGATAGATATCTGCGACGGAAGTTACAGATATCTGAAAGAAGAGTAACTAACATTTAGTTGTTGTTTCTAAATTCAGAAACATTCTATTAGATTGCTGGACAGACAGTAGCAACTGTTTATATTTCCTCTTTATTCTTTTTATAATATAAATAAGAAGTGATAGAAAGCAGCATAAGTAGACCAATTATTATGCAATCTTTTAAAGATGGTAAATCTCTTACGTTGGCTGCCAAATAAAACGGAACAGAAAAAAAGAAGAGCGAAGATAGCGTCTTAGCAAAGTTTGCAAAGTATGTTTTTCTGAACATTAAGTTAAGATCTTTAGTATCAATACCTTGATTTTTTTGCTCGAATATATTTCTCTTTATGTCATAATCTTTACTGTAGTGTTGTCCGATACCAAACCAAATGAGTGCCCACGATAGAAAAAAAGTTGCTGATATAAAACCTCCAGTTTCTTCGTCTATGAAATAACTAAATGGTCTTTTAGTTATATACAGATATGAACCAAAGACTACTATAACGAATAATATCCATAAACTCATAGATATTAGTCCTCTTTTAAAATGTTTATTCATAAATTTCACTTTTATTTTAAGTATGCAGCTATGTAACAAATATACAATAACTAGCGTAAATGCATCTTAATTCGGTTAAGTTGATAACTCTTTTTCCGAATTAAATCAGTTATGTAATATATAATGAATTAACGTAAATTCATTTCTAATATTATAGAATGAGATTTTCTTTTTATACCATTTAATATTATGCAACTGTTTAGCAACGATAATCTATTAGGTAATTTTGTGTATCAAAGATGTCTATTCTAATATTTAAAATAAATATTCTGTATAAATAGAAATGTGAAGCAATGGTTGTTTTGCAATAATTATTAATTTCTTAGATATTCTTCTGCAATCTACTATATATAATATAATAAGGTGTAAATAGAATATGTGTATAGCTTGTTTTATTAGTTCGAATATTTTGTTTATTGCACAATTTGCTTTAACTTTGCCCAGTAGTAATAACCTTAGTGTTCTGAAACAAGAACAACTTATAACTAAAGACTGTATGAAAAAGTATATGAAACAAATGCTATTAGTAGCTATTTTTATGCTATTAGGCTCGTTGAACGTTATGCGAGCAGAACACAATCAGCCTAATACCCCTTGTGTGAAGATGCACTTTGCGGGTAAGATTGGTAGTAAATATGCACTCTTAATTATGGGTGCAGAAGAGGGAGAGTATACGCTTAATTGGGGCGATGGCAACTCTCACAAGGGAAAACTCAACAAAACTGCCACACGAATACAGGGAAACATCGAAACACAAGACCTTACTATTTATGGCAACATTGCAGTGTTAGAGTGTTCCAACAACCAACTAACAACGCTTGACGTTACGAAACTGCCTATGCTAACGCACCTTATTTCGCGAAAGAATTTTGTAAGAGACTTGGACGTATCGGACAATCCAGAACTGAAACTTCTATACGTGCAAGACTCTCCGTTAGAAAAACTCGACCTAACACATAATTCTAAGATAGATAGCCTTATTCTTACCAATAACCGACTTAAGGAACTGACGCTTGCATCGCACCCTACATTGGAATTATTAATGTGCACATCTAACGCGCAACTAAAACACTTGAACCTAAAGAACTGTCCTAAACTAAAGCATCTTGACGCCTTGCAGACGCTTGTGGACGAATACGATTTGAGCAAGAATAGCGAATTGAGGTATGTAGCCGTAGGATTAGGACGGCCATTGCGCACACTCTCACTACCAACAAACAACAAGATTGACACGTTGATGGTGCCTGCTGCTGGACTAAAGGCAATAGATTTATCGCAAACAAAACAACTGAAGCTGTTAGGAATAGACAACAACTACGAGCTTTCTCAACTCGACCTAACGGGAATGACACAACTTAAAGCTCTATCGTGTGAAGGCAACGCTCTTACAAGTCTGAACCTATCAGCCTGTCGAAACCTTGAATCGCTGGTGTGTAACAACAATCAGCTAACTACACTCGACGTCAGCGGACTGAATAAATTGGAAACACTTACCTGTTTTTCTAACAACCTTGCCACACTGAGCCTAACAGGCTGTACAAGTATGAAAAACTTAGACTGCTCGGTAAATCCGAAATTAAACACGGCAGATTTTCCACATTCGCTCACTTCGCTCAATTGCAGCAGTTGCAATTTTGCACAGATAGAAACAACAAAACTACCATTGCTAAACAATCTTACTTGTGACGGCAACCAAATAGGCACGCTCAACCTGACTGCACAAACAAAGCTCTCTGCTATAAATTGTGGTAACAACAAAATTGAGCAACTCGATTTCAGCAACTGTACAAGTCTGCTCGACGTTGTCATTGCGGGCAATCCCATCAGCACTGGCATTGGTTTCGATAACTGTAAAAATCTGCGCTATGTTTCGGTGAACAACACAAAGTTAGATGCGTGTGCCCTGAATGCAATGTATCGTTCGTTGAGAGAAAAACGACCAGAGGACGACGAGAGCGATTTGCACGGCATTCTGCTATATAATGATGTGCCAGGAGCTGCCAAAGTGAGCAACACGAAGATTGCAACAGACAAGGGCTGGCTGGTTTCAGTAGTAGGCGATGGAACAGGCTGTCAGGAAGAAGTAGGCGATAGAATAAAGAAGGTAGTGGTAAGTGTGGATAAAGCAGGAGAACTTGAAGACAAGATTCCCGAGAATGTGTGGCTCGATGTTGTGGACACTCTAAAGATAGTTGGACCACTGAACAGTTACGACCTGCGTTGGGTAAGAAAGTTCTGCGGGGCTGATGAATATGGTGCGCTGATACCCACAACGCTGAAAAGAATAGACCTATCCGAAGTTTCCTTTGTATCTACAGGCGACACATCGGATAGCTATTACATCTTTACCGACGATATGGGGAAGGACAGAAAGTATTTTGTTGATGGAACAAAACCCACCTTGCTGCCCGAAAAGTTATTCTTTAAGTGTTGCAGCATAGAGTCGGTGGTGCTTCCAAAACATATTCGAGAAATAGGCATTGGTGCATTCTTTAAATGCGTCAGTATGAAAGAAGTTGTAATTCCAGACGAAGTTACCGAGATACAAAGCACAGCATTTGGTGTTTGCGATGCATTGGAAACCATTCAGCTGCCATCTAAACTAAAAACAATGGGCAACTACGTGTTTACCTATTGTGCTAAGCTAAAGGAAGTGGCAATACCCGATGGCGTAACAAAGATAAACAAGCGCACATTCGACCAAACACCCATGCTAAAGAAGCTAACGCTGCCAAAATCGCTCCAAGACTTGGCAATTGAAGCTTTCTTTGGTGCAAACGGACTGGAACAGATTCAAATTCCTGAAGGCATCACCACCTTGCCCGAAGGTGCTTTTGGTATGTGCGAGGCACTGAAGAAAGCAGAACTGCCCGCATCGCTCACAAAGATAGACAAGAATGCTTTTCAAGATTGCCACAACTTAGAAACTATAGAACTGAAAGAAGGGCTAAAACACATTGCTGTATATGCGTTTCAGAACTGTAAGAAACTACACAACGTTACGCTTCCAAATTCATTGGAAATCATTGAAAACGAAGCATTCCTGAATTGCAACGATATGGCAGGACTAAAGTTAGGAAGCGGATTGAAAACGATTGGCGAGAAAGCATTCTTCCACAATCACGGCATAGAATCGCTCGAAATACCTACGGCGACAGAGATGATAGACTACGCTGCCTTTGCCGAATGTCTCGGACTGAAGCGAGTGGCGTTAGGTATGTCGGCTGCCAAACTTATAGACAATCCGTTCCTTGGTTGCGCTGCCCTCCAATTGTTCGAAGTTGATGCCAACAACGAAAAGTATGCTGTAGAGAATGGTGTACTTTACAACAAGAATTACACAACGCTCTACATTTATCCAAATGGAAAGAACGACAAGAACTTTACGATGAATGTCAGCACAAAGAAGATTGCCGACTTTGCCTTCTGGTACTGCAAAAATATTGAGAAACTAGAGTTTTCGCCAGCTTTCAACGAGTTCGGATACAGAGCATTCTGTGGCTGCAGCGGTTTAAACAGCTTAACAGTTAAGAACATTAAACCAGTAGAGAACACCTACACAGACGATGTGTTCGAAGGTGTAAAACACGAAACGTGTACGCTAATTGTACCAGTAGGAAGCAAGCAGGCTTACAGCACCTCGCGCACTTGGAAAGAGTTTAACATTGTTGAAGCCACGCCAGATGCCGTAGAGGCTGTGAACAGCGAAACACCAACCGTGCAGAACAACGAAAACAGCATAGTTCTATCGAACGTATCGCACCACTTCAATACAGTTGCACTCTACAACCTTACTGGCTGCAAACTTGCCGAAGTTGCAATACATTCAGGCAATGCCCGAATAGATGCAACCAGCATACCTTCAGGAGTCTACGTTCTTACTCTCTGTGGAGCTAAGCGCAGTTGTTCGTTGAAACTTATTCGACCATAACCGCCACATTATATTCTACACAAAGTATGCCGTCCCGATACTTCTAGACGGCATACTTTGTGTTTGTAGGCATCATAGTATATACGAAACCCATCAAACTCGGTTCCCTACAGCTTACCTTTCTTCTCCGACTTACTCACTTGTTCGTACGACACATCGTTCAACGTGAAATATTTAGCCGATGGCGAAAGCTTTACCACAGCTTTCTCTATATGCACATTGGGCTTAAACTTCTCGCCCTTAGGCACCGCTTTACTTTTAAATGATGGTTTAAGTGTACCCAAATCGCCAAATTCCACAATGTCGCCACTTGCAACAATCTCGCGTGCTATCTCTGTTGAATAGCTTAAAACAGCCGCCACTTCTTGGCGGGTGAATGTGGTAGCACGAGCCACTTGTGCACAAAAGTTTTCAAAATCAACCCGACGACGATTCGTAGGCTGTGCAATCTGCATAATCTGTTTGCCTTTCGGACCAACATTTAGTTTACGCTCTACCAAAATGTAACTCAATGATTTTCCTGCCATAAGTTAGTAATAACTCCTCCCTTATTCTGTCTTTCCGAAGCCGAAGGAATTAGTCTTCAGAAGCCTTTTTACTACATTAACAGCACAAAGATACTTAATTCCTTCGGTTTTTACAATAGATAGAACTAAAAAAACTTATAAGCTATAAATAAAAAGCTTATAAGTTATTATCAAAAAGCTTATAAGCTATTCGCAAAAAGCTTATAAGCTATTTACAGAAAGCTTATAAGCTTTCTATCAAAAACTTATAAGTAATTGGTAATAAGCTAATAAGAAGTTGCTAATAAACTAATAAGGAACAATGAAGTTATTAATAGTAATTGCTTGAAAACACACTGAATAGGCATTGTTTAGTTCGTAATGTTTTATGCGTTGAGCCATTCAGCTCGTCGGTTTCACCTTATTATATATACTCTTTAACACCACCGTAATACGGGCTTCACAGCATTTACAAGGCGAAAAAACAACAGTAAGAAAGCACAAATATAACATAATGATTTTGTTTTTAAAAAAATAACATTACCTTTGCAAACAGTAATCTTTCCATTCTCAAACAACATCAAATGAAAACAGAACAAAATAGCAACAATTTAAATAAGCTAACAACAATGAAATCTAAGATTCTTTTAGCCTTGTTTGCGTTATTCAGTCTTACAACAATGGCGCAAACCCCAGTACGCTTTAGTGTACAACAAAAGAAAGTATCGCCAACAGAGGTAGATGTTATTTTTACAGGTAAAATCGATGCAGGTTGGCACGTATATTCAACAGGACTACCATCTGGCGGACCAACATCAGCAGCACTCACCACAGAAAAAGCTGAAGGCGCACAGCCAATGGGTAAGCTAACACCACGTGGTAAAGAAATAAACGTATTCGACAAAGTGTTCGAAATGAAACTACGCTACTTCGAACACAGTGTAAGCTTCGTACAGAAATATAAAATAACAGGCAAAACTTATAAGATAGCAGGCTATATGGAATATGGCGCATGCAACGACGAAATGTGTATGCCACCTTCTTCAGTAGAGTTTAGCTATTCAGGCAACGGACCAGCCGATGCACCAGCAGCAACAGAAAACACAGCAGCCAAAGAGGGAGAAAACGAAATAGGCGAAGTGGCAGCTGCACCAGGTGCAACCACAGATACAGCAAAGACAGCCGAATTGGGCGGAACAATGCCAGGCGACTCTGTGCAATCAGCAGGAACAAGTGCAGCAACAGCTTCAGAACTTTGGCAACCCGTAATTAAAGAACTGAAAGCGTTTAGCGCAGAAAAAGACAACAACGACAAGTCGTTATTGGGAATCTTTCTTATGGGTATCGTAGGAGGTTTCATAGCCTTGCTAACACCTTGCGTATGGCCTATTATTCCAATGACAGTAAGCTTCTTCCTAAAACGTGCTAAAGACGACAAGAAGAAAGGTATTCGCGACGCCGTAACCTACGGAATCTCAATCATCGTAATCTATATGGGCTTGGCAGCTGTTATAACAGCCCTGTTCGGTCCGCAGAAACTGAACGAACTCGCAACAAACGCACCGTTCAACATCTTCTTCTTCCTAATGTTGGTAGTATTCGCATTGAGTTTCTTCGGCTGGTTCGAACTCCGTTTGCCAGCATCGTGGGGAAATGCAATCGACAACAAGGCAGCAGCAACAACAGGCTTGCTTTCCATCTTCCTGATGGCATTCACACTTTCTTTGGTGTCATTCTCTTGTACAGCACCGGTAGTAGGACTTCTTCTTGTACAAGCAGCCACAAGTGGCGACTGGGTAGCACCAGCAATAGGTATGTTTGGTTTTGCATTTGCATTAGCCTTGCCTTTCACACTGTTTGCATTGTTCCCAACATGGCTGAAGCAAGCACCTAAATCAGGTTCATGGATGAATATGATTAAGGTAGTATTAGGCTTCATAGAATTAGCATTCGCTTTCAAGTTCCTATCAGTTGCCGACCTTGCATACGGCTGGCGTATACTCGACAGAGAAACATTCCTCGCAATATGGATTGTTATCTTTGGAATAATGGGACTCTACCTCATTGGTAAAGTTAAATTCCCACACGACGACCAAACACAAACAGCTATGCCAGTACCTGCAATTATGCTTGGTATGATATCTTTAGCCTTCACAGTATATATGGTTCCAGGTCTTTGGGGTGCACCTTTGAAAGCTGTTAGTGCATTTGCACCACCTATTTACACACAAGACTTCAACTTGCACCATCAAGAAGTAGAACCAAAATACAAAGATTACGAAGAAGGTATGCGTGCTGCTGCACAAGCAGGAAAGCCAGTCTTGCTCGACTTTACAGGATTTGGTTGTGTAAACTGTCGTAAGATGGAAGGTGCAGTGTGGACAAACGCAGAAGTTGCAGAGAAACTTAACAACGACTACATATTGATTTCGCTCTACGTAGACGATAAAACTCCGCTGAAAGAACCTATTAAAGTAAAACGTCCCGATGGAACAACACGTACATTACGTACAGTCGGCGATAAATGGAGTTATTTGGAAGAATCTAAATTCGGATATCTGGCACAACCATTCTATGTAACGGTAGACAATCATGGAAAACCACTTAGTGGTAGCTTCGTTTACAAAGAAGACATTCCTGGTTATCTCGACTTCCTAAATAAAGGTATTGAAAACTATAAGAAGTAAAATACATTAGGAAACATATCCTATCATTATAACTTAATAAGGTAACACACACAACCTTATTAGTAAAAGCAATAAGAGTTAGTAAAAACAATAAGACCAACAAGGTTTAGTTCTCAGAACAAACACTTGTTGGTCTTTTTCTATCCAAAACATTCATTCTTTATACATTATATCTTATGTTCTAAAACAGTGTTTTATTTGTTTTTATATGAATATGAAATAAAACTACATGTAAAAAATCCTAATTAATTTTGACATTCAATACTTTTCATTTACATTTGCATCACTTATGGGAATTTTATATCTTGTACCAACACCAGTAGGGAATATGGAAGACATGACATTTCGTGCCATTCGTATTCTTAAGGAAGCAGATTTAATACTCTGTGAAGATACTCGTACGTCGAGTAACTTGTTGAAACATTTCGATATAAAAAACCATTTAATATCCCATCACAAATATAACGAACACGGAACAGCTGCAAAAATAGTAGACAGATTAAAAGCTGGCGAAACAATTGCGCTTATATCAGATGCAGGTACGCCTGGAATTAGCGACCCAGGTTTCTATTTGGCTCGTGAAGCTATTGCAGCTGGCATTATAGTTCAAACACTTCCAGGTGCTACTGCCCTAATTCCTGCCATTGTATCGAGTGGTTTTCCGTGCGACCGATTTTGTTTCGAAGGTTTCTTGCCACAAAAAAAAGGACGTAAAACGCAAATAGAAAGTCTTGCCAACGAATCTCGTACAATGATATTTTACGAATCTCCTTATCGTATCGTAAAAACATTGGAACAATTCATAGAAGTATTTGGTGATAGTCGTATGGTTAGTTGTTGTCGCGAAATATCTAAGGTGTACGAAGAAAGTGTTCGTGGAACTTTAGCTCAAGTGCTTGCACATTTCAAAGAAACTACACCCAAAGGCGAGTTTGTTATAGTGTTGGCGGGAAAAGAAAAAGAGAAGAAACGAAAGGATATAAACGAAGAGCAACACTCTTCGAAGTATAATGAAAATAGATAGAATATGAAAAAGCTATTAATTTATGCAGCTTGCGGTGCTATAGCACTTGCTTCTTGCAAACAAGAAAAGTCTACACTTAATCCAGCAGAAATTCAAAACGATTCTTTGCGTGCTATTATTAATGCTCGTGATAATGAAGTAAACGATATGATGGCTACGCTTAATCAGATTCAACAAGGATTTGCTGAGATTAATGCAGCAGAAAATAGAGTTACTTTAGCGAAAGAAGGAGAAAAAGGAGATAAAACTGCACAGATAAGAGAGAATATACAATTTATTGCTCAACGTATGCAGGAAAATCGCGATTTGATAAAGAAACTCCAAAAACAACTACAAGAAACTGGATTTAAGGGTGAAGAAATGAAAAAGACCCTTACGCAGATGACTGCACAATTAGCACAAAAGGATAATGAACTTAAAGCACTTCGTGCGGAACTAGCTTCTAAAAATATCCACATTAAGGAACTCGACCAGACTATTACTGGCTTGAACAGCGATGTTTCTAACTTAAAAGCAGATAAAGAAAACCTGACTACTGCAAAGCAAAACTTAGAAACAGAAAAGGCAAACTTACAGACTGAGTCGAACCAAAAGAGCGAAACTATCTCTTCGCAAGATGTACAACTAAATACGGGTTGGTATGTTTTTGGTACGAAGAAGGAGCTTAAAGACCAAAAAATTCTCTCTGGTGGAAAGGTTTTACAAGGCAGTTTCAACAAAAACTATTTCACAAAGATAGATATTCGTTCTACACGCGAAGTTAAATTGTACAGTAAGAGTGCTACTATTCTTACAGCTCACCCAAGCAACAGCTATTCTCTTACGAAAGATGCAGCAGGACAGTATATTCTTCGCATTAACGATCCTCAAACTTTCTGGAGTACAAGCAAATATCTTGTAGTACAAGTAAAATAGAAATATAAACTTATTAAGTAGGGAGGTGAACACATTCACAGTTGTTTACCTCCTTTTTTATATATACTGTTTTTATCTCCATTGCACGTTTTCTTTAATAGAATACAGCTTTTTATATCTTCTATTGCAATCCTAAGTGGTTATTCTTTATTTTACACTTATTTACTGCCTTTATATTCTTGTTTTTATAAAAATATACGCATTACTTACTGATTCTTTTGGTATTATTTTAAGAAATCAAAACGGAGAATATATCGAAGTTCTTGAAATGGAATTAGATTGAGTGTGGAATATAATTATAAAAATAAAAAACATAATTATAAATTCAGAAGTTCTAATTATATTTTTAATAAAATCTAATTATGTTTTCTCCATTAGTTATATTCTCCCTCTCGAAAGGTTTTACTTTCTATTTGAAAAGTAGTGCTTTGTTCTTCCTAATAATCAAAAGAACATAAGCTTTATATAAGTCCCATTTTTAGAAGTTTGCCATTATCCATTGTCATTCTACAACCATTTCCACAACTTTCTTACATAAACTCCAGTCTATATTTAAGGCAAAAGTTGTATCTTTGTACTTCAAAAAAAGTAAAATCTAACAGTTTGTTGAAACGCAATAATTGCGATGAATATACAAGACATACAGAAATTATATGGGGTATTGCCTCAAGGCAATGCTTTGATAAAAACAATGGAGGAAAAGTCGGTACGAACCATTTTTCTTCAAGGATTATTGGCTTCTGCCACACCAATGTTTTTTGCTTCAATAGTAAAAAGATGGCAGAAAACAGTACTGTTTGTGCTGAACGATAACGACGAAGCGGGCTATTTCTATAATGATTTAAAGACAATAGCAATGCCCGACAATGCAAACGAACAAACTGCTGAAGTTTTATTCTTTCCTTCCTCTTATCGTAGAGCAGTAAAATATGGTCAACGCGATGCCGGAAACGAGATATTACGTACTGAAGTTTTGTCGCATTTGTCTGTTATTAACGAAGAGAAAACTACATCTTCGTTGCCTCTTTGTATTGTTACTGAACCTTCGGCATTGGCAGAATTGGTGGTTGCCAAACATAAATTAGACGAACATACTTTGTCTATAAGCGTCGGACAGACGATAGACCTAACAGAAACAGAGAAAACTTTACGCTCTTATGGCTTCCAACAAGTAGATTATGTGTATGAACCAGGTCAGTTTGCCGTGCGTGGTAGCATTCTTGATGTCTATTCTTTTTCGAGCGAATTACCATATCGTATCGATTTTTTCGGTAATGATGTAGACACAATTCGTACATTCGAGGTGGAAACACAGTTATCGAAAGATAAAAAAGAAAAGGTAGAAGTTGTACCAGAATTGGCAACATTGAGCGAAGAGAAAATACCCTTTTTGCAGTTTCTTCCAAAAAATTCGGTTCTCGTAATGAAAGATTTGTTGTATATTCATGACACAATTGAGCGTATTTACAACGAAGGCTTCACTGCACAAGCACTTACCGAACAACTTGAAGGCAAAACAGAGATAGAACAAAACGAGTTGAGAAAACAACTGCAGGCAAATATTCAACTTGTAACAGCACAACAATTTGCTGATGATGCTCTAAATTTTAAGCGAATTGAATTTGGAGCAAAGCATGTAAACGAAGAAGCTATTATACATTTTAATATATCGCCTCAACCACTTTTCCACAAAAACTTTGAATTGCTTACGCAGTCATTGAAAGATTATCTGTTGCAAGGGTATAAACTTTATATTCTTGCAGACAGCGAAAAACAAACAACTCGTTTGCGCGATATATTCAATAGTAAAGAAATAAATAGCGAAGCCGAAACAACTTCAGTAGCAGATAGCATTCCTTTTATACCCGTTAACAGAACCATTCATGAAGGTTTTGTAGACAACGATTTGAAAGTTTGTTTTTTTACCGACCATCAAATATTCGATCGTTTCCATAAATACAGTTTAAAGTCAGATAAAGCCCGACAAGGAAAGATGGCTCTTACAATGAAAGAATTGCAAGAGATGGAACCAGGCGATTTTCTTGTTCATGTTGATTTTGGTATTGGCAAATTTGCAGGTTTAGTGCGTGTTCCTGCTGGCGAATCTTATCAGGAAATGATACGTTTGGTGTATCAGCACAACGATATTGTTGACGTTTCTATCCATTCGCTTTACAAAATTAGTAAGTATCGCCGTGCAGATAGTGGCGATGCTGCCCCACGTCTTTCAGTTCTCGGCTCTGGAGCTTGGGATAGACTTAAGGAAAAAGCAAAGAAACGCATTAAGGATATTGCCCGCGATTTAATAAAACTATACGCTAAACGTCGGCATGAAAAAGGCTATTCTTTCTCGCCCGACTCGTATATGCAGCATGAATTGGAGGCTTCTTTCCTTTATGAAGATACACCCGATCAGCTGAAAGCAACGCAAGACTTGAAGCAAGATATGGAAAGTTCTCGTCCAATGGATAGATTAGTTTGTGGAGACGTAGGTTTTGGCAAGACAGAAGTTGCAGTGCGCGCTGCTTTTAAAGCTGCAACCGATGGAAAACAAGTGGCAGTGCTCGTTCCAACTACAGTACTCGCATTCCAACATTATCAAACTTTCAAGAAGAGACTGAAGGATATGCCTGTTACGGTAGACTATCTTTCGCGAGCAAGAACAGCTAAACAAACCAAACAAGTATTGGCAGATTTAGCAGAAGGGAAGATAGATATTCTTGTGGGAACGCATAAGCTGATAAGCAAAAATGTGAAATGGAAAGATATTGGCTTGTTAATCATTGATGAAGAGCAGAAATTTGGTGTTTCTACAAAAGAAAAACTGCGCCAACTGAAAAGTAATATCGACACACTTACTATGTCGGCAACTCCTATTCCTCGTACTTTACAATTCTCTTTAATGGGAGCAAGAGATATGAGTATTATGCGAACTCCACCGCCCAACCGTTATCCTATTCAAACAGAAATTGCAACTTTCTCGGCAGAAGTAATTGCAGATGCAATAAACTTTGAAATGAGTCGCAACGGACAAGTATTTTTTGTGAACGACCGAATAGCAAACTTGCCAGAATTAGCAAGTCTTATCAAGAAAAATGTGCCCGATTGTCGTGTAGCAATAGGACATGGGCAGATGAAACCCGAAGAGTTGGAAGAAATTATTATTGGTTTTATGAACCACGATTACGATGTGTTGCTTTCAACAACCATTGTCGAAAACGGTATCGATATATCAAACGCCAATACCATCATAATAAACGATGCACATAAGTTCGGACTTTCAGACCTTCACCAAATGAGAGGACGCGTGGGACGTTCTAATAAAAAAGCATTCTGTTATTTACTTGCACCGCCATTGGCAGCTTTAAATCCAGATGCACGCCGTCGTTTGGAGGCTTTGGAAACATTCTCCGACCTTGGTAGTGGTTTCAGTTTGGCAATGCAAGACCTCGATATTCGTGGCGCAGGCAATCTTCTTGGAGCTGAACAAAGTGGATTTATGGAAGATTTAGGCTACGAAACATATCAGAAAATATTGAATCAGGCTGTAACCGAACTTAAGAACGATGAGTTTCAAGACCTTTATACGGAGGAAATGGCAGAAGGAAAACAGCTCTCTGGCGATGATTTTGTAGACGATTGTGCCGTAGAAAGCGACCTCGAAATGTATTTCCCCGATACGTATGTACCTGGAAGTTCAGAACGAATGTTACTTTATCGCGAACTCGATAACATTGAAAACGATGTACAATTAGACGCCTATCGCAAACGATTGGAAGACCGTTTCGGACCAATTCCACGTCAAGGAATAGAATTAATGCAAGTAGTTTCGCTCCGCCGATTGGGTAAACACCTTGGTTGCGAAAAGCTAATTTTGAAACAAAGCACCTTGCAAATGCAATTTGTTTCCAATCTAAACAGTGCATACTATAAGAGTAACGCCTTCGGAAAATGTATCGATTATATTGCTGCAAACCCTCGCCGTTGCAACATTAAAGAAAAAAACGGCAAACGCTCAATGATAGTTTCAAACATAAAGACAGTTGGCGACGCCGTGTTCGTGCTAAGAGAAATAGACAAAGGCTAAATTTATCCAATAGATCCCTTCTAAAGGTAAAGCCGCATATCTAAAACTGTTGAGCAGATATGCGGCTTTATTCTTTTTATTTATTCGGCTGTTACACTAACAGTTGATGCAACTGTACCTTGCACCTCATAGCCTGCTGGCATCACAGCTTTTGTTCCTGGTATAAAAATACAAGGCCAAAATAAAAGACCTGTAACGACAGCTAAAGGGGTTCTATTCTTTCCTGAAATCCTAACATCTGTATTAGAGAAGAAAATCTGTTCTCCGTCAGCAAGTGTTAGTCCACTAATGTTAATGCCTAAACGCCCTTTTGTTCCTGCTAAAGAACTCTTCCTTGCTTCAGTAACCTTACCTTTTACGAGTGTTCCTCGTGGAATTGCACAACAATCATTTACATAAACGTCCTGTGAAACACGGAAATCGACAGTTTGACCTTCTTCTACTTCCCTTGCCAATACTGTATTAACAGATTGCAGTGGGACAATAGTACCAGCTTTAATTGTAACTTGTTTTCTTTGAGCAAATGTGTGTCCGATGCTCAAAAGGCAGACTGAGATTAACAAAAATACTTTTTTCATATTTTAAATTAATGGATTGGCAGTCCCAAACAACCCCATTTATCATTTCTAATGTAGAAGCGTGGAACTGTATATCCATATTCTTTGTGATAAGGTGGTAGGAATACCCTGCAAACAGAAATGAGTATAACAGCCCCACGCTATATGCGTGGAGGCCATTACGCCGTTTCTTGTTTGCTTGTGATTATAAGTTTCCTACGCTTTTATCACACAAGAAGAAGACATAACGCCTCTTTTATTTAATAAAAAAATGTGGAAGGAGGACAATCCTCAATCCATTTGCAAAATTAATTAAAAACTATTTAAAAACCAAACGAATGAAATAAAAATACGTTCGACACCGTTTTACTGGTATATTCTTTGTACTATTTTTACGACAAATCAATACATTATGGAAATAAAACGAGAAGACGTACCATACAATTACACACATTGCATAGCCACAAAACAGCAGTGTAAACGGGCTGAACAATGTTTGCGGGCACTGGCAATGAAGCTGGAACGTAGAGAAAACGACAACGAAATTATAGAAATTGTAGACCCGCGCTATATGCAAACTCGCACAGTAACGCAACCTTGCCAGTGGTTTGTAGAAGCAAAGCCGAAACGTTTTGCCAAAGGAATGCGACACATTTACGACGAAGTTCCGGCAAAGAAATTAAAACTAATGCGCGAAGAGGTGCAATATTGCTTTCCATCTCGATCGTTTTACTTTAAAGCTAGGCGAGGCGATAAGCTGATTTCGGAGAATCAGCAAGCCGAAATAGCAGAAGTATTCAAAGTCATTTGCCCAGATTTAGAGCCGAATTTCGATGAATTCATTGATAGTTTCGAGTGGAACCCCTAATGGTTTCACTCTTTTTTATGCAACGTTTACTCTCGAACACACGGTACTTTTAACAGAAAAGTATATGCTTTATAAATTGTCTCTCCATAGAAACTCACAGTTTCGTAGGTATGAAACTTATAATTCCTGCGTATAAACTCACAGTTTCGTAGGTATGAAACTAACAGTTCCTACGGAGAAACTGAATATAATGTAATAAATATATCTCCATACATACCCAAGAAATTGAGATAGAGTAAGCAAACTGCCGACTAAATAAGAGTAGAGACTACTCGAGAAAGTGTCAGATAAATTAGAATTTATGTATTTATTATCTATATTTGCGACCGATGCATAAATCTACATTTAGTAGAGATTGCTTATAACTCTCCCATCTATATACTCTCTGAATTTAAACAATATAGTTCAATTCGGTAAAAAGCAGATATAAAAACAAACAAACTATTGGTGAATTGCCAATAGTTTGTTTGTTAAAAGTGGACCTGCGGAGAGTCGAACTCCGGTCCGCACAAGGAAACCATACGCTTTCTACATGCTTATTTCAGCCTTTGGTTTTCGAGCATTGGCAAGACCTGAACCACCAACCAATGCCTTATCCTCTAAATCTTCATCTGTGCAATGAGGCTTACACAAACTATTTCCGATTTAACCTGCACCGCTTTATCCTACGATTCGGAACAACATCTTTGGAGCAGTGTCTCGTTCAACTATCTAATAGTCGAATAAAGCCAGTAATCTACTGTACTTCGATTAGGCAGCGAGAGCGTAATTATTTTCGCCAATTAATTGTTCGATAACCGAGATTTAGGAGCCAGTCATCAATGCTCCGCATGCTTACATACCATTTCGTCTTGCCGTCAAATCCATACAAGCCCAAAAAAATATTGTAAATGTGGGTGCAAAGGTATTGTAAGTTTCCGATATAACAAAACTTTAAGCTATCTTTTTAGGATATTAAGAAAGCTGTAAGGCTATAAAGTGTAATTGTTTTACAAAATATAAATAAATCCCTGTCTCAAACAATCAGATGAGACAGGGATTTTTATGTGTTAGTATTGTTTTTTACGCTTCTTTATCGTATTCCAAATGGAAGTTGATAACGGCTTCTATGCCTTTCTTCCAAAGGTCTACTGGCATATTTTCGTTTGGAGAGTGTATTGCGTTCGACTCTAAACCAAAGCCCATTAGCACACTCTTTGTGCCGAGTAACTTCTCGAATGTAGAGATGATAGGAATACTTCCACCTATGCGAACTGGCAATGGACGCTTACCAAATACTTTTTCAAATCCACGTTCAGCAGCTTTATAAGCAGGGAAGTCGATAGGACAAACGTAGCCATAACCACCGTGAAGCATTTCTATTTTCACGCTAACAGTATCGGGAGCCACCTTATTGAAATAGTCTACAACAAGCTGCCCAATCTTTTTATAATCTTGATGTGGTACAAGACGTGAAGATATCTTTGCGTACGCTTTTGAAGGAATTACGGTTTTTGCACCTTCGCCTTGATAACCACTCCAAAGTCCGCATACATCGAACGATGGACGATAGCCTGTACGCTCGATTGTGCTATAGCCTTCTTCGCCAAATATATTCTTTATGCCGAGCGATTTCTTATACTCTTCTTCGTTGAAAGGTATAGAAGCAACAAGTTCACGTTCCTCTTTTGATGCTTCTTCTACATCATCGTAGAATCCTGGGAAACGTATTTTTCCATCAGGACCAGTTACATCTCCTATCAACTTACAAAGAACATTTGCAGGATTAGCCACTGCACCGCCGAATGTACCAGAGTGAAGGTCGTGGTCTGGACCTGTAACTTCTATCTGCCAGTAGGCTAAACCGCGCAAACCTGTTGTTATAGATGGTACATCAGCACCAATAAGCGATGTGTCGGATACGAGAATTACATCGCACTTCAACAAATCTTTGTGTTCTTCGATGAATGGACCAAGACTACCAGAGCCTATTTCCTCTTCGCCTTCAAAGATGAATTTCATATTATGCTTTAACAAGTCGTGCTTGTTGATATATTCAAAAGCTTTAGCTTGAATGAACGATTGACCTTTATCATCGTCAGCACCACGTGCCCAGATATGACCATCTTTTATAACTGGTTCGAATGGCTCAGTTTTCCATAGTTCAAATGGTTCGGCTGGCATTACATCATAGTGGCCGTAAACCAAAACAGTTTTTGCATTTGGGTCTACTATTCTTTCTGCGTAAACCATTGGATTGCCCTTTGAAGGCATTACTTCTGCTTTGTCTACACCTGCTTTCAAAAGCAATTCTTTCCATCTTTCAGCACAGCGTACCATATCTTCCTTATGAGCTGGTTGTGCACTTACGCTTGGAATGCGTATCAGGCTAAAAAGCTCTTCGAGCATTCTAGCTTCATTTTCATCTACATATTTCTTAATCATAGTCATTGATGTTTTGAGAGATTTCTTTTTCATAGTTGCATGCCGCAAATACGAATGCAGCGCAAATATACTACTTTTTTTCTAAACACAAGTAGGAAAGGTGTATTATATTAACGACTATATAGATATTTAGTTTTAATGTGCATTCAAATGTATTAAGAATAACTTCTATATTTAATTCAACAAGTTGTGTTGAGAATGGAAGCAATTTATAATATACCAAGCAACGTTTGGTATAGCGTTAGTAGTGTAGAACTCTATTTATAATGTCTCTGAAGAATATGTATTTCTTATTATGAATTATCTCATAATAATATCCGAGCACTATAAATAGAGTTCTTATAACTATAGGACACTCATTGTGTGAATATGAGTTATACTATGTTTGCTACATTTACTTAATTGTGTACCAAGGTGCCAATATCTTCGCCATCTATAACTTTCTTTAGATTACCAACAATGTCCATATTGAAAACATAGATAGGAAGGTTATTCTCTTTGCACATAGTAGTGGCAGTAAGGTCCATAACCTTTAACCCTTTGTTGTAAATCTCATCGTAAGTAATTTCAGAGAACTTAGTAGCTGTTGGGTCTTTCTCAGGGTCTGCTGTGTACACACCATCTACACGTGTACCTTTTAACATAACATCGGCTTCAATCTCTATACCACGCAGGCTCGAACCTGTATCGGTGGTGAAGTAGGGATTGCCTGTACCAGCTGAAAATATACAAACGTATCCAGATTCGAGTGCTTCTACTGCTTTCCATTTATTGTAGAACTCGCCAATAGGTTCCATACGTATTGCCGTCATCACTTTCGATTTAACACCAAAAGCACCTAACGCCGAACTTAATGCGAGCGAATTAATAACGGTTGCACACATACCCATCTGGTCGCCTTTTACACGGTCGAAACCTTTCTGGCTACCAGTTAAGCCACGAAAGATGTTGCCTCCACCAATTACAATACCAATCTGCACACCCATATCGTGTATTTCTTTAATTTGGCGTGCATAGTCTTCAAGGCGTTCTGTATCTATGCCATATCCTTGTTTGCCCATTAAGCTTTCGCCAGAAAGCTTTAGTAGAATTCTTTTAAATCTTGCCATACTTTATTTCTTTAAATTCGTAACTTCTAATAGTTCCTTCTTTATCTCGAAGAATTAAGTGTCCATCGTCTTCCACTTCAACGATAGCTCCTTCAAACACTCCGTTTGCATCTTCGTAAGTATAAAAACCTTTCGACCGATACAATGCATCGTGATACATTGCTGCAATTGTACCATAGTTTGCACTACGAATAAGTTCGTAGTTGCGTTCAAATGCTTCAATAATATGTTGCAATAATTCTTCTCGATTAACTTCTTTTCCTAAGATTTGTTTAAGCGAAACTGGATTAGGTGCATCGCTTTTAAACTCCGTTTGGTTTACATTTAGTCCTACACCAAACACACAGTCTTTAATTCTGCCACAACTTAATTTGGTTTCTATCAGTGTACCGCTTAGTTTTTTGTCGTTCCAATATATATCGTTAGGCCATTTCAGCGTAATGCTACCATTGTTTACGTAGTGTAGCAATGCTTCTCGCAACGATAAGGCACCATATTCTGATAGTAGAAACTGACAAGCAACAGGTACTTCGGAGGGGTGTAAGAGTACAGAGAACAATAGGTTTTTGCCTGCTTCGCTTTCCCACGAGTTAGAACCTTGTCCGCGTCCGGAAGTTTGGAAGTCAGCCACAGCCACCGTCATTTGTTCAGTTTCTGTAGGCGTATAAGTTTTTAAATAGTCGTTCGTGCTACTTACCGTTTCTAACCGCACTATTTTGGTTGTCGATATCTTTTCTTTTTGAAAAGCTGCTCGTATCTTTCGAATAATGTTCATACAAGTAAAAGTATAGTTGCTGTTTTCGTTTTTCCTCATCAAATAAATGGTAGAAAGGCATCTTTAACGTGTCGTATTTCGTATTTATCGGGCATTCCAACAATGGTTATTATATCGAAACGTATTTCACGGTCTAGACAATGTCCCTTAATATATGCATTAGCTGCAATAGAAATGGAACGTATTTTCTGTGGTGTTACAGCAGTATCGGCATTGGCAAATCGTTCGTTTCTACGTGTTTTAACCTCTACAAATATGTAAACATCGTTTTCAATGGCTACTATATCTATATCGCGCTGACCATATTTCCAGTCTCTTTCTACAATTCTGTAGCCTTCGCGCATAAGATATTCGCATGCTATTTGTTCGCCCCATTTGCCGGTTTCGTTGTGTAATGCCATACTATTCGAAATGATAGGTTGTTGAAAAATAAAAGTAAACAGCTTGTCTGTTCTTATTGTGCCACAAAGGTATGGCTTTTTTCCCAATTATAAGATTAATATTGTAATTTTGCGTGCTATATATAAGAAGATATGAGTAGCGAAGAACAAATAGAAAAAGACAAGTTTTATATGGGACATGCCTTGATGTTAGCAGAAGAAGCTTTTAAGAAGGGAGAGGTTCCTGTTGGTGCTGTAATAGTGTGTCGAGATAAAATTATAGCACGAGCATACAATCTTACAGAGGCTCTGATAGATGTTACTGCCCATGCAGAGATGCAAGCCATAACGATGTCTGCTAACGAATTGGGCGGAAAATATTTGCAAGACTGTACGCTCTATGTAACGGTAGAACCTTGCGTAATGTGTGCAGGTGCATTGGGGTGGGCACAAATAAGGCGTGTTGTTTATGGTTGTAGCGACGAGAAACGTGGCTTTTCTGCCTTTGCTCCACAAGCGCTCCACAAACGAACTATTGTAACAAAAGGTGTGCGAGAAGAAGAATGTAAACTGTTGATGCAACAATTCTTTAAACAACGACGATAAACAGATAGAATAAATTGAGATATCTAATAGCAGCACGACAGATATCTGTAACGAACGTCACAGATATCTAATTTGCAAGTTAGAGATATCTAAAAAAATCAGTACATTTAAACCACTACCTTTACATTAGTGGCTGGCGGAAACAAATGGGATAAACAAGATGTAATATGTTGTGGTCTAATGGCTGACTGATGTATTGTAGAGCAAACTATATTAAACTTTATGAACACCTATTGATTACAACATCTTAAATTTAGAGAAGTCGGTAATTCTTAAAAGCTCATCGAACGATACATTATTGTGTTCTTGCATATAGTTCTCTACTGTTACAACGTATTTTGTTCGGAATATACGATGCCCTAAAGCCTGATTAACTACCCAATGAATTTTCCCTATATGAAGATCGCGCTCAAACTGTGGGCGACTATCAAAGTCTTTTAATTGGTAGACGCTCATTAAATAAAACGATAAACAATCGGAAACTATATGGTCGCGTGTCATTTGCTGCCTTTGTAATGGTGTGTAGTATTTTAGATAGAGTGGAAAGTCCTCACCTAAATATTTATCAAGCGAAATTCCTACAGTTCCATTTCCCACAACAATGCTTTGGTCTAATGCAGATATCTGCGCATAGATACGCGGCACGTCTATATTTGGCAATTTATGTTTTAAGTATTTAAAAGCAGCACTAAGTTGTTCGTTTAAGTCATCGACATTTGCATATTCCGACTCTACAGACGCAATAAGCGCTTGCAGTGTTGTATCTTGATAGAACTTTAAGAATTTAGCATTTATATCGGGGTCGGTAGCACTCCCAAGTTCTACCACATCTTCTATAAGCGTACGTGTTTCCATTGGATATTCAGTGTTCATTTGTTGCAACGCCGAGAAATCGCCTGTAGTTAGGTAACGATATTCTAAGCGATCGTAACGTTCTATTTGCACAATGTTACTATTTTCTTCCTCTTCAGAAGAAATTTTTATATGGCAGCTTGTTAGAACTATACACAATGCAAACAATATGTAATAAACTCTTCTCACTACTTCTTTTTTTTGACTAATTTAATCTGTTCTTTAACTGCAAAAGTACTTAAAAATATTTAATCGTACAACTACTCTGCTAAAAATCTTAAAATACAGCATTCGGTTTACTATCTTTACACATATTTTGTGCAATAGTTCTATGCCTATTCTTTTTCTAATTTACTGAATGTATCTTTTTTGTTTGCGTAGTATTGCCAGAGAATAGAGTAGGGGGTGCGTTTGTCTTTGTAGCCTTGTTGTTTAGTATGTTCAAACAAATTTCGCCATCTCTTAAAGTCTCGTCTTGCTTTTATAACGGCAAAGCAATCGCGCCAATTAAACTTTAATAGCAACATTTGTAGAGCCGCTATATAGTCTAATACCCATCTAACACGCATTACATATTTTAATTCTTCCTCAGGAAGATTTTTCCATAGCATTGTTAAGTTGTTACGGAAGTTAAGGAAAGTTTTTCTTGGATTCGATTTTGGTAGTGTGCCTCCGCCTTCGTGATAAACACAACTTGTTGGGAAACAAAATATCTTTCGTCCCATCAGTTGTAGTCGCCAGCATAAGTCTATTTCTTCGTTGTGTGCAAAGAAACGTTCGTCAAATCCACCTACCGACCAGTAATCTTTAGAGCGTATCATAAGACAAGCTCCTGTAGCCCAAAAAATCTCCGAATTTGTATCATATTGTCCGTTGTCTTCTTCTACATTTTCGAATATTCTTCCCCTACAATATGGGTAGCCATATTTATCCAGAAAACCACCGGCAGCTCCTGCATATTCAAAGTTATCTTTATTGTAAACAGAAAGCAATTTAGGTTGGCAAGCAGCAATAGTCTGTTTTGCGTCCATTTCTTCTATTAGTTCTGTTAGCCAGTGGTGTGTTACCTCTACATCGTTGTTTAACAATATGTAGTATTCGCTTTCTACCTGTTTTAATGCTTTATTGTAGCCTCCAGCAAAACCATAGTTCTGGTCTAACACAATGGTTCTTACCTTTGGAAATTCTTTGGCTAACCATTGTATAGAATCGTCGGTAGAAGCATTGTCGGCTACAATAATTTCAGCTTCGTCTTGCGAGTATCTAACTACCGATGGTAGATATTTCTGTAACATCGCCTTACCATTCCAATTTAAAATAACAATGGCTACTTTCATAATAGTTCTATTTTTAATGCAGATTTATCGAAGTTAAATTCGCCGAGTTGTACTCTCATAATCTGGTTGTCGTACGATTCTTTAACTTGAGCCGGCGAAAACTCTACCCGAATATAGTTTTTAGTAAATCCGTGCATTGCTTTTCCTCGTACAGCTTTCTCGAACAACACTTCTGCTTCGTGTCCTATGTGCTCTGCATAAAAATTGTGTGTCATTTGGTCAGAAAGTTGCAACAGCCTCTGTGCACGACGTTTCTTTTCCTTATTGTCTACAATATATGGTATGGAAAGAGCCGATGTGCCTGGCCGTTCAGAGTAAGGAAATACGTGGAGTTGTGTGATGGGTAACGACGAAATAAAATTGTAGCACTCATCAAACAGTTGTGGTTCTTCGCCTCTACAGCCCACCATAACATCAACACCAATAAAGGCATCTGGTGTAATTGTTTTTATAAGGTTTATTTTATGGGCAAACAGTGCTGTGTCGTAACGCCTATGCATTAGCTTTAGCACTTTGTCTGAACCACTCTGTAATGGTATATGGAAGTGCGGCATAAAAGCACGCGATTGTGCACAAAATTCTATAAGTTTATCATCAATAAGATCTGGCTCGAGCGAACTTATCCGAAAGCGTTCAATGCCTTCCACCTTGTCTAAAGCCTTCACCAAGTCTAAGAAACTTTCGCCTGTTGTTCTACCAAAGTCGCCAATATTTACACCAGTCAATACAATTTCTTTTCCTCCTTCTGCTGCTGCCTCTTCGGCTTGTTTTACGAGCGATTCTATATTAGGATTACGCGAAAACCCACGTGCAAAAGGTATGGTACAATAAGTGCAGAAGTAGTCGCAACCATCTTGAACTTTTAAGAAGTAGCGTGTGCGGTTACCTCTGGAGCAACTGGGTTGAAACTTCACAATATCTTTTGTTTTTACCGAATGGTAGCTACCTTGTTTTGCTTGTCCGTCAAAGTTGTTCCATGCATTGCTAAGATATTGTATTAAGTCTGCTTTCTCGTTACTTCCTAATACCAAGTTTACGTTTGGAATATTGGCAACTCGTTCGCTTTCTAATTGTGCGTAGCAACCTGTAACCACAATAAAAGCACCTGGGTTTTGTCTTGCCATACGGTTTATAACCTGTCTACATTTATGGTCGGCAACCTCTGTAACCGAACATGTATTTATAAGGCAAATGTCGGCTACTTCGTCCTTTTTGGCTTCTCGTACACCCATATCACGCAGCATACGAGCAAAAGTGCTAGTCTCAGAGAAATTAAGTTTGCACCCTAAGGTGTAATATTTTGCCGTTTTTCCTTGAAACGAAGATGTATCTATCATAGGTGCAAAGGTACAGTTATTCCATCGTTCTGCCAAATTCAATGTATACGTTCGTGTGTTTTATAGCTCTACTTTGGGTATCTCTTATATAATAAGGTGTAAGTATTTTTACTAATATAGAGAAAAAACAGCCTGAAACCACAGTAAACACGGCTCTCTGCCGATATTCTCTATACTTATTTTCGTGTTATTTTGATATTTTTTCTTAATTTGTTTGCAGTTTTTAATTAATATTGTTACCTTTGCCCCCAGATTAAAACAGATTTAACAAGTGATACAAATAAACCAACAAATTATAACATTGTTCTACGCCTTGTATAATAAAGGTGTAAGTGCAACTGTTTCGCTTGCAAAATTATGTTTAGGAGATATTTATTCTCAAAAGGCATCTGCTTTACTCTCAATGTTAAAGAAAGAGAATAGCGAAAGAAAGGTAGCTAAATATTTGGTAGTTCCAAATATTTGTATACTCTCTCTCTCTCTCTCTAGTAAAGCCAGGTCTAACTAAAATTCTAATTTTTTTGCGTACGCGCGCGTGAAGCGTGTCGTGCAAACTATAGTAAACAAAGGACTTTCAGAAGTTTCCTTTGTTATTTTTTTGTGTCCTTATCTAACTTTTATAAGGGCAAAATAACTCAGAATTTACAAACAAAAGTATCATAATAATATGAAGAAAAAAACAAAAAGTTTAAAGGCTTACGAAAAGCCTGAATGCAATGTCATAAGAATTGCGACAGAATATGTCTTTTGTACTTCAGTAAGACCTGATGCATCAAATTCAAGTGAAGCTGAGGATAACACGCAATGGGAAATAGGACTAGGACGCAATAATGGAGAATTTGAGGTTTAAAACAATCAAAAAATTATAAGATGAAAATGAAGATATCTTTTTTACCACTATTTTGTGTGGCATTATTAGTTTCGGCATGTAGTAACGATAATATAGAACCCAATACTCCTGCACGAATAAACGAGAAAACAGGCATAAGTTTCTCAATGACAGAAACAGATTACGAGGATACAAAGATAGATCCAACTCGAGCAGATGGGAATTCGGCAGAACCAAAGCTAATGGATTTGGGTAATGATTTTGAAGCTTGCGTAATGCAAAGCACAATAAAATCAACTACACCTAAAAAAATAGCTACACGTGCTATAACTGGACCGAAGCATTATTCTATTCGTGCTTATAAAGATGGTGTACTAAAAGGTTCTATGAAGGGAACATTTAATGGCTCTACTTTTACCCCTGATGCAGGTGCAAGCAAACAGATGTCTTTAGAACCAGGTAACTATAATTTTATTTGCTACAACGATAAGTTCCACGAAGTAGGCGACAATGTAGAATTGAGTCAAGACGATGCTAAAGAAGCTTATTTCTGTCAGAAAGAAGTTACTATTCAGAATCAAGCGCAACAGTTTGTTCCTTTTGAAATGAAACATGCATGTACTCGGTTAGCAATAACTTTAGAAATTTATGGTAAACCAGGTCCTAATGCTGTGGCAGAAATAAAACCAGTAGGTACAAATGTACCAACAAAAGTTACCTATGTAGGTGCAACAAATTCGTTTACACAGTCGCATGATGGGACAGCAAGAGGAGGTACGCTAACGTATTCAACTTTGAAAGAACCAGACAAATATGGTAATCCTGGATATGTTACTAGTGATAATTTTGTTTACTTTCTACCAGGAACAGACTGTACAGATTTACAAATGAATTTTACAAGTGGTACAATGTTTGGTAGGAGCTTGGCGAATGCAGGCTCAATTAGACTTCTAACAATAGGAAGTACTTTTCAAATGAATAAGTCGTATGACCTTTCAGTACTATTTTGGCCTAGAGTAGATTATCTTTTTAGCGATGGTACAACAGGATCAGTTGCAGCTAATCCTACTAAGGAACGTATAGGATTGGTAATTCAAAAGAAAACCTCTACTTCAAGAGGATTGGCAATGGCGTTGGATCCGATCAGTGGTAATAAATATGGAAGTTATAGCTATGGCTATAATCCTAATAATGGTATTAATATGACACATTATAATACAGTTACTACTGCCATGACAGATATGAACGGAGAACATTGGACTTATGATGCTTCTGGTACAGTAGGAGGGATAATTAAAGCAAATGACCAAAATAACTTTCCTGGTGTTTATGCTGCAGCTCACTATAACCCTGGATATACTATTACAGGTGCTAATGTCGGTCGTTGGTTTCTTCCAAGTTTAGGACAAGTTATTGCAGCATTAAATATGATGGCAAATGCTGCCGATTATCCAATCGACTGGTCTGGATATACCGATTGGGCACATTCTGAAACTGGTGTAACTGGTAAATTCAAGTATATCTGCCAAACGCCATTAGGACGTATATTTCCTTTGAGAGGTACAAATAGGAAATCAATTGGTACTGTTTTTGGGTGGTATTATGGTTATATCATTACTAATACAAATGTTGAGAGTACGTATGTGTCAGGTCGTTTCAGTAATATTGTTTATGTAGGACTCTCTAGAACTGGAGATAACGGTATATCTTTTTCGAATAATTTGTTTGACGGCGGGGGTGAAATACGACCATTTATTCATTTCTAAAAA
>NZ_GL982513.1:1015835-1111290 GCF_000220255.1 Prevotella pallens ATCC 700821
TCTAAAAGACTTTTTATATGTTATCTATATATTTGAGTTATTTACATAGAGATATACAAATATAGTTTCAGTTAATCTATTTTATAAATGTGGTGGCGACGTGAGTCGCTGCCATATATTAAGAAATATCATGAGTGCGAGGAATACTATGGCACAAGTGAAAAACAAATTTGTTGATACAATTGGTTCGAGAATCTACGTGGATATGGGCGAAATGAATCTGCTCTACATCTACTGAATGTCTGTTTGACAAATGCTACTGTTTGTGCTTTAACTTAAAGTGCGAAGATACTTTAACTTAAACAACGAATGGACTTTAAGTTAAACGACAAGAGGACTTTAAATTAAAGTATGAAACTACTTTAGGTTGAACAATAAAACGAATTAGAAATAGAAGGCTAATAGGCTGAATATAGAGTTACTAACAAAGGTGTTACCAAATGTGGTGGACCTTATATTTATTAATCTTTATTTTTTTACGTATGATAATTTTTAAAGTAAAAGAGAGTATTTTGAAAGTGGGGCCTAGAAAAGGTCAGAAGGCTTACAGTGCTGTGCCTAAAGCACCTAACAGGTTTTCGTCTACATGGTTAGTGGAGCGTATTGTGCGCGAAACATCGTTGAGCGAAGGCGATGTAAGAAATGTGTTGATTACGTTGCGCAACATTGTGAAAGAGATTGTATCGTTGGGTGGAGCCTTAGACTTAGGCGATATTTTCTCGCTTCGCACAGTTATAACCTCGAAGATGGAAGCCAACGAAAAAGATGTTAGCGTAACATCGTTGAAACGTCCACATATAGTGGTAACGTGGAAAGAGTCGGTGCGCAAATCTTTGGGCGATATTAAGGTAGAAGTAGACAATCCTGCACGAAAGAAGCTGAAAGAGACAGAAGAGAAACCTGCTGGAGGAGGTGGCGGACAGCCACACCCATAAAGATAATGAAAATGGGGCACAAAGAGCGCCCCATTTTTTAGTTGTATTTTTTTATTGCTTGTATTTTTAGAGCTTTAAGCCATTCTCTATATATTCTGGTATTCTTAAACCCAAATTGATAATTAGACCAAAATATGTTTAGACTCTAACGACCGAGATTTGGATTAAAACGACACAATGCGTGTGCCATCAGGTTGTTCTTCTATGTGTACCTTAATTGCATTTTCGGGTAAAATGTCCTCAATTAGTTCTGGCCATTCTAACAAACAGAGGTTTCCACTGTAGAAATAGTCTTCGTAGCCCATATCGTAAACCTCTTCTAACTTTTTAATGCGATAGAAATCGAAGTGATAAATAGGGTTGCCATTTCCATCGGTATATTCGTTAACAATAGCAAAAGTGGGCGATGTAATAACATCTTGTACACCTAAAACTTCGCAAATGGCTTTGGTAAAGGTGGTTTTACCTACGCCCATTTTGCCATAAAAGGCAAAAACTTTGTTGTTACCAATGTTGTTTATAAACAGTTTTGCAGCCTCGTGAATGGTGTCTAAGCTTTCTATTTTAATTTCCATTGTTGTTATTTTTTTGTGTTCTTTGTTAGTTTAGCACTTTTTGGTGTTAGTGTTATAAGTGGGACTATCATTTCTTCGATAGAGATGCCACCGTGTTGGAATGTATTTTTGTAGTAAGACACATAGTAATTGTAGTTGTTTGGATAGGCAAAGAAGCTATTGCCTGTTGCAAACACATAGCTTGTGCTAAGGTTTGGTGCAGGGAGTTGTGCTTGTTGTGGATTTTTTATTGTGAACACCTCTTTTGAGCTGTAACTAAGATTTTTGCCTAACTTGTATCGAAGATTGGTGTTTGTGTTGCGATCGCCAATTATTTTCACAGGTTTAGTTGTACGAATAGAACCGTGGTCGGTGGTGAGAATAATTTTATAATCGGATTTTGCCAATTCTCTGAAAACGTCTGCCAATACGTTATGTTTGAACCAACTAAGAGTTAAAGAACGGTAGGCGCTCTCGTCGCTTGCCAATTCGCGTATCATTTTCATCTCTGTACGAGCGTGCGAAAGCATATCGATGAAGTTTACCACTAATACATTCAGATTATTTTGTTGCAGATTGTTAAGCTGCTGCATAAACTTTTCTGCACCATTAGAATCGAAAACCTTATGATAGGAGAACTTATCGTGTCGTCGATAACGTTCTATTTGTGTCTGAATAAGAGGTTTTTCGTTTAGATTCTTGCCTTCTTCTTCGTCCTCGTCTACCCATAGGTTTGGAAACATTTGCGCTATCTGTAGAGGCATTAGTCCGCTGAAAATGGCATTGCGAGCATATTGTGTAGCCGTTGGAAGTATAGTCATATAGAAATCTTCGTCTATATCAAATAGCTCAGCAAGTTCTCCTGATAATATGCGCCACTGGTCTAGCCGAAGATTATCTATTACGATGAGGAAAACCTTTTCGCCTTTATCTATTGTGGGAAATATACATGTTTTAAATATATCGGGGCTCATTAGTGGGCGTGATACTGTTTCTTTATTTTTTCCATTGTTTGGCGACACCCAATTCAGATAGTTTTTGGCTATGTATTTTGCGAAACCATTGTTAGCATCTTCTTTTTGCATTGTTAGCATTTCGGTCATATTGCTATCTGCGCTACTAAGTTCTAGTTCCCATTTCACCAACTTTTTGTATACTTCTACCCAATCGTTGAAATCTCGGCAATTGCTTATTTGCATTGTAAGCTGCTGATATTCCTGTTGGTATCCAGTTTGCGCCACTTCGGTTACAATTTCTCGGCGATGAATATTCTTTTTTAATGTTAGCAATATTTGGCTAGGATTAACGGGTTTAATTAGGTAGTCGGCAATTTTTGCACCAATAGCTTGGTTCATAATATTTTCTTCTTCACTCTTTGTTACCATAACAATGGGTGTTGCAGGCTGTATTTCCTTCATTCTCTGTAAGGTCTCAAGTCCTGATAAACCAGGCATCTGCTCGTCTAAGAGAACAAGGTCGAATGTTTGTATGCTACATTGTTCTATAGCATCGGCGCCGTTACTGACGGTTACTACCTTGTATCCCTTTTTCTCAAGAAATATGATGTGGGCTTTGAGAAGTTCTATTTCGTCATCTACCCATAATAAAAGTCCGTTGCTCATATATTGTTTTTCCTTTCTTTTTCTTTAGAAGCGTTGCTTTATGCAACTCTTTATTTGTAATTTCGTGGTTTGTTAAAAACCGCCTAAATCGTAGTATTCGTCATCGAAATCGTAATCGAGTGGTTGTTGTTTCTGTGATTCCTTCTTCTTTTTATCTGTTGTTTTAACATCATCATCGAAATATATTACAGTACTATCTGTATTCTTTTTCTTTGGTTGTTCTTTCTTTTCAGAAGGCTGTTGAGGCTTCTGAGCATTCTTGCTATTCTGTAGTTTCTTCTTATCAGAAGTAGTTTCACTATTTTTTGTTTTTACTGTTTTCTGTTTATTTGAAGGCGCACCAACAGTTGTTTGAGGTGAAGAAGTTTCTGAATCTAACGGAATCTCCATAACACTATTGTCTATTGTAACAACATTCTGACCAATCTGTTCTATAGTTTTTTGTTCTTTCTTAGGCTCAATTGGCTTTGTTTCTGTTTTTTTGTTAGATGTTCCTTCTATCGGTATCACCATTTCTGTATTGTTGATGGTGTTTCCTGTTTTTTTCTTTTTAGAAGAATCTTCTATTGGAACAACTATTTCTGTATTGTTCACATTGTTCTTCGAATTCTTCTTATTCGTAGTTTCTTCTACGGGAATAATAACTTCGTTGTTATTTGTATTACTCTTTGGTTCTTCCTTTTTAGCAGGTTCTTCTGCAGGAACAACTATTTCTGTTGGAGCAACTTTTTTGTTTTCTGTTTTTTTCTCATCTTCAATAGGAATGGTCATTCCATTATCTATAGGCTCTAATCCTTGTTCACGAGCATTAAGGTCGGTTTCTGTTGGATTTTTACTTTCTATTTCTTCTTGCAAATCACGTTCTTTCTCTCGTGGTGTTGCCACTTCAGCAGGCTCAGACAGTAGATAGTGCTTCGTTACTTGCAATGGAGCAAAGTGTTTAGCATAGAAGTCTTCGTAATCTTTATAGCTAAACGATGTTCCTATGAGTTGTAAGTTCTTGTTGCTAATAATAATAGCCTTTGTGTCTTTGCTTAACTGAGCTATTACATTCTTATTATTGAAAAGTTGGCGTGCATATTGATATGCTTCATCGAAACTTCTGAAGCCCGACAAAGCCATTTGGTGTAAACCTTCTATATTTTCAATTTCTATTTCGAAGTTGCGTACATAGAAGCTTGTAAAATTAAAGCGTGCCATCTCAAAAAGCAGTTTATTCTCTGATAAAGAGTCAGGATTATACACCAACAGGAACTTGAAATCTATGTCCCTATCTGGTGAGAACTTCACTTGTTTGATACTGTCGCTATCGTTCAGCACATTGGTACGATAGTTCCAAACATCACCAAGGTCGAACTTGCTATTGTGTATTTTCTTTCCAGCTTTTACACCATTCACAATCATTCCTGCCATTTCGCTGATACGACTTTGTGGATATTTCTCTACAACGGTCTTCATTTCGTCTATGCAACCATTGATGTTACCTTGGTTAAGTTTGTTTAATCCATCTATAAACAAGAATTTATCGCGATTTGCTCCCATTGGGAAACGTTCATCGGAAATGCGTTTATTGGCAGCAACCTCGCTGAAACGATTGTTCTTAAATGCCTCGTAAGTAGATGCATATAGTGAATCTTCAATATGTTCTCCAAACTTTGCGTTCTCTTTAAAGTAGGGGTCAGTAAGCAACGCTGTCCATTGACTTTTTGGATATTTCGTTTTAAGTTTGTCTATATAGCTATTAGCCAAAGTAGTTTCGCCTTTACGCATATACAAAAGATACAGATGATAATACACATCGTCCATTTGTTCGTAGTCAGGATAGTTATCGCTTACACGGCGTAAGGCTTTTTCGGCTAAGCGAAGATTGTCTAACCTATCTTTGAAAATGACCCCTGAATGGTGTAAGCCAGCCTCTAAAATTTTATTGCTTGCTGCTAACTGTTCTGGTGTAAATGGTATTTGTGCTAAATAGTATGCACGTTTGTGTGGATCGTTTTGTGCTGAATCTCGTTTATTACTAATTGAGTCTAACTTTGCCTCTTCTTTTGCAATAGAGTCTCGTTGAGCATTGGAGAGTTCATTTGTGTTGGTTATGCCTCCAACTACAGTTTTGTTAATACGCTGCCAGTTGTCTATGTTTTCACGTTTACCCCACAATTGTTGGAACGTTGCCTTACCTTGCTGCACAGCTATGGGATTGTAGAAATACCATGTAGCATCTTGTTGTTGTCTGTTGGGGCGAGTTGGACGTTGAAGCGGATTGTCGTTGTCTGCATTAATGCCTCCATTCTGTGCCATTTGCTGTGTAGCTTCTTGTTCAGCTTGTCGGTTTCGCTCTTCTTTTTCCTTCTTCTTTAGTGCATTTATTACTCTATCAATTGCTGCAAAACGTTCTGATTCTGGACATTTAGCTAGATATTGCAACGAATCTTGTAGCTGCACAGCCTCTGTATGTGGTGTTAGTTCATCAAGAACCTTTGTACGCTCCGACAATTGTTCGTAATCTTTACGATCTTTATCTAGTAGACCAAGTGCTTCGTTATAGCAACGACGCGCATCGCTAAACTTTTCCTTTTCCCAATACAAGTTACCTAATCGCAAAAGTAGTACACCTTTCTCTATTCCGCTGCGTGTAGATTTTTTGTATCCTTGTTCGTAGGCAGCAATAGCATTTATTGTATCTTTGTTGGTAAGATAAATATTTCCCATTGCATAGAATACCTGGTCTAGATAATCTTTATTCTTGTCAGATGCAACCATACGTTTCAGGCGGTTCACCATTTGTTTGGTTTGTCCAGCTGCCATCACTTCGGTTGCAGCAACACGTGCATTAAACTCTAACTCATAGGGAGGATTTGAACGAATTACGTGTTGGAAAGCATTGTAAGCAGCATCTTTATTACCAAGTGCAGCCTGAATTTGTCCCATAAGATACCATTCGCGTGCCTTTTGTTTGCGTCGCATCTCCTGTTTAATAACTCTACGTAGATAGGGTACAGCTTTATCTAACTCTCCCGTATGTATATAATAGTCGGCAAAGGTATAGTCCCATTCACGAACAGCACGCCAATCTATCGAATCTCGTTGTATATTGCGGATAACATCTTCTGCATCGTAAAGCCACCCTGCCTCTATGTACGATTTTGCTAACCATGCTCGGGCTTTACCATAGATGGCAGGTTGTGTTCGATAGAGTCTGCTCATATAAGAAAAAGTGGTAGCAGCATCTTCGAAGGAACCCTTATAAAATTGCGAACGTCCCATAAGCATCCACGCTTTCCATAGAAATGGATTGTATTCTCTACGCGATAACCATTCAATATCTTTCTCTGTTTTACGTCTCGACTTATTCCATTCTGGTTTCTTCTTTATGCTGTGGCGTGCAATTGCCTTTTCTGCTTTTTCAATTGCGCGTTCAAAGTTAGCTTTTCCTAAGTCTTTGCTAGCTTTGTTGCCTACAGTGTAAAGCGGAATCATCTCAGTGAAGTTGTCTTTATTGCCATTTTCTTTTTCTATCGATGCATCGATATAAGCTTGTGCACCATTATAATATGTATTGTATTTGGCATTAAAAGCATGCCACCATCGTGTTTGCGAGGTGTTATTTTTGGTTGAACAGCTTACTATAAGTATAGTAAGTGCTGCTATGAATGCGATATAGATATATTTTGCGTACTTCAACTTCACGTATTAATAAACTCTTGAAAGTTTGTTTTTATTGTCTTTAAAGTATATTACTTATAGTTTTTTCTTGTTTCTTAGCCTTCAATCATTGCAATTAACTCATCTTTTATCTGGTTGGGAACATTAATTCCACGAAGAATAAGACTTCTATTCCAACCTTTTACCTCGTCAGGACGCATTGTGTAGAGCACTTCTGCGAACTCTTCAGCTTCATCGTTTGTATATTTGTTCGATTCTCTTCCTTTGAAACGGTCTAGTTCTTCATCGTTGTAATATTCTACTTCTTTTATAGCAGCCTCCATCATACAAGTTTGTTCACAACTTTCATCTAAGCCATTACAAGTAGTGCAATCGCCAGATGCAGGTATAATAATGTCGGGTTCAGCATTGTTGTGCCGACTAATTAGAGTTGAGACACCAACAATAATGCCCATTCCTACTATAATCAATATTCCTATAAGTATAATATTCATATAAAGTTTGTTCTATTCTTGTTCTATTTCTTCTATTGAGAAACCTACCTTTCGTAAATCGTCCCAGAAATGTGGATACGATTTTGATACTACTTCTGGATTATTTATGAAGAGTTTACCCAGTTTAATGCTTAAAGGCGCAAAGGTCATTGCCATGCGATGGTCTTTATAAGTGTCTATTATTATGGGTTTAGAAACCTCGCAGCGTTCACCATTCCACGTCATTTCAGAATCATTAGAATCGTGTAATACATAACCTAACTTTGCCATTTCGTTTTTCATAGCCTCTATACGGTCTGTCTCTTTTAGTTTAAGACTGCTTAGCCCCGTAAACTTAAAGGGAATATTCATTATGGGGCAGAGGGCTATTAGTGTCTGTGCTAAGTCTGGTTGATTTTTAAAATCGTATTCCAAACGAGACAATATTTGTGGCTTTCTAGTGATGGTTACATCTGTAAGTTCGTCCATCTCTTTATCTGCAAAAATGGTTTTTACACCTAATAACGAAAAGATATATTTTATAGCAGAGTCGCCCTGACGAGAACCGTTCTTAAGTCCTGTAAAGCGAATGTATGACTTGCTATCATTCATCAGCGTGAGTATGGAATACCAATAACTAGCTGCTGTCCAATCGTTTTCTATTGTGTAGTTGCGTTCTGTGTAGTGCTTAGGGTAGATAGTTATTGTATCTACATCTGTCCACTCTGCATCTGCACCATATTCGTGCATTAAATTCAGTGTGAGATCGATGTATGGTCTAGAAATAATATTACCCACAAGTTTTAGTTTTAAACCTTTTTCGAATGTAGGTCCTATCATTAACAATGCTGAAATATATTGCGAGCTAACGTTGCCTGCTATTTCTACGTATCCACCTTTTAGTTCTTTGCCTCTGATGCGTATTGGTGGAAATCCCTCTTCTTCTATGTATTGAATATCCGCCCCAAGCGAACGGAGAGCATCTACCAATATTTTTATAGGTCGTTGTTTCATTCGTGCAGTTCCTGTAAGAATATGTTCGCCTTTACTTACAGCTAGATAGGCGGTCATAAAGCGCATTGCAGTGCCTGCAGCTTTGATGTCTATCTCATAAGGATTATTCTTAAAAGCGCGTTCTATAACTACGGTGTCATCACAGGTAGACAGGTTGTTGGGTACAATTTTTCCACCTGCAAGCGCATGAATAATTAGTGCACGATTGCTAATACTCTTCGATGCAGGGAGTTGTATAGTCTCTTCTATATGTGATGGGGGTGTTATTTTGTATTGCATATTGTTAATCCATTGGATTTTTAAGACCCTTTTCTATTTGTTCTAAAGTCTTCTTTTTGCTATACAAAAATACAAATAAAAGTTGGGAATGTTAGAAAAATACTCTTAAAAGTTTGCTAATCTCTTAAAAAGTAATTAATTTTGCACCGTTAATTCTAAACGGGATGTAGTTCAGTAGGTTTAGAATGCTGGTCTGGGGGACCAGTGGTCGCTGGTTCGAGTCCAGTCATCCCGACAGCAAAGAGTGTAAAGGTGAATGGAAAACCTTTGCACTCTTTTTTTAGCGAGATCTGGTTAAGGAGAACGCAGATTAAGCCTCTATAGAAAATAGGAGAGGATATTCTAAACAGCATCTACCGTTTATTCACAAATCAGGCGAAATATCTCAGATGGATATAAAAATAATCAGATTTTAGCTACTCTTGTTTTAGATATCTGTCACGCTCGTTTCAGATATCTGTCAGTTGTGTCTCAGATATCTGTCAGTTGCGAATTAGATATCATAACAAATAATAATCTTTGTGGTCTTATATAAAGATAGCAGAAAGCTATTGATTCTGATGGGGAATATAAGTCCCTTTATTTAAGTTATTATATGAAAACTTTCAATAGCTATAAAAAAGAGTTATTAGCTTTCTTTGTTAAAAAAATAAAATATTTTGGAAAACAAATATTCTTTGCGTCTTTTCTTTAAAAGAAGAGCATTCTCTTAGTACTTATTATTTTTAGATTCAGTATTGCTGTCAACGAAATCAACGTATTCACCCTCATCGTCGCCAATTATCTTTCTGTCGCGTTTAGATTTTGGGCGATGATCTACGATGGTGTTACCGTTAATATTTATTCCTTCCTCTGTATTTTCATGGCGAAATCTGCGTTGAGTACGTGTTATAACTTTATAGAACTTGAAAGCTATAAAGAATAGAATGACAAAGAATGCAATGAATATAAGAAAGATAAATTTTAAGAGAATCATAATTCCTTATTTATAGGTCTTACTTGGAGTTAAAACCCATTGATTTTTATTTCTTTATAATGTACGATATAATTACATACCACGCTACAATGATGGCAAACCCTGTAATACCAAATATGGCAATTAGAGGAATACAAGTGAGCAAGAATATGTATTTAATCTGATTCTTTTTCCATCCCCATTCCTTAAATTTAAGTGCGAACATAGGAATTTCGGAAACCATTAACCATGAGCTTATAAAGATTCCTACGATTATGAAAATGCACATAAGGGGAGAGGAATCTATTCTTTTACCCAGTCCGATAAGAAGTGAACCCCAAAAGAGAGCATTAGCAGGAGTTGGTAATCCAATAAATCCGAGAGTCTGTCGTTCATCAAGATTGAATTTTGCTAATCGTAGTGCAGAGAATGCAGCCATAATATATGCAATAAAAGGTAGAATGCCACGTAATGATTCAAGAAGGGAAGGATAAGACATTATACCCAGTTTGCTAAACAAAATTGTAGATGGAGCAACACCAAACGTTACTATATCAGCAAGAGAATCAAGCTCTTTCCCTATTGGAGAACTTACTTTTAATAATCGTGCAGACATACCATCGAAGAAGTCAAATACAGCTCCTATGATAATCCATGTAAACGATATTTCAATCTTGCCACTGAAAGCGTATGCAATGGCTATACAACCTGATATAAGATTGCAACAAGTTATAGTGTTGGGAATGTGCTTCTTAATAGCCATATTCAAAGTATATTTGTTAATTAGCTAAGTCTTGCTATCACTGTTTGGTCTCCTACAGTAGATTGTCCCATTTTTACACAAATCTCAGAGTCTATTGGTAAGAAGACATCAACGCGGCTACCTAATTTTATGAAGCCTAAATGTTCATCAATAAAACATTCTTCTTTCTCTTTCGCATAGGTTACAATACGCCGTGCAACAGCACCTGCTATCTGTCGACATAGAACATCTCTTCCATCAGGAGTTGTAATGATGATATCGGCATGTTCGTTTTCTTCACTTGCCTTTGGTAACCATGCTTTATGATAATTTCCATTGAAGTGTTTCACAAACTTAACAGTTCCATCTACAGGGAACCAATTGGCATGTACATTCCAAAGGCTCATAAATATAGATACCATAATTCGTCGTTCATGAAAATATTTATTCTCATCAACTTCTTCTATAACAACTATATGCCCATCGGCTGGAGCTACAACAATCTTTTCCGTATCTTCTCCATCAAAATAGCGGATAGGACAACGATAGAAGTTTAAAACTATACAATAAATAGTTCCAAAGATGGCTATAAATATCCAAAAAGGTATTTTAGAGGCTATACCAAACCATAATAAAAGAGCTATCAGTCCAATGCCGATACCTCCATATAGAAGCTGGTCTGTGCCTTCGTGATGTAATCTTATTTTCTTGAGTTTCCTCTTAAATCTTCCCATTCTGTGGTAGTATGGTTTTTAACGAATGCAAAGATAATTATTTTTTATTACTCTCACAAATTTTTACTCTTATTCTTTTGGTATCTCGTGTATAAGTAGTATCTTTGAAATCCCAAAAAGAATAGCAGTATATAATAATAAACAATGGAAGATTTCGTACATTTACACGTTCATACATATTATTCGGTGCTTGACGGACAGTCAAAAATACCTAATCTTGTTGATAAGGCAATTAAAAATGGTATGAAGGGTATGGCTATTACCGATCATGGTGTAATGTTCGGAATAAAAGAATTCTCAGATTACTGTGCTAATATCAATAAGAAGCGGAAGAAGAATGGAGAAGAACCTTTTAAACCTATCTTCGGCTGCGAAATGTATGTAGCGCGAAGACGAAAAGAGAATAAGGTAAAGGATATGCACGATAATTCTGGTTACCACCTTATAGTGTTAGCAAAGAATTATCAAGGATATAAAAACCTTATAAAATTAGTATCGCGCTCTTGGGTAGATGGCTTTTATTATCGCCCACGTACTGACCGTGTTGATTTAGAGAAATACCATGAAGGGCTAATAGTATGCTCTGCTTGCTTAGCTGGTGAGATTCCACGTAATATCTTAAAGGGAGATATGAATGCAGCGCGCGAGACTGTGGAATGGTATAAAAAAGTTTTCGGTGATGATTTTTATCTAGAGTTACAACGCCATGAAGTAAAGGACCCAACGCTAGTTGCCAATCGAGATGCTTTTCCATTACAACAGAAGGTTAATAGGGTATTGTTGCAATTTGCAAAAGAATATAATATTAAATATGTGTGTACTAACGATTGTCACTTTGAAGATAAGGAGACTGCAGAAGCACACGACCACCTTCTTTGTCTTGCAACACAAGAAAGTTTGGACTCGCCTACACGAATGCGTTATTCGAAACAAGAATGGTTTAAAACACGCGAGGAGATGAACGATGTGTTTGCTGATGTACCAGAAGCACTGATCAACACTTTGGAGATTCTCAATAAGGTAGAGATGTATAGTATAGATAATGGACCTATTATGCCTGTCTTTCCAATTCCAGAGAGCTTTGGAACAGAAGAAGAATGGCGTAAAAAGTTCACGGAACAGCAACTTTACGAAGAGTTTACTACAGATGAGAATGACGAGAATCCATTATCTCCAGAGGACGGACAAGCAGTAATAAAACGTTTAGGAGGTTATAAAGAGATTTATCGTATTAAGTTTGAGGCTGACTATTTATCTAAATTAGCACACGATGGGGCTAAGAAACTCTATGGCGATCCTATCCCAGAAGATGTTCAGAAAGCCATAACGTTCGAGTTGCACGTTATGAAAACGATGGGTTTTCCAGGTTACTTTCTTATAGTTCAAGACTTTATTAATGCCGCACGCAATGAACTTGGGGTGATGGTTGGACCTGGACGTGGCTCTGCTGCTGGATCGGTTGTTGCTTATTGTTTAGGAATAACACGTATAGACCCTTTGAAATATGATTTGCTTTTCGAACGTTTCTTAAACCCCGACCGTGTAAACCTTCCTGATATTGATACCGACTTCGACGATGATGGACGTGGAAGAGTGTTACAATGGGTAACAGATAAATATGGTGAAGAGAACTGTGCACACATTATTACTTATGGTACGATGGCAACCAAAAACTCTATTAAAGATGTTGCACGTGTAGAAGGATTACCTATAGAATTAGCAAACCGACTTTGTAAGGCTATTCCAGAACGTCTCCCAGATGGCTTGAAGATGAATTTAAACAATGCCATTGCTTGCACTCCATTATTGCAAGAAGCTGAAGTAAGTGAAGATGCGCGCGAACGAAATACTATTAAGTATGCTAAAATGTTAGAAGGTACGGTGCGCACCACTGGTATTCATGCGTGTGGATTCATTATCTGTCGCGATCCTATTAGCGATTGGGTGCCGGTTTCTACTGCCACTGACCCAGATTTCCCAGAAAAGAAGGTTCCTGTAACGCAGTATGATGGACATGTCATAGAATCAACAGGACTTATTAAGATGGACTTCCTTGGTTTGAAAACCCTATCAGAAATAAAGGAAGCGTGTAAAGTTATAAAGCAAACCACAGGCGATATAATAGATATTGACAATATTCCTATTGATGATGAACTCACCTATCGGCTTTATCAGCGTGGGCAAACTGTAGGAACGTTCCAGTTTGAATCGGCAGGAATGCAGAAATATCTGCGCGAATTGCATCCAACTGTATTCGAAGACCTTATTGCAATGAATGCGCTCTATCGCCCAGGACCGATGGATTATATTCCTGACTTTATTAAGCGTAAGAATGATCCTTCGTTGGTAAAGTACGATATTCCGTGCATGGAAAAGTATTTAAAAGATACGTATGGCATTACGGTTTATCAGGAGCAAGTGATGTTGCTTAGTCGTCAGCTTGCTAACTTTACGCGTGGCGAAAGCGATGCTTTGCGTAAGGCGATGGGAAAAAAGAAGAAAGCCATTGTAGACCAAATGAAACCTAAGTTCCTTGCGCAAGGAAAAGCCAATGGGCACGACCCCGAAGTGTTGGAAAAGATATGGGGCGACTGGGAAAAGTTTGCCAGTTATGCTTTTAACAAGTCGCATGCTACGTGTTATTCGTGGGTGGCTTACCAAACTGCTTATTTAAAAGCACACTATCCAGCACAATTTATGGCAGCTTTAATGACACGCCGCTTCAGTCAGATTACCGAAATAACAAAGCTGATGGAAGAGTGTAAGGCTCTTAAAATATTAACGCTTTGTCCTGATGTAAATGAAAGTCAGATAGGGTTCAGCGTGAATAAAAAGGGAGGCATACGTTTTGGTCTTTCAGCTATAAAGGGAATGGGAACGGGTGCAGCTATGGCTATTGTGAGCGAAAGAGATAAGAATGGACCGTATAAAAACATATTCGACTTTGTTGAACGTATAGACCTTAGCAATGTAAACCGGAAGGCTTTTGAAAACTTAGCAAAGAGTGGTAGCTTTGATGGATTAGGCTTACAGCGCGAAGAATACTTTGGTGTAAATGCAAAAGGTGTGTGTTTTCTCGACTCGTTAATTAAGTATGGACAATTGTTCCAACAAGAAAAGGCACAAATGCAGCACTCGCTTTTTGGTGGAGATGATGCGATAGAGATTGCGCAACCGCCTATTCCAAAAGCCGACCGTTGGCCAAGTGTAGAGAAACTGAACAATGAACGTGAATTAATTGGCATATACCTTTCAGCCCACCCATTAGATGATTACAGCGTGATAATGAACAATATGTGTAACACGCATATAGAGGAAATTGGACGAGGGGCTGATTTAGAAAAACTGTCGGAACGCGATGAAATTACGTTTGGCGGAATTATAACTAGCGTAAATGAACGCTTTTCGCAGAAAACGGGCAAACCTTTTGGTATTGTTACCATTCAGGATTTTAAGAACTCGGGCGAACTTACTTTGTTTGGCGACGACTGGATGCGATGGAATGGACTAATGAAAGAGAATTATACTATCTTTATAACGGCAAAATGTCAGCCACGATATCGCAACAGTAATCTGTTTGAACTGAAGATACAGAACGTGGAGCAACTATATGATGTAAAGAAACACCGACTGGAAAAGTTTACGATTATGATGGATACATCTACTGTGGACGACCGTACTGTTTCGGAACTGGTTTCGTTGGTAGAGCGAAACGAAGGCGATACGCAGCTTTACTTTGAGCTACACACGGCAGACCAAGCTTCTGTAACGCTTCACTATCGCAACAAAGGTGTTGATGTAGACCGCTCGTTGCTCGACTTTATTGCCAACGAAGAGAATATGGAATATAAGATAAACTGACAAACTAAGAAAGTTGGCACAGTGTTTGGAGTATTAAATGAAATTTTAAATATAATTGTTTAACAAAAATCTAAAAGACATGGAAGTAGAAATTACAACCGAGAACTTCGAGAGTTATAAGAATGGCGAATTGCCATTGGTAGTTGATTTATGGGCAACATGGTGTGGACCATGCAAGATGATAGGTCCAGTTATATCTGAATTGGCTAACGATTACGACGGCAAAATTGTTGTTGGAAAGTGCAATATAGAAGATAACGACGACATTGCCATTGATTATGGAGTACGCAATATTCCTACAATTCTATTCTTTAAGAATGGTGAATTGGTAGACAAGTTTGTGGGTGCTGCATCTAAAGACAAGCTCGACGAAAAGTTCAAAACTTTGCTTTAATGTAAGCAGAATTGTACAAATGTTATTAAGGCACCGAACGCTAACTGTTTGGTGCCTTTTTCTGTGCGCTTACTTTTCTGTTTCTACACGTGTAAACAGTTTGGTGCGACCACGCCCAATGTTGTGTATCTTGCCTTTGCTTTCTAATTTTGACGTGATACGATATGCGTACGAACTTGACAAATTAAGCTGAAAGCGAAACTCTTCTACTGTGAAGAAAGTATTTTCGGCAAGCAATGCATTAATGGCTTCGTCTATTTCAGACTCTGTGGGCACTTTTGTTTTGTTGTATTTATAGGTAGCGTTTACGAATTCGGTGTTTCTGAGTGCCTCCATCATCTCCTTATCGGGACGAAACTTCACCGTGCGAACTTTGGCATTGCGCAGCCTGTAGTGATGTGTGCGCGGATCTTCGTACACGTCGCCTTTTACGGAGAGTGAGAAATGACCAAGTCCTGGCAAGTGTACGCTCTTGCCCGACTGCAGGTTGTGTACTATCTCATCGCACAAACCAGCCACTGCTCCCACAATATCGGCACTTGTAAGCGACATAGCTCCTTCTATGTTTTTGGCTATTCGCCTTAAGCCAACCTTTTGGTTTTCCACAATCACTGCTCTGTATTCAGTCTTTTTTGCCGATGTACTATAGTTTTTTAATAGCTTGTAATCTACACTCATAATTGGTTCTTTTTTATATTTATGGGTTTCTGTTTTGTTTAAATGCGCTTTAATTTGTATTTATCACCGTTGTAATGGTATTTTAATGGTGTTTTAATGATGATTATATGCTTGATGAATCATAATTATATCCCTATCTAATGTTATTACTTAAATTTAAGTAGACAGTTACTTAAGTTTAAATAGATTATTATTTAAGTTTAAGTAGATAGTTGCTTAATTTAAGTAACACAATTTGATAACTACAAAAATACAACAATATCCTGAGAGAAACGAAAGAAAGTAGGGTGAAAATTACGGTGTATACGTGCTATCGTGTTTGTTTCCTCGTTATATAGCAAAATCTTGTAGGTGTTTCTGTGTTTTTTGGCGTATGTTTCCATAGCTTGTAAGTCTGTTTTGTTTAGAAGCGCAAACCTGTTTGCTGTCTGTGTCTGTGCCTTTTTTGTTGCAGTTTTTCTTAGGTCAGCATAAAACAAAAGTCCTGTCAAACGCTGGTTAAGGCAGTTGGCAGGACTTTTGTTAAGTATCTTTCTTGTGTTTACAGTTTGCAAATGATACCTTGTTCTGTTTTCTGAATAAACTCTACTATGTTTCTAATTTCAGGCGAATCGGGCACCTGGTCGTTCACTTGTATACAAGCATCGAACACAGAAGTTTGTCCGTGGAACACTAATCGGTAAGCATTAGCAATGTGTTTTATAACCTTTTCGCTAATTCCCAGTTCTCTACATATAGATGTATTTACGCTGTCGTAAGCAATAGGATTGCCACCTGCTACGATATACGGTGGAATATCGCGCGCAAAGGTAGTTCCTGCTGTTATATAGGCAGCAGTTCCCACACGTGTATTTGCTTTTTGAATGACGCTTGACGAGAAGATTGCGTGGTCGGCAATCTCGCAATCGCCTGCAATTTTGGCTCCATAGCTAAATATGCAGTGGTTGCCCACTTTGGTGTCATGGCTAATGTGTACACCTTCCATAAGAAAGTTGTCTGACCCAATAACGGTGCTACAACCTCTATGTGTAGCACGGTTTATTACTACGTTTTCTCTAATAATATTGTTATCGCCAATAATACATTCGCTTTTTTCGCCAACGAAATTAAAATCTTGTGGCAATGCACTAATAACAGTGCACTGATGAATTTTGTTTCGGGCCCCAATTCGACTACCATTTAAGATGCTTACGAACGGGAATATAACACAGTTGTCGCCAATAACAACATCGTCTTCTATATAAACAAATGGAAATATTTTGCAACCGTCGCCTATTTTAGCTTTTGGCGAAACATCGGCTTTTGGACTAATCTCACTACTCATACTTGTAAATGTATTTTAAAGAAACTTATTTCGACCCTCCACCAAGTGCATAGTAAAGGTTTACAATGGCTTGCAACTTAGAGAATTGGTCTTGCACTTGCGATATTTCAGCGTTAAGCAAGTTTTGTTGTGCTGTAATTACTTCGAGATACGAACTTGAACTTTGCGAGTACAACATTTGTGTTTGTTCTACATTCTTTTTCAGAATATCTATCTGTTGTGTGTAAAGCTGGTTCTTTTCGTTAGCAGCATTGTATGCTACGAGTGCATTGCTTACCTCTGAGCCTGCAGTGAGTATGCTGTTTTGCCACTTGTTGTATGCTATTTTGTATTGGTCTTCAGCCACACGTAGCCCGGCTTTAAGTTTTCCTTGCATAAATATGGGCTGAGTTAAACCTGCAATAGCATTGAAAAGCAACTTTGCTGGATTTACCATTCCATTGCCGTTGCTCCAACCACCAGTTCCTGTTATGGTGAGCGACGGATAGAAGCGAGCACGTGCTTCGTTCACATTATAAAAACATTGCGCTAATGACATTTCGTAAGCGTGAACATCAGCACGATTGCTTAATAGCTCTACGCCTACGCCACCAGAAAAGTTAGAAGGTAAATTCTGGTTGTCTAAAGTTCCGCGAGCAATGCTGTGCGCAGGCTCTCCCATTAGTAAACTTAGCGAGTTTTCAGCTTCACGAATTTGTCTTTTAATATCAGTTGCCTGTGTCTGAACGCTGTAATATGCCGATTGTGCACTCTGCACGCTGGTAGAACGTGCTCTGCCATAATCCATTTGCAGTTGCATCATGTCCCATGTGCTTTTGGTGAGTGTAGCCATATCGGTAACAATTTTATTCTGACGGTCGAGCATTAGCAACGTATAATAAAGGTTAGCAACGTTACAAATAAGTTTTGTTTGCACCGCCACTTTATAGTCTTGCATTTGTATCATAGACATTTGTGCCGCCTTTTTAGCATTGCGCAACTTACCAAAAAGATCAATCTCCCAACTTGCTGTTATAGGCAACGTGTACGACTTAGTAGCTTCAACGTGTGAACCAAAGTGCGATATGGTGCCTTGTGGTGTGAGTGCAACCGTTGGCAAGAACGCCAATTTGGCAGAGTTGAGTTGCTGTTCAGCAATATCAATATTAAGTGCAGCATTGAGAAGATCTGGATTATTAGCCAAAGTCTTTTCTATAATTGCCTGCAGATATGTGTCGGTAAACATACTGCGCCATGGTAGCTGGCCAAAATTGTTAGTTCCCTCTAACGTTGCTTCATCGTTTACGGGGTCTCGCACAATTCCATTCATCTTAACTTCTGGGCGTTCGTATGTTCCATATAGGCTTTTGCAACCAGTCAGCGACATAGTTGCAAGTCCTATAATAATTATCTTTCTTATATTCATAACTTTCTTACTTTCTTAGTAATCCTTACTCTTCTACCTCGTATTCACTTGCTGGTCCCCCAAGGAAAGGTTTCAATTCCTTTGCAATTTGCTTGTTTTCTTCGTCTCCAAACTCTATAGGTTTCAGCTTCTCTTGTAGATATTCGAATATCATAAAGAGCGAAGGCACAATAAACACTTGGCAAAGCGTACCAATAAACATTCCACCTACGGCTGCGGCACCCAGTGTTTGGTTACCATTCTTACCTACACCACTTGCAAACATTAGTGGCAACAAACCAACTACCATTGCAAGAGAAGTCATAAGAATAGGGCGCAAACGTGCTCCGGCACCAAGAATAGCAGCATACTTAATAGCCATACCCGTACGCCGACGTTCCAATGCAAACTCAACAATTAAGATAGCATTCTTTGCCAACAAACCAATAAGCATAATAAGCGATATTTGCATATAGATGTCGTTGCTGTGGCCAAACAACATTGTAAAGATGAAAGCCCCTGCCAATCCAAACGGAATGGAAAGAATAACAGCCAATGGAAGAATGTAGCTTTCGTATTGTGCACTAAGAATAAGGTACACGAAAACAAGACACAGAGCAAAGATAATACCCGTTGAATTAGAAGATTCTTGCTCTGAACGTGTCAAACCAGAGAATTCGTAGGTATATCCTGCAGGAAGTTTCTGTTTAGCAACCTCTTCTACAGCCTTAATAGCTTCTCCAGACGAATAGCCATCAGCTGCTTGTGCATTTATTGTGATAGATGTAAACAGGTTGAAACGTGCGATGTTAGAAGGACCATATATGCGTTTCAGAGAACAGAATTCGCCTACAGGAGACATTCCACCCTTAGTTCTAACATATATATCGTTCAATCCATTTTCGTTGATACGGCTTTCCACTGTTCCTTGAATCATTACACGATACAGCTTGCCATACGCATTGAAGTTAGATGCATACATACCGCCATAGTAACCTTGCAATACAGAAAGAATGGCTGCAGGCGAAGTTCCTGCTTGTTTAGCCTTAGCTACATCTATATTTACCATATATTGCGGATAGTTCGGATTGTACGAAGTTTGTGCATTGCTAATCTCTGGTCGTGCATTTAATGCCTTTAAATATTCTTGAGTAATAGTAAAGAATTTATTTAAATCGCCTCCCGTACGGTCTTCCATAGATATAGTCAAACCGTTCGACATAGCAAAGCCAGGCACCATTGGAGGTCCGAAAGCCAAAACACGTGCACCTTTAATACTTGCTGTTTGCTTGTAAATCATTCCCAACACCATATTAGACGATGTAGGGTCAATAAATAAACCAGCAATACCTGCGCCATTGAATACAGATTTTATACGATCGAATAAACCATACTTTCTTTCTTCGAATGGTTTCAGCTTAATAATAAAGGTTGCCTGATCTGAACCCCGACCAGCAATGAAGTTGTAACCAATGAGCTGCACACGGCGTTCTATGTAGGGGTTTGTCTTTAGCATCGCATCAATCTGCTTAGTTACCTTCTGCGTTTCTGCTTGCGACATACCAGGTTCCAAAGAAATAGTTGCGAAAAGTACACCTGTATCTTCATCGGGGATAAGTCCAGTCTTTGTGGTTGCCATTGTTATAACCAAAGCCACAATACCTACAATAACCGAAATGCCTGTTATAACACGGTTGCTAATAATTCTTTCAACCATCTTTTTATACTTAGCATTAATCTTATTGTACTGAGTATTGAATGCAAGATGGAAACGATCGATACGACTTAATTTCTTTTTCTCTTCCTCTTTGTGGGGCTTTAAGAATATAGCACACAAGGCAGGAGAAAGCGTTAAGGCATTTATTGCAGATATAACGATAGAAACAGCCATTGTTACACCGAACTCACGATAGAACGTACCAGATGTCCCGCTCATAAAAGATACTGGAACAAACACAGCCGCCATTACTAATGTAATAGAAATGATAGCGCCAGAAATTTCGTTCATAGCATCAATAGCAGCAGTTAATGCACTCTTATAACCTAAATCGAGCTTTGCATGGACAGCTTCAACTACCACAATGGCATCGTCTACCACAATCGCAATTGCTAACAATAGTGCTGAAAGTGTAAGTAAGTTGATTGAAAAGCCAAACATCCATAGGAAGAAGAATGCACCTATCAATGCTACAGGCACTGCAATCATCGGTATCAATGTTGAACGGAAATCCTGCAAGAATACATAAACAACAAGGAACACCAAACCAAGAGTTAAGAACAATGTGAAGATTACCTCTTCCATAGATGCAAACAAGAATTCTGTTACATCTTGCTGTATAGTAACCTTCATTCCTGGTGGCATACTCTTTTGTGCATCTGCAAGTGCAGCCTTTACATCTTTTGCTATTTGTGTAGCATTCGAACCAGCTATTTGTTGAACCATACCTACAACAGATGGTTCTCCATTGTTTAGCATTGACACAGAATACATCAATCCTCCGAGTTTTACATCGGCTACATCACGAAGATGAAGCGTCTGACCACTATTATCAGTTGATATAATGATATCGCCATATTCTTTCTCTGTTTTTAGGCGTCCCTTATATCTCATAGTATATTCATACGTCATATTGCTCTGTTCGCCGAATGAACCTGGTGCCGCTTCTATATTTTGTTCTGCTAATGCTGCAGAGATGTCACTTGGTACAAGGCCATATTGTTTCATCTTTTCTGGCTTTAGCCATATACGCATAGAGTAGGTTTTCATACCAGGTGTCTGTACATCACCTACACCATTTATACGTTTCAGCAATGGAACAATATTTATGGCATTGTAGTTTGTGAGGAATTCATCATCGTAGCGCCCATTATCGGTTGTTAAAGAATACATTATTACATTAGACGACTGGCGTTTTGATACGGTTACTCCCGCACGTGTTACTTCTGCTGGTAACAAAGCTTGTGCCTGAGATACACGATTCTGTACATTCACAGCAGCCATATCAGGATTAGAACCTTGCTTAAAGTATACTGTAATCATCGCACTACCAGCATTGGTAGCTGTTGATTGTATATAAGTCATATTTTCAACACCGTTGATACTCTCTTCCAATGGAGTTACAACAGAGTTTAATACGGTCTGTGCATCAGCTCCTTGATAGTTGGCCATAACCGATATAGTTGGCGGCGCAATATCAGGATACTGTTCAATTGGCAGCGAAATCAATCCAATTGTACCCAATAACACAAAGAATATAGATACAACTGTTGATAGTACTGGCCGTTTTATAAAATTAGTGAAAGTCATAATTCGTTTATTTTACTATCTATTTCTTATCATCGTCGCCTTTCATTGCTTTTAAGAAGCCACCAGCAGAACTTTGGCTCTCTCCAAGTTTAGCTGCTTTTTTCAATGCTTCGTCGTACTGAGCGGGTGTTAAAGCTTTTATTTCCATACCATCTTGTAATGTGGTTAAGCCTTTAGAAACAATTCTATCTCCAAGTTTTAAACCAGAAGTAACAACGTAGTTTACACCATCGTTATCTGGATTAACCTTAATTTCTGTGTAGTGTACCTTACCGTTATTATCTACCTTGTATACAAATATCTTATCTTGAACTTGCGTGGTAGCTTCTTGTGGAATAACCAAAGCATTGTTACTGTTTTTTGCAATTATGACTTTACCGCTACCACCACTTTTCAATAAATGTTCTGGATTAGGGAAATGTGCAATAACGCTTATAGTACCTGTTGTTGCATCTATCATTCCACTAGTTTTAACAATGATACCTTCGTGATTATAGATAGAACCATCTACAAGTTGAAGACTTACCTTAGGGAATTTATTGATAGCATTATTTAAGCCGTGGTCGTTGCGTGAGAGTGCAAGAACGTCGGCTTCTGTCATTGAGAAGAATACTTCCATTGTTGAGATATTGCTAATGGTTGTTACAGGCATTGCCGATGATGGGCTTACCAATGCACCTTCTTTATATGGTAAACTACCAACAAAACCATTAGTAGGACTCTTTACATAGCAGAAACTTAGATTATCTTTTGCTGAAGCAAGTCCTGCCTGAGCTTGTTTTAGGGCAGCTTGGGCTTGCTTAATGCCAGAATGAGCAGATTCTATACCACTTCTTGCTTGGTTTACAGATGCCTGTGCTGTTTCGTAAGCATTCTTTGCACTTTGTAGCTCATAATCGCCAATAACCTTATTGCTATATAAGTTTTTGCTGTTGTTGTAGGTGAGCTGTGCTGTTGCAGCTTGTGCTTGTGCAGAATTTAAGGCGGCCTGTGCCTGAACAACTGTTGCTTGCGCACGACTAATGCCGCTTTGCGCAGATGCTACAGCAGCTTCTGCCTGACGAACTGCAGCTTGGTATGTTGTATTATCAATAACAAACAAAACCTGCCCAGCACGGACTGCTTCTCCCTCGTGGATATAGAGTTTTGTAATGAGTCCACTAACTTTCGGACGAATCTCTACATCTTGGATTCCTTTGAGTATTGCAGGATAGGTTGTTTTCATTTGTGCATTTGCTGCACCAATTGTTATCACTGGATATTCGTTGCTTGTTGGTAATTGATGTTTATTACCTCCACAACTTGAGAGCAGAGTTATAGTCAATGCTGCTAATAGTAAAAATTTACTTCTAATCATATTTCTGTTTGTGTATTATTGTCTCTTCTTATTTTATCTACTGTTTATAGACAACTCCTTAAATAATATTCTTTTATAAAAACCGAAATAATAAAACGAGTTTCCGTACTGCAAAGGTAATACTTTTACCTCTATTATATTTAAATCTACTCATACATTTAACAATAATTATGCTTAGTGTGTCGAATTTATTATATTCCAGATAATTAAATCCTATACTAATGGAAGTGAAGAGTATTTGTATTGTTGTTCGAAGACTTTTATATGAATAAGATACCTTAATATATATAAGCCGCTTTAATATATTTAATATGGATGAAATACTCTACATCAAGCCCATTTCAGATGCCTTTTTCTTCAGTAGTTCCATTAGTGGCTCGCGTTCGTTAGGTACACTGTTGTCTAAGACAGAATCTTTTAATGTTTTCTTTAATTCTCCAACCTCACGACACGGTTTCAAATTAAATAAAGTCATAATCTCGTTTCCATCAATGCATGGTTGTAACAACCGTTTATAATCGCGCTCTTTAAGGTCGTTTAGTTTCTCGCGAACAATTTTAAAATTATCAAGAAAACGCTGTTTACGTGCAGCATTTTTACTTGTAATATCGGCCTCGCAAAGTGTCATTAAGTCGTCAATGTCATCGCCAGCATCGTTCATTAATCGTCTAACAGCAGAGTCTGTAACCTCTTCATCTGCTATAATAATAGGTCGCATGTGCAGGTCTACCAACTTGCGCACGTATTTCATCTTGGCGTCCATTGGGAATTTCAGACGTTTAAAGATTGGCGTTATCATCTTTGCACCTATTATATTATGATTATGGAAGGTCCAGCCTGCAATAGGATCCCATCGTTTGCTTTTAGGCTTACCTATGTCATGGAACAGCGCAGCCCATCGCAACCAAATATTATTGTTTTTTTGCGATATATTATCGAGGACTTCTAATGTGTGATAGAAATTATTTTTATGTGCTCTACCGTTACGAGTTTCTACTATATCCAATGCTACGAGTTCGGGTAAAATAATCTGAAGCAATCCACACCGATACAAATCTATAAAACCTTTGCTCGGTGTAGGTGTTGCCATTATTTTGTTTAGTTCGTCGGCAATACGCTCCCCACTTACGATTTTTATGCGTTCGGCATTACGTTCTAATGCATCGAATGTTTCATCTTCTATGAAAAAATTTAGCTGTGTAGCAAATCTCACACAACGCATCATACGCAGTGGATCATCTGAAAAAGTAATATCAGGATCTAAAGGTGTACGAATAATGCCGTCCCAAAGATCGTCTATGCCACCGAATGGGTCTACCAATTCGCCGAAATGGGATTTGTTCAAACATACTGCCATTGCGTTAATAGTGAAATCACGTCGGTTTTGGTCGTCTTCCAGTGTACCGTCTTCCACGATAGGCTTACGGCTGTCGTGGCTGTAGCTCTCTTTGCGTGCACCGACAAACTCCACTTCCATACCGCCAAATTTCACTTGTGCTGTGCCAAAGTTGTGGAAAACCGATATATGCGCCCGCTTTCCAAATGTTTTTTTTAGTTCGTTGGCAACGCTGATACCGCTCCCCACCACCACGACATCAATGTCGTTAGAGGGTCGTTCAAGAAATAAGTCACGGACATAACCACCCACAACGTAACATTCCACGCCGAGTTTGTCAGCAGCATCAGAAATTTTATGAAATATATCCTTGTCTATCAGCTTTGCCAATTCGGCATCAGTCAAGTCTCGCATACTACATTTAACTATTTGATAATGCAAAGTTACACATTTTTAGCTTAGCATTTGCACAAACCAAAGCATATTTAATTATTAGCGTTGTTTTCACAATTTGACAAAGGTAGTATCAATATCCTATTTTGTTTGAGAAGAACTTTTTGTCTGAAACTTGATACCTTAGAAAGTAAGGAAAGAACCCTGTCAGAACTCTAATACAGAGTTTGATAGGGCTCTTTTATGCATAGCTGTTATAATCTGTAATTTTGAGGAATACTTTATTTTAACTCTGATACACTCTCTGGATTTTGGTCATAACGTAATAAGTAATCTTTTAATCTATCAGCTTGGTGTCTTGTTATTTTAGAGAACATAATATGGCTTTTTAAAGTTTCCATATCATATTCATCAATAATCTTTCCAATAGACACATTTAAGAATACAGAAGGTAAAGAACTGACCCCTTCCATATTTGCAACAACCTTATCATCAGATGCAATTGCATCAACAATTGTATTATAAAGGATTTTACCAGCATCTGGTAAGCTATTGTGAGAAGCTAAAATCTCTTTTATATTTATTGTACACATAACAGTCTTAAATTAGTTAAACATCTAAAATTCAAACGAATCAAGAACTTCTTCGTCTTCCATTTGAGAAAGATTTACCTCAAAATAGATTAATGTACCTGGAAAATTAAAGTTAATATCGTAGACCTTTCTTTCGCCTTTTATATCCACTAACAAAGCTTTTCCACTACATAACCTTCCAATATCTGCACACGAGAGTATATTATCAAGTCCTTTGCCCTTATTTCTGTCAGTCGACTTGACGGTAAAATTATACTCAGCAGCTTTAAACAAAGCTTCTTTATCGCAGCTAATAGATGGGATATAATTCTTCACTGACTGGATAATTCCAATTCCAAAATCGGCTATTGCAGCATGCAAAATATGCTTATCCTCATCGTACATGATCAATGAAAATGCATTATCATTTGCAGAAGCATGGTCAAACACATTATAAAAAGCCTCTGTCAAACTTAAATGGATAACACTTAAATCTTTATTCTTGAAGTAAGTTTTCTTGAAATATGCTTCTACATTATTTGCATACAGGTCTTTTTCTTGGTCTTTAATCCTCCATAAATTAAAAACATGAGTGGATTGATTGGCATCAACATGATTCTTTTGCCCTAACCAATATTCCGAAAATTGTAGGTCATTGTAAATATAATTATCAACGGCTTGATTATTATGTGATAAAAAAGCCTTCCATCCTTGGTCGGAAAGGAATTGGATCAGGCATGCTAAGGTTACTAAATGCATTGGTGTCAATCCTTTTACAGATATTGAATCTGAAAATGAAATGTAAACAGAAACATTATTTCCTACAGCATTATATTTTTGGTAAGAGTTTACAATTAGCTCTAACCATTTAGTCTTATCGAGTGTAGTGAAAATAATGTTATTTTCTTGAGACATAAAGATACGTTTTTGCAAAGATAATAATAATAATCAATTTTCTCTCATTTAATTCAAAATAATATTCCTTTTCTCTGTAATATTAGCTTTGTCTATATAAAAAGACATCGTACAAAGTCTTTTAACGTTGCAGAACAGATAGTTTATACACATTTTTAGCTTAGCATTTGCACAAACCAAAGCATATTTAATTCCAAAAGAAACATTTCTTTCGGAATTGCATAAAACTGCCAATACTGTAGTTTTCTTTCCTTTTTATTCCTACAAACGGTTGATTTCGCTGTTGCCTGCACCCTTTCCTTTATACTTGCTACGTGCTGTATTGAAACTGTAACGAAGGGTTAGGGTGAAAGATTGTGTATCGCCTTTCAACCATTTGGTAGCTTCAATATCTGGTGTTTTCACCATCCAACGTTCTCGCGAGGTGTGGAATATGTCCTCTATACTTAATGCCACCATCAAGCCGAAAGGGAAACTCTTGATTAATGATGCTGATGTCGTGAAGTTATGTTTATAGTAAAGCAGTCCGTCGTTGCCTGCTGTACATCCCGAAAAGTTCAATGTGGCAGTGTAAGACTTTGGAAATGAAAATAAATTCTTGAAAGAATACTTTGCTATTGGTTTTGTATACTTCATACCATTGTATTCAAGCTGTTGGAAATAAGCCTGTAATGTTACCGACGGTTTCCATATTCCGAATGTTGGAGCATAAGATGCCATAAGGTTGAAACTTTGGTAGTCAATGTTTATAAATGAATTTAATCGAACCGGTTTGTCTTCTAATACTTGTTCGTAAAACGATATTGCGTTTTTATAAATAATGTAGTTTGAACTCAAGACCAAGTCTTTATAGCGCAGAAGTAACCCCAAATCGTAGATATTTGCAGGCTGCAAGGACGGATTTCCACCCTCATAGGCATAGCGATTGTTATAAGCTCGGCTGGCTCTTAACTGCATATACGACGGACGTGCAATGATGGAGCGGAGCGATAAAGTAGTTTCGAAACTGCTCTTAGAATAGTTTAAAGAAAGCGTTGGCAATAAGTTGCCGTACTTTTTCGATTGTGCATCTTGTTTAACACCATTCAATCTATAATCGAAAGCTACCCACTCGTACCGTAAGCCAACATTGGTACTCCAATGTTTCCACGCTTTACTGTACTCACTGAATAGTGCCAACGAGTTTTGTTTTGCCTGATTGCCATTCGATGTCAAGGAAGAAGTGTGGTCAGGGTCGGTTAATTCAAAGGCTTGTGTATTGTTGGTGTAAGTGTATTCCTCGCCAAATGTAAACTTACCGATAGGCATTGATTTTGATAACATTACGTTTTCGGCAAACATATCTGTCTTTCGATAGCTCTTGCTACCAACTGTTATTGTTTTGTTGTGTTCTATTTCGGTTGTATTCAAATCGGTTGTAAAGTCGATACGAGTATAAGTGGTATTCGTTTCCATCTCCCATTTGTTCTTGAAAGTCTTCAGAAGATAGGCTGTTGCATTATGTCTTCCACCATAATTGTTTTGGAAATAATAGCTGTTAAATGTATGATTGCCTTCCAAGTCGGACGATGTTAGCGTAGAATAAAGGTTAAAGGGGATTTTTATGGTGCGAGAATATATATACTTCAGTCCTGCATAAAAGCTGTTATCGAGCGATACATAGTTTGTACCAGCCTGCGAAACAAGAAACCTACCCCTGCTATTTTGTTTGTTTGAATTATGCGATACAATCGTTGTCCCTTTATAATTAAACGCAACATCGTTGGTTTGCTCCTCGTCTGATTTGTTTTCTTGGTAATAAACAGAGCCGAAAATATCAAATGCCCCCTTGCGATAGTTGAGCTTGAGAAAGTCGTTTTGACCAAAATTATGGTTTACTTTTCCGTTCCATTGCATTGTCCCCGACAAACCATCGCCTTGTGTACGAATTGTTGTAATGCGTATCACTGCTCCCACATTTGACGGGTAACGGCTACCAGGGTTCATTATTACCTGCACGTTTCTTATTTGATTGCCTTTTAACCCTACTAGTTCCGTATTACTTGTTATTTTCCTTCCGTCAAGATAAACAAGCGGTTTACCTTTCCCTAATACGGTGATTGCATTGTCCGAAGCACTAAGGAAAGGCAGCTGGTTGAGTACGTCGGAGAGTGAAGGCAGTTTCGCTAACGCACTGCCTTGTATGGTAGACGTAAGTCCTCCTGCATTCATTGTATAAAGACGCCTGTTGCCTTTCACCACAACTTCAGCCATTTCGTTACTGCTTGGCATTAATATAATGGTGCCTGCATCGGCAGAATGGCAGTCTGAGTATTTTGTTTCGTAGCCCATACACGAAACTCTCAAAATGCCATCAATACTTTTTGTTTCAATGGTAAATACTCCATCAGCTTTGCTTGCTGCACCGCTAATAAACGAAGAGTCGGCTTTTGAAAGCAGACAAACGTTCGCCAATTCAAGGGGCGTACCTTGTGTGTCTACAACTTTTCCTTTAATACTTTGCGCCATCATATCTAATGATGTAAAGAAAAACAATAGTAGTAGAGTTGTTTGGATATTTTTCCTCATCTTATAAGTTGCGTTAGTTGTTAGTTGCAAAAGTAATTATATTTCATTAAAATGCCAAATAAATAACAAATAATTTACTATTAAACCGTAATGTATTAAAAAAAAGCACTTTACAATGTTTCTTAACATCGCAGAATAGATAGTTTCTGGATTCAAAAGCGGAGTATTTGCGTTTTTGGCAGTTCGTATTTATTGTTCTAAAATCCAGTAAATGACGCGATAAATTTAACACAACTGAAAAGGGTGAAATAGAGAAAAAGAAAGCGATAAAAAAGGAATGAATTTATAAAATAGATTGTTTTACTTTGTGAAAGTATGGCTCTTACCGACCAAAAGCGGCACTTTTGCACTATAAAACAGCCGCTTTCACAAGCTATTTAGACCATATAGATGTTGAAATTGTGTGCAAAATAAGGCGAAAGACCCTTGTTTTGCCAAACAAACAAGCTGTATTTGTTGCACAGCACTACCCAATAAGTGTGCAACAGCTTGCTTTTCAGAGGTTTAAAGTAGCACGTAAAAAGAGCAAGAATTTGAAGGAACTTTTGTTGTAGTGCAGAAAAGTGCCCGTAATTTCGGTGCTGAGACGAGTAGATTTAACGAAAAAGTTGTTCATTTATTGTTTATTAGCAAATGATAAATGAACGCTAAAATCTCCTCGTTTTATTTAATAGGAAGCCGAACATGGTATTCCCATAGCCTTCACACGTTCGCAAATAGCATCAAGCTCACTTTTTGTTGCCTTCTTAAGATTTGGATCTGGTGTTTCACGATCAATAGTGTAAATCATTACTTCGCGTGGAGCGATGGTCTTTACAGCATCAAGCCATGGAACTATGAAGTCTTCTTTCACGTTGTTAACATCATCTCCGTCGGTTGAAATCCCCTTTAAGAACATAGTCTGCACAATAAGTCTCCCATTAAAGGTTTTCATTTCTTCAACAATTTTACTAACTTGATAAGTTGGGTAAGTAGGTCGGTCCACCTTATTTATATATTTATTATCAATAGTATCAAGTTTTAGAATGTTGTTATCAACCTTCATTAAGGCGTTATGCACCTTTGTTCGGTGAATGAAAGTTGCGTTGCTGAGCACAGATACCTTTGCTTTTGGACAATATTGGTTACGTAGTCGAATTGTATCATCAATTATTTCTGCAAACTGTGGGTTAGCAGTCGGTTCCCCATTTCCTGCAAAAGTAAGAACGTCTGGTTGTTCATTTGTTTCTTTCATTGTTTTTAGCTTAGCTTCAAGCTTAGCTGCAACCTCTTCACGAGTAGGGAAAGGCGACTTTGTTCGATAGTCTTTATTGAATCCACATTCACAATAAATGCAATCGAATGTACATACCTTTCCATCATTCGGCATAAGATTAATACCAAGCGATATACCAAGTCGACGACTTTTCACCGGACCGAAAATAGGCGAATCGTATATAATAGTGCTCATTTCATTTGTTTTTGTTTGGTAGACAAAGTTAAATGTTTTTATTTGGAAATGGATATGAGTATATCAGAATTTTTATTATCATGTAAATAAAATATAATTTCTTTTGGTATTACTTTATTTTGCAGTATCTTTGCAACCTAATTGTGATATTATTCCAAAAGAATTTCATAATGGTGAAAAGACATAGAAGGGCAGGAAAGCCTCATAGTTTGCAAATAATAACACTCTGTATAAGCACTGCAATGGTACTAATTTTAATTGGTATGGTTGTTTTAACGGTGTTTACAGGTCGTAATCTTAGTCAATTCGTAAAAGAGAAGCTAACAATAACAATGATTCTTCAGCCCGATATGAGCGATGAAGAGAGTGCGGCACTCTGCGAACGTGTAGATCGGTTGCATTATATAAGTAGCCTAAACTTTATATCTAAAGAAGAAGTTCTAAAAGAAGGTACACGCGAGTTAGGAGCTAATCCTGCAGAATTTGCAGGCGAAAACCCTTTCACTGCAGAGATAGAAGTTAGATTGAAGGCTAATTATGCCAATAACGACTCTATAAAAGCCATTGCCACACAGTTGAAAGCATTTAAAGGAGTTTACGAAATAAGATATCGTAAAGACCTTGTGGAGAGTGTAAATCAAACATTGGGTAAAATCAGTATAGTGCTATTAATTATAGCAGCCCTACTGACGGTAGTTTCATTCGCCTTGATAAATAATACAATTCGTTTGAGTATGTATTCTCGACGATTTACCATACATACAATGAAATTGGTAGGAGCATCGTGGAATTTCATACGTATGCCATTTTTGCGAAGAGCGGTGTTACAAGGCTTTGTGTCTGCATTGATTGCCATAATTATACTTGGTATATGTATGTACCTATTGTATAATAACGACCCAGAGATAGCTGTGGTTCTGAATATGAATGTTATGGTAACTACAGCTATTATAATGATGGCTTTTGGTATACTTATAACATTCTTATGTTCATGGCTTTCTGTGAACAAGTTCTTGCGAATGAAGGCAAGTTCATTGTATAAAATTTAAGGAGAAATGTATTTTTCATTTCGTTATCTGTTTATAATTAGATAGCGTTTCACAAGTTGTAATAGAATGGATAAAAAGAATTTAGCTTTTGGTAAAATCAATTTTATAATGTTAGCTATTAGTGTAGCTATTGTTATCATAGGTTTTATATTAATGAGTGGTAGTGGTTCTACAGAAACAAAGTACGACCCAGAAATTTTTAGCGCTATGCGTATAAAGGTAGCCCCAGTGGTTACTTTTATTGGCTTTATTTCTATTATAGGTGCTATAATGTATCAACCACGACATAAAGACGATACAGAAGCGTAATGGACTTATTTCAAACAATTATTATCGCTATCGTTGAAGGATTAACAGAGTTCTTACCAGTTTCTTCAACAGGACACATGATAATAACTCAACATTTATTAGGTGTAGAGCAGGGTAATCCTTTTGTTCATGCTTTTACTTTCATCATTCAGTTTGGAGCTATTCTTTCAGTTGTTTGTTTGTATTGGAAGAAGTTTTTTTCTTTTAAGCCTGAGATGTGGAAACTGTATGGCTTGCTTATAATTGGTGTGTTGCCGGTAGTTGTTGTAGGTTTGGCAGCTAAGAGGAGTGGCTTGCTCGATTGGTTGTTAGATTCTATTTGGGTGGTAGCAATAACACTGGTGGTGGGCGGTATATTTATGCTTTTCTGCGATAATATATTCAATAAGGGGAAAGAAGAAAACGAAGTAACGCCTAAACGTGCATTCCTTATAGGTTTGTTCCAGTGTCTTTCGGTAATTCCAGGTATGAGTCGCTCTATGTCTACTATTGTGGGTGGTATGGCAAACAAGCTTACGCGCAAGAAAGCAGCAGAATTCTCGTTCTTCCTTGCTGTGCCTACTATGGCAGGAGCAACTATTCTTGATGTACACGATATGATGAGTGAAAAGGTAGAATGGGCTACAAGCAACAACCTTTTCTTATTAGGTATTGGTTGTGTAGTATCTTTTGTGGTAGCCATATTTGCAATGAAGTGGTTTGTAAACGTTCTTGCGAAATATGGTTTTAAAGCTTTTGGCTGGTATCGTATCATTGTAGGTATAATTCTTTTGGTGATGTTGCTTTCTAGAGTCTCTCTAAATATGGTTGATTAACGTTTAAACGCTTCGGTCAGAAACGTATGAATTTCAAAGAAGGTGTAATTATTCCTATTGATAAACCGTATGGAATAACGAGTTTTAAAGCATTAGCACACGTACGTTATCTTTGCTCTAAAATGCAAGGAGGACGTGTGAAAATTGGTCATGCAGGTACGCTCGATCCATTAGCTACAGGTGTTCTCATTCTTGCAACTGGTAAAATGACTAAGCAAATAGAGAAATTGCAAACACATACCAAAGAGTATGTAGCCACAATACAGTTGGGCGCAACTACACCAAGTTACGATATGGAGCACGAGGAAAACGAGACTTTTCCCACAGAACATATCACGAGAGAATTGATAGAAACAGCATTGCAGCAATTTATTGGCGATATAGAACAAGTGCCACCCACTTATAGTGCAGTGAAAGTGAATGGACAACGAGCTTTTGATTATCGTAGAAATGGTGAAGATATTGTTCTGAAGCCTAAGAATATAAGGATTGATGAAATAGAAATTACCCACTTCGATGCCGATAGAATGCAACTCACATTGCGAGTTGTTTGTGGTAAAGGAACCTACATACGTGCATTAGCACGCGATTTAGGGCGTGCTATTAATAGCGGTGCTTATCTTGTTGCACTCCGACGTACTCGTGTAGGTAATATAAAAGTAGAAGAATGTATAAATTACGACCATTTTAATGAATGGTTGAACCAACAGAATATAGAAATAGTAGATAAATGAAGCTTTCGCAATTTAAATTTAACTTGCCAGAAGAGCAAGTTGCTTTGTATCCGCATTCATCAGAGCGAGTGTTAAACCGTGCCGATGGAACAAGTCAAGTATTCAAAGTAACACGTAGAGACGAAGCCCGCTTAATGGTTGTGCATAAGAAATCAGGAACGATTGATATGTATAACAAAGATATAGATGGGAAAGAACCTACAGAAGAAGACTATATCCGTTTTAAAGATGTAGTGAATTATTTTGATGAAGGCGATACTTTTATATTCAATGATACAAAGGTTTTCCCTGCTCGACTTTATGGAACAAAAGAGAAAACCGATGCAAAGATAGAGGTATTTCTGTTGAGAGAGTTAAACCAAGAAATGCGTTTGTGGGACGTTTTGGTAGAACCTGCACGTAAGATACGTATCGGAAATAAACTCTTCTTTGATGAATCAGGCTCTATGGTTGCTGAAGTGATTGATAACACAACATCGCGTGGACGTACACTTCGCTTCCTTTATGACTGTTCGCACGAAGAATTTAAACGTGAGCTTTATGCATTAGGCGAAGCTCCACTGCCTCGATACATAATAGATAACCGTCCGAAGAATGCTGGCGAAGACTTTGCTCATGCCGATGCAGACGACTTAGAGAATTTCCAAACAGTATTTGCCAAGTACGAAGGAGCTGTAACTGCTCCAGGAACAAATCTCCATTTCTCAGAGCATCTTATGAAAATGTTGGAGATAAAAGGTATTCATGCAGCTTATATTACTTTGCATTGTGGATTAGGTAACTTCCACGACATAGAGGTAGAAGATCTTACGAAGCACAAGATGGATTCTGAAGAAATGCATATATCTGCTGAAGCCTGTAAAATAGTGAACGAAACAAAGCAGGCTGGACACCATGTTTGTGCTGTTGGAGCAAGTGTGGTTAAGGCAACAGAGACTGCTGTGGGAACTGATGGTATGCTGAAAGAGTATGAGGGTTGGACTAATAAGTTTATCTTCCCACCTTACGATTTTGGATTAGCAGACTCTATGCTTGTAAACTTCTATCACCCATATTCTACTTTGTTAATGGAGACTGCTGCATTTGGAGGATATGATCTTGTTATGGAAGCTTACGATAAAGCAGTTAAGGCAGGATATAAATTCGGTTGCTTTGGAGATGCGTTGCTCATCTTAAACGATTAAATTCTTATTTCAGATTTTTTGAAACCTATAGATAATGAAAGCCATAAGGTGTATCTGGGGTTAGGTTCTAACCTTGGTAACCGTAAGGCTATATTAAACGAAGCCATTTCCCTTATTCAAAAAAGAGTGGGGGAAGTGGTTCGACAATCTTCATTTTTAGAAACTGAACCGTGGGGATTCACAAGTCATAATAAATTTCTAAATGCTTGTATATGTGTGAACACACAATACAGTCCACACCAGATCTTGAAAACCACACAAGCTATAGAAAAGGATATGGGGCGTTGCCATAAAACTGTTAATCATCAATATCACGACCGTATTATTGATATTGATATCTTGATGATTGATGACCTGAATATAGATGATTCAGATCTTAAAGTGCCTCACCCATTAATGAAAGAACGCGACTTCGTTATGATTCCTCTAAAAGAAATAATGTAGCAAACAAGTTCTCGTTTCTCGTTTAGAAGCAGAACGTTGATATATGTCTAATATTACACACGAAAGCACTCTTTTGATTTGTACCAATAAGAAAAATACAAATTTATTTCTATAGTACATAATATTTGTTGTTTTTTATTGATATTCAGATGGATATCATTCTTTTAGCAGCCTTTCTATAGGTAGATAATTTAAGCTTATTTATTAACCTAGATAGGAATAGATATCTGTCTCGACAAAATTAGATATCTGTAAGCTTCGTTTTAGATATCTGTAAGTTTCGTTTTAGATATCTATCTTGATAGAATTAGATATCTGTCTTTTTTCACTCACACAATCTATAACTTTTTCATTGTAATATAGTTCTAAATTTTTAGTTAGTTTTCTGTGGAAGGTAGTATCCAAATCCTTGTGCTCTTATGCTATTGTTGCCTCTGTAAGAGCATAGTCTATCACGCTCCTTATGCTTGTAAGTAAATGGTTTATTTTCTCTGTATTATATTCGAATGATTTTTACACAAATAAGCAATATAAAACACATAATATACTTATGAACAAATAGTCGTATTTATTCAGTAAACGTAAATTAAAACGACTATTTCGAAAAATAGTCCTCACATATTAATAACCTTTGCCGAATACTTTATTTTTTCATTTATTATTCGCTTTTATTTATTAACTTTGCAACTTAAAGATAAAAAAGAAGAATAGTAAAGGCTTTAGGATATAGCAATATTCTATAGTGGTATAAATGTAGAGATGGACTTTTCGGAAGTTATAGGACAAGAAGAAACAAAGCAGCGATTGCTGAAAATGGCAAAAGATAAGCACGTTCCGCATGCTTTGCTCTTTTGTGGACCTTATGGCTCAGGCAAAATGGCTTTGGCTATGAGCTTTGCAAGCTATTTGCTTGAAACTTCTTCAACTTCGCCTGAAAAAGCAAAATCTATGCTGAAGAGATGGGAACACCCTGATCTGCATTTTACCTATCCTACGATAAAATTACCAAATACAAGCTCAGATCACCAGCCTACAAGTAATGATTTTGCAAAAGAATGGCATAAAATGATAATGGAAGAAGGGGCCTATTTTGATATTTCTAAATGGATGAACGAAATGGGAGCAACAACTCAACAAGCCATTATAACAGCGGCTGAGAGCGATAATATTTCAAGACAACTTTCTTTGAAATCGAGTCAGGGTGGATACAAAGTTTCCATAATATGGCTACCTGAACGAATGAATTTAACCTCAGCAAATAAAATTCTAAAGGTATTGGAAGAACCTACTGAGGGTACCATATTCTTAATGGTGAGCGAAGAACCAGAGAAACTATTAGAAACTATAATTAGTAGGACACAGCGAATAGATGTTAAACGTATAGAAGACGAGGCTATAGAGAAAGCATTGATAGCTCAACGTGGATTAGACATAGATGTTGCACACCGTATAGCAAGACGTGCCAGGGGAAGCTGGTTGAATGCAATTTATGAATTGAGGAGTAATAAAGAAACCGAAGAATTTCTACAACTCTTCCAACAGCTTATGCGAGCATGTTATGCACGTGATATAAAGGCATTAAAGCAATGGAGCGAAACTGTATGTGCATTTGGTAGAGAGAAACAAAGACGAATGTTGGTCTACTTTCAACAACAAGTTAGAGAGAACTTTATGTTTAATTTTCGCAATCCAGAGCTTGTCTATATGTCGTTAGAAGAAGAAGAATTTGCTAAAAAGTTCTCACGCTTCATAAACGAGAAAAATGTAATAGAGATAAATGAACTATTTCAGAAATGTTACAAAGCTATAGGACAGAATGCTAATGGAAAAATAGTATTCTACGATATGACTCTGAAACTAATAGTTCTGCTTTTAAGAAAATAATTATTTGCACATTACAAACAATATATACCCTTGCGAGAGACAGTAAAAATGAAATCTCAGAAGAGCAAGGTCTCAGAATTAGATAATGGATTATAAAGATATGAAATTTAAGATGTGGACAGGTTGCGATCGTGGCCTGTGCCATCGTGGCTGTGGACGTTCAGACAAACAGTTGAATACATACGACTGGTTAGAAGACGTTCCAGGGAATATAAATACTACGGATCTCGTAGAAGTACAGTTTAAAAATACACGTAAGGGGTATTACCATAATGTAAATAACATAGAACTGAATAAAGGAGACATTGTAGCTGTAGAAGCAAATCCTGGACACGATATTGGTGTTGTTACACTTACAGGCAAATTAGTGAAGTTACAACTTAAAAAAGCTTGTGGCATTAAGTCGCCAGACGATATTAAACGTGTGTACAGAATTGCACGAGAGGCAGATATGGAAAAATATAAGGAGGCCAAAGCAAAGGAACACAGCACAATGATTGAAAGTAGGCAGATAGCAAAAGCATTGAATCTGCAAATGAAAATAGGCGATGTAGAGTATCAAGGCGATGGAAACAAAGCAATATTCTATTATATAGCAGACGAACGAGTAGATTTTCGACAGCTTATAAAGGATCTTGCTGCGGCTTTCCACGTCCGTATTGAAATGAAGCAAATAGGCGCTCGACAGGAAGCTGGTCGTATTGGTGGAACAGGTCCTTGTGGTAGGGAACTTTGTTGTGCTACGTGGATGAAGAGTTTTTCAAGCGTTTCAACAAATGCTGCACGCTGTCAAGACATATCATTAAATCCTACCAAATTAGCAGGTATGTGTGCTAAATTGAAATGCTGTCTAAACTATGAAGTAGATGACTATATGGAAGCAAGTAGAAAACTTCCGGGGAAAGATATTCATTTACATACTATGGACGCAGAGTATTTCTTGTTTAAGACAGATATTCTCAACGGTCTTTGTACGTATTCTACCGATAAAAACTTAGCAGTAAATTTGGAAACTATTTCTGCAGAGCGAGCAAAAGAGATTATAGAAATGAATCGTCAGGGAGAAAAGCCGCTTTCGTTATTGCATAACGGACAAGTTAAGCCAGTTAAAAAGTCTATCGACTTGTTGGCAGAAGCAGATTTGAGTCGCTTTGATAAAGAAAAAACAAACAAGAAAAATAATCGCCGGAATGGTAAACGAAATGCGCAACCACGTCCTCAAGAACGAAGCCAGCAAGTGGTAGATACAAACGAACAAAAAATACAGCCACGTCAGCGACGGAGTGGAAAGCCTAATAAGCAGCCAACACAACAAAGAAATCAGCAACCGAAATCAACAAACGAGAATAAAAATGAATAGGAAGCAGTTTTCCTTTTCAAACCTAGTAATGTTTGTTATCATTGTACTAGCATTGGTAGCATGCAATGATTCACGTGTATACGATAAGTATCAATCTCTATCTATTGATGGGTGGGGACGCACAGACACTGTAACCTTTAATGTTCCACGCCAGGAAGAGGGAATATACAATATGGATTTGGGAATGAGAGTATTTCAAAATTATCCATATAAGAGCATTACGCTTATAGTGGAACGTACAGTTATACGTACGCAACACAAAAAGCAAACAAGTCAAAGTTATCAAGATACAGTTGTGTGCAACGTTATTGATAATGAAGGACGATTGGTAGGAAAACGAGGCATAACAACAAGTGCAATCGAACAGCGCATAGGAATATTTCCATTACAACGCAACGACTCACTAAAAGTCTCTGTCTATCACATTATGAGCAAAGAATTGCTTCCAGGAATAAGCGATATAGGAATACAAATTCTTAAACGAAAATAAATAAAAAGGAGTTCATAAGTGTAGATAATCCGTTAGGTAAAAAGGAAAGCAATAGGGAGAGTACTATAAAAACGAAAAAAACATAGATTATTCTATATTTCTTTGTCTAACTCGTTGTTTTTATGTATATTTGCCATACCTAATGTCAATCCACCTTATAGATGAGACAACTGAAAATCACTCAGTCGATTACAAATCGCGAAAGTACGGCACTTGAAAAATACCTTCAAGATATAAGTCATGAGGGTCTTATAAGTGTAGAAGAAGAGATAGAATTAGCACGAAAGATAAAACAGGGCGATGTAAAAGCACTCGAAAAACTAACGAAAGCTAACTTACGCTTTGTGGTATCTGTTGCAAAACAGTATCAAAATCAAGGTTTATCACTTCCTGATTTAATCAACGAAGGAAATCTCGGACTAATAAAAGCAGCGAAGAAATATGATGAGACAAGAGGGTTTAAGTTTATCTCGTATGCAGTATGGTGGATAAGGCAAAGTATAATGCAAGCCATTTCAGAGCAAAGCAGACTAGTTCGTGTTCCAATAAACCAAATGGGAATAATACATAAGCTGCGAAAGGTAGTACAACAATTCGAACAAACGCATCAACGATTACCCAGCGTAGATGAAATGGCAGAACAAATAGACCTGCCTAAGGAAAGGATAGTAGAAATAATGTCTATGATAACAAAGAAAATATCTATGGACGCTCCAATTTCTACAAGCGATGATGGAAGTTTGCTTGATGTCTTACCAAATAAAAATTCTCCAGATGCAGATGCAGAATTATTAGAAGCTGGGTTAAAGAAAGAAATAGAACGAGCATTAGTGGCTCTTCCAGAGCGTGAACAGATTATTCTTAGAGGATATTTTGGAATAAACCAAAGAGAAATGTCTCTCGAAGAGATTGGTGCACAAACAGGCCTAACGCGCGAACGTGTTCGTCAGTTAAAAGAGAAAGCAATTAGACGTCTACGTTGCAATGCAATAGGCAATTCTTTAAAAGGATATTTAGGAAAATAAAAAGAAATATGAAATACTGTAAATTTGTTTTTATAACTTTAATGCTATTTAGTTTTACAACAACTATAACAGCAAAAGAAGATTACAAGGCTGCAAAGGTTTATATGTTTGGCTTATCAGAATCATTCAACGATTCTACTGTAAACTTCACTGATATACAAGCAGTAGATGCTTTCGTTGAAAATAATCACACACACTTTTTGATAAACCGTGATGAATATTCTTATCAGTTGCGCTATTATATTGAGAGCCGACAGCTTAATAGCAATCCTACGTGTATTGTGATTTATGCATTTACCGAGAAAGAGGCTATGAAGAAGTATATAAAGTTGCAAGAGCGATATACAAAAAAGGCAAAACAAAAGTATATTGTAAATGCAATCCCATCATCACAATTCAAATTTAAAACAGTTTTACCCGATGAATTAAGGAAAGAACTGATACAGCGACAAGACGAAACAGAGGAAAAAGTAGAAAAGCCATAACTAAATGCAAGTACATAACTTTAGAGTTGCTGAACTAAGTATACGTATTGCCTTTGCTGAAAGCGAAAAAAATAATATTAAATTATTACCGTCGTTTCTTCCTTTCAGTGCAGAGGTATCTAACAACGACTTGTTTTTTCAGCTAACTGTAGATGATAGTATTAGACCTATATCTAAGGAACAACGAAGAACCATTCGAAATTTTGATACAGGAAATGGCGATACTGTTGTTGATAAATTGGAAGATGGAGGATATCAGTATATTATAAAAGATATAACAGGTGCAGAATGCTGTTTGTTAATCACTAATAAAGACTTTACTAACTGTTCATGTGCACTGAATGGAAATTATAATATGCGTAGCTTTGGATTAAATAATGCGCTTATGCTAATTTTTGCTTTTGCAGGCGCGCATAAGCAAACTTTACTTATTCACGCTTCGCTAGTGCGTAACAATAATTATGGATATGCATTTATAGCAAAAAGTGGGACAGGTAAATCTACTCAAGTTAGTATGTGGTTACGATATATAGCAGGTTCCGATCTCATGAACGATGATAATCCTATTGTTCGTTTTATTGATAATGAATTTTGGATATTCGGAAGTCCGTGGAGTGGTAAAACACCATGTTATAGAAATGTGAAAGCAAAGTTAGGTGCAATAACACGTATAGATAGAGCTTCTACCAATTCGGTAGAAAAGCTTCCACCTATTCAGGCTTTCGCCTCATTACTCCCATCGTGCTCAAGTATGAAGTGGGATACTGATATTTACAATGCCGTTTGCGACATTATAACTAAGCTGGTAGAAACAACAAATATCTATACCTTGCATTGTTTACCAAATAAAGAGGCGGCAGAAGTGTGTTATGCAACCATTAGTAAAGGTTTATAATGTCCACAAGAACTACTGAGACAGCTAAAATACAATTCGAGAATGCAGTGTTTTTACCAGAAATTGTAAAGATGCTGAACGAAGGGCATACTGTTACTCTTACACTGAAAGGCTATTCTATGCGCCCATTTTTAGAAGATGGTCGCGATAAAGCTCTTTTTATAAAACCATCAACTATAACCGTTGGAGATCCAGTTTTAGCAGAAATTGCTCCACAACACTATGTACTCCACCGAATTATACATATTGATGGCGAAAAGGTTACACTGTTAGGCGATGGTAATTTATCCACAGAACATTGTTTAAAGTCTAATGTTGTGGGAGCTGTTATAGGTTTTTATAGAAAGGGAAGAAACACATTAGATCGTACCGATGGCAGAAAATGGCGACTTTATAGTTTTGTATGGACACGCCTTTATCCCATACGGCGTTATCTTTTAGGAATATATAGACGAATATGGATTCCCATCTTCGGAGTCATTTAAGTAAAATAATTCAATAAAACAGTAATAAATGAAAACAAAAGTAGGGTTTAACTTACGGCAAGTATGTGGCGAAAACATTATTGTAGCCGAAGGAGAAGAGAATATAGACTTCAGTAATATTATATCGATGAACGAAAGTTCTGCCTTTCTTTGGCGTGAAGCGCAGAAGTTGGATAATTTTACAGTAGCTGATTTAGTGAAAATTTTGACAGATGAATATGAAGTGGACGAGGCTACTGCCACTTCTGATATACTGAAACTAACAGCACAGTGGGGAATTGCTGGTATTCTTGAAGGAGATGATATTCCTGTGCTTAAAGAAAAAACGAATAACGAAATATCTCCCAAAGAATCAACAAAGCCTGCTGTAAAAGAAGAGAAAAAAGAAAGGAAAGGCTTCTTTAAAAAGCTTTTCAAATAAATTGCTTCCATTATTACTGATTTTCACAGTATACTCATATTTCGTACAGCAAGCAAATAGATAACAGAATGTTACTTGTTGCGAAACTTACTATTATCTTATATTAAGATATTCTATATGTTGGTGGGTGTGTTCATATTTGAATATACCCACTTATTTTTCTTCCTGTTTCTATGGTCGTGTGGTGTTTCGCAACCATTTATCTGGTCCTCTTCTGGTTCCTTTCCTTCCTTTCGTACAAATTATCTATTTCTGTTGGCATATTGTGCTATACAATAGGCATTTTTAATATTATTTTTCTTTACCGAAATCTCACACGCAATGCGTTCTACCATACGCATAGATAAAAAATAGAAATAAATAGGACGAAAAGTTTATACTTTTTCATTCCTAACGACATTTATTTGTATAGTTTTTTGGCTGTAAAATAAAATTATATTAACTTTGTAGCACTAAATAATTGCATTAACAATCTAATTAAACCTATTATGAATAAATTAGTATGTTCGTTATTAACTATTGTTCTGGCATTTGCTTTTGCAAGTTGCGAGAAAGAAATAATAAATAACGGGGGTAAAGAAAAGCAAGGAAAAAGCAAGTTTAAAACTATTTCGTTTCGAATAAACGAGGAAATAACGACGTCTGAAACTCCATTGTTTGCATATACACGTGGAGCGGGAAAGAAATTGTATGGTATTAATGTTTATCAGAAACGTGCTAATAGTAATTCTTATTCTAAATTTGCATACGGATTGTTTGACGATCCTTCGAAGATTAGTATTGCTCTGAACGAGAATTGTCTCTATCGTTTTGAATGCTTAATTGTAGAAGAAGGCGAAGATGGTATCTATCTTTCAGCAGATGGTTATATGGAGCCTTTTGTAACAACCAATGCAAAACCAGTAATGGCAACTAATTCGTTTACAAAGTCAAGTTCTGTTTGTTTTGCTTTTCCACCACAAGGACAAACTACTGTAACAGGAAATAAACAAGTGTGGTCTCCTAAACTTGTTAAACAATATGGCACGCTAATAGATTTTGACCCTAAAACTTCAGATTCTGTTTTGTTAAAAGTAAAACGAGCAGTATTTGGGATCCATTTAACCATTACACCGCCCGAAGATGGAACGCTCGAAGTTTCTTATTTAGATGATTATACTGAAACTGTAAAGGCATCAGATCCTATATTCGACCATCAAGCTATTTATTCTTTCTCTCAAGTAGCAAAAGCAATAGAAGATTCATATAGTGGAGAAGTCGATTTTATAGTGAAATGGACAAAGAACGATGGGACAATAAGGAGCGAAATTAAAAAGGTTGTGTTAAAACGCAACGTAATGACAAATATAAAGATAGTTGTTAAAACTCCGACACCTTCGAGTATTGCTATTGAGGAAGAAGGCAATGAAATGTCAAATGAGAATGTAGAGTGGACAATAAACGAATAACCTTAATTCTATATATATAAATGAACCACCTTTCTTTATGCGAAGGTGGTTCTTTGTATTTTCTTTTTTTATCAATGTGTCTTATATGTATAAGGTGTAATTTTGTATATAAGATAAGGTGGCAATTAAGGCTAAAAATTCCACCAATGTTTTTTTCGTTTTGGTTGTCCGTATTCAGAGTTATGATGATTATAACGCATACTTTCCCACGTTTCATTATGTTTAATCATTTGGTAAATTGTTCCCCAATCAGGCAAACCACCAACATTCCGGTCGTCTATAAACATATCTACCTTTAGTTTTCGTGAGAAATGGTTGTTTTTAGAACGCTCTTCTTCTGGATAATCTTTATTTACTGCCCAGAAATCTACTCCACGTTTATGACACCAATCTACAGCTTCTTGTAAAAGTTCGTTCTCCCTAACACTCCAAAGAATTAATTGATGTCCATCTTTTATTAGTTCTTTTAAAGTATCTGTTGCAAATGGAATTTCGTTTCCAATTTTAGGATACATGTGTTCTACTATAGTTCCATCAAAATCTACTGCTATTACCATAATTACATAAAGAAAAAAGAAGTGTGGCAAGTTTTTCCATTGGCACACTTCTTATTCACCACTTATTATTGTTATCGTTTTATAGAATTATCGTTTTTATTTCCATATTTACTGTTATGGTAGTTACCAAAACTTCCATAATTTCCGTAGGCACCATATTTTCCATATTTTCCAGTTCCATATCGTCCATACTTTCCATATCGTCCATAGCCGTAATAGTAACCATATTTCTTTTTAGACATATCGACACCATTAAGCACAATATTCATTTTGGGAAGTTTCTTTTCGGCTGAAAGTTCATTAATCATATCGAAAGAAGACTTCAGGGTATAATCGGCGCGACACATATAAACAGTTGCATCTACGATTCTTCCAATTTGTAAAGTATCGGTAACAAGACCAACTGGTGCGGTATCTACAATAACATAATCGTACTCTTGACGTAATTGTTCGAATACTGTATTTAAAGAATGGCGTGCTATTAACTCTGTTGGGTTTGGTGGAATAGGACCAGCCATTAATAAATCTAAGTATTGATTTACACCAGAAGGAATAATTTGTTCTTTTAAATCTTCTAATGTTGGATCGTTCTTTATAAGCAAGTTTGTGATACCATGTTTATGGTCGTTTATTTTAAATTGTTCGGCAAGACGTGGTCTACGAATATCGAGACCAACAAAGATAACTTTTTTGCCTAACAATGCAAAACTTACTGCAAGGTTAGCTGCTGTAAAGGTTTTACCTTCACCCGAAGTAGACGATGTAAAGAGAATAACTTTTTGTTTCTCCTCCAATATAAATTGTATATTGGTACGCATTGCACGGAACACTTCTTCCATTTGGTTATTCTGATTTTCGTGTACCACAATATCGGCTTTTCCTTTGGCTGCATCGTTTGCAACAGGAACATCGGCAATAATAGGCAATTTGGTAAGTCGTGCTACATCGTCGTGTCCTTCAATCTTATATCTAAATAGCTGAATGAGGAATAGAATAAGTGAAGGTAAAAGAAGTCCGATAAAAAATGCTACCAAATATATCATTTTTGTATTTGGACTTACAATGCCTGCAAATTGTGGATCATCAATAAGTTTACCTTTGTCTACTGTAGCTGCAAGCGACATACTATTTTCTTCTCGCTTTTGTAGCAGCATAGAGAACAAATTAGACATAACATCTTTCTCACGATCGATAGATTGTATCATTCGTTCTTGCACAGGAGCTTCAGCAACTTGTGTGTTATATTTTTGGAATTGACTTACAACAGCATCACGTTGTATCTCCAAATTATTACGTGCTGTTTCAATTGCACGTCTAATATTCTTGTTAAGTGTTCTTATCTGATCGGTAAGTGGTTCTACTACAGGTGAATTTACTGATGCGCTACGAAGAAGACGATTTCTTTCTAACACCAACTCATTATATTTATTAATAAGACTTGATGCAGTTGCATCGCTTAATCCAACATCAGAAGGTATTACTTGTGTGAAATCTCTTGATGAATTTTTTACTTCTGATGCAACGCTATTAAATAGTTGGATTTGGGTTTCCATATCCGTTAGCTTTTGTTCAGATGTAGTTTGATTTGTGAAACTACTTGCTGCATTCATTTGTTGTTCTACAACACCATTTCGTTGTTTGTATTTTTGCAACTTTCCTTCACTTGCGCCTAATTCCTGGCTAATTTTGCCAAGGCGTGAACTTATAAAACGTTCAGTACTAAGCGCAATTGTATTTTTATCTTCGTTTGCCTGACGGTTATAAGCCACAACAAGTTGCTTTAAATAGTCGATACTTCTATTTGGAATTTCGTCTATCATTTTAAGATAAGCAATGCTTGTTCCTTGTGTACTTTTTGATATCTGAATGTTGTTTACATATTGTCCACACGCATCTCTTGGCGATTGCAACACAACTTCTAGTTCTTCTCCTTTTCTTAAAATTTTACCTTGATTAGAAGATATTGTAATTATGCCGGCACGTGTTGCTATAGAATGTGGCAATGAGTAGAATTTAGTATTCAATGTAAATGGTCCTTCTGCATCGCGTTCATTAGTTGGTACATAATAAGTACCTGTCAGAATGAAAGTATTGCTATCGCGTTTAATAGAAAGCTCTATTGGTCTATTCAGATTTTCCAAATGTTTACTATCTACATCTACACTTAGTGGTTGGTCTCTATAGAGCGTTATAGTTTTAAGTCGCCCTTTTGTTATGTAATTAACATAAAGTTTTAAGTCGCGCACTGCATCTTGAGCAACTGATCTGGAACCAAGTATTTCTATTTCGTTATCAATACCTTCTGAATTAGACATAGTTCCAAGATTTGACGAATATTTAATTCCCGATTTTTTGTTATCGTCTTGGTCTTTAATAAGCAATTTTGCTACAGTCTGATAAGTAGGTGTTGTATAGCGCAAATAAATGGCAGCTAAACCAACACAGATAATTACAGATAGTATGAACCAATACCAATTTAGGATTACAGTACGATAAATTAACTGAAAATCTATAAACGATTTTTCGTTTTCTTCCTGACCGTATTCTTTTTCTATATTTTTATTTTCTTCTATCATAATAGTATTCTTCTATTGATTGTTTTCGTCTGCAAGACAAAGGAGATATTGTCCATATTCGTTTTTCTTCATTGGTTCTGCATTTTCTCTTAACTGTTGGTTATTTATCCAACCTCTTTTATATGCAATTTCTTCTAAACAAGCAACTTTTAAACCTTGACGTTTCTCTATACATTCTATAAATGTGCTTGCCTCCGATAAACTATTGTGCGTACCTGTATCTAACCATGCAAAGCCTCGTTGCAATGTTTGAACTTTTAGTTCTTGCTTTGCCAAATATTCTTGATTTACAGTGGTTATTTCTAATTCTCCTCGTGCTGAAGGTTTTATATTCTTTGCAATTTCCACAACACTATTAGGATAGAAATATAATCCTACAACAGCGTAATTACTTTTCGGGTGTTCGGGCTTTTCTTCAATACTAAGACAGTTTCCTTTTTTATCAAATTCTGCTACGCCATAGCGTTCAGGGTCGTTCACAAAATAGCCAAATACAGTAGCTTTACCATCTTCTTCTGCTGTTTTTACGCTTTCTTTCAGCATACCTGAAAAGCCTGCACCATAAAAAATATTATCGCCTAACACTAAACAAACAGAATCGTTTCCAATAAATTTCTCTCCAATAATAAATGCTTGTGCTAATCCGTCTGGAGAAGGTTGTTCTGCATACTCAAAATTCACGCCTAATTCATGTCCATCACCTAAGAGTCGCTTAAAACCTGGTAAATCGTATGGAGTTGATATTATCAATATTTCTTTTATACCTGCAAGCATTAATACTGAAATAGGATAATAAATCATGGGCTTATCGTAAATAGGTATTAACTGTTTGCTAATGCCTTTAGTAATAGGATAAAGACGTGTGCCTGAGCCTCCTGCTAAAACGATACCTTTCATATTCGTATTTTTTAAGTGCTTTATTATATTGAAGTTATACTCGGCTAGAATAGGCAAATAATATGCTTTTCTCAATCTTCACATCTCGTTGAAACATTCCAATAGTTACTTGCAAATAGTTATCACCTTTTATTCCAATTCCGAGTTATTCTGTTTTTGTTCGCAAAGGTAATCAATAAAATTGATATTCAAGGCATCTACAATAAAAAATGTTATTATATGTACCTTTTTATCTCAAATATTCTAAAACATACGATACATTTATATATCTTCATTTTTCTTATTATTGTTTCTCTAATTTCTAATTATATTTTTCTTGTTTTCTTATTATAATTTTTTATTTTTTTATTATAAAATGAGAAGACTATATAAATATCTGGTAATAAGTGGTTTATGGAACTGCATTTTTACTTATTTTTCATATTTAGATACGATTGATTTATTTGCTAAATAGCTGTAAAATGCAAGTGAAAGATTCTATTATTAGTTGTATTAAATTAGACTCATTTTAAGATGGTAAAATTTTGTACCCCCCCATAGAAGGTTAGATAGCAATGTGTTTATTAATTTTATAAAGAGATTGCTCTCAAATCTCTTCTATTTTCTTGTAATTATTTTGTTGATTCATTTTTTTGATAATGTAGTTCGCTATATTTCACCACAAAAATAGACGGTTTGTTTAGCAATTATGCAATACACATATTCTCTAATGTTCCATTTTTTGTTTAATTTAGCTAATTCTAATGAATGTGGATAGGGTGAATTATCAACTAAAAAAAACAAGTTATATGTCCCAATCTTATTTTATTTTCTTAACTTTGCACGCACAAAGAGCAATGGCTCAATTATTAATCAAAATTATTTATAGATTAAAATGGGAATATTTTCGAAAATATTTAATAGAAATAACGAAGACCAGGAAAAAGTTGGTGGAATGAACGACTATATGACCTTAGTTCGTGTATATTTTCAGGCAGTTCTTGCCTCTCGATTAGGAATAACCAACCTGTCAATGTTACCAGACCTCCGTACTTATAAGCAAACTTTCCGAGTTCCAACTGTTAATAATAAATTAGGAGTAGGAGAGAAGAATAGTGTAAAGAAAACAATGAAAAACTTGTATGGTACTAGCGATTTGTTTTTTGATGAAATAGATAATAGTATAAAAAAACAATGCAAAAAGGTGCAAGATGCGCAAGGTTATCTTTATCAATTCCAAGCTTATACACAAGATTTAATGATGTTAATAGGCAACTTAATGAAATTTAAATTGCGTATGCCTGGTTTCTTTAAGAAGCTTATTTATAGTATGACGGAGAAAACCGTAAACGATATATATAATAAGAACGATTATAGCGATCCAGGTGTTGTTAAAACAGTATTGTCGGTTCGCCAACTATCACAACGGCTTGGATTTTCGCAGAAATGGGCTACAGAATTTGTCTATCAAATAGTTTTATTAGCCAAAAAAGAACCCAAACAAAATGCCGATGTAACGGCAAAGACATAGCTTTGTATTGTTGAGAAAAGAAAATAATTAAGCGAAAAATTTTGTTAAATTAAAACTTTAACGTAAATTTGTAGCCAAAATGATATAGAAAATGAATGCGAATGAAAAGGCCCTAAATACTTTTGCGACTCGTGTTAGACAAATGATTCTTCAATATGAAGAAATGAAAAAGGAAAACAACGACTTGTATGAATTAGTGGACCAACGTGAAAAAGAGATAGAAAAGCTCGAAGCACAACTAAAACAAGCACGAAACGACTATAATTCATTGAAAATGGCTAAGATGATAGAAATTTCTGATAGCGATATGGAAAATGCTCAGAAACGTATATCAAAACTTATCCGAGATGTAAATAAGTGCATCACACTCATTAGTGAGAAATAACTAGAAAGAATGGCTGACGATAAATTACATATAAGGTTACATGTATACGATACTGAACTATCGGTAAATATTCCTCGCGAAGACGAAGAATATTATCGAGCTGCTTCTAAACTTATAACAGATACTGTAAATACATATTCCACCTATTTTAAAGGTAAAAAAAGCGATAAAGACATACTATATATGGCTATGTTGGATATAACGCTTCATTACAAAAAAGAAGGTGCACTCAACGACACAGCTCCATTCACAGATGTTCTTGGTAAACTCACTGCAGAGATAGAAGAAGCTTTAAAAAAATAACCAAGATAAAAATAATATATAGAAATAATTTTAGATGAGTTTTATAACAATAATAGTAGCCCTCGGTTGTCTCGCAGTAGGTTGTATAATTGGTTATGCTACATTCCGTTACATAATCGATAAACAATACAAAGAATCTATGGCAAAAGCCGAAAGAGATACTGAGGTATTGAAGGAGAAAAAACTACTCGAGGTAAAAGAAAAGTTCTTAAATAAGAAAAGCGAATTAGAAAAGGAAGTACAACAGCGAAATCATAAATTTCAGCAGAACGAAAACCGCTTAAAGCAAAAAGAAATTACGCTAAATCAGCGGTTAGACGAAATAAATCGCCGCAAGCAAGAAATAGAACAGCAGCAACAACGTGTAGATAACGAGAAAAAGTTGCTGATGGTAAAGGAACAAGAGTTAGAAAAACAAAAAGAGTTAGAGCGTGCAAAACTTGAAGAACTCTCTGGTTTGAGCGCAGACGAAGCGAAAAACCGACTTGTTGAGAGTTTGAAAGACCAAGCAAAACTGGATGCAGCATCATATATTAATGAAATTGTTGACGAAGCAAAGCTAAACGCAAATCAACAAGCAAAGAAAATTGTTATTCAAACAATTCAACGTGTTGCAACAGAAACAGCAATAGAAAATTCTGTTAGTGTTTTCCACATTGAAAACGATGAAGTAAAAGGTAGAATTATTGGTAGAGAAGGCAGAAACATTCGTGCACTCGAAGCAGCTACAGGTGTAGAAATTGTAGTAGATGATACACCTGAAGCAATTGTTATTTCAGGTTTCGATCCTGTTCGTCGCGAAATTTGTCGTTTGGCTCTTCACCAATTAGTTTCTGATGGACGTATTCACCCAGCACGTATAGAAGAAATAGTTGCTAAAGTGAAAAAACAATTAGACAACGAGATAATTGAAACAGGAAAACGTACAGCAATCGATTTAGGTATCCACGGTTTGCATCCAGAACTAATTCGTATTGTTGGAAAAATGAAGTATCGCTCATCATACGGACAAAATCTTTTGCAACATGCAAGAGAAACTGCAAATCTTTGTGGTATAATGGCAAGCGAACTAGGGTTAAATCCTAAGAAAGCAAAACGTGCCGGACTATTGCACGATATAGGAAAAGTACCCGATGAAGAGACCGAACTTCCTCACGCATTATATGGAGCTCGTATTGCTGAAAAATATAAAGAAAAACCTGAAATTTGTAATGCTATAGCAGCTCACCACGACGAAACAGAAATGACCAGTCTTATTGCGCCAATTGTGCAAGTTTGTGATGCAATTTCTGGTGCTCGTCCAGGTGCTCGTCGCGAAATAGTAGAGGCTTATATAAAACGTTTGAACGATTTAGAGGCAATTGCTATGAGCTATCCAGGTGTAACAAAAACTTATGCTATACAAGCAGGTAGAGAACTACGTGTTATTGTGGGCGCCGATAAGATGGACGATGCACAAAGCGAACAATTAAGTACAGAGATAGCTGAAAAGATTCAGAACGAAATGACTTATCCTGGACAAGTTAAAATTACGGTTATTCGCGAAATACGCAGTGTTTCTTATGCAAAGTAAAAACAACAGATAAAACGCTCTATAAATAAAACTAATAAAGAAAGGTGGACCCTTGTAAGAAGAGTCCACCTTTTATTATATATGCACTACAAACAGTGCAGTTTAGATACTGAGAGTTTGTGTGTTTATTTCATCAACTTTAAGCGTAAACTATTTAGAACAACGCTAACACTTGAGAAAGCCATTAAAGCACTTGCCCAAGATGGAGTTATTTGCCAGTCAATGCCAAATATGTATAATACACCAGCTGCGAGCGGAATACAAACAATGTTATATATAAACGCCCAAAACAGATTTTCCCAAATCATACGTACAGTGCGACGGCTTAATTGTAATGCCTCTGGTAAGGTACGAAGATCGTCGCCCATAAGTGTAATTTGCGCAACGTCCATTGCAACATCAGTTCCTTTTCCTATCGCAATGCTAACATCAGCTAAAGCCAATGCTTGCGTATCGTTTATACCATCGCCAACCATTGCAACATGTTTTCCTTCTGCTTGTAAACGTCTAACTAAGTTCTCTTTATCTTGTGGCAGAACTTTGCTTTGATAATGTTTTATTCCTGCTTTTTCTGCCCAATATTTAGCAGCTTCTTCCTTGTCTCCACTCATCATATAGACTTCCACACCATTTTTTTGCAATGTCTCCATTGCTTCGCGTGCATTTGGTTTTAGAGTTTCGCGTTCTTCTAAAGCCAGATTATCCGATTTGGTGAAGTCTATGTTTTTGTTTGGTATGGTTAGTGTGCCGGTTTTATCAGTTACGAGCGCATTAATCTTGCGCAAGTTTTCTAATGCCGAAGCATCTTTTATCAGTATTTGTTCTTCGGCAGCCTTACCTATACCTACCATTAGTGCTGTTGGTGTGGCTAATCCCATTGCACATGGACAAGCAATTACCAACACTGCAATTGCCGATAAGATGGCTTGTGGCAAATAAGCATTACCTCCAATAATCCACCAAGCTAAGAAAGTAACGAGAGCTATTGTTGAAACAACAGGAACGAACACCAATGCAGCTTTATCTACGATGCGTTGAACAGGAGCTTTAGAACCCTGTGCTTCTTGAACCATACGTATAATTTGTGCTAACATAGTGTCTTTCCCTATTTGGCGAGCACGCATTCTTAATTTTCCTTGATTTGGAATAGTGCCTGCCAAAACTCTATCGCCTTTTTCCTTCTTTGCCGGATTAGGTTCGCCCGTAATCATACTTTCGTCAATGTAAGCTGCATTTGGAGTCATAAAACTTTCTGCCCAAACCACTTCTCCGTCTACAGGAATTTTCTCTCCAGTACGTACTTCTAGCAAATCGCCTACTTCAATTGTAGATATTGGCACTTCTTCTACCTTGTCGCCATCTACAATATGTGCTGTCTTAGGTGTCATTCCCATCATCTCTCTAATAGACGATGCGGTTCCGTCTTTGGCTTTTTCTTCCAAAAGTTTACCTGTAAGCACAAAGGTGATAATCATTACCGATGCATCGAAATATGTATGCCACACAATTCCTCTACTGCTCCACACGGATTCTCCCCAGAATGTATTGAAAACGCTGAACAAGAAAGCTATTAAAGTAGACAAGGCAACAAGCGTATCCATATTTGCCAAACCATTTTTTAGCTGTTTCCATGCCGAAACATAGAACTGTTTGCCACAATACAGCATATTGCCCAGCGCAACAAGCAAAGCCACCTGATTGCTGGTATTGTTATTTCCAAGATTAATCCAATGCATTGATATTGCCATAACACCAATGGCAAATATCCACGATAGAATAGCTTTACGCTTTAAAAGTGTGTAAGCTTGTTTTTCTATTTCAACTGCCGATCTTCCTTCTTCAATAACAAGGTCGTAGCCAATTGCGTTGATAGCTGCTTTCATATCTGTCAGCGAAACTTCGTCTGGATTGAAGTCTACTAATGCTGAACGCGATGGTAACGACACTGAAGCCGACGTTATTCCGTTTAAGCTATTTAGTTTCTTCTCTATATTGGCAGAACATGCCGAACATGCCATACCTATTACTGGAATGGTCCTTTTCATTTTTCTTTCTCCTTATAATTCTTATAAAATTAGTTCGAAGCGACCTATTGCATCTACTGCCGCTTTTATTTTGTCGGGACTTACCAAATTGCTGTCGTACGAAACCTTTACTGTTTTGTTTGCTAAGTCTACTTCTGCAGTTTCTACACCTGCTATTTCTTTTATTGCGTTTTCTACACTTGCCTTGCAATGTTCGCAACGCATACCATTTACTGTGAAAAATCTATTTTCCATAATCTAATTGTTTTTTTGTTGATTAAACTCTATTTGTTCTTTCTTAAATTCTCTGAAAGTATAAATCATTATTGGGATTGTTGCCAACAGCGAGAAAGTATCGCTCACTGCTTGACACATCTCCACGCCTAAAAGTCCGAAAAATTGTGGAAGTATAAATATTAAAGGAATGAAGAAGAGTCCCTGTCGTGCTGCTGCCAAGAAGTTAGCTCGCCACGGCTTTCGGCAGGTTTGCGATAGCATATTGCTTACAACTATTGCTGCATTGAACGGATAAGTGCACAGTTGCCAACGCAGGGCAACAACGCCTATGCTTATAACTTTGGCATCGTTGCGGAACAATTCGATGAGCGACCCACTGAAAATCCAACCTATAATGGTACAAGCGAGCAAGAAGAGTGTGCCCGTTTTAACGGTAAACATATAGCCTTCTCTCAATCTGTCGTAAAGTTTTGCGCCGTAACAGAAACCACATAATGGTTGAAACCCTTGTCCCAACCCAATAACTGTTGCAAGCACAAGCATTGATATACGTGTAACTATGCTCATTGCAGCAATAGCTTCGTCGCCATAATGAGCTGCTGCTATGTTTAACGACATTGTTGCCAAGCACGCTAAGCCCTGACGCGACAGCGATGGACTACCTCCCAAGAAAATTTCTTTAAGTGCATTCCACGACGGAGCGAAGTTTTTAAGATATATTCCGATGTTCTCTCCCTGCCGAGCCATATAGAAAAGAATGATAAACGAAACTATCTGTCCAACTACGGTTGCAATGGCTGCACCCGTTATTCCCATATCGAAGGTGAAAATAAGAAGTGGGTCGAGCGCAACATTCAATACTGCCCCCGCCACAATGCCATACATTGCATAAGTGGCATTGCCTTGCAAACGCATCTGGTTGTTCAGCGTGAGCGATGATGTTAAGAATGGAGCTCCGAGCAACACAACACCTAAATATTTCTCGGTATAGGGCAAAATGGTTGGTGTGCTTCCCAATAAAACCGATAGTGGCTTAAGATTAAGCAGCCCCACAATCATAATTACTATACCAAATGCGAACGAAAAGAAAAAACCATTCGATGCCATACGTACGGCATTATTGTGGCGTTTTGCACCCAATTCGCGTGAAATGTAGTTTCCCGAACCGTGTCCGAAGAAGAAACCAAACGACTGTATGAAGAACATCACCGAAAACACAATGCCCACGGCTGCCGTAGCTTGCGTGTTTATTTGTCCCACAAAATAAGTGTCGGCAATATTGTACAAGCTGGTTACCAACATCGAAATTATGGTAGGTACAGCCATTGTTATCACAACCTTATGAATTGGTTCCGCTGTAAGGAACGTATAGTTATCTTTACCTTTATGCATACGATTGCAAAAATACAAAAAACGAAGCGATAAATAGCAAAATAATGTTCTAATTAGAATTAAAGAGCGAAATAGTTGATATGTGCTATGTTAATTGATCCAATTATGGTTTGCATAGCGTGTTTTTATATCAAACCGAATTATATCTTCTGCTAAAACCACTGCAAACACTTATCTAATTGCAAAAAGCTTATAAGCTTTTCCTAAATAGCTTATAAGCTTTTCTCAAATAGCTTATAAGCTTTCTGCAAATAGCTTATAAGCTTTTTATAGATAGCTTATAAGCTTTTTAATCATAACTTATAAGTTTTTTGTGTATAACTTATAAGCTTTGCTTAGTTTGTAAGGTCTGTTAGACCACGAAATCAATGCACTTTCTCTGCAAATTGATACAATCAGCATCACTTAATCGGCAATGAAATACAAGTTAATTGCAACATAAACGGTTGCCAACCATTTACGAATCATCAGTTATTCACACCTAACTAATCCGTAATTCACACCTAACTGTGTAGACGCTCATACCAAGCGTCCCTATATTAAGAATATTTGCAAACCGTTCGAAGGGTGTTTGTTTGCTGTTCGTAAGCCGTTCGCATCGTGCATTCCTTATGTGTAGGGAGCCTATTCATCGTGCCCATATCCACGAATACCCAACACCATCTAATCTGCAACAGATAATATTGCAAACTTAGACTACTAATGAACGCAAATAAAAAAGGCGTGCTCAATATTGAACACGCCTTCTATCTTTCGTTATTTACTGAATGTCTCTACGCTTCTTTGTCTTTGTCAGAAACTTTTGTTGCCGTGATAAAGTAGAGTATCAGAGCTGTGTAAGCAACAAGTGCGAGAAGTTCAGAAAGATGGTTCTGCCACCATGCAGCATGGTCGAACTCAACACCAAAGAACTTAATCAGTGCCGAAACAACACCCATAAGTGCACCACCCGCAATAAAGCCCGATGCAATAAGTGTTCCTTTATCGGCACGTAGATTGTTAATTTGTTCGTCCTTAGAACGAGTTGTAACATACCAGTTCACCGCACCACCTATAATTAGAGGAATATTCAGCTGAATAGGAATAAACATACCAAGCGAGAAAGCCAGTGCAGGCACCTTGCAACGGTCTAACACCAATGCAAGGACAGCACCTATACCGTAAAGAATCCAAGGTGCACCCTGTCCGCTCATTAATGGTTTAATAACGGCAGCCATAGCGTTTGCCTGCGGTGCTGCCAACTGTCCAGAATTGAAACCGTAAGTCTTGTCCAACACAATCATTACACCTGCAACGGTTGCTGCCGATACAATGGTGCCAAGGAACTTCCACGTTTCCTGCTTCTTAGGTGTGGTACCGAGCCAATAACCAATCTTCAGGTCGGTGATAAACGAACCTGCCATCGACAAGGCTGTACATACAACACCACCCATAAGCAATGCTGCCAACATACCCGAATTGCCTTTCAGTCCAACACCTACCATTACAACAGAAGCCAAAATAAGAGTCATTAGAGTCATACCCGATACAGGGTTTGAACCCACAATGGCAATGGCATTTGCTGCAACCGTTGTAAAGAGAAAAGCAATTATTGCAACCAGCAAGATACCAACAACAGTGTGTATTAAGTTGAATTGCATTACACCAAAGTAGAAGAATAAGAAGATAATGATTAAAGTAATAATACTGCCAAATGCAATAATCTTAAACGAAATGTCGCGTTGTGTTCTTATCGCTTCTTCTTGACTTGCTCCTTTGCCCTTCATCTCTCTTGAAGCTAAGCTAACAGCACTTTTAATAATGCCCCACGACTTTACAATGCCAATAATGCCCGACATTGCAATACCACCAATACCAATAGAACGAGCGTAGTTCTTGAAAATCTCTTCTGCCGACATACTGCCAACTGTGGTAACAATACTTGCGTCCCATTGGTTCAGTATAGTGTCTGGAAATATAAGTGCCATGCCTGGAACAACTACCCACCATATAGTGAGCGACCCCATACATATAATGAAGGCATATTTTAAACCAATAATGTAGCCCAAACCCAAAACAGCAGCACCTGTATTTACCTTGAATACAAGCTTTGCCTTGTCGGCAATGGTTTCGCCAAAACCAATCATACGGCTTGTAACGGTTTCGTTCCACCAGCCAAATGTAGCCACGCTGAAGTCGTAAAGACCCCCCACCAAACCAGCAAGCAACAATGGTTTCGCCTGGCTGCCACCTTTCTCGCCACTCACAAGCACCTGTGTTGTGGCTGTAGCCTCTGGGAAAGGATATTTGCCGTGCTGTTCCTTAACAAAATACTTGCGGAAGGGTATTAAGAAGAGTATTCCTAAAATGCCACCTAATGCTGCTGCAATGAATATTTGAAAGAAGCCAGCTTGTAAATCGAGCATATAAATGGCAGGTATTACGAAGATACCGCCTGCAACAACAGCACCCGAACAAGCACCAATGCTCTGAATAATGACATTTTCGCCCAATGCATTCTTGCGTTTAGTTGCCGACGACATACCAATGGCTATAATGGCAATTGGTATGGCTGCCTCGAATACCTGTCCAACTTTAAGACCTAAGTAGGCAGCAGCTGCCGAAAACAGCACAACCATTACTAATCCCCAAGTTACAGACCACGTACTTACTTCTGGATAAACCTTATTAGGGCTCATCACGGGTTGATACTCCTCGCCTTCTTTCAGTTCACGAAAGGCGTTCTCAGGAAGTTCAATGTTTTGTTTTTCTTTATTTTCCATATCTTTAGTTGTATGTTATTCTTAAGGTAAAGTTTTGTTGTAGCATTGTATGCTTCAGCCTAAAACAGTCGCAAAGATAAGTAAAAAATAGCAAAGGCACTACTAACTGTCAATAAAATCACCATTAATTCAGGCATAGTTGCCTAATATTGTACATATTTTATGTAATTTTGTGCTATGAAAGAAATAGAACCTATAGCCTATTTTCGTTCCCCGTTTACCACAAAGTTTGGCATTCCACGCCAGAGTGGCTTAGTTAGCGAACTGCGAGGACACATTGTGTTTGAGCCAAAGTTCAGCAATGCAGATGCTTTGCGTGGTTTGGAAGGCTTCGATTATATTTGGTTGATATGGGGGTTCTCGGCGAACGAGCCTGTTGGTGGCAAGAAGTGGAACAAGAACGACAACCTTATGGTGCGTCCACCACGTTTGGGAGGCAACGAAAGGGTAGGGGTGTTTGCTTCTCGCTCGTCCTATCGCCCTAATGGTTTGGGCTTGTCGTCGGTGCGCATAGTAAATATTGGCAAAAATGGTGTCATAGAAGTTTCGGGAGCCGACCTTATGGACGGAACGCCTATATACGATGTAAAACCTTATTTGCCATACGCCGATGCACATGTAGAAGCACGTGGTGGATATACCGATTCAAGCATTTGGCAATCTTTAGATGTAGAATTGCCCGATGACATAGGCAATTTCTTTAATCACGACGAAATAAAGGCATTGTCGGAAGTACTTGCTCAAGACCCTCGTCCGCACTATCAGCATAATTCCAATCGTATTTACGGTATGGCATTTAGAAATAAAGACGTCCGCTTTCGGGTAGAAAACGGACGTTGTATAGTTCTGGATATAATTGTTTAAATGCTTCTTTTGCGTACTATAACTATTTCACTTCTATTTTCTCTACACGTGGTTTTGAAACAGTAGGCGCAATAGGTGCAACATTGGGTGCAGTGTTGCCATCCTCTGGGGTGGAAGGAACAGTTACAGGAGCCACTTCTTCGTCTTGTTCTTCTTTGTTGTTCCTGCTGTTATGTTTGTTTCGTTTCCCTCGAATACTGTTAAGCACCTTTTCGGCTTGCTTTGCTTCCTCTTTGTCTAACGAATCTTTGTTAAGCGTATCAAGAGCAATCGTGTCCAGCTTTACAGCATTCTTTTCTGCCAAGTTAGAGTCAGGCTCTATTGAAGTAAGTGTATATTTAGGGTCGTGCATGTGGTTGAAATAATAGAAAAATCCGAAGCCTACAAGGAAGATAGTACCAATAACTATGAATATTACCAGTCCACGACCAATAGTGGGTTCGTCGTTGTCGTTGTGTAAAGGTGCACCACAATTAGTACATTGCTGCTCGTTTTCATTCACTTCTGTATGGCAATTCCTACATTTCATATTGTTCCTATTATTTTGTTGTTAGTTCTTTTCCTATTGTTTTAGCATTCAAATGCACTTATCCTTGTTGTTTGTATTACTAAAACATCGCAAAGGTACGCTAATTCGAACGTTCGTCAAAATAAAATAGAAGTTTTCATTCCTTTTTGCTTTTAATGTATTGTTAAGGAATCGAACTAACAGTAGATATTTTTTTTGTAACTGAGGAAAGGAAAACCCAGTAGCTTCGCACTGTAGGCACAATCCCGGCAAGCGTGAATATGTTTTCGGTAGCAAGCAGATGTACATCAATAAATTTCCAAGCAAAGTAGCCAAACTTCTGGCAACGTACACCTGATGCTTGGAGATTCAAGCATACTTACAAGTAGCTTATTTGTGATGCTATCATCTGCAAGGATTTTCTATTTAATTGTTCCCGAAGCCAACACAGCATTATAAAGGTTCTAATTATTTTGATACGAATAAAGAAAATTTCGACACGAAGATGAATTTAAGATGACTGAAAGAGGGTATATCGAATTGAGTCATCGATATACCCTCACAGTTAATAATTTAGTTTATTTATTTCTTTGGGCAGCCTGTCCAAGGTTTCAGCTGCTTAAAGAAATCGTTTCCTTTGTCGTCTACAAGAATAAATGCGGGGAAGTCTTCTACCTTAATTTTATAAACGGCTTCCATACCAAGTTCAGGATATTCCACACACTCTATACTTTTGATGCTACTTTGCGATAATACGGCAGCCACACCACCTATTGTACCAAGATAGAAACCACCATGCTTCTTACAAGCATCGGTAACCACTTGCGTACGATTACCTTTAGCAATCATAACAAGCGACCCGCCATTAGCTTGGAATTCATCTACGTATGGGTCCATACGGTTGGCAGTTGTAGGTCCCATAGAACCACAAGGTAGTCCGTTTGGTGTTTTTGCAGGACCAGCATACAACACTGGATAATCTTTGATGTATTGTGGCAATGGTTCTCCTGCATCGAGACGAGCCTTGAGTTTTGCGTGTGCAATATCGCGTGCTACAATAATAGTTCCCTTCAGACTTACACGAGTAGAGACAGGATATTTAGTAAGTTCGGCACGCACAGCATCAATGCCCTTGTCTAAGTCGATTTCTATACCCTTACTTCCTTCACCAGGCTTACGATACTCTTCAGGAATAAGTTCACCAGGATTAGTATCTAACTTCTCCAACCAAATACCATCTTTATTGATTTTGCCCTTTATATTGCGATCGGCAGAGCAAGATACACCCATACCGATAGGAACGCTGGCACCATGACGTGGCAGGCGAATGATACGAATATCGTGTGCAAGATACTTGCCACCAAACTGTGCACCGAGTCCAATTTTATGTGCTTCTTCGAGAAGTTTCTTCTCTAATTCGATATCACGAAATGCACGACCTGTTTCATCGCCAGTTGTAGGGAGTGCATCGTAGTATTTGATACTTCCAAGTTTGACAGTGAGCAAATTCTTTTCAGCTGATGTTCCACCAATAACAAAGCAGATATGATATGGAGGACAGGCAGCTGTACCTAAAGTCTTCATCTTTTCTACTAAGAAAGGAATGAGTGTACCCTCGTTCTGAATAGTAGCCTTAGTCATTGGATAGAAGTAGGTCTTATTTGCAGAGCCTCCACCTTTCGCCACCATTACGAATTTGTATTCTGCACCTTCGGTTGCTTCGATATCAATCTGTGCAGGAAGGTTGCATTTGGTGTTCACTTCTTCGAACATAGTAAGTGGGGCATTTTGAGAATAGCGCAAACTTTCTTGTGTAAACGTATTGAATACACCACGCGAAAGAGCCTCTTCGTCTTCGTATCCTGTCCATATCTGCTGACCTTTTTCGCCATGAATAATAGCAGTTCCTGTATCTTGACAGAAAGGTAAAACTCCTTTTGCAGCTGTTTCGGCATTGCGAAGGAACTGGAGTGCAACATACTTGTCGTTTTCAGAAGCCTCATTATCGTTTAGAATAGCGGCAACCTGCTTATTGTGTGCACGACGTAGATAAAATTCGCAATCGTGAAATGCCTCTTGTGCCAATAATGTTAATGCTTCTGGTGCTACCTTTACAATCTCTTTTCCTTCAAAGTTCGCTACTGTAATTCCTTCTTTAGAAACCAGTCTGTACTCTGTTTCATCTTTTCCCAATTGAAACATTGGGGCATACTTAAATTCAGTCATAATGTTTTTAAAAATAACCTGACATCATGTTATAAGGCATTATTGTCTTACACTTCATGGTGTCAGGTTTCTATTAATATTTTAATCTGTTGTTGCTTCGAACTTACGTTTTAGGCGTAACTAAGCTAGATAATTATTATGCTAACTTAATATCCAAAGATTTCTTCTGTTGTAACACGCTTTATAGGAGCTATCTTCTCTAAAGCTTTCATATCAAGTTCTTTCTCATCTCCAAGGATAAGATACTTGAATGTTTTATGGCCTATATTAGTTTTTTCGAAGTTGATAATATCATCGAATGTTACACTGGGTAAATCGTTATATATCTTTTCGCTCAATGTACAATTTAAGCCCATCTTTTGTGCATTCATATAAGCAGAAAGAATAGAGAACTTGGTTGTACGAGTTGAAGCAAGACTCTTCAATAAGTTCTGCTTAGCCAAATCGAAATTAGCTAGTCGTACAGGCATATTATTGAGAAGTTCGTTAAACTGTGCGATACAGTCCATCATCTTATCATTCTGTGTGATTATGAATGTGTTGAAGTAATCTTTATCGCCCAAACGATTTGGCATGTGATAGCTTGCGCTGGCTGTATATGCTAATGCACGAGCCTCGCGCATTTCTTGGAACACAATAGCATTCATACCACCACCAAAGTACTCGTTGAAGAGTGAAATCTTTGCAGCATCGTTAGGATTCCATTCCTTATTTTCGTTATGGAATTGAACCATATAGATGTTCTTTGCGTTGTAAGGTGCGATAATAACTTCGTTTTGAGGTGTTGTTTGCAGAGTATAACGTTTTTCCTTTGGCAATGGTGCAAACTTCTTAGCTGTTTTGAAAGTCTTAGCCAAAAGATTATCAATATCTTTTATAGATGATGGACCATAGTAGAGTACTGTTTGCTTGTAGTTCTTCAAGTTTTTAAGTACGTTCAATAGTTTTTGTGGGTCCATACTCTTCAGCTGCTGTTCGCTCAAAATATTACGTGTAGAGTTATATGGGCCATACATACCATAATTTTGTAAAGCTCTAAAGTTGCCTTTTTGGTCTGCCTTATTATCTTTTTGCGATTTAATAAGTAAATCTACAGCAGCATTGTAAGCAGCTTTATCTACCTTTGCATTGTCAATTACATAATTTATAAGAGCTAAAGCTTTTGGAAGATTTTCGTTCAAACCTGTCATATAGAAGTAGGTCTCATCTTCTGATTGTTCAATATCGTAGTCGCAAGCTAGCTTATACAGTTCTTGTTTTATTTGTGCATTGGTCATCTTATCAGTACCAAGATAGTCAAGATACATTTTTGCATAAGTCGGTAATATATCGCTTTCTTTTCCAAAAGGAATTTGCAAGTAGAGTGTAAATAAGTCGTCTTGTGTATTCTGTTTGTAAAGTATAGGCCAACCTTTCTTTGTCATACCCTTAGTAAGGTCTTTCTTGAAATCAACAAATACGGGTTTGATAGGTTCTACCTTATTATTTACTATTGTTTGTAAGAAAGTAGAATGTTTATCGTTATTTGTTGGGATTGGCGTTATTTTTGGTTTATCAACCTTATGTATTGTCGTATCTGTTCCCTGCACTTTATAGATTGCGGCATAACCATTTGTGAAGAAACGATTTGCAAAGCTAACTATTTCTGCTTTTGTCATCTTTGAAATACGGTCAAGTTGTCCAACTTCCTGCTTCCAATCAACATTATTAATGAAGGCATTTACAAAAGCCTTTGCTCGGAACTGATTGTTGTCGAGATTTTTATAATAACTGCGTTTGTAGTTGTTTATAACAGAAGGTAGCAAGTCGTCAGAGAATTCTCCTTTTTTTAACTTCTCTATTTCGGCAAGCAATAAATTGCGAACCTCTTGCAAAGTTTGTCCTTTTTTAGGTGTACCCAATGCAATAAACATTGAGTAGTCTGTTAAATCTGAGAAACCTGCACCAGCAGATTGAACCTTCATAGTTTGATTCAAATCTAAATCGAAAAGACCTGCATGTCCGTTACTCAACAAATTACTAATAATATTGAGTGTATCGCATTGTAACGAGTTTCCTCTTTCACCTCTCCAACCCAAATAAACAGTTTCAGCTTCTAAACCTACTACAGTAGTATCTACTGGATGTGTGAACTTAGGTTGGGCACCGTATTGAGGGATGCTTAGAGTTTCACTCTTTTTCCAGTTTCCAAAATACTTTTCAATGGTAGCTACAGTCTCGTCTGGGTTAAGATCACCTGATAAACATATAGCAATATTATTTGGCACATAGTATCGGTGATAATAGTTCATAATATTTGTGATAGAAGGATTCTTCAAATGTTCGCCTCTACCAATTGTAGTCTGTGTACCGTATGGGTGGTTAGGGAAAAGCTTTGCCATTAAAGCTGTAAATAGCTTTCTTCCATCGCTTGTTAACCCCATATTATACTCTTCATATACAGCTTCAAGCTCTGTATGAAAGCCTCGAATAACCATATTTTGGAAACGGTCGCCTTGCACTTTTGCCCAAGAATCTATTTCATTACTTGGTATATTCTCTACATAACAAGTAACATCGTTAGAGGTATAAGCATTTGTACCCTGACTTCCAATAGCAGCCATTAACTTGTCGTACTCATTAGGTATATTGTATTGTGCAGCTATCTGAGATACAGAGTCTATTTTATGATACCATTCTTTACGTTTCACGGGGTCTGTTATATGACGATACTCTTCATAAAGGTTTTCTATTTGTTTCAGGTAAGGGCGTTCTGCTTCGTAATTAGAAGTACCAAACTTATCTGTTCCTTTAAACATAATGTGCTCCAGATAATGTGCCAAACCAGTTGTTTCAGCAGGATCGTTACGACTACCTGTACGCACAGCTATATAAGTCTGGATACGTGGTTTCTCTTTATTTACAGTGATATATATTTTCAGCCCATTGTCTAGGGTGTAGATGCGTGTCTTCATCGGATCGTTAGGCACGCTTTCATAGGTACGTATCTGTGCTTTTATTCCTACAACACCAAGAAGTAGAAGCAAAGACAAACCTATATTTCTAAAAGAAAGGTTCTTTAGCATAATGTTTAACTTATTTTTTTATTAATTGATTATTGTATTATTACTCTCTTGTTCTAGCTTTTCAAGGAAAGCCTCCAATACGTCTTTATCTATATCGCCCATACTATATTCTTTCTCTGCATCTTTGTGGATTTCGCTAATCCACGTTTTCAATGCATCGTTATAGTCTTTTACAATTTGTGCTTCGATATCTTCAGTAATTTCTTTACTACCATAACAACTTTTAATAAGGAATCGTGTCCAGTCCCAAGCATATCTGTAATAGTTTGCATTTATTTCTTTGAAACGATCGTTCACGTCTTCGATTGTTTCTAAAAGACCACTCTTAATATCCTCAAGTATGCGTTGCTCTTCAAAATCTGGTAGAATTAATCCTCCTAGATCGTTCCATACATTAATGGAGTCTTGTTCTAAAGGCTTATCGAATATATCCAAAAGCTTGGCTTTCTTTAGCATTTCTCCTATATAAATATGGAGAGCAATGTCGTATAGCCGAATACCCTTATCCAGGTTAGATGCTTTTATGGTATAACCTTTATATATATAGCTATCAGAATTCACCCCACACGTTTTCTTCAGCATTTTTAGATTATGTTTTCCTCTAAATAGTTCAAACGCTGTGAAAGGCGATAGCCACTCAAAATTAATGATACTTTTCTGTGTTCCCTGTGGACGTAAGTCGCGTTTATGCCATTTCCGTATATCGCGATAGAGTCCTACAGTTGCAATATTTCTTCCAGGAACAATGCAAGGTTTATCGTTATAAGCAATGATATATGAGAAAGGAAATGCTGTTGTATCTGGGTGATTGGTTATTTTACCGAAACAAACAGAAAACGAACCTATTGTTGCTGGCATAACTATATGGCTACCACTGGCGGTCTTACATCCTCTTTCTAATATTCCATAGTGCAACGGTCCCATCTTGTAAGCGTGATTTGAGAAGTTTGTGGCTGAGCCTGCATTGTAGAAAGAATACATTCCTCCTATAAGAAGTGTACTCTTATGATGCGAAACAGAGAAAGGACCGCAAAAAGCAGCACATGCTTCACCATTAGCCATATACGAATTGGCAAAGAATACACTCTGTGAAGCCGTAAAGCCGTTTGCAATATGACAAGTTTCGCCTATAAAACAATCTTGTATTTTAGCACTATTAATAATACTTGAGCCTTCGCTTATGATAGAGTTTTCGCAGATAACACCTGTACCTATATAAACATTAGCATGTTCTGAGCTAAGAATGGTACAGTCGGAAAGTCTGCTCGCTCCAGATATCTCACAGTCGTTGTGAATGATTGTATTTGTTATCTCCTTAGAGTTTACTATCTTTACATTGTTCCCCATAGTGCTAACTGCTGGTGTTAGACGTGCTATTTCTTCTGAAACTAATCTACGAATAGCATTCTTAAGAACCTTATCTTTAAAGTGTTTTACCATAAGGGCAGCAAACTGACTACTTAATTCAGGAAACATAATGATGTTTCCATCGCCTGCCTCATTCAATACCGATATAACATTGCCTTGCCCATAAGTTGCACCTTCGGTTGTTTCCATTACCGAAACGTTAGCAATCAAGCAATCATTGCCTATAATGTAGTTGTTTATATAGTTTCCTATCTTTTCTATCAAACAGTTGTTGCCTATGGTTACGTTTCGTAAAGTAGCATCGTTAATGCCAGAATGCTTAAAGAAACCTTTCGAAACTTCAACATTCTTTTCAAAGGCTCCTAAACGAATATCTCCATAGAAGATAACACGATGCAAGTATTTAGGTTGGAAACCATCGTCTACCACTTCTATTTTGCTCCAGTCTTCAGCCCAACAATTGTTGTTCTCAAGAATAGAAATCTCGCTGTCGGTTAGTGCTCTGTATACCATATTTATTCTGAAACAATAAATGAAACATTATTTTATTGCATTCCTTCTTCAACATCTGTGTTGTACAAGAAATCGTTGTAAGGATACTTCTGCACGTGAAGTTCTCTTACTTTTTTATATAAAACATCTCTAAACTCATCGATGTTCTCTTTTTGTTTTGCCGATATAAACAAACAATCATCGTTTAGTTTTGCCATCCACGTGCGTTTCAATTCTGTAAGCGATATATTTTTCTTATTCATTGGTGTTAGGTCGTCTTCCTCCTTCTCTTCCCAAGAATAATTATCTATCTTGTTGAAGATTATCATTGATGGCTTTTCGGCGCAATCTAAATCTTTTAATGTTTCTGTTACTACTTGTATTTGTTCTTCAAAATCGGGGTGAGAAATATCTACAACGTGCAATAATAAGTCGGCTTCGCGCACCTCGTCGAGTGTTGATTTGAACGAATCAACCAAATCGGTTGGCAATTTGCGTATAAATCCTACAGTGTCTGCTAAGAGAAAAGGTAAATTCTGAAGCACAACTTTACGCACTGTTGTGTCTAATGTGGCAAACAACTTGTTTTCGGCAAACACTTCGCTTTTGGCTAGCATATTCATAATGGTTGATTTTCCCACATTGGTATAGCCTACCAAAGCTACACGAATAAGACGTCCACGGTTCTTTCGTTGTGTTATTTTCTGTTTGTCAATCTCTACTAAACGTTGTTTCAGTAGGGTCATACGTTGCAAAATTATACGACGGTCCATTTCCAATTGGGTTTCGCCAGGACCACGCAAACCTACCGATCCTTTACCACCACCTGAGCCAGAACCACCACCTTGTCGTTCGAGGTGTGTCCAAAGACGTTGCAAGCGTGGTAACATATAACGGTATTGTGCCAATTCTACCTGTGTTTTGGCATTGGCTGTTTGTGCACGCATAGCAAATATATCTAGAATGAGAGACGTTCTGTCTAGTATCTTTACTTGCAATTCGTTTTCAATGTTTCTTAATTGCTTAGCCGATAACTCATCGTCGAAGATTACCATACCAATAGGTTCGTCTTCATCTTCTTTCTGTTTAATGTATTCTTTTATCTCTGCAAGCTTTCCTTTACCCACATACGATGTCATATTTGGTCCACCAACACGCTGTGTAAAGCGTTTCACGGTAACGGCTCCTGCTGTATCGGCAAGAAATTCCAATTCATCTAAGTATTCTTTGGTTTTGGAATCATCTTGTTCTTTGGTTATTAAACCAACAAGCACAGCTGTTTCAGCCTTGACTTCTGATATAACAAATTCTTTCATTCAACAAATACTAGTATATATATAATGTGGCTACAAAGTTAATAAAAACTTAAGAGTATGTGAGAGACGTATGAACGTTTTTTATTCGTAATTGTTATTTTTTATAAATAATGTGCTGTTTACCGCACCTTATATAACAGAATAACGTACTTTTGCAAGCCAAAAGATGCAAGCAGAAGTATGGCAGCTTAGTATAAAGAAACTGTTTCATACTATGGTTTCATAAGTTTCATACGGTGAAAACTGTGAGTTTCTGCGGAGAAACTGCGAGTTTCGTAATATTGATACTGCGAGTTTCTGCGGAAAAACTGAGAGTTTCACACTATTGATACTGCGAGTTTTTTATAATTGTACTAACTTTTATTAATAAAGAAGATGGAGATAACAATAGCACTTGGTTCTAATACCAAACAAGAGCGGCATATAGAAGAGGCTTTTGAAAGACTGAAGGCTGTGTTTCCTGATATTACTTTCACGCAACCACAATGGACAGAACCTGTTGGTATTGTGTCGGATAAATACTTAAATTGTATTGCGCATTTCACCACTTCGTTATCGTTAGAACAACTTGTGCAGCAGCTAAAGAATATTGAAACTGCAATGGGCGACACACACGAAAACCATAAACAAGGCATTGTACTGATAGACTTAGATGTTATAAAATATGGAGATAAGGAGGTTAAGAAAATTGCTTGGCTACAATAACAAACACAGAGATGATGTTTTAGCAGTGTTCTGGCAGCGTTTATGTTGTATTCTAGCATTTTTGTGCTTGTCCATTTTGTCGGTATTGGCACAAACTACCGATCCTGACCCTGTATTATTGGATAAAGCTGTGGCGTATTTCAACTCGGAGAAGTATCACGAGGCATTGCTTATTTTTCAACAATTAGATAAACGATACAAACTGAACGACCGCTTTCGTGCTTATATTGGTTTGTGCTATTACAACGACTGGGAATATAAAAGTGCAACGAAGTATCTCGACGAAGTAACACCTCGCCTTACTATGCTTGCTCCTCACGAACGCTCTGTGTATTATTTTGCCAATGCAGAGAGTCATTTTCAGTTGCAGGAATACAAACTTGCCATTCCTTTTTACGAACAAGCACTTGCTGTTTGCTACGATAACGAGAAAGGAGAAATATACTATCGGCTCGGATTGTGCTATATGTTTGGGTCAGAATGGGAGAAAGCACGCGATGCCTACGCACGTTGCGAAGAATTTTTCAGAAAATATAGAAGCATACCCGATGTGGAAGCGCGACTAACACAAGCCATAAATATGCGCAAAGGCTGTCAAGCTAAGATTAACGAAAAGTTAGCTATCGACAGCATAGCTCGTGCTAAGGCGATAGAAGACAGCTTGCGTGCCATTGCGGCAAGTGTTCCGTTGGATTCTATATACACCGAAAAATCTATAGATTCCATACATTCAAAACCTATAATAACGACATCTAAAATAGACGCAAAGAAACAAACGCCCCAACTGCCAATAAACGATAAGCCTGCAAAACAAAAGAAGAAACAAGAAGATGTTGCACCTATCAATCTTGAAGACTTGTATAAAAGCAAGGTGAAAGTGGAGGAGTAGTTTCTAAGAATACACTTAAAACCAGACAAAACAGAAGTGGAACTAATAAGTATTATAAAGAAGTGGACGTTGCCAGTAGCTATAGCTATGGGTGCTGTGGTTTATTTGTTGTTTGCTTTTATACCCATACTATCTCCTGCTGCAGAAGTATTCGAACCTATATTTGGTTTTCTGTTGCCTATTTGTATGTTTTTAATGCTTTATGTAACGTTCTGTAAAGTAGACTTTCGGAAACTTATTCCTGTTCAATGGCATCTGTGGATAGGCGTGTTTCAGGTGTTGTTTGTGTTTATTGCAGTAGGTTTCATACTCTTCTTTAAATTGCGGGGAAATGGTTTGATACTTATGGAATCGATATTGGCGTGCATTATTTGTCCTTGTGCATCGGCAGCTGCTATTGTTACACAGAAGTTAGGTGGCAACATAGAAGATATGACAACCTACACTTTCTTGTCAAACTTTATTTGTGCAGCTCTTATTCCTATTTGTTTTCCACTGATAGAGCCTAATGTGAATGTAGGCTTTGCCGACTCTTTTCTTGTTATTCTTAATCGTGTTTGCCTTATTTTGGTTGCTCCGATGTTGGTAGCTTACTTCACAAAACATTGGCGTATGTTGCAACCGCTTTATAAATGGATTGTACGTATGAACAATCTTGGTTTTTATTTTTGGGCTTTTACACTTACTATAGTAACGGGAACCACAGTGAAGAACATTATTCATGCCGATACAACTATCTTGTTTCTCGTCTTCATTGCTCTTGTGGGCTTACTGCTTTGCTTGGCACAGTTTGCCATCGGTAGGTTTATAGGTCGTTTTTTTGGAAAAACTATCGAAGCGGGGCAAGCTTTGGGGCAGAAAAACACTACATTCGCTATTTGGATTGCCTTTACCTATCTTAATCCGTTATCGTCTGTTGGTCCGGGTTGCTACATTCTTTGGCAGAACATTATCAACAGCATAGAACTATGGTATTACGATAAACACACGCACACATCTTAAAGAACAATATACTTGCTGTATATGCACGCACAAGATAGTCTGTAAATGTACTGCATAATATGTAAAAAGCGAATATGTCGATTGTGGCATATTCGCTTTCCATTTTGTTTATTTCACAAAATCAATAAGGGTTTGAATAATGCGTTCGGCTGAACGCCCGTCCCATCTGTCGGGAATTGTTGCAGTCTTCCATTTGCCACTAACCATATCAGAAACAGCAGTACGAAGTTTCTGTGCATCTTCGCCCACAAGTACATTCGTGCCTTGTTTCACGGTTTCAATGTGTTCGGTATAGCTGTTCAGTGTAGCACACGGAACATTGGTAAAGGTAGCTTCTTCGGCAACATTGCCCGAATCGGTTATAACTCCTGCCGCGTTCAATAGCAGATAGCTAAACTCTAAGTATCCTAAAGGTTGTACTATATGCAGGTTTCTGTGTTTTGATGCATCAAGTAACTGTACAACTTGTGCTGCATCAGTACGCAACGGAGCAATAATAGGCATATTGCCAGCAGCCTCAGACATAGTTTCTAACATTCGTTCTAAATTGGCTTTATTGCTCATTAGAGCCTTACGGTTGAGAGTGAAAACCAGATACTGCTTTGGCTTCAACTGTAATTCACTCACTGAAGCTATATTCTCCAACGATAAATCGCCCATTCTGCTACGATTAAAGCGTATATTATCAATTAGGATATTACCAACCATATATACTCGAGAAAGCTCTGCCCCTTCTTTGTTAGCAATGCTGTTGTTGCTTAAACCTGCGGTGAAAAGCACGTCCGACAGTCCGTCGATAACCAAACGATTAATCTCTTTTGGCATATTAATATCAAACGAGCGGGTTCCTGCTGCTATATGCGCTAAAGCAATGCCTTGTTTCTTTGCTACAATAGCTGCAGCCATAGTAGATGCAAGGTCGTCTACAACCACAACAACGTGTGTAGTGTTCTGTTGCAAATACTGCTCAAACTTCGACATTACCTGTCCTGTTAGTTCGTTCAAGTTCTCACATTCTACACCGAGATATACATCAGGGCGTGGAATTTGCAGGTCATCGAATAAGCTACCCTCTAACGTTGGATCATTCTTACTTCCTGCATAAACCAACGAATAGGCAATGCTTTTACTGTCCCAACCTTCGTTTTGCTTTTTCTTAATAATCCTGATAATAGGTGCAACCTTCATAAAGTTTGGTCGTGCACCACAAAAAATACAAACTTTAAGTTCGCTACTTGTTTGTGTCATTTATACTTTTATTTTCCTTTAAACATCTCTTTTATACTGCCAATCGAGCCCATAACGCCCGTTGCTTCAAATGGAAGGTAAACCGTCTTTTGGTTTTCGTTCTTCGCAAGTTCTTCCATCATCTGTATATACTTCTGTGCAATGAGGTAATTTGCTGGATTTGTGCTTTGTCCGACAGCGTCCGTAATTTTCTGAATTGCCACAGCTTCGGCTTCAGCAATATGTATTCGTGCTTCTGCCTGTCCCTCTGCAATGAGTATAGCCTGCTGTCTGTCAGCCTCAGCACGGTTAATCCGCGATGTCTTTTCACCTTCCGACTGGAGTATGGCAGCTTGTTTTTCACCCTCACTGGTGAGAATTGTCGCACGTTTATTACGTTCTGCCTGCATCTGTTTCTCCATTGCTTGCAGCACACTCTCCGGTGGTGTGATGTCTTGAAGCTCTACACGGTTCACCTTGATACCCCATTTGTTGGTTGCATCGTCGAGAACTGAACGCAGCTTGGTGTTTATGGTGTCGCGCGAAGTAAGCGTTTGGTCGAGTTCCATCTCACCAATGATGTTACGAAGCGTAGTTTGTGTCAGCTTTTCGATAGCATTTGGTAGGTTGTTTATTTCGTACACAGCCTTGAAAGGGTCCATAATCTGGAAATAAAGTAGTGCATTGATTTGCATCTGAATATTGTCTTTCGTGATAACATTCTGACGGTCGAAATCGTAAACCTGTTCGCGTAGGTCTATAACGTTTGTGTAGACATAGCGTCCGTGGCGCACTGCCACCATTTCTTTCGCTCTATCGATAAAAGGAATGATGATATTGATACCCGGTTGCAAAGTTGCGAAGTATCGTCCTAAGCGTTCAATGATGCGTGTTTCACTCTGTGAGATTATAACGATTGCTTTTTTAGCAAAGACAACTGCCAATACAACGATGGCAATTAATACATAAGATCCAATGTCCATGATAGTTCTGTGATTTAGTTATTAATAAAAGGATATTACTCTACCGTTTTCACGGCTATGATTATCGAATCTAAGCTTACAACACTTACCCTTGTGCCTTCAGCAATAGCTACACCACCTACAGCAATAGCTTTCCACGAGTCGCCATCAATCTCTACTCTTCCGTATCCGTCTGGAGTGATGGGTTCTGTTACCTTGCCCGTCCTGCCTATAATGGCATCAGCATTGCTGAGTCTGATATCTTTGTTCTTATTCAAATATTTCAGTGCGAATGGTCGAACAAAGAAAATGCTTAATGCACTAACTACAGCAAAAGCAATAACTTGCAGTGCATAACTGTCGCTGAAAGTCGAAACAATAGCAGCCACAACGCCCCCTATGGCAAAACATATAATGAAGAAATCGCCATTGGTCAATTCCAACACAAGGCACAACAGACCTACTAAAAGCCATGCCAACCAAAGATTTTCAAAGAAGTATTGTATCATAGCGTTACGTTTTTTAATTAGAATGTAAAGTTAATACTTTGTAACCAAACTAACAACTTTTATATAAAGAAATGACTAGAAAACAGAAAAGAAGAGCTATTTTGCTCTTCTTTCTATATCATTTATGAGTATTTCGCATATATAGTTTACTTTCTAGTTTTTACATCTTGTACTTTTCTAATTTTTCTACGATAAGTCCAAAGAATATTATCATCGGTTAGAGTTATTGTTTTCTCTATTAAGGTTGGCCAATTGTCTTTTCCTATATATGTTTCGGTGTGTATATGTGCTATTCGCTCAGATTCATCTACCGTTGTATCTGGTTGCTCCGAGTATGTATCAGTAGAATCATATTCGGTTGAATCCCATTCAGTCGTATCAACTTCAGCTGTATCAATACACGTTGAATCGCTATCGTAATCGTCTACAGCTACAGTATCTTCATCAAGGCTATCAACCACAACACTATCAGCCCAATTGTCATCTAAATCACTGTCGTATACAGGCGTAGTGTATTTGTCTAAGTCGGTAATATATGTCCATTCGCCTTGTTTATTCCTACTTGTCTGTGATGCAAAATAGGTCATATTCCTATTTGTTCCATCAAGTGGTCGTCCTTTAGTTATGTTTCCTTCTGTCAGTGGATTGGAAAAAGTCTGAATTAAATCAAGCAAACTTGGTATATATGCGGCATAAAGATTGGTTAAGAACTGTACATTGGGCTTTCCCGTACGGGTCAAAGCCTGTGTTGCATATCTATTGTAACTGTATATGGGGCCTGCTAATTCTGAAGGAATATCGCCATAAATCAGATTTATTAGGGCTCTTGATAAATCTGCCGATATCTCTTCCGAATTGCTTACAATATACGATTTCATATCGGAAGTAAAGGTAAGAATAAGCGGACGCTTCTTCATAATATTAGCGAAAATATAATAAAACAGACTATCGTGAACTGTTTCTACGTTCTTTTTTGTATAATTGACATTCTCTAACAGGGATAGTTGAATAGTTGTTGTGAATGGAGAAACATTTAAAACCGTTAAACGGACTTTACACGAGAGATAGGGTTCACGCCTTGACATTCCATTAAAAAGATTATCATATTCTTCTGTAATAGAACTGAAGTCGAGCATTGTATTTATGGAATCGGGAGTGCCACTCTGTGTTTGTTCTAATGTAAACTCGTAAACTGCAGACTGCCCTTTCTTAAACTTAGGACTGTAGCTATTGTTTTTTTGCGCCCATAGACCGTTGGCTATAAGCAATGTTATGATGGTTAAGAATATTCGCATCTTATTTTGTTGTTGTTTTATTGCTTTCATCTTGTCTGTTTCTTTAGTCATCGCGTCGCCTTACTACCTTATAAATTGTGCCAACACCGTTCGGATAGTTAATAATAACTGTATTTTCGTATTTCTCCAGCCAGGTGTTCTTATCCATTTTTACATCTATTATATTCTGAGCCTTGCACAATACTCCTCTATCTTCTATCGAGGGAAGTGAATCTTCATAGTCTGTTATAACTGAATCTGCGACAACTGTATCTATTTCAACAGTGTCCACATCGGTTGTATCTATGTCGACGTATGGTTCGTATACGCTTGAATATGTTTCCAAATTCATTTTAAGATTTATAGCCCTGCCTTTACCTTTCGTTACATCACTCACAAACTTAAACGAATCTTTTTTCTCTTCTAACTTTCCTTCTTCTCTGTATCCATTCTCACAGCGTAATTGATAAGCATCTGTAAACGCATTGATACCAGGAACAAACAAAGAAATGAATCCTTCTATGGCATTTGCTTTTCGCATATCTTCTATAATCTCTTCATCGCTTTGTTTATCTTCGCCTTCAAAAACGGAAAGTTTCCGCCTGCGCCCTTCGTTAATTACTTGTCTATATAATTCATCTGCGTTGATAACTTTCCATTCGCCCAATCTTTTTGACATCATCAAATATAGTTTGAGAGTCTTCATAAAGTTAATTACGTCTAAAACCTCTTGGTCTCCTTCTTTTTTCTCAATAACCTTAGGTAAGTTTATATCCAGAAGTTTTACCTCCATAATATAGGAATATGGTGTTGAATCAAGTACTTTCAGCGAGAATTTATTCGAAATACTGTCGCCTGTAGGAATCATTCCTGAAATATCCATTAGAGAAAAAACTCCCCCCAAGGATACAAATGGTGAGTTTAGTTCTAATCCATCAACAGTAACATTATCACAATTTCGCCTGTGTGTTTTTGTACATATATACTCGTAAGTTGCGGTTTGCCCTTTCTTAAAGTCAGGCAAATAAGTTTGTTTAATTTGTGCTGATGCCCAGAGGGTTGTGAGCAACAATAGTAACGTTGTGGCGGTTCTACGCATATTTTGATAATTTAATGAGTTATACTTATTGTTATAACCTCTATTTCTTAATGACGCAAAGTTATTTATTCTTATTTAAATAAGCAAATAACACTATATTATTTTTATTAAAAAGAAATAAAAACAATACTTATCGTGAAAAAAGTTTGTACTTTCGCAGCCAAAATAAATAGAAAGAGCTGATAACAGCTAAGATTTCCATAAGTATTTTAAAGAAAATAAGAAATGAAACAGATTAAGTATTTATTGGTAACAATTGTAATTGCCACACTTACCGCATGCGGAACCACATCTACAGTGCCACTTACAGGTCGTAGGCATACCATTAGTGTGTCTGATGCAGACATCCTTAGCTTAAGCAAAACACAGTATGCAAAATTTATGGCGAGCGCAAAGAAGTCTACAAATGTTAAGAACACACAAATGGTAACACGTGTTGGGCGTCGATTAGCTGATGCTGTAGAAAACTATTTGCGCAATAATGGTTATGCTGACGAAGTAAAGAACTTTCAGTGGGAATTCAATCTTGTGCAAGATAAGCAAGCCAACGCATTCTGTATGCCTGGTGGAAAAATTGTTGTTTACGAAGGATTACTACCTTATACACAAAACGAAGCAAGCTTAGCTATTGTGTTGGGACACGAAATAGCACACGCAGTGGCAAAGCATAGCGCCGAGCAAATAACAAAACAACAGAATCAAAGTATTGGAACTACTATATTGGGAACAGTTTTAAACTCTACAGTTGGCAGTGGTACAGGCGATATTGTTAATTCAATAGCTTCAACAGGACTTTCGCTTCTTAATTTGAAGTATAGCAGAAAGAATGAGCAAGAGGCAGATTATATGGGTCTTATTTTTGCAGCAATGGCAGGTTACGATCCGCAAAACGCTATTCCTTTTTGGCAACGTATGGCTGCCTCATCGCAAGGAGCGCCTATGGAATTTATGAGTAGCCACCCTTCTGACGCAACTCGCATTAGGAATATACAGAAATGGATGCCAGAAGCAATGAAATATTATCAGAGTGGTCAAAGTAAAGAGAGTACTACAATACAAAGTATTCATATAGGTAGTGGTAAACAGAAAAGAACACGAAATAGATAATTATCTCAAATAGCTCATTAGACTACAATATATCTAGTTCTTATTACTCTGGTATAGTTCTCTAACATATTTTATATTCTTATCGGCATATTGTCTATCCGTGTAACTTTAAGTAGTCCGCTACGCCTGTGTTGCAAATACAAACAATCTGCTTGATAATAAAACAAACAATGTTTAGACTCTAATGCCCCGTTTAGGATAAATGTGTTAATTTCTATCGGTAATATTCTATTTACGTAAAATTCTTCAATAGATTATAAATTCTATGATATTACACGCCAAAAGCTACTGTCTTGCGATGCAAGATAGTAGCTTTTCATGTAGTAGCACCAGTAACTTCATTTCTGAATAGGATTATCATTGCAAAGTTAAAGTTCAGTAGGAAATGGATAGATAGACTATAAACAGAACCTACTTTTTACTCACAAGTCAAATATAATATATCAGATGTCAGTAGCTCTTTTCTTAGATATCTGTCACGCTCGTTACAGATATCTGTCACGCTCGTCTTAGATATCTATCAGTTTCAAATTAGATATCACAAAAACCGATGGCTTTTATGGCTCTATATAATACCACTTAAAAGATATTTACTCAGATGAGAATTACAGATTCCATTACTCTGCATAGTTTTGTTAATGGTTTTATTATAAGTGTTTGAGTAACAATGTACTATTCCTTTTTCTGTTATGTTGTGGTGGGGTCTATTACAACTACCATCTTTTTTACTAAGCCCAAATAAAAAGCACTTATAAATTTCATTGATTAGATAAAGTAAACGAAAGCCGTTTCAGAAAATTCATCTGTCAGACATTTATTGTTCGAATAGTATAAGAATATAAACGAAGACTCATTAACAGGATCAACAGTTCTTTTCGAGACAGTTAATGAGTCAAAACTCTTTGTCTTCTTAGTCTACTTGCGTTGGCTTATTTTACTCTCCGTTTATTTCCTTTAATCCAAAGATAAACTCCAAGTGAAATGAACGCAAGCAATATAAGTATCATTTGCCACGCATACTTTTCTGGCTCTACCCAAAATTCTTTGAAAAAGTTTATGCGCCCAAGTATCTCTACAGGTGTCCAGAACACAATAACAGTAGCAATAGACATGCGAATGTTAGCTCCCCACGATGCAATGTAAAGTTGTCGTTTAAACATAAATAACGAACCTATAAAGCAGCCGAGCCCCACAAGAAAAGTTATAGGGTGGTGATCGCCTAAGAAACTCTTATCGTAACAAAACATTAGCAGCAGATACATTCCCCAAAGCATCATCATAGTTTCCATAAAAGTAACGATACTAGTGTGGCGTGTCATAGGTTGTGCACAGATGGTGCGTTGTTTTTTACCAAAACATTTGCGCTGAATCCATGTAATAAAGTCGCATCCGTTGCGTGTTGAGAATATATACATCACCATAATAGACGCCCACATACCGAACGAAGCAGGCATAATTAGGTATTCAGGTTTGGTAACAACAACGCCATTCTCTATTTCTGGTGGCACTCCATAACGCCGTGCATAGAACATAAACAGAAATTCTACCCACCCTGTCCAGAACAATAAGCCGCCAATGAATCCCCAAAGAGTTTGTCGTGTATCGCCTTTTGTAAATACACCCACTATCACCATAATTAAGCCGACAAACCCTAACAAGAACCCCGCAGTATGAACAGCACTTTCAGACATAGTTTTCTCCATAGCAATCATAAGTCCATGACCTAATGGCATAGAGAAAAGTACCAACAGAAAAGATGCAATAGCACGTCCAGTATATAATTTCTTAATTTCCATTCCTTATTGTTTCAATGTGTTCTTATATAATATAATGTGTAATTAGTTATGATAGGAAACGTAAATATAGTATGAAATATTGTGAATGTTTGCCTAATTCAGTTTTTTTTCTTTTCTTTGCACAGTGATAAAACAATTTGTAGACAATAAATTAAATGAATCGAATAAGCTGCTTATATATATTTTCTTTATTTGTTATGTGTGTATTTGCACAACAGCCCAACTATAACAAGATGTCGCCATTAGTGCGTGAAGCTGCTACCGATGTTATTCAGCAACGCAGGCAAGCACCTTCTATCTATCCTGAACAATATCAATCCACTATCACAGCTTTTGCAAAATTCAGTGGCAACGCCGATGGACTAATAAAGAAGTATAGCTGTCGGCAGCTTGCAAAAGTAGACAATATATACATTCTTTCTATTCCGTTGAACCAATTAGCAGGTCTTTCCAACGAAAAAAACGTATTACGAATAGAGGCTGGCAATGGAAATAGGATACAAATGGATACAACGGCAATATTGGTAAATGCTTTACCTGTTTATAGTGGACAAGATTTGCCACAGACATATACGGGCAAAGGTGTTGTAGTTGGGATACAAGATATTGGTTTCGACCTTACTCACCCTACCTTTTATAGCACAAATATGAAAGATTATCGTATTAAAGCTCTTTGGGATCAGCTGTCAAAAGATACCATAGGTAGTACTTTGCCCGTAGGGTGCGACTATCGTGATGCATCAAATTTGTTACAGATAGGACACTCTTTAGACGGCTTTACTCAAACACACGGTACACACACCGCAGGAATAGCAGCAGGAAGTGGTTCGGAAGGAAATAATATTGTTAGTCCATACAGAGGAATAGCTTACGATGCTGATATTGTTTTGGTGGCAAATGCTACGGGTAACAATATAGACCTAATTGATAAGAAGGACTATTACAAGTACACTTATGCTACCGATGCATTAGGCTTTAAATATATTTTTGACTATGCCGACACTCAAGGTAAACCCTGTGTAATTAACTTTAGTGAGGGAGGGCATCAAGATTTTCACGGTTACGACCAACTATACTATGAGATGCTCGACAAGATGACGGGACCTGGACACATTATTGTAGCTTCGGCAGGGAACGATGCCGATTGGATAAACTACGTTCACAAGCCAAAAGGTATACCAAATATAGAGTCGTTACTGTGGGGAAATCGTGAAAGTGCTTACTTTACAACAAAGACCGACAAACCATTTGTGTTCCGAATGAAAGTAGCTGCCAACACTTCTACTGCACAAATTGTTGAAATACCAATGGAACAAGTATTGGCTTGCAAAGACTCTTTGCTGATAGACTCCATTAAGATAGGCAATCAGATGTACAAATGGCGTATCTTAGCCTATCCATCAAGCTATAATTCAACAGATGTTATCTACGATATTCGTCTTGAGAGTAATCCAAACTTAGGATACGATATTTCAGTTTCAATAGAACTTGCAAGCAGCGAAGCTACAATAGACTTATACCGTATAAGAGGATTCTTACCTCCGCGCGATCAAAATCCTATGCTAAAGATGGGCGATAATAGTTATAGTATTAACTCTCCATCGAGTGCACCAAGTGTTATTTCGGTAGGAGCAACGGCATATAGGCGAGGCTTTCTTAATTATTTAGGCGAGTGGAAAGAATACGACAAAGGTACTGATGGGCGACGGACATCATTCTCTGGTGTAGGACCAACCATAGATGGGAGAATTAAACCCGATGTTATGGCGCCAGGACAGAATATTATTTCGGCTTATAGTAGTTATTTTATTATGAACCCAAAGAATGCAGGAGCACCTCTCGCATCAGATGTAAGACACTTTCAATATAATGGAAGAACTTACGCTTGGAATGCTAATGGGGGCACATCAATGTCGTCTCCGGTTGTGGCAGGAGCCATAGCTTTGTGGCTTCAGGCATACCCTCGTCTTACACCGCAAGATTGTTTGGAAGTTTTTCGTAAGACTTGTACCCAATACGACACATCGTTAAGCTATCCAAACAATTGGTACGGATATGGTGAGATAAATATATATGCAGGTTTGAAAGAGGTTTTGCGAATGGCTAAAGCTGGTATTGTGCAACACGAAAACTCTCAAACGTGTACCGACAATAAGCGTATTTATTATATTGACGGACGTTATGCAGGTACTTCCGAAAGCAATTTGCCACGTGGCATATACGTTCGCAATCATCAGAAATTTGTAAAGCATTAAGTAACATAGCATATTTTGTATCCTTTTACTAGTGCGATTTGTTTGGATAAGATAAAAGACATCTATCTCAAACACAGATATACTTCTTTTTAAGGAAGGAGAATGTCTTATTAGAAATTACTGATCATTAATACTTAATAGCCACATTAATTTCTCTTATAAGATAATTTTGAAAGAAAATATAGTGCGTATAAAAACGCAATATCATACCCTTGCGACATAATTGTAAGGAAAAAAGGATTATGTTGGCACATTAAAGAAAATATTATTACTTTTGCATTCATTCTGAAGAACAGTAAATTTATTATGATACATAAGTCAGATATTCTTGTAATAGGTGGTGGTATAGCTGGTATGAGCTATGCTCTCCGTGTAGCCAATAGTGGTAAATACAAAGTAACTTTAGTGTGCAAAACAAAGCTCAACGAAGCAAACACAACAAAGGCACAAGGAGGTATTGCCTCAGTAACAAATCTATTGGTAGATAATTTCGAAAAGCACATAGCCGATACAATGGTAGCAGGCGACTTTATATCCGACCATTGCGCAGTAGAACACGTGGTACGTAATGCACCAGAAGCAATTACTGATCTTGTGAATTGGGGAGTTAATTTCGATAAAAATAGTAAAGGAGCATACGACTTACATCGCGAGGGTGGACACAGCGAGTTTCGCATACTTCACCATGCAGATGATACGGGTGCCGAAATACAACGTGGACTTATGGAAGCGGTGCGTAATAATAAGAACATAACAGTGCTCGAAAACCATTATGCCGTAGAGATTATAACGCAGCATCATCTTGGAATTGAAGTAACACGTCGTACACCAAATATAGAATGTTATGGTGCCTACATATTAAATCCTGACACACAGAAAATAGATACCTATTTAAGTAAAGTTACACTTATGGCTACTGGTGGTTGCGGAGCTGTATATGCCACTACATCTAATCCGAGTATTGCTACTGGCGATGGCATAGCAATGGTGTATAGAGCCAAAGGAGCCGTTACCGATATGGAGTTTGTACAGTTCCACCCCACAGTTCTTTACAACCCAAAAGAAACTCGACCAGCTTTCTTAATAACAGAGGCAATGCGAGGCTATGGTGGTATACTCCGCCTTCCTAATGGAGAGGAATTTATGCAGAAATATGATAGGCGACTCTCGCTCGCTCCTCGCGATATAGTAGCAAGGGCTATTGATCGTGAAATGAAACTGCATGGGATAGACTATGTTTGTCTTGACGTAACGTACAAAGATGCAAACGAAACTAAAAGACATTTTCCACACATCTATGAGAAATGTTTAAGCTTAGGCATAGACATAACCAAAGAGTATATACCTGTGTGCCCAAGTGCCCACTATATGTGTGGTGGAATTAAGGTAGACTTAAATAGTGAGAGTTCTATAAAACGACTTTATGCAGTTGGTGAATGTGCTTGCACTGGTCTGCATGGGGGTAATCGTTTGGCAAGTAATTCGCTTATAGAAGCTGCAGTTTATGCTAAATCAGCAGCTAAACATACTCTAAATGTCATCGAAGGCTATCAATTCAATACGGATATACCTGAATGGGACGATGCTGGCACACTTTCTAATGAAGAGCGAGTATTAATAACGCAGAGTATCAGAGAGGTTGGAGAAGTTATGAGCAACTATGTTGGTATTGTACGCAGTAACTTACGCTTGAAACGAGCATGGAACAGACTCGATCTTCTCTATGAAGAAACAGAGGAACTATTTAAGCAAGTGAAAGCTACAAAAGATATTTGTGAATTACGAAATATGATAAACGTTGGCTATTTAATAACTCGTCAGGCCATAGCGCGAAAAGAGAGTCGTGGTCTACATTATACAATAGATTATCCAGAACACGCCAACGATTTGCAAAAGGAAGACTAACTCGATTAAAATACAATAAACATAGAAATGGTATGATTGATAAAAAATGGATAGAACAAGGCTTTATTGATGAACCTATAACTGTCAATACAGATATAAAGGCAGAGATAAAACGAATGTGTAAAGAGAAGAATGCCGTGATAATGGCACATTATTACACTGTACCCGAAGTACAAGAATTAGCAGATTTTGTAGGCGATAGTCTTGCATTAGCACAGAAGGCAGCTGCAACTGATGCTGATATAATAGTGATGTGTGGTGTGCATTTTATGGGGGAGACTAATAAAATACTTTGCCCTAATAAGAAAATACTAGTGCCAGACCTCAATGCTTCTTGTTCGTTAGCAGAGAGTTGTCCTACTGATACATTTGAAGCATTCGTCAAATCTCACCCCGATCATATTGTAATAAATTATGTAAATACTACGGCTGCAACCAAATCATTAACCGATGTTGTAGTAACTAGTAGTAATGCTTGTCAGATTGTCGAGTCATTTCCTAAAGACACAAAAATTATTTTCGGTCCAGATAAAAATCTTGGAGGGTACATTAACCGTGTAACAGGACGTAATATGTTGCTTTGGGACGGTGCTTGCGAGGTGCACGAACGCTTTTCTGTAGAAGGGATAAAACAACTCAAACAACAACACCCAAATGCTAAAGTATTAGTACATCCAGAGTGTACAAGCGAAGTAGCAGCACTGGCTGACAAAATTGGTAGCACATCTGCCTTATTAAAATACTGCATTAATAACGATGCAAAAGAATTTATAGTTGTTACAGAGCCTGGTATTCTCTACGAAATGCAGAAGTCTGCACCACAGAAAACACTCTTCCCTGCGCCATCTACTGAAGAACCATATAATTGTAATGAGTGTACTTATATGAAATTAATTACCCTCACAAAACTCTACAACTGTATTAAACACGAATGGCCTACAATAGAAGTAGACCCTGATATAGCAGAAAAGGCTATCCGACCTATAAATAAAATGTTAGAAATATCAAAGCAACTTGGACTTTAAGTCTCTATAATTAATCTTTACACCTTATATAATATATATAACACAATATGCTAAAAGTAGAAGAGTTAAACGATAAATTAATTGATCTCGCATTTAGTGAAGACATTGGAGACGGCGACCATACAACCCTTTGTTGTATACCTACCGATGCTATTGGTGAGAGCAAATTGTTAATAAAAGAAGAAGGAATATTTGCTGGGATAGATATTGCAAAGCGGGTGTTTCATCGTTTCGATCCAGAGTTAATAGTAGAAACATATATTGAAGATGGTGCGCACGTAAAGCCTGGTGATATTGTTATGAGTGTGAAAGGGCGTGAACAGAGTTTGTTACAAACTGAACGCTTAATGCTCAATATACTTCAGCGCATGAGTGGTATTGCTACAATGACCCATAAATACCAACAAGCACTTATTGATGCAGGTACAAATACACGTGTATTGGATACTAGAAAGACTACTCCTGGTATGCGTATGCTCGAAAAAGAGGCTGTCCGGATTGGCGGGGGTACTAATCATCGCATTGGACTCTTCGATATGATACTCCTAAAAGATAATCATATCGACTTTTGTGGTGGGGTTCATAATGCAATTTCTCGTGCAAAAGCCTACTGTAAGGCAAATGGGAAAAACTTAAAGATTGAATGTGAAGTGCGTAACTTCAAGGAATTAGACGAAGCTTTGACCGAAGGGTGTGATAGAATAATGTTCGATAACTTCTCGCCAGAGGATACCCGAATAGCTGTAGACATTGTTGCTGGACGTTGCGAAACTGAATCAAGCGGTGGAATAACCTATGAAACAATGATACCATACGCAAAAGCAGGAGTCGATTTTATTTCTTTTGGTGCATTAACACATAGTGTAAAAGGATTAGATATGAGTTTTAAAGCTGCTGGAAGTGATAAACTCGTTATGAAATAACCTATAATAGGTATTCAAGAAGATATAGATTATATTCTCTTATGATAAAAGATGGTAGTCAAAAGTATTAATAACACTTCAGACTACCATCTTTTTTATTCCATTACGACTCTATGCAAACCTTTTCTTACTACATTCTTACTAATATTAGTTCAGTTGAGATAATTTATCACAACATTTCCCTTTATTTGGAGTAATATTGTAATAAAACAGAAATCGCACTACTTAAAAGTAGGTATTTTGCCATAACCCCTACTTTTAGGTATTGCACAGTATAAAGAAACTGTTTATCTTTGCACACGTAAACAAAACAAATGTAACAAAATATCAATACGAATATGAAGAGTACAATAGTAGTTTTCGGTTCATCAACCGGTACATGTGAGAATATTGCAAACACCATTGCAGAAAAATTAGGTGTAGAAGCTATCAACGTTACAGATTTTTCAGCTGACACTATTGCCAATCACGATAACCTTATCCTTGGTACTTCTACTTGGGGAGCAGGCGAATTACAAGACGATTGGTACGACGGTGTAAATGTTTTGAAAGAAGCTGACCTCTCTGGTAAGACTGTTGCTATTTTCGGTTGCGGCGATAGTGAGTCTTATTCTGATACATTCTGCGCTGCTATGAAAGAAATCTACGATGCAGCTGAAGGTGCAAATATAATAGGAAGTATTTCTACTGACGGTTATACATTCGATGATAGCGATGCTGTTGTTGATGGTAAGTTCATTGGGCTTCCTCTTGATGATGTCAATGAAGACGATAAAACTGAAGGTAGAATTGATGCGTGGTTAGACAGCATTAAAGGTTCTCTATAAAAGTAAATATGCATTGTATCTAAACATTCATAGGCATAATAAAAGATATGGCTAATGATATGAAGGTTTTATTGAACCATATTTATGAGTTCAAAAAAGGAGTACGACAAATGGTATTATATACTTTCAACAAGAAATACCAAGATTTTGTTGTTGCACGCCTCCACAGCCAGCAAATACCTTATATTATTCAACCTGTAGGAAACAATTGTTTAAACCTATTCTTTGGACGTAAAGAGTGTTTAGATGCAATACGTTTAATAATAACAAAGCCCCTTAACCAACTTTCGCCAGAAGAGGATTTTATTCTTGGGGCTATGTTAGGATACGATATCAGGGTGCAGTGCGAACGCTATTGCGAAAGAAAATGCCGTATATGCAACCAGATACAATAAAAAAAATAGTAATGGTGGAGACCATACTATATTACTAAATAAAAAATCTTGTTCGCGAAATAAAATTATTTCATAATGTTTTTGTATAGGATTAAGGCCGACTGTGAAGTCAGCCTTTTCTTTTTGTTTTTATTTCTCACAGTTTGTTCTTATATCACGCATTCATAAATATGAGCTTGGGAAAAAAGAAGTAGTTGCAATGGCTCTCATCTCTATATAACAAAATTATGAATAGTGTATTGTTTTTCAAACTCTTATAATAATAATCAAATAAAAACAATGTAGAATAAAAGCATTTATATTCCTCATCTTAATAACTATCTATCAGGTATTATAACATAAATCCATAAGAGGTGTAATTTGTTATGATATCTAATTTACATCTGATAGATATCTGAGACGAATGTGATAGATATCTGAAACGAGCGTGATAGACGTCTGAGAATGTGGTAACTAAAATCTGAATCATTCTATTTGATTTATAAGCAAATTATTGGTATTGCTTACGGTTTTTTCTTATATTTTGCTTTTACAATGTAAAATATTGACTATTAACAAATAGATGGTTGAACTATTGAAATGGTTGTGGAAAATATTTGTATACATTTTGTTATGTTTTAGTTATAAAGTAGAGTGTTACGATAAGTTTTCTACTGCGAATATTCCTTTTGCATACTATTTATGAGATACAAACTAAAACCACTCGTGATAATGGTTATGTTATATCACGAGTGGAATATAAGTATTTTCTAGGTGCGTATGAACAAACTGTGAAATATGTAGCAGGCTGCAAACTTAGTTTTCGTTTGTTTGCCGGAGTATCTCATCGCGGCATTCTTCCATTAGCCATTTCGGAGTGCTAGTAGCTCCACAGATTCCAACAGTGTGTACATTTTTAAACCATTCCATGTCTATCTCGTCAGCACTTTCTACCTGATGCGAGTTGGGATTCACGCTTAGACATTCGTGGAACAACACTTTGCCGTTAGAACTTTTACGCCCAGCAACGAAGAGAACAAGGTCGTGCTTTGCTGCAAACTGTGAAATGTTTGGCATTCGGTTGGCAACTTGTCTACAGATAGTATCGAAGCTACGAAATTTAGCATCCTTAGATATGTGTTGCTGTATATATTTTATAATGCGATGAAACTCGTCTAAACTCTTTGTAGTCTGTGAATAGAGGTAGATATTGTGATTAAAGTCGAGTTGTTGTACATCTTCGAACTTCTCTATCACTATGGCATGACTATGAGTTTGACCTACCAAGCCTAATACTTCGGCATGTCCAGGCTTACCAAATATGACTATCTGTGATGTATTAGCCTTTTCTTCATTTTTCAGTTCCACTTCTAAATCAACCCTCTTTAGCTTGTTTGTAACATTATTGCCATCTTTTTCGTATTGATTTTTTATGCGTTGTTGAAGTGCTAACACGACGGGACAAGTTGCATCTATAATTTCTATATTGTTCTTTCGCGCCAATTCGTAAGTTTCGGGGGGCTCACCATGAGCTCGTAGCAACACTGTTGCATTGTGAAGTTCGCGCAATTGGTCGTGGTTGATGGTAGTTAAACCACGATTAGTAAGCCTTTCCACTTCCATACTGTTGTGTACTATATCGCCAAGACAATACAATTGTCTCCCTTTTTTCAGTTCTTCTTCAGCTTTTTTTATGGCAGTTGTAACTCCGAAGCAGAAGCCACTGCCTTCATCTATCTCAATTTGAAGCATTGTTATTATTCACTTTTATTTTAATAGCCCCTTCTCTGCCTGTATATTCAGGGGCATAAGCACATTGTGCTGTACATGTTCCCGATTGATAAATACCCTCACGGTCTACAAAATACTCTGTTTCCACGATGTGAGTTCCCTTTGCCATCATATCGAAATAATAGTTTGTGCAGTAATCTTTTGGTGCTATGTAGTAGCTGCCTTCTTGGTATCCACTGGTTTGTGCTACGGGTTCAAGGCACGCAGGACGTTTGTCGGATACCTGAACAAAATCGTAATCACGGTCTGCCACAATTGTAATACGTATCACAAGTTTGTCGCCAACCTTTGCCTGAACGACATCTTTTGTATTGTTGTTGCTTTTTCGTACAAACAATTCGCGCTTTATGGTTAGTCCTGCATTGCTTGCCTTTATCTCTGTAACAGGCTGGAAGAACTGTGCATACACTGCCCCCCAACTTGTTCCGCTGCTTGTTTTCTCTACGGTGAGCGTGTTTGCAACTTCTACTCCGTCATTTGCATTATGCGAATTAACTGCCACAGGCTGTGTTACCTTCACATATCCCAAACCTGCAGTAACTTTTGGAAGTTCCATAACCTTTCCATCGAGTTTTAAAATGCTTGCTTCGCCATTGTCCATTGTCCACTGACCGTTATTCATAAATGCCCAAATAGCGTCTACAGAATTCACTGGCGTATCCCACGCTTGTGTACGTTTCGACTGTAAAAGCCAACGTTGTAAGTCTTCAATAGTCTGCTTGTTGTCTGGAGCTATTGTCTTGAACGCTTCTATTGCCGCAACTTGCGTTGGTATCTTATAATCGAACCAACTGTAATAAGCTTTCTTTGTATCGAAATATCTGCCCATTTCTTCCTTGTAAACAGTATATTCCTTGATGCTTTGCAAGTATTCCTTAGCCTTTAGTGTCTGTTGGTACTGCTGCAAGATAACCGCCGTATTAGCCTTGCCATATATCGTTAAATCTACAGGCTTCTTTGCTAACAGGTCGATAAGATAGGTTATATCTGCTGTTGTCTTGCGTTTTGCCAATGCATTGCTGTACAAATAGTCGCAAAGCGCATCAGATGGGAAGATATTCTTATATCCTTTGCGTTGCAGACGCTTCATCTCTGCAACACGTCCAGCCACTTCTTTGTCTAAGAAAGCAAATGCAAAACGTAGCATATCTTCGGTTTTCTCATCTTTTTCGCCCATCAATACGTTCAAGCGGGTCAGGGTTTTCACCACTTCAATCGTCATATAGAAGCTACCTGGCATATTCTCCCACCAAGAGAAAGAACCATCTGGGTTTTGTAATTCAGTTAGTGCTTCAATAGTAGACGACAAGTTGTACTTTATCTGATTCTCGTCGAAGAAACGCACAAGCATTTGTTTCTGCTCTCTTTCGTTCTTTGCTTCCATTACCCAAGGTGTTTCTTTAAGAGCAAACTCTTTCAAGTCTTGGTTCTTTTCTAACGCTGACATCAATGAGGTTTCACTTCCTTGTTCGCTTCTCCAGCTTTCAATAGTTTGTCGTATCTTAGGTGATGTCTTTAAAACTTTACTTGCTAAGCTGTTGGCATAGTAAGCTGACACCAAGCTAATAGCGTTATGCTCAGTCGCATCTGCAACAAATGGCAAGGCTTGTATCATCAACCAATTTGGATTATTGGTGTATTCAATCGTCAATCGTTGATCTGTGGTGTTTGTTGGGAACAGTTTTGTAAGGTCAATACTCTTCTCTCCTGCCTTGTTTTGCGTAAACGGATAAGTGTTTACTATGTATTCGCGATTTGGAAGTACTGCCAAATATTGCTGTTCTCCGTCAGAATAATCATCGCCACTGGCTATGATGCGCACAATAAGTATACCATCGTTGGCAACAGAGAGTTTATTAGCACCTTCTTCCGACAGCAAACTTGCTAATGAGAACGTTGCCGTTGTTGTTCCGTTCGCCTCTAAAGCGTAGTCTTTGCTTTCGGTGTAGAGAATCTTCTCAGTTTCAGCATCAAGTATTTCCATAGTAGCCTTGCCATTGACAGCTTTATCTGACGAATTAAAAATACGTGTTGAGAGCATCGCTTCGTCGCCCATACGAACAAAACGAGGCATATTGGGCTGCACCATTACAGTCTTTTTAGCTACCACTTCGTCGGTTAGCATACCATAATTTATATCCTTATCGTGTGCAAGACCGATGAAGCGCCAGGTAGTAAGACTTCCTGGTAACGTGAATTTAATGCTTACATTTCCGTTGGTATCAGTGTTCAGACGTGGATAAAAGAATGCTGTCTCATTAAGATTTTCACGCAATTGGACATTATTAGAACCTCTTTTTCCAGAGACAGAGGCAGAGTCGGCAACAGCATAGTCTACATCAGCCTCCTCACGAACATCTCTATCCTCTTTTATAACGGGAGCAGTGAACTTAATAGTGCTTCTTTCAGCCTTTACTCCTGGAGCATTACCTTGTAGCGTTTCATTTAGTTTCATAGGTTCCATCTTTGCAAATTCCTTTGTTTCTGCTGCAAAACGAGTCCCTCGAATGAATAGTTGATTAGAACTTAAACCATTTACAAAGCGTGCATCGAATCTTGCAAGAGATAGTGAAGATTCAGTTAACGACTTGTAGTTTGCTACTTTATAGAAGTCTAAGACTGGGAAATTGAAGCTGCTCCACTCTATATAAGCTGGAAGATTATTAGTGTACGAAGAAGAAAAGTCCCACAAGTGCTCTGCAATTTGGTCAAGACTCTTGTCGTAAAGTGTTGCCATAAGCTGCGCCTTTGCTGGTTTTCCGTCGGGATAGCATACATTAAGCGTCCATTCTTCTTTCTGTCCAGGCAACAATAGATTACGGAAGGTAGTCCATTTCACGTTCAGATGTCTGTCGGGCATAGGGCGTCCGATGTTCTCATTATGCGTGTACAGATTGCCATTCTTTACCCATGCAAGATTCAAAACAATGCCATCGCCATACGCTTCCTTATATGTTAGCTTCCAAGTGGTAAGACTATTGCTTTGATTAATAGCCCCGCTGTCGATCACTTTATCACCAGAGAAGATGGAATAAACAATGTGTTGGTCGGCATCTGTAGCACCAAATTGCACATAAACAGGCTTTCCATCACTTGGGAACTCGTTTCCGCTTATATAGAACCAATCGTGTGTCTCTACAACAGGACGCTTGTCGTCCATTGAGAACACTACAAATTCTTGCTCTAATGTATCTTTTTCACAAATAGCTTGTAACATATAATGACCTGACTGTAATGGTTTCAGATCTACAACCTTATTAGCTTCTACTGTTGTATACTTGCTAAACGATGGAGTTTTACTCTTATAAGATGCTATAGCATAGCGCACGTTTCCGTCAATAGCCGTACCTGCAGCATTCAGATAAGAGAACTTAATCTGGCGTAAACTATCTTTCAACACTTTGTCGGGCATATCGCTTGTTAGCATTGTGGGCTTTGTACCTAATGGTAGCGATGTACTTGCAGAGCGGGTCTCGCCTGCAAGGTCGGTAACATCGGCATCTACATCGAAGCTGTAAAATCTTGCTGACTGCCAATTGCTGCGCTTTCTTGTCTTCTTACTATTCTTTTCGTCAGGGAATATAAAGGGTAATGTGATTTCGAAGTCGCCCTTTTCGTCGGTTACGGCTTTACCTTCGTAAACCAAATCCTCGTTTTCTGTATCATACCAACACCATAATGCGGCACGACGATTGACAGTGTACAGAACATTTGCACCTTGAACAGGCATACCCGAATAAGTTTTTGCATGTCCTTTCAGTTTGATGGTATCGCCAATAGCGTATTTTTCTTTATATTCGTCTACATCTACCGTGAATGTAGGACGCTTATATTCTTCTACTTTAAAGTTCACAAAGCCACTTCTATCACTATTTGCATAGATAGCGAAGTCGCCTGTAAGTAAGTTTTTAGGTAGTTCGAAATCAGCAGAAGCAGTACCAAACTCATCTGTAACAACCTCTTTCGAAGTTATATCTTCATCGTTTGCGTCTCTTAATATTAGACTTACACTTTTATTTGCAAGCGCTTTACTCTTCAAAGTCTTATTATCTTGACTATAAGCAACGACCGAAGCATGCACAGTTTGTCCAGGACGATAAATTTCTCTATCGGTAAATAGGTCGTAAATCTCTTCATACGGAGTTGTAATCTCATATTCATAGTTTGTTCTAAGACTAGAGCTAGGGCATGCTTTGTCGGTATTTGTAGACACATACACCTCGTCTGGAACACCATTGGAATAACTGTAGTAAGCTTCTCCGTGTGCATTGGTCTCAACAAATTTTACAGTGGCTGGCTTGCCGTAGGGACCTTCTATTGTTAGTTTTATCTTTGCATTCGGCACAGGTTGTCCTGTTGTTGAATTAACCACGACATATCGTACCTTAGAATTTGGCTGTTTTTCTGCAATTAGATATAGGTTGGTAACATAATACAGCTCATATTGTGGAGCTAATTGCTTGTTTGATGAGGTCAGTTCCAACAAATAAACACCCTCCTCTAAGCTTGGAATTTGTAGTGAGTCTTCGATTTCCTCGTAAGGAGCATACGATGGATAATTACGCTTGACAATTTTCGTGGTAGCAGGCTGTAGTTTTGCTTTTATCTTTGCTAAATCTGGGCGATAGCTAGGGGTTAATTTGTTATCGCCCGTCAGTGTTGTGCGTGTTATTTTCAACGTCAAGTCGTTGATATTCCTTACTTTAATGTTTTCTATAGTCTGTTCTTTATGAGGTATACTTACATTATTTTCAGTCCACATCTTAAACATTGGCGCAGTGAGGCGTTCATGTTCGTTGCGCAGATAGTTTAATTCTTCCCATGTTCCCCAACGTTTCACGGCATCGTCTATATATTCGATTCGCTGTTTTGCACTAATTTCTTCAGCATTAACCAAATACCTATACTTCGCTACAGCCACACTCCCACATACAGGTAAATCGCCGTAACGCGCTATAAGCGAGTCTAAGGCTGCCTTGTCGTTAGCGTCTTCCACATTCAGATAAGCACTGTAACACGCTGCTTCGCGGTTGCCGACAGACGTATAATATTTATCTGCCTTATTATATTGTCCAGATTCGAACGCAATAACGTGTAGAAGGTCGTTCTTAAATATGGCATCGTTCTTTCCACCTTTTATCAATGGGGCATATTTACTATATTGTACGTCTGCCAACAAGGCTGGATTAGCCATTGCTTTATCGAAGTAAATGGTGCTCGAATTATCTTCGGCATCGTCTCTATCGAAGAGTTTGCCCAACGCACAGCAGTAAACGGCGTGCAATACCTTATCTGTTTTCTCTGTTTTATCACAGAGTTCCTTCAGGCGAGCCTTTTCCGTATCAACCGAATCGGGCGATATTTGTGTCTGCAAACTTGAGGTCAGCAACTCAGCTGCTAACAAGTTACCGTACGATTTCTCTTTTTGCGCCTTGCTAACAATCTTCTTTAAAACAGCTAATTGTGTTTTGGGCAGATCTTTACCCCGTGCTACGTCTACTTGTTTCCACAATTCGCCGTAGCTCTGTGCAAACAGATTGAATGACACCATAAATAATAATGTAAGTACAGTTAATAGTTTTCTCATAACATCTTTCTTTTTAGAAATAATTGAAAAACAGGTGCAAACTGTTGTTTTGAATGATAAACGACTAATAAATCATATATCTACAACATCTTTTATTCTCACTCTTTTGTAATCTTCTTTGCGTTTCGACTCATAATTTTATATGTTCATATACGGCAAAGATCCATTTCTTATAATAGCGCAAAGGTACAATTTTATCTTGGATAATGCGAACAAAAGATATTTTTAGTAGTGTAGAAATACATTTTTAATTGTTTTTTATATCTTTGCACATATAAAGTATCTCGCTTATGTTGTTGCATTTTTGCAACGATAAAAAAGAAATAAATTATAATAAATATATGGTATATACAAACATTCTTCTAATTTTAGTTACAGTGCTGTGTGTAATATTATTGGCTAATAGAACAAAAATACTGAAAAGAAAGTCAGAGAAGTACATAACTTCATTACCATACAAGCCTTTAGAGATTAATGAAGTGAAGAAACTCTATAGTAATGGCGAGCTTCTTTGTAGTGTAGGATACTTACATTACCAATTAGATTTTGCTAATGCTGTACAGAAAGAATATTTGGGAATATTCTTAGGTTATGCTATGAATGCATCTGAGCCTATTGGTCGCATCTATATTTACGACAATCAGAATGTTCAACGTGGATATATAGACAATCAAACCGAACTCTACCATACACTGTCTGTTCGTAAGAAAGTTCCTGTATATGGTGTTTCGTTACACAATGCAAAAGATGGGTATAGTGGTGAGGTGTGTATTAGAATAAAATAAGAAAGTACGAAATGAGCTTTTAGTTTGCATTCTTCGAAGTGTCTCTATCTACTTCGTATTTAAAATAAAGATGTTTGTTTGGTGATAACACCTTTATGCATTGGTTAAGAATATTGGCTCCTGTCATCTTTTATTCTCATGCTCACATCTTGGTTGTCGTTATAGTCAACTGTATTGTTACGTCAGCATTATAAAGTCTATCAACTTGTTCAGCAATAAAACAGAATATGGACTCAGTAGTAAATAGATGAGAATGTTGAGTAGTAACTATTGTTTACTTACAAATTAAATAGACCCCCTCGTATTTTAGTTACTCTTTTTTTAGATATCTGTCACGTTCGTCTCAGATATCTGTCTCATTCGTCTCAGATATCTGTCAGTTGTAAATTAGATATCATAAAAAATTACCCCCTTTATGAAAATATATCGTAATACTTGGAAGATGCTTATTCAGATGAGAATTATGAATACCTTTACTCTGCTGTGTTTTCATTAAAATGTTAGTATAAGTTACTGGCTAACAATAGTTATTAGGGTTTCATTATATAGGAGTAGAAGAGGTTGCAATCACCCTCTTTTATACTGAGACTTTTATGCAGTAAACGTATATGCTTTTGAGTATGAAACTGGTACTTTGCTATGTTAAAACGAAATAGTTAATTCTATATGATAATATTCTTCCAAAATGGAAGTCTTTTTTTGTGTCTTTGTATGGCATTATCTAACTTTTATAATAATACACGACTTCACATCTCAATATGATTATTGTCCTGTTCACTACACATATGTTTCACACTATACCTAAACTTATCAAAACGATGGAAGCCCATATCTTCTACTCGTTGTTTGCTTTCGTCTTGCGCAATCTCCGTATTATAATAAGGTATAAATGGTAGACGAATAAGTGTTCTATCTGTATATCCATTTTCAACAAGCCATTTTAAGTTGCTCGTAACTAATCTATTACTTTGTGTAGTATAGGTTTCATACGTTTGTTCGTTCATATCTTTTACATCAACAATAAACTCTTTTATAAGCGGTGCAACCATTTCCAACTGCTTCAAAGGCACATTCAACGATGTTTCCAATATGATGCACCACTCGGGATTCATTATTTTTACAAACTCTTCTATGAATTTGCTGTGCAATAAAGGCTCGCCACCACCAAAGCAAATGCCTCCACCAGTTGCCACGAAATAAAGGTCGTCTATCTCTACTTCGCTATAAAGCTCGCTCGGTGTAATGGCTCTTAATACACCATCGGGCGACAAGCATTGTGGATTCAGACAATACTTGCAATGCAACGGACAGCCATGAAAAGCCACAAGAGTAGTTACGCCCTCACCATCGGTGGTTAAACGGTGGCGATCGATGCCGATTATGGGTGCCTTTACTTCTTGCATTTCTTCTTGTGCGACTTGTATTTAGATGTCGTTCGGTTGTAAACATCGTCTCGTGGACCCGATGTTATACCACCTACAACGACCACTTCACCTTGCATGACGCTCTCATCGTCTTTTAAAACAATGGTTCTATTATTATTTTCTAATAAGTCTTTAGCCTTAACAATCTTTTTTTCACACCCAATATACGATATTTTCAAATTTGTTTCTCGAGGCACTTTCACTGCAAAATAACCATCTATGTCGCTTATTGTCCCTTTGGTTGTGCCTTGAAGAAATACTAAAGCCCCTGGTATAGGTTCTTTATTATCGTCAAATATCAAACGGGCACGCACCACAATCGCATCTTCTGCTCCTTCAGAAAGGTCTTTTACAGCAATACTGTCTAAAGCATTAACTTGCGGAATAGGGTTC
>NZ_GL982513.1:1113011-1139260 GCF_000220255.1 Prevotella pallens ATCC 700821
AGGAATAGAGTTTGATATATAAGAAACAGAACATAAAAATAAAAGAAACAGACTATGACATTAGATAAATTTACAATTAAAGCACAAGAGGCTATCCAAGCAGCAATAAACTTGGCGAGCCGTAATGGGCAACAAGTAATTGAGCCATTGCATATACTTGCTGGTATAATGGAGAAAGGAAAAGATGTAGTGAACTACATTTTCCACAAGTCAGGCATTAATCTACAAATAGTAGAAAGTGCAGTGCAAAGCGAAATTTCTCATTTGCCCAAAGTGTCAGGAGGCGAACCTTATCTATCTCCCGATGCAAATAAAGTGATACAAACAACAATGGATGAGTCGCAAAAAATGGGCGACGAGTTCGTTAGCATAGAGCCTTTGTTGCTTGCTTTGCTAAAAGTTAACTCTTCAGCAAGTCGCATTTTAAAAGATGCAGGCTGTACAGAGGAGATTATGAAAGCAGCAATAAAAGACTTAAGGCAAGGTTCGAAGGTACAAAACCAAAGTGGCGACGAGAACTATCAGGCTTTATCAAAGTATGCACGTAATTTGGTTGAATACGCTCGGTCAGGAAAGCTCGACCCTGTAATTGGTCGCGACGAAGAAATACGCCGCGTGTTGCAAATTCTTTCACGAAGAACGAAGAACAATCCTATACTAATAGGCGAACCAGGTACAGGTAAGACTGCTATAGTAGAAGGTTTGGCAGAACGTATTGTACGTGGCGACGTGCCAGAAAACCTGAAAGACAAGCAACTCTATTCATTGGATATGGGTGCATTGGTAGCTGGTGCGAAGTACAAAGGCGAGTTCGAGGAACGACTGAAAGGTGTCGTCAAAGAGGTAACCAACGCTGAAGGCAACATCATTCTCTTCATCGACGAAATCCACACGCTCGTTGGAGCAGGTGGTGGAGAGGGAGCAATGGATGCTGCCAATATTCTGAAGCCAGCTCTTGCACGAGGCGAACTACGTGCTATAGGTGCAACAACGCTCAATGAATATCAAAAGTATTTCGAGAAAGATAAGGCTCTCGAACGTCGTTTTCAAACAGTAATGGTAGACGAACCGAGCGAAATAGATGCTATCTCAATACTTCGTGGATTGAAAGAACGCTACGAGAACCACCATAAAGTGCGTATTCAGGACGATGCCTGCATTGCTGCCGTTAAGCTTTCTGAACGTTACATCTCTGACAGATTCCTACCAGATAAGGCTATAGACCTGATGGACGAAGCTGCAGCAAAGCTTCGCATGGAGCGCGATTCGGTTCCTGAAGAGTTAGACGAGATTACGCGCCGGCTCAAACAGCTGGAGATAGAACGCGAAGCCATCAAGCGCGAAAACGATACCGACAAGATTGCACAGTTGGACAAGGAAATTGCCGAACTGAAAGATCAAGAAACGAGTTTCAAGGCTAAGTGGGAAGGCGAGAAAAACTTGGTGAACAAGATTCAACAAGATAAGGAAGAGATTGAGCATTTGAAGTTCGAAGCCGATAGGGCAGAGCGTGAGGGCAACTACGAACGTGTGGCTGAAATTCGTTATTCACGTCTCAAAACGTTAGAAGACGATATTAAAAATATTCAGAAACAGTTGCAGACAACGCAAGGCGGTGAAGCGATGATTCGGGAAGAGGTTACTGCCGAAGATATTGCAGAGGTGGTAAGCCGATGGACGGGTATTCCCGTTACAAGAATGCTGCAAAGCGAACGCGACAAGCTGCTTCACCTCGAGGAAGAATTGCACAAGCGTGTCATCGGACAAGACGAGGCTATCAGCGCCGTTGCTAATGCTGTCAGACGTTCTCGTGCAGGCTTGCAAGACCCAAAGAAGCCTATTGCATCTTTCATCTTCCTTGGTACAACAGGTACTGGTAAAACCGAATTGGCAAAGGCATTAGCAGAATACTTGTTCAATGACGAGACGATGATGACGCGTATAGATATGAGCGAGTATCAGGAAAAGTTCAGCGTATCGCGCCTAATTGGAGCTCCTCCGGGGTATGTAGGTTACGATGAAGGTGGACAACTTACCGAAGCTGTTCGGCGCAAACCCTATTCAGTGGTGTTATTCGATGAGATTGAAAAGGCACACCCAGATGTGTTCAACATTCTGCTGCAAGTGCTTGACGATGGGCGACTAACTGATAACAAAGGACGTATGGTAAACTTTAAGAATACCATCATCATTATGACATCTAACCTTGGGTCGCAATATATCCAACAAGAATTTGCCAAACTTACGGATAATAACCGTCAGGAGGTGATAGACAATGCACGCAACACTGTGATGGATATGTTGAAACAGACTATTCGTCCAGAGTTCCTGAACCGTATTGATGAGACTATAATGTTCCTCCCACTCACGCAAAGCGAGATAGCGCAAATAGTAACCTTACAACTTAAGCGTGTAGAAGCAATGCTCGCACCGCAGGGATTTACATTGAAATGGACCGATAGCGCAGTAGAATATCTTACCAAAGTGGGTTACGACCCTGAGTTTGGTGCTCGTCCTGTTAAGAGAGCAATACAACGCTATGTGCTGAACGACCTCAGTAAGGCTATACTTGCAGAAACCGTAAGTAGAGAAAAGCCTGTCATCATAGATGATTTTGGGGAAGGTTTGGTATTCCACAACTAAAAGGGAACGATAAATAATACTAAAAGCCCTGCCATAATTCCACTGGGAATCTTGGCAGGGCTTCTTTGTATTATAATGTATAAGAAATATTTATTCGACAGATGATTTATGAAGTTCTTTGTTTACAATGTTTCGATTTAAGTATTATTAGGTATCTGAAGAACTATATATAATTAGAATAATAGGTCGAGAACCAATGGAAGATGGTCGCTAAAACCACCATTGTAGCGCATTCCATTATAGAAACGGTGCGGCTTTACTCCTCCATATTTTTTATCTTCTTCAAGTAGAAAAGGAGCATCATTTATTCTGCATTGCTTTACTTTGGCTACTAAGTTAGTGCTTACAAGTATTTGGTCCAAGCTTCCCCATTCTCCTTGATAGCGATAAGTTCCTTTGGCTCCATTTCTTCCTTTTGCATTTCGAGAAATATTTATCATTCCATGTTCATAGATATTCTGCAGTGATTTGTCGTCGGCATAATCGTTGAAGTCGCCCATTGCTACAATTTTAGCATTCTTTTCAGTTGCCTTAATCGAATCAATAGTATTGCAAAGCTGCGCGGCAACGTGTATTCTAAATGGTTCAGAGAAGACAATACCGCCTGAACGACTTGGTGCGTGTACGAGAATTACGTGAAGTGTATCGCCATTAATCAATTCACCCATTACGTGCAGTATGTCGCGAGTAGGTTTCATATCTTTTAATGGTGGGATACGAATGGTGTCGGCCTTTATTATTCGGAAGGTGAAAGGTGAGTAGAGTAGGGCGACATCTATGCCACGCCTATCGTTCGAGGCTGTCATAATGTATTGGTAATGTGCTTTTCGTAGTAGAGAACGTTCAGTAAGGTAAATCATTGTGCTGTCGTTCTCCACTTCGCACAATCCTATTAAGTCGGGCAGATAAGTCCTTGCAGAATCCTCACCACAGGAAATAATGCCTTGTCCCACTTTGTTCAGCTTCTCCCAATATTTTGTGCGTGTCCAATGGCGTGGTGAGTTGGGTGTAAACTCCAAATCGTTTTTCTCAGAATCGTGTTCCGTGTCAAATAAGTTTTCTACGTTCCATTCTACTATACGTAAACGTTCTTGCGCCATTATTGTGCAAGGAAGAAGGCTAAGGAAAAGCAAATATATGTGTTTCATGGTTGGTTAGTAAGTTATTAGTTGAGAATAGTGAGCTGTTGCCGCACGCTTTCTTCGTGTATGATTTCGAGAATGCGAGCAGCAAATTTAGCATCTATTCCACAAACTTTTGCTTGTTGTGCACACTTTTCCAACATTTCGTTGTAGCGTTCCGATTGTAAAACCGTCATATTGTGCTCCTTCTTAAATTTGCCAATCTCGCGACAAAGCTTAAAGCGTTCGGCAAGTAAGTTTATCAACGAACTGTCCATTTCGTCTATCTGTGAGCGTAGTTGATGCAGTTCTTCGCTTGTGGTGTGCTTGTTGCGCACGATAAGTTGCGAAAGAATAAGGTCTAATTGCTCGGGCGTTACTTGTTGTTCAGCATCGCTCCAAGCTTTGTTAGGGTTACAGTGGGTTTCTATTATAAGTCCGTCGGCACCTAAATCAAGTCCTTGTTGGCAAAGTGGTGCAATAAGGTCGCGCCGTCCACCGATGTGGCTGGGGTCGCAAATAATTGGCAAGTCGGGTATGCGGCGATGCAACTCGATGGGAAGTTGCCACATTGGTAAGTTGCGGTATATTTTCTTTTCGTAACTCGAAAAGCCACGATGAATAACGCCCAATCGTTTTATACCTGCCTGATTCAAACGTTGCAGTGCACCAATCCATAGTTCAAGGTCAGGATTTACAGGGTTTTTCACCAAGACTGGAATGTTCTTTACACCGCATAGTAGGTCGGATAAGGCTTGTATGGCAAACGGATTGGTTGTGGTTCGTGCACCAATCCACAGTATGTCCATATCGTATTTCAGAGCCAACTCCACGTGTTCTGGTGTTGCCACTTCGGTGGCGATAAGCATACCTGTTTCGTCTTTCACTCGTTTTAGCCAAGGCAGAGCTTTTTCGCCGTTGCCTTCAAAGCACCCAGGTTTGGTGCGTGGTTTCCAAACACCTGCTCGGAATATCTTGCAGCCATTAGTTGAAAGTTGTTGAGCAGTATCCATTACCTGCTCTTCGGTTTCTGCAGAGCAGGGGCCTGCTATTATGATGGGTTGGTTTTCTTTATGTGGAAGTTCTAACGGTTGTAGTTCTAATTCCATTATAATAATATGTTGTCCGTTATATTTTTGAACTAAAAACCATACGGATTCATTTGTTTATACTTGTCATTGAGTTGTTTCACAATATTTTCTTCTACATTTTCTTTACCATCTGTTGGCATCAGCTCTTCTGCTCTTTCGGCATCTTCTTTTGCTTTCGCCTCGTTTCCTACTAAAGAATACATTTCGCTGCGTTCTTTAAATGCAGTGTATGAAAATGGGTTGGCATCAATGGCTTTTGTGAAATACTCTATTGCCTCATTGTTGCGAGTGGCTGCTCGTTCGATTCTCGCTTTTAATAGTAGTACATCTTCGTTATCTTCTGTGTGTTCCAACAACCAATCAGCATCTGCTTCAGCTTCGCTTAGCTGCTGAGTGCGTAGATAGGTTTCTCCGCGTAGCAAATATGCGTTGCCTTGCTTGTTATCTATAGAGATGGCTTTTGTTGCCATCGCAATTGTGTTTACGTCGTCGCCTTGTCCTTTGCATGCTTCGGCATATAGGTAGTGAGCTGTTGCATTTTCCGAGTCTAAGAGAATTGCTTTTTCACACGCTGTAGCCATTGCGCCATAGTTTTCCATCATAAAGGCTATGTTTGCCATGCGAATAAATATTTGGACATTGTCGGGTTGTGCCGTGCTTAGTATTTGCAGTTCTTCGTAAGCCTCCGAGAACATACCTTTTGAAGTATAGACGATGGAAAGGTGGTCGTGAATTTCCAAGTCGTCTTTTATCTCCAGTGCATGTTTGAAACATCTTATTGCATATTCTACTTCACCAGTTTTCATGGCTCTAACGCCATCGTATTTCAATACATCGAAATTTTTTGCTTCGTTTTGTACTTTTATTTCTTCTTTGGTTTCTTCTTTGCCACCAAACAGCTTCTGAAAAAAGTTCATACGTGTTTTATTTTTATTTATGTTTAACGAAGGAACTAACCATCGTCTTTAAGTTGTTCGTTATTTATAATATGCAAACTTACATATTTTTTTCGACATATCAACCTGTTTACAGCACTTTCAATGTGTATTTAATGCAGACATAAAGCAACAGAACAGTGAAGGATAAAGTTGTCCAAAGTACAAGGTAGGGCTTTACAATCAACAAAATTTCTATTAGAACAAGCATCAGAACAGTAATTACTTTCAGCCAACTGATAAGTTCTACTCCGATTTTCTCTTGCTCTTTCCGACTGTGTTTCTTTGAGTTTGGAAAGTTGTAGAGTTGAGGATTTCTCTCCAACCACCACGTCAACAGATAGATGAGCAAAGCGATAGCAGGGAGTATAAATAGTTCCCATTTGGAGCCATAGTTGTCCACTTCGCCGTGTATGTTTATGTGCAACGGAATGATATCTACATTACTAAAACCAACAATAATGGCAAAAGAAAAGCCAATGCCTAAAGTTAAAATAGGAAGAACCTTTTTTATAATAATATTCAATATCATAAGTTTATGGTTTTATAAAGATATTTTTCTAAGATTATTATCAGCAGTAATATTGTCTTTACCCTTGAAATAGGATATTGCAAAGATACGAATTTTAGTTGTAGCGATGGAATAATGATGCTGAAAGTTTTATTTTGTGGGAAGATAGCTGAATAATTATTGGGCGAAAGTTCAGTATGAGTCTACTTTTCTGATTGTAAAAAAAATATAATATTCGCGATTCTGTTAACATTTGATATTGAGGATAAATAGAATAGCTCGCCAGCTATTTCTACGTTGTTCAGTACCTTTTTATATAAAGCTCAACTACTTTTTATTGATTGCTCAATACCTTTTTATAAAAAGCTGGCGAGCTTTTTATAAAAAGTTCGCCAGCTTTTTGCAGTTTGCTCAATCACTTTTGCCTAAATCTTCTATTATTTTTGTTCAAATTTGTAAGTTTTCTGCTCTTTTTGCGATTGCTTAATGTGTTATAAGTTGCACACTAACAATACGACTATCGTGTTACTTTCTGAATATCTGTACTTTATATATTGCACGTAAATAGTTGCCTTTTTTGAGAGAGAGAATAAACTTATTTTAAAAAGTGACCTTCCTGCCCACTTTTACGCTCTAAGAATTAACACTTTAAGAAAGTAAATTCACCTTTTGTAACATTTAACGCTCAATATAAAAGCATATAGTTGTGAGATAGAAAATGAAAATTAAGGTTGCTTTATAAATCTGTGTTTTTCTATTTTCTTAAGTAGGAAAGTAGAGAAAAGAAAATCCCACTGACTCAATTTGTGAGTAGTGGGATTCTTATTAGTTTATAACGCATATTCTTCGCCATTAAGGAATACTTGGCGAATAATAGGTGTGGTGTATGCGTAGGGAATAAAGTCGATTGACGGAATAGGGTCGGTAATGTAGAAGTTGGCTACCTTACCCACGGTGATAGAGCCGTACTCTTCGCTCAGTCCCATAGCATAAGCTGAGTTGATGGTAGCAGCATTGAGTGCTTCAGCTGGCATTAAACGCATTTTGATGCAGGCTAATGATACGGCAAACTTCATATCGCCCGATGGTGTAGAACCTGGGTTGTAGTCGGAAGCAATTGCCATTGGGAGTCCTGCGTCAATCATCTTTCTGCCCGGTGCAAATGGCATATTCAGGAAGAACGATGTTCCAGGCAAAGCGGTTGGCATAGTTTCAGCGTCTTTCAGCAATTCAATATCACGATCGTCCATCGCTTCAAGGTGGTCTACGGAGAGGGCGTTGCATTCAACACCTACTTCTACACCGCCTGAAACAGCAAGCTCTTCGCCGTGAATTTTACCACGAAGACCATATTTTGCACCCGCTTGGAGCAGGCGTCGTGTTTCGTCTGGAGTGAAGAAACCTTCGTCGCAGAACACGTCTATGAAGTCGGCAAGTCCTTCTTCTGCCACGGCAGGCAACATGTCGTTGATGATGTGGTCTACATATTCGGCTTGACGACCAGCATATTCGCGACCAACAGCGTGCGCACCGAGGAAGTTGGCAACGACCTTGACAGGAGCAGTTTCCTTTATGCGACGAATAACACGCAACATCTTCAATTCGTCCTCAAGGTTCAAACCGTAGCCACTCTTTATTTCCATCGCACCCGTACCTTTTCGAATAACCTCGTCTACTCGCTTCATCGCCTGTTCGTAGAGTTCGTCTTCCGAAAGTTCGTGCAGACGGTCGGCAGAATTGAGGATACCGCCACCACGCTTTGCAATTTCTGCATAGCTTAAGCCACGGATTTTATCAACAAATTCGCCTTCTCGGCTGCCAGCATAAACAATATGTGTGTGAGAATCGCAGAACGAAGGCATAACAGTACCGCCTTCAGCATCTACAACCAATGTGCTGCGACCTACTTGTGGTGTGTCAATGCGTGGACCGTAAGAAACGATGCGACCATTCTCTACATAAAGGTAAGCGTTTTCAATGGTGTTTAGTTGGGACATTTCAGCCCCTCGCAGGCATCGTTTACCTTCGTGTCCGATGCCTGCCAGTATGCCGATATTTGTTACTAAGAGTTTCATTTGCGGAGGAAATCTACTGACTTAGCAATGTGTGGTGCCATAAACTGGTCGTTTTCAACGAATGGCACAACCTTACGATAAGCCTCGAAGATAGCTTCGATGGCTGGAGAAGACTTCAATGGGCGACGGAATTCGAGTGCCTGTGCTGCATTAAAAAGCTCAATAGCAAGTACACGTTCAGTGTTCAGCACTACTTGATAGAGTTTTGTAGCTGCGTTCGCACCCATGCTGACATGGTCTTCCTGTCCTTGTGAAGAAGGAATGCTGTCGGCAGAAGCAGGTGTACAGTACATCTTGCTCTGGCTAACGATAGAAGCAGCAGTGTATTGTGGAATCATGAAACCGCTGTTCACGCCTGGTTTAGCTACCAAGAAGCTTGGAAGGTCGCGTGTGCCAGATACGAGTTTGTAGATACGACGCTCTGAAATGTTGCTGAGTTCGCAAAGTGCAATGGCAAGGAAGTCCATTGGTTGTGCAATTGGTTCTCCGTGGAAGTTACCCGCAGAGATAACGAGGTCTTCGTCTGGACAAACAGTAGGGTTGTCGGTAGCTGCATTTACTTCAATGTCAATTACAGACTTCACATAACGAATTGTATCTTTTGATGCACCGTGAACCTGTGGCATACAACGGAAAGAGTAAGGGTCTTGCACGTTTACCTTTGGCTGCTTGATGAGTTCGCTGCCTTCGAGCAACTCACGAATACGAGCAGCTGTTTCAATTTGTCCTTGGTGAGGACGAACAGCGTGTACCGCATGAGTGAATGGTTCAATACGACCATCGTAAGCTTCGAGCGACATTGCACCAATCTTGTCTGCCCAATCGCTCAATCGCTGTGCTTGGAGCAAGCACCAAACAGCAAATGAGTTCATATTCTGTGTACCATTGAGCAATGCCAAACCTTCTTTTGATACAAGCTGGATAGGCTGCCAATTCATTTTCTTCAGCATTTCCTCTCCAGAAATAACTTCACCGTTCATTTCTACACTGCCGATACCCAAGAGTGGCAAGCATAGGTGAGCCAATGGAACGAGGTCGCCCGATGCACCGAGTGAACCTTGCATATAAACAACAGGATAAATATCGTTGTTGAAGAAATCAATCAAACGCTCTACTGTTACCAATTGGCAGCCAGAGAAACCATAACTTAAGGATTGAATCTTAAGCAACAACATAATCTTTACGATTTCGTTGGGAACGCGGTCGCCAACACCACAGGCGTGCGACATCATAAGGTTTTTCTGAAGGTCAGAGAGTTGTTGCTTGTCGATAGAGATTTTGCACAACGAACCAAAGCCAGTTGTAACGCCATAGATAGGTTTATCTGATGTTTCAATTTTCTTGTCCAAGTATTCACGGCAACGAACAATACGATTGCGTGCGTCATCAGAAAGTTCGAGTTTAATGTTGTTTTCAATGATTTCACCAATTCTTTCAATAGAGAGGTGTTCTGCACTTATCTTATGTGTCATAATTGTATTTAAAAGTTAACTTGTTTCTTTAAAATGAATATTCACAGATAAGAATATGCCTTATCTGTGAATACGTTTGTTTTTACTTATATGCTTCGTTGATAATATCGTCATCAACAAAGTTTGGAAGCGTTACGGTCAAGCCTGGAGTACGTTCCATTTCACGCTTGATAGCGTCGATTGAACCCTTGTTGCGTGCCCAGCTGCGACGAGAAATACCATTGTTCACGTCCCAAAGGAGCATTTGACGAATGTGGCGGTCTGAATCTTCACCACCATCGATGACCATACCGAAGCCGCCGTTGATAACTTCACCCCAGCCTACGCCGCCACCATTATGAATTGAAACCCATGTTGCGCCACGGAAAGAGTCGCCGATAACGTTGTGAACAGCCATATCGGCACAGAATTGCGAACCATCGTAGATGTTGCTTGTTTCGCGGAATGGAGAGTCGGTACCTGATACATCGTGGTGGTCGCGACCCAAAACTACTGGGCGGCTGATTTCACCTCGTTTGATAGCTTCGTTGAATGCTAAGGCAATCTTTGTACGACCTTCCGAGTCAGCGTAAAGGATACGAGCCTGAGAACCTACAACAAGTTTGTTCTTGCCTGCTTCCTTAATCCAGTGGATATTGTCGTCCAATTGTCCGATGATGTCAGGAGTTGCAGTCTTGCGCATTTCTTCGAGAACTTCTGTTGCGATACGGTCGGTTGTTTCCAAGTCTTTAGGGTCGCCAGATGAGCAAACCCAACGGAAAGGACCGAAACCATAGTCGAAGAACATAGGTCCCATGATGTCTTGAACGTATGAAGGATAACGGAATTTACCGTTCTCGCCCATAATATCAGCGCCTGCACGGCTTGATTCCAATAGGAAAGCGTTGCCGTAATCGAAGAAGTACATACCGTTGGCAGTAAGTTTGTTGATTGCAGCAACTTGACGGCGCAAAGACTCTTGTACTTTCTTCTTGAATAATTCAGGTTCTTCAGCCATCATACGTTTGCTTTCTTCCAACGAAACACCTACTGGATAGTAGCCTCCAGCCCAAGGGTTATGGAGTGAAGTCTGGTCAGAACCAAGGTCTACGTGGATATTTTCTTCTGCCAAACGTTCCCAAAGGTCTACCACGTTGCCTACGTATGCCATTGAAACCACACGCTTTTCTTCAACAGCCTTGCGAATTGCAGGAATAAGCTCGTCGAGGTTTTCATGCAATTCATCTACCCAGCCTTGCTCATGGCGTTTGCGAGCAGCCAACGGATTGATTTCTGCTGTTACGCTAACAACGCCTGCAATATTACCGGCTTTAGGCTGTGCACCTGACATACCGCCAAGACCAGCTGTAACAAACAACTTCATATTGTCGCCACCAACTTTGCGTGCAGCATTCAATACTGTAATTGTTGTTCCGTGAACAATGCCCTGTGGACCAATATACATATATGAACCAGCTGTCATCTGACCATACTGACTTACGCCTAGTGCGTTGTCGCGTTCCCAATCGTCAGGTTTAGAGTAATTAGGAATAACCATACCATTGGTAACAACTACACGTGGTGCATTCTTGTGTGATGGGAAAAGACCGAGTGGATGACCAGAATACATAACGAGTGTTTGCTCGTCGGTCATTTCGCTTAAGTATTTCATAACTAAACGATATTGTGCCCAGTTTTGGAATACAGCACCATTACCACCGTATGTAATCAATTCGTGAGGATGTTGAGCTACAGCCTTGTCGAGGTTGTTCTGAATCATCATCATAATAGCAGCTGCCTGTTGCGATTTGTGTGGATATTCGTCAATAGGCCGAGCGTACATTTCGTATGTAGGGCGGAAACGATACATATAGATGCGTCCGTATGTATCTAACTCGTTAGCAAATTCTGGTGCCAGAGTTGCGTGGAATTTCTTTGGGAAATAGCGCAATGCATTGCGAAGTGCAAGCTTCTTTTCCTCTGCTGTAAGAATATCCTTGCGCTTTGGAGCGTGGTTAATAGATGTGTCGTATATTTGAGGCTCTGGAAGTGTCTCAGGTATGCCAGCACGAATATCTGCTATAAATTGTTCTTTAGTCATTTTATTATATCTTTTATAATTTGTCTTCTACAATCTTCATTATTTCAGTTTCAAGCTCATTAGCCTTCTTAATCAGCTCATTAGCCTCGCCTACGAGCTTATCAGCAGCTTCACGGTCTTTCAATCCCGATGCATTGATCTTAACGTTCAAACCTGCACCTAATACGGCTGCACGAGCTGCGAGTACACCTACACCTGCATCTGAAACACTGTTTGGATTGCCTTCTTCTGCCATAGCTTTGCAGAGTTCAAATACTTTGAATGATGCTTGCATTGTGTGCAAAGGTACTTGTGTTGCGAACAAAGTTGCAGCTTGGATTGCAGCAGAACGAGCTGCTTTCTCTTCGTCTGTCTTTTTAGGAAGACCAAATGCCTCCATAATGCGGTTGAAAGCTTCGGTATCTTCGTCTACGAGTACCATTAATTCTGCCTGAATCTTCTGTCCTTTGTCAGCCCAGTTGCTAAATTCTTCCCAACGGGCGTCCCAACCAGCCTTATGGCTTGATAGGTTGGCAACCATTGTACCCAATGCAGCACCTAAGGCTCCCATATAAGCAGAGATGGTGCCACCACCAGGAGCTGGTGATTCGCGTGATGTTTCGTCAGCGAAGCCTTTCACTGTAAGGTCTATAAGTTTTGCGGTTTTGTTCTCGTCTTCCAAGAGATATTCGATAACCTTTTCGCGTGGGTTAAATTCTTTCAAATCGTCCAATCCCATAGACTTAATTGCAATCTGCAAAATATCTTCTTCAGGAATACCTGTAGAACGATTTTGTTTTTTCAGGAAGTATTTACCTGCTTCTATTAATGTGCGTTTTGGTATCAAACCAACTATTTCTGTACCAGTTACACGAATACCACGGTTTTGTGCGCAACGACAAACTTCATCAAATGCAACGTGTAATGGAGTAACGTTTATGTCGGTAATATTCATTGAAACTTGTGCAATGCCATATTCGTCGATGAACCAACCAATTGCCTTTGTGCCTTTCAACGTACCTGGAATCATAATGGTTTTTCCATTCTCATCTTTCATTGGTTTACCAACAGGTGAACCACCTTCACGTTGTGGGCGTCCCTTTTCGCGTACGTCGAATGCAATTGCATTTGCACGGCGAGTAGAAGTGGTATTTAGGTTGAAGTTTGTAGCAATAAGGAAGTCGCGAGCTCCCACAGCTGTACAGCCTGTACGTGCAACGCCTTCGTCCCATGCACGAGCTCCAAAGTCGGGTGCTTCAGCTTCAACCGTCATTCTTTCTGCTAAACCTTCATATTCTCCTTTACGGCAAATAGCGAGGTTACGGCGTTCTGGAGTTCTTGCAGCAGCTTCGTAACAGTAGCAAGGTACTTTAAGCTCGTTAGCAATTCGTTCTGCCAACTTGTGTGCTAACTTTGCACATTCTTCGAGTGTGATACCTGCAACTGGAATTAATGGGCAAACATCGGTTGCACCCATACGTGGGTGAGCACCGTGATGTTGGCGCATATCGATGAGCTGAGCAGCCTTCTTTACACATTGAAATGCAGCTTCTAATACTGCGTCAGGAGACCCAACAAAAGTTATTACAGTGCGGTTTGTAGCTTCGCCTGGATCCACGTCGAGTAGTTTTACACCTTTAACGCGTTCAATTTCGTCAGTTACTTGTTTAATAATAGCTTTGTTACGTCCCTCACTAATGTTAGGAACACATTCAATGATCTGTTTTTCTTGTACCATTTTTATTTTGTATATTAAATTTTTTAGGCGTAATTTCTTTACGGTGTAAAATTAAGAATAAGGTTGGAATCTACAAAATATTTAGGCTTAAACTATTCAAAAAATGCAGTTTTACATCAATGATTGATTGAAAATAGCGTTTTATTATAGAAAATGATATATTCCTTTGAGGCGTATAGGTCATTTTTCAGGCTGCTCTATAATAAAACAAAATATGTTTAGAATCTAATTACCAATTTGGGTTTAAGTGTTCTTTAAGGTGTAGAGAATGAAGGACGAAAGAAAGGTTTTTTCGTTTCCAGCTTGCAGCCCATTATGTTTTATTCTTTGTTGTCTTATTAATTATCTGGCGAACACAATGCATTGGGAACATTCTCTGATGTACTTTGTATCAACGATATACTGATTATACAGTATTATTTACGTGTAAGTAAAACTTTATTTACATGTAAGTAAAACTTTACTTACGTGTAAGTAAAACGCTGTTTGGCGTTAGAAACAATGTTCATTACATATATAAAAAGCTGCGCATATATATAAGAAACGATGGTATGTTATGAGAGAATTATTGTAAACTCGTATTATCAACTTCTTCTATACACAATTTATAGCTGCAGATTACAAGGTTGGCGTACCACAAAATATGTAAAGACGGAGAGAAATAAGATGGGCGGAGATGTTTTGTTAAATGTGAGCCAATAATTAAGGTATCCACAGGCTTTCTTTAATGTGTTGCTGACATCAATAGCACGACATAGGATACTTGCAAAGATTTTCTATTATCAATAAAATGCACTTTTAAAGCGTAGGCATAATCAATTATTCATTCTCCTCTACAACACCTATATTTAATAGTAAAACGTTTTGGATATTGATGCTAACAAAAATAGCTTAAAGAATGATGCGAGATAATTCAGGCAATTAAACTTGAATGAATATAAAATAAGGTGAAATAAAAGAATTCTCTTCTAAATAATCTCTCTTTCGAAAAAAAAGACTACTTTTGCAACAATCGTATAAGATAGAACTATGTAAGTAGATACACCTAAAATTAAGAAATATGAAACGTCTAATTTCTACACTACTAGCTTGTTTTTTCTTTCTTGCGCTGTTAGCCCAAGAAGTAAAGACTTTTGAATTACGAAATAACACTGGTATGAATGCCGTAGTAAGCAACTATGGTGCACGTGTTATGAAACTCGAAGTACGTAATTGGAATGGTAGATTGGAACCAGTGATAAAAGGCTATGCACACATATCTAACTATAAAGACGACATAACACTTGGCGCTACACTCATAAATAATGCTGAAAATGCTCCCCTTGTATCAGCAGATAAAGTATGGGAGGTAGTAAATGTTGAAAGTCAGACAGCAACATTTTGTTGTATTACCGATATTATTAATGGTGAACATAAAGGCAAATTAAGAGTATCTGTAACCTATACGCTATCCGACCAGAATGCTCTTGATATTGATTATAATGTAAGTTCTACTATTTCAACACACTGTCAAGTTACTAATGGTATTGTTTTCAATTTGTCTGGCGATACTAATCGTTCTATCTTAAAGCAATATTTGTGGATAGATTCATATAAAACGAATGCTTTGAATGCGAACCAGAAATTAGTCCATAAGCAAAAGAAAATGCGTTATACCTCATTAGACTTCAATCAGCCACGTGAGTTGGGAGAGCGCATAAATAATTTCCAGAATGGCTATAACCACACATTTCAATTACGACATCCATCTAAAACACAAAATCCAGCTGCAATTCTTTTTGACGAACAGAGTGGGAGAGTTATGACAGTTCATATATGTGAACCATCTTTACACATAAACTCTTATGGGAAATTAAGTACAGGCATCTCGTTTCAACCCATTCGTGAAGGTTATGATGGCAATAAAAAAGAAATAAATACGGCAATATCGCCAGAAAAAGAGTTCCATTCTACAACCGTATTTGCTTTTTCTACAGACCCTCCATTGATAATGAGAAGAGAACATATTGTTAAATAGATAGGTAGAAAAGATTAAATACTTTTAATTTTCTTGGTAATTAAATGCCAAAAAAGTAATTTTGCAACGTATGAAGAAGATATTTGTCATAACGATAGCATTATTCATTGGTTTAGAAATATATGCACAAGATATTTCTAAAAGTAATATAGATACGATAGTTGTTGCACCTATAGTATCTCCACATTTGCAAGGAGCCAGGAAAGCAACAGAGGAAGAGAAAGAATACGCACGTCAGTTAGCAGAAGAACGCAATCAGCACCAGACGCCCCAAAACCTACAATCTTTCGATGAATATAGTGGAACTATAAACAATAATGATGTTTACTATCCTTATTGGAATTATGGTGAAGGATTTGATTTATGGCGTTTGCACAAAGGCTTGAATGTAAATCTTAGTGCATCTGTATTTGCAAACTTAGGACGTGGATATTCTCATAGTGCAGGATTTACACAAGATGTGTCGTTAATGTATGTAACCGATTTATCGCCAAAGGCAACATTGGCTATAGGTGGTTATATAAATAATGTAACCTATAGTGGCTCTAATTATACAACAGCAGGTGTTAATGCGTTGTTTAATTATCGGTTTAATGATCATTGGAGTGCATATTTCTTTGTTCAGAAAGCATTTAATTCTGGCAACTTCGCTCCATGGGCAATTGGAAATTATGCTATTGATGGATACGCAATGGAACTCTCGCCTATGTATTGGGGTAGTGGATTCCTCCCTTATATGAGTAGTGCTTATGGAATGCCTATGTATAAGTTTATGGATAGAATAGGTGGTGGCGTTTCTTACCAATGGGGTAAACATAAACAAAACTCACTATCTATAAGTGTAGAATACGACCGTTTGCCTAATCAGAATAAAGGATTGTACGATTTTAACCGATACAGCTATCCAGTAAGATGAGATAAAAACTCTCTTTTCTATTAAGAAATAAGTAGTGATAATATTAAAGAAGTAGACAAAAAAGAGTTCAATGATTGCTTTTCGTATAGGTAAATAGCTGATTTCTTTAAATTTCTTATTCTATTTGTTTAATTATTAGTACTTTTGCAAAATAAAAAGAGTGCAGATTCCTAATTGCTGTCTCGCAGCAGGAAAGTAAAGAAAACGAAGTTTGTATCTTGTTACTCGTTACATTTCTTACTGTACGGGAGTTGCAATTATCCCTGCACCCATTTGTTTGCAAAGATACAACCATTATTTGTTTGCTGCAATACTAAATTTTTGGTATTTTGAAATACCTACTTTTAGCTATTGTGTAACTCACAGAAATGTTCTTACTTTGCAAAGATATTGCAATAAGAAGACAACGAACATCTGTCGTTTCTTTTAAAAGCAAGTTTATCTTATACAAAAAGATAATGAATAAAAAACGACCTAAATGAAGAATCATAAAATGTATGAAGCTGATGATAAGATGATATCTCTTATCAGCGATAATTACGACCTGCTTCAAGCCTTAGGCAGTTTTGGTATTAATTTGGGCTTTGGAGATAAAACAGTTCGTGAAGTCTGCGATAGTCAGAATGTTGATACCTATACTTTTCTGTCTATCGTGAATTTTACAATGAATGGTTATAAAGATTATGATGATGCCGATAGATTGTCAATACCTACTTTAGTGAAATATTTGAAGGCTTTTCATACTTATTATTTAGACTTCCAATTACCATTCATTCGTAAGAAGCTTGTGGATTCATTAGACGAGAATGACAATTTAGCCCGACTTATTCTAAAATTGTATGATGAGTATTCGCACGACATTCGTAATCACATGCAATACGAAGAAAAAACGGTTTTCCCTTATGTTGATTCATTATTAGCGGGTCAAACAAATAGTAATTACGATATAGAGACCTTCTCTAAACATCATAAGCAAACAGATGTAAAATTGCATGAACTTAAGAATATCATAATTAAATATCTTCCATCTGATGCACATCGTAACAGTCAGCTTACAGCAACATTATATGATATCTACCGTTGTGAGGATTGGCTCGACCAACATGCAAATGTTGAAGATGAAATATTTATACCTGCTATTCGTCATCTGGAGATGAAGAGTAAACAGAATGATGTTTCTGTGAAAATATCTAGTATGCTTAGCAAACAACCAGATATGGGCGAAACCCTAAGCGATCGTGAGAAAGATGTGATTATTTGTGTAGTTCAAGGAATGACAAACAAAGAGATAGCCAATCATTTGTGTATTTCAACAAATACTGTGATTACGCATCGTAGGAATATTGCGCGTAAATTGCAGATACATTCTCCAGCAGGTCTCACTATATATGCCATTGTAAATAATTTGGTAGATATAGGTACTGTAAATCTGTAGTAAATGTTGTTTTTATATCACAAGTAACATTAACTCGCCATAATTTAAAATAAAACAGTTCTCTTATGGATATGAAAAGAATGATGGGTGGACGTCCACGTATTGCTGTTATTGATCCTAACACACTAGCTGTATTAGGATTGAAGAATATTCTACAAAACGTACTTCCTATAATGGAAGTAGAAACTTTTTCTTCTTTTGATGATTTCTATACAGCTAATCCAGATTCGTTCTTTCATTATTTTGTTGCACAAACTATTGTCTTGGAGAACAGAATATTCTTTACTGAGCGTAAGCAGAAAACAATTCTATTAACTGTTTCAAAAGACTCTAATTCTCAGTTGTCTGGTTTTCACTGTATATGTGTAAGTGTAGATGAAGAAGAGCTAGTGCGTAATCTGCTTATGGTGGAGCAATATGGACATGCTGGAGGTAAGAACTTACCAGAATTACCACAAGCTTTAAAGAACAAGATATTAAGTAATAGAGAGATAGAAGTTCTTTCTTTGGTAGTGCAAGGGTATATTAATAAGGAGATAGCACTCAAACTCAATATTAGTTTGACCACAGTTATTACACATCGAAAAAATATTATGGAGAAACTTGGTATGAAGAGTGTTTCTGCATTAACAATCTATGCTGTTATGCATGGATATGTAGATATAAATAAAATTTAGGCTCTCAAGACTATAAGAATGGTGATAGTAGAAAGCCTAACTTCCCTTTTAGCTTTTGCCAAGGAGTTCTCCATTCATTCCATTTCTTTTCTGTTAGTTTAAAGCACCTCTTCTTTTGACTTTCAAAAATAGTATCTAATTCTTTTGTAACTTCTTTATCTACGATTACAGCATTAACCTCTCTATCCCATCTTAAACTTCTAGCATTTAGATTTGCCGAACCTATTGTACAGAACTTCCCGTCTACGAGTATAATTTTTGTATGATGAAATCCCGGTTCGAACAGCCAAATGGTACAACCATCTTTCATAAGTTTATGTGCGTTGTAGTAGCCACAATCAGGTGTTAGTGGTATATCGCTTTTGACACTTAGCATTATTTCTACTTTTACTCCACGTTTAGCAGCATTCTTTAAAGCTGCTCTTAACTTCGGACTGAGTGTAAAATACGGATTAATAATTTTTATGCTGTCTTTTGCATCGTTGATTGCTTTTTCGTAAAAGAAACGAATTATATCTTTCGTTATGTGTGGCTCACGGTTGAGTATGCCTACCATTTGATGGCCTGCCGATTTACAAGTGTCTGCTTTTAAACCTTTTATATATTCTGCGTTGCTTATTCCACGATAATACTTGGCTCCATGAATATTCTGACCAGACACTTTTTGCCACATTTGTAGAAATATCTTCTGCAATGTGTTTACGGCATCTCCTTCTATTCTACAGTGCATATCGTGCCATTCTCCAACTACTTTTGTACCTTTTATATAATAGTCAGCTACATTCATTCCACCTGTATAACCAATTTTTCCATCAATAACAGCAATCTTGCGATGATCTCTGTTAAATATATCGTGTATCCATGGAAAGGCTATTGGTTTGAATTCATATATCTCAATGCCTTTTTCCCTGATTTCTCTTAAATGCTTTTTACGCATTGGTCGGTTATTACTGGCATTACCAAATCCATCGAATATAGCTCTAACTTCTACTCCTTCTTTTGCTTTTCTTGCTAAATGGTTAATAAGTTCTTTATTTATAGAGTCGTTTCTGAAGTTGAAATACTCTAAATGTATGCTTGAACGTGCCTGATCTATGGCTTTAAATAGGTCGTCGAACTTCTCTTGTCCAGTTGTCAACAGTGTTACTGAATTGTTGTTACTGAATTGTATTCCTTTCGTTTTAAGTTGTTGGACTATTGAAGAGTCGGAACTTATTCTTTGAGAAGGTTGTGTCTGTATAGTAGAAACTGCTATTATGGGTTGTTCGACAAAAGTAAACCATAATAGTAAGATAGTAACTAGAAGTGGGGTTCTCTCTATTTTCTTCACGTATTCGTTATTGTATTTTCTCTTATCAGTTATATTTATTACAATGTATTGTGTTCTTCTTTGTTTAACTACTACGATAGTTAAAGCATACAACTGTAATGATCAACAACACCTAATAGTTTTCGTTCCTTATTGCAAACCAATACTGTGTGTATTTTATATTTGTGCATAATGCTTTGTATTTCGGTTATTTTTGTATTCGGGAGAACCATCTTTGGTGTTCTTGTCATTATGTCTTCTACTGTTTGATCAAAGAATTTTGCTTGCCATTTCTCCATCGCACGACGTATATCGCCATCGGTAATTAGTCCGATAACCTTATTATTCTCCACAGAAACGCCTAAGCCTAACTTACCGTTGCTAACGTGAATGATGGCTTCTCCTAAGTGCATTTCTTTTGGAATGATGGGTAAATCCTCTGAACGCATAACGTCTTGAGCTGTTGTAAGCAAGCGTTTGCCTAATTCTCCGCCTGGGTGGAACTGTGCAAAATCTTTCGGACGAAATTTTCTGACTTCCATTAGGGCAATTGCAAGCGCATCGCCCATAACCAAAGCGGCTGTAGTGGAGCTTGTCGGAGCAAGATTTAGTGGGCATGCCTCCTTCTCGACCCATACCTTTATGTGTGTCGTTGCATATTTTGCCAATAATGAATTTGGGTTAGCGCTCATACCAATAATAGGAATATTCATGTGCAATACCATTGGAATGAAGCGTAGAAGTTCGTCGGTCTGACCTGAATTAGATAGTGCTAAAACAACATCGTCCTTTGTCATAGATCCTAAATCACCATGGAAAACGTCTAATGGATTTGCAAAGAAAGCGGGAGTTCCTGTAGATGATAATGTTGCTGCTATTTTAGCACCAATATTTCCGCTTTTCCCTACTCCTGTAACAATCACTTTTCCTTTGCAATGATACATTAAATCTACTGCTTTGTCAAAGTTTTCATCTAATTGTTTTATCAGTGCGAGGGTTGCATTTGCCTCGTCCTTTATGCACTGTATAGCGTAATCTCTAACGTTTTTCATCTTGATTATTCTTTCCTTGCTTTATTGTAGTTGTCCGATTAGGTTATCTAATTTCGTTAATTCCAACATATTTGCAGCATCGCTTAGTCCTTGGTCTGGGGTGGGGTGCACTTCGAAGAAGTATCCATTTGCTCCAAAAGCTTTGGCTGCTAATGCCATTGAAGGCACAAATTTACGATCGCCCACAGTTTTTCCGTTGCCTGCACTTGGACGTTGAACGCTGTGTGTACAGTCCATAATAACTGTTTCGCTAAATTCTTGCATATCTGGAATATTCCGAAAGTCTACAACCAAATTGTTGTAGCCAAAGCTATTGCCACGTTCTGTAAGCCATACTTCTTTTGCTCCGCTGTCTACGCATTTCTCTACTGGATATTTCATATCTCTTCCGCTTAGGAATTGTGCTTTCTTAATATTCACAATTTTTCCTGTTTTAGCGGCTGCAACAAGTAAGTCGGTTTGTCTACATAAAAAAGCAGGTATCTGAATGACGTCTACTACTTTGCCAACAGCTTCTGCTTGATTGCTTTCATGGATGTCGGTGAGTAGTCGTAAACCGTATTTATTTTTTATTTCTTGCAACATTGCAAGTCCTTTCGTTATACCTGGACCGCGGAAAGATTTTAGGCTGGTGCGATTTGCCTTATCGAAACTGGCTTTGAATATTATGTCGATACCATATTTTTTGTTCAGGCGTACTAGTTCCTCGGCTACGGTGTTTAAGAGTTCTTGGCTCTCTATGACGCACGGTCCTGCAATGTAAATATTTTTATTACTCATTTAAGACGCAATATGTAATGTAAAGAATGTATGGAAAGAGGGCTTGTTAAGCCATTTACTGATGCAAAGGTATATATAATAAGGTGAATATGCAAACCATCTGCCTAACTTATTAGTGTATACTAACGAAAATATGTTTTAGGTATTGTTATACAGCCTCATAAAGCGTGTTGTTTTTTGTGATATCTAATTTGCAACTTACAGATATCTGAGACGAATGCGATAGATATCTGTAACGATCGTGATAGATATCTAAAACAAGCGTTACTATATTTAACCAATTTCTCTAAACATTTGAGATGTTCTCTTTGCTTGCTATCTAAACAGAGGCAATACTTATAATATTCTTGTTTGTTTCCTATATAACAGTTTATATTCTTGCTCAAAAAAGCATAGCTTCAGTAGATATTAATTAAGACTTTATAATACTGTAGGAGTGCTTAATAGTGAAGTTTTTTGTACTTTTGCAACCAAAACGAAACGTATGATATTGATAGCAGATAGCGGTAGCACAAAAACGGATTGGATTGTATATACTGGTAACAATGGTAACAGTAGAGTGGTTTCAACGCAGGGAATAAATCCTTTTCATCAATCGGATATCGAAATAGAACTTATATTGAGAAACGAGGTATTACCTCTATTAGCATCTATTTTAGATAATGTTGAGGCTGCAAACCTAATTAAGTATGTTGCATTCTATGGTGCGGGTTGTACCGAAAGCGTATTGCCCAAAATGCAAGGTTGCTTGTCTGGTATCTTTGCAGAAGCCAACATTGAGGTGGCTGGCGATTTGCTTGGTGCTGCTCGGGCGTTGTGTGGCAGTAAGCCAGGCATAGCTTGTATATTGGGAACAGGGTCGAACAGCTGTTTCTACGATGGCGAAAAAATGGTAGAGAATGTTCCGCCATTAGGTTACATCTTAGGCGATGAGGGTAGCGGAGCAGCATTAGGAAAGCTTTTTATAAACGGTATATTTAAAGGCGACCTGCCTACACATATTCGGGAATTATATCTTAATGAAGAGAATATTACCTATGCAGAAATAATAGAAAAGGTTTATCGTAAGCCTTTAGCCAATAGGTTTCTCGCTTCTACCTCAAAGTTCGTCTATAAACATTTAGATTTGCCAGAATTAGCAAGCTTGGTGCAGCATAATTTCGACAGCTTTTTTAAGCACAATGTGTGCAAGTATGCTCGTTACGGTGTTAAAGAAGTGTCGGCTATAGGTAGCATAGCCTACTATTTTCGCAATGCATTCGAAGTAGCAGCAGCAAAATACGGCTTTGTGGTAAATAAGGTAGAACAGTCGCCTATTCACGGAATGTTAGCTTATCATAAAAATAGACAACAATAAATGTACTAAGTTTTTCAACGCATTTGTTCGGCTAATACGTCATTCTGAAATATATTCTGCCTATAGTTTGGTGATTATTCATAAAATTAGTATTTTTGGCTCGCCAATATAATAAGAGTCATAGTGTAGGTTAAATATTATGAGAAAATGTACCAATTAGGCTCATTCAACATTTAATAGTATAGAACATTAGAAACAAATAACAATATGAAAAAAGTAATTGCTTGTTTTGCAATCTTCGCAACCACCCTGTTAGCTTGTCCGTTGGGTAGCGTTGCACAAAACAAAACCACCACTCAACAGCAAACAAATGTAGCAGCCACAGTAAGCAAAGATGCACAGAATAGCGATGCACTCGATGAACTTGAAGCAGATGCAGGGGCTACTGAAACACAAAAGCCATCTGCAGACAATATGGGGTTTCACCAAATGCTTAAGCAAAAGTTTATTGATGGTAATGCAGGCTTTATGTCGCTTGTGGCTTTGGCTTTGGTTTTAGGTTTAGCTTTTTGCATAGAGCGCATTATCTATCTAAGTCTTTCGGAGATTGATGCCAAGCGTTTTATGGGGAAACTAACCGACCTGATTGTTGCTAACGATATAGAACAAGCAAAAGAACTTAGCCGAAACACGCGTGGTCCCGTAGCTTCTATCTGCTATCAAGGTTTGTTGCGTATAGATAGTTCTATCGAGGATATAGAACGTAGCGTAGCTTCATACGGCAGTGTGCAGAGTGCTAATTTAGAGAAAGGTTGTTCGTGGGTAACACTCTTTATAGCAATGGCACCATCGTTAGGTTTCCTTGGTACGGTAATTGGAATGGTAATGGCTTTCGACCAAATACAAATTGCAGGCGATATTAGTCCTACCATTGTAGCTTCGGGAATGAAAGTGGCACTTATAACCACCATCTTTGGTATTATTGTAGCTTTGGTTCTACAGATATTCTACAACTACATACTTTCTAAGATAGAACACCTTACGGCTCAGATGGAAGAGTCTGCCATATCGTTGTTAGATGCCATTGTTGTGTATAAACTGAAACGATAGACTATGAACGTGAGAAATAAACTTTCTAAATGGGCAGAAGAACGAATATCGCAACGCATTCTGTACGTCTTAATAGGCGTTATTGCACTTGTGTTCGTGCTGTTCTTCTCGGTAGGCTTCTATACTCCATTTGCTGGCGACCCTTCTTTCAATGCTCCATTGTTTACTGATGTGCTTCTTATATTTATGTGGATTCTCTTCGGGTTGGCAGTTCTCACAATGGTCGTGTCGTTAATTCGTACTGCACGAACAATGTCTGTTAAGCAGCGTGTGGTGAATGGTATTCCTACTTACAAAATATCCATAGCCGTGTTTGGCACAACACTTTTGTGCCTTGTGTTGTCGTTTGTCTTCGGTTCTTCTCGTCCTATGCTTATAAATGGTGCAAACTATACCGATACATTCTGGTTGAAGGTTTCCGATATGTTTGTTACATCATCAATAGTGTTGCTTCTTGTTGCAATAGCTGTAACAGCTTTTGGTGCGACACGTTATTATAGAAAGAAAAATAAAAACGCCAATGTTTAAACGTGCTAAACGAAAAGTTCCAGGCTTAAACACCTCTTCTACAGCCGACATATCGTTTATGTTGCTCATACTATTCTTGGTTACTACATCAATGGAGGTAGACGAGGGATTGGAACGCACGCTTCCACCGATAGAGAAGCAACAGAAAGAAACCCAATCTATGGTAGACGAACGACTGGTGTTGCGCTTTCAGATACTTGATAACAACAAGTTGCTGCTAAACAATAAGCCTATTGCATTGGCTACTGTAAGGAAAACTGTAGCCAACTTTGTTGCACCTAAGGGTAAAGAGCACATTATTCAGCTTCAGGCAGATTCACATGCTTCGTATAATACTTACTTCTCACTTCAGAACGAAATAGTTGCAGCCTATAACGATTTGCGCAATAAGCGAGCCGAACAGCTGTATGGCAAACTCTATCAACTTTGTTCTGCCGAACAGCAGGAACAGATTGCCGACGAAATACCGCAACGCATATCAGAGGTTTATACTACAGAGAATGCAAAAACACAGAAAGGAGGCAACCAATGAGCATCTATCGACGTCGTAAACACGATATTCCAGAACTGAACACAGCTTCGTTGCCCGACCTTATTTTCACCATCTTGTTCTTCTTTATGCTTGTTACCCACATGCGTAAAACCACCGTCAAAGTGAAATATCAGGTACCGCAGGGAACTGAGCTAACAAAGCTGGTAAAGAAGTCTGCCATATCTTATATATATATAGGTATACCCACCAATGCTACTGGCAATGCTATAGGCGATAGTATGTGTGTGCAGCTGAACGACAAGATTGTTGATTTGAAGGATATAAAAGGCTATCTTGCAAAAGAACGACAAACTATGTCGGCAGTCGATAGAAAGCAAATGAGTGCCAGCGTGCGTGCCGACAAGAACACACCAATGGGAATGATAAACAATATTAAGCAGAGTTTGCGCGAAAGCAATGTGCTGAAAGTAAACTTTGCTGCCACATTCAAGAAACATAATACCACCACATCTTATTAGTGCAAATTGCATGAGAGCCACACTTTAGTATATAGGGCATTCGCAAATAAACATTGGTGTGCGTGGACAATCCACAGCGTGTGTTCCGTGATATGCGGGCACGATAAATCGGCTCCCTACAGTGGGTGCACGTGGGTAAATATTACGTGTTCGTGGTGTAAACATTGATTGTACATAAACAATTGCAGCATACATTCCGTAGGCGTAGGGGCCGATTCATCGCGCCCGTTTCATGCCGAATTGTATAAATGCAACCACATATCATAATGGGCGTACGAGGATACACATTGGTTGTACATAAACAATAGCAGCGCACATTCCGTAGGCGTAGGGGACCGATTCATCGTGCCCGTTCGCACCAAATTATGTAAATTGCACCCACGTGTTTAAAACAATACTAACTAGTTATGGTGAGAGAATGCACAATATTTATTATTTTTTCTCATATTGTTTGTAGTTTTTAGATATTATT
>NZ_GL982513.1:1139310-1176018 GCF_000220255.1 Prevotella pallens ATCC 700821
TCTCTCTCTCTCTCTCTCTCTCTCTCTCTCTCTCTCTCTAGTAATGCAGGCGTAAACAAAACCTTACACTTTTTCGTACGCGCGCGCGAAGCGTGCCGTGCAAACCATAGTAAACAAAGGACTCGCAGGAGTTTCCTTTGTTCTTTTTTTGTGCCCTGCTGTTTACAACTCAAGAGAGAAATAAGTACAATTTTATCTCGTAAAAACATAATAAACATCTATGAGGTTTATGCCACCGTATAGCCTCATACCCTTTTAAATATAATAATTGCATAAAAGAATGAGATTATGAAAGAAAACAAAAAAAGAAAGGACTATCTACAGCCCGATGTATCGATACTTAGTATCGACGGAGAAAGCCACTTATTAGCAGAAAGTCCACAAGTGCGCCCAGGTGGTGGTGGTTCAGGAAGTCAGACGCCAGGAACAATTAACGTGGTTCCACCTACATCAGACGATAATAACCCTGACGACGACTTGGAGGGTTAAGCAAACTAAGTAGCTCCCACGAACACTCTTATTTACACGCCGAAAACATTCCGTAGGCGTTAGGTGCTAATTAATCGCACCCTGATAAATAAATGTTTCGTGGACACGAGGGTACGACGAATCGTCCCCAGAAAGACAAACAAAACAAGTAACTAACAAAAGATTAAAAAAGGAAAACAACATGACGAAGAAAAGTATTTTCCATTATGCGCTCTCTTCACTCTTGGTGGGTGGAATTGCGCTATCGGTAACATCGTGTGCCGACGATGATATAAACCCCAATCAAGGAAACGACGGCGACGCCCTTGTGCGTTTCAGCATAAACGATGTGCAGGAACAAGCCGTAAATCGTGGACTGGAAATGACACGCGGAGCCATTGCCAACGGCATTACCACTGCCGACCTTTCCGGACACAAACTCGCAGCACACAGCAATCGCAACATAGACGTTTGTTTAATTGAAACCACTGTCGAGGGCGTGAACCCAATAAAGGCAGACGCCCACACACGTGCCAATATAGCAACAGCCATCAGTGGCGACTTCTCGTCTACTGGTATTCGTGGTGTAGCCGAAAACAGCATTCTCTCTACTCCCGAATGGTTTAAAGCTGTAAAAACAAAGCAAAACGGCGAACTCTATACCCCTATACGTTGGTCTATTGCTCAGCCTTGGGCACGCTTCTTTGCTGTTTATCCTTCTAAAGATAGCTATTCAAAACTTACCATTAACGATATGGCATCTGCCGACAATGCCCCCAGTGTAGACTTCACGGTAGAACCCAATGTTAGCGACCAAAAAGACTTTATGACGGCTTGCACAGGCAAAGTAAACTACGCTACACAAGGTGTGCAACCCACTACCAGCCTCGACTTCCGCCACGCCCTTACAGCAATTCGCTTTGCTGTGGGTCAAAATCTCTCATGGAACAAAACCATTGACAAGGTTGAGATTCGTAATGCCATTATGAAGAGCAAGTACAAGCTCTCAAACGAGTTTAATGGTACAGGTGCAACCTGGGATAACACGGGTGCTACACGTGGTACAGCCACTCTTTCGGGCTTAAGCGTAAACACCAGTTCCAACCCTAACGTTACCATCATGGGCAACACGGGTGATAACTTCACCTTCTATATGATTCCACAGGTGCTTACGGGTAATGGTGTAACTGCATACGTACACTTCACAGATAACACTGAAATCACGGCAACATTGAAGGGTGAATGGAAAGCAGGAACAACACGTACATATAAGTTGAGCGAAACAAACTCTACTTGGCAGTATGTGCTTACTCCAACCGAACCAAGCCGTGCAGCCAACTACGACGAAACAACATCACAGGCTTATGGAATAACTAGTTATCGCCAAGCTCCTGATGGTACTCAACAGGCTATAGCTTGGAAAGTTGTTGGTTACAGTGTTGATGGTGGTACAACTTACACACCCAACAAGCCAGCCTGGATGACAGCCCTTAGCAAAGAAAGTGGCAACGGTGGTACAGCTGCCGAGACAGGTACTGCAACACTTACTAAAGACATAACCGACCTTTTAAAGCTTCGCAACGAAGGACTTAAGAATGCGCCTACCGTAGGCTCTGCTTCTGCCCCTTACGACCTTTCTTTACACGACCATAATGGAAACGTAACAGCGCGCAATACAGCCAACTCTTACCTAATTTCTGCTCCCGGTCATTATCGCATACCGCTTGTCTATGGTAATGCAATAAAGAATGGTGCAACAAACAGTAGTTCCTATATCAGTTCTGCACCTCCTACAATGTATGGCAGTGCTGATGTGATATTACATAACTTCAAAGATTACTTAGAACACGATATAACCAATCCTTGGATTGAAAAAAGTAATGCAGCCAATGCAGGTATCAATGCTGCGAAGATAGTTTGGGCTGACGAGAAAGACCTTGTCCACTTACCAACCTCTCCAATAGCTCACGATGCAAACGGCGATGCTTACTTAGACTTCGAAGTTAAGCAAAGTGACATTAAGAGAGGTAACGCTGTTATCGCTGTTACTAAGGGTGTCGCTGTTTGGTCTTGGCACTTGTGGTTCGCTCCTAAAGACGCTCTTAGTACCATAGCTGTTACTAACTATCAAGGTAAAATCTACAACTTCACCAAAGAAAATCTCGGTTGGAAGCCTACAGTTTGGAGTGGTTCTACTTACGATAAACCTCGCACTGTAAAGGTCAAGGTAGAACAAGCCATTGCTAACGGTGGAGTAAAGCAAGTTACTGTCATCAATATCACTCAAAACCCAGGTGGTAAGGAGGAAGGTATTTGTACCCATTACCAGTACGGACGTAAAGATGCTTTCCCCGGTATGGACGAAACTCAGCTTCCTCAAGGTTCTATCAATAAGAATGCTGGCGACAATATGTCCATTGCCAATGGTATACAGAACCCACAAGACTTCTATACTGCCGGTAGCTCTTGGTATAACAATCCTCCTGCCGGTTATTCTTATTACAACCTTTGGTCTGCAAATAACACCTCTATTGGTTACAACGACGATGCCGTAATTAAAACTGTTTACGATCCTTGTCCTGTTGGTTTCAAGATGCCTGCAAGTAATGCCTTTACTGGTTTCACCAGCGATGGTCAGTATCAAGGTACAGCTGCCAATATCAACGCTAACGGCACAGCCGACTCTTGGTACAAGTTCTCCGCAGCCTACGGTCATAACTTCTATACAAATAGTAGTAAGAATGCAACAATCTTCTTTCCTGCTTCGGGTTTTCGCAGCGGCATGGATGGTTCGTTGGGCTTCGTTGGAGACAGCGGTTTCTATTTGTCGGCAGCTCCGCTCTACTTGTACAACAATTGCTACCTGTACTTCCAACGGAGCTTCGTGTACCCTCAGTACAACGGCGACAACCGTTCGTTCGGAAAGGCGGTACGCCCAGTCTCAGAATAGATTGTTTCATTTGATTGATTTGATTTATTTACAGGCGGCACGCCTGTATTTAGACATACAAATAGTTTCAGTTAATCTATTTTAATTCAGTGTGGTGGCGACGTGAGTCGGTGCCACACTTCTAAAATAAGAATATCATGAGTGCACACAGGTATACTATGGCACAAAGGAAAAACAAAACAAATGAAACAAAGAAATACCCACACCGTGTATTCCGTAATATGCGGGCACGATAAATCGGCTCCCTACAGTGGGTGTACGTGGGTAAACGTTGGTGTACGTGGGTAAATATTACGTGTTCGTGGTGTAAACATTGATTGTACATAAACAATCCGCAGCGTACATTCCGTAGGCGTAGGGGACCGATTTATCGCGCCCGTCCGCACGAATTATATAAATGCAATCACGCATCACAATGGACGTACGAGGATAAACATTGGTTGTACACGGTTATCCACACCGTACATTCCGTGATATGCGGGCACGATAAATCGGCCCCTACAGTGGATGCACGTGGTGTAAATGTGGGTGTACGTGGATAAACATTGGTGTGCGTGGACAATCCGCAGCATACATTCCGTAGGTGTAGGGGCCGATTTATCGCGCCCGTCCGCACGAATTATATAAATGCAATCACGCATCACAGTGGGTGTACGTGGCGTAAACGTTGGTGTACGTGGAATAAACATTGATTGCGCATAAACAGTCGCAGAGTACATTCCGTAGGCGTAGGGGACCGATTCATCGCGCCCGTTCACACCGAATTGTATAAATGCAACCACATATCACAATGGGTGCACGTGGGTAAACGTTGGTGTACGAGGACAATCCGCAGCGTGTATTCCGTAGGCGTAGGGACCGATTCATCGCGCCCGTCCGCACCGAATAACTACAAATTATTGTGTGCCTGTCCGCAAACATACACTGGATAAAACCAAATAAAAACTCGTGTTGGAGAGAATCTCGAATGCGAGTATAAACAAACAATTTATATAACTCAGCCGAAGGGCTACAATTTTATATTCTGACGGGTGTAGGACTCGTAAGGCACGGGTGTAGGACCCGTGGGGCACGGCAGTAGGACCCGTGGGGCACGGCAGTACATTTCGTTGATATTAACAATTGGGGCTTTCGGCTTAACAAATTTTTATTATGGCTTTTTATAAGAAAACCAAAATGAAAGTGAACGGCAAATGGTATCCTAAAGCCGTTTTAGTATCGAGTCCGGCAACAACCGAGCAAGTGGCAAAACGTCTGGCAGCAGAATCGACGGTAAGTCCTGCCGATGTGCGTGCAGTGCTGACGGCATTGGGCGGTGTGATGGGCGATTTTATGGCACAAGGTCGTTCGGTGAAGCTGGACGGTGTAGGTTCGTTCTACTTTACGGCTGTTACAAACAAGAACGGTGTGGCAACGGAGAAAGAAGTATCGGCGAACCAAATTAGTGGCGTTCGTGTGCGCTTTATTCCCGAAACCCGATATCGTGGAGCAGGCAAGGGCAGGGTGTCTACCCGAGGTTTATCGGACGTAGACATTGAGTGGAACGAATGGAAAGGCAAAGAAAAAGAAGCCGACCCAAAGAAACCCGAAGGCGGTGGCGGACAACCACACCCGTAAGTCTCAATATTGGCATTAACGGTAGCGCCCTTGTTTTGCAAAGGAACAAGGGCGTTAGTAGTACTGTTAGCTATGGCTTAGTATTGACCTTTTTTATAAGTCTCGTCTAACAATATAGTTTTAGGATTTTTACCAGAACGGTAAGTAAAACGGAAATTAAAGCCAGCTTCTTTGTAAAGTTTCGATGCCGTATCGGTTTTAATACCATTGAGTAGAATTTGTTGCAGTAATTGTTTGTTAGCCTCAACATTAGCTTTGTTATCGCCCTCGTTGTAGATAGAATAATAGTAGTGAATGGTGCGAGTTTGCGGTTCGTATGTCATACTGTCCATTCGTGTGTTATTAACCATAGGAGTAGGGCAATACTTTTTTGTATATTCTTTACACTCTTTTGCAGCCTTATCTTCTAAACTGTCTTGGCAACACATAAGCGAAGTGCAGCCAATAACAATGAAAAGCATCTTAATAAACTTCATAATTCTGTTGTGATATATGTATTAACGTGTGCAAAGGTAGGTGTTTTTGAGCAATTTTATGATTGGTTCTTTTGTATTTCTCGCTTTTATTCTTAAATTTGCATACCAAAAGACAACAATCTTAATGAATCAGATAAGAAATTTCTGCATTATAGCACATATAGACCACGGTAAGTCTACACTTGCCGACCGTTTGTTAGAATACACCAAAACTATCAAAGTAACAGAAGGGCAGATGCTTGACGATATGGATTTAGAGCGCGAACGCGGTATAACCATTAAGAGCCATGCTATACAGATGGAGTATGAACAAGACGGACAGAAATATGTTTTAAACCTTATAGATACTCCGGGACACGTGGACTTTTCTTACGAAGTGTCGAGAAGTATTGCTGCATGCGAGGGTGCACTGCTCATAGTAGACTCTACGCAAGGTGTTCAGGCACAAACCATATCAAATTTGTATATGGCAATTGACAATAATCTTGAGATTATACCAGTAATCAACAAGATTGATATGCCCAACGCAATGCCCGAAGAGGTGGAAGACGAAATAGTAGACCTTATAGGTTGCGAACGTAGCGACATTATTAGGGCGAGTGGAAAAACTGGCGAAGGCGTGCCAGAAATATTGCGAGCCATAGTAGAGCGTATACCAGCTCCCAAAGGCGACACAAAAGCACCTTTGCAAGCACTTATATTCGATTCTATCTTTAATTCGTTCCGTGGCATTATAACCTTATGCAAAGTAACAAATGGAACTATTCGCAAAGGCGACAAGGTGAAGTTTGTGCAGACAGGAATGGAATACGACGCCGATGAGGTGGGAGTTCTGAAAATGGAAATGAAGCCTAAGAACGAACTAACAACAGGCGAAGTAGGATACATTATATCGGGAATAAAAAATGCACGCGAAGTAAAAGTGGGCGATACTGTAACACACGTGAGCAGTCCGTGCGATAAAGCCATAGAAGGATTCCAGTTAGTAAAACCAATGGTGTTTGCTGGTGTTTATCCTATAGACCCTAACGATTACGAAAACCTGCGCGCATCGCTCGAGAAACTACAACTAAACGATGCCTCGCTAACATTTTCTCCAGAAAGCTCGCAAGCATTAGGCTTTGGATTTCGCTGCGGTTTCTTAGGTTTGTTGCACATGGAGATAATACAAGAACGATTGGACCGTGAGTTCAACATGGACGTTATAACCACTGTGCCCAACGTAAGCTATATGGTGTACGACAAGTTAGGCGAAAGCAAGGAAGTGCACAATCCATCAGGTTTGCCCGACCCAACAATGATAGACCATATAGAAGAACCCTATATAAAAGCCTCTATTATAACATCGAGCGAATATATCGGACCAATAATGACGCTTTGTCTTGATAAGCGCGGCGAATTGGTAAGTCAGAACTACGTTAGTGGTAACCGCTTGGAACTGATATTTATGATTCCATTAGGCGAAATAGTTATTGATTTCTACGATAAGTTAAAGAGCATTTCCAAAGGATATGCATCTTTTGATTATCATATAGATTCGTTCCGTCCATCTAAACTAGCAAAACTCGATATACTTTTGAATGGTGAACCTGTAGATGCTCTATCTACCCTTACGCACGAAAGCAATGCCGTAACATTTGGTAGACGAATGTGCGAAAAGTTAAAAGAGCTGATACCACGCCAACAATTCGACATAGCAATACAAGCAGCTATCGGTGGAAAAATAGTTGCACGCGAAACGGTGAAACAGGTTCGGAAAGATGTTACTGCAAAATGCTACGGTGGCGATGTCAGCCGTAAGCGTAAACTGTTAGAAAAACAAAAGAAAGGCAAGAAGCGTATGAAGCAAGTGGGCAATGTGCAAGTGCCCCAAAAAGCATTCTTAGCCGTATTAAAGTTAGATTAAAACCAATAAAGGAGTATAAAAATGAAAGAAACCTTTGAAACCAGAGATATTGCACGCGAGCTAGCCCGAAAGTACAGCACAATGACACACGAGGAACTCGATACGCTCGAGAGTATTCTTGTGCCAATGAAGTTCGCTAAAGGCGAAATGATATTGAAAGAAGGCGAGGTGTGCGAAAACATCTATTACATTGAACATGGACTTGTTCGTCAGTTCTATTTTAAGAATGGAAAGCAGATAACAGAGCATTTAGGCGAAGACCGAACCGTCTTTATGTGCATTGAAAGCCTTTTCCGCGAAGAAGCTACAAAGTTGCAAGTGGAAGCAATAGAACCAACTACAGTATATGCACTGCCAAAACTACGATTAGAACAAGTAGCATTACACAACGTGAATATACAAATACTTTATAGAAAGATATTAGAAGAAAGTTTAATAATCTCACAAGTTCACGCCGACCTGGTTCGTTTTGAAACAGCACAAGACCGATATAAGAAAATGTGTAAACTAAGTCCGCAAGTTATATTGCGTGCACCATTAGTTTATATTGCCAGCTATTTACAAATGACACCAGAGACTCTCAGTCGTGTTCGTGCAGCTACATTGTTAGAATAGTTTATTCTTCTAAAGAATTATAGTAAAAAACGATGGCGCATAAAATCTACTCTTGTTTAATTGTTATGTGTTTCACTTTGGCAGTATCTGCACAAGTGAATACAAGTGTTTCCTCTACTAAGCAAATTAGTGGTAGTACAGCTTCTATAAAGAAAGTAAATCATACAACTTTAGATGTTGTGCTTAATGCTTATATGGATTCATTGACTTTAACCGAGAATAAGATATTTTCTCAAGCTAATAGGCAAGGAGCAAATTATAAAGGCAATGTTTTTCGTTCTGCTCAATTGTTTCTTCCTGTTACCTATTATAGAAATATAGTAGACAATGCATTCTCTTTAAAAGAAAATGATGCTTATAACAAACAACTTTTAGATATCTATTTATATTCACCATCGTTAGTAAGCACCACAGCCGATGAGCTTAGAGGAAAACAAACAACCACTGTAGAAGTTGAAACGCCTATACAACGTGAAGTTGAGATAGTAGATAAGGTTGCGCCTACGCCAGTAGAGTCTACTTTCTCGCCTGTCGAAGTACTTATTAAGAAGCCAGACTTTTGGACTTATAAGGGCGATTATTCGCTGCAATTGTTGCAGAACTATGTTTCGGGTAATTGGTATAAAGGAGGAGAAAGCAACTATTCGGTGTTATCTTCTGCAATATTCGAAGCGAATTACAATAATAAGCAGAAGGTGAAATGGGATAATCGGTTAGAGCTGAAGTTTGGTATTCAAAGTACTAAATCGGACACTTTGCATAGTTTTAAAACAACCGAAGACCTTATACGCCTTACTTCTAAATTTGGTTTACAAGCCTCTAAGAAATGGTATTATTCGGTACAGTTTGTGGGTAATACACAATTTACGCACTCTTACCGTTCCAATGATCCTTTGCTGTATTCAGACTTTTTAGCCCCTTTAAATATAAATGTGTCGTTGGGTATGGATTATACCATCGATTGGTTAGAACATAAGCTAAAGGGAAATGTGCATCTGGCTCCATTGGCTTATAATACAAAGTATACACGTATAAAAAGTTTGGCAGACCGATTAGGTATAGAAAAAGGTAGGCATGCACGCCACGATTTTGGTTCGGAACTATCTGTTGAGTTTGTATGGCAGCTGATGGAGGCTCTTTCTTGGAAGACACGTCTATATTCGTATACAACCTACAAACGCACTGAAGTGGAATGGGAAAATACGATAAGATTGCAATTTAATAGATTTATAGGTGCACAATTGTTTATTTATCCTCGATTTGATGATGGTGTAACACACGATGGTCGTTATGGCTATTTACAGATGAGAGAGTTTGCTTCTATAGGTTTCCAATACAGCTTTTAATCTAATTAGAACTTTTTTACGAGAAACCTCTTGTGTTTATAGTAGATAGCTTTGACTATATTTTCACAGTATTTTAACAGCGGAACTTACCCTGATAGCCAACCATTAGCAATTTATGAACAAATTAGATATCTATCACGCTTGTTTTAGATATCTGTCACAAACGTTTTAGATATCTGTCATAATCGTTTCAGATATCTAATATTTTGAACAGATAGTTCGTGAGCTATTTTCTTTCTATTATATCTAGTTGTACCTACACCATAAACATTAATAACAAAGAATATAAGCAACACAACAACCAAACAAAATATGTAGAGCGCTTAACGAATGAAATGGATAAAAAAGAATATTATAGCACAAAGCTTTGACTAATTTATCTGTAGAAGGACTATTACGAGCAAAGAATTATATTGAAATTTGGAATGTTGGCTATTTATGTTTATCTTTGCATACAAATCGTATTAAAATGGTGGATATTAGCAATTGACACCAACAAGACTTAAAACAAAACGTATAAAATATTTGCCTTTATGAAGGACTTTTTTAAGAATGTCTTCGCCACCTTTGTTGGCATATTCCTTTTTGTGTTAGTAACGTTGCTTCTTGGTTTCGTGTGTATTTTTGGAATGGTACTGTCGAGCGAAAGTACAACCGAAATAGAGAATAATTCAGTATTAGTGATAAATCTTTCTGGGCCATTAAGCGAACGTTCAGATAAGAATGTTATGGCAGAATTTATTGGTAACGTTGCAAGCGGAGTAAGCTTAGAGGACGTACTTTCAGGTATAGAGAAAGCAAAGACCAATAAGAACATAAAAGGTATTTATATTGAAGCTGGAGCTTTTGCACCAAACTCTTATGCATCGTTGCAAGAAATAAGAGAAGCCCTAATAGATTTTAAGAAGAGCCATAAATGGATTGTAGCCTATGGCGATAGCTATACACAAAGCGCTTATTATTTAGCTTCGGTTGCAAATGATGTGTATTTAAATCCACAAGGAATGTTAGATTGGCATGGTTTATCCTCTCAACGTATCTATCTAAAAGATATGTTAGCTAAGTTTGGAGTAAAAATGCAGGTGTCTAAGGTTGGTACATACAAGAGTGCTACAGAAATGTTTACAGAAGAAAAAATGAGCGATGCCGACAGACAGCAAACCTCAACATATCTAAATGGAATATGGAAATATCTTTTAAAAGGAGTTAGCGAGAGTAGGAATATTCCTATAGCAAAACTCAACGAATATGCAGATAGTGTAATAACATTTGCTAATCCCACCAGCTATCTGAAGATGAAACTAATAGACAAGCTTCTTTATACAGACCAAGTAAGAAACGAAGTAAAGAAGCGGTTAGGTATTAATTCAGATGACGAAATTCACCAAATATCACTTACGGATTTAAAAGCGGTAGAACCTGCTAAAGGTGGTAGCGAAGTGGCAGTGTACTATGCGTATGGAGATATTGTTGATAGTCCAGTTTCGAATACATCTTTTAATCAGCATTCCATTGTAGGAAAAGATGTTTGTAATGATCTTAAAGAATTAATGGACGACGATGATGTAAAAGCAGTTGTTATCAGAGTAAATTCAGGTGGAGGCTCAGCCTTTGCATCAGAACAAATGTGGCATCAAATAATGGAGCTAAAGAAGGTAAAACCAGTTGTTGTTAGTATGGGAGGTTATGCTGCATCAGGAGGTTATTATATGTCGGTTCCTGCAAACTGGATAGTTGCTGAACCTACAACCATTACAGGCTCAATAGGTATCTTTGGAATGTTCCCCGATTTTAGTGGGTTAGCATCAGAGAAGTTAGGTATTAAGTTCGATGAAGTGAAAACTAATAAGAATGGAACTTTTGGTTCAACAATGCGCCCTCTTACTCCAGACGAAATGCGAATGTTACAAGTGTATATAGACCGTGGTTACACAACCTTTAAGAATAGAGTTGCGCAAGGCAGAAATCTTACAATGGCCCAAGTAGAAGCAATAGCTCAAGGACACGTTTATACAGGTGAAGATGCATTAAAGATAAAGTTGGTAGATGAGCTCGGTGGATTAGATAAGGCTGTGAAGAAGGCTGCACAATTAGCAAAAATAGATAACTATTATAAGGTTAGTTATCCATCACCAGTTAATTGGTTTGACCAAATATTTGGAGAAAATGTGCAAGATAACTATCTTAACGAACAATTATATACATCGTTAGGAGTATTCTACCAGCCATTCTCTATCTTGCGCACAATCAACCAGCAATCGGCAATTCAGGCGCGACTACCTTATATTATTAATATAAACTAGTAAATAAGATGGAATAGAACCATTAACACATATATTGCAAATAGAATGGAAGGCGATTTTATCAAGATACACAGAGTGTTGTTACCTTTAAGTTGGCTTTATGGCTTAGGAGTAATGATTCGTAATGAACTTTTTGACCTCGGTGTGTTGAAAAGTCGTAGCTTCGATGTTCCAGTTATTTCTGTTGGTAATATCACTGTTGGTGGTGCTGGGAAAACTCCACATGTAGAATATCTTGTAGGATTATTGAAAGATGTAGCACAAGTTGCAGTTCTATCTAGAGGTTATAAGCGAAAGAGTAAAGGTTATGTGCTTGCCAACATTGATACACCTGTCGAAATGATTGGAGATGAACCTTTTCAGATGAAGCATAAATTCCCTAATATTTATGTTGCTGTAGATAAAAAACGTTGTGATGGTATAGACCATCTAATAAAAGACAAACAAACTCAAGATACCGATGTAGTGTTGCTTGACGATGCTTTTCAGCATCGATATGTAAAACCAGGAATAAATATTCTGTTAATAGACTATCATCGACTTATTATTTATGATAAGTTGTTGCCTGCTGGACGTTTGCGTGAACCTCTTTCGGGTAAGAATCGTGCAGATATTGTGATAGTAACAAAATGTCCTAAAGAATTAAACCCTATAGATTATCGAGTGTTAAGTAAAACAATGAATCTATATCCTTTCCAAGAACTATTCTTTACAACATTCGAGTATTGCAATCTTATACCAGTGTTTAAAGATGTAGCAAAAGAGAAGGAAATTCTATTGGCAGATATAAATAATAAGAATATATTATTGCTTACAGGTATAGCTTTACCACGACAATTAGAAGTTGATATGGGTTTATATGCAGATACATCTCGTATGAAAACATTAATATTCCCTGACCACCATTCCTTTAATACCAAAGACATTGCTGTTATTAATGATACTTTTGCTATGATGGAACCTCCAAAAATAATTATCACAACGGAGAAAGACAAGGCACGACTTTTGAACTTAGAGGGATTAAACAATGATGTAAGAGAAAACATATACGCATTGCCAATACAAGTTAAGTTTATGCTTAACGAAGAAGATAAATTCAATGAAAAAATATTATCCTATGTACAAAAAAATTCAAGAAACAGTATCTTGGCTAAAAGAAAGAATGCAGACAAGTCCGAAAACCGCAATCATTCTCGGAACAGGTCTCGGACAATTAGCTTCAGAGATAACAGATAGCTACGAGTTCTCTTATCAAGATATACCTAATTTCCCTGTTTCTACTGTAGAAGGACATGCAGGTTGCTTAATTTTTGGTAAACTTGGTGGCAAAGATATACTGGCAATGAAAGGTCGCTTCCATTATTACGAAGGATATAATATGCAAGAAGTAACCTTTCCAATACGTGTAATGTATGAACTAGGAATAGAAATGTTGTTTGTTTCTAATGCTTCTGGTGGTATGAATCCAGAATTCAAGATAGGAGATTTAATGATTATAACTGATCATATTAATTTCTTTCCTGAACATCCTTTACATGGGCCTAATTTCCCCACTGGACCTCGTTTCCCAGATATGCACGAAGCATACGACCATAAACTAATAAACAAAGCTAAAGAAATAGCAAAGGAAAAGAATATTAAAATAAGGTCAGGAGTTTATGTTGGTGTACAAGGGCCTACATTTGAAACCCCTGCAGAATATAAAATGTATAGAATATTGGGTGGCGATGCTGTTGGTATGAGTACTGTTCCAGAAGTTATAGTCGCACGACATTCAAATATAAAGGTGTTTGGTATAAGTGTTATTACCGACTTAGGTGGATTTGATACTCCCGTAGAAGTAAGCCATGAAGAGGTTCAAGAGGCAGCTAATAAAGCACAGCCTTTGATGACTGAGATTATGCGTGAGATAATAAGACAAGCCTAAATAATAGGAACCTATATTGATATGGAAATAAAGGAATTAGGCGAATTTAAACTAATAGAGCGGCTAACGAAAGATATAAAACCAACTAACCCATCTACTATTAAAGGGGTAGGCGACGATGCAGCTGTTCTTCGTTATTCAGATAAAGAAGTCTTGGTTTCTTCCCACTTATTTATGGAAGGAATTCAATTCGACCTTACTTATATTGATATGAAACATCTGGCTTATAAATGCGCTATGGTTGCAATGACAAATATATTTGCAATGAATGGGCAGCCATGTCAGATAATAGTATCTATAGGTGTGGGAAAGCGTATTAATGTAACAGATTTAGATCAATTTTATGATGGTCTGAAGACAGCTTGTAGTAAATGGAATGTAGATATTGTAGGAGGTGATACTACATCTTCTTATACAGGATTGTCCATTAACATTACTTGTATTGGAGAAAGTGTAAAAGAAGATATTGTATATAGAAAAGGTGCTACTCCTACTGACATAATATGTGTTTCAGGAGATCTCGGAGCAGCTTATATGGGCTTACAAATACTAGAGCGAGAGAAAACAGTTTACTATCAACAGGTAGAAGAATTTAACAAAAAGCTGACGCAAGCACAAAAGGAAAATGACCGAGGAAAGCTTGAGGCTCTAAATAATGAACGTGCAATAATAGAAAACTTCCAACCAGACTTTGCAGGTAAAGAATATTTAATAGATCGCCAATTAAAACCTGAAGCTCCAGGTGAAGTGCTAGAACAACTTCGTAATGCAAATATTCGACCAACTTCAATGATAGATGTCTCTGATGGTCTTGCAAGTGATTTAAAACATCTTTGTAAAGAAAGTAATGTAGGGTGTAGAATTTATGAAGATAAAATACCTATCGATTATCAGACAGCTGCTGCTTGTGAAGAATTTAATATGAATCTTACTACTGCTGCTTTGAATGGTGGTGAAGATTATGAACTTCTTTTTACGATACCTATTAGTGAGCATGCAAAAATAACATCGCTTAAAAATATTCATCAAATAGGTTATGTTACAGAAAGTAAATTGGGAGAATTTCTTATTGCGCGAGATGGAAATGAATTCCAACTTACAGCACAAGGCTGGGTATAAGAATAGACGTTTCGTTAGAACTTATAAAGGAGAGATTAGAAATGTAGCATTGCTATATTTTTCAAAGATAAAAAGGACGACATTATTCATTGATGCTTTTTCTATTTTATCTTTGTAGAATACATAATCTTGATCTTCGATCGGAATGTTTCTGTGTGTACAAGGGTGAGTTCTGCTAACAGAACTCGCCCCTTGTAAATTTATAGAACTTAGAGGAATTAGTTCCTTCACAATATATAAAGTGGACGTTCATTATGGAGAATATTATCTTACCGGATATTGTAAATTAATGTTAAGTATTAAAATATTTAGCATAATATTTGCAGTAATAAAAAAAAAGTACTACCTTTGCACTCGCAAAACAGAAATGAAGTATATATATTGAATTTCTTAATGGTGCCATAGCTCAGTTGGTAGAGCAAAGGACTGAAAATCCTTGTGTCCCCGGTTCGATTCCTGGTGGTACCACATAAATTTCTAATAGGAGAGAAAGAAAAGAAATGTAAGAGTGTCATAACCAACATAGTTATGACACTCTTTGTTTTTCTAAGCTAATTAATTTTATCGTTCTGTATGTTGATTGTAGTTTATAAGCTTAATAGAAGGGGTGTGGAGTCTATTTAGAAAAGGATATGTTTGTAATGAATTCTACTATGATAAAACAAAACATTAAACAATATGTTACTGTTCATTAACTTGTAGCAACATCTCAATCAAAATAATGCAGAGTAAAGGCTTTCGTAATTCTCATCTGAACAAATATCTTCTTGGTATTATAATATAGAATCATAAGGTTTATAGTTTGTTATGATATCTAACGTGAAACTGAGAGATATCTGAAACAAACGTGATAGACGTCTAAGACGAGCGTTTCAGATATCTGAAATAAGAGTAGATAACGTCAGATGGAACATCTCTAAACATCATAGAGACCTCTCCTAAAAATCTGCGATTGTTGTTCGAATTGTGAAAACAATAAGGCGATGCTTTCAATTTCTCCCTTTGTTTCCTACTGAGCCTTTATAATCTTTATAGTCTTATAATCTGCTTTATTCCCTTTATATTCTTCAACTTCTTTATAATTGAATTCAGTTTTGAAGTGTCTTCTATTAATACGACAAGATTTCCTGAGAATATACCATCGTGTGAGTCTATATTGATAGAACGCATCACAACTTTCTCCTCTTTAGATAAAATATTAGTAATGTTGTTTACGATACCTATGTCATCGTATCCTATAATGCGTAATGTTATGCTATAATTTGCCCCGCCTTTACCACTCCATTTTGCTTTTACTATGCGATAGCCAAAACGTTTCCGCAATTCAGGTGCATTCGGACAGTCTTCTCTATGTATCTTTATTCCACCATTCACAGTAACGAAACCAAAGATAGGATCGCCGTAGATGGGATTGCAACACTTAGATAGTGAGAAATCTATACCTTTTAGGTTCTGATCTATTACCAGTACATCTTCGTTATTCTTTAGCAATTCGCTTGTTTCATCAGCAAGTTCAAACTTTTCTGCACTTTCAGTCTCTTTTGGCGTATTTTGATTGTGTGTTTGGTTGTAAAGTTGCTGATAAGTTTCAATAACATTATTAATATCGAGTTTCTCGTCAGCTATCTGTTTATAGAATATGGAAATCTCTTTGAAGCCAAGATGTTTGATGACTTGATAAAGTGTTTGTTCTTCAATTTCTATCTTTTTATTCTTGAATCTTCTTTCGAGCATTTCTTTTGCAAAGGCGCCTTCTTTCACTTGTGTTTCCTTTAGTGCAAGACGTATTTTTGACTTTGCCCGGGCAGATTTAACGATGTTTAGCCATTCTTGCTTTGGTTTTTGTGTAGTAGAGGTTGTTACTTCTACTGTGTCTCCACTGTGTAGTTCGGTTCTTATAGAGGCATTTTTGTTATTAATCTTTCCACCAACGCATTGGTTTCCAATTTTTGAATGAATGTGGTAAGCAAAGTCTAACAATGTGGCACCTTTAGGAAACTTAAGTAGATCTCCTTTTGGTGTGAATACATAAATTTCTTTGTCGTATAGGTCGCGTTTGAACTGTGTCATCATTTCCAAGTTGTCGCCTGCTTCCAATGCCGTTCTGATAGAAGCCAACCACGTATCCATTCCTTCTTCTGCTTCTATTCCTTTATATCTCCAATGAGCTGCTAGTCCATGTTCGGCTATTTCGTCCATACGCTCAGTACGAATTTGCACCTCTACCCATTTTGCATTCGGTCCTAAAACCGTAATATGTAGACATTCATAGCCATTAGACTTTGGTACAGACAACCAATCGCGCAGACGCTTAGGGTTTGGCTGATACATATCTGTTACGATAGAATATGCTTGCCAACATTGCATCTTTTCCATTTGAAGCGGCGAGTCCAAGATAATTCTAATAGCAAATAAGTCGTATATACCCTCAAACGCACACTTTTGTTTCTTCATTTTCTGCCAAATAGAGTGTATCGACTTTGTTCTTCCTTTTATATGAAAACGTAACCCTGCATTCTGAAGAGCTTTACTAACAGGTTCAATGAATTGTTTTATGTAGGCATCTCGTTCTTTCTTTGTTTCGTTCAGCTTTTCTTTTATATGGTAGTATGCATCGTGTTCTAGGTATTTTAATGATAGGTCTTCTAGTTCACTTTTTAACTGATAGAGTCCCAACTTGTGCGCGAGTGGTGCATACAGGTAGCTTGCTTCCTCTGCAACCTGTTTTTGTGCTTCCTTATTAGTAGTATCGCGTATTTGTCGCATTAGGTTCACACGATCGGCAATCATAATCAATATTACTCGCATATCTTTTGCAAAAGAGAGTAAGAGATTACGGAAGTTTTCACTTTCTATGATAGGATTCTTTTTATACAGATTCTGAATGCGTACCAATCCTTGAATAATCTGTGCAACATTCTGCCCAAAATCAGTCTCAATTTGTTTTATCTCTAATACGCCATTTTCGTAACCAGCATACAACACGGTTGCAAATACCGACTCGCGCTTTAAACCTATACTGCGAACAGCTATTAGCGACGTCTGCATTGCACAAAGTAGTTCGTTTAAACCAAAGACATTGCGTTCTATTGCTCCCTTTTCTTCCATTAATTTAATGTAAGAAGCTAATCGTTCTTTGTCTTCTTCTGTTATATCGTTCGCTAACTCTTCGTTTAATTCCTTAGTAAGGATATGAAGATTTTTTAGTTCGTCGTCTGTAAAAATCATATTCATCGCCTTTAATAATACCATACAAAGGTACAAAAAAACAGCTGATTGCTCTCTAAATTAAGAAAAAGTAAGTAAATTTGCGAAAGAAACAACAAATGCGGTGAACTATGGTGCACTGTTCTATCTAAACACATAAAACTTTTACTGTTATGTTAACAAAACAAGACGAACTATTATTGAAATCAAAGGGTATTAAGTTTGCTGACTTTGAGAAACAGCTTGCTGATTTTAAAACAGGATTTCCATTTCTGCGATTAGAAAGAGCGGCAACAATTGGTAATGGTATTGTGCGGTTAAACGAAGACGCAATTAAAACTGTTACAGAAGCTTGGAATAACTATAAGGCTGAAAAACACAAAGTGGTGAAATTTGTTCCTGCTTCTGGAGCTGCTAGCAGAATGTTTAAAAATCTTTTTGCTTTCCTTGATGCATCATACGAGATGCCTACAACCGATTTCGAGAAGTTCTTTTTCGATAATCTGAAACGCTTTGCTTTCTATGACGAACTTAACAAAAAATGCAAAACTACACACGGAAAAGACATTGAGGAATTGTTGGCTGCAAATAACTATAAAATAGTTGTGGAAACACTCTTGCACACTGACGGACTGAACTATGGACAATTGCCCAAAGGCTTACTATTGTTCCACAAATATGTTGAAGGTGCACGCACTGCTATGGAAGAACATCTTGTTGAAGGTGCACAATATGCAGCGTGCAACAACGAGGTTTGTGTCCATTTCACGGTATCACATGAACATCTTGAACTTTTCAAAGCAAAGGCTACTGAAAAGCAACCTATATATGAAGAAAAGTATCACACACACTTCTCTATAAGTTTCTCCGAACAGAAGCCAAGTACAGATACCATAGCTGCCAATCTTGATAATACACCTTTCCGTAACGAAGATGGTTCATTGTTGTTCCGTCCTGGAGGGCACGGCGCACTTATTCAGAATCTTAACGATATAGATGCTGACATTGTTTTCATTAAGAATATAGATAATGTAACACCCGACCGCCTGAAAGAGGAAACTATTAAGTGGAAGAATATAATAGCGGGACTTTTGGTAACATTGCAGGAAAAGACTTTCCAATATATTAAAAAGCTGAGAACAAACAACTATACGCCTTCTGAATTGCAATGTATGAAGAACTTCCTGGAAAACGATTTGCACTGTCGTCATAAGGATATATGCGATATTAGTAACGAAGAATTGCCAACTTATTTGCTCGAAAAGTTTAATCGTCCTATGCGTGTTTGTGGAATGGTTAAGAATAGTGGAGAACCTGGCGGTGGACCTTTCTACGTTTACAATGCCGATAATACTGTTAGTTTGCAGATACTAGAAAGCCTACAAATTGATAAGGATAATCCTGAATCAATGCGAATGTTTAAAGAAGGAACCCATTTTAATCCGGTAGATTTAGTGTGTGCAATAAAAGATTGTGATGGAAATCCTTATAATCTCCCTCAATTTGTAGATCCTTCTACTGGCTTTATTAGTGCTAAGTCGAAAGACGGAAAAGAACTAAAAGCATTAGAACTACCAGGACTTTGGAATGGTGCAATGAGCAATTGGAACACTATATTTGTTGAAGTTCCTGCAGTTACGTTTAATCCTGTAAAAACTGTAAACGACTTGTTGCGCGAAGAACATCAGTAACAACTATATACAAAAGCAAAAAGTGGGGTAGGATACATACGATAAAAATATCATATCATGTTGGGCTGACAATTTGCAGTCCAACATTGTTATAATAGCATTCTACACATTTTATTATATCGCATTTCATATCAATTAGATGCTGATGAAACGTTATTATTTAAACATAAGTAAAACTTTATATGTGTATAAATAAAACAATTCTAGCGTTAGAAAATAATATTCATTACATATAAAGATATAGGGGCATATATGGGAACAATGGGTTGTAAACTTCACCGTCTGTTTTGTTTTTGGAGGTCATTGCGTTTTCGGCTTTGTAGGTGTCTTCGTGTGATGCCATCTTGTCGCCTGTTGCCTCGAGTACGCTGTTTGTGAATGACTTCAATGCAAGCATACTGTCTACGTACGATTTGTAGAAACGTCTAAAGAAGTTGTGCGTTTTTGGCACAGAATCTATATTGTCGGGTTCTTTTGTTTCCTCTTCGTAACGTGTGCGTGCATCGGGTAGAACTTCTGTTGCGGTGGGGTCTATGCTGCTTCGATACAAAACATTGTCTGTTGCCTTGTCGGCATAGTTGCCAGCTTTCAATCTGTATTGCATTGCAATGTCTTCTGCCTTGTCGAGTATACTGTGTTTGCCACTGTTTTGTAGGTTCTTGTAACTACGCCATAGTATATAACGTAGGTCGTTGTCGGTGATGTTAGCGTGGTGCAAACCAAATGCGTTCATTATTTCTCCAAAGAGTTGTTTGATGCGCTGCCACAGTGTGGGTTTGATTTGTTCGAAGTTGGTATCTTCTGCCATTGAGGCAAGATATTCCTCTGTTGCCGTGCGTACGTTCCAGCCGTGTTTTGCTGACAGGTGGGTTATTTGCCGTCTTGTTTCGATGTCGGCTTTTGCAAATACGGTGTCGAGGAAGTTGTCGAAGTTGTCTCCAAAGAGTTCTCTCAATCCGTGATGCGCTACTGCTTCGTGGAGTACTGTTTTCTCTATGTCTGCAATGTCGGTGTGATTGCCTGCCACTACTACGATTTTACCTGTGCGCTTGTTGTAGAAACCTTTTGCAGTGGCTTGCTCGCCATTGAGGCTGCTGCCATCGGGTACTATTTCTACGTTGTTAAGATGTAAGTTTTGCACAACACTTTCTGCGTGGTTGGTAAGTTCTTCTGTATTGGTTGTGGGCTGTGTGGTGGCGGTTTGTTCTCTCCATCGTTGGCTATACTTGTCAATGTCTAAGTATTCCTTTATGTATTCGCCTATTGCATTGCGTAAATCTTCCTCGTAATTGTTATAAGCATCTAAGGCGTTTTTGGCTGCAAGATAGTCGGGATAGTCTTTTGCTAACATCTCTCGTATCTTCTCTTCCATTTGCTCGTTGAGAGAATGCAAGTAAGCGTCTCTTTCTTTCTTTTCTTCTTCTGTAGCATTTGCATAGCCTTTAAAGCCTGTAAACTGGTCGTATTTTTCTATCTGCTTGTGTCTCCACTCTCTAATTGGATTTGCGGCTGTTTCTGCTTCGCCATATTGTGGCATTTCATATTCGTGTTCGTACTGTGGTTTCTCCACTTTCTCTAACAGTGGCTGTTTTGTTTTAGGGTCGATACCTTTGCAGAGTGTGTCTACCTCTTTCTTGTGTTTGAGATAATCGTCTGCAAACTCATCTTCTGTCCAGCCATAGAATGGTGTTTTGTTGCCGTACATACTGGTATGATGCCATTCTGAATTGTCAATGAAACCAAGACTTGTTAGCATATCGAGCGACTTTGCTGTTATGTGATATTCTCTTCTAAATTCAGTTTTTGGATATCTGCCCTCTTCTTTAGCTTCTGCAGCACGTTTGCTCATTGAGTAGCCTACGTAACCACTATTACCACCGAAGACGGTACGGTAGAGGATATCGTCTTCTGTGGTAGAGAAATTGCCGTTATTGCCTGTTGCACTCTTTATTTGATTGGGGAAGAAAGCCACAACCATTGACGTTTCTCCATCTGTTACAATCACGCCGTCGTTTTGTTCAGACTCTTCCACTATAAGCGATTGGTAGTTATCCCAGAACTCTATAACGTCATTATCCTTGAAGACATTACTGCCAAGACCATTCTTCCTGCACCATTCCGAATTGACAACAAGAGGATTTCCTAAGCTTACATAAGCATCTATCACCTCTCCCCTGCGACTTGCATCAAATTCTGAAACAGCATAATCATCAGCTATCTTCCTGTTGCTTATAAAAAAGAACCCTTTCTCATCGTAACTATAGCGGCTACCTATAAAATCCGTATTGAATTGCCTTAAGCCATCAGCCAAAGTTCCGTGGTACACCACCATAGGTTCTCCATTTTCATCAACAACTTTTGATGAGTTTGTTTGGAGGATTGAAAGTAACTTGCTATCTTTGCCAATAGAAAGGGCATAAGACTGTAAAGGTGCGTCCCCAGTTGTTGTAAAGCCTTTTTTGTCTGCTTGGTCGTTAATACGGTCAAGCAGTTTCCCTTTTTCAATCTCTGTCAAAGCGTGGTCGTAATACTTTTTTCCACTCTTTACTCCAATAGTCAGCTTTACGGTATAGTCAGTTGTGCCAATTTTCAATCCGCAAATATAATATTTGTAACTGTCGTATTTATTATTATGCTTTTCGTTAGGACGTTCTTCAATAAATATAGCATGCCGTATCAATTGTGGAATAGCCGCAATTGACTGAAGATGAGCTTTGTTGCTCATTCCGTGTGAAGTTACCTTATTTGCTCCAACTTTGGTAAGGCTAACTATTTCTTCTGTATCAGCAATGGTATATTCCCCCCGTAGATTATCTTTTATCCATTCTTTGGCACTGTCTCTGTTTAGTTCATATTTGTCTTTGTATTCGCTGCCACTAATAACGACAGCTTTGCTCCTGCGCACCTTTTCTATGCGTGCTGCCTTTTCCCAGTCTCCGAACCAGTTTTTGAAAGCTGTGGTTCTTACTTGTGCCCACTGCTTTTCGCTAAGATTGGTAGGCTTGCCGTTAGGTGCTTTCATATAAGTGTCGTTTGCCTTTGCAGTTTCGACAATCTTCTTTTCTTCATCTGACAGACTATTGCCTACTATCTGAAAACGTGGGTCGCTTTTTGCTTTGTTGAAACGTTTGCTAAGCGGTATGACGTTTCCTTTATCATCGTAAGTTACTGCATCGGGTAACTTTCGGTTGTTCTTTGTGTTGCTGTAAAGATAGTCCTTGTCGTTTATAAAATCGTTTTCGTTGCCATAACCGAACTCTGCAATATCGTTGCCATCGAACCACACGTCAGAGATAGGAACTTTTTGTTCTATGATGCGGTAATTGTTACCCCAGCCGTGCACACGTGCGTTTTCTACTGCATAGGCGTAACTTGGCGTTACCCAATCGCCATTGCGAAAACTGCCCTCCTTGATAGATGATGGAACACTGCGGTACATTGTTATGGTTTGCCGTTTGTTTTGGAAAACGTTTCTAAGGTTTTCGATGGCTTCCTTTCTTGCATCGTCAGCGTGGCGGTAGCTGCTGTCGTTTGTAAGGTAGTCTAAGTTCATAGGGTCGATGCCACTATTAACATAATCGTCTAAGCTGGTATCGCCATCGAACTCGTCGTTTTCGTATGCTTCCTTGCGTTCTTCTTTTGTAAGGAAGTAGCCATTACCATAAGGTGCTGCGCCATTAAAAGCTGATGAGCCTTGATATTCTGAATTAGGAACGTATCCATTTTGTACTGCGGCTTCGTTTACCATTCGTTGAGCTGTCTCCATATCGCCACGTTCTACGGCATCGAGGTATAGCTTGTCTCGCTTTGCTATTTCTTTATTGTCTTCTTCTGTAAGTTTTGTATTGCTTAGCAAGTCGTACAGTATTCTGTCTGTAACTTCGTCAATGTTTTTAAAGTCTTTGATTCCGAAGACGTTCTTTCCTACCCAGTGCCAGAACTGTTTGATAGCCCTTTTTAGATTAAGGAGAATGGTTGTAGCTTCCGCTTTTTCAAAAACACCTTTAGCTTCATCTATAGCCCTTTGTGCTTCCTCCTCCATTTTTGCAGCATTCTTTTTGCCACTGATACGGCTTAAGACTTCACTTGTAACGGCATCTTCGTTGTCTTTGATGTTGGAATAGTTGGGGTCGGCTATGACTTCTTTCCATACAGGAGTGTCTTTCAGGAGAGATTTTATGCTGTTCCAGCCTTGCTTGTTTTTTATCATCATTGCTTCTGCCCACAAGTGGGTGTACTCGTGGATTGGCGTATCAGGGTTTATTCCTGCTTCTGTAAGATAAATTTTACCATTAACCGACCAACCATAAATTGTGCCTTGTGGGGTGCGCAATGTGGTTGCATGGGAGTTGCTAAGCAATTCTTTTACCTCTTCGTCAGTCGCACGCACAACCTCTATACCTGCCTTAGATAAAGCCGCTAAGACCGCCTCTGTGGCTTTCTGTTTTGCTTCTGTGTCGTTGGTGAGTGTTGCAGTGGTTTGTTGTCGTGCCGCTTCTTTCGTGCCGTATACGAAACAGTTATCGTTTATGCTGTGGTATGTGGAGATTGTTGGGCAAACGACGTAGCCTTTTTTGGTTTGTGCGTGTGCGAATGTTTCAGATGTGTTTCCGAATTCAGTTGCCCCTATGCTTTTTGCTCCACGCAATGCCTTGTCGAGTGTTTTTGCGTTGCACACAATAATTTTGCCGTCAGTGTCCTTAAATGCTATAGTTGCGCTGTCGATAGTACTCTTCTTTGCTCCGTCTGCCTTTAGTTTGGTAAGCACGCCTCTTACAAATGCGTGCAGTTTATCAAGATTGATACCCCACGAATTTGTTGTAGTTTCACCCTCGACTACAGCTCGCCAATTTGGATATTTGCCATCTATAACCTCGCCTTTCTTGTTTGTTATCTTTCCCTCTAAAGATTTGTTATAGTCTTCTTTACGAGCCAACAAGATATGCGCATTAGTGCCCACAACATAGCCGTTGTCGTGGTAAACGCCAGTGAGAACGGGGTGTATCTCTGCTTCTTTCTTGTCCGTTTCTACAAACTCTGTAACGGCAATGGATTTCTTCTCTTCTTTGTATATAGGCGTTATGGGTTCTTGCTTGTCTAAGACTGCGTTATATTCTATAGACCGTTGTTCTTGTCTAAGTACTGCATCTAATGCCCCTTTGATTTCATTTTTGGTGTCTTCGTTAGTTGTTTGTTTGAGTAGTTCTTTCAGTTCTTCGGAGTTGAGCTGCAATAGTACTTTTTGCAGTTCTGTTTGTTTGCGGAGTACATCTTTCCATTGTTTACTCTCGAATACTTTGTCGAGTTTCCCTTCCTTTAGTTGCTGATAGTAGAATTTAGTTGCGTTTTCGTAGGCGTTGATAGCTTGCTGCAGTTGTACATTCTTTTGTTCGTGCATAATTTTTTCTGAATTATGCGCATTGTTTTCTTCTGTTTGTGTGCTGGCTGGTGCAGCGTTCTCTTCTGTTGGCTTTTGTGCTTCTGTTTCAAAGCCAACCCCCATTTCTGACTTTACACTTTTATATTCAGCAAATGGTTTCGTTTTGCGGACAGAGCTATCAACCCATTTCTTGAACTCCTCACGGCTTACTTCGGTGACTGTACCAACTTTCCAACCATCTTCGTATTGGTCACGGTATGCTTGTACTGCTTCTTCCATTGAGTTAAAGCCATACATTACCTTATGTTCGTCGAAATCACCTGTCCGTTGATTGACCTGGTCTACAACAAACACATTTCCTTCTGTAGGATTGTCAGAAAGGAATATATCGATATGGTCTCCGTCTACACTTTCAGTACCACGAATGTAGCCGTAGGTATTGTGCATTTCGCTTTCCCACTGCTTGCCGTTTGCATCAGTGCCACGACGAATACTACCCTTTGGCTGTTCGATGGTAATATTAAGTCCGTCTACTTTGACGTGTCCTTTTTTGTAGTTGCCAGCTTCCTTTTGTGCATCGGTGGGGTTGGTATCAACCTTTGCTTCCTCTTCTTTGCGTGTACGTTGTGCCTTGTGTTCTTCTGCTACTCTTTCGGCATAGTCTGTTATGCTCTCACCGTCTTTGCGTGGTGTGGGCGAAAATTTGTTCTCCTTTTCTTGCTTTGTTTGAGAAGATTGTGTAACTTTGCTGTCAGAAGAAACATTATTCTCTTGCGTAGGAAGGAGGTCCGGCACATCACTTTGATGTTCAGCTAAGCGCATTTCAGAGCTGTTGGAGAATAATGTTTCTTTTGTATATTCACGATTAAACTCCATTAGCTTATTGAGCATTTTATTGGGATTTACGAAATGGCTGCTTACAGATATTTCCAATCCGTCAATAGAAACTGTAACAGACGTATAATATTTTACTTTATTACCATTACGTTTAAACGTCTTGGCAAAAACATAAGAGAAATTGCGTTCTGCTACATCTTCTCCTTTAGCTTTGCTTGGCTCCACAAAAATTACATCGGGGTCTGACAAAGTAAGTGAAATCATGCCAAACTCGGATGTGCGTTTCTTATCTTGTAATTTTGCGTATTGATTTTCTCCCATTCGTACTTTACCAATGGGAGTATCGATAGAATTGTTAATACCAAAAGTTTCTAACCACGTTTGGGGCGTTAGTCTGATTTCGGGGTCTTCAATGGCGTTTTCCTCCATTGAAGTTATTAAACTCTGTGCTGCTTCTTCTGATAATGGCTCTTTGTCTACTTCTGTGGGTGTGCTTTGAGGTAGAGTTCCATTCTCATTACTGCTTCGCACGCCAGTTGGAACTTCTGTTGGTTGCTCTTCGCTTTGGCTATCTCCTCTGCTGTTATTAGTTTCTTCTGTTTGTGTGTTGGCTGGTGCAGCGTTCTCTTCTGTTGGCTTTTCTGCTTTGGTTGGATTGGTATCAACCTTTGCTTCCTCTTCTTTGCGTGTACGTTGCGCCTGGTGTTCTTCTGCAACTCTTTCGGCGTAGTCTGTTATGCTCTCACCGTCTTTTCGTGGTGTGGGTGAAAGTTTGTTCTCCTTTTCTTGCTTTGTTTGAGAAGATTGTGTAACTTCGCCGGCGGAAGACAAAACTATCAGTAGGAGTGGAAAGGCTTTCCACCTTATTCTTTGAGGATAATATGAGGGGGGCGCCGTCCTCACTGATAGCTAGTCTTTTTACATCTGATGCGTATACTTTAGAAGATATGGCTATTGAAATAAATTTCACTTCTATGCAACGGGTATGAAATAATGTATTACTGTTCAGAATCTTATAGTAATAATAGTTTTAAGATATTGTAGAATAAAAGAATTCATAATTTTTATCTGAATAAACATCTTTCAAGTGGCATAATATAGCGTTATAAAGGTTGCTGCTTTTTGTGATATCTAATTTGTAACTGACAGATATCTGAGACGAACGTTATAGATATCTGAGACGAAGGTGATAGATATCTAAAATAGAAGTAGCTGTATCTGATAGTATTTTCTACACATTTTAGAAGTTTTATTTGATTGATGAATAGACAGTAGACACTACTTATAAATTCTTTACCTTTTTTCTACAGAATGCATAAATGTGCTCTTGATGCTTGTAAAACTCTTATAATCATATTTATATAAAGATTTTATTGGAGCTGAACCATCAATGTTTTCGTAAGAAAGGACTGTTATATTAAAAAAAGATGAAAAAAGATGCGATAAAATTTGGAGAGATAAAAATAATATAATACCTTTGCACCCGCAAATGAGAAATAGGAAATCTATTTTATTGCAGCGGGGTGTAGCGCAGCCCGGTAGCGCTCCTGGTTTGGGACCAGGTGGTCGCAGGTTCGAATCCTGTCGCCCCGACTTTAAAAGCATTTAGTGAAATGTTGTTTGCGGAAATAGCTCAGTTGGTAGAGCACAACCTTGCCAAGGTTGGGGTCGCGAGTTCGAGTCTCGTTTTCCGCTCTTATTGATATTTTTTTATAAGTATAAGTAGATAAAGACCTGCTCTTACGAGCCCAGGTGGCGGAATTGGTAGACGCGCACGTTTCAGGTGCGTGTGTTTATAACGTGCAGGTTCGAGTCCTGTTCTGGGCACAGTTACTTATATACACACTTATGGAGAGGTGGCGGAATTGGTAGACGCGCTACTTTGAGGGGGTAGTGAAAATTGCTTCGTGGGAGTTCGAGTCTCCTCCTCTTCACTTATATTAGATATAATTTCTTGAAAGAGAAATGAATTGTTGTTGCGGAAATAGCTCAGTTGGTAGAGCACAACCTTGCCAAGGTTGGGGTCGCGAGTTCGAGTCTCGTTTTCCGCTCTTATTTTTAACGAGAAACATACTAACACCAGCTAAATGAATTTATATTTAAGATATTTCGATAATGAGACATTAGCATATAATGTTGAAGAGGCATTAGATTTTCTTGCCTCAATTCCGGATATTCAACTTACACCAGAGTTGGAAGATGATATACGCTTGTATGCTGAGAGTGATGTTTATTACCCAAAACGATATAAGGTACGCCCGCGCGTGTACTTTATTATAATAAAGACAGAGGCTCAGACAATGCTTGATTTTAAGCAGAAAAAAGCTATCAGAATGGGAGGTATGACTTTGAAAAAAGAAAACCCAACAATAATGCATCTTAATGAAGAACGTGATGGGTGGTATGAAGGTACTCTAAATTTTAAGCGTGTGGTTTATATTGTTGCAACAGGAAAATATGAGTATCGAGATACTATATTTGTTGCACAATGTAAGTCTGTTTCTGGTATTGACTGTTATAACCGTATTGTTGATTACTTAAGAGATCGTGTAGACTCTCGTAGCCAGTTCCCATCAGCTAAAGGAAAAAACTTTAACTTTAGATATCTTGGTATGTGGAAATAATACCAATTGAAAGTTGATAATTATTATATTCTCAGTTATGAATAAGGTAATGTTGATAGGATATGTAGGTAAAGAACCTGAGGTACATTATTATGATACTGACCAATGCGTTGCATCTTTCCCTTTGGCAACCACAGAACGAGGATATACTTTAGCAAATGGAACAAAGGTGCCTGATCATACCGATTGGCATGATATAGTGTTATTTAAAAATCTTAGTAAATATGCTGAAAAATATATTCATAAGGGCGATAAACTTTATGTAGAAGGTCGGGTGCGATATCGTAATTATGATGATAAGAAAGGTATTCGTCGGCAAGTTACAGAAATTTATGTAGATTCTTTAGAATGGTTAGCTACATCTAAAAAGAATGAAGTCTCTAATGTTGGCACTGACGACCCATTACCAATGACAGACAACATAGATAATTTCAAATAATCATTTTAATGGATGATTTAGCTACATTTATAACCTCTCTTGTAGAGTTCCATACTCCAACACTTGGAGTTGTGTTTGCTGCAATCTTAGTATGTTTGCTTCTTTATGTTTCGGGCTTTGCGAGTGGCTCAGAGATAGCATTCTTTAGTTTGTCTCCTACTGATATTGACGAACTTGAACCACAAAAGAACAAGGTGGATAAGAATATCCAAATGCTTCGCGATGATAGTGAACGCACATTGGCAACAATACTTATTTTAAACAATTTGGTTAATGTTACGATTGTAATGTTATCTGGTTTCGTGTTACGTGAAACGGTGGTGTTTAAAGTTGCTTGGGTTGAAATACTTTGTGCAACAATTCTTCTAACTTTCCTTCTTCTTCTTTTTGGTGAAATTATGCCTAAAGTCTATAGCAGTATGAACCCACTAAGGTTTTGTCGTTATGCTGTTAATGGAATATTGGTAGCTCGTCGTGTATTCTGGCCGATAGAAAACATCTTGATGTGTAGTAGTTTCTTCGCAGAAAAAATTCTAAAGAAGAAAACAAGACGGTTATCAATGGATGAAATAGAACAGGCTCTAGAACTAACAAACAAGAATGAGATAAGCAGTGAGCAAGATATGCTTGAGGGCATTATTCGTTTTGTCGATAAAACAGTGAAGGAGATTATGACATCACGACAAGACATTATAGACCTTAATGTGCGTTCTAATTATGCAGAAGTTTTGAAATGTATTGTAGAAAATAATTATTCTCGAATACCTGTCTATCAAGATAATGAAGATAATATTCGTGGTATCCTATATATAAAAGATCTACTTCCATATTTAACAAAGCCAACTAACTTTAGATGGCAAAGTATGATACGCCCTCCTTTTTTTGTACCTGAAACAAAGAAGATAGATGACTTATTGCGTGAATTTCAAGAGAATAAAATGCACATAGCAATAGTTGTTGATGAATTTGGTGGAACAAGTGGACTTGTTACATTAGAGGATATTCTTGAAGAGATAGTTGGTGAGATAAATGATGAATTTGATGACGATAAATCTTTTTATCGGAAATTATCAACTAATGAGTATATATTTGAAGGAAAAACATCTATTGGCGATTTTACGAGAGTGTTAGATATTGATGATGATACTTTTGAGGAGATACAAGGTGATGCTGATTCTCTGGCAGGATTGTTACTAGAAATAAAGGGAGATTTCCCAATTTTACACGAAACAGCAAGATATAAGAACTTTCAGTTCGAAGTAATGGCTATTGAAAATCTGCGTATAAGTAAAATTAAAATAACAATCCAGAAAGATGGGAAGCAGTATTAGTTATCCTGCTAAAGATTTAATGTTAGGTACTCTTGATATTGCACTCGGTAGAGATGCTGAGAAGCAAGGAGAAAAAGAATTGCTTAGGCAGATGTTAGGTTACGATGTTAGTATTACCCATAATGAAGATGGAAAACCATTTATAAAAGGATATAATATTAGTGTATCACATACAAAGGGAATTGTAGCTATACTCTTGTCAAAGCATTTACAAGTAGGAATAGATATAGAATACTACTCTGATAGGATAAAAAAGATTGCCAAAAGATTTTTGCGACCAGATGAAATATACAATGAGACACCTGATTTATTGACTGTGTGGTGCGCAAAAGAGGCAGTGTATAAACTCTATTCTGAACAGCATCTTACCTATCAAGAAATGAAGGTAGATGTTATAAATAAACGACTATTAAACCTAAAGACTAATACATGGATTGAATTTACACAATCGATATATTCTGATTACATTCTGGTTACATGTTGGATAAATAAGTAAAAAAGAGTTTAGATTCTTGGAGAAGCCATTTGAAAAACGTATCTTTGCAACTAAAGGTAATTGTGAATATGATGAAGAATCTATATATTGTGATAATATTCTCTGTTATGCCATCTTTAATTCTGGCACAGAATGGAGGAGTGAATTCTACTGTTTCAAAGAAAGACACTCAAAATAAAGAAAAGATTGTAACAGGCAAATCATCTGACTATAATAAAATTCGATATAAGAATGGAGATGTATATGAAGGTGAATTTGTGAAAGGGAAACGTCAAGGTGAAGGTACTTATTTCTTCTCAGATGGAGAAAAATATTCTGGACAATGGTTTCAGGATCAGCAACATGGTAGAGGAGTATTTACATTTAAGAATGGAAATGTTTATGATGGTCTTTGGTATAAAGACTATCAGCAAGGTCATGGTGTAATGCGTTATTATAACGGTGATGTTTATGATGGCGAATGGGCTATGGATAAACGGAATGGAATGGGGCGTTATACTTTTGCCAATGGTGCGTATTACGATGGTATGTGGAAGAATGATGTTAAGAGTGGCCATGGTCGTTTTGTTTGGAAAGATGGCTCAGAATACGTAGGCGATTGGAATAATAATCTGAAAGAAGGTAAAGGTATTTATATTTATCACAGTGGTGAAGAATATAATGGTGATTGGAAGAATGACTTGCGCAATGGAAAAGGAGTATATAAGTTTAGTAACGGTGATATATACGAGGGAGACTATCTTGATGATGAAAGGACTGGGCAAGGGATATTACGCTATAAAAATGGTGAGCAATATACGGGCAGATTCTTAAAAGGGTTGAAGTCTGGACTTGGTACTATGGTGTGGAAAAATGGCGATATCTATGTCGGAAACTGGGAGAATGGCTTACAAAACGGACAAGGAAAACTAACAAAAAAGGATAAGGATATTATAGAAGGACAGTTTCGTAATGGTTATATGGACGGGCAAATAATAATCCATTATGCAGATGGAAGTAGGTTTCGTGGTATGTATCGCAATGGAAAACGTAATGGAGGAGCAATAGAACAAGATAAAAAAGGAATACGTTTCGAAGGATTCTATCGAGATGACATACGTGATGGAAAGTTTACTGAAACTGATAGTAATGGGAACGTAGTTGCGCAAGGTTATTACGAAAAAGGTATTCGTCACAACAATTAAAGCAAAATAAAATAGTTATGAAAAGACAGGATAAAATAATAACAGCCACGAGTGCAGAAAATAATACCCACTTGATGGGTATAGTAAAGAATGATAGTTATTTAACTCCTTTTAATGAGGCTATTTGTGGTAGACATAACCATGCTGTAGAACGTATTAAGGAATTAACTCTTGGAGGCAAGCAAACTCTTTCCGACTTTGCTAATGGATATAATTATTATGGCTTACATAAAGTAAAGGGGAAATGGATATTTCGTGAATGGGCACCCAATGCAACACACCTGTATTTGATAGGCGACTTTAATGATTGGAAATGCTGTGAAGATTACGAATGTAAAAGGAAAGAAGGAACTGATGGCGATTGGGAATTAACACTTGATGAAGATAAAATGCATCATGGCGATTTGTTTAAAATGTATGTCTTGTGGGAAGGAGGAGAAGGTGAACGTATTCCTGCATGGGCACAACGAGTTGTTCAAGACGAAGAAACAAAAATATTCTCAGCCCAAGTATGGTGTCCTAAAAAGAAATATCATTGGAAACATAAGAACTTTAAGCCAAACAAATCTCCACTTCTTATTTATGAATGTCATATAGGAATGGCACAAGATGCTGAAAAAGTTGGTTCTTATCTCGAATTTAAAAATAATGTATTACCACGCATTGTAGACGAAGGATACAATGCAATTCAAATTATGGCAATACAAGAGCACCCATATTATGGTAGCTTTGGCTATCATGTAAGTTCATTCTTTGCTCCAAGTTCTCGTTTTGGTACTCCTGAAGAGCTCAAGGAACTCATTGACGAAGCGCATTCTAACGGATTAGCAGTTATTATGGATATTGTTCATTCACACGCTGTGAAGAATGAAATAGAAGGATTAGGAAATCTTGCAGGCGACCCTAATCAATATTTCTATCCAGGAGAGCGCCACGAACATCCTGCTTGGGATTCACTTTGTTTCGATTATGGGAAGAACGAAGTGTTACACTTTCTCTTATCGAATTGTAAATACTGGCTCGAAGAATTTCAGTTCGATGGCTTTCGCTTCGATGGTGTAACATCGATGTTGTATTATAGCCATGGTTTGGGCGAAGCTTTTTGTAACTATGCTGACTATTTTAATGGACATCAGGACGATAATGCAATCTGTTATCTCACATTAGCAAACTACTTAATACACGAAGTAAATCATCAAGCAATAACAATTGCTGAAGAGGTTTCAGGAATGCCAGGATTAGCTGCAAAATTTAAAGATGGTGGCTATGGATTTGATTATCGTATGGCAATGAATATTCCTGACTATTGGATAAAGACGATAAAAGAACTACCAGATGAGGCGTGGAAACCTTCATCTATATTCTGGGAAGTAAAAAATAGACGTAGCGATGAACGTACAATATCTTACTGCGAGTCGCACGACCAAGCTTTAGTAGGTGATAAAACTATTATTTTTCGCTTAATAGATTCTGATATGTATTGGCATTTCAAAAAAGGCGATGAGAATGATAGGGCACGACGTGGTATTGCATTGCACAAGATGATACGATTGGTAACAGCAAGTACTATAAATGGTGGCTATTTAAACTTTATGGGTAACGAGTTTGGACACCCAGAATGGATAGATTTTCCTAGAGAAGGTAATGGGTGGAGTTATAAATATGCGCGACGTCAATGGAATCTGGTAGATAATAAAGAGCTTTGTTACCACTTTCTCAGCGACTTTGATAAGAAAATGCTGGAAGTTATAAAGAGTGAGCCTCACTTTAACGATACTGTATTGCAAGAAATATGGCATAACGACTCAGACCAAATACTAGCTTTTAGTCGAAATAATTTGATATTCGTTTTCAATTTTTCACCTACACGTTCATTCTCCGATTATGGTTTTCTTGTTCCTAATGGTAGTTATAAAGTGGTATTGAATACTGATTCGTGGGAATATGGAGGCTTTGGTTTTGTAGATGAAAAAGTTAAGCACATTACTTTATCCGATCCTCTTTATGAAAAAGATGGTAAAGGATGGTTGAAACTCTACATCCCGGCTCGAAGTGCCTTAGTTTTACGAAAGGAAAAATAATACGATGAATATAAAATATAGGTCTATGCGTATTTGTTGTGCAATAACATTTTGTGTTTTTACATTTTGTTATTTATACTTTTACCAGACCGATATTCTCTCTTATACACAATATGAGGCTTCTAATGGGCAGACTCATTATGTGGCATGGCTTGGCGCTGGCTTAATTACATTTGTGTTACAGCTTCTTCAAGTTTGTGTTTATTCTGTATTGAAACTTAATAAACGCGGACATGCTTTAACTTATTTCCCTTCTGTCCTCTTCCTTACAATACTTACTTCTATTAAGTCTAACGGACCGATATCTACAATATGGGATACTTGGGCTTGGTTAGCTCCTCTGTTGTTGATTTTATATTTTATTATAGCATACAACGTGCGGCGTTACGAGCCATACGAGCCAGAAATAAGGTGTTCTGGTTTTGTTTCTCAACTACTGTGGATAAATCTTGGAACATTGACATCTTTTTTATTGCTAATAGGTATCTTTAGTAATTCAGATCGAGGCTTTCACGAAAGAATGAAGGTTGAAACATTAGTATTCAATAAGCAATATGAGGCAGCTTTGAGCAATATAAAGCGAATGAGAAATGTAGACTCGGTTACTACAATGCTTACTATATATTGTATTGCACGTGCTGGTCATCTACCCGATAGTCTGTACGAATATCGTTTAATTGGTGGAAAAGATGTGTTGTATCCAGGTAAAGTCCATTCTGTTTTTCTTCCCGATAGTGTTATAGAGAAGGCTACTTCCAGCTCTGTGCATTATCAGTTAAACGAATATTTATTAGATCGTAATCTTCCAACATTTAAAAAAATAGTTCAGAAATACTATCCAGTCGATAGTCTTCGACCTCGATATTACGCAGAAGCTTATAAGTTGTATACATTGTTATCGAAAGGAATGAAGCCAAAGCCTCCTTATCCTAAAGGTAGTTATACAAGCTATTATTTTTCTGTAAGATAATGAAAGTTATACTTGCTTTCGATTCATTTAAAGGTTCACTCACTGCCGATCAAGCTGTGCATACGGCTGCCATAGGAGTATCTGATGCCTCTGCTGTAGCCGAAATTGTTTGTTTGCCAATGGCTGATGGAGGTGAAGGTACGGTTGAAGTTCTTGCACGTTACACAAATGCGAAGAGGGCTGTATGTAAAGTTCACAATTCGTTAATGCGCCCAATAATGGCTCGCTATGCTCTTAGTTCAGATTCGCATATTGCTATTTTAGAAATGGCAGCTGCAGCAGGTCTTACACAGGTGGATCCACTCAAGCGAAATCCAATGCGAACAACTACTTATGGAGTGGGAGAGATGCTTCTCCATGCCATAGATGCTGGTGCTCAACACATAATTATTGGTATTGGTGGGAGTGCAACAAACGATGGCGGAGCAGGTATGTTGGCAGCTTTGGGGGCAAAATTCTATATAGGCAATTGTCTTGTTAATTATCCGACAGGGAACGACCTTATCCATATTACCTCTGTAGATTTTTCTTCGCTCGTTACGTTACGAGATATTCAGATAGAAATACTTTGTGATGTTAATAACCCTTTGTTTGGGCATAATGGCGCCGCATACGTTTATGCACCTCAGAAAGGAGCAAACCCTACAGAAGTAGAATTGTTAGATAGTGGCTTAAGAAACTTTGCTCACCTTTGTAAGATTGACCCTACTGTGCCCGGTAGCGGAGCTGCGGGCGGATTGGGTTATGCATTTCGTATGCTCGGTGCGCAGTTACGTAAAGGTATAGATGTAGTTTTAGATGCGGCAGAACTAACTAAACATTTGCAAGGTGCTGATTTGGTGATAACGGGTGAAGGTAAAATAGATAACCAAACACTAAACAATAAACTCCCCTTTGGTGTAATGTCGCTTGCTAAAGCCAACAATATTCCAACTATTGCACTTGCTGGGCGTGTTGATAATATTGATTTATTATTATCAGCAGGGTTTTATAAAGTACTCGGAATTAATCCTCCAAATTCTCCTTTATCCGAAGCAATGGACGTCAAAGTAGCTGCAAGCCGTTTGCGTAATACAACTAAAGAGGTGATAATACATTTCTTGCAGGCTATTGATAGCTAAGGATTTCTCATTAAATTACTCTCACAATATAACAGTAAAAGTTACTCATATTAATCTCAGATGACTGAAACAACTTTTGCAGATATCTAAGAAGAGAAGAATAGATATCTGAAACGATGCTTACAGATATCTAAAACAATGTAAGCTATAAACAAGACAAATGAACCTCCTTTAAAGAGACTTTTGAGTCGACAAATATCTGCAAAAGACACAATATAGTGCCATAAGTAATGCAGTTATTTCACAATTCACAGTAAGTACGCCTATTCTTCACACTCGCTCTGCAGATGGTGGACAACTATTTAGCAAGTATCGCCCAGCATTATAATTGCCCATATCTAAAACGAAACCATAATGCACCTTATTATTTTACATAGAAAAAGAAAGGATAATAACTATTGATACAGAAATGCACAATAGAAGGAGGTAAACTTCAATAGATATTTTCTAACAATGCACACCTAAATTGTTAGATATAAGTAGATGCTCTTTACTAGAGTTACAGAAACCTTATCTTATTATATAAGACATACAAAAGCTTATGGATTGCTTGCTTGACTGAGTTTGATATCCATCAGTGGAATATTCAGCCTTTTACACTACTAGTATAATGATAAAGA
>NZ_GL982513.1:1177454-1209796 GCF_000220255.1 Prevotella pallens ATCC 700821
TCTATCAAAATAAAATAAAGATATCTTATAAATCAGTATTAAGCATTTTCGCTCCAATCTTCCTTGCTCTTGCGAACGTAACTTTGGTAACGAAGTTTTGCCATTTTCTCTGCAGCATCGAAGAGTTCTTGTGCCTCGTTAGGATAAGCTTTCTTAACTGAGAGATAGCGTACTTCACCCATCAAGAAGTCTTGGAACTTGCTCCAATCTGGCTCTTTAGAGTCGAGAGAGAATGGATTCTTTCCTTCTTCTGCCAATACAGGGTTGTAACGCCACAAGTGCCAGTAACCACTTTCTACAGCACGACCTTCTTCTGCCTGACTCTTGCCCATACCACCTTTAGCCTTTAGACCATGGTTGATACATGGTGCGTAAGCGATGATGAGTGATGGACCTGGATATGCTTCAGCTTCGCGAATAGCTTTAAGAGTCTGTGCCTGATCAGCACCCATAGCTATTTGTGCAACATAAACATAGCCGTATGTGGTTGCCATCAAACCGAGGTCCTTCTTGCGGATACGCTTACCCTGTGCAGCAAACTGTGCAATAGCACCGAGTGGTGTAGACTTAGAGCTCTGACCGCCAGTGTTAGAGTAAACCTCAGTGTCAAGAACGAGGATATTTACATCTTCGCCAGAAGCAATAACGTGGTCAAGGCCACCGTAACCGATGTCGTAAGAGGCGCCATCACCACCAATAATCCATTGTGAACGCTTCACCAAGTAGTGGTCTAATGTCTTCAATTCCTTACAGATTGGGCAACCTGCTTCAGCACCAGCAGCAATCATTGGTTTCAGTGCTGCACTTGCTTCCTTAGATGCATCAGCATTGTCTTTAGCCTCTATCCATGCTTGTGCGGCTGCTTTGAATTCAGCAGATACGTGGTCTTCGTTCATAGCATCGTTCAAAAGTTTAGTAATGCGTTCACGCATCTTCTTATTGCCAAGAGCCATACCCAAACCAAATTCGCAGAAGTCCTCGAACAAAGAGTTGTCGAAAGCAGGACCTTGACCATTTTCATTGGTTGTGTAAGGAGTAGAAGGAATTGACGCAGAATAGATAGAAGAACAACCAGTAGCGTTAGAAATCATTTCACGGTCGCCAAAGAGTTGAGAAACCAACTTAACGTATGGTGTTTCACCACAACCAGCGCAGGCTCCAGAGAACTCGAACAATGGTTGAGCAAACTGAGAGTTCTTAACGTTGCTCTTTATGTCTACTAAATGTTGCTTTGTTTTTACATTCTTAACCAAGTAGTCCCAGTTATCTATTTGTTGCTGATCGCGTGTGAATGGAACCATAGCAAGTGCCTTGCCATTCTTATTACCAGGACAAACATCGGCGCAGTTTCCACAACCAACACAGTCGAGAACGCTAACCTGAATGCGGAAGTGCATACCAGCCATAGGTTTTGGTACTTTCATATCCAATGTATTGTCGCCAAATCCATTAATTTCTTCGTCATCAAGAACGAATGGACGGATACAAGCATGAGGACAAACGTATGCACACTTATTACACTGTATACAGTTCTCTGGGGTCCATTCAGGGTTGAATGCCTCAACACCACGCTTTTCGAATGCAGCAGAACCGTTCTTCATTGTACCGTCTACCATATCGTACTTAATGAAATCGGAAACTTTGAGTAAGTCGCCAACCTGACCATTGATAGGACGGACAATCTCTTTGATGTATGCAGGTGCATTGTCATTAGAGTCTTCAGCATCATCAGCAAGATTAGCCCATGAGGGATCTACAGTCAATTGCTTATATTCGCCACCGCGGTCTACAGCAGCATAGTTCTTGTCTACAACATCTTGTCCCTTGTTACCGTAAGACTTAACAATGAACTCTTTCATTTGCTCAACAGCCAAATCTACAGGTATAACCTTTGTAATGCGGAAGAATGCACTCTGAAGAATAGTATTGGTACGGTTGCCGAGACCAATTTCTTGTGCAATCTTTGTTGCGTTGATATAGTAAACGGTAATGTTGTTCTGAGCGAAGTAACGTTTAATTCTGTTAGGAATGAAGTTTGCAAGTTCTTCGCCTTCGAAGATTGTATTCAAAAGGAAAGTACCATTCTTCTGTAAACCACGAATTACATCGTACATACGTAAGTATGCCTGAACATGACAAGCAACAAAGTTAGGTGTATTTACCTGATAAGTAGAACGGATTTCGCTGTCTCCAAAACGAAGGTGAGAACAAGTAAAACCACCAGACTTCTTAGAGTCGTAAGAGAAATATGCTTGGCAATGTTTGTTAGTGTTATCACCAATAATCTTAACAGAGTTCTTGTTTGCACCAACGGTACCGTCAGCTCCCAGACCATAGAACTTAGCTTCGAACATACCTTCGCCACCCATAGGAATCTCGTCAATCAATGGAAGCGAAGTGAAAGTAACATCATCTACAATACCAACAGTAAAGTGGTCTTTAGGCTCTGGAAGTTCTAGGTTGTTGAATACAGAAATAATATGTGCAGGTGTGGTATCAGAAGAACCAAGACCATAACGTCCACCTACAATTAAAGGTTTGTTTTCAACATCGTAGAATGCGCTCTTTACATCAAGATACAATGGTTCTCCTTCTGCACCAGGTTCTTTTGTTCTGTCGAGTACAGCAATACGCTTTACTGTCTTTGGAACAGCTGCAAGCAAATGCTTAACAGAGAAAGGACGATAAAGGTGAACAGAAATCATACCAATTTTCTTACCGTGCTTAATTTGATAGTCGATAGCTTCGCGTGCGGCTTCAGTAGCAGATCCCATAAGGATAATAATGTTTTCTGCATCTTCAGCACCATAGTATGAGAAAAGGTGATATTCACGACCAGTAATATCTTTTATCTTTGCTAAGTAATCTTCAACTACTTCTGGAATATTCTCGTAGTATTGATTGCAAGCCTCACGGTGTGTGAAGAATGTTTCTGGATTTTCAGCAGTACCACGAGTAACAGGACGCTCTGGAGAGAGTGCACGGTCGCGGAATCGTTTAACGTCAGCTGGATCGAGTAACTTAGCTACTTCATCTTGGTCAATCATCTCAATCTTCTGATATTCGTGAGATGTGCGGAAACCATCGAAGAAGTTTACAAATGGAATGCTTGTCTTCAACGAAGCAAGATGTGGAACTGCTGTAAGGTCCATAACCTCTTGTACTGAACCAGAACAGAACATTGCAAAACCTGTTTGACGACAAGCCATAACGTCTGAATGGTCGCCAAAGATACACAATGAGTGAGTAGCAAGTGTACGTGCAGAAACATCGAACACGCAAGGCAACATCTCACCAGCAATCTTATACATATTAGGTATCATCAGCAACAAACCTTGTGAAGCTGTGAATGTTGTTGTAAGTGCACCGGCTTGGAGTGAACCGTGCATAGCACCAGCTGCACCACCTTCTGATTGCATTTCCTGAACAGTTACTGTTTGGCCGAAAAGATTTTTACGACCTTTCGCTGCCCATGTATCAACATGCTCTGCCATTGGAGAAGACGGAGTAATAGGGTAGATTGCTGCTACCTCTGAAAACATGTAGCTTACATGTGCTGCAGCTTCATTACCATCACAGGTAATATACTTTTTTTCTTTCGCCATTGTCTTTATTTTATTAAATGTTTCTATAATGTTTTTGGTCTGTTTTGTATAGGCCTATCTATTAACAATCTTTTTTATATCATTTATGTATGTACTTTAGTCTTAGTTTCAGTATAGAAAGCCAAAGAGCCAAAGAGGAATCTTATTGTCTTTCCCTACTTTCATATTGTAACGTACATATATTGTATCATTGTTTAAACGCATTTTTGTATTCTCTGCATCGCATACCCTAAAACGTCTATTTCTGTCTATTATATAGTATCCACATTTGTTTCCTTCATTTATTGTATGCTTGGAAAGTAGGGCATTCACAAAAAATGTTTCCATTACCTCTTGCTGCTCTATGTGTATCGGATATATTGCGTAAATGAGATTAGAATTATTCATTATTACCTTTGCAGGCTTCTTGGGAAAATCTTGACCAACAGAATAAATAATATTTATCAAGCGTGAATCTGATAGATATTTAATGTAGTTCATAACAGTTGCACGACTTGTATTTATCTCTTTAGCTAAATTGCTTATATTGGGTGATTTTGGACCTTCTAAAGCAAGCAGATAAAAAAGTGTCTTGATTTTAGTGAGATATTTTAATTCTATTTGCTTTATGAGCAAGATATCAACCTCTGTCATCATGTTCATAGTCTTCAATAGATTTTCAGAATAATTTCTGTTCTCTAAAAAGAAAGGATAATAGCCATGATGAATGTAATCTTGGAAATATTCGAGTGGATTAATCTTTGTCAGTATTTGTGTTGCTATTTGTTCGTGGTTCTCAATGATATCATTAAGCGAATAGCTTGAGAAACTATGTCCTGACATATAATTTAAGAACTCTCTAAAGGAGAAACCTCGTAAATTATAGCTCTTAACAATACCATTAAGTTCAGGATTTTCTTCTTTTAGACGCATAACACTAGACCCAGTAAATACAATCTTTAATTCAGGATAATTATCATAACATCTACGCAAGTCGCTACTCCAATTGGGCTGTTTAAAAACCTGATCAATAAGCAAGACGCGTCCCCCATTTCGATAGAACTCTCCTGCAAAGTCAGAAATACCTTTCTCTTGGAAATAGAAGTTGTTCATATTTATGTAAAGACATTTTCGGTCGTTAGCACCAAACTTCTCTTTAGCATATTGAAGAAGGAAGGTCGTTTTTCCAACGCCACGTGTTCCTTTGATGCCTATCAACTGATCATTCCAATCAATCTCGTCCATAAGCATACGTCTCACTGGAGCATAATTATGTTCCACTAAATAGGTGTGAGTACGGAAAAATGCATCCATCTTATAACAAAATTATTTCATATCCTAACAGCACTATCAGGCAACACATTTATATATACCTAATAATATTGTGTGCAAAGATAATATTTATTTCTTTAATTTGCAAACTATACATGGCAAAAAAGACCTTTTCACTATTATTTATATTTTGTCTTTTTAAGTATTTGCTGTATCTTTGCATACGGTTAGTAGACTTTCTTTACTCTCATTTGTAGAATGTTTGCAAAAGTCATAATGGAAAAAATAAAATGAAACTTCATATATTCAATCCTGAGCACGATATTTCGTTAGCGCAAAATAATCCTAATCAAACCCCATCACGTGCAGCATTGCAAATACGTAATGATTTGGATTTTATTCCTTATATCTGGGCAGTTCAAGGCGATGTTATATTGGTAAATGATGTAATGAAGGCGTATGAAGCCGTTGAAAAACTTCGATTGAAAGATAAGAATGTTTCTTTTATAGATGCAGACATTTTAGAAAAGTATTCAGATGAAATAGATGCTATTCTACCTTGGGGATGGGATTGCGCAATAAAGGAGCACTTAAAACGTTTAGGTATATCGCAGACTCTTTTGCCTTCAAGCAAGCAATTATCTGAAATACGCAATTTAAATAATAGAAAGGCATCTATAAGTTGGTTATTGTTTTTAAAGGCGCATCTTCCTTACGCTACGACAGTTGGAGAGGCATACTATTATAACAACATTAATGATTTGTGTGCAAAGGCAAAGGAGATAGGGAAAGCTGTAATAAAAGCTCCTTGGAGTGGTAGTGGTAGAGGATTACGATTTACCGACAGAAATATCTCTACAGTACACCTAAATTGGGCAAAGAATATTATAACACATCAGCAGGGCATTATTTTAGAGCCATATTATAATAAGGTGCAAGATTTTGCTATGGAGTTCTATATAGAAGGTGAAGTAAAATATTGTGGCTTGTCTATTTTCCAGTCTTTACATGGGGCGTATACAGGTAGTATTATTGATACAGAAGAAAGAAAACGCAATTTCTTAAGTAAGTATGTGGATATAGAATTATTGGATACAATAAAACTTACTCTAATAAACTTATTAGAATGTAATATTAAATATAACTACAAGGGACCTTTAGGAATTGATATGATGATTGTTGAGAAGAGATCTTTATCTACTTCTTCATTATATGCTATTCATCCTTTTGTTGAAATAAACTTTCGCCGTACAATGGGGCATGTCGCTTTATCGCTTTCTAATAATTTCCAAATACATAATAAGATGATGCGAATAACGTATAATGGTTCGCATCATACATTAGAATTAAACGATAGAACTTACCCTAACATTTAAAATATAACCAAAATACGAGGAATGAAATAACTAGAGCTATTATACATGTAATAGTTAGCATTATACGTGCTATAATCTTTCTTCTGCGAACTAAAGAAGAATGTTTTTGTTGATTGAATCCTGAATACTGATCGTAATGGTACTTTCTTTTGTTTCCTTGTGAACTTCTCATTATTGTAGGTTGGTGTTATCCTAAAGAAAGTATCTTTCTCAGATACTTTCTTTATATTTTCAGTCTAATCTATTTAAAATTTAAAACTCAGTTGCACGTCTACTAAAGAGTAGTTCGGCTTTGCTAAGCTACGGTCGTGAACATAAGCATATTCAGTTGAAAGCAGCACATTCTTATTAAATTGGTAGTTTAAACCAACTTCGTATAATGTGCGTTGTTTTTCTGCGCCCTTTGAAGGTTGGTACATATCGTAACGTGCTTTTCCATACAGTTTTTCCTTTACTATAGGTGCTATCACTAAAGCATAAACTCCTTGTGCTTTACTGCCATTACTACCTATATTACAGTCTTTTGCTGCAGCATCATTTGTGTTTACAAGCGACTTAGCAAAAGCTTCTCCTGTAGAATGTGCATATTCTGAACGGAATGTCCAGTCGTTTACTATATATTCGGCAGAAACAGCATAGCGACGTTGTTGCAACTTACGTACGCCTGTTTGTGTTGCGCCAGTAGCATCAATCCATGTACCTTTACGAGCATACGAACCAGTCCAACCAAACCAACCAATACGCATACCTTTTACAGGCATAACCCAAACACCACCGATAATATTTTTTTGTTCGTCTACGTCTTTCACGTTAATTCCTTGCCCGTTAAACACGCCGACCTGATAGTGTAGCAAATTTCTTCCAGCAGAATTCTTCAGAAAATCGCCTTGAATTTGTACACCTATATCGCGTCCATTTGAACTATGTGTTCCTGCTCTATCTGCAAACCCTGCAAATTTGCTAACGACTTGTGAATACCCCATAAACCCTTGTGTAATAGGGTGGATTGGATTCTCAAAAGTGAATGGGTTCTTGAACTGACCAATTTTTACACGGAAGAATGTGTACTTTTGCCATTCTGTGAACAAATCGACTACACGTGGCGATGAGCCTAAAGTAGACGTATTACCATTAAATTGAATTTGTACTTTCCATGCCCAATCGTTAAAAAGACGTCCGTCGAGTGAAACACGACCTAAACGTAGATTGAACGAATTAGATTTTGCCTTGTCTTGATTAGTAAACTGGTACTGCGCTATGCCATACCCTGATAGCTTCACATTGTCGATCCACTTTGCTGTCTGTGCAGATACATTAGAGAATGCTAACGCTATGGCAGCTAACATAAAGATTTTTTTCATATATTTACCTTTGAATATTAAGTTTATAGTTTCACTCTGCAAAGATACAGACAATTTGTAAAAAATGAGAACATTTCTTAAAACTTTCGCTAAAAGTATTATAAAATATGCCTATTGCCTTGCTTTACTACCGTCTATGAAGAATGATATAATAGAATTTTATAGCGTTAAAGCTTCTCTCTTTTATTTAACGTGTGTTATGTAAATAGGAAAAAATAACTAACTTTGCAGCAAATATTAAAATATGAGTAGGAAAAGAAAATCATTACCTATATTAGAGAATGTAGAAATAGAGTCTGTTGCTGCAGAAGGTAAATGTGTAGCACACGTAAACGATATGGTTGTGTTTGTACCTTTTGTTGTACCAGGTGATATTGTAGACTTGCAAGTACGCAAGAAACGGCACAGCTATTGTGAAGCAACTGTACTGAGAATGATACAGCCTAGTTCTATGCGTATTACTCCTAAATGCGAACATTTTGGAGTCTGTGGTGGGTGTAAATGGCAAAACCTTCCTTATAAAGAACAGTTGGTTTCCAAACAACAACAAGTTCTCGACCAACTAAAACGTATTGGAAAGGTTGAACTGCCAATGATATCTCCCATATTGGGGTCTGAGAAAACAGAGGAATATCGCAATAAGCTTGAGTTTGCCTGTTCAAATAAACGGTGGTATACCAAAGAAGAGTTAGATGCATTACCAGAAGGGGTTGGGTTAGCTCAGGGAGCAATAGGCTTTCATATAACAGGCGCCTTTGATAAGATTTATCCTATTAATAAATGTGTGCTTATGGACAACTATTGTAATAAGGTAAGGAATGCTATTTACAATTATGCTGTGGAACACAAACTTAGTTTTTACGATATCAGAGAACAACACGGTTTGTTACGCGACATTATGATGCGAAATTCAAACACGGGCGAATGGTTGGTGCTTGTTCAGTTTCATTACGATGAGGTGGGCGATGAAGAATGTGCTATGAACTTAATGCAGTTCATTGCCGATGAGTTTCCTGAAATTACATCATTATTATATGTAGATAATCAGAAAGGTAACGATACTTTCAACGATTTAGAATTGACAGTATTTAAAGGTAACGACCATATATTTGAGTTAATGGAGGATCTTCGCTTTAAGGTTGGTGCCAAAAGTTTCTATCAAACCAATACAGACCAAGCTTACCATTTGTATAGTGTTGCGCGCAACTTTGCCAACCTTACTGGTAATGAATTGGTTTACGATCTATATACAGGTACTGGAACCATTGCAAACTTTGTAGCTAAAAAGGCTAAAAAGGTGATAGGTATTGAATATGTGCCTGAAGCAATAGAAGATGCAAAAATAAATTCGGAAATAAACGAAATATCTAACACGCTGTTCTATGCTGGCGATATGAAAGATATTCTAACCGAAGCATTCGTAAAACAACATGGACGCCCAGATGTCATTATAACCGATCCTCCTCGTGCTGGTATGCATGCCGATGTAGTGAATGTTATATTGGGTGCACATCCCAAACGAATTGTTTATGTAAGTTGTAATCCTGCAACACAAGCCCGCGACTTAGCACTTTTAGATAGAGACTATAAAGTTGTAGCCGTTCAGCCAGTCGATATGTTTCCACATACGCCTCATGTAGAAAATGTTGTTTTGTTGGAAACTAAGTAATTGAAACTTTAATAAAATGTGTTTATTAATATTCACTTATAATTTATAATGAATTATGAATATATAATATACGAAAGGAGGTGTACCAGATAGGTATACCTCTTATAATTTTATGTAAAGTTAGCCTGAAAAACATTATGAATATGATAGTTCTCCGTTATCTTCTGCAACTCTTTTCTCTACGTTTTATTCTTGTTTATTTGTGTTGTAACATAATGTAATATAACTGCATTGCCTTATACAGCTGGAAAGATATACCGTTTGAATTAGCCAGTTTACCTTATCAAATCAATGGTTCCGACGAAAATGAATAATGAATTTATAAGCACTGCTTATAGTCTGTCTACCAATGGAATAGAACACCTCAGGTGTTTATAAAAGTCAATGCAATATAGTTACTTTTGTTTTAGATATCTATCACAATCGTCTCAGATATCTGTGAGTTGCGTTTCAGATATCTGTCAGCTGCGTTTCAGATATCTGTCAGTTACAAATTAGATATCACAAAAAGCAGCAACCTTTATAATGCTATATTATACCACTTGAAAGATATTTATTCTGCTGAGATTTATAATGCCTTTTATTCTACAATTAAGCTAAGCAAAGTTACTTAGCAATACAGCTATCTGTTCGGCATCGCCTAACGACATAGTTTGGTTGCACGGAATGGAAAGTTCTTCCCGATGAATACGTTCTGTAAGTGGAAATGAAAGAGTATTCCATTCCTTATATGCTTTTTGTTTGTGGGGTGGAATAGGGTAGTGAATGAGAGTCTGTACACCGTTATCTGTTAAGTATTCCTGTAATTTATCGCGTTCTGCACAGAGTATTGGAAATATGTGATAGACGTTATCACGGTTTAAAGCTTTAGGAATGGTAATGTGCTCATTCTCTATATGTTGTTCAAAATAATGGGCAATTACTTTCCTACGTTCATTTTCCTCATCGAGATACTTTAGTTTTATACTGAGCACAGCAGCTTGTATTTCGTCCATACGACTATTTTTACCTTGAAACTCGAATACATATTTGCGGTTCGAACCGTAATTAGCAAGCGCCCGAATAGTTTTGGTTAGTTCCAAGTCGTTTGTGGTTATGGCACCAGCATCGCCCAATGCACCAAGATTTTTGCCTGGATAGAAGCTGTGAGCTGCTGCATCGCCAAGGCTTCCTGTATGCTTACCGTTAAAGGTGCAACCATGTGCCTGTGCATTGTCTTCTATCAGCTTTATATTATGGCGTTTACAAATATTGCCTATTCTTTCTGTATATGCACACCGACCATATAAATGTACGAGCATAATGGCACGAGTGCGCGGTGTGATAGCAGCTTCTATACGGCTGTCGTCTATTTCTAACGTTGCGATATCAGGTTCTACGAGTATGGGTGTAAGGTTGTTTTCGGTTATAGCTAATATGGTGGCAATGTAAGTGTTAGCAGGTACAATTACTTCGTCGCCATCATGAAGTTGTCCAAGCTCTTTGTAAGCACGCAGAATAAGATGTAGAGCGTCGAGTCCATTTCCACAACTAACGCAATGTTGCGTACCAATGTAGGTGCGATAATGCTCTTCAAAATGTTTAACAGCATTGCCGTTAAGATACCAGCCCGATGCCACAACGTTTGAAATAGCCTTGTTTATTTCGTCTTTGTGCATCGCTGTGATGCGTTTGAGTGATAAATATTCTATCATAAAACTGATATATTCCATTTGTAAGTGTCGTAACAAATACCTCGTCCGCCAAATCCTTCTTTCTGGTGGATAAGCTGCTGATTTAGTATTGTACCTCCATCTTCGGTACTTTTACCAAAGTCGAAATAACCATCTATGCCCTTATACACATTATTTATTATATAATCGAACAACAAATCCAGTGTTCCCATTGCTTTCCCCTTTGTTGATGCTGAAATATATTGTGTATGAACAACGTTCGGTGTTTCATAGATGAGAGTGCCACCCAGTGGTTCTTTGTCGGTTGTTGTAGCTAAGTAAAGTTTTATTTGCTTTGGGAATCTACTTCTTAAGAGTTCTAATTCTGCTAAAGAATGTACAGGGTGTGTATTGTATTTGGTGGTAAGATTATTATTGAGGATATTCCAAAATGCAGCTAAATCTTGACTTTCTCCTACGAGAATGCCATTTTTGATAGCCTTTCGAATGCCACTTCTGCGACTTTCGGTAAACTTTCGTACGTTGTGGAGACTGAACGATGATGAAATATCGCGGCTGATGAGTTGTGCGTGGCAAATATTGGTAAGTGCATAGAGGTCCTCTTCGGCAGGAATACGGTGGTAGATATATGGAATAGCTTTGTAGATTACTTGTTTTATACCCATTTCCTTGAGCAAAATGTTCAGTTCAGAAAAGATGTTGCATATCTTCTCAGCAGTAATTTTCTCTGTAGTGAGTAATCCTCCATAAGTAAGTCCATGATGCGAATATAGGGTATCGCCTTCCCTATTGGCAGGTAACACAGCAACGATGTGCCCTTTCTCCATTATAAGAAACGAGCAGTCAGCAAACCTATCAGCATGATAGTCCATATAATTGCGATTGAAAAGAAAGGTGCCTTGCTTGGAAATAGAAACAAATTCATTCCATTTCACGGCATCGTCAAGGTTATACTGTTTAATCTCAATCATATTATGGTATTATTTAATATATGCTATTCCAAAATTTAAAATAATAGCAGGTTATATGTAAGCTTTCGTTCCGAATGTGTTTCCCTTCACCATTCTTATTTTGTTTTGCCTATGAATTTTAAATACTCATCATAGTTTCTGATGTAGTCGCTTTCGTCGAAAGGATCTTCAGCCAACACTAAGCATACTGCACCAGAAGAGAAATCCTCAAGTGTTCTCCATGTGTCTGTATTTACAAGTAAGCCTTGATAAGGGTGATTGAGTAAGAAAGATTCTTTTTCTGCGCCATTGTCGAGTGTAACAGTGAAAGAACCGTTTGCAGCAATAATAAATTCGCGACAATGTTTGTGCGAGTGTCCGCCACGATTTTCTCCTCCCGGCACATCGTAAACCCAATAAACGCGTGCAATATTAAAAGGAATGTCTTTCATTTCTTCTGCTACAGTAAGGTTGCCACGGCGGTCTAATCGTTTTGGCAATTCAATTATCTTTCCTATTTTTGTCATACTTGTGAGTTTAAGAACTTCCCCTGACCAGTTTTAACGGACAGGGGAATGATTCTGTTTATCGGTTTCCGTACATCTCTTCGTAGTACTTCTGATAATCACCACTAGTTACTTCTTCTATCCATGACTGATTCTCCAAATTCCATTTAATGGTCTTCACAATACCATCGGCAAATTTCGTCTCAGGATACCAGCCTAATTCGTTTTTTATTTTCGTTGGGTCAATTGCGTAACGTGCGTCATGGCCGAGTCGGTCAGCAACGTGTGTAATCAAATCGTTGTTTATCCATGAGATATCAATATTGCCATTCTCATCTTTCACTTGTTTCTTTAAAACTTTGCGAAGTTCTTTGTCTTCAGCCATCATATCGTGAATAGTTTTAATGGTAAGCTTAACAATGTCGATGTTCTTCATTTCGTTGTGTCCACCAACATTGTAAACCTGTCCTACACGTCCTTCGCGAACTACCATATCAATAGCTTTGCAGTGATCTTCTACGTATAGCCAGTCGCGGACATTTAAGCCTTCGCCATATACGGGAAGTGGTTTACCTGCAAGAATATTATTGATGATTAATGGAATTAACTTTTCGGGGAAGTGGTAAGGACCATAGTTGTTAGAGCAACGTGTAATGCTGATGGGCATGTGGTACGTATCGTGGTATGCCATAACAAACATATCGGCACTGGTTTTACTTGCCGAATATGGGCTGTGAGGGCATAGTGGAGTTTTTTCGGTAAAATATCCTTCTGCACCAAGCGAACCATAGACCTCATCGGTAGACACCTGATGGTAACGTTTTCCTTCTTTCCACGTAGGGTAGCCCTGTTCATCTTTGCCCGTAACCCATGCACGGCGAGCAGCGTCCATAAGGTTCTGAGTACCCAATATGTTTACGCTCAAGAATAGTTGTGGGTCTTCTATAGAGCGGTCTACATGGCTTTCAGCAGCGAAATTCACAAGATAGTCGATATCGTTTTCAGCAAACAGTTTATCAATCAATTCTCTGTCGCGAATGTCGCCTTTTACAAAGAAGCATCGTTTATCGTCAATATCATCTTTAATTGTTCCTAAGTTACCAGCGTAAGTTAATGCGTCAAGTACGATAATCTTAATATCTTCGTTCACATACTTTTTGTGAAGCAGATACTTAATGTAGTTTGCGCCGATAAATCCAGCAGCACCAGTTACTAAATAAGTTTTCATAAGTTGTTAATATTTTGTATCTTAATTATTTATTTCTGTTGTTTGATAATGTAATAACTTCACAATCGCCCATTTTATTGCCTTCAATAGTGAGTCTTACAATGGTTCTCTCTTTGTGAAATCCTTGTAAGCCTGCTGCTCCTGGGTTTATATGTAGCAGATTTAATGTTTTGTCGTACATTATCTTTAATATATGCGAGTGTCCGTCTACGAAGAGATTGGGTGGCGAATAGTAGAGTGTGTTACGTATTGATTGGTCGTATCTGCCTGGATAGCCACCAATATGTTTAAGCAAAACGTCTACATCTTCACATCTAAATCTCTGTATTTCGGGATAGCGTGCACGAATATCATAGCCGTCACAATTGCCATATACTGCTCTGAAAGTAGGTTTCATTGCTTCGAACTTATTGGCTATCTCTAATGACCCAATGTCGCCAGCATGCCAAATCTCATCGCAGTCTTTCAGGTAGAATTCGTATTTCTCGTCCCAATAGGCGTGTGTATCGCTTATAATGCCAATTCTCTTCATACAGAATTTACTCTATTGCAAGTTTCTTTCGTATAAAACAAGCTATGAAATCTTTTGTTTCTTCAATTCCTAATATACTTGCATCTACACAAAGGTCGTAGCTTTCGGCGTGTCCCCATACTTTTCCTGTGTAGTAATTGTAATATTTAGCACGTTCGCTTTCTTTATTCTCAATTACTTTTATGGCTTCTTCTTTTGTGCAACCAAGTCGTTCGCTTACGTTTTTCGCTCTTGAGTTAATGTTTGCTGTTATGAAAACATTAATTGTGTTGGGATTTTCGCGCAATACATAGTCGGCTGTTCTTCCTACAAATACGCAGCGATTATTTTCTTCGGCTGCTTTTCGAATAACATCGCATTGAAATTGATAGAGCCCTTCTTGTGAGAAGTTGTTTTTGTAGAAGTCGTTATTGCTGAAGACTGGCAGGTTTATTTGGAAGTGCGATTTTAGAAATCTTTTCTGTTCGTCGTTTTTCTCAAAGAACTTTTCTGAGAAACCACTCTCTTTTGCTGCAAGATTCAGTATCTCTTTATCGTAGAACTGGCAATTAAATTCGTCGGCAAGTGCTTTAGCTACTAAGCTTCCACCGCTTCCAAGTTGTCGTCCAACGTTTATTATTAGTTTCTTTTCCATAAGCGAGGTTATTTGTTTCAACTGTTTTTGCTTTGCATATCTTTCTTAAATCGTCTGAGATATACTGTCATTGTTATTATTGCCACTACAACAGCTATGAAGTCGCTTGTTGGCATTGATGCCCAAACTCCATTTATTCCATAGAAATTTGGTAGTAGAACGAGTAAGGGGAGTAAGAACAATAGTTGCCGAGAGAGTGATAGGAATATGCTAATCTTTACTTTTCCTATGCATTGGAAGAAGTTGGTTATTACCATTTGGCAACCTATAAGCGGAAACATCATCATTATGATGTGTAGTGCATTGATTGATCTTTTTATGAGTTCTGGATTGGTGGTGAAGAGGCGCACGCAATGGTATGGAACAAACATAGCGAGCGACCAGCCTGTTAGCATAATGCAAGTTGCTGTTATGATGGACAACTTCACTACTCGCATCATTCTTTCGTATTGTTGTGCTCCGTAGTTGTAGCCTGCTATAGGTTGCATTCCTTGGTTAAGACCTATTACAAACATTATGAATATCATTGCTATGCTGTTGCCTATGCCGTATGCTCCCACCGACATATCGCCTCCGAACCGCACTAACTGGTTGTTTATGAAGATGACAATGACACAGGCGCAAGCATTCATTAAGAATGGAGATATTCCTATGGATATAATGTTCTTCACTAAGTTAGCTTTTAGTTTGTATATGCCTCGTTTTAAATGCAATAGTTCGTTCTTGTTTGCAAATAGTGTCATTTGCCAGCATAGGGCTAATGTTTGTGATATTATTGTGGCGAGTGCTGCTCCTTTTATGCCCCAATGCCACCAGCGTATGAAAACAACATCTAACAATATGTTCATTACTACTGTGAAAATGGTGGCACACATTGCTTTCTTTGGTTTAGATGCTGCACGCAATACGGCATTCATACCGAAGTACATGTGCGAAAACACATTGCCTAAGAGTATGGTATGCATAAAGTCGTGCGCATAGGGGAGGGTGGCATCGCTTGCTCCGAAGAAACGGAGTATTGGATCAAGGAATAATAGGCAGACGCCAGCAAATGTTAATCCTACTATAAGGTTCAAGGTGATGGTGTTACCAAGTATGTTTTCTGCCGTCTGATAGTCTTTCTGTCCTAACTTTACACTAATGGTTGTTGAGGCTCCAATGCCTACTGCTGCACCAAATGCGGCTGCAAGATTCATGAATGGAAATGTTATAGCAAGCCCCGAAATAGCCATTGGACCTACTATTTGCCCTATGAATATGCGGTCGATTATGTTGTAGAGCGATGCTGCCGTCATTGCTGTAATGGCTGGTAGCGCATATTGCGCTAATAGCTTGCCTACTGGTTTTGTGCCAAGTTCTAATGTTGCTTTCTTATTATCCATTCAAGAAGTTGTATGTGTTTGCAAAAGTACTAAAAAAAAACGATACAGCTTCTTATAACCTAATAATTATGGTATTTGTAGCTGATGTGGTGCTTTTGGTGGCTAACACTTATAGAATGGTTAAGAATATGCGGCTATCCGCAGAGTTATCACTCTGATATTTCTCCTGATAACTTATAAGCTTTCTATTAATAGCTTATAAGCTTTTCGTTGATAGCTTATAAGCTTTCTGTTGATAGCTTATAAGCTTTTTGTTGATAGCTTATAAGCTTTTTGTTGATAGCTTATAAGCTTTTTGTTGATAGCTTATAAGCTTTTTATTGATAGCTTATAAGCTTTTTGTTGATAGCTTATAAGCTTTTTGTTGATAGCTTATAAGCTTTTCGTTAATAGCTTATAAGCTTTTTGCTGATAGCTTATAAGCTTTTTGTTGATAGCTTATAAGCTTTTTGTTGATAGCTTATAAGCTTTTGTTTGTTTGTGTATAGTCTTCGGGCGGTTTAATTGTGGAATGGGGTGCGTATGGGTATGGAGTTAAGGGAACAAACTATGAGTTTTATGTTCTTATATTATAAATGTTTAAAGGCTATTATTATAATGTTTAAAAGCTATTTATTTGGCTGAAGCGTTGTGAGGTTCTTTGTTTCTGGTGCTTCTATTTATTTGTTTTTATGAGCTTCTGAGCAGCAATGTTTTATTTCTGCTTTGGTTATATGGCTGTGCGAAAACAAAAATAGGAAGAAAACTATTTAGCTTTCTTCCTACTTGTGTGGAGTTTAATTTCAGACTCTTACTTGTTCTTGTTCTTTATTTTCTCAATGTAAGCATCGATGGCTGCTACTGCCGTGATGTTTACAATGTCGCGAACGGAACATTCGAAGTCGGTGAAGTGGATAGGTTTGTTTAGTCCCATCTGGATAGGACCAATCACTTCGGTTTCTGGGCTAAAGCCTTGTAGCAGCTTGTAGGCACTGTTGGCTGAAGCAAGATTAGGGAAAATAAGCGTGTTTACACTTTTGCCTTTTAAGCGTGTGAAAGGATATTTCTCGTCGCGCAACTTCTTGTCTAATGCGAAGTTTATTTGCATTTCGCCGTCAATTAACCAGTCGGGGTGCGTTTCTTGTGTTATGGCTAATGCCTCGCGCACTTGTTGTGGCGAGCCTCCCTCGTCGCTACCAAAGTTAGAGAACGATACCATTGCCATTACGGGGTCGTCGTTGAAGAATTTCACAGAGTGGTGAGCAAGGCGCGTTATGTCTACCAGTGCTTCGGCATTTGGCATACGGTTTATCAGCGTATCGGCAATGTAGTAAATGCCACGCTTAGTATTCAGAATGTGCATTGTGCCGAAGTGTTTGTATTCAGGACGAATGCCAATAACATCTTTTGCAATCTTTATGGTATCGCTGTATTTCGTGTAGAGTCCTGTAATCATAGCGTCAGCATCGCCACTCTCAACCATCGCCATACCAAAGTAGTTTCGTTCGTACATTTTGTCGTAAGCCTCATCGAAAGTGTAGCCTTCTCGTGCCCGTTTTTCAGCCAAGTGTTTTGCGTAATTGGCTCTGCGTCGTTGTTCCTTGTCGGCGCGCATATCAATAAGTTCAATGCCAGTTAGGTCGAGCTTCAGTCGGTTCGCTATGCGTTTAATGCGGTCGGGGTGTCCCAATAAAATAGGTTGGCAAATACCTTCTTGCTTTGCTTGTACAGCAGCCTTTAGCATATTTTGGTGTACACCTTCGGCAAAAACAACTCGTTGTGGGTGGCGTGCAGCAGTTGCGTGTAAATAGCGAGTAAGTTTGGTTTCTTGCCCCAGCATTTGCATTAGGCGTTCTTTGTATGCATCAAAGTCTTTAATAGGCGTTCTTGCCACCCCGCTATCCATTGCAGCCTTTGCCACAGCGGCACTCACCACAGTAATCAGTCGTGGGTCTACAGGTTTCGGTATAAAATATTTTGGTCCAAACGTGAGTTCGTTCACGTGGTACACTTCGTTCACAACATCAGGTACAGGCTGCTTAGCCAGTTCGGCAATGGCGTGCACGGCAGCAAGCTTCATTTCTTCGTTTATGGCTTTAGCGTGCACATCGAGAGCACCTCTAAAGATGTAGGGGAAACCAATAACGTTGTTAATCTGGTTTGGATAATCGGACCGTCCAGTAGACATAATAACGTCTGGTCGTGCTTCTATCGCATCTTCGTACGAAATCTCAGGCACGGGGTTAGCCAGCGCAAATACGATAGGATTGCTGTTCATAGACAGTATCATCTCTTTTGAAAGGATATTGCCTTTTGAGAGTCCCACAAAAACATCAGCCCCTTTAATGGCTTCCTCTAACGTGTGTGTGTCTGTACGGTTGGTAGCAAATAGCTTCTTTTGTTCAGTTAAGTTCGGTCGGTCGGCAGTAATAACTCCGTGCGAATCTAACATAAGAATATTCTCTTTCTTTAAGCCTAAAGCTACATATAGTTTCGTACACGAGATGGCAGCAGCACCTGCTCCATTTACAACAAGTCGAACCTTTGTTATATCTTTTCCAGCAACCTCGAGCGCATTTTTCAGACCAGCGGCAGATATAATGGCTGTGCCGTGCTGGTCGTCGTGCATCACCGGAATGTCTAACGTGCGTTTTAGTCTCTCTTCAATAGCAAAACATTCAGGTGCCTTTATATCTTCAAGATTAATTCCACCAAACGTAGGAGCAATCTTTTCAACAGTTTCACAGAATTTGTCGGGGTCAGTTTCGTTAATCTCTATATCGAAAACATCAATGCCACCATAAATTTTAAATAGCAACCCTTTACCTTCCATAACGGGCTTTCCACTCATAGCACCAATGTTACCCAGTCCTAAAACAGCTGTTCCGTTTGTTATAACTGCAACAAGGTTTCCTTTATCGGTATATTTGTAAACGTTGTCTGGATTTTCCTGAATTTCTAAACAAGGGTATGCTACTCCAGGCGAGTAAGCAAGACTTAAATCGGTTTGTGTACTGTGAGATTTTGTAGGAATAACTTCTATCTTTCCTGGGCGACCTTTCTCATGATACGCAAGTGCCGCCTCTTTTGTTATTTTAACCATAATATGATTTTAATACTAACTTAATTTCGCGCACAAAAAGCGTGTGGTTGTGCAAAGTTACTAAATTAAAACAATAAAGATAGTGTTAGTGATTTTATTTTTGTATTTTTGTACTGCTTAATAAACAATGGTAATGATAATAGAAAATGAATATAAAAAAGAGCTAAAAGCAAGAGTACTTTCATTAGCTTCTAAAATGTTCTTTCAATATGGCATTCGTAAAGTGAAAATGAACGATATAGCTGCGCATTTGAAAATATCGAAGCGAACACTTTATGAAATATATCAAAACAAAGAAGACCTGCTTTATGAGGTTGTGATGATGAATGCTAAGCATAAAAAGGAAGAGATAGAGAGGTTTGATAAGCCAGGTCTCAATGTCATCAATATTGTTATGCATATATTACGGCTGCAAACCGAAGAATTTAATAAAGTTAATCCTTTATTCTACGAAGAATTAGGAAAATATCCTAAGTTGCAGACTTATTTTGCCGCACGAGAAGAAGAGAAATACGAACAACTTGTTGAATTCATAGAGCGTGGAGTTAGTGAAGGGTGTTTCTTGTCCAATATAGATATAAAGCTATATAGTAGACTTACTTCAGCTTCTGGCGAATATATAATGACAAATTTTCTATACGATGAGTACAACTACAAAGAAATATTAAAAACCTTTATTATGTTCTACATAAGAAGTATTTGTACTGAGAAAGGTATAAAGCTATTAGATAAAGAGATGGCTAATTTCTTCAAATAATACTACATTTAAGTATTCTACATAAAGTATTAATTACAATGAGATATATACAAATTACGTTTAAAATAACACCAGATACAGAACTAGCACGTGAACTCTTAGTAGCAATGGCAGGTGAAGTTGGTTGTGATTCGTTTTCGGAAGAAGAGAATGTAGTGATGGGCTATTGCCTTGAAAATGCTTTTGAAGAAGCAGCTTTAAAAGAGGCTATTTCCAACTTTATTCTGCCTAACATAGAAATAGAATACAAAGTAGAGAAGGCAGAAGATAAAAATTGGAATGAAGAATGGGAGAGAGATAACTTTACTCCTATAATAATCAATAATAATTGCATTATCTGTAGTGTAAAAGAAGAAAATCCATATAGGTTGGTAGAAAAAGTAGAAGGTAGAGAACCTTTGCTTGTAAGAATAGATCCGAAGCAGGCATTTGGTTCAGGAACACATGAAACTACACAAATGATAGTATCTCAACTGTTAGAAATGAATTTAAACGGGACTAAAGTGTTAGATTGTGGCTGTGGTACAGGTATTCTTTCAATAATTGCAGCCAAGTGTGGAGCCGAAACAGTTTGTGGTTACGATATTGACGAATGGAGTGTGAGAAATACAATAGAGAATGCAGAAGCCAACAATGTATCACTTGAAGTAAAAGAAGGCGATAAACAAGTTATAGAGAATTTCTCTGAAAAGAAGTTTGATGTTGTTGTTGCAAATATAAATCGTAATATCCTGCTTGCTGATATGTCTGCCTTTGTATGTGCAATGAAAACAAAGGGAATATTAATATTAAGTGGATTTTATGAAGAAGACGTCTCTTTATTAGAAGAAAAAGCACTTAGTCTTGGACTGAGAAAGAGTCAATGTAAAGTGAATCATAAATGGGCGTGTCTGACTTTTTATCAATTTTAGGTTTAGGAATAAGCAATTGCATAAGATTATAATACGAACCATTAAAGATATTTAAATCTACATAGCCTTTTATACCAGGAAGTTTACCTGCATCTGTGTGTTGCCAAAAAAGCCATTTTCCAGGATATTCCATTTTGTCTACATAATAATGAGCAATCCAATATGGATAATCGTCAAAGCGTGAATCAGACAAATATTGGTCTTTGAATTTATAGAAGGTATAGATAATAGGTTTTACATGAAATTTATCTTCAACAATGTGTAGCCATGTAAGAATATTCTGTTGAAATTCTCCTGTGCTAATTCCATTTGGTTTTGTTTCTACATCTAATACAGGAGGTAAATCGCCAGGTTCTAAAGGTGTCATAGCTAAATAGAAATAAGCCTGACGACGAGGTGATGAATTATTGCTCCAAAAATGATAAACACCCCTAATAAGCCCTGCTTCTTTTGCGTTTGCAAAGTTTGAGCGAAAGTTTCGGTCTACGTGGCTATCACCTTCTGTTGATTTCATAAAAACGAAGCGAACAGGCGATTGGTCTATGAGTGCATTACGCAAACGAGCCCAATTAACATTACCCTGGTGATGACTAATATCAATTCCATGTATCTCATATCCGTCAGGATAATCTGGATCACCATAAATAGCACGCCAGCGAAAGCCTGATGGAGCAACTAAGAAAAAATAAAGCCAAAAACAATAAAATAAGGCAATGAATACTCCTCCAATCTGCCATACCCATTTAGGCATTTTATGCAATTTAATGCAAAGTAGATGGATTGTTTTAGGAATATTCATTACCTTATTTATATACCATTATATCTTATTTCAATAAGTGAAAACATCTTTACCTTGTTCCAATGCCAATGTTCGCGTAGTTTGGTCGCAAACATCTGATGGTCCCCAATATTGAATAGGTCCAGGATAGATGTAACTAGTCTCTTTAGCCCACTTGTCTCGTAGTTCTACGAATTTTTTGAATGGAGCTCCTTCAAGATCAACTAGAGCTTTACGGATAACTGGTTTTAATTCACCATTGCGACGTTCCATATTCATCATCATTGTAATAGGTACACCGCCTGCAATCCAATTTTCAGCTTTCTCAGTTGTATTCTTAACAATTGCCATATACCCAGTTTTTCCATTAGCAATAAGTTGAGCTGCAGAAGTACCAAGTGCATAACAATAGTCAGCATCAAAGTTTGATGGAGCGGCACAGCGTCCTTCATATCCTAAGAAATGATGTATTGTAGCGAAGTGTCCGTTGTATTTACCTTGTTTAGCCCATTTATTAAGCTTCATTTCAACCATATCAGAAATAAGTCTTTCTGTCTCAATGAGCGAAACTTGAACATTTCCATGAGGATCTCTGTCTAATGATAATTGTCTTGCAACTCCATCAGGGAGAGTCTCGAATGTGGCTTTATTTTCTTCAGAGAGATGGTCTATAATATAAGCTCGTTGTGCTTCAATGTCAAGATCCTTATAATCGTTTCCATGTTTTGCTAATAAGTCGTTTAATTCCCCAATAAGTCTACCAATAGAAGGAATAAATTCTATAAGCCCTTCTGGAATTAAAACGACTCCATAATTACGTCCATCTTGTGCACGGCGTGCCACAACCTTAGCAATATCTTCAATTATGTCGTTCAGAGATAAATCTTTTGTTTCTATCTCTTCAGAGATTAAACAGATATTAGGTTGTGTTTGTAAAGCACATTCAAGTGCAATATGTGAAGCTGAACGTCCCATTAATTTAATGAAATGCCAATACTTTCGTGCAGAGTTACAGTCGCGTGCAATATTTCCTATTAACTCAGAATAGGTTTTAGTAGCGGTATCAAAACCAAACGAAGTTTCTATTTGGTTATTTTTTAAGTCGCCATCAATAGTTTTAGGACAACCGATAACTTGTATTCCATAATTTTTTGCAGCGTAATATTCTGCAAGAACGCACGCATTAGTGTTTGAATCGTCACCACCAACAATTACAAGAGCTCGAATGTCAAGTTCTCGAATAATCTCTAATGCTTTTTCGAATTGTTCTTCTTTCTCTAGTTTAGTACGTCCAGAACCTATTAAATCAAATCCGCCTGTATTTCTATATTTATTAATAAGCGTTTCTGTAATTTCAATATAATTATGATTTACTAAGCCTTCAGGTCCCATTAGGAAACCAAACAAACGATTCTCTGGGTTTAACTTTTTAACCTCGTCATATAAACCAGATATAACGTTATGTCCACCAGGAGCCTGTCCGCCAGATAATATTACTCCAACATTTATTCTAACTGAGTCTTGCTTCTCAGCAGGTACGAACTCTACAAGAGGCATACCATAGGTGTTGGGAAATAAATTCTTAATTTCTTTATGATTATCTACGCTTTGAGTTGGTTCTCCCTCTTTAATCTTCACAGCACTTTTAAGTGCCTTTGGAAGTTTTGGTTTATAAGTTGCGCGTTCCTTTTGTAAAGCACTCGTTTCCATCTTCTAATCTTTTTAAACAGTTATTATTGAAACAATCTAATTACTGTTGCAAAAGTAATGTTTTAGATTGACAATTAGGCATAAATGCTGCTAAAATAAGAAATAATACTAATTTTCTTGATACATATTTGTTTTTGCAGTTTTTTTATATTATCTTTGACTCATCAAAATAAATAAAAGGAAAGATAATTCTATAAAAAGATGGGAAATAAAAGAAATTTAAAACGTTTAATAAACGGAATTTGTGGTAGTTTGTTTACTGAAACTATAGCCGCATCACTTTATGGGGATAATACGAACAAGGAAGAGATAGATGCTTTATTAACCTCTATTGTTCTTTTACGTAGTGAATATGTTAGTCGTATTTCGCATGTTGAGCCTGGTATGAGTGCAAAAATATATTTTACTGATTTGAGGAAGAAATTTGATGCAGAAACAAACGAAATAATAGATCAGATTAGTAATTTAGTATAACAATATGCTTAAAAAACTTGCTTCATGGCTTCTTTATAAACAATTAAAATGGAAGAAGAAAGTTACAATTGCTTTTCCTGACAAATTTATAATTTGTCTTGCGCCACATACCAGTAATTGGGATTTTTTCTTTGGACAACTCTACGGGAAGGCTGAAGGTATACGAAGTAATTTCTTAATGAAGAAAGAATGGTTCTTTTGGCCTTTAGGTATGTTTTTAAGGAGAATGGGTGGTATTCCTGTGTTTAGAAGTAAACATACTAGTATGACGGATAGATTAGCAGATTATGCATTAAAGACAGATAAATTTGGTTTATGTATAACCCCGGAAGGAACTCGTTCATTAAATCCGGATTGGAAGAAAGGTTTCTATTATATAGCATTAAAAGCTAATATTCCAATTCTTCTTTACGGATTGGATTATAAAACAAAAACGATAGAATGTACGCAATCTATTGTGCCAAGTGGAGATATTGAAGCTGATATGAGAACTATTAAACTCTATTTTAAGAATTTTAAGGGAAAGCATCCTGAATCATTCACTATAGGAGAGGTAGGCGAATGAAAAAGGATTTTCTTACTTTTATACTATGTTTCGTATTTGTTTTCGAAATATCTGCGCAAACAAAGAAATTTGATTGGGGAAAGTCGGAATATACGGGACGTCCATGGATTGAGAATACATCTCGTCCAAATACAATTACAGATGGATTAAATGATAGACATTTCTCTATATGGTCTTCTCATGGTCGTTATTATGATGTGAATAAAGGATATTGGAAATGGCAACGTCCGAATCTCTTTGGTACAACAGAAGACTTATATACACAAACCATAGTAATACCATATCTTCTTCCGATGTTGGAGAATGCAGGGGCAGTTGTTATTTCTCCACGTGAACGCGATTGGCAAAAGCAAGAAGTTATAGTGGATAACGACAATCCTAAAATAACAGGTATTATTTCTTACAGTGAAGTAAATAATAAAAAGAAATGGGAAACTATAGAAGGTTCAGGATTTGCATACCATCAAGGGACATACGCTGATGGAGAGAATCCGTTTATTGCAGGATCTGCGCGTAAAATAAAATCGAGGAAACGTAATAGCAAACTTAGTTATGTAGCTTATCAACCAAACATTCCTGAAGATGGAGATTATGCTGTCTATGTAAGTTATAAAACTATAAAGAAAAGCGTAGATGATGCTGAATATATTGTTTTTCATAAAGGGCAAGAAACCCATTTTCGAGTGAATCAACAAATGGGTGGTGGTACTTGGGTCTACCTTGGTACATTTGCTTTCGATAAAGGCTGCAATATTTTTAATCGAGTAATATTAACGAATCATAGCAAACACAGAGGTGTTGTTACTGCAGATGCAGTTCGTTTTGGCGGTGGTATGGGAAATATAGCTCGAGGAGGACAAATTAGTGGCTTACCTCGTGCACTTGAAGGAGCAAGATATTATACACAATGGGCAGGTGCACCTCGAGATGTTGTCAGTAAAAGTAATGGAACGAATGACTATAATGATGATATTAATTCACGTTCACTTTATACTAATTGGCTTGCAGGCGGATCTTCGTATATACCAAAGAAAGAAGGTTTAAAAGTTCCTATCGAATTAGTCTTAGCTGTACATAGTGATGCTGGAGTAAAAGCAGATGGAACTACAGTAGGAACATTATCTATTTGTACAACACAACAGGGGAATCCAACTTTCGGAAACGGACTTTCGCGTAGAACGTCTCAAACCTTTGCTTCTCAACTCATAACAAATGCGAAGCGCGATATAGAATCTACATTTAAGAAAACTTGGAATACACGTGGTGTTAAAGATGCAAATTATAGCGAAACACGCCTTCCTGACGTTCCATCATCTATCATTGAGACACTTTCTCATCAAAACTTTGCAGATATGAAGTTTGGACAAGATCCTAATTTCAAATTCACACTTGCACGTTCTATATATAAAACTATTCTTCGTTATACGGCATCACTCCATAATAAAGCTTGTATTGTGCAACCATTGGCTCCGGATAACTTTAGAATGGAATATATTTCAAAAAACAAGATACGTTTAAGATGGAATGAAGTAAACGATCCATTAGAACCTACAGCCAAACCTACATCTTATAATATATATATGGCTACAGGAACAAGTGATTTCGATAATGGTGTAAATGTAAATACCAATTCGTACGAAATGACATTAGAACCCAATGTAGTATATAACTTCCGGATAACAGCGTGTAATCGTGGAGGCGAGAGTTTTCCAACCGAAGTATTATCTGCATACAATAAAGAAGGTGCAAAGCAAACTATTTTAATAGTGAATGGATTTTACCGCCTTTCTTCACCAGCTGTAATTGATAATGATGTAGAACAAGGTTTCAATTTTGAGGCTGACCCTGGAATTAGTTATGGTAAAACCGCAGGGTGGAATGGACGTCAAAGTAATTTTGATAAAACTCAATCAGGTAAAGAAGGGTCTGCTGCTTTAGGATATGGTGGCGATGAGTTTGTAGGAAAGTTCATAGCAGGAAATAATTTCAATTATGTTAGGACACATGCAGATGCAATAGCCTCATGTGGAAATTATAATATAGTGAGTTGTTCAAGTAAGGCGATTGAGAATGGTTATGTAAAACTTCAAAAATATGCGCTTGTAGATTTAGCCTTAGGATTGGAGAAAGATGATGGACATAGTCTATACTATTATAAGGCTCTCCGTCCCAGTATGCAAACTCAAATAGCAAATTATCTAATGCGTGGTGGTAGAATTCTTGTTAACGGAGCTTATTTTGCTACTGATATGAAAAGTAATGTTGAGCAAGAATGGCTTGCCAAATTCTTTAAGGTTTCTGCAGCAGGAAGTAATCAGGACAATTATAATTCAATAATTAATGGATTAGGTTCACAATTTGATATATATAGGGCAATAAATGAAGAGCATTATGGAGCTTATTCGCCTGATATATTGCAACCTTTAGATACAGCATTTAGTGTTATGAAATATGCAGATAATACTAGTGCTGCTGTAGCTTATAAAGGTTCAGACTTCCGCACTTTTGTTATGGCTTTTCCATTTGAGTGTATTAAGAATAAGGAAATACGTAATAGAATAATGCGTGGTATTGTGGCTTATCTGCTAAATTAATGAAATCGAAATACGAGAGTTGAACATAAATTTAAATGAGAGATGATGTACAAAATTCAAGCAAACGCATCTGGAACAAGATATATAGAGGTTAGTAATACACATTTTGAGACCTTACAAAAATATTCATTATTATCTAATCTTGTTGGCTCTACAGGAATAATAGATGAAACAATACTTGATAAATTAAAACTGAATGTACGCAGTTTGTTAGAATCAGAGGCGGGAAAAGATAGTGCGTTGCTCGACCTATGCTTAGATGTAATTTATAATCAGAATATGAAGGCTTTTGGATTAAAGAACCTTGTAGATCTTTATAAACAATGGGATAAAGAACAAGAATCTTTAGAACAATCCGAAGAAGAACTAACAGAGGAAAGTTCACTATAAGCGCTTCTTGCATTGACTTTCGTATATAAAAATATGATATCATATTTTTTATCTTGTCTTACCAGATGAGATGCGTATAGCTGGCATTATTTTTTGTAAGACAAACAGAATATAAAATAGAGGATATAACTTGAGTAACAATAAATCCACAAGAAGGCAAAATAAACCCTCTTATAAGGCAAATATAAAGCCTTTACAAAAAGATTTAAATACAGGAGAACAAAAGAACAAGAATCAAATTGTTCAAACTAACTCACGTTTTATGCTCACCGACTTTCTACCTACTACAAAGAAAGAAGTTGAGCTAAGAGAGTGGGACGAGTTAGATGTTATTCTTTTTTCTGGTGATGCTTATATAGATCACCCAGCTTTTGGAATATCTGTTATAGGGCGTGTTTTAGAAGCTGCCGGTTATCGTGTAGCAATTATACCACAACCTGATTGGCACGGCGATTTCAGAGATTTTAAAAAGTTAGGGCGTCCACGTTTATTTTTTGGAGTTTCCGCTGGTGCAATGGACTCTATGGTGAATAAATACACTGCTAATAAACGTTTACGTTCTGAAGATGCTTATTCACCAAATGGTCGCCACGACTTACGTCCTGAATACCCTTCTATTGTATATTCAAATATTCTTCGACAACTTTATCCAGATGTTCCTATTGTATTGGGTGGAATTGAAGCTTCGCTGCGTCGTCTTACCCATTATGATTATTGGAAAGACTGTATTCGTAAAAGTGTGTTGTGCGATTCTGGTGCTGATATTGTAATTTATGGAATGGGTGAAAAGCAGATTATCAGCATTGCACAAGCTTTAGAGAATGGTAGGAAAATAAAAGCTATAAAGGATATACCACAAACAGCTTATCTTTGTAAAGAGATAGATATTCCTGAAGGGATTACTACAAATGATATAGTATTGCATTCGCACGAAGAATGCTTATATAATAAGAAATTTCAGGCAGAAAACTTTAAGCATATCGAAGAAGAATCGAATAAAAAACATGCTCAACGAATACTTCAAAAAGTAGACGGTCAATATATTGTTGTAAATCCGCCTTATCCTACAATGACTACTGAAGAAGTTGATGCTACATACGATTTACCTTACACTCGAGAACCACACCCTAAATATAAAGGAAAAGTGATACCTGCTTACGAAATGATAAAGTTCAGTGTAAATATCCATCGAGGTTGCTTTGGTGGTTGTTCTTTTTGTACAATATCGGCTCATCAAGGTAAATTTATTGCAAGTCGCTCTAAAGAAAGTATTCTAAAAGAAGTAAAGCAAGTAATACAAATGCCTGACTTCAAAGGCTATCTTTCTGACTTAGGTGGACCTTCTGCAAATATGTATGGTATGGCAGGTAAGAATATAAAAGCCTGTGAACATTGTAAGCGTCCCAGTTGTATACACCCAGAAATTTGTCCGAATCTTAATACTGATCATTCTAAATTACTCGATATATATAGAACTGTAGATGCTCTACCTGGTATAAAGAAAAGTTTTATAGGTTCAGGAGTACGCTATGATTTATTGCTGCATAATGTAAAGGACGAAAAAACAAACCACTCTACACAAGAATATACACGTGAATTAATAAAGAATCATGTAAGCGGACGACTAAAAATAGCCCCAGAACATACTTCCGATCGTGTTTTGTATCTTATGAGAAAGCCTTCGTTTAAGCAATTCTATCAATTTAAACGCATATTTGATAAAATAAATAAAGAAGAAAATTTACGGCAACAAATTATTCCTTATTTTATATCTTCGCATCCAGGTTGTAAAGAAGAAGATATGGCAGAACTTGCAGTAATAACAAAAGATCTTGATTTTCACCTGGAACAGGTACAAGATTTTACTCCAACACCTATGACTGTTTCTACAGAAGCGTGGTATTCTGGCTACGACCCTTATACATTAGAACCAGTTTTTTCTGCAAAGACTCCACGTGAAAAGCTAGCACAACGTCAATTCTTCTTTTGGTATAAGCCTGAAGAACGAAGAAATATTGAAAAAGAATTGAAACGAATTGGTAGAATTGACCTTATTGGTAAACTCTACGATAATAAACCTTTCCGCGGAAAAGTGAACTACGACCCTAAGGCTATAGGAAGTAGTCCTTCTAACAATCGGGGAAATCGCAATAAGGAATCGTACAACCCGAATAAAGATTGGAATAAAAAAAGAAAAATCGACGATAAACGAAGGTAGACACTCATCTGTTTTCAGATAATAACACAAAAGATAAAAGTATAACTAAAATGAAGGAATTTGAAACATATATTTTCGATTTAGATGGTACTCTCCTTGAAACATTGAGAGATTTAGCAGCAAGTACCAATTATGCTTTACGAACGCATAATATGCCAGAACATTCTATAGAAAATGTTAGAATGTTTGTGGGCAATGGTGTAAAGAAACTAATGGAGAGAGCTATTCCTAATGGTATAAGTAATCCACAGTTTGAAGAAGTTTATGCTACATTTCGCCAGCATTATTTAGAACATAGTCTCGATACCACTAAACCATACGAGGGTATACCAGAAATGCTTACCGAATTAAAGGCTCGAGGAAAAAAACTCGCTATTGTAAGCAACAAGTTCTATGCTGCTACGCAAGAACTTGCTAAACATTTCTTTCCCAATACCATTAAAGTTGCTATTGGCGAACGCGAAAATATTAGAAAAAAGCCTGCTCCCGATACAGTAATAGAAGCTTTACGACAACTAAATGCACCAAAAGAAACAGCAGTATATATTGGCGATAGCGATGTAGATGTTATGACTGCAAAAAATTGTGGTATGCCTTGTGCTAGTGTATTATGGGGATTTCGAGATAAAGAATTCTTAATAGAACACGGAGCAACTCTTTTTATAGAAAAACCTTATCAGCTATTGCCCGATTAAATGCAATTACACCTTATATAATATATTAGAATGAGTTAGACAGACTTTGTTGTTTGTCTGACTTTCTACAAGTATAGGTGGGCTTTTTTGTTATAAATAGACAAATGAGCCTACCTATATTTGTATAATTTATTTTGTTTTACACTAAAAAACAATATATTCTCCCATTTCTTACAATACTTTCCATAACCATTATAGATAATCAAATATAGTGTATTGTTCTGGTTAACATTCAAATTCTGATTTAACCCCTTAATAAGAAATTTCAAAACCTCTGGCGTTTATTAATTGTTGCTAATTACTCGGTAAGAGCTTTATTATTAACTATGAAAAAACAAAATATTACCACTAACACCATATTTTAAATATATTTTTCTACATCTAATTTGTGTATGATTTAACAGAAAAATATTAAAATTGTTTTTTCTCTGTCTAAAGAAACTTATAATTTGAAAAAAAGAAGTAAGTTTGTATCATTAAAGTAAGAAAAATGAACAGAAACGAACTTGAAATAATCCTTAAAGCGATAAGATAATAACCTTAAATAATAGAGTGTTTTGCTTAATCGCGAAGCTGAAAGGTGAATAGATAGTGAAATAATAGAATAAAAATAAAACAACGAAATAATGAAAAAATATTTGTTAATAATACCCATCTTAATTTTATTTGGCTGCAAACATAATTCAAATACAAAAGAAAATAATCCTGATAACAACGATTCAACTAAAGTGCTTAATATGGAGAACAAAAGCTCTTTGCCTTTAGCAATTCAACAACAGTTGGGAATATCGGAAGATATGATATTGCCATTTGATTCTATAAGAATGGATTCGCTAATACAAGATTATAAAAGTGCTTTAGCTGATGAGTCCGAAGGCGATGATTATGAAGAACCAGAGTGGTTTCCAAATAATGAACAGTACATAAAAACTTTAATTCCTTATGCTTTTAACGATTTGATAAAGCGAGGATTTGTGCCTTTGTCTGCAACTCAATTTCAGAATAAACTAAAAATATTGGGTCTGGAGATGCAAGAAAGGAAGAAAATTCCAATAATCAATGAAACTAAACACTATTTTTCTATGCCACCTCTTGATGCTGGGTGGTATGATGAGGTAGCTAAAGATGGTATTGATAAAAAAGAACTTAACTATATTAGATATGGAGTTTCAAATTATATTTATGTAAAAGGATACAATTTTATTTTGCCAACAACATATATTGCAGATTACTTAAAAGAAAAGAAGCATAATGTCGTATTTAGTTTAAACGACGAAATAGTGCATCTTAATAAGTTCTTCTTAAACGATGATAAAGCCAGTTTTTTATGGCTAAAACAAAATACTCCGCTATTATTGATAGGTCTTCTTAAGACTTATGGTTACGACACGAACGAAAAAATTAATAATGTTGTTCTAGCAGATATATTAAATAGATATGATCAAGACGGAAGTGTATCTGGTATGTTTAACACCTTCATACGTAAAATATTTTATAACAAACCGCACATGGAACTTAGAGAAGGCTTATTAAAGTCTCTTCTGCGCTTACCAGTAAATGAAAAGAATAGTTTATGGTTAGCAATGCTTGATAATTATATAGGATTCCTCATAAAAGATGGAACCAAAGACACTTATGCTTGGTATTTCGACTTTACAAAAAAGGAACGATATAAGGCAGCAGCTTATTTCGGATATTATTTGTATAAACTAAGGGCAAAGTATAAAGAAACAAATCCAATTTTTTTTGGAGAAGAGCTATATTACAATAAAAACTTCTACAAATATCTTTACGAACAGAAGTATTTCAATCTTCCTAAATTCAAGGAGATATGCGATTCTGTCTACGAAGAATATGATGTAGATGTTAAAACGTACCTTAATAGTATAGGGAATAAAAAGTAAGCGAAACAAAATACATACTTAATTTAGAGAACTTAGCTATGCGCTTTTACATTTATTACGTATAGGTTGAAAATTTATAATTACAAAATAAAAATTT
>NZ_GL982513.1:1209846-1237734 GCF_000220255.1 Prevotella pallens ATCC 700821
ATTATAATTTTTTCTTGGCAAATTACTTCTTGTAAATCAGCACTTTAGAAAATTCATTAATTGTTATACAGATATTGAGTTTTGCACTTAAAAGATAAAACAAAATAGAGAACAAACACCTGACAATATGGATAATATAAATGAGTTTATAAACGGAGAAATTTATGAAGTTCTCCTGAAAAATGTGCAAACAATAAGTAACATAGAAATTGATGATAATGTTCCTTTTGCGTTGTTAGATTATGATAATGAAAGATTAAAGGCAGCGCAAGTTAAAATAGACGATTTAGAATCTTTACTTAACACGAATATGAAGGAAGCTTCGTATTTTGTTGAAAAAAAGATGCAATATAACTTCGATGAAGATGATGAATATCCCGAAGGAGAAGAAATTTCAGACGACGATAAACCTCATACAATTGATGAACTTCCTTACTATAAAAACTTTTTAGTTTCATTTCTAATCGAATATTATTTACTAAAAGAACAGCCTACGGAATTAGGTAAATACCTAAAAAGAACACACATAGCACAGGCTACTAAATACGAAAAGGAGTTATGCAACATTTGGAAAGAAGTATTGGAACTTAAATAAACTCTAACGCAGATACTATGAATTTAGGTAGAAATGCCTTGCGTTTCTATCTTGAAATAGCAAATTCTATGAAGTGAGATATTTAAGAAATTTCCAATTTAAATGGAAATAGACATTATTTAAATAACTATATAATGAGAATAAAATTTGAAGGAATAAAAGATTCAGAAACACGAGTATATCTTTTTGCAGAAGTTCCATTGGGGGTTGTAATTCCTGATGGTAAAAACGATATAATAAAACGAGACCGAAGTGGACATCTTGATAAAATAATAGATGCATATCGTCCGTTTCTTCCTCAGAGTGGTGCAGTATTGAATAGTAATTTTATCATTATTACGCCGTTGAACAGCTATTTTTATGGATTTTCTTACAATAAAGACTTAGCGGGTTGGCATCAGCAAATAGAAAAAGGAGCCAAACTCTTAAATGTTCGATTAGGAAGAATAGTTGATGAGAAAGATTTTTTGTTATCTGACGGGACTAAATACAAACTGTCTGAATGTGAGTTTGAACGATACAATTTTAAATTCAAAGATGTTAATGGGAATTGGAAAACTCATAAAGAAAGAGAGAGAATTGATAAAAAATATTTGTTGGCAGATAATATAGAAACTTAAATAGAACAGCTAACAATTCTTTATTAGTTTAATAGTAAGCAAACTCTTTTGTCCGCAGTATTTTTAGTTTATAGTTGAAAAAGAATATATATAAAGTGCAATAGACATGTTTTATAAGTTAGGAATAAATCCAAGCAGTAAGAAATGGGCGAAATACGAAAATATTTCCTCATCACTTTGGGTAGATAATATTGAGACAACAAGTACAAAACTTTTTACTGATCCAGATTTGTTAAGAAACGGAAAACAAATAGAATATACAACGCTACGTGATGGTAAAATACCCCCAATTAATTCGATAGGTGCAGACTTTATCGTATTTGATGCTTCGATTTCAGATATTCTTTCTCTTAACGAAGAAGATAATATGGTTGTTATTGAAAGCAAAAAAGCAAATAATAGATATCTTTTGTTGAACAACTATAAGTCAATAGATTGTGTTGATTGGGATTTATCCGAAGTAGATCGTTGGCCAGAAGGAACCAAAATTGCAGATTGGCAAAATAAACGTGGTCGTTTTTTTATTAAACCAGTATTAAGAGGAAATAAAATTCCACCCAAAACGCAAGTGTTTCGATTGAAAGAGTGGGGTGGGGCTTTTAATATTGTTATTTCCGAAGATTACAAAGAAAAAATAATGAAATTAGATTTCGACCATTCGTTCTTAACATTTGAGTGTTTAAAAACAATATCAATATAATGTGAGTTGAATACAATAATTTTATTGATACTTTACGTTTATATACTTATAATATTGATAGATATGTTTAGATTGAATACGTAAACTACCATATAAAATAGTTGGACAACTAAGATATACATCGGAAATAGTTTACTGCAAAATATTAAACCACTAGAAAGCGAATTGTATATTTCGGAAAGCGTCTTTAGTTTGCCACACGCCATTCCATACGATAGAGACGAAACAACAATAATGAAAGACAAAGCAGGAATAAGTCCTGACGAAAAGCTACTTGGAAATAAACTTCCCGTAACACTTAATAAGGGTGCTTCTGGTAAAATAGTGAATACTATACTTAGAGCTATAAAACAAAAGAAACAAAACAGTGCAAATCTTATTCCTACTCGTTCTCTATAATGGAGTTCAGAAAATCTATTGTGTCGAAATATTAATTTATATACAATATCGTGAAGACCACTTGTTTTATAAACACCCCAATCAATAGATAAGAGCAATAGCCATACTAACATATTGCTTTTTAAATTGTTAGTAAATTGTCCTGCAAACCATCGTAGTCCACTGCCACTTAATAAAGAGTTAATATTAACATAAGGGAATGCTGCAGTAATTAACCATGAACTAAACACGATTAATAGCTGCAACACTATTAAGCTTAATGCTATAATCCCATATTTATTCTTCATCTGAATACAGATTGTCTATATCTATAATTCGTAATTCTAATGCACGTACCACCAATCGGGTTGCATTTATACTCATTCCTTTACGTTCGCTACCAAATAATTTCTGTACAAGTTCGTTTTGTCGTTTCTCTAAACTTTTTACTCCAAAAGGCATACCACGCAGATTTGTTATCTGTTCTTTTGTATATCCTAATGCTAAATGGCGTAGGAAACGTTCATCGTACTCGTCTATTTCATAATCTATCAGAGCTTCTTGGTGCATAAGTTCGTTATTAATGCTATTTTTAAATCGTTCTACTATCTTTTGTAAAATAGGCTGATTAAAAACTAAACGTTTTCCACTCATAACACTTGAGACATCACCACGTGTAAGTAATTCGCCACTCTTTAAACAAATTCCATCAGCACCAGCATCTAATACGTCTACCCAAAGTTTTTCGTTAAGTAGTTCTCCCGTAAATATAAGCACTTTTAGATTAGGATACAGTTCTTTAGTTTGTCTACAAATTTCTACTCCTATTGTAGTTGAACCACCTAATCCTAAATCTAGCAACACTAAATCGGGTAATTCAGCTTTCATTAACTTCCAATAAGCAACTTCATTTTCTGCAGTGCCTATAATGTGTGCTTCTGGTATTTCATTACGAAAGATACCTTCTGTGCCTTTTAATTCTAAAGGCACATCTTCAACAATAATTACTTTAAAATTCTCCATATTTTTTATTGTTCTTTCTTTGCTTGCGATAATGTTATACTAAGTGTGGTACCTTGCTTTGTATTGTGTGCAATAATACCACAACGATGTCGGTTGAAACATTCACCATTTTCGCGCACTATTTGTTTGCAAACCATATATGGTATATGTTTAATATCGGGCGCAAACAGATTGGTGCAGTCCTCATCAGATAATTGTAATTGGGACATATATAAATGGAATACTATATATTTTGGCGATAAATCGTCAACATCAATCATTATATTCTCTTCACTATCTTGTTTCTGTAGTAGCTCGAATAGATATTTCAGCAAATCTATATCTCCCAAAACTACAAGTTTACCTTTTTCGGGTGATAAAAGTTTCATATTTTTTGTAAGTAGCTTATTAACTTCTATCCGGCTATACATAGGTTTAAGCATAGAAGCTTGCTGTATAGCCTGTATACTTAGTGTAGAATATAGTTCCTTATAATATATAGAGAGTTCATCGATAGTGTTTAACTCTGCATCTCTTTTAGATAGTAGCTGACTTATCTTTGAAGGATAATACATAGTTTCGTGCTTCAGAGTAGAAAGACAGTTGTCTAAAATATTGTTGTTTACGTGTAGTCTATTGCTTTCAAGTTCCATTCTGTGCAATTCGTCTTTCGCCAACTCTATATTAGTAGAACTTATATTATACTGTTTAATAAACTCTTTCAGTGCATTGTTTATCTTCAGAGTAATTTCTTTTAAACTTTCTGGAAACTTATTTGTCCCGATAGCCTTAATCATTTGTTGCTTTTCGGGAAGAGTTCCATTGCTTAGAAGTATAGCATTTATTTGCCGGATATTTTCAATATACGATTGATAACGAAATCGTTGTCGATAGTACATAAAATAATATAATGGGAATATAGAGAGAAGAAGTAGTATCAACAAAACAATAGCAACATTTTTATTCGATTCAGATCGTTGCATCATTCTGCAATAAGCACTTAAATTCTTATCCGCCGAATTTTCTTTAAACAATAGCGTATAAACATTATTGTTATACTTATATAAGTCCCAATCGTGTAAAGCCAAAGCAGCAACAGCACTTTCGTTACGAATATCGAGAATTATACTAAAGTTTGTTGGTAAGTTTTCGTGCAACCAATAAACCTCAGCAGGTATTATATTGTCGTCTGCAATACGTTTCATTAAATGTCTGCCATTGGGTTGCAATTTTAGATAATACTTATTTAGGTAATATCGGCAAGTATCTGAAAAATCTAGTGTACGCTTGTAAGTTCCTTTTATATTACTGAAATAAGCAGAGTCAGCATAACGGTTCGCCATATCCAACTCTTGTAAAGATGTATTTTGACCGTTTGGTGAAATATTAATAATAGTTCTCATATCTTTGCAATATGAGAATAAGGAGGTTGTAAACAAGGGAATTAAAAATAGAACACGGATAATTCCTTTTGGAAGACGAAAATAAAACTTACTACCTTTTCCTGATTCGCTCTCAACGCCTATCATACAAACGGCAAAAAGTTTACTAAGCTTCTTGTATTTATTTATAATTCCATTGCAATTCATAAGTCCGAATCCATGCGACTTTTCGTTTTTATTGTCTATAATAGTCTTTCTATCGAAGATATGATTCTTAGTTTCGGCGTCGATGCCAATGCCAGTATCTTTCACTGATATTTCAACATAATCAGGTTTTTCATCAGCATATATAGATACGTAGCCGTTAGTAGGCGTAAATTTACGTGCATTTTCTGCCAATGTGTTTAGCATAAACAAAGTAAGCACTTTGTCTGCTTTCACTACACATTGTGTTTCTTTTATATTTAATGTTATACCTTTTAGTTGGAAGCTCATTCTAGATTTTGCTACTATATCGAATATTTGCTGTAGAGAAAAGCTTTCAATATGCAACGATAGTTCTCCTTGTTGTAACTTAATCCATTGAGTTAACACATTATTATAGTTGTTGATATCGTTTATTAGTTCGGCTATATAATTATAACGTTCATATCTAAGTTCATTGGTTTCTTTGTGTTTCTTTAATTGACTAATCTCATGGACCATTCTGTCTATTAGTGGATTTAGTGTATTAGCAAGAAACAACTTAGAACGTGTCTCAATACTTCTCTTCTTATCTTTTACTACATTGGTAGCAGCTATGTTATAATTTTCTTGTATTTCCTGATATTCTTCGTTTAACCTCTCAAGTTCTTTCTTATTCTGTACTTGCCATTCGTCTAAAGGTGTAAGAAGTTCTTTTAATGATTTTCCATCTGCATTTCTTCTTTTCTTTAAGTAATGGAATAACAGAAGCAGGCTTACCACTAACACTATCATCAGCAACACTGCAATTATCATAAGATTCAGTTGGTGCGAACTCTTTTCAAGTATTCCTGCACGAGATTCTAAATATCTATCTTGTCGTGTTTGTTCTTGTAAATCTAAATAGATGTTACGGTTAAAGTCGCTTCCTTGTTTATCATTTACAGCAGCATATACGACACTCAACTGTTCGCGAATAGAAGCTATTAAGTCTGGTGCTTGATTTATAGCTTTATTCCTTTCCAATGCGTCTTGTAAGCAAACAATAGCAGATTGGTAATCTTTTATCTGCCAATAACAGGAAGCTAATGTACGAAAAGCACTCGCAATTTGATAAACATCTCCATATCTAATAAACAAATCGGTTGCTCGTTCGGCTAAGTTACCTGCTAATAAGCTATCGGGGACATTGTCTGTATTTATAAATCGTATTGATGGATAATTATCTTTTATCAATCTATCATGTTCTGTCAATAGGAGATGCTCACTTAAACCTTGCAATGAATTTGCTTGCCAATACACATATCCCGTTTGTTGTGCCATAATAAAACAGCGCATTAAGTAATCGAATTCTTGTTGATTAACATCATTCTGTGTTCCAGTACTTAAAACTCCTCCTGCTCCTACATTATAAAGATATTTAAGATATTGTGCAGTATCATCGCGAGCAATTTGTTCTTCGTTTACTGATGCCATTGCTTGTGCCGACAAATTACGCAAACCTACATAATAATAATATGTGGAAGACACTATGCTAAATTCAGAATTAGCATAAACCATACGTTTGCGTAAATGTTCTGTTAGTAAGTCTTCTTCTTCAGCTATGCGTTTCTGTCTCCTTAACGCCTTCTCTCTAAAATCGTAGAATTCTTTGTTTCTCGATTCTCTTTGACATAGTCGCATTAGTTGTACATCGGCAACCAAAAGTTCTACCTGATTATTCGTGATGAAAAGAACACTATCTAACTTTTTGTAAGCACTTTTATAGTTCATTCTAACAATGTCCACAAAAGCTAAGTTATTTAATGCTTCTGCCTGCCCTGCATCGTAATCTTTTGATAAATGTAATGCTTTATTTGCATAGAAATATGCAGAATCTATATTGCGATAATGAAATGAATAAGACAAACTATTCAACTTATCCACTTTCTGTTTATCTACTTGTGAACAAGATGAGAAAAAAGAACATAAAACAAATATAAATATGTATATAAAGTATGTTCTAAACCGATTTCTTTTTACTTGTAAAATAGTTCCTATATTTATGACGATACAAAAATACAAAAGAAAATTGAATAAAAAACAAAACAAGTTTTATTTTTATCAACAATAGATATTAGAATGTCATAGTGAATAACAGTAACAACATTGTTGAGTGAAATATTGAAGTCATAATTTTCATCTAAATAAACATCTTCTATCTATTATAACATGGCATTATAACGGTTGTGTTTTTTTGTGATATCTAATTTGTAGTTGATAGATATCTGAGATGATCGTAGTAGATATATAAGACGCTCGTGATAGATATCTGAAATAAGAGTTGATATCGTTTAATATGGCTTTTCTTGATTTTGCTAGACTCTTTTTGATTATATTAATTATCTTGGTAGACATTTTCCTGTTGTATCTGCAGGATAATTGAATGTAGAATTAGAATCTATATTGGACTAATAGATACTTGGTCTTACTAGACGTGCAAGAACCCATAATTTGCTTGCTTGGAAATCTGAATGTCCACTTCTTATTCTACTAAACCATCAATAATATAAACAAACCATTTTGAAGTTATGGTCTAATACCAATTCGTTAGAATATTCCAATCAAACTTAAAAAAACAGGATATTCTTGTTTTATAATCTATTTCCCAAATCGCGGAACCCCAAAGCGAACAAAGAAAACAAACAAAACAAACAAAACCAATTAGTGTAAAACTGATAATTATAAAAAACACCAGGAAGTTTTTGTATTATGAAAAGTTTTATTAACTTTGCGCTGAATTTAAATACTACGATTTATACAAATAGATAAAGGTATGGCAAAAGTTAAAACAATAGGTATTTTAACCTCGGGCGGAGATGCTCCAGGTATGAATGCTGCTGTTAGAGCTGTTACACGTGCTGGAATATATTATGGCTTTTCTATTAAAGGAATCTATCGTGGATATGATGGGCTGCTTTCAGGGGAGATACAACCATTTTCAACAGAAAATGTTAGTGGTATTATTTGTGAAGGTGGAACTATATTGAAGACCGCGCGCTCTAAAGAGTTTATGACCAAAGAAGGCAGAAAAAAGGCTTATGATAATATAATAAAAGAAGAAATAGATGCATTGGTCGTAATTGGTGGTAACGGTTCTTTAACAGGTGCTATGCTTTTTGCTCAAGAATATGATTTTTGTTGTATAGGTTTGCCAGGCACTATAGATAACGATCTCTATGGAACCGATAGTACTATTGGTTACGATACAACATTGAATACCATTATTGAATGTGTAGATAGAATACGCGACACAGCAGAAAGCCATGAACGAATATTTTTTGTTGAAGTAATGGGTCGCGATGCAGGTTTTCTTGCACAAAACTCTGCAATAGCAAGTGGTGCTGAAGCAGCAATTATTCCAGAAGATTCTACAGATGTAGACCAGTTAGCCCAGTTTATGGAACGTGGCATTCGAAAATCTAAACGAAGTTGCATCGTTATTGTGTCAGAAAGTCCCAAGTGTGGAGCAATGTATTATGCAAATCGTGTAAAGAAGGAATTTCCAGGTTTCGATGTGCGGGTTTCAATACTTGGACATTTACAAAGAGGCGGACGACCATCTGCAAAAGATAGAATTTTGGCGAGTAGAACTGGTTATGGCGCAATAGAAGCTATTATGCAAGGGCAGCGAAATATAATGGTAGGAATTCATAACGATTCTATCGTATATATACCCCTTTCAGAAGCAATTCGTTCTGATAAACCATTTGATAAGAAACTAATAAAGGTTTTAGATGTACTTAGTATATAATACGTAGTAAAAAATAAAGCATTAAATAATAAAAAATTAAATATATGTCACAGATTAATGGACGCATTTCTCAGATTATTGGGCCTGTAATAGACGTCTACTTTGATGTTAAAGGTGAAGATCCGGAAAAAGTCCTCCCGAAGATTTACGATGCTCTTCGCGTAAAGAGACCGAATAATGAAGACGACCTGATAATAGAAGTGCACCAACACATCGGTGAAGATACAGTACGATGTGTAGCGATGGATAATACAGAGGGGTTGCAACGCGATTTAGAAGTTATTCCAACTGGAAGTCCAATTGTAATGCCTGCAGGCGAACAAATTAAGGGAAGAATGATGAATGTAATAGGTAAACCTATTGATGGTATGGATACTCTTAATATGCAAGGAGCTTATCCAATTCATCGCGAACCACCTAAGTTTGATGAATTGTCTACACAGAAAGAAATGTTAGCGACAGGTATCAAAGTGATTGATTTACTTGAACCATATATGAAAGGTGGAAAAATTGGTCTCTTTGGGGGTGCTGGTGTTGGTAAAACTGTGCTTATTATGGAGCTTATCAATAATATAGCAAAGGGACATAATGGATATTCTGTATTTGCAGGTGTAGGTGAACGAACTCGTGAAGGAAACGACTTGATACGCGATATGCTTGAATCTGGAGTTATTCGATATGGTGAAAAGTTCCTAAAAGCAATGGAAGAAGGAAAGTGGGATCTTTCTCTTATCGATAAGGAAGAACTAAAAAAATCACAGGCAACCCTTGTTTATGGTCAAATGAATGAACCTCCTGGGGCACGTGCATCAGTTGCACTTTCTGGATTAACAGTAGCAGAAGAGTTCCGCGATCATGGAGGAAAAGATGGTGAGGCAGCTGATATAATGTTCTTTATTGATAATATTTTCCGTTTTACACAAGCAGGTTCTGAAGTTTCAGCTCTTCTTGGGCGTATGCCTTCAGCTGTTGGATATCAACCTACGCTTGCTAGCGAAATGGGAACAATGCAAGAACGTATTACTTCTACAAAGAGAGGTTCTATTACTTCTGTTCAAGCGGTATATGTACCTGCAGATGACTTAACTGACCCTGCTCCAGCAACAACCTTTACACACTTGGACGCAACAACTGAGTTGAGTCGTAAGATAACAGAGTTAGGAATTTATCCAGCCGTAGATCCATTAGGAAGTACATCACGTATTCTTGACCCATTAGTTGTTGGTAAAGAACATTATGAATGTGCACAACGAGTAAAGCAATTATTGCAACATTATAACGAATTGCAAGATATAATTGCTATTTTGGGTATGGACGAATTGTCAGATGAAGACCGTTTAGTTGTAAATCGGGCACGTCGCGTACAACGTTTCCTATCTCAGCCATTTACTGTTGCTGAACAGTTTACAGGAATTCCAGGAGTAATGGTGCCAATTGAAGATACAATTAAAGGATTTAATGCTATCTTGAATGGCGAAGTAGACGATCTTCCTGAACAAGCATTCCTTAATGTTGGAACAATTGAAGATGCGAAAGAGAAAGCAAAGAAACTTCTTGATGCAGCTAAGAATAATTAATTGACAAATAGATATAGTTACAATGTTATTTTTAACAATTATATCACCCGAGAAAATCCTTTTTAAAGGCAATGTGGAGAATGTCTTAGTTCCTGGTGAATTGGGAGAGTTTGAAATTCTAATGAATCATGCACCAATTATTTCTACATTAATAAAAGGGCGCATCGTTTATACCATTGGTTCTGAAAAGAAGGAAATTACGATAAATGGAGGTTTTGTAGAAGTTAAGAAAAATGAAGTAAATCTTTGTGTAGAACTATAATTGTTCATAGAATAAACAATCTCAATGTCTCTTTAAGCATATTTAAATCTATGAGTATTACAGATATAGAAAGGAATTATAATAAGATTAATCTTTGGATTCTGGTAGCGATTACTTTGATAGGTTTGATAATGTCTCAGATATTGTTGCAGCAAACTCTAATAACCCCATTAATAATTAGTGCGATATTTTTCATTATAACAAATAAGATATATGGAAAATTATGGAAGTATTTTGCAACTAACTCTCCAATGGCTTTAGGGAAATTCTATCTTGTAGGTTCTATGCTGAGAATGTTTCTTGCAGTTATTATAACTTTTATTGGAATATTAGTTTTTCGAGGAGATAATGAAAAGATGCTTACGTATGTATTTGTATTTGCCTTTTACTATATTTCGATAATGTTTTTTGACTCTGTATATTTCTTCCGCATTGAGAAAAATAACAAAATAAATAATAAGACTATATGAAATTTACTAGACGAGTACTTCTCTTGTTGTTTCTATTTACTACACCTATATTGACATTCTCACGAGATATGTCGAAAAAAGAAAATATAGATGTGAAGGAAATCCTATGGGGACACATAAAAGACTCTTATGAATGGCATATTACAGATTTAGGAACTGAGGGAAATATTCACCCAGTAGTAATACATCTTCCCATAATAGTAAAGACATCTACTGGTTGGCATATCTTTAGTAGTGGTATGTTTGCTGAAGAGAGAGATGCAAATGGAGATAGACCTGGACCATACAATCTTGTTATAAAAAGTGGAGATGATAAAGTAAATCCAAACTTAATAGTTGAGAAAATTGGTAATAAAGAAGTACGTCCTATTGATCTTTCTATAACAAAAGTTGTTTGTACAGTCTTTATAGATGGAATATTGCTTCTTTTGGTTATTTTGATACCTGCCCATTGGTGTCGTAAACATAAGATAGATGATCCAGCTCCTAAAGGATTCACAGGACTAATGCACATGTTCATTATGAATATATATGACGAAGTTATAAAGCCTTGCTTGGGTGATGAAACTCCGAAGTATGCTCCTTGGCTACTTACGTGTTTCTTCTTTATTTTCTTCGCAAACCTTATGGGATTAGTTCCATTTCCTCCAGGTGGTGGTAATTTAACTGGTAATATAACCTGTACTTTCTTTTTAGGAATATGTACTTTCCTTATTACAAACTTTACAGGTACAAAAGAATATTGGAAAGAAATATTCTGGCCAGATGTTCCTGTTTGGATGAAATTTCCAATACCTCTAATGCCGATTATTGAACTTTTTGGTATATTCACAAAACCTTTAGCTTTGATAATTCGACTTTTTGCAAATATGTTTGCTGGGCATGCTATTGCATTATGTTTCTGTGCAATTATATTTATAATGTTTAGCATTTCTAATAATGCTTTAGTGAATTGGAGTGCTGGAACTAGTATGTCAATTATAGGTGTACTCTTGAGCGTCTTTATGATGCTACTTGAATTCCTTGTTAGTTATATTCAAGCATTAGTATTTACAATGTTGAGTGCAGTGTTTATAGCACAAGCACATGTAAAAGAGCATAAAGCCTAATATGTAAAATAGAATAGAATAAAATAAATATTAATAATAAATTAAAAAATTAAGATTATGTTATCATTATTATTAGCAGATGTTGCTATCGCAAAATTAGGAGCAGCCATTGGCGCAGGTTTAGTTGCAATTGGAACTGGTATGGGAATTGGACGCATTGGTGGACAAGCAATGGATGCAATGGCACGCCAACCAGAAAAAATTGGCGACCTTCGTTCATCTATGATTATTGCTGCAGCTTTGATAGAAGGTGTTGCGTTTTTGGCTGTAATCGTTTCAATCCTTGCAATTGTAATGTAATTATGGATACTACGTGTTAATCCACGTAATATCGATTAGTTTAGAAAGAATAAAACCAGCGTATGGATTTATTAGTCCCCAATAGTGGACTCCTTTTCTGGTTGACTCTTGTCTTCCTTATAGTAGCATTTATTGTTATTAAGTTTGGTTTTCCTGTTATTATTAATATGGTAAACGAACGTAAGGAGTTTATAGATGAAAGTCTTCGTAAGGCGCATATAGCCAATGAAAAGCTGTCTAATATTCAAAAAGAAGGTGAATCCGTCATACAACAAGCACGTGAAAAGCAAGCGCTTCTATTAAAAGAAGCGACTGCTACACATGATATTATAGTTGGGAAGGCACAGGATAAAGCGAATGAAGAAAGTTCACGAATTATTGCAGAGGCGAGATTAGAGATTGCCACTGAAAGGCAAAATGCCTTTAATGATATTCGTGGTCAAGTAGCGGAACTCAGTATAAAAGTAGCAGAGAAAATTCTCCACGAACAACTTTCTGACGATAAAAAGCAGATGGAGTTGATAGAAAAATTGCTGGATAATGTTTCTTCTCCCAGTAAATAATGAATTAAAATTAGTATTATGGATATTGGGATAGTCTCTGTTCGCTATGCACGTGCACTTTTAAAAGGAGCAACAATAGCAAAGCAAGAAGATAAAATTTATGCGGAGATGCAAACGTTATTCAGTAGCTATACTGAGTTTCCACAATTGCATTCTACAATGAATAACCCAATGCTATCTAAAGAGGCGAAGCAAGAGTTATTAGAAATTGCAAGTGGAGGCGATGTTAGTTCTCTCTTAAAATCATTTTTTGCTCTTGTTCTGAAGGAGAGACGCGAGGGATTTTTACAATTCATCGCAAACTCTTATATTACGTTATATAGGAAGCAAAAGGATATTATTCAAGGAAAGCTTATAACAGCAGTCCCAGTCTCGCCTATTATTGAAAAGAAAATGAAGACGTTGGTACATTCAAATGCAGGTGGAACTGTAGAATTTACCACAACAATAGATCCTGATATAATAGGAGGCTTCATTCTTGAATATGATACGTACAGAATGGATGCAAGTGTGAAGACAAAACTAAATTCACTCCTCACACAATTAAAGAAATAGAAATAAATATGTCGAATAAGATAAAACCAAGCGAAGTGTCTGATGTCCTTTTAAAGGCACTTCAGAGCGTAAATGCAGAAGAAAAATTCGATGAAGTTGGTACAGTACTAACAGTCAGCGATGGTGTTGCTCGTATTTATGGTCTTCGTAATGCTGAGGCAAATGAACTCTTAGAGTTTGATGATGGTACAATGGCTATTGTTATGAACTTAGAGGAGGATAATGTAGGTTGTATTCTTCTTGGTTCAACTACGGATATAAAAGAAGGACAAACAGTTAAACGTACACATCGTATTGCCTCTATTCGAGTTAATGATAATTTTTTAGGACGTGTTGTAAACCCACTTGGTCAAGCAATTGACGGTAAAGGAGATATTGATTTATCAGAAGCTTTTGAAATGCCTTTAGACCGTAAGGCTCCTGGAGTAATTTATCGTCAACCTGTAAAAGAACCACTACAAACAGGTTTAAAGGCTGTTGATTCTATGATCCCTATTGGGCGTGGACAACGTGAACTTATTATTGGCGACCGCCAAACGGGTAAAACAGCTATTGCTGTTGATACCATTATAAATCAAAAATCTTCATACGAAAAAGGAAATCCTGTATATTGTATTTATGTTGCGATAGGGCAGAAGGCTTCCACAGTGGCAAATCTTGTACAGATATTACGCGATAATGGTGCTTTACCTTATACGATTATTGTAAGTGCTACTGCTGCCGACCCTGCTGCAATGCAATATTACGCTCCTTTTGCAGGTGCTGCGATAGGAGAATATTTCCGCGATCGTGGATATTCTGCACTTGTTGTTTATGATGATTTATCTAAGCAAGCAGTTGCTTATCGTGAAGTATCTTTAATTCTTCGACGTCCTTCTGGGCGTGAGGCATATCCTGGCGATGTTTTCTATCTCCATTCTCGTTTATTAGAGCGTGCAGCACGTATTAATAATCAACAAGAAATTGCAGAAAAAATGAACGACCTGCCTGAATGTATGAAAGGCAAGGTAAAAGGTGGTGGATCGTTAACAGCACTTCCTATTATTGAGACACAAGCTGGCGATGTTTCTGCATATATTCCTACTAATGTTATCTCTATTACTGACGGACAGATATATTTGGAGAGCGATTTATTCAACCAAGGTTTCCGACCAGCAATTAATGTAGGTATTTCTGTTTCTCGTGTGGGTGGTTCTGCACAAGTAAAGAGTATGAAGAAAGTTGCAGGTACATTGAAAATAGATATGGCTCAATATCGCGAGTTGGAAGCATTCTCTAAGTTCTCTTCTGATATGGATAAGGTTACAGCAATGACTTTGGATAGAGGACGAAAGAATAACCAGTTGTTGATACAAGCACAATATTCACCAATGCCAGTTGGCGAGCAGATTGCTATTCTTTATTGTGGTGTTCATGGTTTACTATATGCAGTTCCTGTTGAAAAGGTTAGAGAATGTCAGGACCAATTCTTGGAAGCAATGCGTAATATGCATAAAGAAGTCTTAGATAACTTAGCATTAGGTAATCTTCTTGATAACGATATTAAGGTTATTGAAGAAGTGATGAGTAATATAACTGCGCAATATAAATAAAACCAAATAAATGCCATCTTTAAAAGAAATAAAGAATCGAATTGCCAGTGTTAATAGTACTCGTAAAATTACGAGTGCTATGAAGATGGTAGCTTCCAGCAAACTTCATCATGCACAGGTTGCAATAGAAAATATGCTTCCTTATGAAAATTTGCTTGAACATATTCTGAAAGCATTTTTAGTGTCTACTCCTGATACAAATACTTCATTTAGTGAAGAACGAGAAATAAAACGAGTAGCTTTGTTGGTTTTCTCTTCTAATAGTTCTTTGTGTGGCGGATTTAATACAAATATTATAAAGATGCTCCAAAGCACTTTAAATGATTATTTGGCAAAAGGTGTAACTAAAGATAACATTATTGTCTATCCAATTGGGCGTAAAGTTGCAGAAAAGGTTGCTAAAATGGGACTTAAAAGTGCAGGAACCTTCTTGGAACTTGCCGAAAAGCCTAATTCAGAAGAGTGCAGAAATATTGCTGTTGAGATTGAGAAACTGTGGCTTAATAATGATATTGATAGGGTAGAAATGATTTATCATCATTTTAAAAGTGCAGGAAGTCAGATTCTTACACGAAAAACTTATCTACCAATAGATTTAGATACAGAATTGAGTCTCGATAAAGAACGCGATTTAACCTCGAATATCACAACCAAAAAGGCTCAGGAGTATTTAAAGGAGCATAAACGGAATATGCAATCAAACGATAAAGACGAAATAATAAAACCACTGAACGATGATTTTATTGTTGAGCCTGATTTGAAAACCGTTCTAACTTCTTTAATTCCTAAGTTACTTCATTTAATGGTGTATACGGCTTTATTAGATAATAATGCATCGGAACATGCTGCTAGAATGGTTGCAATGCAATCTGCAACCGACAATGCTGATGAATTGCTTCGTGGATTAAAGCTACAATATAACAAATCTCGTCAAGCAGCTATTACGTCAGAATTGTTAGATATTGTAGGTGGTTCTATTAATAACTAATTTTATCAACAATAATAAACAATTAGTTTCATTATTAATAGTGATAATAAATAAAAGGGGTGTCAGTTTTGGCACCCCTTTTATGTTTTGTTTATGTTGGCTATTATTATCCGACCTATACGCACCTATAATATCAAATCAATCGTTAGCTTATAATTTCTATTACTTTTAGCTACTACTGTTATTCTGATTGTAAAATTGATTTTAAAGGCTGTATATCATTTACTTCTTCTAATCAAATATCTTTAATTTTAAACAAGATATTGGTTAGATATACTTTCGTTGTTTACTACACGACGAATAGTTTCAGCAAACATATCTGCAACCGAAATCTGCTTTACCTTAGAACATCTATCGGTATATGGAATAGAATCGGTAAATACTATTTCTTCTAATGCAGAAGCTTCAACACGTTCGTTAGCAGGACCACTCATAACACAGTGCGATGCACATGCACGAACACTTTTTGCTCCAGCTTCTTTCATAATATCAGCAGCTTTTGTCATTGTTCCTGCCGTATCAACCATATCGTCTACAATAACAACGTTTTTATCTTTTACATCACCAATTATCTGCATTGAAGCAACTTCGTTAGCACGAGCACGTGTTTTATTGCAAAGCACTAATGGGCAACCAAGATATTTTGCGTATGTATTTGCACGTTTTGAACCGCCAACATCAGGACTAGCAATTACCATATCTTTCAATCGTAGGCTCTGCAAATACGGAAGCAATACACCACTAGCATAAAGATGGTCTACAGGAACATCAAAGAAACCTTGAATTTGATCGGCATGTAGGTCCATTGTTATAAGTCTGTCAATTCCTGCCACACTTAGTAAGTCGGCAACCAATTTTGCACCAATACTTACACGTGGTTTATCTTTTCTGTCCTGGCGCGCCCAACCAAAATATGGCATAACTGCTATAATATTGCGAGCAGATGCACGTTTTGCAGCATCAATCATCAAGAGTAATTCCATCAGATTGTCTGAATTAGGAAATGTACTTTGCACAAGATACACATCTTTTCCACGAATACTTTGTTCGTAAGAAACAACAAATTCTCCATCAGAGAAGCGTGTCATTAAAGAGTTGCCTAATGGACAATCTAAACTTGCGCAGATTTTTTCTGCCAAATATCTCGTCTTTGTTCCCGAGAATACTAAAAAAGAGTTTTCTTCACTCATTTCTATTAGTTGTTAAATATAGGTGTTATTTGTTTATTCTATTGCCTTCTGAAGATTATAGAAGTATTTTATTATACCTTTATAATTAATATCATTGTACACATCAAAGTGCTTCCAAAATTCTTTTCCCACAACAATGCCACCGAAACCATATTGTTTTATATCAGGAATATGCTCTAAGGAAATTCCTCCCATTGCATATACTCGTTTTCCAAGCAATCCTTGGCTCTTCAGTTCAGTTAATTCTAAACTCGAAAATTTATGTTCGTCTGTAGCAACATTGTGTTTGTCATCGTATATATTGTCTAAAAAAACATAGTCCGAACTCTTTCTCATTTCTTTTAATCGCATAGAGTTCCTACATGTCCGTCCTATCTGACCTTTATACCCTATAGGTGGAACTGCGGTTTCTGTATCAAGATGAATACCTGCCAACTGTTTTTCTGCTTTAAGATAATAATGTTGATGAATAGTAATGTGTTTATGATAGGTTTTGGGAATAAGCGACAGTAAACGCTCTAAGTAAAGGGCGGTACCATCGGTCTTCGAGATATGGAGATTCTCAAGTCCTTCCTCAAAGAGTGCTGTCAATATTTTATCCTCCTCCACAAAGTATGTGGATTTAGTCATAACGACCAGTTTCATACCCAATAATTTGTTGCAAAGGTAAATAATATTTCCGACTTTTACAAACTTTTCTGTATATTTGCAGCATGAAAATAAATGCAATAACATTCGAAGAGCTGCAGCGTCCAGCTTATATCTTAGACGAAACAAAACTACGTAGCAACTTGTCGCTTATAGCGAAAATAGCAAAAGAGGCTGATATCGAAATTATTTTAGCTTTCAAAGCATACGCACTTTGGAAAACATTTCCAATTTTTCGTGAATATATTAATGCTACTACAGCTTCTTCGCTTAACGAAGCTAAATTAGGTTATTATGAATTTGGTGCTCCTACGCATACTTTCTCGCCAGCTTACACAGATTATGAGATAAACGAAATTGCCAAATGTTCATCGCATCTGGTTTTCAATTCTTTCTCACAATTCAACAACTTTCATTTAAAGGCTAAACAGGCTAACAATAAAATTAGTATTGGTTTACGTATTAATCCTGAATATTCGGAAGTAGAAACTTTACTTTACAATCCGTGCGCACCTGGCACGCGTTTTGGTGTTTCTGCTGATAAACTTCCTACACAATTGCCTACCGATATCGAAGGCTTTCATATTCATTGCCATTGCGAAAATGGAAGCGATGTTTTCGAACGCACATTGCAGCACGTCGAAAAGAAATTAGCTCCGTGGTTTAAACAAATTAAATGGATAAACTTTGGTGGCGGTCATTTAATGACACGTAAAAATTACGACACAAAACTGCTAATTAATATTCTTAGAGCATTTAAATCAAGGTATCCATGGCTTAAAGTAATATTAGAACCAGGTAGTGCTTTTGCCTGGCAAACAGGACCACTTGTATCGCAAGTTGTAGACATTGTGGAAGATAAAGGTATAACCACAGCAATTTTAAATGTTAGTTTCACTTGTCACATGCCCGATTGTCTAGAAATGCCATATTATCCTAATGTCAGGTTTGCAAAACATATTGAAAATAACGACCAACACACAGACCATATTTATCGTTTAGGAGGAAATAGTTGTTTGAGCGGAGATTGGATGGGCTATTGGATTTTCGATCACGAATTAAAAATAGGCGAAAATATTATTTTCGAAGATATGCTTCACTATACTACTGTTAAAACTAATATGTTTAATGGCATAACACACCCTGATATTGCTCTATTAAAACAGAATGGAGAAATAGAAACTTTGCGGAGTTTTAATTACAACGATTATAAACTCCGTATGGATTAAACCTTCTTTTACATACACTTATAAAATTATTTCAAAAAAGTAGTCTGACAATATGTTCCATTAAAACACTTATGGCACATATTTTGTATAAATAATTAGCAAAAAACAAATAGAAAAGGATTAAGAATATGGCATTCATAGACTATTATAAAATTTTAGGTGTAAAAAAAGATATACCACAAGACGAAGTTCGTGCGGCTTATCGGAAACGTGCAAAACAATTCCACCCCGATCTTCACCCAAACGACCCAAAAGCAAAAGCTAAATTTCAGGCACTTTCAGAAGCTTACGATGTAATTGGCGATCCAGATAAACGTGCAAAATACGATAAGTATGGAGAACAATGGCGAAACGCCGATGCTTTTGAACAGTCGGGAGGGGGAGAACAAGGTTTTAGCAACTATAATACAGCTTTCGACGGCTTCGATTTTAATGGAATGGGAGGCGGATTCAGCAGTTTCTTCCAAGATTTATTTGGCGGAGGAGCAAGAGGCGGATTTAAAAGAGGAACAACTTACCGAAAACCAGCTCCACAAGAAAGAGAAGTTGAACTTAGTATAGATATATATACAGCTTTATTAGGGGGAGATGTTGTTGTAATGTTACCTGAAGGAAGAAAAATTAAGCTGAAAGTAAAACCTTATACCCAAGACGGCACCAAAGTTAAGATTAAAGGAAAAGACAATTCGGTTGATACAATATTAACGTATAGGGTAAAACTACCTACTTCGTTAACAGAAAACCAAAAAGAACATTTACGCAAAATGCGCGATAATGCTTAATATATGCAACATTAGGTTCTATCAGTATAGAATATAATTAAAACTCATAGAAATTGTAATTACAAAATTAAAAAATGTAATTACAATTTTTTATTTTATAATTAAAAAATATGCCTTTAACCCAAACCATTCTTAGCACCTTAATAAAATTTGTTTTGTTGTTATGCAAAACAACAAACTTTGTTGCAAAGGTGTAGCCACTTTGTTTTGCAAACTCGTCAAGTTATCTCAAAAATTCAATTAATATCTGTTGCCATTATTAAATAAAATGTGTATCTTTGCAACCGATATATAAACGAATCTGACTAAATAACTCTGCGGGTAATAAAAAACCTATAGGCGGAGAGTGCGTTAGAGGGATAAATGTTCCAACCTTTTCAGAAAGGGAGGGAGAGTCCCTTTTATCAAATAACCACATCAAGTAAACATATAACACATTCTCAGAATAAGCAAAGTTATTTATACCAGATTGTAAAATTTCCTTTCGTAAGATTTCTAAAAAAGCAATACAAAGAAGAGTATTCCACTATTAAAATTCGAATACGGAAATTTTAAAGAAATACTATAAAAATAATCCATAAATAACACAATATAAAGATGTTAGAAAAATCATCAAAAATATATATTGCTGGACATAAAGGTTTGGTAGGTTCTGCTATTTGGAACAATCTGAATGCACGTGGATACACAAACCTTATAGGTTGTTCTCATCATGAATTAGACCTTACAGACCAGCAAGCTGTAGAAAATTTCTTCGCAAAAGAAAAACCAGATGCCGTTGTTTTAGCCGCTGCTTTTGTTGGTGGAATAATGGCAAATAGTCTTTATCGTGCCGATTTTATAATGCAAAATATGAAGATGCAATGCAACATCATTTCAACCGCATATAAATATAAGGTAAAAAAACTTCTTTTCTTAGGTTCTACCTGTATTTATCCTAAAAATGCACCACAACCAATGAAAGAAGATGCACTGCTTACATCTCCATTAGAATATAGCAACGAAGAATATGCCATAGCTAAAATTGCAGGATTAAAAATGTGCGAAAGCTATAATCTGCAATATGGAACAAATTATATTGCTGTAATGCCAACTAATCTTTATGGACCTAACGATAATTTCCATTTAGAGAATAGCCACGTAATGCCAGCAATGATGCGCAAAGTATATCTAGCAAAACTTATTCACGAAAATAATTGGGACGCCATAAAAGTAGATATGAATAAACGCCCCATTAACCCTGTTTCCAAACTTGCTAAACAAATTGGAAAAGAAAATGTAGATGGTAATTCTTCAAAGGAACGTATCTTACAGGCTTTAGCTTTCTATGGAATAGAAAACAATAAAGTAACACTTTGGGGAACTGGCTCTCCATTGCGCGAATTTCTTTGGAGCGAAGATATGGCAGATGCTTCTGTTTACCTGTTGCTTAACGTAGATTTTAAAGACATTATAGGCATAGAAAAATATTCAAGCGTGTTTTATGGTGTAAAAACCAATGGCGAGGTAGACCGCAACAATAGTGAAGGGCGTGGTGGTGCAATACCAGAACTCGGAGAAATAAGAAATTGCCATATTAATATAGGTACGGGTAAAGAACTTACCATAAAAGAATTGTCTGCATTAGTAGCAAAAACTGCAAACTTTACGGGTAAAATAGTTTGGGACGAAACAAAACCAGACGGTACACCACGGAAACTTATCAATGTAGATAAACTTCATTCGTTAGGGTGGAAACATAAAATAGAGATAGAAGAAGGGGTTGAGAAACTATATAAATGGTATCAACACTCTTTAGAAAACTAACACCTTATATAATATAATTAATATGATACCATCGAAACAACACACGATACTCTATAGCTGGAAAAATTTAAAACTACTTTTATTTTTCGTTTTATGTAATCTTGCATTTTGTAAATCTTATGCACAGTATTACAGTTTTAAAACAAATGATTTTTATAAAAATAGGAATCCAAAAAAAATAAAGTTTATACCAGTTGGGCAAATATAAATGGACGGCGTTGGGATATAAAAACAGATGCTGTAATAAGAGATTTTGATGAATATACATATTGTCTTAAAGTTGGTACATCGTCAAGTGGAGCTTCTTATTTAGAATTAAAACCAGATATTAGTAAATCAAAAATAAGAAAAATAGTTATATCTTTACAAACCAGTACCGATGATAAACTCAGAAAATTGTTGAATACTGTTATGGCTGTTGATGACAAAAGAATATCTCCTGTGGAAAAAGGTTATATTAATGATTCTATCATCTCTTTTACATTTGCGAATATAGTTATCAATGACAGACCTAAGATAGAAATCTTCTACGATAAAAATAAAACCTATTTTATAGCAGTACAAAGTATTGAAGTTACAAACGAAATTGATCAAAACGAAGATAACTCAACAACTATCACAAGTAACAAAGGCATAGAAAATAATATCATTCAGGTTACACGTACCCTTTCAAAAGATTATTGGAATACATTCTGTTTACCATTCAATGTCGATAAAGATTCTGTAAAATTGTATTTAAATGATCCAGAATTAAGAGAATTTACCGGAAAAGTAGATGGCACTACAATGCTATTTAAAGATGCAACAGAAATAAAAGCAGGAATTCCATATATCATAAAGCCAAAGAAAGATGTTGTAAATCCAATATTTCGTAATGTTACTATTACGGACGTTGAGCCAAAAACAATAACAGACGAAACAGGAAACTATGCATTTGTAGGAGCATATAGTCCAACTGAATTAAAAACAGACGGGACAGAACTTTTTCTTGGCGACAAAGATAATCTCTATAAACCGTCTACGAACGATAAAAAGATAAATGGAATGCGTGCATTCTTCAGAATAAAAAATGCATCGCACGCAAAACAATCACAATATAATATATCATTAGATGGAACAACCACTATTGTTTTACACAATACAAACGATATTCCATCTAAAACACACGCGAGAGTTTACACATTAGACGGTAGACAAGTATATTCTACCAGTAACTTAAAAACAGGAATATATATAAAAAATGGGAGGAAAATATATGTGAACTAATATGAAATAAAAACTTTAGCGTAAACTTTATACTACTCTGAAACAGAGTTTAAAAAGAAAAGATATAAAACCTATAATCTTTACTAAAAATGAAACACAAAAAAGTATACGAACAACCAATATTAAAAGTAATACATATTGAAAATTCAACATTCCTAACTGCAGGTTCTTCACACAATAGTGGAACTCTCCCCAGTGGAATGAATAATAACAGAAACATTGAATTTGGAACACAAATAGGAGATGGCAACGCTAGCGGAGCACACTCCAAACCATTTGAGTGGGAAGAAGAGTAAAATAAATAAATATGGATAACAAAATTATCACCGTTATATCGCCATTAAAGCATACTCTTTATGGATTTACAAATTATCATAGAGACTAATAATATGTGATTCAAATATTTGAAGAAAAAAAATATGTCATACTTTATTAATAAAAAAATAACGTTCATTATACAAGCACGTGTAGGTTCTAGTCGACTCCCCAATAAGATATTATTACCCTTTTATAAAGGCAAATGTATATTAGAGTTATTAATAGAAAAGTTGAGACAAATAGAGGATACAAACATTGTTGTTGCTACATCTATAAATCCTAATAATGATGTAATAGAGGCTTATTTAGATAAATATAATATCCCTATCTATAGAGGTTCAGAAAATGATGTGTTTCACGTTTTATAGCTCTTTCTATTTACTTGTTGCTTAATATATATCTTAAGGACATTATAGGATAGAAATATATTCAAGCATACTTTATGGTGTAAAAACCAATGGCGAAGTAAACTGTAACAATAGTGAGGTATGGTATGTAATACCATAATTTGGAGAAATGATCCTTTTCAATCACTACTTACCTTAGAAGACTATGATTTTCAAGATAATCTAGTTTATTATTATATGTCGGATATCTCATCTAATAACAAACGAATTGCTAAAAATACATTAGCACTATATTTTAGAACATTTTTTTCATTAGTTGTGTCTCTTTATACAAGTCGTATAATTCTAAATGAATTAGGTGTAACCGATTATGGTATATATAATGTTGTTGGCGGTTTTGTCGGTATGTTCACAATATTATCTTCTTCACTTTCTGGGGCTATCAGCAGATTCTTAGCTTTTGAGTTAGGTAAAGGAAATATTGGTAAACTAAATAAAGTATTTTGCACATCAGTTAATATTCAAGTAATATTATCTATTTTAATTATTATTATATCAGAATCTTTGGGCTTATGGTTCCTAACTGAAAAGATGAATATAGAGCCAAGCAGAATGTTTGCAGCGAAATGTGTATTCCACACATCTGTTATTGTACTTGTACTTGACCTTATAACGGTTCCTTATAATGCAATCATAGTAGCGCATGAACATATGAAGGCGTTTGCCTATTTGGGGATTATTCACGTTTTATTAAAATTAGCGATAGTACTTATATTACCATTTTTCTCTTTTGATAAGTTAATATTTTATTCCTTTCTTCTTTTGTCTACCTATATAATTATACGCTTCTTAAATGGTATATATTGCAAAAGCCATTTTAGAGAAACGAATTGGCACTTTTATATAGACAAAACTTTAATGAAAGAAATGTTTGCTTTCTCGGGTTGGACTTTTATAGGTTCGTCATCTGCTATTTTAAGAGATCAGGGTTCAAATATCTTGCTGAATTTGTATGTAGGTCCAGTTGTAAATGCTGCTCGTGGTATAGCAGAACAGGTTAATGGAGCTGTAAATAGTTTTGCCTCTAATTTTATGACAGCTGTAAATCCACAAATAACAAAATCGTATGCAGCTAATGAAAAAGAATATATGTTGGACTTAATTTATAAGAGTGCAAAATTTTCAATGTTCTTATTATTATTTTTATCTTTACCTATTATGGTAGAGACACCATATATATTAACAATTTGGCTAAAAATAGTTCCTGAACATACAATATGGTTTGTAAGACTAATTCTTCTTTATGCATTATGCGACTCTGCTTCTCGACCATTAATCACAGCTATTCTTGCTACTGGCAATATTAGAAATTATCAATTAATGATAGGAGCCTTTCAATTTCTATGTTTACCTTTATCATATATTCTTTTAGAAAACGGTTTTTTCCCAGAAATAACTCTTATAATTGCAGTTATTTTTAACTTCTGTTGTTTGATTGTCCGCTTGATTTTATTACGAAAAATGATAGGGTTAAAAGTAAGAAATTACATAAAGAATGTAGTTTTTAAAGTAAGTTTTGTAGGTATTATTTCTTCGGTCTTCCCTATTTATTTATCTTTAAATTTATCTAATAGCTTCTCATCTTTTATAGTTGTAACAGGTATAACATTATTTTTGACTATATTTGTAATTTATATAATAGGTTGCTCCTCATCTGAAAGAGAAACTATTAAAAGCACTATATATAAATTAATCAAAAAACTTATTTAATGAGTGAAAAACTAAGAGTCGATAGTAAAATACCCCAAGAATGTTGTGGTTGTACAGCATGTGTTGTTTCATGTCCTTTTGCGGCTATAAAGATGAATCCTGATGACTTGGGATTTAATTATCCTTTAATAGATAATAATCTATGTACTAATTGTGGAAAGTGTTTTAGAGATTGTCAGTTTATACCATCTTATAAAATTTTTAATGATTTTGAGGAGCCACTCGTATATGCTGCACGATTTAAAGATGAAAAGAAATTAATAGAAAGTCAAAGTGGTGGTGTGTTTTCTGCAATTGCAGAAACAATACTTGCAAGAGGGGGGCTTGTTTATGGTGTTGCTTATTCTGAAAACTATAAAATTAGTCATTGTAAAATAACAAATAAAGAGGCGTTAAATTCAATAAAGGGATCTAAATATGTACAGAGTAACTTGGATGGTATATTTTTAGATGTAATTAATGAATTAAAAAATGATAAGCTTGTTTTATTTTCAGGAGTACCTTGCCAAGTTGAAAACTTAAGGAAGCAAACAGAAAGACTTAAAAGAGGAAAATTGATAACTATTGATATATTGTGCCATGGCGTGGGGGCTCCAAAGGTTTGGGAGGATTATTTACATTATCTTGAAATTAAGTATTCTTCCTCTTTGCAAAATGTAAATATGAGAAATAAGCTCTTAGGTTGGAAAGGTGGAATAGAAACATATACCTTTAAAAATAAAAAGAGGATTATAACAGAGTCTTACCTTTATCTCTATTTTTCGCATTACATCCAAAGAGAAAGTTGTTTTAATTGTCCCTATACAAACTTAAAACGTGTAGGAGATATTTCATTAGGTGATTTTTGGCATTGGGAGGATACATCTTATAACGAATTTAGAGATAATAAAGGAATTTCATTAGTTCTTATTAACTCGTCAATAGGAAAAAAAATATTTGAAGAAGCATCTAAACTCTTAGAAATATTACCAAGTAATACTAAAGAATGTATGCAGGATGTTTTAAGAAAATGCATACAGCCAAATATAAAACGTAAGAATTTCCTTAAAGACTATAAGAAAAGAGGATTCAAGTATGTAGCTCATAAATATGGAGATATGGGTAAGATTTATAAAACTAAAATATTTATAGCAAAAATACTTTCAACTATAAAAAAGAAATTATGAAAATAGGAATCATTACTTTTCAATGTGCACATAATTATGGAGCAGTCTTACAAGCTTATGCCCTAAAAGAATATTTAAAAACACTAGGGCATTCAGTAAATATAATTAACTATAGACCTCGCTACATAGTTAATGCATATAAAAAAAATAATCTTAGAAATTGGTTATCAAGGAACCCTTATAAATGTATCATAAGGCTATTCATAGAGTTAATAGTAAAACCGATAAGAATTAAACGATGGTATGCTTTTGAAAATTTTATGAATAGATATTTAGACCTGCATCCTTATAAAAGAAATGAGGATTTTTCAGAATATAATGTTTTAGTGTTAGGAAGTGATCAGATATGGAATCCTGGAATAACTGGTGGGAAATTTGATGGAGTTTATTTTGGGAATGATGCTAAATGTAAAATTGTTTCGTATGCAGCAAGTAGTAGATTTGAAAAATTATCTAAACAGCAAAAAGATTTTTTTTCAAACGCTCTACAAAAATTAGAGCATATTAGTGTAAGGGAAGATTCTCTAGCAAGTTTATTACAACCTTTAATTGATAAAGAAATTAAAATAGTTATTGATCCTACCCTTTTAGCTGGTAGAAGAATTTTTGACAAGATAGCTATACCATCTAAAAAGAATAAATACCTTCTTTTATACCAAATAGGACAATGGAAAGAACTAAATAGATTAGCAGTTAAAATTGCTAAAAAATTAAATCTTGAAATTATAGAAATTACATCACATCCAATAATACCCAAAAGTGGATTAATCCAAACAGCTTCTCCATCAGAGTTTATAGGATACTTTCAAAATGCTTCTTTTGTTGTTACAACATCTTTTCATGGTTTAGCATTTGCTCTTACATACAACAAAGAGTTTTATTGTTTAAAACAAAAATCAAATTCAGATTTAAGATTATTATCTTTACTGAATAAATTAGATCTAGACAATCGTTGCTTAGAAATAGGAGAGGAACCTAATTTTGAAGTAATAAACTATTCAAAAGTAAATGAAAAATTGAATAGAGAAGTAGAGCTTTCTTTAAAATATTTAGAAATAGCACTAAATTAAAATTATAAATATTTTGTTCATATTCTCAAAGCTAACAGTGCAATTATAAGAAATGAGTAAGTGAATATTTATAATATTAACCTCCAAGATAAATAATCGTAAATAAATATTTAAATCATAGGAGTACGAAGTGAAAATTATAATTAGCCAAGAATATAAAAATGTATTATAGTCTCAAAGGTCTATTCCAAGTTTTTATATTCTAGATTACAAATATTATTATATTA
>NZ_GL982513.1:1237784-1253730 GCF_000220255.1 Prevotella pallens ATCC 700821
TATTAAAAAATATTTCCTGTTGCTATTACAAATAAGAAGATTAATCCACCTTCTGAACTAACAAAGTCTTATATTATAAATAAAATAAGTGATGGTAAAACTATCTTTTATAATCCCAATGTATAATGCAGCGAAGTATATAGAACGATGTGTGGAATCTGTATATCATCAAGGGCTAAATATAAATGATTTTGAAGTTCTTCTTATTAATGATGGGTCAACTGATAATACATCTGTTGTTCTAAATAGAATGAAAGACTTTTATTCTAATTTGTCAATATTTAACAAAAGTAATGGCGGACAGGGTAGCGCAAGAAACCTTGGTATTGAGGTCGCTACTGGTGACTACATTATGTTTATTGACGCTGATGATTATTTAATAGACTATCAGATTAAAGATTGCCTCCAAAAAACAATAGACAATAATTTGGAGGTATGTTGTATGCGTATAAAACGTCTTTTACCTTCCGGTAAACCTGCCAAAGTTAATGCTCCAAATTTCTCCGAAGTAGAGGTTTATACGGGTTCATGGTTATTGTTGCATGGATATTTCCCAGCTTCAGTTTGTGCGCATTTTTTTAAGAGAGATTTTTTACTTCGTTCTGGTATACAGTTCTTGACGGATATTATGCATGAAGATGTAGACTTCCAGCTTAAGTTGTTTGCTCATATTAAACGTTTTATGTTCTGTCATGTATATGTTTATACGTATTATTATAATCCAGAATCAACTGATCGATTGATGGACATTAACAAACAAAAACGTTCAATTCTATCAGATTTGCAAATATGCAAAAATTTAGTAGATTTTAGTCTCAACGAATCTTTAAGTGATAAACTAAAGTCTTTCTATATAAGAAAATCAAATTCGCAGTTAATTGGCTTATGTTTACACCTAGCTAACAATAGAGATTTAAGTTATGAATTTAAGAGACAGTTCATGTGTAAGGCATATCAAATGCATCTCTTTCCTATTAAAGGAGTATGTTCTTCATGGAAAACATATATTTTGAAGTTTATTATTAATAATTTTGCGTATATATATGATAGGTTCTATAAATAAGAGCAAATGTGTTTCTCGTCAATCTAACATAGAAATATTAAGGATTGTTGCAATGTTATTAATTGTACTCCATCATTTATGTATTTATGGAATAGAAAGTGGAGGCTTTATAATACAAGCGCTTGATTCTATCACAATTATAGGGGTCAATATTTTTCTGTTGATATCAGGATTCTTTTCTATAAAACTTAGATGGAGTTCATTACTGAACCTTTTCTTTTTATGTTTATTTTTTAATCTACTTCATGTCTTTCTTGACTCAATATTATTTGATATAGTTCATACTCCTGGTGATTACATAAAAGCTTTTATGGCTTTTAGTCATCCTGGAGGATGGTTTATGAATGTATATTTTTGTTTAGTCTTATTCTCACCTTTACTTAACTTAGCTTTCAAACAAATGGATCAGAAATTGGATGTATTAATCTTAATATGCCTTTCTGTTATAAATGTTTATCTTGGCTTTTTTTTGCATAATGATGTCAATAATAGTGGGTACAACTTATCACAATTTATTTATATATATTATTTAGGGCACTTAATACATAAACATTTTAAAACGTTGTGTGAAATTAAGAAGAAATATTTTATATTATTATATTTGGTTTCTTCGTTTATAACTATTATTTTAAGTTATTTTGGAATGAAGTATTGGAATTTTTCATTATTATAATTCTCCTTTTGTTATTATCTCTGCTGTTTGTGTTTTTAGTTGGTTTGCAAGATTAGAAATAAGAAACATCAAGTTTGTCAATGATGTCGCAAAATCTATGTTGGCTGTTTATCTTTTTTCGAATAGGGGTGGGATTGCAACACTTATTTATAAGTTAAGTCGAAATATCTATACTTTTTCCACTGAGATCTTAGTAATTCTTGGATTCATTGCTCTTTTATTTGGGATTTTCGTATGTGCAATAGTGATTGATAGGTTTAGGATACTTATTTGTTCTCCTCTATTACGATTGTTAGATGTTAAAATAAAAACTACAGAATAGATATTTTTGTAAAATAAATAAAATTTTAAAAAGATGAAATATCAGGTTTTATCTATTGGTAAAAAAATACCTACTGATTTTATAAATATAGGGGACTATATCCAAGGGGTTGCTTCTGCACAGTTTCTTCCGCGGTTAGATGGATTTATAGATCGAGAGCTTGTTGGCAAATATGAAGGAGAGTTGTCTAAAGTAATAATGAATGGATGGTATATGCATTATCCAGAGAATTGGCCACCATCTAAACAAATCATTCCATTATTTGTAGCATTACATATAAACTCTAATTTTAAAGAGCAACTGCTTTCGCCTAAAGCTATTGAATATTTAAAAAAGTATGGGCCTATAGGATGTAGGGATTATTATACGATGAGTATATTGAGAGCTAAGGGAATTGATGCATTCTTTTCTGGATGTATGACATTGACTTTAGGTTGTTGTTATCATTCTGAGAAAAAAAACAATAAGATTTACTTTGTAGATCCTTATTTTAAAACTCCTTCCTCTCTTAAAGAATTTCTTTATAATTCTCTCTATCTACTGAAACACTGGAAAACGATTTGTGTTATAGCTTCTAAATTTGAATTTTACTGGCATAGAGGTTTTTTTCATAGAGTTGTAGTTACATCTTTTTATAGACAATATATTAAGTTGTTCTCAAAAGGGGTGTTGTTAAATGCAGAATATGTTTGCCAAGAAAGTAAACGATATAAAAATAATTTTAAGGATGAAGAAGAGCGATTTGCAGAAGCTCAACGATTAGTAGAAGAATATGCCCAAGCAAAATATGTTGTTACTTCAAGAATACATTGTGCTCTTCCATGTTTAGGATTAGAGACACCAGTAATATATGTTGAGAATAAACAACAATCAGACACAAGTGCATGTCGACTAGATGGTTTAAGAGAGCTTTTTAATATTATTGAAAATGACAATGGCGTGTTGCGATCTTTATTTCCAATAGAATTACCTTTAACATATAAAAGTAACTTTTCTAATAAACCGCTATGGTATAATATAGCTGAAAAGTTGAAAAATATATGTGAAAATTTTATTCAAGCAAAATGAAATACAATATTGCATATTGCATAGAAGGTTTTTATAACCATGGCGGTATGGAACGAATTTTATCGGTGTGTGCAAATCTTTTATCTGATATTTATTCGATAACGATAATTGTTGCTAATCAAAGGGGTAGGGAACATGCATATAATCTTGCACAGAATATTAATGTTGTTGATTTATGTGTAAGTAGTACAAATTATAAAGAAGAATATAAGAAATCGTTAACTCGATATTTACAAGATCATCGATTTAGTGTTGTAATTTCTTTAGCGGGATTAGAACTATTTTTTTTACCTCAGATAAAAGATGGAAGCAAAAAAGTTATGTGGTTTCATTTCGCATTTGATGTTTCGAAAATGTTCTTGAGCGAAAGATTCCATGGTTGGAAATTGAATTTATTATATTATATCCATACAATACGTAGAATTTATTTTGCAAAGAAATTTGATACAATAGTTGTCTTGTCAAAATCGGATTGTGACTCATGGAGTAGATTCTGTAATAATGTTAAATACATTTACAACCCAATCACAATCGATAGAAAGGTAATTTCTAATCTTTCAGAAGAATCTGTGATAGCGGTAGGACGGCTTGGATGGCAAAAAGGTTTCGACTTTCTTATAGACTCTTGGGTGTTGGTTGATGATAAACATCCAGACTGGCATTTGGATATTTTTGGAGAAGGTCCAGATAGATTAGAATTACAACATCAGATAGACAGAAAAGGGTTACATGATAAAGTGAGGCTGTGTGGTGTAACAAAGCAAATAGAAGAGGAGTATGGTAAACATTCGATTTATGTTATGAGTTCTCGTGCAGAAGGTTTTCCTTTGGCTCTATTAGAAGCATCTAGTTGTGGTTTACCTATGATATCTTTTAATTGTCATCAAGGTCCAAATGAAATTATTCAGGAAGGTGAAAATGGCTTCCTTGTAGACGAAGTAGGAGATATATATACTTTATCTGATCGTATTTGTAAACTTATAGAAGATAATAATTTGCGTAATATGATGGGAAAAAAAGCGTTAGATTCTTCTTTTAGATTTGAAGGAGAAGTTATTAAAAAAGATTGGATAAGTCTCTTGAAACAATTAATTTAAATGCATGAAATATAAAGAATGTCTAGATTATATAAGGAGTGACTATTATCGTATATACGGACAATGCGATGTCAACATCTTTAAAATGTGGATTACAACATGGTTAGATGGTGGATTTCACTTTTTGTTTTGGCTACGTTTGTCTAACTGTAATAATTTGTTGGTTGGAGGGGTAAGTCGTTTCTTTTATCAAATATTAGGATTGAAGTATCAAATTTCTATACACCGACAGACTAAAATAGGCTATGGACTAAGAATAGTACATAATGGACCTATAGTTATAAATGTTTCTGCAACGATAGGTGATAATGTTGATATTTATCAGTATACGACAATAGGTAGTATGTTTTTAAAAGCTGCTCAGATAGGAAATAATGTTTATATAGGTCCATCTGTTTGTATAGTGGAGGATGTAAAGATAGGAGATGGAGTAACAATAGGAGCAGGTTCTGTAATTGTAAAAGATGTAGAAGAAGGTTGTACTGTTGCAGGGAACCCCGCAAAAGTCATTTCACATAAGGAACCGGGACGCCTCGTTTGGAGAAAATGGAATCGGGATTGGAATAAATATAATAAAAAATGAATCCACAAATATCTGTTATAGTTCCCGTATATAATGGAGAACAGTATCTCCATGAATGCATCGATAGCATTCTTAATCAAAGTTTCACAGACTTTGAATTACTATTAGTTGATGACGGTAGCAAAGATGGCTCTGGTCAGATATGCGATGATTATGCAAAGAAAGATTATCGTGTACAGGTTATACATAAACAAAATGAAGGTATAAACGCTACTCGAAGACGTGGTGTTCAGGAAGCAAAAGGCATTTGGATCTGTTTTTGTGATAATGATGATTCTTTACCAGCAGATGCTTTAGGCGATATGTCTCGCCTTACAGATAATACAGACATTGTTATTGGTTTTCCAGAAACACCATGCCATAAAAGGCAACTAACACTTACAGAATGTAGACAATTTCTAATATCTGGGAAACGAGTTCCACCAACACCATGGGCTAAATTATACAGAAGAAATATATTGTCGGACGATGTCTTTAACTTCCCCAGAGAAATAGACGGAGAAGAAGATATGATTATGAATATCCGCTTATTTTTTAAGATAGAACGTCCACCACGGTTTATATTTAAAAAAGTATACAATTTTCGACGTAATCCGATAAGTGTGTCTCATACAAAAGTTAGTAGCATTGAACATGAAGAAATTTTTGATTCTGTTCGTTCCCTATCTATCCCGCCCCATTTAAAAGAAACCTATATGCCATATATCTTGCATAGCAGGATAAATGGGTTGGTTGCTATTGCGGCTAACACTCCAGAAATTATATGTGTAAAAAGACACCCTTATATGAAAAGGCTTATGTATGATATCGAACAATACAATTATCATTGCTCCCCCATGGAATGGACTTTGTTACATACTACCTCTACTCTTTTGGTGAAGTTTATTGCTAATTTATGGATTATCTCTAACTTTATCAAATATCATACAGGATTAGTTAACTAAGCATTATTGATATACAAATACCTATAACTAAAAATGTTACTCTCCTTTATTATACCATTATATAACTGTCAAAACTTTATAAGGAATTGTCTTGATAGTATTTATAATACTATTAATTTAAACAAAGAGAACTTTGAAGTAATTGTTGTTGATGATGGTAGTACAGATGATAGCTATATAATATGTAAAGAATACGAGAATACTTTTTCAAATTTCCGGTTGCTAACTCAGAAGAATGCAGGTGCTTCCGCTGCAAGAAATAAAGGATTAGAAATCTCTAAAGGTAAATGGGTTTGGTTTGTTGATGGTGATGATAAAATAAGTTCTGAGGCAACGAGTTTAATTAATGAATTGAGTACGGATTTCTCGGAAAATATTGACTTAATTTGTTTCAATTATAATGTTGAAAATGAAAGATCTATAGATAAGATTGAAAACTTCCATCAGTCAAAAGAATATGATGGAGTAGGGTATTTAAGTCTTCACCATCGCCTCTATTTATGGGACAAAATTTTCAAACGTTCTGCTATTGGTAATATTCGTTTCCTAAATGGGACAAAGAATATAGAAGATATGTTATTTTGTTTGGAAACCATAGTTGATATGGATAAGATTTTTTGTAAGAACCTATATGGTTATACGTACAATAATCTTAATATAAACTCGACTTCACGATGTCGAAATAATCGAAATCTTATAAAGCTGAGCCAGGATACTTTTACCATACATACGGCCCTTAATCAATATTTAGAAACAAAAGATGGAGATAAAAGAAAAATCTTGTCGGAAATAGAAAATTTTAGTATCATTGGGCATCTATATAGTCTTATTCGATTCTATTCATTAAATAGTTTGCGACGAGGAATAAAGAAATATCGTTCACAAGGACTTTTTCCTTTAAGGTTTACATATAATAAGAAAGCTAACTTGTTTGTATTATTGATTAATTGTGAAACTGTAGTTCTTCTGATAAAGAGAATAGCTGATCTTTTTACAATTAAAAGATAATATTTTTTATGAGATTATAATTATGGCTATATACATATTACTTTTCTTTATCCCTGTTTTCCTATATTTCTATTATAATAAGAAGCAACAGGTACCCTATAAACCATTCTTAATCTTTTTTGTTGCGTTAGCTTTATTTGTTGGATTGGGTGATATGTTAGGTGGTTATGACCGTTATATTTATGGTGATCTTTTCGATAATTTAGCAGATGGCTTAAAAGTAGGAATCTCTACCTCTTCTTCTAGCTTATTTATTGCTTATCATTCCGAATTCGGATATGTAGGTTTAAATTGGCTTATAGCCCATATTACAAATAATAGGTATATTTTTATATTCTGTTATACTATATGTATGTATGCTATTATTATAGAATGTTTTAAAAAATATGCGAAGAACTACTACTTAGCGTCTATTTTGTTTATGGCTTTGATTTTCTTCTTTTCGTTTACGTATCTGCGACAAATGTTTGCTGCTGCAATTATAGGACTATCTATAAAGTATATTATCGAAAGAAAATTCTTAAAATTTTGTGCCATACTTCTTGTTGCTTTTTCATTCCATAATTCGGCTATTGTATTCTTCCCAATGTACTTTATTGCAAATAAGAAGTACTCGAAAACACATATATTGTTGTTAATGTCTGTATGTTTTATTATAGGTGTGAGTGGAATAACAAGTGGTCTTTATAATCTCTTTGATGATATATCTACTCGTGGGGCTCATGCTGATTATGCAGTTCAAGGGGATGCACGAGTTGCTTACATCTTAGAAGCAGGATTTTTTCTTTTTTTTCTAATTAGGTCTTATAAGTATTTACCAGATATCAGGCAAAGTATTGTTTTATATAACATAGCCTTAGGATTTTGTACTATTTTATTATTGTTTATTCGGTCTGAGAACGGAGGACGCTTAAGTTGGTATTTTGTATATGGGTTAATATTTTCTCTGACACAGTTATCGACTACCAATTATGGGAAGAAAATAAAGATGGGCTTACAGCTTTCTATTGTTGGCTTTGTCCTTTTCTTGCGTATTCTCACGTCATGGGGAGTTTTATTGTATCCATATAAAACCTTTCTGACTAATGGGCATAGAGAAAATGATTATATCTTCAATAAGTATGAATACGATGATGGATATGATAGAGATAAATTCTATAGATAACAGTTAAGGAAATGTTGATAACTGTATTTACTCCGACATATAATCGTGCAGACCTTTTGCACCGTTTATATGACACTTTAATTCTTCAAACATATAAGAATTTTGAATGGGTTATAGTAGATGATGGCTCTAAGGATAATACTAAAGACGTTGTTAGTTCCTTTGTAAAAGAAGGGAAAATAAATATACATTATGTACAGCAAAAGAATGGCGGAAAGCATAGGGCTATTAATACTGGCATTGGATTAGCTAAAGGAGAACTCTTCTTTATTTTAGACAGTGATGACATTCTTCCAAATAATTCTTTAGAACTTGTTGTAAAGACTTATCAACCGATTAAATATGATATGTCTTTTGCAGGTGTGTCAGGTATAGATGGAAATTTTGATGGACGTATAATAGGTAGTGGGCTTCCTGATGAGTCTATAGATTGCGATTCTGTTGATATTCGATATAAGTTTCATGTAACAGGAGATATGAAAGAAGTCTTTCGTACTTCTGTAATGAAGGAGTTTCCTTTTCCAGATATAGAAGAAGAAAAGTTTTGTCCAGAGGCTTTGGTATGGAATCGTATTGCTAAAAAATATAAGTTACGTTATTTCAATAAGATAATATACAAGGTAGAGTATCAAGCAGAAGGATTAACATCTAATATAGTTAATGTTAGAATGAAAAGTCCAATTACCTCTATGATGTGTTATGCAGAGATGTTAGATCTTAACATTCCCTTTAAAGATAAGATGAAAGCAGCTATTAACTATTGGAGATTTCGTCTGTGTTATAATGGAAATAGTAGTTATCCGAAGGTTTCTGGACTATGGAATGCTGTAGCACCTTTAGGTTGGTTGATGCATTTGAAAGATAAACGTGTAAATAAAAGATAGTTATGAGTATTCTATAATTCACAACATCTGTGGATATAGATGAAATAGGAAAGTTAGTCATAAATTAGGTTCCAAACATACTAACACAGAATATGATATATGATTATGTATCTTCTCAGGAGCAAAGATATCATTACTATTGCGTAAATTTTTCAACTTTGCTGTCATTCCTGTCATTCGAAAATAAAGCATAATCTGTTGAATATCACTTCCCTATGTTGAAATGTTAAAAGTGACAGCAAATAGTTTTTTAACTTATTGTGGTATTCTTATTTGGAATACGATTAAAACAGGATTATTATTGTAGAATAAACGCAGCTGATAATGAGAATATTACAAGTCATAACATCTTTGGATATGGGAGGTGCTGAAACGTTGGTCGTTAATTTGATACCAAGGTTACAAGCTTTAGGAAATACGGTGGATTTATGTGTCTTTAATGGCACAGAGACACCATTGACTCAGAGATTGAAGAAAGAGTGTCCACAGACAAAGATATATGCGTTAGGACATGGGGTTTATAATCCACTCTATATATTCAAACTGGTAAAGATAATGAAGAATTATGATATTGTTCATACGCATAATTCTTCACCGCAGCTATTTGTTGCAATCACCAGTTTGTTTAATTCTCCAAAACTTGTTTCTACAGAACATAATACGTCTAATAGGAAACGAAATTGGAAATGGTATCGCCCAATAGAAAGTTGGATGTATAGCAGGTATAATCATGTGATATGTATCAGTAAGATAGCAGAAGAGAAACTAAGAGAGTATATGGGTGGGAAGTGGCTTGTCGAATCATCAAATAGGTACAAGTCAATTACCACAATAAATAACGGGATCGATGTAAATGCTATTTCAGAAGCTGTACCTTGTAAGGAACTATTAGAATTAAAAGAAAATCGTAAAGCTATTCTGATGGTTGCAGGATTTCGTAAACAAAAGAATCAAGATACTATTATTAGGGCTTTAACCCTATTAGATAAGGAAAAATATGAGATCTGGTTTGCTGGTATAGGTGAACGGATGGAGGAAGTAAAACAATTAGCTTTGTCTTTAGGCGTATGTGAACGAGTGAGATTTTTAGGCTTACGTACTGATATTCCAAATGTTCTGAGAGCAGCAGATGTTATTGTAATGTCTTCTCATTGGGAAGGATTGAGTCTTAGCAATGTAGAGGGAATGAGTGCACATAAGCCTTTTATAGCCTCTGATGTTAATGGCTTGAAAGAAGTTACTAAGGGATATGGTATACTTTTCCCGCATGAGGATGCAAAGGCATTAGCTGAGGAAATTAATCGTTTAGCAAGTGATGAGACTTATTATAATGAAATAGCTGAACGCTGTTACAATAGAGCATTAGAATTCGATATTAGTAAAATGATAAACGGCTACAATCAAGTCTATCAAAAAGTAATTAGTAACTTTGATTAGATTGATATAAGTATAGCTATGGAGAAAAAGAAAAAAATAGTAAGATTGACCACTGCTGGCGAAAGTTTAGATGATCTTTTAATAGGACAACTAAAATATTTAAATCAATATTTTGATATTATTGCTGTTGCAAAAGATGACGGACGCCTACAAAAAGTAAGAAAGCGAGAAGGAGTTAGAGTTGTTGATGCTCCCATAGAACGGCCTATTTCCTTATTAAAGGATATTATTGCATTACGATGGTTGATAAATTTCTTTAAACAAGAGAAACCATGGTGTGTGCATGCCAATACTCCAAAAGGGTCATTATTGGCTATGGTAGCAGCATGGATTTGTCGTGTTCCACATCGTATTTATACAGTTACAGGACTAAGATATCAAGGTGCTACTGGAAAGTTTAAGTTTGTCTTACAAACAATGGAACGAATAACTTGCGCTTGTGCGACTAAGGTAATTCCAGAAGGACAAGGTGTTTTAAAAACTTTGAAGAATGACCATATTACTAATAAACCATTAGAAGTTATTTTGAATGGTAATATAAATGGTAAAGATACATCATTCTTTAGCGTGGAAAGCTTGTATGAGAATTGTGAATTGGAAAATGGAAACAAGCGATTAAGTATCAGAAAAGAAGAGTCTATTAAGGATGTAATACGTAAGGAATTACATATTACTGCTAATGATTTTGTTTTCATATTTGTCGGGCGAATAGTTAATGATAAGGGCATGAAAGAGTTGTCTAAAGCTATGCAATCCCTCCTTAAGAAAAACTATCATCTAAATCCCAAATTACTATTAGTTGGAGACTTTGAATCTAAGTTAGATCCTTTATCGCCTGAAGATGAAAATTTCTTTAAAAATAATAGTTCTGTTCTGTTTGTTGATTATCAGAAAGATGTACGACCTTATCTTGCAGCTGCAGATGCATTAGTATTTCCTTCCTATAGGGAAGGTTTTCCCAATGTTGTTCTTGAAGCAGGCTGTATGGGGTTACCTTCAATCGTTACCAATATTAATGGTAGTAATGAAATCATAGAGGAAGGAGTTAATGGTAGAATTATTCCACCTCGCGATTCAGATTCTCTTTTCTTTGTTATGGACTGGATGCTAACACACTTATCCGATGTTGAGCTTATGGCAAGTAATAGCAGGAGGCTTATTCAAGAAAGGTATGAACAGGAAAAAGTATGGGAAGCACTTTTAGATATGTATAAATCACTTAGTTAAAGAATATTATGTATAAACATTTCTTTAAGCGATTAATAGATTTTGTAGCTTCATTTATAGCATTGGTTATTTTTTCTCCTTTACTATTAATAGTTACAATATGGTTGCATTTTGCCAATAAGGGAGGTGGAGCCTTTTTTCTCCACTCTAGGGCAGGTTGGAATAATAGAGTATTTAAGGTGATTAAGTTTAAAACAATGACCGATGAAAAAGATGAGAATGGAAACTTATTGCCTGATGGTCAGAGGTTGACAAAAGTTGGACGTTTCGTGCGTAGTACTTCGTTAGATGAACTTCCCCAGTTGTATAATGTACTTAAGGGAGATATGTCCTTAATAGGGCCACGTCCATTGTACGAAGATTTCTTGAAATGTTACGATGAAGTACAAATTAGAAGGCATGAGGTGCGACCAGGTATAACAGGATGGGCTCAAGTTAATGGCAGAAACTTTGTACAATATAGTAAGAAATTTGAATATGATGTATGGTATGTAGACCATATTTCTCTTAAACTTGATATTAAGATTCTTTGGAAGACTTTTCTTAACGTTATACAGCGAGATGGCATTGGAGAAGGAGAAGTGCAAGATGAGTTGGTAGACGATCTTGGATTCGGTGAAAAACTACGAAAACTGAAAGAGAAATAACATGAAAGAGTTTGGATCTGATTTTCATTCTTTGAATATTTCAGCAATACACGATAATACCATTTTTACTTATTATCCCAATGCCATATTTGTAGCAGATGGTAGACAGGCCATAGAATTATTAATCATTCATTATAAATGGAAAAGAATTTGGATACCAGAGTATTTCTGTTGGGAAATTATTGAATATATTCAACATCGGTGTAAAATAGAAGTTAAAACATATTTTGACAACCCCTTAAATGAGGAAATTTATCTTGTAGAAAAACTATCTTTTATAGATGGTGATGTATTACTTAGAATGAATTATTTTGGGTTAAGACAATACCGAAACTATTCTAATATCTCAATCCCAGTGATTGAAGACCATTCGCACAATATTTTCGATGAATGGAGTCAGAATAGTAAAGCTGATTTTTGTATAGCCTCATTGAGAAAAACTCTTCCATTAGCAGGGGGTGGAATGATTTGGAGTAATTCTCATAATTTATCAAAATTATCAACTTTAATAGAGAATTCTCATCAAAACGAACAACTTGCAAGAATAAGATGGCAAGCAATGGAAGATAAAGCTCACTATCTTAATATAAATGAAACTGAATGCAATTCAAGTCTAAAGGACTCTTTCAGAGCAAAATATATACAAACAGAAGAAGGATTTGACCATTTGCCTATCAGTAGAATATCTATACTTGATAAACTTTTCTTAGAAAAGTTTGATATTAATGAATGGCATAATAGGAAGTTACAGAATTGGCAGTTGCTTATCCATACACTTTCAAAAATATTAATAACCAAAGACATTCGTATTTTTTATCCAAGCTCTGATAAATGTATTCCTTTTTCTTTACTATTATTATTTCGTAATACTCAACAGCGAGATTTATTTAGGTTGAACTTGATAAAGCATTTTATTTACCCAGCAATCTTATGGAATTTACCAGAAAACTGTTCGGATAGCTCTAAAGATATATCGAACAGGATGCTTTCAATACATTGTGACGGAAGGTATAGCAGTGAAGACGTAAATGAGATGGGAAATATTATATATAACTTTTTAATTCATTTTGATAAATGCTGAAGATTATAGACTTTGAGCATAGAACGGAATGGGATAGAATAGTTCTTTCCTTTCCTAATTATGATATATATTATCTTAGTGGATATTTAGCTCCATTCGAAGTACATGGAGATGGAAAGCCAATTTTAATTTACTATGAGGGAGAGGAAATAAGAGCAATTTGTGCTTTCATGCTTAGAGATATATCAAATGAGACATGGGCACAAGGTTATATCGATAAAGGAACGTTTTTTGATGCAATCACTCCGTATGGGTATGGAGGGTGGATATTAGATGGAAATACTTCAAAAGAAAAAATAGATATTTTTTGGAAAGAAGTAGAAACGTTTATGCATAATCAAAAAATTATTAATACTTTCACACGATGGAGTCCTTGGCTAAAAAATCAAGAATATTTAAGAGGATGGTCGAATGTTATTGATTTAGGAAATACCATTTATATTGATTGTACATCTGAAGAAGGTATTTTTCAAAATATAAAGAGTAAAGATCGTGCTACTATAAGAAAAGCTATTAAAAATGGTGTAGTTGTAAAACATAGTGATGACACAACTCTCTTTGAGAAATTCTATTCTATATACAATGCAACTATGGATAAAGATAATGCTGATGATTATTATTATTTTAAACCAAAGTTCTATAAATCTATGTCAGAGAACTTACAAGGACAATGGGAGTTTTTTTATGCAATACTTGGTGAAGAAATCATTGCAATGAGTATTATGCTTATGTGCAATGGAAGAATGCATTATCATCTTTCCGGCAGTGTTATGGAATTCCGTAATCTTAATGCTACTAATCTTATTTTGTATGAAGCTGCAAAATATGGAGCTCAACATGGGTATAAATTATTACATCTTGGTGGAGGAGTTGGTAGTGGTGAAGATCCTTTATATAAGTTTAAAAAAGCCTTTAATAAAAATGGAGATATTGGATTTAGTATATCAAAAGATTGTTATGATATAAACAAATATTCTTATCTAATTGAGCTTAGGAAGAAAATAGATCCATCATTTGATGTATCAACTTCATTCTTCCCAGCTTATAGATCAAAATAAATTATAGAGATGGAGAGAAAATATCTATGTCTCGCCCACATGAGTGGTAACGAGCAAAAATATGTTCAGGAAGCATTTGATACAAATTGGGTTGTACCATTGGGGCCCAATGTGAATGCTTTTGAAGAAGAATTAGCAAAGTTTTTTAAATCAAAGCCAAATAATACAGACTTTTCTGCTGAAACCTATCCTAAAAATATTCAGGCACACCATAATAATCCAGACGAATTGTGGAGAGATGAATATGAAGATTTAAGAGATAAGCAAGTGGTTGCACTTTGTTCTGGCACGGCAGCTGTTCATTTGGCTTTGATTAACTTAGGAGTTAAGGCTGGCGATGAGGTTATTTGTCAAAGTTTTACCTTTTGTGCTAGTTCTCACCCTGTTGCTTATTTAGGTGCGACACCTGTTTTTGTTGACTCAGAAGTTGACACATGGAATATGTGCCCTGTATTACTTGAAGAAGCTATCAAGGATAGAATTGAAAAAACAGGTAAAAAACCAAAAGCTATTATTGTTGTTTATCTTTATGGAATGCCAGCTAAGATAAAAGAGATATTAGAAATAGCTAATCGTTACAATATTCCTTTGGTTGAAGATGCAGCAGAAGGACTTGGCAGTAGATATAATGGGAGAGCAGTAGGTACGTTTGGCGAATATGGTGTAATGAGTTTTAATGGTAATAAGATGATTACGACTTCTGGTGGTGGTGCACTTATTTGTCCAGGTAAAGAAGCAAAAGAGCGTATTATGTTTTTTGCAACGCAGGCACGCGAGGCTTTTCCATATTATCAGCACGAAGAGATTGGCTATAATTATCGTCTTAGTAACGTTTGTGCAGGCATAGGTCGTGGTCAAATGACAGTGCTTGATGAACATATTGCGCATCATAGACACATTGCTAAATTGTATAAAGAAGGATTTAAAGATATAGAAGGAATTACTTTCCACGATAATCCAAACGAGCTGTCTGACTCTAATTTTTGGCTTAATACTATTACTATTAGAGAGGATATTAAGGTTATCGACCAGGATAAAGCTTACAATAAAGCTGTAGCAGGTGCAGTTGGCGGCGCAGCAGGCGTGGTTCATTCAACAGGAGTAGTTCATACCAATTGCGAACCAAACTCGAATGTTGAAGCGATGCGAATAGCATTAGATAAATTAGGTATAGAAAGTCGTCCTCTTTGGAAACCAATGCATTTACAACCAGTTTATAAAAATTCTCCAGCCTACGTTAATGGTGTAAGCGAAGAACTTTTCAAAAAAGGACTCTGTCTTCCATCTGGTCCGATGATTAGCGATGAAGATGCAAAGTTTATCATCGAATCAATAAAAGCAGCCATTATAAAATAAATCTATCGTTTCGCATCAATTGCAGAAATAATATTAACCAGAGCTAGAATCATAATGGATTCTAGCTCTGGTTGTTTTATTTACGAAAATATCTGTATGCTTTTAAAATAAACTTGATAGAAAAATAAGATATATTGAAGGAAGGGAGTAATTGTAATGAATCCTACTCTATATAGTCGGGTCTAAAACAATATATTATTGCTCAACAGCTTATAGTAACACATAATTTTAAATATACGAAAAAGAAATTCATACTATTCATCACAAAAAAATATCTTTTAAGTCTTATAATCTGGAACCATAAATATTGCAGTTAGGTTATGATATCTAATA
>NZ_GL982513.1:1254584-1260828 GCF_000220255.1 Prevotella pallens ATCC 700821
TCTAATCTAAAAATAGTAGATATCTAAGACGAGCGTGATAGATATCTAAGACAAGTGTGATAGATATCTGAAATAGGAGTAACTTATGTCTGGGTGGTTTTACAACACATCAGAGAATACCCGTAGACTCTGTTTGTGATTTTCTCTACTTATTTTCTATAGGAGTACAATAAGAATATAACTAACAAGAATTATTGATTATTAGATATAAGATTCTATCGTTCTATATTTTAAATGAACTTAGAATATGATTAATAAGCGTTGTTTTCTCTTGTAAATTATAGTCGTTTAGAAAAGCTATGAGTAGTAAGAAGCAATATCAGTTTTGGTATATGCACGTGTAAAAGAATACTAAAAATATAAGGAAACGATTAATAAAAAGATGTACTATTTCTACATATCAATTATAAATAGTAACTTTGCAACTATGAGCAAAAAGATATATATATTTGTTGTTTTATGGATGTTTTCGCTTTTAGGGATAAAGGCACAATATAACATACAATGTGAAGATACGTGCGATCATGTCCACGGTTTAGATATGAGTCATTATCAAGGAGATGTATGGTGGGAGACTGTAGCAACGAATAGTAATCACAAATTGAATTATGTATATTTGAAGGCGACAGAAGGCAGCTCGTTAATAGATCAACGGTATTATGAAAATATACAAGCTGCCAAACGTAATGGAATGAATGTTGGATCTTATCATTTCTACCGTCCACAAGTGTCGCAAATGGAACAGCTACAAAACTTTCGTGCACAGTGTAGACCCCAAGATCAGGATTTAATACCAATGGTGGATATCGAGACTACTGGTGGATTGAGTGATTATGCTTTACAAGATAGTCTACTGAAGTTCTTAGATTTAATGACAAAAGAATATGGTGTTCGCCCATTGGTTTATACTTATACAAATTTCTATAATCGTCATCTTATGGGTTCATTAACCGGATATAAACTGTTTATTGCGCAGTATACTTCTCGTGAGCCAGTATTGAATGACGGTCGTGATATATTTGCATGGCAATATACTGGTAAGGGGTATATTAATGGAGTTCGAGGCTATGTTGATAAAAGTAGGTTAATGGGCCGACATAGTATGCGTGAAATTAGATTTCCACGGCGTAAGACGAATATACATTATTATTAGTAAATGGATAAATCGGCAAAAATAATGGTCGATTACTATCAAAGTCATAACTTTAAAATTAAAAAGTAGCAATGATAATAAAATGTCCAGAATGTGGACATCAAGTCAGCGATAAAGCTCCAATATGTCCAAGTTGTGGAGTAGAGATTGCAGGACATCTTATAAAATGTTCCTACTGTGGAGAAATTTACTTAAAGGAAGATGCAGTTTGTCCCAATTGTCATCACTCGGTGTCTACAGACAACAGTGTAAACGAAGATGATGTAAAGACGGAACCTGTAAAAGACGACTCTCAGAATAATGGAGATTATTCTGAGGCAGAAACATCGTCAGTTGAGTTAGTAGTGTCTGCTGAATCAATCGAAGAAGAACCTCGTTTAGATGGCACACCTACGCAAGATACTTTAACTATAGAATCTCCATCTAGTGATGCCGAAGTATCTACCGATGATATGATTGTAAAACCAGAATCAAAGAATAATAATCATACTCCACTTTTTGTATCTTTACTAATTGCGCTTGTTATATGTGCAGTGCTCTTGTTTTTCTATAAGCGAGGTAATGACAATCATGAAGCTGAGGAATATAAAATAGCATTAAAAAGTAACAATCGTCAGGTGATGGAACAATATTTGGAAGATTATCCAAATGCTCCGCTAATACATATTAATAGTATTAGAGATTTATTGAAACAAACTCAACAAAATAATGATGAGTGGGGGCGTGTAATCCAACAAAATACAATTGCATCATATAAAGCATATCTTGAAACTCACCCTAATACGCCCTATAAAAATGAAATTTTAAAGCGGGTAGAAGAGTTGTATTGGAATGAAGTTGTAAACCAGAATACAGAGGCTGCCTATTTAGGCTATAGAGAGAAGTATCCAAAAGGAATTCATGTGAAGGAGGCAGATGAAAAGTTGAAGATAATGCTCGATAATACATCAACTCCCAGTGAAGAAAAAGTTGCGGTGTCTGCTGTACGTCAGTTTCTGCAGGGACTTAATAGCAAAAGTACCTCGAAAATAGAAGGAGTAACAGCAAGCTCATTTAATTTTCTTGGTGCTGGTGGGGCAACAATAGCCGATGTATCGAAATATATGCGTGAAAAGCTTTATCAAGCAGACGTAAAGGAAATAACATGGCAATTAGGCACGGTTTTAAATGCTACGACTGATAAGTCTGACGATGGAACAACAGTGCAGAAGATAACAATCCCTGCTCGTTTAGAAATAGTACGTGAAGGAGGTAAGGGTTCTAACAAATATACGATTAAAGCACAAATAGAGAATGGAAAAATAACTGCCATCAACTGGATATTACAAAGATAATATTAAGCTGCAGGAATAGACTGAGAAATAAGAAATAAAATAAATAGACTGTGAAAGAATAATATAATAGCTTGATAGTTTGTATACTTAAAAAGAAAGCTGTAAATTTGCAGTCGCTATTACGAGATAATAGCATAAAATTCAAACCTAATTATAAAATTAAAGAATTATGGCAACAAAAATCAGATTGCAACGCGGAGGTCGTAAAGGCTATGCCGTTTACAGAATTGTAATTGCGGACGTTCGCGCACCACGTGATGGTAAATTTACTGAAAAGATTGGAACTTACAACCCAAATACCAATCCAGCCACAGTAGATTTGAATTTCGAACGCGCACTGTATTGGGTAGAAACAGGTGCACAACCTACCGATACTGTTCGTAACTTGCTGAAATCAGAAGGCGTTTATATGATGAAACATCTTCGTGGTGGTGTAAAGAAAGGTGCATTTGACGAAACCGTATGTCAACAGAAGTTTGATGCTTGGAAGAAAGTTAAAGATACTTCTAAGGAAGCATTAGAAAAGAAGACTGCTGATGAGAAGAAGGCAAGTGCTGTAAAGAATCTCGAAGATGAGAAAAAGGCTAATGAAGCTATTGCAAAGAAGGTAGCAGAGAAGAAAGCTGCAGCAAAGGCAGCTGAAGATGCTGCGAAAGCTGCAGAAGCAGAAGCAACTCAGCCTGAGGCAACAGAGACTCCTGCAGAAGCTTAATCTTTGTTCACAACTAAAAGACTGTAAATCTCATATAAGAATTTACAGTCTTTTTTTTGTATCTAGTCGATAAGTGTTATCAAACAGATATAGCCTTAATTTATAGAACTATAGTTGTATAACAATATAGGAAAATGAGAGTTGTTCATCTCTTTTGCCTATATTGTTCAAGTTTTATCTAACTTTTCATTATATAATTCCGCGCAAACGATCATCAAACGCTGATAATGCAGCTTTCGCACCTTCGCCCATTGCAATTATTATTTGCTTATATGGCACAGTAGAAACATCTCCCGCTGCATAGATACCCGGAATATTAGTACGACAAGATTCATCAACCTTAATTTCGTTACGTGATGTCAGTTCTAACTCGTTTTTGAAAAGTTCACTATTTGGAGCAAGACCAATTTGCACGAAGACGCCATCAAATTCGTAATCTTTCTCTTCTTCTGTCAATCTATTTTTAACTGTTAGTGCAGTTAATTTTATACCATCGCCTTTTACATTGGTTGTCTGTGCATTCGTAAAGATACTTATATTTTTTAGTTGCTTAGCCTTTTCTTGTAACACAGTATCGGCACGAAGAGTATCGCTGAACTCAAACACTGTAACTTTATTGCAAATACCAGCAAGATCTATAGCTGCTTCCAAACCAGAGTTTCCACCTCCAATCACTGCAATATTTTTTCCTTTATAGAAAGGTCCATCGCAGTGTTGGCAGAAATGAATACCATGCCCTATATATTTTGCTTCGTCTCCAACATTTAGTCTACGCCAATTTGCTCCCGTTGCAATAATTATAGCTGGAGCTTTGAATATTTCTCCGCCTTTCACATATATTCTTTTTATCTTCCCATTTAAATTTACTTTTGTTATCTTTCGATGTTCGAAGAGCTCTATAGGATAGTTTGTGAGATGCACTTTTAAGTCAGTAGCTAGCTTTGTCCCATTTGTATTAGGTACTGAAATAAGATTCTGAATGTCTGTGGTATCATTTACTTGTCCGCCAATACGTTCTGCAACCAATCCAACTTTTAATCCTTTTCGTGCAGAATATATAGCTGCCGATGCACCAGCAGGGCCACCACCTATAACAATTACATCGTATTCGTACTCTATAGTTTCTTCGTTTTCTGGAACTTCGCTACCTACCATATCCTCCAACTCTTGTAAAAGTATACTGAGATCACCTCTTCCTATGTGTAATGCCTCATCATTACAATACACTGCAGGAACTCCTTGTATGTTTAAGTTGTTTATTTCTTGTTGATAAATGCCACCATCAACCATTTCATGTGTAATATTCGGATTGATAAGTGCCATAAGGTTGAGTGCTTGAACCACGTCAGGACAGTTAGTGCAAGTGAGTGATACGTATGTTTTCAGTGTTATTTTTCCCTTTAATAACTTAATTCTGCGTTGTATTATTTCGTCAGGGAAGTTTTTGCCTTGTCCATCTGTGTTGAGAATAGCCAGAAGAAACGAAGAAAATTCGTGTCCATTTGGTAGACCACGGAAAGAAATCCCAGTATTGTTACCATCTTTTACTAGTCTAAAATAAAGTTGTGTATTGTCTTTTTCAGTGAAACTAACAGATAACTTTTCTGATGTTGAAGCTATATTGTTGAGAAAATCCAGTTGTTCATCTTTCTTTTCATCATTCTTATTACCTATAACTTCAAATGTGATTTGCGATTTTAGCGATGCAAATATACTTTTTACTTGGTTTAATATATTATTATCTAACATAGTTCTATTTCTTATGAATTCGTTTTGTTTCGTATAGAGCTGTAATCTTTAATATTATTAGCCCCTATGAGTCATTATCTTTTTATATACTATTACTCTCTATTGCTTCCTGTATTCCTATTGACATTTTATTAACCTCTAATCCTGTAACCTACTATATTCTTGTTATATAATGCAATAATTTGTCCAACTATAAAAGGTACAGAAAGAATTAATGAGAGATTTTCTAAAAGCTTTATAGGTGGCTAAAAAAAGTCTCTTACTTTCCTATCTTACCTTTTATTAAAAAGAGGTTTGATAGGAGAGTGAGAGACAAATCATAATGTTATGTATAGTGAAAAAGGCTTTTACTGTGGTGTTACTTATATTTTACCTACAAGATCGATACTTGGTTTTAGGGTCTCAGAACCTTCTTTCCATTTTGCAGGGCAAACTTCACCAGGGTGAGAGGCTACAAATTGTGCTGCTTTTACTTTACGAACAAGCTCGTCAGCATTACGACCGATAGAGTTATCTTGAATCTCAGCCAATTTAATTTTACCTTCTGGATCTACGAGGAATGTACCACGATATGCTAAGCCTTCATCTTCCTTATAAACACCGAACCCTTTTGCTAGCACTGCGAGTGGGTCTGCAAGCATAGTGTATTTAATCTTTTTGATACTGTCAGAAGCATCTGCCCATGCTTTGTGTACAAAGTGAGTATCGCAACTTACTGAGAAAACCTCAACACCCATTTTTTTAAATTCTTCGTATTTATCTGCAAGGTCTACAAGTTCGGTAGGACATACGAATGTGAAGTCTGCTGGATAGAAGAAGAAAATAGCCCACTTGCCTTTAATATCTTCGTTTGATACTGTTTTGAATTCTCCATTTTGGAAAGCCTGAACTTTAAATTCAGGAGCCATTGCATTGATAATTGTCTCCATATTTTTATTATTCTGTTTTAGGTTCCTCTGATTTATATCGTTGGATACCGATTAATATTATTATTAATTTGTTTACGCTGCAAAGTTAGTATTAAACAATAAAGTAACCAACAGAAAATATCTATCATACAATTGAGAATATCAATAAACTAATTTAAGTTATTAGTAATCAGGATTTTATTTTCGAGAAGGAAATTTTTATGTATTGTTTTTCTTTCCAATGTACAGTGTTTTTTTATATTTTTCATTAGTATATCCTTCCCAATCTATCAAAAGAGACTTTAATTATTCTGATATTTCCTTACTTCTATATAGTCATTCCTTAAAAACTATATTTCAGCATAAAGCTTGTACTGACAAGCTCTAT
>NZ_GL982513.1:1261616-1266826 GCF_000220255.1 Prevotella pallens ATCC 700821
AAAACAACCATTTCATCTGACACATTACGCAAATGTTTTAAAATTAAAAGACCACACATCAGGCGAATAGGATGGGCCGGGCGACCATTATTGCTGCAATACAAAGGAGAGAAAGCATTTTCAAAACATTCCCAATTAATCTTATTACTAAGTTGGAAAAGGGGATGTTGATGACTAAGCATGTCCTCTAAAGACGAGAACATAGAGAGCTGTTTGGATGTACGTTTAAGCATAAATATCTGCAAGAATTATAATGTAAAGGTACAAAAACTTGCAGATATTTGCAAATAATTTATAGCATAATATACTATGAATCAGAAGAATATTAGGTTTATAAGGGAGGACTATATAACAGAAATAAGGAGACAGAACAAGCAGGCTGTCTCCTTATTATTATAATGAAAAAAGAATTTACTTGATTTTCTTGTAACCGTAACGTGCAGTGCAATCGAGCTCTTCGTCAATGCGGATAAGTTGATTGTACTTAGCCATACGATCAGTACGAGACATTGAACCTGTCTTAATCTGTCCAGAGTTTGTAGCAACAGCGATATCAGCAATAGTTGTATCTTCAGTTTCGCCAGAGCGGTGAGAAGTTACTGTTGTATAACCAGCACGATGAGCCATCTCTATAGCTTCGAGAGTTTCTGTTAAAGAACCAATTTGGTTTACTTTGATAAGAATAGAGTTTGCTGCACCCATCTTGATACCCTTTTCTAGGAACTTAACATTGGTAACAAACAAGTCATCGCCTACTAATTGGCAACGGTCGCCAATTTTTTTAGTAAGTTTAACCCAATTATCCCAGTCATTTTCATCGAGACCATCTTCGATAGAGTCGATAGGATATTCTGTGATAAGTTCTTCCAAGTATGCAATTTGTTCGTCCGCAGTAAGTTTCTTGCCGTTAGGATCTTTAGGCATACCATTCTTAAGTTTGCTGTAATCGTAGTACCACTTACCATCTTCCAATGTAGCAAATTCAGAAGCAGCACAGTCCATAGCAATCTTTACGTCTTTGCCAGGTTCGTAGCCAGCATCTTTTATTGCTTGCATAATAGAATCGAGTGCATCTTTAATACCTTCGAACTTAGGTGCGAACCCACCTTCATCACCAACAGCTGTTGAAAGACCACGTTTCTTTAAGTTTTTCTGCAATGTATGGAAGATTTCGGCACCCATACGCAAAGCTTCACGAATATTATCTGCGCCAACTGGGCGAATCATAAACTCTTGGAATGCTATAGGAGCATCAGAGTGTGCACCACCATTGATAATGTTCATCATAGGGACAGGTAGAACGTAAGCGTTAGCACCACCGATATAACGATACAAAGGTAATCCTAATGCTTTGGCTGCAGTGTGAGCTACTGCTAAAGAAACACCTAAAATAGCATTTGCACCAAGGTTGCTCTTAGTTGGAGTTCCGTCAAGAGCCAACATAGCATAGTCAATTGCGCGTTGGTCTGTGATGCGGAAACCTTTCAATTTAGGAGCAATCTTATCGTTAACATTTTCTACTGCTTTCAGAACACCTTTACCACCGAAACGTTTTTTGTCATCATCGCGAAGTTCCAATGCTTCATTTTCACCAGTAGATGCACCTGATGGTACACTAGCGCGACCTTTTATACCATTCTCGAGTGTTACTTCAACTTCAACTGTGGGATTGCCACGTGAGTCTATAATCTCACGAGCGTGTACTTTTTCAATCTTCATAATTTTACCTTTGTAAATGTATTGTTAAAAATATTCTTTACTTTTATTTTCTACTGTTAGAAGGGTATTAAGCTTGCTTTATATATAGCGTGCAGTTTGTTATCCTTCTTTGGAGTAATGTTATCTTTGCGACTTCAAAAGTATAAAAAAGAAATGACAGGGACAAACATTTTACACAAAATAACACGTGTGCAATGTTTCTATTTCGTTAATGTGCTTTATTACTGCTTTTACAGCGTATTTTAGAGTTTTTTTATGCAACTTTGTAATGACATTTGACATATCTTGTGAAGTTTATAATGCTTGTTGAGTTTTATTGATTTGTTGCATCTCTGCTGGAACAGAAGCACGGATTTTGTCAATAATAAGTTGTTTTATCGAGTTTCGTATAAAGCTTTTTTGTGTTAGCAGTATGATGTTGCGAGTTGGAATAGGGTGGGCGAAAGTACGTACTAAATCTTTCTGTTCGTCTGTAAGTTGTTTTATTGCAAGTTCAGGAATAAAGGTTACGCCTTTGCCACTTTCTACAATACGCATAAAGGTTTCTATGCTTCCAAGATTATATGCTTTTTTGCTTTTTGCTGCCGACTTTAAGTGACAGAATTTCACAAGCTGTTCGCGGAAGCAGTGTCCTTCATCGAGTAGCCAAAGAAACTCACCAGTAAGATCAGATGTACGTATTGCTTTATTCTTAAATAATGGGTCGCCTTTTGAAACATAAACAAAGAACTTCTCGTAGTATAAATGTTGTCTGTTAAAATCGTCTTGACCTTCGACTTCTGCTACAATGCCTGCATCTATATCGCCATGTTTAAGAGCTCTATGTATATCTTCTGTCTTCATTTCGCTAACCCTAATATCTAACTGTGGATAGTCGTTCATTAGTTGTGGAAGAAAACGTGGAATAAGATAAGGTGCTATGGTAGGTAGTACAGCAATGTGGAAGGTACCTGAAAGAGTTTGTCGTTCTTCTTCAATAACTTCCTTCAGTTGCTTTGCTCGCACGAGAATATTCCAAGCTCGCTCTATGATGAGCATTCCTTCAGCAGTAGGCTTAATGGGTTGTTTACGTCTGTCGAATATCTTTACGCCTAACTCTTCTTCTAACTTCTGAATCATCGAACTTAGAGTGGGTTGGGTAACATTGCAATAGTCGGCTGCTTTCGCAAAGTGTTTACAACGATAAACTGCCATTACGTATTCTAATTGTTGAAGTGTCATATATGTTTATGTTTTGTGAGCTTAATATTGTTAGTGTTACAAAGGTACTATATTTTTTTGACGACCTTTAGTGTAAATAGTAAATATAGAATGTTTTTCATATTTTATTTAGTAATTTTGCCGAATGATAGAAAAAGATAAGATAAAACTGCTTGCTTTTGATGCTGATGACACTCTGTGGGATTGTCAATCGCATTTTGATGCTGTGGAAAAGGAATACCAAAGTATATTAAGCGATTATGGAACGGCTACTGAAATTTCATCGAGATTATTTGAAACAGAGACAGCTAATATGCCTTTGTTAGGTTATGGCTGTAAAGCCTTTGTACTTTCGCTTATAGAGAATGCAATTTCGATTAGTAATGGAGAATTGTCAGCCAATAAAATTGGTCAGATTTTAAATTGTGGAAAAAAACTTTTGAATATGCCTGCAACTCCATTGCAGGGTGTCCGCTGCGTGCTTGATACATTAAACAATGTGCAACGCAAATATAAGATGGTAGTTTTTACTAAAGGTGAACTATTGGATCAAGAAAATAAACTGCAACGTTCTGGATTGCAATCTTTTTTCGATGCAACTATTGTAGTATCCAATAAGACTTCCGATGAATATGAATACCTTTGTAAGCGTTTCAATTGTTCTGTAAATGAACTTGTAATGGTAGGAAATTCATTCCGTTCTGATATTGCTCCAGTGTTAGAATTAGGTGGAAATGCCATTTATGTACCATCTAAAACATTGTGGCAACACGAATATATTGATGAATACGACCACACGAATTTAGTTACAGTTAGTGAGATAAGCGATATTCTGCAGTATCTTTAAATGCTTTTATTCTTACTTGTGTATATTTCACTAATCACGCTATAATATTCTTGTTTTCAAATTATGTAATTTCTTCTATTTGCCATTTTCTTTCTGCAAAAACTTATAAATCATTTCCTGGAATCCTGAGGTTCCAGCGAAAATTATTTTATATTCCACAATCTAATGATAATATCTTTGTCAATTCCTTCTACCTTTCTTTCAATATCGTCAGGAAGATTACAGAAGAAATCTATATTCGTGAGTTCTTCAAGTTGTTTTATATTTACAACATAAGGTTTGAGCGATGCAGCTTGATTGTTTTCGTGTTTAAACCAGAATCCAATAGCCTTATATTCCCATTTCTTTTGTGTTTTGCTATAATATTTTAACAGAGCTGCAGAAAAGAAATATCCTGGTACAATAAAGCCATTGCGAAGAAAGGCTTTTACTTGTGAAGTTTGATCAATGGTACCACCTCTACATATATACATTGTATCAATTGATTCCATCTTAAATGAATCTCGTATTTTATTTTCCATTGTTAGCCATATTCCACCACCTTTCACACTTCCATTAAATGCACTAAGTTGTGGCTGCATATTGCTTAAGTAAAAAGTTTGTCTTTGTGCCTCTTCTGTGCTTCTTCTATCGGCTGATGGACAAAGATGTCCGTGATCGTATCCTGTTCCCCAATATGGATCGTAACCGAAGGTCATTAAAGAAGAAATTAATGGGTCAGCTGGGTATTGAGGATTTCCATACCATCTACCTGTATTCCATATACTATTACTGTTGTATATTTGATAGCACGTCCAACGATTCGATTTCTTTTCTCCGTCCCACTCGAGACTATAGTTCACTTCATTGGTACTTTGGTCAATATGGGTGATTATTATACTTTTCCCTCCTCGTATTTTTGGAAATTCTAACCGATGTGTATAAGGATTAGGAAAATTTTGATTTGAGTTATTATTTGATATAGCTGTCTTCTCGTTATCATTATTATCTTTATTACAAGCCGAAAAAAGAAAAATGCTTGCAACAAGAAATATAACACTTGTTTCTACTAAACTTCTATTTTTCTTCATTTATCTCAAAGTTTATATTAGTACATAAATTCCATTCGTATAAAAAAAGTGCGATCAAACGCATATGCAACTACGTTTGACCGCACTTTATACTTTGTGGTATATTTGTTTTATTTCTTCAACTTACCATAACGGTTCATGAAGCGATCTACACGACCAGCTGTATCCACAAGTTTACTCTTACCTGTATAGAATGGGTGAGAGGTACTTGAGATTTCTACTTTAACCACTGGGTAAGTTTCGCCTTCAAATTCTACAGTATCGTTAGATTTACATGTAGATTTTGAAAGGAACATATCGCCGTTGGACATATCTTTGAATACGACGGGACGATAGTTGTCTGGGTGAATACCTTTTTTCATTTTGCTTTATAT
>NZ_GL982513.1:1267146-1272326 GCF_000220255.1 Prevotella pallens ATCC 700821
ATTAATAAAAATCGTTATGTTTATGTTGAGAATAAAATAATTATTCATCGTACATATTTATAGGGCACAAAATTACAAATAATTCTGCAGCCTGCCAAATTATTAATATATTTTTTACTTAACAGTTACAGTCTTAATTTCCCATGTAGGAGCAATATTTGTGGTGCTGTTATATTCAAATGCAACGAATACATTCTCTTTTCCTGCATATTTGTTCAAATCGCAGGTAGAATCAACGAAAGTCCAACTATTACCTGAAGGGGGATTATTTATAGCTACCGATTCCCAGTTATTACCATCAGTCGAAACAAAAACCTTTATAGCATTGTTAAGTGGCATAGTTTTCAAAAAGTTCAATGCATTATTAAAAGTAAGTGTTGCTGTATTTACACCTTTCAAACTGAATGCTGGTGAAACAAGACGACTTTGTGTCTCGTAGTTTACATTATTTGCACGAGCACTTGCTTTCATTTGTTTATATTTCGCATCATGTGTCCAAACCTGTGTTAAATCTGCAGGAAGTGTCTTTAAATTAGATATACTAAAGGCTGCTATATCTTTATCGAATGCTACATCTAACCCAATGTTTACACTTGGTGTTGTGTTTTGGGTCTTACCATTGAGTGAATATATATAGTTACCTTGTCCAAGTTGCTTAACTCCATTTGTATGAGTCATTAATTTACCACAAATAATCACCTCATCACCTGTTTTTATTTCGTTGGCATTTGTAAAATTTTCGTTACCTAAGTTCTTTCCACGAAAAACATAAAATTGATTGGAAGTTGTACCGTCATCAGAAATATAGTAAGTAGCATTTCCATACTGTGTATTGACTTCCTTAATACTTACAATAATTCCTTTTACATATACTTCTTTATCAAGATTTTCTCCTTTAGTTATATAATTTTGTGCTGCTACAATATTAAAAGGATCATCTTTTGAACCAATACCTTTTGCAACCATATTAGAAGGTTCTGGTTTATTATTATTATCATCAAATGTTGTATTATATGGTGCAGGCACATCTTCACAGCTTGTGAGCGTATAAGCCGCAAAAGCTAATGCTAAAACAGAATAGATAAACTTTTTCATACTTGTTTTCTCTTTATTTATTAATTTTCAATATTTTATTTTATTACGAGGTTCTTAAATTCCCATGTTGCAGCAGTTGTAGTTGTACTATTATAGAAGAAACTTATGAAAACCTTCTTACCACAATATGGCGTTAAATCTGCTTTTGCTGTTACAAAGTTCCAATTTTCTCCAGTTGGTTTCTTGTCTATGGTTAAATCTTTCCATATATTTCCATCTGTGGATATTTGTACTTTAAGTTCATTATCAAAGTTGTCAAAGTAACGCGCTGCATGGTCAAAAGAAAGCGTAGCATGTGTAACTTTTGTAAGATCTATAAGAGGAGAAATTGCACGTGCATGTGTTTCGTAACGTTGTCCATTTACGAATGCAGAAGCTTTCATTCCATAGGTAGGCGAAATCCATTTCCAAACAAATGTTATACCAGTAGGGAGTGTCCCTTGTTCTAGTTTCCAATCAGTTGGTGCTTCTGCAAAAGAGTTACTATAAATAGTCTTTTCGGCTGGAGCAACTGGTTGAATATCATCAAGCGAACGTATAATAATCTCCCATTGATTATTGAAACGCTTAAAAATACCTGTTATATTAACTTTTCCAGTTGGAACTTTGGCATTTGCAAACTTTGCGAAGTTACTGTTATATACAATTACTTTATTACCATCTTGTTCATTTAAAGTCCACGAAACACTACCAGCACCTCCAGAAGAATTAGCAAATGTTCCATTTACAGAAGGAGTACTCGATTTGAAACTAACATTACGAATAATTCCAAGTCTACCTGCATCGTTATCAAATGTCCAATTAGTAGGTGCAGAACCATTTGTAAATTCTTTTACTTCTACAGAATTATTTAATGAAAGAATTTTATAATGGGTATCCCACACAATACGGCTAATACGTCCAATAGACATTACACCTTTAGCATTTTTTGTTGGGACTCCTATTTGTGCTTGTTTTCCGTAATTACCTATATATAGATCTTTCAAATCTATGAGTATCTCTGTTCCAATAGGAAGAAACCCATAAAGACCACTTTGACCAATTGATATAATAATAGCTCCAGTCTTATCTTGTATTGCAAGTTCGTTATAAATGTTACCAGCAACATCCGAACTTGTTACAATTCCTTTTATTTGCAAATCTTCTGTTATTTGCTCGTAACTCTTGCCATCACGGTAATCGGTGTTTATTGGTGTTGCAAATTTTGCTTTGAGATTGGCAATAGAAATTAAATTCGTTTCTTTTAATTCGTTATTGCCGTAAGGAGATGGCATATTTTCATCAGTTTCTGCATAACTATCGCCCATACATGAAGCAAAAAGAGAGCAGATTGCCACTATCATTATAAATTTTATGTATCTCATATTCTTTTGTCTATTTTAGAATTTGTAGGCAACATTCAACATTCCGTTAATGCCATTAACATAATACTTTTTCGGGTTTTTATTAAAATCGTATGCACGAGCAGTTGTCTCACCCGTTGTTTGATTAACAGTATAACTACTTCTACTTTGTTCGTAACCTCCAGAAACTATTTTCTGATTGTTTAATAGGTTGGTTATAATTAAGTTAATGGAAAGACTTCCTCGTTTTAAATATATGCTTTTGCCAATAGATGCATCAAGCATAAAACCACCTTTTCCTTTGCTTTGGTTATATGGTGTATAATTTCCTTCCGCATCCATTCCTCCAAATTGTGTTCCCATTGTTCGTAAAGTATTTCTATAACGAAGACTTGGTGCGTATGAAAGATATATTCTATCATAGTAGTTTCCACTTAAATCGATAAACCAACCTTTCTGGTGGAAGCTAAGAATACCACTATATGCAGATAAAGGTGTGCCACTTTCTCTCATTCCCTTGTTGTAAACTACATCTTTATACAAAGTACTTTTTGTAGAATTCATATAAACTACATCTGCATTATTTATATTTTTAGCTTCGCTCCACGTGCCCAATGCTTTAAAATTTAAGAAACTTGTGAGTTTAAAGTCAAGTCCCAATTCTAAACCATAGTAATTCTTCTTAATTCCAGTCATACTGACGTAAGTAAATGAATTGCCATCGTCAAAGTAGAAGTTTTGCCATTCTGTTACGTGGGTTAGATGATTATAATAAGCACTAAAATTAGCGAGTAACCAACTTCCAATATATTGATAGCTTACTTCACTTGAGAATATACGTTCATTACGTAAATTTCCAACAAAGTCATTATTCATTTCTGGCGATATGAAAGCATTGCTTGCTTGTGGTGCTCGTTGCTCATAGCCTAAACCAAACGAAATAGCATTACCACTGCCTAACGTCCAAGTTCCACTGAATTTACCACCACCTGTAACAAAATCTGCATGTTTACTCTTTCCAAAAGAATTATCTGCGAACATTCCATTACGCATATATCCCTTTCTGTACATATTATCGTATCCTATTTTAGCACCTAACATATAGTGAAGATTACCAAAAGTTTGTGCAAAATTAGTCCAAAGAGTACCACGACGTACATTTATATTGTAGTCATAACCAAACTTATCGCCTTCGTAAACTAAAGCCCCTAATCCTCGTGTACCCATTGTATTTAAATCATATTGAATGCGTGGATCGTTAGCAGAATAAGTCCCAATGGCGTATGTATTCACATTATGAAAGCTTTTTGCACCTAACAAATCTTCCATAGTCTGGTAATGTCTACCAAGATTTTGCCCTATCATTAAGCCAACATTAAAGACTTTATCTTTGCCTATATGCGTGTTGAGCGATGAAGATAAGGTTATAGTTGTATTATTATTGTGTTTAGCCTGAACATAATAAAGGGCATCTTGTCCATTTGCTGCAGCTTGTCGGTTAGCATAATACAGTCTGTCCCATTGTATTTGTCTGTTTTCTTTATTTCTCCACCAATTAACTGCAGTATTCCAATCTGCAAAAGCTTGTGCAGTACGATAACGAGTGTCTTGTTCATTCCACACATCATAATAACTACTAGGTAAATTTTTCCAATAATCTGGTTGGGGGTTATCTGCATTATTATAATTTAGCTTGGTACTTTTATACATAGAATACATTCCAAACAAACTTGTAGTAAGTGTTGTTTTATCGTTAATGTTCCAATCCCAAGTAAAAATTGCAGCAGGTGCAAAATCATTAACAACACGACTGTTACGTCGATGACCATTTTGGTACCCCCAATATGGATTATATTGATAATTATTTGCCAACCAATAAACTTCGTCTGTACTTGCTCCTTGTGATGAACGTTCAGTTGGATTACCCCATGTAGAAAAACTCAAAGAATGACCATTATTCCATTTCTTTTGAACACCGAAGAAATAAGAGAGAGCATTATAAAATGTTCCTTCTACATATCCACGATTTGCCCATCGATAGGTAATATTGGTTGCAAATGCCCAGCCTTTATTATTGAATCCACTCCCATAAGTATACATTCCTCTTAAAGTATAATTACGATTGGCTCCTGACAATGTAATGCGATGACCGCCTGCCATAGAGCCTGCTCTAAAGTCGTAGTTATTACTTCCTGCCATTGCTGTTAGAGAAAAATTATTATTTTCGAATGGAAGTGCAAAATCAACATTTCGTGTTTGCTGGTTTAGTCCACCAATTAATGAGTAGCGAAATTGTCCACTTTCCATATCGTTCATAGCTGCACCGTTAATATATACATCGTTGTATTTTGTATTTAGTGCACGATATCTAAAACGCAATGGTGAATATAAAAAACCTACTTCTGAAGCATACACATTACTATTTGAATTTAATATAGTAACATCTGAACTTCTGTCGTTATCCTCTCCTAACTGTGCTTCTGTGAATGTAAATGCTGATTCGTCCATTGCATTTTGCAATTGTTCTTGCTGTATAGTGTCGGTTTTTGTATTTTGACCGACAACTACAGAAGAACAGCAGAGTGCAACCACAGCGAGTATCAACTTCTTCTGCATATCTTTTTAATATAAATTGAATTATTTAACGTTGCAAAGTAACAAAATATTCTTTGAAAAAAAAGGAAATTTTGAATATTTTTCGTCATTGATGTTTGATGAGCCTTATATAAAATATGTTTTTCT
>NZ_GL982513.1:1272682-1312136 GCF_000220255.1 Prevotella pallens ATCC 700821
TTTTTTCTTCTCAATATAGTTAAAATAAATACCTTAGCTTATTATTTTAAACTTTAAAAGCTCATAGAATAGCGAATATTACGTATATGAAATATAAGTCCTTATTGGTATAAGACAACAACCAGTTTAGTTTTAATTAAAATGTAGATGATTTTTAGTAACTATTCAGCGGTATCGAGCAGTCAGTATTCTCTCCTCTAAAATCTTCGTATAAAGGTTATAAAAATACCCATCTTTCTTGCATATTTCAGATTTTCTTTGCACCTTTATACCTATAAAATAGCAAGTTACGGACATATCAAAAGTATTACAAGGCATGACGGAAGAGATGCGATTATTGCGTGCAACTGTCAATCAGCAGTATGCTGAGATTGTCAAATTGAACCGTAACATAAATACTCTGAACCTTGAAGTTCGTAAGAAAGATACGGAACTTATAAACTAACGGAACGCTTAGCTAAGTATGAAAATCCTGATAAAAACTCTAATAACAGCAGCACTCCGCCAAGCAAGGAGCGTATAAATGATGAGGTTATCAGAAGAACAAGAAGCCTCCGTAAGCCAAGTGGTAAGAAGCCGGGAGGACAAAAGGGGCATGATGAGCATAAGTTATCTTGCTCTTCCATACCTGACGAGATAATTGATGAGGTACCCAACTATTGTATTCGTTGCGGAGAATCTTTATCAGATGCAGAACGTGTGCTTGATTATGTGACGTAGGTTATTTCCATTCCAGAGTTGAAGCCCGTAATCAAGGAAATTCTATTAGAGTTGAACACTGAGCAAGAGTGGTCTGGGAAAGTAACCAATTAGTTCCGTGAAGCCATTCACGAGCGGAATACCAATCCGAACGACGTTATAGACAAGGTGTCATGGACCCGACGTTTAGACAATCTGCTCAAACAGAATATAGAGGAGCTTGGTAAAAAGTTTATTACGTTCAGAAAAGGCTTAGTCAAATGCAGAGATTACATTTTCAATTTCCTCGAAAATCCGATGATACCATTTGACAATAATGGAAGCGAAAGGGGAATACGCAAGCTAAAAATCAAACTGATTATCAGTTAAGAAAGAAGCCATAGGTGTTTATAAACATTGGTTAAATATAGTCTCTCTTGTTTTAGATATCTGTAACGCTCGTTTTAGATATCTGTCAGTTGTGTTTTAGATATCTGTCAGTTGTATTTTAGATATCATAATGTTTTCTCTTGATTTGGCCAGGCAATTTTTTATTATATTAGCAACTTTCTATAAATACTTTCGTGTTATGCCTGCTGTATTAGTTATACACAAGTTTAAAATCTATGCTAGAATAATAGACACTTTATAGAACCAAAATAGTGCGATGCATAAGTGGCAAAAAACTTATAATCACAGAAGGTAAAAATATATTCGAATATATCGTATAGAAATGGTAATGTGGTAACCATTCAATACACGCAACTATCATGTACAATAAATTAAGGTTAAACTATGTATCAGTAAAAAATCTTTAGGATATAAGCTCTGTAGCCAAGACTTAAGCGGACAATAACTGCGGAAAAATACTATGATAGATGTTAAATTTGGGTTGATATCCTTTTGAGATATAGTAAAATAATGAGTAGTTCTGACTATTATAAACGTATATATAATAGGTGATGTGTTATTCTTTACTTATGACACGACATAGATTGTAGTTCTTGCAAGTATCACATTATTATTGTACCTTTGCGCTCAAATAAGAAAAAAGGATTTTAAACAAACAATGATTACACTTTCAAACATTGCCGTTCAATTCGGAAAAAGAGTTCTGTATAAGGACGTTAATATTAAATTTACTCCAGGAAATATCTATGGCGTTATCGGAGCAAATGGAGCAGGAAAATCAACATTGCTTCGTGCCATCTCTGGCGATTTAGAACCAACCAAAGGAACTATCACATTAGGAACAGGAGAACGCTTGTCGGTATTGGAACAGGACCACTTTAAATACGATGAATTTAAGGTAATGGACACTGTGCTTATGGGGCACGAACCACTTTGGAAGAATATGAAAGAGCGTGAAGAACTTTACGCTAAACCAGAAATGACCGAAGAAGACGGAAACCGTGCTGCCGATTTGGAACTAAAGTTTGCCGAAATGAATGGTTGGGAAGCTGAAAGCGAAGCTGCCCAATTATTACAACATTTAGGAGTGAAAGAAGATGCACACCAAAAAAAAGTAGGCGACTTGTCAAACACAGAAAAAGTGCGTGTAATGTTGGCAAAGGCACTCTTCGGAAAGCCCGACAACCTTTTGCTCGATGAGCCTACCAACGACCTCGACCTTGAAACAGTAGAGTGGTTGGAAGATTATCTCGGCGAAATAGAAGAAACACAAACAGTACTTGTTGTATCGCACGACCGTCACTTCCTTGACGCCGTAAGTACACAAACTATAGATATCGACTTCGGTAAAGTTACAGTGTTTGCTGGTAACTACTCGTTCTGGTACGAAAGCTCTCAATTAGCTTTACGTCAAGCACAAAACCAAAAAATGAAAGCCGAAGAAAAGAAACAGCAGTTAGAAGAATTTATCCGTCGTTTCTCTGCCAATGTGGCAAAAAGCAAGCAAACAACTTCACGTAAGAAGATGCTTGAGAAACTAAATGTAGAGGAAATTCGCCCATCAAGTCGTAAATATCCTGGAATTATCTTCCAAATGGAGCGCGAACCAGGTAATCAAATCTTAGAAGTTCAAGATTTGAAGGCTGTTGATGAAAATGGGACAATATTATTTGACCATATTAATTTTAATGTAGAGAAAGAACAGAAAATAGTATTTTTGTCTCGTAACCCTAAAGCAATGACAGCTTTATTCGATATCATTAATGGTGAACGCGAAGCACAAGCAGGTACCTACAACTGGGGTGTAACTATTACAACAGCTTACTTACCACTGGACAATACCAAATATTTTAATTGTGATTTAAATCTTGTTGATTGGCTTTCGCAATATGGTCCAGGCAACGAGGTAGTAATGAAAGGTTTCCTTGGCCGTATGTTGTTTAAACAAGAAGAGGTTGAAAAGAAAGTTAATGTACTTTCTGGAGGCGAGAAAATGCGTTGTATGATTGCAAGAATGCAGCTGCAAAATGCAAACTGCCTAATACTTGATACTCCTACAAACCACCTCGATTTGGAAAGCATTCAGGCATTCAATAATAATCTTGTAGGCTTTAAAGGTAATATTCTCTTTAGCTCTCACGACCACGAATTTATAGGAACTGTTGCTAATCGTATCATCGAATTAACTCCAAACGGTACAATTGACAAGCTTATGAGCTACGATGAATACATTCACGACGAGCAAATTAAGGAACAGAAAGCTAAAATGTATCAGGTTTAAGACTATTATCAGATAGAATAGCACAGCAGATTCTTATTATGTTGGCACACTATTTGTATCTCTAAAACAAAAGATTTATTATTATGAGCAAAAAGAATAAGAAAATAAGAATAGAGGACGAGGCTCCCGAATTACAGAACGAAACGTCTACTATGGAAGAGGCATCGCCTGAAATAGATAATGAGGAAGTGGCAGAATCAGAATCTACACAGGAAAGTGATAAAACAGAAGCTAACGAGTGGAAAGATAAGTATATACGTCTGTATGCAGAGTTTGAGAACTATAAGAAACGAACACTGAAAGAGAAAACAGAACTTATACTTAATGGCAGCGAAAAAACTGTTACAGCAGTTCTTCCTATTCTCGATGATTTTGAGCGTGCACTTGCCGATAAAACTGAAGATTCGACTGCAATTAAAGAAGGTTTCGAGCTCATTTATAAGAAGTTTTTGAAAGTCTTAGAAAACATTGGTGTAAAGAAGATTGATACCGATGGTAAAGATTTCAATGTGGATTATCATGAAGCAATAGCAATGGTACCAGGAATGGGCGATGATAAGAAAGGTAAGATAATAGATTGTGTGCAATCTGGTTATACCTTAAACGATAAGGTTATACGGCATGCAAAAGTAGCAGTTGGTCAATAAAAACTATAGACTGAGTAATCTAGGCTCTTGAATATTTACAAGAGCCTTTCGTTTTATGATAAATACAAGATGACAAAAAGAGACTATTATGAAGTTCTGAGCGTTGCAAAAGACGCATCGGGCGATGAAATAAAGAAGGCTTATAGGAAACTTGCTATTAAATATCACCCTGATAGGAATCCAGATGATGCTAATGCTGAAGAGAAATTTAAAGAGGCAGCAGAAGCATATAGTGTTTTAAGTGATCCACAGAAGCGACAACAATACGATCAGTTTGGATTCGATGGACCTAATATGGGAGGTGGTAATCCGTTTGGTGGTAGTGGTTTCTCAATGGACGACATCTTCTCTATGTTTGGTGATGTGTTCGGGGGACACGGAAGCGGAGGTTTCGGTGGATTTGGTGGTGGAGGTCATCAAACACCAAAATATAGAGGCTCTGATTTACGTTTGAAAGTTAAGCTCTCTTTGCAAGAGATTGCCACAGGTGTTACTAAGAAATTTAAGGTACGTAAAGACGTAGCCTGTGAACACTGTCACGGAACTGGTGCAGAAAATGGAAGTGGAACAGAAACCTGTCCAAACTGTCACGGTAGTGGTATGGAAATTCGTACCCAACAAAGCATATTTGGTATGGTGCAAACACAAACAACTTGCCATGTATGCGGTGGAGAAGGCACTATTATAAAGAATAAGTGTACACATTGTCATGGTGATGGCGTTGTAAAAGGCGAAGACGTTGTTGAGATTAATATTCCAGCAGGTGTTGCCGAAGGAATGGTAGTGAATGTACCTGGTAAGGGTAATGCAGGTAAACATAATGGTATAGCGGGTAACATACAAGTTTATATCGAAGAAGAGGACAACGATACTTTTATTCGCGATGGACAAAATGTTATCTACAATTTATTGCTCGATTTCCCAACAGCTGTCTTAGGTGGTCAAGCTGAGATTCCTACGATAGATGGTAGTTCTGTAAAAATAAAGATAGAGGAAGGTACACAACCCGGTAAAACTCTTCGTTTAAGAGGTAAAGGACTTCCTGCAGTGCAAGGTTACGGTAACGGAATAGGAGACCTTATTGTTCAAATAAGTGTTTATGTGCCTAAAACGTTATCGAAATCAGAGCGCAAAGCCATTGAAGATTTTAAAGAAAGCGATAACTTCAAAGGAGACGCTCATACGAAACGCTCAATATTTGATAACTTCAAGAAACTATTCAGCTAAAATTTAAAGACTGAAAAGTAATAGAAATGACTTACGAAGAAACAACAGAATACTTGTATAATAGCACCCCTGTTTTTGAACATGTGGGTGCTTCTGCTTATAAAGAAGGTTTATCAACAACTCTCGCATTAGACGAGTACTTTGGAAATCCACATCAAAATTTCCGTTCTATTCATATTGCAGGAAGTAATGGTAAGGGTTCATGTTCACATACATTGGCAGCAATATTGCAAGCTGATGGTTATAAAGTTGGACTTTACACAAGTCCTCACCTTGTTGATTTTAGAGAACGCATAAGAATAAATGGCAAGATGATTTCAGAAGAATATGTGATTGATTTTGTTGAAAGTCATCGCAAGTTCTTTGAACCATTGCATCCATCGTTCTTTGAACTGACTACTGCAATGGCTTTTAAATACTTTGCAGAACAGAAAGTAGACTTTGCTATTATAGAAGTAGGATTAGGTGGTCGTTTAGATTGTACTAATATTATTAATCCGCTACTTTCAATTATTACCAATATTTCGCTTGACCACACTCAATTTTTGGGCGATACATTACCAAAGATTGCATACGAAAAAGCTGGGATTATAAAGCAGAATACTCCAGTCGTAATTGGTGAAGCAACGCCCGATACTCGTGTCGTTTTTGAAGCAAAGGCACAAAAGATGGATGCTATGATAGTATTTGCCGAAGATTTTCCTATGGTATTATCGGCAACTGCTAATCCGAAGGGAGGTCGCACTTATCAAACACGCTTGTTTGGTACAATTGAAGGTGAATTGGGTGGAGTTTATCAAGAAAAGAATACCAACACACTGCTAACGGCTGTGATGCAACTTTACAATAATCAGATAATTAGAAATATTGACAGCATTGCAAAAGGTTTCTCAAATGTGTGTGAAGCAACAGGTTTAATGGGTAGATGGCAACAAATACAAGAAAATCCTATTGTTATTTGTGATACAGGACATAATGAAGCAGGTTGGAAAGACTTATCACTACAACTTAAAAATCAGAAATGCCTCAATCTACGCATAGTTTTTGGAATGGTAGACGATAAAGATATAGAGTCTGTGATGAAGCTTTTGCCAGTAGATGCTCATTATTACTGGACACAACCCAGTACGAAGCGTGCTTTTGCTGTAGAAAAAATTGCAGAAGTTGGTGAGCGATATGGACTTAAAGGTAAAGCCTTTACTAATGTTGAAGAAGCTTATAAGCAAGCATTAAGCGAGTCAGACGAAGACGACTTTATATTTGTTGGAGGCTCAAGTTATGTTGTTGCTGACCTTTTAAGTAAATTCTAGTAATAATATACTCCAGTTAAAGGCAAGATTAAAGAGTTCTTGCCTTTAATTGTTTTTAACACACGATAAAACTCCTTTTACTTTGAAATAGTTTGTGGTTATCGGTTATTTTTGTTTCCTTTGCAATATAGACATGTAACTAAAATCAGAAAATCATGGTAAATACCGAAGCGACAAATTATGTGTGTGGTCTGAGACACGAAGATTTCCAGACTATAATAGATGGTAAGAGAACAGATCTTTATATACTTAAGAATGCAAAAGGTAACGAAATAGCCTTCACTAATTATGGTGGTGCGATTGTTGCCATTATGGTTCCAGATAGAGATGGAAATTTGGCAAACATCATACAAGGGCATGATAATATTCACGATGTTATCAATTCGCCAGAACCTTATCTTTCAACACTCATTGGTCGCTATAGCAATCGTATTGCTAAAGGACATTTCCAATTGGACGGAAAAGAATACAATATAGCCATTAATAATGGTCCTAATTCATTGCATGGAGGTAAAAAAGGATTTAACACCAAAGTTTGGGACGCTGTTCAGATAAATGAACATGCCGTTGTACTGAAATATACATCGCCATACGGGGAAGAAGGCTTTACTGGCGAAGTTGAAGTGTGGGTTGCATATTCTTTTACCGATGATGACGAACTGATTATAAAGTATTCTGCAAAAACCAATAAGAAGACAATAATAAATCTTACCAATCATGGATTCTTTTCTTTGGCAGGTATAGCTAATCCGACTCCAACTATTGAGGACTTAGAATGCCAAATCAATGCCGATTTCTATATTCCCATTGATGAAACATCTATTCCAACAGGTGAAGTCTTAAAAGTAGCTGGGACACCATTCGATTTTCGGCAACCTAAATTAGTTGGTCAGGATATTGATGCAGAACATGAACAAATAAAGATAGGTGGAGGCTATGACCACTGCTTCGTGCTGAATAAAAAAGAAGAAGGAGAACTGTCGTTTGCAGCGCGAATTAAAGATCCTAAAAGTGGCAGAATAATGGAAGTATTTACAACCGAACCGGGACTCCAGGTATATACAGATAATGGTGCTAATGGATATAAAGGGCAACATGGAGCAACTTTCCCACGTCGTAGTGCTATCTGTTTTGAAGCACAACACTTTCCTGATAGTCCTAATCGCCCTTACTTCCCTTCTGTTATTTTGGAGCCATGTAGGGAATATAAGCAAAAAACTATCTATAAATTCGGTGTAGAGAAATAAAAGCAAGATATATAAGATTGATTAATAAAACGGAAATATATAAACAATGGAAAATCAAACTAAGAAACGGGGAGCATTGGTGGCAATTATTACTATGGTATTTCTATTTGCTATGATCGCCTTCGTAACAACTATGGCAGCGCCATTTGGAATTATTTGGAAGGAACATTATGAATGGGCAGGCATGATGGGTAACATGATGAACTTTGTTGCTTATTTTTTTATGGGTATTCCTGCTAGTATGATGATTACAAGATATGGATATAAAAAAACTGCTCTTTCGGCTTTAGCATTAGGGCTTATTGGTATTGGTATACAGTTAATATCAAGCAAAATGGACGGAAATTCTCTCAATACATATATTATTTACCTTCTCGGTGCATTTGTTTGTGGTCTCTGTGTATGTATCCTCAATACTGTTGTAAACCCAATGCTGAATCTTCTTGGTGGAGGAGGAAATCGCGGTAACCAACTTATACAAACAGGAGGTTCATTAAACTCTCTTGCAGCGACATTGACTCCAATTCTCACTGGTTCTATGATAGGTCAAATAACAAAGCAAACATCACTAAAAGTTGTTACACCTTTACTGCTTATTGCGTTGGCAATTTTTGCTTTCTCGTTCTGTATAGTTTGGTTTACGAAGCTTACAGAACCAGAAACAGAAAAGTCTGATGTTTTAGGTGGTATTAAAGGAGCATTAGGTTATCGTCAATTGAAACTAGGTATCATTGCAATATTCTTCTATGTAGGAATTGAAGTAGGTATTCCTAGCAAACTCATGTTTTATCTAAGTGAGCCTATTTCAAAAGGTGGCATACTTGGAAGTGCTGCTGTAGGTGGTCTTATTTCAGGTTTTTACTGGTTGTTAATGCTTGTAGGACGTTTTGTTAGTGCCTTTATCAGTGGTAAAGTGTCGTCTCGCATACAGCTTACCACTACATCAATTGTTGCAATTTCATTACTGCTTGTTGCTATATTTATGCCCGAAACAAGTAAAATGAATCTTATAATTCCCGATATTACTCATTGGAAGCTAATTGGTGCAGAAGTTCCCACTAATGTAGTATTCATAGTTCTATGCGGTCTATGTACTTCCGTTATGTGGGGTGTTATATACAATCTTGCAACCGAAGGTCTTGGTAAATATACAGCAGCTGCCTCTGGCTTGTTTATGACTATGGTTTTTGGTGGTGGCGTAATGCCATTAATTCAAGATTTAATAGCAACTAAAATTGGCGATATCAATAGCTATTGGTTAGTTGTAGCTATGCTTTCGTATTTGCTTTTCTATGCTTTAGTTGGTTCACGGCAATCAAAAAACAATTAAACGATATATTATTTTAATGGCAGGCATTCAGCTTGCCATTTTTTTATGCTGAAAATATCACTTAAATAACACTTTAAATAAAACAAATATGGATATAGAAATTGTTAGAAGCCGTTTCATAAAACATTTTGATGGTAAAACAGGAAGCATCTATTTTGCTCCAGGACGTATAAATCTTATAGGAGAACATACTGATTATAATGGTGGATTTGTTTTTCCAGGTGCTGTGGATAAAGGTATTATGGCTGAAGTTCGCCCTAACGGAACTGATACTATCATGCTTTATTCAATAGATCTCAAGGATCGTGTAGAGTTTAAGGTTAATGATACTGAAGGACCACGACCAACTTGGGCACGCTATATTTATGGTATTGTTCAAGAAATGAAGAAACTGAATGTAGATATAAAAGGTTTCAATGCAGCATTTTATGGCGATGTTCCACTTGGCTCTGGTATGTCGTCAAGCGCAGCACTCGAAAGTTGTTTTGCTTTTGCAATGAACGATCTTTTCGGCGACAATAAGGTTTCAAAATGGGATATGGTGCTTGCTGGACAAGCTACAGAGCATAAATATATAGGTGTTAATTGTGGCATTATGGACCAATTTGCTAGTGTCTTCGGAGAGGAAGGAAAGTTAATGCGATTAGATTGTCGTAGCCGTGAGTTCAAATACTTCCCATTTAATCCTAAAGGCTATAAACTGATTCTAGTAAATTCGAAGGTAAAACACGAATTAGCAGGAAGTCCTTATAACGATCGTCGTAAAAGTTGCGAAAATGTTGTAAAACAAATAGCTTCCAAATATCCAGAAACTAAATTTGAAACCTTAAGAGACTGTACTTTGGAGCAATTGGATAGCGTGAAAGCAGAAGTCAGCGAAGAAGACTACAAACGTGCTCATTTTGTTCTTGGCGAGAAAGATCGTGTGCTTTCAGTGTGTAATGCGCTTGAGAAAGGAGATTACGAAACAGTGGGCAAGAAAATGTTTGAGACCCATAATGGTTTAAGTAAGGAATATGAAGTTTCGTGTGAAGAACTTGATTTCCTTAATAACATTGCACGTGAAGATGGTGTAACAGGAAGTAGAATTATGGGAGGTGGCTTCGGCGGGTGTACCATTAACCTTGTGAAAGAGGATGTTTATAACAAATTTGTAACTGATGTTAAGACCAAGTTTGCAGCTAAATATGGACACGCACCAGAAATCTATTCGGTTATTGTAGGCAAAGGTGCACACAAAGTGTGCTAATATAAGTTGCAAAACACATTTATATTCGTACGAAATACTTAAGCACAATATTTAAAGTTAGATATGCGTCTAAAGTGAGAGATTACTAACTGCGCCCCTTCTTACTGGACATCGACAACGTTTAGAGTATGGGAGTTATTTGACTATACTATCGAGAATCTATTTTATTGGTCGTTAGAATATGTATAGATTTTGTTTGATAATTAAGTATATTGCCAGTCTTATTTCTGATGGTAGTGAGCAACGTCAAAGAAGATAAGACAGGAAATATGCCAACAGGCAAATGAACGATGAATAGGGAGCGATGGAAATAATCTAAAATAATTGATAAGCGGTTTAGCAACAAATTTTGGGGGAGATAGTGTTCGAGAAACACGACAATACGAGTGTGCAATAATTTTCTCACAATATTCTTTTCCTTCTCATATACATATCCGCATCTTTTTATAAGCATAGGCGTTATTTCTTAAGGCTAAGTGTTGTTTTATTTACGTGTAAGTAGAGTTTTACTTACACGTAAATAAAGTTCTACTTACACGTAAGTAAAACTTTACTTACGTGTAAATAATAATGTTTAATCACTATCTTACTGATATGGAAGGCTCATATAAATGGCAACGAAGACGCGAGTAAATTACGGTAAAGCAATGTGTTGATGTAGATTATACGACAGAGATGGTACAAAATGTGTGGAAACAATGAAGGTTAAGAAATACGTAGATTTTTTAAGTAGGTATTATCTTTTTGTGGTATGCTTGTGTTGTAGTTTCTATGCTTTGCACATTTGGTATGGAGAAAGCAATGTTTGTCTGTTAAAAAAGCAAGCATACAAAATAGGTTTAGTTGTATGCTTGCTGTTCAATGTTTATGATCTTTAATCATATCGGCATTAAGATGACTTACCGATATCTGCATACTGCCTTTATTAAAGGTTAGTCGATACATTCCGCCTTGTTTATCTTTTCTGTTGTAGGTATAGTTATCTTTATTTATTTTCCAACATGTATCTTGCTTTGCTGCTTGTTCTATACTTTCGTAGAACGTCTGTGATGGAGCTGTTGTGAAGTTTAATAAGGCAGAATAGTTCCCACTTGTTACAGTTTCTTCGTCAAGTGCAATACTCACAGAATCTGGAACTATTGGTTGCTGTTCCACTATTTTATATTTTGGAAAGTCCAGATTTGTAATGCTCGATAAATTAATATTTAACGTAGTATCGTTTGCATTTGGCGTAAACACTGAAGCTGCAACAGTATCTTTTGGGTTAGGGGGAGGAGCTATTCGCTTATTGCACGAAACTATATATACACTGCTTGCTAAGAGTATATAAACTGCTCCCTCTCCAAGTAAATTAATGCATTTATTCATAATGCCTTTGCGTGTTCATTAAATTTCAAGCGGCTCTATACGAGGCTTCGGTGCATTGATAGGCGAAGATGGCTGTCGCGATGGTCTCGACTTCTTAGGTCTGCCACTTTCTTCGCTATTATGTGTTGGCATTTGTACATTTTCTATCTCTACATTATTCTCTTCTTCCTCGTTCTGCACCTCTTCGTCTGGTTGCTGTTTTCGCTCATTCTTATAATGAGTGTGCAAACTATCGGGCGTCCGTTTAGCTCTAACAACCGATTGGCAGTTATACATCGAAGGATCGATATCTCTTTCTGGATTAGGCAACCATTTTGCATGATACTTCTGGAATGCCTTATCGCGCATTAAATCGTAGATGAAGTTGCCACACATTGGAAGAGCCGTTTTAGACCCTTGTCCTAATGCGCCAGTTCGGAAGTGAATGCTGCGATATTCTCCACCAACCCATGCGCCAACAACAAGTTTTGGACTTACTGCCATAAACCAAGCATCGGAATGATTGTTAGAAGTTCCAGTTTTTCCACCCCAATCGGTATCTTTAAATATATATTGATTTAATGAGCGGCTGGTTCCTCCAGGTTCGGTAAGTCCACCTTTTAATAGCTGCTGCATAAAGAAAGCCGTTTGATATGGTAACACCTGCTTGTTGGTGTGTGGAGCAACATATACTTCGTTTCCTCGTTGATCAACAATTTTTGTAACCACAACAGGGTCGCAATGTTCGCCATCGTTTGCAACAGTACAATAGGCATTAACTAGTTCAAGTAAATTTACATCGCTTGAGCCTAAAGCTAACGAAGGTTCATTTTCAAGAGGACTTTTAATACCCATCTCTTGTGCAGTCCGAATAATATTCTTTATGCCCATTTCTTGTCCTAATCGTACTGCTATTGTATTGACACTTCGTGCGAAGCCAGCTTTTAATGTAATGGAATCTCCCGAATAATTTCCATTGGCATTACGTGGAATCCAGGTTCTTATTATTCCTGTTTTCTTATCAGGAACCTGCATACTTATGAATTCATCTCTACGCTTATCGCAAGGAGCTAATCCCTGATTCATAGCTTCAGAATAGACAAAAAGTTTGAAGGTTGAACCTGGTTGTCGCTGTGCCGTAACCTTATCATATTTCCAAGTTTTAAAATCAATATCTCCAACCCATGCTCGCACAGCTCCAGTTTCAGGTTCCATTGCAATCATAGAGCAATGCATAAAACGCACCATATAGCGAATAGAATCCATAGACGACATTTCCTTTTCTATTTCGCCCTTTTCATAATCAAATAGCCTTACCTTGTGGGGTTTATTTATATAATACAATACACTATCGGGTTGATTATGGTATTTTTGTACAAGCCGTTTATAAAAAGGTTGCCGTTCAGCTATTCCCTCAATAAAGCCAGGAACCAAGTCTCCATTCTCATCACGCCATGGGTCTTGTCCACTCCAGTGTTTGTTAAAGTCTTGTTGAATCTTATGCATCTGCTTCTTCGCAGCATTCTCTGCATACTTTTGCATCCGAGTGTCAATTGTAGTATATATTTTTAAGCCACTACTATACAAGTCGTAATCGTTATCTTTCAACCAGTCTTTTAGGTAATCTGCTACATATTCTCGAAAATATTGTGCTCTTCCATCGTAATTTTCTTCGACATGCACATCAAGTTTCATAGGTAACTTTGAGTATTTAATATAGTCAGCCTTTGCCAAATGTCCATGCGTTACCATATTGTATAAAACGGTATTACGTCTGTTGAGCGAGTTTGCCGGATGCAAAATTGGGTTATAATAAGTTGTAGCCTTTAGCATACCAACCAGAGTTGCACTTTGTTCTGTAGTAAGATGCTGCGGTGTTGTATTGAAATAGGTGCGAGCAGCAGTTTTTATGCCATACGCATTATTTCCGAAATCAACAGTATTAGCATACATTGTTAGAATTTCGTTCTTCGAATATATAAACTCTATTTTGTATGCAATAATCCATTCTTTTGCTTTGGCTATAAGCATTCTTAGACCAGGAATTTTACCTAATACTCCAGAGTATTCTTTATTCCTGATGTGGAACATATTTTTTGCAAGCTGTTGTGTTATGGTAGAGGCACCACGAGCTCCATCACGTGTTAAAGCATCTTTAACTGCACCACCAATCCCCATAAAATCTACTCCATGATGGCTGTAAAAACGTTCATCTTCAGTACTTATTAAAGCATTCCAGAATGTAGGAGTTACTTCGTTATACTTCACAGGTATACGATTTTCCTTAAAATACTTACCTATTAAAACAGAGTCTGCACTATATATCTCAGATGCAGCGTAAGTTGGTGGGGTCTTTATCTCTGCAAAGCCTGGAGATTTTCCGAAGAGCCAAAGGAAATTAATATCCACCATACCCAAAAAGAGAAAAATAGATACAAAGAATGATACAATTCCCAATGCTAATTTTGTGTACCATGCACGACCTTTATATAACTTAATATACCATGGAAAGAAATTACAAAATCCTTTTATAATATTCTTGAATAATCTACTTATACTTTTCATTCGAAATAAATTTATATAGGTTGTTCCATATCAATAGTGTTATAAAGATGTTCTTTAAGCCAAATAACTATCAATATGTCTTATGATCTTTCTAATTTCATTTGGGTGAAACCAATGAATATCTTTATCTTTTCTGAACCAAGTTAATTGCTTACGAGCATATTGCCTTGTGTTACTTTGTATTTTAAAAATAGCTTCATCTAATGTAGTCAGTCCATCAAGATATTCGAACATTTCTTTATAGCCAACTGTATTTAAAGCATTTAAATTGCGGTGATTGTACATACGCAAAGCTTCATCTATGAGTCCTGATGCGACCATATTTTCAACGCGAGCATTAATCTGATTGTAAAGATCTTCGCGTGGGCAATTTAAACCAATCTTTATTATATTGAATGACCGTTCTTTTCTTTGTTTTGTTCGAAAAGAAGTATAGGTTTTTCCTGTTTGAACACAAACTTCTAATGCATGAAGAACTCTACGAGGATTCTGTTTATCAACAATATCCCAATGAGCAGGATCTAAATCTTTTAGCAAATCACAAAGTTTATTCAACCCCTCAGTCTCATACATCTTCATTAGATCTTGTCGCACCTTATTATCTATTGTTGGAATCTCGTCTATACCGTAGCAAACAGCATCAACGTACATCATCGATCCTCCAGATAAAATATACGTCGATGATGGATTTGCTTTTAACAATTCTAGTACATCTTGCTCGTAAAGACTTGCAGAGTAATAATCGTTAACGTTTTTACTCGCAACAAAATGATGCTTTACTCGTTCTAATTGTGCTTTAGTAGGCGCAGCTGTTCCAATTTGCAATTCTTTGTATATTTGCCGTGAATCAGCATTAATAATCTCAATACCATAATGCTGTGCTATATCAAGTGTTAAAGCTGTTTTACCTACACCTGTTGGACCTGTCAATACAATAAGACTTTGGATTTTCAATGCTATTTATTTAATAATTCCTCTAGACGATGCTTGAACAAATTCTATAATATGTTGAATCTCTTTTGTCATTGGCAAAGTCTCTTTTATTTTTTGTATATTCTCTTCTCGCGTGCCTTCGCCATAGATTAACCGGTATGCATTATGTATCTGGTCTATTTGCTCATTAGAAAACCCTTTGCGTCGTAGCCCAATAATATTAATGCCAGCATATCGAATAGGTTCTTTGCCTGCTATAATATAAGGTGGTATATCTTGCGAAAACCGACTCCCACCTTGAATCATAACATTACACCCGATGCTACAGAACTGATGACAGAGAACAGAGGCAGAGATAATAGCATAATCTTCTACCTTTACTTCTCCAGCTAATTTCGTTGAATTACCTATAATTATATTCGACCCGATAATGCAGTCGTGGGCAATGTGCATACTTTCCATAAAAAGATTGTTGCTGCCTACAATTGTCGTTCCCTTTGAAGCTGTACCGCGCGAAATAGTTACATTTTCACGTATTGAATTATTATCACCAATTTCACAGAGACTTTCTTCACCACGGAATTTCAAATCTTGTGGCTTGGTAGAAATACTTGCACCTGGGAAAAATTCGTTTCCGTTGCCAATTCGTGCACCTGTGTGTATTGTAACACTATTAAGCAACTTATTATTATCGCCAATTACTGTATTGTCATCAATATAACAAAACGGGCCGATGATATTATTATTACCTATCTTTGCATTTGGATGTACGAATGCTAATGGGCTAATAGTATTCATAATTCTATTTATTTATTTTTTACTATTTGAGCAGTAAATGTAGCTTCTGCTACAACATTATCACCAACAAACATATAACCTTGCATTGAACTAATTCCATGGCGTACAGGGCTTAAAAGTTCAACGCGGAATAATAAAGTATCGCCAGGAATAACCTTCTGACGGAACTTCACATTGTCTATCTTTAGGAAGTAGGTAGACCATCTCTCTGGTTCCTCTACTTGAGAAAGTACTAATAGTCCACCGCACTGTGCCATAGCTTCTATTTGAAGAACACCAGGCATAACAGGTTCTTGTGGAAAATGTCCTTGAAAAAATGGTTCATTGGCAGTAATATTCTTAACGCCAACAATTGTTGTTGCTCCCATTGCTATTACCTTATCAACGAGTTGCATAGGGTAACGATGGGGAAGAAGCTCACGTATTCGGATATTGTCCATTAAAGGCTCTTCGTTCGGATCGTAAATAGGTGCTTGAATTTCGTGCTTGCGGATATCTTTACGAATCATTCTTGCAAACTTGTTGTTCACCGTATGACCGGGTCTAGTTGCAACAATACGTCCTTTGATAGGTTTTCCTATTAAAGCTACATCACCGATAATATCTAATAACTTATGTCTTGTACACTCATTATCCCAAATGAGAGGTTTATTCTGTATATAGCCAATGCTTGTAGCATCCATGTGTGGAACTTTAAGTAAGTCGGCTAACTGATCGAGAGTTGGTTGGTCTACTTGTTTCTCGTAGATAACAATCGCATTGTCGAGATCTCCACCTTTTATAAGATTAGCTTGTAACAATGGCATAATATCTCTAACAAAAACAAACGTTCTTGCAGGTGCTATTTCATCAGCAAATTTATCAATATCGTCAAGTGTTGCAAATTGACTACTAATAAATTTAGAATCAAAAGAACACATTGCAGTTATAGAAAATTGTTCATCGGGTAAGATTGTGATGACGCTTCCTCGTTCATCTTTATACTCCATCTTTTTTCTTATAATATAATAATCTTTCGGAGCATTTTGATCTATAATACCTATTTCTTTAATTTTATCAACATACATTGCTGCTGAACCATCAAGAATAGGAAATTCTGGGCCGTTTATTTGAATTAAACAATTATCTATTCCCATTGCATATAGAGCAGCCATACCGTGTTCGATTGTGCTAACACGAGCCTCGCCTTTTGCTATTACAGTTCCGCGTTGTGTATCAACAACATTTTCTGCAATAGCGTCTATGATAGGTTGTCCCTCTAAATCAATTCGTTGAATTTTGTATCCTGTATTATCTGGAGCTGGATTAAATGTAACAGTAAGGCTTAACCCTGTATGTAAACCTTTCCCAAAGAGCGAAAAGCTTCCCTTTAGTGTTTTCTGTTTTGTTGTTTCCATATATATTATTTGTTCTTTTTCAATTCTTCAATTTCTTTCTGTAAAACGTTTATCTGCTTGTAAATCTCTGGAAGTCTTTGAAATATGACTTGTGATTTAAAATAGTTACGTGGCTCTATTGCAGGACTTCCCATAAGAGATTGATTATCTTTTAATTTACTCAATACACCTGACTGTGCACCGAGAAAAACTTTATTTCCTATTTTCAAATGTCCAGCTATACCTACCTGTCCACCAAACATACACCATTCTCCAACTTTAGTTGAGCCTGCAATACCAACTTGTGCGCTCATAACAGTATTTGCACCAATATCTGTATTATGCGCTATCTGCACAAGGTTGTCGAGTTTTACACCTTTACGCAAATATGTACTTCCCATTGTTGAGCGGTCAATACATGTGTTTGCTCCTATCTCAACATTATCTTCTATGGTAACGATGCCTATTTGTGGAATTTTATCATAGCTATTTGTTTCTGAATTTGGAGCAAAACCAAAACCATCAGCACCTATAACACTACCAGAATGGCAAATAACATTATCTCCGATTTTACAATTATGGTAGATGCTAACGTTAGGGTAGATAATACAATTGTTTCCTAAAGTTACATTATCCATAATGGTTGCATGGGGATATATCATACTGTTATCTCCAATAACAACTCCATCACCTATATATGCAAAAGCACCAATATATACATTCTTGCCTATGGTTGCCTTTGGAGAAATAAACGCTAACGAATCTATCCCTTGTTTTCTTGGCTTCATACTTTCATATAGTTGTAGAAGCTTTGCAACACAATCGCGCGCATTTTTTACACGTATCAATGTAGCTTTTGTAGGCTTCTCTATCTTTATACTTTCGTCTACGAGAACTATAGAACATTCAGTTTCGTATATATAATGAGTATATTTCGGATTTGCCAAAAAACTTATAGCACCGTGTTTTCCTTCCTCTATCTTTGCGAAAGTACTAATGGTTGCTTTTTCATCGCCTTCTACGCTTCCTTGTATAAATTCTGCGATTTGTTTTGCGTTAAATTCCATTCTATATAATAAATGATAAATGCTTGTTAGTGCAAAGATAACAAACTTTTGTTATATTCGATGATAACAAAAGTAATATTTACGAATTTTTTTAGATAATAGTTCTACGTTTAAAATCTCAGATGCTTCTGTTATATCTTTTAAACTACCATCTTTTGATAATATGCTAATACGGTCGTCGTTGATATCGTACATGTCTTTTTGTATTGTATCAATCTGCATTAGGTAGTTGCTTTCTTCTTCTGAGATTCCTAAGTGGTTGCAAATTTGCTCTTTACGTCTGTTTACTTGTTCTTGTGAAATTGGCTCATCGTGAATCTCTACTTTAAAGAGTTTACGATTGATAAAATCATCAGCAAGAAGTGATAGTATTTTATCTTCTGATTTTTGCCATACTTTTATAGCACTCCATAAGTCGCTGTCATCTAAACTCAAGTAATGTCTCAGTGTTTCTTCATTATTTTTGAAGTATTCTGCATTTACATCATTGTCAAGAAAGAAAGCTAAAGCAGGAGAGGCAAATAGCTTATATCCATCTTTCAGTAACTTTTTAGCTCTAAGCAATAAACTGATTAAAAGCTTTTCGTATCCAACTGTAGCTTTATGTAAATACACCTGCCAATACATTAGGCGGCGAGAGGTAAGGAAATTCTCTATTGAATAAATTCCCTTGTCATCTATTACTAAGGTATCGTCTACAACATTCAACATTTTTATAATTCGTGCCGAACCTATATTACCTTCAGTTACTCCTGTAAAAAAGCTATCTCGCTTGAGATAGTCAAGCCTATCCATATCAAGTTGGCTACTGATTAATTGATGCAGGAAACGCTTTGGATAATCATTCTTGAAAATCTTAATAGCAAGATTAAGTTCACCATTCATTTCTTGGTTAATACAATTCATTACCATTAAAGATATCTCTTCGTGTGTTATCCCTTTGATTAATGTATTCTCGAGCACATGGGAGAAAGGACCATGTCCGATGTCGTGCATTAAGATGGCAGCTTGAACAGCTTCTGCTTCGCTATCGAAAATAAAGACACCTTTATGTTGCAAAGATAGAGTAGCTTCACTCATTAAATGAAATGCTCCTAATGAATGCTGAAACCTTGTATGTTGAGCGCCTGGGTAAACAACAGTAGTTAGCCCTAACTGCTTTATACGAGTTAAGCGTTGCATGAATGGGTGCTTAACAATATTCAAGAGTAGTCCTGATGGAATTCTGATAAATCCAAAAACAGGGTCGCTTATAATTTTACTGCCACTCATGTAACGCTTATCTTCTGAATTATTCTTTTAGTCTATCAAGTTCTATTGCCATTTCTTGCTGTAGTTCTTTTGCCTTCTCTCCTGCAATTTCGGCAAAGTTTTCATCTGCACTTGCATAAATAATGCCTCTTGAAGAGTTTACCAAAAGTCCACAATTCTTATTCATTCCATATTTACATACTTCTTGTAGACTTCCACCTTGAGCGCCTACTCCTGGTACTAAGAGAAAACTATTAGGAGCCAATTTTCGTATATCAGCAAACAAGCTTCCTTGTGTTGCACCTACAACAAACATTAAATTTTCTGTTGTGCCCCATTCTTGAGACTTAGTCAACACTCGTTCGAATAAGCGCACACCCTCTTTATCTTCAAACAACTGAAAGTCGTGGCTTCCTTTATTGCTGGTTAGTGCAAGAAGAATAACCCATTTTCCTTCATATTCCAAGAAAGGCTTTACAGAATCTTCCCCCATATATGGAGCTATGGTAAGTGCATCTACATTATACTCCTTAAAGAATGTTTGTGCATACATCTTTGATGTGTTTCCAATATCTCCACGTTTGGCATCAGCTATTATGAAGTGTTGGGGATAGTTTTCTTTCAAATATGTTATTGTCTTTTCAAACGCCTCCATACCTTTTAATCCATAGCATTCGTAAAATGCTAAATTAGGTTTATATGCAATGCTATAAGGAGCCGTAGCATCGATTATGGCTTTATTAAAAGAAAAAATAGGGTCCTCTTCATTTAACAGAAACTTAGGAACCTTATTTAAATCAGTATCAAGTCCTACACAAAGAAACGATTTCTTTGTAAATATTTGCTCTATTAATTGTTTTCTCTCCATACTTATTAATTCTTATACTTTAGTTTCAAACTACGACATATTTGTTACTTGCGTAAGTTTGATAAGTTATTTACAGAGTTAAATTTTTATACTAGAAAAGGGGCAAATGTTATTATTGACGAAAGTATATTTTGTGCCCCACGAAAGTACATTTTGTCATCATCTCTGTCTACTATACCCGTGGATAAAGATTTCTTCAATATTATGCAATAACTTACAACTCTGTTTCCTTTAATTTTTCTGCGTTTTCTGCAACAGTTAGTGCATCTATCATGTCTTGAATTTCGCCATTCATGAAGTTTGGCAAATCATGAGTAGTAAAACCTATACGATGGTCGGTTACGCGCCCTTGTGGATAGTTGTATGTGCGTATCTTGGCAGAACGGTCTCCGGTAGATACAAGACTTTTACGTCTGTTTGCAATGTCATTTACATATTTCTGATGTTCACGATCGTATATAAATGTACGCAATCTTGATAAGGCTCTTTCCTTATTTTTAGGTTGGTCGCGCGTTTCAGTACATTCTATAAGGATTTCTTCTACCTCACCTGTATTAGGGTTTTTCCATGGATAACGTAAACGAACTCCCGATTCCACTTTATTTACATTTTGACCTCCCGCACCGCTCGAACGGAAAGTATCCCATTTAATGTCGCCTTCGTTTATGTTTACTTCAAATTTATCAGCTTCTGGAAGTACGGCAACTGTCGCTGCAGATGTCTGCATACGACCTTGCGTATCGGTAGAAGGAACGCGCTGCACACGGTGGACACCTGACTCATATTTTAAAATTCCATAAACACCAGCACCAGCAACAGCAAAATCAATTTCTTTAAATCCACCAACAGTTCCTTCCGAAACTGATGTTATAGATAGTGTCCAGCCTTTCTTGTCGCAGTATCGTTTGTACATATTGAAAATATCGCCAGCGAACAATGCAGCTTCGTCTCCGCCTGCTCCTGCTCTGATTTCCATTTGCACGTTTTTGTCATCTTCTGGATCTTTAGGAACAAGTAAAAGCTTAATTTCTTCTTCAAGTTTTGGTTGCAGTTCTTCGTTCTCACTCAGCTCCATTCTTGCCATTTCTTTCATTTCTGGATCGGTTTCGTTGGCAAGAATATCTTTAGCTTCAGATATTGTAGCAAGGCAATTTATATATCGCTTTCGAGCGTTCATAATATCACCAAGGTCTTTGTATTCCTTAGTGAGTTTAACATATCGTTGTTGGTCGCTTATTACGTCAGGATCGGTAATAAGTGTAGACACCTCCTCAAAACGTGCTTCAAGTCCATCTAATTTTTTTAATATATTATTCTCCTCTGGCATATCTTTTTCTATTGTTATTTTGTATAGATGTATAGAATATTATTGTTTAATAACTAAATTCTCCGAATTCGCTTTTGATAGTTAAGCTCTTTTTACCTTCTTCAATATGACCGATAACTTGTGCATCAATATTGAATTCCTTGCTAATAGCAATAATAGAATTAGCCATTTCAGGGCTGACATAAATCTCCATTCTGTGTCCCATATTGAAAACTTGGTACATTTCTTTCCAATCTGTTCCGCTACATTCCTTTATAGCTTTAAATAGGGGAGGTACAGGGAACATATTATCCTTTATTACTTTGCAGTTATCATTTATAAAGTGTAGAACTTTTGTTTGTGCTCCACCTGTGCAATGTACCATTCCGTGAATCTTGCTACGATACTCATCAAGTATTCGCTTAATTACTGGAGCATAGGTACGGGTAGGGGAGAGAACCAATTCTCCAGCATTTAAAGGACTGTCTTTTACAGCATCAGTAAGTTTATATTTACCACTATAAACAAGCTCATTCGGCACAGCGTGGTCGAAACTCTCAGGATACTTTTCGGCTAGATACTTTGAAAAAACATCATGGCGTGCACTCGTAAGACCATTACTGCCCATTCCTCCATTATACTTCTTTTCATAGGTTGATTGTCCTGTCGAACTTAAACCAACGATAACATCTCCTGGACGAATATTTGCATTATCAATAACATCAGAGCGTTTCATTCTACAAGTAACAGTAGAATCTACAATGATAGTACGCACTAAGTCTCCTACGTCCGCAGTTTCTCCACCAGTAGGATAAATACCTATTCCCATTTCTCTCATTTCTGCCAACAATTCGTCTGTACCATTTATTATGGCAGATATAACTTCTCCAGGAACAAGCATCTTGTTACGTCCGATAGTAGATGATACTAGAATATTATCAACAGCACCAACACACAACAAATCGTCTGTATTCATAACTATGGCGTCTTGCGCTATACCTTTCCATACACTTAAATCGCCTGTTTCTTTCCAGTACATATAAGCCAAGGACGATTTTGTACCAGCACCATCGGCATGCATTATGTTGCAGTATTCCTCGTTACCTCCCAAGATATCTGGAATGATTTTGCAAAATGCTTGTGGGAAAATTCCTTTATCTATATTCTTAATAGCGTTATGTACGTCTTCTTTGGCAGCACTAACGCCACGCATTGCATATCTATTATTCATTTCTTTAGTACTATTCTCCGATTTTCTTATTTTTCTTTACTATTCCATATATCCCAGCTTGCGAAAGCTTGTAAAAGTAACATTTCTAATCCGTTCTTAACAACAGCACCATATTCTTTACCCTTTGCCATAAAACATGTAACATTAGGATTATAAAGCAAATCGTATAAGAGGGTATGATTATCCATAGCCTCGTATGGAAGTGGCAAACATTCATCTACGTTCGGATACATTCCCACGGGCGTACAATTTACTATTACATTAAATTCTTTTATTATTTTGGGAGACAAATCGTTGTAGGTTAATACATCTATATTTTTACGTCTTGAAACGCATTTTGTTTCAATGCCTAAAGATTTTAATCCATAACATACAGCTTTAGAAGCACCACCAGTGCCTAATACTAAAGCCTTTTTATGGTAGCGTTCTAATAGGGGTTCTATGCTTTTTGTGAATCCTATAACGTCTGTGTTATACCCTTTAAGATGTGTTTTATTGCCAAAATGATCGACGCGAATAACATTTACTGCGCCAATAGCTTTTGCTTCTGGACTCAAAGAGTCGAGATACTTTATGATTTGTTCCTTATAAGGTATCGTAACATTAAGTCCTTTTAAATTTGGAGTTGTATCAATAATTTCTAAAAGGTCTTCGATTGATGAAATTTCATAATTATTATACTCAGCATCTATTCCTTCATTTTGAAATTTCTCATTGAAATATCCCTCTGAAAAAGAATGTTCTAATGGATAACCAATCAGTCCATATTTGTCCATAAGCAACTAATTTTATTTTTCAGCAATATACATAGTGCAGATTCCAAATGTTAAACGTGTAAAAGCCGTTTTAGTAAAACCTGCACTTTGAAGTATATTCATCATGGTTTCACCTTGTGGAAATGCAGCTATAGTTTTATTTAAGTAATCGTATGCACTGCAATCTTTTGAAATTAAGCGTCCATAAAATGGTAGAACAACCTTTGAATATATTTTAAAAAGTTGTTTCATTGGGAACGATATAGGTGTTGTAAGCTCTATAATACATAAGTGTCCACCTTTTTTTAATACTCTATACATTTCTCCAAGTCCTTTCTCAAGGTCCTGAAAATTACGAATTCCAAAAGCGGCTGTTACAGCATCGAAAGTATTGGAAGGGAATGTTAGGTTTAGACAATCTTCTTTCTGAAATGAAATAATACCATCTAAACCTTCTTCCTTAACTTTTTGTCTGCCAATTTCCATCATTTTGTCAGAAATATCAGCACCGATAAGTGTTTTTGGTAAAAGCATCTTTGCTGACATAATTGCAAAATCACCAGTCCCAGTTGCAATATCAAGTATTGTTTTAGGAGAAAATGGAGCGAGCCTTCTAATGGCTTTTTTACGCCAACTTTTATCTATATTCCATGACAACCGATGATTTAAGGTATCGTAGGTCGAAGCAATATTATCAAACATTTCTTCGACCACCTTACCTTTTTCATCAGTGCTATTATAGGGTTTTATTTTCTCTTGATTATACACGCTGATGTTTATTAGTATCTTGCAATTTTATTTTGGAAATCTCTTATTTTCTTGTTGCTAGATATTGGCTCACATTCTTCTCAATCCGTTCTGCTAAATCTGTTCCGTCATCAACTTTCACAAAAGGTTCTCCTGTGATATGTTCGTAGAGTTCAATATACCTGTCGCTAACACTTTTTGCATACGCATCTGTTATTTCGGGCATTTTTTGTCCTGGTTCGTTCATAAAGTTATGCTCTATCAACCATTGTCTAACGAATTCTTTAGAAAGTTGCCTTTGTGGTTCGCCTTTAGCTAATTTCTCTTCATATCCATCAGCATAAAAGTATCTACTAGAATCTGGTGTATGTATTTCGTCTATTAAATAGCATTTACCGTTGCGTTTGCCAAATTCATATTTAGTATCAACAAGAATAAGACCTTTTTGTGCAGCAATTTCTTGTCCACGTGCAAAAAGTTTTCTTGTCCAGTCTTCAATTATATTGTAGTCTTCTTCTGAAACAATGCCTTGCTTAATTATTTCTTCCTTGGAAATATTCAAGTCATGACCTTCGTCTGCTTTAGTAGTTGGTGTAATAATTGGTTCAGGGAAACGTTCATTTTCTTTCATGCCATCAGGAAGCTTTACTCCACAAATTTCTCTGCAGCCAGCTTTATATTCTCTCCATGCAGAGCCTGTAAGGATTGAACGAATAATCATCTCCACTTTAAATCCTTCGCATTTCAATCCTACTGTAACCATAGGATCGGGAGTTGCCAATTTCCAATTAGGACAGATATCTGAAGTTAGATCTAAGAATTTTGAAGCTATTTGGTTCAAAACTTGTCCTTTGAAAGGTATGCCTTTGGGTAGTACTACATCGAAAGCGGAGATACGATCGGTTGCAACCATAACAATTAAATCATCGTTAATGTCGTACACATCACGAACTTTTCCGTGATAAACATTCTTCTGTCCTTCGAACTTGAAATCGGTTTTAATCAATGCATTCATAATTTTATAATTTTATGGAGTTGTTTTGTTTTTTGCTTTATCGTGTTCATCGTAAGCATTAACAATTTTTGTTACGAGTTTATGCCTTACTATATCTTTTTGGCTGAGTTTAACTATTGCTATTCCTTCTGTATCATTAAGTATTTCTACTGCTTCTTTTAGTCCACTCTTTTGATGGTAAGGAAGGTCTATCTGTGTTAAATCGCCTGTTATTATCATCTTCGAGTTCATTCCCAATCGTGTGAGAAACATTCTTATTTGCGCTGTTGATGTGTTTTGTGCTTCGTCGAGTATAATTATAGCATCGTTCAATGTTCTTCCTCGCATAAATGCAAGTGGAGCGATTTGTATAATGTGTTTATCTACCATATCTTGAAGCTTAACAGCTGGAATCATATCCTCTAAAGAATCGTATAATGGCTGAAGATAAGGGTCAATCTTCTCTTTCATATCGCCGGGTAAAAAGCCTAATTTCTCTCCGGCTTCGACTGCTGGACGCGAAAGTATTATTTTTTTTACTTCTTTTGCTTTTAAAGATTTAACGGCTAGTGCAATGCTTAAATAGGTTTTACCTGTACCTGCGGGTCCTACTGCAAACACCATATCGTTCTTATTGAAAGCATCAACTAACATTTGTTGATTATTAGAGCGACTTTTTATTGGTTTTCCTGAAACTGAATAAACCAATACTTCTTTTTCGGCACCTATCTTGGTTTGTTTTCCATTTACAATATCAAGAATATCTTTTTCGCTTATAACGTTATACGTTGAAATATGTTTGCGCATATTCTCAATATCTTCTTCTAATTTTGCCATTTGCTCTTCGTCTCCCAAAATTCGTATAACATTGTCGCGAGCAACAATTCTCACTTTTGGGAAGAGAGACTTTATCATCTGTAGATGCGCATTACCAACGCCATAGAAAACTACGGGGTCAATATCATCAAGAACAATATGTTTTTCTATCAATTTCTTTCACTAATTTTAATATTGCTGCAAAGTTAATATAAAAAGGTGAACCATACAAATATTTATTATGCCTTATAAGGTGAATTATCAAAAAATAACTACCCATAAAATCAGCCAATAAGCGTAAAATTATGAAGAAGTTTTTAGGAATATTTCTTCGGTATTGCAAAATCACTTCTTCACTAGAAATCTGTTTATTTTCTCTTTTGTAGAATTAACAGATTCTATCTTTTATCTGCACTCTTTATATCTGTTTTCTCTATGGCGTAGAGCCTAAATAAAGCTTTTTCCTGGTCTGAATTCTCATTACTTATGCACACTTCTTTGTGTCTATCTTTATAATCTGCATTTATGTATTGTTTCGGTCTTAATTATTCACGTATTTGTTTCCATTTATATACTATTATGTATCAACGCAATACTGATTAGATACTATTATTTACACGTAAGTAAAACTTTATTTACGTGTAAGTAAAACTTTATTTACGTGTAAGTAGAACTTTACTTACGTGTAAATAAAACTCTACTTTGCTTTAATAAATAATGTTTATTACCTATAAAAACGTTATGGATATATATACGGAACGAAGGAATGTTGTGATGAAATTATTGCTTGTTCGTATTACAGTGCTTCTTTATGCACTATCTAAATTCTGTTCCTAAATGTGTGGTTGGCTTATCGAGTGTTATTTTTCTATGTTAAAACATTGTATTTCTATCTTGAATGTTATAAAAAAATACCTACCTTTGTATCTATGAAAGTGAAAAAGAAGATAACGAAAAATAATTTTTTATTTGGGTTTATGGCTATAACTGTTTTTCTTGCGGTTGTTAGAGTTATATTCCCTTCAATTGCGAAAGATTCTAATTCTGTTAAAGGTAAGGCTCTATCCGTTGATACTACACACTTAACTTCGGGAATTATTAGAACTGCAGAGATTACGGATCAGAATGATTCTATTTCTCTGTATTTTGTACCAATAAGCCAGCTTACACATTTTTTTGATAGTAATAATAAAGTGGTAAAACATCATATTATAGGTGTTGCAAATTACGATAAGAGTTTTCCTGATTCGCAATATGTACAATTAGAATCGTCTAAGAAGTATGCTGTAAAAGCAGTTTTAAATAGGCAAGATGCAGAATTGCGGAAGAAAGAGCTTGTATACATTGGTAGCAACCCTTTCTTTGTTGTAAAACGTTTGTCGAGTAGCATTCCATATCTTGTGCCAAAAGCTTCTATTTTGCTCCAAGATATAGGACGAAACTTTTTCGATAGTCTTCAAGTGAAAAATATCCCACTTACAAAATTGTTGGTTACAAGCGTTCTGCGTACAAAAGAAGATGTAAGAAAATTAAGACGTTATAATCATAATGCAACCGAAAATAGTTGTCATCTATATGGAACAACGTTCGATATAGCTTACAATAAGTATTCGCCCATAACTCGCTCTGTACGCGATGATACTTTGAAATGGATTTTAAGCGAAGTTCTTAACGATTTACGTAAGCAGGGACGTTGCCACATTAAATACGAGAAACATCAAGGTTGCTTCCATATAACAATCCGATAATGTGGTATACAAATATAGAATTGCACATATCTACAATGTTTATTTTTGGTATGTGCAATTCTTCTGCTGTATTTATTTTTCTCCTTCTTTAATATCCTCTATACTAATAGTAGGTTTAAGAAGTCCAGCACGTATTAAGATGTTAGCTATTTCTCCATCATCAGCTCGTCTGTAAATACTATAAGCATATCGTGGTTTGCCATTCGGAAAAACTCCCATAGGTTGTAGTATTTCCATTGTTCCTTCTGACAAAGCTAAGATTTCTATATCGTTAAAATCTTTTATTGATAGTCGATTATTCTTTGCATCATACTTGTAATCATACTCGTAGCTAACAGTTTTTCCATTAGCCGACGAAAAAAAGAATGTGTGGCATTTCCCATCTTTAAAGTAATAGTTAATAGGACTCTGTCCCAGTATTGACCGATAGTAATCTTTGGTATCCAATTCACCATTTTCTAATACTATTCTAGTAGAAATCCATACAAAACCACCATGTGCTACTAATTCATTGAATTCTTCTAAAGAAATCTTTTGTTTATTCTTCACAGAGCATTCACCTTTCTGATTAATTACGAACTTCATATTAGGAGTAAGATTCATTACTTGCATTTCTGTTTGTTGTTTAGGAGTTTTACATGCATAAATGCCCATTACCACTGCGGTAGAGGAAATGATAAATGATAGTTTCCGCAAAATTGCTTTTTTATTCATAGTTATATTTGTTGTTTCTTGTAATATCTATTGTCTTATTTTATAGAGAGTAGGAGAGAGCATTAAGTTCATCTCGCTATACCCGTAGCAAATGAAGTTCTACTTTTAGCTATGCAACATTTTTATTTTACCATTATACTATAGTAAACGTATATTGCTAAAAATATAGTAATATCGCAATCCACTTACTTTAATGTTATAAAAGAGAACTCATAGATTCAGCATTTGATATGGCAAAAATACAAATAAAATCTAAGAAACTCACCCTTTTGCACTAATATTCCCAAATTAGCATAGTTGCAATTGTAGAAATGGAATATTAAAACAAGAGTAAATAATAAGGTTTCAACTAGTATTTACAATGAATTGGCTTTTCTTTATTTCGCCACGCACGATATAGTTTAAATAGCAAATGCTATTGTATTGTCTTTCTTTATTCAATGCCTATAAGTTTACGCCAACCACCCATTCCAAAATTTACATAATCGGTAATAATACCATTTATTTCTACTTCAGTTAGTCCCTCGTGTGTAACAATATACCTAATAACACTTGCCCACAATCCGCACATAATACGAACAAAGTGTGGCGATATATTTGTATTAATGTGTGAAGATAAATTTTTAATATTTGCCAAATAAGCTATTCCGTCAGAATATGCCGTTTCCAACAATCTGTCAAAATCGTTTTCTAATGATGTTCCAGCAGTTTCAAAGATAAGCATATAAAGCTCTTTACGAAAAGGAATAATAAGTGATGACACTTGTTGGTACATCATATCATAGTAAACTTGATTATGGAAGATGTCGATAGATACATATTCTTCGCTAATAGACTTATTATGATAATCTTTGAAGGCTGTGAATAAAGGGGCAAGAACAGCCCTCAGTAAGTCGTCCTTGCCCTTATAATAATTATACACATTGCCTACTGCTACATTTGCTTTACTAGCTATGGTTTTAATTGATGTACGTTTTACACCATTATTTATAAACTCTCTACTTGCTACAGCAAGAATTCGGTTTCGTATTTCGTCTTTCTGTATTTGCATCGATTATTATTTTATAGTAAGTAGGCTATACTTCTATCCTTATTCTACGAAGCTATAAAAGAAACTTGGGTTTCCTTTTACCTGTATAATAGGGCCTGCTACTTCTTTTGTTGCTGGGTTGTAAGTGTAGAAACCGTTAGCCTTCTTATTAGCACTGCCAAATACAATCAGATTTTTATATTTACCAACGGCTATACCTTGTGGGTTAGAAATTTCCATTCCATTGATAAGACTCAATGTTTTCTGTTGCAAATCTATTATGATAGGAACATTGGTTAAACTAATATAAGGATTGCTCATTCCATTTGGATCTAAGCCAAACGAGTTCGCATAAGCATATACTTTTCCGTTTCCACCATAACAAATAGTAGCAAAGAAATCGGCAAATTTTGTTGTTAATCCTCTTACTTCAGTATTATCTAATCGTATACAATAATCGGGGTCAATATCAGTAGTTCCGTTCTTAATACGTGCAATTCCACCATGTAAGCCTGGAATAAAACCAAACGAACCTATACAATTTATATATATATCGTTATTTTCGTCTACAAAGATTGAACCTGGATCTATTGGACGTGTAGCAAAGCTCATACCTAATGATGTGTTCACAATATGCTTTTCCACTTTATCTGTTTTTGTGTCTATTACAGCCAACTCTATATTGTTACGTGTTGGCATATATTGTGCATTCATCTGGTTAAGTCCAACAAAAAGTTTACCATCTCTAATAATCATAGATGCTGGAGAAACATTTGTATCCGCTTGTTTCAAGCTATTCAAATCAATCTCTCCAATGCGTGTCATAGTAGTAGGATTAAACACAAGTATAGTTCCCAAACCTTGTAAGCTAATGTATGCTTTCTCGTTATTTAGTTCGGTAACACAACACGCAGCAGCCTTTGGTGGTATTGGCATTGTTCCTTTTTTGCTCCATTTATTATCAGCATTGATTTTGTAACATATTAATTCGGCTTTTGTATTGCCCATATAGTCTGGAAGAACATAGATATTTCCCGATTTAGCTACAATGGGTGTTGTACCGAAACCTACTGGTATACCGTTGGTATTGTCATAACTTCCAGGTTGTAAATCTGGAAGACATTGCATATAAACACTACCATTGTTTCCTTCAGGATTAGTGATACCAGCTGTAAAAATTATGCCTTTAAATGGTTTCTCATTTACTCCATTAGGTTTAGGTTCGTCGCTGTTGTTGCATGAACAAACAAAGGCCATCATTGTGATGACTGTGAAGATGATTTTTAAGTTTCTCATAATTCTATCTTTTATTAATTAATTATTTAAATAGGTATCTTATCTTTATTCCTATGTAGCGTCCAGGTAACGGACGGTTTAATTCGGACATTGTACGACGATTAGTTAGATTCTTTGATTTTAATGTAATTGTCCAACGGTCGTTGCAAAAGCTATACTCTAGGGCTGCATCCATTGTTATTGAGGTTGGAATTTTACGTTCTTGATACTTACTAACTTCAAAGTCGTAAAAGTATTGATGTATATATGAAGCATCGAGGAGTAATCTAATATTTTGCCCGTGTCCACCAAAGATATTTTCTTTGTGTATTTCGGTACCAAAGTTAGCTAATAGGTAAGGCACATTTGGAATGCGCATATTGCGTGTAGGATTCTCAACTTCTGTTCCTGGAATTGTTTTTCGCATATCACGAAGATCTTGATAGGTTCCGTTTGCATAGATATAGAGTAGAGGACAGATATCTCCTTTAGCCTCCAATTCTATTCCTCTTGTGCGTACACTGCCAAAGTTACGATAGCGTGCCATTGTAGGGATCATATCGGGAGTAAAGCGTATCATATCCTTCAATTGATTATAGAAGCCATTCAGTTCTATTTCTATAAGTCCACCATCGGTTTTTATACGGCGATAAAGAATACCAAGATTTATTCCCGACGTGCGTTCTGGTTTCAATGCTGGTGAGGCAAGTATAGAGTAACCATTACCAATAAGTTCTTCGCTAGTAGGTATGCGTACTTCAGAGTTAAATGAAAATTTAATCATTAAATCGTTTGAAAACTTATAGCGCATAGCGTCACTGAAGCCGAAAAAGTTTTTAGATATCTTTACTGGTTGAGGTTCTTTTACGGAATAAATATCTATACTGCGAGAATGAGATGAGAATAAGAAGTTTTTCAATGTGAACGCATTTTGAAAACGTCCATTAAACAACGTCAAATCGTACGAAAGTCCTACGGTCATTGTTTTCATCTTACTTGGGAAGTTTGCACGGAATCCCAACGATTTATCCATTAAAGAGTCGTTTGGGTATAGAGAGTTTTGATCTGCGTAAATATTTAGGTTCACTGCGTGGTGCATATCAATAGTATAAGCCATATTAAGTTTAGCAGTCAGCTCGTTAGATTTATTGTTTCCATCTGATGCAAAGTTATTTTGTTCACCTCCAAATGGAGAAACTGGGGGAAGAGTTTTTCCATCCCAATCGTAACGATGCATTGCTTTATCGCATAATCCATATTTACCAGATACATATCCTGCATCAAAATCGAGGTCCAATCCATCTAAAAAGAAATTCTTACGTTTCAGAGTCAAAGCCGTAACATAGTTTATAGAATGGTTGTAAGCCTCACGTATATCGAGATCAATACCTTGTATTTCTTGTTTAGTTCGTAATAGAATAAGCTCCCATTTCATTTCATCGAACCACCACTTAGTTGCTTTTATAGATATGCCACCCATAATCTTCTTAAAACTATCATGATTTCGTTCTACAACACGTCCGTCCAAATTAGCTAAAGCCATTTTGTAGTTGTTCTTAGCAAATGATACGACTCCACCCATTCCAAATTGTAAGCCACTTTTATGATTAGTACGCTTTAGAACTGTAGATATTTGGTGCGTATTGAATGAACCTATTTCGTAAGAGAAGTCTAAATAAACGGGTGGATATTCCTTTGTAACCACATTGACAGCTCCTCCTAATGCCGAACCACCGAATTTGTAAGGCACTATACCTTTATATACTTCAATTCGTTCTATCATATTTGTGGGGATATCGTTTAATGCCACGAAGTTGCTTAGCTGCGACATAGGCGTTTCGTCTATATAGATTCCCATTCGCTTTCCTTCCAATCCACGAACAGATATTCGAGATGCACTTCCCATACCACCAGTATTTCGCACTGTAACTCCTACGGTTCTGGCAAGTACGTCGTTAATATTAGAGGCTGTACCTTGTAGTTGTTGTTGTCCTATTACAGATATAGGCATAGCCGATTCGCGTAACTTCCGAATTTCACTCCGAGTAGTTACTGTAACTCCTTCTAACATATTTTCTGTAGGAGTTAATTGTATGTTTACACAAACAGAATCAGATAAGATTATATTTTTTCTTTCTGTTTTGTAACCTATGTGTCTCACAGTTAGTGATGTTTTTAGTAACTTTTGCACACTTACTTTATAGTATCCTTGTGCGTTGGTGGCAATCCCATTACTATTTGCAGCAACAGAAACCCATGCATCAACAATAGGACTACCGGTATTGGCATCTGTTACTTGTCCGCATATAACTGTTTCTTGTGCAGAGAGTGTTAATATAGAAAATAGACAAAGTATGGTCAAGAAGATCTTCTTCCAATTATATTGCGAATTGGAACACAATTTTCTGTTTGTTAAAGCTCTCTTTTTAATTATTATATTATTCATATTTTAGATAAGATAAAAACGAATATAATTCATAGCTATTCAAAAATAAAATGCGTTGTCTGTAATTCTGACAACGCATCTTTAGACATAGGAGTTTCCCCCATACTTTTATTTTCTTACTTTTTAATAGCATCTAGAATTCTATAAATTGTATAATAGATATTTTGGTTGCAAAGATAGAGTAAATATTCAATATGTCCAATACCTAAAAATGAGTAAATTTTATATTTCAAATCATAAATGATGAATTAATATAGGCTTAGACGTAATAGACATTTGATAGACGAAATAAATAACCTAGTAAATATCCATTGCACCTATTTCCATTTTCTAAGATTTATAGTAGGGTATAAATAATGTAGATACATAGTTAACACAAAAAAGGTTGTAAATCTCTTGAATTACAACCTTTTCCTATTAATCTTAAATTTTAATTACTTTACTTTTTCAACAATAGCCTTAAATGCTTCTGGGTTATTTGCTGCAAGGTCAGCGAGGACCTTACGATTAATCTCTATATTAGCTTTATGTAATGCACCCATCAACTGACTATAACTCATATCGTAAAGACGAGCAGCTGCATTGATTCGTTGAATCCAAAGTGCACGGAATGTGCGCTTTTTATTTCGACGATCACGGTAGGCATAGGTTAAACCTTTCTCGTAAGTATTTTTTGCAACTGTCCAAACATTTTTACGGGCACCATAATATCCCTTTGTCTTTTTGAGAATTCTTGTTCTTCTTGCTTTTGAAGCAACATGATTTACTGATCTTGGCATAGTTTTTCTTTCCTTTTAAATTGTTAGACTAATGTTTATTAACGCAGATTTAACAAGTCTCTCACCTGTTTCATGTTGCTATTATCCACAATTGCACTGTGAACAAGATTTCTCTTTTGTTTCTTTGTTTTCTTAGTCAGAATGTGACTGTGGTAAGCACGATTACGCTTTATCTTACCTGTACCTGTGAAGCTAAATCTCTTTTTTGCTCCAGAGTTTGTTTTTTGCTTTGGCATTTTTCTAAATTGTTAAAATTATTATTTATATTCATCTGTGGCAACGTATTACCAAGACGTTACGCACAGGTATTATCAGTTCTTTTTAAAAGACACGTTTAATCTTTTATTCATTCTTAAGTTTATCGAGTGCAACAGAACCATTTTTTGCATTTGCAAAAAGTCCATTGTCTATATTCTCCTTACCTTCTTTATCTGAACTTTTGGCAGCCTCATTCCTTTTGGCTGCATCTGCTGCTTCTTCACGATCTCTACGTTGCTGGCTCTTTTTAGTAACACCGGCTTTTTTTAGGAGAAAGGTAGAGAAACATTTTCTTCCCTTCGAGCTTCGGCAACTGTTCTACTTTTGCTAGTTCTTCTAGATCATTAGCAAAACGTAACAGTAAAACTTCACCTTGTTCTTTAAATAGGATAGAACGACCACGAAAGAAAACGTATGCTCTTACTTTATTTCCTTCATTAAGGAATTCTTGTGCATGTTTTAATTTAAACTGATAATCGTGTTCATCAGTCTGTGGTCCGAAACGTATTTCTTTTATATCTTGCTTTACCTGCTTTTGCTTCATCTCTTTCTGATGTTTCTTTTGCTGGTAAAGAAATTTAGAATAGTCGATGATACGGCAAACTGGAGGTTGTGCATTCGGGGATATTTCGACTAGGTCTACACCCTCTTTGCGAGCAATGTCCAATGCTTGACGAGTAGACATCACTTCTGCATTACCTTCATTTACCACACGCACTTCTCGTGCATGAATTTGTTCATTCACACGATACTGAAACTTCATTTTGTCATTTTTCATCAACTATAATATAGTTTTATATTATTAAACGCCTGCAAAGATACTGCTTTTGCTATAATTGACCAAATTTTTGTTCTATTTTATTTGTGATATCTGTATGAATCTGTTGTGAGGATAGAATTATTTCTTTAGAGCTAAATTATAATTATAATACTTTGTGATTCCTGTTATATCTTCAATTATTTCGATGAAGGGAGGAAAAATGATATCTTCATGTTTGAGTATTCCCTTCGTCTCTAGTATTTGTAAACCTTTATATGGATCTATGAAGGTGTCTAATTCAAAGAATTGTCCTTTCCAAATGAATGTTTCTCGCATTTTATGTATAGGTTGTCTATACGGATCTGCTTGCCGAAGTAATGATTCATATAGGTTATTATCAATTTGTCGTTCGGTTTCAACTTGCTCATTATTAGATAGGATCTTTTTTGTGGTATGAACATTTACAGTAAGTCCATTTAAAATTCGCCGTCTCAATCGAACCTCACTATACGGCTCAGATGTTAAATAAGTTTGTGTTATTTCACTTACTATTGCCTCGGGAATATTATCTTTCAGTCGTATAATATACTTTCTTTCTTCAACTGCCTGACGTGGAATTTCTAAAACATCAGAAATTTCCTGTAATACTCTTTCTAGCTTGGTTTCAAAATCTTCATGGTTATTTATTACACGTAGATGTGGATGTTCTGACCATGCCTGAATGACTTTCTTATCAAGTATACGTGCTAATTCAATGCCCTCTGTTCGTTTATTGTTTGTAGCAGTTGTATAAAATTGTTCAGCACCATCTGCTGCACTTACAAGATGTAAAACTGCATCATAACGAGAACGCAACATCTCGTTATTCATCTTTGCATCGGATATTATTTGATTCCAGAGTACTGGATTCATATAGGCAGAGATATCCATTGTTCCTCGATCGCAAACGATAAGAACTGGTTGCTTGACACTCTTTGCCATTTGTAAGAATTTATCTTCTAAAGCTATTTGCATCTCTAAGGTTGCTTTTTCGCCTTCGTAAAATAAATCTTTATTATCTGTGAGATAATCCATTCCTGCTTGTAAGAATAGAGTAGGTAACTCTGGTATAATGAACACCTTATATCCAATGCTAGAGAAGTGTTCCATTATTTTAACTAAAGCAGTGGTTTTACCAGCACAAGGACCTCCTGTTAGTACTATTTTTTTCATAGAAAAGAAAATCCCTCACATCTATAAAGATGAAAGGGATTATGCTATAATGTGTTTAATAAATCTATATAAATTCTCTTTTGAATATATATATTATTCAACTGTTACTGTTTCTCCTTCCACAACATCAATTTCTTCGGTAGGAGTCTCTACAGTTTCTTCTGTTTTTTCAGCCTTAGGCTCTGGTTGATTTTCTGCAACAACAATTACAGGTAATTTTATCTCTACATCTTTAAAGAAATGAATTGTAGCCTCAAAGGTTCCAACTTTCTTTATGTCGCGCATAGTGATAATCTTACGATCAACTTCTATACCCTTTTTCGCTAATTCTTCAGCTACAGTTGCAGTATTTACAGAACCATAAGTTACACCTGTTGTAGAAACTTTAGCAGCTATTACTAATTCAACACCTTCAAGCTGTGCTGCACGTTTTTCTGCGTCAGCCTTCTTTGCAGCAATTTTAGCTGCTTGTTGTTTCAGGTTCTCTGCTAATTGTTTTTTTGCAGAAGATGATGCAATTACGCCTTTTCCTGTTGGAATAAGATAATTACGACCATAACCACCTTTTACATTCACAATATCATTCTTGTAGCCAAGTCCGATAATATCTTCTTTAAGTATGATTTCCATCTTTAGCCTCCTTTTTATTTCATCAAATCGGTTACGTATGGAAGCAAAGCTATCTGACGAGCACGCTTAACAGCTTGTGCTACACGACGCTGATACTTCAAAGATGTACCTGTTATACGACGTGGAAGTATTTTTCCTTGTTCATTTAAGAATTTCTTAAGGAACTCACCGTCTTTATAATCGATGTATTTTATACCACTCTTCTTAAAGCGACAATACTTCTTTTTCTTTGTGTCGATTGATGGAGCGGTCAAATAGCGGATTTCTGTCTTCTTCTGTTCTGCCATAATTATGCCTCCTTTACTGCTGCCCACTTTGCACGACGTTTTTCAGCATACGCTGCTGAATATTTATCTTGCTTTATGGTGATAAAACGAATAACTTTCTCGTCACGGCGGAAGCCTGTTTCGAGTGTCTTTACAACTGAAGGTTCAGCATTAAACTCCAACATTGCATAGAAACCAGATGATTTCTTCTGAATGTTGTAAGCTAACTTTTTGAGACCCCAAATCTCTTCATTCAAAATATCAGCTCCATTTTCTATGAGCAGATTTTTGAATTTAGCGACCGCTTCCTTCATCTGTTCATCAGACAAAACGGGAGTCAAAATGAAAACGGTTTCGTATTGATTCATACTACTTTTATTGAATATTAATTAAAAATTATGCACTCCACTTAGAAATGCGATGCAAAATTACGATTCTTTTGTGAGATAACCAAATATTTTTTATACTTTTGCAACTAATGGGTAAATATATTACATATATAGGGCTTTTTAGTATAGTTGTGGGAATTGTATTTTTCACTATTCATATTCTGTTTCATATAAAAGGGAATATACTGCTTTTTGGCGGATTAATATTGGTTATTGGAGGTACAATTGTTTATGTGAAATCTCAAAAGAATTCATAATGTCATATACATATATAATATAGTATTATGGCGGGAGAGAGGATCTGTAGAAAATAGATTGGGAGATTATAAAACGGTGTTTACTGTTTACTCACAATTTAAATAAGATATCTCAATATTCTAGAAAAAGCTAGTAAATGTTAGTACTTTTATTTTAGATATCTGGCACGCTTGTCTCAGATATCTATTATGCTTGTTTCAGATATCTCTCAGTTGCGAATTTGATATCATAACAATTGACGGCCTTTGTGATTTTGTATTATAATAACTGAACAACATTTATTCAGGTGTGGTGATTATAAATTCTTTTATCCTTAAATGTTTTCTTTTAAGTTATATTATAAGTTTTTGAACAACAATATATTTTCGATATTTTCTTATAGAAAGATGGAAGTTATTACATACGTTTTCTTTCCATAGTGTGTCCATCTCTTTTCTATTATAAAAAAAGAGCTCAATGAACACACGTCATTGAGCTCTTGCTTATTCTACTCTTCGTCTGGTACTATAAGTTTATATCCTTTGCCATGAATATTTATGATTTCTATTTGGTCGTCAGCCTTCAAATGTTTACGTAATTTAGTGATATAAACATCCATAGATCGTGCATTAAAGTAATTATCATCAATCCAAATAGTTTTTAAAGCATAATCGCGCTGCAATATTTCATTAGAGTGTGCGCAAAGCAAAGCCAACAACTCATTTTCTTTTGTTGTTAGTTTCGTAGCTTTTTCAGGATCATTATCAAGTGTAAGAAGTTGCTTTTGTGTATCAAAACTAAAACGCCCAATTTGATAGAGAGTTGATTCTTTTGTTTTCTTTCCTCGTACACGACGTAGAATAGCCTCAATACGGAACACTAGTTCTTCCATAGAGAAAGGCTTAGTAATATAATCGTCTGCTCCAATCTTAAATCCTGCAAGAATATCTTCCTTAAGCTGTTTAGCTGTCAAGAATATTATTGGAATTTCTGCATTTGATTGACGTATTTCTTGTGCTAATGTAAATCCGTCTTTTTTCGGCATCATTACATCAAGAACACAAATGTCGTACTTGTTTTTTAAGAAGGTTTTATATCCCACTTCTCCATCAGGGCACAAATCAGCTTGATAGCCCTTTGCTTGTAAATACTCACTTAACAGTGTTCCGAGATTTTCATCGTCTTCACACAATAAAAATTTTGAATTTTTCTTCCATATTGTTTCTTTTTTATAAATTATTATTGTTTTCTATTTATCTAATAACACTGGCAATAT
>NZ_GL982513.1:1312186-1313831 GCF_000220255.1 Prevotella pallens ATCC 700821
TTTCTATTTATCTAATAACACTGGCAATATAATTGTAAATTTCGTTCCTTTTCCATATTCACTGTCTACTTTAATTTCGCCTTCGTGTAAATCTATCATTCTTTTAACATAAGCTAATCCTAATCCAAATCCCTTTACATCGTGTAAATTTCCTGTATGTACACGATAGAATTTTTCGAAGATTTTCTTTAAGTTTTCTTTTTTTATACCCTGTCCCGTATCTCGTATTGTTAAATAGAGATGATTGTTTGTATTCCAAGTTTTTAAATACACATTTAATGGTTGATCTACCTTGGCATATTTAACGGCATTATCTAACAGGTTAAATATAATATTTTGGAAGTGCATTTCGTCTACATACATTTTAGAATCTATTGCGTCTATTTCTGTATATACTCTACCTCCCGTATGTTCTACGCGTAAAGTAAACGAATGAGCTATAGTTTCTACCATCTCGTTTAAGTCTACATATTTCTTTTTCAATACAGCCTTTTTGCTGTCGTACATACTCATTTGGAGAACCTTTTCAACTAAGAACCGTAGTCGTTTTGTTTCGTCTGTTATAACTCCGCCCAGATGTTCTATCATTTTAGGTGATTTTACTAATCCTTTATCGTTCATCATCTGTGCAGCTAAAGATATACTTGCAATTGGTGTCTTTAGTTCATGCGTCATATTATTTATGAAGTCATTCTTAATCTCTGAATATTTTTTCTGTCGGAATATAATGACGATTGTAAATATAAACGTTATCAGCAACACCATTGTAAAGATGATAGACGGTATCATAAAACGTACACTTGAGAAAATATAACTATTCATATCTGGGAAATGTACTTTTACTACACCCATTCTATTTGGAGGGTCGTTTCGAAAAAGAACTTGTGAATAGCTATTACTTTCTCCATCGTTAATATAGTCAGGACATCTGTAAACTTCACGCCCATCTTGCGTGTAAACAGAGAAATGATAGGGGATATTAATTCCATTGTTCATCATCTCTGCTTTTAAATCTTGATCGAGCATCTTAAAATTAATCCGTTCGTTCAATGGTTTATCTGATGCAGAATACAATATATTGTAAACAACCTCTTCGAGTAGAGCCTTTTGATACACATAGCGATTTCGTACAACTTCTTGCATTCTACGTTTAGTTGCAGAAATAGTCCCAGTATCATTACGCAAGATTGTTGCTTTTGTTCGTAAAGAGGGATTGCTTTGTGTTAATTTCATTTCGAATGAGGAATAAGAAGATTCTGTATCAGCTGTCTTTGCTTTCCTCTCTCCTTTTGTGGCATCTCCTTTTTGTTGGGAAGAACTATATTTTATATTCTTCAGTTCATTATTATTCACATCTTTTTCTAAGAACCGTAATGTTTCATTAAGTTCCATATTACGAGATGCTTGATAAAGGGCACGATTAACCGATTCATCGAATTGCTCTTTCTTCATCTCTGCCATTTCTTCAATGTAATTGAGCTGGAGCAAAAGAAGGGCAAGAAACGAAAGCCCCATTATAATTGCAATTGTCCAAATCGTTTTCTTATTCATAATTTACCGTACACTTTGATTTTTGTGTATATTCCCGTTCTATCTTACCTCATTATAATTGGTGAGACAAAGGTACTGTGTTTATTAATTGATT
>NZ_GL982513.1:1314120-1315466 GCF_000220255.1 Prevotella pallens ATCC 700821
ATATATATTTAAAGTTTGTGTAAAAATAATGAGACCATATATATTTATGGGACTATCAATATTAAATTCCATTCAAAATGTTTACCTTTGCACACATTATAATAATATATATTAGTATGACAAAATCAAAACATAATAAGAATAACCGAAAAAAAATAAAGATAGTCAGTGGCATTATTGTTATTTGTGCTTTAGCTATTTGTTTCTTTTGTTTTTCTTCTATGTCGAATAATGGAAAAACAAGATATGTATTTATTGATCATAACGATAACATTGACTCTGTTTATTACAAATTAGAGAAAGTATCAACGAAACACAGTTTTTGGACTTTCAAACTACTTGCTAATTTGTTTTCGTACAAAAACCATATTCGTCCAGGAAAATACACAATAGATAATTCGGGCGCATTAATGACATTTCGCAATTTTAGAAATGGAAAGCAAGCTTCTATTTCACTAACTATTCGTTCTGTTCGTACACTTGGAGACTTAGCTACCGATGTAAGTGGAAAACTAATGTTTTCAAGAAAAGAATTGATAGATTCGTTAACTTCAGAAACAACTTGCAAAAAATATGGTTATACTCCAAAAAATATTATTGCAATGTTTATTCCAAACACTTATGACTTTTACTGGAATACTTCTGTTTCTGATTTCTTGGAGAAAATGTATAAAGAAAACAAGAAATTTTGGGATTTCGATCGTACAAAGAAAGCTGAGAGTGATGGATTAAATAAAGAAGAAGTTATGACACTTGCAAGTATTGTAGATGAAGAAACTTCTAACGAAGGCGAAATGCCTAAGATTGCGGGTATGTATATTAATCGACTACGAAAGAATATGCCTTTACAAGCTGACCCAACAGTAAAGTTTGCGCTTGGTAAATTTGAAGCTCATCGTATTTACCATAAATGGTTAAGCTATGATAGCCCTTATAATACGTATAAATACAAAGGACTTCCTCCTGGTCCTATTCGTATTCCAAGTGTTGCGGCTATTGAAGCTGTTTTAAACTACGTGCATCATAATTATTTATATATGTGTGCTAAAGAAGACTTCAGTGGAACACACAACTTTGCCGAAACTTACGAAGAACATTCTGTAAATGCTGCGAAGTATGCGAAAGCATTAACTGAACACGGAATAGAATAAGACCCTTATGTTGTAAAAGAATTAGTTCTTCACTTATATTTATAATACCTTATATTATCGTTTCAAAATGATGTATATAAGCGATTTAATATTATGCTAATATGTGTAAGAACCTCAGGTATTCATTTTTTTAATATCTCAATATATAGTATATTTAATAAGAGATATCGTCTTTACACTGAACATAAAAAGTGG
>NZ_GL982513.1:1316499-1319938 GCF_000220255.1 Prevotella pallens ATCC 700821
GCCTAAAAAGTGATAAGATTTATAATTGTTGAAATAAAAAAGATGTTGCATCATATCGATGCAACATCTCTTCTTATAGTTCTTTCATTATCTTTTTATAATTGTAAGTAGTTCGTAACGAGCTATTACAGCTTGTCATTCTTATCCTTCATATCAATAAATTGACGTTTGCTGTCGTAAAACTCGTATTGCATAAAAGCTAATTTTTGTGAAGGGACAATTCTAATTCCTAATCCATATTTTAATTGCCACCTCATCTTAATGGAAACTAGACCCTTATTAATGTAAGCAGCAACGTATGGGTGTACGTGTAGATAGAACTTCTTTATACCAACCTTTGTTACGAGTTGCTCAATTTTTCGTTCAAGCAAGTCGGTAAAAAGTAAACTTGAACGTATTTTGCCTGTTCCAAAACAAGTTGGACAGTCTTCAGCAACATCAACATCCATTGCTGGACGAACTCTTTGGCGTGTTATTTGCATTAGACCGAATTTACTTAATGGTAAAATGTTATGTCGCGCACGATCCTTTTGCATCGCTTTGCACATACGCTCATAAAGCATTTGACGGTCTTCTGCTAAGTTCATATCAATAAAGTCAATAACAATAATACCTCCCATATCCCTTAATCGGAGTTGTCGAGCTATTTCGTCGGCTGCTCCAAGATTTGTGTCGAGAGCATTTTGTTCTTGTTCTTTTTCTTTTGTTCTATTCCCACTATTTACGTCAACAACGTGCATAGCTTCCGTATGTTCAACAATAATGTAACAGCCGTGTCCGTAATTTATAGTCTTCCCAAAACTCGATTTTATTTGTTTAGTTACATTAAAATTATCGAAGATAGGGACTTTTCCTGTATACTTCTTTACTATATTTGCTTTTTCAGGAGCAATAAGAGTAATATAGTTTTTTACAGCGTTACATATCTCTTCGTCATTTACATAAATATTCTCGTATGTAGGGTTAAAAAGGTCGCGAAGCATACCAACTGCACGCCCTTTTTCTTCAAAGATAAGTTGTGGTCGTTCTTGAATTTTCTGTACTTTTGTTATAGCATCTTGCCATCTTCCATACAAAAGTTTCATCTCTGCATCGAGTTCTGCAACTCTTTTTCCTTGCGCAACTGTACGAACAATTACCCCAAAATTTTTTGGGCGAATGCTTTGTATAAGTTGCTTTAACCGAGCACGCTCTTCTCCACTTTTTATTTTTGTAGAAACATTTACTTTATCGCTGAATGGGATTAGTACAATATAGCGTCCTGCAAAGGATATATCTCCTGTTAAACGTGGTCCTTTTGTAGAAATTGGCTCTTTTACTATTTGTACCATTACTTCCTGACCTACTTGAAGTATATTTTGAATACTGCTATCCTTTTGTAAGTCGGGTTGTTTACTTGCTTTCTGAATAGGATAAAGTTTTTTTCTATCGCTTTGTACCTGTTTGAGATATTTTGCAAAGGAGTTGAACTGACTTCCTAAATCAAGATAATGAAGAAATGCATCGCGTTCATAACCAACATCTACGAAACAGGCATTAAGACCCGGCATAAGTTTTTTTACTTTCGCAATGTAGATGTTTCCAACAGAGAAATTGGCTTCTCTTGGCTCGCATTGGTATTCAACCAATCGTTTATCCTCAAGTAATGCGATCGAAATCTCTTTCGGTTGGGCATCAATTATTATTTCGCTTGTCATTTTCCTCTATTTTATAAGCAATCTATAAGATGCTTATTTAAAGAAGCGAGACGTGTCTCCGCCTCCAGAAACACAGGAGTTTTTAATGCGTAGACATGCCCCGTTCTATTGAAAGATTACATAAAATCTTCGGGCCGTAATGGCTTACTTGCTCTTATGTCTATTCTTTCTTAATCTCTTCTTACGCTTGTGCGTAGCCATTTTGTGTCCTTTTTTCTTTTTTCCGTTTGGCATAGCTTTAAATGTTTAAATTGTTTGTATCGTTTTTTTTATTTTTCATATCCTCAATAAATGTCTTCGCCGGTTTAAAACTGGGGAAGTTATGTGCAGGGATAGTGATTGTTGTATTCTTTGAAATATTTCGTGCTGTTTTCTCTGCGCGATGCTTTATAATGAAGCTTCCAAAACCACGGAGATAAACATTCTCTTTATTCTCCAATAAGCTACCTTTTATAGCATCCATAAAAGATTCCACAACTGCCGACACATCTTTCTTTGATATGCCAGTAGAAGACGCAATCTCATTGATGATATCTGCCTTTGTCATTTGTTCTGTTTGTCTATTAATTTATACTTATCTTGTTATCTCATCATAACGGAGTGCAAAAATACTCATTTTCAGATAAATAGAGAAATGTTTTTCGCTTTTTTTGGAAAAAACTCTTTCATAAGGTGTTTAACAATCTACTTTTTTGTACCTTTGCCCAGTAATAATATATTTACCTTTGCTTAATAATATATAAGGTGTTATGAAAATTGCTATTGGAATTGATGTGGGAATATCCACAACAAAAATAGTTGGAATAAAGAATAATGAAGTAGTGCGTCCTTTGCGTATAAAAGCTACTGACCCTGTAACCTCTCTTTACGGTGCTTTTGGAAAGTATCTATACGATAATAAGATAGATTTAAATGATGTTGGAAAAGTTATGCTAACAGGTGTAGGTTCTGCTTATATAGACAAACCTGTTTATGGTTTACCTACAGAAAAGGCTGATGAGTTTTTAGCAGATGGTTTAGGTGCTCAATTTGAATCTAATCTTGATAGAATGATTGTTGTTTCAATGGGTACAGGAACTTCGCTTGTATTGTGTGACGGGGATAATATTCGTCATATTGGAGGAATTGGTATTGGAGGTGGAACACTGAATGGACTTTCTCGTTTATTATTGAATACTGATGATATTCATCAAATATCTGATTTAGCGAAGAAAGGAAATATAGGGAATATAAATTTACAAATAAGTGATATTTCTTCGAAACCGCTTCCTGGATTACCAATGAATGCTACTGCATCGTTGTTTGCGAATGCACATGGCAATGCAAAAATTGAAGATGTAGCCTTAGGATTAATATGTTTGGTATTGCAATCTATAGGCTCTGCTTCAATTTTAAGTGCGCTGAATAGTGGGATTAAAAATTTTGTTATGATAGGAAATCTTTCGCGTTTGCCTCAATGTAAAATTCTCTTCCCTATGATGGAACGACTTTACAATGTTAATTTTCTTATTCCTAAATATTCAGAATATTGTACTGCCATTGGAGCAGCTTTACAAGCAAGTAATGAGTTGTGAGGAAATAAAAAAAAGAGCTCGTGAAAGTAATAAATACTTTGAACGAGCTGCATTGTGTATCACCGTATTAGTTTTATATCTTTATTATTTTTACAAATATTCTTTGCTTAATTTATAAAGCATAAATGAAATGTGTTAGCAAAAGTACAAAAAAGAATTTATATATAT
>NZ_GL982513.1:1320253-1326528 GCF_000220255.1 Prevotella pallens ATCC 700821
AATTTATATATATAGACTAAAATCATAACTTTTTTCTTTTTTTTACTTATATGATTATTATAGGGACTATTTTTGTCTATTTCAGTTTACTCTTGCTTATAAGTAAACTAACAATTAAGAATAGTAATAACGAATTGTTCTTTAGAGCTGCTCAGCAGTCTCCTTGGTATTTTGTTGCATTTGGTATGATAGGTGCAAGTATCTCTGGAGTTACTTTTGTTAGTGTTCCAGGAATGGTGATAGAACAAAATATGAGCTATACTCAAACTTGCATAGGCTTTATTTTTGGTTATATATTGGTGGCTTTAGTTCTATTACCAATTTATTATCGCTTAAATTTAATAACAATATACTCATTTCTGAAAGAACGATTAGGAGAACGAAGTTACAAAATAGGTGCTTCCTTCTTTATATTGTCTAAGATGTCAGGAGCTGCTATAAAATTCTATGTTGTTTGTATGATACTACAACGGTTTGTTCTTGATAATTATAATGTTCCTTTTCCACTTACAGTTGTTGTGTTAGTATTATTAATTTGGCTCTATACACGAAAAGGTGGAATAAGGACACTCGTATTTACCGATTCTTTTCAAACATTGTGTATGTTTTTAACCTTGTTCTTCATTATATATAAGGTTATAGGAGCACTGGATATGAACTTTACAGAAGCCTTAAACGTAATTATAAATGATAGACATTCGCAAATGTTTGTTTGGGACGATTGGATTTCTACACAAAACTTCTGGAAACAATTCTTAAGTGGTGTGTTTATTGTTGTTGTTATGACTGGATTAGATCAGGATATGATGCAGAAGAATTTAACATGTAAGTCCTTAAAAGATGCACAAAAAGATATGTGCTCTTATGGATTTGCCTTTTTACCAACGAATATATTATTTATGGGATTGGGTATATTGCTTATAACATTCTTTCAACATAAAAATATTCCTTTGCCAACTTCTCCCGATGAATTAATGTTATACCCTATTGCTAATGGAATTTTAGGCAGTGGAGTAGAAGTTTTATTTACAATAGGTGTAGTTGCAGCATGCTTCTCAAGTGCCGATTCGGCATTAACTTCACTTACAACCAGCGTTTGTGTTGATATTTGTGAACAACCCCAAAACGAACAATTACGTAAATATGTGCATATAGGAATTTCAATAGTATTTATTTTATTTATTCTGATATTTAAAGTTTTAAATTCTACCAGTCTAATTAATGCAGTTTATATCTTGTGTTCTTATACTTATGGTCCAATTCTTGGATTATTTGCGTATGCTTTATTAATTCAACGCCATATTAATGATAACTTAGTACCATATATTGCTATAGCAAGTCCATTGTTTTGCTTCTTGTTAGATAATGTAGCTTTATGGTTGTGGAATTATAAGTTTGGATATGAATTATTAATGCTCAATGGCTTGTTTACTTTTGTAGGTTTAGTGTTGATAAGAAACAAAAAATAGGAAGAATACTCTAATAAGGAGTTTTCTTCCTATCTTTTATTTTGTGCATAAAATTTATTCTGCGAGTAATTTCTCTATTTCTTTATTGATATTTTCAATTTTTTCGGTAGGCTCAAAACGAGCAACTACTTGTCCTTTCTTATTTATTAAGAATTTTGTAAAATTCCACTTAATGTCTGGATTCTCTTTGTAGTTAGGATCTGCTTCAGATAGCATTTTGTCAAGTATCGGAGTAAGTTTGTGTCCCTCGTCCCAACCTGCAAAACCTTTCTGTTGTTTCAAGAATTTGTAAAGTGGGTCTGCATCTTCACCATTTACTTTTATCTTTTTAAAACGTGGAAATTCCGTTCCGTATGTAAGTTTACAAAATTCGTGGATACTTTCATCTGTACCAGGAGCTTGTTGTCCAAATTGGTTGCATGGAAAGTCAAGAACTTCAAAACCTTGTGAATGATATTTTTTATAAGTAGCTTCAAGTTCTTCGTATGTTGGTGTGAATCCACACTTTGTAGCTGTATTAACAATTAACAAAACCTCATTAGCAAATGCTTTTAAAGAAATGTCATTACCTTTTCTGTCTTTTACAGTAAAATCATAAACAGTTTTCATCTTTTTTCTTTTTTAGAATATCTTATAATGTTTGCAAATTTACAAAATAAATTTTAAAAGTATGATTGTATGGTCATTAAAAAAACTTATATCTGTAAATTGTGTATGGAATTATCATAAATGTTAGAAATAAACAATTCGTAGAACAACTATATCAATCAAGAATTATATAGATGAATTTTCTAATGAAACTTTTTGTTACTTTACACCCATACACGCAAATGTTTAGACTCGTTTTAACCCAACAAAGGCAATAAAGTTCCTATTATATAGTGGATAATACTATTAGAGAGTTACAAGTATCATACACACTTTTATCATATAAATTGAATTTCAGAAAATAGAAATCAACTACAAATGAAATGTATGCGAAAGGCGAATAGTTATATTATTTTTATTTTCCGATACAGAAGTGTCTAAATATATTGTGTAATGTTTCTTGCGATGTTATTTGGTCGCCTGTAATCTCTGCAAGTATCGAGATAGTTTCTTTCAAATCTTCAGATATTAGGTCGCCACTAAGATTCATATTTAAAGCTTCTTTTACTCGTTGTAATGATATGTGCGCACGAGTAAGTGCATCATAATGTCGGGCATTCATTACAATTGTTGTATTTTCAGAGATTTCAGGTAAATCGGCAACCTTATATATTAATTTCTCAAGCCGATCAATACCTAAGTTATACTTGCCCGATATTTCAATTTCACAATAATAGAAGTCTCCCCAATGTTTTTCCTTTATTATAGTTTCTGTTAGGTTGTCTACCTTATTATGTACAAGAATTAAATGTTTATCAATACATTGAGTAAATATCTCCTCTTCTTCACCATTAGTAGGAAGTTTGTCTACAACCCACAATACAATTTGTGCCTTTTTAAGTGTGGCGTATGTTCGTTCTATTCCTAATTGTTCTACTTGGTCGGTTGTTTTACGTATTCCTGCGGTATCAATAAAATGGAAATCTACACCATTGATAGCAATAGTATCTTCTATTATATCGCGAGTAGTTCCATGAATATCGCTTACAATAGCACGATTGTCGTGAAGTAAACAGTTAAGTAAAGTAGATTTTCCTACATTCGTCTTACCAATAATAGCAACTGGAATACCTGTTTTAAGAGCTTGTCCTACTTTAAACGAATGTGCGAGTTTTACAACTTTGTTGTCTATTTCCTCAGCAAGTGTTATTAATTCTGTTCTATCAGCAAATTCTAATTCTTCATGGTCCGAGAAATCGAGTTCTAATTCCAATAATGAGTTTATTTTAAGTAGTTGCTGACGCAATACAGAAAGTTCTGATGAGAAATGTCCTTTAAGTTGTGATAAAGCTAACTTATACGAAGCCTTATTAGTAGATGCAATAAGGTCTGCCACAGCTTCAGTTTGCGATAAATCCATCTTCCCATTTAAATAAGCTCGTTGGGTATATTCTCCTGGTTTTGCTTGTCGGCAATTGCATTCTATAAGTCTATGAAGCACTTCTTCCATTATATATGCAGAACCATGACACGATATTTCTACAGAATTTTCACCTGTATATGAATGAGGTGCTCGCCAAATAGACACAACAACTTCATCAATGGTTTCTTGTATTTCGTTTAGTATTTCGCCATAATGTAAAGAATTGGCTGGAGCATCTAATATTCTTCGTGAGAATATGGAATCAACTATTCGGATAGCATCGTTTCCCGAAACCCTGATTATTCCTATTGCACCTCCTGGTCGTGTTGCTACTGCACAAATAGTATCATTAGAGTTTAGCGGATTATTATATACTTGCATTATATAATTAAAAGTAGAAGTTATGTAAATATACTATATTGTCTATAAACCCTTACGTTGTTTCGTTTATGAAGTATCAAGATTATATTCTTTCAAGTACCTTCTTTATTAAACCATCTATTGTATTTTTATAGCCAGAGTTAGCTTCTTTCTGTCGGCGATTGGCAATTACCATACAACATGTTAAAGCTTTATGTCCCAAATGTTGCGCAAGACCAGCTAATGCACTACTTTCCATCTCAAAGTTTGTTATTCTATCTCCATTATATTCAAACTTTACTATTTTCTCGTTTAATTGTGGATCTGCCAATGGTATGCGTAATCGTCTTCCTTGTGGTCCAAAAAAACCTCCACAAGATATGGTAATACCACGCACCATATCATCTTGTGCAATCTGTTCTAACAATTTCATATCGGCATCAGCCACGTATGGATTTCCTAATTGTGGATTCCAATTTACTTGCTTTTTAAATTCATTCTCGAACGTAATATCTAACTCTTCACGTTTTGCATAATAATTAAGCAATCCATCAAAACCTATGCTTTTCTTTGATGCAATGAATGTTCCTATTGGAGTATTTTTTTGGAGTCCACCACAAGTACCGATACGAACCAAGGTTAGTTGTCGTAAATTTGTTTTTTCTTTTCTTGTTTCAAAATCTATATTAGCTAATGCATCTAGTTCGTTAAGGACAATATCTATATTGTCGCATCCTATACCTGTACTTACAATGGTTATTCGTTTATTTTTGAAATTACCCGTTATGGTTCTGAATTCTCTATTGTTCACTTCACATTCTACGCCATCAAAATGTGATGCTACTAAGGCAACTCTTCCAGGATCGCCCACTAGAATAACTTTGTCTGCCAGCTCATGTGGTTTTAAATGAAGGTGGAAAATACTTCCATCTTCGTTAATAATCAACTCTGATGGGGCAAAATAATTCTCTTCCATAATTTATAAGATTTAGTAAATGCTTTTTATTGTGTCCTACAAAGTTACATCTTTTTATAAAGAAAGACAACTTAATGCTTATTTTTTTCTTATCTTGCTTGTTTTGAACAAGTAAATTTGTTTAATGTGAGCAAATATACATAATTCTGTCCTTAATAACTTCCTTTTATCGCCAATGCTGAAAAGGTATTAAAATGATAAGAATTTTATAATATCTGTACTTAAATGTGGAAAGACACTATTAAGCACAGATGAATATTTGTTTGTAAACTTATTTTAACGACATGTTAAGCTAAATAGAAAGTCTTATTATTTCTTGTTCGTCTAAATTTATCTTTCCATATTTGCTATCAGAATTTATTGTATATAAACCGAAGTTTAGAAAATGAAAATATATTGTATAACGAGTTATGTGGAAAATATGGTTTCGCACTTCTTCGCCCAAGTAATGAACAATACATAAAAGAAGTTGATGTTTTAGACGTTTTGTGGGACGACTGGTGCAGCGTGGAAATAAAATCGGTGATTTTGTGTTTTGTGGTGCTATAAATGTTTGTAAAACATCAGTATTTGAACTATTAAAAGAAAATTTTAAAGAACTGAAAGGTATAGATTTGCGCTACAATAAAACGCAGAAAGAACCAAAAGCAAGAAATATCAAACGTTTAAAATGGTTGCCAAAAGAAGAGATTCCCCTAACTGCTTTTTATAGTCTGATAAGTTTCGATAGCCTTCCTCAAAATGCAGTAGAAAGAGACGAAAGAGGTATCGTTAATTTAAGCGAAATTGCTGAGATAAGGGGAGGAATAGTTATTCCAAGAGAACAAGGAAATGAACTGTTTTTCAGTTCCAATTTAGTTAGCAGCTACGATTTCTTTTCTCTTAAAAACTCTGCTTTTCTTTTGTGTACCGAAAGGGTGAAAGACTTTTGCGAGAATAACAATTTTAAAAATGTCGTTTTCTTAGAAATGGGAAATATTGTGTAGGTTACTACTGCCTGAACTTAGGCAGTTGTATTATATTTTTTTACGTTCGGCAATTGTGTTTTCTTGATAGTGTATAGTTATTCTTCAGGCATTTTATTATAATCGAAAGTACCTCCGTAGCTATCTATTAGTTTCTGAGCGTATTCATCAGCATTCTCATCAAAATTTTTCACGGCAATCATTCCCAAAGAATATCTTTTATATAATTCGAATCTGGAGAAAACTTTATTTTCTTCTATAATGTTTTGCTTTATATCGACCAGCTGATTATAAATTGATGCGTATATTGCCACCTTTGGAGACATTTCCATTAAGTTTTTTGTCTCCTCAATAGCCAAATTTACTATTTCTCTGTAGTATTTTTTTGTTCTTTTTTTATGTAGACGAATGTACATATTCTTTCCTCAAATAACGTTGTTTCTATGATAACGTAGAACCTCCCGCAAGATTATAATAACAAAATAATATATAAT
>NZ_GL982513.1:1326903-1327897 GCF_000220255.1 Prevotella pallens ATCC 700821
ATAAATTTTTATTTTGTTATTATAGTTCTTTGGAGGGGCGAATTAGGGTAGGGGACTTTCTTTCTTGTTTCCTTTTTCTCTGCTATTTTTAAACGTGCGAGTATTTATATTTCGACAACGACAAATAGCCGATATTAGTCAAAAATGTTTATCTTTGCACAACGGAACAAGGCTGCAAAGTTTTTACTCGGGATAAATGCAGTGCAGCATTTGTCCGTTTATCAATGCCAGCAAATATACAACTCGTTTTTTATAGAAACCCGAAAAATCCGAAAGCTGACATGCTGGTGAAGGCATTACTAAACGAGGAAGAAGCTACGATGCCATTACCTGCCACGTCTACACCTTTTTATTATAGGTGGACTGACTTTAAAAAATTCTACCTTGCCCGATTAAACGCTTACAATCAGTAGTAACAATGGTTTTTCTGATTTCATAAAAGCAACATAACAACCATACAAAAGATAGCAAAATAAATGGATAAAAAGCAATCAAAAGAAGTGAAAGCAGGGGGTATATCTGCCGATAATCTTCTTGCAAAAAACAAGAACGATGATATTGACGATACATTTTGCTATCAGTTGTTCGAAGAAAATTATTTCGATACAGACAAATTGCAGTATCTTATCAACTTCGTTTCGGCAAAAGAGTTAGACCGAAACGAGGCTGACATATTACAATGGATAATAGAAGGTGTTGATAATTGCTTTATCTATCATCACGACCAAAACGATTATTATCGCATAACGAACTATTCGAATACTATCGAAGATGCGTGGAACAATCATTGGCGTGCCGAATTAATGGCATCTTTATCCTAATATTCCAACACAGATAAAGTCCCTTATGGTTTCTGTATGGACAAAGATATACCATGAAATCATAAAACAATACGGCATATCGGCATACTTTCAAAACAATAAAAAGGGTCTTATATTTTAACGAATGTACATGTGGCTTTCAATGGTATTTTTTGCATTTAAAAGCGTTTAAA
>NZ_GL982513.1:1329136-1338729 GCF_000220255.1 Prevotella pallens ATCC 700821
TTTATAAGGGTAGACTAAATAGCAGCGCAAGAATGCCTATTTTACGACACAAAACTGCCTCTTTTGAATTTCAAAAGAGGCGGTTTTGTATTATGTATATTCTGTACTTTCTCATGAAAAAACAGATTTCACAATAAACTGATAACGAAATAATTATCAACAGTTTTGCTTGTGAAAACTATTTCCACTTTTCTTGCCTTTTTCTCTCCTTAAAAGACATGTTTCCCAATTTATTTTTACCCTCCACATTCTGTACACTTACTTGTTAATAAGTTGTTTTTACCTTTCAAACAGAAGGCAGATACAACCATTTTTATTCTCAAAAACGAAATGGTCTAGTTGTTTTTACCTTTCAAACAGAAGGCAGATACAACCATTTTTATTCTCAAAAACGAAATGGTCTAGTTGTTTTTACCTTTCAAACAGAAGGCAGATACAACATAAAGTTAAAAAGAATGAAGTTTATTATAGTTGTTTTTACCTTTCAAACAGAGGCAGATGCAACACAATGTAAGTTTATAAAACTCTTAAGAGGTTGTTTTTACCTTTCAAACAGCAGGCAGATGCAACACAATGTAAGTTTATAAAACTCTTAAGAGGTTGTTTTTACCTTTCAAACAGCAGGCAGATGCAACACAATGTAAGTTTATAAAACTCTTAAGAGGTTGTTTTTACCTTGCAAACAGCAGGCAGATGCAACTTAAAAATTAAAAAAATGGGAATAACAAAGTTGTTTTTACCTTGCAAACAGCAGGCAGATGCAACCAAAAAGACAACTAAAAAAAAGTGTTGAAAGTTGTTTTTACCTTGCAAACAGCAGGCAGATGCAACTAACTAAAGTACTTGAATAATTTACTATAGTTGTTTTTACCTTGCAAACAGCAGGCAGATGCAACAGTTAAACAAATAAAAAATTTTAATTATGGTTGTTTTTACCTTGCAAACAGCAGGCAGATGCCACGCACCTAACCTAACTGTTTGATTCTTATATGTTTTGTTTCTTTCTTTTCCACCAGTATTTTTTTCCTTTCTTATTATGGTTATATAAATTTCGTTGTTGTAAATCTATATCTTTTCTGATTTGTATTGAGAGGCTCTGGTTAATTTCTATCATTTCCTTTACAACCTCTCGATTATGTATCATTATCTTCTCATCAGGGTTGTTCTTTTCAGCAAGCAAAAGTTTATGAACAAGGGTTCTATATTTAAATATCAGCGACATAACCTCTTTTGATAGATAGATGCCATTGCCTTTGTTGTATACCTCTTCGGTTAGCTCTTTGAAGAATTGGCGTATATTGGCTTGTCTGAAGTAATAAGTTTTCTCTCCGCCATCCTTAGGCTGTTCCCACACCAGTATGCAGTCGTCATTTTCTGTGTCTGTGGTAAACCTAAGCAATTTATAAATGCTTTGGTGTGCCTTCAGTATAGCTTCATAGTGCGCACGTTTAATGTTCTCAATACTCTCTTCACGTAGCTTCTTGATAGCATTGCGATACGTTCGGTAGCCTGCAAAAATGATAGTTGCCGAGCTAAATAAGGAAGTAATTAAAGCAATAATCATATCTTGTAATATTGATGTACAGTCCATAATCTTATTCTTTAGTTTCTATTGGCTTTTCTATTTCTATTATTTTTTCTATCGTTTTGTGGGTTTTATCCTTCAGCTGATTGGCAATACCAAGTCCCTTTTCTTCAGAAGTATTAGCAGAAGAAAGGCTGAATGGATTAATATTTGCGAATGCTATTCTATTGCGCATTGGGTATTGGTTGTGCGAAAAGGCATTCCGTACGGCAATAAGGAGGTCTACGTCGTTCTGGAAACTTGCTTTGTCTGGCTCGTCTTTGAGTTTCAACCAACCAGTAAGCATATTGTGGAAGTTGTCGGTGTCCAAGCTATTGTATTTGTCTATCAGCGTTTCTTCTAACGCCAACATATCTTTGATAATTTCGATTCTTGCTTTTTGATACTCTCCAAGTTCATATTCTACACGTGATTTGCTGATAGTATTACTCTTCGATTCTGCTTTAGAATGAGTTTTAACGAACGAGAATAGACCACCCAATCTGCGGTCTCTTTCCAAAGCTTTGAAGTTGCCTTGTTTTAAGAGTTTAGTTCCTTTTTCTTCAATGTAAACGGTAAAAAAAGTATTCCTTCTTATCTTCTTCTTTTTGTTCTTAGAGAAGTTTTCTCTCCCATATACTTTAATAGGTAATCGCATTGGCATTATCCTATTCAGAATATTATTCTTTTCCTTTATAATCTTTTCTTCTCCGTTCTTTTCTTCTGTATTTTTTTCTTTTTTTGTTGTATTTGTATTAATATTCTTTAAATATATTTTTTCGACGTTTAGTTCCTTTATCTTCTTTTTATTAAACAGCTCCATACACAACAGCCACGTTACGATGTCTTGGTTTCGCACAAGTCGTAGCTCCCGTTCAAACTTATTCCAAGACTGAAATTCAAGATAAGAAGGGTTTTCTTCTTTTTCCTTGTCCGTCATCTTCTTGAACTCGTCTTTCTTTTTACGCAATAGTTCTCTACGTTCCTCACAATTTAAGAAATTCTTTTCATCGGGTTTGTTTATGTTACCAACGTTAAAAAGATAGTTGTAAAAAGGCTGTACGCTGTCCTTATATTCTTCACTGAAGAACAAAGGAATTACTTTTGCAACCAAGCCAACTCTTTTTAACTCGGCTACTGTTATGTTTTTCCGATGCTCCATAAACCATTTCCTTATGGGTTCTGTAAAGATTCCACGTGGCAGATTAAAGCCGTTCTTCCACCCTTGCACCAATGTTTCGCAGTTGGTCTTTGGTTCTTTAAGCATAAGGAAGTATTGGTTCTTCTCCCAATCTTCTGGCTTTAGACTTTCAAGAAAGTTTTTCTTTGCTTCCAAATAGCTGCGATAGAAAGACAAGATATTGTTGCACTTTTCCCACTCGGTATTGTTCAAGAATGGGTGAGGGTTGCTACTCTCTATGAGGTTTACTTGTCTGAAGTAACGAGTAGGTTTTTCTTCCTTGTTGTAAAGCGCAAGCGAGCGTTGCAGCATCTGATATTCTGTGCTGTTGGCTTTACTGTTGTTCAGTGGATTGCCCTCATTGTCTTTTTGTACAGGCTGGAAACGCATCATATCGTTTACCAACCAGCTGGCAATCTCGCCAGATTTCAATGAGCTATTCTTTCTTTCAACGTTTTCTATCTCTTCATTTATTTGATTATCAAGAGATTCAAGGCTCTTTTGGACATCAGCTAACATTTCTTCTTGCTTGCGTTTCGCCTCTGTTGCCATATCTTTATGCTCGCTTTTCAATATGGCAATCATCTGTTTGGGCAGATGTCCTATTTCAATATCTTTGCCTTTACAGTATTCTTCTAACTTGTCTATGCTGTTTATCTTACCATTGGCAAAAGCATCGTAAAGGGCATATATTTCTGTTATTTTATTCTCAATGATTTCTTCTATCTTATGTTTTTCCTGTTTATCGTTTTTATTTTCTTTCTTCTTTGTTTCTATTTCATTGTCATTATCAGTGTTTTCCGTCTTTAACAACAGATAGTAGAACATCATTGGCAATAGCTCGTGTACACTTAGGAAAGCCTCTGCTTGGAATGATTTATCAAGTTTATACTTACTTTTTTCATTCTTTTCGCTATTTGTTTTGAGCGATGGCCAAATTTTATCGTTATCATTCCTAAATCTAATGCCTATCTTTTGGTTCTCCAAATGATAATGCGGTGTGGTTTCTGGGATATACGGCTCTTTTGAAGTTTCGAAAGAGTTGAAAGTCTTTACAAATTTTCTCCATTCATCGGGGCGATTCTGCTTGGTAAATTCTTGTATGCGTTCAAAACCATACAGCTTATGCGTAAGATGATGGCTTTCTTTATAATCACCGATTTGTTTCTTATAAATGGAGAAGTGATAGGTGCCCAAGTCTATTTGGAAACGAAGATTTGTGAATATCTCGTTATAGTCGAAATAGCGCAATGCAAAGTAAGGGAAACGGTCTTGGTGCCTTACCAAGGCGTTTTTGAAAGGCTCTTGCTCTGCATCGTAGTCTTCGTCTGCGATTTCGATGGGGACTCTGAACTTTTTTCTGTCCTCTTCTCGCAGGCGTTCGTACAGCGATTTGGGGCAACGTATCAGCTCGTTGAGCATATCGAGCAATATCCAGTCTTGTGTTTGTGTGCTTTGCAATCGTAGTTTTGGCAAGAGCATTCGGCTCCTGCAAAATACTTCATTGGTCATTTTCTGATATGACTCGTTACTGCATTTAAAGCCTTCAAGTTTTTTCTGTACCCATATTGCATCTTTCTTTTCAAGGAATAAGGAAACGAAGAAGAGCAAACCGCTTTCAGTTATGTTTCCTTCGTTATCTGCAAAAGAGTATTTGAATTGTCCTTTTCTGTCAAGATGCTTGAAGTCTTCTTCAGTTTTTATATCTGTATTATGTTTATAATCTTCTTTTACTAACTGGATACTTGCATCAAAGATATTATACATCTTCTCTTGTAAATCTTCCTCAAACTTTGGCCTTTCTAAAGATTTAGAATGCTTGTAGTGGGAATAATGATTTCTTAGGTCTCGAAGTTTATATATAAAAACAAAAAAAGACTTTTTCAGACTTTCAAGAGATTGGGCTTCGGCTTGTTTCTCTTCTTTTTGTTTTGTGGTATCGGCAGAGTTTCGTTGATATGTTGTAACTTCCAAGAATGGGAAATGTTTTATTATCAGTTTGCTTAGTCGGTCTTTCTTGTTAATATCTTTAATTTCGTTCCAACTCTTCTCAAGGGTATTTTCGTATCCGTCACGGTTGATTTCACCTTCTCCCAGTATCTTGTTAATATGGTTCACTGTAATATAGACATTGTGGCGTGCCAAATTAAGGAACGCCGCCCAAAAATGCTTATCATCCTTGTTATAAGTTGATACTACGGGTGTTTTTCCTTTTTCTTCTTCTTTCATTTTCACTATATGATTTATTAGTTCTTATTTCTTTTTCTAAAATCTTATTAACTCTTGAGCAATAATAGATTGTTCAGAGTTTTACACAATTGTTACATTTGCTAATCTTCGTAGAGTAAAAATCGTACAACTGATATGGCAAAGATACAAATAAAATAAGAGAAACTGAAAGATAATCCCGCTAAAACAGTGGTATTTGCGACTTCCTAATGTAAAAACAGCCTCTTTCTATTTGTAGAAGAGACTGTTTAACTAGTATTGTTAGTAAGAATGTAATGAGCTTCTTATGGAACTTTGTTGTGCACTTACTGAATAGTACCTTAGTTCAACAATAAATCAAATTATGAACTGTGATCTTGCTGTATACGAATATAGTGATTTATTAATTCAGTGAACATTAATTAGAATTATTTTTGATGACTATCTATAATCTGTCTTTCTCGTTATTACCAGCACCTTTTCCTTTATATTTAGATTTAATGGTGTTGAAACTATAAGTTAATGTACACTCAATAGAACGAGTATTAAAAAACTTTGCCATCTCAATTTCTCGAACTCCACTATAAAGTGTGAAACAATTTTTGCGAGCACTATTAAATATGTCGTTAATCATTAGCTTCATTTTCCAATTTTTCCCCAATTGTTTCATTAAGCCTGCATTAATTTGCCAAGTCTGCGCCATATCCATATTCTCTGCATTGCCTTTACTGCGCCAACTAAGATCAGCACTCAGCATACAAGTTGGTGTTAAAGAAATAATATTATTGAATTTAACAATGCCGATAACTCGATTGAAAGACTTTGTTTCTCCTTTATACATTTCTTTATAGAATGGAACAAACATTCCTACCATTAAAGCTGGATAATAACGTTTGAATTGTGGCGATACTTGCAATCCTAATTGTAATTCTGTCATTTTGTATTCAGAATTCATATTTTTAAATAAAGTAGCATTACCGTTACCATAATCGAGTGCAGATGTAATTATCTTATCTGTTGTGTGTGCATAATTAAGCATAAGCATTACCCAGCTATATTGTATATTGCACGAGATATTATCAACGTATGATGGACGAAGATTTGGATTACCACTTTGATAAAGATATTTATTTACATACGATACTCTTCCTCCAAGTTGCGAATACAAAGGACGATTATATTTCTTAGTATAACTCAACTGTACCATTCCTCTGTTTATTGGCATCATCATCATTATTGTTGGAAAGAGTTTATTGTAAACACGAGATTGTTCTTCTATTTTTTGTTTGTTTTCATAGTAATTACTGTTTATATGTTCATAACGAACACCAATTTGGAAGCCTATCTTACCCAGTCGTTGCATCATTTCTAAATATACGGCTGTGTTCATTTCTTTTATTAATAGATTATTAGAAGGAAGAACATTCTCTATATTCACAAAATTTTCATCACGATGGCTGTCAGATATTTCAGTTCCTAAATTTATTTGCCCTTTCAAAAAGGGGTGAGATAAATGGAACTCGCCAGCTAACATACGAGAAGAAATCTTATCCGTAGAAGTTATCGTCCGATTGCTTATATTAAGATGCGTCTCGTTAATATTCTCATTCCCTTTTGCATACTTCCATAATACATCAAAGGTAGTGTTTAAAGTCCATTTACCTATCTGATTGGTGTAATATGCATCTACATTATGTGTAGTTATTTTGGCATTATTGTAGTCCACTACATTGTTTTCATCGTTCAAAATATTGTTTATCCACGATTGTGTATTATATAACGAACAAAAATCCTTTGGATTATGAGAAACTTTATAGAACAATCCAAAAGCGTGAACAGGCGAAATGGTATAATTAAATCCTAATCTGCTATCATACAGTTTAGAAGTTTCTTTCTGGCTCATATCAACATTCTGTGTATATTGCGACGCGAGCCATGTATTCTGCAAATTGTTACTACTTCCTTTCGTTTTCTTCCTTGAATATTCCAAATCGGCAAAGATATCGAGCTTATCACGACGATAATTTGCATTGATTATCTCTGAACCATTCAGATAATCACAATAGCTTAATTTCGTGGTGCTATCAAAAGCAAGACCTTCACCGGGTGCTCTTTCAGCCGTAATACGTATCACAGCATTGACAGTTGCATTATAACGAGCACCGGGATTCATAACAACTTCCACCTTTTTAATTTTATTTGATTTAAGTTGTTCTAACAAATTATCATTATTAACCTTTCTTCCATTAATATACACTAAGGGCTTTCCTTTTCCGAATACAGCTATGCCTTTTGCAGTAGTTATAATTCCTGGTAGATGTCCTAAAACATCGTTGGCATTACCCACGTTCTCAAGAATGGTTCCTTTTATGGAAGTAACCAAAGCGTCGCCTTCTATACGTGTTATAGGTCTGCACAATGCAACTTCAACTCCTTCTAAGTTTGTTATTGCTGACGAAAGTATTACAGATAAGGGGGTGTTAGGCTTTGCATTTATTATTTGGTCGTTATATCCAATTCGAGAAATCTTTAATAACCCTTTTGATACATTTAAAAGATTGAACTTTCCATCTTCATCTGTCGTTACTCCTGTAACAAACGATGAATCGTTAGCATTAAGTAAGGCTACATTTGCAAAAGATATAGGTTGCTGTTTATTATCAACAATCTTACCATAATAATTTTCTTGTGCCTGTATAGAAAGAGTTAATATACATAGAATGGCTGTAATAAATAAATTTCTTTTTCTCATTACTGTTATTTTGAATAATTATTTTGGTTGCAAAAATAAATAAAAAAATACAAACTCTATTATCTCATAATAATATTATTATTGAAAGTAAAAAATAATGTTGTACATTTATCTATATAGCGTAATTGAAAAATAAAATAGCAGGTTTATAATAGAAAGCAACCAAAGTATTGTTAAACAGAATATTGTTTTAATAGCAAGTAAAAATATCTACAAATATTTTGATTTCTCCTTTTTTGTATGTATCTTTGCATTCGCTTTTGCCGATATGGCTCAGTTGGTAGAGCAACGCATTCGTAATGCGTAGGTCCCCGGTTCGAGTCCGGGTATCGGCTCTTTAATAGAGATACTACAAAGGCTACTTTTATAATAATAGAGTTATTATAAATACATACAAGCGGAATTAGCACATCGGTAGTGCACGGGCTTCCCAAGCCTGGGAGGCGGGTTCGATTCCCGTATTCCGCTCACATTTCCAATTTCAGTTTCATTTCTAATATATAAAAAGTCAGAAAGAATTAGCTTCTTTCCGACTCTAATTGCTTTGTATTTTGGGTCAGTCCTAAAACCCAGTTGCAAGCCTATACTCTTAAGCACATAATTTCATAAGTATTTATTACCTTTGCATCATGAAGAGTCACCAATTATTACGTTGCATCTTTCCAGATGTACTTGCCGACTACTTTGATGTGGTCGATATTCAAGAGAATGTTACCCAGTTTGATTTTTGGCTTGACGAGCGTAACTTTATGGAAAAGTCAGACCATAAGCTAGGCACCGTAAGCAGTTATGGTTTTACCAGCGAGCGTGTTATTCAGGACTTCCCCCTTCGTGGCAAAGCAGTTTACCTCCATGTTCGGCGTCGCAAGTGGCGTGACAGTTCCAACGGAGAGATATTTACTTATTCATATGATGATTTGACGGCTGAGGGCAGTAAACTATCCCCCGAGTTCGTTTCTTTTTTAAAAGAATAGAATTGAGTCTACTGCAGAGAGCATCGCAAGCATCGGTGCTCACTATGGCGTAAATGGCAAGCTGTTATCCACACAGTACAAGGAACATTTCAGTGATTATCGTAGCTGGGATCAGTTGGATCATGCTCAAGACTGGCTATTGTTTGAAGATAACATAGGAGAGAGTCTAAGTATTGATGAAACCTGTCTAAGCAGTGGCGAGGTTTATACTTTTCTGACCAACAAGGCGGGAAAGGGCAGAAAAGGGACTTTGGTAGCTGTGGTTAAAGGGACTAAGGCAGAGGACGTTATTCAGGTTCTCAAGAAGATAGACCTTTCTAAACGAAATACTGTCAAGGAGATAACACTCGATTTATCATCTTCTATGATGCGCATAGCCCGCTCTGTTTTTCCCAAAGCACTTATTACCAATGATAGATTTCATGTGCAGAAACTATATTATGATGCTCTGGATGACATGCGTATCGCTTACCGATGGATGGCAAGAGATAAAGAGAATGAGGAGATAAAAGAAGCTAAAAGTAAGGGTAAGGAATATATACCATTTAGATACAGCAATGGGGACACGCGTAAGCAGTTGCTCGCCAGAGCAAAGTTCATATTGACCAAGCACAAGACCAAGTGGACTGAAACACAGAAAGGTAGGGCACAAATCATCTTTGAACATTATCCGACACTGAAAAAGGCATATGATTTGGCTATGAAACTTACTGATATTTATAACATCAAGAGCATTAAGGATGCTGCAAGGCTGAAGTTGGCAAAATGGTTTAATGAGGTTGAAGAGCTGGGAGTAGACAATTTCTACACAGTGATTGACACGTTTGAAAATCATTATCAAACCATACTCAATTTCTTTGTAAACAGAGCAACGAATGCAAATGCCGAGTCATTCAATGCTAAAGTTAAGGCTTT
>NZ_GL982513.1:1339789-1341292 GCF_000220255.1 Prevotella pallens ATCC 700821
TAAATATATCCTACTTGCCTAACACTAATAACCCCTCTTCTTAATATTTTTACCATAGAAGCATTATATAAATTTGGTTCATATTGACTTGGAGTGTATGTACTAACAGAACTTTCATTGGACGTATACTTCTCATAAGCAAATAGATTTACACCTAATTCTTTCAAGACATCATCTGGTAATTTATAGTTTTGGTCAACCAAGCCAAAGAAAGTACTTCCAGATGATATACAGTATGAAAGTATAGCTTGTTCGTATGCAACGAAAGCAAAGGACCCTACCATTGAACCTACAAAATTACCAAGTAAGTACGCAAACGGGATCATTGGTAAGCAACTTTGAAGTAGTACACCACCACCTAAACCACATCCAGTTACAAATATGTTTCTTTGTAAATTGTAAGTAAAATCATTTTGAGTGATATCACCTTTAGCTAACAAAAATGAATCTTTAAGAGTATTCATTAATATAACAGTCATTCCCCCTATGACTTCTGGAGTCGCAGACTTCAAAGCTTCTCCCCAAAATCCAGATGTACATGAAGTCATTATTGTTGCAGAAACAAAACCACGGATAAAGCCCTCGGTAGATCCTTCAAGAGCAGCAAAGCCAATAGATTTAAGTTCCTCTTCATCAATTGTTCCATTCGATAAAAGTTCATCAAGACATTTATAAAGCTCTGGAGCAACCTTTAAGACAAGTGAAATTGTTGCAGCTGTTATTCCAGCTTTCACACCTTGTTTAAGAATATGATCTATTTTTATTAATTCTTCTGTTGAAAAGCCATCTCTTGCTGCATCATACTCGCCTTTTTTTGCTTTTTCAGCAATATCGAGTAACCGCAGAGTCAACCAGCAAGTGCAAAATTACAAAAGGTGTTTAAAGAACTCACACTTTGGAGTAGAAAAGTTTAATTTTTCTCTTGGTCTTTCGTTCAATTTCTTTTGTATGGACATAATTCTCTTGTCCGTATAGTTATCAAACGAATCCTTTTTAGGTATATACTGCCTGATTAATTTGTTTGTATTCTCAACAGTTCCCTTTTGCCATGAACAATATGGGTCAGCGAAGTACACTGGCACGCCTAAGTATTTGGTGATGTCCTTATGTGCCGCAAATTCAGGTCCGTTATCTGTTGTAATTGTCTTCAGGCTGTTCTTGTATGGCAGCAGTAGTTTCCTAACCACCTTTGCCAGAGGCTTTGACAGTTTTCCAAATGGCAGTTTCTGCATAAGCAACATATTGGTGGATTTCTCCACTATTGTGAGTATGGCGTGCTGGGCAGGGTCGACGATCAAGTCCATCTCAAAATCTCCAAATCTCTTCCCGTCAACTTCTTTACTTCTTTCATGGATACTCACCCTGTCCTTTATTGGAAGATGTCCGCCTTTGGGACGATGCCTGTATTTCATCTTATGCCTTGTGTGTTCTGCAAGTTTCCCTGTTGTGTCATTGTGGATGATGTTATAGATGGACTAGTGGGATACCTCTATGCCCTCATTC
>NZ_GL982513.1:1341798-1348142 GCF_000220255.1 Prevotella pallens ATCC 700821
GGCAGACGTTCTCGACGCGTAGCGAGAGGTTGTCTGCATCTCTCGGAGAGGGACACTCTTTTATTGCACTTCGTTTTGGAACTTGCATATACGTTAGCGATAAAAGAAAGGGCTTGCTGATATACAGGAAGGAATAAAAGGCAGAGGTATGCAGTCCTTACGTCCGCCGTCCTAATTCTTGGTTCTACCACTCGTGGCAAATCCGCGTCATACGGTTGGATAGTGGTGTCTGCATACCCCTTTGCGTTTGGATGCTCCAACTGTCAATCTGATTATGCGTATCCGCCACACCGCCACGCCGAGGTTCGGTCTTGGATTATGGTCGTTACATCCCACTTGCAAAGTTATACCATTATTTCGACAAAACAATGATAATCAATTAAAAATCTCACAATTATGAACATAAAAGAACTTGAAGACTACCTCCGAACGATGCCTGACAAGGTAATGGGCGATGCTGCCGAGATTGTTGCCGAAACTGCGACGGAGTATTTTAAGGAGACTTTTCGCAAAAAGGCTTTCGATGGCAACCCGTGGGCGCCTGCCAGGACGGCAAAAAGGCGTGGGTCGTTGCTCATCGATTCGGGGGCTATGATGAACAGCATTCGCCCGCTAGTTGTATCGCCGCAGCGTGTGGTTATTGCTGCGGGCAACCAGAAGGTAACGTATGCTAAGGCACACAACGAGGGTTTCGATGGCGAGGTGCAAGTGCCGGCACACACCCGCCGCACGAAAAAGGGTAGCACCAACGTAAAGGCGCATAGCCGAATGGTGCATATTACACAGCGCCAGTTTATGGGCGACAGCGAAGAGCTGAACGACAGAATTAAAGGAAGAATAGTAGATTATATTAAAAATTTGAGCAATGAATAAAGTTTTTTTTCTTGCCGTTACTAACCATATTGCGGCAAATGTTTCACAAATTAAATGGGTAGATGCCGATGAGGGTCAGCTTAACGTTGCGTGCCGTCCGCCTGTGGCGTTTCCGGCTTGCTTGGTAGATATTAGCTATCCGCAGTGCGAAAGTCTGTCGGGTGGTGTGCAGCGCATTCGTGCAAGGGTTGAGCTTCGGGTGGTGTTTGCTATTCAGGGCAGTACTAATGCTGCTGCACCTACTGCTGTGCGCGAGCGGTCGTTGGCTCGGTTCGATGTGTTGGAAGCCCTGCACAAGGCGTTGCAGTGGTGGAATGGCGGCGGACTGTTCAACCCCTTAAAACGCATCAGCTCCACGCCGGAGCGCAGAGCCGATGACTTGAAAGTGTATAGGGTGGTTTATGAGACGGAGTTCTTTGATTAGTGCCACTCAAAGCCGGGGAACTGCTTTGCCAGCTTCTGTGTTGTTGGGCGTTGCTCCAGCAGCGAGTGTAGCAGTTCGTCCTGGTCTACCAATGCGTTCTGTATGGTGCGCTCGCCAACAAAAAATTCGTAGTCGGAAAGTATCTTCATTACGTCGTCGAAGCGGCGTCGTTTTATTTCGGTCCAGTAGTAGTAGCGGGCTACGATGGTGCGGTTGCGCTTTGCCAGTCTGTCCTGCGGCGTGGTAATGGTGGTATCACCGCTGGGCAGTGTGAAAGCTCGACGGCGTATTTTTGTTTCGCGTTGTGCTACTTTGCCTAAATCAAAATTTAGCATTAGTTGTTTCATACAATGTGGGTGGGCTTTGTATAGCACAAAGTTACAAAAAAAGTTGCTGAATATCAACTATTCAGCAACTTTCTTTATTGTGTGTATCATGGTGTTTTACGTTCACTATGCTTTTTTACTTATGGGTGAGGTTGAGTGCCGCCTCCAGCGGGTTTGTTGCCGGCGGGTTTCTTTGCTTTTGGTTCTACTCGTTCGTAGGTTACGCCTTCGAGTGTGAAGTATCGGGTAGATGGACGTAGTTTCACCATTGGCTTCTTTATGTCGCGTGTGGCGTTGAAGTCTTCTATGTGGTCTACGGCTTTCGACTTGAACGATGGCGACAGTGTGCCAATATCGCCAAAGTCTACGCTTTCTCCGCTCTCTACGTGGCGTTTTGCCATTTCGGCTGCCAGGCGCAACACGGCTTCCACTTCGGCTCCTGTAAAGGTGGTGGCTCTGGCTACTTCTTCGCAGAATTTGCGGTGGGTTACTCGTTGTCGGTCGGTTGGGCGTGCTATGTACACTTTTTGCCCTTTCTTTGGTCCTACACTTAGTTTTTGCTCTCTAATTGTGAAATTCAAACATTTTGTCATAATTCTGTTGTTTTATTTTTGTTTTTGCCCCGTTGTTTTCCCTTTGCCTTGGGGCTTTTGTTTGTGACTTTAGGGTGGTTGTTTTTTTATGTCTGTTGCCCGTGCGTTTTTATATCTATAGATCTACGCTTGTATATCTATAGATCTACGCTCGTACATCTATAGATCTACGTTTGTGCATCTATAGATCTACGTTTGTGCATCTATAGATGGCTTGTGGCGTGGTGGTGGTCGTGCCTTGTGGTGGGCTTTTTTGTTGGCTGTTTGTTTCATTGTTATTTACTTTGATTGAAAAGGCTTAGTTCGTCGCCTTTCTGATATACTATCTCCACCCACGACTTATCGGGATCATCGATGTCGCGCAGGGTGTCTGCATCTAATGGACCGAAGAAAAAGCCCTTGTCGCCTTCCATGTACTTTACGGGTGCTTTTATCAATTTAGCCCGTATGTGTATGTGGGAGCGACGGGGCACTTCGGGTTTGCCGGTAAGCCATTCGGGCTTGCCGCAGGTGCAATTCCTGTAGACACCTTCCACTTGATAAATGCGCCCTTTGTAGCATTCTTCGTGCCCAACCCAGTGATACGTGAATTTATCGCCTACTTGTATCATATTTCATACCCGTTAGCTTTCTGTCATTCCCAATGGTATTTGCTTCCACGCCCCATTGTTATTGCGCACTTCGGCACGAATGAATTGTTTGCTCACTGTAGGCTGATAGCTTTCTTCAATGATGCGAACGCCCTCCAAAAAGCGTTCGTTGCCGTTGTCCTCCGCTATCTTGCGCAGCTGAACGATGCGTGATGCCTTCAGCGTGCCCTGTGCGTTGCGTGCCAACAGGCGGAACACCATATTTACCAGTGCCTGCGTTTCGGTGTCTTTCGCCAGCGACGTTATGTACTCCTTTACGATGGCAATGCCGTCTTCCACAGTGTCGCGGTAGCCGTCGGTGGTATATTGCCCAATCGTCAGGCGCATATTACCGTCAGAAGTGGTAAAGGTGTGCGAGCGTTGGTCGGGATTCTTCGCCTTGAACAACTCTGCCTTTGTCGCTATGATGGCTTTAAAGTTGTCGATAACTTTTTGCTTTACCGTCTTAATATCGCACGATAGTTCCAGCAATATGGGTATGGCTGCTTCCACTTCGTCGTCCACCATCTGCTTGTAGGTTTCACGGTCTGCCTTGGCTTTTGCCGCCTTAGCTTTCTTTTCTTCCTCTGCCTTGAATTGTGCGAAGCGTGCTTGCTCATCGGCAGTCATTTCAACTTTTACTTTGTCCATTTTCTTTTTGTTTTTTGATTATTACTCTTATTTTCTTGTTTACCTGGTTAAGGTCTTCTATTGTTAGCTTTCTGAATGGCTTGCCGGCTATTCGGGGGTTCTTGCAGAAAGCGTCTACGGTTGCCCAGTCGGTAGTGTCCAGCCCGTATATTTGCAGCTGGTGCAGAACTCCGCTGCGTGCCTTGCGCAATGCTGTCTGCTTCAGGGCTGCTTTGTTGTCGTTGTTCACTACCCGCTCCATATCGCGGCACATAACGTCGTACTCCCATTTTGATGTCTCTCGGAGCGACTTTGTTCGCCCCTGTGTGTATTGCCATACAAGCGTGTCCTTGTCGGCGTGGGGCATCTGCTTCAGTAAGGCGTAGAAGCGTGCATAATTTCTTTCTTCTGCCATGTTATTGTTTATTTATTACTTTGCTTATTCCAATATTCTGCCGCACGCTCTTCCCAAATGGTATAATAGCCACGGTTGCCAAAATATCGCCCTTTGCTTATTGCCCTGTAGCCCTCCACCCATATTTTTAGCGATGCACTATACATTGAGCTTACTGCTGTGCGACCTAATGGTTTTAACCCTTCGGCTTGCGAAATGAATATTATCAATTTGTTATGGTGGCGTTTGCAAAAATCTTCGTATTGTCCTAACGATATATGCGCATACTGAAAGCTGTCCACCACCACAATATCGGGCGAACGCCGGCGGTTAAGCCTGTCGTCAAGCTCTGCAAAGTTTTCGTTCAGCAGCACAAAGCGTCTGCCCACATCAGCCATTCCAACACGCACCAGGGCATTTTGCATGGTCAGGCTGCTGCCTTCCTCCAAGCTGTCGTAGGCTACCTTGCCATAGCGGGTAAGCTCTTTGCAAAGCTGCAACACAAAAGATGTTTTGCCGTTGCCAAGGTTTTTTAGATTTGAAAAAATATCAGGTAAAGAAGTTTCAGTAGTTGATCACAAATTATTTGTTTTACCAGAGGATTTACAAGGAAAGGGGATTTCCAAGACTCTTATGTCTGAAATGGTTAGTCTGTATAAATCATGTGGTATAAATTGTGTCTATATTCACGCTAATATTGATGTGGGAGGTTATTGTTGGGCGAGGTATGGAGGCATAGCAGAAAAAAAGATATGAATATCATTATAGATAATGCTTTGAATTCCGGTAAAATAAGTATCAAGGAAGCAGCAGAAGCAAAATCTATTATTGACAAGTATGATGAATTTGTACCGATGCAGAATTTAGTAAATCTGTCATTTGGAAAAAATGCTAATAGGGACTTCATGGCAAGGATATTTAGATTTGTCAAACATAGAGCAATTTGAATATCTCCGTAATTATTTACATATCGATTAATTTTTGTATATTTGCAGGATGGAAAAATTGAAAGAAGAGTTAACAACAAAGACGCACTCTGAGTTCAATGTAAGTATGGAGACAGAGATCAGGCACAGAACTGGGTCTCTGTGGAGTGTTACTGGCTTTGATTGTGATAAAGCTACAATGAAAAAGTGGTGCATATCCTATGGGATAACGATTTCTCAAGCTATGAAATATAAAATGTATTGGCAGAAGTTGGCAGAACAGAACAAAGTAAGAAAAGAATAGTACAAAGTATATAAATTAGGTGTGATTTGTAAGAAATTAACAAATCAATAGTCCGTTAAATTTTTAGTGTTTTCGAAGCTTTCGTGCTCAATCCCTATTACGCGCAGCGAATTATTGACGTGTTCGAGAAGAACCCGAACACGCCATTAAATAAAGAAAGGATAAATGATATATTTAGTTTCGCTGCTGACGCAGCATAATATTTAACGGACTATTGTACCTTTACAATATAAAATTAAATCACTATGGATTTAGTAAATTTATGTAGTAAGCTCAAAAAGGGAACAGTTTACCTTAAAGATGACTACGAAGATATTGTGTTAAGAATGGGATTTATTGATAATTCCACACATTGTTTTATCAAACGTAGAGGTCGCAAGGAGGTAGAGGTCAATTCAAAAGAAAAAGATATTTTTGAGTCAAAGATGTATGGCAATGAAATCAGTAAAGAAGAATATGATAAATTTAAATGAACTTCGAGAAAAGGCTACACAGATAGCCATTAAAGTTCATAAGGGGCAAGTAGACAAAGGAGGGCACGACTATATCTATCATCCGTTAAGAGTTGAGGCGAAGTCTAATAGCTTCGAGGAAAAGATTGTCGCTTTACTGCATGATACTGTTGAGGACGGAGGTATTGCGGCTGAATATTTACTTATGCTTGGATTTCCGCAAAATATCGTTAATACGGTTCTTGCTGTTTCTCGCAGAGAAGAAGAAGATTATTTTGACTTCATTCAGCGATGTAAAGAAAACCCTATTGGGCGAGTTGTTAAGATTTGCGACCTCGAAGATAATATGGATATAACGAGATTAAATGAATTAACAGAGAAGGATATTAATTGATTAAAGAAGGTTCTTCAGTTAAATGGATAGATATATCTCATAAGTTATATAAAAAAAGCTGGTATTATGTATCTTTGTAGTGACCAAACTTCAAGAACATGAATACTAGCATAATGCAAAACGCCTTAGGCGTCTTCCAACAAGACTGTCAGAATCTGCGCTACGAAGATAATAACTTAGTTTTAGAAATCCAAACTCCAAAGGAAAAACTTTGTTGTCCTGTATGTGGAAGACACAATATCAATCGTAACAGCATCCATATTCGTCGCTTTGTAAGTGTTCCAATTGGTCTGAGCAAGACCTATCTGGACATGCGTGTACATCGTATTCAATGTCACAACTGCGGCTGTATTAAACAAGAAAACATCGACTTTGCGAAAGGAAAACGTCGGCACACTA
>NZ_GL982513.1:1348371-1362416 GCF_000220255.1 Prevotella pallens ATCC 700821
TGGAGAATGCCTTGACCCTAAACCGTCCGCTGATGATTGCCTATTATCTCAAAGAAGATCTTAAGGAAATATGGAATCAGTGTACTAAGCAAAAAGCTAAAGCTGTGTTGGATGAATGGGTAAAGCAAGCTATAGAATCTAAAATACAGCCATTGGCGAAAATGGCATCAACTATTAGAGCATACAAGACATACATATTAACATGGTATGACCATTATATAACAAACGGAACAATAGAAGGAATTAACAACAAAATAAAGGTTTTGAAAAGACAGATATATGGGTTCAGAAATGAAGAATACTTCAAATTAAGACTATATGCACTGCATGATAGGCGTCTACGCATTTAACGGAAGACCTCGTTTTTTTATTATTCTGAGTTAAAAAGATATGACGCACAAAAAGTTTTATCGGACACCAATAATAAATAATGCTTTCTGTTCATTCACTAATTAAGTAGAATGTCTCAGATTTTTATAAAAGACAGCTAGATATAGTTTCTCTCATTTTAGATATCTATCACGTTCATCTTAGATATCTATCACGTTCGTCTTAGATATCTGTTAGCTACAAATTAGACATCATTAGAAATCACTACTCTTATGTTTCTATATAATAATACTTTAGAGCTACTCATTCAACTAAAGGCTTATGAATTTCATTATTTCTAATCTTTCAATTTAGATATTATTATTATCGTCTGAACAACAATATATTACTTAGTGTTTTGTTATGTACGACTGAAATTTTCTTAAATAGATCTCTTTTTCAAATCATCTCCCCATCTTTTTCTATTAGCTATTATTTTTTACACACGCGTTTATATTGCTTTATGAGCCATTGTTTTTGCTCTTCAATACTAATATTACTGTTATCCAATTCTATGGCATCGTCAGCTTTGCGTAAAGGTGAAACGTCACGGTGCGAATCTATATAATCACGTTGCTTTACATTTTCCAATATTTCATTATAGTCAGCCTCCATTCCTTTTTCCATAAGTTCATCGTAACGGCGTTGTGCTCTTACTTCTGGCGATGCTGTTACAAAAATCTTTAGTTCGGCATTTGGAAAAACAACTGTTCCTATATCACGTCCGTCCATTACAATTCCTTTATCTTTACCCATTTTCTGCTGTTGTGCTACAAGCGCTTCACGAACAAATGGAATAGCAGCAATAGAACTTACATGCGATGATACTTCCATCGTACGTATTTTATTTTCTACATTTTCATTATTAAGATATGTATCTGGACGCCCTGTTTCTTTATTAAGTTTAAAACTTATATTTATATTCGGCATTGCGGCTTCCAATTCGGGAATGTTTATTTCGCCATCTTTAAGAAACAGTTTATGCTGTAAGGCATAAAGTGCAACACAACGATACATTGCCCCCGTATCTACGTAAATATAACCTAATTCGTGTGCTAAATCTTTTGCCATTGTGCTTTTTCCACACGAAGAGAAACCATCTATGGCTATTATTATTTTCTCCATTTATTCTGTATTTATACTATCTAATTTTATTTAAAATACATAAGCTAAGTTTACCATAATGGAACTGCTTGCTGCATGATATTTTCCGTACGATAAATTCAGTTTAAAACGTTCGAGATTTATACCGCCACCAAAGCTAAAACCAGCACCATGGCTACTTTCATCATCTCCAACTCCAATTTTCATATCGTTTGCTCTGCGAAAATTATAACCGCCACCTATCCATAAGCTTTCAGAAAGTAAAACTTCTGCACCTAAATTCAGATGGTTTATAAATCGGTAATTAAAATGTGTAAGGTCTACAAGCGTAGCTGATACACGAACAGGAAGTGCTGCAAACGTTTTACTAACACCTAATTGCAAATCAAATGGCATATTTCCAAAATTATCATCATAAGCTTTTACCTGGCCACCAAGATTTTTTGCGACAGCAGATACCGACCATTCACGTTCTGGGTCGTACCAATTAAGACCCAAATCTACACCAACCGCAATGCTGTTATAACTTCCAATATACGAGGTAATGAATTTTCCAGTAATACCACCAACTAAGTTTTTTGCTAATTCGTATGAAAAAATAGCCTCAACAGCAATCTCACTTGCATTAAATTCGCCCAGCTGCACATTGTTTTCGTCTACTTCTTTCATTTTACCATAATTCATATACTGAATACCACCAGCCAAAGTTGCCTTATCGCTCATTGCCTTTGTGAACGAAGCTCCCATATAATTTGCTCCTTTCATATAGTTCATATAACTAAGTCCAACTGTCATATCGCTGACAGATGCTGCCAATGCTGGATTAGAAAACATAAGTGAGGGGTCGTCTTCTATAATTGTTATATTATTGCCACCCAATGCTGCAGCATGTGCACTAATAGGTAATCGCAAGAAATTATATTCAGTCTGACTATCTTGTGCTTGCAATATTGTTGAGAAGAGTCCAAGAAAGAGGGTGAAAACGCACTTTTTCATTTAATGTATTTTAATTTATCGGCAAAGTTACATCTTTTTCCGAATATCTTATTACTTTTGTTTATTGATTTATGTGTATGCAATATTAATCTCTATAATTAATTGCTTGCATATATAACGGTGTATAACGAAATTTAGTGTTTAGCAGTGAAAACAAAGAAGTCGAATAATGCAGATTTAGAAAACAAGCGTTGGATAGGATTTTCGCTTGGGGTAATTATAGCATTGTCTATTTTCTTTGTTGCAATGGAATATTCAACACAAGATGGTGAAGAAAAAGAAGTAAATACTAATTTATTGAAAGACTTAAAAATTCACGACCAGGAAATGTTACCTGCAATAGATCAACAAAATCTAACAAAGGAAAAAGACGATAAGGCTCCTACAGTAGACGATATGCTTAATATAAAACGAAGTGAAACTCCACAAAAAGTTACACCTCATGAAGTGGGAAACACAGAATCAAACGATGATAAAACGGCTGCGCCAAATATTAATGAAGCACCAATACTTACACAACAAGCAACTTCACTACCAAATCCGACCAAAGTTGAAGAAGTAGCCAAAAAAGAAACGAACAAATTTACAGAAGACAATTCTGATAAAAAGATAGAGCGTTCAGATGATAAGATAAAAAAACGTATACTATCTGAAACACCAACTCCACCAGGAGGCTGGAGTTCCTTTATGGTGTGGTTGACAAAAAACATAAAATATCCTGCTAATGCAAAACAACTTCAGCAACAAGGTACTGTAGATGTAACCTTTATTGTTAATGCAGATGGAAACGTCAGCGATATAAAAATAAAGAATTCCAAAAATACCGATTTCGAACAAGAGGTTCTTAAAGTTGTTCGTACAATGGGTAAATGGAAACCAGGTATACAAAACAATAAACCATGTAAATCGTTATTAGAAATACCTATTGTATTTAGTTTGTAAGTAAAAAGAACAGCCCGTAAGGCAACTAATATTTAATTCAGAAAATATAAACCCACTTCGATATGTATACATCTAATGAACTTTTAGAGATTGTAAACCAATATTTAAATAGTCTTTCGTACAACCGTAAGCCTGCAAGTCTATATGCGCCTATCAAGTATGTATTAGATTTAGGAGGAAAACGTATACGCCCTATACTTATGCTGTTGAGCTATAACTTATATAAAGATGATCCGCAAGAGATATTGTCTTCTGCGTGCGCATTGGAAACCTACCATAATTATACACTTTTACACGATGATTTAATGGACGAAGCTCCTTTAAGACGTGGACAACAAACTGTACACATGAAGTGGAATGCTAATCAAGCCATACTTTCGGGCGATTCAATGTTAGTCTTGGCATACGAACGATTAGCAAAATGCGACACTAAACATATTGAGACTGTGCTATATTTATTTACGGAGACAGCATTGCAAATAGGCGAAGGGCAGCAATACGATATGGAGTTTGAGATGCGTAATGATGTTACTGTAGAAGAATACATCGAGATGATACGCCTCAAAACCAGTGTATTGTTAGCATGTGCCACAAAGATGGGTGCAATTTTAGCCGATGCAAATAAAGAAGATGCAGAGAATTTATATAAGTTTGGCGAACAAATAGGATTAGCTTTCCAGCTTCAGGACGATTATCTTGATGTATATGGCGATGCTAAAGTTTTCGGAAAGAAGATAGGCGGCGATATCGTTTCGAATAAAAAAACTTATATGCTTATTACAGCTTTCAATAAAGCAAATGCTGAACAAAGAGCTGAACTTGAGAAATGGATAAATAAGAGAAATTTCAATACCGAAGAGAAGATAGAAGCTGTAACACGATTGTACAATGAAATTGGTGTAGACAAACTTGCAAAAGAAAAAATGGATTTCTACTATGAGCAAGGAAAGAAATTTCTTAATGCAGTAAAGCTACCCAAAGAACGTAAAGAAGCATTGGCTGAATATGCAGCGAGAATGATGAAGCGACAAAAATAGTTTCTTTCATTTTTAATAAAAAGACTTTACTATGCCGTACAGACGTCTACCCAAAACTGATGCTGCCCGACTAAAGGCTCTAAAGACGCTATTAGACAACAATGATATTTATACTGCAAGAAATAAATTCATTGATTGGAAGCTAATAAATAGTGCTCAGCCACTTCACGACCGTTTACTTACAGCCACCGAGCAATATAAAATATCGTTATCGGCACAAGCTAGAAATGCAAAGAAGATAGATGGCTTACAATATCGCGCTTGTATGTTTCTTAGTCATTTTATACAAGTACTTTTAATGTCGGTGGAACGTGGTGAAATTAAACGAAAGAAATTACTTCTTTATGAGTTAGACGAAGATGCAACATCATTGCCAAATATAAAGTCGGCAGATGGGGTATTGCTTTGGGCACCGAGAATTATAAAAGGAGAAAAAGAAAGAATTAAACAAGGCGGGAAACCCATCTATAATCCTTCAATAGGAATGGTGGCAACTCATTTCGATATATATAATGAAGCTTATACTGCACAGCGAAAACTACAAGCCCGTACCAATAGAGATAATAGGGTTATGGCTGAATTGCGTCCTACTATCGATGATTTAATCTTAGAATTATGGAATGTTATCGAGGCTCATTTCGCAAATCTGCCACCGAAAGAACGGTATGAGCAATGTAGTAAGTTCGGAGTTATATACTATTATAGAAGGAACGAAGAAAGATTATAGTGACATGAGTAAAATGAAATTAATAAGCTGATTTAGCAGACAAAACTAAAATAAAGAGAAATGATTATAGACACACATACTCACTTAGACGGACCGGAGTTTAAAGACGACATTCAAGATGTTGTACAAAGAGCTAAAGGTGTTGGTGTATCAAAAGCATTTGTGCCCGCAATCGACTTAAGTTCTATAGAATCAATAAATAATGTCTGTCAACAATTTCCAGACTTTGCTTATCCAATGATTGGTTTGCACCCAGAAGAAGTGAAAGCAAATTATAAAGAGATACTTGAGAAAATGAAAGAAACACTACTTGCAAGCAGTAAATATATTGCTGTTGGAGAAGTTGGATTAGACTTTTATTGGAACAGAGAATTTGAGAAAGAACAATTGGAGGCTTTTGAAGAACAAGTAAAATGGTCTATTGAGACACGTTTGCCATTAATGATTCATTGTAGGAAGGCACAAAATGAAATGGTGAAGATACTTAAAAAGTATCAGAGTCAGCTGCCTGGTGGCGTATTTCATTGCTTCACAGGTAACGAAAAAGAGGCTGCAGAGTTATTGTCATTTAATAATTTCGTATTAGGAATAGGTGGAGTATTAACTTTCAAAAAGTCGAACCTACCAGAAACACTAAAATCTGTTTCTTTACAGCGTATTGTTCTTGAAACCGATTCTCCTTATATGGCCCCAGTTCCTTTACGGGGAAAACGCAACGAAAGCTCGTTTCTGGTACACATTGTTGCTAAATTAGCAGAAGTTTATAATACAACAGAAAATGAGATTGCCATACAAACAAACAAAAACGTGGAACGGATATTTGGGTTCTGCTAGATCCTGAATACTTCTGAAAGTACATTTCTAATCAAATCCTATATACTATTAAGGAGATATAAAAGATGCAAGAACTCAATCTACAAGTGCCTTATCAGCTAAATATGATATTAGAAATAATATCTAAAGAAGTCAAAGAGAATGGATTTACGGACGAAGATTATTGTTTGTATGCTCATAAGAAGACTCTAACTTCTGAACTTATTTGTTATTTGGACTTATATCCAACCGTATCTGACGATGATAAAGATATCTATCCCGACTTTATTATTAAGGAGAATCTAAGTTTATTATACTATGGAGAACAATTCGAAGATGTATTATTGAATGTTTTGGATCAAAAAGATAATCCTGCAATCAAGGATTATATCTCTGCATTAGATTACTATTCCAAGAATGATACATTTAAAGAGTTATAGCAATATAATTTCACGAATATGAGAAAAATAACTATCGAGAAGGGCAGACTCTTACAAATAATTGTTTTATGAGTATAAAAAAAAGATTATATGTAATTACATTATTAATTGTATGTATCAATGTAATAATACAAGCAGAGACTATTGGAAAAGACTCAATTAAACATTGGGGCTTTACTGCAAGTGTGATGAAAAGTAAAGTTATCGCATTAGATAAAAATCAACGTAAATATCTAAAAGAAAACAATAATGGCTCCATCGCTGTAGAATTAAATCATATTCATCTTCCTTCTGATAATAATTTATACGCAAAAGATTTTAATTATCCTTCTTTGTCTATCGGTTTACGTTATACATTAAACAATAGTATTTGTTTTCATCGTTCTCCCGATTATGCTTGGAGTAAAATAGAAGAAGTTCCATATAATTCTCATTTAGGCAATACTCTTTCATTGTATGGTACGTTTCAGCGTGCTATTCATCGTAACCAACATTGGGAAACTTCTTATTCATTAAGCGGTGGAGTTGGCTACACAAACAAATGGTACAATAAATATAATAACATTGACAACGATTTCATAGGAACACCTTTCCTCATATATTTCGGTGCTGGTATTCATCAAACCTACCGATTTTCTTCAGAATGGGGAGTAAGAGCAAGCTTAGAGTTTGTTCATCATAGCAATGGTGCTCTTTATCATCCAAATAAAGGCTCAAACAGTGTAGGCCCATCAATTGGTATAGTTTATTATCCTTATTACGAAACGCTCATTGGATCTCACAACTGTTTTAAATCTACTCCATTCAAAAAGTATTTTTACTTAGATTTTACAGTTGGTGTTGGTGCTAAAACTTTGGTTGAAGATTGGCAAATAACACAATTCCGTACATCAAAATCGGAGCCCAATTATCGTACTGGAAATTTTAAGCGATATGCTACCTATTCGTTGCAAGCCAATTTAATGTGTCGTTATGCACGTAGATGGGCATCGGGTATAGGAATAGATGCTTTTTATAACACATACGCACCACATATAGAACAATTGGAACTTAACAACGGCAATCCCATTAATTGCAAACCTTGGTCGATTGGTATTGCAGGAAAACACGAAATTTTCTACAATAATCTATCGCTAAATGTTTCATTAGGAAGTTATTTGTATCGACGAATGGGTACAATAGATAGAGAATTAGGTGGAAGGATATACGAACGAGTTGGTGTAAATTATTCGTTCCCATCACTCAATGGACTGAAGTTTGGCATTAATGTCAAGGCGCATTCCACAAAGGCAGACCTAACGGAAATTATTATTACCTATCCTTTGCGCATAAAAAAGTAGATTTACAGGTAGAATATAGCTCTGAGAATAAGGTTATAACATATATGTATAGTCTGCCTTTGGTTGGTATAATAGTGAATCAGTAGGAAAAAGATGAACAGACTTTAGAAAAGAGAGTACCTATAATGTTTTTCTATTATATTCAAAATAAACTCGAACAACATATTATTGTTCAGAGACTTATGACAGAGTTTGAATTAAAACAATGCAAAATAAAAGAATTCATAACACTCATTTGAATAAATATATTTCAGGTATTATAATATGAAGTTATAAAGATTGTAACTTGTCGTTATATCTAATATGGAAATAATAGATATCTGAAAGGAAACAAACAGATATCTGTGACGTATGCGACAGATATCTGTGACGCACGCGACAGATATCTGAAACAAAGATGACTATATTTAAAATATTTTTCTAAATATCTGAGAGCGTCTATTTATCTTATGAATAAAGAGTAAACGCTGTTTATAATCTCCGAATCTATTTTCTACTGTTCTCAGATATATTATGCTCTTCTATAGGTATAGTAGCCGATTCACCATACCAGCATATACACATAAAATTTGTGTACCTATTGTCTATATGGTCCATTCGTTGTATGCCTGTGAAGAAACTGGTGCGCTGAATTATTTCTTTCTATACTACTTTACTTATTCTATAAGAATAACCGTAACACCACGAGCTGCTTGTGCACCCATTACTAATGCTTGCTCTATGTCAGCAGTCTTGCTTGGTCCTGAAATAAAGACACCATATCCATAATTAGTTATCTTTATACGTTTGTAAGCTTCATGCATATTATTAACAACATTGCTTTTACTGAGCAAGATGACTAATTCTTCTGAAATAAAGCATACGGCGCGCTCTTTCATTGTTTGCGGTATCCATATACAACCATTTTCTGCAACTCCAACCTCTCCTTGTATAATGCCTACGTCTGTTCCATTTAAATCGGCTGCAGAAGCGATAGTATCTGGATTTAAATCAGCTTCAATCCCCTCTACGTTCGATGCAAATATTTTTGCATTGGGACAGGCTTCCCTTATTACAACGTTTAGGTTGTCTCCTTTCTTCACCTCTATTACCTTTGAGCCAACTGTCTTAGACATACCTATGAACTCTTTTACGACATCGATATAAACAATTCCTTGTACTGGTTTGGTTGGCATATCGAATTGCTGTGTGATGTTACGACGTAATTTATCGAGTAATTCTTCTTTCTTCATCTTGGTCTTCGTTTATGAAACCATAATACATTATTTTATTCCCTTCTCTTTCTCTTTTTCTTCTTCCATCATTTGTTTATAAAGTGTATGGAATGTTTTCTTAGGGAAGTGTGGCATATCGTGTCCCACACTCCATGTATTCAGTTTTACATCCATCATTTTTTGTGGGATAATATTAGCGAAATGCGCATATTTTGTAGCAACGCTGTAAATTGCAGGGTGTTGGTATAGTTCGGTCATTGCAACCGACATATATTTTTTCTCTTTATTTTCTGTACCAAATCCCTCCAACGCTTGACGCCAATAATAAATTTGGCTACCAGGTGCCACTTTTACTGGACAAACAAGGTCGCAGCTTAAACAGAGTGAGCAAGCTGAAACATTTCCACTGTGTTTTTTCGGATTGTGTACCATTCCAAGATTAATCCCTATTGGTCCAGGAATAAAATAATTGTATGAATAGCCCATTGAACGGCGATAAACAGGGCATGTATTCATACATGCACCACAACGAATGCATTTAGCTGTTCGCCAGTGCAATTGGTCTGCTATAATATTGCTTCGTCCGTTGTCTACCAAAATAACGTGCATTTCTGCTCCTGGACGAGCTTTACGAAACTGAGAAGTAAAGGATACAGACGGCTGTCCGGTTGCGCTTCGGGCTAATAGGCGTTGGAACACAGCCAGTGCATCATAGTTTGGAATAACCTTATCTATACCCATTGACACTATATGCAGTTTTGGAATGGAAGTACTCATATCAGCATTTCCTTCGTTTGTGCACACCACACAATCGCCCGTTGAAGCTACACCAAAGTTGCAGCCCGTCATACCAGCATCCGCTTCTATAAATTCTTGCCGTAGACTATAGCGTGCGCATTGTGTTAGATAGGTGGGATCGTGATTACCTATATCCTTTGATATACCATCTTTCTCGAACAATTCACCAACTTCATCGCGTGTAATATGAGCTGCTGGAACCACTATGTGTGCAGGTTTTAAGTTCATCAGCTGCAATATGCGCTCACCCAAGTCGGTTTCTACAACATCAATACCTTTTGCTATAAGGTATTTGTTCATTTCACACTCTTCAGTTAGCATCGATTTAGACTTCACCAGCTTCTTCACATTATGCTCTGCTAATATGCTGTATGCAATCTCGTTAAATTCTTGGGCATCTTTTGCCCAATGAACAATAACACCATTGCTCTCTAAGTTCCTTGAGAATTCGTCTAGATAATCAGCCAAATGTGTTAGTGTGTGCTCCTTTATCTCGCTCGCATGTTCTCTTAAATCTTCCCATTCGGGAAGCATTGCTGCTTGTATATCTCGTTTTTCTCTAAGTCCCCAAAACGTTTGGTCGTGTCGGGTTACTCTTTCGGGGTCTGATATAAACTTTGCCGCTTTCTTTGCATGACTTGTTGCCATCTCTATTCTTTCTTCGTTATAACCTAAATACCAGCTGCTAAAATCTCAGCAATGTGCTTAAATTGAATATTGTAGTGCTTTTTGTGTGCAATTCCTTGCATGTGCATTAAACAAGATGAGTCTGGTCCAGTAATAAATTCAGCACCTGTAGCTATGTGGCGTTTTACTTTATCATCGCCCATACGGCTACTTACATCTGGTTCTTCTATAGCAAACATACCGCCAAATCCACAGCATTCGTCTATACGTTCTGGTTCTTTTACCGTTATACCTTCTTTTAGACTTAGAAGATCTACTATCTTGCTATATCTTGGAATATGTTCTTCTGATGGTGAGCTCAATCGTAGCTCGCGTACTCCATGACACGAATTATGAACTGAAACTATATGTTCAAACTTTCCTGGAAGCTGCTTAACTTTTAAGACATCGTGTAAGAATTGCACCAACTCTAACGTTTTCTCTGGTGTAGAACATTTATGTTTATGAAGTTGTGGGTGGTTGAACTGTACAAAAGCTGCACATGAAACACTTGGAGTTACTATATAATCATAATCCTTAAACACATCTTCAAATTTTTCAACTAAATTCTTCGACATACGTTGGAAACCACCATTCGCCATTGGTTGTCCACAACAAGTCTGCCGTTCTGGATACTCTACATCAAGGTTCAACCCACGTAGAAGTTTATAAGTGGCAATGCCTACCTCTGGATATAAAGTATCAACATAGCATGGAATAAATAATCCTACTTTCATAAATAGTTATATCTTGTTAGCTTTTATAATACAAAGGTAGATATAAAATAATAAATAGAAAAGGAATGTAGCTACAAAATATAATTAGAGAGTTAATTTAGTTTGCATAGCTCTATTGTTTGAGCGTATAGAAATACAATTACTGTAATAACTTTTAGCATTATTCCCACTTCACTATCTTTCATTTCTAAAATACAAAAGAAGTACTCTACATAACCATTTTAGCGTAGACAGAATAGGTGAAGTAATATAAGATGGAAACTTTTTGGTAGCCACAATATACCACATACTACTAATTAGAAATATATCATATAAGAGTTACTTAGTGTAAGTAAATACTCCTATATTTCAAGATTTCTATGTAAATTTGCATCCAACCAAAAGTTAGAAAATGAACACATATACAAAACATATAGCACAAACGCTTAATTTACCTGAACGAAATGTTGATGCAACATTAACGCTATTGAAAGAAGGCTGTACTATTCCTTTTATTGCAAGATATCGAAAGGAACGTACGGGAAACCTCGATGAGCTGCAAATTACACATATTGCAGAAATGAACGTGCGTCTGATAGAAATAGATAAACGTAAGGATACTATTTTAAGAACAATAGGTGAACAAGGAAAGCTTACCAACGATTTGGAAAATAAAATTGCAAATTGTTGGGATAATACGGTGTTGGAAGACTTGTATTTGCCATTTAAGCCCAAACGAAGAACTAAAGCTCAAATAGCACGCGAACAGGGACTTGAGCCATTGGCTATGTTGTTATTGATGCAGAAAGAACAGAATCCAATAGTTGCAAGTAAGCGTTTCGTAAGAGGGAATGTGGACAACGAGATAGCAGCGCTACAAGGAGCAAAAGATATTATTGCCGAAATGGTGAGTGAAAACCAGCAGGCACGGAATACTGTGCGTAATATGTATAAGCGAGAGGCTGTGTTATCTTCTATGGTTATAAAAAAGATGAAAAGTACTGATGTGGCACAGAAGTTTTCTGACTACTTTGATTTTTCAGAACCATTGCGAAGCTGCAACAGTCATAGGCTATTAGCTATGCGAAGAGGCGAAACTCTTGGAATACTGCGTGTTAGCATTTCGATAGATGAAAAGGATTGTATTGAACGATTGAATCGGCAGTTTGTACATGGTAAAGGGGCTTGCCAAACTTTAGTAGCTGAAGCTATTGAAGATAGTTTTAAACGTTTAATTAATCCAAGCATCGAGAATGAATTTGCCCGATTAAGTAAAGAGAAAGCCGATGAGGACGCTATAAAGGTATTTACTGAGAATTTGCGCCAACTGTTACTGTCTGCTCCACTCGGTCAGAAAAGAGTTTTGGCTCTTGATCCGGGTTATAGCAATGGTTGCAAAATAGCTTGTTTAGATGCACAAGGAAGTCTGTTGCATCACGAGATAATCTATCCACATCCACCAAAGCGACTCTACGCACAGGCAACAGTGGCTATGATGCGTATGATAAATCAATATCACATAGAAGCGATAGCTATAGGAAACGGAACAGCGAGTAGAGAATCGAAAGACTTTGTTACCGATTGTATAACACATTTATCTGAAGCTGGAAAAGAAACTCCAAAAGTATTTGTCGTAAGCGAAGATGGCGCTTCTATTTATTCGGCTTCTGCTATTGCGCGAGAAGAATTTCCTAATGAAGATGTAACAACAAGAGGAGCCGTATCTATAGGTAGGAGACTAATAGACCCATTGGCAGAACTTGTGAAGATAGATCCTAAAAGTATTGGCGTCGGACAGTATCAGCACGATGTAGACCAGGCTGAACTACGGCGTTCTTTAGACTTAACTGTAGAAAGCTGTGTGAATCAAGTAGGTGTGAATCTTAATACAGCATCAAAACACTTATTGATGTATGTTAGTGGATTGGGTTCAGTATTAGCACAGAATATAGTTGATTATAGAAAAGAACACGGTGCTTTTACATCGCGTACACAACTAAAGAAGGTTCCTCGACTTGGAACAGTGGCATATCAGCAAAGTGCAGGTTTTTTACGAATACCAAACGCAAAGAATCCACTCGACAATTCGGCTGTACACCCTGAAAGCTATCATATTGTTGAAGCTATGGCAAAAAATAAAAATTGTACAGTAAAGGAACTTATAAACAATAAGAAACTGTTAGAACATATCAACCTAGAAGAATTTGTATCAACCGAAGTTGGTTTACTAACACTGAATGATATTTTACACGAATTAGAAAAACCTGGACGAGACCCACGTGAACAGCTGAAAGAATTTGAATTCGATAAATCTGTGCATACAATTGCAGACCTTAAAGAAGGTATGGAATTGCCTGGAATAGTAACTAATATAACAAACTTTGGTGTCTTTGTAGATGTTGGGGTTCACCAAGATGGGCTTGTACACATCTCACAATTAAATAGTAAGTTTGTTTCTAATCCTAACACTATTGTACATTTGCATCAACACGTATATGTTAAGGTTATAGAGATAGATTCTAAGCGAAATAGAATAGGTTTGAGTATGAAGAATATTAAACAACCAATTTAAAATTGTATACGCCTATATAATCAATCTAGTATATCGACTATGTAGACTTAATAAGAATATAGTGGAAGATTTATTAGTCGCATCTATTATTTACGTATAAAACAAATAGAATATTCCTAATTTTGTTACTTTTGTTTCAGATATCTGTAAGTCTCGTTACAGATATCTATGAGTTTCGTTTCAGACGTCTATCAGTAACAAATTAGATATCACAAAAAACTACACCTGTTATGAGTCTATACTGTAATACGCAAAATATATTTATTCAGCTTAAGATATATGGCTTATAATATCTGTAATCTTTTAATTTA
>NZ_GL982513.1:1362466-1370780 GCF_000220255.1 Prevotella pallens ATCC 700821
GATTATTAATTTTAGTTTATGTATAAATGGAATACATTATAAGCCTTTTCTTATTAAAAGTATTCCCATCTATTTTCTATTGAGTCTTTTCTCAATTTAACAATCTCCTTCTTATTATATCTCTATATAATTATGCACTTTCTTGTGATATCTACTTGTAAACCAAACTCACAATATGGATAAAAGTAAGGTTGGCTACTAAGAATTACGAAATTATTGCGTATCTTTGCAATCGTTAATTAGGGAGAAAACAAAAAATAGATGCTGTCAATCGAAGGTTTAAAAGTTGAGTTTGCTGTAAAGCCACTCTTTCATGATGTTTCTTTCGTGGTAAACGACCGCGATCGCATAGCTTTGGTAGGTAAAAATGGTGCGGGAAAATCTACAATGCTTAAAATACTCTGTGGTTTACAACGTCCCACAGCAGGTGTTGTAGCTGTTCCAAATGATACCACCATAGGCTATCTACCACAGGTAATGAAGCTATCTGACGATACTACGGTAAAGGAAGAAACACGTAAGGCATTTGCAGATGCTACCAAAATGAAAGAAAAGTTGGAGCGTATGCAGCAAGAAATGGCTGAACGTACCGACTATGAAAGTGCAAGTTATGCTGAATTGGTCGAAAAATTTACGCAGGAGCATGAACGTTTTATGTTACTTGGCGGTGAAAACTACGAAGCAGAAATAGAGCGGACACTGACAGGATTAGGCTTTGAACGTACAGATTTCGATCGTCCTACGTCTGAATTCTCTGGTGGTTGGCGTATGCGTATAGAGTTGGCAAAGATACTTTTACGCCGCCCTGATGTACTATTACTTGATGAGCCAACCAACCATTTGGACATTGAGTCTATACAATGGTTAGAACAATTTCTTGCTCAAAGTGCTAAAGCTGTAGTGTTAGTATCTCACGACCGTGCATTTATTAATAATGTAACGAATCGTACTTTAGAAATTACGTGTGATAGGGTAGAGGATTACAAAGTGAAATACGATGAGTATCTCGTTTTACGCAAAGAACGTAGAGAGCAGCAAATGCGTGCATACGAAAATCAACAAAAGGAAATAGCAGATATAAAAGCCTTTATAGATAGATTTCGTTATCAGGCATCAAAGGCTGTACAGGTGCAGCAACGTATTAAGCAATTGGAGAAAATAGTCCCTATAGAGGTAGATGAGGTGGACAATTCAGCAATGCGCTTAAAGTTCCCACCGTGCTTACGGAGCGGTGATTATCCAGTTATATGCGACAATGTGCGTAAAGAATATCCCCCACGACTTGTATTCGATAAGGTAGATATGACCATTAAGCGAGGCGAGAAAGTTGCTTTTGTCGGTAAGAATGGTGAAGGAAAGTCTACACTTGTGAAGTGTATAATGGGAGAAATACCATTCGATGGTAACTTAAAGATAGGACACAATGTTCAGATAGGTTATTTCGCACAAAATCAGGCTCAACTTTTAGATGAGAATCTAACAATTTTTGAAACCATAGACCAAGTGGCAAAAGGCGATATGCGTTTGAAGATTAACGACCTTTTAGGTGCTTTTATGTTTGGCGGCGAAACATCTGAGAAGAAAGTTAAAGTACTTTCTGGTGGCGAACGTTCACGTTTAGCAATGATAAAACTATTATTGGAACCTGTTAATCTTTTAATTCTGGACGAACCTACAAACCACTTGGATATAACTTCAAAGGAAGTTTTGAAAGAAGCCATTAAAGCTTTCGACGGAACAGCTATTATCGTTTCACACGATAGAGAGTTTCTTGATGGTTTAGTAAGTAAGGTCTATGAATTTGGTGGAGGCAAAGTTCGCGAGCATTTAGGCGGAATTTACGATTATTTGCGTGCTCATAATGCTGAAACAATACAAGAAAGTTTGAGTAAGGCAAGTGCAAACAATATTGCAGCTGAAGCAGAAAATACACAAAATGCAAAGCAAGAAACGGTAGATCAACCTTCATCTGGCGCAGTATCGTATGCAGAACGCAAAGAACAGCAGAAGAAGATAAAAAAAGCTCAGCGTGCAGTAGAAGACTCTGAAAAGAAGATTGCCAAGATGGAAGAGCGCAAAGCTGAGCTTGACGAACTACTGATGGTAGCAGAGAATGCATCGAATATGGAACTCGTTACTGAATACACCGACCTGCAACGCCATTTAGATAAAGAAAACGAGCAATGGCTTGAGCTTTCAGAAGCGTTGGAAAGGTTGCTCGATGAATAAGGAAAAGTAATTAAATTCAATAAATAAATCAACAATCTTTTTCGTTTATATTGAACTTGTAGAACATGCGTTTAGTTTTAAAGGTGATATATTAACGAGAAGTTTTAAACTAAAATCATTTAAAATGAACATTAAGACAATCTTACCGATGATGATGATTGCTGCTGTTCCTATGACTGGTTTTGCTCAAAAACAAGCTGGTATAAAGGAAAGTAATCTCGACAAATCGGTACGTCCAGCTGATGACTTCTATCAGTTTGCGACTGGTGGCTGGCAAAAAAACAATCCATTGCCTGCAGCTTACTCACGTTATGGTTCTTTTGACCAATTAGGTGAAGACAACAACAAGCGTATCAACACAATTCTTACAAGCTTGCTTAAGGCAAAAGCAAAGCCTGGAAGTGTTGAACAAAAGCTGAGCGATTTTTACAAACTCGCTATGGACTCTGTGCGTAGAAATAAAGAAGGTGTTGCCCCAGTAATGCCATTGCTCAACGAAATTGAGAATGCTAAGACTTTAGCAGACCTACGTAAGATTCAGTTGAAGTATGCAAGTCAAAGCTATGGTTTGCCTATCAGCTATGGATTTGGTGCTGATGAGAAGAACGCGAAGATGAATATTCTTAACGTTAGTCAGAGCGGATTAACATTAGGTCAGAAGGATTACTATCTTGACAACGATAAGTCAACAACCGAAATACGTAATGCGTTTAAGAAGTTCATTGTAAATATGTTTGAACTTTTCGGTTTCTCTAAGGCTCAAGCTGAACAGAATAGTAACTATATTATGCGTTATGAAACAGCTATTGCACTGATTTCAAAGAGCAGAACAGAGCTTCGCGATGCTGCTGCTAATTATAACAAGATGACATTGGCAGACTTTAAGGCTAAATATCCTAATATTCGTTTGGAACAATTGCTTAATGCCGACGGGGTAAAGTCTGCTGATATACAGGAAATGGTAGTTGGTCAGCCTAACTTCTTAGTAGGAGTAGACAAGTTGATAGAGACTGAAACTGCAAACGAACTTCGTGCTCGTATGGAGTGGGAGGTTATTCTTGAAGCTGCAAACTATCTCAGCGATGACGTCCGTGCCGAATACTTCAACTTCTTCAGTAAGACAATGCGTGGCACAAAGCAAGATTATCCACGTTGGAAACGTGCTACACAACAGATTGAAAGTCAAATGGGCGAAGCACTCGGCAAAATATATTGCGAACGTTATTTCCCTGCAAGCAGCAAACAACGCATGGAGCAACTCATCAAAAATCTTGAGGTTAGTTTGGCTGAGCGCATCAAAGCACAAAGTTGGATGAGCGAAGAAACTAAGAAGGCTGCACTCGAAAAGTTGTCTACTTTCTACGTTAAGGTTGGTTATCCTAACAAGTGGCAAGATTTAAGCTCACTTACCATTGACCCAAGCAAGTCGTATTACGATAATGTTATGAACTGCCGTAAGTTCTGGCATAAGGTAAATCTCGACGAAACTGCTGGAAAACCAGTTGATAAGGATAAGTGGTATATGACTCCACAAACTGTAAACGCATATTACAACCCTACCACTAACGAGATTTGTTTCCCTGCAGGTATTCTTCAGTACCCATTCTTCGACCCGACTGCTGACGACGCCTTCAACTATGGAGCTATCGGTGTTGTAATTGGACACGAAATGACTCATGGTTTCGACGACAATGGTCGTAATTACGATAAGGACGGAAACATGAGAGACTGGTGGGCTAAGGGAGATGGCGACAAGTTTAAAGCTCGCACAACTCCATTCGGTGAATTCTTCAGCAACATTAGTGTACTTCCTGACCTCAAAGCAAATGGGAACCTTACTATGGGTGAAAACCTTGCCGACCACGGAGGTTTAATGGTGGCTTACAATGCTTTGAAGAATGCAATGAAGGGCAAAAAGTCGCAAAACATCTTTGGTTTCACACCAGAACAGCGTTTCTTCCTTGCTTATGCAGGTGTATGGGCAGCTAACATTACTGAAGCTGAAATACGCAATCGTACTAAGAGCGACCCACACTCATTAGGCGAATGGCGCGTAAATGGTGCTTTGCCACACATCGACGCATGGTACGATGCTTTCAATGTGAAGCCTGGCGACAAGCTGTACTTGCCAAAAGAACAGCGTTTAGACCTTTGGTAATTCCCAAAAAACAAACATATTACTTTCAACAATCATTAAGAAAGTAGTTTAATAAAGGGCTGGATTTATCTTAATAGTTATTCAGCCCTTTTAATTTAAAACTTCAAAAAGATTAAAAACATCATCATTGCCCTTAAACATGGATAAAGAAAGAGTTGTAGAAAGATTATCATGGATATTAAATTCTCCAGTATCATCACCAAGATATGCCACTAAAGAATTCAGAGAAGAACAATTTCGTTTTTTCGAGAATTATGTTCATTTTCTCCAAGACAATGGATTTACCACGACCGAAATATTGAAGACAGATGAACAAGCAACAGAAGAATCACAAATCAAGGTAGGAGATTTAACCCCAGAAGGACTAAAATTCTATGCCTTCGGAGTAAGAAAATGGAGAGAAAAGTACGATCGTGCAAAAGATAAAATAAAAGCAATCAACGACTTTGCATTTATAGAAAAGAAATTGAAGCAGTTTCGTGAACAAGAAACAAAATAGATTTTTCAAACCACAAATAAAAGAATCTAAGTTCATAACACCTTTAAGAAACTCGGAAAACCAACAGAGCAAAAAAATCCACCCATCAGGACTTAAACGAATGTATGTTTTGAAGATGGAAAATAAACAATTCAGGCATACTCTCAAAAGCTCGCCAGCTTTTTTAAGAAAGCTCGCGAACTTTTTCCAAAAAGCTGGCGAGCTTTTTCGTAAAAACAATTGAGCTTTTATTTAATAGTAATAAAGCTATTGATGAAAAACAACGACAAAGCAGAATAGGTTGTAAAAGTTTATTTACAAATTCTTTTTTGTTTAGAAGAAAAACCATATCTTTGCAACGTTGAAACATAAAAAAAACCTTACGAGTTTTAAAGGTCTTCTGGCTCGTAAAAGGATAACTGATGAAGACCAATCAAAACCATCATGTCAAATAAACCTATTCAATTTGTTCTGAAAGAGCGTAAACTCAACATTGGCAAACAAGCAGGAAAAACAGTTATTGTCGCTCAACCTACAGGACGTCATCGTGTAGATTTCCGTAACTTCTGCGCACGCATTTCCAAGTCAACAACATTCAACCCACAAGAAGTGGCTGCAGTTTTGAATCTCGCTACAGAAACAGCACGCGAAATAGTTGCTAACGGCGACATCGTAGATTTTGGCGACCTCGGAACGCTTAAGCCATCATTCAAGAGCAAAGCGGTTGAAAAAGGCCAACCTTTCCGTGCACAAACACACATTGAAAAACCTATCGTTCGCCTCGTAGCTTCTCGTAAGTACTTTACTTTAACCGATGTAACCTACGAACAAGTAACTCCGAAAGAGAAAGACGATAAGAAAAAGAAAGAAGAAGGTACACAGCCTAGTCATCCGTAATTTTAACAAAATTCTAAGTCCTCGTTCCCAACAGAGCGAGGACTTTTTTCAGTCTTATTCATTATACCATTGCGACCAATCCCTTACTCCAACAATTACCATGAAAAACAAAGCAATTGTTAGAAACATAATAAATTACATCTCAAAACCAAATTTATCAGTCTTTATTCAGTCTGAATAGCTACTAAAAACTATAGTTCTTGCAAGTGTCACATTATCATTGTATCTTTGCGTTCAAATAAGAAAAAAGGATTTTAAAGAAACATCATTATATAAGAAATATGGATCCAGAAGAATTAATTGAGAAATTAGATTGGCTATTTAAATCGCCCTTATCTTCGAACAGGTACAACACTCAAGAATTTAAAGAAGAACAATTTCGTTTTTTCGAGAATTATGTTCATTTTCTCCAAGACAATGGATTTACTACGAGAATCTTGTTGAAGAAAGGCGAAAAGGCAACAGAAGAATCACAAATCAAGGTAGGAGATTTAACCCCTGAAGGACTAAAATTCTATGCCTTCGGAGTAAGGAAATGGAGAGAAAAGTACGACCGTGCAAAAGATAAAATAAGAGCAATCAACGACTTTGCATTCATAGAAAAGAAATTGAAACAGTTTCGTGAACAAGAAACAAAATAGCTTGTTCAAACCAAAAACTAAGGATAGATTATAGTATTACGCCTTAAAGAAGCTCAGAAAACTGTCTGAGTAAAATATACCAACAAGAAGTTGAACGAAAGTAGGTTTGGGATATAGAAAAGAAACTACATCTGCTTAACTTCTTTTTATGTCTGAAATATTCTATCGAATATGAAAGTAAACAGAATGTGTTCTGTTTTATAAATCTTATCTAATTTATACAGAATCAATAAGAATGGGGATATAGGCAAGATGGAATATATAAAAAGACGTATCAAATATACCCATTCAATACGTCTTTTAAATAATATATATTTATCTCTATCTCTTTATTATTTTGCAACTTTTTCTAGTTTTTTCATAACAGAGAACATAAAGAGTGCAGATAGAACACAAAGAATAATGAATACGCTCCATACAACAGTTAATGGAAGCTTACCCCAGAGGAATCCGCCGACACTAACGAGGAGGTTACCTAAGGCTGTTGCAACAAACCAGCCGCCCATCATTGCACCTTTATACTTTGGAGGAGCAACCTTTGATACAAATGATATTCCCATAGGGCTAAGCAATAACTCACCAAAGGTAAGAACTAGATAAGTTCCAATAAGCCAATTAGGAGATGCAAATGTCTTTGCACCCTCTGCAGCTGCCTTCTGTGCATCAGGAGAGTTAAGTCCCATAGAAGCTAACAACATCACCAAGAAGCCGCAACCAGCAATCAGCATACCATAAGCAATCTTTCGTGGAGCAGATGGTTCTTTACCTTTACGAGCCAATGCACCGAATATAGCCATACTAACAGGAGTTAAAGCTACAACATAGAATGGATTGAACTGTTGGAAAATAGGAGCACTAACAGTTACGCTACCACTTACGCGACTATATTTATAGGCTATCACTGCTAAGGCTGCAAGAATAACGAGCGCTGAAATTCCTCTTGCTTTTCCTGTTTTTGCGCCAAAGAATGCGAAACCAGCATAAACGATGATGATAACCATAAAGAGATTAATAACATCGAACACCATACTTTGCACACCTTCTGCTGTAGGCTGTACAAATTCGTCAGCAAAGTAGGTTAGTGTGAGACCATTTTGATGGAAAGCCATCCAGAAGAAAATTACAACAGCAAAAACGAGGCAGAGGGCTATGATGCGTTCTTTTGTTTCAGCAGGAGAAAGTTCTTCTACTGTTGTAGCGCCAGCTTTTTCTTCTTTCTTCTTAGTGCTACCTTCTAAATGTTTAAATCCTGGACGGAATGCATAATAGATTGCAATAGAAAGGATTAGTGAGACGCAAGCAACGGCAAATGCCAAGTGATAGGCAGAATTGGGGTCCATGTGTAATGATTTTACTCCCCAATCATGGATTTTCACAGCAGCAGTAGGAGCAAACAATGCACCTATATTAATTGCCATGTAGAAAATAGAGAAACCTGAATCGCGTTTGCTTTCCATTCCTTGAGCATCATAAAGATTACCCACCATCACTTGTAAGTTTCCTTTAAATAAACCTGTACCCAAAGAAATTAAAAGCAGAGCAGCTAGCATACTAGAGAAAGCAACTGTGCTTGTTCCTAATGGAATGGCTAAACAGAGGTATCCTATGAACATAATCATAATACCAGTAGTAACCATCTTACCATAACCGAATTTGTCTGCCATAATACCACCAACCAGTGGTAAGAAGTAGACTAATCCAAGAAAGGTGCTATAAATAGCTCCCGCTGTACCAGGCTCGAGGCCAAAGTTTCCTCTAAGGAAAAGGGCAAAGACTGCAATCATGGTGTAGTAACCAAATCGCTCTCCTGTGTTGGCTAAAGCCAATGCATAAAGACTTTTAGGTTGTCCTTCGAACATAATTTTAAAGTTTTAATTTTGTTATTAATTAATTTTATTTGTTTGTTTTTAT
>NZ_GL982513.1:1370830-1396715 GCF_000220255.1 Prevotella pallens ATCC 700821
GATAATTATATTACTATTATTAGATTTTCCAAAGAAATCTTTCTTACTATTGCCGTATATATTGCCCAATCCATAGTAATAGCGTGCCTCTAAAATAATATGTCCTATGCGACGGATACTCCATTCTGCACCTATACCTGCTGCAATACCGTAGTCGAATTTCTTTTCGACGGGCATAGATTCCTGTTTTACAATTGTATTACTTCTTCCTGTACCATCATTTAATAAATTGGGTGTATCATAGTTGCTTATGACAGTTTCATTCAGTAATATCCCAATTTGTGGACCTGCTTGTGCAAAGAAATTGAAACCATTCTGTTCTCTTCCCCACGCTAAATGTGCAAAAACAGGTATTTGCAGATAGTTTAATGTCCGTGAATACTTTTCAGCAGACCCATTTGTATTGATAACAGGTTTATCTGTTGCGGTTCGTATATCTTGTTTCCACCCAGTTGAAGCATAATTTATCTCACCGTAAATAGAGCAGATAGTGTTGAAATACTTTTCACATACATACCTCACACTTAGACCAGCAGTAATACCGCTATGTAGAGATTGTGATACTTTAGGGTCAAATCCTACGTTAGATAATATATAGCCAGTATTACCACCTATAGAAAGACTATTGCGGTAATCTCCCACTTGTGCATATATCCATAATGGAAAGAGTATAAGCAATGCTGTTACTACTTTTCTGTTCATAGCTTTATCTGTTCTACTACTGTATTAAGTTTTTAAGACTTAATAAACTAAGTTCTCCATAGTCTTATTAGGTTTAAAGTGTACTAGCTGGAAATGATTATTAATGTAGCCACCATTTCCAATATGTTCAAAATTGTATCGTGTTTGTAATGGAACATAATTAACTTCTGTACTTGTTCCCTTAAAGTTTTTGCCCTTATTCTTAATACCTCTAATAAAGAATTGTGCCTGATCGTATCCAACAATAGCAAAACGTGGAATATATGAATCCTTCATAGGTTCATCATATTTATTGATATATTGTTTTTCTAACGCTTCAGTTCTTTTTGCTGCTTTATTATAATAATAGGTAGATGGGATATAAACATCATATTTAAAATAATTGTTGATATTATAATCCTGGTACATAAACCATTCGTTATAACCATACATCGAGATATTAATATTTGGATTAGCCTTTCTTAGTAGGTCTAATTTTTCAAATACTTTATTCAGATAAGGACTTTTCTCAGAATTTATAATAACCACGTTAGGTTGAGAAGTGCTGAATTGTTTCGCAAAATCAACTTGTGGTGTATTTAAGTTAGTTATATTATAATGTATTTTTGCTAATTCAAGTTGTTTTCTTAATCCATTAGTAAAGAGTCCAACTTGGCTATCAATATCATTACAATTAATAAATATAGGGTGATGGGTCTTTTGGAAACGCTCGAAGAAACATGCAATGGCTTTTCTATTCAAACGATTATTATCTTGATATACTTGGAATATATAAGGATTGGTATCTACTTCTTTCGATTCGATAGAAAAAGGTATAACCATTTTTATATTGTTGCGTTGGCAAAAGTCGCCTAATGGTTTTACTTGATTAGAATAGAGTGGACCAAAGATAATATCTAACGTCGGAGCATTCTTATCTAATAAAGTTGTTTTAATATCGGCATCTTTAGGAACATTCCAGGCATGCACATCTGTATTAATTCCTTCTTGTTTCATTTGTTCTAATGCAAGTAGAATACCTCTATAGTATTCAACCATTCTTAATCCATCGCCATCTTCTCGATGTAAGGGTAACATAACTCCTATGCGAATGGCATTTGTCGTTGTGTTGGCTATTACTGGTTTCTTATCATTAATATTGTTTGGTGAATCAGGTACATATTTTTTATCATTCCCTTTGGCATAAGGAACAAATATCCAATTACCTTTCTTGAGTTCATACCCCTCTTGTTTCATCTCTGGATTTGCATCAATAAGTTCTTGAATACTAACTCCATAATCTTTTGCTATTCCAAAGATTGTTTCTTTCTTTTTTACTTTATGAATATCTCGCCAGATAGTAGTCTGAGCTGATACTTGAATGGTGAAAAATAATGTAAGCAATAAGAATAAGTATCTATAATAACGCTTCATAATCTGTTTATTTCTGAAATTAACACTCTGCAAAGATAACAAAAACTATTTACTATTTGCTTTTTGTCGATAGAATTTTTGTATTTTTGCAGAAATAAGAAGATTATGCAGCTATATTTTCATAAAATATCTTTAATAGTGGTTTTATTCCTAATCGCCACTAATAGTTTTTCTCAGTCTTGCGAGCCTTATGGAACGTATATTGGAGAAAGTGGGAGCTCTGAAACGATAAACTCAGCACAAGGCTTTTCAGGTTCAGCCCCATTAACTGTAAATTTTGTAGCGAATCCTACTGTAAATTTGCCAAATGGCACTCATTTTGAGTGGCATTTTTTAGAGCAAAACAAACCTACTAATGCATTCTTAATTCGCTATGAACAAGACACACAATATACTTTCACAACTGCAGGCTCATTTCGTGTTTGTTTATATGAGATATTAAATAATGATACTGTTTATATTTATGAACCGATAAACATATCTATTAGTGAGAGTGAAATATCTTTCCCCAATGCCTTTTCTCCTAATGGCGATGGTATAAATGATGTGTTTAAAGCTAAGAAAGGATTTAAAAGTATTGTAGAATTTCATGCAGTTATCTTTAATAGATGGGGGCAAAAGCTTTTTGAATGGAATAATCCTAATGAAGGCTGGGACGGAACTTTTAATGGAAAGCCTGTTGCACAAGGAGTTTATTTTGTGAATGTGAAGGCTACAGGCGCAGATGGAAAGAAATTCCATATTAAGAAAGATGTGAATTTATTGCGCGGATACAACGAAACAACTACACAAACGCATTAATTGTAGTTTTACAAACAAACTGACACAAATAATGGTGAATGATAAAATAGAAGTGTTTGGGGCACGTGTGCACAATTTAAAAAATATAGATGTGTCAATGCCTCGTAATGCATTGATTGTTTTTACAGGATTATCTGGCTCGGGTAAAAGTTCATTGGCTTTTGATACTATATTTGCTGAAGGGCAAAGACGCTATATTGAGACGTTTTCTGCTTATGCTCGGAACTTTTTGGGTAATATGGAGCGACCTGATGTTGATAAGATTACTGGATTATCACCAGTAATATCTATTGAGCAAAAAACCACAAACAAAAATCCACGTTCAACAGTTGGCACTACAACAGAGATATACGATTATCTTCGTTTGCTATATGCACGTGCAGGAATTGCTTATTCGTATATGAGCAACGAGCCAATGGTAAAATACACGGAGGAACGTGTAATCGAAATGATTCTTCACAATTATGCCAACAAAAGTATTTATGTACTTGCACCATTGGTAAGAAATCGTAAAGGACATTATCGTGAACTATTCGAACAAATGCGACGTAAGGGATATCTTTATATTCGTGTAGACGGTGAGATATTGGAAATTACACGTGGTATGAAGGTAGATAGATACAAAAATCACAATATAGAAGTTGTAATAGATAGACTTAAACTTGGTGCCGCGAACGATGAAACCTTTAAAGAGCGTTTAGCAAAGACGGTATCGGTAGCAATGAAACAAGGCGACTCTCTTATTATGATTATGGAGAAAGAGAGTGGCATTACTAAATATTTCTCTAAACGTTTGATGGACCCTATTACGGGAATTGCTTACAAAGACCCTGCTCCTAATATTTTCTCATTTAATTCTCCAGAGGGGGCGTGTCCGCATTGTAAAGGATTGGGCAAGATAAACGAGATTGATTTAACAAAGGTAATTCCTAACAAAAGCCAAAGTATTTATGAAGGTGCTATTATTCCTTTAGGTAAATACAAAAACCAAATGATATTCTGGCAGATAGCTGCTATTCTTGAAAAATACGATTATACTTTGAAAACACCAATTAAAGATATTTCGAAAGAAGTGCTTGACGAGATACTTTATGGGTCGCTAGATAAAGTTCGAATCTCTAAAGAGCTTGTCCATACTAATTCCGACTATTTTACTTCTTTCGATGGTGTTATAAAATACTTGCGTTCAGTAATGGAAAACGATGAAACTGCTGCCGGAAAGAAGTGGGCTGACCAGTTTATTGCTGAACGGGAATGTCCTGAATGCAAAGGACAACGTCTTAATCGTGAAGCTCTCTCATATAGAATATGGGACAAAAATATAGCAGAGCTGTCTACAATAGATATTGCCGACTTAAAGAACTGGCTTGGAAATGTAGAGCGACACCTTAACGAGAAACAGCAACTTGTTGCTAAAGAGATTCTAAAAGAAATTCGCAAGCGTATAGACTTCTTGCTAAATGTTGGTCTTAATTATCTTTCGCTAAACAGACAAAGTGCAACGCTTTCAGGAGGAGAGAGCCAACGTATAAGACTGGCTACACAGATTGGCTCTCAACTCGTAAACGTGCTTTATATTTTAGACGAACCTTCTATTGGTTTGCATCAGCGTGATAACGACCGCTTAATAAAATCGTTGTGCAAATTGCGCGACCTCGGAAATACGGTGATTGTTGTTGAGCACGATGAGGATATGATGCGTGCTGCCGATTGGGTTGTTGATATTGGTCCAAAAGCTGGTAAGAATGGAGGAGAGGTTGTTTTTCAGGGTACATACAATCAGATGCTTCAAACACACACTCTTACAGCTCAATATCTTAATGGCGAACGAATTATTCCACTTCCAACTGAATATCGTAAAGGAAATGGTAAATCGTTATGGCTGTATGGTTGCAAAGGTAACAATTTAAAGAATGTTGATGTAGAATTTCCTTTGGGTAAACTTATTGTTGTTACAGGGGTGTCTGGCTCTGGAAAGAGTACATTAATCAACGAGACCTTACAGCCTATACTATCTCAACATTTCTATCGTTCTTTGAAAGCTCCTATGGCATTTGCTAAGATAGAAGGAATAGAGAATGTAGATAAGGTTGTGAATGTAGACCAAAGTCCTATTGGACGTACTCCGCGCAGTAATCCTGCAACATACACAGGTGTATTCTCCGATATTCGCAATCTGTTTGTTAATCTTCCTGAGGCAAAAATACGTGGCTATAAACCTGGACGTTTTTCGTTTAACGTAAAGGGTGGACGGTGTGAGAATTGTGGGGGAAATGGCTATCGCACCATAGAAATGAACTTCTTACCTGATGTATTTGTTCCATGCGAGGTTTGTCATGGAAAGCGTTATAACCGAGAAACGCTTGAAGTGCGTTTTAAAGGAAAATCAATAGCCGATGTTCTCGATATGACAGTGAATACCGCTGTAGAATTCTTCGAGAATGTTCCGCTTATTCTTCCTAAAATAAAAGCCTTACAAGATGTTGGTTTAGGTTATATTAAGTTAGGGCAAAGTTCTACAACTCTTTCGGGAGGCGAAAGCCAACGTGTAAAACTTGCAACCGAACTTTCTAAACGGGATACAAGAAAAACGCTCTACATTCTTGACGAACCTACTACAGGATTGCATTTCGAAGATATTAGGGTACTTATGGGTGTATTGCAAAAGCTGGTTGATAGAGGAAACACGGTTATAATTATAGAGCACAACCTTGATGTAATAAAACAAGCTGACTATATTATTGATATGGGACCTGATGGCGGTCGTGGTGGTGGACAGATTATTGCAACTGGCACTCCAGCAGAAATAGCAAAGGTTTCTCAAAGTTATACTGCGCCATTCATTAAGAAGTTCTTAAATGTAAAATAAGTAGTATTAATGCTTCTTTAAATTTAACTGGTTATTATAGATTCAGCAGATTTTACTTTATTGTTGGTAGATTAGTTTACTTTAGAACGAAGTAGTAGGATAGTAAGCTACAATGAGTTAGAAAGACAAACTATCTGCCAACAAGAAAACAGAAAGCTAGTAAGCAACGAAGGTGTTGCAGTCTAATAAGCTATTGAAACTTATGGGTGTAGTTGTCTGGCATCAACTTTTTATTTCTTCGGTCCAGCGTCTTTTTCATCGTCTTTCCATTTGTTTCACTCACTGTCTACGTCCGACAGCTTTTGTACAAATACACTATCTTCACTTACCTCTCGATAGCAATCTTTGGGAATAAAGCGAACGCACATACCTTCTATTTGGTTCGCCACTGTTTCCTTCTCAGTTGTTATACCGTGCTTCTAAAAACACATAATAAAATAATGTTAAGCCAAATGCTGTAATTGTTAATATCAACGAAATGTACTGCCGTGCCCCACGGGTTATACAGCCGTGCCCCACGAGTCCTACTACCGTACCTTACGAGTCCTACTTCCATAAAAGCTCAAAATCGTAGGCTTTCGGTTTAATTATACAAATTGCTTATTTATACTCGCATTCAACTCTTTATCCAGCAAGGTTTTTAATCAAACAAAAAGTGTATAGCAAAATCAAGAAAAGCCAGTCAGATGTATATCTCTTGTTTCAGATATCTGTAACGTTCATTTCAGATATCTGTCAGTTGCGTCTTAGATATCTCTCAGTTGCAATTTAGATATCACAACAAACTGCAACTTTACAATCGTGCTTTTTTTCGAGAAAAATCTATCTTTTTCCCACTGTACCTATTTTGATGTATATAAATATGAGAGAGATGAAAACTATGCGCTGTTGCCTTTTGTAAAAACAGTTATATGTCAATCTTAAAATTAAATGTATAAAAAAACGTTGATAATGCTGAGTATAAAATTATATTTGTAATTTTGCAGCGAAAATAAATCTTTATGGAAACAACCTAGCAATCGTTTTATAGCAAATAAATAAATGTTGTCTATGTATCTTCACAATCTTCTTTTGGAATACATATATCAGCCGTTATAATGTTTCGAACGAATTTGCATTATCTCCATATATAATATAAGGTATAAGTCTACTTATTAATTTTAATATAAATGAAACAAAAATCTACATTCTTATTAGGCACTTTATTTTCGTTACTAATATCGTTGCCTACTAATGCACAACCTGAACCACAGTCTGTGCTACAAATCAGGTCTGGTAACCTTCTTCCCTCAGAGTTTATCTCGGCTAAAAAGGTAGTGTCAAATAATATTCTTTCTGTGTTTAAGGCTAAGATGCCTAAGACACAAGAGAAAAGTACAATGCAGACCAACCATAAACGTAATACACAACACTTACTTGTAAATCCAAAGCAATGTATTTGGGGAAATGTTGTAACCGATAATCTGCTTGGTGTTTATTCATTTTTTCCAACGCAATCAATCGATTTTACAGAACTTGCTCCCTTTAAAAAAGGATTACTAAATGGAGGTTGTGGTATTGTCGATGATGAGCTACATTGTATTTATGTCGATGATACTTATGCGGCTTATGGAGTTCTGGGGGTTACTCACTATGCATTCAACACAGATACATGGGAGTTAATAGAGCAATCGCTTCAACCAAAAAGTTGGAACATTATAGCTACAGAAACAGCTATAGACCCTAAGACAGGTGAAGTTTTTGGTGAGTTTTATTCAGCAAACTTGAAATCGTTAGAGTGGGGTGTTATAGACTATAGAACATTGACACGAACCACAATAGCAAAAGCTGAACACAGTTATATTGCTCTCGGAATAACTAACGATGGCAGAGCGTTTGGTGTTGCAGACGATGGAAACCTTTATCAGATAGATCGCACAACAGGTGTAGAAACATTAAAGGGTAGTACAGGTATAAACGTAAAGGACGAGGCAGAAAACCATTTCTATCAAACTGGAGAAATAGACCCTAATACTAACGAATTTTATTGGGCTGCAAAAACGGCTAATGGCAACTGTACATTATATACAGTAGACCTAAACGATGGACATGTTACAGCTGTAGGGTCAATGGAAAAAGCTACAGTCTTAGGTATGGTAATTCCAATGCCAAAAGCAGCTGCTGCAGCTCCAAATGTGGCAACCGATTTGCAAACTCAATTCAATGGCGCATCAACCACTGGTTATATTTCATTCAAAGCTCCTGAAACTCAATTCGATGGTACTACTCTTGCAACCAATAAGCCCCTTTCTTATACCATCACAGCCAACAACAAGCAGGTGGCAACAGGAACGGTGCTTCCGGGACAGGTGGCACAAACATCTATCCAAGTGGAAGAAGGTATGAACCACTTCATTGTTGTTACAACCAACGAGGGTGGAAAAAGCCCTAAGGCAAAATACGAAAAGTATATAGGAAACGATGAACCACTTCCTTTAGACTATGTAGATTTAAAAATAGACGACACGCGTAAAGCTACAGTGTCTTGGGACAAACCTACACAAGGACTTCATCAAGGCTATATAGGAGACCTTACTTACAATGTATATCGTTTCAGTAGTACAGATACTATAAAGGTTGCTTCAAACTTAACAGCCACTACTTTTACAGAAACCTTGCCCGAAACTACACGAACAGGCTATGCATACGGTGTACAAGCTGTTAATACTACTCAGTGTAGCAAGATAACAGTAAGTGAATATAAGGTTACTGGTAACGTTTTCGACACGCCATACTTCGATGATTTTAGAAACAAAGCCGATGCTCTCATCTATACTATTGTCGATGGAAACGATGACGGATTTACATGGAGATGGTATGATGATGAAGAAAAAGGAAGAGCTTTTCGCTACTCGTATAGTCGCAATAATGCTGGCGACGATTGGTTGATGAGCCCTCCTATAAAGTTGAAAGCTGGTAAAACTTATAAAATTAGCTTTAGAGCTAGCAATGCTGAAGAAGAATACAAAGAACGATTAGAGGTTAAAATGGGCAATGCACCAACAGCTCAAGCTATGACAACTAATGTTATATCGCCCATTGAACTTACAGATCCGCAATACCATGAGTTTAGCGCACAAGTTATTCCACAGAGTGATGGCGACTATTACATTGGATTTCACGCAATTTCTGACGCAAAAAAAAGCTTCATCTACTTAGGCGAAATGGGTGTTGAGCCTATTCCCACAACAAATGCTCCTGCAGCAGTAGAGAATATGAATGTTATAGCAAATCCAACGGGCGCATTAAAGGCTGCTATTACTTTTAAGGCTCCAACTAAAGCAATCGATGGAAATCAGCTTACTGCTATTAAGAAGATTGAATTACGCAATGGAACTAAAATACTAAAAACATTTGTTGCTCCTACGCCTGGTGCTGAACTCAAACTTATTGACGAGAACCCTACACAAGGAATTAATAACTATATTGCAATTGCTTTCAACGAAAATGGTAATGGAACAAGTGTTACACGGAGAGCATACATAGGAAAGGATCTCCCCGCAGAACCTGTAGTGAAAGCAATAGACCAAGGCACTTCGGTTAAACTTACATGGGAACCTGCCAAAGGTGCTCACGGTGGTGTAGTAGAGCCATCTAAAGTTGATTACGATATATATGATGTTAATCAGAATGGACTTGGCAACCATATTGCAATTGCAAAGAATGGCTTAACAGAATACACTGTAGATGGTATAAACACTAAGACTGGCGCACAACGCTACAGAAAATGGGCTATTGCTGCAAATTATAATGGCTTAAGTAGCGAGTTTGCAACAGCAAGCATTATTTTAGGAGTGCCTTATACGCTTCCATACCGTAACAGTTTCAGAAATGCTACTTTCGAACAGCAATTATTCCAGACTACCAGTTCTAACGACAAAGTATTGTGGCGACTTGCTAGCAACGAATCGTCTGACGATGATGGAGGCTGTTTGTTCTTTAAACCTCGTGCTGCTGGTACATCGACTATTACAACTGGAAAAATTGATATGCGTGGAACTACTCAGCCTAAATTAGGTTTTAGTTACAATGCAAAGGCACAAACTCCTGTTCGGTTAGAGATTACCTTCGAAAAGATGGACGGTACTGTTACAGACCCTGTATGGATACACGATTTCGCCAGCGATACAAAGGTTGGAAAATGGATAACTGAAATTGTAGACTTGCCAGAAACTCTTACCACCCAAGACTACATTCTTATGCACGTAAAGGCTATAGCTGCCGATGCCTCTCCAAATATTGTGTACTTAGACAATATAAGCATTTCGGACCCATTGCAATGCGATGGCGCAATTGAGCTTTCTGCACCAACAAGTGTAAATAAGGGACAAACTGTGAACTTAAAAGTAAAAGTTAGCAATTTAGGCCTCGACAAGATAGACCATGCTGCTGTAAAGGTTTCGTTGAACAATAAAGTTATTCACCAATCGGATATCACCAAAAGCTTATCTCTGTTGCAAGATTTTGTTATCCCTATTAGTTATGCCACCACTATTCTCGACCCAAGCGAGCAACACAGTATAAAGGCTGAACTAACAGTTGCTAACGATATGCAAACTGCAAACAACACCGACTTAGCAAATATTATTCTCGAAAAAGCAAACGTGCTTCCACCAACCAACTTAACAAGTAAAACCGACAAGGTGGGTATGGTAGAACTGTTGTGGAATAAACCAGAAACAACAAAAGAAACCATAAGAGAAAACTTTGAAAGCTACGAAGCTTGGCAAACCGACTTTGGAAAGTGGACTACATTTGATGCTGATAAAGGCTATGCTATTCCGCTTAGCGCACAAGTTAGCTATCCACATCAAGGAGAACAATTCGCTTTTATAAATTGGAAACCCGACGACTATTTCCGTGGCACTAAAGATATAGCTCCACACTCTGGACGTAAAGCCGCCGTAGCAATGTACCAACAAAATGCAGAAGGAAACGTTATAGGTGCTGATAACTGGTTGATTAGCCAGCCTCTATCTGAAGAGGAACAAACCATTAGCTTCTGGGTGAACAATGCGCAAGGAAACAGCCAGACAACAGAAACTTTCGAAGTGTTAGCATCGCCTACCGATAATAAACCTGCTAGTTTCAGCAAAATAGATATGTATAAACAAGAGTCGGCTGTATGGAATGAAATAACAACACAGCTGCCTTCGGGTACACGCTATTTCGCAATACGACACACTACACCTGCAAATCAAGGGCTGGTTTTCATGATAGACGATATTACGTTCGACGCAAGTAACGGACCTGCTGCTTATAATATTTATCGTAACGATTCGCTTATTGTAAGCACAACGTCTCCATCGTTCACCGATGATAAACTGAAACCAGGAACAACGCATAGCTATAAAGTTACTGCTGTATATCCCGATGGTTCCGAGTCTGAGCCAATAAGCGTAACTGCTACAACCAATATTCACGATATTGTAGGGAATGTAAACCTATCGTACGATGTTTATACCGTTGATGGCAAATTGGTTGCTAAAGGTTTGCACAACTTAAACACTCTGCCAAAAGGAATGTATATTATAAATGGCAAGACTATTATTATTCAGTAAAAATTGCGACTGAGCTAAAGTCTTATACTCCTTTCTATGAGATGCGGACTTTATTTCTAATCCAAATTTTATAGCACAAATAAGAAAGGCTGAACGGGTAGTACGTTCAGCCTTTTTAATTGCTCTGCTCAAATAGTTTGTGCCTAACTATATGGGCGAATAAGAAAAATGTTGGCAATGTTGTTAGTTGCTGTTTCTACCGTCTGAAACTCTCGTCTCTCTTGTAATTACATCACTACTTCGTTACAGTAACACAAGTCTTTCATATCAACGATATACCGATTAGACAGTATTACTTACGTATAAGTAAAACTTTATTTACATGTAAGTAAAACTTTACTTACGTGTAAGTAAAACTTTATTTACGTGTAAGTAAAACCATACATTGCTGTAGTCAATAATGCCTCTTACGCATAAAAATGTTGCGTATATATGCAAGAAGCGAAAGAACAGCGTGGAAAAAAGTAATACATTCGCATTGTAGCATTCCGCTACACACCTTTTAGCATAAATTGCGTCATTCTAACTTTGGCACGAACTTACCATATACGCCCAGCTCTTGCTTTATTACGAAGCATATTAATTATTTTATAGCGAAAGCATAGTGCCAATATAAAACATTATAAAATATAATGCGTATTTCTTGAACGTTGGATAAAATGAATAAAAAAAGGGGGTAAAGACAACTTAAATGGTTAGTCTTTAACCCCTTTCTATTAGTTAGTTTTATTAATGTATCTATTCTTTCAGCAAAGCATTTGCCATATTAAGAGCAGCTTTTCTGCCATCGCCCATCGCCAATATAACAGTAGCACCACCGCGCACAATGTCGCCACCTGCATAAATTGTAGGAATAGAACTCTGCATTTCTTCGTTCACGGCAATAGTGTTCTTTCGCCCTAACTCCAATCCATCTATAGAATTCGGCACAAGAGGATTGGGCGATACTCCCACGGCAACTACTACTTGATCGCATTCTATCGTAATAGTTTTCCCCGTAGTTTGTGGTCTGCGACGGCCACTTTCGTCAGGTTCACCCAATTCCATAACATCTAAGACAGCTCCGCAAACACGTCCATTTTCATCAGCAATATATTCCTTCGGGTTGTGCAGCGTTAGGAAGTTAATACCTTCCTCTTGTGCATGTTTCACCTCCTCTACACGTGCAGGCATTTCTTCTAACGAACGGCGATAAACTAATGTAACCTCTGCACCAAGACGTTTTGCCGTACGACAAGAGTCCATTGCAGTATTTCCACCACCAACAACAAGCACCTTTTTTCCAATAATAATAGGAGTATCGGTATCAGGGTTAGCTGCGTCCATTAGGTTTACACGAGTAAGATATTCGTTGCTCGAGAGAATATTTATACTATTTTCGCCTGGAATGCCCATAAAGTTCGGCAATCCTGCACCAGAGCCAACAAAGATTCCTTTGAAGCCGTTTTGTTTCAGTTCTTCCACACTTATAGTTTTGCCAACAATAGTGTCTGTCTGGAAATGAACTCCCTGCTTTCTTAAGTTTTCAACTTCCACCTCAACAATCTTGTTTGGTAAACGGAACTCTGGAATACCATATTTAAGTACGCCACCTATTTCGTGTAATGCTTCGAAAACATAAACCTCAAATCCACGCTTCACCATATCGCCAGCAAAACTAAGTCCTGAAGGTCCTGAGCCAATAACAGCAACCTTCATTCCATTAGACGGAGCAAGTTCGGGCAAAGTAATATTTCCACTTTCACGTTCGTAGTCGGCAGCAAATCTTTCAAGATAACCAATAGCTACAGCAGGTTCTTTCATTTTTAAATGAATACAACGACTTTCGCATTGCTTTTCTTGTGGACAAACACGACCACACACAGCGGGTAGGGCAGAGGTGTCTTTCAATACACGGGCAGCGTTAAGAAACTGGCCACGTTCAATGTTCTTAATAAAGCTTGGAATATTAATGTTTACCGGACAACCTTCCACGCATGTAGGTTTTGCACAGTCGAGGCAACGTTTAGCTTCGCGCATTGCCATTTCTTTCGTAAGACCTTTGTTAACTTCCTCCAAACGAGTAGTTGCACGATAAACAGGATCAAGCTCAGGCATCTGCACTCGCTCTATAGTAGTGCGCTCTTTGGGCTTCATACTTTTGCGCAATTCAGTACGCCATTCAGAGTTTCGTTCAATAAGTTCAGCAAAGTCTTGCTTTGTTTCTTCGGCAGGAGCTAAAGGCGTATGCACTGTGCTATTAGTGGTCTCAACTTCTATATGATGGTGCCCTATCTGGGTTTGTTTTCTCTCCATCTCTTCGCGTTCAACACCTTTAAAAGTGCCCATACGCTTAAACATTTCGTCCCAATCAACAAGGTCTCCATTAAATTCAGGACCATCAATACATACAAACTTTGTTTTTCCACCAATAGTAAGACGGCATGCACCGCACATACCAGTACCGTCTACCATAATTGTATTCAGTGATACATCGTTAGGTATACCATACTTCTTTGCCAACAAAGATGTAAACTTCATCATTATTGGAGGACCAATAGCCAAAACTTTATCTACTTTCTCGCGCTGCAACACTTCTTCAACACCAACAGTTACTACACCCTTTTTTCCCATACTACCATCGTCGGTCATTATAATAACTTCGTCGGAGTATTTTGCAACGTCTTCAACCATAATCACCAGTTCTTTCGTGCGCCCTGCCAACACAGAAATGACACGATTTCCTGCTTTTTTGAATGCTGTTAAAATTGGTAGGATAGCAGCAATGCCAATACCACCACCAGCACACACCACCGTACCATAATTCTCTATGTGAGATGCTTGTCCTAATGGTCCTACAATATCTAGAACCTCATCGCCGGGTTCAAGTTGGCACAATTTAGTAGATGAAAGCCCCACTTCCTGTATAACCATTGTAAGTGTTCCTTTCTCAGGATCAGCTTTAGCAATAGTGTAAGGTACACGCTCGCTGTTATTGTCTACGCGTACTATAACAAAGTTTCCCGCTCTACAACTGCGTGCAATGAGTGGTGCTTCTACTACAATACAAAAAACCTTTTCGGAAAATTGTTTTTTACTAATAATCTTGTTCATGTTTTAAAGGTTAAGTTGTTTATAGATTCTTTATTTTCTAACTCTCAGCAACATTTATTTTTTCTGTGCTCTTCGAAGTAGATTGCATTATACAGACTAAATTCTGTATTTTTCTATCTCTTTCTATTTGGGATTAGGGGAGATACAATCTTAGTTTTCGGATATCCTAAATACAAGATAGTATCAGCCCTAATTTCAGCAAAGAATATTATCTACGATTTCAAAAACAATTAGAAGTTCTTGTCATCAAGTATTTCAAATCCACAATAAGGAACAAGTGCTTTAGGAACTCTTATCCCTTCAGATGTTTGATTGTTTTCCAAAATGGCAGCAACAATACGTGGTAAAGCCAATGCTGAACCATTAAGAGTATGGCACAATTCTATCTTTTTATCTTCAGAACGACGATAACGACAATGTAAGCGATTTGCCTGATAGCTCTCAAAGTTTGATACAGAACTTACTTCCAACCACCGTTTTTGAGCACCGCTCCATACCTCGAAATCATAACAGATAGCGGAAGTGAAACTCATATCTCCACCACATAGTCGAAGAATATGATATGGAAGTTCCAATTTTATTAACAAACCTTCAACGTGTTTCAGCATCTCGTTTAAAGATTCATAAGAATGTTGTGGAGTATCTATACGAACAATTTCTACTTTGTCGAATTGATGCAAACGATTTAATCCTCGTACATCTTTTCCATAACTTCCAGCCTCACGACGGAAACATGAAGAATAAGCACAACGTTTAACAGGGAGTTCCTTTTCGTCGAGAATTTCATCGCGGAAGATATTGGTTACTGGTACTTCTGCTGTTGGAATTAAATAAAGATCGTCTACTTCGGCATGATACATTTGCCCCTCTTTATCAGGTAGCTGTCCAGTGCCTAAACCAGAAGCCTGATTAACTACTAATGGAGGTTGTATCTCTAAATATCCACTTTTGCGTGCTTCGTCTAAGAAGAATGCTTCTAAAGCACGTTGAAAGCGGGCCATCTTACCTATATATATAGGAAAGCCTGCTCCTGTTATTTTAACACCGAGATCAAAATCAACAAGATTATACATCTTACATAAGTCCCAATGACAAAGAGCTTCGCCTTCAAAGGTTGGTTTTTCTCCTCCTTCTTTTACAACAACATTATCGTTTGCATCTTTACCCTCAGGAACATCTTCATTGGGAATATTTGGAATAGTTAGCAACAAGTTAGTCATATCCGCTTGTGCTTTTTCCATATTATCTTGTAGTTCTTTATCGGCAGTTTTCAGTTCGGCTACTTTATTCTTTATTTCGTTAGCCTCGTCTTTCTTTCCTTCTTTCATTAATCCGCCAATTTGTTTTGAAAGAAGATTTTGTTGTTGTTTATTGTTATCAAGTTTCTGTTGGTATTCTCTACGTAATTTATCGTATTCTAATACCGTTTCAATGGTCTTCTTAGCATTATTAAAATGCTTTTTTTCAAGACCTTTTATAACACGTTCAGTTTCTTCACTGATAAGCTTTAATGTAAGCATACGTTTTTGTATATTTTATGTTCTATTTTGACAACAAAGTTACGAAAAAATATCTGATATACAAGAATTTTAGATAAAGTTTCCTTATCTATTATGATAGGCTAAGGAATAGGTGAGATTATCGAAAAAAAGAAATCCATCCATAAGCTTCTATTAGGAGCAGATGAATGGATTTCTATTATAGTATATTCTTTAATAAGTAGACGTTTTATGCGTCTCGCTAATTTATTCTATTACGACTAATGGTTCATCTTCAAGCACAGCCTGACCAACTTTTACAATGATAGCTGTAACTTTACCGTCTCTTTCTGCTTCAATGCTATTTTGCATTTTCATTGCTTCAAGCACGAGAACAGTATCACCAGCTTTAACTTCTTGTCCAACTGAAACCTCTATAGAAGTAATAGTGCCAGGAAGTGGAGCCTTTATTGCATTAGAAGTATTGATATTTGCTGATGTAGCCGTGTTTTCTGTTTCATTTTCAGCTACAGGTTTCCCTAATTCAACCTTTTTCTTCTCTGGTTCTGCAGGTGCTTCCATCTGCACCTTATATTCTTCACCATTCACAGTAATGTCAGCAACATTATCTTCACTAACATTATTTATTACGACAGAATATTCCTTGCCGTCTATTGTATATTTAAATTCTTTCATTTTCTTTTATGGTTTCTTGGTCATAATTTCGAACTTCGCATTCCACAATGTCTGCTTTGGTTTAATTGTGATAATGCCAGATTCTACATCGTGAACATTATTGCCTGCATACTCATAGAGAGCCATAGCAATTGCTGCATATATATTATTGTTCATTTATAGATATTTTTAATGAAAGGAACTTGCAAATTTTACATTGGCATACAACCATGTTTCTTAGCAGGTAAATCTTGTTTCTTATTTGCTAATTGTGCAAGACCACGGCAAATGCGGAAACGTGTGTTACGTGGTTCAATAACATCATCTATATAGCCGTATTGAGCTGCCTGGTATGGATTTGCAAATTTTTCTGTATATTCTTCTTCTTTTTCAGCAATGAATTGTTTAACATCGCCACCATTCTCTTTTACTTGTTTTACTTCTTTTCCGTAAAGAACTGCAACAGCCCCCGATGCTCCCATAACAGCTATTTCTGAACTTGGCCAAGCAAAATTAAGATCTGAGCGCAATTGTTTACAGCCCATAACAATATGCGAACCACCATAACTCTTACGAAGTGTAATAGTTATTTTAGGTACTGTCGCTTCACCATAAGCATAAAGTAGCTGTGCTCCATGTAGAATAACAGCATTATATTCCTGACCAGTGCCAGGAAGGAAGCCTGGAACGTCTACTAACGAAACGATAGGAATGTTAAAAGCATCACAAAAACGCACAAATCGTGCACCTTTTCTACTTGCATTTGTATCGAGAACGCCAGCATACGCAGATGGTTGATTAGCTACAATTCCCACACTTTGACCATTAAATCGAGCAAAACCAGTGATAATATTTTTAGCAAACTTCGGTTGTACTTCGAAGAATTTTCCATTATCGGTTATTGCTTTTATCACCTTATACATATCGTAAGCTTGATTTGGGTCGTCAGGAATAATTTCATTCAACAAATCCTCCTTACGATCAATAGGATCGGTGCACTCTGTACGTGGAGCCTCTTCGCGATTATTAGAAGGTATGTAAGAAAGTAAAGTCTTAATGGTCTCTGTTGCTTCTTCTTCTGTTTTCGCTGTAAAGCTTGTTACACCACTTTTTGTTGCATGAACACTTGCACCACCAAGATGTTCAGCATCAATATCTTCTCCAGTTACTGTTTTTACAACTTTAGGTCCAGTAAGGAACATATAACTTGTATCTTCTTTCATTAAGATAAAGTCGGTAAGGGCAGGAGAATAAACAGCTCCACCAGCACAAGGACCGAGAATACTTGAAATTTGAGGAATTACGCCCGAAGCGAGAATATTACGTTCGAATATCTCTCCGTAACCTGCCAAAGAAGAAATTCCTTCTTGAATACGTGCTCCACCAGAATCATTCATACAAATTATTGGCGCACCATTTGTCATAGCCATATCCATAACTTTACAAATTTTCTGTGCCATTGTTTCTGACAAAGAACCTCCATTAACAGTAAAATCTTGTGCGTAAACATAAACAAGACGACCATCTATTGTAGCTGAACCTGCAACTACTCCATCGCCCAGATATTGTTTTTTCTCCATACCAAAGTTATGGCAACGATGGAGTTTAAACATATCATACTCTTCGAAACTACCTTTATCTACCAACATCTCGATACGCTCGCGCGCTGTATATTTTCCACGAGCATGTTGTTTTTCTATGGCCTTTTCGCCACCACCTAAACGAGCTTGCTCTCTTTTGGCTACGAGTTCCTTGATTTTTTCTGTTTGTTTACTCATAATGTATTTATTTCTCTTAATAATTCTAACTACACTTGGCGAGATAAAAACCACCAATTCGATGCAAAAATACGAAAAAAAGCCCACTTAATATATCTTAGGCTCTTTAAAGTTTGTTAAGGAATGATATTGTTATATGCTCAAATAATGTATATATTCAGACTAAAATTGCTGTTTGGTTATTATCTACTAGTGTTCGTTTATCGATATCTCAGTTATAATTCTTTACTCTGCTTTTGAGTGGAATGAAGTTTAAAACCATGCATTCTACTCTTAAGCCCCCTTTGAGTATTGTTAATATTTAGGCTATTAATAATGATCGGTATCTTAGAAAAACACCAACTATAAAATAACCATACGTTGGAGTTTTTGTATATAACGTTTTTGATATGTTCGTGTTTTGTTTTTTCGTATAGACCTTTCTTTATTTTCACCTTTGTAAGCAAAATAATTATGTCTTTTTGAAGTACGTGATAAATATGTAGAGAAGTAGGATCCTCATCTACATACTCTCAACGAGTCTCACATCCAGCCACTTATTTATTAAGATGAGAAAGTTTTCATTAGGATATTAAATATACGTAACCTCCTCTTATTATTATTTTAGTTTAAGTAAATGGAGGTTACGTTATTAAATATTGATCATCACATATATGAATTTACTTTTTTCCAAATTTACTTAACCATTTTAATGGTTTCTTTATCAGTGATTTAAATTTATTTTCCGACTTTTTTTTCTTTGTCATATCGTCTTTTATCTCATATTTGGTACTTCGCTGCAGTTTATTTGTTTCTTTAGAACGTCGTTCTTTCTTTGTTTTCGTTTTTTGGGTTCGTTTAATATTTGACTCAACAGTCGTGTTTTCATTTTTATATCTCTGTTTCTTTTCCTCTTTTTTACCTTTAGCAGATTTTGAAGTAGAATTATTATTCTTTTCTTTATTTCCAACCTTATTGTTCTCTATAGAATTTCCATTCTGTACTTTATTCTGTTGTTTTTTATCTACAACATTTGAGGAAGGCTTTCTATTGTTGCGATTATTTTTACTTGTATTTTCTGCATTTTGTTTTCTCTTATCGTCTGTATGAACGGTAAGATTTTGAGATTTCTTTTCAGTAATTTCGTTTCTTGTTGATTGTTTTTGGTTACCTCTCTTATTATTACGAATTTTCTTATCTTTGTGACTTTGTTGATCGCGTGCTTTTTTCCGTCTCGCTTTAGCACTTGTATTTTTTCTAGATTTATTGATGCTTTTATATTCAGGACCTTTTCCTATATCTTCTGGTAATGAAACTTTTTCAATTTCTTTCTCTAAGAAATTTTCTATTTGGTGAAAGTTATAGATATCATCATCACTCACAAGTGTTATTGCAATTCCATCTCTGTCAGCTCTTGCCGTACGTCCTATTCGGTGTACATAATCTTCTGCATCGTTTGGTACATCATAATTAATAACCATTGTAATATCATCGATATCAATACCTCTTGATAAAATATCTGTAGCTACAAGAACATCAATTTGTCCACTTTTAAATTTAAACATCATCTCATCGCGTTGAGCCTGATCAAGGTCAGAATGCATCTGTCCACAATTTATCTTTTTCTGATTAAGCGATGAAGCTATTTGTTTTACTTTTTGTTTTGAACCAGAAAAGATTATGACTCGTTGAGGATTGTGTGATTTGAATATGTCTTTTACAATCTCCATCTTTTGTGTTTCATAACAAACATAAGCTATTTGGTGTATTTTATCTGCAGGTTTGCTAACAGCGAGTTTAATTATTGCTGGATTTTTTAGTAATGTCCCAGCAAGATCTTCAATTTTTTTAGGCATCGTCGCCGAAAACATAATAGTTTGACAAGTTTTGGGTAGTTTTTTCTGAATAGTTAATATGTCATCTGAAAATCCCATATCTAACATTCTATCAGCCTCGTCAAGAATGAAAAAGCTAACTTTAGAGAGGTCAACATTGCCTAAAGAAATATGAGAAATAAAGCGTCCAGGGGTGGCAATAACAACATCGGCACCTAAAGAAAGACTCTTTAATTCTTGATCGTAACGGTTTCCATCGTTACCTCCATATACAGCTACACATGAAATACCATTCAAATAGTATGAGAAACCTTGAAAGGCTTGGTCTATTTGTTGAGCTAATTCACGAGTTGGAGACATAATCAGGCAATTTATTGCATCTTCTGGATAACCTCCATCTGCAAGTTTCGAAAGGATAGGAAGCAAGTAGGCAGCTGTTTTACCTGTTCCTGTTTGTGCTACACCTAATATGTCTTTACCTTTTAAAATTTCTGGTATACATTTTTCTTGAATAGGTGTGCATTGCTCGAAATGCATATCGTAAAGTGCATCGAGTATATCGTCATTTAAATCTAAGCTTTCAAAAATCATAGAAATTTTATTTAATCCTTCCCACTACGGATTTTTTTGTTTATTTTTTTTCTTCATTAATTAGGTGCCTGTCGATAACAGAAATATGCTATTGCAGCGAAAATTATATTTGGAATCCAAGCAGCCAATATTGGTGGGGTATTTGCATTAATGGCAAAAGTAGAAGAAACAGTTTGCAATAAAATATAACTTACGCTCAATACAAGTCCAATGCCAAGATACAATCCCATTCCACCTTTTCGTTTACGTGAAGATAACGATAAGCCAATAATAGTTAAGACAAATGATGAAAAAGACATTGCTATACGTTTATGGTATTCAACTTCGTATTGTACAACATTCTTAGAACCTCTGCTCGTTTGTTTCGAAATATAATTACGAAGTTCTGCCGACGTGAATGTTTCTTGTTGGCCTTTTGAGAAAACTAAATCAGTTGGTTCCATCATTATAACAGTATCTTTTTCTGCTCCTGTTGTAATATGTTCTCGTAACCCCTTTAATTTTCTGCTTTTCCAGTTTGATATTTTCCAATGATATTTCGAATCTGCTATTGTATCATACTGAATTTCGCTAGCTGTTAAGTGATCAACAAGTTTGTTACCATCAAATTTGTCGAGTGAGAAACCATAACCACGCTTATATTTATCATCGTAGTTCTGAATATAAGCCACAGTATTTTTCGCAACCTTTAGCTGTACATTTTCTGCAGCAGTATTTTTTTTAGAATTAAGATAGAGTGATCTAAAATTTAAACGTATTACAGTACCGTGCGGAATAACAGAACTATTTAAATAATAAGTTAGTCCTGCTATTAATATACACGAAATCATATACGGGCGTAGCAACCGATTAAACGATACACCAGAAGCAAGCATAGAAATTATTTCAGAATTACCAGCTAGTTTTGATGTAAAGAATATTACGGCTATGAAAACAAATAAAGGAGAAAACAGATTAGAATAGTATGGAACGAAGTTTGCATAATAATCGAATATAATAGCATGCCATGGAGCTTTATACTCGGTAAGTTTCGATAAGTTTTCGTTAAAGTCGAATATTATAGCGATAGAAATTATGAGAATTATAGAAAATACATAAGTTCCTATAAATTTTTTAATGATGTACCAATCTAATAAACCAACAAGATGTTTTGGGTGAAGAGCTGGTAAATGTTTTTTTAACCACATAAAAGCATTTATTAAAACTCTTATAAGTTTAAGATGTTTTAATGCTGCCAGCTTATTGATAACAATATTTATTATCCTGTTGAATAGATTTTTCATCTAATATAGTTATAAACGTCGTCCTAACTTATCCATAATAGAAGACTTCCATTGTGTAAAGTCTCCTTTTTCTATATGTGTCCTTGCATCAGTAACTAATCGAAGGTAAAAAGCAATATTATGAATACTTGCTATTTGCATAGCGAGTAATTCGCCTGCTTTAAATAAATGATGTAAATAAGCTTTTGAGGTTATAATATCTATATCACACCCATTGCTATCTACTGGCGAAAAATCGTTCTCCCATTTTTTATTTCGCATATTCATAGTCCCTTCGTATGTGAAAAGCATTGCATTGCGACCATTTCTTGTAGGCATAACACAATCGAACATATCTACTCCACGTTCAATTCCTTCAAGAATATTTTGAGGAGTACCAACTCCCATTAGATAACGAGGTTTATCTTTTGGTAAAATCTCATTAACAACCTCTATCATTTCGTACATAACTTCTGTAGGTTCTCCTACTGCAAGTCCTCCAATAGCATTACCATCTGCTCCTTTGTCGGCTACGAATTTTGCAGCTTCTGTTCTTAAATCCTTGTAAGTGCACCCTTGTACAATAGGAAAAAGACTTTGTTTATAACCATATAAAGGTTCCGTTTCGTTAAAACGTTTAATACAACGATCTAACCATCGTTGTGTTAATCCTAAACTTTGCTTCGAATATGCATAATCGCTATTTCCAGGAGGACATTCATCGAAAGCCATAATGATATCTGCACCTATAATTCGTTGTGTGTCCATTACATTTTCAGGTGTAAATATATGTTTAGAGCCATCAATATGACTTCTAAACTGGCAACCTTCTTCTGAGAGTTTACGAATGCCTGTTAATGAAAAAACTTGAAAGCCACCTGAATCTGTTAATATTGGGCGGTTCCAACCATTGAATTTATGTAATCCACCTGCTGCTTTTAGAATTTCTAAACCTGGACGTAAATACAAATGATACGTATTACCAAGTATAATTTGTGCTTTAACTTGTTCTATTAGTTCTGAAAAATGAACTCCTTTAACAGTACCAGCAGTACCAACGGGCATAAATATAGGTGTTTTTATTTGCCCGTGATCAGTGGTAATTAAACCAGCTCTTGCTTCACTTGCTTTATCAGTACATTGAAGTTCAAATGTCATTCTGCGTATTTTTATTGTTATTTTCTTTAATCGTAAAGTCTATTGGATTTTCCACCATCTCGTTTGTAAGAGCAAAATTCCATACTTCTTGTACATTTTCTACATAATGGAACTCAACACCAATGCGATATTTCTCTGGTATTTCCTCTACATCTTTACGATTTTCTTTGCACATAATGATATCAGTAATCCCCGCTCTTTTTGCTGCAAGAATCTTTTCTTTAATACCACCAACAGGAAGTACTTTCCCTCGAAGTGTTATTTCGCCAGTCATTGCAGTATTTTTTCTAACTTTGCGCTGAGTAATTGCTGATGTAATACTTGTGGCTATAGTTATACCTGCAGATGGACCATCTTTAGGAGTAGCTCCTTCTGGAACGTGAATATGAATATTCCATTGTTCAAAAATACGATAATCTACGCCAAGTGTTTCTATATGAGCCTTAACATATTCTAAGGCGATAATAGCAGATTCTTTCATAACGTCTCCAAGATTTCCCGTAAGCGTTAATTTTCCTGCTTTTCCTTTTGATAGAGATGTTTCTATAAATAAAATCTCTCCGCCAACGCTAGTCCATGCTAACCCCGTAACAACTCCAGCATAATCGTTTCCTTGATAAATATCGCGATAAAAAGGAGGTTTACCTAACAAATCCTCTAAATCTTCAGGTTTAATTTTCTCAATAGGTAAAGCATTGTCTCTTTCTTGTTTTAATGCTAATTTACGAAATGCTTTATCTATTTGCTTTTCCAGTTGGCGCACACCACTTTCACGCGTATAATTTTCTATCAATTTTTCTAAAGCGAGATTGGTAAATTTTAAGCCTTTATTATGTTGGATTAAACCAGTGTCTTTGACTTCTTTTGGAACTAAATGACGTTTTGCTATTTCTATCTTTTCTTCAGTAATATAGCCTGAAACTTCAATTACCTCCATACGGTCTAATAATGGCTTAGGAATACTGTTTATATCGTTTGCAGTTGCTATAAATAATACACGAGAAAGATCATAATCTACATCGAGGTAGTTATCATGAAATGCATTATTCTGTTCTGGATCAAGAACTTCTAACAAAGCAGATGCAGGATCGCCATTTATAGTATTTTGTGTTACTTTATCGATTTCGTCAAGAATAAAGACCGGATTAGATGAACCTGCCTTTTGTATATTTTTTATAATACGTCCAGGCATAGCTCCGATATATGTACGACGATGACCACGAATTTCTGATTCATCGTGTAGTCCACCAAGAGACATACGAACATATTTACGTTTCATAGATTCGGCTATACTTTTACCAAGACTTGTTTTTCCAACACCTGGTGGACCATATAAACATAGAATAGGAGATTTTAAGTTCTTTGTAAGTTTTAGCACTGCCATATATTCTAGAATACGTTCTTTCACTTTTTCCATTCCGTAGTGATCTCTATCTAGAACTTTTTGTGCACGCCCAAGTGCTAAATCGTCCTTAGTAAATTCGTTCCAGGGAAGATTTACCATTGTTTGTAAATAATTTACCTGAACACTATAGTCGGGACTTTGAGGGTTAAGCGTGCTTAATTTATCGAGTTCTTTATTAAAGACTTTCGCAACATCTTCCGACCATTTTTTATTTGCTGCCTTTTCTATAAGTTCTTTTTTCTCAGGTGTACTATCACCATCGCCCAATTCTTCCTGAATATTCTTAATTTGTTGATGTAAGAAGTATTCGCGTTGTTGTTCGTCTAAATCTTCACGTGTTTTAGAACGTATATTCTGTCGTAAATGTTGAAATTGAATTTCTCTATTCATTATCTTCATTAGTCGGAATAAACGGTCTTTTATAGACTCTTCTTTTAATAGGTGTATCTTCTCTGATACACTGAAGGGCATATTGGCACAAATATAATTAACAGAAACGATAGGATTTGAGATATTATCGAGTGCAAATTGCGAATCATCGGGTATATCATCACTTCCCTGAATATATTCTTTTGCAGTAAGTTTCATATCATTTACTGCAGTAATAAACTCTTTATCGTTTTTATCTACTTTTTCTTCTGGTAGAGAATGGGTTTTACCTTTTGTATATGGCTTCTCTTTTGTAATTTCGTCTAATTGACAACGACCCAATCCTTGAATGATTGCTGTTCTGTTTTCACCATCTACAGTTCCTGGCATATCAAAAACTCGCACAAGTTTTGCATATATACCTGTGTGATACAAATCTTTTTCTTGAGGTTCGTCTATATTTCCATCTTTTTGACTGAAAACAGCAAAAACTGTATTAGGGTGTTTCTCTAAATATTTTATTAATGTTAATGTTGCCTTACGACCTACTAACACTGGCATTAGAATACCAGGGAACATAACAAGGTTGCGTGTTATGAGAACTGGAATATCTCCTTCAATATTCGTATTAAAGTCAGGTAATTCTCCCTCGTAATCAGCAAACATTTGTATTGAATTATTTTGTTTCATTGGAAATTCATTAAATCATTTAGGGTGCAAAATTACTAAATAAAAATAAGATAGACAATATTTCTTATACCTTTAATCTTAATTATAAGTATCTGATAAAACTTTTCTTTCCAATTTATAGAGGTAAATGTGTCTAAAATATATTCTGAGTTTATAGATAAAAATATTGTTTCTGTCATATTCGATT
>NZ_GL982513.1:1396765-1419580 GCF_000220255.1 Prevotella pallens ATCC 700821
ATATTATCAAAAATTTGTAATATAAAATTTAGGATTTATAATTATATTTTTTAATTTTATAATTATGATTTATCTACGTTTTAATTAAAAGTAGATGTAGTGGCTTTTTTATTATTGAGGTTGAGAATATTTAGCAAGTATTTCTCTATTTTTGCTGTGCTAAATAAAACAAGCTGTGGGCTTTGTATGTAAGTAATACAAGAAGATTATAATTCTAATATAAACCATTATCATTTTAAGATTATGGCTAACTTGTATATAGAGAGCCTTTATTCATTAGCTGGTTGCGAGAATATTCGTACAAAACAGTCTTGAGAAAGCGAAAGATGTGAGAGACCTTTTATGTTTAATAAGAAAAAAGGACATTTAGAGATTTCTTAATCTTCCAAATGTCCATTAAATTTATATTGTTTTTTATCGGTATTTATTATTTTTCTACACCATCAGTTGTTAAGAGTATTTTTTTTCCATCATATTCGGCTTCAAAGTATGGAGGCTCTTCTCTGAGCGAAATACTGTCGTATTTGAATGGAGTAACCAATGTATCTTTTCCATCTGGCAGAACCAAGCCTAATTTTCCATTTAATTGTGCTATAACAGGCATAGTTCGTAAATCATCAACATATACATAGCACGTTCTAACAAATTCATATTTAGTACTTAATATTGTATTTCCTCGATAATCTACAATGCCAAATTTACCATCTTTTTCTACAACTTGATGATACTGAATATAGGTTTCTTTTAGTAATTCCAGATAGTTAGCCATTTTACGTTTATCGTTCACTAAGGTAAGCAGATATTCGAAGGTATCAGAATAATTAGCTATCGAACGAACTAATACCATTTTCATATCAAGTCCTTTCAGTGCCTTGCGGTTTAAATCTAAATAAAGTGCGATAGCTTTTTCTCTTTCTTCTAACGAAAGGTCTTCTAACGATTTTTCAAAACGTAACATCTGTTCTTTAGAACCGCACATTCCTTTTATATAACGGTGTATTTGTCTGCCCATTTCCTTGCAAGCGAAATGTCTAATCTGACGTTCTTCAACAGGATCGGCAAAATTGTGTATAATGTTATTTTTATTTCCCATAACTATTTCTCCTATGTTTTTTAAAGATATTACGTTAATTCTAAATTATGATTATAGAATAAGATTGTAGTAACCTTTTTTATAATGAACATGGTGCAAATATACGATATTCTGAATAGGATACCAAAAGTTTTTTGTATTTTTGTGCATTGAAAAGATATAGACTTACCAATGCAAATGGAGAAAAAGAGTAAACAGGAAGATAATTATATAGAAATAAAAGGTGCTAAAGTAAACAACTTAGCCAATATAAATGTAAAGATACCCCGTGAGAAATTTATAATTATAGCAGGAGTGTCGGGCTCTGGTAAGTCATCGTTAGCATTCGATACACTTTATGCAGAGGGACAACGCAGATATGTTGAAAGTTTATCGGCATACGCTCGTCAGTTTTTAGGCAGAATGTCGAAACCTGAAGTAGATTTTATAAAGGGACTCCCACCAGCTATTGCAATCGAACAAAAAGTTATAGCACGAAATCCACGTTCAACTGTTGGAACTTCAACAGAAATATACGAATACCTACGATTACTTTATGCACGAATAGGACGAACTTTTAGCCCTAAAACAGGAGAAGAAGTAAAACGACATACGGTAGAAGATGTCATAGAAAAAGTTAAAAGTTTTTCTGCTGGTACGAAATTTTGTATTCTTGCTCCATTAAATGTTCAAGAGGGTAGGAGTATAAGAACCCAACTTGAAATGGAAGTTCAGGAAGGTTATGCACGTATTTATGTTGCTGGTGATATTGTGCGTATTGAAGATTGGTTGGAATCAAACGATGAAAAGAATGAAGAGAATGCTGGTAATATTTATCTTGTTATCGATCGCTTAACTTTCACCGATAATAAAGAAACAATATCACGTCTTACCGATTCTTGTGAAACAGCTTTTTTTGAAGGCGATGGAATGTTACAACTGTTACTATTACCATCTAAAGTTACTTACGACTTCTCTACACGTTTCGAAGCAGATGGCATTAAGTTTGAAGAACCTAACGACAATATGTTTTCTTTCAACTCTCCATTAGGAGCTTGCCCTACCTGCGAAGGTTTTGGACACATTATTGGGATTGATGAGCGTTTGGTTATTCCAAATAGTTCGCTTTCTGTTTACGATGGTTGTGTACAATGTTGGCACGGTGAAAAAATGAAAGTGTGGCACGATGAGTTTTGTCGTAGAGCTGCAAAAGACAACTTTCCAATATTCAAGCCTTATTTTGAATTATCGCAAACAGAAAAGAAACAACTATGGCATGGACTTCCAAGTGAAGCAGATAATCCACTTTCAGACAAAATTTGTATTGATTCTTTCTTTCAAATGGTAAAAGATAATCAATACAAAATTCAATATCGTGTACTTTTAAGCAGATATAGAGGTCGAACTATTTGTCCCGATTGCTATGGACGACGATTAAAGAAAGAAGCAACATGGGTTAAGATAAACGGAAAAGCTATCACCGATTTAGTAGAGATGCCTATTATCAACTTAAAAGAATGGTTCGATAATATACGACTAACAGAACAAGAAAAAGATATTAGTAGACGATTGTTGTTAGAAATAACTAACCGTATTCAGTTTCTTGTAGAAGTAGGATTGGGTTATCTTACACTTAACCGTCAATCTAATACACTTAGTGGAGGCGAAAGTCAGCGTATAAATCTTACTACATCGTTAAGTTCTTCATTAGTAGGCTCACTATATATATTAGATGAACCAAGTATAGGACTACATAGTCGCGATACTGAACGACTTATTCATGTATTAGAAGAATTAAAAGCCATTGGAAATACTGTAATTGTAGTAGAACACGATGAGGAGATAATACGTTCTGCTGATTATCTTATTGATGTAGGACCTGATGCTGGACGTTTGGGTGGACATATTGTATATAATGGTATTGTGCCAGAAATTAATGATGCTAATAAAGCTAATTTATTAGAAACTTATCCCAATTCGTATACAATAAAATATCTTACAGGTGCAGAAACTATAGAAGTACCACTGAGCCGTCGCCCATGGAATTTATCCATAGAAATAAAAGGTTGTCGAATAAATAATTTAAAGGGGTTAGATGTAAAGATACCACTCAATGTTCTCACTGTAGTAACTGGAGTTAGTGGAAGCGGTAAATCATCGCTTATAAAAGGAACTTTATATCCAGCATTGAAAAGACGTCTTGACGAAGTAGCAGATTTACCAGGAGAATATTCTTCGCTGACAGGTGATTTAGATAAAATAGCTCATGTAGAATTTGTAGACCAAAACCCAATAGGGAAAAGTACACGTTCTAATCCTGCAACATACGTTAAGGCATACGATGAAATTAGAAAGCTATTTGCCGACCAACAACTTTCAAAACAAATGGGCTATACACCACAGTTCTTTTCTTTTAATGCTGACGGAGGAAGATGTGAAGAATGTAAAGGCGCAGGAGTTATTACAATAGAAATGCAATTTATGGCAGATTTAGTTTTAGAATGTGAAGAATGTCATGGTAAGCGTTTTAAACGAGAAATTCTTGATGTTACCTTTGCTGGAAAGAATATTAATGATATTCTAGATATGACGGTTTCAGAAGCTATACAGTTCTTCACAATTAATAAACAAAAAACTATTGTAGCTCGATTACAACCTTTGGAAGATGTGGGATTAGGTTATATAAAGCTTGGACAAAGTTCATCGACACTATCTGGTGGCGAAAATCAACGTGTGAAACTTGCATACTTTATTGGAAAAGAACGACAAGAACCATCGCTGTTTATTTTTGATGAACCAACAACAGGACTGCATTTCCACGATATAAAGCGCTTATTGCAGGCTTTTGATGCGCTTATTTCAAAGGGACATTCAGTGTTAGTCATAGAACATAACCTTGATGTAATTAAGTGTGCCGACTATATTTTAGATATTGGTCCAGATGGTGGAGATAATGGTGGTAAATTAGTTGCGTGTGGTACTCCTGAAGAGATAGCTCGCAATAAAAATAGCTTGACAGGAAAATATCTTATAACAAAGTTGAAATAAAAGACTAAAGAATATGAAATATAAATTCTTAATATTTTTATTAATACTTGCTAGCAACTGCTTTGCAACTAACTCTCAGCTTAACTTTGTTAGAATGAATGAGAAATTGGCATTGGACACATTAGACGAATATGGTTATGATGTTGAGGCTGATACTGTTGCAAATTATTTAAACAAGCCCATTCAGCATCTAATGAAATTCCAGAATGATACAATACAACTAAGCATCTCTATTCCAAAAAGCTTTGCTGGATATTATAAATGGAATGGGTTTACAATATCAAAATTCTATATAAAAAGTGCAGAAGCTACTTTCAAAGGATTACACGCTGCTATACTTTCACCTGTTACAATGACAGCGAACAGAGAGGACATTGCTGATTCTATCTATACCGATCGTCTACTTATTATTGAATATAAAAATAAAAGATGGGTGTACGCTAATATTATTCGCAATACTGAAGGAGATGATCAGCCCGAACATGAAGGCTTATCAGTTGGAAAAGAGGGTTTGAAATTAAGTTACATGGCAGGACAAGGTTATAAGTATTGTTATAATATGCTTATTGCAATGTTTTTGGGACAACCTTGTTTAATGAATTTATTAGTTGAGGAAAATAATGCTACTGCACAATATCAAGCTACTCACCAATATAATTTTACGCCAGGCGAAACAGAATCTTACTCACTTTATAAATATCGACGTAACTTTCCTATGTTGCTTCGCAATGGAAATTATGATGCCTTTATAGAGTAACACTATATTTCAATCCATTATTTCCTTCTTAAACTTTAGACTGACAATGTACAATAGAGACTGCCCATTTATAATAATATAAGGAGTTTTAGCTGTTACAATGGATAAGAAAGGATAGGTTCTAAATCATATAAGAAATGAAAATAAGTTATGTTTACAGGTATTGATTACGTTCTATATACACAGAAAAAGCAAGAAGTGTTTATCCAAGACGTGAAGAATTCTTTCTCATTATGGACTAATCCTCATTATGTTATTGACGATGAAGACGAAACAACGGATATATATGTTGCTAAAAATAAATATATGTTCGATCTTATGGACGAAAAAGGATTTTATACCAATAAGGATTCTGGCGAAGGTCCATTTTTACTTATATTTAATAGTAACTATTCTTCAGATAGTAATAGCATAACTTTGGTTCTTCCTAAGGATATTGAAACATCAAAATTTGCAAGAAAGGTGTTTGAGTGGCTTAAAACTATTTTGTAGACAAATGCAAACTAGAGCCTAAAAAGAAATCTTTGATAGAAGATTATTCAGTGAAGAATAAATAGATAAAATAAAATTATGAATGGATATATTTTAACAACTACAGCGAACACGAATGGGTGGGTGGTTTACGAAAATGATATTTCTATAGATTACAAAGAATTTTTCAAAGGAGAACTTCTACCAAGCGAAGAATTACCGTTGTTCTATAACATTCCCAAAAGGTCAAACTTAAAGAAAATAAAGTCTGCCGTATTATTGGAATCGGCAGGTCCTGAATTAGTATGTAAACGATTAAAAGATGTGTTAGAATCGCTAACGGGAGACATTCAGTTTTTTGATGTAGACTTATTTTGTGGCGATGAAAAGGTTGAGGGTTTTTACGCTATGAATTTACCACGCCGAATGAAATGTGTTGATTTAGAAAACAGCGAATTCCGCCTAATGAATTTCGACAGAAATAATCCAGATTATATGTTCTATTATATGAAACTTAGAAAGAACATCTTTAACGACAACAATGCTTACGTCGTGCGTTGTGAAGAAATGCACAGAAGTATTGTTGTTAGTGAGAACGTTAAAATTGCATTGTTTGAAACTGGATTAAAGGGGCTACAATTCAGCGATAGTGTAGACATAACACCACAAGAAAGAACAATATATGAAAGAATATGAAATGATTAAATCAAACTTTATAAAGTTTAAAACTCTTAGAATTACAAATAATTAAACAACGAACTACCTTTACTCTATAACACTTCCAAAAGTTTTAACTAAAAGTATTTAGTTTTCATCTGAATGACATAATACCATAACGGTTGTTTTTGTTTATGATATCTAAATTGCTACTAACAGATATCTGAGACGAATGTTACAGATATCTGAGGCGATCATTACAGATGTCTGAAAAAAGACAACAGTATATGAGAACTTTTATAAACATCAGATACCTTCTATTCAATTAGTGAATAAACAGTAAGTGCTACTTATAAAATCCCGACTTATTTATACTACTTTTATTTCTCTAAAATAGACCTATAGAAAGCTTCGTATTGCTTTGCTATTTTTATGTAATCGTGATGTTTCCGGATATAATCGATACTTTCTTGTTGTAACTGTGGTATACGTTCGGGGTGGAGTGTCAATAATTTTATTTGTTCGTAACAGCTTTCATAATTAGGCTGGACGTTTATGATGGGGTGGAGTAGTGTTTCGTTTAATATTTCGTAGTTTTCGGGCTCGCCTCCTCCAATGCATATAATACCTCTACTCATAGCTTCCAATGGATTCATTGATGGAGTGTAGCTATAAAGTTGATCGAGTATAGCGTCAGAACCTTCCATTAGTTTTACGTATTCATTGAATGGAATTCCTTCGGCAATGCGTAATTCCAATAGTTCTGGATAATCTGCCTTAACGGCTTTTGCTGCACGGAGCATAATGTCTGTACCTTTATATTCAGAGCGATTCTTGCTTATTCCTATAAAAAGTTTAAGAGGTCCATCTAGTCGTTCTGCTTTTGCATTCTTCCCTTCGGTAATGATAGGGAAGGGAATAAAGACTGTTTTCTTGGGAAAAAATTGCTGATAGCAAACTTTGTATTCGTACAATCCTGCCACAATGCCATCACAATCGTTTGCAATAGTTTTGTTCAGCTTTTCTTTATCGGTATTTATCCAATCGTGTTGTTCTATAATGGCATCTTTGTTAGTTCGTAGTGTCTTGCCAATGTTAAAGTCGCTATATCGCAAAGGCATAGTTGTACTATTAACGTACACCCAATAGTAGTCCATACCAAAAGCTCCCATTATAATCTTTTTGTTATGACGACGCAAGTAGTTGTATATAGGTTGAATACGTTTTGCTTTTAGGTCGATAAAGACAGGGTTGATTATTTGCACAATATCGTAGCCACGCAACTTGTGTAGATTAGCGAGTAGATGAAGTAAAAGCCGAAGTCCAGCAAATCGTCCTGACGGTCGGACAAGGTTAATATCACGAGGATATGCCTTCCAATAATCACCATTTGAAGCAACAACAACTTTATGCCCTAAGCGTTCTAAACCAGCTTTCAAAGAGTTGTGCACGTTGCTGTACTCGCCAATCAATAATATCTTCATTTGTGTTATAGTATTTCTAATGACGATTAGGTAAAGTACGAATAAGAATTTTCCGTCCAAATCCAGAGTTAATTAACGCAGAAAATAATCTATATTTCCGTGTGTAGTTCTTCTTTGGAAGAGGAAATAGTCCTCGTTTCTCAAGCCGTAAAATAACGTGATTTAGATATTGTTCATCGCGTGTTAGAACAATAACATTGTAAATATAATCCATTGTTAGTTGTGCTACACGGCGTAACATTGCCATTCTATCTTTAGCAGGCATAAGGTCGGCTTTGCCTTGCAAAGTCTTTATAATCTGTTCGGTATCTTGCAACCGCATTAGTATCCAACGTTTATCCTTTTTATGCGTTATAGATTCTTTACGTTTCCTGTAAAAATAGGCTTGCACCTTAGTGTTGTAAACCCTATCGGCACAAATAAAGAGCTGTGGGGTAAACTCTTCGTCTTCGTGTAAGATACCTTTTGTAAAACGCAAATTTACCAATATATTCTTCCTAAAAATATATCCGCATGCCGATGCTCTCAAATTGTTATTGTGCATATACTCAGAGCCAGAGACGACCTCGTTGTTTGCAAGTTGTATGTTTGATGTATCTTTGGTAGCAAAATCAAAAAGAACAATATCGGCATCTTTAAATCTTATAAAGTCTAGACACTTATCGTAGTTACCAGATATAAGAAAGTCATCAGCATCTATAAACTGAATATATTGTCCCTTTGCCATTGCAATACCAGTGTTTCGGGCTTGACTAAGTCCTTGATTGGGTTGCCTAATATATATCATCTGGTTCGCAATTTCTGCCAATAAGTTGAGTGGTGAATTGTCTGAGCCATCATCAATAACAATAATCTCACGTTCTTCCGCGCTAAGCGTGAGTTTAAGAATACTATCGATACATTTCTTTATCATATCAATAGGTTCGTTGTAATAGGTTATGATAAAACTGATTAGCGGTAGAGTTTTATCGCTTTGTGGAAGATGGTGTTGAGTTTGCATAAGCGTTTTATTCCTAAGAGATGAAGTAATATTAGTTTAAAGCTACTATAGAAAGGACGAATGGGTAACACTGGTGCGTGTCTGGTAGCTTCGTAAACATCTAACTGAATATTTAAAATATGTGCGTAATAAGTAGCATCAATATCATTATTACCATTTATTATGTATTCTAAATGTGCTTCTAACAGACTCGTTAAGTCTTGTCCATTAGCATTAGCGGTAATCCCTTCGTTATTCCAACAATAATAGTATGTTCCTCTACTAGTGGTTGCAATGGTCTTTGCTATAGCCATAAGTTTCGGCAGCGTGTGTGCATCTTCGAAGTTCTTACCTTTGGGAAATTCAATATTGGTAAACAGTTCACGTTTATATATTTTGTTCCATGCATAAGTATGGCGATAAGCCTGTCCTTTCAGCCAATACTCTTGTTTGTTTTGATAAACACAATCGTCTAATATTAATGTGTTTTGTGCTTTCGAACCGTATCTTTCGATAACCGAAAATTCAAGAATATCATATTCAGGGTGCGCATTCAACAAATCTATAATCCCTTTATAAGTATCTTGTGCTATAAAGTCGTCAGAGTCTATAAACGTGATATATTTTCCCTTCGCAACCTTTATACCTGTGTTTCGTGCAGCAGAGAGTCCTTGGTTGCTTTGGTGTATAACGCTAATTCTGCTGTCTGATTGGGCAATTTCGTCTGCCATTACAGAGGAGTTATCTTTAGAGCCATCATCAACCAGTATCATTTCAAAATCTTGAAACGATTGTCCTAAAACGCTATCAATACATCGCTGAAGCGTTCTCTCTACATTATAAATAGGTATAACAATGCTTAGCTCCATAAATTTCCTTGTTGCAAAAATAATAAAAACTTTTAAATTACGTTTAAAGATTAATGAAAAAGACAGACAGCTACGGGCATATTCTGCGATATACTGGGCTCTTTGGTGGAGTTCAGGGGTTAAATATATTAGTTGGTGTCGTACGAAATAAGTTGGTTGCAATGATTTTAGGACCAGAAGGAATGGGGCTTATATCGTTGTTTAATTCTACTTTGAAATTAATGAGCGACTCTACCAATTTTGGCATATCTATCAGTGCAGTTAAGAATATATCTGAATATTTCGATAAGAGCGATGAAGAAAAGTTGGCAAATACCGTGAAGTTAGTACGTTCGTGGAGTTTGCTAGCTGGACTGTTAGGGATGTTTCTATGCATCGTGTTGAGTCCGTTATTAAGCAAATTTACTTTTTCGTGGGACGGGCACCGCTTGCACTTCATTCTTCTTTCGCCTATTGTTGCTTTAATGGCATTGTCGGGTGGAGAGCTTGCAATATTAAAAGGTCTTAGAGAGTTAAAGAAGTTAGCTATAATCTCTATTTTAAATGTGTTAGGTGCATTAATTTCTTCTGTTCCGTTATATTACTTCTTTCGCGAAAAAGCAATTGTACCGTCATTGGTAATAATGGCACTTATTCAGTTTGCTCTTACAATAGCTTATTCATATCGTATTTATCCCTTGCGTTTAATGAACCGTTGGCAAAATATGCGTGGAGGAGTGGGTATGCTACGGCTTGGAATAGCATTTGTTATTGCAGGTATTTTAGGCTCAGGGGCAGATTTTTTGATTCGTAGCTATATAAATAATGTGGCGAATATTGATACAGTAGGTTTGTTTAATGCTGGCTATATGATGACGATGACTTATGTAGGTATGGTGTTTGCAGCAATGGAAACCGACTTTTTCCCTCGTCTTTCGGGTGTTAATCATTACCTATTTACATTTAATCAGATTGTGAACAGACAAATAGAAGTTATGTTGTTGTTGGTTTCACCGCTATTAGTGCTATTCTCTTTGTTTCTTCCTATATTGCTTCCTCTATTATATACAGGTAAATTTATGCCCGCTTTGGGTATGATGCAAGTCATTATGCTTGCTATGTATTTTAGAGCTATAAAGTTGCCAGTGCAGTATATACCATTGGCAAAAGGCGATTCTACCTCTTATTTACTTTTAGAAGCTGTATACGATGTAATATTAGTGATTGCTGTAATTCTGAATTTTAATAGGCTCGGTTTAGTTGGAGCTGGGTGGGCGATAACCATTGCAGGCTTTTTAGACGCTGTATTAGTATTTGTTTATTCGCGATGGAAGTACGGTTATAAGGTCTCTTCAAGTGTCTTGCTTTATTCGTCTATTCAGATTCCTATAGGACTCTTAACTTTTATGATAACTCAGCAAGATAATCTGCTGGTGTATTGGGGTGGGGGATTGTTGTTGGCTATGATAAGTATAGCTATATCGTTTCTTTTTCTACGAAAGAAAGCAAATTTGTGGAAGGGAGTTGCTTCTAAATTATTAAGAAGAATTAAAAGAGATGGCAACAATTAGTATTTTAGTAGCTGTATATAATGCAGAAAAGTATCTGCATAAGTGCTTAAAATCTCTACAATCGCAGACACTTCATAATATAGAAATTATATGTGTTAATGACGCTTCTACCGACTCGTCGCTTAGTATTCTTAATGCGTATGCTAAAAAAGATGAGAGGATAAAAGTAGTACACTTATCCCAAAATGTAGGAATAGCCAAGGCACGAAATGCTGGATTACGTATTTCTACTGGACAATATATTGCATTTGTTGATAGCGACGATTGGTTGTCTGAAGATGCTTGCGAAAAGGCTTTTGATGTTTTTACACATTATCCATTAACCGATACAGTACTTTTTCAAGTGAAAAATGTCTATGGTGATAAAGATGTAGATTTCATTATGCCTTCTTTTACCACCTTAGACGGCTTTACGGCATTCCGTGAAAGTTTGACTTGGAATATTCATGGTGTTTATGTTGTTAAGCGTGAACTGCATCTTCGTTTTCCATACGATGAATCGGCTGTAGCATATAGTGATGAGAATGTAACTCGTCTACATTATCTAAACTCACGAGAGGTACGCATTTGCAATGGTATTTATTATTATAGGCAACATTTAGGTTCGGTAACGCATAGAGTAAGTTTACGTCGCTTCGACTATTTGTTAGCAAACCAGAGTATGAAACAGCAACTAAAAGCATTGAATGTTTCGGACAGGATACTCGATATATACGAAGAAGTGCGTTGGCGGAATGTGATAGGACTTTATATGTTCTACTTTTTGCATCGTAAGAAACTTGATAGGAATTCTCGACAACAAGGATTAGCTATTATAAGAAGAAGTTGGCAAAGTATTGAAGTTGACCGCTTACCTCGCTGGTTGGTAAGGAAGTTTGGTTATATCCCATTCCAGAAGTCTTGGCTTGTATTCCGTTTGCAAGAAGAGACTTATTTCTTTTTGCGCGCCTTACTTGGTAAAAACAAAGAACAGCTATAGTAACCTTTCTTATAAAAAGTCTATAATGCAGCAGTTATTGCGCACAAAGGGGTGTGCCGTTATTTTGACACACCCCCTTTATGTTTTTTACTTATGATGGAGCGTTTTACTCAGCAGGTTTCATATTTGTATAAACGTTCTGTACATCATCGAACTCTTCTAACTTATCAACCATCTTGTCAATAGTTTCACGTTCTTCGTCGGTAACTTCTTTTAAGTCGTTTGGAATACGTGTAAACTCTGCAGAAGTAATTTCGAAGCCATTATCTTCTAAATGTTTCTGTATTTCGCCAAAGCTAGTAGGTTCGCCGTAGATTGTTATTTCTCCCTCTTCTTCGTCTTGGTCGAATTCATCTTCTACGCCATAATCAATAAGGTCGAGTATAAGCTCTTCCATATCTATACCTTCTTTCATTTTGAAGGTAAACACAGCTTTATGGTCGAAGAGGAATGCAAGCGAGCCTTGTGTACCAAGTGTTCCATTAAATTTATTAAATATGGAACGTACATCTGCTACAGTGCGTGTAGTGTTATCGGTTAAGGTTTCTACGAAAATAGCTATTCCATGAGGACCGTATCCTTCGTATGGCACCTCTTTATAGTCGCTTGTATCTTTACCCATTGCGTTTTTTATGGCGCGCAATATATTGTCTTTAGGCATATTCTCACGTTTGCAAGTTGCAATAATGGCACGCAATCGTGGATTTGTTTCAGGTTCTGGACCGCCAGCTTTTACAGCAATAGCAATTTCTTTACCTAACTTTGTGAATGTTCGAGCCATGTGGCCCCATCTCTTTAGCTTTGTAGCCTTGCGATATTCGAATGCTCTTCCCATTGGAATTGTGTATTTATCGGAGTTCTGCTCCGAGTTTTGTTGTTATGTTTTTAATTAATTTCTGCATAATGGCATCAATTGCCTTATCGTTTAATGTCTTTGTCTCGTCTTGAAGAATGAAATTCACAGCGTAGCTCTTCTTACCTTCTGGAAGGTTTTTACCCTCGTACACATCAAAGAGTTCTACCTTCTTTAGAAGTTTCTTTTCTGTTTGGCGTGCTATCTCTTCTATTTGTGCAAACTCTATATTTGAGTCTAATAAGAGTGCTAAGTCGCGACTGACACTTGGATATTTAGATAGTTCTTGGAACTGCAACTTATTTTTGCGAATTGCTTTCATTAAGTTTGTCCAATGTATATCGGCATAGAAAACTGTCTGCGCAATATCCATTTTCTTTAGTAGCTTATGGCTTAGGATACCCATTTCTACGATAGTTTTACCACCACGAGTCTTTAAAGCTAGTGCTTTATCGAAGATATTATTATCTGATGCTTCGGTGGTAAGTGCATTTTGTGCGATTCCTATACGTCGAAGAATATTCTCTACGTTTGCTTTTAGTTCGTAGAATGAACTCTCTTCATCGGCATGCGCCCACGAGCCTTGTACTCGTTTACCAGTTATCCAAAGTGCTAAATGGTATTCTTGCTGGTATGCTTTAATAGGATTTTCTTCGCTCCACTTTTCTTTTTCATACTTGTAAGTGTTGCCAACTTCGAAGAACTTTAAGTTTGTTGCCTTTCTATTTATATTGCGACGGATACTTTCTAAGCCTCCGAAGAGCAATGTTTGTCGCATTACGCCCAAGTCGCTTGATAGTGGATTCAGTATTTTAACGCATTGTTCCCACGGATAAGCGTTAAGATTTGCTTCTTCGTAGTATGACTGTGCGGTGAGCGAGTTGTTTAAAATTTCGTTGAACCCAGCACCAACAAGCTGTTCGCTAATAATATCTTCGCGATGAAAGTCTTTGTCGGCTTCTTCAGCAATAGTAAGCGATGATTTTAATTCGGTTGGTATTTCAACGTTGTTGTAACCATAAATGCGCAGAATGTCTTCTACAACATCGCACGGACGTTTTACATCTACTCTATAAGGAGGCACTATTAAGTCGATTCCTTCAGAATCTTCTTTTACTATCTGCATTTCCAAACTTGTTGCTATATTCTTAATAGTGTCTGCACCAAGTTTCTTTCCTATCAGTCGGTCGGCATATTCGTAGTTTAATCTAACTGGAAATCCGTCCATCTTTGTTGGATATACATCGCAAATGTCCATACTGATTTTGCCTCCAGCCAGTTCTTTGCAAAGAATAGCTGCTTGTTTTAGGGCATAGATGATTCCATTTGGGTCGATACCACGTTCGAAACGAAAACTTGCATCGGTAGAGAGTCCATGACGGCGTGCACTTTTTCTAATCCAAGTAGGGTGGAAGTAGGCACTCTCTAACACTACGTTATGTGTGTTCTCGTATGTTCCGCTTCCTTTTCCACCGAAAACTCCTGCTATGCACATTGGTTCTTCGGCATTGCAAATGGCTAGGTCGTGTTGTCCAAGTGTATGTTCTTCGCCATCGAGTGTAACGAATTTCTTGCCTTCGTTGTTATCTTTCACTATAATCTGCCTACCCGTTACCATATCTGCATCGAAGCAGTGCATTGGTTGTCCGTAAGCCATCATTATATAGTTTGTTATGTCTACGATATTATTGATGGGACGAACGCCTATAATGTTGAGTTTATCTTTTAGCCATTGTGGACTTTCTTTTACTTCACAATCGGTAATGCTAAGGCAGGCATAGCGTCGGCAGGCATCTGTGTTCTCAATAGTTACCTTTATGGGTAAATTATGGTTGTCTACTTTAAACTTGCTGCAATCTGGTCGGTGCAACGATGTTTCGTATCCGTTTTGTTTTAGCCATGCATACAAATCGCGTGCTACGCCATAATGGCTTAAGGCATCGGCACGATTGGCTGTTATATCAATTTCAATAAGCCAATCGCTTTCTACCTTATAGTATTCGGCTGCGGGCATACCCACTTGTGCATCTTCTGGCAAAACAATAATGCCATTGTGGCTTGTTCCTACACCAATTTCGTCTTCGGCACAAATCATTCCGAGGCTTTCTACACCTCTCAGTTTGCTTTTTTTAATTACGAAAGAATCTTCACCATCGTACAAGACACAACCTAAGTCGGCTACTATTACCTTTTGTCCTGCGGCTACATTAGCAGCACCACACACTATTTGTTGTGGCTCGCCTTTACCAAGGTCTACGGTCGTAATGTGTAAATGGTCAGAATTTGGGTGTTCTTCGCAGGTAAGCACCTTACCAACAAACAGTCCTTTCAGTCCGCCTCGAATAGTTTCAACCTCTTCTACGCTTCCAACTTCTAATCCTGTTGATGTTAGCGCTGTTGCTAATTCTTCTGGAGTAAGGTCGAAATCAACGTATTCCTTTAGCCATTTATATGAAATGTTCATTTATATTGTTGTTTTTTATTTATCTATTTTATGCGAATGCTGCATTTTATTTTGGTGCAAAATTACTAATTTCCATCAATATACACAAACCCTATAAAAGCATTTTCGCTATAAGTATGCTTTATGGACCTATTCTGAATAGATTTAAACAATTATATTTCCATTTCTAAGAAGGTGCTCTATGGTTAATATGAGAGGCTAAAAATTAACCAAGATGGCTGATAGGAACATAAAAGTAGGCGAGAAGCAATGTTGCTAATAATGTGCTATGGTGTTGCAAGCTAACGAATGAATTTATAGTTAAATGGCGTATATGGGAGCACGGCTATACGAATGTGTATGTCTTTTACCACTATGTGCTTTCGCTTCTAACACGTCTCTGTAATACTCTTATAAGCAATATACGCTATTATTTACGTGTAAGTAGAGTTTTACTTACATGTAAATAAAGTTTTACTTACACGTAAATAAAGTTTTACTTACGTGTAAATAATACTGTTTAATCAGCATTTAATAAATACAGAATACGCATACGAATATGTTAGCAGAACCGTAAGAAAGTTAGAAAGCACTATACAGCAAAAGAGGAAGTGCCTATTTGACACTTCCTCTTTTCTGTGTTTTGCGTTTATAGCTTCAATACTACAAGCGCTGTTGCCAATCAGGCTATTGCATGTTGTAAGTATGTACGCTGGTGCCTTGTGCAGAAGGCAAATAGTTTATACCCCACCAGCACATTTGCAAGAGTGCGAAGTTTACAATTAGAATCCACATAGCTATTTCTAGATTGCACTTCTTTCGTAACCGGTAATGAATATAGGTAAGATAAGCCAACCAAGTAGCGGCAGCCCAAGTTTCTTTAGGGTCCCAAGCCCAATAGTGTCCCCAGGCATCTTTTGCCCAAAGCGCACCTGTAAGCATACCTAATGAAAGAAAAGCCCAACCTATATACACAAGATTATCGGTTATATCCAGTTCTTTATGAGTTACTATCTTGCTCTTCTTAAAGAACAACAAATAAGCCGCCATAACAAAGGCACCGCCCAAAAGTGCGTATGCAAACATATAAATAATGACGTGCGGTGCAAACCACGGACTTTGTAACGCGGGCATAAGTGTCTTGCTATGAATTTCTGGCTTCAATAAATTAACTCCAATAAACACCATAGATAGAATAGTGGAGAAGGATAGGAGCCATTTGTAGTCCCAACGACTGTAAACAATAACACCTGCTAATGGCAAAAAGAACGAATACCATAAACGAGTTTCGCCCATAGTACGCATAGGAGGACGGTCGAGAGTTATCCACATAACAAGAATATAACTGAAGAATACAACCAATCCGGCTATTGTGGCACTGTATGCTACAACCTTTCTATCTTTCCAAGCAGCGTATGCACCCGTTGCCCAAAGCAACACAGCTACAACAGCAAAATATATAAAGTAATTCCAAAATGCAATCATTTCTTTTCTTCCTCCTTCTTATATTTGTTACGACCAGCAGTTATAAACATTAAAATAGCTCCTAACAGAAGCATATAAATACCTACATAGGTAGCCGGTAGCCAAGGGTCGGATACAAGTTCGTAAACGCTGAGAGTGCTCCACTTGCCTTGCTCCTTATTGAAATCTAGTTGGTAAATCTTCCATGTTCCTATTGTAACAGGCTTGTTTACCTCTATGTGTGTTTTGAAAGCTTTACCTTCTTTCGTATAAATGTTCACGTCCGATGCGTAACGCAATGGCTCACGAGCCGACATAGCTATTTCGGTTCTCTTGTCGAGTTTCAAAGTCGACATAGGAAACATATAACTTCCAGAGCTTACCCAACCCTCTTTCACTACATTGCCTTTTTGCGCTTTAATAAGAATAGCAGTAGCAGCACCTTTATCTTTATATTCAACAAAGCCAGCATGATTAATGCGCATACCAAGGTTGTCCATTCGCATCATATTCATCATCTGTGCAGGCATACCTTTTATCATCTTAATCATGCCCACAGGTAGTGCATCTTCAATATACTTCTTTACAGTAATGGTCCAACCCATCAATTCTCCAGAAGTAAAACCAGGCTCGATAATAATATTCTGCGGTTTATCAATAGGCAGACTCTTACCCGTCTTATTGTCGAATACAGCCAATTTAGGGGGATACTCATCTATACTGAACTTCTGCAGTTCAATAGCAATAGGTAGTTCGTGAACCTCTTGATAGCTATCAATACCACGCCATTCGGGTTTACCTACTTCACAATACATCTTTAGGCGTTGCATATCGGCAGAACCCAATGTACCACAAGTAATGAAAATAAATAATCCTAAATGACTAATGAGCGAAGGAATGAAGCGCTTCTGAAAATGCACAAGCTGATGTATTCCTACTTCGGCTACTATAATTACGCTCCAAAAATAAATAAGAACAAATGGCCAGAAACTAAGCATACGCGTAAGACCAATAGGGTCTATAGCAGGGTGTCCTTCGGCTACTTGTCGGGTTAATCCCATCACAACAGTTAGTATAGACGCAATTGCAAGAGCTGGTACGGCAGCCTCAACCTGCGTCATAAATCGAAACAAATATACTTTAGGGCGAAAAGCATAAAACAGCCCTAACATAATAATAAGTACTGCAAGAGCAATAATATTAGCTGGCCACATAAATACCAGCCATTCCATAGGCCCTATAGAAACCTGCAATAGGGCTCCTGTAATCAGAAGCCCTATACTTATTGCAAATCCCTCGCGATATTTCCAAGGTTTATTCCACATAATATTTATATCCTGTATACAATTCAAATATTCTTAATGATATTTTACATTGGCTTAGTTATAAAGCGTCCATTCTTCTTTGCTGTCTGAATCCATTTAGGAACAACATTATTAATGAAGTCTTTCTTCTGAGAGTTAAGCTTCTTCATATCAAGTCCAATGTAAGATTGAGCCTTAGCCTTTGTAGAGATATCAGGCATTGGAACAGGTTTACTGTATCCATGACGTGCAAGAACGCGAGCTATTTCAACACGTGCTGTTTGTGCATAATCGAGAGCTATGGCGAGCAAACGTGTAACTTCTTGTGGTGCATGGAAACTTGCTCCATGGCTAGCTACAGCATAATCCCAACGCCATTGACTCTTTCGTATTGCCTCAAGAACAGGCTCCATCTCTTTCGCATTTGCCCCCTTGTCCCAAGCGAACTTAGCCTCAATGTGTGCACGAGATAGTTCTTTCTCTACACGGTTGCGCACCTGAAGCACTTTCTCCTGACGTTCATATACATTGCGTCTTAATGTCTCTTCGCTCTGACGGTGGCAAGTCTGACAAGTGCGGTTAATGTTTGCCAATGGAGAAGTAATATGGTGGTCTGTATACTTCACACCGCCTTCTTGAACATAAGGCATGTGACAATCGGCACAACTCAATCCACGCTGACCGTGAATACCCTGTTTGAAGAGCTCATAACCAGGGTGCTGAGCCTTTAAAATCTTTGTTTTAGAAAGCGGGTGTATGTAGTCGTAGAAGCCGATAGAGTCGTAATATTCTTCAGCTGCTTCGCAGGTCAGTCCCTTATCTTGTGGAAACTTAAGATACTGACCATTGTCCTTTTCAAAGTAATACTCGGTATGGCACTGTGCACAAACCAACGAACGCATTTCTTGATGACTGGCTTTGTTTACATCTTTGCCGGCACGTTTCCAAGCCTCATAGAGAGCTGGGCGAGCTGGTCTCAACTCCATTGTGCGCGCATCATGACAGTCTGAACAACCTACAGTATTCATCATTTCATTTCCCCACGTGCTCCACTTTGCAGCATAAAAAGCATTCTTTCCTTTCTCACGCATTAGACGGGGAACGTCAGGACCCTTACAAGTCCAACAGGTACCAGGTTGTATGTCGTCTTGCCCATCTACGCCTGGTGAACCTGTACGCAAGATTTTACGTAAGTCTTCTATTGCATGACGGTGTCCACGAGGTGTATTATATCCACGAGAGAATGAATAGCCATCCCATAAAATAACCATCTCTGGACGCTGTGCTAATACATCAGCTTCTTGTGATGAGTTGTATTTACTCACAAAAGAAGTATCTTCTGTCATCGCCCAAGTTTGATATTCTCTTGGGAAATCTTCAGCAAACTTTTCATTCTGACTTACAATAGAATCAGTCATCACTACTCGGCGGTTATTAAACACTGAGGCAACTTCTGCACGACGCTCTAACATAGAAGAACAGAGCATACCAAGAGCGAAGATAATGAACATTGCTCCGCCGAAGAGCAACCATCCTTGCCATTTCTTTAACTGTTTAGCCATATTGTTTTATTTTATTTTTTTTCAAGTAAGTTTTGTAACCATTGTGGTACAGGAGATGACGGTATAGGCGTCTGTGTTTCTGCATTTGGAGTACTGCTCAATGTATTCATTCCACCGTGAGGAACTTCACGATGACAGTCCCAACATGCTTTTCCTGCTCCGCGTTGAGCTTCCATATAATCTATTTTTCCTGTCCGCACTACTCGTGTATTGAGGTCTTTGTGACAACGGATACAGTTATCCATTATCACTTCTGCCGAAGCCTCTTCTGCCATAATAGCTTGACGCTCTGACTTAGTAACGAAGTATGCTACGTGCTTCATACCATCCATTCCCTTAAACAAATATTTGGCAGCAAAACTAGAATGTGGTACATGGCAATCATTACATGTTGCATCTCGCCCATGGCTTGAGTGCGCCCACGTGGCGTAGTAAGGAGTCATAATATGACAGTTTACACAAGCTGCGGGATCATCACCTATAAGATAGGTTTGCATACGTAGAAGATAGAAAAATAATCCTCCTAATCCCACAATCACACCCGACAAGATGAGTGAAACCACTTTCTGTCGGTAACTCAGCTCGGGAAACCATGATGTAAGCTTTCGCAAATTCATTGTGATTATGTTTATTCTATTATTATACTAAATATAAATCTTTCGGTGCAAAGATAGTTAAAAAAGCACAAGTCGTCAATAGTTTATCCCCATTTATTAGGATAAAATGCTTTAAAAAATATTCAAATTACTAATAAAACATAAATAACAATCCGTAGTAACAAATGTTACCATCTGAACAAAATACCATTATTAAATTTGCTAGTTAATTTGAAGTAAAATTTAAAATTAAATGAAGAAAATGCATCGTTGGTTCGGACTTATATTATGTCTGTTCCTCATAGGGTTTTGTGTCTCAGGTGTAATTTTAAATCATCATGAGATGTTTTCGAGTATAAATGTACCTCGTTCACTTATGCCGAACACTTACGAGTATAAAGATTGGAATCAAGGTTTAATGCGTGGTACGATTGCCAAGGGAGATAGCGTTATTATATATGGTGAGAATGGTTTTTTTCTTACCAACAAGTTAGGGACAAACATAAAAGACTTTAATAAAGGTATGCCCTCCGGAGTAGAGATGCGCAATATACGTAGCGTAACCCGTACTCGTTCGGGCGATATATGGGCTGTAGGAAACTTCCAACTCTATCATTTAGAATCTAATAATGTGTGGGAGACTGTTGAACTTGATGGTCTTGATAGTCGATTAACTGATGTTACTTCTCGTGGCGATTCAGTTGTGGTGGTATCTCGTAATCATATCTGGTTATCCCCCAATACGGATAAACCTTTTAGACAAATACAGCTTAGAGCAGGTACCGACTATGATGGTAAAGTGTCACTTATGCGTACAATATGGCTGATACATAGTGGTGCGCTCTTTGGTACTATCGGCAAAATAATAGGCGATGCTGTTGCTATTATTCTGATAATTCTTAGCATTTCTGGTGTTTGGTTCTTCATAGCTCGTAAATCTCGTGCGGGCAAATCACAGTTAAAAACATTATATTGGATACACCGGCGTATAGGTAGAATAACTATTGTACTTACTTTGTTTGTAACAATAACTGGTTGGTTCCTGCGTCCACCTGCAATGATTGCTATAGTTAAAGGTCGTGTACATGCGCTACCTCTTTCAGTACAAAGTAGCAATAATCCATGGAACGACCAACTACGTGCTGCCCGATATGATTTTGTTAAGAAAGATTGGCTTATCTATACCTCTAATGGTTTTTATGTTCTACAGGATCTTTTCTCAACTCCACGACCAGTGAGTGGTGCGCCGAATGTTAGTTTTATGGGGTTATCATCATTCTACCAAGTAAAAACAGGGCAATGGCTTATCGGTTCGTTCAGCGGTCTCTATTTATGGAATCGTGATGCGCAGGCGGGTGCACCAAGAGTATTACCTATTGATAAAGATATAACAATGGTAGGATTTAGTAACGATTTCAAAGACCCGATACTCATCGACTATTATAAAGGGACAACTTATCCGAAAATGCCTTCTCAGTTTAAAACACTCCCGATGTCTCTTCACATGGCTGCGCTCGAGACTCATACTGGACGTATATATACTTTTTTAAAAGATGGCACTAATGTATTTTACATTGCGATTATTGGATTAGCTATTGCATGGTGTCTTTGGACGGGATACTACAGACCACGTAAGAATCGTAAGAAGAACAAGACTACAAAAAAGACGAAGAAGATACGTCAGCATCTTAGATTAGAAGACGATAATGAAACAAATGAATGAATTGAGAATTAAGCGTATTTATCTTTCACCAGAGAAAGATGATGGATATCGGCTCCTCATCGACCGCCTGTGGCCACGAGGCATTTCAAAAGTTAAGGCGAGTCTAGATGAATGGGATAAAACAGTTGCACCTTCAACAGTACTTCGTAAATGGTTTGGGCATGAAGATGAAAAGTTTGCGGAATTCGAACGAAAGTACTGTTCTGAACTTGATAATAATCCTGATGCGGCACAATTTGCTCAACATGTTAAGAATCTCCTCAATGCAAGCAATGTAACATTATTGTATGGTGCTAAAAACGAAACTTGCAATCAGGCTGTTGTTCTTAAGGCTTGGATACTAAGCAAATAAGAAAGATAAAAGGTGGAACATATATTAATTCACCCAAAACAGATACTTACAATGTAAACAGATTCTTGCTTATATTCGAAAGAAAATCACTTCAAAACTAGTTTTTGAGAATTTAGTCTCAAAGATAGTTCTGAGGTGGTTTTTCTTTTCTAATAAAAACAAAACTGTATAGATAAAAAATTAGATATCTGTTTCTTTCAAATTAGATATCTGTCATAAACAAAACAGATATCTATCAGCACCAAATATGACGTCATATTTTTCTACACAATGTTTCTACCTTCATTCTCAGACTATTTCATTTGAAATGAACGACTGGTAAGATATTATATTGATGCTCATACACTAGTTTGCGATTATATAAAGGTGAATGCGCAAGTAAATAATTCTGTAGGAACGCACAAAAGAATCAAGGCGAAACAATAGACATTGTATGATAAGAAAATAGATTTAGAGCTTAGTTGTTATTGATAAATAATATAAAACTAATCAGCATTATGATAAATATAACAATTAGCTAATTATTATTGAAATATTCTACCCAATCACAGTTTGCTATAAATAAAAACACTCTATTAAGCAGCAGACCATATTCTAACTTATTTGAAGAAAAGCAAGATTATATTTTCCATATATTATTAAAATACATAAA
>NZ_GL982513.1:1420165-1430397 GCF_000220255.1 Prevotella pallens ATCC 700821
TACATAAATCTGCTATTTTATAGCAAATGTAAAGCACATTATCTATTTTTTGCGCTAATAGTTTGTTTCTTCAGCAATTTATTATTATATTTGCACTGACGAAAAAAGATTTAAATATTTACATAATTATTATGGCTGAGAAAAGAGTCTACACTTTCGGCAATGGAAAGGCCGAAGGGAAAGCTGACATGAGGAATTTGTTAGGTGGCAAGGGAGCCAATCTCGCAGAAATGAATTTAATCGGTGTTCCTGTTCCTCCAGGATTTACAATTACAACCGATGTTTGTAACGAATATTTTGAAAAAGGTAAAGAAGCAGTTGTCGAAGCTTTAACTTCAGAGGTAACAAAAAGCGTTAAGCACATTGAAGATTTAATGAATTCAAAATTCGGTGATCCATCAAACCCATTATTGGTAAGTGTACGTTCTGGAGCACGTGCCTCTATGCCTGGTATGATGGATACTATCTTGAATCTCGGCTTGAACGATGATGTTGTAGAAGGTCTTGCAAGGAAGACTGGCAACGAACGTTTTGCTTACGATAGTTATCGCCGCTTTGTACAAATGTATGGAGATGTTGTTTTAGGTATGAAACCTGAAAACAAGGAAGATATTGATCCATTTGAAGCTATTATCCAACGTGTAAAGGCTAAACGCAACATAAAATTGGATAACGAAATGAATGTTGCTGATCTAAAAGAACTTGTTTTAGAATTTAAGAAAGCCATAAAAAGTCAGACGGGCAAAGAGTTTCCATCCAACCCTATGGAACAACTTTGGGGAGCAATTTGCGCTGTATTTACTTCATGGATGAACGAACGTGCTATACTCTATCGCAAAATGGAAGGTATTCCGCAGGAATGGGGAACAGCCGTAACAGTTCAGGCTATGGTTTTTGGAAATATGGGTGAAACTTCTGCCACAGGTGTTTGTTTTTCTCGTGATGCTGGTAATGGTGAGAATGCTTTTAATGGAGAATACTTGGTGAATGCGCAAGGAGAAGATGTTGTTGCAGGTATACGTACACCACAACAAATTACATTAAAAGGTTCGCTAAAATGGGCAGAACAACAAGGAGTAGACGAAAGTATCCGTAGCACAAAATTCCCATCAATGGAAGAAGCAATGCCTGAAATTTATGCGCAGCTTAACGCTATTCAGAAAAAATTGGAGAAACATTACCACGATATGCAGGATATGGAGTTTACCGTACAAGATGGAAAACTTTGGTTCTTACAGACTCGTAATGGTAAACGTACAGGTACTGCAATGGTAAAAATAGCCATGGATTTGCTAAAAGAAGGTGAAATTGATGAGAAAACAGCCATCTTACGTTGCGAGCCAAATAAACTTGATGAACTATTACACCCTGTATTTGATAAAGAAGCATTGGCACAAGCTAAAGTTCTTACACGAGGACTGCCAGCATCGCCAGGAGCTGCTACAGGACAAATAGTTTTCTTTGCCGATGATGCTGCAAAATGGCATGAAGATGGACACAAAGTAATAATGGTTCGTATAGAAACCTCTCCAGAAGATTTGGCAGGAATGAATGCTGCAGAAGGAATACTTACTGCACGTGGTGGTATGACTTCACATGCAGCAGTGGTTGCTCGTGGCATGGGTAAGTGCTGTGTAAGTGGAGCTGGTGGTGTTACTGTAAACTACAAAAAACGTACTGTAGAAATTGATGGAACAGTACTCCATGAAGGTGATTACCTATCGTTGAATGGATCTACAGGAGAAGTTTATTATGGTGAGGTTCAGACAAAAGCAGCTGAAGTTACTGGTGATTTCGCTCAGCTTATGGATCTTTGCAACAAATATACAAAACTACGTGTTCGTACAAATGCAGATACACCACGCGATGCAGAAGTAGCACGTACATTTGGAGCAGTTGGTATAGGACTATGTCGTACAGAACACATGTTCTTCGAGGATCTGAAGATTAAGGCTATGCGAGAAATGATTCTTGCAGATTCTATCGAAGGTAGGGAAAAAGCACTCGAAAAACTATTACCCTATCAGAAACAAGACTTCTATGGAATCCTAAAGTGTATGGACGGAATGCCTGTAAATATTCGTTTACTTGATCCGCCATTGCACGAATTTGTACCGCACGATGAAGCTGGACAAGAGGCTATGGCGGAAGAAATGGGTGTTAGCGTTCAATTTATTCGAAATCGTGTGAACTCACTATCTGAACATAACCCTATGTTAGGACTTCGTGGCTGCCGACTCGGCAACACATTCCCAGAGATTACAGCGATGCAAACACGTGCTATACTTGGTGCGGCTGTACAATTAAAGAAAGAGGGATTCAATCCAATGCCAGAAATTATGGTTCCACTCGTAGGAATTGTAAATGAACTTGACAACCAAGAAGTAATCATTCGTAAAACTGCCAATAAAATATTCAAAGCAGAAGGAATAGAAGTGCCATTTAAAGTTGGAACAATGATAGAAGTTCCTCGTGCAGCACTTACTGCAGACTTAATTGCTAATAAAGCCGAATATTTCAGTTTTGGTACGAATGACTTAACACAAATGACTTTTGGTTATAGTCGTGACGATATTGCAAGTTTCTTGCCAAGTTATCTTGAAAAGAAGATTCTTGATGTAGACCCATTCCAAGTTCTCGACCAAGAAGGTGTCGGTCAGCTTATTAAAATAGCAGTAGAGAAAGGTCGTAAAACTCGTAAGAAACTAAAGTGTGGTATCTGTGGTGAGCACGGAGGTGAACCAAGCTCTGTTAAATTCTGTCACCGTGTAGGCTTAAACTACGTTAGCTGCTCTCCTTTCCGAGTTCCCATTGCAAGGTTAGCTGCGGCACAAGCTGCAATTGAGTACGAACAATAGTCATTTTAAACTATTAATAAATAAAGGTGGGGTTCTTCATTTTGTAGAATACCCCACCTTTTTTCTGGATTTTACGAGAGCGAAGAATGGAATCTTCAGCAGTCTCGCTAAAATAAGAGTTATTTATTACGAAGTTCTTCTATATTTGCCTTAATAGTTTCAATTTTTTCTTCCGAATCGCTTTGCTTTTTACGTTCTTTAGCTATCACTGCTTCAGGAGCGTGTGCAACGAATTTCTCATTTGAAAGTTTAGTTTTCACACTTTTCAAGAAGCCCTCTAAGTGAGCCAATTCCTTTTCCAATTTCTCAATTTCAGCTTTTACATCAATCAGGTTTCCAAGTGGAACAGCAAATCCATCAGTACCAACCATAAATGCAGAAGCATCAGAACTCTTCTCATCTACAACATTTATGCTCTTGAGGTTAGCCATTTTTACAATGACACAATTGTAAGCTTCATAGTTGTTTTTGCCTACAGCTTCTAAAGCAAGCAATACTTTCGGGGCAATATTCTTTTGGTTGCGAACAGTACGAATGCCACCAACAATTTGCTTCACATTCTCAATTTCAGCAATCAAGGTCTTATCTTTATCAGTAGGAAATGCCAATTCAAGTTTCTCCAACATTATACTTTCTCCCTCGTTTCGGTCAAAAAGATGTTGCCAAAGTTCTTCTGTAATGAATGGCATAAATGGATGTAGCATCTTCAAAAGAATATCGAAGAAACCGAGTGTAGCCACATAAGTTTGCTTATCAATTGGTTTGCCATATTCTGGTTTTACCATTTCCAAATACCAACTAGAAAACTCGTCCCAGAAAAGCTTATAGACAGTCATCAATGCTTCTGATATACGATAGCTCTTAAATTGTTCTCCCATTTCTGAATTTACTTCTTTAAGCTTCGCATCAAACCATTTAATGGCTATTTTATTAGCCTCAGGTTGTTCTACATCTGCAGTCTCCCAACCTTGAACAAGGCGAAACGCATTCCATATCTTGTTATTAAAGTTGCGTCCTTGCTCACAAAGACTTTCATCAAACAATATATCGTTGCCAGCTGGAGCAGAGAGCATCATACCCATACGTACACCATCAGCTCCATACTTATCTATTAATTCTAATGGATCTGGCGAGTTACCAAGGCTCTTACTCATCTTCCGTCCAAGTTTATCGCGTACAATACCTGTAAAATAAACGTGTTTGAAAGGATAAATATTACGATATTCGTATCCTGCCATAATCATACGAGCCACCCAGAAGAAAATAATATCTGGACCTGTAACTAAATCGCTTGTTGGATAGTAATACTTTATTTCTTCGTTGTCAGGATTGTTGATGCCATCAAATACAGAAATAGGCCACAACCAACTTGAGAACCATGTATCCAAGCAATCGCTTTCTTGTTCTAAGTCGGCAACTGTTAGATTTGGGTTAATCAACTTTGCTTGCTCAAAAGCCTTTTCATTGTTTTCAGCTACTACAGTTATGGGTTTACCATTCGCATCTTTGAAGTAATAAGCTGGAATGCGATGTCCCCACCAAAGTTGGCGGCTAATGCACCAATCTTTGATATTTTCTAACCAATGCCGATAGGTGTTCTTGTATTTCTTTGGATAGAACTCTATCTCATCATTCAGTACAGGATTCAGTGCGATATCCGCAAAATGCTGCATACGTAAGAACCATTGTGTTGAAAGTTTCGGTTCAATAGGAACATTGGTACGTTCTGAGTAGCCTACCTTATTGTCATAATCTTCTATCTTTTCCATCAAGTTGGCTGCTTCCAGGTCAATTGCTATTTGTTTGCGCACGTCCATACGGTCTTGACCTATATATAAACCTGCAGCGTTCGATAGAGTTCCATTATCATTGAATATATCAATGGTTTCTAATCCATGTTTTAACCCTAACGCATGATCATTGATATCATGTGCAGGAGTAACTTTCAAGCAACCTGTACCAAACTGAATATCAACATAAGTATCTTCTATAACAGGTATACAACGCCCAACTAATGGAACAATAACATGCAATCCCTTTAACCATGTATTTTTCACATCATCAGGATTAATACACATGGCGGTATCACCCATAATTGTTTCTGGACGTGTAGTAGCTACGACTGCATAATAACCTTTATCGTCTTTATGTATGACATTATCATCACATTTGCGTTCTACCCTACTTTGGTCTTCTGGTGATATATAATATTTTAGATTATAGAGCTTTGAATGTTCATCTTTGTAAACAACTTCTTCATCCGAAAGTGCTGTCTCTGCACTTGGATCCCAATTTACCATTCGTACACCACGATAAATTAAGCCTTTATTATAAAGGTCGCAAAATACCTTTATAACGCTTCTACTACGTTTTTCGTCCATTGTAAAAGCAGTACGGTCCCAATCACAAGAGCAACCAAGTTTACGCAATTGTTTCAAAATAATACCACCGTGTTCGTCTGTCCACTTCCAAGCATGTTTTAGGAACTCGTCTCTAGATAAATCTGTTTTATTTATTCCTTCTTGTGCAAGTCTATTCACTACTTTTGCCTCAGTAGCAATACTAGCATGGTCGGTACCAGGAACCCAACAAGCATTTTTACCTTCCATACGTGCATGTCGCACAAGAATATCTTGAATAGTGTTATTAAGCATATGCCCCATGTGCAATACGCCTGTTACATTTGGTGGTGGAATAACCACAGTATAAGGTTCACGTCCATCAGGTTTAGAACTAAAGAGTTTATTGTTGAGCCAATACTCATACCACTTTGCTTCCACACTCTGTGGGTCGTACTTACTTGCTAATTCCATACGTTGTATATTATTATTTCTTTATTATCATTAAAAACGTTGCAAATTTACGAAAAAATCAGTTGAAAGCACTATCTTTGCATAACTATTAGCAGTACTCAGTACTTCTTTTAACTTTAAACTTGATTAAATTGCATACAAAAGAAGAAAAAATAGCAGCATTCTCGCGTTTACTTGATGTACAAGAACGACTACGAAAAGAATGTCCGTGGGATAAAAAACAAACTTTTGAGAGTTTACGCCCCAATACAATTGAAGAGGCATTTGAACTTGCCGATGCTTTAATAAAACACGATGAGAAGAATATTTGTAAAGAACTTGGTGATGTTATGGAACACGTTGTTTTTTATGCATCGCTTGGCAGTGAAACAAATGACTTTGACATAGCAGATGTTTGCAATGCTCAATCAGATAAACTGATGTTCAGACACGATTTTATTGATTGGACAGGATGGATCGTTTCGAATCATAATATGGTTATCAACAAGCGTGGGCAGGTTGTATATAAAGATGATCTTAATAGCGAAAGGCAAAGTGTCTCTTCTCAAAAAGAAGATTCTCCATCTACAGCTTCTCAGGTTGAGTTAACATGGGAACAACGAAAACAAAAGGAAAGAGACGGCAATAAAACTGTCTTATCAGGAGTCCCTAATTCGCTACCAAGTCTTATAAAAGCATATCGAATACAAGATAAAGCACGAAACGTCGGATTCGATTGGAAAAAGAAGGAAGATATATGGAAAAAAGTTGATGAAGAACTTAACGAGCTAAAAATAGAATTGGCAAAAGGTGATAAAGAAAAGTCTACAAAAGAGCTAGGCGATTTTTTGTTTTCTGTTATCAATGCAGCCCGATTGTATAAGCTCAATCCTGATAATGCACTCGAATATACAAATAAGAAATTCATTTCACGGTTCAATTACGTTGAACAACAAGCAAAGAAAATTGGTAAAAACTTAAAAGATATGACCATAGAAGAAATGGATAATCTATGGAATGAAGCAAAAGAAATAGAAAATAATAAGTAAGTTACTCTATATTTTATTATGAAAAAAGTACGAATACTGCTACTTTTTACAGCAATAGCATTCAGCTTTATTGGTTGTAAAAACAAGAAAACAACTACAGTGATAAGTCCTAATATTAATAATGTAGACTCACTTAATAGTGGGGATTCTACCATTTATGGTACAATGCTCGATGGTGGAATGAATTCTATATTACTCCTTACTGATAAGGGCGACACTCTAGAAATTATTCAAAACCCTGATGATTCTACAGATGTTGTGAAAGGAGGAAAACTTGTTGGCGACCGTTTTGCTGTAACAGCTTATAAGGAGTATGGTGATTTAATTCTACGAAAGGCTATCAATATAACCTCACTGTTTGGAAACTGGTCTAGTTTAGACAAAAGCTTTGAAATAAAGGAGGGAGGAGAAATTACATCAAATCTACAATCAGAAAAAGATGCATGGACTTTCTGGAAGATATTTAATGGTAAACTTCTCCTTTCAAAAGACACTTTCGATGTGATTGAGTTAGGGGCAGATTCTATGTCGCTTGAGAATAATGCTGGAATATTTGTCTTTACACGAAAGAAATAAAGCGTGATTCCATTTAAAATTCACATATTAGGTTGTGGTAGTGCTTTACCTACACTTCGTCATAATGCAACTTGCCAAATAGTAGAGATACGTGGTAAATACTTTATGATAGATTGCGGAGAAGGTACACAAATACAAGTACGTCGTACCAAGGTTCATTTCACTAAGATTCAGGCTGTTTTTATTTCACATTTACACGGTGATCATTGTTTTGGTCTATTTGGTATGATTTCTACTTTTGGAATGACAGGGCGTACTGCCCCACTCCACATTTATGCTCCAAAAGAGTTTGAAGAATACTTTAATTTATCGATGGAACTATTTTGTAAGAAACTTGAATTTGCTGTAATGTTCCACCCTATAGAAACAACCGAAACAAAAGTAATTTACGAAGATAAAAGTCTTACAATAGAATCTATTCCATTGGAACACCGCATTCCATGTTGTGGATTTCTATTTCGCGAGAAACCTACTACACCACATATTCGTCGCGATATGATAGACTTTTATAATATACCTATCAGTCAAATTAATAATATAAAGGCTGGAGCAAATTGGACTACAGCTGATGGTGATATTATTATGAATAGTAAGCTTACAATTCCAGCAGACAAGCCACGAAGTTATGCTTATTGCTCTGATACAAGATATATGGAACAACTATATAAAAAAGTTGCGAATGTAGATGTACTCTACCATGAAAGTACTTATACAAACGAATATAAAGATAGAGCAAAGAGTTACTATCACAGCACAGCAGAAGAAGCCGCAACTGTTGCTAAAAAGGCTAATGTAGGAAAATTGCTTTTAGGACATTACTCGGCTCGTTATTTAAACGAAGATATTATTCTAAATGAAGCAAAAGCAATTTTCCCCAATAGTTTCCTCACAAATGAAGGTATGGTATTTGATGTGTAAGCCCTTATTTCTTTATAACTTTACAACTTTCTTACCGTTAATAATATAAATTCCTTTTGGCAAATTGTTTAGTTCTCCATTAAACTTTGCTCCACTAACATTATAAATCTCTTTTGAATGATTTGTATTAGCCGTAGGAATGGAAATAGCTGTTGTATTCTTCTCTATTACTATCTTACTTTTTACCACACTGTTTCCCACTGTTACGCAGCGCATCTTTGGATTATAAGCTGCTCCAGAAGGTTGAGTGATAGCACAACCTTCTAATGTAAGTGATGCTATATCAAGCATAGAACCTATTTCTGAACCTTCAACTGTTACATTAGCATTTCGAATAGTAATATGCTCCATAGCTCCATCATTTCCTGTAATACCATATTTACCACTCTTCGCATTCACTGTACAATTGTCTATGGTTAAATCTGTTCCCATTGCAAATATAGCACAATTGTCTCCACCTTCTACATTAAGCGTACCTTCACCAGTAATAGTTAATGGTGTTCTTAATCCTATTGCAGTATGTGCTGCTACTAAGTTATTGGTCCCTATAACTTTCACTATCAATCCATCTATCTTAGAAGAGATAGCATCTTTATCGCCAGAATTAATAGTAGCGTTTTGTAGAGTAAGTGTTTTTGTTTCAGGATTATAATTCACAATTCCACTAACTTCAGCTATTGTTGAAAGATCGTTACAGTTGTCTGAACTTACTTGTGAACTAGCTACCCAAAGATCGTACATTTTCTGTGCACGAGTTGTTGTTGGTAGAATTAAAATTGCAATGAGCAATACGATAGTAGCAATACTTTTTTCTTTAGATAATGATTTATACATAATAAGATGTATGCCTCCCATTTAAACTCTTAACGAGCAACGCTATATAAAGGCATGAGCGTTTAGATTTTTCTGAATATATTATAATTGATATACAATATTCTCCTTCCTATAAATAGGCTTTTACACACAATTTATAGGAAGAATATTGATATATAGGTTTCTTATTTCTTCAGAATTTTCTGTCCATTTACAATATACATACCAGCTGGTAGGTTTTCTATCTTATTATTGACACGACTACCATCTAATGTGTATATACCACATTTCTTAGTTTTTGTATCGGTCGCAACAGATTTTATACCAGTAGAGCCCTTTGTTATTACAACCCAATCTGTTACAACATCTCTGTTAGCACCATAAAGGTAGAAATAAGGATATTCGTATTCTTCAACCTCTTCCCAATATGCTCCCGTAGGAGAAGTTATTGCACAATCGGTAAAAGTTGGATCTCTATCCCATACCCAAGCAATACTACCTTTATGCGTACTGTTGCTATTACTACCACCTTTTACGCGTACATTACAGTTATCAAATATCCAATAACCACCATAAAAGCCATTACTCCCACCACTTGCTTCGACACTACAATTGCTAATTGTAATTGTCCCTTGGTTAAATACAGCTTTATTATATTTATCATCGCTTGCAGTAGACGATCCTGTAAGTGTGAGTTTACCATCGCCCGAAATACGAATTTCTTTATCCATATTCCAAATACTTGTTTGCTTATCGGAAACAATAGAGCTTTCGTTACTAACACGGATTATCAAGCCATCAACTCTGTTTTCTATACCGTGAGTACTTGTTGCATGAATAGTAGCTCCATCAAGCGTTAGAGTTTTAGAATCGTTATCGTATTTTGCTTTTCCCGTAACACCTTTTATAACACTCAAATTGTTACAGTTTTCGGAAGTTACTGATACACCAGCAATTTTAATGTTGTAAGTATCTTGCGCCATTCCTTGTTGCGCCATTGAAACGAATAAAACAGCAAACGCTGCACACATACTTTTATACAGATCGTTTTTCATTATTAAAGTGCCTCTCCTTTCACTCTCTTTTTGCGAGAGAACGCCATTTAGAAGCAGGGGCGTTCAGGTTAAGTAATATTTCTGGCTACAAATGTAATTCTTTTTCTCGAAAAGAACAAAACATAATAAAAAAAATAATAAGTATCTATAAGTCTACGCTCCATAAGGTGT
>NZ_GL982513.1:1430447-1448961 GCF_000220255.1 Prevotella pallens ATCC 700821
ATTACTTTTATTTTTAGATATCTATCAGTTGCATTTTAGATATCTGTTACGCTCGTCTCAGATATCTATCAGTTATAAATTAGATATCATAACGAATTACTTCCTATATGTATTTGTGGTTTCCCGATTTCACTAGACACTTTTTTGTTATATTAACTACTTCCATAGACATTCCCTTACTATGCCTACTGGATAGTTGGATACAGGTGAAGCATTTATGCTAGATAATAAACATCTTATGTTGTTTCATTTTCTTTTATAGAAATATAGAAGTGATTTTTTTAACAATCATCTTCGTTTCTGAAGTATTCTCACCTCTTTTCTACCGAGCCTGTATATATCTAGATTTCATTCATTCATAACCCCACAATGCGGGCAACGTCCCTTTCGATGAAGACGAGCGCCACAGTTTCCACATTCGTAGGTATCACTACTTAGCTTTATCCAAATGTGAATGGCATAATAGATATAAGCTAATAGAAGTAAATATCCTATATAATATAAGGTGAGAACCGAAAATATTATATAGTCTACTGCACAGATAGCAACCAATCCAGATAAATACATAAAGGCATCGTTTGTGCGAAGTAGACGACGAACATCATCAACGACAGCAATAGCTACAAGCAACATAGCCCACACCAACAATAGGAAGATATTTAAGAGTAAAGGTTGTGAAAATGGATTAAACGATGGATGGAAATAGAACTCGCGCCATGTTTCAGGAGCAAATAGTTGTATACTTGCATAGAACGTTGCAGATGTAGCTACAATAATAGCCAACAATGTAGGATAGAAAGAATTTATATCGTTGAAGTGTACTATATTGGCATTGCGCTTCATTATCTTTCGCATTAGATAACTTAAGCCTATCAACGAGATTATAACTAAGAATATAAGCAAGTGAGTATTGGAGAACAAAGAAATGAACTGTGATATGGGTGTATCTGGGTCTACTGCATTTAATAATTGCTTTTCGCGTGCCCAACCAAATGCAGAATCTTCAGTAGCAACACGCACCCACACAGAATCAATGGTATCGTTTGGAAGAATACGAATATCGGCTACTACTAATGGTTTTCCTTTGGTTACAGCAAATGAATCGGTCTCTAATTTATTAACTATTTCTTCCGGTTGTTGCCGTAAAAGCATTAGCGTGTCTTTGTTTACAACAAAATTAAAGCCTTCGGAATAATGATGTTTCACACGAAAAGCAAATGAATCTAATCGTGTTGTAGTTCCTGCCCAATCTATACTATTATTGGTTTCTTTCTTCAAATTGGGTGAATAGTGTCGCCCCTTTAGTATTCGGCTGGAGATTTGTGTTTCTTGAATACTATCGGGAATACTAAAGTTTGATGGAGTTTTCTTATGATAACAACTTATTGAAACAGATGAAAAGAAAAGCCATAACATCATTGCCATAAGAGAAATAGGCATTTCACGTAGACTTTTTCTTGGCAAAATATGTTTTAATAGTTCTTCCATTATTTGGTTGTTATTCTGCGTATATATTCATCTGACAATCTTTGCAATCGAACTCTAAACGAAAGCGACGTTTATCGCCTAATACTAAGTATAATGGTTCACGCCACGTTGGAACCTTTCCACCATGAACTAAACAATAGCCTAATGAATAGCGAATGCAATGACGACACTGCATAATAAGAGCATCTTTCTTCATTGCTTTCGTATCCATACATTCGAAAGCTGAACCAACATTTATACCTTGCTCTGTGTAAAATGCTCTTGCTTTACTATTAGAAACATTATACAGATAGGGGAACTTTTTATATTTTGATGGATTAATATTATGGCTATCTAAGACTGGTATATTACATGCATTAGGTTCATCATGTTTGTCTAAGTCTCGTATTGTTAATAATTGGTGTTCAAATGCTTCAATAACATTGCGTCTTAATTCTGTTAGTACACTACTCGGAATAAAAAATTGATCAGCATTCTCGTTAATCTCTATCTCATCACAAAAATAAATTGTATTACCCAACTTGGTAAGTTGTCGAATTATATTATCGTGTTGAGGCTTCTTTGCCTTTTGATGTTCAAATTCGATTGAGACTTTTACTTCTATCTTTGGAGTGGCGATATTACTTAAATGAGCTGCTAGAGAATAACCTTTGTGGGTTTTCTCAAATTGCATTGTAATGGGAATTAAACGCACTGCTGATTCACTAGAGAGTTTTTTCTCAAATGCTTGGTCTTGATTTCTATACAAACTTACACCTGTCTTTAAATCTTGAGGCATCTTGTAGGGATACAAGCGGTTTCCAGTTGCCTTATTTACACGAAATCCTTCTAATATTTCTGTAATTTTTGACTCGCCATTAGGCTGACGCTTAATAAAACACAAACCATCGCCATTAGAAAAACTTGCAGTTGAAGAAACATTAAATGAATTGTGGCGTATTTCTTTTACTTTACCAACATATTCTCCTAATGCTTTGGGCGTATTAGGTGAGAATATCCCTTGCTGCCGTCCATTAACAAAATAGTGAGTATATCCACGATTAAAAGTTTTATTAAGATTAGGAGTAAAGTTGTATTCTACCCTACCAAACGAGGCACGTTGAAATTCATTAGGGTATTTTGCTATAATTTCATTTAAACGTTGACTATATGCCGATACAACATTCTTCACATAATTCACATCTTTCAGTCTACCTTCTATCTTAAAGGCACACGCCCCCGACCTCATTAATGCTTCCAAATTATCTATCTGGTTCATATCTTTCAACGAAAGAAGATATCTTTGATGTTCTATTGTGGTACCATTTGAATCTATAAGGTCGAATGCCATTCTGCAGAATTGTGCGCACGATCCACGATTTGCTGAACGGTTAAAACAATATTGAGAAGCATAACAAATACCACTATAACTAACACAGAGTGCACCATGTACAAATGCTTCCAGCTCTACTTCGGGAACTGCTTTATGTATATTAGCTATTTCTTTCACAGACAATTCACGTGCTAATACCACACGTTCAAAACCTAAAGATGCAAGCCAACGCACTTTCTCTATAGTTCGACTATCACATTGCGTACTAGCATGTAGCGACATTTTTGTATGTAGCTGCTCTTTGCACACTTTCAACAATCCCATATCCTGAATCAATAAGGCATCTACATTTGCTTTTTCTAATTCGCAAATAAGTTGCAACATATCTTCCAGCTCATTTTCGTAGATAATAGTATTTACTGTTACATGCACTTTTGCTCCAAACTTATGGGCATATTCACATAACATTGCTATATCTTCTACACTATTTCCTGCCGAGTGCCGTGCACCAAACTTAGCTGCACCGATATATACGGCATCTGCACCGTGATTTATCGCAGCTATTCCACAAGCTAAATCTTTAGCAGGAGCTAAAAGTTCTATTGTTTTTATGTTATTGTTTGCATTCTGCATTACAATGCGCAAAGATAGCTAATAAATAGGAAAGAAGGCACAAGACTTTTATAAAAATTCTAATATAAAGAAATCTTTATCTACTTCATCTTTGCTTATATATAATATGATACCGGATTTAGACAAACAAACATCTCATTTCATTAATAAATAGTAATAAAAAATACCAATCTGCAATACTGCCAAACGAAATCTATTCTTTAATGCTAAAGTTACAATATAATAAACAAATAACCCTCTTACTTTTAAGGCTAGAGGGTTATTTGTTTATTATATTTCACACATATTTAATTTATACACACACAAATTAAAGTAGGTATTCTTAAAGGCACAAGCTATTATACGCATTTTACCAGAAAGAAATTACTATTTGTACCCTGTATTGATAACGAAAAGGCTAAATTTAATTTATTGGTCCAAGAATTTTAAATATTTCTTACCTATTTTTGGAGAGTACGCATTGAATATGTTGTTTGCAAAAAGAATATCCGTAATCTTATTATCACGTACAAACTTTTTCATATTCTTTGGGAAATAACGAGTATCTACCACTTGTATTTGTTCGAAACTAAAGAAGAGATAACCTGGCAGAGCATTTCCAAAACTATCTTTCAAAATTAGTAAATGTCGTTTATTCTTCACAGGTGTAGTAACTTTTGCTATTCTAGCATCTCCTCCCATAAATGTACAATATGCTCCAGCATTACCATCTCGATAGTGAACAAAGAATTGCCCTTTTCGGATTGTGGGTTTACCTATTATATTATAGCTTTTATCCAACTTATAATCTTCGTACTCAGTTGTATATTTCAAATTCTTTGGTACATAGAAAACAAAATCTTCTGGTGCATTCTTTATAGAAATATCTTGTGCATAGCCATACATACTACCAACAAACTTATGAACTACACGACGTTCATAATTATTCAATGTTTTAAATGGAACTTGTGCTACACGAGCAAACTCTTGTGCTGCATAATATGCTCCAAGTGGCGCCCAATGATGGTCGGTACGTAAATAAATTGGCTCATTTACGTGTTTCGAAAGAGGCGTATATACATTTACAGCTTTCACATCTTTATCTAAATGACTGAAAATATTGTTTATAGTTGCTCGCTGACTATTCGTACAACTTTTTGCCTGATCGGGACAATAAAATTCTATTGCTGTTGGAATTACCATACAATATACGTTTACTTTCGGACCAAACACTTGTTTATACTTATTTGCAGCTTCTGCATACGCAACACCACCATGTGATCCGCCACCATAAGCCATTAAAGCTCTTACATTTTCACCACTTCCAATTACTACTATACCACGATTTGCTATTTTGGCATTTTCGTTTGCGGCAACTGTATTCTTATATTCTCCAACTTCTCTTTCATCGTTTTCTTCTTCCATCATACTTTTAGAATCTTTCGAAGAAGTTGCTGCATGAAATTTCACTTGTTCTTCTCCAGGTGCAGTAATACCTAAGAGATTTTTTTGCTTCATACTAATCATCATAAAGAAATCTCTGTAAGGTTCACTATCACTAAACCAAGAGTTAATATTCTTTGTGAAATCGCCTGTTCGCAAACTTTCGAACGAATATTTAGGAAACTGCTTTAAATCGCGCTTTTCCAATATAGAGAATGTACTACGCGGTAGAAAGTCGAAAACGCAAACTAGAGCAGTAAAAATTATAGCGATAATAGAAATATAGATATTATCTTGTTTCATAAATTTATTATTTCTTTATTGGACGATTCAGCATATTCAGCAATGAATTAGATGTTCCTTGAGAATAAGCGTGTTGTATATTATTAACTATAAGTAAATCGGTGATATTGTTTTCAGTAGCATAGTGCTTTATGTTTCCTTGAAAATATCTGAAATCGACAACATATATATCTTCAAACGAAAAGAATAAGAAAGCTGGCAATGCATTACCAAAACTATCTTTTATAATAAGCAATCGGCGTCCATTCTTTGTTGGTGTTGAAACGTGTGTTGCACGAGTATCACCCCCCATAAACGTACAATATGCATTACTACTTCCATCATTATATTTCCAAAAGAAATTACCATCAACAGCAGGTTTTGTCCCCACTACACGTCTATTCTGAAGAATATACTCTATATATGTTGTTTTTATCGGACAATTTTTAGGAGTATAAAAGATAAAATCTTCAGGAGAGCTTTTCATTAACGTTGCATCGCCAGAAAAATGTGCCATACTTCCAACGAAACGATGTATAGTTTGTTGTTCGTACGAAGATAAATTGCAAAATGGAACTTTAGCAACACTTGCAAACTGTTGTGCTGCATAATAAGCAGCTAAAGGCAACCAATGATGATCGGTGCGAGCATAAATAGCTTCGTCTTTATGTTGCTCCAATATATTCCAAAGATCTATTTTTTTTACCTTATTATCTATATGTGCATACATATTATTAAGTGTAGCACGTTGCGAATTTGTTTTCACTTCTGTATAATCTTCAGGCCAATAAAATGCACTCGATATAGGAATTATCATATTGTACACTTGAATTTTATCGCCCATAGCATTCTGATATGCATTTATAGCATCAGAATACCAAGTTCCACCTTCGGCTTTTCCTGTAAAAAATGACATTGCTCTTAATAGCGAATCGTTTTTTACCACAATAATACCATTACGTTTTTTAAACACCTGTTGGGCTTGCACAACAAAAGGCATAAAAAGAAGACTATAAATAAATAATAGTGTATACCGTTTCATATTACATTCGTTTAAAAGCGTGTATATATAAAAGCATTATTTGTTGCTCCCACAAGTAGTGCTACACTTAAGAAAAGTAAGCACAAAGATATTACTACTCGTGTTACAAGTGCTATATTTGCACGTAATGTTTCTGATTTTATTTTAGAGAAATGCTTATTCACAAAATCATAAACTGGCATAGAGAATATTATACCTGCTACCCACAACCAGAAATTATTAAATAATGCTGTTTGTGCAGCGAAGTCCATAATCTTTTCTGTTTGCCCAAAGAATACGTAAAAGAAATGTTGCATTTGTGTAAGATTGGTAAAATAAAATATTCCCCAACCAACAACTACAAGAATAAGACTATAAAAATGGAGAAATATTTTTGGTATTTTATTTATAACTTTTAGCAAAGTATATTTCTCAAGCGTTACAATTATACCAAAATAAACACCCCACAATATAAAATTCCAGCTTGCACCATGCCACATTCCTGTAAGAAACCATACAACTAATATATTAAGTACCTGATGTTTCCGGTTTCCTCCCATTGGAATATAAACATAATCTCTAAAGAAACTTCCTAACGATATATGCCATTTACGCCAAAAATCGGTAATAGAGGTACAACTATATGGATGTTTAAAATTTTCTGCAAAATGAAAACCTAAACAACGTCCAAGTCCAATTGCCATATCACTATAACCACTGAAATCGAAAAATATTTGGAAAGTAAATGCTGCAATACCTACCCAAGCTCCTAAAGTGGTAAGTTGTGGTAATCCGCTCTGTAAAAACTGATTGGCTATTTCAGAAAACTGATTGGCTAATATTACTTTTTTACCTAATCCAATTAAAAATCTGTAAGAACCTTCAACAACATCTGTTCGGGTTATATGACGACTATTTATTTCTTTTGCTATAAGATCGTAACGTACAATTGGTCCTGCAATAAGTTGTGGAAACATTGAAATGTAGAGTAATAAATCTACAAAACGTTTCTGACTATCAGCCTGCTTGCGATAAACATCTATAAGATAAGAAATGCTTTGAAATGTATAAAAACTAATTCCGATAGGCAATGCTATATGTGGAATAGGAAGAGGAATTCCTATATAATTGAGCGATTCTGCAATAAAGCCTGCATATTTAAATGTGCCCAATATAAGAAGATTACAAATTAATCCAATAACAAGAGCGAGTTTTCTATGTCGTTCTTGTTTATCAATACCTATTCCTACAAGATAGTTTATAAAAACACTTATTATCATTAAGAAAACATAAGTAGGTTCTCCCCAAGCATAAAATATGAGCGAGAAAACTACTAATACTACATTGCGAGCAGTTGTTTGGCTTATACAATCATTCTTTCGCATCTTATCCCACAGGTTAGCAAATAAATAGCAAACCATAAACAATGGAATAAACACGAATAAGAAAAATAAATCCGAAAATACCATAAATTAGTTTGTATAAAAATATTTAGTACTATTTTATTGAATGAACTCTTTAATTTTTTTTGCAATATAATCCCCTACTCTTTCCGCTCCTGACGGATTTGTATGCGTTCCATCTAACGTATAAGTTAGTTTATTTTTTTCTTGAAGCGGATTAATTAAATTTATTGTATCTAAACGTATTACGTTAATATTTAAATATTCTCCACAAGCCGAAATAACATCAGATACTTTTGAAATTAAGTTTGTAGAAGCCTGTGTTGTAAACATTGGAGTAATAAGGATTATTCTACTTTTTGGGAAATTTTTCTGCAACAATTCACAATCTAGTTTCACAGTCCGTGCAAGAGATAATGCCTGTTGATGTTTCTTATTTTTTAGAGTAAAAACATCTTGCACACTTTCAGAAAAAAGTTGTGGACGTTTATTTTGAAACCAAGCATCGTTAGTTCCTGCCATAATAAATATATAATCGGGCTTAGAACATCTAAGTTCTTTTGTATCTTTTATTAAACGCAAAACCTGATTGAGGACAACATTATTGTCTGATAGCTTTTCTTCATACGAAAAAACATCTCGCTTTGTATTTTTAGTATGCGACCACGTAGCCCCACTACGTGCATAATTCATACTATGTTTTATAGAGAACTCTTTACAAAACCAAAAACTCCAACTACGTGGGTTAGAATTATCTTTTCCACCAGTCCACAAATTTGAATCGCCAAGAAATACAACATTTTTATTTGCCAAACTATTTGTATAGCTATTAGTTTGTTCACAATTGACACCGTGCAGATTTTGCACTATTATGAATAACCCAAAAGCTATTCCTATTCGAAATGATGTGTATATTTTATGAGACATAGAGTCGTTCTTTTTTAGAGCTCCATATATTTATATTTTGCGGCTGCAAAAGTACAAATAAAAACCGATAAATAAACCACCTATATTAGCAAAATATACTAAATATCATTAAGCGAATGTTCCAAATCAATACATTATATTTATATTACACCAGATATTTGTCTTAGTCATTCTTATTTTCCTTATTGTTTTATTCCATATATTTCCCTCCGCTTTATTATTTCACCATTGTTTAGAAATGTGCATTTTAAAGGATAAATAGGGACAAATATTTTTTATTATGTTTTTTAAATTTGTAATTACGTTTTCAAAAAATACAATAATAAATCATCGAAGTTTTTATTATTATTCATTTTCTTTAATTCCATAACAAACTCAAAATTGCGAATAAGTTAATAAAAAATGCTATTAATGGCTTTTTTTACAAATAAACAAGGCAAATCATTTTTTTTTCTTATCTTTGCATTAGATATAATGAAATCTCAAAAAGACATACGATGTTAGTAAATTATTGTAAAGTAAATATTTTTCAAGACGAGAAACAAGTTCTTAAAAACGTAGACTTTCAGGTAGATGAAGGCGAGTTTATCTATATTATAGGGAAAGTTGGTTCAGGTAAAAGTTCCCTTCTGAAAACCATTTATTGTGAACTTGATATTTATGCAGACGATGCTGAAGCTGCAAACGTTCTAGGACAATCATTATTAACATTAAAACGTAAGAACATTCCTGCCCTTAGAAAGCAGATGGGAATTATTTTTCAAGACTTCCAATTACTGCATGATAGGAACGTTTCTAAGAATCTGGAATTTGTGTTAAAGGCAACAGGCTGGAAAGACAAAAAGGCAATTTTTCAACGCATAAACGACGTGCTTGATGAGGTTGGAATGCTGGATAAAAAAGAAAAAATGCCAAGCGAACTATCTGGTGGCGAGCAACAACGTATTGCTATTGCACGAGCTTTATTAAATCGTCCCAAAATGATTATTGCCGATGAGCCAACAGGAAACCTTGATCCAGAAACTGCTACTAAAATTGTTGGCATATTAAAACGTGCTTCAGAAGATGGTACTGCAGTTATTATGTCAACACACAATATTCATCTTCTAAATCAATTTCCAGGAAAAGTTTTTAGATGTAAAGATGGTGAATTTAAACTGGTTACCGAAAATTCTAAAACAAAAGATTTAATAGAGAATAATGAACCATTAGAAGCAATGGTAGAACCTCTCGATTTTGTAGATGATAACGAAGAAACTTCAAATAACGAATAAGGTAACATATAGAATATTGTTATGAAAGTAATGAAATTTGGTGGCACCTCTGTTGGTTCTCCAGAAAGAATGAAAGAGGTTGTAAATCTAATTCTTAAAGATAAAAAAGAGGTATTTGTTGTTCTTTCTGCAATGAGTGGTACAACAAACACGCTTATAGAAATAGCCGATTATTTATATAAAAAAAATCACGAAGGTGCAAACGAGATAATTAATAGGCTAGAACAAAATATATATCATATATTGATGAACTTTACTCTACTAACGAATATAAAGAAAAGATATATAATTTCTTTCAAAAAGAATTTAATTATCTAAGGTCGTTTACAAACGATATCTTTACTTCTTTCGAAGAAAAGAGTATTGTTGCGCGCGGAGAAATTTTATCTACCAATATGGTAGTAAACTATCTGCTGGAGAATGGTATAAAGGCGAAATTAATTAATGCGCTCGACTTTATGCGTACTGATAAAAATTCGGAACCAGATGCAGTTTACATAAAAGAAAAATTATCTGCCATAATGGCTTCTAATAATGATTACCAAGTTTATATAACTCAAGGCTTTATTTGTAAAAACGCATACGGAGAAGTAGACAATTTACAACGTGGCGGATCAGATTATACTGCTTCATTAGTAGGAGCTGCAATTAATGCAGAAGAGATACAAATATGGACAGATATAGATGGAATGCATAATAACGACCCTCGTATTGTTGAAAATACAGAAGCTGTTCGCCAATTAAATTTTGAAGAAGCATCAGAACTTGCTTATTTTGGCGCAAAAATATTGCACCCAACTTGTGTTCAACCTGCAAAATATGCTGGTATACCTGTTAGATTAAAGAACACAATGGAACCAGAGGCAGATGGTACTATTATAAACAACATAATGGAACGTGGCAAAATTAAAGCTATTGCTGCAAAAGACAATATAGTTGTTATAAAAGTACGCTCAAGTAAAATGTTTGGTTCACCAGGATTTCTTCGTAAAGTATTCGAAGTTTTTGAAAGTTATCAGGTTTCTACTGACCTTATTGCAACAAGCGAAGTGGGAGTTTCTATAGCTATTGAAGACACAACTCATTTAGAAGAAATTACAGCCGAGCTAAAAGCTTGTGGTACAGTTACACTTGATACCAATATGTGTATTGTTTGTGTTGTAGGAGATTTAGCGTGGAATAATATTGGATTTGAGATAAAGGCAGCTGATGCATTAAAAGATATTCCTGTAAGAATGATTAGCTATGGAGGAAGTAATTACAATATATCTTTCTTAATAAAAGAGGAAGATAAAAAAATATGCATTACAATCTATCTCTAATGCGTTATTTAACTAATAGATAATGTTTACAATAGACACATATACTATCATTTTCTCATCAGTGCTAATTTTGTTGGCATTGTTATCTTCTATTATTAGCCCCTTTTTTAGGAAGCCGAAACTTTCTAATACATACAATAAAGGAGATGTTGCTGACAATAACGATATAATAGAAGACAATACAACTTCTATAAATTCAACAGAGAACGAAAAAGAAAATATAGTGGAACCACCAATTTCTATAATTCTTACCCCTAACGACGATGCATTAGCACTCTCTAAGAATTTAAATAAATATCTTAATCAGGAGTATAAAGAATACGAAATAATTGTTGTTGCACCAAAAGGAGATGTTGAAACAGAGGATATTTTAAAAACCTACGCCAATAATCCACGACTTTATGTTACATTTATACCTTCTACTTCTAAATATATGAGTAGAAAGAAATTAGCTATTACACTTGGAGCAAAGGCTGCAAAATACAAATGGCTTCTTATTTGTGATATTTTTTGTGTACCACAATCAGAATATTGGCTTTCAACTTTAGCTAGGAACTGTAAGGAAAATGTGAATATAGTAGCAGGATTTACAAATTACGATGACGATGCACCAGACTTTTGGAGATTTGAACATTTTTATATGTCATGTTATCTTATGCGCGAAGCACAAAAAGGAATTGCATACGCTTGGAATTCAAATGCCTTACTATTTAAAAAAGATGAATTTCTTGCAGAAGAAGGTTTTAGAGGAAATTTAAAATTTGTTCGAGGAGAATTTGACTTTATCGTTAATAAATATGCAAAGAAGGGTTCTACAGTTATAGAAAATTCAGAAGACGGAACACTTATAGAAGAAACTCCCACTTACAAGCATTGGACGAACAAACATCTTTACTATTTAGAAGATAGAAAACACTTAAAAAGAAGTGCAAAACATCGCATACCTTTCTATATAGACCAACTAGCAGTTTATATTAATTATCTTTTTATAATCGTAGCTTTGCTTTATGCTATCTATACATCAAATTGGATTATTTGTATTGCAGCTGTTTTCTCACTCATTGCAACTATCGCATTGCGAATATTCATAGGAAATAAAGCATTAGCATTATTTAATATTGATATTCCCTCGTGGAAAATTATTCCATACGAGTTACGTATAATATGGCAAAATCTTAATTACCGAATTAAATATTGGCGAGCCAATAAATACGATTTCATTTCTCATAAACTATAATGAAAGTACTGCATCTTACATACAGAATAAAGAAAGGAGAACTTCTTTCTGACTATTTAATAAAACTGATAGAAAATGAAAAGGCTCTGTCAGTAAAAGTAGAAATAGCTACAACTAAAAAAGAGTTTAGTAAGATGCTTTTAACTTTCAATCCGGATATAGTTCATATTCATACGTGTTGGAATTGGCATACTTCCGTTTGTGTTCATAAAGCATTACAGTCTGGTTGTGCATTACTTTTTTCGCCTTATGGAGAATTATCGCCTTTAACAATGAAGTTAGAAGAACCAATACGTAAAAAAATTCGCTCAACAGCTTATCAACGCAGAATTATACAGAAATCTGATGCAGTTTTAGCCTTATCACAACAAGAAGAAAACGATATTATCCAACTTGGGTGGAATAAACGTACAGATATTGTACCATCATGCCTATTAAATAGTTCTGTTTCGGCAGATGTAATGGCAGCAAACATAATACAACTCTATACAAAAATTATAGATACAAGGTATAGACGGTATATGGATAAAACAGAATGGCAATGCTTATGTGCCTTATTGCACTCAGGACTACAGCAAGATCCATCAAATAAAATTATACCGAGCGATTGTATTTTAACATTGCGCAAACTTACTCCACAACAATGGCGGCGTATTTTTATTTGTGCAAACGACGAATTTGTGCGAACTTATGTTGATTTTGGTATAGAACGTTTACAACTTGTTGTTCCTAACATAAATACAGCAAAGATATTACGGTATGATCCTTATATGCCGAAATCAGAAAATAGTTTGGATAATATAAAAATAGAAACAAATAATATTTTTACTAAGAGTCGTTATGAAAATGTTCTGAATGAAGAAGAAGATACTATAAAACAGATTGTTACAATGGTTGTTAATGCAAAAGAGCTATTGAAACAAAAAAAGTTTAGTTTGCTTCATCTTTCACAATTATATTGTATTATACGATTCAAAGATTATGACGAAGATCATCTTATGATTGTCTTACGCCGTATGCATTTATTAAAATTCGCTCGTCGTATTATCTATATACTCGCAAATTATTTATATTTGGAAGAAGGATATATTCCTTTTGCACCATTAAACGATAAGAAAGTACACTCTATAATAAAAAGCATAATTAATAAAAATAAGTACTAATCAACTAATTATTAACAAAAAATTAGCTATGACAAATAAGACCTATGATTTAAAAAAGATGAACGCTATCTGCAATTATTATCCCAATCATTTCCTACAATTGCAGATGCAAGTACAGAAATAATAAACTTGCAAGCTATTTTGAACTTGCCAAAAGGAACAGAACATTTTTTGGCTGATATTCACGGGGAACATGAAGCTTTTCAACATGTTCTTAAGAATGCATCGGGGAATATAAAAAGAAAAGTAAACGATCTGTTCGGCGATACATTACGAGAATCTGAAAAACGTGAGCTTTGTACACTAATTTATTATCCAGAACAGAAAATCGAACTTGTAAAACAAACCGAAACAGATATAGAAGATTGGTATCATATTGCAATTCATCGACTTGTTAGAATATGTAGAGATGTATCAAGTAAATATACAAGATCTAAAGTTAGAAAATCTCTACCTGTAGAATTTTCATATATCATTCAAGAACTTCTACACGAAAGTTCTGCTGATAAAGATAAATCCGACTATGTAAGTGCTATTATTTCCACAATAATATCAACTGGTAGAGCTGATGACTTCATAACAACTATTTGTAATGTTATTCAACGTCTCGCAATTGACAGCTTACATATACTAGGTGATATTTATGATCGCGGACCTGGTGCGCATGTTGTGATGGATATTTTAAAGAATTATCATACTTGGGATATAACTTGGGGAAATCACGATATATTATGGGCAGGTGCTTGTGCTGGAAATGATGCATGTATTTGTAATGTGATAAGAATTGCATTACGATATGACAATATGGATACTATTGAGGACGGCTATGGTATAAATCTCATGCAATTAGCTACTTTCGCAATGGATGTTTATGGTAATGATCCATGCGTCGAATTTATGCCAAAAGTAAAACAGTCTGATTCTATCGATGAAAAAAATATTTTGCTTATTGCACGTATGCATAAAGCAATTAGTGTAATTCAGTTTAAAATTGAGGCACAACTAATAAAGAAGTACCCACATTGGAAAATGAATCATCGATTACTATACGAAATGATTGATTACAAGAATGGTACAATTAATCTGAGTGGAAAAGAATATAAACTTACTTCATGTAACTTTCCAACAATAGATCCCAAACATCCAGATGTGCTAACACAAGAAGAACAAGCATTAATGGAACGACTTCACCATTCATTCACTGTAAGTGAAAAATTACGCGAACATATTCTTCTTCAATTACGCCATGGTTGTATGTATAAGGTAGTAAATAATAACTTACTTTACCATGCTTCTATTCCATTAAATGAAGATGGAACTCTTCGTGAAGTTGAGATTGAGCCAAAGAATTTTGCAAAAGGTAAAGACTTGTTGCATAAATTGGGAATGATAATAAGACGTGCCTTCCAACCACAAACAGAAAATAATAAAGAACGTGAATATGCTATAGATTATTTCCTTTATTTATGGTGTGGTCCTGATAGCCCATTATTTGATAAAGCTGCAATGACTACTTTTGAACGTTATTTTCTTAAAGAGAAAGAAACACATCATGAAGAAAAAGGATTTTATTTCAAATTCCGTGAGCGAGAAGATATTGCTGACTTAATTATGGAAGAATTTGATGTAAATAGCACTACTGGACATATTATAAATGGACATGTGCCAGTACATGTAAATAAAGGTGAAAAGCCAATTAAAGCTAATGGGAAATTAATGGTTATTGATGGAGGTTTTTCTGAAGCTTATCATAAAGAAACTGGTATTGCTGGCTATACTCTTATTTATCATTCACGTGGTTTTGAACTTGTTCAGCACGAACCTTTCGCATCTGAAGAAGAAGCTATAAAGAGAGGTACCGATATTGTTGGTACAACTCAAATTGTTGAATTAAATCAACGGCGGTTAAAAGTTGCCGATACAGATAAAGGAACAGAACTTAAATTGCAAATAGAAGCGTTAGAAGAGTTGCTTTACGCTTATCTTCATGGATTTTTAGCTGAGAGTGAGAAAAAAAATCCTCCCAAAATTTAAAATGATTATTCACAAAATGAATATTATATTGAAAAATAAGATTACTAAATTTGCCAATCTATCAATAATCATTATTGGTTAAACAAAAAGCAAGCTAGATAATCATAGAAACTAATAGGAGTGTGTTAATTTAACACACTCCATTATATAAAAAACAAAGTTAATCCTTCAATATAGTCGTAACATATAATTCTAATTGATATTAATTTCTACAGAGCAATATTGCTTTTGCACAATATTTACAAAGATTCAATATCAATTAAAATCCTTATTCATAAAAACGCATAAAGTTATTGCGATATTATAGGTTATGATTTTACCAGAGGTTGAAATTTTAACCTTCTACGCGAGGTATTAATCCGTGAATATAACTACATAGAATATTGATTCCTTTCGTATTCTCTCCACCTTGAGGAATAATAATATCTGCGTAACGTTTAGTTGGTTCAATAAACTGTTCGTGCATAGGTTTTAACACCTTTCTATATCTGTCTAACACCATTGTTACATTGCGTCCTCTTTCTAAAATATCGCGTTCAATATTACGTATAAGACGTTCATCGGAATCACAGTCTACAAATACCTTCAAATCCATTATATCCCGTAATTTCTTATTTAAAAGAGACATAATTCCTTCAATAATAATAACAGGTTTCGGCTCTACATAAATAGTTTCAGGTAATCGATTACAAGCTAAATAACTATAAGTAGGTTGTTCTATTGCAAGTCCATTACGCAAGTCATTAACTTGTTTGATAAGTAACTTCCAATCGAAAGCATCTGGGTGATCAAAATTTATAGCTCTACGTTCTTTTTCAGTAAGTTCAGTAGTATCATTATAATAAGAATCTAATGGAACTACTGCTACATAATGTGGAGGTAAAGTTTCAACAACCTTTCTTACAACTGTAGTTTTCCCTGAGCCGGTACCACCTGCAATTCCAATTATTGTAATTTTATCTAGCATATTTAGAGTATATGTGTTTCTTTGAACATTTGTTTATAATAAGTTGCTTTTTCTTCAACACGCATAGGGTAAGCACGACTACTACTTGGCTCACGATATAATTTTAATGTTCTACCTTCAAAAGAAAATGTTCGATATTCTCCCATTTTCATTTTACGCGCATCTATATTGTAATGCTCGGTAAAAACTTTTGTGGCGAGTTGTCCAGCAGCTAAAATTGATTTACATTCTGGTAATGAACGTAACATTTTATCAAGATCTGCAGGCTCTACTATTTCTAAATCTTTATCAGATGCTGTTCCAGTTGTTCTGCGAATACGTAAAGCCGTATCAAATATAGCAACACCTTTTTCTTTTAAAAATTGCTTTAATTCTTGTAGCTTATATGTTTTATTCGCTTCATCAATAAAATGCATTTTATCCTCAAAGAAAGCTAACCCAAATATTCGCCACATATCGTTAGTATAATTAGGATAATACCATTCCATAGCCCAACGTTTAGGTGCGGGAGGGAATGTTCCAAGCATCAATAACTTTGCATTTGATGGTAACCATGGCTCAAATGGATGCGTTTCTATTTCCATTTTATTTTTGCTCTTTAATTAAATATAGCACAACTGGGAGATGATCTGAATAACCATTAAGCCAAACTCCTCCATCTGTTGTTCGTTTTATATTGCCTTTGTGTTTTCCTGTTTCTTGAAATAAATAATCGCGACGGAATATTTGATTTTTCCAAAATTTTAAGGTTGAATAATCTTTCTGGTATTCTTTATTCAAAATGTTTGGCGTTAAGACTATCTGATCGAATAAGTTCCATCTACCTTGATATTTTAAAGTTCCTGTATTCTCTTTTACTAAAACATTATACCACGGATTATAAAGATCGTTTACACCAACTTCGCTAATATTCGGTTTTGCAGATAAACATTCCACCATACTTTTATCAGTTGGATCATCGTTCATATCACCCATAATTAATATTTTTACATTGGGGTCATCGCATAAAAGTGAATCTTTTAATGCCTTTACTTCTTTTCCAGCTAATTCGCGAAAATATGAACCAGCTCCACGACTTGGCCAATGGCACACAACAACAGTTAAATGTTCTTCTGCTAAAGTACCACTAACTGTAAGAAAACCTCGTGTAGGACGCTTATCTTTCGTTGTATTTTCGTATACATAAGGCACTAATTTTACATTACGTATTGTAAAAAGTTTAGGATTATAAAGTAAAGCACAATCTATTCCACGCTGATCAGGCCCCTCAATATGAATATATTTGTAATTACGAGTTGCAAGAGATGGCTGTGCTGTTAAATCTTTTAAAACGTGTTCATTCTCTACTTCGGCTAAACCAATAATAGCACAGCCAATATTAGGAAGAACATCTGTACCCATTTCTGAAAGCACTTTAGACATATTGTGTAATTTGCTTTCATATTTCATTTTATTCCATTTATAAGAACCATCTGGAGTAAAATCCATATCTTTCTTACCTTCATCATGTGTATAGTCAAAAAGATTTTCTTGGTTATAAAAACCTATTCCATACACTGAATATTTTTTTTGTGCAGTAACAGAGACACAAAATATCACCGTTAATATAAAAGAAAACAGGTATCTTCTCATTGTTAAAATTATTTCTTTTTATCCAGTAAAACATCTAATTTAAGCGAACATTGCCCATAAGCATATATTCGGCTTGCAAATATCGTGAATTTATCTGATATTAAAGCATATTTCACAAAAAATATTGTATTCAATAAAACTTTTCTCGCTATTTTGAGAAAAATATATTTAATAGATGGTCTTATCATTTTCACCTATTTCCTATACTGTATCTATCGCTCCTTATAGAAGTATAAAAATCAACTATCCATATTATTGCGCTTAAACAGTTAGTTAGAATTTATCGTAGTATATAGAAAAAAGTTGAAATTGCAAGTTCCAAAACGAAGTGCAATAAAAGAGTGTCCCTCTCCGAGAGATGCAGACGTTCTCGACGCGTAGCGAGAGGTTGTCTGCA
>NZ_GL982513.1:1449308-1455422 GCF_000220255.1 Prevotella pallens ATCC 700821
AAATGAGGGCATAGAGGTGTCACACCAATCCATCTATAACATCATCCACAATGACACAACAGGGAAACCACCAAATACTTAGGTGTGCCAGTGTACTTCGCTGACCCATATTGTTCATGACAAAAGGGAGCTGTTGAGAATACAAACAAATTAATCAGGCAGTATATACCTAAAAAGGATTCGTTTGATAACTATACGGACAAGAGAATTATGTCCATACAAAAGAAATTGAACGAAAGACCAAGAGAAAAATTAAACTTTTCTACTCCAAAGTGCGAGTTCTTTAAATACGTTTTGTAATTTTGCACTTGATGGTTGACTCTGCGGGGTAAGTTGTATCTTTGCAACAGAAATAGGAAAGGTTTCTTAAATACCGCGTCGGATTGCAGTTCCGAAGGGAAGGGTTTGGGAAGCCTTTTCTTTTTTCTCCATAGAAACTTTAGATGATGAATAATTAAACCCAAATTAGTCATTAGGCCACACTGGACTAAATTCATACTTTTTGTTTTGTTTCCTAACATCTTTTATTTTCTTGTCGGCATCTTATCTGTCTTTTATATGTCGTTCTGTCTTTCTCTCTTCTCAGAAAAGTGTCCAAGCGTTTAACGGAAGAACCTCTTTTTAGCTTATAGTAATATTCCCATTATTATTTTCTATATATAAAGATTTTTCACCATTCTGAGTGATAACTCGGGTTCCTGTAGGCTTTGTTGCGGTTGTAGGCGTGAAGTTCTCAGTATCTGGTGCCAATTTAGGACATAAGTATTTTTTAATTTCCTCCATTAATTGTTTTGCATTATTATCTATAAGTTTATGGTAGCTACCAGAGTTTTCACGACACAAGAACGTCCATAAGTCATCCATTGTTTTAAGGATATCATCTATTTTTTGTATTTCTTTTATAAGAAAACTTGAGCCACCTGGCTCTGTCTTTATTTGCTCAGATTTTTTTATTTTTCTTTGCTCCAATAATCTTTTATCTTTATTAAGCCATCTCCATTTCGTTTAATCTCTCCCATATCAACAACGGGAAATAACCTCGTTTTAATATTGCCATTTTTAAATATTTGCGTCATTTCAAACATACATTCTAAAGATGTTAAATAATTAGGTATTACAAACATAATGACAATGTCTGAACTACCAATTTCTTTCTCGTAGTCATCAATATTGTCGCGATATAAAATGTCGTATTCATCTATAGAATATGGAATATTGTTCTCTTGAAGTCCTGTTTTAATTGCAAGGATATCAGCTTTATATGCAGTATCATGTTTATATGATATATGCACTTTCTCTGTTCTTTTTTCCATAAAATTGTTCTCTTGAAATGTTATTATGTTTATATTCGGGTCTTTTTTAATTCCTATAGCATGCTTTGGTTTATTAATTATAATGATAGGGTGTGAACTATAATCTAAAGATGTTTTAAGTTTACAAAGGTCCTCATATATAAATGAGGATAAATCTTTTTCACCCTCAAGATGAAGAATAGTTCTTCTCTCTATGTGATTTCTCATTATATCTAACAGAATAGTTAACAGTACATTATCTCTTTTTTGTGTAGCATCTGATAATAACAACTTCACCATTTCTACTAATGATTGATTGTCGAATTTATAACTTAACCCAATCACAAACATTTCAAAGACTGAACTATCTTTAGATGGAAGCAGAGATATTTTTAGATAAGCACAGCCATCTAAATCCTTTATATACTTTTCTATCTCGTTATCGTCTAAAACTGTATCAATTAGATACAAGCCAGAAGAGGTGTCAGGGTCTTCTATAATCCTCCGTAATTGTCCTAATTGATACTCCTTATTCATTATCAAGTTTGTTTATAAAGTTGGTAATGAGTGTTTTGTTGTTTCCACTTTGCATAATGGTATCTATTAAGTCCATAGCAAACTCTAATGTCTTTTGGTTACTATTGTTATTGAATGTTTTGATACTATTATACGACTGGATAACAACTTCAACGATATTATTCCATGTAAATACATCATCTGGTGTATTTTTTTCTATTATCTTTGATATCCATTCAAGAGTCTGCTCTGGATATTCGACAGCAAAGGCTCCTAAGAATTTAATGAAATTTCTTATTTGATACTTGCTTAATGGAGATGCAGCAAAGGCTTCTGCAATTTGATATTGAAACGTAATTGGCCAATTCTTGATATGATAGAACAAATTATCGAAAGCTTCTCCCATTTCTTTTGTTTCAAAACGAGAATCCATTAAATCCAAAATATAATCAACGGCTTCCTGGTTTATATTATCTTTTAAGCCACTTAAAAATCGTAGAAGTGACAGTCTTGCATCTTCACTCTTATTGCACATTTGGTCAATGAATTTCTTTAACCGCTCGTCTTTATGATTATGTAGCCACCCTAACCATAAAATGATAACTTGCACTTTATAGCATTCTGGATATTCTAAAGTATGCTGGAAGAAATCTATCAAATCATCAATGGCATAATTGACAAAATAAACTAATGGATTGTAGTTATGTACAGGTAGTGCCATCAGCCTTGGATTATAATCATGCAACAATTTCTTAAATAGAGCTAAATTTCTATTTTGATCTAACCAGTTTAATTTTGCTAAATTCAGAAGAATAGCAGCTCGTGTATACACTGATGCTGTTTTTGCTATCTTTTCTATAGTTTTAAAAATATCTTCTTTATATTTTTTCTCGTAAGCACAGTTCACTAACATGTATCCAGCATTACCTCTTGACTGCTTAATACCTATGTTAAATATATCCTTAGCATCTTGATATTTATCTTCTTCTGGTTCCTTAGCATTAATTACAATATTACATAGTAAATGGAAAACAAGTTCTGGCACGTCTTCATTGTTAATGACATCATTTAGTGCTATTAGAAGGGAATGGATAGAGAATCCTCTTTCGGTTGTGTTGAGGTCATTGTTGATTGCATCGAGAATATCTTTTAGGATATCCATTGCATCGTTTATTTTTTTTGCATTTAAAAGCCCCTCCAATCCTGCTAATGGATAGGCTAAAGAAATCTGTTCGTTCTTAATCGTCTGTTTTATCAAGTCCAGATATTTTTCAGGTTCCTTATCCACCACGTTACGAAATAACTGGCATTGCCCTGTAAGTGAGGGCTTTTCCCATTCAATAAGATTGTCAGCATATTTAAGCATAGAGTTAAGCCAGTCCTCCTTGCTCATTTTTACTCCTTGATCTTGTTTTAGAGATGGCCAACCTACATAAGAAAATATACTGGATGGTTTTTCATTTCTAAGAAGATTCTTATTGAATTTACGTTCAATCCGTTGATGTTCTTGGTAAGCTTTCCATGAAATGTCTCTGAGTTCTTCTTTCGGTATAACATGCAATGCTTTTCCTTTGTGAGAATCTATACGAAGAAGTGGAACTCCATATTTAAGTCTTATCTCAGTAGATTCTCTCATTAGTCTATATTCTCCCTTGTCGTTGATAGCAAGTATTCTTTCTACAATGGCTCTTTTTTGTTCAATACTCATTAAAGGAAATGAAACTCTTAGAGCTTCTACAGCTTGGTATTCTACCCAAGCAGGCGCATTTGCTAAAACTTGACGATTTGTTATGATTTTATAAACATCATCTTTAAAGCATTCTGGGTGTGAGGTGTAAAGATATAAAGCAATGAAAACAAAGCCTTCATGCTTGCTTTTGCTAAAAGTTTCAATGTGTCTCTTAGTTTGCTCAGTATCAATCGTTTTTAGGAAATTATCGATAAGAATATTAGCTGCTTCTTGAGAAAAGTTAGAGTCAAGAATGTTATCTTCTACCCTCTGAAAGTAATCGAATGCTGTTGAATAATATATTTCTGCATTATCGATATTGTAATTAGTTGATTCATAGATTATGGTTAGTACCTCTACTAATAACTTTATACCCAAATCATAATGCTTGTCAAGAAGTTCTTCGTAAAGTTCTCTCACCTCATAATTAACTCCTATATGGTATACTTTATTATCCTTTGACTGTAAGATAATATTCTTCTTTAGTTCTTCACACACAAAAGAAGGACTGTCGTTAAGAATATTTTTTAATATTGAAGTATATTCTGATGGCCCTCCAAACTTGACCAATTTGTTGTAGAATGCTATTAACTTTTTGCTATCGCATTTCTGAGTATTGTATTGTAGTAGAGTGCTCAGATGTTTGCAGTCTTCTTCATCATCAAGATTTAATGCCAATTCCAGTTTATTTAGAACAATGTTAGGCTCTATAGAGAATGTGCGGAAGCACATCACCATAGCTTTCTGCTTATATTCAGTATTCAGATTTATCCATCCACCCATACTATCAACAATTCCCCAAATAGCATAAAACCAATTTGGTGTATATACAGATTCAAATATAATATTCATATATTTTTTATCTGTATAGATTTGTGTTATAAGTCTTAGTTCTTCTTGTAATGGTTTTTCAAAGAATGGAATGTTGCTCAATGCAAGTGCTTTTAAATGGAACCTATAAGTATCTTTTCCATTTTCATTTTTGGTATAAAGTAGTCCTTCTATTGTGTTAATATATTGCTGAATATCTTGTTCACGTAAGAATGTCAAGATACTTTTTACAGAAGCCCTGGTGAATAGTCCTTGGTGCTGTGTTTTGAGAACCTCTAACAGATTATGTCCCTTTTCAATAAATCTTCTTGCATATACATAATCAAAGAGTGTTTGGTGGAAAAACTGAATTAGCCCAGTCTGTGTCTCAATTAGCAAACCGTTAGTAAAAAGGTAGTTCAACTCAGCATTATATTGAGTTTCAAATGTTCTTATGTGTACAGATAACTCTTGCCGCTCGTACATTGTATCAACAAGACTATCGAGTAACGATAGTAAGGTGTTTTTATCTACTTTACGTATGCTGTCGTCATTTATATATTTACGCCATAACTGGTGATAAAGCATATTGGTAGAAAGAGGATCCGTAAGTTGTTCATATTGTCTGACTTTTAAAAATAGATATAGGTTCAGTGGATTGCCCAAAAAGCATAGTAGGTTGTCACTTAGTCGCTCTTTACATTGATTTGCTTGTAGTGTCTCCTGTACCTGCTCTTTAGATAATTCTTTTAGCTCCCATTGCTTCTTTATACGTTCTTTCTCAAGTTCTGGATCATACTTTAAATCATACGGTCTACAAGAAATGACAACTCTTATATGAGGGATACCTTGTATTTGGTGTATCATTTTTAACAAAGAACGTAGAGGGGTACGGTTTGAAGAAAGTGACAATGATAGTGCATCTATTTGGTCAATCAATACTACTACTCTTTTATACTTCTTAGCCATCTCCTTTAAAACAATCTCTAAAGGATTACCCAAATGAATCTTTTTAGATAACTCATCTGTATCTAAAAACTCTATTTGATCAGACTTCAACCCAAGGACTAAATAATCGTTTATTGTATGTAGTTTTTTTAGAAGTTCGTGCATCACAATGGACTTGCCAATACCAGCCTTCCCATATAATAAGCCTAATCTCACAGGATTGTTAGTGGATGCATCTTTCTCTATCCATTCTAAAATTTGATTTACTTCTTCTCTGGGGATAGCTGGATCAATTGTTGGATTGTATTCTCGTAATTCGTATGAACCTTGATGAAATGCGGATGTAGTTTCTTCCACATAACGTTCAGTAATATAAACATTACCATTATTTTTCTCAATAAAGATAGAGTTTTTACCAAATTGGTTAACGTTTTTTGCTTGCATATTGTTTTGTCAAAAAGTTTGCTTTAATTTTTCTTGAGTGTTTATCAATAACTATAGTGAAATAGCCTCACGAATGTAAAATGATATTTATTACTACAAAGTTAATTTATTTTTCTTTAATCAAATAATGTTTTTGAGGAAATATATTATTTTGTTCCTCTGTTAAATGTATTGAATGCAAATAGAATAAAGGCTTATAAACTTATATGGCATGATTATCTAAAATTTGTTGGTTATAAAAATAGAGTTAACCTACAAAATAAATACAGTAAAGGCAAATAAAAACAGTGTCTAATTATTATCATGTATTTTTCGTCTTTTACAAAGAACTTATCCCCATATTTATGGTTCTTCCGTTAAATGGATAGATATATC
>NZ_GL982513.1:1455691-1458821 GCF_000220255.1 Prevotella pallens ATCC 700821
TTTGTAAGTGAGCACCTTCCCAATGCTGCATTTGTAGTAGACCACTTTCATGTAACCAAGCTTATGAACGAAAAGCTGGATTTGCTAAGGAGACTGTTATGGCATAAGGAAAAGGACATCAACAAGCGTAAAGTAATCAAAGGAACACGTTGGTTGTTACTCAGAAATGGAAATGATATTTTTGATTATGTACACAGAAATAGACTGTAGAATGCCCTAAGCCTAAACCGTCCGCTGATGATTGCCTATTATCTCAAAGAAGATCTTAAGGAAATATGGAATCAGTGTAGTAAGCAAAAAGCTAAAAGATGTGTTGGATGAATGGGTAAAGCAAGCTATAGAATCTAAAATACAGCCATTGGTGAAAATGGCTTCAACTATTAGAGCATACAAGACATACATATTAGCATGGTATGACCATTATATAACAAATGGAACAATAGAAGGTATTAATAATAAAATAAAGGTTTTGAAAAGACAGATATATGGATTCAGAAATGAGGAATACTTCACATTAAGGCTATATGCATTGCATGATAGGCGTCTACGCATTTAACGGAAGACCTTTTAAATCTCTGTACAACTATGATAGCCGGCGTAATAGAAAGTGTCTGCAGAGGTAGTTAATAGGAAAAAATGTCTAGTAAAATTAGGAAAAATCAAATACGTAAAGATTGTAGTTTGTTATGATATCTAATTTATAATTGATAGATATCTGAGACGTGCGTGGCAGATATCTAAAATGCAACTGATAGATATCTAAAATAAAAGCAACTCCATCTAATAAACTTTTATACACATCTGAGCTATTCTATTAAATTGATAAACATCTACCTTTATCATATAGGAGTGGTATAAAAAAAGATAAACTTTAAGAATATTAGTGCATTTTTCATTAGAAAGTCGTACCTTTGCCACATATTGATTTATAAAACTAATTTGTATTATGGTTAAAATCACTTTTCCAGATGGTTCTGTTCGTGAATATGAACAAGGGGTAACTGGACTTCAAATTGCAGAGAGCATTTCGCCAGCTCTCGCTCGCAACGTTGTATCTTGCGGGATTAATGGTGTAACAACTGAGTTAAATCGTCCTATTAATGAGGATGCAACAATAGCTTTGTACAAGTTTGAAGACGAGGAAGGAAAGCATACTTTCTGGCACTCTTCAGCACACTTATTGGCAGAAGCTTTGAAAGAACTTTATCCAGGTATTCAGTTCGGATTTGGTCCTGCTATTGAGAATGGTTTCTTCTACGATGTACAACCAGCTAATGGACAAGTTATTTCTGAGACAGATTTTCCTAAGATTGAACAGAAAATGCTTGAATTAGCAAAAAAAGATTTAAAGATTGTTCGTCGTGATGTTTCTAAAGAAGACGCTATTAAAGAATTTACAGCTGATGGACAAGAATATAAAGTAGAACACATTGTTGAGGACCTTGAAGATGGTACAATATCAACTTATTCGCAAGGAAACTTCACAGATCTTTGTCGTGGTCCTCATCTTATGTCTACAGGTGCAATAAAAGCTGTCAAACTAACAAGTGTAGCAGGTGCATTCTGGCGTGGAGATGCAAAAAGCGATCAATTGACACGTATTTATGGTATAACCTTCCCCAAAAAGAAGATGCTTGATGAGTATCTTGCAATGTTGGAAGAAGCGAAGAAGCGCGATCATCGTAAGATAGGTAAGGAGATGGAGCTCTTTACATTTTCTGAGCGAGTTGGTAAAGGACTTCCTATTTGGCTACCAAAAGGTACGCAGCTTCGTCTTCGTTTACAAGAAGTTCTTAGAAAATTACAACGTCCATATCATTATCAAGAGGTCATCACGCCTGGAATTGGTGGGAAAAATCTTTATGTAACATCTGGACATTATGCTCATTATGGCAAGGATTCATTCCAACCTATACAAACTCCAGAGGAAGATGAAGAGTATATGCTTAAACCAATGAACTGTCCACATCACTGTGAAGTTTTTGCATATAAGCCACGTTCTTATAAAGATTTACCATTACGTATTGCAGAGTTTGGAACTGTATTCCGTTATGAAAAAAGTGGAGAATTGCACGGTTTAACTCGCGTTCGTACGTTTACCCAAGATGATGCTCATATATTTGTTCGTCCAGAACAATTGCGGAAAGAGTTTGAAGATGTTATTGATATTATCTTAAAAGTATTCGCTACATTTGGATTCAATGATTATGAAGCACAAATCTCACTCCGTGATCCTGCCGATAAAGAAAAGTATATTGGTTCGGATAAAGTGTGGGAAGAAAGTGAACGAGCTATAAAAGAAGCTTGTGAAGAAAAAGGACTAAATGCACGAGTAGAAATAGGTGAAGCTGCTTTTTATGGCCCTAAACTCGACTTTATGGTTAAAGATGCTATTGGACGTAGATGGCAATTAGGTACAATTCAAGTAGATTATAACCTGCCTAATAGATTTAAATTGGAATATACAGCAGAAAATAATACGAAAGAAACTCCTGTAATGATTCACCGTGCTCCATTTGGTTCATTAGAACGGTTTACAGCAGTCTTAATAGAACATACTGCAGGACATTTCCCATTATGGCTAACCCCAGATCAAGTAGCTATTCTGCCTATCTCAGAGAAATATAATGACTATGCACAAGATGTAAAGCAATACTTTGAATTGCATGATGTGCGTGCTTTAGTTGATGATCGTAATGAAAAGATAGGAAGAAAGATACGTGATAATGAATTGAAGCGTATCCCATATATGGTAATTGTTGGCGAAAAAGAAATGGAAGGTGGTCTGGTTTCTATGCGCCAACAAGGTGGAGGAGAACAGGCTACAATGACCAAAGAAGACTTTGTTCAACGTATTCAAAACGAAGTTGCTGAGCAAACAAAAAGTTTAAATTAGACAAAATCATAGATCATAAGGTGGGACCTTTAGATGAATAGAATGTGAAATCGAGATATAAATCCTCATAACCTCTTCGAATTATCGACAGTGTTTAAAGATATTTATATCTCGATTCATATTGATATTAGATTTCCACTCCAATTAAAAAACTAGATTATAAAAGGTTTATTTAACATCATATTCAGGAAATTAATAATAAATAAAGCTAAATATTGCTATATTCTAAAAAAA
>NZ_GL982513.1:1460032-1463459 GCF_000220255.1 Prevotella pallens ATCC 700821
TTAAATTTGCAAAAGAAACAGCTTAACAGTAACTTATCTAAATTAGCTATTATGGGAAAGTATAATATTACAGGAAAGAAGGAGAAGGCTGCGACATATCGTGGTCTAGTAAGTCCAAAATTAATGGAAGAGTTAAAAGATCAGATTCTGAATATAATACTCTTTCAACAGAGGTATCGGGATAAGAACTATTCCGCAAAACAACTTGCGGAAGATTTAGAAACCAACACAAGATATATCTCTGCAGTTGTGAATGTAAAGTTTAATATGAACTATACATCATTCGTAAATAAATTTAGAATAGAAGAGGCGATGGCAATTCTTGCATCAAAGAAGTATAAAGATCTGAACATGGAAGATATAAGTACTATGGTTGGTTTTGCAAATCGTCAATCATTCTACGCATCTTTTTATCGAATAAATGGAATGACTCCACGTGAATATAAGCTAAAAGCATTGCGTCCTAAGAACAAAGAAGTTGTTGATGTTGAAATGCGATAAAAGAATGGAAGAAGATTCTTTTAGTTATTCTTCGGAACGATTTGGCGATATACAAATGTTGCGTTATCGTTTAGATGGATTTAATGACCTTACACTAAAACAAAAACTTTATATTTACTGTTTAGCAAAAGCAACATTGTGGGGACGTGATATAACTTTTCATCAATTTGGTAAATACAACTTACAGATAAGAGAAGCCTTAGAATATATTTTCGTTGAAAGATATAAAGAAGATAGCGATGACTTTAAAAGCTTAGAGTTGTATTTGAAAAAAGTTTGGTTCTCTAATGGTATTCATCATCATTATGGGATGGAGAAGTTTATACCTACCTTTTCGCATAGTTATTTTATAGAAGCGTTGAATAAGATAGGTAAAGATAAATTAGGAATTAGTTCTGAAAAAGCTTTTAGTGATTATAAGAATATATTGAGCGAAATAATCTTTAATCCTAAATGTATGCACAAACGAGTGAATAGGGCAGAAGGAACTGACGTTATACGAACATCGTCGAATAACTTTTACGAAAATGTAAGCCAAAAGGAGGTTGAACAATTTTATATAGAGAAAAAAAGAACCGCTAAGAATAAACAATTATCGTTCGGGTTAAATTCCACTTTAGTTAAACGTGAAAATAAGCTAGAGGAGATAGTTTGGAAATTAGATGGACGTTATGGTAAAACTATTAAGCAAATTGTCTTTTGGTTGAAGAAAGCAGAAAACTATTGTGAAAATAATAATCAAAAGGATATAATTCATTTATTAATTGATTATTATACCTCTGGTGAACTTGCGGACTTTGATAAATATTCTATAAAATGGGTTACAGAATGTGAGGGACAAATAGATTTTATCAATGGATTTATTGAAGTATATGGAGATGCTTTAGGCTTGAAAGGATCTTGGGAGGGTATAGTGCACTATAAGGATTTAGAGGCAACAAGGCGTACAAAAACTATTTCGTCTAACGCACAATGGTTTGAAGATCACTCACCTGTTGATAAGCGTTTCAGAAAGAAAGTAGTAAAAGGCATTACTGCCAATGTTGTATGTGCAGCGATGCTTGGGGGAGATGAATATCCAGCATCAGCAATAGGTATAAATCTCCCTAATGCCGATTGGATACGAGCAGAATATGGTTCGAAGAGTGTAACCATCTCCAATCTCACATGTGCTTATAATATGGCAGCAAAGGGAAATGGACTCATAGATGAATTTGTTATTGATGCTCAAACACGAGAACTGATAGAAAATTTTGGTAGTTTAACAGATGAATTACACACAGATTTACACGAATGTTTGGGGCATGGAAGTGGAAAACTTCTTTCAGGAGTAGATCCAGATTCACTAAAAAATTATGGAAATACTATTGAAGAAGCACGAGCAGATTTGTTTGGACTCTATTATATGGCTGACAGAAAATTGTTAGAGTTAGGACTATTAAAATCTGAAGAGGCCTTTAAAGCTCAATATTATTCATATATAATGAATGGATTAATTACCCAACTAGCTCGTATTAAGCCTAATAAACAAATAGAAGAAGCGCACATGCAAAATCGTGCATTAATTGCTTGGTGGGCGTATGAGATAGGAAAATCGGATAAGGTTATAGAGTTAGTACAGTTGCCTGATGGTAAGGCGAAAGCGCTTAAGACATTTGTACGTATCAATGATTATGCAGCTTTGCGTCAGATATTTGCTCAACAGCTTGCAGAAATTCAGCGAGTAAAAAGTATGGGCGATTTTAATAGGGCAAAAGAACTAGTGGAGACTTATGCTGTAAAAGTTAATAAGACACTACATAATGAAGTCTTGAGTCGTTATGAGCAATTGAACATAGCACCTTATAAAGGTTTTATAAACCCAGTTATGAAGTTAGAATACGGGCATAACAACCAAATAGTTGATGTTAAATTAGATTATACTGAGACTTATACTCATCAGATGATGAGATACTCAAAAGATTATAGTTTATGGCAACAGGAGAAACACACAATAAACTAAAACAGATAAAACAATCGTTTCATTTGTTTATGAATGGTATTACTGCTCAATCTATGCGTGAAAAAGGGGCAGAATACAAGGTGAATTGGGGAATAGATTTGATTAATCTCCGAAAAATAGCAAAGGAATATGGAAAGGATTACGATTTGGCCATTGCTCTTTGGAAGGAAAATAGCAGAGAATGTAAGATACTTGCAACTTACATAATGCCTGCGGAAAAAATAAATGCTGATATAGTATATCTCTGGTTAGAACAAATACCGACACAAGAAATTGCAGAACTTCTGTCATTCAATCTGCTTCGAAATATTGATTTTGCCCCATCTTTGGCATACCAATGCCTTGCTTCAGATAAAAGTTTGTATCAAATATGTGGTTTCCAGACATTAGCTTGTCTGTTTGCTGATGGGAAAGAGCCTAACGAAAGAGGGATAAATGAGTTTCTTGATCAAGCAGAGGTTGCACTCAATGGAAACAATCTTGCAGTAAAGCAGGCTGCTTATAGATGTGTAATGCGTTTTTGCGACTTAGGCTCTCATTATCACGAGTTAGCAAAACATGCTTTAAAGAGTTTTACTTTCTAATATTATTGAGCTAATAGGTTTGTTTTTATGTTACTTTTATTATCTTGATATTCATCTATCTCAAATAAGCAATCTTAATAGTAGTTACTCTCGCAGAGTCAACCATCAAGTGCAAAATTACAAAAGGTGTTTAAAGAACTCACACTTAGGAGTAGAAAAGTTTAATTTTTCTCTTGGTCTTTCGTTCAATTTCTTTTGTATTGACATAATTCTCTTGTCCGTATAGTTATCAAACGAATCCTTTTTAGGTATATACTGCCTGATTAATTTATTTGTATTCTCAACAGTTCCCTTTTGCCATGAACAATATGGGTCAGCGAAGTACACGGGCACGCCTAAG
>NZ_GL982513.1:1465881-1477710 GCF_000220255.1 Prevotella pallens ATCC 700821
GGATGTACGTTTAAGCATAAATATCTGCAAGAATTATAATGTAAAGGTACAAAAACTTGCAGATATAAACAAATAATTTATAGCATAATATACTATGAATCAGAGGAATATTAGGCTTTTAAGGGTGGACTAAATATATTTCCGTTGGAACTGTCACGCCACTTGCGACGGCGAACATGGAGGTAAACTGCTTTGCCACGAAGGGGGAAGTCCTGAATAACACGCTCGCTGGTAAAACCATAACTGCTTACGGTGCCTAACTTATGGTCTGACTTTTCCATAAAGTTACGCTCGTCAAGCCAAAAGTCAAACTGCGAAACATTCTCGTGAATATCAACAACATCAAAGTAGTCGGCAAGTACATCTGGAAAGATGCAACGTAATAATTGGTGACTCTTCATGATGCAAAGGTAATAAATACTTATGAAATTATGCGCTTAAGAGTATAGGCTTGCAACTGGGTTTTAGGACTGACCCTGACTTTTCCATAAAGTTACGCTCGTCAAGCCAAAAGTCAAACTGCGAAACACTCTCTTGAATATCGACAACATCAAAGTAGTCGGCAAGTACATCTGGAAAGATGCAACGTAATAATTGGTGACTCTTCATGATGCAAAGGTAATAAATACTTATGAAATTGTGTGCTTAAGAGTATAGGCTTGCAACTGGGTTTTAGGACTGACCCAAAATATCTACTGTCCTTGAGAAAGTAGGGGTGGTATACAAAAAGAAGAGGGTATGCCAAAATGGACACATCCTCTTCTTTATGGAAATATTCGTACACCCTTAGGGATTCGAACCCTAGACCCACTGATTAAGAGTCAGTTGCTCTACCAACTGAGCTAAGGGTGCATTGAAACGAAATAGCATTAAAAGTACACCCTTAGGGATTCGAACCCTAGACCCACTGATTAAGAGTCAGTTGCTCTACCAACTGAGCTAAGGGTGCATACTTTAATTTTGCGAGTGCAAAGGTAAGTATTTTCTATTAATAGACCAAACAAAACTGTATTTTTTTGTAGATAAATTCATTTACAACGTTCTCATTATAATATATATAGAAAAAAGGAGCAAGATTTTTCTTTAATCTTGCTCCAGTGTTATTTATTTCAGATATGTATGTTTATCGTAAATTCCGTCCATGACAGTTCTTAAATTTCTTACCACTACCACAAGGACAAGGATCGTTTGGACGAGGCATTTTTTCTGCTGTATAAGGAACACGGTGTTGCTGTTGTACAGTTTCACGTGTATCCTGATTAGCTGCAGCTTGTTGATTTTGATCTATTAAATCGTCTTTTTTCTCGTCGTAACGTTGAGTTCTTTGTTCTGGGGCAGCCTCTTGAATTTCATCGGATGGTTGCATTTCTGGAATTTGCCCACGCATCAAGACACTTGCTGTACGATTATTCATATCATTAATCATATTATCCCACAACTTGACACTCTCAAGCTTAAATATTAATAATGGGTCTTTCTGCTCGTATGAAGCATTCTGCACAGAGTGACGTAATTCGTCAAGTTGGCGCAAGTTCTCCTTCCAATCATCATCAATGAGGTGTAAGAGAATTACTTTCTCAAATTGTTGAACTACAGATTTAGCTTCTGTCTCGTAAGCCTCTTTCAAATCGCAAGGTATATTATAGACACGTTTACCATCTGTTATAGGCACCATAATACGCTCATACATTGCGCCTTGTTTCTCATAAACATCTTTAATAATAGGCCATGCTACTGTTTGAATACGTTCGGTTTTACGTTCAAAGTTTGCAATAGCATCTTGGAAAGCACGTTCTTTCAAGTCTTCTTTGCTTATATTTCCGAATTCACTTTCGGTAAATGGGCATTCTATTGCCAATATTTTAAGGAATTCTTCTTTGCAACCTTCATAGTCATTATTCTCTATAATGTTTACACAGCGATCCCAAATAATATTTGAGATATCCATACCTATACGTTCACCCATCAGTGCATGACGGCGTTTCTCATAAATAACGGTACGTTGCTTATTCATAACATCATCGTATTCCAACAAGCGCTTACGAATACCAAAGTTATTTTCTTCAACTTTCTTTTGTGCGCGCTCTATACTGCTGGATATCATTGAACTTTCGATACGTTCTCCTTCATCGAATCCCAGCCTATCCATTACCTTTGCAATACGTTCTGAACCAAAAAGACGCATCAGTTTGTCTTCCAATGAAACATAGAATACAGATGAACCTGGATCCCCCTGACGTCCTGCACGACCACGCAACTGTCTATCTACACGACGACTTTCATGACGTTCTGTACCAATGATGGCTAAACCGCCAGCATCTTTTACCTCTTGTGTAAGCTTTATGTCGGTACCACGCCCAGCCATATTCGTTGCAATTGTAACAGCTCCAAGCCCATTAGTAGAACGTCCTGCTTCTGCTACAATTTGCGCTTCTTTTAAATGTTGTTTAGCATTTAATACTTGATGTGGAATTTTACGCATATTAAGCATTTTGCTAAGCAATTCACTAATCTCAACAGAGGTAGTACCAACCAAACATGGACGTCCATTATTACGCATTTCTTCTATTTCATCGATTACAGCAGCATATTTTTCTCGAGCCGTTTTGTAGACGCGGTCTTCCATATCATTACGTTGAATAGGACGGTTAGTAGGAATTTCTACAACATCAAGTTTATAAATATCCCAGAACTCGCCTGCTTCAGTAGACGCTGTACCAGTCATACCAGCCAATTTATGATACATACGGAAATAATTCTGCAAAGTAATAGTGGCAAAGGTTTGTGTGGCGGCTTCAACTTTCACATGTTCTTTAGCCTCCACAGCTTGGTGTAAACCGTCACTCCAACGACGACCTTCCATAATACGACCTGTTTGTTCATCAACAATCTTTACTTCACCGTCAAGAACAACATATTCATCGTCTTTATTAAACATCGTGTATGCTTTAAGCAACTGCTGTAATGTATGTACACGTTCGCTCTGGACTCCATAGTTACTCATCAGATTATCTTTTTTATCAAGATAAGTCTGTTCATCTATAGCTTTCTCTTCTTTTTCCTTTTCGAGTTGTGAAAGTTGTGTAGTGATATCAGGGAGAACAAACAATTTATCATCATTTACCTCTTTAGCTAGCCAAGCTGCACCCTTATCTGTGAGATCGCAAGAATTCATTTTCTCGTCTGTAACAAAATAAAGAGGCTCTACAGCTTTAGGCATTTCTCGATTATTGTTTGCCATATAGAATTCTTCCGTCTTCAGCATACCTGACTTAATACCATCTTCGGATAGAAATTTAATAAGTGCTTTATTTTTTGGTAGTGCTTTGTATGAACGATAAAGAGCAAGAAATCCTTCTTCAACCATTGCCTGACGTTCTTTCTCATCTTTAGTATTAGCTGCACGTGATATTTTAGAACGAGCATCTGCAAGTAGTTCAGTAGCTTGCTTACGCTGTACTTCAAAGAGTTTTTGAACCAACGGCTGGTATTCTTCAAACATCTGGTCATCGCCTTTTGGTACTGGACCACTAATAATAAGAGGTGTACGAGCATCATCTATTAACACTGAGTCAACCTCATCGACAATAGCATAGTTATGCTTACGTTGCACGAGATCGGCAGGCGACACTGCCATATTGTCACGAAGATAATCAAAACCGAACTCGTTGTTCGTTCCAAAAGTTATATCGGCTTGGTAAGCACGACGACGCTCTGGTGAATTTGGCTGATGCTTATCAATACAATCGACAGACAAGCCATTGAACTCATACAATGGTCCCATCCATTCAGAGTCACGTTTAGCAAGATAATCGTTTACAGTTACGACATGTACTCCATTACCAGTCAATGCATTAAGGAATACTGGGAGTGTAGCTACAAGGGTTTTACCTTCACCTGTTGCCATTTCAGCTATCTTACCTTGATGAAGAACTGTACCACCGAAAAGCTGAACATCGTAGTGAACCATTTCCCATTTGAGGTCGTTTCCACCTGCGGTCCAATGATTGTGGTAAATAGCTTTATCGCCATCAATAGTAATAAAATCTTTTCGAGGATCGGCAGCAAGTTCACGATCGAAGTCATTTGCTGTAACAATAGTTTCTTCGTTTTCTGTAAAACGACGTGCTGTATCTTTTACAATAGAAAAGGCAATAGGCATAACCTCGTCTAAGGCTCTTTCATAATTATCCAATGCTTCCTTTTCGAGTTTGTCTATCTTATTGAAAATACTTTCACGTTCATCTATCGGGGTTCCTTCGATACTCTCACGTAGTTTGTTTATTTCTTCACGTTGCTGCTTTCCCGCATCTTGAACATATTGCTGGATTTCTTTCGTTTTAGCTCTTAATTCATCATTACTAAGTTCTTTTATGGCTGGATAAGCTTCCTTAACTTTTTCAACATACGGTTGAATAAGTTTCATATCACGTGTTGATTTGTCTCCAAAAAGGGCCTTCAATAATTTTGTAAAGTTCATTTTTTTACTTTTGTATTTTAGCGAGAATTGTTTTTTACAAATTAGTTTTACTACTCGCTTATGTGAATGTTATTTTATCTGTTATTTATTTTATAATAGTAGAATATATGAATTTATGAGATAAAATAACTCGGAGCACGTATTAGTATAGAAGAATGAGTTGATGGAGCCGGTAAATAATATGATATTGTCCTTTTTAAGTTCTCTGATAATCTTACGACATAATATTTAGCATTGCGTCTATTAGATAATAAAAGATATGTTGTAGTATAATCTATTTCATCTTCTTTTGTTATATTTTTATAGACTTCTATCACAGAAAGCACTTCTGCCCCTAAACCTTTCAATTCAAGATGATTGCAAAAATCTTCTAAAGAAGAATGCTTCACAGCTACCTTTAGCACAGATTGATAAGTCTGTGCTTCTACACCCGTTGCTGCTAATACTATAAATAGTGCGGTAATGTATTTATTCATCATCTTGTTTTACTTTCTTTCTATCGCAGTTATATAAATATGTCTTATCAACCACTGATGGAAGATACAATTAAATAGCAAGAATAATGCCACTATTAAAATAGGAACTGGAATCTGTTGAAAAAATCTCCCAATAAGCCCTATTATAATTGATACACTCCAGACAGACCACCACCAATGTGATTTTTTATGCCTGATACTCTTAATAACTGAAGGTATCAAGAACAAAGCTAATGGATTAAACAAAAATATTATCATATTGATACTTACACAAGGGTGGGAAGAGAATATCATTATGAAAAGAAGAATCCCTATAATACCAGAAGCTACCATAAGCATAATATCCCAAAACCACAAAGCTTTTTTCCGATTATACTCATAAAACAATATGAGTGTCGCTATAATTGCAAAAATAACTGCTACCTGCATAGGAGAGATTAAAGAGGTTTTTGACTCAATGAATTGAGGTGGCTGTACAAGGTACGACTCACACTTTACTAAAGATTTACCATTATGTACAATACGCCCTATATACTTGCGCAGGTTATCAGGCAAAAAGAGTTCTTGCTGTTTCGTTTTTACAGGGACATCAGCGGTTACACCTAATAACATATCTTCACCCAATTGCACCCATACATCTTCTTTATTCCATTTATGTATCATTTCACGATATGAATACAACACTTTGGACTTTTCGGGTAGGCACTTTATCTTCCCATTTAAATGATCAAGAAGTATGTGTTGTGCGCGTGTTGTACAATTATCATAAAAGAAATTGTAACGATACACGACATTCTCTGGAAGTAAATTCTTTTTTAACGCAAGATAAATCTGATACTTCTCTTCTCTAGTTAAATCTAACACCTGTTCAAAGACACCTCGCCCCTCGTACGAATATGCAAGTAACATATCATCAGTTGTAGACAGGCCAACCTTATAATCAGTCTTTCCAAGTACAAAACGAGGAATAAAATAGGGTTGATCGAACGAAAACAAACCATAGTTTATGGCAAGATCGTTCTTGTTGGCAATATCGTTATAGCGTATTGCAGTATGTCCATATTGTTCCCAAGATTCTGTACCAGGTGTACAAGTCAAAAGAGAGATCTCAACAGAATCAGAATAGGTTAATGAATAAGAGTTTGCTGTCAGTGGAAAAACTGATAGCAGAATAAAAACATATATAGTATATTGAATACCTCTCTTCATTTGGTGGGCAAAGGTAGTGAAAAACTGTGATATCGCAAAGAAACCTTATTAAAAAACAAAATAGTATATAGATTTTCTACATTATCATTTTTTTTTAATAACTTTGCACTGTTTATGTTATTTGAAATTACTAACAGATGAAGAAAATACTCACAGCGATGCTCTGTTTTGCCTTATCAATGACAGCAAAGGCACAGAGTGGCACAAACTCCCCCTACAGTCAATTTGGATTAGGAACATTGTCTCCACAGTCTACAAGTTTCAATCGTGGCATGAACGGATTAGCATACGGTTTTCACGAACATAACCAAATAAATTTTCAAAATCCTGCTTCATATTCGGCATTGGATTCACTTTCATTTATATTTGACGCTGGTCTAAGTTTACAACTGACGAACTTCAAAGAGAATGGACATAAAAAGAACGCAAATAATGGTAATATAGAATATATCAATGCTGCATTCAGGGCATTTAAGCATGTGGGCGTCAGTTTTGGTTTACTCCCTTATACAAATGTTGGATATGATTACACGAGTAGCAGAAATATAAACTCTATACAGAATCCTTCAATAAAAGAAGCAACATACTCTAATACCTTTACGGGGTCTGGTGGTATAAGGCAGGTTTATTTAGGACTCGGATGGGAGCCTATTAAAGGATTTGCTCTTGGAGCTAACATAGCTTATCTTTGGGGAAGCTTAGAAAGAACAGTCGAAAACAATTATAGCGATTCGTATATAAAGACATTATCGAAAATATATACTTATGATGTGAAAAGCTATAAAGTAGATTTTGGTCTGCAATATACACAGAAGATTTCTAAAAAGAATAGTGTTACATTAGGATTAACTTATTCCTTAGGACATAAACTTAATTCTGATGCAACATGCAATATTATATCAAGAAATACACAGACTGCTGTGAATGATACAACAAGTTATACTATAAATAAAGCTTTGACACTCCCTCATATTTTCGGTATCGGTATTATGTGGAATCATAATGACCGCCTAAAATTAGGAATAGATTATCAATTACAAAAATGGGCAGATATAGCGATGCCACAATTTAATGTTATAAACAATAAGGCAACTTACGCTTTAGTAAAAGGGCAACTTAAAGATATGCAGAAAATCACACTTGGAGGAGATTATTGCAGAGGAGAACGTTATCGCGGTTTCCTTAGCAAATTGCATTATCGTGCAGGTATAAGCTACTCTACACCATATATAACAGTAAATGGACAAGATGGTCCAAAAGAGCTTTCTGCAAGTATGGGATTAGGTATTCCTATAGTCAATAACTATAATTATAGGAGTATGCTTAATATTGGATTTGAATGGGTGAATAGAAATAGGATAAATTTAATAAATGAAAATATGTTTCGCATTAATGTAGGTCTTACATTTAACGAACGCTGGTTCGCTAAGTTTAAAGTGCGGTAAGTAATTCTTTATTACACTTATACTATGCAACAAAGCAAACCTATCATCTTTTCTGCAATAGTTGCTTTCTGTTTCATATCTTTTTTTGCCTCGTGCAATAAAAAGCATACTAATCCAGCTCCAGCAATTTATGATCGAGATTCTGTCCCGATTATGACTACATACGGTGTAAACACATTGATTTCTGATTCTGGGATTATTAAGTATCGTATTATAGCAGAGGAATGGGAAGTTAATGAAGTGAAGCATCCTTCGCGTTGGACATTTAATAAAGGTATATTACTAACACAATTCGATCTTAAAAAACATATATTGGGGTTTCTACAATGTGATACTGCCATTTATTATGATAAAGAACGCCGTTGGGAACTTCATGGGCATGTACAAATAGTTACAGCAAAAGATATAGAATTCTATGGTAATGAACTATTTTGGGATGAACGAAATCATGAAATATGGTCTCATAGATATTCACGTATAAAAACTCCTGATAAAGCTTTAGAAGGAGATTGGTTTAAAAGTGATGAACAAATGACTAATTATGAAATTAGACAGACTAAAGGTTGGGGAATATTTAACGACCGAGAGTTCTCACCCAATAATAATAAAATGATGACAATGCCAACTGCACCAATAGATACGATTAGTCATCAGAGAAAACATGAAACTATAATAAATAGATAAAAACATTGGATATCAGTTTAATAATTGGAATATTCATTTCTCTGATTCTTTCAGCGTTCTTCTCAGGAATGGAGATAGCCTTTATCTCGAGCAATAGAATGCTTGTAGAAATGGATAAAGAAAAGAATGGAATAGCACAAAAATGTTTGCAAATATTCTATCGTAATCCTAATGGATTCGTTTCTACGATGTTAGTGGGCAATAATATAGTTTTAGTCCTATATGGAATATTGTTTGCAAATATCTTTAACACCACTTTATTTTTATCTTACTCTCCTGTTACACAGGTTCTTTTAAATACAGTATTATCTACTATCATAGTTGTATTTACTGGTGAGTTTATGCCAAAGGTCATATTCAAAAGTAATCCTAACACATTATTATCTTTCTTTGCTCCGTTGGCATATTTATTTTTTATAACCTTATGGCCTATTAGTCGTTTATCTATTTTTATGGCACATATTATGCTAAAGTTAATAGGAGTAAAGATAGATGAAGAGAAAAGCGATAATACTTTCACGAAAGTAGACTTGGATTATCTGCTACAGAGTTCTATTGATGATGCCAAAGATGATGGGACAATAGAAGAAGAAGTCAAAATTTTCCAGAATGCATTAGAATTTACGGATACGAAGGTTAAAGACTGTATGATACCTCGTACTGAGATACAAGCAGTGGATATAACATGTTCAACAGAAGAACTACAACAGAAATTCATAGAAAGTGGAAATTCAAAGATTGTTGTCTATAAAGGTAATATCGACCATATAGAGGGTTATATTCACTCTTCTGAAATGTTTAAGAATTCGAAGGTATGGCGTGAACATATACGAAAAATGCCTTTTGTACCAGAAACAATGACAGCCCAGAAACTGATGCACATGTTTTTACAACAAAAGAAGAGTTTGGGTATAGTGATTGACGAATTTGGGGGTACGAGCGGTATTGTCTCATTAGAAGATATCGTAGAAGAAATATTTGGAGATATAGAAGACGAACACGACAATGCAAAGTATATTGCAAAGAAAATTGCAGACAATGAGTATATTCTATCTGCACGTTTAGAAATTGAGAAAGTAAACGATATGTTCGACTTGGATCTGCCAGAAAGTGATGATTATATGACGATAAGTGGATTCATTCTGCATGAGTATCAAAGCTTTCCAAAATTAAATGAATTAATAAAAATAGGGAGATACGAATTTAAAATTATCAAGAATACAATGACAAAGATAGAACTTGTGAAACTAAAAGTCTACAATTAGCACATTTTCTTTGAGAATTATTACCTTAATTATCTTTTTATTTGTATTTTTGTACGCAATTTTTTCATCTATAAAAGAAATAAATCAAAAATAAATAAAATAGAAATGGCAGCATTAGGAAAAATCAGAAGCAAAGGCGTTACGCTGATTATTATAATCAGTTTAGGGCTTTTTGCATTTATTGCCGAAGAAGCTTTCCGTTCTTGTAATGGAATTAAAGGTGAAGCACGGCAACAAGTAGGTGAAGTCTTAGGAGAGAAAATTAATGTGCAAGACTTCCAAAAGTTATTCGATGAGTATCAAGATGCTATTAAATTTACAATGCAACGTGATAACTTGTCAGAAACCGAGCTCAATCAAGTTAAAGACCAAGTGTGGCAACAACTGATAACAAATCGTGTTATCGAAACTGATGCGCAAAAGGTTGGCTTAACTGTTACAGAGAAAGAGCTACAAAATGTACTGAATAATGGTACAGACCCTATGTTATCACAAACTCCTTTCATTAATCAACAAACTGGCCGGTTTGATGTAACCATACTTAAACAATTCCTTGATGGCTACGAAAAGGCTAAAGCTTCAAATCCTCAACAAGCTGAGCAAATGAAGACAGCTTATAACTATTGGATGTTTGTTGAAAAGAACCTTCGTGCACAACTTTTAGGTCAGAAGTTCCAAACTCTTTATGCAAGTTGCATTCTTTCTAACAAAGCAGAAGCAAAACTTGCATTCAAAGATGAAAATGAGGAAGCACAAATCCAATTGGCATCTATGGCATATACGTCTGTAAAAGATGCTGATGTGAAGTATACTGATGAAGATCTAAAGGCAAAGTACGAAGAGCTTAAACCTATGTTCCGTCAGACAGTAGAAAGCCGTGATATAAAGTATGTAGATTATAAAATCTTGCCAAGTCAAGCAGATCGTAACAGTATTAATAAGGAGATGATTGCTTATCAAAAACAATTAGCAACTGCTACAGATCCTGCTCTTATTGTCAGCAAAAGTGGTAGTCTCATTCCATACATTGGTTTGCCTGTAAGTAGTAGTGCTTATCAAGCATATCCAGACATTGCGGGTAAGATAGATTCTTTAGGCGTTGGAACTACAAATGTAATAGAGAATAAAGAAGATAATACTCTAAATATTATACGTGTATTAAACAAGGAACAGTTACCCGATTCTGTTCAGTTCCGTCAGATTCAGGTCGCAGCAGCTACAAAAGAACAATCTATTGCAAAGGCAGACTCAATACAGAAGGCTTTAGACGGAGGAGCCGATTTCGATGCTATTGCTAAACGTTATGGTCAAACAGGTGAGAAAATTTGGTTTACAGGTCAGCAATACGAGCAAGCCACTACGATGAACGAAGACAATCGTCAATTCATCAATGCAATTATGAATGGAGCTGTAAATAATATTCAGAACTTAGCTCTCTCACAGGGTAATGTAATTCTTCAAGTGCTAGATAAAAAGGCTATGAAGACGAAGACAACTGCAGCTATCATAAAGAAAACTATTGATTTCTCTAAAGATACTCGTAGTGCAGCTTTCAATAAATTTTCTGAATATGTAGCAGGTGGACGAACACTTGCAGACTTAGAAAAGAATGCAGCAAAATTTGGCTATAAGCTTCAGGAAAATAAGAATATAACAACTGCAGAACACTATCTTGCAGGTATTCATGGCACTCGCGAGGCATTAAAATGGCTCTTTGAAGCAAAAGAAGGTGATATATCTCAGTTATACGAATGTGGTGATAACGACCACTTTATGGTTGTTGTGCTAACAAAAATACATCCACAAGGTTACCGCCCATGGGACGATGCTGAAGTGAAAGATATTTTAAAACGTGAGGTTATCAAGGATAAAAAAGCCGAGATGTTTATTGCTAAACTCAAAGGTATTGGCAGTATAGCAGCCGCACAATCAAAAGGCGCTAAGATTAGCGAAGTTAAACAAATAACATTTGCTTCTCCTGTATTTGTTCAAGCAACAGGTGCAGCTGAGCCAGCACTTTCTGGTGCAGTAGCAGCTACAGCCACAGGAAAATTCTCGAAGAATCCTGTCAAGGGTAATGCTGGTGTTTATGTTTTCCAAGTAGTAAACAAAGCTATGCGAGCAGGTGTTCAGTACAACGAAGCTAAGCAAATGCAAATGTGTATGCAACAAAATATGCAGGCTGCAAGCGGATTTATGCAAGATCTAGTATTAAACGCAAAGGTTGTAGACAATCGCTACTTATTCTTCTAGGATTATTTAATTAATTA
>NZ_GL982513.1:1478319-1497568 GCF_000220255.1 Prevotella pallens ATCC 700821
TTAATTATTATATAAGGTGGATTTGCTAAGCAAGTCCACCTTTTATTTTAGACCTATACATATAAACATCATTGCATGCCACACATTATGGTACAGTCTCTGTACCATAATCTTCGGCAATACATTGCCCTGATGCAATTTATTTATGTATCCGTTACTAATTATATACCTTTCGGTATCAACAAGATACTGATTAGATATTATTATTTACATGTAAGTAAAGTTTTATTTACGTGTAAGTAAAACTTTATTTACGTGTAAGTAAAACTCTACTTACACGTAAATAAAATAATACGTAGCTTTAGAAAATAATGTCTATTGCCTATAAGAATGTTATGAATATATATAAGAAGCAAAAGAATATAGTGGAACAACTATGGCACGTTCGTATTGTTGTGTTTCTTTGCACGTAATATAAATTTTGATTCTAAATATATGGTTGGGGTATCTGGTGTTATTGCATCTGGGTGTAATGGACATTTGGTAGGTTGAAACCTCACAGTATACTCTTATTTACTGTATTTACTGCATTTGAAATGTTTATGAATAAGAAGCAGTATATTCTGCAACAGCTCAGATGTTGAAAAGAATGGTCAGCGACGTAATGTTCAGGTGTATCTTTAGAAGAAATTAACTCATAATTTGAAAGAGCGCAGTATAATCATAATAATTTCATAGATAGAAGTTTCATTTAAATTCAAAAAAGTAGTTCAAAATAATCAGTCTGCAAAATGACTTATACGCCGATATTATAGCAATATAAAAAAAGACCGCCCTACTCTCGCCGAGCCTGACGGTCTTTGTTTCTAACAGTAATATTCATTATTTATGTAGCATTCTTATTCTTGCCACAAGCAATCTTCATTTTTTCTAAGACAATGTTAGTTTTAAAAATGGAGAGATATATCAACACCTATCTGGAAGGGATTGCCAAGCTGACCAAAGGTATACTTTGTGCCAGTTGCTCCACTTTGTACAGCAAAGGTATTGTATTTAGTATCGGTAAGATTACGAACCCACAAATTTATATGCATTGAACCAAAGTTAGCATCGGCATGTGCACCCACTGTGGCATAGAAGTTTTGTGCAATTGTGTTTAGTTCGTCCCAATAGGTCTTACCTTGTGCTACCATATTCAACCCTACGGTTACAGAACGTAGATGAAATTTATTTGTTGGGTCGAGTAGAGCCGCAGGATCAACATTTATAAGATAGTCTGCATTTGCAGAAAGAGTATGCTGTGGTACAAATGGAACTCGCTTATCTTTATAGTTTATTTTAACACCTGTAGCATTTGTTTCGCTATATTCATCGAATGTTGCACTTGTAAATCCATAGCTTACGCCATAAGAGAGTTTATCGTTAAGTGCACCACCACGCAATGTTGCTTCCGCACCGCACGAATGACTTTTCCCAGCATTAGTCATCATTCTGCCAAATCCATAATTGTTCGCTAGAACAGATAATTGCTGATTTTTTATTTGCATATAGTAGGCAGCTAAATCTAGTCTCATTTGTCCACCTTGCAAGTTTAAATGTGCACCAATTTCATAATTAAAACTCGTTTCGGGTTTATATGCTATCGTCTTTGCTATGTTATTATAATAAGCTTCATCATGTTCTACATCAACATCGCCTCGTGCACCTTGTGCAGCCGAAGAAAGTTCAGTTTGCAAAATATCAGAGAACATCTGAATATTAAAGCCTCCTGCTCGATATCCCTTAGACCAAGTTGCATATACATTGCTACCATCATTTAATTGATAGGTGAGACCTATTTTAGGTAACAGCTGTTTAAAATGGTTCTTTTCGTTGTGAGCAAGTGTAGAAGTTATTGTGGGCTTTATGTTTATTCCCATTACACTTTCATCTAACAGAAGACGTGCTGAAGTATCATAATGGATAGCAACGTGTGAATAATCGTACCGTAGTCCCAATGTTGCACGCAAATGATTAGTAATGTTTATATTACTTTCATGATAAAGTCCCAAGTTGAAAGTTGGTGTTCGGAATAATTCAGATATAGGTTCCATCTGCATATTAATTCTTACCCCACCAGCTCTTGCTATTGCAGCCTTTGCTGCAATAGCAGCAGCTTCCATAGCCTTATCTTCTGGCATTCCTCTTTTTATCATATCTGCAGCCAATCGCTTAGTCATTGCAGCAAGCATACCATTATAAGCATAGTCGGTTATATGTTTAGAAAGAAACTTATTCATATCGCTTCCCATATAAACAGGTGCATCGGTTCGTAACCATTGATAAGCAGCATAAGTTCCAAATGCCCATTGCCAACGACTTTTATTTTTACTTTTAACAGAAAGTTCTTCTACAACGGAGTTTTGTAGTTGTCGCTGCTCTAAATGTAGATAGTCATAAGGAAGATAATCGTTATCCATTTTCATATCATCGCGAAGGAACTGCCAAGACGTCATAGAATTTAATACAAAGCCATTTCCATTATACTTTATATTAGCTCCAGTATTCAAAATGTTACGCTTATAAGCACTTGGACGATTTTGGTTTGGAGCTTGTGTACCTGCTTCAAGTCCATAATAAGGCGATGTTATGTTAGCCGCAGCAATTTGTTCCTTCGTTACAATCTGTCCGTATGGAAAACCATTTTGATTGACATACTGATAGTCTGCCACAAAGCTAAGATTTAGACGCTGGTTTGGAATCCATAGTAACTGAGCCTTTCCACCAAACTCATTATACTTATCGGCATGTTTGCCATTATATTTGTTTGTGAAGAAACCATTTTGACCATCGTAAAAAGCAGAAATAGCAAGTCCTGTTTTAGCATTCAACTTCGCATAATGTCCTATTTCTGCCTTACGCCAAAACTTATTACCAAGCGAGAGTTTAAGATCTGTTCCTTGATACTCAAACGGATTCTTACTATATAGGCGAATCAATCCACCTTCGGTATTCATTCCGTAAAGTGTTCCTTGCGGTCCATGAAGCACATCTACTCTATCTATATCGTATGTATGAAAATTGAAAGCACTTTTACTCTGAATAGGCATTCCATCTACATACATTCCTACAGCAGGTGAATTTACTCGTGAACCAATTCCACGCATATACATAGAAGAGGTATAACGTGAGCCATATTCGGGCATTACAAACGAAGGAACAAAAGCCGAAAGTTGGCGAAGATCTTGTGTATTAAGACTATTTAGCTGAAGCCGGCTAAAGGTCGTACTGTTTAATGGTTGCTGACTAAGCCGGTAAGTTTCTTTAGGTTGGTCGTAAACATAAACTTCCTCTATGTCGTAAGTGTGTAATGTGTCGTTCGCTTCTGTTTTCTTATCAGCTAACAGCGATGTGGGCAGAAGTGTAGTGCATAAGAATGTAAGTAAAAATTTGTTCATACTTTTATTGTATTAACCTAATATTATTTAATGGTTGCAAAGATAGTGAAAGTCAAACAACTACACAATCCTTATTTATTAGGAAATTACAATATAATACACATCAGAACATCTTAGCTATTACAACTTAGGAGCCTTTTCTTTCCATTGCAATAACTCTGGTATATTTTTCGGTAGACTATATCTTAGATACTTACTTCCTGATTTCTGAGAATTCTTCTTTATAGGCTTCTTCCCTAATTTTATATCATTCCATAAGGCTTGGGCAACAGATAAATCAGGCCACCGTTTCAGAACAGAAGATAATTGTTGTAAAGCCTCTTTAGGACAGCCTTTCATATACAAACTATATGCACGATTAAACCAGAACTCTCGATTATCGTTATTTATCTCTATTGCCTTAGTATAGGCATCAGCAGCTTTGTCATATTTTTCTTCATGGATACAGATTAGCCCATACAAATCATAAATATCGGCAATATATGGTTGTAGTTCTAATGCCTTCTCACAATCTTCATACGCACCTTTATAATCTTCAAGGTGATATTTAGACAAAGCCATCAAATACCATGCTTCGTATAGATTAGGCTTTAATGCAACAATACGCTGAAATATATCTAAAGAACTTATATAATATCCATTGCTAAGCGAGTTCCGCCCTTCCTCCATCAACCTTTTAATATTATATTGAGCAGAGGAAGGTGATGCAAATAAAGCAAATATGAATATTACAAAAAACCGAAACATTTATTCTCTTTATCGCTTTCGGCTCGCTGGTTTTACTTTATAGCGACAATTAAAATTGCCAGAAATTAATGCTTTCAACTTTTTTGTTATCATTTGCTTGCGAAAAACCGAAATTCTATCGGTAAAAACTTTACCTTCTATATGATCGAACTCATGTTGAATTACTCGTGCTAAATACCCATCAATCCACTCATCATGTTCTGTCAGGTTTTCATCTAAGTATTTTACACGAATACGAGTAGGACGGGTTACATTCTCATGTATTCCTGGTAACGACAAACAGCCTTCTTCCATTGTATCGGTTACAGAATCATCGAATTCTAAAATATGCCCATTAATGAAAGCATGTCGAAAACCTTTATATTCTGGGAAATGCTCAGATATAACATCTAAGTCTATTACTACAACACGAATTGCTTTTCCTATTTGTGGTGCAGCCAAACCTATGCCATCACTCGCAGCACAAGTTTCAAACATATCTGTAATCAATTGTTGTAATCCTGGATAATCTAAAGGTATATCCTCTGCCACTTTCCTCAGTACTGGTTGTCCTAAGGTATATATTGGTAATATCATTTTCTAATCTTTTAATATATGAAGATGCGTGAACGTATTCAATAAGATTTTTTAGATATTCTTTGAATGCATATAATCTTGTAAGATAATTGTTGCAGAAACTTCATCTACAAGCCCTTTATCTTCTCTACGCATTTTCTTTTTAACACCTCCAGCAATAATTGCTTGGTGAGCAATTACTGAAGTAAAACGTTCATCATAATAGTCTATAGGGATAGTTGGCATTGTTTTCTGCCAGGTTTTAACAAACTGCCCTACTCTTGCCAAATTCTCACTAGGTCGCCCATTTAATTGCAATGGACGACCTATCACTATACGTTCTACGTTTTCTTGTTCTACGTATGTTTTGAGAAAATCGAATAATTCAGAAGTTGCGACAGTAGTTAGACCATTTGCAATAATTTGCAAAGGATCGGTTACTGCTATACCTGTTCGTTTCTTTCCAAAATCAATAGATAGAATTCTACCCATTATTTAGAAAGCAACCAAGCATCTGGATATTGACTACGCAACTGATTTCGACTTTGAACAGCTGAAGCTTTACTATCGAATGTGGTAGCTACTACACGATACATATTATTTCCACTATTAAATGCTACTTGCGCATCGTATCCTGCATTTTTTAAACGTCCTTGGAAATTATAAGCATTGGCTTTTACGCCGAACGAGCCAACAACAACGCTATATGTTTTCAAACCAGTTCCTTCTACAACCGATACATTCTCACGGCGAACAGGTTCGTTGTCGTAGTTATCTTCAACATGTGTATCCGTTACTGGCTGTGTTTCAACAGGAGCAACTACAGGAACATCTGATGATCCAGTAGCAGTTTCTTCTGTTGTATAACCAGTGCGCTCTTGTGCTTTTGCTTTTTCATAAGCTTTCTTATATGCGCTCTCACTCGATTTACAGCCAGTAAAAGCCATTGCAACACAAATAGCTGCACCAAAAATCATCAATTTCTTCATATCCATTTATATTTACTTATACTTAATAAATCGTTTTATTTCAAAAATTTGATTGTGCGAAATTACAACTTTAATGGCAATTTATAGTAATATTACTATCTAAAGTTTGTTAAATAAATTATTTATAAGAAAATTAACACTAAATAAACAGAGTTATCCATCATAGTCCAGAATAAAATATTATATTTGCGTTTGATAAATATATGTTCAACAAAAAAACTGACAAATTATGAAGACATTAGGTTATATTAGCGCATTTATTGGGGGCGCTATTGCAGGTGCTGCATTAGGTATTTTAATGGCACCTGAAAAAGGTTCTGACACACGCACAAAAATTTCTGATGCTGTAGATGATTTCTGCAACAAGCATGATATTAAGCTCAGCCGAAAAGAAGCAGAAGAATTCGTTGAAGATATCAAAGACGCAGCATCTGATACACTCTAAACTAAAGAAGAATGTTCTCGAACGATAATAATGTAGAAACTCTTGCAAGACTCATAGAGCGATTTAAACATTATATTGGGCTTCAGACAGAATATGTAAAGCTTGATATAATAGAAAAAATGGTACGCTTACTTACTGCTTTTGCCATTTTAATTGCAATAGTAGGATTATTGTCTATCACAGCTATCTACTTTTCGTTCGCAGCTGCTTATGCATTACAGCCATTAGTAGGTTCACTAGCTTATGCCTTTCTTATAATTGGTGGAATCTATCTGGTGTTTCTAATTATCATTTTATTATTCTGTCAACGACTTATCCAACGACCACTTGTTAGATTTTTGGTGAGTTTATTGATGGCTAAATAAAGTACTTATGTATAGTAATTCAGATAATAGTCCTGCATATCAGAATTTAAATGATATTCGTTTGCGCAAAGCACAATTACTTACCGATATTACAAAGGAAAGTAACCAAATAGAGAATTTATGGAATGATGTTTTCCATAAGACACGTAATTCTTCAACGCCAACAAAACGAGTTTCAAACTTCATGTCTACTGGTATGGGCATAGCAGACGCTGTTCTATTAGGCTGGAAACTTTATAGACGACTTAATGGTAAACCTGTTTTCTTTAGTTTCTTCGGGAAGAATAAAAGAAGAAAAAGATAAACGATGTTCGAGATCACTTCCATTCTCTTGTGAATGATTGTAAATACCGAGTTACCTTAAGAGTAATTCGGTATTTATTTTACCTCCAAATCCATCAAATGCGCTATTAGATAGTATGGTAGAATTAAACTCAACTTTTAATACTTTTGATAGTTTTACCTATTCTATATACTTATTATTGACGTGGAAAGAGATTATCTTCCCTTGCTAAACTTAGATGCGTACTGATTATTTTACGCAACATTACTAAGATGTAAAAGTAATGTGAACCATAAAATTATGACTTCATTTCCACTAAAAAGTCTAAATACTCAAAAGAACACATATAAATATGCTATTCAACCTACACATCGAGAAATAAAATTGTATATAAAAGCAAATAAGTTTCATTTAGGGAAAATCCTTTTCTGTTTAGGGAAAATCCTTTTCTTATATAGAATAAAGTTTGTTTCTTTGCAACATCAAAACATAAGTGTTACCATACTATGTAATGATGAAAGAAGAGAGTATGAAGAAATTTATAATAGTTTTAATAGCGCTATTCACAATAGTGGGTTCAGTTTTTTCGATGAGTTATGAACATGCTCGTTCGCAGGCATTATTCTTAACAGATAAGATGGCATACGAGCTTAACTTAACAGAAGAACAATACGAAGCCGCATTCGAAGTGAATTTAGACTATCTAATGAGTATAAATACTACCGATGACCTCTTTGGAACATATTGGACACACAGAAACCTCGATTTAAGCTATATCTTATTAGATTGGCAATATCGGTCTTTTATAGAAGCACCTTACTTTTATAAACCTTTATGGTGGGATGCAGGCTATTGGTATCTGAGTGTGTATGCAAGATATCCACGTCGCGATTATTTCTATTTTGGTCGTCCACGTATATATGCTGTTTACAGAGGTGGTCATAGTTGGCGAATGAATGAGGGACGTAGTTGGTATAGTGGTCGTAGATATGTTAGTTATAACAATAGAGGACGATATTTAGGAATGCGCGATAACTATCAACGCGGAATGTATAGGCAGGGATATCAGAATATAAATAATTATATTCCACAAACTGATAGAACACGAAGTTTCGGTAATCAACAAGAAAGAAATTTCGGAAACAATACGAACAAGAGTTTCGATGAAACTCCACGAAGGAGTTCTACAAGAACAACTGTCTCACGTGGTGCTAATCGATTTGGTAACGATACAGGAATCAATAGCTTTGGAGGTAGTCGTAGCTTTGGAGGTAGTTCTACACGACCGACACCGAACAGATCGTTTACACCATCTAGAAACAGCGATCGCCCTTTCAATATTCCAGGAAGAGGATTTGGTAGTTCATTTAATGGAAATTCACGCTTTGGCGGACATAGATAAGCCTTGCCATTTCTATAACTCATATTACATATATAAAAATGATTGATAGGTACTAATACTTATTATGCGATGCAGAAAGAAAGTCGCATTATTTTATACAATTAAGGAATTAGGCATTTAGAGAGTCTCCATGTGATATGGAGGCTCTCTATTTTTTTATAAACCGCAATTCTTTATTGATAAATACAGACAGACAATGCGAATAAAGGGTTTCATAAATCTTCAGTAGAATTAATATCTACCAAGTATTATAAAATATAACCTCATAAAGGTTGTGGTTGGTTATGATATCTAAATTACAACTGATAGATATCTAAAAGGTATGTTACAGATATCTGAGACGAACTCGAGAGATATCTAAAACAAAACTTACTAACATCTAACTGCTTTTATGAAGACTTGAGACGTTCTATTAAATTGTTTAATAACCAGCAGGCACTAATTATAATAGCTTTCATTTCTTTGCCTTTGAGCCAATGTATACGAATAAAAATAGTTTAGTAAATTTATTACGTCCAGGCATTTTTTGTTATCTCATTACATCTAATAATTCATTTTATTCCATTAAACTCCCATTATAAAACCAATCTATTTATTCTACAATAAAATACAATCTGTCAAGAATTTTATGAGCAATTCGTATTAGTAAGCGACCTAAATAAGTTGTAAAATTCTTATATCAGCATTCTTCATAACAGCTATCTCGTTCATGGGCTTATCGTAAAACACACTCTGTATAGCTTTATTAATTATACCATGTCCTACGGCTAAAATTACTTTGTCAGGATATTCAGACTTTATCCAATCTAAAAAATGCTTTGCACGTTGTTTCAATTCATCTAATGTCTCTATATCATCAGGCCATTCCGAGGGATTATTCAAATTGGCAAGCTCTGGAATATACCTTCCTGTAAAACTTCCCCAATTACGTTCACGCAAAAGCTGGGTACAAACAATCTGTGATGCTTTTCTTTCTCCTACTATCCATTTACAAGTGTCAAAACTACGTTGTAAATCGCTTGATATGTACGCATCGAAATGTATATCAACAAGTTTTTTTTCAAGTTCTTGTGCTTGCTTTATACCATTTTCATTTAATTGCCCATGGGTCTGTCCCTGCATTATATGGTGTACATTATCAAAGGTTTCACCATGCCGTACCAAATAAATTGTAGTCATACTCTCATTTTGTTTCTAATGCAAAAATAATAAAAAAATGCTATTTAAGCAATAGAGTTTAAATTATTTCGTATATTTGCACAAAACAAATGAAGAAAGGACAAAAAGGTTCTTTATTCCAATAAAACAAAGAAATATGAGATTAATCCAAAGTTCTATCATTCGCTCAGTTGTGGCTATCGTTATCGGTATATTATTAGTTAAGTATAGGCTGGAAACAATGACCTGGATAACAATTGCTGCAGGAATTATGTTTTTCATTTCAGGCATAATTTCGTGTTTAGTATACTATTTTGAACGAGAGAAGATATTAAAAACATCACCTCTATCAGATAATAGAGAAAGTGCTACAAATTCCGTGAAGCCCATCTTCCCTATTGTAGGAATAGGTTGTGCTGTGTTAGGAATAATTTTAACCTTAATGCCTAATCAATTTATTACTTGGGTGGTTTATATTTTCGCAGCAATTTTAATTTTAGGCGCAATCAACCAATTTACTAATCTGGCAAGCTCTCGCCAATTTGCTCACGTACCAATTCTTTTTTGGATATTCCCGACAATAACCTTAGGTATTGGTATATATGTCATTGCACAACCTATAGAAGCTGCAACTCTGCCTCTAAAAATTATAGGGTGGTGCCTTATGTTTTATGGTGTTGTAGAATTGATAAATACAATTAAGATAAACCAAATGAAGCGCACATACAACAAAATAGAGGACTCTAAAGTTGTGAATGGTGTAGAGATGCCTACAAACGAGAATATAGAAGATGCTGATATAATTAACGACTAACTTTAAAATTGAAATAGTTAAGATAATATCGTACAAGTACACATAATACAAGAGCAGAGATAATATATTATCTCTTGCTCTTATCTTCGCTTTTACGCTAAGCCTACATAATCCATTCGTATTGTATAAAAGGTTTATAAGAGTAACTTCACAGAATAATAAGAAAACAGTATGAAAGTTTGCATTGCAGAAAAGCCAAGTGTGGCACGAGATATAGCTCGAATACTTGGTGCAACAAGTTCTAAAGAAGGATATATGGAAGGTAATGGTTACCAAGTAACATGGACCTTCGGACATCTGTGCGAACTAAAAGAGCCTAACGACTATGCTGTTAATTGGAAATATTGGAGTTTAGCAGCACTTCCTATGGTTCCAGCAAGATTTGGAATAAAACTAATAGAGGACGAAGGAATAAAAAAACAGTTTGCTATCATAGAACACCTCTATCAAAATGCAGATGAAATCATTAACTGTGGTGATGCCGGACAAGAAGGAGAACTCATTCAACGTTGGGTAATGCAAAAGGCAAAAGTAGCTTGTCCTGTGAAACGATTATGGATTTCATCAATGACTGATGAGGCTATACGCAACGGATTTGCCAACCTGAAAGACCAAAAAGATTATGAACCACTTTATTTAGCAGGACTTTCACGTGCCATTGGCGATTGGTTACTCGGTATGAATGCCACACGTCTTTACACATTAAAGTATGGAAATAATCGTTTTGGTAAGAATGCTCAAGTGCTTTCGATAGGTCGTGTACAGACACCTACGTTGGCTTTAATTGTAGAACGACAGAAAGAAATAGACAATTTCAAACCAGAACCTTATTGGGTATTGGCAACTGTTTATCGAGATACTCAGTTTACGGCTACTAAAGGAAAGTTCACTTCAAAAGAGGAAGGACAAGAAGCCTTTGCATTAATAATAAATAAACCGTTTGAAGTAACCAGTGTAACAAAGAAAAAAGGTACCGAACAACCTAAGCAATTATACGATTTAACTTCTTTACAAGTAGACTGTAACCGTAAATTTGGCTATTCTGCAGAAATGACACTCAATACAATTCAGAGTCTATACGAACGGAAATACACCACATATCCTCGCGTTGATACACAACATCTCACAGACGACGTTTACAAAGAGTGTCCAAAAATAATGAATACATTGTTTCAAACCTCTTTTGCAGCAAAGAAGCCATACGCAGAATTAGTAAAGCCTTTAGGCGGTAAGCCTCTTCCTAAAAGTAAACGAGTATTTGATTCGTCAAAAGTAACCGACCACCATGCTATCATACCTACCAATGTAATTCCTCAAGGATTAAATGATGCAGAACGAAATGTGTACGACCTTATTGCAAGACGTTTCATTTCTGTATTCTATCCCGAATGCAAATTCTCTACAACCACTGTTCTTGGCAAGGTAGACGAAATAGAATTTAAAGCTTCTGGAAAAGAAATACTAGACGAAGGGTGGCGAGTAGTTTATAACCAAGAAACAGAAAAGCAAACAGTAACAGAAGCAACAGAGAATAATGAAAATGCAGAGAGGACACTTCCTACATTTGTTAAGGGAGAAAAAGGAGAACACTCTCCTACTCTCACTGAGAAACAGACAGTTCCTCCAAAATATTATACAGAAGCTTCATTGCTTCGGGCGATGGAAACAGCTGGAAAATTAGTAGACGATGAAGAACTAAGAGCAGCTCTAAAAGAGAATGGGATTGGGCGTCCTTCCTCTCGTGCAGGAATAATTGAAACTCTTTTCAAACGCACTTATATTCGGAGACAACGCAAAAACCTAATTGCAACAGAAACAGGAATTGCGCTTATAGATACCATTCATGAGAAATTACTTACCTCTGCAGAACTTACTGGTATTTGGGAAAAGAAGTTACGTGATATTGAACAAAAGAAATATGATGCTGCACAATTTATAAACGAATTAAAAGAACAAATTTCTAAGATTGTAAATGATGTGCTTGCTGATAGTTCTAACAGAAAGATTGGTGAAGCGGCACAAAGCACATAGAATTAAGAAGAAATAGAAACGTACTATCTTGCAATATATTTAATGTTGCTACGTTTAATATAATATGAATATACGCCAACTTGCAAACATCAAAATAAAATACCAAAGACTTTGTTATACACAGATTCTTAGGTTATTTGTATTGTGCACCATTGCATTATTTCTTTTTGGTTGTGGCATTGATAGGAATATAAAGAAAGGGGAAAAGTTTCTTGCCATAGGCGAATACTACGATGCAGCGACACAATTCAAGACTGCTTACCAGCGTACTCCAGCTAAGGATCGTACACAAAGAGGTCAATTAGCTGCAAAAATGGCATTTTGTTACGATCAAATTAGTGTGTCACAAAGGGCTATAGCAGCCTATCGGAATGTTATTAGATACAAACAAGACAACAAAGATACACACTTAAAATTAGCAGCCAATCTCATGAAGACTGGCGCTTATCCAGAAGCAATAAAAGAATATAGTATTGCTTTAGACTCTATGCCTGACAACGATATAGCAAGAGAGGGTTTAACTGCAGCTACTAAGGCTCCTACAATAAAAGAACAAGGTTCTTATTATCAAGTTAAAAAGATGGATAAGTTTAACTCACGTAGGCAAGACTACTCACCAATGTTGTTTGGCGACCAGTATAATCAGTTATATTTCACCTCAACACGTAATGAGGCGCAAGGTGATGAAATTAGTGGTATCACAGGCGTTAAGCCTGGAGATATCTTCGTCAGTGAAAAAGATGAAAAGGGGAAATGGGGAATTCCTCATGCAATTGAAAGTGGACTGAACTCTGAAGCAGACGAAGGTACACCTGCGTTCTCTGTTGATGGTAGGGAAATGTATATTACTCAATGTCTGACAGACCCTACTTACCCTCGCTTTGCACAAATATCTGTAAGCAGTCGTGCAGATGCTGCATGGGGAAAGCCTAAAAAATTGGAAATTACTCGCGATACTTTGTCGAGTTTTGCACATCCAGCCCTATCACCAGATGGTAATTGGCTTTATTTTGTCAGCGATATGCCAGGAGGTAAAGGAGGTCTTGACATTTGGCGTGTTCGACTTATTGGCGGTACAACAGGTGGTGTTGAAAATCTTGGTGCACCTATTAACACAGCAGGAAATGAGATGTTTCCTACTTTCCGACCTAATGGTGATTTTTATTTTTCATCAGATGGACATGGCGGTTTGGGCGGGTTAGACATATTTATTGCCAAGGTAGGTAAAGATAGACGTTATCATATTGAGCACCCTGGTTTTCCTTTAAACTCACAGGGAGATGATTTCGGTATGACATTTGAAGGTAAACACAATCGTGGTTTCTTCTCTTCAAATCGCGGAGACGCTCGTGGCTGGGACCATATTTATAGTTTTGAACTTCCAGAAGTTGTTCAAACCATTAAGGGTTGGGTGTACGAGATGGAAGGCTACGAACTTCCTGCTGCTCAAGTTTTCTTGGTAGGCGACGATGGAACAAACTTAAAACTATCAGTAAAGGGTGATGGTTCTTTTGAACAGGAAATACGCCCGAACGTGAATTATATAGTTTTGGCAACCTGTCAAGGCTATTTAAACCATAAAGAAGAATTAAAGGTAGACCCTGTTACAGTATCGAAAGAGTACACATTGCAATTCCCGCTGGCAAGTATTCGTGTACCCGTATTGATTGATAACATCTTCTACGACTTTGATAAGGCTACACTCCGTCCTGAATCGGAAGCAGCTTTGGATAAACTTGTGAAGCTTCTTGAAGAAAACCCGAACATTACTATTGAGCTTTCAGCCCACACAGACTATAAAGGTTCGGCAGACTATAATAAGCGATTATCGCAACGTCGTGCAGATGCGGTGGTTACTTATCTTATAAAGAAAGGCATTGCAGCTGATCGCTTGTCTCCTGTTGGATATGGAAAAGAAAAGCCAAAGAAAATTCGCAAAAAGGTAGCAGAGAAAAATCCGTGGCTTAAAGAGGGCGATGTGCTAACTGAAGAGTTTATAAAAGCATTGCCTAAAGACAAGCAAGAAACGGCAAATCAGATGAACCGCCGCACTGAATTTACAGTTTTGCGTACTACTTATGGTATGTTCGACGATAAAGGAAACTTAAAAAATCCACCGAAGCCAAAAGAAAAAGAGCGCTTAGAAGACGAAGGCGATGTATATTTCGATTTCAAATAAACATCTGAACAGGAGTTATAATGAGCAAGAACTATCAAACTATTGAAACAAGTTTAAACAAAGAAGTCGTTGGAATTACTCTTCCAACGGCTTTTGAAGTTTACACCAAGCAATTGTTTGGAGAGGAACGTTACAACATTTTTTTCAAAGGTTTACAGCAATCTTCGTCCGTTAGCATACGTCTAAATCCTTTTAAGACAAGCGAAACTACACAAATTGCAAATAGTTTTGAGCCCATTCCTATAGCGTGGTGTAAAGAAGGTTTTTATTTAAATGTACGTCCCAACTTTACTTTCGACCCACTCTTTCATGCTGGGGCATATTATGTTCAAGAAGCTTCATCAATGTTCCTATCTCATGTTCTACGCCACTTAGTAAGAAAACCTGTTGCCCTACTCGACCTTTGTGCTGCTCCTGGGGGCAAAACGACTTGCGCACGAACAGCAATAAAAGAAGGAAGCATTGTGTTATCAAACGAGCCTATCAATAAACGTGCTCAGATATTAGCAGAAAATGTACAAAAGTTTGGTCACTCTGATGTAGTTGTTACCAATAATTTTCCAAGGGATTACAAAAAGTCTAAACTCGAATTTGACGTAATAGTAGCTGATGTACCTTGCTCTGGAGAAGGAATGTTTCGGAAAGACCCACAGGCTATTGCAGAATGGAGCGATCAAAATGTAGAGAATTGTTGGAAACTACAACGCAGCATTATAGCTGATATATGGGATAACCTTAAGCCTGGAGGTTTGCTTATCTATTCAACTTGTACGTTCAATGCTCATGAAAACGAGGAAAACGTTGCGTGGATATTAAACGAATATGATGCGCAGCTATTGGAAGTACCAACTGAAAAGACTTGGAACATAACGGGTTCACTCATCAACAATCCGTTAGGAGAAGACAAACCTTTCCCAGTTTATCGGTTTATTCCTGGCTTTACTCAAGGCGAAGGTTTGTTTATGGCTATTATAAAGAAAGGTGGAACAAGCACAAATGTTGAACCTAATGTGGGTAAACTGGTGGCAGAAGCTAACAAGAAACTTAAGGTCATGGTACATGGAGTAAAGCAAGACACCATTAAAGGCAAGAAAATAATACCCGACCACAGTTTGGCACTTGCAGTGAATGGCGACAGAAGCAGTTATCCAAATGTAGAAATTGACTACGAAACAGCGATAAAATATCTTCGCCACGAAGCCATTATGCTTTCTGCAGTTGCTCCCAAAGGTATTGTAACCCTTACCTATCGTGGACATGCTATAGGTTTTGCAAACAATCTTGGCAATCGTGCCAACAACCTTTATCCACAAGAATGGCGCATAAAAAGCAGCCATATTCCCAACGAACAAATCATTCTAACATAGACATACAACATGAAACAATATCTCGACCTACTTCATCGCATTGTTACCGAAGGTGCACAGAAAGGCGACCGCACAGGAACTGGCACACTATCGGTGTTCGGACATCAAATGCGTTTCAACATGCAAGAAGGTTTTCCTCTTCTTACTACGAAGAAACTCCATCTTAAAAGTATCATCTACGAGTTGCTATGGTTTTTGAAGGGCGATACAAACGTAAAATATTTGCAAGAACATGGAGTAAGAATATGGAACGAATGGGCAGACGAAAACGGCGAGCTCGGCCCTGTATACGGGCATCAATGGCGGTCGTGGCCAAACTATAAAGGTGGAACTATCGACCAAATTCAACAAGTTGTAGACGCACTTCGCAACAACCCGAACTCACGCCGAATGCTCGTTACTGCCTGGAACCCTGCAGAAGTAGACGACATGGCGTTGCCTCCTTGCCATTGTCTATTCCAGTTTTACGTAGCCGACGGCAAACTCTCTCTTCAGCTTTATCAACGTTCTGCCGACACCTTCCTTGGTGTACCATTCAACATTGCATCTTATGCACTCTTGTTGCAGATGATGGCACAAGTTACTGGTTTTGAAGTTGGCGAATTTATACATACAACTGGCGATACACACTTGTATCTGAACCATCTGGAACAAGCAAAGTTACAACTAACACGCACACCTCGCCCACTGCCCAAAATGATAATAAATCCTGAGGTGAAAAGCATCTTCGACTTCAAATTCGAGGATTTCGAACTGATAGACTACAACCCGTATCCACATATAGCAGCCGAAGTATCGGTTTAAAACAAAATCAACACACAAAGAAATATGGAAATAAACATAATTGCTGCAGTAGCAAAAAATCGTGCCATCGGTTACAATAACGATATGGTTTACTTCATCAAAGAAGACCTTCGCAGATTCAAACAACTCACAACAGGTCATACCGTTATCATGGGCCGACGCACATTCCACTCACTTCCGAAAGGTGCATTACCCAATCGCAGAAACATTGTATTAAGTCGCACCGAAACCAATTTTCCAGGCTGCGACGTCTACACCTCTCTTAGCGAAGCGTTAAAGCACATTTCCGACAACGAAAAAGCCTTCATCATAGGCGGAGCAAGCCTCTACAAAGAAGGTCTGGCGGTTGCCAACCGACTGTATCTGACCGAAATAGATGCCGTTCCGCCCCACGCCGACGTCTTCTTCCCCGAATACAACGATGGAACTTGGGAGGTGGAAACGAGACAAGAACGTGCTGAAACCGATGACACACCTGCCTACGCATACGTTGATTATGTGCGCAGCGATAGAACAAAAAAGAAATAGAAATGTAATAAACAAAATGGTAGAGGGTGTGTCAAAACTCGTTTTCAGCTAAAGACAGCTATCATTTTGTAAAGAATAACCGTTACCAAAGAGTTAATAACTCAATGATAACGGTTACTTTAATATTTATGGGGGAGTGAAACTGTTAATATGAAAGGAAGCTTTTCTGAATTCTTAGTTTTGACACACCCCCTACTTTGGTTATATTCAGCAATCTTACTTATAAACAAAATTGGGCGGACACTGTTGATTTTATACTGAAGGAATAAAGAACTTCTTTCAAGGCTTTATAAACTTCCATTCTTCCTAATTGTAGCTAACTCTTCTTTTTCAATTGTCGGCGTAGCCACGCCTTATAAATCATGTGCCACCAACGAGAGATGGGACGCCCCCACAATGTTTCTGAAGGAAAATCGAAAGCAAAGTGTAAATTCCTATATGTTTCTACAAAATATTGAGCATAGACAGATTTACCTGCGAAAGAATAGCGGTTATCATAAAAACCGAAATTACCCCCCTGCAACATCTCCGAAACAAGAATTCTGCCAATACGCTCGTTTGGTGGCATTAGGAGAAACTTATCGTCTATTCCAAGAATATGTTTCATAACATACATAACCGCTGATGCAAACTTATATATGCCAACTTGTTTTAAAACTCTGTTTGTTTCATTGCGGTCGTCATCTGTAAGTCCTCGCTTCAATAGATAATAGTAGTCTATCATCTGACGTAATCCAATACCTTCGAAAAAGAAATGATGCATAAGATGCGATAGTTGGAAAACTCTATTGAAATCGTCTGTAAGCGTACCAATTGAGCCTAAATTATCTGGTAACAATGTAGACACTTTAAATTGAGCCTCTTTACGTGAATTAAAGAAACGTCTTAACTTATATTCGTGCCACACATTTCCCATAAAAGAAGGAAAGAAATGTATTTCCACCGGAGTTTTAAAATACGACAGCTCTATATGATGATAACCAATTTCTCCGCTCTTATCCAGTTTGCGCGAAACACGTATTATATCTAAAGTCTTTGCATCTGTCCACAAATCTATGTCTCCAGGTGTGCGCATATAAGGGTCTGGATACATTAAAGCGTTTGCTTGCCCTTTCAACACACAACCTTTAATGCCATAGTTTTTATACAAAAGTTCTGTCAGAGCCGATGCATCTTTATATGCTTGTCTGTTTGCTTTTTCAATAGAAAGATAAGTACTATACCACTTTAAAACTTGTTGCCGATTGGGGCGATAGTCTGAAGCGGAAAGTCGTTGAAGCCCATGATATAAAACACCAAGTATTGCTTGTTTTTTGCCAAAATCGTATAGCCTATCCCAATCTATATTAGCTATTCCTTTGGGCTCTGCTTCATCTTCTCGTAAACAATATCTTAGAAACTCAAAATAAGGCGAATCTACTATATTCTTATTTTTCATATCCATAAGCACCTTTTTATATGTATTAATCTACAGATTGACGTCTATTTTTTACCATTTAGCCATTACCTTATTATAAATATTGCATTACTCTTCTCTTGCCTCACCACGCACATATATCTTGCTACGACCTGAGCCAATGTCGCAAAGTTTGCCTGCTTTTGCTAATTGTGCCGTTATACGATACGCATAAGTAGATGATAAATTAAGATGACTACGAAAATCGGCTACTGTTATAAAAGGCTTTTTAGAGAGCAGGGCTTCAATAGCCTCGTCTATTTCTTTCTCTGTGGGCACGTCTGATGAGCCGTGTTTGTAGGTTACGTTTACGAACTCGGTTTTCCTGAGTGAATCTATCATTTCCTTATCGGGGCGGAATTTCACCGTTTTTACTTTGGCATTGCGTAGCCGATGGTGGTGTGTACGAGGGTCTTCGTATACATCGCCATCTACCGACAGAGAGAAATGCCCAATTCCTGGTAGGTGTACACTATTGCCCAACATTAAGTTTCTAACTATCTCGTCGCGCAAAGCAGCTTCGGCTGCAACTATATCGGCACTTGTTAGCGACATATCTTGTTCTATAGTGTCGGCTATTCTTCTTAACCCAATCTTCTGGTTTTCAACAACAACTGCTCTATATTCTGTTTTGTTTGGCAGTTTGCTGTAGCTCTTTAAAAGTTTATAATCTACACTCATATATAAATTCTATTATATTTTTATTATGTTTCCATTATAACTATATGCGTATGTTGTAACAGCGCAAT
>NZ_GL982513.1:1497618-1503905 GCF_000220255.1 Prevotella pallens ATCC 700821
ATGTTGTAACAGCGCAATGCTTATTAAATTGTATTATCTACGTGTAAGTAGAGTTTTACTTACGTGTAAGTAAAGTTTTACTTACGTGTAGATAAAGTTTTATTTACGTGTAAATAAAACTATTTAATACTTACAAAGATACTACAATATCATAAGAAAAACAAAAGAATATCAAGAGAAAAATATTGTGTATTCATTTTAGCATATTTCTTTCTTATAAATATAGTTTAAGTGCTTGCAGTATTTGTGTTTTTCTCTTACTTATAATTTAACATTCACGATTATTTTCTACAATATTCGCGAATGTTATTGGTGCGTACTTCTTGTTACGAAGCAAACTTAATAGAGTTTTTATAGCAATAAAGTAGGACTTTCCTAACTGCCTTGAAAAATGAAATAGTAAGGTATGCCGGGATATTCTTCCGATTCGTTATCAAATAATTCCAATCCTTCGAAGAATATATGGTCATCGCCTTCTAACTTGTCGTGCACTTCGTTATGAACTTTATAAAGCAATTCGGCTGTAGTGAAATATTTATTGTTGTCGGCTTGCAACATTATTTGTTCTTCTATAATGTCTTCTTCCTCATCGTCCCAATATTCGTACTGAATTAATATTCTGTTTCCCACTAATTGCAACTTGTTCGTCCAAACATCGATAAATGGTTTTTCGAATATCTCCGCATTATATTCTGCTAATGCTTCTGCAAATTCTGGTAAAGAACCGAAACGCTTTTGTGCAAACGACCATGCAACATCGTTTAAAAGTTCTTTAGGCATAGTGTTGTGTTCCATTGTTTTTATGTTTTATGTTAGAATTGGTAGCTTCAGATATTAGTTTTTATAAAAGCGAACCAATGTTTTTTTCACGTTCATAATAAAGCATATTAGTGTATTCGCAAATAATATTGCATTGTTTTTTACGTAAATTGGATAGAATACTCATTACGCAGAGTCAACCAGCAAGTGCAAAATTACAAAATGTTTTTAAAGAACTCGCACTTTGGAGTAGAAAAGTTTAATTTTTCTCTTAGCTTTGCCTTACTTTCCATAATTATTTATACATTTCATTTGTAGGAACACAACACCACCGAGAAACTTTTAGCATAATGCTGATTCCTGGAATTTCTTTTAAAAGATAATACTTCTTGCTCGATCTAACCAATCTTCCTTTCATTCCTCGTAAAGGTCCGTATTTTACAAAAACTTCGTCGCCTGCTTTTAGCCGTGCTTCTTCAGTTGGAATAAACTTTCGAAGCTCTATTTCTGGATTACACATTAAACGAAATTCGTACATTTGTTCGTGAGGAATGGTATAATATTCATTGCTATTATCGGGTTTAGTATATACGCTCATCTTAATATCTGCCTCGTATACCAGACGTTTAAAACAAGCTTCTTCCATAGTTTTCTTCACAAAGATAATATTCCTCACAACAGGTTTTAGTTTATTATGCACCTTACCTTGTTTACTTTCTTCAGCCACATACTGTTTTGGAATGAAAGTCTCTATACCATTTTCTGTAAAAAATGTATCGGCATCTTCTAGTTTCACAGTATACAACCTAATGGCATACCAATCTTTATTGTCATCTACTATAGAGTTTGCATATTTTTCTTTCTTATCTTCCATAGAAGCGCATTCTGTTTTATATACTCAACCAGTTCTTAACAATATCTTTTCCCAAAGGAGTCAGTACACTTTCAGGGTGGAATTGTATGCCATATACATTATACACTCTGTGTTGTAAAGCCATTATAATACCATCGCTGGTTTTTGCTATTACCTTTAATTCTTTGGGAAAGCTATTATTTGATACAATCCAACTATGATATCTACCCACCGACAATTTAGTTGGCAAGTTTTTAAATAGTTTTGATTGGTTATCAACTTCTATCACAGTTTCTATGCCATGAAAAACTTCTGGTAGTTTCTCTATTTTACCACCAAATATTTCAGCAATAGCCTGATGTCCCAAACATACTCCCAATATAGGTTTCGTTTCGGCGTAATGTTTTATTATATCTGGCATTAAGCCTGCTTCTGAAGGAATTCCTGGTCCTGGACTTAAAACAATTCTATCGTAATTATCTATTTCTTCTAACGAAATATCATCATTATGTTTAACAATAACATCTGTTCCTAATTCTCGCAACAAATGTACTAAGTTATAGGTAAAAGAATCGTAATTGTCTATTATTATACATCTCATTTTCTTCATAGTATCGCTATCTTCGAGCTTATTCTGCCAAAGTTTGTACTGCAACTTTCACATCTGTACAATTATCTATATCAACACCAAGCAACATTGGGTGCTTAAAGTTCTTTATTTGGTCTAAATACTCTTGTTCAACATTCCCAATTATAAAATGAGTATTACCTTTATATGTTTTAATAGCAGCTAAACCAGCATCTATATTTCCTAATTTAAATAAGAAATAATCTACAATTCCCTCATACTCCTGCGCAAGTTTCAAATCGTCAACAGACCGAATAAGCAAAGTTTTCATTATTTTTATGCCTGCGTGTATATCAGGATCAAGTGTTGAACGAAGATTATTTATCATTATGCTGCTCTCTTCTCCATCTAATTGTACCACATCTAACTTAAAATTTACCACTCGAGTTACTATATTTTGTGGCATATCATCTGCAAATACGCCAAAGCGTTGCAGAGAACTTTCGTTCATAAACCCATTCTTCTCTATTTCTTTTCCTAAAGCAGCAGCACGACTTCCATAATCGGGAATTATTCCTGCACGAGAAGATATCTGTCTAACAAAGTTAGGACTATTCAAACGAAAGTCAAATCCAATCCAATTTATTCCAAACTCCATTAATTCGCAAACATTCTTTGCATCGCGCGTCCCACAACGTTTTATTATCATATAGCTTAATTCTCTTTTTTTATTCCTTTAATAAATTCACCAAGTGCATAACCTGGATTAGCGGTCTTCATAAATAAGTCGCCTATAATGATTCCTTGAAATCCTACATCTGATAATTCTTTCGCTTTCTCAGGAGTATAAATTCCGCCCTCGCTTACTTTTATACAATCGGCTGGTAATAGTTTTGCAAATTCAAACGACTTGTTTACGTCCATATCGAAACTACAAGCAATTCGATTGTTTATTATTATTAAGTCTACATCACACTCAAGGTAATCTATCTCTTCTATCGTATATAGTTTTAATGCAACTTCCATTCCTAATTGGTGAGCAAGAGAAGTTAGATATTTACATTGTTCTATACTTAATAATACAGCAGTGAGAACAATGGCAGAAGCTCCTGTATGTTTCGCTTGAAACAGCTGATATTCGTCGATAATATAGTTCTTATATAATAAAGGTAAGGCTATTCCAATAGCACGAGCTTCTTGTACAAACTCATCATATCCGCCAAAATAAACAAAATCGGTGGGAATACTTATAGCTGCGGCGCCATTTTTTTCATAATCTACGCCTATATTCCGTATCTTAGCTTCCTTATTTATCCAGCCCAAAGCAGGTGTTTTTCGCACAAATTCTGCTATTACTTTTAGAGACGAACAACCATTAAATACGCCCTTTAACGAATGTACTTTATGTTTTAATGCTCCTTCATACTCTATAATACCATACAATTGCTTTAGTGGAACATATTGTTTCCATTGTTCCAATTCTTTTTCTTTGTTAGCAACAATTGTTTCTAAGATATCTTTCATAATACAAAGTTAGCGAAAAGATTAGAGAATACATAATAAAAAGACAAAGATTGCGTTTCATAAATAAAAGTCATCATTTAATATAGCATAGCCTATGATAGAATTATTTACACAAGAAGAGTTGAAACCCTCAGAAAAAACGTTGAACATTATCCGTCAAATTGCTTATACATATAGAGCAATAAAAGTAAACGGCAAGTTAGAAACTTATTGTCTTAATTAAACAAATGGAAACTTTAGTATCACCATCTTTATTATCGGCTGACTTTCTACACCTATATAAGGATATAGAAATGATTAATAATAGCGAAGCTGATTATATACACATGGATATTATGGACGGAGTATTTGTTCCTAATATTTCTTTTGGATTTCCTATTCTAAAAGCTGTTGGCAAAGCTTGCAAAAAACCTATGGATGTTCATTATATGATTGTACACCCAGAGAACTATATTCAACAAACTGCCGATGCTGGAGCTGCAATTATGAGTGTACACTACGAAACGTGCCCTCACTTACACAGAACTATCCAGCAAATAAAGCAAACTGGAATGAAAGCCGGTGTAGTTATTAATCCTGCTACTCCCGTATCGGTGCTTGAAGATATTATAGTAGAGGTAGATCTTGTTCTTATTATGAGCGTAAATCCAGGTTTCGGAGGACAAGTTTTTATTGAAAATGCAATTAAAAAGGTTGAACGCCTACGTAAACTTATTAACGAAACAGGAAGTAATGCTATTATTGAAGTTGATGGTGGTGTACAAAATAATACAGCACCACGACTTGTTAAAGCAGGAGCCGATATGTTAGTAAGTGGAAGTTACATATTTAATTCTCCCCACCCTATTGAAACTATTAAAAGTTTAAAAGAATTAAGTAGACGTCCATAACCAATTATTAATATTTTTAAGCCCATTTTTCAGTCTGTTTGCTATTTTAAAGAAGAAGTGTATCGGGCTACACAACTAATGTAAGATGGTAGAATAGTGAAAAAGGGGCTTAAAAATCCTGGTATATCTAAGAGGAATATTGATACAATTATATATATGCACTAACTTTTAACGCCTATTTAATAGGCTAATTGCAAAAGAACATCATTTTCGCGTACCATTTTCCTAAGATTTAAGATGGCATAACGCATTCTTCCAAGACTTGTATTTATACTAACACCTGTAGCTTTGGCAATTTCTTTAAAAGACATCTCTTGATAAAAGCGCATAAAAACTACTTCACGCTGAGAAGGAGGAAGATGTTGCATTAATTTTTTTATATCTGCTAAGGTCTGCATATTAACAAATTGGTTTTCAATATTACCAATCTGTATATCTGCACTACCTAAATTCGATAAATCGTTCTCTTTTGTCGGCTCAACAATCTTATCTGTTTTCTGAGCACGATACCAATCCATTATTATATTATGGGCAATACGCATAGCCCAAGCAGAGAATTTTCCACTCGGCTTATAACAACCTTGTTGCAGTTTTGTTATTATCTTCACAAATGTTTCTTGAAAGATATCATCTGCAACATCACGATTCCTAACTACAAAAAGTATGTAGGAAAAAAGTTTAGACTGATTGTGCGACAAAAGCAAGTCGAAAGCTCTATTATTACCATTAATATACAACAAGGCTAATTCCTCATCAGTCATTTCATTAAGATTCTTCATTCTCTAAAATGATTTATATTTAAGTAATGGTGTTCCTATAGGCTTGTAATTTAAATTGTATTCATTGTTTATTCGCTTGCAAATATAATTATTTTTATTTTTTCAAACAAATTATTAATAAGAAAACTATTAATATGTTGTGAAAAATTACTCATCTCACCCATTCATAAGCCTGAATATTGTCTTTCATTCCATAAATTCCAAGATACTTTTCTTTTATTCCTAATATCCGAATGCGCATATTATAATTATTTGGATTAGTTGCTAAGCCCAAATCTTGTTTAAGTTCTTTTGTTTTCAACTTAATAGCAATAACCTTTTCTGTATCGGTTTCACCTGGTTCGTCGGCGAGCAAAATTGCATTATCGGTTGGAAATGGATATTCCCAAACTGCATTCTTTATACTTTTAGTGCAACTTCCAACTATATACCCCTCAACCCAAACAGGAGTTTCTCCAAAATCATTTTTTAGGAAATCTGCAACAGTTCGTATCTCTTCGGTTGTTTCCTCCTTATTTTTCTTTTCGTCCGTTTTTCCATTATCAGTTTCGTGTTCAGTTTCAGAACCAACTCCGTAATATTCATAAACATTCTTCGTACAACTTATTATAGAAGAACACATTATAATACAAAAGAATAGATAAAATAACCTCATCGTAAATTTATTCTTATATTGTTTAGATTAATGTTATCGTTTTCTATACCAAAAAGATACATATTCCGTTTAAACTTATTCTTAAATTGTATATATCTATTCAGAATAGTATCATTTGATAAGTTTTGATAACAAAAGAAATTTATAAAATTTCTACTATGTCCAGAATATCACTAATCATAATTATACAAATTCGTCAGCAATCTCTTTCTACAGTACGTACAAAAGTACTAATAATATTCAGAGAAATCAACTTCTT
>NZ_GL982513.1:1503955-1513138 GCF_000220255.1 Prevotella pallens ATCC 700821
TAATATTAACTTAATTTTTAATTTTAATAGCTTATGATTAAAAGATTATTTTCCAGTGCATTAACAATGGCAATTGTCAGTAGTGTTTTCGCACAGAACAATGCAGTTTGTGCCCGATTAACCGCACCTGCAAAGGAAACTAAAAAAAGTATTTACTATCTCAAACCTGAAGGCGTTCCTTTTGAAGTTACACCTAAAAATGGTAAAATGGCAGGTACAAGTTATCTTTATGTTCCTGGCTATAGCAAAACAAAATTTGTGCCTGTTGTACCAGAAAATACAAAATATTTTTGGCATCAGAATGTTTACGATATGAATGGAAATTGTAGAACATTCGATAGAACAGGAAAAACTAGTAATTTATTCTCAACCGACAACGATGGTAGTTTCAATATTATTACTAGATTTAATGGAGCCGATGCTCTTCCCACTATTGTTTGTGAAACAGATAGTTTTACACTTTCAGAGGAAAATCCACATTGGGGACCATTAGACTACGACCTCCCTGCAGTAATGTATTGGTATCCAAGAATAAAAAGTGGAACCTCATCAGCTATGGATTCCCATATCCGTCCTTTACAATTCACCGACGATAAAGTTAATAACTTCTATCTTGGAGGAATGGATAATGGATATCTTTTCGGTTCTGGTACTATTTCGAACGGAGAATATACGTCACGTGGCGTACAACAAATTTTAGAAAAACCAGTAGCACCACTTTGGGTAGAAGATGTTTTTCTACCAATTATATCTAAAAGTAGCAAGCCATTACCAAATGGGACAGAATTAACAATGCTCATTACCAATGTAGAAACAGATGCACAGGGAAAAAAGAAACCAGGAAGTGAAACAATAGCCGAACTAAAGTGTACATCTGCTGATATAGAGGTGAACGATCCTATTACTGATGCTAATGGAAAAAGTTATAATAAGTTTGCTGCTGTATTTACACATGAAGGAAAAGGATTCTTAATAGATAAAGAATTTGCTGTTATTGTGCGTGGTTTCGACCAACCAGGTGTAGATATGGGACTATCTGGTGCAGGAATACCTTATTATAATAAGGTATTAAGTCCAGCACTTTGCCTAATAAAAACTAAAGATGGCAAAAATAAAGCTGCAAACATTTATGCCGATAATAATATAGCACTAAGTGTTACATTCTCTGCAAAATTCGATTATGCCAATGGATATGTAGATGCAGGCATTGAAACTTCTTATAATTATGGGCTTGTTTTGATGAATAATGAAGGAACAGAAGGACAAACCACATGTACGCAAGGACTTGTTTTTCCTGGTGCTGTTGCGCAGTTAAATGGAATGTGGTACGATGACAATAAAAAAGAAGAATATACATTGTCTGGAATAGATAGTTGGATAAAGAGTTACACTATAGATGAAGAAAGTTATCGCGAATATGGTTTAACTGTAATTAAATTTACTTGTGATCCACTTCCTTCTAATGTAGCCGGACGTAAATGTGATATTTTAATTCATGGTAAAGGCGTAGTATCAGATAAACCTATTACAGTTGTACAAGGAGATGTTACTGCTGCAATTAATAATGTTCATTCATCTAATACAATAAAAGAAGGTCCTAATTACAATATTGCAGGACAACGTGTAGGAAAAGACTATAAAGGTATTATTATTAAGAATGGTAAAAAACAATTCAATAAGTAATTGAACATATACCGCAAAAGTATATAGATAACAATTAATTAAACAACATAAAACATATCTTATGAAGAAAAGAATTTATGCTTTAATTCTTGGAGGTATATTTACATTAGCAGGATGTCCTCTTACAAGTATAGCCCAAACAGCATCAACAGCAGAACCAACTACTGTAACAAAAGGTAAACCATATAAAGAAAATTGGGCAAACACCAAAGTAATTCTAAAAAAGAAAATTTGGACAGTAGAAGATAAAAATAACGACAACTATACATGGGAGGATTTAGATGCAGGAGCTCCAGCATATAATGGAGCAAATGCAACAGTAAATGCAGACGATTGGCTTGTATCGCCACCTTTACATTTAATAGCTGGACAAACTTATGCACTTGAAGCAGGAGCAGTTGTGGGAGGACATTCTGGAACTGGCCAAAGAATGAATATAGCTTATGGTACTGGCGACGATCCTACAACATATAACGAGATAGTTCCAACTACACCAATTTCGGGAACAGCCTTCGGAACACCTACAACTATAAAAACAACATTCACACCTACAGAGACAGGCGATTATCGTATAGGGTTCCATGCTGTAAGCGATAGACCTGGATATATTATTATGCGACCAGTAAAAGTTGAAGAAGCGGCTGAAACTTCTGGAACGCCAATTGCTATTTCAGACCTAAAGTTAGAAACAGGGCAAAATGGTGAACAAATGGTTAAAGTTTCATTCACAACTCCAACAAAAGATATAATGGGACGAGACTTAACTTCTATTACTTCTGCTACAATATATCGTGATGGTTCTGTAACACCTATTTATAAAATAGATAATCCCGGTATTGGACAGAGTATAGAATGGACTGATAATAATGTAGCTATTGGGCAACATTCATACGAAGTATACACTTATGTTGGCGATTTAAAGAGTGCCAAAGCTGAAGCGAAAATTTATGTTGGTAGCGAACTTGTGCCTGGTAAAGTTAAGAATGTAATTGCATACGATAATCTTAATGGGACAATTACATTAAAATGGGACCCTGTAAAAGTCGGAGCTAATGGCGGTTACATAGATCCTACTACTATTAAGTACGGTATTTTTGAGGGTATCTACGAAACTCCTATTGTAGAAGATATTACTGGAACTGAGGTTACAATTAAAGATATCCCTACAAATGGAACACAAGGTAGCAAATTCTACCAAATAGTAGCATATACAGATACAGAACATATTGGTGATGGCGGTTTTGCAGACCCATTTTTCTATGGAACACCATACGATTTTCCTTTCCATGAATCATGGCCTTATGGAACTTGGGAAAAAGGTCCATGGAGCGCTAGCTATAATGATACAAAGAAACATTTCAAAATCTCTAGAGATATATCTGCAGATGATGATGAAGGTTCGTTATTATTCACACCAGAAAGAGCTGGCGATGCAGCTACAATAGTAGGACCAAAGATGGATTTAGGTAAAGCTAAAAATCCACGCCTTTCATTCCAATTCTATGCCTATCCTGGTAGTAAGAGTAAACTACAAGTATACTTAGATGTAAATGGCCAATACAGGAAACTTGCTTCAGAAATAGATTATTCTACATTAACAGGAAATGTAGGTTGGCGTACTGTGAATGTAGATTGTGCCGATGCTGCTTTCAAAAAAGAAAATGGTTATGGCCGTGTTCTCATTCACGCTATCTCTGATGGAGAAAATATTATAGTAGATGACGTTAATGTTAACGATGCAATTAATTATAATGTTATAACAAACATCAACACTCCTCTTCATGCACAAGGTGGTGAACAAGCAGAAATTGTTGTTCATGTTCGCAATATAGGTTTAAAAGACGCAGAAGGCTTCCAAGTTAAACTCCACTCAAATAATGGTACGGAAATAGCTACAGAAAGTGGAACAATAGCTCCAGGAGAAACTCAGGAATATACATTCCATTATGTTGTTCCTTTCGATAATAAAGAGTTCCAGGTTTGGGCTGAATCAGATTGGGCAGCTGATGAAAATCAAGCTAATAATATTTCAGAGAAGAAAACAATTAAAGTTGTTACTGCTCCATATCCTGCAATAAACAATCTTAAAGCAAGTAAAAATGCTGATAAGGTTAAACTTGAATGGACGGCTCCTGTAGTAGAGAACTGTGTTATTACAGAAAGTTTTGAAACCTATGCACCATTCCTTATTGATGAAATAAATCCATGGACACTTTACGATGCTGATAAATGTCGCACAAATACTTTTGGTGGAATTACATTCCCAGGCAATGGACTTCCTTTTGCATACACTGTATTCAACTGTGATGGCACCACACATGGAATGGACGATGCAACAACCCAGATGTTTAAAGAGCGTTTTAATGGTCATAATAGTGCACAATCAATGATGAGCTTTGGAAATGTAGGCGATGCAACAAGTGGAAATAACGATTGGATTATATCTCCAGAGCTTTCAGGTAAGGCACAAACAATAAGTTTCTTCACAAAAGCACCACAATGCGATTATGCAAATTACGGACCAGAAGATTTTTATGTGGCTTATTCTACAAGTGGTAAAGATGTTAATGACTTCAAGAAGATATACACAGATAATGCTGCAGACAATATTAATTGGAAGAAGATTTCCGTAAATTTGCCTGAAGGTACAAAATACTTTGCTATTGTTCATACATCAACAGTACCACAATCTTCTTATGGATTTGAACCAGCAGGTCTTCTAATAGACGATATTACATACGAAAGTGCTCCATTACAGATTATTGGCTACAATATTTATCGCAATAATAAACTTATTGCTAACAATAATAATGCAAATGAAGTTACAGCATTTGATACAGACGGAACGGATAGCGATAATTATTATGTGATTACATTATATAATGTAGGCAACTCTAGTCCATCTAATGTTGCATCTATTACACCAACCGCAATAAATAATATTTCATTAGAAAACTCTACTGAAAAGACTACATCTATATATACTACATCAGGTGTTCGGGTTGGGAATAATATATCAATACTCCCTGCAGGACTCTATATTGTAAAACAAGGAAATAAAATACATAAAGTTATTGTAAAATAAATAAGAATAGATGGTACCCGTGTTTACGAGGTAGAGGAACAGAGAAGTATTAAAAACTTCAATGTTTAACTCATAAAATTAAATCGGTTTGATTTCTCTTATTGAATATCAAACCGATTTTTTATTGAAACAAGAAAACGTTAATAAACAAATGTTATGCTAACAATCCAATATCTTTTCGTAACTTTGCAATACAAAAAACTATTATAAGAACTATATGGAATATAAGAAGACCAATATTGAAGGTGTTTGGATTATAGAGCCAAAAGTGTTTAACGACAATCGTGGTTACTTTTACGAGGTTTGGAAACAAGCAGATTTTGATGAACATATTGGATATCATGTAGAATTTATTCAAGACAATGAATCAAAATCGAGTTTTGGTGTACTTCGTGGACTCCATTATCAAAGAGGTGAATATTCACAAGCTAAACTAGTACGTGTATTAAAAGGGAAAGTACTTGATGTGGCTGTAGACTTACGAAAAGATTCTCCTACACTTGGTAAATATGCAATGGTAGAATTATCGGAAGAGAATAAACGCCAGTTCTTTATTCCACGTGGTTTTGCACATGGATTTCTTGTATTATCAGATGAAGCAATATTCACTTATAAAGTAGACAATCTTTATGCACCACAAAGCGAAGTAAGTCTTCGTTGGAATGACGAAACAGTAGGAATAGACTGGCCTATTGATATAAAAGATATTGTTATTTCCGATAAAGATTTAAATCGAGCTGTTGCTTGGAATAAAATAGACCTCTTTTAAAAGTTAACAAAACGCTAATGAAACATATTAGTTTCTGCTTATTCTTCCTTTCTTTGTTTTTCGTAGGTTGTTTTAATAAAACAAAGCAAGGAGACTCTGTTGTTGAAGATGTAAAAGCAAAAGAACTTTTCCAAGGCCTTTGGGTATCTGATGACAATGGCGAGCCTGCTTTATTGGCAAAAGGTGATAGTGTATTTTTTCCAGATTCTGGTAGCATACCTGTACGCTTTTGGATATATAAAGATTCTTTTTACCTAAAAGGTCAAAGTAAGAATGGATATAAAATAAAAAAGCAATCGGAGAACTTATTTTCCTTTATTAATAATAATGGCGAAGAAGTGCGTCTTGTTAAGAGTGGAGATAAAAATCTTAGAGAATCATTCAGCTATCATGTATATGCTATGAATACATTTCAGCATATAGCATCTGATACGGTGGTGCGAACAGACTTAGGCTATTTCAATATAAAAATATCAGTTGAGACAACATCAGATAAAGTGATAAAGTCTACCTATAATGAAAGTGGAATAGAAGTAGACAATGCTTATCTTGATAATGTTGCTTCAGTGGTAATCTCAAATCAAAAGAAACTAGTCTACACACATGACTTTAGAAAGCAGGAATTTGCATCGATTATTGATAAAACTTTTTTGGATAAAAGTATTCTACGCAGATTCGAATTTAATCATTCCGATGCTAAAGCATTATATTTTGATGCTATTATTGGCATTCCTGACGCCTCAACAAGCTATGTTATCGCTATTAAAATAACAATAGATGGTAAGTTATCTATGAAAATGAGGTAGATAAGTGCTTAATAAAATGAGATGAATTTTAAGCCAGTACCAGTTCCTATATAAAATATATCAATTATGAAAAGTAAAGAAAACATTCAGGAAGAACAAATTTTAGTTCGAGTTACAGGACAAGATAGACCTGGACTCACAGCATCGATAATGGGAATATTGGCAAAGTACGATGCACGTATTCTTGATATTGGTCAGGCAGATATCCATGCCACACTCTCTCTTGGAATTCTTATACGAACAAACGAAGACAATTCGGGTAAGGTTATGAAAGATTTGCTTTTTAAAGCTACCGAATTGGGAGTAAACATTGGCTTCTCTCCTATTACAGACGATGAATACGAAAATTGGGTAAACCAACAAGGGAAAAACAGATATATCTTAACTATTATAGGGCGTTCACTTTCTGCAGAGAATATAGAAGCTACTACAAGAGTAATTGCTGTTCAAGGTATGAATATCGACTCTATTGTGCGTCTTACTGGTCGCCAAAGCATAAAGAGAGAAAGTCATAACGTTCGTGCTTGTATAGAGTTTTCTCTTCGTGGAACACCAAACGATTATGTTCAGATGCAAGCTGATTTAATGAAAATGAGCCAGGAACAAGGCATCGACTTCTCTTTGCAGAAAGACAATATGTATAGACGTATGCGTCGTCTTATATGTTTCGATATGGATTCTACCCTTATTCAAACAGAATGTATTGACGAGCTGGCTAAAAGAGCAGGAGTAGGCGACGAAGTAAAGAAGATTACAGAACGTGCGATGCGTGGAGAAATAGACTTTAAAGAAAGTTTTAAAGAACGTGTTGCACTCCTTAAAGGACTTGATGCGAGTGTTATGCAAGATATCGCAGAAAACTTCCCTATTACCGAAGGGGTAGATCGCTTAATGATGGTTTTAAAGAACTGTGGTTATAAAATCGCTATTCTTAGTGGAGGATTCACATTCTTTGGTGAATTTTTGCAACGAAGGTATAATATTGATTATGTCTATGCCAACGAATTAGAAATAGACGAAAACAATAAACTAACAGGAAACTTTGTAGGCGATATAGTAGATGGACGCAGAAAGGCTGAACTACTAAAGCTTATAGCACAGGTAGAAAAGGTAAACTTAGAGCAAACTATTGCTGTGGGCGATGGAGCTAACGACTTACCAATGCTTGCAGAAGCAGGATTAGGAATTGCATTCCACGCAAAGCCACGTGTAAGAGAGAATGCTGAACAAAATATTAGTACAATCGGTCTTGATGGTGTTCTTTATTTCTTAGGCTTTAAAGATAGCTATTTAGGAGAAGCCGGCAAATTGTAACGACATTCTAAATCGATAATAGAAGCCAAATACTATAACAAAAGAAGGTGCGTTTGTGTACATTTATATTCTCTGTAATATTCAACAATTTACCACCTTTTATAATAAACAAATAGTCCTTAGATGTTTTGTAGCATCTAAGGACTATTGTTATATTGTTGATGTGATTGGCATCAGAATCCTTAATTCTTACATCATTTAGAATCTTCACCTAGATGAATATGAATGAACATTTATTTATGTATAGCGATACAAAACATAGGTTATAGTTTGTTATGATATCTAATTTGCAACTGATAGATATCTAAGACTTGTATGACAGATATCTAAAACAAAAATGATAGATATCTAAGACAAAAGTAACTACATTTAGCCGCCTTTTCTAAATATTTAAGATTTTCTGTATGAAAGATAAATAACTAGTAGATGTAGCTTATAAATCTCCACCTATCACCTATTCAATAATATTAGCGATGGTATACGCTGATAAATTACAAAGTCTCATTTAGAAAAACTAAAAGAGACTTTGTAAATATGCTATGAGAAACTTTCTTATCTCACTCGTAAGCCATCTATAGCCTTTGCTGAATTTAACGAATTATAATTACGTGTAGCATTACCAAAGACATAGTTTCCTATATTATTAGTCGTAGTATAAGCTTTCAATATCTTTGCCTTTGCATTGTTAGTAGCTTGTCGAGCTAAATCAATATAGAATTCGTCGGTTGTGTTTGTGCTAACCCCATAACCATAGAATGTATCATAACCCTTCTGAGATTCATACCCAAGATGGAATCCCTTCTGGTTTGATTTAGCATCCATTCTAAATATTGTCCCAGACTTAGTATATTTAATATAAATATCACCATTTTTATCTATGTACCAAGAAAAGTCTAACGTCTGAGTTGATCCATCGTTTGCAGTATCAACCTCTGTTCCATGTCCCGACAGTGAATTCTTTGAACTTTCATATTGGAAAAACTTCATATTAGCATGGAAAGTTTGTGAAAGTCGTTGTCCATTTTCATCAAAAGCAATAGTCATGTTTCCAGCCCATTCTCCAGAAAGCATCTGAACTTCATTTAATAAAGGATCATTGTTTGATGGATTATAATTATCCACATAATCATAATTTACAGCATCCATAAAGTCTGCAAGTTCAGCAGCTGTAGCCATCGGGTAATAGTACAAAAACCATTCTCTCGTAGTATAATAGTCTGTACCACCGGGATATGCACGCCAATAGTTTTGAACAGCTTCCGTTACAAGGCTACTATAAGGAGGATAATAATCGTCTTCTGTATCGCAACTTGTAAAACCCATAGGGAGAGCAATAAGTGCAAGTACCATCAAGAATTTTGTAATCTGTCTCATAATCAATAGTCTCTTATATCTTATTCTTATTAATACCGCAAAATTAACACAATACAACAAACGAATGGATCACAATATCTCTACTTTACAATAGGGAAATCCCTAAAAAGAAATATTATAGTGCAGAATTGAATGCTTTTAAGAAAAAAAAT
>NZ_GL982513.1:1513188-1515476 GCF_000220255.1 Prevotella pallens ATCC 700821
TATATATATTCAAAATAAGTATGTATATTTGTACACATAATTCAATATCAATTTAAAACGAGACCAATCTGTAAACGATTCTTTTTGTTTTGTTGCATACAAACGTAATTTAATCCAATAGTGCCGTACTTTTAAGTCGGCCATTAACTTAAACTTCTGCGAATATGAAAAAATTTTTTACTTTAACCTTAGCATTTGTACTGAGCTTCTCAGCCTATGCACAAACGAGTGTATTCCAGCGAGACCTAAATAAAAGAGGTTACGCAAAGTTAACAACCACACAGGCATCAACCACAAACAAGGTAGTAGCAAATAAAATAGAGCCTACTGCCAACCAAGTATGGTGGGGATATCAACCAGAAAACGAAGAACGTAGTTCTGTTGGTGTTTCTAAAAAAGAGACATACGATGCTGCTATTTTTGTGGATCCAAGCAATTCTATAATTGTTGGAAAAACTATTAAAGCTATTCGTTTTTATCTCCGCGATAAAGCACATACAAACAATGTAAAGGTTTGGATTTCAAAAAGCTTGCCCAGTGATATTAATAATGCAGACTATGTACAGAATGTAGATCAAGCAGATCTCAATGCAGGCGATGAAAGTGAAGATATACAGGGAAAGGTGAACGATGTAGCATTAAATACTCCATACGTTGTTGGATCTAACGGTGTATATATAGGTTATACTCTTACCGTTACTGATGCTTCCGAAGCCACAACAAAGTTTCCTATTGTAGATCATAGTGGTTCAGACCTTAATGGTTTTTTTATACGTTCTTCTGAAACAGCAACAGAGTGGACAAATTTAGCAGAAGAAGGATTCGGACAATTGGCATTAGAAATACTTGTAGAAGGTGAGTTTGCTCAAAACTCTGTTACTCCAACCTCTTTACAAAACATTGTTGTTGTGAAGAATACAACAGGAAAAAGTAAACTCGTTCTATTCAATGGTGGCAGAGATGGAATAAATAGTATCGACTATACAATAACAACCAATGGGGTTGTAGGGGCAGAACAACATGCAAAGGTTAATCCTCCTGTTAAAACTATGGGTGCATCGTGCACTGCGAGCTTGCCACTTGAGGCTGACAATAACATAGGAGTTTCTGAGAAAGTTATTACTATAACAAAGGTAAACGGCAAGGCTAATGAGGCTGAAAAAAAGTCGATAAATTGTAAATTAACTACCGTAGATAAACAGGTAAAGAGAAATGTTGTTGTAGAAGAAAATACAGGAACGGGCTGTGGTTGGTGTCCACGTGGTTGGGCTGGAATGAAGAAATTGCGCGATAAATTTACTGACAGTTTTGTTGGTATAGCAATACACCAATACAACGAATCTGATGTTATGTACTGCAGGAATTATGCGATACTTGATTTTGGTGGAGCTCCAACCTGTAGAATAAATCGGAATGATGTTATAGACCCATTCTATGGTTCTAACGATGAAGATATTAGTTTCGACTACGAACAAGAGTTAAAAAAAATAGCAACAGTTGGTGTATCGGTAACAGGAACACTTAATACTGATAAAACAGAAGTAACAGCAACTACCACCATTGAACCTTTAATAAATGGGACATACGAAATAGTATATGCGCTTATCGGTGATGGACTTACTGGAACAGAAAATTCTTGGAAACAGAGTAACAACTATTACAAATATTCTCCCGAAAATGTTTCAAACGATTCATATCTATCTCCTTTCTGTAAGGGCGGTGAATATGGTAATAGCAAGGTAACGTTAGTTTATGATGATGTTTTACTTGCTAGTTCTTATGGGTCAGACCATAAAAACAATGCAAAACTTGAAGAACTTAAGGCTAACCAAGTGGTTACTAATACTTATACTCTTAAATTGCCAAATAAAAACCTTTTGAAAGAAGCTATTGCAAGAGCAGGTTACAATAAACTTGCTGTAGTCGCTATGATAATTAATAATGAAGGTAAGATTGATAATGCTGCAAAGTTCTATTTATCAGATCCTGCTGGAATTGGTGGTATTTCTGAGAATAAGGGCGAGCTCAAAGAAATTGCACGTTATACAATTGATGGACGTAAAATTAACAGTCCTCAACGTGGCATTAATATTGTAAAATTATCTAATGGCTCTATTATAAAGGTATTGGTTAAATAGAAAAGTACAGAATATCTTAAGACTTTTAAAGAATAGGAGAAAGGTCCTTGTCGTAATTGCGATTAGGACCTTTTTTTGTAAAAGTAAGTAAAATTCCCCTCTTCCTATAAGAAATACTTTTGGTTCTTCCGTTAAATTGATAGATATATA
>NZ_GL982513.1:1516224-1561659 GCF_000220255.1 Prevotella pallens ATCC 700821
AGGAGAATGTCTTGAGCCTAAACCGTCCGCTGATGATTGCCTATTATCTCAAAGAAGATCTTAAGGAAATATGGAATCAGTGTACTAAGCAAAAAGCTAAAGCTGTGTTGGATGAATGGGTAAAGCAAGCTATAGAATCTAAAATACAGCCATTGGTGAAAATGGCTTCAACTATTAGAGCATACAAGACATACATATTAGCATGGTATGACCATTATATAACAAATGGAACTATTGAAGGCATTAACAATAAAATAAAGGTTCTGAAAAGACAGATATATGGATTCAGAAATGAGGAATACTTCACATTAAGGCTATATGCATTGCATGATAGGCGTCTACGCATTTAACGGAAGAACCAACTATATACTAACAAAACACTGTTAATATTAGCCCTCATCCTTTCATTTAGAGTCTTCTATTGCCCTCTATAAACTAAACATCACTATATCAACTTTTAGGTAAAACTATTTTTCCTGTCATATCTGTCACATCTTATATACTCATAACCCTTTTATCGTCAATAAAATACGACAAATGTTAAAAGTGACAGCAACATACATTTAAACTAAATGTGGTGTTATTCACATATAAACATCTCAAAATAACAAGATATTGATATAATGATAAAAAGCAGATACAAATAATTTCACTAAGAATGTATTTTCTTGAAGGAATAAAACATTTTATAAGAAAAATTATCTATCTTTGTATCCGAATTCCAGTGTACCTATATAAAAGTGTACACTATAAAGAGTTCTATCTTTTAAAAGAGCGTTTGAAATCATCTTCTGCACGTAATCTGGACAATTACATTCACCGAGGATGGCGGCAATACGCTCATGCTTGGGATTATTGTACCCTTTTCCAAAGGGAATGATATACCTCAATGCGTGGGCTATTGTTTGTTATTCGGTGAAAAGCAGTCCAGAGCTTCGTGTAGAATAACATTCAATAGTTCCCACGCTTTTTCATTTTAAAATTTAATTTAGAAACACATATTTCTGGGAAACAGTCTGTGTACTATTAGACAACTATTTACATTTTAAAAATGTATCTAGTATATTAAAACCTATAATAATATTTTCGACTATTAATTATACATTAAAAGTATTTCTTATGGAAAAACAACAGGAGTAGACTTATACAATAAAGTACTGAGTCTATCTATGCAAAACCCTAGTATGAAAGTTAACAGAGAAGAGTTTCTAAACAACGTTTTCTCCGATTTTTGCACAGAACAAGAATTGGAACAAATCATCAAAGAAAATCCACGTACTGTATTAGACTTAGAATTAATAGATGCTGTCGCAGATAATGTGATATCCACATCACGATACAAGGTTTCTATTATCTCAACTTTAACTGGTATCCCAGGAAATCCTATTGCCGCGACAGGACTAGGCATCGCAGATTTAGCACAATATTATGGGTTTTATATAAATCTTTGTCAAAAGTTAGCTTATCTATATGGCTACCCAGATTTTCAAAAAGATGGAGAATTAAACCCAAACAGTCTAAATATAATAACTCCAATGATCGGAGTAATGTTTGGGGTAAATGCAGCTTCAAAAGTTTTAGCCGATATGACAAAAAAAATAGCTATACAGGTTGCAAAAAGAATTCCTGTTATAACATTTGGTCACGCTGCATGGTATATGCTTATAAAACAAATATCAAAATGGATTGGTATACGTATGTCAAAGCAATTATTGGCTAAATCGGTTTCAAAAGCTCTCCCAGTTATAGGTGGATTGGTATCAGGTGGGCTGTCCTACGCAACATTTGGTCCAATGGCAAAGAAACTTGCTAAAGATTTAAGACTCCATAGTAAAGTATTCAAGAATACAAAAGATACTATTAAGGAAAACAACGACTGAGTCTAAAACAAAGAACAGTACTTCAGAAAACTATTTCTAAAACATAAAAATATCATTATGAACAAATCTTTCAAGAAACGTACTATTATTTTTTTAAGCTTATTGTTATTATGCAACTACAATGCTATTTGTGAAACGAGAACAAGGGGGTACTCCAAAGCATCAAATATAGAAGAAATGATCACACATTCATCTTCTCAGTTCATAACATTGAGTAATTCAAATTATCAGCGTCCGAAAACAAATACGACATTAGTAGGTCACACATTCCAATTTATGTTTGGCTCAGAAACAGATCCCAAATTAGCATGTTTTGATAATGAGGCTTTCTCCTTAAAACTTTCATTTAATCTACAATTTATTTCTGCTACAAAAGTAAAGGTATACATTAGACCTATTATGAAGAAAAATAAAATTACTGCCTATATTGGAGGTGATGCATATTCATCAACCTTTGAGAGTGCTTACAGAAATATGCTCGAAGAATGTAAAATGAGAGATGAGACTGTTACTTATACATATAACAATGGTATTGTAAAATTTAAATCTTCCGTTTTAGGGAATCGTTCCTTGAAAATATCCAATAATGGAAAGTCATTAATAGAAGATAAATTCGCTTTTAATAAAATAAAGTAAAACAATACTTATTATTGCTTCAAAAGAAAAGACAGCACCATTTGAGTAATCATTTGGTGCTTTTTATTTTATATTTCTGGTTCTGCGGGATTTAGTGTGAATTAACATACCGTATCCCGCATTAAGCGGCACGAAATTCGTATCTTTGTAGTCAGTATGATGACAACCGAAGATATATTATCCAAGCTGCTGCTCCACAACAACAATGATTGGGAGATTGAGAATGTGACCTGTGATGACTCCACCGAAGAGATACATATCATGCTCAAATATCGCTATGACACCATCAAGGTTGAAAAGAAAGAATTCCCTATATTTGACTTCCGTCATAAACGGAGTTGGCGGCATTTAGATATGTGGCACAGTACAAGACCATCCTTGAGGCTCGTATTCCTCGTTACCATGATGGCGAAGAGGTCAAGAGTGTCGCTGTCCCCTGGGCATTACCAAACTCCCGGCTGTCTTGGCTGATGAAAAAAAACGATAGAAACGCTCCTCTCCACCAAAAATCAGACAAAGACTGCACGTCTTCTCAGCCTTACTTTCGAGCAGGTACATGGCGTTATGCTTCGCGCCGTTGAACGAGGTTTGGATAAGCGTGACAAGACTCGTATCTACAAGCATGTGTGCATAGATGAGAAGTCTATCCGCCGTGGTCATGAGTATGTCAGCATGCTCTATGATGGAGATACCGGTCATGTTATCGAAGTAGAAGCAGGCCGAAGCGCCAAAAGCATTGATAATCTGTGCACTAAAGCGCTCACAGAGAAACAGCGCAATTCGGTTGAAACGGTATGTACAGACATGTGGGAGCCTTTCATTGATGGCGCTGTGAAGTATTTCCCCAATGCCAGCCACTGTCATGACTTGTACCACTGCGTTACCTATTTGAACGATGCCGTCGACAAGGTGCGCAAGCGTGAGGTTAAGGAGATCAAGGAACTGCGCAGTACAAGTATCTTTGGCTCAAGGACAAGTCCAAATACACTCCCAACGACCGTCGGAGATTTGATATGCTGGAGAATGCCGAGTATCAGGTCTCGCAAGCTTGGAAAGTCAAAGAACTCTTTCGTGATCTCCTTCGCCTTAACTATCATAGAGATGTGGAGGCTTATGGTATGTTGGGAGACTGGATGGCAGATGTCTTGCTGTACAACATTGAAGAGATCAACGGTGTTGTCTTTATGTTCAAGAGACACCTCAAAGGCATCATTAGAGTCATGGTTACTGGCGCCAACAACGGCAAAGCTGAGAGAACCAACGGATCGATTCAAGAAATCAAAACCATCGGCAGAGGATATGGTACTGCCGAACGCTATCGGATAGCGATTCTATTCTTCTATGGTGGGCTAGACATATGTTAACTCACACTAATTACAGTAGAACCAAAATAAAGAAACACGGTAAACATATTTTGCTTACCGTGTTTCTTTATTTTATATTGTAATGGTACTTATTTATAGTTTACTAATCTTAGAGTCGGTAGCCCACTGTTAATAAGAGTTGCCCTCTATTATTATCCACCTTTGCTCCTACTGCCTGATTTGAATATGATGTAGTGTTGCCTGTTGCAGTGTCGTGGATGGAAAAATTCATTGTAGAGAATGGATAGAAAGTACCCTTTTGCATACTATATTGATATGCTAAATCAACATTAAATTTGTTTATTTGATAGCCAATACCAAATGTAAATCTATTGGTAGAATCCCAATTTACAAAATCTGTTGATGAAGAATAAGCACTTCCTGGAGATACAATAGTAGGGTCCTTTTGTGCATCTTTATTATATTTCGGGCTTATATAGTTATAACCTAAACGTAAAGCTAAGTTGCTTGTGGGCTTGTATTCAGCACCCATCTTCAAAGTACTAACACCTTTAAGAGCTTGTTTGGTATGCTTATTCATCGACTTATCAGCAGAAGAAGTCTCATAATAGGTTCCATAATAATCGTTATAATAGCCACCATCGTTTATGCGAGAGTCGAGCGTAGAATGATCCTCGAATTCGTATGTTAAGCCTAATGCTAGATAATTACCCACTGTATGACCCAAAGAAAGGCCGAACTTCCAAGGAGTCCATAGCTTATAATCATAACTATTAGGCACTTCTCCCCAGTCATTCTTACCACCGGTGTTAGTATTCCTATCAATACGAGTAACGTTTGACGTTGTTAAATCGTACCAAGTCGGTGTTTTAACATAAGCACCAATGCGGAAAGGAGAACTTGCAATAGGTCTAACAATAATACCGGCAGTAATATCGAATCCTGTACCAGTTATACGGCGAATATCTAAAACACTAACGTCTCCTACTCCATTAGATAACCTTTCATTGTATCTACTTTCTGAATCATAATGTACGTCCTTCAATCCAAATGTTAAACCAAGGTAGAATTGGTCTTGGATGCTACCACTAATATTGAAATCATAGTTACCTACATAGCCTGTACTTGCCTTATCAAAGGTATAAGAATCAGCTAAATAATTATTGAACTTGCCTGCAGTAGTAGCATCAGGCAACAATGTATTAAAGTACAAATAGTCTAATTGATTCCATGTCCATGATACAAAATTAGCTTGTGGAGAGGCAAAGCCGATATATGCATCATCTTTTTTACGCACATCAAAACCTCCATAGTTTTCTGAACCAAGCACATGTTTTAAGTAAGACTGATTGTTTTGAGAACCATTACCTAACTTTCCACTTGCATTTAACAAGAAATCGAAGTTCTTTCCTTTAGTGTAATTAAAGCCAAAGTTAAGATTAGAACCACGAGAAGCACGTGTGGTATATACAAAACCTATTTGATCGAAACTAGCATTAGTCTTTTTTCCATCACCATACTCCTTTCCATTACTTTGCATAAGTAGTCCACCACTTACAGATAACTGACTTCTACGGAATAAACCAATACCAGCAGGATTACTACCTATTGTAGAAACATCTGCACCAAGAGCCTCCATAGCTCCACCCATTCCTACATAACGCGCTGTACCATTAAGGTCTGTACTCGTTAGATTTGCATTTTCGTATGTCTCTTGAGCTGCTACAGGCAATGAAAATAATGTCGCAGCAAGCAAATAATACTGTATCTTCATAACTTTCTTTTTGTTATCTACTTTTTAACAAACTCTTTACAATAAAAAACACTTTTATCGGTGCCCGCCAAAGCTTCCTCCACCAGAACGAGAACCACCAAAACTTCCCCCACCAAAGGTTCCACCAGAACGAGAGCCACCAAAGTTACCTCCACCGAATGTATTAGCTGGACGTGATTCGTATGTCTGTGGTCTACTACGTTCTATATTAAACGAATTATCGCGGCTATATGAATCCCGTCTGACAGTGCTTTCAAAGTTTCTGTTTCGAGAAGAGTTACCAAAATTACCACCTCTGTTATAAGAAGAATTATCTCTTTCAATAACAGTTCGACTATTTAATCTTCCAAATTGTCCACTACGCGCACCCATACTGCCGAATGAACGAGTTGAACCTGCATTGTTCATCTGATTAGTGTAAACTGTACTATAGCTTCCGAAGCGTCCTCCTTGTCCATTCCAATGATTAGCTGTACCAGAATGTCCCGTTGTATAGCTATATCCAAATACCGGTCTAGCGTAGCCATAATAATAGTATGGATAACCCCAACCATAGTAGCCATAACCCCATGGGTCATACCAACTATTACGATAACCATAAAATCCCCATGGATAATAGTAATCAATAAAGAATGGATCATAATAACCTATATACCAAGGATTCCAATAGCCGAATGCAGAACGGAAACCAAAACTAGTATATCCATAGAACCAAGGATCGTAATAACCGTAGAAATCATCGAAGCGCCCCATACGACGACTATACGCAAAGTCACTGTCGTCAGTATCGAAGTAACGATCGAACTGATAAATTGTATCTATTTGGGAGGTTCCATCAATATTTTTTATCTGCACGATGTCATTACCTAATGAGTCTCTACCTATCTTTTTATAAACTTTATCTAAAGTTTCTCTGCGGTTATATTCGTTATCTGACTTATTTATACCGCTATAATAAGTATTTCGTCGAGCAGCTTTTTCCGCCTTATATTCACGAATAGACTCCTTCGATGGTGTGAAATATACATCATCTTGTGCCAATAATGTAGTAGGCAGAAAAAGAGCCATAATTGAAAATAGAACTAACTTTTTCATATTATCATCTCCATTTTATTTGTTTTTCTTTCTCTTACTTCAACAGATGCAAAAATACTACATCTCTATGTGCAAATATACGGATTTTCCCTAACCTAAAATAGGTTTTTCCCTATTTTTTGAAATATTCAACACAAATGTATTACCTCATAAGTAGAAAGAATCATAAATATGTTATCTGTTCAAAACATTTTAAGTATATTTGCACAAAAATAATAAATAGAAATGAAAAGACTAATTACTACATCTCTATTGGCTTTTGCGCTAACAATACCTAACATTATACAAATAAAAGGCCAAGAACAAGTGAGGAACAACCAGATGAAAATATCTCAAAGTTTCCATAAAGAATATGTTCCTACTGCTGAAAATATAGCTGCACGTAAACGATTTGAAGGCTTTCGTTTCGGAATATTTTTACATTGGGGCATCTATAGTACATTTGCGCAAGGCGAATGGTATTTAAACAACAAGATAAATAAAGATGAATATGCCAAAGCTGCATCAGCTTTTTATCCATCTTATTTCGATGCTAACGCATGGATAAAGGCTATTAAGGATTCAGGTGCTAAGTATATTACCTTCACTTCACGCCACCATGACAGCTTTTCTATGTTTAAAACAAAGGAAAGTAACTATAATATAGTTGATGCAACTCCTTTTAAACGAGATGTTTTAAAGGAACTTGCAAATGCCTGTCATCAACAGAATATAGACTTACACATATACTATTCCATACTCGATTGGATAAGAGAGGATTATCCTATCGGTAGAACTGGACTTTATACTGGCAGAAACTTGAAGCCCAACTATGATTCTTATTTTAACTTTATGAAAGGACAAATAAGTGAATTGCTCCATAATTATGGAAAAGTTGGTGCGATTTGGTTAGATGGCTACTGGGATCACGATAGCGATAGTATCCCCTTCGATTGGCGTATGGAAGAATTCTATCGTTACATTCATAGCATTCAACCTGCTTGTTTAATCGGCAACAACCATCACATAGCACCGATAAATGGTGAAGATTTCCAAATGTTTGAGCGCGATTTACCAGGTGAAAATAAAGCTGGACTGTCTGGGCAGGCTATCAGTCATCTACCTCTTGAGGCTTGTCAAACTATGAATGGTATGTGGGGATATAAGGTTTCAGATATCGACTATAAGTCAACTAACCAACTAATAGAGCTCCTTGTTCGTTCTGCAGCTAAGGGAAGTAATCTTTTACTCAATATTGGCCCACAACCAAACGGTGAACTTCCTGCCCTTACACTCGACCGTCTACAAGGTATTGGAAAATGGATGCAAAAGTACGGAGCTAGTATCTATGAAACAATGGCAGGCAATGTGCCTGAATGTACTTGGGGTGTAAGTACATCAAAGGGTAAGAAAACTTATTTACACGTGCTAAAGCAAGATGCAGAAACCATATCTTTCACAATACCAATAAAACCCAAATACATTATCGATTTCCTTTCGCACAAGCCTCTTCCGTATAATTATAATAAGAAAACTAAGGTCCTTAATATTAATATTGGTAATCATAAGGGCATTGTTGATTATGTTGTAGAATTAGAGAAATAAGAACTATGCCGATATTAGAAGTTTGTACAGGTAGCTTACAAAGTGTTATAAATGCTGTAACAGGGGGTGCTAAACGTATAGAGCTATGCTCTGCTCTATCGCTTGACGGACTAACACCTTCGTTGGGTCTCATAAAAATAGTACGTAAAATGTTTCCAGAACTCACCATTCATACACTTATAAGACCACGTGAAGGAGATTTCTTTTATAATGAAGAAGAAATAAAAGTGATGGAAGCTGATATTAAAGAAATACTTCCATATACTGATGCAATAGTCTGTGGTGCATTAACTATAGATCATAACATAGATATAGCAACCACGCATCGACTGATTAACGCCTGCGAAGGAAAGCCCTTCACGTTTCATCGCGCTTTCGATGTTTGTAGAGAACCTTTGAGAGCTATTGATGCGCTTGTAGAATTGAACTGCACACGCATTTTAACATCTGGTCAAGCACGTAGTGCCGAGGAAGGTATATCTGCATTGAAAGAATATGTAGAATACACTAAAGGACGACTAACAATTTTGCCAGGTGGAGGTGTAACACCTCAAAATGCAAAGAAGATACTTATTGCGACTGGTACAAACGAGATACATGGATCTGCATCAGGTATGACTGAATATAACAGAAAAGAAACTCTTGTAGAAACTGTAGCACAAATTATTCAGGAAATAGAACAAACTAATGACGTGTAAATAACTATATATCAAATATTCTTCTAAGAATGATATGCTGTTAAGGACTAAGTATATTTATATGAATATTCTATACTAAGGTACTATTATAGACTCAGTAGAAAATAACTTAAAAGTGTCTAGTAAAATCAGAAAAAAACATATTAAATATAGTTACTTCGTTTCAGATATCTATCAGTTGTGTTTTAGATATCTGTCAGTTGTGTTTTAGATATCTGTCAGTTGCAAATTAGATATCATAACGAACAACAATCTCTATAGTTTTATTTTATAATTCACGAAAGCTATTGAATGATATATGTGATAATCAAACAAAAAATATTATCACTACATCAAAATATTGTGGATTAAGATAAACATATAAACAAAACACCAATCTTAGTATTCAGCACTATAAGATTGGTGTTTTACTATTATTATATAATTAAATAGAATAATCTTCTAAAGTTTTCCTATAACCTTCAAAATCTGTTCACCTATATTAATAGTATAACCTTGTTGTACGTATACAACACGATTGAAGCTATCGCAAATAATGAAAATTGGAAGCGAAGGGCTTATCAACTTCAATTGTTCACGTATTTCGCTTACAATCTTCTTATCTATATCTGTACCCCAAACAACATTAGAAGGCAAATTGTCGAACTCCTTAAAGTTGAAGCGAGACAAATTATCGGCATCTTCAAAAAGGAATATCATCTTACGACCCCACTTCTCAAACTGTGTCTTATATGTACTGATATCGCGCAATGTGTGGTTGGTTGGCTCCTGGTTCGGCGCAACAATGCCCACCATATAATAGCCTCTTCCTGCCGTAGACAGCAAGCTCTTGTCGCTGTTGGTAGCCCTATCGTGGTATATATCTTCTGCATTAAAGCTACCTATTACCTGTACAGCATTGTCGTCTTCGCGCATAGTAAACACTAAACGAGTATCTTTGCCTGCCTCTATCGTGAATAATTGAGTTTCAGCCAAAACCTGGCCACTTGCCATACGCGTGCCTGTTATAAGCATATATGTTCCCTCTTCTAGCTCCGTTCCTTTAGAGAAATCGTCTTTCCATGTAGCTGTTTCTGGATAGGTAAGAAGCTGTGCAACGCCATTTTCTATTTTACTTATGGTAAAATGACTATAGTATTTAGGATTATCGTTATATTTCGTGGGTTTGTATACTAACAATAATGTCCCCTTTGGTACACTCTTTTCCGCCTGTTTACCATCAAACTCCACATCAATCCAAGCTCCGTTAGCATTGTATTGTAGTTTTCCATTAATTTCATTAATACGAGCAGGAAAACCTAAACTTCGAGCAGCAGCCACAAAGAAAATTGCTCTACCTAATTTATCAGTCTTTCTATCACGCCAGACACTCATAGGCAACATACGCAATCGTTGCGGATTGTGTGTCTCATCGATAGCAATATTTGTTTTACACCAATCTATAAGAGCTTGTGGCGACCTTATACCTGCCATCTTTCTTGCTAAGAAATGACGATAAGGAGAAAGCCATTCTATCTCTACACGTGGATTCATTACGTACTTACAGTAGAGTTCTGAGGTATCAGTTTTAGCTACTTCATGGTCTTTTAACACTGCCAACTGCACATCACGAAGATCTTTTTCCGAAATAACATTTAAAAGGCGCTGTGCCATTTCTTTATTTTTTGCCTCACGCAAGAAAGTCTGAATAGTAGCATAATTGCCACGCGACTTATCTTTCATTGTAGCTTCGTATGCTTGACGAATAGAATCTTCATAAGCCAAACGCTTTGTATTCTCAGCCCGTTGCGCATCAGTTACATTCGGAAGAACTGTACTTACAGGTGGCGGTGTGATATCCCAAGCCTTTGTTTGAGGCAATCCGTTACGCTTTAGTATAAGGTTTAGTTCCTTTGTTTTACCAAACGAAACCTTATCAATACCAACCTTTCCATCTTTAGATGCCCAAACAATCATATCGCCCTTACCAGCAGTAAGCGTAGCCACACCATTAAAGTCTGTCGTCTTTCGTGCTACAGTGTAGAATTCGGCATAGTTGTATAGTTTAAATTCAACCTTTGCGTCTTTTACGGGTTTGCCTTTCTCGTCTACAATAACTACTTTAACATTAGCTGTAGGTGCATAATTGCTTATTACGTTTATCTCTGTATAGAGCGGAGTCTTGCTCATTACTTCCTCTGGGCCATCATAATCACCGAATACTTTTGTGTGCATAAGCATACCTCGAGAGGCACTTTCGTTAAACCAACCTAAATTCAAGATAGGTTCTGGTTCGCATGCTCCAAGGAAATACCACTTTCCATCTGCCCACGCTTCAACCCATGCATGATTATCATCGGTATGTGCCCAACGTGGCGTATATACTTGGCGCGCAGGTATACCAACCGATCTGAGTGCTGCAACAAGGAAGGTGCTCTCTTCGCCACATCTGCCATACGCTGTACAAACTGAAGCTAACGGACTGCTTGTGCGCCCATCAGTTGGACGATAAGTTACCTTTTCGTGACACCAATGGTTCACTTCGAGAATAGCATCTTTCATTGAGAGATTTTTAACTCGATCTTTCAGTTCTGCATAAAAAACTTTTCGACTATCGTCCAAATTCTCATTATTTACACGAACAGGTAGTACAAAGTGCTTAAACTCGCGTTCGGGTACAGTTCTTCCCCACGGCATTTCACGGCGTGCCTGCAACGATAGTGCAACATTTTCTGCATAAAAAGATTTACTGTAATCGGTCTTGTCTGGCAAAGCCATATACTTATACAAGAAATTCAAATAATTAATCTCGGGGGTTTGTACCGCTTTTACATTTCGCTTGGACGATTTGTAAAAACAGTTTGCAATGCTGCTGCTGTTCCAACATAGAACTATTGCGAGCAAAAATAGAATGTTCTTTCTCATGTTAGTAAAATTCAGAGAGCCCAAATAGACCCAAAATGATTTAGAAAAATATTATATTAGGCAAAATTACGTTTTTTTATTGAGTAAGAAAAATTATACTATACCTTTTTTAAGAAACTTGACTTACTACTCGTAGATTTATCTCCATAAAACGAACAAGAGTAGCGGTCTACAATTCCATTTTTATAATAAAGTATATTTTATTGATAGTTTCAGTTTATATCATACATCTTATGCGCAATATCATATTTAATAAAGTACCACATTATAACTATTTATACTTTCAATTGTAATCCTTCTTCTCTCAATCTTTTATTCAATAAGTTAGTAAATTCATAATTCTTTAGTCCCCATTTCGGTGCAACCAGCATTTCTGATGGGCTCTGAGTTACAAACCTCTCTAATACTAAATCTCTTCTCAATAGTCTTATATATTTTATGATAAGGTCAATATACTCCTCAACAGTATATAAATGAAAAGGTTTTTCTTTGTATATCTTCGCTAATCTCGTGCCTTTTATAATCTGCATTTGGTGTATTTTGAGCATCGTCAGTGGCAACGATGATATGATGGGAGCCTGTCTCAGGCTTTCCGAAGCATCTTCACCAGGTAGTCCCATTATAACGTGCCCACCTACATAAATATTTCTTTCCGCGGTTTTTTCTATTGCTTTGCGTGTACATGCAAAGTTGTGCCCACGGTTTATATAGTGCAAAGTTTCATCGTTACAACTTTCAATACCGTATTCTACGATAAGGAATGTTTCTTTATTCAATTCTTCCAAATAATCTAACAATTCGTTGCTAACACAGTCAGGCCGTGTGCCTATTACAATACCAACAACATCTTTTACTTGTAAAGCCTCTTCGTAAAGCAGTTTTAGCTTATCCACTTTATCGTATGTATTTGTATATGCTTGGAAATAAGCTAAATATTTCATATCTGGATATTTCTTCGCAAAGAAGTGTTTACCATCTTCCAACTGTTCTGTTATGCTCTTTCTATGACTACAATAAGATGGATTGAAGCTCTTATTATCACAGAATATACAACCACCAACACCGATTTTCCCGTCTCGATTAGGACAAGTAAATCCTGCATCTATAGAAATTTTCTGCACTCTAAAAGGTAGTTGTTTTCTTATCCAAGTACCAAAATCATTATAGTATTGTTCCATTGTTTTGCAAATTTACTTCTTTTTTTGTACTTTTGCTGTACTAAATCAATTTAATATACAATGAAAAAAATACTTCTTATGTGTGCAGCGTTAGTAGCAACGTCTGTTCATACGTTTGCGAATGAGCCTCTTAAGTTGGAAGATATGACGAAAGGTGCTTTCGCAGCTAAGACTATTTCTGGTATTAACCCATTGAGAGGAACATCGGATTATGCGCAAATTTCTGCGGATAGAAAGAAAATAGTAGCCTACTCTTTTGTTACTGGTAAAGAAACAGGTGTACTTTTCGACTTTACCAAGTATCATGATTCCAATCTAAAGTCAATAGAAGATTATGAAATTACAGGCGATGGGCAGTTTATTCTTATTCAAACAGATACAAAGCGAATTTATCGCCGTTCCTTTACTGCAGATTTCCTTCTATATGATGTAAAGAATAAATCTCTGAAGACACTATCGAAAGATGGTCCACAACAAATTCCAACCTTCTCTCCAAATGGAAAGTATATTGCATTTGTACGCAGCAATAATATCTTTATCACCGATGGAACTACTGAAAAGCAAATAACAACCGATGGAAAGTTCAATGAAATAATCAACGGAGTGCCTGATTGGGTGAATGAAGAGGAATTTGGTTTTAATAATGCATTGGCATGGAGTGCCGATAGCAAGACTTTAAGTTGGATACGTTACGATGAATCAAAAGTTAAAACCTATTCATTACAAATGTTTGAAGGTGCGAAACCTACATTCAAACAGTATGCTGTTTATCCAGGTCTGTATTCTTACAAATATCCAAAAGCTGGAGAAGAAAACTCGAAAGTATCTGTTCACGCTTATTCATTAGAATCAGGAAATACTATCACTTATAATTTTCCACTCGATTCTGATGGTTACATCCCACGGATAAAGTCTACTAAATTCGCCGACCGTATTATTATTTATACGATGAACCGCCATCAAGACGAGCTAAACCTCTACAAAGCAAACCCAACTACAGGTGAATGTAACTTGCTTATAAAAGAGAATGCAAATAAATATGTTAAAGAAGAAGCTATGGGAGGTATTCGTGTAATGAACGATTATATACTTTTCCCCTCTGACCGCGATGGCCATATGCACTTATACCTTTATAATATTGATGGAAGATTTATTCGCCAAATAGAAAAAGGAAAGTATGATGTTGATGAAGTCTATGGCTTTGATGAAACTACAGGTAAAACTTATTTTCAAGCAGCTGTAAAAACACCAATGCAACGTGAAATATATGTAGCCGACAAGAATGGAAAAGTAACGTGTTTAACAACAAAGGATGGTTGGAATTCTGCTGTGTTCTCTGGCGATTATAAGTACTTCCTGAATAATTGGAGCGACAGAAACTCTCCGTATTCATACGCTATCTACAATAATAAAGGACATATTGTACGAGAAGTTCTCAACAACGATGCCCTCATAAAGGATATGGCTAAATATGATTTGCCCACTCGTGATTTCTTCAAGTTCACTACTTCTGAAGGTGTTCAACTGAATGGATGGATAGTAAAGCCTAAGAATTTCGACCCTAATAAGAAGTATCCTGTCATCTTTTACCAATACAGTGGTCCTGGAAGTCAGCAGGTTGTAGATCGTTGGACACTTGGTGCAATGGGTGCTGGTGGCATTTACGAATCGTATCTTACACAGCAGGGATTTATTGTCGCTTGTGTTGATGGACGTGGAACTGGTGCCCGTGGCTCGGAATTTGAGAAATGTACTTATCTTAAATTAGGTGATTTAGAATCAAAAGATCAGGTTGAGGCTGCTCTTTGGATAGCAAAACAACCATTTGTTGATGCTAATAATATTGGTATATGGGGCTGGAGCTTTGGTGGTTTCAATACTTTAATGAGTTTAAGTGAAGGACGCAATGCCTTTAAAGCAGGTGTTTCTGTTGCTCCACCAACTAATTGGCGTTGGTATGATACTGTTTATACTGAGCGTTATATGCGTACACCACAAGAAAATCCTGATGGATATGCTGTAAACCCTATCGAACGTGCATCTAAAATGAATGCTAAATTACTCATCTGTCATGGTATTGCCGATGATAATGTGCATATTCAGAATGCTTACGAATATTCAGAAGCATTAGTGCAAGCAGATAAAGATTTCAAAGAAAACTTCTATACGAACCGCAATCATAGTATTTTCGGTGGTAACACACGTAACCATCTCTTCCGACAAATTACAGAATGGTTTGTGAAGAACTTGAAATAAAACAAATATAATTTATCAGTTGTTAGAAGTGCCCTGAAGCCATAACTTCAGGGTTTCTAGCCATTGATTTATATTAAACAAAAAGATAACTTACAATTATCTACGAATTATTGCTGACACCATATTTGTTATAAAGTAAAAGGGCTTGTAATCGACAACAACAACGATTACAAGCCCTTTTATTTGGAAGAATTGCGAGTATAACTCTACAACACTATTTAATAATACCTTGATCTTGGAAAATCTGCTTTAGAATTACAACGCCACGCTCAACTTGTTCTTTCGTATGTGTTGCCATAAGTGCAAATCTTACGAGTGTATCTTGTGGAGCACATGCGGGTGGTATAACAGGATTAATAAATACGCCTGCATCGTAAGCCAACTTTGTTACAATAAACGTTTTATTGATATCGCGTACATAAAGTGGAATTATAGGACTAGCAGTATCACCTATCTCAAAACCTTCTTCACGGAAACGTTGCAATGCATAATTTGTAACTTCCCACAAATGATCTTGTCGTTCTGGCTCAGCTTGAATAATATGTAAAGCCTCTAAGGCAGCAGCTGTTGCTGCAGGTGTATTACTAGCAGAGAAAATATAAGTTCTACATGTATGTCGTAAGAAGTTTATAGTATCTTTATCAGCAGCAATAAACCCACCAATAGAAGCCAAACTCTTTGAGAATGTTCCCATAATAAGGTCAACATCGTCTGTCAAACCAAAATGATCACAAACTCCTCTACCCTGCTTACCAAAAACGCCCAATCCATGAGCCTCATCGACCATAACAGAACAATTATACTTATGTTTCAATCGTACTATCTCTGGGAGGTTAGCAAGGTCTCCTTCCATAGAGAATACACCATCAACAACTATAAGTTTTATAGCATCTTGAGGTAATTTTTGTAATACTCGCTCAAGATCTTCCATATCATTATGCTTATAATGTAGTTGCGTAGCAAAACTCAAGCGTCGTCCATCTACAATACTAGCGTGGTCACGGTCATCGCAAATAATATAATCACCACGTCCAACTACTGTTGCTAAAACTCCTGAATTTACAGAAAATCCTGTAGAGAAACAAAGAACATCGTCTTTATGCATATACTTTGCAAGTTCTTCTTCCAATTGTACATGCAAGTCCAATGTACCATTCAGGAATCGGCTACCAGCACATCCAGAACCATATTTGTCTAAGGCCTTTTTACCAGCTTCGATAACTCTTGGATCGTTTGTTAGACCCGTATAAGCATTAGAGCCAAACATCAATATGTGATGTCCATCTATATCGGTTACTTCAGTGCCTTGCTTACTTGTGATTTCGCGAAAATATGGGTATACACCCATTTTCATAAACTTTTGCGGATCACGGTAACTCTTGTATTTTTCTTGTAACTGTCCCATATTTAAATTAGGTGTAGCTAAGCTACGTTTTTCTTTAGGCTGCAAAGATACAATTTTTTACTGAAATATTGCATTAATTATTAATTGATTAACGAATTAAAGTTTTTTCACTATAAAACAATGATGGGATACTAATTAATATGTAATTTTGTTGTTTAATTCTTCGCAAGAAAACAAAACGTGATATATGAAGGCTAAAATTCTATTCATTATAAATCCTAAGTCTGGAATAGGCAAAAAGGATTCTCTTCCAGAATTAATTGATAAATGCATTGACAAGAATTTATTCGATTACCAGATTGTATATACAGAATATGCAGGACACGCTACAAAACTAACACAACAGGCTGTAAAAGACAAGTTTACCATTGTTGTTGCCGTTGGAGGCGATGGTACTGTAAACGAAATAGGAAAAGCACTTATTAATACAGACACTGCATTGGGAATTATTCCAGTTGGCTCTGGCAATGGACTTGCTCGGCACTTGGATATTCCTGTGAACGTAAAAGGAAGTCTTCAAATATTAAATCAAGCATGTATTCATAAATTAGATTATGGTATAATTAACGATATGCCATTCTTTTGTACCTGTGGAATGGGATTTGATGCTTTCATTTCTATGAAATTTGCAGAAGCTGGTAAACGAGGTGTTATAACATACGTTCAGAAAGTATTGGAGGAGGGATTAAAATACGAACCCGAAACATACGATATTGAAGATAATGAAGGAACTCACCATTACAAAGCATTCCTTGTATCGGTAGCAAATGCATCGCAATATGGAAATAATGCTTATATTGCACCACAAGCGTCAATGAGCGATGGCATGTTGGATATTATTATTATGGAACCTTTTGATATACTCGATGCACCACAAGTAGCAATAGAGATGTTCAATAAAACACTCAATAAAAGTTCCAAGATAAAAACATTCAAAGCAAAACATATTCATATCCATAGAAAAAAAGAAGGCGTAATACATTTTGATGGCGACCCGATTATGGCAGGAAACGATGTTGATATTAAGATTGTACCACGAGGAATTAAAGTTGTTGTTAATCCGAAAGAACACAAGGATAAACGAAAGCCCAATATGATACAAACTTCTTTCTCGCAATTATTCTCAAATATTGATTTAATTCGTTCCAATTTAAATAAACAAGGTAGGAAGTTTCAGGCTCTGAATAAAACAATACTACGAAAACTAAATATATAAATGGGCTTTACTTTTAAACAGTTCCATATAGAACAAGATGAATGTGCTATGAAAGTGGGAACTGATGGTGTTCTGTTAGGGAGTTGGGCAACTGGAGGCAAATATATTCTTGATATTGGAACAGGAACTGGATTAATAGCTTTAATGCTAGCGCAACGATTTTCTTCTTCTCATATTGATGCCATAGAAATAGATGCAAGGGCTGTAATGCAAGCAAAGAGAAATGTAGAAAGTTCTCCATTTGCAGAACAAATTACCGTTAAACATTGTTCGTTGCAGAATTATTCTGAAAAACAAGGTCTATATGATGCTATAGTATGTAATCCGCCCTATTTTGAAAATTCAATGAAAAATCGAAATAAAAATAAAACCATAGCAAGACACACTGACACGCTCCCCTTCAATGTTCTTATAAAATCAGCCTATAAACTACTTTCATCAAGTGGACTCTTTTCTTTAATTCTTCCTATTGATTCGTATCATATTATAGAACCTGAGGCTATTTCAAATGGATTTTCAGTCTTAAAAAAAATATTTATACAGACCACTCCTTACAAACACCCTAAACGGGTGTTAATAGAATTAGGAAAGATTCCAAGCGAATACTACTCAACAACAGAATGCTTGCAAGATTGTAATGGAAAGAAATCGGAATGGTATAGAGAATTAACAGATGAGTTTTATCTTAAATAATGATGTTCATTTAGCTACATACGAGAATAGATTCTTTCTACAATATTAGAGAGAACTCATTCAACATAAATAGGCCATTGGTGAGTAAAATAGATACATTAGAAAAGCGATGGAGATAAAAGAGTTAGTATAAGAAATTCTACTTATATGCACTAATATTGAAATATCACATTATTATTCAGATATTTATAACAGTATTAAAAATAAAATGTTGAAGAATAAAGGAATTCATAATTTGCATTTAAATAAATTCCGCTCAAGCAATATAATATAGTAGGACCAGGAGTTTATTATTCCAACATAGGTTTTAAACTTGTGTTTAACTATTCAGTAGGCATAATAAGAAAGCGTCTACAGAAGTAGCTAATATAACCAAAAATTATCTAGTAAAATAAGGAGAAATAAACGTCTCAAAGGATGTAGTTTGTTATGATTTCTAATTTGCAACTGACAGATATCTAAAACGCAACTGACAGATATCTGAAACGAACGTAATAGATATCTGAAAGAAGAGCTACTAACATCTGGGTGAATTTTCTATACTTCTTATACACTCTATTTAATCTATACGTAAAAGTAGATGCTGTTTATATTCTCTTCAAAAACCAGCTATATAAAATAAATATGGCGTTGCATCTCTTTATATGCAACGCCATATTCGATAGGGGGAATAGTAGTTTAATACTTTTTATTTTAACGAAAATTTATTATATAATAAGGCAGACTACTTAGCCTTAAATAGGCATTATAATCAATACCTATTCACTAAAATTCGCTAGTAAAGTGGAACTTTATATCTTCAAAATCTTGTTGTGCCATACTGAGCACATAGCCAGAATCAGCAAGAAACACATCTCGTCCTTCTGTATCTTTTGCCATATACTGATATTTACGTTTCTTGAAGTTCTCGAGTGCTTCGGCATTTTCTGCTTCTATCCAACAAGCTTTGTGTAGGTGTACAGGTTCCCATCTACACTTGGCGTTGTATTCGTGTTCCAAACGATATTGTATTACTTCGAACTGAAGTTGTCCTACGGTTCCTACAATTTTACGATTGTTGAACTGATTGATGAATAGCTGTGCTACACCTTCGTTCATAAGTTGTTCCAAACCTTTCTGAAATTGTTTGGCTTTCATAGGATCATCGTTCTCTATGTATTTAAACAGTTCGGGTGAGAAACTAGGTAGTCCTCGAAAGTGCAATTGTTCTCCTTCGGTAAGAGTATCGCCTATTTTGAATACACCGCCAGTATCGGGTAAGCCTACTATATCACCTGGATATGCTTCATCGACAGTACTTTTACGTTGCGCCATAAATTGTGTAGGCGATGAGAAACGTAGTGTTTTGCCGTTTCTTACATGTAGATAAGGCTGATTGCGCTCAAACTTTCCTGAACAAATCTTACAAAATGCAATACAACTACGATGGTTAGGGTCGATATTTGCAGTGATTTTAAATATAAAACCACTAAACTTTTTCTCTTCAGGCTCAACCAGTCGTTCCTCAGCCATAGTAGGTTTGGGGCTTGGTGCAATGCGAACGAAACAATTCAGTAGTTCCTGTACACCAAAATTATTCAGTGCTGAACCAAAGAAAACAGGTGCAACCTTTGCTGAACGGTATGCTTCGAGATTAAATTCAGGGTATACCCCATCAACCAGTTCAAGGTCGGCACGCAATTGTTCTGCAGCATCGTCTCCAATATGAGCAGCTAAATCGGCATTGTCCAATTTAATTTCTACCTTTTCTGTTACACGTTGCTTGTTTGGCGTGAATAAGTTTAGATTCTGTTCGTATATGTTATAAACTCCTTTGAAACGTTGTCCTTGTCCTATTGGCCAAGAAAGTGGGCGGACACTTATTTGCAATTCCTCTTCCAGTTCATCAAGTAAGTCGAACGGTTCACGACCTTCACGGTCCATCTTGTTTATGAAAATTATTACAGGAGTGTTACGCATTCGGCACACTTCCATAAGTTTTCTTGTTTGCGTTTCTACACCTTTTGCAGAATCCACCACAATAATAGCTGAATCAACAGCAGTAAGTGTTCGATAAGTATCTTCTGCAAAGTCTTGGTGTCCTGGTGTATCTAATATATTCACCTTATAGCCTTCGTAATCGAATTCCATAACTGAGGTGGAAACAGAAATACCACGTTGTTTTTCTATATCCATCCAGTCGGAAGTTGCCGTCTTCTTTATCTTGTTATTCTTAACTGCCCCTGCCACTTGTATCTGTCCACCAAACAAAAGAAACTTCTCTGTAAGAGTAGTTTTACCAGCGTCAGGGTGTGAAATAATAGCAAAGGTTCTTCTACGTTCTATTTCGTTCATAGGAATATTATTCATTGTCTTTCGTGAGCAACTATTGTTTTTATGCTTCTCTCAACAAGTTTTCCATACATCTCTCCAAACTATCTTCCCAATAAGGGACATTTGTGCCAAAGGTCTCTTTTATTTTTGTTTTGTCGAACACAGAATAAGCTGGACGTTTTACAGGCGATGGAAACTCGTTGCTATGACACGGCTGAATGTTGCAGTTGGTATTGCCGGCTAGTTTTGCAATTTGCTTTGCAAAGTCGTACCAGCTACAAACTCCTTCATTCGAAAAATGATATATACCTGTTTTACCTTCGTATTTTCTGTTTTCAACGATATTGAAAATTGCATTGGCTAGATCTACAGCGTAAGTTGGCGTACCACATTGGTCGAACACAACCTTCAGTTCGGACTTCGTGGCAGTAAGATTCATCATTGTTTTTACAAAATTCTTACCAAATTCACCATATAGCCATGCAGTTCTTATAATGATGTATTTTCCTCCGATAGCTTTAATTTTCTCTTCGCCGTGTAGTTTCGTTAGTCCATAAACACCTGTTGGTGTGCCTTTCTGGTCTTCTTTGCAAGGTGTGTTGTATGGGTCTCCGCCAAAAACATAATCGGTGCTGATGTGTACCAACAGTCCATCAACCTCTTTCATAGCCTTTGCTAAGTTTTCTGGAGCAGTGGCATTGAGCGTTTCTACAATGTTGCCAGCAGTTTCTGCAGCATCAACGTTTGTCCACGCCGCACAATTTATTATACATTTTATATTATGTTCCTTTACTATTTTACGTATATCGTCAAGGTCCGTAATATCAAGTTTTTGATAGCCATCGCATACATCAGTAAAAATATAATGGTCGTTGCTGTTCTTCACTATCACCTGAATGGTATTTCCCAGCATACCGTTTGCACCTGTAACTAATATGTTCATATTTCTTTTTTTTAATCTTCAAATTGTAATCCTTCAGTTTTATCTTTCAGATAATAGTCTGAAAGCATACCAATGAGCGTTGTTATTTCTTTTAATGCTACTTCTGTTTCATGGCTAATTTCCTTCTTTTGCAGTCGAAGCATCATTACGCCGTAAAGAAGATCAAAGCAAGTTTCTATCTCGCTATGCCCAAGATTGGCAGCAATCTCTTTTAAATTAGGTTCGTTTTTGCGCGCCATTCTATCAGCAACCTGCTTCGTTTTTCCACGAAGTTCTACAATAAAAGGCAATACACGATAATACTCTGCAGAATAGAATGGAAATTTAGATGAGGCTAGTAGCTGTGCGTGGAGTTCATTAAGCGATTGCATTACCACTTTATTTATTTGCAAATGTCCACTTTCTCTACATCCTTCTTGATTCATCATTCTTATAAGGTCGCCAAACCAATCTTCCTCTTCATCTTTCTGCACATCTGTATAATCGAATTTATCTATATACTCTCTGCGAATTTTCATTAGAGAACATTGATAAGCACGTATAATATCCTCTATTTGCCACATATACAATAGATATTCAGCAATACTTTTCTTTCGTAGTTCTTTAGCAATAAGCATAAAAGTTAATAATAAGAAGGTAAATGATACAAATTAAACACTGTACCTATTAGCATTATAAGTGAGAAAATAATAACTATCGATCCTATAATCTTGTTAATAATCAGAATACCACTCATATCAAAGATGTTATGTATCTTGTTTACAAGCCACGTAAGACCATACCACCAAATTAAAGCTCCTATAGGAATAGAAGCTAAACCAATGCCCATTTCAACAGGACGAGACGGTTGAATAAAAGCAAATTGTGCAAAAGTAGCAACAAACAAGAAGATTATTAATGGATTAGAGAAAGTAACAAGGAAAGCAGTTAGTCCATTATGAAAGAGTGTTCCCTTTGTATTACCCCCCTTGCGCATTTTTTTTGTTGGATCAGACATAAAGCAATAAACACCAAAAAGCATCAAGATAACACTTCCAGAGATTTGCAAAACAAACTGATTAGTTGGATCTTGTAGTGGTTCCATTATAAAACTCATACCGAGTCCGACAGTAAGTGCATAAATAATATCACTTATAGCAGCACCAACACCAGTTATAAATCCATACCACCTGCCTTTATTTAAAGTTCGTTGAATACACAAAATACCAACTGGACCCATTGGTGCAGACGCAATAATACCGATTAATATACCTTTAAATATAAAATCGAGTATATCTAATTGGATTAGGAGAAGCATATTCATAACTTGGTGCAAAATTGCGAAAATTATATGGAATAAGCAAATTTACCAATTAAAAGTTTGCCATATTCCGCTTTTTTAATAACTTTGTCCCACAAATTAAACTAAATATAATATAAAAAAGAAGATGGATGTACAAGAGCCGAAATCATTCGTTATAGGATTAGACTTAGGGGGTACTAATTCTGTTTTTGGAATAGTAGACCAACGTGGACAAGTGCTTTCTACCTCTTCTATAAAGACTCAAAGTTATAAAACTGTTGAAGATTTTGTAGATGCAGGAATTGAAGTGTTAAAGCCAATCATTACAAAGGTAGGCGGTATTAGCCAAATACAAGCAATGGGTATCGGAGCTCCGAATGGTAATTTTTATCGTGGAACTATTGAACACGCTGCAAATTTAGTTTGGGGACATGAAGGTGTAGTACCATTGGCAGATATGTTTTCAGACCGTTTAGGTATTCCTGTCGGATTAACCAATGATGCGAATGCTGCAGCAATTGGTGAGATGCAATACGGAGTAGCTAGAGGTATGAAGAATTTTATTATGATTACTCTCGGTACAGGAGTTGGATCTGGTATTGTTGTAAATGGACAAATGGTTTATGGCTCTGATGGTTTTGCGGGCGAACTTGGACATACAATAATGGTACGCGATGATAGTGGACGTCTTTGTGGTTGTGGTAGAAAGGGTTGTTTGGAAACTTATTGTTCTGCTACTGGAGTTGCACGGACTGCTCGTGAATTTCTTCAGAAATCAAACGAGCCATCATTGCTTCGCGAGATAGACCACGAGGAAATAACATCACTTGATGTTTCGATTGCTGCAGGAAAAGGTGATAAGATGGCATTAGATATCTTTGCTTTCACAGGAGATATGCTTGGAGCTGCTTGTGCTGATTTTGCAGCATTTACATCACCTGAGGCATTTGTTTTCTTTGGAGGATTAACTAAAGCAGGCGATTTACTGATGAATCCTATTAAAGAAGCATATCAGAAATATGTATTACCAATTTACAAAGATAATGTAAAGTTCCTTGTAAGCTCGCTTGACGATGCAGCTGCTGCTGTTTTAGGTGCTTCAGCTATTGGTTGGGAAATGTAATTGCATATATTTAGGTACGATACAACTATTCGTAACTCAAAGAAGATTATAAGGAAATATAAACTTTTAATTTTATAGACCTTGATAAAACATTTTATCAAGGTCTATTTCATTTTATCTGAGTTGAGAATTGTTATCTGTTTGCCATCTATCTTAATAGCTCCATTATCCTCAAATTCAGAAAGGCATCGCAACAATGAAAACTTTTGTATTCCAAATGTATCGGCAATTTCTTGACGAGTGTTACTTAATTTAATTGTACGACTTTGCTGCTCTTTTGCTACTTTCATTAAAAAGTAAGCTACTTTCTCTCGAACTGTAAGAAGAGATAACATACGAAGTTTCTGAGTGAGAAACACGTTGATTGAGGAAAGAAGCTGAATAAAATTCATACGTATACGCTCATTTGAATCTATTAAATGCTTAAGCTCTGATGGCATCATACGCATAATCGTTGTGTGTTGTGCTGTTTCAACACTAACTGGCATTGCATTATTTTTTGCAAAGATAAAGGCTGGAGCTATTAAAATACACGCCTTTAAACGATCTATTTGGACTTGCTTCCCAGATAAGCCTGTCATTCGTGATATTAACTCGCCCTTAAGAATAAAATCGGCATACTTGCATGGCATTCCTGCAAGTGTGTATATTTCTTTTGCAGGATACTCCACTATCTTGTAATTTACTGTTTGTAGTATTGCTTGTATCTCTTTAGCGGTTAATCCATTGAAAAAAGGACTACTGGCGAGTGTCTCGTACATTGATACTTCCATTATTATTCAATTTATAAGATTAACGTATTATATGGATTTTTATTGTAGTGATAATAAGAAAAGTCCCTCGACAAAATATCGAGGGACTTAATTTATTCTAAAGAATATATTTCTGAATATCTTCTTCTACCGTTCCATTACCAGCAAGTCCAAAGTTATCTATTAAAACCTTTAGAACATTTTCTGAAACAAAGGCAGGAAGTGTTGGACCTATATGTATATTCTTCACCCCAAGATGGAGCAGTGCTAGAAGAACAATAACAGCTTTCTGTTCATACCATGCAATATTGAAGAATATTGGTAAGTCGTTAATGTCATTTGCACCAAATATTTCTTTCAGCTTGAGTGCAACTACCGCCCAAGAATATGAGTCGTTACATTGTCCTGCATCTAATACTCGTGGAATTCCATTGATGTCTCCAAGATTTAGCTTGTTGTATTTATATTTAGCACAACCACTGGTAAGGATTACTACATCTTTTGGTAACGCCTTTGCAAATTCTTCATAATAATTGCGACTCTTCATACGACCATCACAACCACTCATAACAACAAATTTCCGAATGGCACCACTCTTAACTGCCTCTACTATTTTATCGGCAAGAGCAAATACTTGTGCATGTGCGAATCCACCTACTATTTCGCCTTTCTCTATTTCTTGTGGAGCTTCACAAGTTTTTGCTAATGCTATAACCTCTGAAAAATCTTTCTTTCCATCTTTACCTGTAGCAATATGTTTCCAACCTGGAAAACCAGTAGCGTTAGTTGTGAAAACTCTATCAGCATAATTTGCATTCTTAGTAGGAGGAACTATACAGTTTGTTGTAAAGATAATTGGACCATTGAAGCTTGCAAACTCTTCCTTTTGCTTCCACCATGCATTACCATAGTTTCCTACAAGATGTTTGTATTTCTTAAGACGAGGATAGTAGTGAGCTGGTAGCATTTCGCTATGAGTATAAACGTCTATACCTGTTCCTTCGGTCTGAATTAACAGATCTTCAATATCTTTAAGGTCGTGTCCTGAGACAAGAATACCAGGATTTTTACCTACACCAATATTAACTTTTGTAATCTCAGGATTGCCATACGCACTTGTATTTGCCTTGTCGAGTAATGCCATTGCATCTACACCATACTTACCTGTTTCGAGTACAAGGCTGATAAGTGTGTCCATATCTGCATTTGGATTGCTAATTTCAGAAAGAGCTTTGCACATAAATGCTATAATCTCATCGTTCGTTTCGTCCAAACGAGAAGCATGATCATAGTATGCAGACATACCTTTAAGACCAAGTATTGTTAGCTCTTTTAATGAACGAAGATCGGGATTTTCGTTGCGGAGTACTCCTTCTCTTATTCCTTCTTCTGAATAATCAGATTTTTCTCCACCCCAACGAACTTCTTGATAGTCAGGAAGTGATATATTCTTATTAGATGCTTCCTCTATCAATTTCTTTTTAAGAGATAAACCTGTATCTACTTTATTTAAAATACTCTGATCGTCAAAGTTTGCATTTGTTATTGTTGCAAACAACGAATCTACAATATAATCAGCAACTTCTTTCGATGGCTTTCCACCTAATGCGTGTTGAATAGTTCCTATACCACGCACAACGCTTATTAATAAATCTTGCCACTTTGAGGTTTCTGCCTCTTTACCGCATACTCCTTTAATGGTACAACCTGTTCCTTTTGCTGTTTCCTGACATTGAAAACAGAACATTTTATTTTCTATCATAATGTTTTTAATTAAGTTTCTGGTGCAAAGGTATTAGTATAGATATTAAGGTAAGGTAACATTTGTTCCTGACTATTGTTAAATAATCATTAAAAAAAATAGGCTCAGTAGAAAAGATGTAGAGATACTTTGCAAAAGAAGATAATTGTAATAGATTTTACTTTTATATAACTATATCCAGAAGAACGCTTTATTGGTCAGATATTTATAATAGCATTTAAATTAAAATATTGGAGAATAAAAGATAGCATAAGCCTCATCTTAATAAGTGTCTTTTTGGTATTATTATATGATATCACAAAGGCTGTAGTTTATTGTGATATCTAATTCGCAACTTTCAGATATCTGAAACAAACGTTACAGATATCTGAGAAGAACGGGATAGATATCTGAGAAGAACGGAACAGATATCTAAAACAAGAGTAGCTAACATTTACTTGGTTTTTCCTGATAATCTGAGGTACTTTATTGCAAATGAATGCTATGTAAATATATCACTACAACAAGCTATATGGCTATATATAATATAAGGTAAACATTATATGCCGAAAACATTTAGCAACCAGCATATAACACAAAAGAGGAAAAGTCCCAATATTATTCGTAATACACAGCTCGTAATCTTCTTTATAATGAAGATGAGAACTATAAAACAAAGAATGGCATATAATGTATTTCCAATATGTTCCATGTGTTTAATCTTTTTCCAAAATACGTTTAAAGGCTATTGGAATTTGTGTACTAAACTCCATAGGCTGATGGGTTATGGGGTGATAAAAGCAAAGAATATAAGCGTGCAAACATAAGCGATTTATTGGATCGTCGCCATTACCGTATTTAGAATCGCCACACACTGGGTGCCCGATGTCGGCCGCATGAACACGTATTTGGTTTTTACGTCCAGTCTCTAAGGTAAATTCAACCAACGAATGCGTATCAGTAGTTTTTAGAACATGGAAATGTGTAACCGCATACTTTCCACCATTGTCTATGGGCGAACTATATGTAACATACATCTTGTTATCTTTTAACCAATTAGCTATCGTTCCGCCTTCGGTGTTTATTTTACCGCTAAGTATAGCAATATAACGCCTATCATAAACCATATTGTGCCATTCGTGTTCAAGAATTTGCCTTGTTTCCATATCTTTAGCATAAATGAGCAATCCAGATGTTTCACGATCGAGACGATGCACTACGTGTGCAGTACATTTCTGACGAGAGCGTTTGAAATAGTTGTCGAGTATAGTTTTTACATTTAGCGATGACTTCCCAACTCCCATAGATAGTATTCCGTGCGCCTTTTCTACTACTACTAAATATCTGTCTTCGTAAACTAACTTTACGTATTTACTTTGAAATTGGTCGTTCTTCTTCGTTGTGCTTACAAACACTTTATCGCCTTTGTGCAAAGCAAAATCGAACTGCGTTACAATTCTGTTATTCACTTTTATACCACGATTTTGTAAAGTGGCTTTTGTTTTAGACTTACTTTGCTTTACATTCTCTAATAGCCATTCCAATAAAGGTGCATCGTTTTGTACCTTTATTTGCACATATTTATCTTTCTTTTTATATGGATTATCTTTCTTCATTCTGCACGTAGCTTTCTTATTTAACGTCTATTCTCTTTATTACTCTACACGGATTTCCAACAGCTACAACATTGTCTGGAATATTCTTTGTTACTACCGAGCCAGCACCAATCACAACATTATTACCTATGGTAACACCAGGAAGAACTATAACATTGCCACCAATCCAAACATTATTACCTACCTTAATTGGATACGCATATTGTATTTCAGCATTTCTTTCATCTGGGTCTATAGCATGACCCACTGTATAGAATGCGCAATTAGGAGCAATGAATACATTGTCGCCAAATGTTACCTTTGCTTCGTCCAATATAACAAGGTTGGTATTAGCAAAGAACTTCTCTCCTATTTCTATATTGAAACCATAGTCGCAAAAGAACGGCTGAATTATTTTAAATCTATTTCCAGTCTTACCCAACAGTTTCCTTAACCGTTCGGTGCGTTCTTCTCTTTTAGATGGTGATAGATGGTTTAAGTAAAAGCACTCTTCTTCGCACTCGCTCAGCCCCTTTAACACCTCAGGATCTAATGCGTTGTAAGGCAATCCTTGTTCTTGTTTCTCTCTTTCTGTCATATTTCTTGTGCTGTTATCAATAGTCTTTTGGAAAGCCAATCGTGGTTCGCCATTCTCTAAATGTATTACGCCACAATACGTAAAGCCTAACTTCTGTAAACCTTTGCGCATTATAAAATTCTCTTCGTGCGTATCTATTCGGATATTCTTTACCTTCTGAAAGCAATATTCTATAACAATAGATAGAATGCCATGAACGTTTGGAACTGATGCAATGCGGTGAATTGTGCCATAATGTTCGTTGTTTAACCAGCCTTTTCCTTCTATTTCCAGATAAGTTGAATCTACTCCTTCTATAAAAGCAAAGGTAGCTATAGGAGAGCCTTCGTCTGACAAAACAAGATAGCTATTTTCTTTCTCTATATCCATTTTTATTTGTTCGTCAGAAGGGTGTAATTTCCCCCACTGATGCGAATTACCTGATGCTATCATTTTTTCTCTACCATGTTGTATTATTGATAGCACAATGGGCATATCGGTTAAGGTAGCTTTTCTTATCGTTGCCATTCTTTTCTGTTATTTTAGTCGATAAAACGTTTTGTGATATCGCCATAATTGTCTATGCGTCTATCTCGCAGAAATGGCCACCAGCGTCGTACGTTCTCACTCCGTTCAAGGTCTATATTCACAATAATACTTTCCTCGTCGTCTGTACAGGCTTGATAATGTAACTCTCCTTGTGGACCAGCTACGAAGCTACTGCCCCAAAACTGTATTCCATTAGTTTGGTGGCTTGGATCTGGCTCATGTCCTACCCTATTTACAGCTACCACTGGTAAACCGTTTGCCACAGCATGTCCACGCATTACTGTGGTCCATGCTTCGCGTTGGCGTTGTTGTTCTTCTTCGCTATCGCTACTTTCATAACCTATTGCAGTTGGATAAATTAAGATTTCTGCTCCTTGTAAAGCCATTAGTCTTGCTGCTTCGGGATACCACTGATCCCAACAAACAAGTATTCCTAATCGTCCAACGCTCGTATTGATTGGCTTAAAACCTATATCGCCTGGCGTGAAATAGAACTTTTCGTAATAAGCTGGGTCGTCTGGAATGTGCATCTTTCTATATTTTCCTGCTATGGTTCCATCTTTTTCAAATACAACTGCAGTGTTATGATATAGACCTGCTGCACGTTTTTCGAATAATGAAGTTACAAGCACTATTCCGCATTCTTTTGCTACTGCACCATAAAGTTCTGTTGATGGACCTGGAATAGTTTCGGCAAGATTAAAGTTGTCTACGTCTTCCACTTGACAGAAGTAGAGCGAGTTGTGCAGTTCTTGTAAAACAACAAGTTCTGCTCCGCGTTTGGCTAAGTCTTTAATGCCTTCTATAAGGTTCTCTATATTCTTTTCTGTGTCAGCTGTGTTGTGCAACTGCAACATTCCTATTTTCAATTCTCGCATAATATTTCCGTTTTGAGGGGGACTAAAATGTTTCTTATAAGATTCCTTCAGGGAACTGCATTGTTAGACAATGAATAGACCCGTGTTGGCGTATAATGGTTTGTGAATTTACGCCAATTATATCGTAATTAGGGAAAGCTAACTGTATTATATTTAAAGCCTGCTTGTCGTTTTCTGGCTGGTTGTAGGTAGGAACAATTACTGCTCCATTAAGTATTAAGAAGTTTGCATAGGTAGCGGGCAGTCTTTCGCCTTCATCGTAAATAGCATCGGGCAAAGGTAGCTTATACAAGTTGTAGGGTTTCCCATCTAAGGTTCTAAACGATTGCACTTGGTCTTCGAGAGCCTTTAAATCGTTATAGTGCGAATCGTTCACGTTATCGGTACCTATATAGAGCAATGTGTCGTTTGGCGCACAACGAAATATGGTATCAATGTGCCCATCTGTGTCGTCGCCTTGCAACTCTCCATGTTCTATCCATACTATGCGCTGCACATCTGGAAAAACTTCGAGTAAACGCTTTTCTATATTCTCTTGTGTTAAGGGCTGATTTCTATGTGGTGCATTCAGACACGAGGTTGTGGTGAACAACGTATGTTTACCATCGCTCTCTATTGAGCCTCCTTCCAAAACAAAGTCTTTATGGTTTTCTAATGTGCCATTGAATGTTTCCATAAAATAAAGTTGTCTGTTTATGCTGTTATCTTTATCTGACCGGAATTTCTCTCCCCAACCATTAAAACAAAAGTCTAACAAATGCGGACCTATTTTTGTTTCTGCATTCTCGGCTATAGGAAGCAACGTAATAGGTGCAACATCTCTTGCCCACGTGTCGTTATTATCGCATTGACGAAATATAATTTGATGAATTTGTTCTGCTCTCAAATGTTTCGCAAGCAGTTCTTTTACTTCTTCAGCATATTGTGCTACTATGAGCAACTTCTCGTATTGTGTTATAACATCAGCAAGTTCAATATAAGTTGCTGTTATCTCTTCCAAATAGGGTTGCCAATCTGTTTCTTTATGTGGCCATATTAGCATTATGCCACTTTGCTTTTCCCATTCTGCAGGAAGTCTAAAAGAATATTTGTTCAATGTGTTCACGCTTTAATAAAAGTTATTTGCCATTATCGAATAATACCTTTATCTTATGAAATAGGCAATTTGTTTACTGCAAAGATACGACAACATAAAATCGTGAACAAGTTTTTTTATAAATTTATTCGCTTAACCATCTTTTTAAGTTCCTCACCTCTCATTATGTATTTTTGCATTGCTATTATTGCGCTTCTATTGTTAGCCCTACTATTTTCAACTGTTTATGTAGGAAATTGCTCTTAAATGGCTTGCACAGAAACACAGCACTACGATGATGCTATAGCTTTCTCATAGCTTTCTTCTGCTTCTTACATATCTCTGTTGTCTTTTTATGGGCAATAAACGTTATTACATTACGCGTTGTAGAGTTTTATTTACACGTAAATAAAGTTTTACTTACACGTAAGTAGAGTTTTACTTACACGTAAATAAAGTTTTACTTACGTGTAAGTAATAACACTTTACCAGTATTGCACTAACAGAACATACGTATATAAATTGTATAGAACACGTGAGAGAATTGCAGCAAACACTATACACAGAGGTAATTTATAAGGTTGGCACAACACAAAATGTGTGCAGACAATGAAGATACAAGAGTGTTTTTTTGGCAGGCAATTACTCATTGCCATTTATCCAACCATTCTGTATATATTTCGGATTTACAGAAAACTCTCCTGCGCCTATATCAAGGTCGCCACTGTTGGGTATTCTGTATTGTCCCCATGCACAAGGTTTGCTCTTCTTTGTTTTGTAGCTTTGCCATGTTCCCGAATAAAGATTGTTGCAATACGAATCGGAATAATCGTCAATATCATCGTATTTAATTGTTCTATCATTGGTTTCAAACCAAAAGAACAATAAATAACCAGAGAAAATTCCGCTTCCTTTCTCAGTAAGTTTTTCGTTGAACTTATATCTTGCTATTGTACAACCACGCCGTTTGAATTTACCTCGCATCGAATCGTCAATACTATATGTTGGTTCAGTGAATACTCTGTTTTCTATTATAGTTATTTTCCCCGTGAAACGGCATTTATTTCCTTTTACAGCAGAATGTCCACTAACATTATATTGTAGGTTATTTGCTTTATACACTTGTTGTATTTCAATCGTGAGTTTCTGATAATTAGTACCAATAAAACCAACATAATGCACTCGTTTATCTGCAAGTATCTCCGAAAAGTCTGCATTAACAGTTGTAGCTTTAGTCTCTTCAATTTGCGCCAATATCCACTTTGGTACAATCGTAGTTCTGTTACTTGCCAAACAATCTACGAAATACAGTGTTAGCAGTGCTATTACGCCTAAAGTGTTTAATAACCGTCTCATAGTTTTCCTAACAATCGTTTCTGTTTTCTTACACACTACACCTGTGTAGCACTAATATGAAATCTTCTTCAATACAGATTCTAAAGCTTTGCTGCTTTCAACATTTATATCGGGCAACGCACCGTGTATATTGTTCTCATCGGCTCCGAAAAGCCAAAAACGTTTGAAAGAAATGCTGAGTTGTAATTTGGAATGTGGCAATGCATAACCCACCACATCGCCATAGGAAATATTCATTCCACCTGCTTCTTCGCCTACAAGTGTACCTATGCTGAAAGCCTTAACAGTCCAAGCAAAACTTGCTGCTGCTGAAAAAGAATGATGATTGACAAGTACCCATACTTTCCCGCTGAAGCGTTGCGCAGCATCGGCTTGCGGTTGGGTCATCTTATCAATTATATAGAAGTTTACTCCTTGTTCGTATTTTCGGCGTGCTAACCTTTGCGTAATTGGTGTTACCTTCGTCCAAACCTTTTCGTACTGCATAAATGGCGTTTTTGCAATGTATGAAAGTAAAGTATCACCTGCCATTGAAGTTCCTCCGCCATTATCTCGAATATCAATTATCAGGTTCTCAATATGGCGTGTATTCAAGTCTGCCACCATCTTACGGCATACATCTGCAAGTTCTTGCGCATTCATAAAGTGAGGAACAGTCATTAAAGCAGCTTTTTTATTGATAATGCGGTAACTCGCAAAATCATTCTGTGGTACTTCTTTCATACCACGTTTCATCTCCTTTTGCTTCTCTTCTAACGAAACGCTATACATCTTTCGGTTAACAATTTTGCCATTCTCAATGTATTGTATGTCATATTCAGCAGCATTATACAACATATAGAACCAAGCAAGAAACCCATTGTTCACATTTGTTAGCCTAAAGAAAGTCCGTTCACCTGACGCATAAGGTAGCATTTTTTCAATCATTTCCTTGCTGCTTACCCCATTAATAGAAACTATCTTCGCTCCTTCAGGAACGCCGAACAAGGTTCCGCGTGTAGTAATCGTAGAATCGTTGGCATCAACTGAAACCATTAAAGGAAAACGCGGCATATCTTTTTCGAAAGCATCTTTGTAAGGAAAGTAAAGTGCTGTATGTCCATCGCCAACGGCAGCCACTAAGGGTGCAACACTCCGATAGAAGTCGAGCGTGGTCAGACTATCTGGGAATGCTTGCTTGATGGTATTCGCTTGTGAAAGGAATGCGGTAGGTGTACACACAGAGAAAACATTGGGGTGCACCTCACACAACATATAAACTAAACTATCTAAGTCATCAATAGCTTGCTGTCTGCTCAGTTTCCCATTGTCTGTGTTACCAGCATTCATTGTGCCGATAAATGTTTGTACGAATGTAAGAATTAAGAAAAAACGCTTCATTTCAATACTATCATTATATGTTTAAATTCAAATACGACTTTAATGCCTGCACGTGGTTTGCCAATGCTTGTATTCCTTGTGGCGTTATACGGCAAACGGTTTGGGGAACTTTGCCCTTGTAGCCTTTCTTCACCTTTATATACTTCGCCTTTTCCAACTTGTCTATCTGCACACTTATGTTGCCCGATGTAGCCTTCGTGGTATTCTTTATGTAGGTGAAGTCGGCACTGTCGGCACTCATTAGTATCGACATAATTGCCAAACGCAATTCGTTGTTCAGCAAAGGGTCGAGGGGGAGGAAATCGTTATCTACCATTGCTGAACTTTAAATATAAACCTGGAACTATCAGTGTGAACACGGCTGTAACGGCTATGCACAGCAATTCGTTCACACCCTGATTAACAAGTGAGAAGTAAGCACATATCGCACACGCCACCGCACCAATAATGGAGATGAACAAGCGATTCATCATCAATCCTGTAACGGCAACCGACAAGCCCATAAACAGAATGATGGTTGGCGTCATCGGTATGATTTGCCTTACGGAGATGCCGCCAAAGGTTATCGCACATATATTGATAGCCCACAAAACAAACACCGATATTCCGAATACACCCCACATGTAGCCAATGGTACGGCTGACGATGGTGTCGGGAACAGACCAAGAACGGTTGAAATAGTACTGGTATATGCCACCTATCAGCGACATCAATATCCAAAGCAAATGCCAACTGCCACCGCCTTCTCCCTTCGGTGTGTTCGTTATGAGCAACCAAATGATGAGTGAAGTAGATAATACCAATCCGCCCCAAACAAGCAACGGCTGTGCCGAAGCCTTGGCAACGTCTCTCCTACTCTGCTCTATCGTTCTCTCTATGAGTTTCAAACTCTCTGCTACTGTTAATTCTTTTTCTTTCATAATCATAGCTTTATATTGTTGTTTTTATTGAAATCGTTCAAGCGTTCCGCTTCGCCATTGTCGTCGCGCTTCAGCTTTCTGCCGCCTTTTCCTTTGCCGAAGTTGTAAGTAAGCGTAAGTTGAATGTTCCTACTGTTGCTTCCTTGCATCGTATCGTAGAAGTTGGAATAGCGGCTGTGCGTTTCAATGAATCCGTACTGCTTGTTGAATACATTCTTCACTGCCAACGTCAAATTTACTCTTGGCTTGAAAGCTTTCGACAACAGTAGGTCTACACGCTGATAAGACCTAATCATCGAGTTGCCCGAATGCAGTCGGGATATGGCGTTTAACGATACTTCCACATTGAAATTGTGCGGCAGTCGGAAAGTTGCCTTCGTGTTGTTCATATATAGGAAATGTCCTTTTATGCTTTCGCCCTTCGTTATCTGAATGGTTTGATAGCACAGAAGCGTATTGAAGTTTATGTTGAACCAATAGCAAGGCTGGAAAGGCAAGCTTAGATAAGCGTACCAATGGTTTTCCTGATGGTGGTTGATGTAAGTAACATAACTGCCCATAGGGTTGTCTGGTGTTTCAAAAGAGAACTCTCTAATCAGGTCGCTGTGCATATCAACGCCCAACGTCAGCGAATACACATTGTTGTAAACGAACGTCGAACGAATGCTGTTTACGTATTCAGGGCGCAAGGCAATATTGCCTATCGTATAAGTAAACAACGATGTCTGCGTCTTCGTAGGGTTCTGCTGACTGAACAATGGGCGGGCTATCTTTCGAGAATACGATGCGATAACTTTCCATTTGCCGTACTCGTCTATGTCATAGCCTATCGAAACGTAAGGGAACAAGTCGCTGTAATTTCGCTTTATGTTCGTTGGAAACTCTTTGGTGGCTACATATTCATATCGCAGTCCCACTTCGTAATTCAGTTTCTTGTAAGCAGCTGTAAACTGTGCATACCCTGCAAATATGCGTTCTTTCTGCTCAAAAGCAGCATTACTGTTGTCGTTCTGGTCTGACGAAACGCCGCCATACAGCGTATTGTTGTCTGCCGATATGGCATTGTGTTTCAGTCCAAACAATAGATTGCTATTCTTTGTAAATTGTTTGAATACCGATAAATCCATTGCCAATACCTTATATATAGATGCTGTATTGCTCGAATCGCACTTGTTTTCAAACAGATTTACATTATCACCACACAGTCGCCTGACATCACATGAAGTAGAAAACTTTATTTTTGAGCCTTCATTATCTACCTTATATGATACATCTGCCTGCAGAGAATGCAAATGATTTCGTAGCTTTTGCGTGTAAGTGCTCAATACATCGTGCATACTTATCTCTGGTGTCTGCATAGATGTGCGGTCGTTGGTTGTTCTTTTCAAACGGTTCAGCGTGAACGCATACTCTGCTCCGATATTCCAACGAGTGCTTAAATCGGCAAATCCGCCTACTCTCCAATAATAGTCTCTCGCTGGAATGCGATAGTTACTCATAGAATTATAATCGTATGAAGGTAGGTTGAAAACTCGCTTTATATGACCTTCTCCGTTATCCTTAGTCGTAATAGGATTGGAAAACGAAGCATATAGGTTTACTTTGTTCCATCTTGAAAACACCGAAACGGCTGCAGTGTTGCGGAAAAATGTGTTGGCAACGTTCAAACGGTTTTCTATCGAGCCATTCGCTCCGTTATCTTTCTGCTTCCGAAGAACAATATTTATTACTCCGCCCTGCACGTTGGCATCTTGCGAAGCATCGGCAATAGTCTGGACTTCCACCTTGCTGATATCCGAAGAACGCAAGCTTTGCAAGTAACTTATCAATGCTGCGCCTTCCATTCGCACCTCGTGTCCATTGAGAAGAACCTTCACTTTCCCTCTTCCGTCTATGCTAATACCACTCTCCGTTACTGTTACGTGAGGAACAGACTCCAAAACTTCGTCCATTGTTTTGTTTTCGTCCTCACGCATTTGCACAATTATCTTGTTACCTTTATTTCTTATCCTACTTGCTACAACAACAACTTCTTGCAAAGTATGTTCCTTCGACACATTCACGGTATCTGAAGACGATACGAACATTGAAAGCATAATACTCAAAAATAACATTGGTATTTCTTTTAAAGATTAGTGCATTCAGTAACAACTCACTCAAAATACATTCTTATCTTTTATTGTAAATAGGTAACATTTGCATTGAGTACACCTTTCTTTATATCTTTTTCTGTATAAACCTGCTGAATAAAACCTTCTGTTGGACGTCCGTATTCGTCTTTATCAATCTGCTTATTTCCATTTGTATCAATAAAGGCACTCACTTTAAACTTACTCCATTCAGGTATTTCAAATTTTATATCCATTTTATGCCCTTTCACAACTTCCATCAACATTACAGGGTTAGCTGCATTGTCGGTCGCCTCAATATTCTCTACCATTATTAAAAGCGTTCCTTCTGTTTCTCTAATTCCATTAATAGATAATGTTACAGTTTTACCACTACAAATTGCACATACGGCAAAAGTAATCATAGATAATAGTAATCGTTTCATAATAGTCCTCCTTTAGTTTATTAATTATATTGCAAAAGTAATGTAGTTTATAATATAAACCAAATAAAATACTGATTATGAGAATTATATAACTTTATTTAACAAAAATAAGAGAAGAAATATAAAGATATTCCTTCTCTTATTCATATTAGGTTATTGTATTTCTAGAGTTATTGTATTTCTAGAATGTGTAACGCAATCCTATCTGACCACGCCAACGGCTGTTATAACTGTCATAATCACGATTTACGTGTGTACCATCAAACTTAAATAATCCATCGCCTTCATAGTTAAATGGACTGAAATAACGTCCGAAACCATCACCATAAGTGTGTCCCCAATCTTTATTGAGCAAGTTTCCTATATTAATAATATCGAAGCTTAATTCCAAAGAATTGATTTGTCCACCCACTTTAAAGCTATATTTCTGTGCAAAGTGAACATCGAAGTGATGTTCGAAAGCTAGATTATCGGCATAGCGCTTGAAATATTCACCTCGGTGTTTACTCATATAAGAGTCGTCGGCAATCCATTGTTTCAATAAAGCACGTTGTTGATCTTCTGTCAAATTTCCACTATAGTTAGTTCCTAAAACCTTTGTTATTAAAGGATAAGTATTCTTGCTATTATTTACAGTTGTTGGTGCAAAGTGCATTTGGTCTATTTGTGCATCGGTAGGAATAAACATAATATCATTTCCACGTGCACCATCGTTATTCATATCACCATACATTTCTATAACGTATGGAGAACCACTACGTCCCTGATAAATAACTCCAACTGTAGTTTGCCATTGCTTTCGTGTACCATAACCAACATGATAATATGCACTTGCTTGAATACGATGAGGTACATTATAAGCACTGAAACCAAGTTCAGGATCATTCGGATTACGATAAGTAGTATTAAACATCCAGTTGCTTCCTGCAACTGAAGAGGTACCACTATTTACACTCATAGAACGTGTCCAGGTGTAACTTGCCATAAGATCGAGACCAAAGTTGAAATGCTTCTCAGCTTTTAGTGATAAGTTTACGGTATAACCTTTATTGGTATTATACAATCCGTATACGTATGCATAAGGAGTACCCTTTGTTGTTTGCTCAAACATAGTCCGATTATCCCAGGTATATCCAGTTTCTTGACCAAATGTTCGTCCAGTTTCTTCTATAGCAAGGTTTTTATAATAAATATCGTTCAATGTTTTAGAGTAGATAGCCTCAGCTGTCCAATCTATTCCCAAAGCTTTAAAGTCGAAACCAAGATTAAATTTAAGCGTTTGCGTAAATTTAAAATTATCGGCAAATACGTTTATTTCTTGATTTCCTGTTGAAGCTTTTAGCTTGTCGGCATTGTCTAATTGTTTATTAGGATCGAAGATAAGGTTAAGTCCTTTAGGATTATAAACATTATATTTAGACATTTGAATACCTGTATTAGCAAAGTTGTTGCTTATCCAAACGTATGGGATACGTCCAGTAAATACACCCAAGCCTCCACGAAGAATAAATTGCCGATCGTTATTAATATCCCAACGGAAGCCTACACGTGGACTCCATAAAGGAGTACTAGATAATTTATGATCAGTACGGACACCCCAGCCTCGTTTCGAAGCATATTCATTAAAACCAGTATTAGCTGTAGGAGTATCGAAGAAAAGAGGAATTTCCATTCGTAAGCCGTATGTAAGTTGGAACGAAGGTGTGGCATTCCATTTATCTTGAGCATAAAAACCTAACTGACCGGCAGAGAAAGGAGCTTTCCAACGTGGGTCTCCTGTTACTTCTTTATTAGCCATTCCAAAACGATATTGCTTAAAATAAGCATAATTTGGATCAAGATTGTCTGCCATAAAGTCTGTATAATACTTATTAAAATGCGCTAAGTCTGCAAAGTTATAAGTACCATTTGCATCTTGAATGAACAGATTAGCAAACTTGTAGAACTCGTTATGTGTACCAAAAGTAAACGTATGATTTCCATTATACCACGTAAGGTTATCTTCTACGGTATAAATATCTTGATCAAGAGTATTTGCCATAGACGAACGCTCGTTTCCAATATTAAGTGAACCACCTGTTACTTGAAGAGATATCATTGGTGCTGCCGATGTTACAGCACGTTGATCGCGCACTCTAACATAACTTGCACGAGCCTCATTACTAACAACAGCAGATAAACGGCTTTGTAATTCTGCTGTAAAAGAGTTTGTTTTACTCTCGAATGGATAATAATAGTGATTGTCGTTTAACGAAGAGGCACTGCTGACATTACTTAATTGTTTTGCATCTACTAAGCTCCAACGGAATGAAAATTTATTGAAGTCGTTAATATTCCAGTCAATTTTTGCACCAAACTTTTTGCTCTTGGTATAAATATCAGGATTACCGAAAGCTCCATTATATTCGTATCCTTGCTTTGCAGCCATTGCTTTAATTTTAGAAAGCACATCATCAGCCTCTTCTTTAAGAACTCGAGAACCTGTTTGTCCGTAGCCATTTATATTTGGGTATTTTTTATTTGCATCTTCATAATTCACAAAGAAGAATAATTTATCCTTTATAATAGGTCCGCCAAATGTGATTCCCCATTGATATTCCTGCTGTTTTTGATATTTAGGTGCATAACCTGTTCCATCGGAATAAGGATAATGGTTACCAATAAGATTCTGATTGTTTCCAAAGCCATAAACACTTCCGTGGAATTTATTTGTTCCTGATTTGGTAATAGCATTGATAGCACCGCCTGTAAAACCACTCTGACGAACATCGAATGGGGCTACATTTATTTGAATTTGCTCAATAGTTTCCATAGAGACTGGTTGTGTACCAGCCTGTCCACCATTAGATCCATCGGCAGTAAGGCCAAATACATCGTTATTCATAGCACCGTCTATCATAAATGAATTATAACGGTTACTTGTTCCAGCGAACGACATTGCTCCATTACTTGATGTTGTTAGTTGTGGATTCAATCGTGCTACATCGGCAATACCGTGAGTTATACTTGGAATTTCGGCAATTTGCTTTGCTGAAAGACTTTGAGCTGCTCCTGTCTTCGTTCCATTTATTCCAGCCTTTCCTACAACAACAACTTCTTGCAGTTCTTTTGAATCTGTTTGTAGTTTACACGACAAATCTTCTACCTCTCCTAAGCGTAAAGTTACGTCTTGGAATACCTTTGTTCGATTACCAATGTAGGAAATTTCTACTTTATAAGGTCCACCAACACGCATACCTTGAATTGTAAAACGACCATCTATATTGGTCAAAGCTCGATAAATAGTACCCGAAGGTTGGTGTGTTGCAGTTACTGTAGCACCAATAACTTCTTCGCCATTTGATGTTACTCTACCACTAATACCTGATGTTGTTATCTGTGCCATAGCCGAAACGGATATAACAAGCAGTGTTACAACAAGAGAAAGCAATCTTTTTTGCATAATAACTTGATGTTAATATTTAATAACGTTATAAAATTATGGTGCAAATATAATTAAAATTTGCCAAAACTCAGTTAGTAATGCTGTTAAAAACTTAGTTCTTAACAAGAAAGTTAGATTCGATTTGCCAAATTTGCCATTAATACAGCCGCTAATCCTGCTGTTTCTGTTCGCAAACGACTATTTCCTAATGTTGTACTTTTATATTGTTGTTGCAAAGCTTGGTGTACTTCGTTGATGGAAAAATCGCCTTCAGGACCTATTAATACTGTTATGTCTTCGAATAGACCTGAATTATTTATATTGGAAAAGAAGTCTGTTTTTTCTATTTCGTTATAACAATGGCAAATAAATTTTTGTCCAGTTACTTCTTTCTGCATAAAATCTTCGAATGAAAGCATATTGTTTACAATGGGTTTCCACGCTTTTCTACTTTGTTTCATTGCCGATATAACAATACGTTCTATCCTATCTATGCGTAGATTTTTGCGTTCGGAGAACTGACAATTTAAGAAAGATATTTCATCGAAGCCTATCTCTGTTGCTTTTTCTACAAGCCATTCTATACGGCTTATGTCTTTTGTTGGAGCAATTGCTAAATGTATATGTCCTTTCCAAGTTTTGTTTTGAACCAACGTTTGGGTTATTTTGTAAAGACAGTGTTTTGAATTTGCTAAAGTTACCACTGCTTCGTAGAAACTTCCTTTACCATCTATCAAAAAAATATCATCGCCTATTTTTAATCGTAACACACGAATTGCATGAATTGCTTCGTCAGTTGGCAATTCATTATCTTCGGTTGCGTTAGGGACATAAAAGTATCGTGCTTCTTTCATTGTTGGATAGTCTTACTTTTTTCTTTCTTCACTATTCTTGCGCCTGTTCAATTCATCGCGAATACTAGAAGCTAACTCATAATTTTCGTCTTTTATTGCTTTTCGTAAAGCCTTTTCTAACATTTCTAATGTTAATGCATTTAAAGGAAGTGCAACCTTACTTTTCCCCGACTCATAAGGAACACTTTGTCTTTTAAAAAGCTTTTCCTCCATATAAATATCTATGTTGGCAATTTTCGATAAAAGTATTGCATCTGAGGCACGAATAGGAACCATTTCGTACGTAATTTTATTTATTATTACTACTTTATATTGACCATCAGATATAGAATTAAACAATATTTCGTAATGTTCAGAATCTATATTTGAATTTAACCAACAAAGCACTTCAGGCAGAAGACTATGCCGAATTGGGTTATCTCCTATTCTAATATTCAGTTCATGCACCATTATTTTATCGCAAACAATGGCTATTTGTTTATCTTCTAATTGGTTAGTAAGTACTAAAAGCCCCATATTAGAGCCACCAACTATTTCTGTTATTCCTTTAAAAAAGATTTGTATCTTGTTCATTACTTTTCTTTCGGGTGGAATATGACGGCAAAACTTATTGCAACAACTAGAGCATAACCAGCAAATATAAACCAACACGTTTTCCAGTCGCCTACTGTTAGTATATTATCGCCAAATTGTTTCAATTCAGTATAGTTATTAATTATAGCTTGAGCCGCAAGTGTTCCTATTGTTGCGCCAATACCATTAGTCATTAACATAAACAAGCCTTGTGCTGAAGAACGTATTGAGGGATTTGTGTTTTTGTCTACAAAAAGAGAACCTGATATATTAAAGAAATCAAAGGCTATTCCATAGACTATCATCGATAAAACAAATAATAAAACACCTGGCATTCCTGGATTTCCTAAACCGAAAAGTCCAAAACGTAAAACCCAACCTAACATTGCTATCAACATTACTTTCTTAATTCCATAGCGACGCATAAAGAATGGAATAAGTAGAATGCAGCAAGTTTCGCTTAATTGTGAAAGACTTATAAGTATATTTGCATGTTGCACACCAAATGCGTTTGTAAATTCGGGTTGTGCAGCAAAACTAAACAAAAAAGGATTTGCAAAACTATTTGTTATTTGCAAACTTACGCCTAATAACATTGAGAAAATAAAGAAGATTGCCATTTCTTTTTGTTTAAACAACGAGAAAGCTTTTAATCCAAAAGCATCAACCAAACTCTTTTTCTCATTTCCTACAGATATTTCACAACTTGGTAATGTAAATGTATAAAGGAAAAGTATAATACTCACAATACCAGAAGTAAGGAATTGGTTTTGATTGCTTTGAAATCCTATAATGTCTACCAGCAACATTGTAAATATAAATCCTATTGTCCCAAAAACTCGAATGGGCGGAAAGTCTTTTACAGTATCCATTCCTGCTTGTGATAATGCTGAATAAGCAACAGAATTAGCTAAGGCAATAGTTGGCATATAAAAAGCAACCGACATAGAATAAAGTGTAAAAATTATACTAAAGTTTACATTTGTCCCTGCACTTATTCCATAAAATGCTGTACCAAACATAAATAGGCCTGCTAATAGGTGGCAATATCCTAATAAGCGTTGTGCAGGTATCCATCTATCTGCCACAATTCCCATTAATGCTGGCATAAATATAGAAACAATACCTTGCATAGAATAGAACAATCCGATATTTTCACCAATACCTATATTTCCAAGATAACGTCCCATTGACGTTAAATATGCTCCCCACACTGCGAACTCTAAGAAGTTCATTAGTGCTAAACGTATCTTTAAACTCATCTTTTAGAACTTTGTTTGGCAACAAAAGTACAGCTTTTATCAGAAACTACCAAAGTAAAGTTAAGTATTTATATTAAAGATACAATATGGGCAAAAAAAAATTGATTGTCTCACGACAATCAATCTTTTTATTAACCTTAATAATCTAATACCATGAAAAACACATTGCAAAGTTAAGCAGAATTTATCATACCATAAAGTTTTGCCATTGCAATCTGTTATAAATTAATATTATTTAAAGAAAGCCCCATTCCAATTAAGTTTTCTTTGTTTTAAAATGTTGCTCATATCTGTTTTATCGTTAGACGAAAGTAACGGAACTGTGAATTTAATGGTTAAACTATTGTCTGACTCTGACAATTTAAACTCACAAAGTGTAATATTTGCCATATTCAATAAGTCTTCATAGCGTTGTTGTAACATAGAATCGGGCTTTTCAAATACAGGAGTAAGGTCTATTTCAAAAGGTTTCAACTTCCATTCTTTTGAAAATAGCATTAATTTACTTTCTGCAATTGGTCCATTCCATGTTTGTACTAGTGCTATAGTTGAATTATCTAAACTCTTTATTTCTAATTTAGATGCATTGTTTAACTGTACACGAATATAATTGTTGGTAAATTTCTCTATACGTGTTGTATCTTGCAAACTATTCACAACCTCTGGTTTCATTTTCATTGTAACATAGTCTGCTAATTCTGTTCTTAAACTTTTATTGAGATATGGCACAATAGAATCTGGCATTTCAATCCAAAGCTGACGCATTTCTTGTGCGTTTACTGCAATGAGATTGAAAGTTATCATTAGGGTCAAAAATATTCTTTTCATATTAAGTTTACATAGAATAATATGTTAATAATACTACGATGCTTTGTATTTAGATAATTGGACCTTATATTTTAAATTGTAATAAAAAAATGTCTATTTATTATATCGCTTATTAGAAGAGCGAAAAACTTACATCGCAATTGTTTTTATACGTAGAAATCATTATCATTGTTCTGTTTTTACTATTATATCCTACTACAAATTTTCCATCGTCTAAATTTTCTGAATTGGTTATATTATAACGTCCTTCATATTTTTTTGATAAATTATTCATCCGTGTTATTGCATTGTCTTTACTTTTGCAATAAGTTGTTAGACGCAACTGATTAAATTTTCCATCTTTATTAAAAAAACATTCCGCCTCATTATATTTTTCGCCATCAAATGCAACATTTTTATAAATAGCTTTCTCGTTACTCAATAGATAGGGAACACCAAACATTTTCTCTAACACTCGCATTGTCTCTGCGTTGTCTACCATAAATTTAATGTTTTCAATCTGTTGTTGTGCTGACAAATTTAATGTAAATACAAATAAGAGGATTATAAACCCTAAACTTTTCTTCATTATTTTAAATTCTTTATCTATTTTTTGTGCAAAGTTATATAGAAATTGACGAAAGTAAATACTTTTTTTAAGAAATCTATAATAGTTATTTTTATAAGTGTCTATTATTTCAGCATAAATTGTTTACTTGTGCTCTATTTTATCTGGCACACATTAACAAGAAAGAGCCTACAAAAATAGATCCCTATAACAAAGAAGTGTTAAACCAAAAATAAGGAAAAGCTAAAATAAAAATATGCACCTG
>NZ_GL982513.1:1561709-1565555 GCF_000220255.1 Prevotella pallens ATCC 700821
CCTGAAAATTTAGAATAAGAAAATAAAAATTTATAATAAGATTTTTTTATTTTGTAATTACAAATCATTTGTATTTTAATTAAAAAAATTGCTCCTTCCTCTCAGTAATAAATTTTAGCAGAAACTAACGAGAGAATACTAAGAAAAAAATACTAGTATCTATAGACTTTTGCCAACTGTCCAACTATTGTTTTACTATATAGTTTATAATAAAACAACAAGTTTTTTCCTTCATAGATTTGTATTTTCATTTTTTTTCTCTAATTTTGTATTCGGCAATTAACGATATAAAAATGACACAACAAGAAGATATTCAAAAAGCTGTAGAAGTGATGCGAAAAGGTGGAATAATACTATATCCAACCGATACAGTATGGGGAATAGGTTGCGATGCAACAAATTCTGAAGCCGTAGCAAAAATATATAAAATAAAACACCGTGATGATTCTAAAGCCTTAGTTTGTCTTGTAGATTCAGACGCACGATTACAAAAATATGTGCGTAATGTTCCTGAAGTTGCATGGCAACTTATAGATGCAGTGGTAAAACCAACAACATTAATATTAGATGGTGCCGTAAATCTTGCACCAAATCTTATAGCAGAAGATGGTTCTATAGGAATAAGAATAACAAACGAACCTTTTTCAAAAGAATTATGTTATCGTTTCCAGAAAGCAATAGTTAGTACATCTGTTAATATTAGCGGAGAACCTGCAGCACAAAATTTCTGTGATATTTCAGAAGAATTATTATCCTCTGTTGATTATGTATGTTTTTCTCGACGCCAAGAACATAAACCGCATCAACCATCTACCATAATAAAGATAGGAATGACGGGAGAAATAAATATAATCAGAAAATAGTTTAAACAACAACAACTTTTCTATACCCCATATACAATATAAAAGTGGTTTCCAAAAAATGGTAGATAAAGAAAGCAACAATATAATAAGTAGTATTGACAATTGGCGCAAGAAAAATATTTCCGATTGTCAGTTTGTACTAATATTAGCATTTATTGTAGGATTTCTAGCAGCTGTGGCAGCATATATTCTCCATTTTATAATTGAAGAAATAGAAACTCTTATTACTTCAGGTTTTCGCATAACCACTATTAACTGGCTATACCTTCTTTACCCAGTTATTGGTATTTGGCTAACAAGTTTGTTTGTAAAGTATATTGTTCGCGACCAAATTTCACATGGCATTACACGTGTATTATATGCCATTTCAACAAAACGGTCTAAATTAAAAGCACATAATACCTGGACTTCTATCGTTGCATCAGCAATTACTATCGGATTTGGAGGTTCTGTTGGAGCTGAAGCTCCTATTGTTTTAACAGGATCGGCAATTGGAAGTAACTTAGGAAGACTCTTCAATATGGATCGCCGAACATTAATGTTGTTAGTTGGTTGTGGAGCAACAGCAGCGGTTTCGGGTATTTTTAAAGCTCCTATAGCAGGATTAGTTTTCACTTTAGAGATTTTAATGGTAGATCTTACTATGGCTTCTCTATTACCTATCCTAATAGCTTCGGTTACTGCAACTTGTTTTTCTTACTTCTTTACTGGTGGAGAACCTATGTATAACTTTAAGATAGACTATTTATGGAGTCTTAGTAAGGTTCCACCAACTATCCTTTTAGGTGTTTGTTGTGGTTTTCTCTCACTTTATTTTATGCGTGTTATGTCTTGGTGCGAAGATAAATATGCAAGTTTATCTAAGCATCCTTATTTAAAACTAATGGCAGGAGGGCTCGTTTTATCATCATTAATATTTTTGTTTCCATCATTATATGGAGAAGGTTATAATAGCTTAAGAATTTTTATAGAAGGTAATTCTGCAACCGATTGGGATAAAGTGTTGCAAGGTTCTATGTTTGCAGGACAAACAAAATTCTTAATTCTATATGTAGGATTAGTAGCACTAACAAAAGTATTTGCAACTAGTGCCACTAATGGTGCTGGAGGGTGTGGCGGAACATTTGCACCATCATTATTTATAGGTGGGTTTGGCGGATTTTTCTTTGCACGCCTTTGGAATATACAACAAATTGGCGAGTATATTCCTGAAAAGAATTTTACCCTTTATGGAATGGCAGCTGTAATGGCAGCTGTAATGCACGCACCTTTAACAGGAGTATTTCTAATTGCAGAGCTTACTGGTGGATATCATCTTTTTATTCCACTAATTATAGTAACTATTAGTTCGTATCTTACAATAAATATATTTGAACAACATAGTATATATGCAGTACGTTTGGCACGACAAGGAAAACTTTTAACACATCATACAGATAAAGCGGTAATGACAATGATGAATATGAAAAACATTATTGATCGCGATTATACTTCTGTAGATCCAAATATGAATATGGGAAAACTGGTTCATGCTATTAGTTCAAGTCGCAACGATTATATTCCAGTCCTTAATGATGGTGGTATTTTATTAGGAGAAATTGATATAACAAAACTTCGACATATAATTTTCCGTACAGAATTATACCATCGCTTTTCGGTAGAACAATTAATGACTCCACCTCCAGCTACAATTGGAGTAAATGATCCTATGGAAAGTGTTATGAAAGTGTTTGAAAAAACAGGAGCACAAGTACTTCCTGTTGTGGAAATTGATAGAAGACTCGTTGGTTATATATCTCGTGCGCGACTTTATAATATGTATCGCCAATTAGTTGCCGACTTTAGTGAGGAATAATAAAAAAAAAGATAGCATAATTATATTCAAAAAAATATTGTATGGATAAGAAGGAACTCAGAATTGTCTTTATGGGTACTCCAGAGTTTGCTGTAGAATCGTTGAAAGCTTTGGTAGAAAATGGTTATAATATAGTAGGTGTTGTAACTCAACCAGATAAACCTGTAGGACGTCATCAGGAAAAACTTCAACCTTCTCCTATAAAAAAATATGCTGAAACTGTAGGATTACAGGTTTTACAGCCATCTAAAATGAAAGATGCTGAATTTATTGAGAAATTACGTGGTTTAAAAGCAGATTTACAAGTTGTTGTTGCGTTTCGTATGTTACCAGAAATAGTTTGGTCAATGCCACGTTTTGGAACTTTCAATATCCATGCAGCATTATTGCCACAATATCGTGGTGCAGCTCCTATAAATTGGGCTGTTATAAATGGAGAAACCGAGACAGGAGTAACATCTTTTTTCCTCGATAAGAATATTGATACTGGACGGATTATTAAACAAAAGAATTTCATAATTCCAGAAGATGTAGATGTTGAATATGTATATAATGGATTAATGAAATTAGGTGCACAATTGACTATAGAAACAATTGAACTTTTATGCACAAAGATTTCAGAAAATTTTAATGCAAACGAAGTTTTAACCGCTGAGAAAATATTAATTGTTTTAAACAATATAACGAAAGCACAACAAGAACCGGACGATTTGCATTATGCACCAAAGATATTTAATGAAACGTGTGAGATAGATTGGAATAAAAACTCTAACACCATTTATAATTTCGTTCGTGGACTTTCACCCTATCCTGGAGCATGGTCTAAGATGATTTTATTAGATAAAAAATTGTCTTCGGCAAAAGACACAAAAGAAATGGTCTTGAAGATTTTTAAAATGTCTAAAACTAATAAACCAGTAATAGGAAAGCCAGGAACTTTTTTCATTGAAAATAAAACAATATATATTAACTCTAACGATTTTCTATTAGAACTAAAGGAATTACAACTCTCAGGAAAGAAACGAATGGACAGCATTTCGTTTCTAAATGGATTCAAACAGATTGCAAATTATAAATTAGAAACAAAATAATACTAAAATATTAATTAGTAATTAATAGAATTAATCG
>NZ_GL982513.1:1565605-1574210 GCF_000220255.1 Prevotella pallens ATCC 700821
TATAAAAATAAATTAGTACTTTTGCATTATTAGTAGTGATAACAGAATAATTATTTGACAATATATCGAAGATGAAAATACTAAATAAAATTTTTGAATGGTATCTAACAAAAAATGCACTTCCATATTGGACCGTGTTGGCTATTGATATTTTTATTTGTTATTTATCTGGACTCCTTGTTTTTTGGTTTTATTACCATGGGGCTATTGAATTTTCAAATTTATCGCTAATAACAGCCACTATCTTCATTTTTATGACATTTGTGCTTATTGGCTTTCGAGTTTTCAAAACTTATTCAGGAATAATTCGATATTCTTCTTTTGTTGATTTACAACGTGTAGGTTTTGCTATGTTTTTATCGTTTGCCATTGCAGAACTTGTACATTATGCTATCTCCGTTTGGGATACAAAACCAATCTTTTTTAACATTAAATTTGTACGTCTTGAAGGACGACAAATTGCCGCAATGTATCTTGTTGCAACCGTAGGAATGGTTATTTTCCGAATAATAGTAAAAACTATGTACGATTTATATTTAAGTCCAAATCGTAGAATAGAGACACTTATATATGGCATTAAAGAAGGTGGAATAGGAATAGCCAATAATATTTGTAACGATAGAAGTTCTAGATTTTCGTTAAAAGGATTTATCTCTCACGATAATCTATACCATAATAAAACATTATTAGGCGAAAAAATATATTCTATTGATGCAAAATTAGAAGAAGTTATTAAACAGAAAAGAATAAAGGCTGTACTTGTTTCGCCTATTCAAGTAGATAAATTTAGGGCTGATACAAGATTGCAAGATTTGCTTATAAATGCTAATGTCAAAATTTACCTTACAGAGCACACAAAAGAATGGACAGGTGAGAACGATTTAGAGCATGTACAGTTTAAAGAAATAAATATTGAGGATCTTCTCCCACGCGATGAGATAATAGTAGATATGGATGCTATTGGAAACTTGCTAAATGGTAAGTGTATTATGATTACAGGTTCAGCAGGTTCTATTGGTTCTGAAATAGTTCGACAAATATCTATATATAAACCCGATAAATTAATTCTTATAGATCAGGCTGAAACGCCACAACATGATATAAGATTAATGATGCATTTTAATTATCCTACTATAAAAGTAGAAACCATCGTGGCAAATATTACAAATATTGATAGAATGGAAAGCATTTTTAAGCAATATAAACCTGAATATGTTTTCCATGCGGCTGCATATAAACACGTTCCTATGATGGAGAATAATCCATCAGAAAGCATACAGAATAATGTATGGGGAACAAAAGTTATAGCCGACTTAAGTGTGAAATATGGAGTAAAGAAGTTTGTTATGGTATCTACTGATAAAGCTGTTAATCCAACAAACGTAATGGGTTGTTCTAAACGTATTTGTGAAATTTATTGCCAAAGTTTAAATACAAAAACAAATCAAGGAAAACAAGCTGAAAAGTCTACACAGTTCGTTACTACTCGCTTTGGAAATGTATTGGGTTCAAATGGTTCAGTTATCCCATTATTCGAAAAACAAATTAAAAGTGGTGGACCAGTAACAGTAACCGACCCTAATATTATTCGTTTCTTTATGCTAATTCCAGAAGCATGTAAGCTGGTTCTCGAAGCTGGAACACATGGAAAAGGTGGAGAAATTTTTGTTTTTGATATGGGTAAACCTGTAAGAATTGCCGATTTGGCGAAACGAATGATAAAACTTTCGGGTGCAGAAAATGTAGAAATAGAATATACAGGGTTGCGTGCTGGAGAAAAACTTTACGAAGAAGTATTGAGTACAACAGAAAACACACTGCCCAGTTTCCATAAGAAAATTCGTATTGCAAAAGTTTGTGAATACGATTATGATGAAGTTTCTAAACAAATAGACGAACTTATTGCTTTAAGTCATACATACAACGATATGGCTATCGTAGAAAAAATGAAAGAGATTGTTCCTGAATATATAAGCAATAATAGTAAATATTCTGTTTTAGATAAAAAGAATGAATAAGTATTGATACCAAAAATAAAGTTCTCAGAAATTTTAATAAGAAATAGAGAAAAATATAATTATAAAATTTGAAATTGTAATTACAAAATAAAAAATTGTAATTACAATTTTTTTATGGGCTATTAATCGATAATAAGAAACTTCAATACATTAGCTTTCTTATTGTATTCTCGTTCTTACAGTATATCTGTATTTTGCAGAAAACTTTTTTCCTTATTCTGCTTTATTAATGGTTATCCAAGCGTTAATCTGATAATTTTTTCCATATCCATAAAACAGATACAGAACCAATTACACAAAATATGAGATTAGTAATATACCCTTTACCAAACAAATCAATATTTAGAAGATAACTAATAAAGGAACCGGCATAACTTCCTACTATTCCGATAAAAAGATTCATACAACAACCTTTACCTTCTCCACTCATTATACGATTAGCAATATAACCGATTAATATTCCAGTTAATATTGGCCACGCTGTAAAATCGGCAATGTGATCAAACATAATAATGCTGTTTTAATATTATTTTTATGTCTTACGTGTCTACTTTAATTCTTTGCCTATAGAGAATGCTTTCCCTACTTTTTCTCCCATTCTTATATATTCGAGAGCAATAGGATTAAAAGTTATAAGATTCATTTTCTCTACATCTGGTTTCCCATTATTGCCAAGATATTTTTCATCACAAATTATATTCACTATCTCAGCTATCATATAATATCCCGTTTCTGTTTCTTTTAGCTTTTCTTTGATACGGCATTCCATTGTCATTGGAAAATCAATAAAAATGGGGGCATTTACATTCTTAGAATCAACAAAAGTCCAACCAGTATTCATTACTTTGTTTGGAACATTCTTCTGACTTACAATGCCAACATAGTCGGCAGCAGCCATTGTATCTACAGTAGCAAAAGCAACAGTAAACTCTCCATTAATATTTAAATTCTTGGTTGTTTGGTGAATTCCCATTGAAATCATAATTTGTTGATTATCCCATTGACCTGCCCACGCAGCATTCATAGCATTTGGCATACCATTTTCATCGTATGTTCCAATAATTAACACTGGTTGTGGAAGAATCCATGCCTTTTTACCAAAACTTTTCATTCACTTTCTATTTATTCTATTATACTATTAATCTTTACTCTCATAGAAAATCAGTAACGGCAAAGTGCTCGTAGAAAATTTCCTATTTACATTTTTGTTTCCACCACTTGATGAAAATAAAGAATATATATATACTCTTTGCAAAAATAGATAATTAGAAATATACTTCCAAACTTATTAGCATTTTTTATGCCTATATAATTACACATTTATAATTCGCTAATAGAGAGTATTATAATTAATATAAAAAAGAAATGCCCAACGCTTCGCAGCGACGGGCACTCAACCTCAATAGGTATTAGTCATTTAAGGTAAAAAGATTGTATTCAGGATAACGAGTGCAAAGATATATTAATTTCTATAACCCACCAAATTTTTCTTTAATTATTTTTCAAAAATATACATTGCCATTATGAAAGCAGACCGAAACTATTGAAAACAGGTAGTTATATAAGACAATATTATAGGCAAGAACTATTATTAGTAAGGAAAACATATTTATAGAATGAAAAAAATAACTATCTTTGCAGAAGAAAAATTATAGCTTATGAACACAATAGAAAGTAACACTAATGAAGAGAAACGTAGTTTGAGTTTTGTAGAACAAATAGTCGAAGAAGATATTGCAGAAGGAAAGAACGGCAGACGCATTCAAACTCGTTTTCCACCAGAACCAAACGGATATTTACATATTGGACATGCAAAAGCTATTTGTATGGACTTTGGTGTAGCAGAAAAATATAACGGTGTTTGTAATCTACGTTTTGATGATACAAATCCATCAAAAGAAAATAACGAATATGTAGAAAATATTCTTCACGATATTAACTGGTTAGGTTTTAAATGGGGGAATATTTACTATGCAAGCGACTATTTCGAAAAACTTTGGGACTTTGCTATATGGCTAATAAAAAAAGGATTAGCATACGTTGATGAACAGAGCGCAGAAGAAATAGCAGCACAAAAAGGAACACCAACCGAACCAGGTATTCCTTCGCCATATAGAAATCGCCCTATAGAAGAGAGCCTTACTCTTTTTGAAAAAATGAATACACCCGAAGTTCCCGAAGGAAGTATGGTGTTACGTGCGAAATTAGATATGGCAAATCCAAATATGCACTTCCGTGATCCTATTATATATCGTATAATACATACGCCACATCACCGTACTGGTACAAAATGGAATTGTTATCCTATGTACGATTTCGCACACGGACAAAGCGATTATTTTGAAGGAGTTACTCATTCTATATGCACTTTAGAATTTGTTCCTCACCGCCCACTCTACGATAAATTTATAGATTTGCTAAAAGAATCGGACAATACTGCCGATGTATTAAACGATAACCGACCACGACAGATTGAATTTAATCGACTTAATCTTACTTATACAGTAATGTCGAAACGAAAACTACATACTCTTGTAGACGAGAAACTTGTAAATGGTTGGGACGATCCTCGTATGCCGACACTTTGCGGAATGCGTCGTCGTGGTTATTCTCCCGAATCTATCCGTGCATTTATTGATTCTATCGGTTATACAAAGTTCGATGCACTTAATGATATGGCTTTACTTGAAGCTGCTGTACGTAACGATTTAAATAAGAAAGCAACTCGTGTAAGTGCAGTTTTAGATCCTGTAAAACTTATAATTACCAATTATCCCGAAGATAAAACAGAAGAATTGGAAAGCATAAACAATCCAGAAAATGAAGAAGAGGGTGTACACACTATTACTTTCTCTAAGAATTTATGGATAGAACGTAGCGATTTTATGGAAGATGCACCTAAAAAATTCTTCCGTATGACTCCGGGGAAAGAAGTACGCTTAAAGAGTGCATATATTGTTAAATGCACAGGATGCACAAAAGATGAAGATGGTAATATTATAGAAATCCAAGCAGAATATGATCCTACAAGTAAAAGTGGAATGGAAGGAGCAAATCGCAAAGTAAAAGGAACCTTGCATTGGGTAAGTGCAGAGCATTGTTTAAAAGCAGAAGTTCGCGAATATGACCGACTTTTTAAAGTAGAAAATCCATCGGCTGAAGAAAGTGACTTTAGAGAACTGCTGAATCCAAACAGTTTAAAAATTCATAATAACTGCTACGTTGAAAAATATCTTTCAGAAAAGAAGCCGGGAGCCTATTTGCAATTCCAACGTACAGGTTACTTTATGCTTGATCCAGATTCTACTACCGAAAAACTTATTTTCAATAAAACAGTAGGTCTAAAAGATGCATGGGCAAAAGCTCAAAATAAAGGATAAAATAATATTGGACGAATATTTTAAAAGCGATAGTTTTAAGCATATTCTTCATAAATATGAAGAGCTATGCGAAAACAATGTCAGCAGTTTCCTCGATTCGGAGGAACTTGCTGATATTGCAGAATATTACCATATAATAGGTAAAGACGAAGAAGCTAAAGCTGCTGCAATATATGCAATAAATATCTTTCCTGGAGCAATAGCTCCACTTTGTTTTATGGCACGTTGTGCAATGTTTATAGATAAAAACATTGATAAAGCAAAATCTATTGCAGAAGAAATCTTAGACAAAACAGATTTAGACTATTATTATCTAAATGCAGAGATAATGATAGTGCAGATGAAAACTGAAGAGGCTAATATTTATCTTTTAGAACGTTTTAGCTATGTTGCTATAGAAGAACAACAAAACTATATTTTCGATGTCGCTTCTCTATTTTGCGATTATGCTTTAGTAGAATTTGCACAAAAGTGGTTAAGTCTATATGAAGATGTAGAATCACCAGAATATAAAGAATTAAAGGTAAGAATACTTCTTTGGAATGGAGGAGGCACCGAAAGTGAGGAGATTCTAAATAGTCTAATAGATACTAACCCCTACTCTACTACATATTGGAATGAATTAGCAAAATACTATTTCTTAAATGAAAAGTATGAAAAATCTATAACAGCAAGTGAATACACCTTAGCAATAAACCCAAAAGACGAAGATGCACTATCTAATAAGGCAAATGCATTATACAGTATTGGCAACTATAAAGAGGCTATAAACTATTATAAACGACTACAACAGATTACAATAGGCGGACTTAGAAAATCGTTAAATATATCAATTGCAAATGCTTATTTAAGCGAAAATAATATTGAGGAAGCATTTAAGTACTTTACAAAAGCTATTGATTATTCTGAAAAGAAAGAAGAGATATATATAAAAATGGCAATTTCTTTAATGGGGAACGGTTATATACGTGAGGCTTATCAAATTTTTTCTGATTATATGGAAAATATGTCGGAAGATTGGAATATTGGTTATGCCTGTTATGCACGATGCTGTTTTGAGTTAGGGTTAATGGAAAAATATAAAAAAATCTTAGAAATAGCTATCAAGAAAAATTTAATAGAAACAGAAGAAGTACTAGCTGACTTATATCCAGAAGGTAGTAAGCCCGAAGAATATCTACAGCTTTCTCCTAAAGAACGAAATGTAGGTACAAATAGTAATTTTAATAATAGCACTTTCCCATTTTAAGAAAAAAATAACACAAAAGAGAAAATATTATGGCTATAAACAATAGATATATAGAAGAGATTGCTAATCAGCAACCGCTAACAGATATAGAGGAACAAGAACTTGCAGCTAGGATAAAAATAGGAGATGCAAGTGCTTTAGAAAAACTAACAAAAGCAAACTTAAAATTTGTAGTTTCATTGGCACATCAATATAAAAATCGTGGATTAAGCGAAGATGATTTAATAAGCGAAGGAAATATTGGTATGATGTATGCAGCACAAAAGTTTGATGGAACAAGAGGAATACGATTTGTGAAATTTGCTGCTACTTATATACGTAAAGCAATGGAAGAAGCAATAAATGAACAGATTGATATAAATAATGCTCAGGATAATGGAGAAAAAAAGCATAGTATACATAAATTATCTATAGATCAACCTCTGCCAATTGGTAGTAATGGGAATTTTACATTGCAAAGTGTAATAGAGAATAAAAATTCGCCACAGGCAGATGAGTATCTAACTCGTCAGATTATAGCAGAGAAAATAGCAAAGGGAATGAATGTCCTCGACGAAAGACAGAAAGAAGTTATTACACTGATTTTTGGATTAAAAGATGGCGAAATTTACACAATGGCAGAAATAGCTAAAAAGATAGGAATAAAACGTGAACGTGTGCGCCAAATACGTAATAAAGCATTACGTAAGCTACAAAAGTATCTAAAATAATATAAATAAATAGTCTTAGTAGCGGAAAACAATTGTGCGAAACCAATCACGCAGTATACCTCTATACTGATTTTGACTATCGGCACACAAAACCAAAACTTGTGTACCATTATGTAATTTAGGACCAAGACACATTCCTTCATAGTTCGCAAAATCTTGATGGAATAATGTTAATGATGTTTTCCATTCTGCAAGTAGTTGCTTTTTCATATATGGACTTGTATCTATGAGAGAACTATTAGTTGATATTTCTTGAGAACTATTAGTATCAACACAATAAATCTTATTTTTTACAAATGAACCGAATATCAAAGGTGCAACATAAAGTTCTCTTTCCATAATAAGAAGCATACCATTATCTAATGCAACTATATCTGATACACCCATTGCATAATTTCGTGCAGGCTTGTTTACAGTGCTTTTATCCATTTTATATGCATATTGTGCTATTGGATTAAAATTCTCATCGAAAGCTTGAAGTCGCAGACGATTTTCTATTAATAACATTGGTGCTGCTTGTTTCCCATCACTCTTTAATGTTGATTCAGTTGTTGTCCAAAATAAATGTGTTTTTGGATTGTAAGTAAGAGATTCTAAACCATAGTTCGTTGATGCAGAGCGAAAATAAGATGGAACAAATAATTGGGTTCCAATAAAATTGCCAGATAAGTTATATTCGCAAATACTATTATCAGCTTCGTGTGCAATAAAAACACTATTCCGATTAGGATAAAAACAAATACCTTCTTCATCAGCACCCAATATAGATGAACCAAAAAATCCATCAGACTTAATTTGTTTTATATCGCCAGTATTAGGGTTTATCTCTATCTTAAATAGATAGAAACCACTATATTCTGCTTTATCGGAAACAATAGCATAGCTATTATTCTCTAACCATGTTATTCCACTATAATTTCCTTTTGGAACAGTTCTTTTAAAATAATGCTGTTTATTTAGTCATTCCTTAAAAACTATATTTCAGCATAAAGCTTGTACTGACAAGCTCTATGCTGATTCTTTTTATAAGGTACAAAAGAACTCTCATAGCTCTTTTGAAGTTATATGCTGCCGCAGCTAATAATACATTGATAGCATCTCCTTTCACACCTTTATAAAAGTTGCGAGATAATCTATGGTCTGCTTTAAGATGTCCTATTGTTGGTTCTATACCTGCTCGTTTACAAAATAGTTTGTGTTTCTTTTTCTTTTGGTAGTAGCTGTCTTTAGCTTTAGGAACGTCTGGAA
>NZ_GL982513.1:1574746-1580552 GCF_000220255.1 Prevotella pallens ATCC 700821
GAAACAACCATTTCATCTGACACATTACGCAAATGTTTTAAAATTAAAAGACCACACATCAGGCGAATAGGATGAGCAGGGCGACCGTTAGTGCTGCAATACAAAGGAGAAAAAGCATTTTCAAAACATTCCCAATTAATCTTATTACTAAGTTGGAAAAGGGGATGTTGATGACTAAGCATGTCCTCTAAAGAAGAGAACATAGAGAGCTGTTTAGATGTACGTTTAAGCATAAATATCTGCAAGAATTATAGTGTAAAGGTACAAAAACTTGCAGATATTTGCAAATAATTTATAGCATAATATACTATGAATCAGAAGAATATTAGGTTTATAAGGGAGGACTATTTATAATAACCAATTTTGGATAACTCTGAGCACAAATTGGAATAGAGAGAAGCATAAGGATTAAGCAAATAGATGAGCGCATAAACTATTTGTTAGTATTAAAATAAAATCTTTTATATCAAGAATTAGAAGACTTTCTAAGAATACATTTATAAAAGATTTATATTTTCTGTATTCAACTAAATTCATTTATACTAATTAGGTGATTGACTATAAAAGAAAGCAATCGCCTAATTAGTATTTACTATTCTAAGAATCTTTGGCAACTAAACCTTCCACGACTGTTCTTTAACAAACTTTATGTCGTGTTCAACCATTATTTTTACTAACTGTTCAAAGGTTGTTTTGCGAGGATTCCACCCTAACTTTGTTTTTGCTTTTGTTGGATCACCAAGTAGTTGTTCTACTTCTGCAGGTCTAAAGTACTTAGGATCTACTTCTACTATCGGTTGATTTGTAGCTTTATTATATCCTTTCTCATTAATACCTTCACCACGCCATTCAATTTCTATACCAACTTCTTTAAATGCAGCAGTACAAAAAGTGCGCACAGTATACATTTCTCCTGTTGCAATAACGAAGTCATCAGGTTCCTTTTCTTGTAGAATTAACCACATACATTCTACATAATCTTTGGCATATCCCCAATCTCGTTGTGCACTAAGATTACCTAAGTAAAGTTTATCTTGCAGACCTTGTGAGATACGTGCGGCTGCTAATGTAATCTTACGAGTAACAAAATTTTCTCCACGTCGTTCACTCTCGTGATTAAAGAGAATACCGTTGCAACAAAACATTCCGTAAGATTCTCGATAGTTTTTCATTATCCAATAACCATAAAGTTTTGCTACAGCGTATGGAGAACGAGGGTAAAAAGGAGTTGTTTCTTTTTGTGGAACTTCTTGAACTTTACCAAACAATTCTGAAGTCGATGCTTGATAAATTTTACATACTTTTTCTAATCCACAAATACGTACAGCTTCTAGCAATCGCAATACGCCAACAGCATCAGTGTCTGCAGTATATTCTGGTACATCAAAACTTACTTTAACGTGGCTTTGAGCAGCAAGATTATAGATCTCAGTTGGCTTTACTTCACCAATAATTCGAATTAAAGAAGAGGAATCTGTCATATCTGCCCAATGTAGATTTATTAAACGCTCTTTCTTCATATCTCGAACCCATTCGTCTAAATACAGATGCTCTATTCTCCCTGTATTAAAAGAAGAACTACGTCGCAGCAAACCGTGTACTTCATAACCTTTTTCTATCAGAAACTCGGCTAAGTAGCTTCCATCTTGACCTGTAATTCCTGTTATTAATGCTATTTTCTTATCCATTTATTATTTTCTTCTAAAGTTATAAATAAGTATTTAAAGAACTTAACTCCACATCATTTATCTTCAGAAAACTGTTTTATTCTTTGTTCTTCTGATAACTTACAAATAAGCAACATTCCATCTTCTTCAGCAATAATATAGCCGTCAAGACCTTGAACTACAACTTTCTTTGTTTCAGTAGCATGTATAATGCAATTCTTACTATCATACATCTGTATATTCTTACCTATAATAGCATTACCATAAAGGTCGTGTTGTGTTTGTAGATATAATGCGCCCCATGTACCAAGATCGCTCCAACCAAAATCAGCTGGACAAACAAATATTTCTTCAGCTTTCTCCATTATAGCATAGTCTACTGATATACTCTCACATTCTGGATACATCTTATCTATATATAATTGCTCTTCAGGCGTACCTAATACATCAAAAAGTTGTTGGAAAATACGTGCAATTCCTGGTTGATATATTCTAAACGCATTTACAATTGTTGATACATTCCAGATAAAAATACCAGCATTCCAAAAGAAATTGTTCATACTGATATACTTTTTTGCAGTTTCAGCATCTGGTTTCTCCTTAAACTGGTCTACACGGAATATCTCTTTATTACGCGCTGAAGGAGTTGTTAAGTCTGCTTGTATATATCCATAGCCTGTCTCTGCCCTAGAAGGTTTCATTCCTAATGTAACAATAGCATCGGTTTCTGATGTAAACTTCAGGCAATTAGTTATAACTCTACGAAACTCTTCTTGATTAGTAACGATATGATCGCTTGGAGTTACGATAATATTCGCTTTGGGATCGGATTTCTTTATTCGCCAGCTAACGTATGCAATACATGGTGCTGTATTTCTTCTACACGGCTCACTTAAAATATTGTCTATTGGAATATCAGGCAATTGTTCGTGAACTAATTCGCAATATTTCGCATTTGTTACAACCCAAACATTTTCAGGCTTTGTAATACCTTTTAGTCGATCATAGGTAAGTTGCATCAACGATCTGCCTACACCTAATACATCGATAAATTGTTTTGGTTTATCAGCTGTACTCATAGGCCAGAAACGACTTCCGACCCCTCCTGCCATTATAACAAGATGATTGTTTGTATGTATCATAACTCTCTTTTAGGCTTAGTTTATTATTCGATGAATAAGTGCAAATATACAAATAAATATCCAACAAACAAATATTCTTAGTATATTTCTGTATTACTCAAACAAATTCAAACTAAGGTCTGTCTGTGTCTTTTCATCTTTCTTAATATCGCATTCATGCGAAAATTTTAATTGTAGATGCCTAACCTCTTGATTATTAATATTTATACAGTAAACACCTTTCCTAACTCTTCCTAACATAGAGTTTGGGCGCTTACTCATTTTTAAGAGACATTGTTGTACTTCTTGATGTGTATCTTCGATATTTAACGATAAAAAGAATGAGTTATATGTGTTAAATATATGACGCGTAATCTTACTCACTGACAATCCTTTTTCGCCAGCTTCAATCAGTAACAGCAATATATCCTTTTCGTATTGCATAAAAAAAGGAGTCTATACTTCTAAATACAGACCCCTATTTAATTCTATTCGTTTACTAAGCAAGGACTAATTTCTCGTCTTCGCTATTAATCTTTCCTTCTTTCAGAAGCCAACCTATTCCTAGATATGCCTCTTCAATACTAATATTTGCAGTCTTTGCTATCTCAGATACAGCTAAACCTCTATTTTCTGCAACGAGTGCATTATATACATCACCAGCTTTAAATCCTACATTTTCTGAACTTAGATCTACTTTCACTGGAGCCTTTTTCACACAAGCCTTCTTGGTTGCTGTTCGTTTTGTTGTTGTCTTAGTGACGTTTTTCTTTTCTACCATAATTATTTGTCCACATTTAAATACTACTGTAGTTAATAAAAGACGAACTCTTATTGGGTTGCAAATATACATCAAATATCTTAATGTAGCTAATTTATTGACAAAAAAGAAACAACTTTAAAGTCATAATGAAGTGCAATATGTTTTTTATTGATTTACATCAACAAAAGTTAGCTTTTTATATCTAATTTTATCTGCAATTCATCAAGTTGTTTTGGAGCTAAAGCTGAAGGTGCATCGAGCATTACATCACGTCCACTATTATTCTTTGGGAAAGCTATTACATCGCGGATTGTATCGAGCCCTGCCATAATGCTTACATAACGGTCTAGTCCGAATGCAATACCTGCATGAGGAGGTGCACCATAGCGAAATGCATTCATTAAGAAACCAAATTGTTCTTCTGCCTGTTGTTTAGTAAATCCTAATACTTCAAACATCTTTTCTTGTAATTCTGTATCATGAATTCTAATAGAGCCACCACCAACTTCAATTCCATTACATACGAAATCGTATGCTAATGCTCGTACTTGTTCTGGATGTTCGTCGAGTAAATGCAGATCTTCTGGATTTGGCATAGTGAATGGGTGATGAGTTGCCATAAGACGTTGTTCTTCATCGCTCCATTCAAATAGTGGGAAGTCTACTATCCACAAACATTTAAATGTATTTTTATCGCGCAATCCTAAACGATTTCCCATTTCTAAACGTAATGAGCATAGTTGTACTCTAGTTTTATTAGCATTGTCGCCTGACAATATCAGTACTAAATCGCCATTGTTTGCATTTGTAGTTTTCTTCACGTCTTGTAATTGTTCTTGTGTGAAGAATTTATCTACAGAGCTCTTTGCTGTGCCATTTTCATCGTATTTGATGTAAACTAACCCCTTTGCACCTACTTGTGGACGTTTTACAAAATCGGCAAGTTCGTCTAGTTGTTTACGGCTGTAATGAGCACAACCAGGCACTACGATTCCACCTATATAGTTAGCCTCGTTGAAAACAGAGAAATCGCTTTTATCTTTTAGAGCGTCCATAAGTTCAACAAATTCCATTCCGAAGCGGATATCAGGTTTATCAGAACCATAACGCTTCATTGCATCGTTCCATGTCATTTGTTCTAACTTAGCGGGAAGTTCTACGTCTCTAATTTCTTTAAATAAATAGCGAGCCATATCTTCAAAAACTTGAAGAACGTCTTCTTGATGTACGTATGACATTTCGCAATCTATTTGGGTAAATTCTGGTTGCCTATCAGCACGTAAGTCTTCATCACGGAAACATTTCGCAATTTGGAAGTAGCGGTCGAAACCTGCTATCATCAATAGCTGTTTCAGCGTTTGTGGACTTTGTGGGAGTGCATAGAACTGACCTGGATTCATTCGTGAAGGTACAACAAAATCGCGTGCTCCTTCTGGAGTAGAGCCTATTAATATAGGTGTTTCCACCTCTATAAAGTTTAGTTTATCGAGGAAATTACGAATAAGAATAGTCATTCTATGGCGTAATTCTAAGTTACGACGCACTGCTGAACGTCGTAAATCCAAATATCTGTATTTCATTCGGAGATCGTCTCCGCCATCTGTATTATCTTCTATTGTAAAAGGTGGAGTTAGCGAGCTACTTAATATAGTCAATTCCTTAGCAATAATCTCAATATCGCCAGTTGGTATCTTACTATTTTTACTTTGACGTTCGTTTACAATACCTTTAACGCTAATGCAGTATTCGCGACCCAATTTGTTGGCTTCATTACAAAGACCAGCATCTTCAGCCTCATTAAATACAAGTTGTGTAATGCCATAACGGTCGCGTAAATCAACGAAAGTCATACCGCCCATTTTACGTGAACGTTGGACCCAACCCGCAAGTACAACTTCTTTACCTGCATCTGTTAAACGGAGTTCACCACAAGTTTTAGTTCGATACATATTCTTATTATTTTTTATTATTTAGCCCTGCAAAGATACTAACTTTTACTGAGAACGATTAAAAGGATATAAAGAAATTTCGCTTTTTCTCTTTAAATGCAATTATGAATAATACTTATTTGAAAAGCCTATTTACGAACATTCATTAAAGGCTGATATCATTTCAACAGAAAAACATAAATTCTTGCATGCCTTGTAGAACTAAGTGTCTATTATTCCAATACCCGTTGGCGGAATTAATCAATAGATAAAATATCAGAAATATGAATGTAAAAAGTTGCACATGTCGCTAAAAATCAGTAACTT
>NZ_GL982513.1:1581274-1594183 GCF_000220255.1 Prevotella pallens ATCC 700821
TTATTCCAATATAGTTTTCAAACTTCGTCTATCTATCCAGCAGCCATAATAAAAAGGCGTCTACAGAAGTAGCTAATGTAACAAAAAGAGGCTAACAAAATCAATAAAAGCCACAGAATTATAAAGGCATTGTTGTTTATGATGTCTAATTCGCAACTGACAGATATCTGAAACATAACTAACAGATATCTAAAATGCAACTGACAGATATCTGAAACAAACGTAACAGAAAGAACGCTATTTACTTAAACTTAAATGATAATATACGATGCGTATAAATTCACGCTTTTCATAGGCATCTAAACATCATTTACAATAGTACCTAAATATAATTTTAATAGCATATAATAATTAAACTTTCAAGTGTTTATTAAAGCAAAATGCCCATTTATTTTTCACTTTCAATTGGTAATTAGAACCCTGTTAGATTTTATTTTATTATTGAATAGATTGATTGACTTTACACCGAAGACATAGTGGACTACGATAAATTAGAAAAGAAAACAAGATGACTGGCAAGAAAACGAAAGCAGAAAAATTATAATGGTATAAACAAAATATGATGATGTTGAGCCTTAATAATCAATCGGAGTCTATTAGTTGTATTGTTCCCTTACATTATTTATAAACAGAATAGGCACAGCCTCTACTGACTAATTTAATGTTATTTTTCCATATAAGTCCTTATTTTATTTAGATCGGGGCTTATATAATGAATAGAGATAGAAGAAATATGCAATTATTTCTCCCAAAATTTTGTGCATTCAAAAAACTTCATTATATTTGCATCGCAAGAAAATAAGAGGTTTCCCAACCTAAATCAACAATAGCCGACCAATGATAAAATATCAAAGGACGGCATAAAAAAAATAAATTTCTAAAGCAATTATGGAGAACAAAAGAACATGCCTTTATGACAAGCATGTAGCATTAGGGGCATTAATGTCACCTTTTGGTGGTTTCGATATGCCTATTCAGTATTCAAGTATTATTGATGAACACAATGCTGTAAGAAAGCATTGTGGCGTTTTTGATGTATCTCACATGGGTGAGCTTGTAGTTTCAGGCAAAGAAGCTGAGAAATTCATAAACTATATCTTCACAAACGACGTTACAGGTTTAGCCGTAGGCAAGGTACTTTACGGAATGTTTTGTATGGAAGACGGTGGAGTTGTAGACGATACTTGTATTTGCAAAGTTGGCGAAAACGAGTTTATATTAACAGTAAATGCTGCAAATATAGAGAAAGACTACCAATGGCTAAAGAAACATACAGCAGGCTTTGACGTTAAGCTCGTTAATGATAGTGAGAAATATGGGCAACTTGCTATTCAAGGTCCAGAAGCTGAAAAGATAATACAAGATAAACTTGGTATACCTTGTTCTGACCTAAAATTTTATGAAGTGAAGAAGACACAGCACGAGGGAGAAGACATTATAATCTCTCGTACAGGTTATACAGGTGAAGATGGTTTCGAACTTTATGGAGCACCTGCATATATAGTGAAGATATGGGACAAATTAATGGAAGCAGGAGTAACTCCTTGTGGACTTGGTTGCCGCGACACTTTACGTTTTGAAGCAGGTATGCCACTTTACGGACACGAACTTTCTGAGACAATTACTCCTGTAATGGCAGGTTTGTCAATGTTCGTAAAATTCGATAAAGAAGACTTTCTTGGTAAAGCTGCATTATTAAAACAAAAGACTGAAGGTGTAACAAAACGTCTACGTGGCTTATGGTTAGACGATAATGCAATACCTCGTAATGGCTATAAAGTCTTTAAAGATGGTAAGGAAATAGGTGAAATTACAACTGGTTATAAACTTATCTCTGTTGAGAAAAGCTGTGCCGTTGCATTAGTTGATGCCGATATAAAGATGGAAGACCGTGTAGAAATACAAATTCGTAAGAAGTTCTTCCCAGCAACAGTAGGCAAGAAAAAGTTCTATGACCCACATTACGTTAAATAGAATTCGAAAAACATTAATATATTCTCACCTTATATATATAGCAATCACAATTTAATAAACAACAAAATAAAATGGCTAAAGTAATTGAAGGACTCTACTACGCAGAGTCTCATGAGTATGTAAAAGTTGAAGGCGATGTAGCTTATATTGGTATTACCGATTATGCACAACATGCACTTGGTAATGTCGTTTATGTTGATATGCCAGAAACTGATGATGAATTTGAGGCAGAAGAAGGATTCGGTGCAGTAGAAAGTGTAAAAGCTGCTTCTGATCTTAATGCACCAGTATCTTTTAAAGTTCTAGAAGTTAATGAGGCTTTAGAAGATCAACCAGAACTTATTAACCAAGATCCATACGCAAATTGGATTCTTAAAGTAGAACTTACAGACAAAGCTGAACTCGATAATCTTATGGATGCAAAAAGCTACGAAGAGTTCTGCACAAAATAGTTTATAAACAAGCATTCTTTAATAGTTTATAGCTGTTTTCCTTCTCAAAGCAGATTCTGGCAGAAGAAAAACAGCTATATTCTTTTTAGATGCAAACGACTAAATATTAGAAATATGAGTTTTAAATTCTTCCCACATACAGAAAAAGAAACAAAGGAAATGCTTAATAAGGTCGGTATAGAAAATATACAAGACCTTTTTGCTGATATTCCTGAAGTGCTACGCTTTAAAGGGGAATACAATATTCCTGAAGCAAAAAGCGAGATTGAAATAAGAAACTTCTTTAAGAAATTAGCAGATAAAAACCAACAATTAGTTTGTTTTGCTGGAGCAGGTGTATATGATCACTATACACCAAGTGCTATTCCTCAAATTGTAGGTCGTTCAGAATATCTCACTTCATATACCCCGTACCAAGCAGAAATATCACAAGGAACATTACACTACATCTTTGAATTCCAAAGTATGATAGCAGAACTTACTAATATGGATGTAGCAAATGCTTCTATGTACGACGGTTCTACTGCAACTGCAGAAGCAATGATGGTAGCCGCTGCACAGTCAAGTAAACGTAATACGGTATTATATTCTGAAACAATTAATCCACAGATTATAGAAGTGCTAAAGACTTATGCACATTTTAATGGCGTAAATCTTGCTCCAATAGCAAACGAGAATGGTATAACATCTAAACAAGATTTAGAAACAAAAATAGAATCAGGCAATGTTGCTGGAGTAATTGTTCAACAACCAAACTATTACGGAATAGTTGAAGATTTTACTGATTTTGCTGACGTATGCCATAAAAATAAAGCTTTGTTCATAGTAAATAGCGTAGCTGCCGATCTCTCTATTCTTAAGACACCAGGAGAATGGGGTGCAGACTTCGCAGTTGGAGACGTTCAAAGTCTTGGCTTGCCTATGGCATTCGGAGGTCCATACGCTGGATATATGAGTTGTACTCAAAAAATGATGCGTAAAATGCCAGGTCGTATCGTTGGACAAACAAAAGATTCACGTGGACAACGTGTATTTGTACTTACTTTACAGGCACGCGAACAACACATTCGACGCCAGAAAGCAACATCAAATATTTGCTCTAATCAAAGCTTAATGGCACTCTATGTAACTATCTATATGGCTATGATGGGTAAACAAGGTGTGAAAGAAGCTTCAAAAATAAGTTTTGATGCTGCTCATTATCTATGCGATAAGATGATTGCAACAGGGAAGGCACAGTTAGTTTATACTCAACCTTTCTTTAATGAATTTTTGCTAAAGGTCGAAAATCGTGATATGTTCTATGATAAAGCAATTGAAAAAGGTATTCTTCCAGGTGTAAAAGTTGGAGAAGATAAACTTCTTGTTGCTGTAACAGAGAAACGTACGAAAGAAGATATAGAGGCACTTGTTGCTCTTCTTTAAACTTAAATAGACTTTATGCAAAGTTTTATAACACTTAAATTTTCGAAGAAATGAATAATAGATTATATGGCAATTTGATTTTCGAGCTTTCACAACCAGGCTGTAAAGCTTATAGTCTACCTAAAAATGAGTTTGGGAACTATGAAATCCCAAACAATTTGAAACGTGAAAAAGATGCAGAGCTTCCTGAATGCGATGAACTTACAGTTGTACGCCATTATACAAATCATAGTGGGAATAACTTTGGTGTAGATAATGGATTCTATCCTTTAGGATCTTGCACAATGAAATATAACCCAACTATTAATGAAGAGATAGCAGCTTTACCCGGTTTTACAAATATCCACCCATTACAACCAATCAGTACCGTACAAGGTGCGTTAGAAGTTAATTATGGTCTTGCAAATGTTCTATCAAATATATCAGGTCTTGCTGACTTTACTTTAAATCCATTTGCAGGTGCTCAAGGAGAGCTTACAGGTTTAATGATAATTCGTTCTTATCACGAAAAAAGAGGAGATACAAAACGAAAGAAAATTATTATACCTGATTCTGCACATGGTACAAATCCTGCTTCTGCGGCAGTGTGTGGTCTTGATGTAGTAGAGGTTAAAAGTACAGCTGATGGGCTTGTTGATGTTGAAGACTTAAAGCCATTGCTCGGCGATGATATTGCTGGTATGATGATGACCAACCCTAATACATTAGGATTATTTGAAAAGAACATTCCAGAGATAGCGAAATTAGTTCACGAGTGTGGTGGTTTAATGTATTATGATGGAGCAAATCTTAATCCTCTTCTCGGTGTAGCACGTCCTGGCGATATGGGATTTGATGTAATGCATATTAATATTCACAAGACTTTCTCTACACCTCATGGTGGTGGTGGACCTGGTGGTGGTCCTGTTGGTGTAAGAGCTGATCTTGTAGAATTTTTACCAAAACCTCATGTTATAAAAACAGAAACAGGATACGATATAGATTTGCCAAAACCAACAGCCGAATACAATTTTAACAATATGCATCTTGGCTTGTTTATGGGAAATTTCTTAGTTTCTTTACGCGCTTATACTTACATTCTAACATTAGGTAGAGAGAACCTAAAGATGGTTGGTCCTTACGCTACACTCAATGCGAACTATGTAAAAGAATGCCTAAAAGACGATTATGAATTACCGATTGAAGGTTTTTGTATGCACGAATTTGTTTTCGATGGACTCAAAGATAAGAGCACTGGGGTAACTACTATGGATGTTGCAAAACGTTTACTTGATTATGGTTATCATGCTCCAACTATCTATTTCCCATTACTCTTCCACGAAGCAATGATGATTGAACCTACTGAAAACGAAAGTAAGAAAACTCTTGATGGTTTCATTAACATTATGCACACTATTGCACGCGAAGCCCGTGAAACTCCAAAAGAAGTTTTGGAAGCACCACACAATACACCAATTGGACGCGTCGATGATGTTCTTGCTGCCAAAGAGCCTATTCTTAATTATCGTCAAATAATGATGAAACAATAACATCTTTAGCTTTATATTATGGAAAAAACCGATTTAATTATCATTGGAGCTGGTCCTGGTGGTTACCATACCGCTGTACACGCTGCGAAAGAAGGTTTAAAGGTTACCATCATTGAGAAAAGATATCCTGGAGGAACGTGTCTTAACGAAGGTTGCATTCCTACAAAAAGCTTTGCTCACGATGCTGATTTATATCGCAATCCTTTATTGTCATGCACAAGTAGCAACAATGTTGATTTCGCACGTATACAAGAACGCAAGACTAATGTAATAACTCAACTTCGCGAAGGTGTGAAAGGACTTTTATCTACGCCAGGCATTACATATATAGAAGGTGAAGCAAAGTTTATAGATAAAAAGATCATAGAAGTAAATGGCACACAGATGACTGCCGATAATATAATTATCGCAACAGGTTCACATGCTCGTTTACTTCCGTTTATTCCAGCTTTCAATACTCCAGAAGGAGAAGCTTTGAAGAATAAAGTTCTAACTTCAACAGAGTTACTAGATATAGACCACGTGCCACAGACAATGGCTATTATTGGTGCCGGAGTTATTGGCCTAGAATTAGCTTCAGCGTTTGAAACTTTTGGAAGTAAGGTTACCGTTATTGAGTTTTTGAAAGAATGCTTGCCTTCTATCGACTCTGATATTGCAAAACGATTGCGTAAAACATTAGAGAAACGTGGTATAAATTTCAATATGAATAGTGGCGTAAAGAGTATTGTGGCTACAGAGGACAAGAAGCAAGCTATTGTAACTTTTGAACAGAAAGGTCAAGAAAAGAAAGTTATTGCAGACATTGTACTCGTCGCAACAGGTCGGGCAGCCAATATTGAAGGTCTTGGACTTGAAATTGCAGGTATCAACTGTATAAAACAAGGCATCGAAACTAATGAACACTATGAGACTAATATTCCTGGTGTTTATGCTGTTGGCGATGTAAATGGCAAACAAATGCTTGCTCATGCTGCAAGTTTCCAAGGTACACATGTTATTAATTGTATTCTTGGTAAGGAAGATAAAATACGTTTTGATATTATGCCTGCAGCAGTATTCACTTATCCAGAGGCTGGTTCTGTTGGTTTGTCAGAAGATTCTTGCAAGAAAGATGGTATAAAATATATCGTAAAGAAAGGTTTTTACCGCTCTAATGGAAAAGCATTAGCAATGGAAGAAACAGAAGGTATGGTTAAGGTAATGGCAGATGAAAATGGAAAAATACTTGGTTGCCATATATTTGGAGCACATTCAGCCGACATTACACAAGAAGTTGCTGTACTTATGAATAATGATGCTACACTTACAGAACTTGCCAATATAATTCATATACACCCAACCATCGGTGAGGTTCTTTATGATACAATTATTTAAGTCAAATATTTGGTACATTAAAAAAAAGTACTACCTTTGTGCTTAGAAAGGAAAAATTATAGTCGTATCGATTTGATTGGGATAGTCATCAAATAAATCTGAAAAACCGAGAAGACTTCTCTTGACAATGGCGGGCCACATAAAACGCATTTAGCGACTAAGCTTTCGAGCCAGTGGATTACAAAAGCAGAGAGCTCTCTTATCATAGATACTCGGACTTTTCATCACATCATCGATGCGACTTTCTCAAATCCTCTCAAGACGAGGACAATAAAAGAGGTGGAGTTCCTAAAGGAGTTCCACCTTATTTTTTGTAAAGTAGTTATCTATATTTGTTTAATAAAAAAATTATAAAATAAAAGAATTATGTTCTCTGGAATTGTTGAAGAAATGGCAGAAATAATAGCCATCGAACGTTATAAAGAAAATATAGACTTTGTTTTAAAGTGTTCGTTTTCCAACGAATTAAAAATAGATCAAAGCATTGCGCATAATGGTGTTTGTCTTACGGTTGTTCGTCTGCAAGACGATACTTACACTGTAACAGCTATGAAAGAAACTTTAAGCAGGTCAAATCTTGGTTTATTAAAGGTTGGCGATCGTGTAAATATAGAGCGTTCTATGTTAATGAATGGCCGATTAGATGGTCATATCGTTCAAGGTCATGTCGATGAAATTGCTCATTGTATTGCTATGGAAGATGCAGATGGTAGTACCTACTTCACTTTTAAATATAAAAATGATAAAAAAATGGCGGGGCGAGGATACTTTACGGTCGATAAAGGTTCAGTTACTGTAAATGGAGTTTCGTTAACTGTATGTGAGCCAACCCTTGATACATTCAAAGTGGCAATTATTCCTTATACACGTGAAAATACAAATTTCTGCGATATGAAAATAGGAAGTGTTGTTAATGTTGAATTCGACATACTTGGTAAGTATATAGCAAGACTTAATAGCTTATAAACTTAAAAATTCTATCAAAGTAGAAATCTATGTTCTAATAGATAGAGCATAGATTTTTTATATGTCCATATTTTAAAGTAAATTCATTATACCTTCAAGATAAAAGAATGTAACATTATATCTACTTTTATCTAATATTCCATCTTATCATCTTTTAATGTCCACATTCTGAAAGCATTACTAGCCTCCTTATGGAGTAAAATTTCGGAAGGTTTCTTTCTATATTTTGGTTCTATAGCTAGTTCTTTATAGATAAAATCATCATCGAAACCAATTTCGGAAGCATCTTTACGATTGTTCCCATAATAAATTTTAGCGAGATGTGCCCAATAAATAGCTCCAAGACACATTGGACAAGGTTCGCATGAGGTATAAATTTCACAATCGGTAAGTTCGAATGTATTCAGTTTTTCGCATGCATTGCGTATTGCACAAACTTCAGCGTGGGCTGTAGGATCGTTGTTTATAGTAACCTTATTGCTTCCTTCTGCTATTATTTCTCCGTTTTTGGCTATTAAAGCTCCAAATGGACCACCACCATTTCGAACACTTTCTTCTGATAACTCGATAGCTCTGAGCATTAATTCTTTCTTCGTCATAGTTTCTTTGTTATATAAACAGTACAATTATTATTGTTTATTGTATCTGTTTCTGTTCAGATTGTTTAAATATTTCATTATATAATTCATCGAAGATTTTTCTTAATTCAGATTGTCTACTTATTAATTCACGAATAACCTCTAGTTTTTTTGCATTAGGCGAGTTTGGTATCCATAAACGTATGTATCCTTTTCTTCCATATTTTTCATTAATATGATGATTGAAACGTTCCCATTGCTCTTCCTTATTTTTCTCCGGATAATTTTCCAATCCGTATAAAACTATACGCGAGAAAACTATATTAAAATCTAATTCCCTATCGGCTTCTGCAACTATTTTTCCGTAAATACTACGTGGAACACGCGAACTACTAGCACGATGGTCTTCTACAGCTTCTTTCATAATGCGTAGTTGTTCTGTGGAAAACCATTTCTTTAGTCGTGCATCGGCAGCTAAAATTTTACCACTTGTTATATGATGAATAGCACGTGGTCCCTCCATTCCTAAATCATGATAGGCTGCTGAAACATATACCATATTTGGATTAGCACCTGTTACAGAGACCAGCTCAAGTGCATTCTTAATAACTCTTTGTACATGTCCTATCCCATGCGACCTTCCAAAAGCATTATATCGTGGTAGAATTTGTTGTTCTACAAATTCCATAAGATCTAAATCTACCTTGTTATCCATCTTTTTATAACTTTATTAAAAGTATTCCTATTGTTGCCAATAGCCCATAAACAAACATATTGCGAGCTGTTTGTCCTAATACGTTGTTCAGTTCTCTACCAACTTTTATTCTTTTCATTTCGTTCCACGTTCTTATATGAAACAAAAGATAGAAAAATAGTACGGCATTGCTAAGAATATTCATAGTTCCATTGGTAAAAGTAAAGACTATTGCCATAAGGCATACACCCATTATACCCAACCAAAGATATAGTTTTTCTGTCCTTTTTTCGCCTATACGCACAACAAGTGTGTATTTATTGGCTTGCTTATCGTTTGTTCGATCACGATAATTATTCACAACAAGCAAAGTATCTATAATTAATCCACAGGCAATAGAAGCTATAAACACTTGCCAAGTAACAATTTGTGCCACTTTAGGTAATATAACATAATAGGTCATACAAACTGGTACAATGCCAAAGAAAATAAGTACAAGTAAGTCGCCTAAACCTAAATAAGACAGTTTTGTGGTGTAAAGAAAGCAAAAAGCAACACAAAACATTCCAACAACAATCATTCTCCAACCACCATAATATATAAGTGGCAGTCCAACAATACAAGCTAATATTGTAGTAAGAAAGAGTCCTCTTCGCATTGCACGTAATGTTATCCAGCCCTCACTACAAGCACGTTTAGGTCCAAGTCGCGTTTCACTATCATCGTTTCCTTTCAAACAGTCGAAATAATCGTTCACAAAATTAGCATCTATTTGCATAATGAAAGCGAAGAATACACATAAAACAGCAGGAATAATTTGGAAACGCTCCCACCCTATGTCTATAAAAGCAAAAGCAATACCTATCATTATAGGCACACTTGCTCCTGTAAGTGTTTTAGGACGTGCTGCAAGAATCCATGCATTTAACGAATTTACCTTAACATTTGTCTCCAATTTTGATAGTAAATCTTTTGTTTCCGACATTTGTTTAGTTAATTAATTAAAGAAGTCCCAACTTATTCCGAAGCGTAATATTCTCTGATTAAGTGGATAATGCGGAGTAAAGAAATAATCGCCACTATCTCCACTATTAATATGCGACATCATTATAAAGAAACGTGTATGTTGTAACTTAAAGTTAGCATAAGCATTAAATATAGGATAATTACCTATCTTTGTTTTACTAGCTTCTGTTTCTTGTATTCCAAATGAACCGATACCTGGAATATATTCTGGAGCATAATATTTGGTAAAATATCTTCCATCTATACCAAGGTCGCAATCTAAAACTCTTGCTATTTTAAAGCGAATAAAAATATTGCTATAAACATTCAGTGCAGGAACTGGCAGAACTATATCGTTGCTCGATTTTTGATATGTAATGAGGTTTTGCCAATTAACTATTCCAAACTTAAAGTTTTGTTGCAATTGAAGTGTAAACAAACTTATCGCACTTGCATGTTGTCTTACATTTACTTTATTGTTCTGTACAAGATAATTATTACCACTTACTATGCGGTCGTTTTGTAAGCCAAAGTAGGTATAATCTTTTAATACATCATAGCCAACACGAAGTTGTGTTTTAGTTTTCTTTAGCGCAAATGCTCCTAATATACGAGAATGTATTTGTTTATCGAGATTATTTTCCCACCAGAAATGTCGCGAATGGAACATATTCATATAGAAAGTTGGGGCTGTTCTATGAAAAAAGGCTGTAGCGGCAAATTGAACTGTATCTCCTAAAAGAGGAAAATTAAGATCTGCCGTACCATCTATTTTGAGCTGTCCTGCCCTATCGCCTACTAGATATGTTTCCGCACTTATATTATAATGTAAGGTTTTTCCGTTTGTCTTTAGCAATTGTCCTCCAATAGAAACATCATTTTTATTTATTTTTTCATATCCGCCAAATAAAGAGACTGTTGACGACGGAGTTGCCGTTTGCAATACAGGCAATTCATAGTGTCTCAGTTCGTGAGAAACAAATGCTTTTAAGCCTGCTTTAGCCCATTTATTAAATCCTTCTAATAATGCAATTGCAAAAGTATTATGGAGCGACCAATGTTTTGTTTGGTCATAAATAGAATCATTTGCAGTTACTGTATTGTAATAATAATTATTTGCATAATAAGAAGTTGGTGTTTCGTATGCCTGATAAATTCTTCTGAAGTTATCAAAACGTACAGTATGAATAAAACTAGTTACAGGTACATATTCGTTTTTCATCCACTTATTTGTCGAATCATTTACGGCTACATCTTTTTGTTGCGCATCGTGAATGTTAAAACCTTTCAATTGGTTGCTATTATTAATAGTATCATTCAATACTGTCTGATTAGTTGTATTATTAGCTTTCTCCTCATCTTTTATATGTGCATTAAATTCTTCTTCATTAAAAGTTTCGCCATTTTGCTTTGCTTCTTCTATTGCTTTCTTTCGTGCTTCATTTATTTCTTGTGCTTTTTTTGATTTTATGGCAAACTCTTTTGCTTTTATTTCATCCTTCGTCATTGGAACCTTTCTATAGAATCCTAAACTGTAACGATGATTAAAGAAAATGTGCTGATTGTCGTTTCTATTCCAATTTCGTGTTAAGACTGTTGGAATTTCATTTGTTTCAAACGATTCGTTAAACATATCGGGGTGTGTAATATATGCATCGTTTGTTATGCCTCCATTTTCAGCTACTTTCTGATGATTTAGAGATAGAAGAAGATTTGCCTGATACTTTTCACCTGTATACGAACCCCATAAAGCATAATCGATGAGCGAAGTGCTTTGATTACTGTAATAGCCTCGTCCATAAAGATAGTCGAATTTAAATCCAAATCCCCACATTTTACCAGCGTTTACTGCAAATAAAGCTCTAAATTGGTCTTCGCCATTAGTGCGATTTCCAGCAGTACTATAAGAAAGATTTGTTATAGGAGATAAAGTTGATGTAAAAAGAAATTTTGAAGGAGGAACAACAAATTTATCATAAGGTGCAATAAAAATAAACTCTGGCTGTGTAGTTCTATCTATGAATATACGATTTAGACGGGGAGATCCTAAATTTCCTAACGAATTGTATTCGCCTCTTAGTCCTGTGGTAAAGAAAGAATTCATAAACATCTCCGACAGAGTATCTGGTTGAGCTGTTTTTCTATCTCCAAAACGTTCATCAATAGTCCATACTTTCACCCCGCGAGGAACTTCTTTATGTTGGCTTTGTATAGAGTCTGAAATACCAAATTTTTTATCACGTTTAGTATTCTCTGTTGCAAACGTGCCATTGTCCGATATATCATTATAATCTTGCGCAGAAGAAACCAATGATATAGTAAGAAAACTAATAATCAGGAATATATATTGTTTCATTGATTAAATAATCGAAGTGCAGCTTCAGCGAATTTAAAAACCATTGACGATAAAATAATGATAATTCCAATTGTTTGATCGGCTAAAGCAAAATAGAATATAACTCCAATAACAGCACCAACCATAAAAATTATATTAAGCCATTGACGCAGTGCCGAAACTTTATTTTTATTTTCTCGTAGCGGACGTCTATTATGATGGGGACGCACCAAATTGCTTTCGTTTTCTTCTGCCATAATCTCTTTTTATATAGTTCCATTTTTATTAACTCCTGTCTCGCATAGAGTAGAGAAAGAAGTGATAAATAGAAAGAACATTTGTTTAAAAGAATTCTATTTAATTAGTTATAACAAATAAATTTGTACAGCAAAGTTATAAAAAAATACTTGATTGTTGCTTTCTCACTAAACATTTAACGTTCATTTGTAATTTTAGTTTGCATTCTTAATCTATAGGGTTGTAAGATTTAAGTTTTATAGGTAACATTATTAAAATGAAAGACGCTAAAAATCACAACATTAAGGTTGGTTATGTTTACATATATAAGAACAAA
>NZ_GL982513.1:1594338-1614353 GCF_000220255.1 Prevotella pallens ATCC 700821
TTAATTTTCTTATTATATTTCATTTGCATTTTAATAAGAAAAAACAGGCTTTGTTTTTTTAAGAAAGCTACGTATAAAACAAAAACAGGAAGCCTGCAATAGACATTTTCTATATATCGTTTCCTAAAACCTATTTTTGTTCCAATTCTGCTTGTAAGCGTAATATTTCATCACGATATTGTGCAGCTTGTAAGAAATCAAGATTCTTTGCAGCCTCCTTCATTAATGCGGTTGTATTCTGAATACTCTTTTCGAGTTGCTCTTTTGTCATTTTCAATACAATAGGATCTGCCACCATAGGAATTTCTTCAGACTGAATATTGTATTTTTGCGCCTTCATTTTTTCGTTTGCAATATTAGCACTCATCGAAATGTTTTTTGTTGTTGGCAATATCTCCTTTATTGAACGTTTAATTTGTGTAGGAGTAATATGATGTTGCGCATTATATTCCAATTGTTTTTCACGTCTTCGTAAAGTTTCATCAATAGTTTTTCGCATACTTTCTGTTACACTATCAGCATACATAATAACTTTTCCATTTACATTTCTAGCAGCTCTACCCGCTGTTTGTGTAAGACTTCTATGACTACGAAGAAAACCCTCTTTATCTGCATCAAGAATAGCCACTAATGAAACTTCAGGCAAATCTAATCCTTCACGTAAAAGATTTACTCCAACTAAAACATCATAAATTCCACTACGTAAATCGTTTATAATTTTAATTCTATCTAAGTTTGCAACATTACTATGTATATAAGCAGCCTTTACATTATGGTTTAATAAATATTCGGTTAATTCTTCTGCCATTCTTTTTGTAAGAGTTGTAACAAGAATACGCTCATGCCTTTCTACCCTCTCCAGGATTTCGCCCATTAAATCATCAATTTGATTTATAGATGAACGAACTTCTATTTCGGGATCGAGCAATCCTGTAGGACGAATAAGTTGTTCTACAACAACTCCATCAGACTCTTCTAATTCAAAATTTGCAGGAGTAGCTGATACATAAATTATTTGATGAATAAGACTATGGAATTCTTCGAATTTTAACGGACGATTATCAAATGCAGCTGGTAATCTGAAACCAAATTCCACCAAATTCTTTTTTCGCGCCCTATCTCCACCATACATCGCGGAGATTTGAGGAACACTAACATGGCTTTCATCAATAATAATAAGATTATCTTTTGGAAAGAAGTCCAATAGACAATAAGGTCGTTGTCCCTCTTCTCTACCATCAAAATAGCGAGAATAGTTTTCTATTCCAGAGCAATGACCTAATTCTTTTATCATTTCAACATCATATTCTACGCGTTCTTTAATACGTTGAGCCTTAATACTATCTCCAGCTTCGTTAAAGAAATCAATTTGTTTCACCAAATCGTCTTGTATGTTTCTAATAGCAATTTCTGTTTGTTCTTTTGACGTTACGAAAAGATTAGCCGGATAAATCTCATATTCCTCGAAAGAACCTAATCGATGATAAGAAATAGAATCAACTTCTTCTATTGCATCAATTTCATCGTCCCACCAAGTAACCCTCAATATATTATCGCTATAAGCCATTGCTATATCAACAGTATCACCTTTTACTCTAAAATTACCCCGTTGTAAATCAATATCATTCCGAACATATAAGGCATCTACTAAGCGACGTAAGAAGATATTGCGGTCAAGAATCTGTCCTTTCTTTATCTGTATAACATTATTCCGCATTGCAACAGGTCCACCCATACCATAAATACAAGAAACAGACGATACAACAATTACATCTTTTCTACCTGATAATAATGCAGAAACAGCAGAAAGACGTAGCTTATCTATTTCATCATTTATAGCTAAATCCTTTTCTATATAAGTATCTGTAGATGGTAAATAAGCTTCAGGCTGATAATAATCGTAGTATGAAACATAATATTCAACAGCATTTTGAGGAAAGAAGCCTTTCATTTCCTCAAAAAGTTGTGCTGCCAAAGTTTTATTATGCGACAAAATAAGAGTGGGTTTATTTACATTCGCAATAACATTTGCCATTGTGAATGTCTTTCCAGAACCAGTTACCCCTAACAAGACTTGGCTTTTATCGCCACGCTTTATACCTTCTGTTAATTCTCGTATAGCCTCCGGCTGATCGCCAGTAGGTTTGTATTTTGATGTTAGTTTAAAATCCATATAGTAGTACAAAGTTAGTAAAAAACGATATATAATAACCCCCTTAGATGTGTTTTTTTACTAAAAAAGTAATATCACCTTTGTTTATTATGAAATTATATGTAACTTTGCATTTCAAAATTAATTTATGAAGAAGAATATTCTCATTAGCTTTATTCTTTCACTCCTCGTAGTGAGTTGTGCACAAGAATATAATCAAGTGTATAAAAGTACGAACTATACATATAAGTATGAGTTCGCAAAAGAATGTTTTGCACGTGGGAAATATAGTGCTGCAGTTCCATTACTCCAAGATTTAGTAACCATTCAGAAAGGTACTGATAATGCACAAGAATGCCTTTATATGTTAGCAATGGCAGAATATGGGCTACGTGATTACGAAGCAGCTTCAGAAGCTTTTAAAAAGTATTATCAAACATATCCACAAGGATATTATGCAGAGATGGCTTCATTTTATATAGGACAAAGTTTATATGAAGGAACGCCTGAAGCACGTTTAGACCAAACGCCAACTGTTGCGGCTATTGCAGCTTTTCAAGATTACTTAGATTTATATCCCAATGGAAAAATGAAAGGAACTGCACAGCAACGATTATTCGCTTTGCAAGATAAACTAATTCGTAAAGAATATTTAAATGCAAAGCTTTATTATAACTTAGGTTCATACTTCGGCAACTGCGGAAACGATGGTGGCAATAACTATGAAGCTTGCATTATTACCGCACAAAATGCGTTAAATGATTATCCATATTCAGCATTGCGTGAAGATTTTGCAACACTCATTATGAAAAGTAAATATGAATTAGCGCAAATGAGTGTCGAAGAAAAGAAATTGCAACGCTATCAAGACGCAGAAGATGAATGCTACGGCTTTATAAATGAATATCCAGATTCGAAAGAACGAGGAACAGCCGAAAAATACATTGAAAAGTGTAAAGAGTTTATAGCAAAAGCAAAATAAAGAATTAATAAGCATAAAATAAACATAAGTAAATGGATTACAAGAAATCTAAGGCACCGGTAAATACCATAACTCGTGATATGGTAGAACTATGGACAGAGACTGATAACATATACGAAAGTGTTGCAATCATAGCCAAGCGTGCTAATCAAATTTCAGTTGAAATAAAGCAAGACCTCAGTAAAAAACTTGCAGAGTTTGCTTCTTATAGTGATTCTTTAGAGGAAGTTTTCGAAAATCGCGAACAAATAGAAATTAGTAGATATTATGAGAAACTTCCAAAACCTACTTTATTGGCAACTCAAGAATTTTTAGATGGTAACATCTATTGGCGCGATCCTGCAAAAGATAATATAGAAGACGAAGCATCTCAAGTATGATACAACGGAAACAGACCATCTTTCTTCTTTTATCATTCATTATTCTTATTATTTGCCTTTGTATGCCAATTGGCTTAATAAGTTCTAATGGAATGACGCCTGCAAGTGAGATGACAAATTTATGGATAGTGAGTGCAAATGGAATGAAAGATTTTAAAGTATGGCCATTATTTGCTATCCTACTTGTAACACTTCCGTTACATTTATTCACAATAATGGATTATAAAAATAGGAAACGGCAGATAACTTTCTGTATTCTTATTATATTACTCATTATTTTGTGGTCTCTTGCATATTTGCTACTTTGCCAATTTATGTTAGAGGGACAAGAATTTCATATTAAAGTTACGTCATTTTTACCTTGCATCTCGTTTATCCTAATTATATTGGCGAGACGAGCAATTAAAGCTGACGAAGCTCTTGTGCGTGCAGCTGATAGAATAAGATAAAAAACACTGTAAATACATAAAAAACTTATTATCAGAAAGGTAATAAGTTTTTTATTGTATGTAGAGTTTGCTGCTTAAAAGGAAAATCCGTAAATTTGCAAACAATGCTAAGAATAGATCGACATATTGAGATATTATTATTGGAAAATGATTGTATCATTGTCCCTGGACTTGGTGGATTTGTTGCATATTATAGCGAAGCATACTACGAAGAAGCCGAAAATATATACCTTCCACCTTATCGTACTGTCGGTTTTAATCCTGTGCTAAAAATGAATGATTCGCTGCTTGCTCAATCGTATATTGAAACTTACGACTTAAGCTATCCTGAAGCAATGCGAGAAATTGAATCAGAAGTTAATAGTATTCTTGATTCTTTAGCCGAAGTTGGTTGCTTCGAATTAAAAGGACTTGGAGTTCTTAAACGTGAAGGCACCGACAAAATAGCATTTGAACCTTACGAAGGTGGCTTATTAACTCCTAAATACTATGGACTTTATTATTTTGAAATAGAGAAATATCATAATAAAGAAAATACAGAAGAGCAAAGTGTCTTAATAAAGAAGGAGAGAAACACAAGGCAACATTCCTTTTATATTGACACAGATAATGATGGAGAGAAACAACTAAATGTAAGTATTAAGCTTATAAAGGATATTGTGGTTGCTGCTTTTCTGATTACATTTATATTTGTGGTTGGATTTACATCAGAGAAACACACAAATAGTATACCTAAAGAAATAAAAAGTGGTGTATTTTGTGAACTATTTAATCCAACAGAATCTATTAAGAAACAGAAAAATTCTCAGAGAAAACCAAAACATTTAAATAGTAAAATACCAACTCAAACTTCCAATTTTTATTGGAGTTTAGTTTTAGCAAGCCACGTAACAGAGAAAAATGCAAATGGTTTCATTAAGAAACTTCAGCAAGAAGGATTTAAAGATGCATACATATATAAAGGTTCTGGAAGTGTAAAAGTTATATACGGACGATATAAAAGTGCTCAAATTGCAGCAAACCAACTGAGCAATCTCAGAGGTAATGACAGTTTTGAGCAAGCATGGATTTTAAAGATTAGAAGCAATATATGAAAAAGATACGTTGCCCTAAATGCAAGAACTTCATTATTTTTGATGAAACAAAACACACAATAGGACAGAGACTCTCTTTTAATTGTCCTACGTGTAATAAACAATTTAGCATTAAATATGGAGTCTCAACAAATAAAGACAATCTTCCTCAGAAAAAGACTTTAGATGATTTAAATGGAGATACACTCGATTATGGTTCATTATATGTAATTGAAAATGTATTTCATTATAAACAGGTGCTACCATTGCAGTTGGGAAAGAATACAATAGGTCGTTATATGAAGGGAAATCCTATTACTTGTCCAATAGAAACTGATGATCCTAGTGTTGATATGACACATTGCAGTATCAATGTAACGAGAAACAAAAGAGGTGTTTTAGAATATGAATTAAAAGATGGCCCTTCAAATACAGGGACATTTGTTGATAATGAAATTCTTGCTAACAATGAGCGCAGAAGAATTTCAGATGGAACTCTATTCACTATTGGAGCTACAAGTATAATTCTTCGTACAAAAAAAGAGTAACAAAGCATATAACAACAAATTTCTTTGCTTTTAGTGTTCCACTGTTTATACACACGAACAAAGTTGTCCTATTGTAGCACTCAGATATATTCTTATATCTCTAATGGACGTTAAGTTATAAGATGGTAATGTTAATTTAAATAAATTACGAAAGAAAGAATAAACTTTATCATTATTTTTGCATCATAATTAAAACCAAAAAAAGAATAAATATATGAAGAAGTTAGTATTAATGATTTTGTTTATGACAATAGGCATAACTATGGTGTCTGCACAAAATCAAGCTGAGTTTAAATTCGACCAGATAACAATTAATGTTGGTACATTCCCTGCAAGTTCTCCTGTGAAAAAGGCTGTATTTACTTTTACGAACGTAGGAAATGCTCCTTTAGTTATAAACGAAGTAATAGCCAGTTGTGGTTGTACAATACCTAAATATGATAGGCGTCCTATTGCTCCTGGACAAAAAGGTTCAATTGAAATAACATATAATGGGCAAGGAAAGTTTACAGGACATTTTAAAAAGAGCATTACGATAAAGTCTAATGCAAGAACTGAAATGACACGTATATATATAGAAGGTGTTATGGAAGGTGGAAAATAACTAAGATTGTTCTATAATAAAATAAGGTGAGAGATTAAAAATAGTTTCTCACCTTATTTTATGGTGCTTAACCTAAAGTAGGAACTATAGCAAGATATACAACATCGTGGTCGGTATTGTTTTCAAACCAATGGTTATGTCCTTCAGGACAATAATGCATCTGCCCTACTCTAACTATTTCTTTCACACCATCACAATATGCTGTTAGTTCTCCACTAATTACATACATCACTTCAAAAGTTCCACTATGAAGATGCTCTCCACTTCGTGCTCCCGGTCGGAGTGTTGAATACATAATACGCGCCTTATTGTCTACATAAGCACGAGTATCTAACTTTCCTTCTCCCCCTTTGAAACCTTCTATGTGTTCCTCTGTTATTTTATCAAAATCTATTACCATAATTACATTTTTTAGACCGGTGCAAAAATACAAATATTTTGGTGCTTTGCAAAATTCTTATGAATAGTTTGGTTCTAAAACTGTTTTGAAAACTTACTAAGACCTTAGTAAATAAAAGAAATATAACAATAGCTGAACAAAACAACCATATATTGAAAGGCACACCGCTAAATAGTGTGTATAGAGCACTACTATACAAGTGCGCAATAATGTTTCCATTTCATTCTTTTGCTTCTAATATATATCCGTAACGTTTTTATAAGCAAGATACATTATTTTTTAATGCTAAGCGCAGTTTTATTTACACGTAAATAAAGTTCTACTTACACGTAAGTAAAGTTTTACTTACACGTAAATAAAGTTTTACTTACGTGTAAATAATAACGTTTAATCAGTATCTCGTTGATACGAGAGGTGCGTGTAGATGTTTCATTAGTGTAGATTAATACTAAAATCAACTATTAAAACATCAGCAAATTCTATTGTCGAAAGTATCGTTTTACTTTATTACGAACACATAGCGTTCGCAGCAAGTTAGAAATGGAAATAGGACACCAACAAGAAAATAAAATCTGCCAAATTGATAATAAGCTAATGTTTGGCTAAACTGTATTATGTAAAGATATAGATATTAACGTTAAAATGTAGAGAAAGATACTGCTATATAGAATTAAAACTATAAATTTGCACTGCCGAATTAGAATATTAAGCAAAGTTGAACATTCGGCATAGGTGCTATTAATGTATAACCTGCTTTATTAAATTAAAAGGGAATACTATTTTTTTATGAAATAACTTACAACAATATGGAATCTATAATTGCAAACGCATTTGCGATCATTCTGCTTTGGCTTATATATTATGCAATATCTAAATACTCGAAACCTCTCCCCATTCCAAGCCTTAAAACACTTCCCATTTGGGCAATAGTATCTATATTGTTAGAAACATTTGCATTTATTGCAACCGTCTATTTGCTGTTAAATTCTAATTTTTCGTTTCAGCCATTTTCGTTTTGTGGCTATACGATATCTCTCCTCTCCATAGTAAGTTACATTATGCCCCTCTTATGGCTAAGTAGCATTGGTATAGTGTTTATAGTTGCAAAAAATAGTTGGGTACGTAAGAATCCCAAATATGGTAGGTTAATACTACCAGAAAAATTTAAGTCTCAACATATTGAATGTGTATCAATTCAAAGTGTCGATGGCATTGTAAATGGTCGTGGCGCTTGCTTTTCATCGACAAAAGGCTATTTAATAGCCAAAGGCAAACACAAAATAGAGTTAGAATGCTTTGAATATAATATATTTAAAAAGAGCTTTGCCCATAACACACTATACAGTAAAACTATCACTATAGATGTTGTTCCAGGTGTTTGCTATACAATAGAAGCTCTACTTGATAAGAAAAACTTCAGTGTTTCGCGCAGTTTAGAAGGCTCTAAATAGAGACTACTTTTATGAAGTTTTGTATATAGCCCTAAACTAAATGATAAATTAAGTTGGAAGAAAACTTTAGCATACATAAAAATACAGATTACAAATAAGGATATCAGAATATGAATACACCATCAAATAAAGCAAACCATTATAAATTACTGTTTATTTGTTTAGGAAACATTTGTCGTTCGCCAGCAGCAGATGCAGTAATGCATCGTTTGGTAGAAAGCAAAGAACTGTCGCATAAGTTTAGTATCGATTCTGCAGGAATTGGCAATTGGCATGTTGGCGACCTACCAGATAGAAGAATGCGCGAACATGGAGCAAAACGCGGCTATAATATTAACCACATAGCACGACAATTTAATAAAGCAACAGATTTTGATGCATTCGACTATATCATCGTAATGGATAACGACAACTATTCAGAAATATGCGCACAGGCAAAGAATGCAGAACAACGAAACAAAGTGGTTAAGATGAAAGATTTCTTTTCGCAGTATAAAGGCGAAGAATCAGTACCCGACCCATACTATGGAGGTGCAGAAGACTTTGAATTTGCATTAGATTTGATAGAAGATGGTTGCGAAGGCATATTAAACTGGCTTGCTGATATTTAAAAAACAAACGTATGCAAATTATTCTTTCATCGGCTAAACTAATGAACGCTGTAACAAAAATGGAACAAAATAAATATACAGTTCCATTATTCCAAAACAAAGCAGAAAGCTTTGCATTAGAATTAGCACAGCATTCTATTGAAGAACTAAAACAGGAACTAAAATGTAGCACAAGTTTAGCCCAAGTGGCTAAGCAGAACTTTATCGATTTCTTTAATCAAGAAAATAAGCTACCTGCAATTTTAGCATATAACGGACAAGCCTATAAATGTTTAAAGGCACATACACTTACAAATAGCGATATGGAGTTTGCTAATAAACATTTGTGGATATTAAGTTTCTTGTATGGAATGTTACGCCCGCATAACTTAATACACCCATATAGACTCGAAGGAAAAATTGTACTCAACGCAAGCAATGATAGAAGTGTTTTCGACTATTGGAAGCCTCTGCTAACCGATGTACTAATAAAATCGGTAAAAGCAGACGATGGCATTCTATTGCATTTGGCTACAGAAGAGTATCAGCATATATTCGATTGGAAGAAAGTGCTAAACGAGGTATCTGTTGTTCAGCCACTTTTTAAAGTCTTTAATGGCACGAAGCTAAAAAACATAACGGTTTATGCAAAAAGCTGTCGCGGTGCTATGACACGATATGTTCTTCAAAACAAAATAACAACTCCAAAACATTTAATGGGCTTTGAATACGAAGGATTTACATTCTCGTCTGCAGCATCTTTACTTAATAAAGTTCCTAAAGGACTAACCGAAGTGCTTTGGCAGCTTTCCGAAGAAGTATAATCTAAGTTTTAATTAGATGCACATATTGTGTAGTCAGAGATAGTTTGCCTATTCTTCTATCTCCGATAGTCCCTTAATAAAACCATTAATAAAGTTACTAGTAGTTTCTATTGGCGCATAGCTTATATATTTGTAGCTTCTACGAAGGTTTCTACGCAACATTTTCCCATTGTTTTGTACAAACCCTGCGGAATTTTGCCTAAAGTGCCATTCGCCAGCGGTATCCTTAACCAAATTTGAAATAATCTTTATGGTTAGTTTATAAGCAACTGGTTCTTCCTTTTTCACAAAGTCTATCTCGTCTTTCTCAAATCCAAATACCGCAATAAGAATGCTCCCCTGAAGTTGTGCCATACGCTGCAGATGGAGTGCCGAAAGCCATTTCTCTAACTTTAAGAAATCAACTTTATCGCCCTTATTTCTTAAGAACTGCCCTAACCTTATAATGGCATCAAGATTTATACCACGATTAAGCATTGCGTTCGTATTAAAGACAATAAGTTGCAGCATTCTTAATGTTTCGGTAGATGTATCTATACTATGCATCTCGTTATAGATTATCTTATGATACCTCTTATTCAGCCACTTATTACTAAGTTCCGCATCATCTCCAATAATTTTATCGTCTTCTTGTCTGCTACTTTGCTTCTCGTCTTGTAAATCTAACTTAGCTTGAATCTCGTCTATGAGTTTAGCTGGTAAATTCAGATTTTTATCGTTGGCATTGTTGTTTACACCTCGCACGAAATAATCGAGTACGTTTTGAAACATCACAATCTCGTACAGTCTTCTCCATTTAAATGACGACATAGCCTCTATCGTTGATTTATCGTTGAAGGCTCCAGAACGAATAAGCTTGAAGAAATTGCGTTGTATAATGTCCATTCTATTTTTGCTTTATAGCGTTTTGTTTACTATTCTATATTCTTGTGCGATGATAGAAATCTATATTCTCTTTTGATAGGAGTTCTATCGGCATATAGTTAATTGGGCGAACATCTTTTTTCAGTACTGTTTTTTGAAATAAAGCGTCTACACTTGAGAAACCTTGCTGATAGGCATGTTGTGCTATTAGAAAAGAGATGCTACCACGTCGCACACATTCAGCATTCTTAGGTACCATATCGTACCCCATCACCTGAACATTCTTTTTGTTCGTTTCTAATATAAATTCACCTATAATATACGCTCTCGAATTGGTTGTGAAACAATGATGAATATTTGGATTTGCATTAAAAAACTCGTCTAATAGAGCATTATAAGTAGCCCTACTTTCGCCCATTGGCAAATTAAGAGTCTTAATTTCTACTTGTGGATAATATTGTTCCATATAGCGACGAAATCCCACTTCGCGATTTTCTTGTTGTCGGCTTGTAACCTTTCCTTCGAATGTTTGTCGAACCAACAATATAGACTTTTCCTTTTGCGCAATTAGCATAAACATCTTTGCAGCGAAATATCCACTTTGGAAAGAATCCTGCCCGTAAAACGATAATGGTTTCAGGTCTGGCATATTTGAATCTAACAATACAAATGGAATATCTCGCTTGTGAAGCTCATCTGTGAAAACCTTTGTTGCATCTAAAGTGGTAGGTACTAATATAACTCCATCTGGCTTTTCTTCTAAACACTTACGACAAGTTTCCAGATAGGTTTCTGGGTGCAAGCGGCTGAAGTGCCTTAGTTTTATATTTAAATGAAAATCGCATCTAAGCTCAACTGCCTTTATTGCTCCTAACTCTATCTCTTCCCAATAAGCTTCGCTTGTGTGTTTAGGCAGAACGCAATAAAAGGTATAGGTTTTATTGTAGGCTAATACGCTTGCATAGACATTAGGTTGATAATTAATTTCATTTAGAATCTTCTCTACCTTTTCTTTTGCCAATTTAGAGACATTAGGGCGCTTGTGTAATACTCTGTCAACAGTGCCGACACTTACACCTGCTTTCGCTGCTATATCTTTAATTCTTATCCTATCTCCCATAGCAATTCTAATTTTCTGCAAAAATAGTAATAAAGTTGGAATTAACCATATCGCTTTCACCATTTTCTGTTGTTGTAATTATAAATATGTTAAGAATCTCGTTAGGTAATATTTATTTCTTAAAAAATATGACATTATATTTCTTTATACTCTATAGAAAGAAAGCGGAGAGATTATTTAGTAAAGAGGACGATTACGATAAATTTTCACTTCTATATAATATAATCTTAAACAACATATTGTGTGGTTCAGTAGATAATAATAATGCTTAAATTGGAAGATTACGAATAATGAGATTCATACATCTTCAGTTGAATGGATATCTCTCAAGTACCATCATATAGCACTATAAAGGTTGTTATCTGGTATGATATCTAATTCGGTACTGACAGATATCTGTGACGAACGCGATAGATATCTAAGACGAGTGCGATAGATATCTGAAATAAGAGTAGCTATATTTGACGGTTCTTTTAAATATCTGAAACAGCCAATTTACTTGGCAAGTAATTGTAAACGTAAGGTTATTATTGCCTATTATTCTATACCATACATAGGGTCATTATGAATTATCTAATATCTTTTCGAAAGAAATCTTTTTACCCATTGAAACGTCTCTGTATTGCATCCATAAAGGGTGTCAATTCACGGTTATGCACGCGACCATAGCGGTCAATCATTTGTAGAGAATAAGCAATGTAGAGACGGCGCTTGGCACGCGACATAGCTACATAGAACTTGCGAGCATCTTCTTCGTCTTGCTTTTTATTCTTATTGAAGGCGTTGGGATAACGTCCGTCGGCAGCATCAAACACAATAACATTATCAAACTCCAGTCCCTTTGCCTTATGCACTGTCGTTACATAAACACGCTCACGGATACTCTTACTATTGCAGAAGTCAGCTTCTTTCAGTGTGTTGATATCCATAATATATTGGGAGAGTTGCTGAACAAGCGCATTTTCTATTGCATTGTCCGTCAGCATATCTATGCGTAGATAACGCAAAACGTAATCTAACCGAGGAATCTCATTGATTAATCCATCTGCACGCAAGGCGTTGTAAGCAGACGATAATTCCTGAACGAGGGCAGGTTCTTCGTTCGTAGCTAATACATAAAGATGTTGGACACCATTCAAATAAAGTTCTCCATAGTTGTTGCGAAGAGTATTTATGAATGGTTTTACCTTTGGATGTTGGAGAAAAGACTGTTGTTGTGGTTGCTTCTCACGTGCCTTTTTGGCACAAAGACGGACGAGGCTCACCGTTGCTCCCACGTCATCAATAGCCTGATGACTATTCTTTCCTGTCAGTTGAAACATCTCTAAGAGCGATTCTAACTTATAAGAATGAAGGCTCGGAGAGAGAAGTCGTATCAGTTTTAGCGAGTCGAAGCATGGGTTCTTATGGGCTTTCAGTGTGTCGTTGCAATATCTTTGCAGACAATTGTCAATGATATTGTAATCGTAATTGGCGTTATGTCCGAGGATAGGACGTGTTCCAATGTAGGCAAGAAAGCGTTGCAAGGCCTCTTGAGGAGTGATAAGTTCCTCTGCAGCGAGCTTCTCATGATAGATAGCATACATAGGATTATCTTTGTCGCCGAGCTTTGGTAAGATAGGCTTGTCAGTCTTTATATAAAGGTCGAGCGGCTCTCCAACTATTTCTCCACCTTTAATCTTCATAGCTGCAATCTCTATAATATCATCAGCAAATACGTCTAAGCCTGTTGTCTCAGTATCGAATACAACTATTTCTTCTTCATCGTAAGCTTTAAGAAATTCTGCTGTGTAGCATGTATCAGGATAAAGAAGGAAGTCGGAAGGCGAAAGTGCGAGTTGCTTCAGTTTCCAATTGAAGCGTCGTGCCAAAGCATGTGAAGGAAAAGCACGCACACCTTTCATTATACGTGTCCATGCAATAGAGTTATGTTCGTTGGCAAGAACGCTGAGATGAGACAGTAAGAGCTTAACATCTGGTGTATCAAAGAGGTCGCGACCAGATACCTTAAAGTGTGTCAGTCCTACTTTGTCCATTGTCTCGCTAATATGATCTGCATCTGAATTAGAACTGACTATCACTGCCGTTCGTTCTTCTTTGTTTTGTTCATAAAGGTTACGAGCTACATCTGTAACCTCTTGTCGTTCCGAGTCAATCGTACTACTATGGATAATTCGTAAGTCTTCGGGCTTAGCTTTCACATCATTGTCAGAGGCAGGAAGTAACTCACGGTCTATCTTCAGTTGTTTTTCTGCGTAATCGTTAAAGACATCAAGCAGGTACTTTGGTGAACGATGGTTTCGTTGTAGGTGATGAATATTGCCCTTACACCGCATCTTGAGCAGGGTGAGTGTCTCCATTTTGGCACCCATAAAAGAGAATATTGCTTGTTGTTCGTCTCCCAGATACATCACCATAGGATTATCTTTGACAGTGAGCAGGTCAATAATTGCGAGCTGCATACCATTGAGGTCCTGCACTTCATCTACCTGAATCCACTTATAACGCTTACATGTATCATCGGTACTGTAGATGTCGTAAGTCTTTAGTAACAAGTCTTCGAAGTCGAGCAGATGGTTCTCTTCTTTGTATTGAGCATAACAAGCAGCATAATACATCTTCCAAAGCAACACACGAATCCTATCGGCAGTCTTTGCATCAAGTCCTGGCACGTTGGGCTCGTCCATGTATTGCTGTGCATGATGATAGATGTCAATCACCGCTTGTTCGTTATATTCTCTCTTCTGCGACTTGCATATCTGCTTGATAGCCTCTCGGTCATCATCCGTGAAACTCTCTGGGTGGAGGTAAAACTTCCACGGATGCTGATGTTCCATCTGATAGATGAAGTGCTGGAAGAAGATAATCGTCTGATAGCCTTTATATCTATTGAAGTCTCTTGTTACTCCTTCCTCATCTTCGTTACGATAGTCAGCAATGATACTCACGGCTTCCTCATCGTCAATAATAGCGGAGTCTGCTGGAATCTTGTCTTCCTCGAAAAGGAACTTAGAGCAGAACCGATGTACATTACCCACCATCAGCTCTGTGCTATCGCCTCCAACAACCTCCTGAATACGATTCGTCATCTCCCTTGCGGCACGGTTTGTGAACGTAAGACAGAGCATATCCTCGTATCTCACACCCTTTTCTCTCGCATATCTTATTCTCTCTGCCAGTATATGTGTCTTACCACATCCTGGTGAAGCCAATACAAGATGGTACCCGTGGCTTGCCTCTACTACGGGTATTTGATACTTATCTAATAACGTAAACGAATTGTTGGGTTCCATAGGTTCTTATCTTTATGGGCGTTAGAAGCCTTTGCAAAAGTAAGAAAAAGATTGGAAATAGCGTATTATCTGCTAAGAAATAAGAGAAAACATATCTATTATAACTACATTCATTGTCTTTTATAATTCCTTTAAATCATTTGCTTTAACTTTTTTTGTTTTTCGTATTTATAGTTTATACTAAAAAAGCCTTAACTTTGTGGAAATTTAATCGGTATATTGTGACTACAGATATAGTCAAAGAAAAGGTTAGGGGCATACTTGATAGTTATCTAGAGATAAACAATCACAGGAAGACCACAGAGAGATTTGCGATTCTCGATGCGGTTTATGATATGCAAGGACACTTCTCGCTCGAAGAGTTAGGAGAAAAAATGTCAAAAGATAATTTTAGAGTATCACGTGCCACACTCTATAACACTATGCGGCTCTTTATAGAACTACGCTTAGTGGTGCGCCATCGTTTCATAGGACAAACCAAATATGAAGCTTGCTACAATAACGATGAGCACATACATCAGATATGTACAGTTTGCGGTGCAGTTACAGAAATAGAATCGACACCTATAACAACAGCTATTGCAGAAACAAAATTTACACGTTTCCGCAAAGATGGCTTCTCCTTATATATATATGGTGTTTGTTCGCGTTGTCAGGCAAAACTATCTCGTGAACGTAACAAAGTTAGAAATAAGATAAAAACTAATGGAAACAGGTAAAGTTGATGTCCTATTGGGATTACAATGGGGCGACGAAGGAAAGGGAAAAATAGTTGATGTGCTTACACCTCATTACGATGTTGTAGCACGTTTTCAAGGAGGACCTAATGCTGGACATACTTTGGAATTTGAAGGACAAAAGTATGTATTGCGTTCTATCCCTTCTGGTATATTTCAAGGCGGTAAGATAAACATTATTGGAAATGGAGTTGTGCTTGCACCTGATTTGTTTATGAACGAGGCAAAGGAATTAGCTACATCAGGACACCCTCTCTTTGAACGACTTTATATATCAAAGAAAGCGCATCTCATATTGCCTACACATAGAATATTGGATAAGGCTAACGAAGCGGCTAAAGGAAAAGAATTAGTAGGAACTACTGGTAAAGGAATTGGTCCTACTTATACTGATAAGACCAGCAGAAACGGCTTACGTGTAGGTGATATTCTTGAAGACTTTGATAATAAATATAAGAAACATAAAGAACGCCACCTTAAACAATTAAGTGCTATGGGGTGGACTGATTTTGAAGGCTTTGAAGAAACAGAAAAACAATGGTTGGAAGGGATAGAATATATGAAAAACTTCCGCTTTGTTGATTCTGAACATGAAATAAACCATATACTTCGTGCAAATAAAAATATTCTTTGCGAGGGCGCACAAGGCACTATGCTTGATATAGACTTTGGTTCTTATCCTTTCGTAACTTCATCTAATACCATCTCTGCCGGAGCTTGTACTGGATTAGGAGTAGCTCCAAACAAAATAGGTAATGTATTTGGAATTATGAAAGCATACTGTACTCGTGTAGGTTCAGGACCTTTTCCAACCGAACTCTTCGATGAAACTGGCGAGAAACTCTGTAAATTAGGACACGAATTTGGTGCTGTTACAGGCAGAAAGCGTCGTTGTGGTTGGATAGATTTGGTGCAATTGCGTTATTCTGTTATGCTGAATGGAGTAACAGAACTTATTATGATGAAGAGTGATGTACTTGATACATTCAACACCATTAAAGCTTGTGTAGCTTACGAACTGCCAAACGGTGAAACAACTAATGAGTTGCCTTACGATATTAGTGAAGTAAAACCAATTTACAAAGAATTGAAAGGTTGGAACACTGATATGACACAATTCACTAACGAAGCACAATTCCCAAAAGAATTTAGCGATTATGTGAAGTTCCTAGAAGAATTTTTAGAAACAAGGATTGGTGTTATATCAATAGGACCAGATAGAGAACAAACTATAATAAGGAAATAACAATAATGACAAATAAACCTTCTATCCCAAAGGGAACACGTGATTTTGGTCCCGATGAGATGGCAAAACGAAATTATATATTCAATACCATAAAGAACGTATATGCTCTTTATGGTTTCCAACAAATAGAAACGCCGGCAATGGAAACTCTCCATACTCTAATGGGAAAGTATGGAGACGAAGGCGATAAGCTACTTTTTAAGATTTTAAACTCTGGCGACTTCCTTAAAAGCACAACAGATGAGGAACTTTTATCGCGTAATCCATTGAAACTTCAAACTAAAGTTTCAGAGAAAGGATTGCGTTACGACCTTACTGTTCCATTTGCAAGATATGTTGTTATGCATCGAGAAGAGCTGCAAATGCCTTTCAAACGCTACCAAATACAACCTGTTTGGCGTGCAGATAGACCACAAAAGGGGCGTTATCGTGAATTTTATCAGTGCGATGCTGATATTGTTGGCTCCGATTCTCTGCTTAACGAAGTGGAATTGATGCAGATTATAGATACCGTTTTCACGAAGTTTGGTATACGGGTACAGATTAAAATAAATAATCGTAAAATTCTTACTGGAATTGCAGAAGTAATTGGTGAACAAGAGAAAATTGTCCAAATAACAACTGCAATAGATAAACTCGACAAAATTGGGCTTGATGCCGTAAATGCAGAACTTGAAAAAGAAGGATTGCTGAAAACTTCCATCGAAAAGCTACAACCTATTATACAATTAAGTGGTAGTAACGATGAGAAGTTGAATACAATTGCTGAAGTACTTGCTAATAGTGAGATTGGATTGAAAGGAGTTGAGGAAGTAAGATTTATTCTTAATACCCTGAAGCAAATAGAACTGAAGAACGAAATACAGCTCGATTTGACTTTAGCACGCGGACTTAATTATTATACGGGGGCAATTTTTGAAGTTAAGGCTTTAGACGTTGAAATTGGTTCTATTACAGGTGGTGGACGCTACGATAATCTTACAGGAATTTTCGGAATGCCTAATCTTTCTGGAGTTGGTTTTAGCTTCGGGGCAGACCGAATTTACGATGTTCTTAATGCTTTAGATCTTTATCCGAAAGAAAGTATCAGCAATACACAGTTACTATTCATTAACTTTGGAGAAAAAGAAACAAACTATGTATTGCCATTTGTTACAAAAGCACGTCAAGCTAATATAAGAACTGAGCTATTTCCAGATAGTGTAAAAATGAAAAAACAAATGGCTTATGCAAACGCAAAGCACATTCCATTTGTTGTTCTTGCAGGAGATAACGAAATAGAACAAGGAAAAGTTACGTTAAAGAATATGACAACAGGCGAACAGATTCTTGTTTCTCCAGAAGATTTAATAGAGAAAGTAACGTCAAGTAAGCTTTAAGTTTTTAAATATAGTGTTCTGCGTATGAAAAAGCTAATTGATTTTAGTACACAGAACATCTATTTTATAAAATAGCAAAGAGCCAATTCCCAAGTAGAGAGTTGGCTCTTTGTATTTCTATTTACTAATAGAGCAATATAGAATTAAGAGAAAAAGGAGGTCTTATTATATAGATTGGTAACCTTTTGTATAGTTTCTTTTCAACAAATCTTTTAAAGAAAGCTCTTTACCACCATCGTGTTCAAAAGCTTCTTGCATTTCTTCATATCCTTCTTCTTCAGCTTTAGAATGCTCAAACTTTATTACTTTATTTTTTGTTTCTGCTATTGCCCACCCAATTAATGCTATTACGAGTAAGACAAATAATCCTATAATAGGTGTCGTCATAATGTTACGTTTTTATTATTTGTGGTGCAAAAGTACGTTAAGTTTACCGAAACTCCAAATTTCCAATAACTTTTTGTACCTTTGTCTCGCATTATAAGAAATAAGAGACGACAAGATGACAAGAAAAGAACGCTACAAGTATATATTAGATTATTTCAGGAAAAATGTTGGCGAAGTGTCCACAGAACTTATGTTTGGTTCTGCTTTCCAGCTATTATGTGCAACTGTACTTTCGGCACAATGTACAGATAAACGCATAAATGCTATTACTCCGGCTTTATTTTCTAAATATCCAGATGCAAAAACAATGGCTACAGCTGATGTAGAAGATGTTTTTGAATTTGTACGTAGTGTGTCTTATCCACACACAAAAGCAAAACATTTGGTTGAAATGGCACGTATGATTGAAGAGGTATATGGTGGAGATATTCCTTCCGATCCAAATAAATTGATAAAATTACCTGGAGTGGGACGAAAAACAGCTAATGTTCTGCAAGCCGTATGGTTTGGAAAACCAACTTTAGCAGTAGATACACACGTTTATCGAGTTAGTCATCGATTAGGATTAGTGCCCGACAATGCCAACACTCCACGTAAAGTAGAAGATTATTTAATGCAAAATATTCCTTTGAACGAAGTTTCTTCTGCACACCATTGGATTCTTTTGCATGGCAGATATATATGTAAGAGCTTACACCCTATGTGTAATGAGTGTCCTTTCGATTCAATTTGTCCAAAAAATATAACCAATAGTAAACTAAGCAAGTAAACAAAATGAACACAGACATCATACTAAATTTCTTAAAAGGTATAGCAGCTAATAACAACCGTGAGTGGTTTCACGAACATAAGTCGGAATACGAAGTTGCTAAAAAAGAATTTGAAACTGGCATTGAAGAAGCCATCACTGCTATAACAACTATCGATGACGAAATTGCACACGTGAAGGTAAAAGATTGTACCTATCGTTTCTATCGTGATATTCGCTTTTCGCCAGATAAAAGTCCATATAAACGACATTTTGGAGCTTATATTTGTGCAAAAGGAAAAAAAGCATTGAGAGGTGGTTATTACATTCATTTAGAACCAAATAACTGCTTAATAGCTGTAGGTTCTTATTGGTTGCCTACTAATATTCTTACTTCGTGCCGAAACGAGATAATGGTAAATATAGAAAAATGGCGCAGAATTGTTGAAAATGGTAAGTTTATAAAAACTTTCGGATATCCTAACGATGGAAAATGGGAAGACGATACTGTTTCGGAGAAAGGTTTCGGACTATCAGCATTAAAAACAACACCTAAAGGATTTCCACGCGACTATGAGTTTGCCCAATATTTACGTATGAAAGATTATTGTTGCTGGGTAAAAGTTCCAGACAACTTCTTTAAAAATAGCGATTGGAAAAAGAAATTAATTAATATTGTGGAAATAGGAAAACCAATGATGGATATGATGAACAGCGTAATAGACGATTATGAATAGAACTGAATATTAAGTAGATTTAATATCTACTTAAGTTCGGCAAAAAATATT
>NZ_GL982513.1:1614403-1632316 GCF_000220255.1 Prevotella pallens ATCC 700821
ATCGCAAGAAAAAAGTATAGCTAAATATAACATAGAATGAAAACACTTTTAGTAGAAATCTAATTGTACATAATTAAACAAAACAGGCAATTATTCGCAACTTCATAATATATTTTGTTTACACTATTATTCCCCCACCTCTTTCATTCTCTTATTGGTATCTTAATTAACTTTGAAACTTGCTATACCCCATTACATCATTATTACAAAATTGAACTATCTGCCCAGCAATAAAACAAAACATACTAAGGAGTAAAAGCCTCATTCGAGATAAAAAATAAGGCTGTATCATTATTCCTTATATATAGCACAACCTCTAAAATTAATTGTAGTTATCCTTTCTTTATACAATTTGCAAAGTTTTACTATTCCTAATCTATAAAAAATCTAAATCAAAGTATTACAGAGTTAAGGTTGTAGAAAAAAGTACAAATTATAACTCGTTCTGAAAAAAAGTAATTGGTATTTTAAGAAGATTATTGTAACTTTGTCTCAAAATAATTTAACATAAATGGCACATAGAAGTTTAGATCAATTAGACAGAAAAATTTTACGCCTTATTGCAGAAGACGCACGTATTCCTTTTTTAGAAGTAGCGCGCGAATGTAAGGTTAGTGGTGCAGCAATACACCAACGAATTCAGAAACTAACAAATTTAGGTATCCTCAAAGGTTCACAATTCATAATAGATCCTGAAAAAATAGGTTATGAAACTTGTGCATATATGGGCTTAAACTTGAAAAATCCAGAGAAGTTCGATGAAGCAGTAGAAGCATTAAAGAAAATTCCAGAAATTGTAGAATGCCATTTCACAACTGGCGAGTACGATTTGTTTATTAAACTTTATGCTAGAAACAACCATCACCTTCTAAATATTATTCATAATAAGCTTCAGACTTTGGGTTTAGCTCGAAGTGTTAGTTTAATTTCTTATAATGCAGTCATAGATCGTCCACTTCCTATTAACGGTCTTGCAGTTGGAGCACACTCTGACTCTATCAGAGAATAATACAAAAGAAAATCCTAAGCACTTCTCATATCATATCCAAAAGTAGAGGTTAGCTTTTATGTATTTGATAAGAAGTGTTTGGATTTTTTGTCAATCTATCTTTTTATAAAGAAGAAACCAACTTTGTGCCTAATATTGCGTTTTGCAGAATGCGCATAAAGTTTATAAACCCCATTTCTTAATCCTGCTATATTTATAGTAGTAGTAAATGGAACATTATATATTTTTGTGACAGTAGTACCAAGAGCCGATTCGACTATAAAATAGTTTATGTCCATTTCGTCTAAACTCTTTGGTAGAGTTAAGTTTACACCATCGTTTGGAAGTAATTCGCTTTCAATATTTCTTTTTTCCATATTACTTTGCAAAACATTGCTTTCGTTTCCATATCTATCCATAGCAGTAATTGCATAATGTTGTTGTTTTGCTCCCCTATGAACAAAAGAAGTTCCCCGAAATTTTGATACAACAAGATTGTGTGGATTTTTTATATCTACAGGATAAGTGTTACTCATATAAACATTATAATAAGGTGCATTTCCCCTCCATTTTATAGTTTTTGTTCCTTGTGCATCTATAGAAACAACCACCGAATTACCAATATAAAAGGTTGGAGTTTCTGGTTTCAGCGTGCTTATCCACGTTAAAGCCGGTGTAAGTGAAGGTGTTGCATTAAAACGTTTCTCAAAATCAAAAATACCCTGATAATTATCTAACAAAAATTTAGAACGAAAATGAGCATGTCCCATTCCTAACCATCTACTTACATACATTTCTCTACTAATTTCTGTTACACTTAAATTACCTTCTCGCGAATCAAGAAAATAAGTTCCAAGCCCCGAAATAATATCATGCCCATTAGAATTTTCTACCCAGTCGGCGCAAAAAGGATAATAATTATCATCACGCCAATATTGCATTGGATATAATTGATCCATAATTTCTGTTTTTATCCAAAACTGTGCATCTTGCGAAACACGATGCTTTGCATTATAATTTTTTGAAGAAAATCTACTTAAATCATCATACTTTCCTATAGGCGAACAAGAAACTTTTACCCATGGTTTAAGAATTTTCACCCTTCGGTATATTTCTTTAACCACATTTGTTACATTTTCTCTCCGTGCATCGGGAGTATCTCCATTTTTATACGACGGATTAGGCCAACCATCAGGATATCTTATATAGTCTAAGTTAATACCATCAATGTCATAATTTTTAGTTATTTCTGCACAAATATCACCCAAATATTTTGCAAACTTAGGATCTGCAGGATTTACATAAGCTCCAGTTGAGAAATTTCGTATATTAAATCCCTTCTTTCTCATTAACTTACAACCTAAAGAAGTAGAAGAACCAACTGGCATTGCTGCAATCCAAGCATGTATTTCTAATCCTCGTTTATGACATTCTTCAACAGCAAATGCCAATGGGTCGTAATTTGGATTACCATTTTCTCTACCTGTTAAACATTTATCCCACGGTTCAATATTAGAAGGATAAATAGTTGCAGCACGTACACGTGTTTGCAGCAATACAGTATTAATATTAGCTGCAACATATTTATCAAGAATATTTATAAGTTCTTCTTTTTGTTTCTCTATACCATCATTTGAATTTGCCAAAGTTTTTGGCCAATCAAGATTACTTAAAGTGGTTAACCAAACAGCTCGAGTCTCACGTTTTCGTGTAAAATTTGTATCCCAATTTGGGTAAATATCGTTCTTTTGTGCAAAGCAAGTTATTATAAACCAATTTAGAAATAAATATAATATAAAGTTTCTTTTATTCATAATTTATTAAACAATGATTGTAGCAAAAAATACATCTGATTGTGAATGCGCCACAAAGATATACAATAATTTTTATAATTCAAATAATTCTACTACCTTTGTCAATGATATTCAATAAGAAGTAAACTTTATATTTTTAACAATCAAAATTATGATGAAGAAACTATCATTTATTTTACTAAGTTTAACATTTTCTTTGTGCATTCACGCACAATTTCAAGAAGGTAAAGGCTATATAGGAGCCTCGTTAACAGGATTTAATTTACATTATAATGCACACGATAAATTTAATTTAGGGCTCGAAGCAAAGTTAGGTTATTTTGCTTGGGATAATATTATGTTGTTAGCAAATGTAAGTGCAGAACATAATGGTTCGGAAGCCGTTGCAGATCATATTTCTGTTGGTGCAGGAGGTCGTTACTATATCACACAAAATGGTTTATATTTAGGAGCAGGGTGTAAATTTATACATGCAAACCATAGTTATAACGATATAATGGTAGGAACAGAAATAGGTTATGCATTTTTTATAAATCGTTCTGTAACAATTGAACCAGCATTGTATTACGACCATTCTTTTAAAGATGCAAATTATTCTACTGTAGGATTTAAACTTGGTCTTGGTATTTATCTTTTCGACGATTAAGTTCATATAAAGAAGATTTAATTATATGCAGCAATTCCCTTCTCAACTACTTGAAAAGGCTGTTGAAGAATTCTCCAAATTACCAGGAGTTGGTAGAAAAACTGCCCTTCGATTTGTTTTACACTTATTGCGTAAAACAAAAGACGATGTAGATAATTTTACTGAGACTATTTCTGCAATGCGACATAATATAAAGTATTGTCATATTTGTCATAACATTTCAGATACCGACACATGCTCTATTTGTACAAATCCACATAGAGATACTTCTATAATATGTGTTGTAGAAAATGTTCAAGACGTGCTTGCAATAGAAAATACGCAACAATATAATGGAGTGTACCACGTGTTAGGCGGAATAATTTCGCCAATAGATGGCGTTGGTCCTAACGATATAGAGATTGATTCGCTTGTAGAAAGAGTAAAAGCAGGTGGAATTAATGAAGTTATTTTGGCTTTAGCAAGTACAATGGAAGGCGATACTACAAATTTTTATATATCACGTAAACTAAAAGACTTTAAAGTGAAACTAACTGTAATTGCTCGTGGTATATCTGTTGGTGATGAATTAGAATATACCGATGAAGTTACACTTGGCAGAAGTATATTAAACAGAACAATAATGACAACTTAAACTATGATACAAACACGAAAGACACTTCTGATATTATTAATATCGTTTTTCCTATTATTAATTGGAATCATCATCGCATACGAAACAACAATTCTTATACCAGGAAAGCTTTCTGGAAATAAGAGTCTTATATTTGTGCAAATAGTTATGCAACTTTCTACATTGGCACTAATACCAATAGCTCTCTATTTGTTTAAATTTTCCTACATAAACAAAAGCGTTACAAATCCTAATTCATATAAAGGATTTCTTAAATGGGGAATAGTTCGTATCTGTCTTCTTTGTATACCTATCTTATTCAATATGCTTTTCTATTATTTATATGGAGAAGAAACAGGATTTTTCTACCTTGCATTAATCTCAACTATTAGTGTTTTCTTTATTTTTCCAACAATGCATAGATGTCAAGAAGAGAGAAATCCTAAAAATGAGAAATTAGAATGAATAATAAAATAAACCATGAAACTAAGTATCGTAATCGTAAGTTATAATGTAAAATACTATCTTGGACAATGTCTTTTGAGTGTTAAACGAGCTATTGAAGGTATTGATGCAGAAGTTATAGTTGTAGACAACCATTCTAAAGACGGATCAGTGGAATATATTAGAAAATTATTTCCATGGGTAACTTGTATTTCATCACTACATAATTTAGGATTTGCACGAGCAAACAATCTCGCTATAAAGCAAATGGACAGTGAATATGTGCTATTACTCAATCCTGATACTTTCATTGGAGAAAACACCCTAACAGAAACTCTAGACTTTATGGACAACCATAAAAATGTAGGAGGCTTAGGGGTTACAATGCTCACAACCACTGGACAACGAGCAAAAGAAAGTCGTAGAGGTTTCCCCTCCCCTATGGTTTCGTTTTATAAGATGATGGGATTATGCGACCGTTTTCCAAATCACCCAAAATTCGGGCACTATTATATGAGTAATATGTCGTGGGATAAACCAGGTAAGATTGAAGTTATTAGTGGTGCTTTCTTCTTAATGCGCCACACTGCTTTAAATAAAGTAGGCTTGCTCGATGAAGATTTCTTTATGTATGGAGAAGATATCGACTTAAGTTACAGACTTCTAAAGGGTGGATTTGAAAATTGGTTTTTCCCTACACAAATATTACACTACAAGGGCGAAAGTACACAACGCTCAAGTTTTCGGTATGTCCATGTCTTTTATGCAGCAATGCTAATCTTCTTCCGAAAACATTATAACGGTATGAGTTTCCTACTAAGCATTCCTATTAAGATTGCCATCTATCTGAAAGCAACAAGTTCTTTGTTTCAAATGCTTTGTAACAAATCGCGTAAACTTTTAGGGTTTATTCCACACCCACACACAATAGGTCCAAACTATATTTTTATTGGAAATGAAAAAAATATAGAACGCTGCAAAGAAATTGCAAAAAATAGAGGCGTTATAGGTAAATATATTGTAGGAAATAAACATAGTCTCCCAAATGGGCATCTCGGTAAACAAGAATTAATAGAGCCAAAAGTTATGAATTATATTGTTTATGATACAGATGCCTATTCGTATGAAGATATGCTTTCTATATTTGCTGCTCAACCGCAGAATAATATTAGAATTGGAACATATAATAGTCAGACAGGTTGCATAATAACAGAAAATGAAATTCTGAAATAATGGAAATAAGAAAAGTGTATCTTCGTGCTATGGAGCCAGAAGACTTAGATTTTCTTTATGAAATAGAAAACAATGAAAGTATATGGGATATCAGTGCAACAAATGTTCCATATAGCCATTATGTACTTCGTAACTACATAGCCAACGCAAAGAATGATTTTTTTGCTGATAATCAAGTTAGATTAATAATAGAAAATAATGCAAAACAAAATATCGGAATATTAGATTTAGTAAACTATGATCCACAACATCAACGTGCAGAACTCGGAATTGTTCTCTTAGAAGAATATCAGGGCAAAGGATACGCCTATGCTGCCATTCTTAGATTAATAGACTATGCACAGAAGAATTTTCATCTTCACCAAATATATGCGTATGTTGATGTGAATAATACTAAATCTTATAAATGCTTGAAATCTGTTGGATTTCAAGAGAATGCGTGTTTAAAAGATTGGTTTTTTAAAGCCAACAAGTATAATGACGCCTATGTAATGCAATTTTTTTTATAAAAAACTATCATACATTTGGTTATAATAAATAATTTTACTACCTTTGCACTCGCTAAACAGAAATGTAGTTTACACACTTTTGGTGCGTTAGTTCAGTTGGTTAGAATGCCTGCCTGTCACGCAGGAGGTCACGAGTTCGAGTCTCGTACGCACCGCAACTACTTTTCTAATAAAACGCTTTTGGTGCGTTAGTTCAGTTGGTTAGAATGCCTGCCTGTCACGCAGGAGGTCACGAGTTCGAGTCTCGTACGCACCGCTTTAAGTACTCTGAAAATAGTATCAGAGTTTTCTAAAGAAAATCGTAAGTATCATAACTTCAAGGAGTTATGATACTTTTGTTTTGTATCACTTCCTCTTTTCGGAGTATGTGTAGATACACAAAAATATCCCAAAATACTCCACAACGGCTACAATTCAGCTACAGAAATTCTTGAATTTCAAAAATTGTAGCCAAGAGTGGCTACAGAGTACATCAAGAGTACGTAAGAATTGCTCATCATTTGAAAATTATGTTGAACTTTGCAGCATGGTTGTGGATACAAATGGCTACACAACTTTTTAGTTTTGGCTACACAAAATCCATACTATGGCTACAATTAAAAACAAGTATTTATGAAGTCAATTTTTAAGTCAACATTCTATCTTAGAAGTAATTATGTGAACAAAGAAGGGAAGAATCCTGTGATGTTGAGAATCTATCTCAATAATGAGCGTCTCTCGATTGGATCAACGGGGATCTCTGTTTTGAAGTCTCTTTGGGATATTGACAAAGAACGTCTCAAGGGTCGAACAACTGAAGTCCTGAGGACGAATTTGCAACTCGATAATATCAGTACTGGGTTGCTTAATATCTTCCGACGTTTGGAGTTTTCTGATGATTTGTGTTTGGAACGAATCAAAGAAGAGTTTTTAGGAAAGAAAGGGGACATAGATACGTTTATGGCTCTTTTCGAGAAGCATAATGAAGACTTCCGAAAGCAAGTAGGAGTTTCTGTATCTGCTACTACTTTGCGAAAGTATGAATTATGCAAGCGTCACTTTGCAGAGTTCCTGAAGCAGAAATATGGTCGGACAGATATAAAGTTGTGTGAATTAAATTATACAGTCATCTATGATTTTGACCTTTATCTTCAAACAGTTGCCGGACAATGTCGTAACACAGCAACAAAGACAATGAAGATTTTTAAGACAATTACCATTTTAGGTCGGAAATTGGGTGTGCTGCACCATGATCCGTTTGCTAATTACCATTTTCACTTGGAGCTTGTCGACAGAGGATTTCTCACTGATGAAGAAATTCTCAAAATTGTGAATAAAAAACTTACGATACCTCGTTTATCTCTTGTCCGTGATATATTCATTTTCTCATGTTTCACAGGGCTATCATACATAGATGTTGCCAATCTCACACCAGAACATTTAGTTAGTATGGACGATAAACAGTGGATTATGACGAAGAGACAGAAGACGAATGTAGAATCTAATATTCTTCTTCTTGATATTCCAAAGCAGATTATAGCTAAATATAACAATAATACTTATCGTGAAGGAAAACTGTTTCCTGTACTAAGTAATCAAAAAATGAATGCTTATCTAAAAGAAATAGCTGATATTTGCGGTATTGTCAAAAATCTTACTTTCCATATGGCTCGCCATACATTTGCGACCATGTCGCTCAGCAAGGGCGTTCCTATGGAAAGTGTGTCGAAGATGTTGGGACATACCAACATTAAAACGACACAAATTTATGCCCGTATTACCAATAAGAAAATAGAACACGATATGGAACAGTTGGCTGGCAAGTTAGACAAGTTCAATGTTGCCATGGGCATCAACTCAAAATAATGTACAATCCTAAACTAAGAAGATTATGACAACAACAAAGAAAGAGCTTTCCTACTTCCGTTTGAAGTTGGAAGCGTATCTCGGAGAGCATTTTCCAGAGAGAGTGAATGAAAATACGTTTATAACTGCTCGCGCAGACGAGACATTGACAACTTACTGCGATGCTATAGCACAAGGTTTTTCTCATCCCGAGGCGGAGACGATGGCAAGCGAAGTATTATATCAAGGTTTGCACTTTTCCAAGTATGACACGCTTGTGTCTGTCTTAGAGAATGAGTTCGAGAAAGAACTCCCTTCTCCTCTTCCTGAAAGACTAACACCAATGCTTCTAAAGAATAAGGCTGTGCAAAGCGTTTTCGATAAGTATGAACTGACGGACGACTTTGGGGCGAGTCCAGAGTATGAGAAACTCTACACAGAACTGACAGGGACAATCGTTCTGCTTATAGAGGTTAATGGCCTGCCAACCGTCGATAGTGAGAACATGACTTGATGTAGCACCATCGGGAGCTTTTGTAGTGTCAAGAGCCAAGATAAACGCTCCGCTCCACACGCCAAGAGTTTGTACAAACACTTGTCTTTGTGTAGCCTGCGCATCTTGTTATTGCTCTTGAAACTATTAAAAGCTCCGATATGAATACAATCATCATGAATCAAGACGTTCACACACCTGCCTTCATCAAGGCAGACACATCGAACAAAACCGATAATATCAAGCAGCAGCCGACTTCTCCCAAGCAAATCCGCCGCTTCTCTTGGACACGCTTCATCGAACTCACTATCCTGCTTTCCGTCGTTATCGGTGCCATTTGGCTTATCTCGAAGATAGTAACGCCGCAAGTCGTAACTGCCGTTTCTGTCATTGCAGGTTTTCTGATACTACGCTTTATAGTCAGAGTAATTCTAAAAGTAACATTTACGCTGCTGAGCATTCTATTTTGGTTAGCTATTCTCTGTGCCTTCCTGCTATGCGTACTTTGAGAAGCACAGCTCTGTAAAACCTTTCATGTTATTTCATTAGGTGGTTATCTCGCATATTGAGATAGCCACCTTTTCTATTTTCCACTATGGGCGTTGCACTTTCGCTTCCTTTCCAATGCTCCACAATATGCGATGACAAGGAGAGACGGATGCTGTTCCCTTTTTATCCGCAAAGGTAGTACGGGGCTTCTGGCTTTCAAAAGGTCCTAAGCCGCTTGGTTTGTCTGGAAAATCTCCACACCTACGGGTAGTATTTTCCGCCAAAACCTTGTGTAAGCCCGCCCCGCTACCTCTTTTTTGCTACAAAAAGGAATCAGCATACTCCGATCTTTGGACGCATAAAAAAAATGTCGCTATGGATAAGCAAAAAGTAAATACAACATCTTCGATGAACAGAAAAGGATATAGCTCCTCCTCTCATTACCGCATTAACCCTGTGGCTGAAAAGAGTGAGCAAGTGTTGGCAATTAAGTTTGTACAATGGGACGTTCCCCCTTTGGAGAGCCTTTGTAATAGCAAAGTATATCTCCTACGTGTGAAACTCAATCGTGGTGAGTGTATGAGCCGTGAGGAAAAGAATTGGCTATGTGAAGCAGTGAACTCTAACACCTATTTCCGTACAGCCGTTCCCCTGCAAGGCTATCGCTTTGACTTCTTTGATGTACTGAAGAAATACCTTGTCAATCAGTACGGACAATGGACAGAGTATTACGCACCCGACAGAACAAGCCTAAGAGCCTACCTATATGGGCGCATCAATCAAATAGTAGAAATTCCCAAGTATTAACAACATCAAAACATATACGACAATGAAAGGAACAGAACATTTCACACGGACAATAGCCGAGTATCTCAATCAGCGTGCTATGGCAGACCCCTTGTTTGCCCCTAACTTGATGAAGCCGAACAAGAATATCGAGGAGTGCATCACCTACATTCTTAATGAAGTGCAGAAAAGCGGTTGCAACGGCTTTGATGATGATGACGAGTTGTTGAGAGCTTAGCTCGAAAAAATCTTCTCTATGGCTGTTCACTACTATGATGAAGACGATATAGAGGTGGGTAAGGCTGTTTCCTGCCAAGTAGCCGTTAATCACGTTGTGGAACTAACGGAAGAAGAAAAAGCCGAAGCAAGGCAGGAAGCCATTAAGCAATATCAGCGTGAGGAACTTGCCAAAATACAGAGTCGTAACACACGAGTGAAAAAGACCGAGAACATAGCAACCCAAGTACAACCATCACTATTCGATTTTTAAGCTTATGAAACCAAGAAACAAATTTGAAGAGGCAGTTTTGGAACAAAGCAAGCATCTTCGCCCGATAACCACAACACAAAGCAAATGGGCATTCCGTGAGTGCATAGACCACTTCGCCTACCGCTTGCCAAAAGGTCGCACTACTTGTATGGATTGTGGGCATAGTTGGGTAATGGACAAACATAGAGAAACTTGCACTTGCCCTCATTGTAGGGCAAAGTTGCAGGTCAAAGAAACCTATGAGCGCAATTTGCAGCAGAAGCAATATTTCACTATACTTACCACTTGCGGAGAGTTTCAAATATTACGTATGTTCCTACTTATTGTGGGTATGGAGAAAGGTTACAAAGCACAGACTTCTATAATTGAGATTGGGCAGTATTGGTGGAATATGCAGGGACGAAAAACTGTGGTTGGCATACAGAGGGTATTGGGACACTATGTTGATACCTTTTCCTATTATAGTCCTATGGCGATACGCAACGATAATGAAGCCTATCAGTATATTGCCTACTCACCCATATATCCGAAGTTCAAGGTTACAGACATACTTCGCAGAAATGGTTTTAAGGATAATTTCTATGGCATCGTGCCTACCCAACTTATTCCTGCATTGCTTACAGACAGCCGTGTGGAAACATTGCTAAAGGCAGGTAGCACAGACCACTTACGTTACTTTCTTGGCAATAAGAAGGCTTTTGAAGAATTATGGCTGTCCTACAAGATAGCAGTCCGTAACGGCTATGAGATAGCAGACATTTCTCTTTGGAGTGATTATGTAGATACACTTAGAAGATTAGGAAAGGATATTCATAATCCAAAATATTTATGTCCAACTGACCTTAAAGGCGAACACGACCGCAGACACGAGGAACTTCTCAGACAGCGTGAAAGGGAGGAGATAGAACAGAAGCAGCAGAAGGCAATCGAAGATGAGAAACGCTTCAAGGAACTCAAATCCAAGTTTTTCGGTATCTGTTTTACGGACGGCATAATCCAAGTCCACGTGTTGGAGAGCGTGCAGGAACATTTGGAAGAAGGTGTATCAATGCACCATTGCGTATTTCCTAATGCATACTACCTTAAGGAAGACTCCCTTATCCTTTCGGCTACCATTGAAGGCAAGCGAATAGAAACCATTGAAGTATCATTACGAACTTTGGAAGTGGTGCAAAGTCGTGGGGTATGCAACAAGAATACGGAATATCACGAGCAAATTGTAAACCTTGTCAATGCCAATCGAGGTCTTATAAGCCGAAGAATGAAAGCAACAGCATAAAGTATGAACCATTAAATTATCAGAGATATGAAGACAGAGATTGAGGACATCATCTACAACTATGCGGATGAATTGAAAATTGGCGGACAAGGTGAAAGCCAAATACTGCATATTCTCATTAGGGTTATTAATTAACCATATCCAAATCTACAGAAGAGGTTTGTCAGTTTCTTCAAAAAGGGTCTACCTTTTCGGCAAAAAAGGTAGACCTTTTTAATTGAAAAGGTAGACCCTTTTGACGAAAAAGGTAGACCCTTTTCTGATAATAGGTAGATAGTTTTACTCATTTAGGTGAACCCCTTTGCGAAAAAGGGTTGATAAGTGTCAAAAGAAATATGTGCTTTTCTTGGAGATAATCAAGAAATTTCTTACCTTTGTGATATAAATCTATTAACAAGTTGAGGAGGATAAAGCCCCAGCCTCCAAAGGCTTAACAATCGGGGGCAACACTAATGACTATGGCGAACAGACCCATTGCTTATACGCTAAAGGAGCGTAAAGGAACAGTTGGAAATTTGAAAGGGAAAATCGTTGTGCAGGCTCATCCTACAGGACGAAAGAGAGTTGATCATCGTAGTTTCTGTGATGAAGTGGCACACGCTACAACGTTCACAGGTGCAGAAGTCGAGGCTGTTCTCAGACTTGCAGCTGAGATAGCAAAGAAGCACGTTGAGAACGGAGACATTGTAGACTTCGGAGACATCGGGACACTTACACCTTCTTTCCAGAGTAAATTGGTTGAGAAGGGAAAAACGGAGTTCAACCCAAAGGTTCATATTACGAAACCTGTGGTACACCTCACTCCCTCAAAGAAGTATTTTACACTTACTGGCGTGAGCTACGAACGTGTTTCAGCACCTGACAAGAAGTCTGGTGAGGAACATCCCAATCCAGGACCTCAGCCAGAACCGCATCCATAAAATAAGATGTATGTGTGATTGCTAACTATAAAATTGATGCGTGGAGACGATGTACTCCACGCATCAATTTTATTTAGTAGTATGACTACTATTTTACAAATCCATTCTTATAAAAGTCATACCAAGCTGCAATCTTTTCCGAGGTATTGGCTTTCAGAAGTAAGAGCATTTCACGAGTGAACTCCAAGTGACCAGTAATATTTGCTGTAACGATGTTTTTATCACTTACAGCCTGTGCGTTCACATATCCTGTTTCGTTCGTGTATCTTTCACCACCCCATTGTTTAAGTTGGTCGAGACCATTACCCGTATGTTTTACGTTGTTCAAGAAGCCATGAGCACACAGAAACGATGCTCCGTTGCATATCGCTCCTACTATTTTACCCTTATCCAATGCTTCTTGTACCAATGGCGCAACAAGTTCTGCTTCAGGTGAATCCCATCGATTGCCACCGATAAGGACTAAGGCTGCATAGTCTTTGGGCATATTCTCAAAAGAATAATCAGGTAACGTTTTGAATCCACCAATGGAACAGACTGCATCTAATGTCGGAGCAACTGTATGCACTCTGTACTTGATTTCACTACCTGGTATTACGCCAACATGAAGGGCTGTAGAGAGAAAAGCACCTTCCCAATCTGTGTACTCATTCAATAAGACGAAGAGTACCTTTTTTGTTTCTTTATTCATTGCTTATCCTATTTAATCGTAATACAAAGTTACAATTTTTCAGCAAAATAGAAACAACATCATAGGAATAATTCTTGGTTTAATATAGTCAGATGATAAAGAACAACGCAAACTCAACCTTTCGGCGTTTGACTAACCCATTCAAAACTTTACCCTTATATCGGCAAAACGAAACATACTCCCAATAGAAGTTTCTATCTCCAGCTTCTATTTTTCGTAGCAGCTTACTCTTAGGGTGCTTTCCATAACCAAGCAATCTGCCTACACCCACATTATAGGCAAGTAGGCTAAGCAGCAGGGCATCCTTGCCATATCCCTTGAAGTGTTCAAAGCATTTCCAAAGGTCGGCACGGAGCAGGGAGTCTGCCTGCCGTTCCGTCATATCCGCTGTAAAACGCTCTCCTGGTTGCAGCTGATGCCCATAGCCGACATACGGATAATTCTTCCAGCCGTGCAGTCCCTCAAAGTATTTTACTACGACTACTGCACGCTCAAAAGGTGGCAAGTCTGCCAGCCGCACCCTGCGCTGGGCAAGGGTCGGCTGACAGAACAGGCAGAATACACAAAGTAAAATGAAAGTATTTATCGTTCGCATCCATTATGGTCTTAGTGGTGAGAAGATGCAGGCTTCTTGCCCTCTTCTCGCTTGTTGTTAAAACTAAAGTTTAGCTGCTGAACCCTGCCGAAGTTATCCTCCACATATACATCAATTGTCTGGCGGTCAGATGACAGCGAGGTGTAGTATAAGCGAAACACATCCTTCGTCAGCGGATAGCGGTCGTTCGGCTTGAAAACCGTGCCATTGTCATTTCTTAGCAAGCCCTTGCCATCAGACTGGAAATAACGTATCGTATAGCGAGTGTCAGCAAACTCACCGCCCCGCTTCAGCGTGCAGCGTATCTCAGCCGTCTGCCCCCTTATAATGTCCTTTTGAACCGGCATTGTCTCCACCGTAAACGGATAAGACTGCTGAACATCCAAATCCCTATCACAAGCAGATAGGCAAAACACAGCAAGGGTCAGCACACCCATTACCCAAATCGTATTCAATATCTTCTTCATCTTTTCTTCTACTTAAAAGTTAAACCTTAGTCCTGCAGAAACAGCCGGACGAAAACGATGCACGTCCGTTCCAAAGAGGAAACGTCCCTGCGCCTTTACAAGAAAGAGAACCCTGTCCGTCAGGAACACTTCCACCGAGCCATGCACAGCACCGCCATAGACAAAGCGGGAACGGTCGAGCAGTGTTGCCCCATCGGGCAGTAACTTTTTGTCCTCATTCAGTTGCTCGTAGCCACCCAAGGCAGATATGCCACCATAGAGAAACACGTTCTTACCTCTGTCGGAGGAAACAGGGTGCATATAGCCCACCTGTAAGAGTGCATCCTTGAGCTTTACGTTATAACTTCTGTACGGCATATTCTGCTGTTCATACTCTGCCATAACAAAGGTATAATTCTCATGCCCCAAATATCGGGTGAGTGATGCTCCCATGCCGAAATTGTCAGCAACAAGGAACTTTTCACCCTTGATAAGTGGAACACTCCCCACGACCTCTACGCCCCTTTGCTTGGGTATCAGTCGCTGTGCCTGCGATGGCTGACTGAAAGTCATAGCCACCGCAACGCATGCTGTCAGAATGATATTGTTCTTCTTCATTACCATTTCAGTTTGAGGTTATCAATCTTCTTTGCCAGCTGCAGGTCTTCTGCCGTTACATAAAAGGTCAGTGTACGACCGCCATTTCTTTCATAGAGCGTCACTTCAAGCTGCTTGTCTTCTGCAAGAGAGAACTGTTCGAGCGCAAACACAGTGTGTTCACTACCCATGCCACGCACCTGCATCACCTGATGATAGGCACGAAGCGGCTGCAACACCTGTTCCTGTATAGCGGTGCGCTTTGCCATCTTCTTATCAACCACCTTAAAGGTGATAAAATCCACCGAGTACGGCATATTCGTGCCGTTTTCCATACGAGTGTGGAAATACAGCAAGCCATTATGGGCATATAAGCCACGAAGCAGGAACTTCATACCGAACTGCTGTGCACCAATGTGCTTAATGCTGCGTCTGTCATTCTGGTAGATGGTCTGCATCATCAACTTTACTAATACGGGCGACTCGTTGCCGAGTTCCTTAAAGTAAATATCAGAGCGATTGCTTGGCAGCCTGCCTTCTGTCGTAGAAAGAAAGTCCTTCATCTCTATGCTGAGCTTCTCCGGCTCATCGGCATACTTTACGTTGAAAGCATAGAAAGAGCCGTCCTCACAGATGACACTCATATTGGTTTCCGTTTCAAAGTCCTTCACCGAAGCCTTTACACGCAGTACGTTCTCTGCATCCTCCGCCTTACCTGCAATGATATTCTGCGAACCTAAGTCTACATAACGAATGGCAGAAGGGAAGATAAGATGCACGGTCTTGTCAAAGGTAACGTCCAGACCATACGGCAGTACGACACGTCCCGTTGGTATGGCACGGCTCATACCTTGAAAGAGTTCGCCCGAAGTAAGCGGACGGCTCGGTGTCAGACCATCATTGTTTTCCTGTGCTGTGGCTGTTGCTCCCACCATGGCAAGCATAGCCATTGATAAAATAATTTTCTTCATTGTTCCTTTTGATTTAATGTTATTTTTACTTATCATTTTCGATTGTTTTATTTAGACTGAGCCAAGAAAAGGCGGTAGCCACCTTTGAGTGTTACCTTGATGGTGCGCAGTTTCTTCTGAAGCAGCTGACTTGCACCCTGCATCACCCCACGGGCAGCCTCGGAGATAATCTGGTCTTTGGCAGAGGAAGCGAAGGTAAAGGAGGTTCCCATTGAACCGCCGATGTTCGCCCCGACTTCCTTAAGCGCATTGATGTCCTCCGAACCTGGTATATACACACCCTCCTGTCCGTCTATATCGTATGCCGAGAGCTTGACGGCTATGATATGCCCGTCTACCTCAATGCTTTTGATAAGTAGGTGCATACGATTACCTTCTATCTTAGCGACGGCTATGAGTCGGCTCTGCCGTGGAATGTGCAGCCCCTCTACCTTGGCACTTTCAAGAAGACGAAGTACCACATTGTCACCCTCTTTAAGAACTGTAGTCCTGTCCACTACTACTTTGAGCGTATTGCGCATTGTAGGTGCAGCCGTGCTTGCGAGCGAATGAAAGCCCATATTACGAGCCTTTTTGCCGTATTCCTCCATAAAGTACACATCACTCATAGGCTGGTCAAGTGAGGATACTATCTGTCTACGCTCCGGCAGAACTTCCATTGCAGGCTTCTCATTCTGCATGGTCTTGCCCTTAGCGGCGTCAGAGCCACCTGCTGCCCCTTCCGGCTTCTCCTTTTCAGCAGTCAGACCATTATTGAAGGTAGGTGGAGTTGAAGCTTTAGGGAGATACTTCGCTGCCATCTGATAGCTCTTTTCCATCAAGGCAAGCTGCCGTTTCTCTTCATTGTCCTCCCTGCTGTCTTTGACAGAGAGTTCCTTTTTAAGGTTATCTATCTCCGAGCGCAAGGCTTCACGCTCCTGCTCGTGTGGGTCGGGAGCGTAAAAGGAGTTTAAGAGGCGATTATTCTCCTCATAGCGATGCATGGAACTTTCTATCTTTGCCGTAGAAGCAGCTGTTTCTGCACGCTGCGCCTCTGATGGAGCAGTGTTCTGTGCAAAATAATCTGATAGTCTGCCCATCTCCTCGCGGGTCTGTTCCTCCTCGTGTGCCTTGTCGCCCAATTCGTAGGCTTTAAGCTTGTTTTCGGTGAGCTTTTCTGTCGTTGCCTGCGGGATGCTGTCATTGAGTCCCTGCTCTGCAGCTGTCTTATCCTTGCCCGAAGGTGCGAAGATAAACCACATCGAGAGGGCAAACAGCAGTCCCAGTCCTCCGAAGACCAAGCCTTTCTTCATTTGTTCTTTCTGTTTATTATCCATTTTCCTTGATTGTTTGATGATGTGGTAGATAAAAATTGCCGTGTAACTCATGTAAAGTGCTGTCCGTCCGTATGGGACTGTCCATCAGCTTTCCCGTGGGGATGGGTAGTTTCTCCTTCTTTGGAGGAAGGAAAAACTGCGCTATCATCCAAAGCGAGCAGAGCAGATAGATGATACTCAGCCCATAGACGATTTCCTTTCTCTGCCTTATCGTGAGCCTCTCACACCGATGGCGAAGCCATAGGTGAAAGCGCAGATAGTGACGTGAGAGTAAAAAGTTTCTTTTCCTTGCCATAGCCTTATCGTTTATAGGTCTGTATATCTCGGTTTTCCTTCACAAGGAAGTTCTCCATCAGGAAGCCTTGCGGGTTGTTGTCCGAACGGACAGAGTTCTGCAGCGTGCAGGTCGTAACAAGACTGCGTTCTGTAACATTACTCTGACGGACGATAAACTCCCGTGCATAGGTTGTTACCGCATAAGGGTAAGTATTAAAGTTGCAGTGGATAGAGTCCACCTCTATGCGCTGATTGACATTACCCGATATGGCACGGTTATAATAGCCCTTCTCTGCCAAGTCCTTGTAATAGTTGAAAGCCGACTTGTCACACAGCACGAAGGCACGCTCCATGTTCTTCTCAATGGCATCCTTGTCAGGCGCAATGGTGAAGAACAGCTCATGGAAGCGACGTACATGCTCCCTTGCCTCTACGGGACGATTACGACTTGCATCCTGACTGAGGGCAAGCATGAGTGACTTTCCCTGGTCAA
>NZ_GL982513.1:1632366-1649271 GCF_000220255.1 Prevotella pallens ATCC 700821
ATTACGACCGTATGAGCCGATACCTCCTCCAGCTTCGATAATCCAGCCTGCCACGGTAGGTACACAGAAGTAGCCTACAATACCGATAAGGAAGAAGACGATGTAATACCACGTCCCCGAATCTGGTAGGTAGTTAGGGTCACTGAGCGCTTCTATATCCTTCTCTATCATCAGCACCTGTATTTTTGTAAGCAGTGCCGTAAGAATAGAGCTGACAGGCAGCCACAGGTAGACAGAGATATAGCGTGAGAACCATGCCGTAAGTGAGCCTGCAAGACCATCCCATACGGCAATGCCGAAGACTATCGGACCGAGAATGGCAAGGACGATGAGTATGAAGGTGCGCAGTGTGTCGATGATAAGTCCTGCAGCATGGAACAGAAGTTCTAAAAGATCGTGTACCATCTTCATAATCCATTGCTTGGTCTGATAGGCAGCACGCTCGGCATACATACCCGCTATCGTCACAGCATCTTCAGGTCCGATGATGCCCATTTCCTCTATCTTCTCATCGAACTTCTCGTTGGAGACAAGGTAGGCTGTTTCAGGATTTCTAAGGTAGGCTTCCTCTTGCAACTTGTCTCGCTTGGCAGTAAGCTCGGCAAGGTTCCCCTCCTGCTGATGCACCATCATCTCTGTACCCTGCACTACAGGCGAGAGAACCGCATTCATCGTACCCAGTACGACTGTTGGGAAGAACATGATACAAAAGCCCAGCACGAAGGGGCGCAGCAAGGGAAAGACATCTATCGCCTCGGCACGGGCAATGGAAGCCCATACCCGAAGAGCAATATAAAAGAGTGCTCCCAAGCCCGCAATGCCCTTGGCAATGCCCGTCATCTGGGCACAGAGCGGCATCATCTCATCATAGGTTGAGCGTAGCAGCTCATGTAAACTGGCAAAATCCATAAGCAAAAGTGTGTTTTATGAAAGTTCTTTCAAGTTCTTTTTTTAGTCTGTGGATTTACCAATACCTGCTTGCCGTATTACCATAGAGTGCCTTAACAGAGGCAAGGTTGTTCTTCTCCCTTGCACGCACATAGCTCACAGAGATGTTTTTCCTTGTATAGTAGGAAACGAGCGAGCGATTTTCCCGAAGCGTAGTATAGATACGATCGATTGCCTGCATTCGTTCGTGGTCGTTCATCGAGAAGACATTACTCTTAACGATGGACTTTAGTTCCTTAAGACTCTCACCGCTCTGCTCCAGAAGCTTGGCATAGCCCGAAGCCATCGCCGCGAGTTCCGAAGGGCGGAAATTCTTGTCCGAAAGCATCTTCTTATACGAGGTGACGTAAATCTCCGAGATATCACCCACCATAAGGATGCACTCTTTGACCTTATAGGCATCACCAATGAGGTTATTCACCTTCTTGAGGGCATCATAATACTTCTTGGTGTCGTTGTAGAGTTTCTCTACCTCCTTAAAACCGTCAAGGGTATTCTTCACCGTCTTCGAGGCGGTGGCAATCTCCTTGACCGAATTGACGATGTTGCCGGCAAAATTGCCAGGGTCGGTTACTACCCACTGTGCGTGAGCTTTGGGAACAGAAAGGCTCAATCCTAAGAGAGCCATGAAAATGTACTTTTTCATTGTTACTATAGTTTTGATGGTTTGTACTTATTTCTTTTTATTGTTTCTTTTCTCTATGGCAAGCTGACGGATAGCCGTTTCGATATCCCCACCAAGCTGTGCAGCCCTGTTCATCACCTCCACCTTCTCGGTTTCCTCCGTGGTGTAGGTGAGGTATTCCTCCATGCTCACTTCTGTAGCATAGACGGCACTCTGCATACCGCCCAAGCCTATCCACACCTCCTTGTAGAGTCGGCTGGGGTCGTTGTTCTGGTTGATGGAGAGTATCTGGCTCTTTTCCTTTTCAGACAAGCCGAGCATAGCCTGTATGCCATCGAACTTGGTCATATACTTGCGCTGGTCGAGCAGTATCTTGCAGTCAGAGTTGTTGATAATACTTTCCTTGACTATGGGCGACTGAATGATATCGTCCACCTCCTGCGTTACGACAATGGCTTCCCCGAAATACTTTCTCACCGTCTTATAGAGATACTTGATATAGTCCGCCATATTTGCCGAAGCAATCGCCTTCCACGCTTCCTCAATGAGTATCATCTTGCGGATACCCTTTAATCGGCGCATCTTGTTGATGAAGGCTTCCATGATAATAATCGTTACCACTGGAAAGAGGTCTTTATTGTCCTTCACTTGGTCAATCTCGAAGACGATGAAGCGTTTGGAGAGTAGGTCGATGTTCTTGTCCGAGTTCAGCAGGAAATCATATCGTCCGCCTTTATAGTATTGCTTTAAAGTAGTTAAGAGGTTGTTGATATTGAAGTCTGAGAGTGTTACCTTGATGTCACGCTTTTCCATATCCTTGCGGTACACGTCCCGCAGATACTCATAGAAAGTATTAAAACAGGGTATAACGCTATGGTCTGCACATATAAGCTCGATATAGGAGTTTACAGCAGAACCAAGTTCGCCTGCCTCGGTCTTAGTAATATGTTCATCAGCACTTTTCCAAAGTGTAAGTAATAACGTGCAGATACTCTCCCTTTTCTCTACATCGAAGAAGTAATCATCCGTATAAAAAGGGTTGAAGGATATCGGACTTTCATTGGTATAGGTGAAATACACACCATCCTTGCCCTTAGTCTTGCGGTGGATAAGTTCACACAAGCCTTGATATGAGTTACCCGTATCGACCAAGAGGACGTGCGCCCCCTGCTCGTAATACTGGCGTACCATGTGGTTGGTAAAGAAAGACTTACCACTACCCGAAGGACCCAAGATGAACTTGTTACGGTTGGTGATGACTCCCTTTTTCATTGGTAAGTCCGAGATGTCCAGATGAACAGGTTTTCCCGAAAGGCGGTCTGCCATCTTGATGCCGAAGGGAGAGAGTGAATCCTTGTAGTTCGTCTCTGCCGTAAAGAAGCAGAGGGCAGGCTCGATGAAAGTATAAAACGACTCTTCTGCAGGAAAGTCTGCTGCATTGCCGGGAATACCCGCCCAGTAGAGCGTTGCCGCATCAATGGTGTTGTGGCGAGGGTGGCATTCCATAAGAGCAAGTGCAGAGCCCACGTCATTCTTGATCTGGCGAAGTTCTTCCTTGTCGCTACTCCATGCCAGTACGTTAAAATGGGCACGGATAGATGTCAGCCCCTGTGAGTGAGCAATATTGAGATACTCCTGTATCCACTCCTCGTTGATTTGGTTGCTACGGCTGTAGCGTGCCAATGAGTGCATGTTCCTTGCCTGCTTTTCGAAGCGTTCCAAGTTGGCGTCGCTATCCTCGATAAAGAGGTACTGGTTATAGATATGATTGCAGGGCAACATCAGCCCTACGGGAGAGGCAAAGGAAAGACGGCAGTCACTTCTGTCGGTGGACAGTCGTTCATATCGGCTGTCCGTGCTGACCGTTGTCGGCAGGTCGTCCGTGTCGGAGAGTGTATGCAGACAAAGCATATTGTCGCCCACACGCACAAGGTCTGCGCCCAAGCGGATGTCCTCCAACGAGGCGTGTCCTTCTTCCGAGAGGGAGAAATAACGATCCAAGAGACCGCCTTTTTCCTTTGTACCTATCAATTCTTCTTCAGTCATGCGGACAATCCTTAGCTGCTCGGTATCGTTGATGATACGTTCGAACTGGTCTACGGCTTCCATAAACTTCATCACTTCGTCTTTGTTGGTGATTTCCTTAGGCAGCAGGTGACCACGGCAGAGCGAAGAGAAATTACTCTGCTGTGCCATACGCTGCTTGTTCGTCTTGGTAAGGAAGAGATAGACTGAATGGTGGAGATACGGACGTTCGTTGAAGTGCCGTTCAGAGGAACGGGCAAGGAAACTCAGGCTGCCATCGGAGAGCTTTCCTTGGTAGTCCTCCTTAATGAACCAGTCCTGCTTGTGTACGATGCTGTAATTGGGTAGCACTTTTATAGCCTTGTGCCAGGCAGAGTGCATTGCTTCGTATTCTGTAGAGGTGACGGTAAAGAGTTCGGGAAGTTCCACACGGAAAGCCACCGTGATGTCAGCATCCTTGCTCACCATGCAGCCCTGCTCTATGGAGAGTAGCGGGAACTTCGATTCAAGGGTCGTTATCTTGCTTTTATTTCTCATTTCTTCGCTTTCTTTGGTTGAAGGTTACGGATAAGGTGGAAGACCGTACGGCGGTTCACAAGGTAGCGTGGGTGCATACGCACTGCTCCCTTTTTCATCAGTCCGTATTGCCCGTACTTTCTGTTCATGGTGAACGTTTGCCATACCACAAGGCTGGCACCCACTACACCTATGACAAGACAGGTTACTTGGCTGACTCCGCAGAGATAGAGAATGACCACAAGAATGAAGACAGCCAGCAGTCCTCCTGCAAAGAGGAAGAGATACTGCGCCTTCAAGCCCTTGAACTCTACCGTCCGGCCTACACCCTTGTTGATTTCAAATGCAGCCATCGCCTTACAGGAAGAAACTTCTCAAGATAGTGGCTGCCACAATGAGGAAGATACACGCACCGAACCAAGAGGCTGCGGTCTTGCTCGTATCGGGGTCACCACTTGAGAACTTGTTGTACACTTTAATGCCTCCAATTAACCCCACTACCGCCCCTACGGCATAAATGAGTTTCGTGCCGGGATCGAAGTAGGAGGTTACCATTTTTGTAGCTTCATTGATACCGGCAATACCATTGCCTTGTGCGTATGCTCCTATGGTGGCAGTCATCAGCAGGAGCATCATCAGTGTAATTTTTTTGTTCATTTGTATGTTATAATTTTAAGTGTGATAAAATTGCTTGTTCTTAAAAGGAAGGGGAAAGAGAGGCACATTTTCATGTGGAAACCTTGTAACTGTTAATGAGCCGTTTTCTTTTCCCGCTTCCAGCGTTGATTGTTTACAGATAATATGAAAGAGGCTTGTCATCGTCATTATCGGATGAAGTGTCAGAAGCGCTTGAATCTGCCGGTATTGAGTTTTGAGAAAACAACATTGCTTGTTGCTCGCTTTGTTCTTCCGCTTTACGGATTTTCTCCAATAGCGAAGTTTGCTCACCCTGCATCTTAGCGATGTTCTCCTTGTACTTATCCAATAGATCTGAGTCTTGAAGCTGCCGAATGGTCTCTTTGACTTCTTTCTCATCAGCCTCCTCACAGTTCTTTGCCCATTTTTGCAGGCGGACTAAGTCACGTGCGAGGACGGACTGCCCTGACATCTCGGTTTCGTCCGATGTGGGCTCAATGGGCAGAATTAATTCCTCACGGGCGACCTCATTCTCATCAACTCGCTCCATCTCGAAATCAACGTCCATCTCGTTGTCCTCTTCCTTCATGTCCTCTTTCTTTTCGGAGTTCTGAGGTGCAAAATTATTAGTATTCTGCTCTGAATTTTCAGATGAAGAAGCAGAGGGAACTTGTGGGATAATAGGGGAAATGGAACGGCTTTTGCCAATCAGCACAAACTCGGCTTGATCTTCTGTTCCTTCTCCTTTTTGTCCGTCTTTTTCCTTCGTCGCTTCATTCTCCTTAGTCTGCTCATTGCCCTTTTTATTTTTCTTGATAAGGATGCCATACGGAGATACATACCGCATATAGAAGTACAGGATACCCAGCATTATCCAAATGATGATGAGTATCAGTATAAAACTGAAAAGTATTGTTTCCATCATAGTGTTATTGTTGTCTTGCGTCTTTGTTTTGCTGCCGCACTGTTGAGCAATTCCAAATGTTCACGCAGGTGTTCCCTAAGAATGTTGTCTATATATGCGGCTATGGAAACACGCTCCCCCAAGTCCTGCAACACGTTGCGCAGGTTCTGCAGCGTTTCCAGATTAATGGAGAAGGCTGTCCGCATTTGGGAGCGGACGGGATGAAAGTACAGGGAACGGTAGTCCTCTATGGAAAGGGAGGACACGCCGGGCTTTTCCATTCTCGGCTTCCTTTCCCGTTTCTGTTCCGTGTTCCCCGTTTCCTCTCTTTCTATTTCATCTACCGGTTTTTCTTTTGCTGTTTTCGTTTCTTTCGTCTCTTCTAAATTATTGTCTTCCTCCCCTGATGTTGCAGGGGAGGACTCAGTATCCTCGGAAGGGTCGAAGGAGTTTGGTATCGTGACAGGTTTTACCACGACATTGTCCTCTGCCATTTTCTTCAGCTTGTTTTCCAGCTGTTGCTTTCTTTCCTCAATCGTTGCCATTTTCTGTTTTCGTTTTTAGGTTGAGACGTTGAATTATCTCATTGACGAGTTCGTCCAGCCCTGTACCCATTCGTAATCCCCTTGCAGGAGGCTGATAGGTAGAGCGGAACACTCCGCGCAGTCCGTATGTGGAAAGTTCGTGAGAGAAGCGGTGCGTGGCATATACATAGCCAGGCAGGAGCGTGAGTTCGTATTCGTTGATGAGCTTTGTATATTCATCGATGATGATGTTCCTTACTCTTCTGTCCACCTTGTTCCAGAACAGGATAATGTCCTTTATCCGAGAGTCGGACATTGAAACTCCAATCTCCGTGATAGTCTTGGCGTATGCCAGACATGAAACCAGCGACTGAATGTCGGCTTCAATCGGAGAAAGGATATAGTCCATCTGAAGGGACAGTTCCATCAGTTCGGTTGTTCCGGCATGTCCCGGGAAATCAAATATAACCAACTGGTACTTCTCGTTGCTGATACCCTCGATTTTACTTCGTGCAGTCCTGACGGCTTCCTTGGGTGCAGACTTGTAAATTCTGTATGCTTTTTTGCCAAGGTGATGAAAGTACTCCTGCATGGATTTGGAAAGCTCTTCGCTCTCTTGAACGATACTTTTCTCACGTTCCCTCAGTTTGTAGAAAGAGTCTTGCGACAGGTCGCAGTCCATCACGAAGAGGTTGATGCCTTGTTCGTAGTACAATATGCTGCTTACGATTTCGGCAAGAGTACTTTTTCCCACTCCTCCCTTTTGGGAAGAGAAGCCCAGAAAAAGGGGGCGTTGTTCTTTGTTCTCCATAATGATAATTTCTTAGTTCATATTATTTGTCTATTTGATGTTTGGATATTCTCTCATTATTAAGAGTCATCAGCAGACAGTTTGCTCTGACTGCGTATGGTTCGGGCGATAGTCCAAAAGGACGATTTCAAGTTCTTACAATTTGTTGTATTGACAATAGTTTGTCATGACAATAAATTGTTATGAATATGTATTGTTCCTTCTTTTCATCTTTGGTGCAAGCAGGCGGTAATATGATATATCTTTTGCTTGTGTTATCATACCATTGTTCGCTCGTTCTGATTGCAAAATAAATGATATTTCTGCTGATTTTATTACAACGATGAAGTGTAGGGAAATACGAGGAAAAAGAGTGAATATCTCTGATAATGAGATATTTGAAAATCTGCCGTAACTTTGCAGGCGAGAATAATACATGGAGGTAACGTCCCGAAGCAGACACCCCAAAAGGGTGGATACTTCAATCGTATCAACTCTTGATATTGGCAAGGTGTGTCTTTGTAACACAAACCATAGTTTGTACCACAAAGACCCTTGCCCCGAAGGGGATGAATCACTCCAAAGTCGTAATTAAAAAACAGAAGAGATTATGAATAAGGATACGGAACACGGTTCAGAACGAAAAACCGCAGAAAAGCCACGTTGGGACAACTGGCATGTACGGTTGCCCAACCCCAAAGACCAGCAACGGGCGATTGATTTGTTCCATAAATCAGGCGCAGAAACCAAGTCGGATTTCGTGCGTGGTCGTATCCTTGGAGAGAGTTTCAAAGTGATTACGGTGGACAAATCTGCCGTCGAATATTACCGAAAACTCTCAGAACTCACGGCACAAATCCACAAGATTGGCGTGCTGTATAATCAAGCCGTACGTGCCATCAACAGCTATCACAGCGTGAAAACCGCACAGATACTGCTTGAAAAGTTGGAACATTTATCGGCTCAAATTATCACCTTACAAGAGCAGGCTATCAATCTAACCATTGATTATAGAAAGAAGAAGTATTGAGAATTTAGTTAGAAAAATGATAGCAAAAATTTCAGCAACGGAGAACCTCGGAGGGGCATTGGGCTACAACTTCAAAAAGGTGGAGAAAGGGGAAGCAAGCATTCTCCTTGCTCAAGGCTTGTATCAAAACAAAGAGGGAACTTATACGATGGCTGAAGTATTTACCGATATGCAAGCACTTATCTCGGAGAAACACCGAACAAAAAAGATGGTGTTCCATTGTTCGCTCAATCCGCACCCAGACGAGAAACTCTCTGATGAAACACTCATGCAGATTGCCAAGGAGTATATGGAGACACTCGGTTATGGCAAACAGCCCTATATCGTCTTCAAACACAACGACATTACCCGTGAGCATATACACATCGTATCGCTTCGGATAGATGGTGAGGGAAAGAAAATCAACGACAAGTTTGAAAAGCGAAGGAGCAAGCAGATTACCGATGCCTTGGAAAGGAAATATAGCCTTATTCCAAGTTCAAAAGTAACTGATAGGGAAATGAAGGAAGTATCTAAAATTGATACCACCAAAGGGAATATCAAGGAACAAGTAGCCGAAATGCTTCTCTCTGTCCTAAAGCATTATGAGTTCTGCTCACTTGGAGAATTGAATGCCATCCTCTCCATATACAATCTTGCAGTGGAGGAAGTTAAGACAGAGTTTCGGGGAAAGAAATATGACGGACTGGTTTATGTCCCAACTGATGATAAGGGTGACAAGGTAAGCACACCCATCCATGCCTCCGACATCGGTCGTGGTGTGGGCTATACTGCCGTACAGAACAGGATGCAAAAGTCGAAACAAGCTATCAAGCCATTGATACCTGCTATCAGAAACAAGGTTTTGCAAACAATGCGTTCCTCTCCGAAGACGGAGGAAGAACTTCAGCAAAGACTGGAGGAACAGGGCTTGTGGGTGGTCATCCGAAAGAATGAGGGTGGGCGCATCTATGGCATCACGTTCATTGACGACAAGGAGGGCATTGCGCTTAATGGCTCCCGATTGGGTAAGGGATATGCCGCTAACGTATTCAATGGCTATTTCTCCAATCCAACACATAATCCGTTCTTAGATGAAACGCAGTATGGCAGTCTGTCTGCCCGTTTGGATCAATCTGCAACCGTTCACCCTTCGCAGCTAAATACGGAGGAAAGCGACAACCTTGTCGATGAACTTATCGAGGATATGGTGGGGGACTCTTTCGTATCTACGGGCAACGATGATTGGAAGGAGGCGGCTTGGCAGCGTAAACTCCGTAGACAAAATAAGGTTAATCTTAGACGAAAGAAAAGATAGGTTAGGTGTTTCAAACTTTGTTTGAACAGCATTCAAATGCAATTCAAATAACGATAATACAACAAATATAAAAACAATATAATTATGGCACAGGAAGATGATTTAAGGGCATTGGGTAAGGTCATGGACTTTATGCGGGGCATATCCGTGATATTCCTCCTTATTAACTGTTATTGGTTCTGCTATGAGGCATTTCATGTCTGGGGGGTTACGCTTGGAATTATTGATAAGATACTGATGAATTTCCAGCGTACCACAGGATTGTTTTCGTCCATCCTCTGGACAAAACTCTTTTGTGTGGTATTCCTTGCTCTCTCCTGCCTGGGAACAAAGGGGGTGAAAGAGGAGAAAGTCACGTGGGCAAAGATTTGGACGGTGCTTTTCTCAGGCTTTGTCTTTTTCTTTCTCAACTGGTGGCTATTGGTATTGCCCATCGGTAAGATCGGGGCAGCTTCGCTCTACATCTTCACACTTTCCGTTGGCTATATCTGCCTGCTGATGGGTGGCGTATGGATGAGCCGACTATTGAAGAATAATTTAATGGACGATGTTTTCAACACAGAGAACGAGAGTTTCATGCAGGAAACTCGGTTGATGGAGAATGAATACTCTGTCAATCTTCCTACACGCTTCTACTATAAGAAGAAGTGGAACAATGGTTGGATTAACGTAGTCAATCCGTTCCGTGCCTCAATGGTGCTCGGCACACCGGGTTCTGGTAAGTCCTACGCTATCGTGAACAACTACATCAAGCAGCAGATAGAGAAAGGCTTTGCCATGTACATCTACGACTACAAGTTCCCAGACCTTTCCGAGATTGCCTATAATCACCTGCTCCAGCATTTGGACGCTTACAAGGTAAAACCACAGTTCTTTGTGATTAACTTTGACGACCCACGCAAGTCGCACCGATGTAATCCCATCAATCCTGCCTTTATGACGGATATATCGGATGCCTACGAGAGTGCCTACACCATCATGCTCAACCTCAACCGTTCATGGATACAGAAGCAGGGGGATTTCTTTGTGGAGTCTCCGATTATCCTGCTGGCTGCTATCATCTGGTTTCTGAAAATCTATGAGAACGGAAAGTATTGCACCTTTCCTCATGCCATCGAGTTTCTGAACCGCCCCTATGCTCAGATATTCCCGATACTCACCTCATACGATGAACTAGCCAATTATCTTTCTCCCTTTATGGACGCATGGGAGGGTGGAGCGCAGGACCAGTTGCAGGGACAGATTGCCAGTGCCAAGATACCACTTTCTCGAATGATAAGCCCTGCCCTTTATTGGGTGATGACAGGTGACGATTTCTCACTTGACATCAATAACCCTAATGAGCCGAAAGTCCTTGTTGTTGGTAATAATCCCGACCGACAGAATATCTATTCGGCTGCACTCGGTCTTTACAACAGCCGTATCGTGAAACTCATCAACAAGAAGAAGCAACTCAAATCTTCAGTGATTATCGATGAGTTGCCGACCATTTACTTTCGTGGCTTGGATAATCTTATTGCCACAGCCCGAAGCAACAAGGTAGCGGTATGTTTGGGCTTTCAGGACTTCTCACAGCTTACACGAGACTATGGAGACAAAGAAAGTAAGGTCATTCAGAATACAGTAGGTAATGTGTTCTCCGGGCAGGTAGTTGGAGAAACTGCCAAGACATTGAGTGAGCGGTTTGGTAAGGTTCTTCAACAGCGACAATCCATGACCATCAATCGCAACGATAAGTCCACCTCCATTTCCACGCAGATGGACAGCCTTATCCCTGCTTCCAAAATCAGCAACCTTACACAGGGAATGTTTGTTGGTGCTGTGTCCGACAACTTTGATGAGCGAATCGAACAAAAGATCTTCCATGCGGAGATTATCGTGAATAGTGCAAAAGTCTCTGCTGAAATGAAAGCCTACCAGCCCATACCCGTGATAGTGGACTTTATAAACGAAGATGGCTCCGATAATCTGGAAGAAACTATCGAATTCAATTACCGAAAAGTGAAACTAGAAATACGTTCACTGGTGGATTATGAAATTGAAAGGATAAAACAAAATCCGAGTTTATCAAATTTAATAAAGCCGTCGTAGCTTTAAATTCATAACAACAACTTCTAACAAAATCATATGATGAATTTTCTTTAATCTTTTTTATTGCGAAACAGCAATGATTTAATAGGATTAATTATTAAAGTTCTATAGGATACACAAAATTCAACTTTCACGAATCCATTCTTAGTGGATTCTATCTGATGTGAACTTAACTCTTCAGATGATACAAATGTTATCATTATTTCATTTCGTTGATTATCTTCACTAAATGCCAAAATTGAACATGGAATATGCCTATTGTCTATTATTAATTTACAGTCTTTTGAAAACATATAAAAATTCCCAATCATTGTAATGCTAAGAGTATACACTTTTCCTTTAATAGAAGTGTAATTCGTATTTTCATTTATCGAATTTACCGAATGTGATTCTCTTAAAACATAATTAGAAGCAACATAAATAGTAAGACTTAACAGTAATACAATTATAAACATGCCATATTTATCAAGGAAAGACACCTCCGAATAAAGTTCTTTCTCAAATTCTGGGCTGTGTAAATTTTGTGTTTTCATATATTTAACTGATTTTTTACCAATGTGTAGTATAATCCACGCATTGCTATTAAGGATTCATGCTTTCCTTCTTCAACGATTTTACCTTTGTCCATCACTATAATCTTATCTGCATTTCGCACAGTACTAAGCCGATGGGCTATAATTACTGATGTTTTTCCTACAAGGAATTTATTTAATGAATCCATTATCTGTATTTCATTATTTGCATCCAAAGAATTTGTTGCTTCATCGAGAAAGATAAACTGAGGTTTTTTGTATACTGCTCTAGCTATCAAAATTCTCTGCTTCTGTCCAAGGCTTAGGCCTTTCCCTTCATGCCCTATTTGGGTTTTATAACTTAAAGGTAATGACTCTATAAAAGAGTCTATATTAGCCACATGTGCGGCAAACTTCATTTGTTCAAGATTAATATCCTCCTCTTTGGGAGATATATTAGAGGATATAGAATCTGAAAAGATATAGCCATCCTGCATTACCACACCACATTTCATTCTCCATTGATTGATGTCACAGTCAGATAATGCAATGCCTCCAATATAAATTTCACCTTCTTGCGGGACATAAAATCCTAATATCAGTTTTAACAAAGTAGTTTTTCCACTTCCACTCAAGCCAACGATTGCAGTAGTTTTCCCTTTCGGAATAGTTAAATTTATATTTGTCAATGTATATTGTTCATCCAATTTGTCGTATTTAAACGAAACATTAGAAAAAGAAATATCACCATCAAATCCTATAATTTGCTTACTTTGATCGTCATTTTCATTTGGAATTGCATAAACGTCATTAAGTCTTTCATTACTTAATTTGGCATCTTGATATTTATGCATCAATCCTATCAGTTGTTCAATAGGACTATTTAATTGTCCAATAATAAATTGAATAGCAATCATCATACCCAATGATAATTGCCCATTAATTGTATAAACAGCAACTACTGTTGTTATTACTGCATTTTTAACTTGATTAATTATTATTCCTCCAGATGTTTGGTATTGAGATATAGTTAAACCCTTTCTTAAGATATTGTAAATCTGCACTTGAATTTTTTCCCATTTCCATCGTTTTTGATCCTCACATCCATTGAGTTTGATTTCCTGCATGCCGTATACAAGTTCGTATAGGCTTCCTTGAATTGCTGCATTTTGTGCAAATAGCTTGTTGTCAAGAACTGCACGTTTTCTCATAAAAAAAGCAACCCAAATTAAGTAAATCGCACTTCCCATAAAGAATATGGCAAAGATAATCCAACTATATATTAACAAAATTGTACCAAGAATAAGTATATTAAAAATATAAAGTGTAAAAGTAAGGCAAGTCTCTGTAAGAAAATCTTTGATTCTAGAATGGTCTCCTATACGTTGTAAGATATCTCCAGTCATCCTTTGATCAAAGAAACTAATGGGAAGCCTTGTTATTTTCAATATAAAGTCAGATATAATTGTTATATTTATTCTCATCCCGACTCGAAGCAAAATCCAGTTTTTTATAAAATCTACAGAATTAGCTCCAATAATTAATACAAGTTGAGCAATAAGAATAAGTTTTATAAAGCTTATGTTTTTATGTGCTATTCCAATATCTACAATTGCCTGCGTCAAAAAAGGGAGAAGTAAAGTCAGAATAGAAGTAAATAATATCCCTGCTAAGATGTTTGTAAACTGAGTCCTATAGCCTTTTAGATACGATAAAAGACCAACATTATTCTTAGTATTATTAGCATTTTTTACCTGAAAATCATTTCGGGAATTAACATTGGGTTCCAAGCACAAAAGGACACCTTGATCATCAGCAGATAGCCAGCAATTTGAAAATTCTTTGGAAGAATAAGAGAATCTATATCCAATAGGGTCTGACACAAAAAAAACAAAATCGTTTCCTCTTTTCTGTATTTTGTAAAGAACGACATAATGCCCTTGATTCCAATGAAGAATACATGGTAGAGGCATTTCATTTAGTTCCTCCAATTTGCATTTAACACCAATACTTTCAAAACCAAGTTTTTCGGCCGCATGCTGAAGAGCAAGGAGAGACACACCTGTTTTTGAAAAACAGCAAAGATCTCGAATTAATTCTACATCTTGTTTGATGCCATAAAAAGAACATATCATTTTTAGACATGTCGGACCACAATCCATATTATTGAGTTGGGTATAACACGGAAATTTATTTGTAAACATGTATTACGAATTACAAATTTTAAATTCATTAGAAGCAAGTTCAATGGCAGATATTGGAGGACACATATATCTAAATTTGCAATTTTTGCAATCAACAAGATTTCTTGTTAATCGCCATGAACGGTTATTTTTAAATTCATTTATTACAGAGTTTACAATAAAGTTTTTATCAGTAATCTTCCCTATACAAATATTAGAACCATGAGGTAAAATGTTTCCATTAGGCAAAATATCCAAAATGCCAAAAAAATTATAATTCAACTTAGTATTTCTCATAATTTCCCTTATCGTAGGACGAGTTGAGATTATATCATGCCAAGAAAGATAAACAAACTCTTTTAAGAAGTCAATATTATCTTTTGTCCATATTGGTTTGAGATCTACGTGAGAGTCAAAAATAATATCATCTTTCCCATATACGACTTTACAGAAACTAACATTCTTCATATTTGAAACAAATACTGATTCTAAATACGGTTGACTTTTTCCAACAGTATATCGATCAAAGTACAAAATCAAGGATATATTCTTATGAACCAGAGAAATCTTTTTTATGGTCTGGTAAGTCATACCATCAATATAGCTATGAATTCTGTAATTATATGGATATTTTTCAAGCAAAGAAGACAGCCTTTCTATTTCACCATCTTCCATCGAAGACAAGTTGATAATTAAGTCTATATTTTTAATGCTTGTGATAAAAAGGGAGTTTAATATTTGTTTTAGATTTTCGTAAGATAAAGATTTCGCATTTTCTATATTAGAAGTTCTGACAAATAATTGAGAAAACGTCTCCATTCTTGCCGCATCGACTTTATTATTGACTTTGGGAAAGGGTATATTTATGCAGATATTTATCCCTGTTACAAACCTTGCTTTATTTCCCATAATTGATATTTGATGTTCAATACAATCGCCCCTTTCTAAATCCCGTTGGAGATTAAGAATGGGTAATAAAATCAATGGTTTATTACTATTATTTTCTATGTACAGTAATCCTTTGTTTATAGCTTCAAGAACAACATTATTCATATTCTCATCACAGAATTCGATACTTCCTAGATTAGCCGGATTTTGTAATTCATGTAGAAGTGTAAGAAAATCAGGATTTTCAGTATATAATATAGAATAGATTTCCGCATTATACATAAATACGGATTTGTCATTGATGAAATCGACAAAGCTCTTTTCGGATAAGCAAATCCATTTTTTTTCTGCCATCATATTATTTCATATTTTGTCATAATATACTCGTAAGACTCCGGAAAAGTTCTCACAAAGTCATATATTTCTTCTTGCATCAGTTGAAATTCTTTTGGGGTAACAAAGTAATTACATTTTGCATTAGGAGATACCAACTGACCTGTATTAAAAAAACAATTTAAACATCCCCTATAGTCTCTACATTTTGAGCAAACTGGACTTATTCTAGAATAATATGAATTGTATTTATCTGCGACATTTTGATAATCTAGTTCTACTACTCCATTTTGTATTTTCCCTAAAGAATATGTAAATCCAATTCGTTCGCATGGAAAGATCTTTCCATACGCGGAGATAAAAATCTTTTTGGTAAAAGGTAAGCATGTCCCTGTTGGAGGTTTACTCTTGCTAGTATTTGATAAATACAACAATTCATTATAATCTGAGAAAAAATATTCGCTATACATTTGGAAATATTTAGCCACATTCTCAAATTTTGGTGCATGCTTAAAAGAGTCAGGGGTATGTTCCTCTTGAATACTTAAATCATCATTTTTAGGCTGATACATCTCTTGAAAAGTTCTCAACATCAGAGGATTGATGCCAACATTGTTGATTTCACTAGTTGAAGGTGTTTTTCCATAACGTTTCTGAATATAGGATATTGTAGAACTATTAGTAGTCCGGTTGGTTATAACCGAATTAAAATCTACATTATTAAGAAAAAAGTTTGGATATACTGTTTTGATATAATCTAGATTATCAATAACTTTGTGGAACGAAGGGTGCTCGCGAGTATCGACCCTATAAGAATTAGCATACTCGTCTCCGTCTAGACTGATGAGCAAACGAAAATTCTTTTTTACAAGATAGTCAATATATTTACGCAATAAAACAGCATTTGTTGTCATTGAGAACTGGAAATCCTTGGAAAATGTTTTCATTTCAGATTCCACATAATCAATTATTTGACGAATGAGACTCATATTTAAAAGAGGCTCACCTCCGTAAAAACTAATATGAATCACAGAAGGTCCTGATACGTCATATCCCTTACTCCAAAGCTCTTTTATCTTTCTCAAAAGAGCAAGAGCATCATTTGTAGTCAGATTGTTATTATGTCTAGGATCTTTGTTGTTATACAAACTTCCATAACCACAATACTTACAATTTAAATTGCATCTTTCCGTGACCTCAAATGTAATTTGTTGAGTATTAGCAAAAAATAATTTTACGTCTTCTGCTGTTAATTGTTGCATTTATCTTAGTTTAGAAGGTAATATACTAAGGAATAAAGTAGGGGGTGCATGGCTTAGATCTAATTCATACGCCCCCTTCTAAAGGGTGTGACTGCTTATGGATTACGTACCACAACTTGTCCATCGTTCATATCTGCAATTACTACAGTCTGGGAACCACTAGATGATTTGCTCCCTTTGTAGTTAGCATTAGCATTAGCTTGGGTTGAAGACGAACCATGACATCCACAACCACAAACGTTACCACCAGTAAGCGCATTCATTTCGCGTGCGCCCATAGCTCTTCTTGAGAGCTCAATCATACTGATCTTTTTCATAATCAATGATTTTAATTTATTAAA
>NZ_GL982513.1:1650731-1651259 GCF_000220255.1 Prevotella pallens ATCC 700821
TTTTATTAAACTTAAATTTATTAAACGCATCAGTTGCTTTACAACTGATTTTGACATATCGATTTGATTTTTATTCATCTTCAATCTCTAACGATTTGTATGGAATGGTATAACTATCCGCATCATTTGATTTCTTTACTTTTCCATTTTTATCAAGCATTGTGATTTTTCCTCCGCCCATACTTGCAGAGATGAAAGATAGCGGTGATTTGAATATGCGAGCGATTGTTTTACTCGCTTCTTCTACCGAGCATTTTTTCTCTCCTTCATATTTGTATGTCAATATCTGGGCGTTTGATCTTTCAAAGCCAATAGCCTCCCAAATATACTGTTCTTCACTATCTTGTATTCTTAAAATTAATCCAGGGAGACCACCGAATTTATATGGTCCAAATGGCAACGGGATTTCTTGAGTGTACCATGCAGTATAATTTCTGCCTGCAAACGAGACTGTCGCCTTCGAGCATGGGTAGCCGATAATCGTGTCTGTTCCCTCTATGAATTTCCAATTGAACTGAGGCAGGTCCT
>NZ_GL982513.1:1653867-1664977 GCF_000220255.1 Prevotella pallens ATCC 700821
CTTGTATATGTCGATGCGAGTATCTTGTTGGGCAGATTAGGATTCATCACCACAATACTGGCAAAGTCCATCGCTTCGCCAGAGGTGTTTTTCACTTCTCCCCATAATTTAGTCGGTGCCGCCTGGGCATACGTCATACAGGGAATAAGCAATAAAAGCATGATTCCATATATTTTATTCATCAACCTTTTTCTGTGCAACAGCTTAACATTGCTGTTAAAATCACTTGGTAAATATGCTTGATAACTTGTCATAGTCATTATACTAGGTAAGGTTACTCGTTGCAATATTATGAAAAATAATTGTAACCACCAAGAAAAAACTTATTTTTTTTGATTTTCCTTGTTTTTCCTTGTTTTTCCCATACTCTCATCAATCCTTTAATATTCTGATATTCAGTTATATTTTTGTTCTCTGACAATAAATTATTCATCTTCAATAATAAATGATTATGGAATCAAACAGCAATGACAATTACGTGCTGGTCCTGGAAGACCGCACGGAAGTGAAAAATGAGCAGGAAGCGGGCAAGTTGTCCGTCGTATCCGGTGTTGACGACAAGGGAAACCTTAAAACAACTGAGGCTGTCGCCGCCAATCAGGCAGCGTTCTTGAAGTTCAACAATAAGGATGGACTTTTGAAAAACTTCATGACCAACTTCCTCAAACAGTTCAATAATCCAACTCATTTTGGGCTGTACAAGGTATTGGCAGACAATGTGGAGCAGGGCGTGGACAATCTGCGTACCATGTTACAAAGCCGTGAGAAGTCCGAAAGCAAGCAGCAGCTGGCTGAGATTGGCATTCCCTTTGAGGACTATCTGCCCCAGCAGAAGAATGCTACCGCCATCGATGAGTCGAAGGTTGATTGGAAGCAACTCGATAATCTCGGTCTTTCCCGTGAGCGATTGGAGCAGAGTGGAGAATTGGAAAAGATGCTCAATTGGCAGAAGAGCAATCTCTTGACGATTGCCGTTCCCATTGGCGACACGACCATCTACACCGAAGCACGCCTTGCTTTCCGCACAGACGATAGTGGTAATATCGGCTTGGCAATTCATCCTTTGAGAAAAGAACCACAGCTTGATTTCCCCTATATGGGCTACAAGTTCTCTCCTGAAGAAAAGGAGCAACTCCTTGCTACGGGTAATCTTGGCAAGACCATTGAGGTAACACCTAAGAACGGAGAGCCTTTCTCTGCCTACGTATCTATCGATCCGCAGACGAATGAAATCATAGCCCTGCGTGCTGACCGTGTGAACATCCCTAAGGAAATCAAGGGTGTAACCCTTTCTGACGCTCAGTATAAAGACCTTGTGGAAGGCAAGGCCGTGAAAGTGGAAGGTATGACTGCTAAGAGTGGTAAGTCTTTTAATGCCACGCTTCAGGTCAATGCAGAGAAGAAAGGCATTGAGTTCATCTTTGGCGACAACAAAAGTTTAAGAGAACGACAGGAACACAAACAGACACAGCAGCAAGGCGTCCCGCATAAGCTCTGCGGCTTGGAGCTGTCAGATAAACAGCGTGAAGCTTTGGATAGCGGTCGCACACTATATCTAAAGAATATGGTGGACAAGCAGGGACAACCTTTCAACGCATATGTTCGCATGGACAAGGAACAGAATAGACCACGCTTTTATAAATGGAATCCCGACAAGAAGCAGGAAACCGGCAAGGAAAAGGTGGTTGCCGTAGCCGAAGAACACAAAACACAGGTAGCTGTCAATAACCACGGCAAGACGAATGAAGCCACGAAGAATGTGAAAGAGCCTCTGAAGACTGGACAGACACAGCCTACTGCTGCCCAAAAACAAAAGCAGGACGAAAACAAGCAGAAAAAGTCCCGTGGACGTAGAATGTAACCTTAAAACCATTTATCACTATGATAACTTGTGTTATTGCCGAGAAGCCCTCGGTAGCCAGGGACATTGCCCATATCGTTGGGGCAAACAGCAAGCAGGAAGGATATATGGAGTGCAACAGTTACCTTGTTACTTGGGCAATGGGACACCTCATCGCCCTTGCCATGCCTGAAGCCTACGGTTTTTCTGCCTATAAAGCTGAAGACCTGCCCATTCGTCCCAATCCCTTTCAGTTAGTGGTACGACAAGTATGTAAGAACAAGGAGTATATATCCGATCCAGCAGCACTAAAACAGCTCAAGGTGATACGCTCCTGCTTTGACAAGGCAGATCGTATCATTGTCGCCACCGATGCAGGGCGAGAGGGTGAGCTTATCTTCCGCTATATCTACCAACATCTTGGTTGTAGAAAGCCTTTCGACCGCCTTTGGATAAGTTCACTCACAGACAAGGCTATTCGTGAGGGACTTTCTAATCTCAAGCCTGGAAGCCATTACGACAATCTCTATTATTCCGCCAAGGCAAGAAGCGAAGCCGACTGGCTCGTGGGTATCAATGCAAGCCGTGCATTGTCTATCGCCCGCAGGGGAGGCTATTCTTTGGGACGGGTACAGACCCCAACACTTGCTATGGTCTGCCGTCGGTACATAGAGAACCGTGATTTTTCTTCCGTACCCTATTGGAAATTATCCGTCCTTACAGAAAAAGAGGGTTTGTCGCTGAAAGCCATTGGCGGTAAAGACTATGAGAGTGAAGCATCGGCACAGACCGCTCTCGCTGCACTTCGCAGTCAGAGCCAGCTTACAGTGGAATCGGTCGCAAGAAAGGTAACGCATACACCGCCACCACTCTTGTACGACCTTACTGCCTTGCAGAAAGATGCCAACAGACGCCACGGCTTTTCTGCAGACAAAACCCTCTCGATAGCCCAAAGCCTCTATGAGAAGAAAATCACGACCTATCCCCGCACAGGCAGCCGATATATCAGCGAGGATGTCTTCGAGGAAGTACCCGTCCTGCTCCGCAATATAGGCAAGACACTATCAAATCCGCTTAACCGCCACTCGGTGGACAATACCAAAGTTACCGACCACCACGCCATCATCCCGACTGGTGAAAAACCATCAGGATTGTCGACAGATGAAATAACTATCTATCAAATGGTAGTTAATCGCTTCATAGAAGCCTTTTCTCCCGATTCCGAGGAAGAGCGTATGCAGGTGCGGTTTACTGACGGTACCAACACCTTTACTTGGAAAGCATGCCGACAAATCTCTTTAGGTTGGAAAGCCGTACAGAAAGATAAAGAAGCGGAAGCAGATAAGAAAGAGGATAGCGATGAACAGATTTTGTCTTCATTGCCGACCTTGACTGAAGGTGAAATCCTGCCACTTGTCGATGCAGAAATCACCGAACATAAGACCAAACCTAAACCCCTCTACACAGAAGCAACACTGCTTTCTGCTATGGAGAACGCCGGAAAAGAGGTCGAAAATGCAGAGAGTAAGAAAGCAATGGCAGAGTGCGGTATCGGCACACCAGCCACCCGTGCCAACATCATTGAGACACTTATTCTCCGTGATTATATCCGAAGAGACAAGAAATCCATCATTCCTACCGAGAAAGGTCTTGCAGTCTATGAGATTGTCAAAGATAAGAAAATTGCCAATGCGGAGATGACTGGCAGTTGGGAACTTGCCCTTGCTGCTATTGAAGCAGGAAAGATGCCATCTGATAAGTTCTCACAAGGCATCAACTCATACGTGGGAACTATTTGCGAGGAACTCCTCTCGCTTTCTTCAGAGCAGAAGTCCTATCCTGTCTACCTCTGTCCAAAGTGCGGACAGCAGAGTGTCGGCATCTATGCCAAGGTAGCCAAGTGCAGGCATGAAACCTGTGGTTTTCACGTATTTCGTGAAGTCTGCGGCATACATCTCTCTGAAGATAATATCCGTGACTTGATAAATTCTGGTCGTACACCTATCCTTAAAGGACTGACCAGCAAGGCAGGCAAGAAATTCAACGCCCGTCTGATTTTGAAGGACGATTATACTACCACCTTTGAATTTGAACAAAACAGGAAACGGAAATAGCATACTACTTCATTCCTGATACTAAAGTCTGACATGACAACCAAGCTTTGGTATCAGAGTGGTTATTCTCATAATAGAAGAAGTTATACCTTATGGCATACAATAAGAAAGAAGTCCTGCAAGCCAACACGGAGGCTATCCGTGTGGTCTTGCGCCTGGAAAAAGAACGCCGTGAAGCCACCGAAGCTGAGAAAAGTATCTTACGAAACTATCAGGGCTTCGGTGGCTTGAAATGTGTACTCAACCGCACAGATAACCCCGATGACATACGCTATTGGAGCAAGTCTGAGCAGAATCTCTTCGAGCCGACACAGCAGCTCAAACAGATGATTTACCGTGAAGCCTTAGATGCCAATACCGCCAAGCGGTACTGGGAGAGCATCAAGGCAAGCGTACTGACCTCCTTCTATACCGATACCCGTATCGTTTCTGCCATCTCTGATACTCTCACTTCTGTAAATGTACCCATACGTCGATGTTTGGATCCTTCGGCTGGCATGGGTGCCTTTGCAGAGACCTTTGCAAGGCAAGCTGGAGTTGTAGATGCAATGGAAAAGGACCTGCTCACTGCCCGCATCAGCCAAGCCCTGCACCCCTATGGTAAAGGCAATGTGTTCGTTCGCAACGAGCCTTTTGAAGCTATTGGAGAACTGGAAGACAAGGACAAGTACGACCTTATTACAAGTAACATTCCTTTTGGAGATTTCATGATCTATGACCGAGAGTATAGCAAAGGCAAGGACACTCTTAAACGTGAGTCCACACGTGCCATTCACAATTACTTCTTCGTGAAAGGTCTGGACTGCATCAAGGAAGGCGGCTTGCTGGCATTCATCACCTCACAGGGCGTGTTGGACAGTCCCCGCAATGAAGCCATACGCCGTTACCTCATGCAAAACAGCCGCCTTATCTCCGCTCTCCGACTACCATCGGGTATGTTTTCAGACAATGCAGGAACGGACGTAGGCAGTGACCTCATCGTCCTGCAGAAGCAGACAGGTAAAGAAATCAGCGAGGGCATTGAGCAGCAGTTCGTAGAAACCGTTTCCGTTCCCAAGGAAGAAGGCTCTTCTGTCGTCTTCAAGCATAACTCTCTTTTTGTAGGAGATTGGAAAGACATATCTCATCGCACCGTTGCCACAGAGCGCATAATGGGTACAGACCCTTATGGAAGACCTGCATGGGAGTATCGGTTCACAGGAGGATTTGAGGAAATGGCAGAAAGTCTCCGGACACAACTCTCTCTTGAAATGGGACAACGTATCGACCGTAAACTATATGAGACCGGTATACCGATGACAGAAGCAGAGCGAGAGGCAGAAGCAGAGAAACAGCTTCGCAAGTTGGGTATTACCATAAGTCGGGAAGAAGAAACAGAGAAGACAAAGACTGAAGACAAGGGTATAAACGATGCCTATAACCTCATGCCCGACAGTATCAGAAAGCAACTGCCTAAACTTTACAGCACGGAAAAGGAACTCATTGGCGATAAGGTTGCCTATGCACGCTATTTCTTCCCTATGGGAGCATACACAGCCTACCTTCTGGAATATGACCCTAAGAGCCGCATTGGTTTCGGTGCTGTCACGATGGGTTATGGCTGGGAGCTTGGCAATATGTCCCTCGATGAGATGGAAGGCGTGAAAGTAAGAGGATTGGGCATTGAACGTGACCTGTACTTCTCTCCTAAGAAATTGCATGAGATAGCCGAACTGGAAGAAATAGTCAGGGGGCAATATACCAAAGAAGAAGTGGTAGCAGAGGAAATCAAGGAAGAAGTGATAACAAAGGCAGAAACAGAGAATAAGGTTAAGGAGACTGTAACCATTGCTTCTGAGAACGATACGCAGATAATGGAAAATACCGTTCCTAACGGCGAGACAATTCCATTACAGCCGTCATCATCAGAGTCTGCCCCACAACAATTCGTATCAGAACAGCCTTCCATGACTATAGAACCTGCTCCCGAAGGCGTACCCACCTTGACACTTCATCATCAATACGAGCAGGAACCACAGGAAATCCGTACGGATATTGAAGCCCCAAGAGAGATGAACGGACAGACGGTGTTCTTTGACGACGATCATCATCCGGTGGTGGACAATAATATGGAAGACATCGGACAACCGGAGCAGCTGTCACTATTTGCCCCGGAGGAATACAGTCTTTGGACAAGAGAAGTTACCCGTGTGAACAATGAAATCAAGGATAATTCAGGAACTTCACAGGTGCGCCATCCTATAACTCAAACTGCTCCCCAGAAATCATCGGAGTCCAAGATACAAAAGGCAGCGACCATTCCTCAACGGCGTACCCACGGCAGCAGGAAAGCGGCTTCTTCCTCTTCACGTGAGCCGTCCCTTTTCGATTTCATGAATGAAGCCGAGGAGCGCAAGCCGCAGCCGATAGCGGAAGTCAGAAAGGAGTTTGATGCTTCTCCACGCCCTTTTCTCTCTTCGCCGGACTCACACCTAAGAGACGGCTCCATTGTCGTACAGAAGGGACAGATAGGCTTTCTTTCTGACTTAAAGCGACATCCGACCTTCAACCCGATGGACTTGCCGTATGCCCAGCTTTCCCGTCTCAAAGCCTATATCGAGATACGGGAGTGCTATCATTGTCTCTATGACTACGAGGCGGAGAACCATGTAGAAGACAGAGAAGACCGCAGCAGGCTCAACCACCTGTATGATGATTATATATCCCGTTGGGGCTACTTTAACCAGAAGGCGAACACCGACATCATCAAGATGGACGCCACAGGCGTGGAAATGCTCTTCTTGGAACGCTCCGAAAACGGCAGGTACATCAAGGCGGACATCTTTGACCATCCTACGGCTTTTTCTACCACAGAACTGACCGTTGCCACAGACCCGATGGAAGCCTTGGGTGCATCGCTCAACAAGTACGGCGCGGTGGAACTTGACTACATGAGTTCACTTTTACCTGATATGGAGGAAAGCGACATCATTTCTTCCTTGGAAGGTCGCATCTATTACAATCCCGAAGAGAATGCCTACGAAGTGGCGGACAAGTTCATTTCGGGCAATGTAATAGAAAAGGCGGAGCGTATCGAGTCGTGGCTCTTAGATCATCCAGACCATGAGGAAGCCAAACAGAGCCTTGCTGCCTTGCGTGCAGCCACGCCAACACCCATTCCCTTTGCAGACCTTGACTTCAATCTCGGTGAACGCTGGATACCTGCTAAAGTCTATGGTAGGTTTGCCTCAGAGTTCTTCGGGACGGATATTGGCGTATCCTACCATTCCAACATGGACGAGTACAGCATTGTCTGCGACCGAAAGAATGCTAATATCTGGCACAAGTATGCCGTACAGGGGGAGTTCCGCCGCTATGACGGCATCAATCTCCTGAAGCACGCACTTCACAATACCATTCCCGACATCAACAAGAGTAAGGAGGTGACGGATAAGGTTACGGGAGAAGCCAAGACCATCAAAGTCAGGGACGGACATGCCATCCAAATGGCAAATGCCAAGATAGAGGAAATCAGGCAGGGCTTTGTCGATTGGCTCGGTCGCACACCAGACACGTTCAAGCAGCAGCTCTCAGACCGTTATAATCGTCTTTTCAACTGTTTCGTGCGACCCAACTTTGACGGTACGCACCAGACGTTTCCCGACCTTGACCTCAGAAGGTTGGGCATTGCCGACCTTTACAAGAGTCAGAAGGATGCCGTGTGGATGCTCAAAACCAATGGTGGCGGTATCTGCGACCACGAGGTGGGAGCGGGCAAAACGCTCATCATGTGTACGGCTGCCTACGAGATGAAGCGATTGGGACTAGCAAACAAGCCGATGATTATCGGACTGAAGGCAAACGTCTTTGACATTGCCGATACCTTTAGAAAGGCTTATCCCAATGCAAGGATTCTATATCCGGGCAAGAACGATTTCAACAAGCAGAACCGTCAACGAATCTTCAACGACATCAAGAACAATGACTGGGACTGTATTATCTTGACGCATGAACAGTTCGGCATGATACCGCAGGCATTGGAGATACAGGAAGCGATTATGCAAAAGGAACTGGACTCCGTGGAAGAGAACCTCGAGGTGTTGCGACAACAAGGAAGAGACATCTCCCGTGGGATGCTCAAAGGCTTGGAGAAGCGCAAGCAGACACTGGAAGCAAAGCTGCAGAACATACAGGACAGCATCGCCGAAAGAAAAGACGATGCCGTGGACTTCAAGATGATGGGTATCGACCACCTCTTTGTAGATGAATCGCACCAATTCAAGAACCTGATGTTCAACACCCGCCACGACCGTGTGTCGGGCTTGGGCAATCCTGATGGCTCACAGCGTGCCTTAAACATGCTCTTTGCCATTCGTACCATACAGGAGAGGTCCGGCAAGGACTTGGGAGCGACTTTCCTTTCTGGAACGACTATTTCAAATAGTCTAACGGAGTTGTATCTTCTGTTCAAGTATCTTCGTCCGCAGGCTTTGAAAAAGCAGGGCATCAACAGTTTTGATGCTTGGGCAGCAGTCTTTGCCAAGAAGTCGACCGACTATGAGTTCTCCATCACGAATGACATCATACAGAAGGAACGCTTCAGAACATTTATCAAGGTGCCTGAGCTGGCGGCGTTTTATGCGGAAGTGTGGGAGTAGAAAGCAGAAAATGGCATAAAACTCATATCTGACTGAAATACAGCGGATATTGCTTTTTTCTTCATCGGGTTGCATTTGAGGAAATAGGCAGAAAAGGGAGCGAAAAGGAAGGAGTTCAGTTACCAAATCGTTCGAAAAACGATGAAAGGAAAAGGACGGCTGAAAGTGGTAACTAAAACGGAGTTTTCTCTTTCATTATCAATGTTTTGCATCGTTCAAAGTTCCTCAAAGAAGTGTAATTTTGCAAGCAAAAAAACAATGGAAAAAGAAAAATTTAAGCTGCTTTTCTACCTCAAGAGAGGTACGCAGGACAAAAACGGAAAAAGTCCCATCATGGGACGCATCAGCGCAGGACGCTCTATGGTACAGTTCAGTTGCAAATGCTCGTGTACTCCTCGTTTGTGGGACAGTCGCAAAAACCGACTGCTGGGCAAGAGTGCCGAAGCCGTATCGGTAAACAAGGAACTTGACCGCCTTCAGGTGAGCATACACAAGGTTTATGAGTCTCTTTCGGGTAAATCCGATGCTCGCGTCACGGCAGAGCGAGTACGGGAGCTTGTATTCGGACTGAACAGTGAGTCACAAGGACTGCTGCATCATACAGACGAGTATATCGACCGCTTCCGTGAGCGTGTGGGCATAGACCGCAGCGAACGCAGACTAAAATGCCTGTTGCTCTTTCACAAGCATCTGGCAAACTTCGTCAGGTATCGCTACCGTGTGGAGGATATTCCCGTGCAGAAAGCCGACATCGCCTTTATCAAAGACTTGGAGGACTACTTCGCCAAAGAAAAGGGATTCAAGCTCAACACTTCGGCTGGCTATCTCTCCATGCTGGCTTCCTTGCTCAAAGACCTGCATAAACGGCACATCATTGACACCTATCCCTTCATCAACCATTCCATTCGTTGGGAAGTGGGTACTCCACGTTACATCACAAGGGAGGAGGTAGGTCTTATCGCAGCCTTGGGAGAAGATAAATTGCAAGGCTATGAAAAAGTGTCGAGGGATATGTTCCTTTTCTCCTGCCTGACGGGGCTTTCCTATACCGACGTGTATCACTTGACGGAGCAGCACGTCTTTCACGAAGCGGGAATGACTTGGATACGCAAGCCGAGAATAAAGACGGGCAACGTGTGCCACATCCCCCTACTTCCCGAAGCCGCTGCCATTATCGAGCGTTATCGGGGCATTCACACGAGGGCTTTCCGACACGAACCGCCCAAGGGGTATCTGCTGCCCATACCCGGATGCGACACGGTAAACATACACCTCAAAAAGATAGCACGGCTTTGCGGTATTCAGAAAACGCTGACCTATCACATGGCACGGCATACCTTCGCATCTCAGATGACACTGTCGGAGGGCGTGTCCATTGAGAGCGTTTCCAAAATGCTCGGACACAGTCAAATCAAAACCACGCAAGTGTATGCGGAGACATCTCCCGAGCGTGTCTTTCTGGACATAGAGAAAATACTTCCACAACTCGCACATTATCAACTGACCAACTAAAACCGCAGAACAATGAAAAGTACATTTGCCATACTATTCTACATAGATAGAAGCAAGACCAATGAAGACGGACTATGCGTAATCCGTTGCCGTATCACCTGTAATGGAACGTCCTCATCGTTTTCCACGCAGTTGCAAACTTCCCCCGACGAGTGGCTTGCCCGAAAAGGGTGCATCAAGGCGACAACAGGTAATTCAAGCGGCATCAATCTGCAACTGAACTCAATAGAAGAGTGCTTGCATTCACTCTATGAACGTACATTAAGGGAAGAAAACTATATCACGGCGGAATACCTCAAGGAGCGTTATATGCAGCAAAGTCGCCCCATGCCAACACTTACGGAGCTATATCAATCCGTTTGTGAATACAAGGAGGAATTGCAGGGCAGAACATTAAGCAAGGCAACTGTCAGGGCTTTTAAGGACAGCTACAAGAGTTTTGTTCATTTCCTGCAAGTAAGGGACAGGGCAGACTGTATGCCCACAGAGGTGGACAAGACTTTGCTTGAGGACTATCGCCTTTTTATGCTTCGGGACTTGGGAAACAAGGAAAGCAGTGTCGGCAACCGCCTACGCCACTTGCATCAGGTCATTCGCAAGGCATTGCAGGAGCGATACGTTCGTGAAGACCCTTTTGAACTCATAGACATAGAAACGCCTACCTACGAGCGCAATGCACTTACGGCGGACGACCTGCAAAAACTCTTGGCTTACCGTCCGCACCGCTCGACAGATAACCATTGCAGACTTATTTTCCTCTTGGGATGTTTCACGGGGCTGGCATTCTCAGACTTAAAGAAACTCCGAATGGACGATGTTTATACATTCGGGGATGGGCGTAGGTACATATCGCTCTGTCGAACAAAGACACAGAACAGAAGTATTGTCCCGTTGCTGCCCGTTGCCGAGAAAATACTCGCCATTGTGAGCCACGGACGAAGGGAGGGGCTTTTCTTTCGAGAGTTTCCCAGCAACAGTAATTTCAATAGAACTATTCAGGAGATATG
>NZ_GL982513.1:1665246-1681800 GCF_000220255.1 Prevotella pallens ATCC 700821
CGATACGCTTATATCCGTGTTGGAAAACGAGTTTGAAAGGGAACTTCCTGCACCGCTCCCAGAGAAACTCGTACCTATACTGTTGTCGAACAAGGCTATTCAAGCCACATTCGACAAGTTCGGTTTGACGGACACATTGGCTTCTGACGAGCAATACGGCCGTCTTTACACCGAACTCACAGGCACGATAGTGCTGCTCATCGAGAGCAACAATCTGCCAACGGTCAAACAGACGGAGGAAGCAAGCCCGAAGGCGTTGTAGGCAAAGGCGCACGCAAAGTTCCTGATGCCGTTTCTTATCGTGCAAAGGTACAACGGCAGCCTGTCTGCCCTGAAAGGTCGAGTCCTGCGGATGGAGAGAAGAATCTCCACCGCAGGATTTTTCTGTTTCAAGGTGGTATTGCCATTTTCTATATCCATGCGGTCGTATTCATCTCTCCCAACCTTGCAAGGCTGGGCTGCCGTAGAGAGATAGGCACGACAAGAATACGGCATACTCAGGCTCTTTGGACGCAAGGCGTAACAACTAACAACAGATAGGACTGACGATAATACGGACTATCTATTGTTTGTACAATTTGTTGTCATGACTATCTGTTGTCAAAACTATATATCGTCAAAATAATCTATCGATAAAACTATCTATCGACACTTCGATATCTCGATTTGTCGAACTATCGAATTATCGATAAAACAACAAAATAATAAAAGGAACGAACCGGCACCTCATCTCATTACCGCAATAACACAGACGGATTTCCTTTGTTTTTCTATTGCTTTCTCTCTATTTCCCTGCTTATCCTCATTTCTTGCAGCGGTGCTTCCGAGGGTTTACTTTTGCACCCGAGAAGTACGGCAATGGACTGCATAACAGTTTGTTTGCTGAGTAACAATAAAGTAATCAAAACAAAATTAAGGCAATGAAACTCATTATCATCGACCGCAAAGCGTGGGGGCAACATCGCTCCGAATTTGCAGACTTTATCCATCGTGTGGAGAAACTCATCGGTAATCCTCCTGAGACCGAGCAATGGCTCGACAACGAAGCCGTGTGCAAGCGTTTAGGCATCAGCAAGCGTACCCTACAATCATACCGAGATACGGGCAAAATCCCTTTCTCCATGATTGGACACAAGTGTTATTACAAACAGACCGACATCTGTGAAATGCTGAATGCAGTCAAGGATTGAAATCAAAGAATGAATGAATTATGGCAGAGAATGAAATCATTACGCGGGAAGACCCTCAGATGCAGATGTTTGCACAACTGATGGAAGGCACTTTGAAGAAGTTGGAGCGGTATTGTGCCACAGCTCGTCCGATGTTAGATGGCGAGGTTTACCTTTCGAGCGAGGAAGTGTGCAGGCAATTACGGCTCAGCACACGCACGCTCCAAGAGTACAGAAATGCAAGAATACTTCCTTTCTACAAAATCGGAGGGAAGATACTCTACAAGCAGAGCGACATACAAGCCATGCTTGAAAAACACTATAACCCGATACCCAAGAAATTATGGCAAGAATAGATGAAAAAAGGAAACAACGCTTGGAACAAGCCATTAGAGATATGGGAAATTATGGCGTTAAGCTCCGCAAGCCCGAAGAGTTACCCGATTTTGACCAGCCCTTCGATTATGAAGAGGAAAAGAGAAGGTTTGAGCCTGTTGATAAAGTTGAGGAACAAAATGACAAGGAGAGTAACAAGGATTTTTCTCAACCGTCCTATCAAGAAACAGCGTTGTCGCCAACAGAAAGGGCTACTTCTACCGAAGAATTTCATCAAAGAATGGGAAAAACAAAGGACAGAAAGCAATTATCCGAGTTTCAGGGGAAATATCTCCAGCCCTTTCGCAACAGCCACCGCAAAGCCGTGTATGTATCAGAGGAAACCCAACGAAAGTTAGACTTCGTGGTACGGAGAATCGGTAAGCATGGAGCGAGCGTTTCGGGATATGTCGAACAGGTACTGCGGGAACACCTCGACCAATACAAGGAAGATGTGGAAAGATGGAGGAAACTCTGAATTACTGCATTCCTCGAATGCAAGCCTACGCCGAGTTACTGTATTCAATGAATGCAGTAACACAGCAGGGGCTTATAATCCCATTTTCTACATCAGCAAGGTGTGTCTTTGTACCACAAATTGTCATTTGTACCACAAAGACCCTTGCCCCGAAAGGGGATTAAATCACTCCAAAGTCGTGATTAGAAAACATAGAAACGATGAAAAGAAAGAACATAAACAAGCCTGATGGCAGATGTTCCACCAACCCCAAATGGGACAGATGGCACATCAGAATACCCAATCCTCACGACCAGCAGAAAGTTATTGAGCTATATCAAAAGTCGGGAGCAAAAACCAAGAGCGATTATCTAAGGGCAAGATTACTTGGAGAACCATTCAAAGTTATCACAGAAAACAAGTCGGATGAGAAATACTTGCGTGATCTCTCTAACATAATATCTCAAATTCACAAGATTGGTTTTTTCTATAACGAAGCAGTCAAGACCCTAAACAGTTATCACTCTGCCGCTACTGCAAAAAGAATGCTCTGCAAACTCGAAGCCTATTCTGAAGCTATTATTAAACTGCAAGTGCAAGCGATAAAACTAACGGAGGAGTATTCTAATACGGAGTAGATAGAACTGTTGGGTAAATCATAATTTAACGTGAGTTCGACGGATTAAAACATCTGATTTTGTCGAACTCACGTTAAGTTACAATTTGTTTTCTGTTTAATACAGATAAAAGATGGATAGAGGATAAGTAGTATTGCTGTTTTTACTTACCCTCTATCTTTATAACAACAGTTCTTACATTTAGTTCTTACTAGGTCGTCCGCCCAAGACTAATCCAAGAGTTAATCCATATGTGTTAAATCCCTTACGAGTTACCATGACATGTGAATTTATTCTAAGCATATGCCATAATTCCACACCAATTTTTGGCATGATAACAGGAGACGTTGCATTTATATCCATGAACTTATCTCCAACAACTTGATTAAATCCAACACCTAAAGCAACGCTAATGAAAGGATTCACTTTTTGTCCTTGCCGAAAGTTGTAACCACCATTAGCGGCCAAAACCATAGTTCTATTAGACTGCCAATTATCACTATTTTTATCATGCCAGAAATCACGTCGTGCTCCATCTGTTTGCAGTAAAAGGCCACAGTCCCAAGGTGTATCCTTGATGTTATATCGAAGATTTACTGCTAATGATGGGCCAACTAATTTCTTCCCACCATGATACTGATCAAGAGGCAAAGTAACACCAAAATCAAATTCAGTTTCAAAACATTTGACAGGTATCTTTTGTGCGTTACACACTAGAGATAGCATTGTCATAATCGAAAAGACAATATATCTTAGCATAATTATCAATATTTATAGAAACGGACTCCACGCCACTGACGGTCATAATAAGCAGCACCAAACACATCCAGTTTTTTTATATCAAACTCGGAAGGAAGGAAACCAGAAACGCCTCCAACATTACTAAACGAAAATCCGAATGATCTATCAAAGATTACCGATCTTGATTTACAATTAGTATATTCTTTCACTCCGGTAATATACGGATGTTCCTTATTAAACTCAATATTTGTGTTACCCCATACTAAGTAAGCCATCATAGGATCTGTTGATGTAATTCTTTTCTTTACTGGAGAATAGATATACTTGTTCTCCAATGATTTTAGTTGAGAATAAACAGCCTTAGCTGGTGCTTCATAAAGTTTGTTGCCTATCTTCTCACGCCAATCAGTATTTCCAATCTTAATTTCGGGAATCAAGCATATTATATCGTCTGTCCAATCTTTTATGAACTTCAATTTATGATAGTTGCCATAGAAAAAATTTGACTGAATATTATTTATTGCACCCGTAAAAGTATTCCAATTCGTATTCATTGTAGGATTAATGGTAGAATAGTTTCTTGGATTGTTGTATTTCATAACTCCATCTAAACCATTAAATCCAATTACAATCTTGGAAGCTTTTTCTCCTTTCCAATATGGGATGCCTAAGAATTTTTTCCTTTTCTGCATATTTACTTTTATACCAGCACTAGCATAAAATCCATAGTTCACATCAAACACTTCCATCTGAACACGATGTTTTTTAGAGAAGTAGTTTTCGCGAGACACATCCTTGCCCCTGAGCCAATCGAAAAACTTTTGTACCACGCTATGATTCTTCCATAAATATGAGTTCGTATTATAACCCACGTGAAAAGCATTCTCTGTATATGTGTCATTAGATGCTGCTCGAGTTAGAGTTGCTGTTATTGGTTCGTCTACAGCCTCAAATTCAGAATATTGAATACTTTTATCAGAGAATGTTCTTGTGAAAGTAACATTCTCATCAAGAGCGACAGAAGCTCCTGGATTTACTTTAAGCTTAAGTTCAGGATTAAATGTTCTGATAGATTCATCAAGCAGCTTCTCTTTCTTGACATCAATGGAGAATGTCCCCTGATCTGTGATTTTATAAAGTCTACCTTCCACGCATACACGAAGAGTTGTGTCAACCATATGCGTCATAATATCATCAAAGAGCAAATTTTCCGCCTTCATAACATTATATTCGTCTTCGGTCATCTCTTCCAACTCATTCAGTCCTTCTAGATCCTCATAGAATATGCTGTTGTCTTTTCTGTCAATACTAACTTCAGAGTTCGCGCGTGTTTTATGGCGACCATTAGCAAGACGTTCACTCAAATCTGCTACAGATTCAAAATGACCCCCACCTGTTGCTCTTGTGTTAGGTAAAACTTTGTGGTATGCGGAGGCTTTCGTATTGTCTTCTGAATATTGCTCCACGAAATTTTGAAGACTCTGGATTGTAGGAAACACCAAGTACCCTTCGTTTGAAACCGAAACTGACGAACTCGCTAATTGGTTAACTGCATGTGCTGGTGTAACATCCTGACTAAGGTCATCTGACGAACAAGCTGTAATGAGACTTGCAGTCAACAAAAAGAATGCTAATTTTTTCATGTTGAGTTTTATTTAGAATTAAACAATTTAGAGCATACCAAAAGTATATAACATATACTATTTCTGCAAGTTGAAATGTCATGAAACGGAAATAAATGTCAGCGAGACGGAAAAATTAGTGTTCTAACTTATACATTCCCAATAATTGGCAAGTTCCACTACAAGCTTTTTTTAAAAGGGGCTCGTGAATTTGCACTTGCTTGTTGAGTCTACCTTTAATTTTTGCGCACTGTCGGTCTGCTCTATCTTGTAATTCTCAATTAATTCTCGTTTCTTTTCCTTTTTTTGTTCTTTTCTAGCCTTTATGATTTCTCCAATATTAATTTGATAAGGTTTCGTATCATACTCTCGTGTAAAAACGGGCGTTCCAGTTTTGGGGTCAGTGATGGATTCGACGATATCCTCTTTGACTATCTCTTTAAAAGTACTACATGATGTCATTAAAAGCAAAGCAATCAATGAATTACAAGCATAAATATAAAAATGTGTGTTCTTTATTTTTTTCATAAGACAATAAATTATTTGCTAAGCCATTGCTTGAATTTGCAAGCCTTGTCCTTGCTTATTATTATATTGCTATCATTACATCCTTTAATCTTGACATGAAGTTTAGAACTGAAAAAGAATGAAATTTTTTCTAAGTAATTGATGTTTGCAATATATTGTCGATTAATGCGAAAAAAAACGTCAGGATTGAGAGTTTCTTCTAAATCAGACAGTTTGTCGCTCATGACATAGGTTTCGCCATCATGCTTATAAGCCACAACTTGACGTTTTCCACTATAAATGCAACTAATTTCGTCAGCCTTCAATGAAACTAGTTCATCCCCTTTTGTAACCAAAAAGCGTGAACGCCATATTTGCATGTCCCGTGCCACTACAGACAGTGCAGTAGGCGTAGTATCTTGATGTAATAGCATATTGATTTTATCCAAAGAGTTGAATAGCTCTTTACTATTCACAGGTTTAAGCAAATAATCTATGCCGTTTGATTTTATAGCATTCATAGCATATTCATCATATGTGGTTGTAAAAATGACAAAGGAAGTTGGCATGTTCAACTCAAAGGCTTCAAATACAGTGTATGCGCCAAGTCTTATGTCTGATATGATTAAATCATAATCGTGATCACTTGCAAGAAAGTTCTTGACCTCATCAGTTGTTTGAAATGGCCCCAGGATTGTAATGGAATCATCGTAGTCGTTTATCAATCTAATGAGGCGTTTTGCACTTAACGCCTCATCTTCTATAATAACAATTTTATTCATTTTTCAATAATTGGAATGTATACTTTAAATTCTGTGTTGCACTCCCTGATATCAATACCTGTTCCTGTCTCGAGGATGTATCTTTGTTGCAAATTTTGCAATCCAATACCCAAGGAAAAAGATATTCTCGCCACATCGTCTTTGCATGATTGCATGTTGTTTGACACTATTATTTTATCATCCTTGCGATCTATACATATAATCAATGGGCTTTCACGGGAAGCAAAATTATGTTTAATCGCATTTTCAACAAGGAGTTGTATGCTCATTGGCAACATATACTCATTACTATTTATAGGGAAATTAGCAATACGGAATACAACTGACTCCCCGAACCGCACATGCAAAATGTCAGTATAATTTCTTGCAAAAAGTATTGCTTCTGACAACGGGACGAGATCCATGTCAATTGTCTTCAATACATGTCTGTACACATTTGCAAGACGAAGCGTAAATTCTTCTGCCTTAGTCCCGTTTTCTCTTGTCAACTCAGTCAAGACACTCAGGCTATTGAATAGAAAATGTGGATTTAACTGAGCTTTGAGAGATTTTTTCTTAAACGATATATATTCATTGTAGTAACTTTCAACAATCTTTGTATAGTAATGATTCACGTTAATCAGTCCAATGAAAGATGCAATTAAGGCAAAGATATAAGAGTTTCCCCAACAATCATCATCAGGGGGATTGTTACAAATTACGTCCTCATAAATAAACTCACAAATCAAAGCGAGAATTATATTTATAAAGACTATATACCATGCCATTCCTGTTAATTGCTTATTTGTTATATGCTGACGTTTCTCAGACAGTTTAATAAGCTGATTACATATAAAAATGCTTGTCAAGGAGAATAATGAGCAATAAACAAAATCTTCAATAATTTCACTTGAATGGTTTAAAACACTCCGTGAAAAATCATCATAATCTCCAGCAAGCCATATCACATCATAAAGAAAAAATGTCATGATAGTGATTAGCAACCATTGTTTAATCTGATGTTTTGTTTTCATTTTTTGCTCTAAATTTATAACGAATTGTCAAAACACTCAATTTTATGATTAAATAAGTGCAGGAAGGTACTGACATACTTCGTTTTTAGACCTTTAAAGGAAACATACTTGATTCATACCCATAAGATACATGAGAGTTGGAATTTCACCCTGACGTCCTCGCAGGAAACAGACTTTAATATTTTATCTTCCATACCTACTTCTTATTTATCGACAATTAAGTCCTTGATATTCACGGATAGATATTCCGCTATTTTATTCAGCAAGTCTAAAGAGGGTTGTTTGCGATTGCTGCAATACGCATTGATTGTACTGAAACTCTTGCCAAGTTCCTTTGCCAATTGCGTTTGGGAAATTTCTTTTTCCACAAGCACAAGTTTTATTCTGTTCAGTTTCATCTTCCAAGCTTTTGATTTACAATTATCAAATGCAAAGATAACAATTATATTTCATCAAACCGCTTGTTTTACGATATATTTATAGATTTATTTTGTATATCTATCCTTTTGTAATTATTTGAAAAGTAAAAAGAATGGAACAACAAGCACTTTTTCTCTAATTCCTACTGCTTTTCATAAAGAAATCATTATCTTTGCAACATAGAATTAACGTGTTCTTTGAAGCATTGCAGAATAAAGAAAGGAAAAGAAACTCGCTCGTTTCTTAATCGTTCATCTTATTATATCATATATTCTGTTTCCTATTAGTAATCAGTCGATTACATTCACAGACACTACTTTTATGCGGAGATTTGCGATTTTCGTACCGCCAAAGACATCGGTATCGACAGACCAGAGAAGAATGAGATACTACACAATATACCGCCAACACCCGAGCAGGAGGTTTTTATCGGCAAGCTGATGGAGTTTGCTAAGAGTGGCGATGCCACAATCTTGGGACGAGTACCTCTGAGTGAGAGCGAGGAAAGGGCAAAGATGCTGATTGCAACAGACTACGCGAGGAAGATGAGCCTTGATTTACGCATGATAGATGAAAATGCTTACTCAGATCATATCGACAACAAGGCAAGTCACTGTGCTAAGATGCTCAATGACTATTACCAAAAGTTCGACGCACAGAAAGGAACGCAGTTCGTTTTCTCTGATTTAGGTACTTATAAGCCCGGTGGAGACTTCAATGTCTATTCGGAAATCAAGCGTAAGCTGGTAGAAGACTATCATATCCCGTCCTACGAGATACACTTCATTCAGGAGTGCAAGAACGAGAAGGCAAAGAAAGCGATGGTAGATGCCATGAACCGTGGTGACATTCGCATTATCTTCGGTTCTACCTCTATGTTGGGTACTGGTGTGAATGCCCAGCAACGTGCCGTGGCGGTCCATCATTTGGACACGCCTTGGCGACCTTCGGACTTAGAGCAACGCAACGGACGAGCCGTGCGCAAGGGAAACCTTATCGCCAAAGAGTTTGCGGACAACAAGGTCGATGTGATTATCTACGCTGTAGAGCGTTCTTTGGACAGTTATAAGTTCAATTTGCTGCATAACAAGCAGCTCTTCATCAATCAGCTAAAGACAAACACGCTTGGCAGTCGTACCATTGATGAGGGTTCAATGGATGAGGACAGCGGCATGAACTTCTCCGAGTATGTAGCAGTGCTTTCAGGTAATACCGACCTTTTAGAGAAAGCAAGATTGGATAAGAAGATTACCACCTTGGAATCAGAGCGCAAGAACTTCCTCCGTGAGCGTGATGCCGCAAACGGCAAGTTGGCAGAGATTGAGAGTTCCGTGTCCTTCCATACAGACAAAATTAAAGAGGCACAGTCTGACTTAGCTCTCTTTGAGAAGCGTGTGGAGCGTGATGCCGATGGACAGCCCATCAATAAACTAATAATCAAAGGTGTGGAAGACAGTACAGACATCAAGGCCATTGCCGCACGTCTGCAGGAGATAGACGAAAAAGCACGCACCAAAGGAGAGTACAACAAAATCGGTGAAGTTTATGGTTTTTCCATAATGGTCAAGACAGAGAGCACTTCCAAGGACTTGTTTGACTGCTCCGTGAACCGTTTCTTTGTCAAGGGGCAGGAGAGTATCTACTATACCTATAATAATGGTAAGTTGGCTACAGACCCGAAACTTGCGTGTGAGAACTTCTTGGGTGCGTTGGGACGTATCCCGAAAGTGATAGAATCGCACGAGAAGGAGAAAGAAAAGGTTGCAGTCAATAAGGACATCTACACTGCTATTGCTAATGGAACGTGGAAGAAAGAAGAAGAGCTTCGCTCGCTCAAAGGGCAGTCGGCAGAGCTGGACAGAAAGATTGCTTTGACGATTACAGATAACAAAGAGGATAAGGAGGAGGAAAGGGACATATCCAATAATGAATTTTCCACGTCAATGAAGAGTAGTACCACTCATACACAAGAAAAGGAAGAAGACAACCACTATCAAAGCATCCGCCCTAGATGGAGACACTAAGTCCTTATGAACAAGAGTAATGCGAGTTAGATTTTAGCAAGATATTCTATTTTTGCCAAAATCTAACTATTTAGAAGCTCACTTGTTTTTGTCCAATAGAAAAGGCTTCGGGAAAAGCTTTCTTGAGTTTGTTTAGTTTATTGCTTACAGATAAAGTAAATATTTGCTATTTTAGCCTAAACGCTCTAAACATTTATACAACTGGGTAGCACCTTTATAAGTTCTTACCACTCTCTTACTCTGAACCAGATTAACGCCATAAAATTGTTTTATAGATTCCACAGCCTTAGGCGTTGCCACAACGATCCATCCTTCGCCAGACTCAGTCCATCGCAAACCCATGTTCTGGGTGTTACCATGATTCCAATAGATTGACTCCACCATCAATTCATCATCTTTATTCTTCCAGCCGAATAGACAATCCTCCATAGGTTCCCAATTTAGCTCTTTGGCCAACTGAGGATTGAAAGCTATCCATGATGTCTTATGTGAGAACTGCACAAAGAAGCTTTCCCTTATTACGACTGGAGGCTGACATTCGTGGCATCTAAGATGATAATAGTCTTTGCTCAAACGATGATAAGGCATGTCGCCGAAAAAATTTCTTCCTTCATTAGCAAAACCTTCCGGAACTATCATTTGCAGATACTCTTCACTCGGCAGTCCATCATTGGTTGATGTCAGCAAAGTTGATTCGCCGATAACCACTTTGCTTGAATAGTCAGCAAGGGTAGTATTCAGCCTTGAACATTTTGAGGCTTCATTTTCCCAATTTTTGGGTAGAATATGATATTCGTCTATCTCAATATGATGAATAAAAGTCGGTTTCTCTTCCACAGACCATGTCGACACAGCATAATCATAAAGAGTGAAAACTGGCCTCAATGCCTCAAGAGTCATTGAACTACTGTCCAGTAACTCCCCTGCCGCCTCCATAATACCATTCAGAACGCCCTCAGAATAGGTATGCAGGAACGACATCTTAAGATATATCTTATCCAAATGAGTCCGAAGACGGCTATCAGCCTCGTCAGTCATATCATGTTCTGAGGTATAATGAAGAGCCAGCTGATTTGCTCGATAATAAATGATATCTTCCGATACGTGAAAAATCTCACATAGAAAATCGACAAACGGCGAACCAATTTTGTGGTCGTTTTCTTTTTGCTTTATATTCTTTCCCTTGTTATCCAATAGCCTATAGTCATTTTCCTCGTACTGAAGATTATATATGGCAGGTCGGTTTATTCTCGGCACGTCAGGAGTATCCAGATGAAGTGCATTCAGGATGTCCACTGCATACATTCGCCATAATATATTACGCGAAAGAGCCAATGGCTTAACTATATATCCAAGCATAGTCAGTTTAGGAGAATTCTCTTCAAGCAGAAACTTTCCAACATCAAGGGTCAGTTTATTGTTATTTTCGACCCTAAGATAGTCAACTATCTTATCGCAGCCATGATTAAGAAGTAAAGCCAACAAATAGGAAGCACGCTCTCTGACCGGGTTCACTAAAGAACGTCCAAGAATCAAGATAAATCTGATAATGATGTCCGAAACGCCACTTGGCTCAGTGTTAATAGCCGGATAATCGCCCTTTACAGCGCTTTCTTCGCACAGCAATCTATTCATGTAACTCTGCCATTCGGCATATACCTTACTTTTATCAACCTCGTCAGTCACCAACGACAATATATCATCAATATGCTGAGTCATACCGTAGGAATAGCCATGGGCAAGGTCGTCCACCAATGTTTTCAGGGCTAATTCCTGAGCCTTGTCCTTATCTATCATGCCCATCAGGCGAAACGTAAATATTCTGCTGCCACCATCGTAGAACTTTATCCAGCCCGACGATCTTGACAGTCTGATAGCCTTTTCAGCACATTTCCATGCCTCTGTCATATTTCCATCCCTATAAGCATCCTCACCCTTGTTTATCCAGGTAAACGCGTCATCGTCGCCAGAGCCTTTCGGGATTCGTTCATTATCTAAAGGAGCTTCGCCGAGTTCTATCTTTGAATAAGACTCCTGAACGTTCTCAGTACATTCGGTTTTTACAGCATGATCTATCTTTCTTTTTATTTCATCAGGAAGTTTACCGTCATACAAAGCAATTCCCTTCTTCAGAATCTTTTTCAAGAGATAAGGATGCCCATCCTCATAATCATCAACAAACAGGAACAATCTACAAAACAGTTCTACAAGCATTCCATATTCCTCTTTCGTTTCAACTTCCGTCAATATTCCTTCTATCATATAGGCAAAACCATTGACAAAAGTGGTAAACTCACGGTCTAACATCCACAAATACATATTCAAACCGGAGGCAATATTGTAAGAGAATGCAGCCTTGAGCAGTTCATCTACAATATCTGAAAGGGAAGATTGGTCTGTAATGGTATCAACATATTTTAGCCTCAGTGTTATCCACTTCAGCCGCTCAATGCTTCGCTCCGGTTCTATCCTGTTTATTTCTCTTGTATATTCCGTAAACCAAGACACTTGGTAATCTTTGCTATAGCCTACACAGAAAGTGTCATTCAGCACTCTTCTGAAGCAGTCTATGCCCTTATCCTTGTCACCATATCTTAGCCAGGCTCTGCCTTGTTTTGTGAATTGCTCCATCCTGCCGTTCTGATCCTGTCCTTCCAGCATAGTGGTTTCCACCTCCAGAAGGCATTTTCTTAATAATTCGGAATCGCCGTCATATCTGAACAGCTTCAATGCGGCCTCTCTCTTCAAATCCGAATAGGCATTTGTTTCGGTAAAAACTTCGCGTATTACCTTTCGGATATGGGCAATACCTTCATTTCCAAATCGGGCAGCCACACTTATCGCGATTTTATAATAGTCTATACGATATTTGTTCAGTGCGTAAAGATGCACATCCCTATTGTCGATGCTCCTAAAGAAAAGTAACAGCGACTTCATTATCTGGTTGAAATCATAACTCAAGCCCTTGCCAAGTTCACCATCAGCCGCAGTCTTGGCAAGAATGCAGAGATTACGAGCAAATGTTGTTATCGTCTCATGACCTCCATCCTTGATATCCGCCTTAGGCACCGCCTCCACCACGCTATCATCAAATCCGCATAGTCTACGCAAGAATGCGAGTCTGTACATAGGACGGAAATTCACAAGCGGAGTTTCCATCTCCAGCTTTACGGGGGTTGAAAGTTGCCCGAACTCCAAGCCTTCGATAATTGCTTTCACCTCATCAACATCGTGATATAGCAGCCAACTATCATAAGCGATTATTATTCTCTGATGTGGGTCTGTGTCGTCGTATATCTTTCTGAGAATCTCAAAATATTTTTTTGCATTTTCCGTATCGTCTATCGCCCGACATCCATTTAACACGTACCTCAATATGCTGAATGGCGTATATGGGTTTTTCTCAATATTTAAAATTAAGGTTTGCAGCCGCGACTTAAACCTGTCGGTATCTCCTTTATCAAAGAGGCCTAGCATTACCGATTCTTCCAGGGCAGCATAAATGCTCTCAGAAGAATAACGTTCATAACTTCTTTCCTGCGAATCAAAAAGGTTCTTGGTAAAGGATGCGAGATAGCCGTTTAGCTGTTCGTCACCATAAAAATAAGATGCTGTCCGCATCCATTCCTTCAACACCTCTAGGCGATGGTTGAAATTATCGGTATATCCCAGTTTATCATTTCTCACATACAGAAACCTCGGATATGCTAAATCCAGCAGAAGTCGGGCTTCCTCAATGTCTCCTGCTGCATAGAACTTTCGTGAGCTGATCAGCGCACCAGTTTCATTACACAGCAAGGAGTTGCCCCTGTGCAGAAGATTCTTGGCAAGTTCATATTCACCAAGATCGATGAAATCATCAGTGAAAGTTAACGCAGAATAATCCTGATTCTTGCGCTGCTCCACTTCCGACTTTGCCAGCATATAACGTAGCACTATATAGGGATCGTTTAGGTTTCGACCTATATAAAGACCATACACAGCGTCTTTTTCTATTTCACTGAGCGGACGGAACTGCGACACCTCTTGGCTGAGTTCTGATGGTGTTGCCATATTAAGGAAGTCTTCATATCTGTTCGCCAAATAAAGATACTGAAATGCCAGCCAATGCTTTTCCACTCCCGACTTCAGATATAAATCAGCAAGTTCAGAATAGTAGCCCTGTGCTTTCTGCTTATCCATGTCGCCTGTCATGGCATCACGTCCGGTTTCTCCTAAAAGGAATTGTCGGAAGGAATTATGGAAGAAACTTAATGAATGTGAGTTCTCGTTATAACGCAGTAAAGGCTTTATACTCGTCACAAATGTTCTGACAACGTTCTCCGATGGGCTCCATTCCTTTATAAACTCCCAGTGAACTTCATCATTGATTCGTGATAACAAGCCCAACAGATGCGTCAGCTCGCAGCTTTCAGCAAGAATCTTCGATATAATGCTGCGATAATAGGTTTCAACGTCCTTATTGTATTCAGGCAAGTTCTTCAGTGTTGACGCCAGGTCATCCGATCTTCTTAGAGCCTCAATAATATAAGTAAGATATAGCGGATGGCCCTGTGATTTACTGATTATTTCATCCGTATTTTCTTTGGAGATGACTTCTGCGGGTAAAGTTTTATCTATCAGTGCCACCATTTCCTCACCCGTCAGAGCATCCATCATCACTACTCTGGATTCATCTTTATATTCCGCATGAATATCTTCTAGCAATGTTAGCGATTCATTAAAATGTTGGCTACCCAAAATGATGGTTATGCCTTCAGGAATGCTCTTGGGCGATGGCAGCAATGCTATAAACTCATGTTCACAGTCCTTGTATTCCCTGATGATATGGTCAAGTCCGTCTATGACGATGATTGTTCTGTTGCCATCCTTAACATAGTTATTGTGCATCTGGGATAGCTGGGCAAAGAACGTATCCCTAAGTTCCTTCAGGTCATTGCTTACGATATGTCCGGAGTAATTGTAGCCTCGCTCATTGAGCGCCAGTACCAAGTCATGAAACAAGCTCACGGCCTCACCACGAAGGAATATATTATCAGGGCTTGACGGATTAACAAAGTCAAAAGCATAGTATGTTACAATATTGTAACGGGAATAGCGTGCGAAATGACTTAGCAGCGAGGACTTGCCAGAGCCAGGCATACCTTGTAAAAATATGTAACCCGAGTGATGGGTCTCTATCGCAGCGTTTAGTTTTTCCACAGTCTTATGGATGGGCACATAATGATCCTCATCCACAAATAGGTCGTGATTAAAACGCCGATTGAAACGATACTGCCAATTTAATTTTTCAATAAGTTCCGCACATGTGAATTCCACTCGCCTTTCATTTCCTCCGGCTGTTTCTTCTATCAGTCTATGTAACTTCAAAACATCCGAAGTGCGGATATTTGTATCAGCATTAGTTACTAGGAATTCCTCACATCCACTTCTCTCAACAAACTGAAATACCTTCGCGAACTCACTGAATTCCTCATCTGTTAATTCGGTTTTATCCTTTATACCTTTGATTTCAGCATCAATATCATATTTATCGCTGACATGACGATTAGTAAGCAGGAATGGCATCACAGGTTTTTCTTTGCCCTGTTGAATGCGTTTCCAGCTTTTTGCTATATCTACCACCAATTCTTTGAAATCGGTGATGCTCATAATAGCATCTTTGTCTATCGACCACTTTATCTGGTAAGCGAAAATTGCTTTCCTTGTCTCATAGAATATATCATCAAGTTTCCCTACTTCATCAGAAGCCACACTGATCCTGACGAGATTGTTGTTTATCATCTCGTCATATATGCGTTGAGCGAACAAGTCATATTGATGCTTATATCCACTCATCGCCGCACGTTCTCCTGTAGCTGAAACTTGGGACATATTATAACCTTAATTCCGCAGTTATATTAGTTTGATATTTTTATAAGTACATGGGCAGTAATAAGTTGCCAATGATTTTGTTATGTCGATTATTTCACTTAGCTTAGTTGCTGTAAATCAAATAAGATAAAAAACGCACGACATGGCAAAGATAGCAATTAAATCCGAGAAATTAACCCCATTTGGCGGTATTTTTCAAATCATGGAGGCATTTAACGGCCTTCTTACTCTTTTAGTATAGATTACTTTTCTCCTTTGAGGATAGAGGAATCAGAACTAATGTTATATTATCCTATTTTCAATATTATAGAAAAAATGCGAATGACGAACGAGTTAAGAGTAATTCGTATGCGTAGGATACAAAAAAAATGCTTGAATCTGCTTGAGAGAAATGATTAATTCCTCTTTAGCACTTTATTCTTTGTTGACGAATGTGTGATTATGAAATCATAGACGCCTGATTGTCATTTAGTCTTCACGTGACGATTTTTCTTGGATAGTCTGATCAATCTCCTTATTTTCACTGCACAAAACCGTGTAAATACGCACATATGTAAAGTGATATAATAGACACGAAGAGTGAATTTACAATAGATCAAGAAATGTAGAAATATGAAAAGGATTACAATTATTTTATTTTCGCTAATTTTGACTTTGCCTATAGCAGCCCAAAAGAAAACATTAGAATTAGGCATATATGGAGGTTTGCAAACCTATACAAAAATAGGCAATCCATACGAAAACTCATTCAGTTCGGGCTTTGGCATCGGTTTTCTATCCAAGTATTATATCAGCAATCGTCTTTTTTGGACTACCGACTTATTCGGATCTACCGATGATGGTACAGAATTGAAATTGACGAATATTCCTGAAGGTAATCGGATTTTATCTATGTCTCGTGAAGACTATTCAATAAGTACGGGATTCGGTTTTAATGTTATATCAACAAAACA
>NZ_GL982513.1:1682225-1683466 GCF_000220255.1 Prevotella pallens ATCC 700821
TTTTTGATTAGGATGCTAAAGAATTGAAAAATAAGGAGGTTAATAAAAAGGGAGGGTGTATCAAAATGCACATTAATAACTTGACAACTTTCAATCTATAAGTAGGGCTCTTCTAAAGGCAAAGAAAAGATCATTTCTTTACTCAAAATCGAGTACAGAAATGGTCATTTGTTATTTATTGCTGTCCGGTAAAAGTTTTCCCCTCCACATAAAATAACGTGAGTTCGACGAATTATAAGTGTCTATAAATTTGGTGATTAGCGAAATTTATTGTAACTTTAAAGAGCTAATATACAAATAGTTACAAATAAAAATCGCTATGATTACCGAGGACAAAGTTACTGAAATATTTTGTATGGCAGATGACTTCTGCAAGTTTTTTGATGCAATGACAGCAAAATATACGCTAAAACCTACAGGAAAAAGGAAATATTATCGAAATTCTACAATGTCAAAGGCAGAAGTTATGCTGATAATGATTCTTTTCCACAATTCTGGTTATCGTTGCTTCAAACATTTCTATCTTGAAAAAGTATGCAAGCAGCTTCGCCATCTGTTTCCAAAAGTTGTTTCTTATAACCGTATAGTAGAATTGGAAAGGGATGTAGCCGTACCCTTAACCTTGTTTATCAAGAAGGTCCTATTGGGAAAATGCACGGGTATAAGCTTCGTTGACAGCACACCACAGCGTGTCTGCAAAAACCAAAGAATACATATTCACAAAGTTTTCAAAGGCATAGCTCAAAGAGGAAAATGCTCTATGGGTTGGTTCTTTGGCTTCAAGTTGCATTTGATTTGCAATGAGAAAGGAGAACTTCTCAACTTTATGATAACGCCAGGAGATATTGATGACCGTAAGCCTTTGGAGTACAAAGCATTCATAGATTTTATATATGGTAAGCTATTCGGTGACAAGGGCTACATCGGCAAGAATATTTTTCAAAGGCTTTTCGTTGATGGAATACAGCTTATTACCAAATTGAAAAGTAACAGGAAAGGAGCGTTAATGAGCGTTTCAGACAGACTTTTACTCAGAAAAAGAGCCATTATTGAAACGGCGAATGACGAGCTTAAGAATATTGCGCAGGTAGAACACTCCAGACATAGATGCTTTGACAATTTCATCGTCAACTTATTCGGGGCAATTGCTGCCTATTGCCTGTTTCCAAAAAAGCCGTGCATCAATGTACAAAGGACCATTGACACACAACTTACATTGTTCTGAATTTGTCGAACTCACG
>NZ_GL982513.1:1683711-1723210 GCF_000220255.1 Prevotella pallens ATCC 700821
TCACTCCCCTTAGATATCAAGGGGAGTGATAAAATAATCAATATAAGAAGTGTTTTTTTCATTTTCGTTTTCCAATAACAACTACTTCAGGAAGAGCATTTATATACTCTACTGTTTTTATATTGGGTTTGAATCCTTGTAAGTGCAAATGATTGGAATGATTACTTCTTATTCCCCTATTTTTTGCAGAACTTGTATGAGGCAATAATTTATTATTGTATTTTTCTGAAATCATATCCTTCCAGCCAAACTTATAGAGCGCATTTGTTAATGCTTGTTCTCTTTGTTCATCAAAATTATTAGACCCAACATCGGTCTGACTCCCTGACTTGTCAGTCCGCAAATAACGTAAGTCACCATTTTTTCCATTTTTATGCGATACACTTGGTGCTGGTGAGCGACCATCACTATAACTAAATTGATTTATAGTTATATCTGAAAATGCGACTGTTCCAACCGCTCCAATCAATGCCGCCAAAGCATTAGAAGAAATAAAACTTTTATTCTCAGATCCAGACTTTACTGCAAATGCAGCAGATTCTCCTTTTGTGTTTGTAAAAGATATTCTTCCACTTAGTCCGATTAAGTCTTTTTTATTATACTCAAAAGCACCAACAAGGACATTTGATTTCCCATCAGAGAGATAAAAACTGTGAGTTTTTCCATCTGTCTTTTGTCGAATAATCTCTCCGCTGACTTCATTTATGATAAAATTATCAAGACCATCTGGATCTATATATTTAATAGGGTTATTATTTGCTTGACAATATGTGGAGATTTCAGGGTGTTTGCACTCTAAAGGGTCCACACTCATCCATAAACTCAACCTCGGCTCATAGTACCTCGCACCATAATAGTACAACCCCGTCTCCTCATCAAATTCCTTCGCATTAAAGAGGTAAGGCGTGTTCCAAGTGTTGTTACGCTCTTCGATGAACACCTCTCCGAACGGTACATACTCGATGTGCTGCGATACTTCTCCGTCAAGGTTGGTAATGTAGCTACTGCTGCCCAAGTGGTCGGGATGGTAGTAGAACTGCATCTTTTCATAAGTGTCCTTGTCATGGAAATTATTATCTACAGCAGCACGTGTGCTGGCATTCGTTTTAGCCATCGCCCTTGCCTGCGCAGCCTCCGGTGTACCGTCGTTGCAGCAGAAGCCCTGACCATTTACGTAGTCGTCATTGTCCTTACCGTTATAAGGTTGGTCAAACGCCTTGTAATTGTCTTTAATGGATTGCAGTTGCTGACTATATTTTGCCTTATAGTCTACGGTTACACCATCCGCCTCATTGCCGGCATACGGGATACGTCTTGGGTCTGCACCATAGCTGGCGAGGTCGCCGAGCTTGCTGACGATTCTTTGTGAGCCAATGTAGATATGCTTGGTGTACTTGCCACCTTGCCCTGCCACGAGGTATGGACTGACATAAAGACTGAAGCGTGCCGTACCGGTGTTGCCACCCGAGAACTCAGAGTTCACATAGATAGCTTCGTTTTCGCCTGAGGTCTTCACTGTACGCTCACCATCGGCATCGTACCAATAGTTGCTCACAAAGCCGTTCTCATCGGCTGCCAATAAGCGGTTTTCCTCGTCCCACCTGTACTTCTGCTCAGTTGTCTTTTCATCTTCCTTGCCGTCTTTCTTTACACGAGAGGTGTTGATGTAGACAAGGTTTCCGTTGGCATCGTAAGTGTACTTGTGTCCGTTGTTGATATTCGTGCTCTCCGTAGGAGTTTCTTCCGTGCGGTAGTTGATATCACGAACATTGTCGAGTTGGAACTTCTTACCATCTGCCTTTTGATAAGTATAGGCGAGTTCATAGCCTGCGTTGAGCGTGCCCTCGAACTGTACACCTGTCTGCGAGAGATGTTGCTTCTTGCTCGTGATACGATGCATGTTGTCGTAACCCATAGACAACGTATAAGAAGCGGATTTATTGTCCGTTCCCTTATAAGTTCCCATTGCGCTTGACAAACGATATAGTGGGTCATAAGTATAATTATGGCTCATCTGCCCGCCTGCCTTGCCACTCTGTGGGAGTGGAGCATTGTTCTTAATACCAAGCACGTTGCTCACAGCGTCGTAGCTGTAGGCATTGTCCATGATGGTTCCTGCCTTGGCATTGACCACGAGGTTCTGCAATCGTCTGCGTGCAGGGTCGTAGCTATAGAAGGTCTCCGCTCCATTGCAATACTTCAGATAGGTGCGCTGCTCGAACTTGTCATAGCCAATCTTGCTCACATAGTCATAGCCGTATGACTTGTAGCCATGGACCTTTTCAAGCTGACCACCGAGATTGTAAGAGTAAGTGATTTTCTCCTCATCAGGATAAATCATCTCCAACAGACGGTTGTGGCTGTCGTAAGTCCATTGCGTCACGTAGGTTGCTATCGCCTGGTTAGGCACAATCATCGTGCGGCGGGTCTTCGTCACCTCGCCAATCTTGCCATAGAAATACTCAATGGCACCTGTTCCGTCCTCGCGGAGCATCAATCTACCGATACGATTCTGAGAGGCGTTGCGACCAGATAAATATTCCGCGACGAAAGCCTGTATATATATATTGACACTAACGTTCACAACAACAAGGCGTTAAATTCTACATATAGTATAAGTATAGGAAAGGTAAACAGATTTTGATTTAACAATAAATCTGTTTATGGATCGTATTGTCAGACCCATAAACAGACTTATTGGAATCAAATCTTTTCGATTATTAAATCTAAAGATCCTTCTTCAAGAGAGTTGTACTCATCAAGATGAAGATGAGTTCCTATAGGAACCGATGATTGGGATAAATTTAGCAAGTGATTTGCTAAAGAAACTAATCCCTCGGTATTAGCCTCAATTGAGACGCTCCCATTTATATCGGAGACCTTAATTGTGAAATTACCTTCCCAATTGAGTGCCACTCCGGTATCAGGGGAATAATTCGGAACATTTAATGTGACTTTTTTCATTCTATTATTCGGTTATGAAAACATGATAATTTTGATCAACCATCATCTTTCCAGGTTTGTTGGGATTTGGCTTCAGTGTTTCAAAATTCACATGAGGTCCACCTCCATGTTTACCTAAAATATCATTGTCACCCATGCGGAACACTCGTTTTCCATCGGCTGAAACATATCTATCAGGACCAACTTCTCGGTAGCCTTTCCCAAGGAATTCTTGTCCTAACTCTAAAGCTTTGGTTGATGTCGTTTTCATTCCATCTTTAATACCTAACTCCGAAGCAGACTTAACCCCTTGCTTAGATGCTTGAGTTAACGCCTTAGCCGCAACTTTAGTTTCAGTTTTAGCGGCTTGCTTTATTTCTTGTTTTACTGCGGTTTTTACGCCAGCCTTTACACCAGCCTTTACGCCAGCCTTTACGCCAGCCTTTACGCCAGCCTTTATTCCTCCAGTAACTACAGACCCTGAACCTAAGGTAAATACATCAGCAATTAACCCGCCAACTCCTATGGCTCCAGTTAAGATATCACCATCCCTAAAGCCTCTATAGATATCTCTTCCGCTACCCAAAAATGGGACGAAATCCACTGCATCAACTTGTTTCCCATTCGGGTCTATTAATCGTATAGGATTTTGATAACAATACCCATATGGAGCAAGATTAAACGTATTATATACACCCAAATTATGCTCTCCATCTAAATAATTTTCATTGTTTCGAGGATCATAATTTGATATTGGATCTACTGATATCCATAGACTGAGTCGTGGTTCATAGTAGCGTGCCCCATAGTAGTACAGACCAGTCTCCTCATCAAACTCTTTAGCGTTGAAGAGGTACGGCGTGTTCCACGTATTGTTGCGTTCTTCTATGAACACTTCTCCAAATGGCACATACTCGATGTGCTGCGCCACCTCTCCATCAAGATTGGTAATGTAGCTACTGCTACCCAAATGGTCAGGATGGTAGTAGAACTGCATCTTTTCGTAGTCGTCGTTGGGCTTAAAGTTGCCATTTGCAGCTCTTGTGCGTGCCATCGCACGGGCTTGTGCAGCCTCCGGCGTGCCGTCGTTGCAGCAGAAACCCTGACCATTCACATAGTCGTCATTGTCCTTACCGTTGTATGGCAAGTCAAACGTCTTGTAGTTATCCTTAATGGATTGTAACTGCTGGTTGTACTTATCCTTGTAGTTGATAGTCAAGCCATCCGCCTCATTGCCTGCATACGGTATTCGTCTTGGGTCTGCGCCATAAGAAGCCAAGTCGCCCAGTTTGCTGACAATTCTCTGACTGCCTACATAGATGTGCTTCGTATATTTGCCACCTTGCCCAGCAACGAGGTATGGACTGACATAAAGGCTGAAGCGTGCCGTACCTGTGTTGCCACCAGAGAACTCGGAGTTCACATAAATAGCTTCATTCTCGCCACTGGTTTTCACCGTGCGCTCGCCATCGGCATCGTACCAATAGTTGCTCACAAAACCGTTCTCATCGGCTGCAAGGAGTCTGTTCTCCTCGTCCCACCTGTACTTCTGCTCGGTTGCCTTTTCATCCTCCTTGCCGTCTTTCTTTACACGAGAGGTGTTGATGTAGACAAGGTTTCCGTTGGCATCATAGGTGTACTTGTGTCCGTTGTTGATATTGGTACTCTCCGTAGGAGTTTCTTCCGTTCGGTAGTTAATATCACGAACATTGTCAAGCTGGAACTTTCTGCCCGCATCCTTGCCGTAAGTATAAGCGAGTTCGTAGCCTGCGTTGAGCGTGCCGTCAAACTGCACACCTGTCTGCGAGAGATGTTGCTTCTTGCTCGTGATACGATGCATGTTGTCATAGCCCATAGATAACGTATAAGAAGCGGATTTATTGTCCGTTCCCTTATAAGTTCCCGTTGCGCTTGCCAAACGATATAGTGGGTCATAAGTATAACTATGGCTCATCTGTCCGCCTGCCTTTCCACTCTGTGGGAGTGGAGCATTGTTCTTAATACCGAGCACGTTGCTCACTGCGTCGTAGCTGTAGGCATTGTCCATGATGGTGCCTGCCTTAGCATTCACCACGAGGTTCTGCAACCGTCTGCGTGCAGGGTCGTAACTGTAGAACGTTTCCGCTCCGTTGCAATACTTCAGATAGGTGCGCTGCTCAAACTTATCATAACCTATCTTGTTCACATAGTCGTAGCCATAGGACTTGTAACCACGGACGTGGTCTACCTGCCCACCGAGGTTATAGCCGTAGGTTACCTTCTCCTCATCAGGGTAAATCATTTCCAAGAGGCGGTTGTGGCTGTCGTACTTCCACTGTGTTACGTAGGTTGCCACAGCCTGGTTTGGCACAATCAGCGTGCGCACCGTCTTCAAGACCTCACCCATCTTACCGTAGTAATACTCGATAGCGCCACTACCGTCCTCACGGAGCATCAATCTGCCAATTCGGTTGTAAGAAGAGTTGATACCACCGTAATGGTACTTCACGTTGTTTTCCGGATGGTCGGGATAGTTAATCGCTGTCAGACGACCGTAATCGTACTCGTAATTGATGGTCTTACCCTCTTTTTTGAGGTTGGCTGTTTGCTTGGTGAGCACATTGCCCAAGGCATCGTAGGTAAAGGTGGTGATACCGCTTGCAGGGTGATTTACCTCTGTGCGACGATCGCCCATATCATAGACGGATGTCGTTACGTTGCCCTCGGTGTCTGTTACCTTGACCAATCGGTCGATGCCATCATACTCGAAGGAAGTGGTAATGATACCGTCAGGTCCGCTGAGTTGCTCGGTCTTCACCGTCTTGCCACTACCATCGGTATAAGTTGCCTGACGATTACCCAACGCATCAGTTACAGTCGTTACGAGTGCATTGCTACCTGCGTCCGTAGAGTACTCCGTCTTGGTCTCAGCATTGTCCGGAAGCGTTACTTTCATAGCACGGTCAAGCACGTCATAAACCGTTACGGTTGGCGACACGTTGTCAAAAGCCTTGTTGAAAGTTGTCTTGTTTCCCACTGCTTCGGTTACAGGGTAGTAAGCCTTAGCCACACGACCGAAAGCATCATAGACATTGCGTCCGCTGACAATCATCACGGTCTCGTCTTTCGGAGCACTACCCTTAGAAGCTGTGGTAACCACACCGTCTTTCTTCACCTGAACGGGATGCCCGAAGCCATCCACGAAGGTTACGGTCTCCATATCATCGCTTGGGTGCTGTATGTCGTAATGCTTCGTCACTGCGTAAGCAGGCACTGTAATGCCGTTGGTGCCGAAAGTAGCCTTAGGTTGATAGTCAAAGGCAATGATGTAAGGCACACCTGTTGCCAACTCATTAGGCCCGCGCACAGCTTTCACACGTCCGAGGTTGTCTATATCCGTTTCATAATAGAAGTGGTTGAGATCCATACGGCGGAGTGCCATGCCATAGCGGTAGTCGAAGTTGGCAGCCTCGCTACGGTAGCCAAATGCATCGTCTATGCGCTCCACATACATATTCATCACCGGCTCATAGCGGTAGGTGTACCACATGCGCTGTCCCTTGCTGTTAGCAGGAAGCGTGGTCTTGATGATGTTGCCGTAAGCATCATAAGTATAATCAGAGACGGCTTCGCCGCTTCCGAGTTGTTGTTTAATCTGTGTAATATGGTCGGCATAGTTCAAATCGTAAGTCGCAGATACTTGATGATAAGTCTTACCATCACCGCCCGTTACGGTTACATTGGTAGGTAGCCCGAAGATATGTTTGTTATCATTGTGAGCATATTGTATTGCGGTTTGGTAGTCGAACTTACCCGAACCGTCAGCACCCAACTTGCCCTTGTCACTGAACTTGTAGGACTTCAGCTCTCCGTGATAGCCTGTGAGGTAATACTCGTTCCAAGCCTCAGAGGTGGTGATACCAGTTGCCTGTCCCTCATACTGCTTATTGGCGGTATAGCGTAGCGGTACGAAGGCAGAGGCGCGGTCGCTACAGAGCTTGGTCTGCTTGGTGAAAGTGTACTTGTCGCCATTGGCAGTGAGGTAGTAGCCGTCGTACTCATTACGTGTCTCGGTGTACTTGTTGCCTTTGGCATCCTCTACAGACGTTCCAAGCTCATTGCCCTGTGCATAGTAGGTGGACACATCATAGAGCTGCACAGCCTGACGATAGACTGCGGATTCTCCCTGTTCGGTGTCGATATTCTTGGTTACGACCTTTCCAAAACCGAGGAATTCACGCTCGTGGCGATCCTTCTGTCCATCTGAATAGGCAAACATCGTCTTCATCATCGGTCCATCATCACGGATACCATCGTCAATGGTTACGGACGACATTACCCATTTACCACCGGGCAGGCCGTAGGTAGGCGTGCTGTGTTCGTAGTCCAGTGTAAAGGTTCCGCCAAGGGAGTTGGTCACGCTCTTGAGCATGTTCGTCCTGCCGATGGCAGAGCGGGTTACTTTCAGTTCACTTTCCTTATCGGATTCCACAATGTCGAGGTAGCCGTCGCCGTCCACATCTTGCAAAGCGTAGGTTGTACGGTTGATGGAGTGTCCTGTGCTTGTGCCAGGATTCAAACAAATTTTGATAACTGGAGTAGGCATAGGAGTGAAAATCGTATAGGTAAATGCTCCATTAACTGATTCTGCTGTAGAGATGTTCTCACTCAACAACGAGGTTCCTTTCCAGAGAATGCCATCGGTAAATCCGTCTCCTTTATTCAAGGCGACAAAGACTTTATCGTCTGTCATCCAGACCTTATCGGGCAAGCCATCGGAATTGATATCCATCAAATCATATTCTTCTACACCGCGAGAGGATACCAAACCAACTCCTCCACTAATACTCCCCGAAGCTTTTACTATACTTTTCTTATCTTCTGTAATATGTTTTTTTGCAAAAATCGTATCACCAGCACCTATACTTATGTTGTAAGATCTTGTCTTTCCGCCCTGTAAGCGGTCTATATCCCATGCTATAGGATCAGTAAACGAATATCCAAGGTTCAATCGAACTCTTCTATCAGTCAGAATTTTATCGGGGAGTCCATCCCCATTGATGTCCATGAATGTTTCTACAGCATCTTCTGTATTCTCAGGAATGTTACCAGATATGGATATTTTGGCAAGGAAAGATGTACGCAGGTTATTGAGAGCTTTTTTGAGCCCAGTATTCATTTGCGTACCAGTAGAACCGCCTTTGTAGGGTGTCATCATATCCAAGAGTGCTACACCGGAAGCGACAGGTTTTCCGCCTGCTCCCCATGCTTTGGAACTATGTTTCCCTGTGGTTTTACCCATGCCACTATATTTCTCTCCGCTGAGACCTCCTTGAGTGTTGGTGTATTGAATAGTACCGCCTGCGATGATGTCTGGATAACCGTCGCCATTCATATCCGTCATGGTTACATCTGTTGTTGACGTTCCTCCTGCTTCATTGTAGGTAATTCCCATACTACCTCCTTGCTTGACTGTACTTTTGCTGGTTGATACCAGTGTCACAGCAGTGGCTCCTGTTCCTTGCAAACAATCTCCTGTAAGTGCCGCTGTTTCTGTACTACCTTCTAAAGGATTTGTCAATATGACTTGCTGCTCACCCAATCGAGCAGTCCCCATTGCATCTGCCGTCAGATAAATGAATTCATTTTGACCAATCCAGCGTGCAAAGGTCATTTGATCTGTTCCAATGGGGGTAAATGGCATGGTTAATGGATTTATCTTGGCATCCTTGCTATCGGGGAGCTTCAACAGTGATTCATCAATAGGTTTGCCATACCTACCTTCGGAAGCATTGTAGACAAAGCCACCCCAACCACGATACATTGTGCCGAAGCCTTTGTTCTCTGTCTGAGCATAGAAACCTGCCAGTACCGTTCCTATGCCACTGACAGTAGCTGCAGAAGTTACTGTCTGACCTGAGATGTTACCTGAATAAGAGTAATCTATCCATATCTTGCCTGCACTGATACCGGTAATTATCAGTGGATCTCCTAAAAGACTGCCACCACTGAACGTGTAAGTCTTTTTACCCAGCAGTTTATCTACAGTCTTGACAGTCATCGTCACCATTCCGTTTGCCGTTGGTGGTAGCATCGTGATACTCGGAGTAACTGTCAGGGTTGAAACATTGGAAGCAAGTACTACTGGCTTACCTTCACTGACCATGTCAGCAAAGAGAACATAATGGGTTGCCCCTGCCGTACGCTGCCTGCTACCATCCTTGCCTATGGTCTCTATTTGTGGTGTCCACTTTATTTTCGACCAGTCCACATTAGAAGAAGAACTGATTTCAAAGTTCAGATTTGTCAAGCCATCAGGGTTAGGGATTGTTTGTTGAATTTCTCCGTTAAATGCTTCTTTCCATGCAAAGGTACGGGTATAGATTACCTTACGCTGATATGTCGGATTCTTGTTTCCTATACTATCTGTTTCACTGTTTGAAGCAATGATTTTAAGCGTAACGTCATCCGTGGTGACAGGTTTGGTGAACTTGCCTGACAGGTTCAAAGAAGCACTCTCTGCCACATTGGTCAGTGTACTGGCATCATAAATGGCACCCTCCTGAGGTTGATAAACAGTGGTAGATAATCCGCCGGGGAGTGTTTCTGCCGCACCTGTATAGGTAATGACAGGCGCCCATTTCACGTTGTCAAAGGCACCGTTGCTTGTTTCCTCCGTACCAGACTGGACACGGAAATAAATGCGGTCGCCTTTCTTGACAGTGATATTCTGTGCCGTAGCATTATAAGCCGTTGCATCTCCTTTGGTAATTTTCTTATTCCAAAGTTCTGTACGACCTTTTTGAATGGCTACGCGCACACCATCAGCATGAGCATACTCATCGGTATCGTATTCGCCTGTTGGAGTAATCAAACTAACTGTACCCGAGATGCTGATGATTCCATCTTTAGGTGCCTGCCATACACGTACCATATCTTCCATAGGAGAGGATTTAATCAGTTCTTCCTGCTCTGCAGGATCTACCTTGATGACAGAGGCATCTAACTTACCACTGTAGATAATCGGACTCGGCGTATCAGCACTGCTGAGGGTGAAAACAGGAATGGCTTTACCTTGCTTGTCGAACTCAATATGGTTGAAATACACTTTTTTGTTGAAAACCAAGTCTACGAGGCCATCGCCATTGATGTCTGAAAGGTATTCCGTTGTCTTGGTTTTGGTCGAAGAGAAATCAACACCTACTTCTGCCGTGAATAACTGATAACCAACAGTGGCTTTTGCCCCTCCATTATGGGTTGAACTTGTTATCTTGGAGAAACCAGAGACTCCTACAATACGCACATCTTCTCCATATAGTACTTCACTATTTTGCGAAGTCGGTATTTGGGGACGATAATAAAGTGCGCCACCTTTTCTAAAGACCTTATCAGGAAGCCCATCACCATTAATATCCACCAATGTAGAGACTCCATTGCTCTTATCCAAAGAATACCCGTAAGATGCGCCTATGGTATTTCCTTTCCATTTATCTCCATCCATCGGACCGATACCGGCATAAAATGATCCACTAAGGGAGAAACTCGTTGTTCCACCAAGGGCACTGGGTTTGTCAGAAAAAGCTTTGCTGACAAATTGTAATGGATTCAAGAAGCCTGCACCTAAATGGTCGTTGTGCGTATTCCATGTTTCCTGTTTTTCCTTAAAAGGCACATACCCCTTAGCAGCCTGTACATCATCATAATAGTCAAAATTCTGATAAGACACTTCTGTACCTTTGTCGTCGAGTTGCTTCACACCCGTAAGCACATCTTTGTTGAACGCACCCTCGCTATAGGTAAAGGCATAACTGCGGAGCGTACTTCCTTGGAAATTCACCGTTAGCTTCTCCAACAAACGATTCGATGAGGTTAGGAAGCCATATCTTGCATTGTTGTTTTTGAGTCGTTTCTGTTTACTGCCTTCTAAGACAACCACTGTGTGGGGTGCTTGTCCGCTATTACCAGCACGTACTTCCTTAAGATAAATGGCTTTTGCTACAAGTCCACCACGAACAGGTTCGTCGGCTGTCTCATAGACGTATTCGATATAATCACCGTGTGTTTCTTCCACACGTTTGAGCTTCCATTCGGTAATCACTTCACGGCTTTGACCGCTTGCATCGGTGATGGTACCTTTGAGAACGGCACCTTCTCCACCATAAATATATTTGATTCCTTGTTTGTCGGTTACTTCCCAAGTATAGTCGGTAGGAGAATTACCCTTTCGGATAATACGGCTGAAGTCTCCTCCCTGCCGAGTGTAGAACTGTCTGTCCGCTTTTCGGTTCATCTTCTCACCACGGTGAGCCACACCCATCTTGCCGTCGTCACCCATCGTGGAAAGCATAGAACCCGACATCAAATAAGTCTCGGTTTCTTTACTTGTATCGTATCTTGGAACACCCCAGCGAGTATCCAACGTAATAGAAGGAACAGAGAGATTCCAACCCTCTCCAAGCCATCCACTACCGCCTTCACTACTGTACTGTATGCCCAAAGAAGGAGCCATACCATTGCGTGCGGGAGGCATTTCAAAGGCATACTGAAGATTGGCAGAACCTCGGTTGTTGGCTGTAGGAGGTGTAATGAGATTGATTTTTGATGTCGGATCCGCTGCCTTGATGTCGTTCATCATTGTTGGTGTGAATCCGTCGGTCTGTGGTGATTCGGGGGCTTTGATGACACCGTTAATCATATCTGTAAAGTGAGTGGTCTTTGATACCACACAGGCAGAAGCCTTGTCCACTTTCACCCTTTCGAGAGCCACCCAATGTTTTGTCTCTTTATCGAAATAGTAGGTGTTGATATCGTCTTCTGTAAAACCGCTTGGTATCCTTGTGCGGTCATACTTGATTTTGACTGTCGCACCCTTCCCAGCAAAGTGTTCGCCGTGAGGCAAGAAGCGATACCCCTCGTCACGTGCCGTCACATTGGTCATACCATAGTCCAAGGCGGGGATATCCGTTTCACGAAGTGCTGTAATGGTGTATTTCCCCGTTTTAGAAATTTCGCCCTTGGCAACGGAGAGCGTATTGCCGGCTATGACAAGGCTGTCGGATTGGTGGGCAAGGAATTGTTTTCCAACCGCTGTTCCAGCAGAAACAAAGGCACGGCTGAAATCAGCTTTGCTATTCCGTGCAACAGAAAGCGTTTTGTTTACGCTCTTACCTGATACCGAAGCCGTGAGAGACAATTGACCTGTGCTAACAGGAACTACACCTTCGAACTCTCCATTTCTGACAGTTATCTTTTGTCCTGATATAGTAATCCCATCAGCTTTGCCACGGATAAATCCATGGACGTATGCCAAAGAACCGTATGCTGTCGGATGCTCCGAGAACACAATGGATTCTTGTATCTTTTCGAGCGGGGAGGTCTCTATGCGGACATTCCTGACGCTATAACTGTAAGACGCATCAGAAGGAAGCGTGAACAAGATGGTGTTCTTACCTGCCTTAACCCAAGAGGGACTGATTTCCTCCCGAACGGTCTTCCATTCCTTGGATAGTGCCGTAAGATAACCGCCCACTCCCGGACGGTCGTTGATACTCTTGCTTACGCCCGATGCAGAGGATACACCCTTTAGGTCATAAACAAGCCATACCCGTGAATTGGAAGGAACCTTGGCAAGAGTAATCTCGAAAAGGTTGTCTTCGGGATTGTCTGACACTCGTCCGTCAGGTATGCCGACAATTCCGCTGTTTGGTGTAGCAAACGACGTGGAGCTTCCAAGCCCCGCAGGAACATCGTTTCCATGTTTTTCGGAATGTTCCTCTCGGGGCAGTTCCCCTTTGGATATCTTGTTCCCTTTTTTTTTCTTTCCTAAAAGCTGTCCGGGCATAGCCTGAACTTTCCCGGAAGAAACCATATAAATGTTTTCTGTACCCTTCTCCTGTGCTGCAAGAGAATCGTCTTGTTGGTATTGCGCAACGGCAATAGCGGACACTGTCACGATCGTAGCGACTAATGCCAAAGTGAGCGTCTGTTTCATAGTTGTCGCTATTTTATGATGATTTTCTGTGTATGCTCGGCGTTTTGTGTAATCGCCTTTACTATATAAACACCAGGAGCGGGAACAATTTCCCGAAGTATTCGTTCGGTTCCCTGTCCGTAGGCTTTTTCGGACAGAAGATGACCTGCAACGTCAAACACCATGAGGGTTGCTGCCTCAGAGGTCTCCGTCAGTAGCCTTGTATAGAGAGTGAGGTCACCGTCCTGTGAAACGAAGAAACGATCGTCATAGGCTTCTGTTCTCAGTACTGCTGGTTTAGGCTTTGCTTCACTCCGTGTTTCAAGTGGGGAAAGGACCTCGGACGGAAGACCACACTCGCTACCGACACGTACCTGCCGGGTGATACTGCATACCCCGACATTTTCAACTGCTGTGGGGACGTTTGAGTTAAACTCGGGGACATGTGCACCTGAAACCTTGAATGCCACAACGTGGGATTTCCCAGCACCGTAATTGACCACGGCACTCCATTCGGCAATTTTTTCTTTCAGGGTCTTTATATCTTTTCCGTTAATATAATAGGATACGCCGTTACCGTCTAGGCGGATACCCAGAGAATCCCCCGTGGAGATGGTGTAAGCCGGAGGAACGATTCTGCCATTCTGGATGATTCGCACCTTGTCGCTTCGTACCTCAAAACCATATCTTACGGATTTAGAAGAACTGCCAGCTTGCAATATTCCGATGCGCACATTTGAGGACAGGTCAGGGTGTACCCATGACATACTTCCTGTGCGGAAACTCCTTGGATCTTCAGAATAGCTGCGAAACAACGGGGTACCGGCGGAAGAGATACTATTGCTTCCTCCCTGTGCCAAAGTAAGCTCATAAAGCCCCGTGAAAAGATGCCCAATAGTGAAAATATCATCACTGAACGTCCCTTCACGGACAATGCTTTTCGGCGAAAGGCCAGGAACTTCAGCAGCCTTTAGCCGATAGGTATAGGAAGGTGTTCCCAGTTCTATTGCTATATTGATACTGCCGTCCGGCAAAGACGTGCCGTTCTTACAGTGTGTGTCATGTGGAAGGATGGACGCCTTTAGTCCGTCGTAATAGCCGAAAGAGAAAATGTCACTGCCGCTGCCGTCGGTATCAAGGAAGACATTGCGGAAAATGATTTTCTCACGAGTATGGTCTGTGGAGGAGCTTCTGACGAAACGTATATTGTCAGAAGTGAAGTCTCCGCTTCCCGTGGGATCAATAATCAACAGGGGTATCCTGCCTGTGAAGAACTCCCGTCCTTTGTCCTTGAGCAGTGCGTAACTCAACTCCGCCATATTGCCCGTTACCGATGTACCCGTAACACGGACATCGGAAAGTGAAAGAACACCAGAGGCTACAGCTTTGATGACAGCCCTGCAGGAAGCGGATTCGGAAATATTGGGATTTTCCTGGATATTCACACATAGATGGTCATTTCCCACCCCATCTACGGATAAGAAGACCAAATTCCCACTTTTCCTAACAAGAAGACGCTTTCCTGATATCGAACTGACAGGAATGGTTTTCCTGAGCGTCCCGTCTTCAATGACTTGAATTCTTGTTGGAGCAACTATGCGGAAACCGTATTTGCAGGAATTCTCAGAGACTGTGGTATATCCGATGTCGAATGAAGGAAAGGAGGCTGGGCAGACCAATTCCACAGAACCTTCCGTCCCGAAGAGAAGGGCGGAGACTGCCGTTGCTTCTGTCCCATCACCACTGCGTATGAGGGCATCGGTGAACCCGCTGCGGACAATCTTGAAATCTTGGGAGAACCATCTGGCAGCGGATGTATCAACCTTCTCCGTAATATTTGTCCGTGCAAGCCAGGTCCTGTCAAGCAGGTGCAGCAGGCTGTCCGGACCAACTGTATGGAAGTTCATCCTATTTCCGTCATCACCCCAGATGAGATAGTTCCCGGAAAGAAGCGGACTTCCGTACTCCCGTCCTATTACAAGTGTCCGTTTGGAAGAGGGCAAATCATAAGGACTGTTCTGGTAATAGCTCCCTGTATTCTTCTCCGTTGTATAATTTGGAGATTCTTCGTAGGAAGTCGAAGAAAGTGTCTGCAACAGGCTGCTTTCATCGTCACGGATAATGCCAGTTACCCTGTGATGGTAAGTCTTGTTGATAGCAAAGTCCCAAAGAAGGTTTCCTCGGCTGTCAAGATAGGAACTATAGAGGGTTAGACCGTAGCGTAGGGCTAGACCGCTTTCAACACGGAGCCGCTCTGCAGGTGTCAGCATACGGTTGAAAACAATGAACTCTGGGATATACCCATCAAAGGATGCCACGTCTCTTGTCATATCAAGATAGGACTGGCTGAACCGAGTATCTCTATGTCCGGGAGCACTTCCGACAGTGACTAACGAGTGTTTCGGCTCACCCCAAACGGAATGTACAGGCCGGTTAGCCCACATATAGGAAACAACCCTGGGGAAACGTTCCAGAAATTCTGGTTTGGTTTCTTTCTCGGCAGAGCCATAAAGCAGGTCTTCTCCCTGTGCTTTGCCGTAGTCAAGATATGCTCCACTGCCGGCATAATGTACCTTATCCTTTCCTACCAGGGCTTCTTCTCCATTTCGTCCCTTTAAGCCAAAAAGTGCCGCATCAGAGGAGGAGGTGGCTGCTATGGGGGCAAAGATTCCGATGACAGTTCCTTGGGCAAGGGAACTGTAGGATAGTGCCAGTTCCTTTTGGAAGATAGAGCCTGAAAACCTAAGCGCAGGATGAAAATTGATACTATGCGTGTCTGAGAAGGGAAGGGCATTAGTATTTACCAATGTGGGATTGTTTCTGTTTCGAGAAACTGTTGTTACAGAATCGCCCGAAAGGTCTATCCAATGATAAGTTCCTAGCAATGAGGATGAGGTAGGGACAGTCCGGAACCATGCTTCGGGGGCAATTCTTGCCCTTGGAACCTGGGCGGATACGGAAATAGCCATACCAGCAAAAACAACAAGGGCGGACAATGGGAGTAAATATCGTCTCATGGGCCTGTAAAATTAATAAGCATTAAAAAGTGGATAACTCAGAATGTGCAATAAACCTATATGGCTGAAATTATCTTGCCCTAATTTCAGCCAACACTCAAACGCCACGAATAAGAAGGATATATTTCGTAGACGGAGAGTGATATCCATTCAAAGAATGAGTTACGACCATAAGCCTGTTGTTAGTTATATCCTTGTTGGCAAAAGTATATAACATTCTTGAGAAATCCAAAGAAATCGGGAATTATTTTTGAGATTTTTTAGTTTTATTGCACTATATTGCATTTCATGGCTATTTGAGAAGGCTTCGTTTTCACAATTACGACACTCAATTAGAACTGACTTATTAAAAAAATATTCTGATTATCAACACCTTATCGATATTAATATCTCATCGAAAAAGGGCTTTGAAGATATTTTAACTAAGATGGGTACTGGTGTGAATGCTCAACAACGTGCCGTTGCGGTCCATCATTTGGACATGCCTTGGCGACCTTCGGACTTAGAGCAGCGTAACGGACGAGCGGTGCGCAAGGGAAACCTTATCGCCAAGGAATTTGCGGACAACAAGGTCGATGTGATTATCTATGCCGTGGAACGTTCCTTGAATAGCTACAAGTTTAACCTGCTGCATAACAAGCAGCTCTTCATTAATCAGCTAAAAACAAACACGCTTGGTAGCCGTACCATTGACGAGGGTTCAATGGATGAGGACAGCAGCATGAACTTCTCCGAGTATGTAGCAGTGCTTTCAGGTAATACCGACCTTTTGGAAAAAGCAAGACTTGACAAGAAGATTACCACCTTGGAATCAGAACGTAAGAACTTTCTCCATGAGCGTGATGCAGCAACGGGTAAGTTGGCTGAGATTGACAGTTCCGTATCCTTCCATACGGACAAAATCAAGGAGGCACAGTCTGATTTAGCTCTCTTTGAGAAGCGTGTGGAGCGTGATGATGAAGGTACATCTATAAATAAACTGACAATCAAAGGTGTTGAAGACAGCACCGATATCAAGGCTATTGCTGCACGTTTACAAGAAATAGACGAGAAGGCACGAACCAAAGGAGAGTACAACAAAATCGGTGAGATATACGGCTTTTCCATTATGGTCAAGACGGAGAGCATTTCCAAGGACTTATTCGACTGTTCAGTGAATCGCTTCTTTGTGAAAGGACAGGAGAGTATTTACTATACCTATAATAACGATAAGTTGGCAACAGACCCGAAACTTGCTTGCCAGAACTTCATTAATGCCTTGGAGCGTATTCCAAAGGTGATAGAATCGCACGAGAAGGAAATGGCAAAGGTTGTGCCCAATAAAGAAGTTTATACTAATATTGCTAACAGTTCTTGGAAGAAAGAGGACGAGCTTCGCTCACTTAAAAGTGAAGCTGCGGAGCTGGACAGAAAGATTGCACTTACACTTGCTCCACCTGATGAGGAAAAAGATGAAACGGAAGAAAAGGAGCAAGAAGAGAATTTACCCAACAATAATTATTCTGTCGAGATGAAAAATGAGAATAATCCTGTCCAAGATAAAGAAGAGAATAGCCGTTTGCAAAGTTTCAGACCCAAATGGAGGCACTAAACACATGCCGAGGGGCTAAATAAAAGTCAGACATCCGTATTGAATGTCTGACTTTTATCATTATACCTGCAAATAACCTTTTAGCTTATCTATTCCTTCTTTGTGCTTATCGGGAGTCTGTTTCTTAAGTTTACCTATATTCAGTAATTTCCATTGTACAGATGGATATTGGCTTAAATCACCTGCGCAACATTTCTCCCACTGTGGTGTTCCCTCCTCAAAGGAAACGAGGAAATCCTTGTCTGTATTTGTAAGGCAGTCATTTACCTTTTTAATAATGGATTCACGAGCCTGCTCATAGTCTGTATAGGTAAATGGAATATCTGACATTCCCTTGAATTGGTTTTCAAGTGCCTCCTCTCGGTTTATGCTATTAGGAGACAGAGATTCTACGATAGGCTTGTCGCTTCCCAATAAGCATAAGATAAGCCCGTCTTTTACATCTTCAAGTGTTTGGTCTTTCATGTATTTGCAGTCAAACATGTCACGTGGGTGCTGCCGGCTGAGGGCGGCTGCAATCTTTCCCCCATAAAGTTGAGCATAAGGAACTATACGTGCCTTACAGCTGACTTGGAACTCTTCCTTCGCTTTCGGACAGAGTTCCATAATTTCAACCTCTCCAAGTATGCCCCGCTTTGTACCATTTACCTCTATTTTCACCGTAGCACCATCATGCGTGCACTGCAATTTCCATACTTCGGATTTATGTGCCACATGTATTCCGGGAATGGCACGTTCTATACTTGTTTTCAGTTCTCCAAGATGTTGATTTATCTTTTCCAAACTTGCTGTGCGTGGCTCTATCGGAATATAGGTAAGGTCAATATCAACCGAATAACGCGGCATATTCTGGTGGAACAGGTTAATGGCCGTACCTCCATGAACTGCAAAGTCCGTTATCTTGTAAACCAAAGGCATAATGCGTAGTAACAATGCCACCTGCTTTTTATATTGTTGATCATTCATAGTCGTTTAATTCTTTTGGGATAATCATCTTATACTTGCTGATATATATACCGGATTTGACGAGTTGGAGTTTATGTGTCCCCAAATCTATTTTTGTAAGGTCTAAGTCTTCATACCAATAATGCCCCGCTTTCTCAGCCATATATAGAAACAGCCTCTTCATTTTGTAATGTTTTGTGGTTTCCAATAACGATTGGATGACATTCGGACGCAGAGTGGTCAACTGTTCCATTATATAAAATAGATCCATATAGTTATATTGGCGTGGTGTTAGCAGCAGACATTCCATAAAAGCCTGCTCTGGGGAGGATATAAGCAGCCTCCAGTCCAAGTATGTTAAAGTTGTTATCTGTGCACTGATAAACACCTCTGTCTTGAAAAACTTAAATTCACGGTCGAAAATGTCATGCTTCATCCATTGTGGCATTTTATCACTTGCCGTTGATACCATTAACAGGGGTTTGCCCATAGGAACATAATGGTTGAAGCCCCAAAGCTCCAAAGCAGAATGCGCTGCAACACGAAAACTCTTTCCTACCTGTTCGTTGAAGGACTGCAAAGCACCAAAAGCGGACAGCGTGTCGCCTGTGCGGTACATAACTCCCTTACATAGAGAAGATAACCAACCGGAAGAACGATATCTGCTCAACAACTGCCTGGAATAGCCATGCTCTACGAGCCATGTCGCAAACAACAATCCGTTCTTTTGCCCGGATTGAAGCATTTGGTTTATTTTTTTCCTTTTAGTATACTCATAGTTTACTTGCTGTAATTAAAACCAACCGCAAAGGTACAAAAGACTTTACTAATTACAGTCAATTGGTTGAATTATTTTCCCGAAAGTAAACTAATAGTTGACTTGCAGGATAATATTTCAACCATAGTGAGGAAAAAGAGTATGAAATAAAACATGAACATTTCCAACATACTTGTATAGAACTAACTTCTACCAACCTTCTCGCTTCCGTACCATTTCATCTATCTCTTCCCGAAGGAAAAGTAACCTGCCATTGGCTTTGAGATAGGGAATTTTTCCTGCCCACACCCAATTATAGATGGTCTTTTGTTCTACTTTGAGCATCTTGGATACATCTATGATATCCAGATATTCCGGTTTCAGGGGTGGATGGACAGTTGTATCAACAGATTGCTCTTGCAGAATCAGCAGGCGGTCGAGTTTGTCCTCGACGCTTATCAGCTTGTCAAACAGGCGTTTTTGCCAAGTGTCTTCGGTTTCATAATCTATGTACGGCATAGTTCTCCTTTTTGATAGTTACCATTGGTATCTTGTGCCAAGATACGTTGTTCTTTCATATAGGCGATGTATTTCTTTGCAGTTCTGTCCTTGATTTCCATTTCGCGCATCAGAACCTCACAAAGTTCTTGGTAAGTGAGCTTGAAAGAATTTTGGAAGGCTTCTTTGACAACGGCAATGAGTTCATCAGTCTTGCGCTTTTCCTTGTCCTCTTTAGACTTCTCGCCACGATAGACGTGCATGTCCTCAGCCTTATCCCAGCCGAAAAGCATCATCGGTACGTCCAACGGGCTTCCGTCACGAACTTTCAATGCCTTTACGACCGAGTATTCTGGATTATCATCTTTCTCTATAGAGAGGATACCTGCTGCCTTGCGTTGAAGTTCCGAGCCGATATGCCCACGGAGTTTAATACCATTCGGTACGAAGTGTAGCACGCAGATAATACAGGTATTATAAATCCCCGCCAAGCGATAAAGCTCATCCACAATGGCAATACTTTCCGTTTCATCGTTGGCGGAACGTATTAAGTCGGCTATACCATCTATTACCACAAGATGAATACCTCCATGTTTGTGGTAAAACAAATCCATACTCTCACGGATAAGTTTCAAGCGGTCCTTGCGTGAGAGCGAGGCTAGATATAGGGAATGGTAAAACTTCGGCACATTTTTCAGTGAAGCGCGTTGTAAGGTTTTACCCAAGTTTTTATGCAGTTGTGCCTCGGACTGTTCCGTGTCGTAGTGTAATACCGCCAAGCCGTTAGGGTTGGGCGTAATTTCCAATCCCAATGTCCTCTCGGCAGGTAACCGTTCTGTTCCTAATGTCCCAGTAAGAATGGCAGCCACATAATTACTTTTGCCAGTTCCTTCGCCCCCTGTAATACAAAGCAGATTATCCTGCGTACCCAGCGGCACACCATTTACTGCTACGATGGACTTTGAAGCATCAGGAGGATTCTCATAGTCTATTTCACATGATTGTAGCATCATAATTGTATGGGTATATATACTTGACAGCTTGTCTGTTAACAAAGAAGTTAAATCCTTTGCCGTCTTTCCCAAAGCAAAAAAATCAGAAATGTCCTTTTCGGTTTTTGTTCCTTGCAAAGAAAGACTCAGACAAAATACATGGTATGGTTCCAACTGCTTGGCCTGCCTCTCTGCTTCTCTTAATCCGGTTTCATCCGTATCATAAAGCAGAATGATGTGTCGAAATCTTAGTTGCAGGCTTTCGATAATAGGCTCAGGGATGGAGGCTGTTTCGCTATTGAAACAGATTGCATTAAAATGGTGCGAAGATAATGACAATACATCTTTCTCTCCGCCAGTGATAAATAAAATATCCCCTTTACTTGGTAACTGTTCAAAACCAAAGATATAATCCTTCGATTTATTCCCTCCATAAAGGAACCGTAACTTGCTGTTTGGGCGGTATATCTTGACAAAATCGCCCATTACATAACAAAAGATAGGTTCATTCTTAGTAGAGGTTAGACTAAAAGGATTCCCTTGATTGGAAATTGTCTCATAACGGAACAGTGACTTCACATGATATTTTTGTAAAACCTTGTCAGTTATTCCATAACGTTGCCAATAGGCGATTTCGTCTGCCCTGAAAGGTTGTTCGTATAGCTTAAATATCTTTTTCTTTTCGGAAAGTTCTTCTTTTACATTGGTTGATGTTGAAGAAACAAGACGAATGTCCTTGAAAGATTTTGTTTTTCTATTCTCTTCAGTCTTAAAATCCATGGTGATATTGAGATTTAAATCCTGTATGATAGTCAATAAGACTTTCTTGAAATCCGCTCGAACATCGAGACCAAGCATCGTTGCTGCAAACCAAAAGCAATCACCCGAATATGCCTCGTTCCCAAAATCCTTCATGCGGTAGCATTGCGATTTTGTATCAAGGTAGATGTTGCAGGATGCCCGTTTGTCCTTATAAAGTGGATTCCGGAAATTCCGTTTGGGAACGAAATCAATCGGCATATAGAAACAAAAAATTTCCAGTCCCCTGTTTGTGTGTTCCAATATCTCTTCCTTAATGTTCATAGCTCCTCAAACGAAATTTGTGAGTCTCCCATATATCCTTTTAGGATACCGTCCTTGTAAGCATTGAGCCTTTGAAGAGCTTCCACTCTACGAAAACCTTTGAAGGAAGCACGTCCCGTCTTGATTGCAATATATAATCCTTTGAAAGGATAGACCACATGATTGCAGGAAACATAACGATAAGGGATTACCTGACTGTCTCTCCATCGTGCCAGTGAAGCTCTGGATATACCGAGAAGGCGCAATACATCAGAAGAGTTCAGTTCAATCTTTTCTTCCAAAACAACATAATTCTGTTTCAGTTCAAGAATGAAGCCTGCAATTCGATCTATACTTTCTTTCAAGGAATGTATCTCTTCCAAAAGAGTGGCAGAAAGCATGTTATTCTCTGTCATTATGCATCAGTTTTTTAATAAGTTTCTCAATAGCTTCCATCATATCTCGAAATTCAGACATATTATTTTGTTTTTTTACTATACGGTTGGCTAGAAATATGATATGCTGAATCATTCTTTTGTGATCTACATGACAGAGCTTGTTCAATAAAAAGATGAGATCTTCTTTTTCAATTGTAAAGAAACTATGGTCTTTATCTTCAGTGGTATGCACCAAAGATTCTATCATTCCTTTGGGAAGATGCAAAAGAAGCACATCCATATCGAATGCGGAGGCACATTTGGTATAGGTCTCAATTCTCAAATCCGTCTGCATCTTACAATGTTTCCTAAAATTGGAATACTCCATGCCGGCACCTTGGGCTCGCATCTTGCTGTTATCGCAAGAAGACAGCATGGTTTCAAGAGTGGGAAGCACGATAAACAAGCGTCCCTCTCCCTTTTGAGGTATCATCTTCTTATCCATTTTGTGTATTAAATTGATTTCCAAGTGCAAAGTTCTAAAGAAATAAACCTTTTTTTAGAATATTAGATTGCCAATGTTGGTAATATGATACCATTTGCAATTTTAATTGCTTTTCTACGGCATAGACCATCAGTGCACGGTGCAAGTCCCTTTTATATATAAGGACTTGCACCGTGCACTGAAATTGTAGCCAGAATTTTTCTAAAAGATTTTCACTCAAATATTTGGCAGTAGTTCATTTTTTATGTACCTTTGTACCCGAAATGACATAGCTGATGTCAGGAGAGCAAATTATTTAAGTACTCTCAAAATACTCTATTGAGGCTACAAATTGGCTACATAGAAGAAAGAGAGTGATAAAAATAGTTGTGATACAGAGTGTTACAGAAACAAGTTCGAGTTTCGTACGCACCGCTTTAAATACTTTGAAAGAAAATTAGGATTTTCAAATAAAGTTACTATATCATAATCTTCTAAGGTTATGATATTTTTTTATCACTTTTCTTTTCAGAATATGAAGATACAATAGGTCAGTAGGAAAAAGGTGGGGATTATGCATATAGGTTTTTAAGGCTCAGTAGGAAAAAGGTGGGGAAAAATTCTTAATATCTATATTTTTCCTTCCTCTGTATTATGGAAACAAAATTCCTATAGGTTAGTATGAAAGAAGTAAATATATATTTTTAAAAGATAGCGATTATAACAATTTCTACTTCAATAGAAGAAATATTAGAACAACATATTTCGCTTTGTTTGTATAATAATACCTAAATAGAAATATTAGACATCATAGAAGAAATCTATAATATTCATCTCAATAAAGGTATTTCGATATTATAAAATAAAGACAAGAAAGATTGTAGTTTACGCTATGATGTCTAACTTATAAATAATAGATATCTGAAATGCAACTGACAGATGTCTAAAACAAAAGTAATATTTGACTATTTCTTTGCCATAAAAATATAAATAGAACAAAGAGAATGATTATTAGTGAATTACAAGGATTTTAAGCACATTTTTGTCATATAAGCTTAATTTATTGTCATTATATATTATTTGGCTCTTTTAATTAAAAGACCCTGCCAGAATTATAGAAAATTCTAACAGGGTCTTATTTATATTGATCAAGAGAAAAATAAATCTATAAACTATATTTTCTCTCCTTATCTTTTTATCAATTAGCTTACATCATACCACCCATACCTGGATTCATAGGAGCAGCAGGGGTTTCCTCTGGTTTATCCACAACAATACATTCTGTTGTAAGGAACATTCCAGCAATAGATGCAGCGTTCTCCAATGCAACACGAGCTACTTTTGCTGGATCGATAACACCAGCTACACGTAAATCTTCATATTGGTCGCGACGAGCATTATAACCAAAATCGCCTTTGCTTTCACGAACCTTATTAACAACTACAGCTCCTTCGCCTCCAGCATTAGAAACTATCTGACGAAGAGGTTCCTCTATAGCGCGACAAACGATATTAATACCTGTTTGTTCGTCAGAGTTGTCGCCCTTAAGATTCTTTAATACCTCTTGAGCACGAATATAGGTTGTACCACCACCAATAACAACACCTTCTTCAGTTGCTGCACGAGTAGCACAAAGTGCATCGTCCACACGATCTTTCTTCTCTTTCATTTCAACTTCAGAGTTAGCTCCTACATAGAGAACAGCTACTCCACCAGCAAGTTTTGCTAAGCGTTCTTGAAGTTTCTCTTTATCGTATTGGCTCTTTGTATTTGCAATTTCGCTTTTGATTATATTTACACGATCAGCAATAGCTTCTTTGGAAGCTGCACCATCTACAATTGTCGTGAAATCCTTTGAAACTGTAACTTTCTTAGCAGAGCCTAACATCTCAAGTGTTGCCTTATCGAGAGTTAATCCTTTATCTTCGCTAATAACAACACCACCTGTCAACACTGCTATATCTTCCAACATTGCTTTACGACGATCACCAAAACCTGGAGCTTTTACTGCACAAATCTTTAATCCGCCACGCAAACGATTAACAACCAATGTGGTCAATGCTTCTGAATCAACATCTTCTGCTATAACTAACAATGGACGACCACTTTCAGCTGCAGGTTGTAAGATTGGTAAGAAATCTTTTACATTAGATATTTTTTTATCATAGATAAGAATATATGGATTTTCCATAAGAACTTCCATCTTATCTGTATCTGTTACGAAATAGCTTGAGAGATAGCCACGATCGAACTGCATACCTTCTACAACATCAATATTTGTATCGCGTGTTTTACTTTCTTCAATAGTAATAACACCATCTTTTGATACTTTACGCATTGCATCGGCTAGCAACTTACCTATTTCAGGATCATTATTTGCACTTACTGTGGCAACTTGTTCGATCTTGTCATAATTATTACCAACAATTTCTGCATTTTCCTTAATAAAATCTACAACTTTGTTTACAGCTTTATCAATACCGCGCTTCAAATCCATTGGATTTGCACCAGCAGCCACATTTTTTTAAGCCTTCAGTTACAATTGCTTGTGTCAGAATGGTTGCAGTTGTCGTACCATCTCCAGCATCGTCTCCTGTTTTACTTGCTACACTTTTCACAAGTTGTGCTCCTGCATTTTCAAAACTATCTTCAAGTTCTATTTCTTTTGCTACTGTAACACCATCTTTTGTAATCTGTGGAGCACCAAATTTCTTCCCAATAACTACATTACGTCCCTTAGGACCTAAGGTTACTTTTACAGCATCTGCTAATTGGTCTACACCACTCTTTAGCAATTCACGTGCATCTTTATTAAATTTTATATCTTTAGCCATCTGTATTTATCTTATTTATATGTCTATTTATTTAAATTTCATTGATATTTGTTATGTTCTACATCTAATAATAATATTATAATAGAAACATCAAGAATATATCTTTTTTATTCTACAATAGCTAGAATATCGCTTTGACGCATCATAAGATACTTCTCACCATCGTTTTCTATTTCTGTACCAGCATACTTACCATAGAAAACTTCATCTCCGACTTTCAAAATCATATCTTCGTCCTTCGTACCGTTACCAACAGCAACAACTTTACCACGCTGTGGCTTCTCTTTTGCTGTGTCTGGAATAATTATTCCGCCTACTTTTTGTTCTACCTCAACAGGAAGAATCAGAACTCGATCTGCTAATGGTTTAATTTTCATAATTATTTATTTTTTAAGTTTTGAATGTTCGTATAATAAAAACATCTCTATTGAATGTTCGACAGTTCATATACGAAAACTATGCCAAAAATCATTATAGAGATAATATAACAAGAATGTTAAATAAATATTTAGGTAGACCAATATAAACACTATCATACCTAAAAAGTAATTTTTCTCAGATAAAACTATCTTTTTCAAAAAATAGATTTTCATATATATTGTAAATATATGAAAGCCTGGTAATTATATGATTATATTTAAAAGGAATTCAAAAGTATCTCTATAGGCTCATATATATTCTTTAAAAGATTCTTTATGTAATTAGATTCTCGAATGAAAAAGGAAAGAAAAAGTGATATTAAGCCATAAGATAGAATTACATTGTAAAACTGCCAAGATTGTCAGTAGCAATATGCCATATTTGGCATAAATAGTTTAATTAAAAAAGATTGCTCATTCAAAATTCCAATAAAGGAAACTACCTTCCATATATATATATTCTTCTGCAATAAGTTCTTTTAATACAGTTTGCAAAGAGTCTTGATTAGTTAAAGAAGCATTTTTATCTATATTCTTTAATTCGGTAATATGGTGTTTCTTTCCATCTGATAACAAAGAACATATAGTCTCTTGTAATACCTTTTTCAATTCCTTATCTTCGTCTTTATAAGCAAGACAAACATCGCAACAACCACAGTCAGTGCTGCATTTTTCACCAAAATAGCGTAAAAGTTGTCTGCTACGACATATATAACTATTCTTCATATAGTTTATCATCGCAGCGATACGCTCTTCAAATTTTTCTTTTCGATCTTCGTAAATAGTCTTCGGTATTTTTATTTCCTCACTATCAACACGTTCTCGAAGATATTTTATTATAGGAATATTCTTACGTGGTATAAAATTTATAATCCGTTTTCGGCTGAGATTTTGCAATATATGATAAGTCTGATTTCTATCCAAACCTACTAAATCGGCAATATAGCTTTCATCAACATAACGATAATCTGTAAACAGACCAGGATAGCTTCTTAACAAAGCAGAAATTACCATTTCTTCTTCGCCTGTTTGTTCTCCTAATCTATATAATTCATCACGGGATAGAATAAAATGAATACGTGCCTTAGTATCTGGTTCAGAATTATAATGAATATATCCAGCACGAGTCAAAATATGTAGAGCAGCATCTACTTGTATAGGAAAGTGATGGAAATAAATACAAAATTTATCTATGGGAAATTCAAAGGTAGCATCTCTTCCACTATCTACACCTATTTGATAGAAGTATGCTAAATGTTCGTAGATAGTACGTATTTCGTCTTTTTCAGGAAAGTTCTCCTTAATCCGTTTCTTTAAATTACGCTCGTCATTACCTGAATTGTAAAGCAAAATAGCATACGATTTTTTACCATCTCTACCTGCGCGACCTGCTTCTTGAAAATAGGCTTCGATAGAACTTGGTGGATCTAGATGTATAACTAAACGAACATCCGCCTTGTCAATACCCATTCCAAAAGCATTAGTAGCAACAATAACTCGTTTTTCGTTAGCCTGCCATTCATTTTGACGATTATTCTTATCTATATTTTCCAACCCTGCATGATACCACGTTGCAGATACTCCATTTTTGATTAAGAATTCTGCAGCTTCTTTTGTACGTCTTCTGCTTTGACAATATACTATAGCCGAACCTTCTACTGATTGTAATATATGGAGCATCTCATTGAACTTTTCTTGTGTTGTGCGTAAAACATAAGAAAGATTCTTCCGCTCAAAACTCATTCGAAAGACATTCTCCGCTGCAAATCCTAATAGCACCTGAATATCTTTTACTACTTCTGGTGTTGCTGTTGCAGTAAGCGCAAGTAATGGGACTGTAGGAAGTAAACTTCTAATCTTTATGATCTCAAGATAAGAAGGACGAAAATCATATCCCCATTGACTAATACAGTGGGCTTCATCTACAGTGATAAAACACACTTTTATGTGTTTTAATTTTACTTGAAAGAGTTCAGAGCTAAGACGTTCTGGAGATATATAGAGCAATTTTATACCACCAAAGATACAATTCTCGAGTATTGATACTATTTCATCACGTGATAATCCCGAATGAATTGCAGCAGCTTTAATATGTCGACGACGAAGATTATCTACCTGATCTTTCATTAGTGAAATTAAAGGAGTAATAACAATACACACACCTTCTTTAGCTAAGGCTGGAACTTGAAAAGTAATAGATTTACCACCACCAGTAGGCATAAGACCTAATGTATCTTTCCCACTCCCTATACTCTCTATGATTTCTTTCTGTATACCTCGAAAATCAGGATAGTTCCAATATTTATGAAGTATCTCTTTGTAGGTCATCGTAAAATTATTTCACAAATAAGAATATTTGCTTATGCATTCTCTGAAGGACGAATACCTTCTATCTGAAGTTGTACAGCACCACGTTTAAATACATTATCCTCTATTGTATAAACTATATCGAACGAGCGTTTTGATTTTATATAGCGTGCAGAACGACTTTGTCCAAAAGCAATACCATTCATAACATTATTCGATTTAGAGTCCACAAGTTCCAATTTTATATGTTCTTGTTCTCTACCTACAACTTTACTGGTCCCAAAATCAAATACTTCTTTTGTACAAAATAATGGTTTTACATTTTCTGGACCAAATGGTGCAAAGCGTTTTAAATCATTATGGAATTTTTTCGTAATATCTTTAAAATCAATAACAGCATCAATATCTAATGTAGCTTCTGTCTGATGAGGTTCAATATGCTCATCAACATACTTTTGAAATCGATCTCGAAACTCTTTTACATTCTCCCATCTTAACGTTAAACCAGCTGCATAAGTATGACCACCAAAGTTTGTAAGCAAATCACTACAACTCTCTATTGCAGAATAAAGATCAAAACCCGCAGCCGTTCGTGCAGAACCCGTAGCAAAATCACCTTCACGAGTAATAACGATAGTTGGACGATAGTAAATTTCTGTTAGACGAGAAGCAACAATACCAATAACACCTTTTTTCCAATGTTCATCGTAAAGCACAATACTATTTTGATGTTTCTGACTTTCCAAACGTTCTACAATTTGATTAGCCTCCTCTGTCATTTGTCTATCAACATCTTTTCGCTTATCATTATACTTATCTATATGCTTTGCTTCTAATAGTGCAGAAGCTAAATCACGTTCCACAAGTAAGTCTACACTTTCTCGACCACTCTCCATACGTCCACTTGCATTAATACGTGGACCTATCTTAAAGATTATATCGCTCATTGAAATTTCTCTTCCCGTAAGCCCACATATATCTATTATAGCTTGTAATCCCACACTGGGATTTTGATTTAATTGTTTTAAACCATGAAAAGCAAGTATCCTATTTTCACCTACAACAGGAACAAGATCTGCGGCAATGCTTACAGAGCAGAAATCAAGAAATGGAATAAGGCGCGAGAATGGTATATTATTGTTCTTTGCAAATGCCTGCATAAACTTAAAACCAACCCCACAGCCACATAAATCTTTAAAAGGGAAACTATCATCAATGCGTTTTGGGTTTAATATAGCAACAGCCGGTGGCATATTATTATCAGGAACATGATGATCGCAAATAATAAAATCAATGCCTTGTTCTTTTGCATAACTAATCTCTTCAACTGCTTTTATACCACAGTCTAGTATAATAATAAGTTTTACTCCTGTATCTTTCGCAAAATCTATTCCTTTCTTACTTACTCCATAACCCTCATCGTAACGATCTGGAATATAATAATCTATATTAGAATAAAATTGTCGTAAAAATTTATATACCAATGCTACAGCTGTACAACCATCTACATCATAATCTCCGTAGACCATAATACGCTCTTTACGCCCCATTGCATCGTTTAATCTATCAACGGCAACGTCCATATCTTGCATTAAGAAAGGGTCGATAAGATCTGAAAGTTGTGGCCGGAAAAATCGTTTTGCAGCACTTTCAGTTGTTATCCCACGCCTTATAAGTAACGAAGCAAGAATAGGACTTATATTAAGTTTTTCTCCTAACTCTATTGCTGCGTTAGCCTGTTCAGATGTAGATGGTGTATAATTCCATTTTAATTGCATCTTTATTATTTTTATTTCTGCTTGTAAAGGTACAAAAAAAAGTGTAAGTCTCAAAAGACTTACACTTTTTAATTCTATATAGCTCCATTAAAGCTTCAGTAAAACTCTAAGAAAGCTCAATAGTTAGCATTTAATTACAAACCTAACTTTTTGCGAATGTCTGAAGGTATAGCATTCTTGTTTACCATAAAGTCCATTGTGTTTGCAGCAATAAAGTTCTTAGTCATATACCAGATACCTTTATATTTACCAGTTTCACCCCAAGAGTTCTTTACCATATAATATTCCTTACCAAATTGATCTTTAGCGATACCAAAGATAAGCATACCGTGGTCGTCTGTAAGTTCCCATGTATCGTAACGGTCTTGACGCATCTTCTGTGTAGGAGTTACTTCTGGAACTTTTGCACCAAGTTCATCAATAAGACTACGTTGTTTTGCAGGAGAAAGTCCCAACCAACGTGCCATATCGCTACCTTGTAGGCTTTGAACTTTATTTCCATCTACCATATATGCAAGACCATCGCGTGTGAAACCAGGTTCACTAACATCACCTCCCCATGCAATACAATAACCATTCATTACAGCATTATCTATAATCTTCATCATTTCGTCCATAGGTACATTATAAGATTGTGGCATACGCCAATTATCTTGTACTTCTACAGCAAATGAAGTATAGAATGGATGATGTGTATAAGAGGTTATAGTTACATAATTATTCCAATCTAAACCTAAACTTGCAGCAAATTGCTTCGGAGTATATGTCTTTCCTTCGTAGGTGAATTTCTCAGGACATTTACCTAAATAAGAATCAATAATCCCTTGAAGACCTGGTTTCCACTGATTAGAAATTTTACTTGACTTATTCTTTGCTACAGCATTTACGTACGGTTCCATTACAGAGAAGAATTCATTAAAGTTAAATAAAGAATCACCTGTTAAAGAACCAGGGAATGGCATTGCTCCTTCGGGACAAATACCATAATTTTCAAGACAGAAAAGAGGATCATAGCATGAACCACCTTGTGCAAACTGAGCATCGCCGTGCATACGAACCACTTGAATAGCGCGATCCATATAAGTCTTATTAGCTACAAAACTTTCACAAAGATCATAGGTTTTACCTGTTGCTTTTAAGATTTCTGATTCAAAGTAGGCCAATGTTGAATAATCCCAACACGTACCTGAACGATTTTGATTTTTAATGCTTGTGATAGGATTCTCCTTAATCACTGTAAATACCGGACTGTTGTCCACCTTCTTTGCAACTTTTTTAGGAGCTGCATTCGCACTAGCTGCAAAAATTGCGAAAAGTGCGAGCACTAAAGTTTTTTTCATAATTCTAAAATGCTTACCAGTAAGTTTACATTCTGGTTTTCTTTAAAAATTTAAGTTGTTAATAATTATTTTTCTTTATATCTAAATTAAGCATTCATAAAATCTTCAATATCTTTTGGATAATAAGGTATACGGTCTTTACCTATGAAACGACAACCTTCTTTTGTAACAAGTATATCGTCCTCTATACGAATACCACCAAAATCTTTATATGTATCAAGCTTATCAAAGTTTAGGAACTCTGCGCAATGTTTCTTTGCACGCCATTCATCAATAAGTGCAGGAATGAAATAGATACCAGGCTCATCTGTTACAACAAAACCTTCTTGTAAACGACGTCCCATACGCAGACAATTTGTTCCAAATTGTTCAAGGTTAGGACGAGTTTCTTCATCAAACCCTACATATATCTGTCCTAAAGCTTCCATATCGTGAACATCAAGGCCCATCATGTGTCCTAATCCATGAGGTAAGAACATTGCATGTGCACCAGCAGCTACAGCAGCATTAGTATCTCCTTTTGCTAAACCTAATTCTTTCATACGCTCAAAGATAATACGACAAACTGCAAAGTGTACATCAGCATATTTCACTCCTGGTTTCGATAATTTCAAAGCTGCATCATGAGCTTCTACTACTACATTATATATATCGAGTTGGCGTTGCGTAAATTTTCCATTTACAGGGAATGTTCGTGTATTATCAGAACAATAGTGGCTCATCGTTTCTCCACCACAATCGCACAAAACAAGTCTGCCATCTTCTAATTCTGCCATTGATGGATTTCCATGCATTATTTCTCCATGCTGCGAGAAAATAATCGGGAAAGACACCATTGAACCATAAGAATTAGCAATTCCTTCTACCTGACCAGCTACATATTTTTCTGTAAGTCCTGGCTTTGTAATGCGCATTGCAGTAGTATGCATCTTATAACCAATAACAGCTGCACGTTCTAGTTCTTCTATTTCTTCTGCAGTTTTTACAGAGCGCATCTTTACTACTGCATTAATAAGTTCTAAACTTGCTTCTTCTTTTTGTTTATTGGGGTGGATACCAAGTAAATCACAAATTTGAATCTTAATATCAGAACGATAAGGTGGCAAGAAATGTATTTTTCTATTTGATGCTTTGGCTTTATCGCAGATAGTTTTCAATTCGCTCATTGGAGCAGAATTACTTACTCCTACCTGAGCAGCAAGGTCACTAACAGCATCAACACTACCAAACCATACAATGTCTTCAATGTCAATATCATTTCCTATCAGTATTTCTTTGTTGTCATTAACATCAATAACACCAACAAGACCATCACGTTGTTGACCAAAATAATATAAAAACGACGAATCCTGACGGAAGGGAGAATACCCATTCGCTGGTGAATTTACTGGCGATTCGTTGTTTCCAAACAATAATATAATGCCGTCTTTCACAAGCTTCTTAAGCTCTGCACGGCGCTGTATATACGTCTCTTTATTAAACATAACTGCTTTCATATATTAGTTTAGCTGCAAAGATAATAAATATTCTCATAAAAACACTAACTTTGCAGTGCTTTTATTTATTTTTTATGGAAATCGATATAAATACAGGATTAGTATTAGAGGGAGGAGGTATGCGAGGAGTGTTTACTTCTGGTGTTCTTGATGCTTTTATGAAGTTTAATATCTATTTTAAATATGTAGTTGCAGTTTCTGCCGGAGCATGTAACGGACTTTCGTATATGAGCAGACAACCACGTAGGGCTAGAGTTTCAAATATCGATTTATTAGCTAAATATGATTATATTGGAATTCGGCATCTTGTTACACAAGGTTGCATTTTCGACCCTGAATTTCTTTATGAACGTTTTCCTTACGAGATAATTCCTTTCGATTACGATACTTTTTTTGAAAAGATGAATTTAGGTTATTCTTTCGAAATGGTAACAACCAATTGTGAAACTGGAAGATGCGAATATTTACAAGAACGTAATGGTAATAAACATAGACTCAACGAAATTGCACGTGCTTCGAGTAGTTTACCATACGTTAGCAAAATTGTAGAGATAGATGGTATTCCTATGCTTGATGGTGGAATTATCGACTCAATTCCTCTTCTTCATGCTATAGAGAAAGGACACAGCCAAAATGTTGTTATTTGCACACGCAATAAAGGGTGGCGCGAAACTAGCAAAGATTTTAAAATACCAAAGTTTATCTATCGGAATTATCCACGTTTACGCGTTGTGTTGAGTCATAGAATAGATGCTTATAATAAGCAATTAGATATGATAGACAAATACGAAAAAGAAGGAAGAATAATAGTATTGCGACCTATAAGACCTGTTGAAGTTGGAAGAATGGAAAAAGATATAGAAAAGTTAGAATCCCTCTACAATGAAGGATTTAATATTGGAGAAGAATTCTGTAGGGCTAACCTAAAACTAGCTAATAACTAAATAAGCTACTTTAATAAATCAGGGCGCAAACGTTTTGTTCTTTCCATTGCTTGTTCAAATTCCCATTGATTTATTTTTGCTTCGTGCCCACTCAACAATATCTCTGGAACATCCCACCCTTTATAACTTCGTGGACGCGTATAAATAGGAGCCGACAGTATATTATCTTGAAAACAATCAGACAATGCACTTTGCTCATCTCCAATTACACCTGGAATAATTCGAATTACAGCATCTGCAATAATGGCTGCTGGTAATTCTCCGCCTGTTAAAACAAAATCGCCTACCGAAATTTCCTTTGTTATTAAGTGTTCTCTTACTCGCTGATCAACTCCTTTATAATGACCAGCCAATATAATAAGATTACCACCTAAAGAAAGGTCGTTTGCCATTTTCTGATTAAACAGTTCTCCATCAGGCGATGTAAATATAACTTCGTCATATTCTCTTTCTGCTTTCAATGCACTTATACAACGGTCTATTGGTTCTATCTGCATCACCATTCCCGCTTGCCCTCCAAAAGGATAATCATCTACACGACGCCACTTATCTTTACTGTAATCGCGAAGGTTATGCAAATGTATTTCTGCTAAACCTTTCTTTTCTGCTCGTGCCAAAATACTCTCATGCACAAAGCCTTCAAGCATCTCGGGTAATACTGTTATTATATCTATTCTCATATTGTAAATACAAAGTTACCAATATTTTCAACGAAAAGATATAGCCTTTAAGTTTTTTTTGTAACTTTGTACTCAAATTCTAATCGAAACAAAGATACTTATGAAAAAAATCTTTACTCTCGCCATCACTTGTATGGCATTCTTTTGTGGCTCTCAAGCACAAAATGTGCAATTCCACTATGACCTTGGTCATAATCTTTCAAAAGATTTAAGCAACAGGCCAGCTGTTACCACTACTGTAGAAATGTTTAAACCCGATAAATGGGGGTCTACTTTCCTATTTACAGATATTGATTATAAAAACGATGGTGCTGTAGGTGCTTACTGGGAAATTTCAAGAGAATTTTCTATTACTAAAAATAAACGCTGGGCAGCCCATATTGAATATAATGGTGGTGCTGCAACTGGCGAACTTGCAACTGGATATTATGGAAATCGTTTTCAACATGCAGCTCTTTTTGGTGGTGCATGGAATTGGGCTAATAAGGATTTCTCAAAAACTTTCAGCGTGCAACTTATGTATAAATACTATTTCAAAAATAAAACTACAGGTGCACACCCATTTAATGGTTTCCAACTTACCGAAGTGTGGGGATTAAATTTCGCAAAAGGATTATGTTCTTTCAATGGTTTCTGCGACTTATGGTACGACCCAAATGTAAGTGGAAAACTTATTTTAATATCTGAGCCTCAATTCTGGTTTAATTTAAACACACTAAAAGGTATGCAAGGAGTAAATCTCTCTTTAGGCTCAGAAGTTGAAATTAGCAACAATTTTGTTTGGAACAATAAGGGCAAACACAATAAGTTTTATGCCATTCCAACAATCGCAGCAAAGTGGACTTTCTAAACATTCCTCCATTTAGAAATCTCTTTCCATACAATAGTTTATATTCGTTGAATACTATATCTTTTAATGTCAGCACGTCAAACATCTCTTTGACGTGCTGATTTTCTTATAAACATATACCCCACTTCATACCCTTGGAGCTATAAATATCTTCACAAAGCTCTAAAGTAGAACCATATAAATATTAGGGCAACTTTCAGATTTTAGTATTTCTGTGAGTGTTTTCAAACTTAATTCTTCTCTCATAAAGTCTGCCATAATTATGTTTCTAAAATTTATAATAAAAACTCGAGAGATTTATAATAAGAAAATTAAAATTTATAATTACAAAATTTTAATTTTATCATTAAAAAATCCATAGCTTACTTTAAAAGCTATTTTAAGTTAAGGTCTAAATCTGTCTTTTCCTGTTTTTATTACTATACACGTCTTATTATAGTAGCTACTTCTGTAGATTATTTCGTGTTATGCTTACTGAATGGTTGAACAAAAAAGAATAATCCTCACCAAAAATAATAGACACGTTACCTTTGACAAATTCTTCTTTTAACGAATTATTTATCGTTTTCCACTTATATTTAAGGTATAAGCAAGGTATGCTACTGAAAATAAATACGAAATATACCAAGCAAATTCAAAAGAAAATATAGTTATATCAACCACTTCTTTGTATGGATTTCACAGAATGTACCTTAATAAATATTAAAACAAGAATAAGCCTGAATAAAAGCGTAGTTTTTAAAATAAAAGTATTATCTTTGCATTCAAACATATAATGCGTATGAAAAGAAGAATATATACTTTTTTATTTGCTATAGCCCTTTTAAGTTTTGCATTACCAACGACTATAAAAGCCGAAACGTCGTTAGAAATGATAGAACAGGACATTCATAATATTTCTATTTCTGTTTATGGGTCTGTTCTTCGTATTGAAGGGGCAAACGACGAAATGCTACAAATATATAATGTAACAGGTGTATGTGTTATGAGTCTTAGAGTAGATGGACAAGATAAACGCTACAATCTTAATTTGCCCAAAGGGTGTTATATTGTAAAAGTTGGTAAAGTTGTTCGTAAGATTTCTATTCGATAAATCTTACTTATATAGAAACTAATCCATTTTTTATCTGTGGTGCACAAAATAGAAGAATCAAAACTCCTAAAAGCATTAGCAGATCCTAAAACACGTTACAAGGCATTTACATTATTGGTAAACGAATATAGTAAACCTTTGTATTGGAAAATACGAAGCTTTGTTTTGTCGCACGACGATACAGACGATATTCTTCAAAATACCTTTTTGAAAGCATGGAAAAACATAGAACGTTTTGAAGGGAAATCAAAAATATCTACGTGGCTATATAGTATTGCTATTAATGAATCGTTAAACTTATTACGTTCTCTAAAAGAAACCATTAATATTAGTAATTATAATAGCATTAGTAATTCGCTTTTAGCTGATTGTTATTTCGATGGAAATAAAGGACAAGCTATATTACAAGAAGCAATTGCGACCTTACCAGAGGTTCAACGTACTGTATTTATAATGAAATATTACGATGGTTTAAAATATCCCGAAATACACCAAATACTTGGAACAAGTGAAGGCGCTTTAAAAGCATCTTACCATATTGCGGTAAAAAAAATATCGCAATATATAAAGGAAAACGAATAAATTCCAACAACCAAATTAAACCAAAACGCATTATATTTGTCGAACTATCAGTAATAAACTAAAGCAAGGAATAATAATTGTGATAAACTTAGAAAAACAATTACTTACAAAATTTGGAAACAGACGACCATTTAAGACGCCTGAAGGTTATTTCGACAATTTAGAAATGCGAGTTATGTCGCAAATAAAAGCCGAAGAGACAAATAACAACGAGGTAAAAGAAAATGGTGAAAAGAAACATCATACATTTGCCAGATATCTACGCCCATTAATAATAGCAGCCTCTTTTATCGGACTAATTATTGGCGGAATAGCTATACAGTTCTTTATTCAGGGACATAATAATATAGAAAATACTCATAACACAGAAGCTACTTCTGCAGCCACAACTGCAAAAGCAAAATCTGCAAATAATGAATATTTAGACGATGTAACAGAATATATGATGCTCGATAAAGATGATGTTTATTCATATTTAGCAGACAATTAATTGATAGAACAAATACATATAACATTTTGATAATGAGAAGAATATTAATAGCTATTATAGTATTTATTAGTGCAATCAATTTGTCTGCACAACGTAAATTCGATCCTAATAAGTTTAGAATGGAGATACATCAATATATTGTAACTTCAGCTAATTTAACAGAACAAGAGTCAGCAAAATTGCTACCTATCTACGATGAAATGATAAATAAACAACGTTTGCTACATAAAAAATTGCACAAATTGCAAGATAGCAATCTACAAAATAATGCGAAGGCTAAAAATATTATTCTTCAGATAGACAATTTACATATACAAATAAAACAGATAGAAAAAACTTATCATTTAAAGATGCTGCGTGTAATTTCTGCTATAAAATTAGCAGAAGTATTAAAAGCTGAACGATATTTCCATAAACAATATTTTCGTAATGCCGCACAGAAGAGGTAGTTAAACTCTATCCAAATTAATAATAAAAAGAATTTATTAATCCATTTAAATTTAATCTATAAAATTTATAATGAAATTACGTTGTTCGCAATTTGCAAAAACAGTTTTAATTCTGTTCCTACTATTTGTAAGTAGTTATTCTTTTTCTGCGAGTCTCCCTAAGAAACGTCAATTTAGAGGGGCATGGATTCAATGTGTTAATGGTCAGTTCCAAAATCTTGGGAGCGAACAAATGCAACGGACACTTATTTACCAACTCGATAAATTGCAACAGGTGGGAGTAAATGCAATCATTTTCCAAATTCGTGCCGAATGCGATGCACTTTATCCCAGCAAATACGAACCATGGAGTAAATTTTTAACAGGAAAACAAGGCAGTGCCCCATCTCCTTATTGGGATCCTTTACAATGGATGATAGAACAATGCCATAAACGTGGAATGGAACTTCATGCATGGATAAATCCTTTTCGGGCAAAAACAAAAGGAACTACACAACTTGCTTCTAATCATATAGCAATACAACACCCAGAACGAGTTTTCGATTATGATGGTCTAAAAATTCTTAATCCAGGTATTCCCGAAAATCGAGATTATATCTGCAATATAGTAACAGACATATTACAACGTTATGATGTAGATGGTTTGCACATTGACGATTATTTCTACCCTTATCCAGCAGCAGGACAACGCATTCCAGATTTAAAAGAATTTAGTTTATATGGAGGAGGATTTGGTCGTATTCAAGATTGGCGTCGCGACAATGTTGATATATTTATAAAACAACTTGGAGAAACTATTCATAAAGTTAAACCATGGGTAAAATTTGGAGTATCGCCATTTGGAATATATAGAAATGAAAAAAGTGCACCCAATATTGGAAGCAAAACAAACGGACTACAAAACTATGACGACCTTTATGCTGATGTTTTAAAATGGGTAAATAATGGCTGGATAGACTATTGTGTACCACAAATTTATTGGGAAATAGGAAATAAAGCTGCCGATTATAAAGAACTTATTACATGGTGGAATCGTTATGCATCAAATCGTCCTTTATATATAGGCGAAGATGTTTTACGTACAGTAAAAGCTGCCGATCCACAGAATCCAAATTCTCATCAATTACCTGCAAAACATAAATTACACGAACAATCTTCAAATGTTCAAGGAACAGTTTTATGGTATGCGGCAGCTGTAGTAAATAATCCTGGTAATTATGCCAAACTATTACAAAGCAATTATTGGCGTTATCCTGCTTTGCAACCTTTAATGCCATTTATAGATAATAAAGCTCCAAAAAAACCACGAGCATTAAAAGTAAGTTGGTCAGACGATGGGTGTTTATTACATTGGAAAGCTCCAAAAGGAAAAGGTTGGGAAAACGAAGCTTATAAATATGTTGTTTATAAATTTGGCCCTGACGAAGAAATAGATTTAGATAATCCAATGAAGATTATAGCTATTACATATCAAACTGCACTTCGGTTGAATTATAATGGAGGAGATACAAAATATACTTATGTAGTTACAGCACTCGACAGAATGAGTAACGAAAGTGTAGGCAAGAAAAAGAAAATAAAACTATAATCATTTTTATTTCTCTATAATATAAATAAGTCTT
>NZ_GL982513.1:1723260-1753636 GCF_000220255.1 Prevotella pallens ATCC 700821
GAGATATCTATAATACAATTATAATATAATAATGTATAAGAAAACAGACGATGTCGTTATAAATATAGACATCGTCTGTTTTTTCATTAGATGAAACTTAAACCTTTTCTTATTATTTCTTTGTAAATTTAAGAGGAAAACCTTATATTTGCAATCGTATAATAAACTATCGTCCTAAACCATATATAAGAATAATGAAGAGAAGAACGAAAAAGTTACACTATGTTTCATTCATTATAATGAATGAGAGTATAGATGTGAATAATTTGTTTTTAAAGTTATCCTTTATGTAATTTAAAAGTTTCTATCCAAAACTCTATTATTAGGGTTGAGGATAAGGCTTTACGTTTTTATATCGTAGATATTTAAGAAAAAAGTAATATTAATAACCCTAACGTCCCAGTCTCTGTAAGACGTTCTCTCTAATAGAGAGTTAAGGAGAGATATTGAAAATCAATGAAAAACAAACTATTAAAAACTACTTGTGCAGTTTTTAGTTTACTGTCTACTGCACTTTTTGCTTTACCGCAACAGTTGTACGCACAAAGTAAAGAAGCTTACGTAGAGAAAAACCTAAACGAAAAGGTTATGACTTTCTATTACGACAATCAGAAAAGTAGTAGAAAAGGAATTGTTTATAGCATTAACGAAAAGCAAAAAACAGAAAGTGGGCTCGAAATACCTGCTTGGTCTGGTAATTCGCAAGATGGAGAGAAAACAACTACAAAGGTTGTTTTCGATGAATCGTTTAAAGATTTTCATCCTATAAGCACCGATTATTGGTTTGCTCAGTATACTGTATTAAAAGAGTTGAAAGGAATTGAAAACTTAAACACAACTGATGTAACCAACATGTCGCACATGTTTTATCATTGCGATGCTTTACCTTCTGTTGATCTTTCACACTTTAACACAGAGAAAGTTACCGATATGAATTCTATGTTCTCAGAATGTGCTTCGCTAACTTCACTTAATCTCTCTACATTCGATACAAAGAATGTTACAGATATGAACTCTATGTTTAATTTCTGCGCCGGATTAACTTCACTCAATCTTTCTAATTTTAATACTGCAAAAGTTAAAGATATGCGAGCTATGTTCTTTTGCTGTACTGGATTAACTTCGCTCGATCTTTCTAAGTTTAATACAGAGAATGTAACAGATATGGGTGTTATGTTCTTTTATTGTAAAGGTATTACATCACTTAATCTTTCAGGATTCAACACAGCGAAAGTTACTAATATGAAAGGAATGTTCTCTGGTTGTAGCGGACTTACTTCTTTAGATGTATCTAAATTCAATACGGAAAATGTAACAACAATGAACGGAATGTTTGCTAGTTGTACAGCTCTTACTAATCTTAATTTATCAGGCTTCAATACAGCAAATGTTACCGATATGAATGGTATGTTTGCAAACTGTTCAGAACTAACAGCTTTAGACCTTTCGAATTTTAATACAATAAACGTAACAGATATGACTTCTATGTTCTCTGCTTGTACTGTACTTGCAGAACTAAAAGTTCCTAACTTTAACACAGAAAAAGTTACTAGTATGTATGGTATGTTTGCAAATAGCAAAGCTCTTACCTCGCTTGATCTTTCAAGTTTCAATACTCCAGAAGTAACTACTATGAAAGGTATGTTTTCTGGTTGTTCCGCTTTAACTTCGCTCAATATATCTAACTTTAATACTGCCAAAGTTACCGATATGTATGGAATGTTCTTCAATTGTGAAGCATTACCTTCTCTCGATCTTTCTCATTTCGATACAGAAAATGTAACCGATATGTATAGTATGTTTGCATATTGCAAAGCACTGAAATCGTTAAAGATATCGAGCTTTGATACAAAGAATGTAAAAAATATGTCGTTTATGTTCTTCTATTGTTCTTCACTTCCATCACTCGATCTTTCTGGTTTCAATACAGAGAATGTAACCGATATGGGTGCAATGTTTAAATATTGCCTCGAAATGGAAAAGATAGATGTATCTAAGTTCAATACAGAAAAGGTAACAAATATGCGTGGTATGTTCTCTGGTTGTAGAAAAATTACTTCTCTCGATCTTTCTCATTTCAATACAGAGAATGTAACCAACACAAACACTATGTTCTTTTCGTGTGATGCACTTACTTCGCTCAATCTTTCAAGCTTTAAGTTAGAGAAAGTAACCGATATGGGTTCAATGTTCTTTGCTTGCGAAGAAATGAAGACTATTTATTGCGACTACGCTTGGAAATGTGCAGAATCTACAAGTATGTTTAGTTATTGTTCAAAGTTGAAAGGTGCTGTTGCTTACGATGAAAATAAAGTAGACGTGAAAATGGCTAATCCTGAAACAGGATACTTCACTAAGAAAACTGTCGATGGTATAGATAAATCTATAGATAACACAGACACAACTATTGTAGGTATCTATTCGCTCGACGGTAAAAAACTATCTGAAATGCAAAATGGCGTGAATATACTTCGTATGAGCAATGGTAAAGTAAAGAAAGTTATGAAATAAAACTTTTATAAAGTAGACTTCTTCACAAACACAATAGATAAAAGGAGTTACTTTATATCTATTAACAAGAACAACCGCTATCAAAGAGCTAGAAACTTAATGATGGCGGTTGTTATGTATTATAATTTATTGCAGAACAACAAGTTTTGTACACAAGTTTTATCCTAAGTTTAACAGACGAAATTATTTTCCCATTAAACTTGATAAAGAGATATCGTACAGATATGGCTATGTGGTCCTCCTTCAGAACAAGCACTATTTATATACGATAAATCAAAGTTAAGACATACACCATTTATAAAAATAAAAATGTAGGATACAAAGTCCATAGCTAAAACACCAAAAGAACGATAACAGTGAGATTATACGATGATAGGGTATTAAACTGGTGTGAAACAACGCAAGAATAGCAGTTGTTCCAGTTAATTAGGAGAAGAACTATTCTTTGAAATCTAAAAAGCCTTCTTCCCACTTATGCGAAACATCGCCACTTACAGAAAGACCAAGTAGACGAATGGTACGATGACGATATTCAGTTTGTCGTAAAAGATATTTAGCCAATGGGAGAATATCTTTTTTCGTTTTCAATAACTTACCTGTCGTGATACTTCTTGACACTTGATTTTTAGTATCCCACTTTATTTTTAACGACAATGTACGTCCCTCAAATTTAGCTTTATCTATGCGCACAACTAATTCTATAACGAGATGATATAATGCTATTACTACTTGAGATTCTTTATTAAGATTTTCCAAATAAGTTTCTTCACACCCTACCGACTTACGTTCATGAAAAGCTTCAACAGGACGATTATCTTTTCCACGAGCAAAGTTAAAAAATATGGAACCCATTTTACCAAAAACTTGTGTTAAATGTATAAGTGAGACTTTACGTAATTGTTCGCCTTTATAAATTCCCATTTTATACATTGTTTGCGCAGTTTTAGGACCAACTCCCCAAAATTTAGCAATAGGTAAATCGCCAATGAAACTTAATGCGTTATCGGGGTGAATTGAAAAAATACCATCAGGTTTACGATAATCGGAAGCTATTTTTGCTAATAATTTATTATAACTGATACCTGCAGAAGCTGTTAAATTAGTTTCGCGGTATATATCTTCCTTTATTCTTTTAGCTAAATCGACAGCTAAGTCTATACCATATTTATTATAAGTTACATCGAGGAAAGCCTCATCTAACGAAATAGGTTCAACCAAATCAGTATATTTATGAAAAATATAATGAATTTGTTGTGAGACCTTTTTATATTTTTGAAAATGAGGTTCAACAATAACAAGATTAGGACAACGATTCTTAGCCTGAGCTAATGACATTGCCGAATGTATACCATACTTTCTAGCCTCATAACTCGCTGTAGTTACGACACTACGAGGTAAATCGCGGCATACTACCAAAGGTAAACCTTTTAATTTTGGATTATCTCTTTGCTCTACAGAAGCAAAAAAGGCATCCATATCTATGTGGATTATTTTACGCAATGTTGAATCTTTTCTTATGCAAAGATACACAAAAAACAAAAGTATTTAAGAAAAAAACATTATCTTTGCAACAAATTTTGGAAAACAGAGTTTATATTAAGTGGCGTCTTAAATTATAGCCATTTACATCTGATACACTCGTTTAAGAAATGAGTTTTCAGAAAACTTTGAATCAGACTGAAATAAGAATCGAATAACAATGAGTAAAGCAACACAAACCGATGCCATGGGTAGCATACAACGAGGTATAAAAAGAACCTTAGATTTTGTTATGTCTGCTTTGGGATTAATATTGCTTTCTCCCATATTTATAATTATTTCTGTGTTGATGAAGTTTCAAGGGAATGGTCCTATATTCTTTCGTCAAATACGCATTGGATATAAAGGGAAACCTTTCGTAATTCTCAAATTTCGCACAATTAGTAAGAAGACTGAAAAAAATACGCCACAACTAATTGCAAAAACAAGTTGCAAAAGTTCTACCCCATTTGAGAAATTCCTTCGTGAACACCACCTTGATGAATTACCACAATTATGGAATGTATTGGTGGGCGATATGTCGTTAGTAGGACCAAGACCGGAACGTAAATATTTTATAGACAAAATTATGGAGCATACAGACCTCTACACTGTTATCTATAATATGCGACCGGGATTAACATCCGAGGCTACATTATATAATGGATATACTGACACAATGGAAAAAATGCTGAAACGTCTTCAGATGGATATAAGTTATTTCGAAAGGCGTTCTCTTTGGCTAGACTTCAAAATAATTATCAAAACATTCGTAAATATCATTAGTGGAAATAAATTTTAAATAAGATATGAAAAGATACGTCCTTTTATTCTTCATAATGCTAAGCGCATTAAATACCTATGCACAATCGAATATGTCCGATTCACAAGTAATGGAATTCATTGTGAAAGAACATAATAAAGGAACATCACAAGCACAAATAGTAACAAAGTTGATGCAGAATGGTGTAGATATCTCTCAAATAAGAAGAGTGAGAGACACATACGAGAAGATGAAGAAAGGTAATTCTTCGTTAGGAAATGTATCAAGTAAAGATGGAAATAACGATAGAAGTAGAAAGAATAATGGACAAACACGTCCCGGACTTGACAAGAAGAAGATTGCAGAAAAAACAATGCAAGACTATGAAGATTCGGAAAACGAAGCAAGAAAATATTCAGATAAAAGATTAGATGCTGAGACTAACCACCAAAACACTTATGATGAGGACGACAAAGATTATCTCTTAATGAGAGATGAAATGGACGATTGGTTGCCACAAGATACAGCTACGATGTATAAAAACCTTTTAAAGCAACTAAAAAAGAAAAAGAAGAAAGTTTGGGGGCGTGATATATTCAACAATAGAAATCTATCATTTGAACCTAATATGAATATGGCACTCCCTGCAAACTATCGATTAGGACCTGGAGATGCTGTATTTATTGATATTTATGGAGCATCACAAAAATCGTATGATACCACTGTTGCTCCCGATGGAAATGTTACTATAGAAGGATTCGGACCTATTCAAGTAAGTGGACTCACTGTAAAACAAGCTAATGATAGAATTAGGGCTAAATTGGGAAAACGTTATAGTAACTCGAAAATAAGACTATCAGTTGGACAAACACACACCATTTTAGTGAATGTGGTAGGCGAAGTAAAAGCACCCGGAACTTATACACTGTCTGCATTTACCACTGTTTTCAATGCTTTATATATGGCAGGAGGTATTACTGACCTTGGTACGCTTCGTAATATTAAAGTTTATAGACAGGGACGACTTATAAGCACCGTGGATATATACGATTTCCTAAAACGTGGAAAATTAACAGGAAATGTTCGATTGGCTGATAACGATGTAATTGCTGTAGATGCCTACGAAGTTCTTGTTAATATCAGTGGTAAAGTAAAACGCCCTATGTATTACGAAATGAAACGTAACGAAAACTTAGGGGCACTCATTAATTACGCAGGTGGTTTTGCTGGAGATGCTTATACTAAATCTGTTCGCGTAAGAAGAAAAACGGGACGCCAATATTCGATATATAATGTAAGCGAGTTTGATATGAACCGTTTTAAACTTGCCGATGAAGACTCGGTAAGTGTAGATTCAGTTATTCCACGCTATGAAAATATGGTAGAAATAAAAGGAGCCGTATTCCGACCTGGTATGTATGAAGTAGGTGGACAAATAAATACTGTACGCGATTTGGTTGAAGCTGCAGAAGGTTTAACAGAGGTTGCTTTCGGACCTCATGCGGTTATGCACCGTATGAAGGCTGATCGTACTTTGGAAGTAATTTCTGTAGATGTAGAAGGAATTTTACTTGGCAAAGTTGCAGACATTCCTCTACAAAACGAAGACGTTCTGTTTGTTCCTACAAGAACAGATGTTCAAGAAGAACGAATCCTAACTATTCATGGAGAAGTTCAATATCCAGGGAGATATAAATATGCCGACAACGAAACTCTTGAAGATTTTATTCTACAAGCTGGTGGATTAAAACAAACAGCATCTACAGTAAGAGTAGATGTATCACGAAGAATTGTAAACCCGCAAGCAACAACCTCTGATTCTATTATAGCACAAAGTTTTACCTTTAGTTTGAAAGATGGTTTTGTTATAGATGGTCAGCCTGGATTTATTCTCGCACCTTTCGACCAAGTATTTGTACGTAAAAGTCCTGGTACAACAAAACAACAGAATGTAAGTATTGAGGGAGAAGTATTGTTTGAAGGAAGCTATTCGCTTACAGGACGTAATACGCGTTTAACCGATATATTTAAAGCTGCTGGTGGAGCAACTAATTTAGCTTATATTCAAGGAGCTAGATTGGAACGCAGACCAAATAAGATTGAAAAAATGCGTATGGAAGCTGTTTACAAAATGCAGATGGAACAAGAAAATAAGAGTTTCCTCGACCTTGCAGCTAAAAGTTCAAATGCAGCAGGTATTTTGCAAGCTTCACAGCAAACACAAGATTCGCTAATGAAGAAGTTCCAAATACCTGAAACTTATCCTGTGGGTATAGAATTAGATAAAGCTCTAGCCGCTCCTGGAAGCGACGCTGACCTAATTCTTCGTGAAGGAGATCGTATTATCATTCCACAATATAATGGTACAGTAAAAATAAATGGTGCAGTAATGTATCCGAATACAGTAAGCTATCGCGAAGGAAAAAATGTAGCTTATTACATAGATCAAGCCGGCGGATTCTCGTCCGATGCAAAAAAGAGCCGTACTTACATATTATATATGAATGGTACGCTCGCAAAAGTTGGACACAATGCAAAGGTACGACCAGGATGTGAAATTATTGTCCCAAGTAAGTCTCGTGCAAGAATGAGTCTTGCAGAACTTATGACCATCGGCTCAAGTACATCAAGTATGGCAGCCGTGCTTGCAACACTTGCTAATATTTTGAAATAAGAAATCGTTCTGTTTTAACAACTACCATATATTTAAAATATTGAATTAATGGAAAACGAAGAGAATGTAAAACAAATAGATTTACGATTGGTATTTAAGAAAATCAGAGAGCATAAGAAATTATTCTTTATAATATTGCCAATTGTTATTGCATTATCATCTTATATCATTCTTTGTGTACCAAGAACATACACAAGCGAAACAGCTATGGCACCAGAAGCAAGTCCATCTATGGATGTTGGTTCTTTAGGAGATATAGCCTCTTCGTTTGGTTTCGATTTACCAACAGGGAAAAGTTCCGATGCTATTTCTCCGTTGTTGTATCCAGACTTGATGAAAGATAATGGTTTTGCAACTGCATTATTTAAGGTTAATGTGCAAACCATTGACAAAAAGGTCAATACCGATTATTATAATTATCTTAAATATCATACAAAAATAACTTGGTGGCAAAAAACTTATATATGGATGCTTAAAAAATTAGCACCTAAAAATACTAATAATTTTGCTCCTGAGAAATTTAATCCGTACCAACTTTCAAAGACGGACAACGATCTTGTGAATGGAATGAGAGATAATATTAAAATTAGTACCGATAAGAAAACTGGTATCATAAGTATTGCAACCGTAGCACAAGACCCTATGGTAGCAAAAATGCTTGCCGATGCAACTAGGACACAGCTACAAAAATATATTATCGAATATAGAACAAGAAAATTAAGAAACGATGTAGACCATTACCAAAGTTTAGTAAATCAGGCTAAACGCGACTACGAAAAGGTTCGTAAAGAATATGGGAAAATCAGTGATGCTGATATGGATGTTGTATTGGAAAGTGTAAAACTTAAACAAAATGACTTAGAGAACGATATGCAACTAAAATATAACACCTATACTACTCTTGTTGCACAACTTAAGGCTGCTGATGCAAAGTTACAAGAACGTACTCCAGTCTTTACAACTATCCAAGGAGCAGAAGTTCCTGTAAAGCCTTCGGGACCTAAAAGAATGTTATTTGTGCTCGAAATGTTTATATCTGCGTTTATTATTTTGTCAGTTTACGTAATAAGGGATATACTGCATTAACTTTAATATGCCCGATATAAAAGAATCAGCAAAAACCAAAAATATAGCATCGAACACACTATTTTTGTTTGTTCGTATGTTGGTTATTACATTTCTAAACCTTTATATTGTACGTGTTATCATCAAAGGGTTAGGAGTTGAAGATTATGGAATTTTCAACACGATAGCAGGTGTAGTAACAGTTGCTTCTTTTTTAACAGGTGTACTTTCACTTTCAGTTCAAAGATTTTTCTCTTTTTATATTGGGAAAAACGATATTCAAAAACAAACAGAGATTTATTCTTCGTGTATTAACATCATTGCAATACTTTCTATTCTTATTATCCTACTATTTGAGACGATTGGATTGTGGTTCGTTAATACTCAATTAGTAATTCCAGCTGCAAGAATGACAGCTGTTATGTGTTTATATCAATTTACCATATTTACTTTTATTTTTTCCTTGTTTCAAATTCCATATACTGCAGCTATCTTTGCTCACGAAGATATAGGCGTCTATGCTATTGTATCTACCATCGAATGTTTACTCAGATTAGGTGCAGCCATACTAATTGGAATGTTTATGATAGATAACCTTTCTTTTTATGGAATGTGCTTGTTGATTAGCAGTTTCATTATCTTCATAATATACATATTATATGGAAAAGCGCATTATAAAGAATGTCATTATCGGAAAACAACAGACCGAAAGTTATATAAAGAATTACTTTCTTTTTCTGGTTGGACACTCTTTGGCAATGTTGCTAATATTGGAATGCAACAAGGAAATATTATTTTACTGAATATATTTTTTGGAGCAACTATAAATGCTGCTTTTGGTGTAGCTTTACAAATCAATAATGCGTTTGGAGCATTATGTAATAGTATTATTATTCCTTTACGTCCAGCAATGATAAAAGCTTATGCAGAAGATAATTTCATCTACCTTAACAAACTCTTTTCTGTTGGAAACAAACTTATACTCTATGCCCTTTTTGCTATTGGTATACCAATCATCATAGAAATGCCAAATATATTAAATTGGTGGTTGGGTATCACAAATGAGAATTTTATAATTTTTTCTCGCCTTATTATTATTTACATTGTGTGTTTATCGATGAATAATCCGATTACTGCAATTATTCAAGCAACTGGGAAAGTTAAAGCATATCATTTAAAAGTTGAGAGTATTACACTTTTATGCTTACCAATTTCGTATGTTTGCTTTACATTACATCTACCATCTTATTTTGCCCTTATTTCTATGATTGTCGTATCAATACTTGCACACATAGTAAGACTATTTTGTCTACATGAATATTATCAACAATTTTCTATAAGTTCTTATCTAAAATCGTTAGTTATCCCTGGAGTTCTTATACTTACCTTAGGGATTGTGAGTAGTTGTTTACTACATCAGAATATCGAACATAATACCTTACGAGTAATTATTGTTTTCCTATATTCACCAATTTTCTTTATTGTATCTGCATTATTGATAGGAACGAACAAAACAGAAAAGAAGATTATCTATAATTATGTTAATTCATTTATAGCAAAACGCATATGTCGGTAATTGAAAGTAATTATATACTATCTGCATTTCTCATATTACTATGGGTAATAACTTTGATTTGGTATCAACATAAAAATAAGAATTTTGATGCTGGTAGCTTCATCATTGTTATGTATATTATCTATGCGGTCTTCTCAATTATGACCATTAACGATGATTCTATTCCACAACTTACAAACTATGAACCATTAACGCTCTTCCCTTATTTATATTTATACACGATGATGATGATAGCATTAACACCTGCTATCTATCAACATGCCAATCCTACCGATAGAATAGATTACCCAAAAACAAATATCTTACGAATAATTGCTTTCATTATTATAGTCGTAGCTATTTTGAATTTACCTGGTATTGTGTCTGATTTCCGCAATGGCTTAATGTCTATATTTACAGATGCTGAAGCAGGAAAGAAAGCCTATATGGAGCAAATTGACAATGCCTCAAATGTAGGTGGAGCCATTCGTAATTTACCAGCTATTCTCTTTAATTCTTTTTCTGATATCGGCATTTTCTTATTGTTTTACTTTATGACTATGAGCAAGAAAAACTATAAAATTATTTATGGTCTCCTCTTTGCGAATGTTATAAATTTGATTATGCCTATCATGCGTGGACAAAGAAGTGGAGTTGCCTTAGCTTTCTTAACTATCATCTGCGGATACTTTTTATTTAAACAATACCTTTCTCCAAAACTCAATACGGTTATTAAGAAAATAGGAATTGTTTTTATCGTTATAATCACATTACCTGTAGCAGCTATTACTATCAGTCGCTTTGGTTCTGAAAAAGCTGGAGTTGCAACCTTTATCAATTGGTATATTGGACAAGGCAATATATACTTCAACAACCATGCTTTAGATGATAACGGAATTAGATATGGTGATAGAACTTTAAATCTGTTTAAAAGATTAGTAGATTCCAAAACTTCTATGAATTATGTTGAACGTCGAGAGATCTATTCAAAGCTAAAAATAAACGATGAAGTCTTTTCTACATTTGTAGGCGACTTCACCATTGACTTTGGTCCTTTCTTCGCAGTAATAATATTTATAGTTTTCAACTTCTTCGTTATCTATTCTTTTCAGAGAAACAAGACAAATAATAATAAGATAAAACTGCACCAACTATTACTTTTATATTTCACTGTCTGTATAAGTGCGCAAGGGGGAATGTATCTGTTTTCGTACTCAGACACAAGAAACTTAAACATTATTGTGCTCGCTTTACTTTATTATTACTTAAAATATCACGAAGCATTACTCGAGAAATTTCCTCTTAAAAAACAAAATAAATAATGAAAGCAAGAGTTATAGCATATTATTTACCACAGTTTCATCCTATTCCTGAAAATGACGAGGTATGGGGTAAAGGTTTTACTGAATGGACAAATGTTGCAAAAGCAAAACCACAATTCAGAGGACATTATCAACCACATATTCCTGCTGACCTTGGTTTCTACGATTTACGTCTGCCCGAAGTCAGAGAACAACAAGCAGCATTAGCAAGAGAATGTGGCATTGAAGGCTTTTGCTATTACCATTATTGGATGGGAAATGGCAGATTACTACTTCAGCGTCCTTTTCAAGAAGTATTGGAATTGGGTAAGCCTGACTTTCCTTTCTGCCTTTGCTGGGCAAACCATGAATGGACAACAAAAACTTGGCAGAAAGATGGAAAGAACAAAGTAATTGCTCCGATGGAATATGGTGGAGAAGAAGATTATACTAAACATTTTAATTATGTACTTCCAGCTTTTAAAGACAAGAGATATATTACAATAGATGGGAAACCTATTTTCGTAATATATGATCCTTACCATTTTAAAGAGGTAAGTATCTTTATGGAGATATGGAGAAAGCTGGCAAAAGAAAATGGATTACCTGGAGTCTATTTTATTGCTCAAATAGCTAATACTTCAACTATTAAACGCAATACTGATGGAACTTTAGTTCGTGTCATTCCTAATTTAAAAAATAGTAAGGATGTATATAACAATATTCTTGCTTTAGGATTTGATGGTATCAATTCTTACGGTAAATCGAGAGGAGAAATGTGTTATCAAGGCAAAAGTATGCGTATAGCGAAACAAGTTTTACATAAGAAACTTCCATTCTTGCCATCGCTCAAATTAGATTATTCTAAAGTTGTAAGCAATTTCTTTGCGCCTGAAGATAAATGGGACAATGTTTATCCTATGATTATACCTGGCTGGGACAGAACACCACGCGCAGGAAATAGCGAAGGTATATATGTAAACTCAACACCAGAGAATTTCAAAAAACATATCGAACAAGCTTTAAATATAATAGATACCAAACCACAAGAACATAAAATTCTATTCTTGAAATCTTGGAATGAATGGGGAGAAGGTAATTATGTTGAGCCAGACTTAAAGTATGGTCATGCTTATTTAAATGCTATAAAGGAAAATATATTATGAAAAAAATACTTCTGACATTTGGGACACGTCCAGAAGCCATAAAGATGGCACCGCTTATATTAGAACTAAACAAACATCGTGATAAGGTTAAAACAATAGTATGTGTAACCGGGCAGCATCGTGAAATGCTTGATCAAGTTTTATCGATATTTAAAATAAAACCCGATTATGACCTGAATATTATGAAAAAAGGTCAAGACTTATACGATATTACAAGTAAAGTTTTATTGGGATTACGAGATATCTTTAAACAAACTCAACCCGATATTGTATTGGTTCACGGCGATACCACTACTTCTATGGCTGCTGCTTTAGCTGCATACTATCAACAAATACCTGTTGGACATGTTGAAGCAGGATTGCGCACATATAATATATATAGTCCTTGGCCTGAAGAAATAAACCGTCAGTTAATAGGTAGAATTTCAAACTATAACTTCTCCCCTACTTCAACAAGTTCTACGAACTTGATAAATGAAGGAGTAAACGAAGAAACAATCCATATTACTGGAAATACTGTTATTGATAGTTTGTATTGGGTAGTTAATAAAATAAAGTCTGATGAACAGTTAAACATTGAACTAAAAGACGAAATAAAAACTTTTGGTTACGATATTGACAGACTGCAAGGCAACAGACGTATGGTTTTAATAACTGGGCATCGACGCGAAAATCTTGGCAATGGCTTCATTCATATCGCACAAGCTATTCAAGAACTTTCAACTCAATTCCCTGATGTAGACTTCGTATATCCTATGCACCTTAACCCCAATGTGCGCAAATCTATACACGAGGTATTGGGCAACGACCTGTCGCATTTCTCCAATATGTTCTTTATAGAGCCATTGGAATACCTCAGTTTCATATATATGATGGAAAAGGCTGACATTGTTTTAACAGATAGTGGCGGAATACAAGAAGAGGCTCCGAGCCTTAAAAAGCCAGTGTTGGTAATGCGAGATACTACCGAACGCCCCGAAGCCGTTGAGGCAGGAACCGTCATTCTTGTTGGAACTGACAAAGAAAAAATTGTCAGCAACGTAAGCAAACTATTGACAAACCACAACCACTATCAGCAAATGGCAAAGGCTATTAATCCTTATGGAGACGGGAAAGCCTGTGAAAGAATCGTCAATATCTTGTTAAGTCTATAAATAGAATTCATTATGAAGCTTGGACTACTGTTACCAACTAACATTTATTTTTGTCCTTACGTCAAGATTTATACTGACATATTAGACAAAAACAATATTCAATACGATATTATTTATCCTGACAAGAGAGGACTTAAAGAAAAAGCTGCATACAGATATACCCGCAAGATAGACGACAAGGCAAATAAAATAGCCAAGCTATTATACTATTGGGACTATTCAAGGTTTTTGCGTAAGACTATCAAAAAAGAGCAATACGACAAGCTAATCGTTTTTGGTCCTCAAGTAGCAATCTTCTTAAAGTCGTTCTTAAAGAAGCACTATAAGAATGAATTTATACTAGATTATCGCGATTTATCCATTGAACAAAATTTCAAAGGTATATACGAGGGACTTATGAGATTGGCAGCTTTACATATTGTTTCGTCGCCAGGTTTTATAAAATGCCTACCCAATGTCTGTGAGTCTGTATTAAGTCATAACTTTGATATAAATATATTGAAGCAAGCTATTGATGATAACGATTTATCGTACTCCATCAGCTCTAAGCAAATTAATGTTCTAACAATTGGCGGAATTAGGGATTACGAACAGAACGCAGCCATAATTGAAGCATTAGGCAACGAAGAAGACTTCATTGTTTCGTTTGTTGGCAGAGGTATTGATGCTCCGCGATTGGAAGAATTTGCCAAAGAAGGAAGTTATAAACACGTTGTATTCTCTGGTTATTACGATAAGAAAGATGAGGCTTCGATTATACAGAGAAGCACGATAATGAATATTTTCTATCCGCGCAAACTATCGCACGATACAGCATTGTCAAACCGTTTCTATAATTCTATATTTTTCCGAAAACCAATGATAACAACCGCTGACACCATTCAAGGCAAATATACTAAAGACTATAAATTAGGACTTGCTATAAGCAATACAACCAATCTGGCGGAAAATATAAAGGAATATCTCAATTCCTTTGATAAAGAAGAATATGAAGAAAACAGAAAAAAACTTCTTAAAGATTTCTATTCTGACTACAAGTTGTTTGAAGAAAAAGTATTAGCCTTCTGTAAGCGCTAAATATATTATGGGCTATTATGAAAACAAATAAGATAAATAAAAAAAGTGATTTCAAGGTAATCGATATTTTCACTCTGTTTAGTGATGGAGTTAGCTTTGAAGATTTTCTTTCTTACTTAAATAATCATGGTGGAATTGATGCTGTTAGCGAAAGAGGAACGAGCGCCTTTTTAGAATGTATTATCAACTATAGTAATGTAATGGTTGACTTTCCTTTTGCAAATGGGTATGCAAAACGACTAATAGAATTAGGTGCAGATATAAACAAACCGGATATAAATGGGCATGTTGCACTCCATTACTGCATTACTTCTAAGAACTATGAAATGTTCAATTATCTATTGTCCAATCCCAATATCAATATTCAGGTTGAGCCTCCTTTGCTTGGATATGCTTTAGCACACGATATCGATTATACTCCAAATATCATTAAACTTCTTGATTTAGGCTTAGACCCATTTAAAAAAGGAACATTGTTCTCACCTTATCAGGTTTTAGTAGGTATTGATAATGGGAGTATTAAAATAGGAAATCAGACAAAAGATGTTAAGCCAATATTGAACCATATAAGAGAATTATACGGAGACAGAACTGAATAAAAGCTTATCAACAGCAACTATATCGAATTAAATCAATTTTAATAGGAGTTCTAAAACTTAAATTCGAATATTTTATAAAAGTATTTTAAGGCTATTAGAAACGTATTAGAATAGATACGGTTTTCTCTGCAAGCACGCGCGTCTTCTTTTAGCAATAGCTTATGACTACTTACTCCACTTGTGCTCGCACCACCCATACGCATTGTTACCATATCTTTCTGAATATATTTATAACTTATGCGATGTTTCTTAAACAGACGTACCATCATTTCAAAGTCTGCCCCAATTTTATAGTCAAGACTATAGTTTCCTGCTTGTTCGTAAACAGAACGCCGAACATAGAAAGAAGGGTGAGCAGGCATAAAGCCAAATCTTAACAATGTTGGACGGAATATTTTAGAAGAATAGTATCGGGCAACTTTGTGCGGTTGTCCATCGCGTATAAAATGAATATCGCCATAAACGGCATCTACCTTACTTGTTCTAAAGGCATTTGCATAGGTAGACAACACATCGTTGCTTGTGTAATAGTCATCAGAATTAAGAATACCAACAATATCGCCTGTAGCCATTCTTATACCTTTATTCATAGCATCGTATATTCCATGATCGTTCTCAGATATCCAACGAAGTCTTCCACCAAATCTCGAAGCGTTGGCTTTCACAATATCTAAAGTTGCATCAGACGAACCTCCATCTATTACCAAATACTCTATATCAGAATAATCTTGACTTAATACAGAGTTTATTGTATCGGCAATAGTTGCTTCGCTATTATATGTAGCTGTTATGATTGAAATCTTCATTCTTATAGTTTACTGTTTTCCAGTTATTGTTCTTATAACGCACAAGCTTAAAAAATATTTTAATGTTTTACCATTAATTTTATATTATAGACAATAAAAGACGGAAAAACGTGTTATGTAATTAAACCTGTAAAGAGTTTTTATAGTAACATGAGCATATACATCTATATAATAGTTAGCCTTATTGCTTTTAGCTTAAGCATTGTGTGCGGTTTTTTCTTTATTCCTCGCATCTTGAACTTCTGTAAGAACAGGAACTTATACGATATTCCTGATTCGCGAAAAGTGCACAAACAAGCTATTCCACGATTAGGTGGAGTTTCGTTTCTACCCAGTATGCTTGCTGCTACTATTGTTGCGCTGCTTGTATGGTCGTTTGCTTATAACGGAAAAAAAATAGAAATTAGTCCGTGGACCATTTATTTTGCAGTGGGTTTAGCCGTTATCTATGTTACAGGACTCATTGATGATATATTTGGTGTTAAAGCTAAAAAGAAGTTTATTGTACAAATCTTTGTGTCATCTCTACTTCCAATATCGTGGCTCTTCATAAACAACTTGTATGGCTTTATGGGCATACACTGCATTTCTTTTTGGGTGGGAGCACCGCTAACTGTATTTATATTGGTATTTATTATGAATGCCACTAACCTGATTGATGGAATCGATGGACTTTCTGCCAGTTTATCGTTTATAGCATTGGGGGGGTTCTTTTATTGTTTTATCGTAGAAGGAATGTGGATTTACTGCATATTGATAGCTGGTTTAATGGGTGTCTTGGTACCTTTTCTTTATTATAATATCTTTGGAAAGTTAGAAAAGAATAGGAAAATATTTATGGGCGACTCAGGCTCACTCACGTTAGGCTATATACTTGGTGTATTGCTCGTAAAGTTCTGTATGGTTAATCCAAACGTTATGGCTTACCGAAAAGGTTCTATTCTTTTCTCAATAACCTTGCTCATTATACCAATATTCGATGTTTGTCGTGTAATTATTGTTAGAATAATGCACGGACATGGTATATTTCACCCAGACAAAAACCACATTCACCACAAGTTTATGCGAACAGGACTTACGCAACACCAGGCATTAATAGCTATCTTAGCGCTTGCCATTGCATTTATTATTCTGAATACGGTAATGTTCTGTTGGATAAGTCCTACTATCATTATTTTGATAGACATTACACTTTTTGTTCTGCTCAATGTATTCGTGCTGAACCCTATTATTAAACGCAACAACAAACAGCCTTTTCAAGAAGATTAGTTAAACTCTGACTAAGCTTTTATTAAAATCGCTTGAAGTACAACGTTACATTGTTGCTTACAAGTGCCATTGTATTTTCTGACTGCTGAATGGTAAATGTTATAGCCAAAGTGTCGATGCCATAGAAGCTTAAAAGAGAAGGTGTAGTAAGTAGTTCATCGCCATTCTCACGGTCGTAGCGGTAAGGTTCTTTCAGTTCTAAGGTGTTACCATTCTTTGTAAAATGATACAATATTCTACTGTGGTTGCCTGCTTTATCTTCTAGCAATAACAGATTTCCTTGAAACGACCAATATACTTTTTGATCTTTCAGTTCTACGCTTGCCGCACCTTTTTCTATATAAACACAATGCCACATTCCTGCCAAATCGCCTGCTGCCTTACTGTCGCTCTCTAGAGTACAAGCCGAAAAGCAAAGCATAACTATGAACGACCACAAGGTTAGTTTTATGTTTTTTATTCTCATATATTTAGAAATTAAATACTCCAGTCTTAGTTATTGTTAGCTGGAAACCATAATTAATACCACCAAGAATAGAGCCAAAATCCATTCCGTATGCTGCTTTTATATCTATTCCGTTTAGCCACGTTGCAGAAATACTATGCGCTTTATAGCCTACTTCTGCTAAAATGCTAACATTGTGGCGTTCTCTAGAATAAGGTTCCGTATAGGTTCCTAAACCTTTTTGCAAAGAGGCAAGCATTCGCCAATTAACATACTCGGTTGGAGCACCTGCCAGTCCAAGATGGTATGCTACAAATCTATTATCGGTAAACTCTATTTTTCCATTGTCATTATAGATGGGCGAACGATAGAGTGGATTTCCCATAGTCTGCCCCCAATGCTGATAGCCTGGATAAATGTAATGGTTGTAATAGTCGTCGTTTCCACCAATATGGTCGGCAATGGTTTGTGTATGGTCGTGATAGATTGGTCCACTTTGATACTTTGAATAAATGTACTCTAACACTATGGTATTCAACCAACTGTCTGCACGGCGATGATATTCGAATCCTAACAACCAGTCTTTCATTCCGTATGTAAGATAGCGACGTTTCTTTTTTTGCTGCCATTCATTGCCAGTACCGTAGCCATCGTAGTCGAGGAAGAACATTCCAGAGTGGTCTTCAAAGAATTTATCGGCATAAAGAGAATAGCTATTCATTTCGCCTTCGTATTTTAAGCGTGCTACCCACGACCCCAATTGGTCGCCTTCTGCATTTTGATAAGTGGTTTCGCCAATATCTGCTCCTCCTGGCAGAAAGGCTTTCCAAAAAGCTTTCAATCCTGTTTCGCCCTTTAAAGTCTCCATTCCACCACCGGCAATAGGACGATAGGCAGTGCCACCAAACAGTGAGGCCATTTCTAAACCAACCTCTAACGACCAAGGACAGAACACCTCATCGTTGCCTAATTTAAGATAGCCTGCTTTAGAATGATAGAGCACATTGTCGGCATATTTATTCTGCCGATTGGTAAAGTTGTGTTGCCAATTATCGTCAGTCATTTTCCCGTAGGCAATATGTCCCTTCAAGTGCAACCAACCATTAGCAAAAGGTAGCGTCCAATAGTCTGCCAATGCTATACGAACTTGTGGGACGGGGCGCGCATTAATGCCTAAGGTTTGCGAACCAGAGCTTAAACTATTGTTCTTTAATTGCACTGGCTGTTGTTTTGCCCCAATAGTAAGTGTACCGTGCAGCCAACGCCCTTCTATGTATGCTTGCTGAACTACAAAATTGCTGGTGTAATTTAAAGGAACTGCTACATCAACTCCATAGCCTATCCCCCATTTGTGTCCATCGTCTACAGACAAAGGTCGATAAACAGCAGTACGAATATAACCATTTGTTTTCTCAAGCGAACTAAGTCCGTATTTATTAGCATTTAGCCACAGAGGCGTTTTAGTATTAGAGAAGCTACCTTGCATCTCTACTTTATAGTTGATATTGTTAAGAATTCCTACTCTGGTTGTATCTTTCACCGTTGGTGGCACATATTGGGCAAACGATGTTGCACACATTAGAACTCCAAAAAGTGTCGATTGTATTCGTTTCATCATTATAGATGGGCTTTGCAACGCCATAATTTAAATATTTAAGATAAGAATGGTAATCACCATTTCATTTTTAAGTATAGGTGCAAATTTACATAAAAAAAATAGTCCGAACAAAAAGTTCACAAAGAGATTGGCTGCACAATAAGGTAGAATCTACAATATGCGAATTGTTCTGACAAAATACAAGATATTTAGTTCGATTGAATGCATTGTATAGGTATTATAAAGGCCCTGTAGAATATAGATGGAGAAATTATTAATAGTGTTTACTTTTTTACTCACAAACCAAATAGAACACCTCAGAAATTTAGAAAAACTGTCAGTTTTTTTGCTACTCTCATCTCAGATATCTGTAACGCTCGTCTTAGATATCTATCGCATTCGTCTCAGATATCTATCAGTTGCAAATTAGATATCACAAAAAAAACAACTGTTATAGGCTTATATCGTAATATCTGAAAGAGAATTATTCTGATGAGAATTATGATTTTTTTATTATATCAATAGAATTAGAAAATATCTTGTGTGTAAACTTTCTTTCTTATATCGCCCTATTCATTATTGTAAATGTATAACTTTTTATTTGCTCTTCTTTCTTTAAAGCGCAAATCGGCAAATATTGAATACGGAGAAAGCTATAATAAATGAATTATAAGTATTGTATTCTAAAAGGGCAATAAAATGTTTTTACTCTATCTCCCAAATACTTTCTATATTCAAGATAAACCGTGTTGGTTGCCATTCTACAAAAGAGAATATATAGAGGAGAGTATTATTGAACAGATAATATGTACTTAAACCTTTGGACGTTTTATACGAATCGATAACAATATTATCTGACTTTAAGTTTTCCGAAGCAACCACTGTGTTAAAGTCGTTTATACTTATTCTATCTTTCAACTTCCATAACGGATTGTTGTATATATCAAGTAACCTTATTTCCTTACCACCAACCACGAATGTTTTATCCCAACAATCGTTGTCGTAACCATCAAAAAGGTTCTGCTTTATTTGTTGTACTAATTTTATCATATTCTTATATATGTAGTTTACTTTAAGTGTGTCGCTTGTTTCTTAAGCTTTTGTTGTCTTTAAAAAGAGTCTACTAATCTGATTGCTTTAAATACTCCAATAATTCTTCTTAACCATTATGTACAACACTATAAGCTGTATCGCTATAGTTTTATTGTTTTACAATGTGGAATTATTGATAAGTGCAAAGGTAGAAGAAAAAATCTATATGCAATAACAATGATGAGGAAGAAACAAGATATAAGTAATTTTATAAGATAGGAAAAGATAGTAAACTCTACATTAACCCACAATGCTTGATATTGGCAATACAAGTTCGTTTAGATCCATCATTGCATTGATGAGCGATATAGATTGAAACGAACTTAGGTTGGTTATACACACTTCTTGTTCTATCAACCGTCCTGCATCGATCAATTGGGCACGTCGGGTACCGTTAAGTAAAGGCGTTGAAGGTGTTACCCATTGTGTTCCATCGAAAAGAGCAATATTGGTATAAGACGTATCGGTTATGTGGTTTCGTTTCACAATAATTATTTCGTCTGCTCCATCTGCTTGCGATTTAAGTTGGTTAAGAACACAACGATTGGTATTTTTATATGTGTACTCTATGTCGTCGTTAATTACTAACCTAAGTGTTTCCACCTTTTTTATATTATAAGGTGTACAAGAAAGGTTGTATATATTGTAGCCATCGTATTCAAAACGTAGCTTTGCCCTTTCTGTTTGTGTGGCTGCAATGGCTAAAAGTCTGTTTACGGGGATTGGCGTCTGCACATTCCAAAAATGTTTTCGTGTGCGCATTACTCGTGCTAAATGGTAGTCGAGATTTATTATTCTGCCCTGCTCCACACACATTGTCTCAATAAATTGGCACATATACCTTTTCTATTATCTCGTTATACTCATCGTTGTTGTTGCTCTGTGCTGTAATTCCTCCCCCTGCTTTGTAGAAAAGTTGCTTTCCATCGGTATCAATAAAACGTATCATTACAGCACTATCAAGGTTTCCATTCGCCCAATGTCCCATTATCCCCGTGTAGAAACCACGCTCGTAGTGTTCGGCTTCTGCAATTATACGAGTAGTTATGGGTTTTGGTGCACCTGTAATTGAACCAGCAGGCAGCAGGTTAAAAAGCATTTCGCCTATGTTCGTACGATAATATGGGAGAAGCTGTCCCACTATTTCGGAACTTGTTTGCAGGATATCGCCTTTATTCGTGGTTAGCTTGTCGAAGTATCGATACTTCTCTACGCTTACTTTGTTGGCAACAATGCTTAAATCGTTTCGTATCAAGTCTACAATAGTTGCATGTTCTGCAGCTTCCTTCGCATTGTTCATTAACACATTGGCTGCATTGGGCACACTAGCAGCAATAGTACCTTTCATTGGAAACGAATGAATGGTTTCACCTTCAATGCGGACGAATATTTCTGGAGAAAAGCATACGAACTTATCTTTAATCCAACAACGGTATTTGGCAGTGGAACGCAGGAATATATCTCGCATCGTAAGATTTGTTTGGACAGGAATTTTGCAAGTTAAGTTTGCCAAATAGCAATTCCCATTACGTTGGTTAGCCTTCACGTATTCAATACTGCGTTGATACTTCGCTCTATTAGGTACTTTTAAATGCCATTCAACAGGCTTATTATTTACAACTTCGTTGTTTGGAACATTGTTTATCGTAGGAAAAGCATAAAGCATTTCAGAAGCATCAATGTGTTCAATCTCCTCTATATATGCTTGTTGCATATTGTAGCTAATGACAAAAACAAATGGTTTGTCAGCGTTTGCAAGGTCGTTAATGCGTTGCTGTGCTTCTCGCTGATTGTAGATCTTCATTCTTTTACAGTATCGTTTACAATTAAAACATTAATATTACGATGCAAAAATACAATAATTTGGTAAGACAAACAACCTTCAAGTCGGTTTTTGCGTGTTATGCAAGGCAATTATATATACCTATTTATAGGTTAATAAAAACAAACATTATCAATAACACTAACAAGAAACAAAAAAGATTGGACCGTATTGGCCCAATCTTTATAACCTATAGAATTGCAAATTACTTTATTCGGTTATGTTTGGTGCTTCCAAACCAAGACCCTTCTTCTTGTCTACAGCCTTTAGGATAATACCTATAATCAATGCAGCAACACCAAGACCGGCTAACATAAGCAACGGATTGGTATAATCGTATTTAGTAGGGTCGGTTTCTCCAACATTAGAATTGTCGAGTACTTTGCCAATTAGCAATGGGAACAACCATAAACCAATGTTCTGAATCCAGAATATAAGTGCGTATGCAGAACCTATAATCTTTGGATCGACAAGTTTAGGAACACTTGGCCACAACGAAGCAGGAACAAGTGAGAAAGAGGCTCCGAGGACAAGAATTGTTAAATAAGCAACTATTACACCACCAATAGCATGCCCTTTAAACATTGGAAGGATAAATGCAAATGTAAGGTGGCAGCTAATGAGTAATAAAGCACCCAAGATTAGCATAGTAGCAGCCTTACCTTTATGGTCTACATAGCTACCAAGAATAGGTGTGATACCTACTGCCAACAATGGGAATACTGCAAAGATAGATTCTGCAGACTGACGCATATAACCCATATAGCAATAAGCAATTAAGAAAACAACCGATAGAGAAAGAATAGAGTACTTAACTTTCTTATTCTTCATAAAGTTGAACATAAATGCAGTAATAGCTACTACCAACATAATACCATACTGTATAATGGTTACCTCTGTTGAAGCCCAGAAAGATTCCTTGTCAACGGGAGTAAAGGTAAGATTACACTGCAACATATTTACTGCATACTTCTGGAATGGGAAGATTGCAGAATAATAAAGTACACAAAGCAAAGATACCAACCAGAAACCCATACTTCCAAGTATCTGACCAAGATCGCTAATCTTAAATGGTTCTTCTTGTTCTTCCGCTTCACCTGTTTGAGAGTCAAGTTTCTTATCCATAAAGAAATAAGCAACAAACATCATTACAGCAATACAAATAAGAACAACACCAAAAGCTACTGAACGAGATACATCAACATTACCACCTAATTTTGCAAAGAAAGGAGAGAATATCATACAAGTAGCAACGCCTAAACGAGCAAATGCCATTTCAGAACCCATTGCAAGTGCCATTTCTTTTCCTTTAAACCATTTCACAATACCGCGTGAAACCATAATACCAGCCATCTCAGTTCCACAACCGAAGAGCATAAAACCAATAGCTGCTAACTTTGCAGATGCAGGCATTCCTTCGTAGAAAGGAGAAACGCCTAATTGTTCAAACAAAGGAATATGATTTAGATTCTGATTAAACCAGACTTCGAGTTGGCTTCCCATAAAGCTTTCGCTGATAGCATAATACTTAATACATGCACCTGTAAGCATAACAGCACCAGAAAGAAGAGCCGTAAAACGAACACCCATCTTGTCGAGAATGATACCTGCGAAGATAAGGAAGAATACAAATACATTTAAGAATGTTTCTGAACTCTGCATTGTTCCGAATGCTGTTGAGTCCCAACCTCTTTGAGTAAGCATCAAGTCTTTGATTGGAGACAAAATGTCTACGAAGATGTAGGAACAGAACATTGCCAACGATAAGAGTAAAAGAGCTGTCCAACGTGCAGCAGCAGAGTCTCTAAGAGTTTTTTTAATTTGTTCTGTCATAATATATAATTGTTTTTCTTATTATTGATAAAAGTTTCTTTTGTATTTATTTCTTCAACCAACGGTCGAGCCAGTTAAAGAATGTACGTTGCCATAATACACTGTTTTGTGGTTTCAATACCCAATGGTTCTCATCAGGGAAGAGTAATAACTCGGCAGGAATACCACGTAAGCGAGCTGCATTAAATGCTCCCATTCCTTGTGTTGCATTAATACGATAATCTTTTTCTCCATGAATGCAAAGAATAGGAGTATCCCACTTATCTACATCAAGATGTGGACTATTTTCGTATGTACGAGTTGCAGCTGCTGTGCGATCCTTATTCCAATATGCATCATCGTATTCCCAATTGCTAAACCAAGCTTCTTCAGTATCGGTATACATACTTTCAAGGTTGAATGCTCCATCGTGCGAAATGAATGCTTTGAAACGTTTGTTATGGTGTCCTGCCAAATAATAAACAGAGAAACCTCCGAATGATGCACCAACAGCACCTAACCTATCTTTATCTACAAATGGAAGATTATTTGCTGCATCGTCTATTGCCGATAAATAATCTTTCATACATTGACCTGTCCAATCGCCACTAATCTCTTCATTCCATTCGCTACCAAAACCTGGCAACCCTCTACGATTTGGTGCAACTACAACATAACCATTTGCAGCCATTATTTGGAAATTCCAACGATAGCTCCAGAATTGTGATACTGGACTTTGTGGTCCACCTTCACAGAAAAGAAGAGCAGGATATTTTTTATTAGGATCGAAATGAGGAGGAGTAATAATCCATACCAACATATCTTTTCCATCAGTAGTTTTTACCCAACGAGATTTAACATCACCAAGTGCAAGTTGGTCATAAATATGTTTATTTTCAAAACTCAACTGTACTTGTTCGCTTTGTTTATCTTTCTTTGCTGGTATAATGGCAAATATTTCGTTTGCACTTTTTATACTTTGACGCAATCCTAATAATTTCTTACCACTATTGCCTAAGAGTGCAATTGAAACATAGTTATGATCGCCATCTGTTAATTGTTTAACTTCGCCCTTCAAATTAGTTTGATATACATTTACTGTTGCATGCCAAACACCTATAAAATAAAGTTCTTTTGAATTTGGAGCCCAAACATAATCATCTACATTCGAATCGAACTTTTCTGTTACATAAGTCTTTTTCCCCGTACTAAAGTCGTAAACACAAAGACGATTACGATCGCTTTCATACCCATCGTTCTTCATACTTTGCCATGCAATATACTTTCCATCAGGAGAGAACTTAGGATTTACATCGTAACCTACATTGAAATCGCCATTTTGATGATTCACCTTTTGATTACGAAGCGACTTTGTCATATTTATTTCTGGCTCAACATAATCAGCAGGTTTACATAAATTCACTGTATTCTTTGTGTCTATATTGTAAAGGTATATGTCTGCATCGGTTGATACTGCATATTTCACACCTTCTTTCTTTCTACAAGTATAGGCTATCTGTTTTGAATCTTTACTCCAATCGAATTGTTCTATTCCACCAAATGGTGCAAGTGGACTTTCGTAAGGTTCACCTTCTATAATATCCACATCGTTCTTACTAATACCATTGGCAGTAACTTCTGCAACAAACGGGTGTGCTATAGTTTCTACATAATGATCCCAATGGCGATAGTTCATATCTGTTATAAGACGACCCGAAGCTTTTGGAAGGTCGGAAGGATTTTTCTTAATTGTACCATAATAAGGTATACTCTTTATAAGTAGAACCTTCTTTCCATCTGGCGAGAAGCGGAATCCTTCTATTTCTATATCTGAAGATGAAAGCTTTTTACGATTAGTTCCATCAGAATTCATAGACCAAATTTGTCCATCAAGAAGAAAAGCAATGGTATGGTTATCTAACCATACAGGACTTCCTTCGCTCTTTGCAGATGTTGTTAGCTGACGTACATTCTGTCCATCGGAATCCATTACACAGATTACTTGGTGTCCTCTATTTTCTTTTACACTATAGTAACCCACTTGGTAAACAATTTTATTACCATCAGGAGAAGCTTGTGCACTCCCAATTCGTCCCATAGCCCACAATGTTTCGGGAGTCATAACATCTTTACTAAGTGTTATGTTATGCTTTCCGATGTTGGTTGCTTCTTGAGCATTTACAATTCCACCATTCATAACAAGTGCAGCTGTAATAGCAATTGAAACATTTTTGTTCATAATTTTAGTTATTTATTTTTATTTAGGTTCTGCCTTTTGCGCTCTAATTCTGCCTGTTGTTTTTGTTGCATCTCCTGAATAGCCTGCATACGTGCAGCTAATCCGCTTTTTTTCTTTGGATTTTTCTTATTTTCCTCACGTCGAGCTTCCAATATTGATAGTAACTTCCCGTCATTCGTTGTTTTACGCAATGTCCACATTATAGCAGCTGAGAAGAACAACGATACAAAATAATAGAAATTCAAACCAGAAGAATAGTCATTAAACATAAAGAAGAAGAATACAGGCATTAAAAACATCATATACTGCATTACTTTCATCTGGTCGGCTTGTTGTCCAACCATTTGGTCTTTCTGTTGTTGCATTGTAAACCATGTATAAAGAATATTAGCAGAACAGAAAAGAATACAAGTTAATGAAAGGTGATCTCCAATTAACCACAGATTGTGATTCCACGAAATAATAGGATCGTATGTACTTAAATCGTTTATCCATAAGAAACTTTCACCTCGTAACTGTATTGCATTTGGAACAAAATTGAACATCGCAATCCAAATAGGCATCTGAATAAGCATAGGCAAGCAACCTGACAATGGACTAACGCCATATTCAGAATACATTTGCATCATTGCTTGCTGTTTCTTCATCTGGTCTTCTGGTTTATTGTACTGCTTTGTTGCCTCGTCAAGTTTTGGTTTTAGTACGCGCATTTTAGCAGAACTCATATAACTCTTCTTTACCATTGGATAAGTAATAAACTTCAAAAGCAATGTAATGAGAATTAATACCACACCCATTGGGAAGAATTTGCTTAACCAGTCAAACACATAGATTGTAAACCAACGATTAATAATACGGAATAAAGGCCAACCAAGGTTTACCAATTGTTGCATTTCAAGATCTTTTCCAAAATGACTTTCTTTATCGATACTTTGCAATAAACGGAAATCATTTGGTCCGAAGTAAAATTCGAAGTCTGAAGCTTTTACGCCAGTTGGATCGAATATGGTGCTTAAATTTGCTTGATATGATTTCAGATAGTGTGTCTCTTTTGCTAAAGGTGTACTTTTTAAATTGGCACCTGTAGTGAAACCATCTTTAGAAATGATTACTGCAGAGAAGAATTGATTTTTAAATGCAACCCAATCGATCATTTCTTCTGTTTTTTTATCATCGTCTTGTGCTTCACTTAGATGTTCTACGCCACCACCAGTTTTTTTATAAGTAACTGTTGCATAACGATTTTCAAAAGAATGTCCAAGTTCTTGTTGCTTGCATTTATCTTGCCAATCTACAATTAATTGATTTTTCCCAGGATTAAACAAACCATTCATTCCTGTTGCCTTTACATCTAAACGCAACATATAATTTTTGGTTAGTTTATAATCTAAGGTCAGTGTTTTACCATTTCCAGCAGCAGCTGTTAATGTTAGTGTAGAGTCGGTTAAATTTGAAGGGGTGAAATAAAGATTTTGTGTTTCAATATTTTGGTTCTTAGTAGCCAAAATGAAATTTAAATTCTGATCTGCCTCATCGAAAAGGGTTACATAATTTTTATCTGTTTTGCGATCTTTACTTGCAACATTATGTCCTTTGTATCCCTTTATAATAACTTTTCTTACTACTCCACCTTTTGTATTAAATGTGAGTGCTATTTTTGAGTTTTGCAACACAATATCTTTTGCAACACCTTTTGTTGCTGTATAGAATAAAGATGTTGTATCTGTATTAGCTGTATTTGTTTTATTTGCCGCTTTAGAAGCTTCTTGCTTTTGCTCTGCTATTTTTTGAGCTTTTGCAATAGAATCTTTTACAAACTCAACACGTTCCTGAGCAATTTCTTCATCTGAAGGAGTTTGCCACCATGCAAAACCAAAAAGTACCAGGGCCATAAGCACAAACCCTGTGATAGTATTTTTATCCATTTCTTATTTTTTCTTATTATCTATTGCCGTCTTAATAAAATCGAGGAAAAGTGGATGTGGTTTTAGTACGGTTGATTGATATTCTGGGTGGAATTGTGTACCAATAAACCATTTTAAAGATGGTATTTCTACTATCTCCACAAGATCACTTTCTGGATTGCGTCCAACACACATCATTCCATTTTCTTCAAATTCTTTTTCAAAATCGTTATTGAATTCGTATCTATGGCGGTGTCGTTCACTAATACATGCTTGTTTATAAATATTAAATACACGAGAATTTTGTCGTAATACGCACTCATAAGCACCAAGGCGCATTGTACCTCCCATATTGGTAATATTCTTTTGTTCTTCCATAATGTCGATAACATTATGTTCGGTTTTCTCGTCCATTTCGCGCGAATTAGCATCTTTATATCCTAAAACGTTGCGTGCAAACTCTATTACCATCATTTGCATTCCTAAACATATACCAAAAGTTGGTATATTATTCGTTCTGGTATATTTTATAGCCACTAATTTTCCCTCGATACCTCGTTGTCCAAATCCTGGACATACAACTACTCCATCAAGATTTTTCAATTTTTCGGCTACATTTGCTTCTGTTAGATGTTCTGAATTTACAAAATGCAGAATAGTTTTATGGTCGTTGTAAGTTCCTGCTTGTAAAAGTCCTTCACGAATACTTTTATAAGCATCTTGTAAATCGTATTTTCCAACAAGTCCAATGTGCACTTCTTTTGTTGCACTACGCAATTTATCAAGGAAGTTTTTCCATGGTCCTAATGTTGGAGCTGGTTTTACTTCTTCTCCACATTTACGCAATATTGCTGCATCAAGACCTTGTGCCTGCATATTTACTGGAACTTCGTATATGCTTGGCATATTTTCGCTTTGCACAACACAGTCTAAATCTACATTACAGAAAGCTGCTACCTTCTTTCGGATATCGTTATCAAGATGTCTGTCTGTGCGTAAAACCAAAATATCGGGCTGAATACCTACACTTTGTAGTTCTTTTACACTGTGCTGTGTTGGTTTTGTTTTCAATTCGCCGGCAGCACTAAGATAAGGAACGTATGTAAGATGCAAATTTATGGCACGTTTTCCTAATTCCCACTTCATTTGTCTGATAGCCTCTAGAAAAGGAGCTGATTCTATATCGCCTATTGTTCCACCAATCTCTGTAATAACAAAGTCGTAATGGTATTTTTGACCTAACTGTTTGATATTCCGCTTTATTTCATCGGTAATATGAGGTACTACTTGAATTGTTTTTCCAAGATAATCTCCATGTCTTTCTTTATCAATGACGCTTTTATAAATGCGTCCTGTCGTCATAGAATTGGCTCTTGTAGTTTGAATTCCTGTAAATCTCTCATAATGTCCTAAATCAAGATCGGTTTCCATACCATCAACTGTAACATAGCATTCACCATGTTCATAGGGATTTAATGTTCCTGGATCTATATTAATATAAGGATCGAACTTTTGGATAGTAATATTGTAACCTCTTGCTTGAAGAAGTTTTCCAATAGACGACGAGATTATTCCCTTTCCAAGTGAGGAAACTACACCGCCTGTTACGAAAATGTACTTTGTCTCAGTCACGATTATTTCTTTTTATTTATTGTTCCTGTGTGGAAGGAACCAATTTTCAACTTGCAAAGATAGTAAAAAACTAATGAACTTCCACTTAATATACTGTTTTTTATAATAGAAACTAAAATATTCTATAAAAACAGAAGAATAACAGTAAAGAACTTTTATTGCGCCTGATAAAACTTTTCTTCGCCAATTTATTTCATCGCAGGAAAATAAGTGCATATTATTCTAACATTATTTGTTATTTTGTGCCCCGTTATATAGCACGTATAACAAAAAAGAAGGTCTAAAGAAATATCTAATATAACAGAAGAAATGAATAGTAAAATCTGGAAAATTCAAAAGACTGAAGACTATTCAGAATTTATAATAAGAAAATAA
>NZ_GL982513.1:1753686-1758804 GCF_000220255.1 Prevotella pallens ATCC 700821
TTTATATTGCATTTGATATAAACATTGCAGTATATTATTTTTCAATAACTGGTATAAAGTAAATCGGTTATTGAAAAAGTGTTTCGTCACTATTCCAATAACCGATTTAAGTTGAATTATTAGGGAGATAGGTCATTATTACAATGCACTATCGAATCCGTCATAATTATTACAATTTCAGCAAGTTTTAATCTGCAGAAAAATTAATATCTTTTTACGAATTGTATAAGACAGGTATGAGAAAACGTCCCACCTATTTCTTTTTATTGCAGATATCTATACCGTTTCTTTAAAATTTAAAAACTGTCGTCTGTTATATCTTCTGCTTGTATATCAAGGTCTTCGGGGTCTGTTTCAAATGTAGTTCTATAACTTTCTTCTATGAATTTATCATCGTCAAAATCTTCATCATCGGTTTCATCATCAGATTCCTTTGGAAAATCATCATCGTCTACATCATCAAAATCAGTTTCTTCCTCCTCTGAAATGTGCGTTTTCATTTTATCGAGTTCAATATCGCTATCATCTACAGTGTTTGCTACATCTTTCACAAAAATAGCTTCTGTCCAACCACCTTTATTTATCTCGAGAACTTCGTATCCATCTGAGATTTTCTTTTCATACAATCCGCCTTTTTGTTTCAATCGGGTAGTTGGTAAAGTTGTTGTTGTAACTTCAAAGGCACTCAAAATAATATCTTGCACATTTTTTGATAAACTATCCCAACCACCACCGAAATTTCTTTCGAGAACTTCTATAAGTTTTCTTGCAGAAATATGATGAATATTGTCTTTAGTGAGGTCAGATATCCGATTTATTGGTTTTTTCTTTATTGCCCATTTTGCGACAACTCCATCGTCTAACCTTACTTGTCCAACTTTATAACCGCGTTCTTCATACTTATCTACTATTTCTTTCTTATCTACTCTAATTTCTTCAATAGTAAAAGCACTTTTAATAATATCTAGATAATGGTTTTCATTATCTTTTAGGTCAGCATCACGTTCTGCTTGAGCCCACAATCGGAATACATCATTCTCTTGAATATTCCAAACTGTAGATTTTGTTAAATTCTTCAATGAAAGTGATTTTTCTTGTTGCTTCATATCTTCTTTTTATTAACAATACCTTATAGATAGCGGTGCAAAAGTAAATACTAAAAACTAAATTTGCAAGAAAATTTTAGTAAAAATATACCTGTTACGAAAAATCAACCAAAGTGGTTGCTAAAATAAAATAGAATTCTTATCTTTGCATACAGCTATAATATAACGAACAGAATGGAACCATTAGCAGAAAGAATGCGCCCACACACACTTGACGAATATGTTGGACAAAGTCATTTAGTGGGTAAAAATGCTGTTTTGAGGAATATGATTGACTCAGGACATATTCCATCATTCATTTTATGGGGTCCACCTGGTGTAGGAAAAACCACATTAGCACAAATTATAGCTAATAAACTTGAAACTCCTTTTTATACTTTATCGGCTATTGCAAGTGGTGTAAAAGATGTACGTAATGTGATAGAGAGAGCTAAGAATGGAAGATTTTTTAATTCGCCCTCACCTATTTTGTTTATTGATGAAATTCATCGTTTTTCTAAGTCTCAACAAGACTCATTGCTTGGAGCTGTCGAAAAAGGAATAGTAACGTTGATAGGCGCAACAACCGAAAATCCATCGTTCGAGGTTATAAAACCATTATTATCTAGGTGTCAAGTTTATGTTCTTAAAAGCCTAAATAAAGAAGAATTGCTTAAATTGCTTACGAATGCAATTACACAAGATATCTATCTCAAAGAAAAGAACATTAAACTTAAAGAGACCGATGCCTTATTACGATATAGTGGTGGTGATGCTAGAAAACTATTAAATATCTTCGAACTTACAATTGATGCTTCAAAACAAGACGACGAAATAGTTATTACCAATGAGCTTGTTATAGAATGTTTACAACAAACACCCCTTGCATACGATAAAAATGGAGATATGCACTATAATATTATTTCGGCATTTATAAAATCTATTCGTGGAAGCGACCCAGATGCCACACTTTATTGGATGGCAAGAATGATAGAAGGAGGGGAAGATCCACAATTTATTGCTCGAAGATTAATTATTAGTGCAGCTGAAGATATAGGATTAGCAAATCCAAATGCCTTACTTTTAGCAAATGCGGCTTTCGATAGTGTAATGAAAATTGGTTGGCCTGAAGCTAGAATTACTTTAGCCGAAGTAGCAGTTTACCTAGCCGTATCACCAAAAAGTAATTCAACTTACCAAGGAATTGGTGCAGCATTAGCAGAAGTTCGCAACAGTGGAAACCAACCTGTTCCGCTTTATTTATGTAATGCACCTACAGAATTAATGGCATCATTGGGATTTCATGATGGATATAAGAATCCACATGAATATCAAGGACACTTTACAGAACAACAATATTTGCCAGATACACTTACAAATAAACGTTTTTGGAATCCACAACATTCACCACAAGAAGAAAAATACTATCAGTGGATGTTACAATGTTGGGGAGATAAATATAAAAAATAAAAGAAAATGAAAATAGTAGATTTAGATGGTTATGCAGCTAACCCTGGAGATATCTCATGGGACGGTGTAAAAGAATTAGGAGAATTTACCTTTTACGATTATTCTGAAGATAATCAAATTATAGAAAGGGCAAAAGATGCAGAAATTGTTCTTGTCAATAAAATAAATATGACAAGAGAGATTATAGAACAGTTGCCCAAATTAAAATATATTGGAGAATTAGCTACTGGTTACAACAATATAGACCTACAAGCAGCCAAAGAACATGGCGTTATTGTTACTAACATTCCAGCATATAGCACCGACAGTGTTGCACAGTTTGTTTTTGCTCACCTATTAAATGTTGCAACTCACGCAGATCATTATGCTTGTCAAACACGTAAAGGAGTTTGGAGTAGTAAGAAAACATTCTGTTATTGGGACGAACCTCTCTTTGAACTTGCAGGAAAAACATTAGGTATAATCGGATTAGGCAATATCGGAACAAAGGTTGCATGGATAGGACACATGTTAGGAATGGATATTTCGGCATATACAAGTAAAAATAGTAGTAATTTACCAGAATGGATTCGCAAGACAACTTTGGAAGGACTTTATCATACTGCCGATATCATCACACTTCATTGTCCATTAACAAAAGAAAATACACACATGATTAATAAAGAAGCATTAGCACAAATGCTACCAGGTACAATTTTAATTAATACCGGACGTGGTGCATTGATAGATGAATTAGCTGTAGCTAATGCATTAGAAGAGGGACATTTAAAGGCTTATTGTGCCGATGTTATGGAACAAGAACCTCCACGCAAAGATAATCCATTAATAAAACAGCCAAATGCTTATATTACACCACATATTGCATGGGCTACTATTGAAGCACGTCAGCGACTAATGAATATTTGTGTTGAAAATATAAAAACGTTTATAGCAGGTAATCCGCAAAATGTTGTAAACAAATAAATATCAAATTAAAATATCAACACAACACAAAAAATAAACTATGACATTCAACGATCCACAATTCGCAGATGCTCTTTTAGAACTTATTGAAGGATTGGGGACATTAGCTTTCGCAATTTCAGGAATAAGGCATGCTGCAGAAAAACATTTCGACTGGTTTGGAGGATATGTATGCGGATTTGCTGTTGCAATAGGTGGTGGAACTATTCGTGATACAATATTAGGCGTGAAACCTTTCTGGACAACAGATATTCGTTATTTGTTTGTTACTGCTATTGCCTTATTTCTTGCTATAATATTAAGAAAACGTATGAAGAAACTAAACAACGCATGGTTCGTTTTCGATACATTAGGTTTAGCTTTCTTCACAATTGCAGGAATGCAGAAAACTTTAACTTTAGGATTTCCCTTTTGGGTTGCTATTGTTATGGGGTGTATTACAGGAGTTGCAGGTGGTGTTATACGAGATGTTCTATTAAACAATGAACCCGTTATTCTGCAAAAAGAAATTTATGCAATTGCAAGTGTTGCAGGAGGTGTGCTCTATTGGATACTATTAGTATTAAATTTTAGCATTACCTTTACAGTCATCACAACATTTATCTTAATCGTTCTAATTCGTTTTGTAGCTGTATATTATCATATTCAATTGCCCATATTACGAGATGAAGATTAATTTTTATATAGAAAAAATNTAAAAAAAATTTGGCAGTAATAATAAAAAGTCGTACCTTTGCACTCGCAATTAAGGAACAATATAATTGCTCTAATATATGCAATTAGAAAAAATGGTTCCGTAGCTCAACTGAATAGAGCATCTGACTACGGATCAGAAGGTTGTGGGTTTGAATCCCGCCGGAATCACAAAGGAGTTTAGATATTTTTTATCTGAACTCTTTTTTTATGTCCCTGTAGAAAATAAGGTAGAGTGTTTTGTCAATAGAAAATAAGGGGACAGTAGAAATAGGAAAGGAAATTTTATTAATCCATATATTTTTCTTTCCTTTGCATTATGGAAGAAAAATATCTATATCAGTTAGCCGAATTCATTTTACCGAGTTTGCAGTTTCTGCTTTAAGTATTGAAAAATCAGGTTTATAAAAAATATCATTATGGATACAAAAGAAATAAAAAACAAATAATTGAACTTGAGAGAAAAATAAATGTAAAATTCCCTGATCTTTATGTCGATTTTTTATCTAAGATAAATGATGGTGATACTTTTGAAATAAAGAATACTGGAATATGTATGTATTCATATTCTGATTTAGAAGAAAGAAATGAGACATACCAAGTTTATGAATTTGAACCTAAATACTTTATGATTGGACAAGATGGCGATTTAGCCTTCTTTATTTTTAGAAACAATCCTAACAATAACTCAATATACTCAAATGATCTTGGCGCATTAGGATCTGTAGATATGAAAAAAGAGGCAGATAACATCTTTGATTTTATAAAGTTATTTGAATGACTATATATTAATTGTAGAATGAAAAATAATCTTAGCGTAAAACTCACATTACCAAATAAATTTGGAGTTTTATTAGCATTATAAAATAAAAAGAATAAAGGCTATTGAATAAGAAATTAAAAAAGA
>NZ_GL982513.1:1760449-1763581 GCF_000220255.1 Prevotella pallens ATCC 700821
GGAGAAAAAAGAGGATGTATCAATTTTGACACACCCTCTTTTGATTTTATTTAATCTGATTCTATTTTTACGAACTTATATTCTAACCAGAATTAAATGGATATTATTGAAGACGTTTCAATTGAACTGTGAAATGTCTCATTAATGGAGCCTCCCATTCAATTTCAACACCACGAGTAATACTTTCTCTTCTATCAAAAACGTTCTTCAAAGCAGCCGCAACAACATTCATGTGATTATCTGTATATACACGACGAGGGATTGCTAGACGTAAAAGATCGAGTCCTCCAAAGCGATTCTCACCAGTTTCTGGGTCACGATCTGCAAGCATATAACCAACTTCTACGCCACGAATACCTGCTTCAAGATAAAGTTCACATGTTAATGTTTGTGCTGGAAATTCTTCTTTAGGAACGTGAGTAAGAACTTTGCTTGCATCTACAAATATTGCATGTCCTCCAGCAGGACGTTGATAAGGAATTCCATATTCATCTAATTTCTTTGCTAAATATTCTACCTGATGAATACGTGTTTGAAGCATATCGAATTCTGTATTTTCTTCTAATCCTTGTGCCAATGCGTTAAGGTCACGTCCACTCATTCCACCATAAGTTACATAACCTTCCATTGGGATACAGAACATTTTTGCTCCTTCGAACCATTCTTTATTATTAGTAGCAATAAAGCCTCCCATATTTACTACGCCATCTTTCTTTGCAGACATTGTAGCAGCATCAGCTGCTTCATACATTTCTTGCACAATTTCTTTGATAGTCTTATCAGCATAACCTTCTTCGCGCACTTTTATGAAATAAGCATTTTCTGCAAATCTAGCAGAATCCATAATAACGGGTACACCATATTTATGACAAAGAGCACAAGTTTCTTTTATATTTTTCATACTAACGGGCTGGCCTCCTACTGTATTATTTGTAACAGTGAGTACCATAAATGGAACATTACCCTTGTTTTCTTTCAATACTTTTTCAAGTTTATTTAGGCAGACATTTCCTTTAAAAGGAACTTCTTTTTGAGTATCTTTCGCATCATCAGTTGTAACGTCAATTGCATGCGCTTTTCTGCTCTCTATATGTCCTTTTGTTGTATCGAAATGTGCATTTCCTGGTATAACATTACCTGCTTTTACAAGATGTGAAAAGAGAACATTCTCAGCAGCACGTCCTTGATGAGTAGGAATAACATATTTCATTCCAAGAAGTCGCTGTACTGTTTCTGAAAATTTATAGAAAGAGGTAGCTCCTGCATAACTTTCATCGCCCAACATCATTGCTGCCCATTGTTTATCTGACATTGCACCAGTGCCACTATCAGTAAGTAAATCAATGTAAACTTGTTCTGCTTTTAGCTGAAACACATTATAATGTGCCTCTTTTAGCCATTGTTCTCTTTCTTCACGTGTACTTTTCTTAATTGATTCGATCATCTTGATTTTCCAAGATTCAGCAAATGGTATTTCCATAATCTGATTTGTTTTTAATTGTTGTTGTATAATGGTTATAAGAATTCTATTTTCACTAAGGATAAATAGGTTTTTCCGTTGCAAATATACACAATTCTTTTCCATCTGTGTATATTTTCTGCAAAAAGTTTCTCAGATTAATAGATATTTGGAATTAGATAGCTTGTCTAGCTTATTAGAAAGTTTCACAATAGTGAGACTGAAAAAGGTCATCATCGTAGTCTAAATTTAACTTTACGATGATAACCTTTCTCTTATTTTATTATATTCTTTTGTTTTTTACAATGGAGTTTTGAATATGAATGAACGAATAAGATAGTAAGAAAGAATACCTGCAATATAACCTACAAAGGCTATCCAGGTAATTTTCTTCATATACCAACCAAAGGTTATCTTTTCTAATCCCATAACAACAACGCCAGCTGCACTACCAATAATAAGCATTGAACCTCCGACACCTGCACAATATGCTAATAGTTGCCAGAAAATTCCATCAACTGCCATATCTCCTGATGCTTCAATTGGGTACATTCCCATACTTCCTGCAACTAAAGGAACATTATCTACTATAGACGATAGCACACCAATAATTCCTGTTACAGCATAATGATTACCATCAAATACAACATTCAACGATTTTCCTAGATTCATTAATACACCAATTTCCTCTAAACATGCAACAGCCATTAAGATTCCAAGGAAGAAAAGTATGGTAGACATATCTATACGAGACAAAAGAGCTGTTACACGTTTAGAAAAACTTACACCATCTCCCTTTTTACGATGCAAATTTCTATAGAACAATTCTGTTATACTCCACAATAATCCCAAAACAAGCATAATACCTACAAATGGTGGAAGATGTGTTATTGACTTAAAAATGGGAACACAGCATAAACCACCTACACCAACTATAAATACTATTTTTCGTTCTGTACTTCCAAATTCTCCAGTTTCAGATGTTTCTGTTTCAGAATTAGTAGGTTGAGATAACTCGCCCTTTAGCATATATTGCAAAATAAACGCAGGAATAAGCATAGAAATAACAGAAGGAACAAATATTTCGCTAATAACTCCTACTGCAGTTATCATTCCTGCATTCCACAACATAATAGTTGTAACATCGCCGATTGGTGAGAAAGCTCCTCCGGAATTAGCCGCTATTATAACTAATGCTGCATAAATCATTCTGTCTTGTTTATCGGAAATGAGTTTACGAAGTATCATTATCATAACTATACTTGTTGTGAGATTATCCAAGATAGCCGACAAAAAGAAAGTCATAAAAGCTATACGCCATAATAAAGCACGTTTAGTTTTTGTTTGCATAACGCCCTTTACCCAATTGAAACCACCATTTTGGTCTACAATTTCAACTATTGTCATTGCTCCCATTAAGAAGAACAAGGTAGTTGAAGTATCTCCTAAATGTTCTATAATGAGTTTATTAACAAAATCTGTTACGTTTCCTGTCCATTCTGATACATTCCCTGCATGCATTAACTGAACAAACGGTGTTGGATCGAACATATATAATGTCCAACAGAATACAAACATCAACAAAGCTATGGCAGCTTTATCTATTTTCACTAAGCTCTCCATGGCTATCGATGCGTAGCCAAGAACAAACACGACTATAATCGCAATGGTTA
>NZ_GL982513.1:1763631-1767241 GCF_000220255.1 Prevotella pallens ATCC 700821
TATTCGTAAAAAGCGCCACAAAGGTATATAAAAGATATGATGTGGAAAGTCTTTAATAGTATATTTTTGCAAAAATCATTAGATATTAGTTTATTTGTAGTACATTTGTAGAAAAATAGTGGTAAGATGGAGAAAAGAACTATAAAAGTTGTTTGTGCAATTATTCGTAAAGAAGATAAAATTCTTTGCACGCAGCGACTAAGAAAGGGCCCAACTTATATTGCCGAACATTGGGAATTTCCCGGTGGAAAAGTAAAGTCGAATGAGAACGACTACGATGCATTACGTAGAGAGATTAAAGAAGAAATGGATTGGGACATAGATGTTGGTAAACAATTAGGAAGTATTACTTATGAATATCCCGATTTTAATATTATTCTTACGGCTTACGATTGTAGGGCACACGATTATAATTTCAAGCTTTTTGTTCATCTCAATGTAAAGTGGTTGAACACCTCTGAATTTGACTCTTTAGAATGGACAGCTGCCGATAAAAAACTTATAAAGACGATATGGAAATAATTGTAGGGAAAGAAATTGAAAACGTATGCCCTAACTTTGTTGGAGCATGCGTTGAGGCAAAAGTGAAAAACTCGAATTTTTCTCAAGAACTTTGGAAAGATATTGATACGCTTGGAGAAGAATTTAGAAATAAACTTACGGTTGATACACTAAAAGAAATTTCTGGAATTGCAGCCACTCGCCATATTTATCGCATTTGCGGTAAAGATCCATCACGTTATCGTCCTGCTTCAGAAGCTTTAATCAGACGTATATTACAAGGAAAGGCTCTTTACCAAATAAACACGCTGGTAGATCTTATTAATCTTGCTTCTATGAAATATGGTTATAGCATTGGTGGCTTTGATGCAGATAAGATTATTGGAGATACCCTAAAATTAGGAATAGGAAAAGAAGGAGAACCATATAAAGGTATTGGACGCGGAACGATAAACATTCAGGGATTACCTGTTTATAGAGATGATTTTGGTGGTGTTGGAACTCCAACTTCCGACAATGAACGTACAAAAATTACTATCAACACCACACATTTGTTGGTGTTAATTAACGGATATGATGGTAATGAAGAATTAGTAAAACAGAATGCAGAATATATTCAACAACTTCTAAAAAGATTTTGCGAGAGCAACGGTGGCTCTTTCTTTATATATAAATAACTGAACACTATGCAAGAAGATAAATTAGCTATAATGCGTGAGCTTGTCGATAAACTCAATCAGGCTTCAGATACATATTATAATGGTAAAACTGAAATAATGTCGGACCATGAATGGGATTCTATTTTCGATAAACTTAAACGTATAGAGGAAGAAACTGGTATTACCCTACCCGATTCGCCTACTATTAATGTGAGTGCCGATAATATTGTTGGCGAAAAAGAAGAACACGAATTTCCTGCACTTTCGCTTGCAAAAACAAAGAGTGTTGCCGATCTTGCTAAATGGGCAGAAGGAAAACCTATTTGGCTTTCGTGGAAATTAGATGGTTTAACCTTAGTTGTTACTTACGATAATGGTAAATTATCGAAAGTGGTAACACGTGGCGATGGTCATATAGGTACTAATATTACTCATTTAGCAGCTGCTATCGAAGGAATTTTACCACGAATTAAGAACACTGGTCATATAGTTATTCGTGGTGAAGCTATTATAAGTTACTCCGACTTCAATGTATTTAATATGGAAATGGGCGAAGAATATGCTAATCCACGTAATCTTGCATCGGGTTCATTAACACTAAAGAACATAAACGAAGTAAAATCTCGACATATTCATTGGATTCCTTTTACATTAGTTCATACAGATGAAGACATTGTATCGTGGGGAAATAGAATGGATTTCTTAGAAAAATTAGGTTTTAAAACTGTAGAACACCAACTAATATCTCACCCTACACAGGAAAATATAGGAAATGTAGTGCAAGAATGGACCGAAAAACTAAACTCGTTTGACTATCCTGTTGATGGTTTAGTTATTTCGTTCGACGACACTATATATGCCGCATCAGGAAATGTTACAGGACATCATGCCACACGAGCTGGTTATGCTTTTAAATGGAAAGATGAAAGTGCAACAACCGAATTGGAATATATTGAATGGTCGTGCGCTGCTTCTACCATTTCGCCTGTTGCAGTATTTAAACCTGTTAGTTTAGAAGGGACAACTGTAAAGAGAGCTAGCCTATGTAACATATCTGAATGCGAAAGACTAAGGATAGGTGGACAAGGAACCAAAATAGAAGTAATAAAATCTAATAAGATTATACCAAAGGTTATCAATGTTATTGAAACAATTGGTACATTTACTATTCCTAATTCGTGTCCAGTATGTAAAGCCGATACAGAAATAATAGAAAGCGAAAATAGTTCTACAAGAACATTACATTGTACCAATTTGAATTGTCCTGCAAAACAATTAAAAAAATTTGTACGTTTTGTTTCAAAAGATGGGGTTAATATTGATGGGCTTTCCGAACAAACCGTACAAAAATTTATTAATCTTGGTTGGGTAAAAGAATATGCCGACCTATTCCATTTAGATAAATATGCCGAAGAGCTTAGCACAATGGATGGATTTGGCAATAAAAGTGTTTCTAACTTATTGAAATCAATAGAAAAAGCAAGAAGTGTAGAACCCAAAAAGTTTTTGTATTCCTTGTTTATTCCACTTGTTGGAATTGATGTTTGCACACGTTTACTCTCTGCATATTCGTTAACAGAACTCATTAATATAGCACAATCTACCACTGATTTTGCTGTATTTGCAACCATTTCAGGCATTGGACCAGAGAAAAGTACAAGTTTTGTGAAATGGATGCAAAACAAAAAAAATAAAGAAATAGTAGAACATCTGCTCACAGAACTTAAAATAAAAGAAGTTGCACCAACACAAAAAGGAACTCTTTGCAACGAACTTACTTTTGTTATTACGGGCGATGTGCACCACTACAAAAACCGAAACGAACTAAAGGCATATATAGAAAGTCAAGGTGGAAAAGTTACGGGAAGTGTATCGAAATCTACAAACTATCTCATAAACAATGATATAAATAGCACATCAAGTAAAAACCAAAAGGCACGACAACTTGGAATAGACATAATTTCGGAAGACGATTTTATTAGCAAATTCACAAACAAGTAGTTTCATAAAAATAGAAAAACAGTGCTCAATATAGCTTATTTATAAGTTTTATTGAACATCAATAGTTTTTAATACCCCCTGAGCAGAACAATGTTTGCTCAGGGTTTATAGTTTTTAATTTCAATAATATTGTTTCCAACCCATTTGTTTTATTCTAGAATAAGCATACGAACATATATTTATAGGTCGGGACATTCTATGCAGAATAATTACTTTGAGGAGTTCGTGAAAATTTATAATAACAAAATAAAAATCTGTAATTATAAATTTTTATTTTGTTATTATAAACCTTGTAGATTTTAATTATAAAATTTTTAGGAGTATATTATGGTAAAATTTTTCAGCAATAAATAACCTTTCTTCTTTGCCGTTACATTTGTACTTTTACTCATAATTTCTACACATTTATCTATTCGTTATAAACTATGTACACCTTTACCCATATAAGT
>NZ_GL982513.1:1767846-1773028 GCF_000220255.1 Prevotella pallens ATCC 700821
AAAATAAAAGTATTAAATTTGCAAGAAAATAAAAATGCTCTATCAAGTAACTTGTAAAAGGTGCGGAAAGAAGTTTAGAATCTCTGTCGAAAATGTGTTTAGAACCACTTCGACTTGTCCATATTGTGGACAAAAATTGTCTATCTTAATACCAAATAAACAGACGGAAACTACAGATAGGCAAGCACTCTTAACGCAGAAAACAAGTCTCCAAAACGAAAATGTGAGACCGCTATCTGAAAATAAGTATACCAAAGAGACGGTAAAGAAGAATAATAATTGGTTTAAAACAATAATCTTCATATTGTTCTTAAGTATTCTTATTGTTGGAGGCTTTCTTTACTTTAATTGGCAACAACAACAAAAAAAAGAACTTATAAGAATTGAGCGACAACATCATCGCGATTCAGTAATGAAAGTGCGAGAAATGCTACAAGCGAAATCTGTTTTAGCCCAAAAACAAAAGCGACTACAAACAATGGCTTGCACTTTTCTCCACTCGTTCTATATAAATGCAGTTCTTTCTGGAGCAGACGTAACACAATATGAGTCGTATTTAACCAATAATTGTAAGCGCATTCTTTACGGAGATAACGAAAATGCTTTCGATTTAGATAAGCAAACAGCTTGGTGGGGATTATTCGGTACACTTTCTGGATTAGAAAATGCAGATGAACTAATTCGGAATTTAAGAATTTCCTATTACGATAAAGATTGGTATAAAGTAAGGTTATCACAAAACGGAACAACCGATCAGCGACTTATTAAATTAAAAATAGAAAACAATAGGTTTTTAATAGACGATGTAAGATAAAGTATGGTATTACGCTACTTTCAAGTTAATTGTAAACACTGCAAACGAGAATTTAGTATTCAGGCAGAAGAGGGAGTTACAGTAAAATGTAATTGTCCTTATTGTGGTACTGAATCAACAATAGCAGTCCCATTATTAGAAACTAAAAAGGTAGAACAGAAAAAACAAACGCTACAAGTTAGCAGTATAGGTAAAAAGGCCACAATCTGCTTCCTTATATTCGTTGGTATTATGCTTATTACATCAACTTTCCTATATATTCTTTTTACGGTAATATCTAACTAAATAAACAACACAGAATATGAAACAAACAAAAATAGTCTGTTCTATCAGCGACTTTAGATGCGATATTGATTTTCTACGTAAATTATTCTTCGCAGGAATGAATGTTGTTCGTATGAATACAGCCCACGCACCAGCAGAAGGAATAAAAAAAATTGTAGAAAACACACGTGCTGTTTCGCAACACATAGCATTACTTATAGATACAAAGGGACCAGAAATAAGAACTACAAGTGTTGCAAACCCTATTCCATACAAAACTGGCGAAATAATAAAAATATTTGGACGTCCCGATATAGAATCTACCCACGATATCATAAATGTCTCTTATAAAGATATTGCAAACGATGTTAAAGTTGGTGCGCATTTACTATTCGATGACGGTGCAATAGATATGGAAGTTATTGAAATTGATGGGCCAATGCTTATTGCAAAAGTAATGAACGATGGTATATTAGGAGCACGGAAAAGCGTAAATGTTCCTGGTGTCCACATAGATTTACCCGCTTTAACCGAAAAAGATATTGCAAACATAAAATTAGCTATTAATTTAGATATAGATTTCATTGCACACTCTTTTGTTCGTTCTGCAGCTGATGTTAAAGCAGTTCAAGATATTTTAGACGAACATAATTCGGATATAAAGATAATTTCGAAGATAGAAAATCAAGAAGGTGTTGACAATATCGATGAAATTATAGAAGCATCATACGGAATAATGATTGCACGAGGAGATTTAGGTATAGAAGTTCCTATAGAGCAAATTCCTGGTATTCAACGCAACATAATTAGAAAATGTATTGCAAAACGTAAACCAGTAATAGTTGCAACACAAATGCTCCATACAATGATAAATAACCCTCGTCCAACACGCGCAGAAGTAACCGATATTGCAAATGCTATTTATGGTTACACAGATGCACTAATGTTAAGTGGAGAAACTGCAAGTGGAAAATACCCAGTTGAAGCTTGTCGTACAATGGCAACAATTGCAGAACGCGCAGAAAAAGATGCACACCGAGAAGGATTTTTAAAAATTCCACTTAGCGATGATATGGGACAAAGAGAATTTTTAGCTAAATGTGCCATCGAAGCAACCGAACATCTGGGCGTAAAAGGCATTATAACAGATGGCGACACTGGTAAAACCGCACGTAATTTAGCTGCCTTTCGCGGACCAAATCCTGTATTGGCAATTTGTTACCACGACAAATTGCAACGTTGGTTGAATCTTAGCTATGGATTAATCCCAATATACCAACAAGAAAAAAAATCGAAACACGAACTTTTTAAAGCTGCTCTACGAATGTTGCGCCAGAGAAAATATATAGCACCTAACGATAAAATAGCTTACATTTCTGGAGAAATGGGCAAAGGAGGAGTAACCACTTTCTTGGAAATAAACACAGTAAGTGCTGTTTTCGAAGACACTTATAATTCTCATTTAGACAACAGGAAGAGAATTTGATATAAAAAAAGACAGATATAAATAAGAATTTATTATATCATACAAAAAAAGAGAGTTCCTATTTAATTAAGAACTCTCTTTTTTTATTACTTAGCTGATAATTATTTTTCAATATCAATCTTTTGTACACGACGTTCATGACGTCCACCTTCGAAAGTTGCCTTGAAAAAAGCGTCCATTATCTTCTCCGCAGTCTTATTATCAACAAATCTACCTGGTAAAACCAGTGCATTTGCATCATTATGCTGACGAATAAGTTCTGCTATATCCTTATTCCAAGCCAAACCAGCCCTTACACCTTTATGTTTATTTAGTGTAATAGACATACCTTCTCCGCTACCACAAATAGCAATAGCTGGATAAACTTCACCATTTGAAAGCGCTTCTGCCAGTGGATGGGCATAGTCTGGATAATCACAACTTAAGTCGCTGTTACAACCAAAATCTTTATAAGGCAGTTTATGTTCTTCAAGATACTGAATAACAAATTTCTTTAATGGAAGGCCAGCGTGATCGCAGGCAATACCTACTGTTTTTATTTCCATAAGCGTTAAAGTCGTTAAGAGCCTCGCAGAAATTCTGCAAGGCTCGGTTAGTGTTATGCTAAAAATAATTTAACTTGTTCATAAACATTTTGAGCTGTAAAGCCCAATTTTTCATCAAGAACTTTGTATGGGGCTGAAAAACCAAAACTATTCAGACCATAAACTGTGCCATTTGCACCAACAAGTCCTTGCAAAGTTACAGGAAGTCCAGCTGTTAAACCAAAGATTTTTGCATTCTTTGGAAGAACACTCTCTTGATATTCTACCGATTGACAACGGAATAAACCTTCTGATGGAGCACTTACTATACGAACTTTCACTCCTTCGGCTCTTAAAAGTTCAGCTCCTGCAATGCAAGTTGAAACTTCAGAACCACTCGCAACAAGTATTATATCGTAATTTTCATCAGAACCTTTTACAATATATGCCCCTTTTCTTACTAACTCGTAATTGTTTCCTTCAGGAAGATTAGTTACATTCTGACGAGAAAGTATTAAAGCTGTTGGTGTATCTACATTGTCCATTGCCATTTCCCAACAAATAGTTGTCTCGTCTGAATCAGCAGGACGGAAAACACGTAATGCATCTTTTCCCGAATGATTCTGTAATTTCTCCATCAACCTTATTTGTGCTTCTTGCTCAACAGGTTCATGTGTTGGTCCATCTTCCCCTACTCGGAAGGCATCATGACTCCAAATAAATTTTACTGGAATTTGCATTAATGCAGCAAGACGGATAGCTGGCTTCATATAATCTGAGAAAACGAAGAAAGTTCCCATTGCAGTAATAACTCCACCATGCAACATCATACCAATACACATACAAGCCATTGTTAATTCACTAACACCTGCTTGAAAGAATGCACCAGAAAAATCGTTGCGTACAATATCTTTTGTCTTTTTCAAAAAGCCATCTGTCTTATCTGAATTAGAAAGGTCAGCAGATGAACATATCATATTTGGAACTTGTTCTGCAAGTAGACTTAAACATGTAGCACTTGCTGCACGTGTTGCTACATCTTTTTTCTGATTTATAGCTGTCCAATCTATTTTTGGTGCTTTTCCACTAAACCATTCTTTATATAGAACTGCCTTTTCTGGATTAGCTTCCTCCCATTTTTGTTCTTCTGCATGACGTTTAGCAACTATTGTTTTGAGTTCTTCTAAACGATTTGCATAAAGTTCTGCTACTTCGGGGAAAATTTTAAATGGATCGTTTACATCGCCACCTAAATTTTTTATAGTATTTATATATGCATCGCCACCAAGTGGAGCTCCATGTGTTTTTATACTATGTTCATAACTTGTTCCATCGGCCATAAGTGCACCTTTAGCCATAATAGTTTTACCAATAATAAGTGTTGGACGCTCCGTTTCTGTTAATGCTGCATCAAGTGCTTTTCTTATATCCTCTACATTATTACCATTACAAGTTAAAACATTCCAACCCCATGCCTTATATTTTGCTGCAGTGTCTTCGTTCATTACTTCATCGCACTTGGTAGACAACTGAACATTATTAGCATCGTAGAACATTATTAGATTATTTAAACCTAAATTGCCTGCAATACGCCCTACTCCTTGCGATATTTCCTCTTGAATTCCACCATCAGAAATGTAAGCATAGATTTTATGTTGCATTACTTCTTTGCCTAATCGAGCTTCAAGAAATTTTTCTGCAATAGCAGCACCTGCAGCAAAAGCATGACCTTGTCCTAATGGTCCTGATGTATTTTCAATTCCTCTCTTTATATCTCGTTCTGGATGTCCTGGAGTTGGAGATCCCCACTGACGAAATTCTTTTAATTCGTTTATTGTGAATTTATTTTGAAGTGCTAATGCCGCATACAACATTGGAGACATGTGGCCTGGATCTAAAAAAAATCTATCTCTACCTGCCCAATTTGGTTGCTCTGGGTCAAATATCAGATATTCTGAGAAAAGAACATTTATAAAATCAGCTCCTCCCATTGCACCTCCAGGGTGTCCTGACCTTGCTTTCTCTACCATTGAGGCTGCAAGTATTCTGATATTGTCCGCTGCGCGGTCCATAACTTTGTTGTTGTTCATAAAA
>NZ_GL982513.1:1773354-1820885 GCF_000220255.1 Prevotella pallens ATCC 700821
TTTTTCGCATTATTTTATAATAAACTCATTGAAAGACTTTTTGTGAACACACATTCCTCGTTTGCATATATGCATTCCAAATAAATATCGACAAGTTTATTATATTTATCTTCACTTTCAATACTTTTTTAACCGAATGAAAATTGACATCGGCACACTTCTTTTTCCTCTTTAAAACCCGATTTTGTAACTCTAACAGACACTGTATTATTACATTCGTTTATACTATCTATATTGGTATAAAAGTTTAGCTTATCATTATTGTGAGATTCCATTATATAGGCTATATCAAACTTCTTAATTCGGTATTTTTTATAGTACTCAATAGGGAAAAGATCTAATATATGTTCAATATATTTTATAGAATTTACATGCCCATTTATGTCTATATCGCTATAAGTTGTAAGTATTGATTGCTGTAGCTTCAAATCATCATCTAATTTTACCCTCGAAGATTTTTTTATGGGATTGGCATAGTCGGCTTCTAAATATTCAGAAATTGTTTCATTACTTGTTTTCAGAATATCTACAGGCTGGCGAGTTGTTGTATCTATCATTGCCCAAATGCTTTTTCCGTATCCATACACATATCCATCTTTATTAGTTATTTTGAAATTACGGTTGGTAAAATAACGCATCACGCTATCTATCCAAGTTTCTACAACAAAATCTTCATAAATAGCAGGAATTTTATCTAACTCGACAGAAAGTCTACTCAACACCCATGTCTTATTTACAGAGTTCAAATAGTTTACCCCATATCCTCTATCATTACTATGAAAGTCTGCAGCATTCAGAAGATTATTTCCTAAATGCCCGATAAATAAATGCTTTGTGAAATCACAATGAAATGGCTCTGCAACAAAATTATATTTGCCTATCTTTGGTAAGTTATTCATATCCGATATACGATTAATTATATACTCTTGCAAAAATAACGATATTCTTATGAAAATTTGCATAGCGTATATATTAATTTCGTTTTATACGGAAAATTTAAAACAACCTATTTAAACGAGATTATGAATCGCACCAGAATAGAAAATATAGAAAAAATAGAGAAGATGATTCTATGAAAAATATATTTGTACTAAATAAAAGACTGCAAAAATATGATTTGATTTCAATAAAAATATAATAATAAAATCTTATTTTATAATTACAAAATTATCTTTTATAATTATAAAATTTTAGAGACTTTAATCGCAACCAAGGTTATACATAGTTTAGATAATTTTATTACTCACTATGTAAAACAAAAATCCCCAGTACTTTCGTACTGAGGATTAATTGTGTAATCTAAAATTTAATTATTCTATTTATTTTTTATTTTACGTAAACAACTGCAAGACGGTTAGAAGTTACACCTTGAACACCCTTACCAGTAGCTTCGTCTACAATTACGCCACGACCAGAAAGGTAATTTGCAACTGCTGTTGCGCGGTTTTCAGATAACTTCTGGTTGAATGCTGCAGAACCTTCTGGAGAAGCAGTACCAACAACTTGAACATGGCTACCTTCCTTAATGTTATCGAGAGCAGCTTTTGCTTCTCTTGTAAGATTGTACTTACCTTGAGCAAATGTTACGAATACGAGGTCAGAAACTGTGAATTCCTTAACTTTAACTGAAGGTACTTCCTTAACAACTTCAACTTCCTTAGTGATAACTTCTGGTTTACGGTTGCGAAGTTCGTTGATTTGTGCATTAAGTGCATCAATTTCAGCTTGATCGCGTGGAGTTACAATTGTGAAGTTGTGAGTTCCATTAGAGTTTGCAAACTTGTAAATGATACCAGCGTTCAATTGAACGAATGAATTGTTGATGTTGTAAGCTGGTTGACCATCTTGTGCTGCAGTCTTGTAATCATAACCAACATTGTAGTCGTTATAATTGAATGTACCTGATGGATTAACAGTAATATTCTTTGAATGAGACTTGCCTAAGAATGCAAAGTTGATAGATGGCTCAACATAGAACTGCCATTGTTTTTCAGCACCGAAATTGAATGCGAAATTAAGAGCAGCTTTAGATGTCATACGATTACGTTGATTTTCTGTTGCCTTCTCAAACATATCGTTGTTTGTGAATATATGCATCCAACCAAGACCATAAAGAGCGCTAACTTCAAAAGCACGAGGCTCACCTTTATAACCACCAAACCAATTGCTCAAATTTACTGTACCGAGTAAGCTAACATTTGTAGCACGTACAACAGTACCTGTTGAATACCAAGGTTTGTTTGAGAAATAAGCGTTACCCTCAACTGCTAAACCGAATACTGGAGTAAAATAACGACCAAGACGAAGACCTGCATTTGCATTAAGATCGCTTAACCATTTGTGACCTGTTGTTTTAGTAGCAACACCACCATTAATACCAATGTAAATGTTGTCGAAAGTCTTACTTTCTGCAACTGTCTGAGCAGATGCAGATGCTGCGAATATTGAGGCAGCGAACAATAAACCTAACTTTTTCATTTCTCTGAAAATTTATTAATACCCTTTTAAATAAAAATTTTATATTACGGTGCAAAGTAATAGAAAAATATGCAGATGACCAAATATTTTTCCCGAAAAGTGTGTAAAAAGGTCTTTTTTTTATGTTTTATATGGTCAAATTGCCAAGAAACATATTATTTTACCCATTTTAGAGTTTTAAAATAAGTTGTTTCTATTGTTTATAATACTAATAAAATATAGTTGCATCAATAAAGTTACACGCTCCTATCTTATATAGAAAAAGAGATGCTGAAAATATTTATCAGTTTACATTCATTTAATCATCTATGTTTTTTGCTGATATAATAAAAAAGAGTAAACTAAATTTGGAAAAGCCAATCTATTATTCTTACATATATGTTCACTTGTATGCAACTATCCAACACCTATAACAAATAAAGTATCTACAAAAGTTACCAAATATAAAAAAAGGTGTCTAGTAAAAGTAGGAAAAGGAAAAATCAAGAGCAAAGAAAGGAGGTTTAGCAGAATTTATAATAAGAAAATTAAAAATTATAATTACAGTTTTTCATTTTGTAATTAAAATTTAGCTGCATTTAAATTAAAAACAAAGGGTCTATTTCCAATTAAAAGAAGTATTGTTGGGGGCTAATATCTGTTTTAGATTACTGCGAATTTGGTTCTTTAAAAGATTCTGAGAAATAGTTCTCAGTATCTTCATTTACATTTTAACAAAAAAGAGGTTCGTAACCATTCTACAAACCTCTTTCTTATAATTCTTAGAAATTATGCTATTTATCTAATTTCCTGAATAATATTACCACCAGCTTCTACAGCCTCCATATTCAAAGGAATTAAATGATGATGACGTTCAGGCAAAGTCTTAAATAAAGCTTTATTTAATCCTTCTAAACTTACAACAGGACAAACCTTTAGTAATCCGCCGAGCACTATCATATTAAATACTTTAGAATTCTTCATCTCAGCAGCTTTATTCATTGCATCAATACGATAAATCTTAATATCAGAACGAACAGGTGGTGTGTTTATTCCAAATCCATCATATATAAGTATTCCACCTGGCTTAAGTTTTGGCTCAAACTTTTCGAGCGAAGGTTGATTTAACACAATTGCAACATCATACTTACTTAATATAGGAGAAGATATGCGTTCATCGCTTACAATTACTGTAACATTAGCTGTTCCACCACGTTGTTCTGGTCCATAAGCAGGCATCCACGTTACTTCCTTATCTTCCATTAAACCTGAGTAAGCTAATATTTTTCCCATAGAGAGGACGCCTTGTCCTCCAAAACCACTAATTATTATTTCTTTCTTCATATTGTGAATGCTTTAAATTAGTTTACATTCCCGTTTCATCTTTAAGATCTCCCTTTTGATAATGTGGGAACATATTTTCACGCATCCATTCATTAGCTTTCACTGGGCTAAGTTTCCAACCACTATTACAAGTTGCCACAATTTCAATAAGAGAACTGCCTTTACCTTGCATACTTGCTGTAAATGCTTTTCGAATTGCTTTTTTTGCTTTATTAATAGATGCGACTGTATCAACACTCTGACGAGTAACATAACAAGTTCCATCTAATCGACTTGCCAGATCTGTCATATTAAGTGGATAACCATGAATATCTGGAACTCGACCAAAAGGACAAGTTGCCGTTTTTTGCCCTAACAATGTCGTAGGAGCCATTTGTCCTCCTGTCATTCCATAAATAGCATTATTAATGAATATGATAGTTATATTTTCTCCTCTATTAAGAGCATGAATAGTTTCTGCAGTTCCTATACAAGCTAAGTCTCCATCTCCTTGATAAGTAAAGACCAAACGGTCTGGCCAAAGTCGTTTTATAGCTGTAGCTACTGCTGGTGCTCTTCCATGTGCGGCTTCTTGCCAGTCAATATCAAGGTAACGATAAGCAAAAACAGCACAACCTACAGGACACACACCAATTGTTTTTTCGTCCATACCCATATCGGCAATAACCTCTGCTACGAGTTTATGCACAACACCATGTGAACAACCAGGACAATAATGCATTGTCGTATCGTTCATTAGTTTTGGTTTTTCGTATACCAAATTTTCTGGTGAAATTATATTATTTTCTGCCATTAGGCATTCCTCCGTTTTTATTTTACAAGTTTATCTTTTAGTGCTTTAACTATCTCTTCTGGCTCTGGAACAATACCACCTAATCTTCCAAAATGTTCAACTGGTAGAGTACCATCTATAGCAAGTCTAACATCTTGGACCATTTGTCCAGCATTAATCTCACTTACCAATATACCTTTCTTTCCTTTAGAGATTTCAACAAGCTCTTTACTTGGGAATGGCCACAGAGTTATTGGGCGGAATAAACCGACCTTCAGACCTTGTTCGCGTGCTAATTCCATAGCTTTTTCTCCAATACGAGATGCACTACCAAAACTTACAATCACATAATCTGCATCTTCACATTGGCTTATTTCGAAACGTGTCTCCGTTTCTTTTATTTTTGTGTATTTTTCTTGTAGGTGTAAGTTTCTTTTTTCCATTACTTCAGATTTCAATTCAAGTGATGTAATGATATTTGGAACACGTCCACCTTTACGTCCCATACTAGCCCATGGACATTCTTTTTCAACTTCTTCTTCTGTACGACGAGGTTTCATAGGAGGTAAAACTACTTTTTCCATCATCTGGCCAATTACACCATCAGAAAGAATCATAGCAGGATTACGATATTTAAATGCTAATTCAAAAGCTAAATCTACAAAATCTGCCATTTCCTGAACAGAATTAGGAGCTAAAACTATAACGTTATAATCTCCATTACCACCTCCTCTTGTTGCTTGGAAATAATCACTCTGACTAGGTTGTATTGTTCCTAATCCAGGTCCTCCGCGTTGTACATTTACAAAAACACCTGGAAGTTCGGCACCTGCCATATAACTTATTCCCTCTTGCATTAAAGCTACACCAGGAGAAGAAGAAGAAGTTAAAACTCTTTTTCCAGCACCAGCTCCTCCATAAATCATATTAATAGAAGAAGTTTCGCTTTCTGCTTGCAAAACAACCATACCAGTTGTTTCCCATGGTTTTAATAATGCTAATGTTTCTATTATTTCACTTTGTGGAGTAATAGGATAGCCGAAATATCCATCTGCACCACAACGTATAGCAGCGTGAGCAATAGCTTCGTTGCCTTTCATTAATGTTACTTCTTTTTCTGCCATTCTTATTCCTCCACTCTTTTTTTGTATACGGTAATACAACCATCAGGACATACAGTTGCACATGCTGCACAACCAATACATAAATCAGCGTGTGCAGGTTCTACGTATGTATATCCGTGTACATTTACTTTTTTTTGAGCCATGTCAATCACATCTTTAGGGCAGGCAACAATACACAATTGGCAGCCTTTACATCTATCTGTGTTTACGACAATTGCTCCTTTAATCTTGCTCATTGTTTTTGTATTTTTAAGGATTATAAGCGTCCTTGTTGTAAAAATTGAAAATGTCTTCTAACATTTTCTTTGCCTCTAAGGCTGGAGACTCTGGATCGAGTTCTATTGCCTCTAGGTAACAATTCATTGCATTCTTTAAATCGCCTTTCTTTTTGAATTCATTGCCCTGTCGGAAAAATTCTTCCGCAGTCATAATAGTCCTCCTTTCGTTTATAGTTATTTTGTAATAAATTATTAGGTGAAAATCTATTCGCGTTGTTTTTATTTTTTATGATATCAATTTTGTGATATCAATTTTATCAGAATAATTCTTATTTATAGTATTCTTTTTTTCCTGCTGCCAGTGTATTCTTCATTAAAGAACATATTGTCATAGGACCTACTCCACCAGGAACGGGTGTTATATAAGAACATTTAGGTGCAACTTCGTCGAATTTTACATCTCCTGTTAATTTGAATCCACTTGGTCGAGATGAATCTGGAACTCTAGTTGTGCCTACATCTAGTATAACGGCACCTTCTTTTACCATATCTGCCGTAACAAATTCAGGTTTTCCGATAGCTGCAATTATAATATCGGCAGCCAAACATTCTTCTTTCAAAGTCTTTGAATGAGAATGACACACTGTAACAGTTGCATCACCAAATTGTTTTTGCATCATTAGTTGTGCCATTGGTTTACCAACAATATTACTTCTGCCAAGAATAACACATTTCTTTCCTGATGTTGGAATATTATAATGTTGGAGTAAAGTTAACATTCCTAATGGTGTTGCTGATATGAAGCATGGTAAACCAATAGACATTCGTCCAACATTTATTGGGTGAAAGCCATCTACATCTTTACGATAGTCAACTGCCATTATTATTTTTTGTTCGTCTATATGTTTGGGCAATGGAAGTTGCATTATAAAGCCGTCTACATCATCGTCTTTATTTAGTTTATCTACACATGCGAGCAGTTCTTCTTCTGTAACATCGCTTTCAAAGCGAATTAGCGAAGATTTAAAGCCACAAGCCTCACAAGCTAACACTTTATTTTTTACATAAGTTTCACTCCCGCCATCGTGTCCAACAAGTACAGCTGCAAGATGTGGTCGTTTTCCTCCAACTTCTACAATTTTACGTACTTCTTCCGCAATTTCTTTTTTAATAGCTGTTGCGGTAGCTTTTCCATCAATAAGTTTATAATTCATAAGGCTTGAATGTAGGTTTTATTATATTATTCTTTTTGAACTATAGTTTAGGCATCTTTGGCATTCCTGGCATATTTTTCATTTTACCCATCATTCCTGCCATTTTAGACCCCGTAACCATTTTCATCATTTTACGTGTCTGCTCGAATTGCTTTATGAGTCTATTTACCTCTTGTATATTGGTACCTGACCCTTTTGCAATACGCTGACGTCGAGAGTTATTTAATATTTCCGGATTAGTTCTCTCCTTTGGCGTCATACTTTGTATAATTGCTTCTATTCCTTTAAAAGCATTATCGTCAATATCAACATCGCGTATAGCTTTTCCTACACCAGGAATCATTGCAGCAAGATCTTTTAGATTTCCCATTTTTTTGATTTGCTGTATTTGGTTGTAGAAATCGTTGAAATCGAATTTATTTTTTTGTATTTTCTTTTGAAGCCTTTTTGCTTCTTCTTCATCGAATTGCTCTTGGGCACGTTCTACAAGCGAAACAACATCGCCCATTCCCAATATACGATCAGCCATTCTTGCAGGATGGAACACATCTAATGCGTCCATTTTCTCTCCTGTACCAATAAACTTTATAGGTTTGGTTACAACTGTTCGAATTGATAATGCAGCACCACCACGTGTATCGCCATCGAGTTTGGTTAATACAACACCATCAAAGTCTAATCTGTCGTTAAATTCTTTTGCTGTGTTTACTGCATCTTGACCTGTCATAGAGTCTACAACAAATAAAACCTCGTCGGGATTTACATGCTTTTTCAGACTTTCTATTTCGTCCATCATTTCTGCATCAACAGCTAAGCGTCCAGCAGTATCTATAATTACTACATCGTTTCCATTAGATTTTGCTTCTTTTATAGCGTTCTCGGCAATAGCATTTACATTTTTGCTATCGGGTTCGCTATATACGGGAACATCTACCGATTCGCCTACAACTTTTAATTGTTGAATAGCTGCAGGACGATATACATCGCAAGCTACAAGCAATGGTTTTTTATGTTCTTTTGTTTTTAACAGATTGGCTAATTTACCAGAAAACGTTGTTTTACCAGAACCTTGCAATCCGCTCATTAAGATTATGGCTGGTTTATTTTCTAATTTTAAACCAACTGATTCGCCACCCATCAATTTTACCAATTCATCATGAACAATTTTCACCATAAGCTGTCCTGGCTTCACGGCTGTTAAAACGTTCATTCCTAAAGCTTTTTGCTTTACAGTATCGGTAAATGATTTCGCAACCTTATAATTGACATCGGCATCTAACAATGCACGACGAACATCTTTCAACGTTTCTGCTACGTTTATTTCTGTAATCTTTCCCTCTCCCTTTAATATTTTAAAGGAGCGCTCAAGTCTATCGCTTAAATTCTCAAACATTATGTTATATATGTGTTCTTTTCGAAATAAATATATGCAAAGATAATAAATAAGACAAATAATGACAAAGAAAAAATGTATTTTTTTTGTGGTTCATAGTTTTTATAATCTAATGAAAATCATTAACAGATAAAAAGCTAGCAAAAATTTTGTCTATCTAAAAATAATATATAATTTCGCAACTTATAAGTTTTAACAAAATAATAAGATTGAAAGAAATGGAATATTATATTAACGTTGATAACAAAAAACAAGGTCCATATAATTTAAAAGAACTTGCTGAACGCAAAATAGAAGCTACCACATTGTTGATGGCTTCAAATTCAAATGAATGGCAACCTGCATGGCAAATAGACGAATTGCGTCCTATTTTAATGGCGAACAAAAATGACAAAACCAATAAATTAGGGAATGATTCTGTTGTAACTGGTACGCCTTTTAACGATATTCCTCATGTAGAAGCACAACCAATAGAAAATGTATACATAGAAAGACCTATTCAAGAGAAACCTAAAAAACATTATGGTTGCTTTATTGGTTTTCTTATTGCATTTGTGGCACTTATTTTTCTCTTAATTTTCACGTGCCCTTCTGCCGATGAACATAAACGTGTATTGTCTGATGTTGTAACTTCTACTATAAACGACATTACTACTTCGGCTGTTAATGATTCTACCGATGAATTAACTTCAAAAACATTGCAAACATTTAACGATGTGTTTACAAAAAGAATTATAAGTGGCGCTATGGACAACTTAGTGAGTGTTGATAACTACTTTGTTGGTTCGGTAGGAAAAATAAATATTGCCGGAAAAAGTTATATTGTTTCGGTGGGCATACTCAACCACATATTTACACTAAATAAAGACCAACTAAGGTTGGCTGCAGAGAAATATTACAAGAAAACAAAAATAGATGTTCAATCTGACTTCCAAAAAGAAACGGAAAAACTCTTGAAAGAGAAAGTTATTGGCCCTGCACAAGATAAAGTAAAAGAGATGGCTGGTTCGGTTGTAGACGAAATACTTGATGGTATAGGTTTATCTTCTGGACAAAAATCTTCGAATAGTAAATCTACACTACCAAAAGATTCTATTTAAAGCGAAAATATAAATTCGAAAAAACATATCAGTAAGTAAGACTTCTCCCAACAATAATATAAATAGCTGGTGTAGATTTCTAAAGAGAACAGAATATATTTTATTTACCACACAATAAAGAAATCAACCGATTTACCTATTTAGATAAATCGGTTGATTTCTTTTTGTAACATATCGTTAAGCCTAAACAAGTTGCAAGAACTTTGTTGTTTTGTTTTATTATAAAATTGCTTTATTGGTTTTATAATACATCTATAGATGAAATAAAAAATTAGAAAGGCAAACTGTCTTACAGAAACATTATGGTATAAACAAAATACAACTATGTTACAGTTTAATAACCAATTTAGGTTAAACTTAAACAGAATCGTTATATTATATATAAGGTGTATAGAGAGTTCTAAATACTACGTTTGAAAAAAGTTTGATAAAACTTGTAAGTTTAAAATAATATACTTACTTTTGCAACCGCTTACAAGAAAAGCAAGGGCGTTTAGCTCAGTTGGTTTAGAGCATCTGCCTTACAAGCAGAGGGTCGGCGGTTCGAATCCGTCAACGCCCACATTAAAGGGTAGTTTCCAGAGTGGCCAAATGGGGCAGACTGTAAATCTGCTGCTTCTAGCTTCGGTGGTTCGAATCCATCACTACCCACAACAAAAAAGAAAGCATCTCCACATCGGAGGTGCTTTTTTTATGCCAATTAGGAAGATTATTATTATAACTCCAGAATTTATTATTAGAAAATTAAAAAATGTAATTACAAATTCTGAATTTATAATTAAAAATTCTATGAAATATAATAATAGTTTTGAGCTTTCTTTTTAAGATTACTCAAAACTATTATTTTATAGTAAAAATGTTTTCACAAAGCAGTTATAATCTCACATTGTATGTTATGTGTACAGCTGACAAAGATTCTAACTGCTTATTCATTTCGTTGTCGTAGCACCATTATATTTGCAAAGATAAAGAAATGTTGTTTCCTTATTAGTTGCTATAATTGAGAGTAGAAAGCTAGTACTTATTTCAGAAAGAATGAATATAAGTACAGTTTCATAGCTTATAGTCTTAGTTTTTCTTAGGAGACATTATCTCTACTTACTAAGCCATCTGTAAGTACGCTAAGTAAGAATAAAGGTAATATAATTTTACCTGTTAAAGTTAAATCATAATCTCCGTTTATTAAGTTTAAGAGCGGATAAAATGTGAATACTAAATATGTACTAACACTAGTGTTATTTGTTCGTTCTACCATTTTCATACATATACTAGAAAAGGCAATGCTTAGTAGACTCAATAAGAATGGTACAAAATTACTAAGTCCACTTTTCAAAGAAACAACATAGATAGCTGTTACAAAAGCAACAAATGTCCATACTGTTAATAATCTACGTTCTATAAAATTGTAAGTCGCAAGTCTTTTCTTCTTTCGAATGAAGGTAAAACCAAATGTACACCACGCAATTAAAGGTGCAGCACAATACAAATAAACTATCCAAGAGCCTACAAAATAGCCCAATGCATACAGAACAATGCAAAAACCTGACCAAATTGCTAAAAAACGTGGCAATTTAGGGTCAATACCATCAGTATTCTCCATCGTTTTTTTTATTGTTTCAATGTTTTCGGTTGTCGCTTTCTCCTTTTCGTTTACAACTTCGCCTGCTGTTTCTTTCATAGCATCGGTTGTTGCTTCTTTCATATTATTCATAAACATAAGTTTGTAATTATGCCTGCAAATATAGTGAAAAAAGATGGAGAAGATTATAAACCAAGTTGAATATTTTATTATTCTACATTTTTATTTCCATATTAATAGCCTTTGGCAAGCAAACAAATTGTTTTATTTGCTTATACAACAAAAATATAGTAACTTTGCACCACTAAACTAACAGTTATGAAAAGTAGCTTAGCATATCTCATTTTAACAGTATTCTTGCTAATGTCGTGCGGCAAGAAAAGCGAAACACCAGATGCTTCTAAAGCAATAGATACAATTCCGATGTTGGTAGAACGGGTGCAAAAAAGCTCTCGTTTGTACACTTCAGAATATAGAATACACAAAATTATAACGCACACCGACGAAGTTAAAGCAGAAGGAACATTCTTTAACAAGAAGTTTTCTATAAATCTTCCATTTGGCGACCGGCGTGTTGCAATACCACTCGATGCTGTTGTAAAGGCATATATAGATTTCTCTGACTTTAACGAAGAGAACGTAAAGAAAGAGGGTAATGGGAAAATTACGATTATTCTGCCCGATCCTCGTATTGTTCTTACCAGTACAAAGATAGACCACAAAGGAATGAAAGAGTTTGTGCCGTTTATGCGCCATAACTTTACCGATGCTGAACTAACAAACTACGAACGACAAGGCAGAAAGCAGATTATTAATTCTATCGGACAGATGGGTATTATAGAACATGCGCAAGAGAGTGCTGCAAAACAACTAATTCCGATGTTGAAAATGCTTGGGTATAAGCAAGAAAACATTACTATTAGTTTCCGAAAGCAGTTTACAATGGCTGATATTACACGATTTATTGAAAATTCAACTATTCAGAACAATAAGAAAGATGAGTAACGAGATACAAAAGTTTGCCGGGAGAACATTTAAAACCTTCTGGTTACAAGTGCTTGGCATTGCAGTGCTCATTGCAGTTGGCATTGCTCTTGTGAAATGGATTACCAATACAAATTCAGTATCGGTGAATGTAGACCAACGAATAGATGTTACACCACAACAAGTTCAATCTATTCAGAGCATAGGACAATGGGAATTTCTTGCAATCAACGACGAAGAACTTGTTGATACGGTACGGAAAAGCATCTTTGTAGATCGCGAATTGGTTCGTATTTATTATGGAACATTACGTTTAGGAATAGACTTACACAAAGCTAAACCACAATGGCTTCATGTGGAGAACGACTCTATTGTTGTTGCTACATTGCCTAATGTTGAATTACTGGACCGTAATTTCATAGACGAGGCACGCACGCAATCGTTTTTCGAAAGTGGGTCATGGTCGGCTGATGATAAAGAGAAACTATACAACATTGCTTACAAAAAAATGCTAAAACGTTGTTTCACTAAAGAGAATATTGCCACAGCAGAAAACAATGCGCAACAACAATTCGAAAAAATGCTAAAGGCAATGGGATACAAAAATGTTAGAGTGGAATTTGAAAAAAGAAGCAAAACAAAATAGCAATTCAAAAACATTCAGGAAACAAATACATGTACACAATTCTTAAACCTTATTACACACATTACAAATCGCTTACACAGTTAGGTCTGCCTATAATTATTGGACAAATAGGGACAATTATTCTTGGACTTGCCGATACTTTAATGATTGGACAGCATAGTACCACCGAACTTGGTGCTGCTGCCTTCGTAAACAATATGTTTGTATTGGTTTTAGTATTTGGATTGGGCTTTGCATACGGTTTAACTCCCATTGTTGGTTCGCTTTATGCACGAGAAGAAAACAACAAAATTGGCGGAATGCTTAAGAATGCACTATTAGTAAACACGCTATTGGCTGTTTTACTTGTGGCTGCAATGTTCTTACTTTATTTAAATCTTGATAAATTGGGTCAGCCAGAAGAACTACTTCCTTTAATGCGTCCCTACTTCATTGTAAATCTTATATCGTTACCTTTCTTTTGTTGGTTCAATACCTTTAAACAGTTGTTTGATGGAACTACCGACACTAAAATACCAATGTGGATTATGTTAGGTGGAAATGTATTCAACATTGTGGGCAACTATGTTTTAATATATGGCAAGTTAGGATTTCCAGAACTTGGTTTATACGGAGCAGGAATTTCTACCATGACTTCGCGCATTCTAATGGCAATTGTAATTACAATTATATTCTTCGTATCTAAAAGATACAAGATATATCACCATGGCTTTTTAAAACAGTCCATTAATCGTGCCGACCTTATATTTTTTCTTCGCATAGGTTTCCCTTTAAGCCTACAAATGGGTATGGAAACAGCTGCTTTTAGTTTAAGTTCTATTATGGTGGGGTGGATTGGAACAAAAGCTTTAGCAGCCCATCAGGTTATGCTTTCCATTTCGCAGCTGTTTTATATGGTTTATTATGGTATGGGAGCTGCCATTGCTATACGTGTGAGCTATTTTATGGGGCAACGCGATTATAAAGCAGTACAATTATCGTCGTCGGCAGGTTTCCATCTCATTATGTTGATTGCCTTTATTGTTGCTATTCCTGTTTTTATTTATCGTAACCAAATGGGAGCTCTTTTTACCGATAGCGAAGATGTTTGCCAGATGGTAGCACAACTTATATGGCCTTTAATGATTTACCAAATAGGCGATGGTTTGCAATGCGCATACGGTAATGCAATGCGTGGTCTTTCGTATGTAAAACCACTCGTACCTACAGCTTTCGTTGCCTTCTTCTTAATTAGTTTGCCCATTGGTTTTTTGCTTGGAATAAAACTTAACTTTGGAATACAAGGAATATGGTATGCGTTTCCATTTGGCTTAACCACTGCTGGTATGCTCTACTATTATTTCTTTAGGAAAGAATTAAACAAGCTTGCAAATAAGAAGGAAGCTATTCTGCCAGAATAGTTTTTCGCTTGGTATTTCTTTGTTCATCGATAAAATTAGTCTGAATTTTTATTACAGAAAATATACAGGCAATTCTATCGTCGGACTGCATTTGCCAGAAAAATTCATTCGCTACATACAATTTTTACGGCTCATATTCTCTGCTGCAAAGGCAACAACTGATGCGACGAATACAATTATACAATTAATTGATATTCAATTGTTTGCAAAAATATTATACTTTCCTAATAAAAAGAATATACTTTTCGCTAAAAAAGTACGGACGTTTTCACAAAAAAGTACGGACGATTTTGCTAAAAAGTACGGACGATTTTACTAAAAAGTACGGACGATTTTATTGGAAAGTACAGACGGTTTATAAAAAAGGTACGATAGTTTTGAACAGAAAGAATATAGGCATCTAAAAAATGTAATTTATTTTCATAACGCAAACAACTTGTAACCGAGCAAGAAATACGATGAAGAATATGCATATTTACGTGCAAAATGTATTCTCACACTTTAGCATCATTGCTAAAACAATTTAGCACCGATGCCCTACAATATGAGCAACGGTGCTAAACTAATTGACTTTTGTATATCTATGGATAAATAAACCTGAAGTTATGGTTCTACAATGTTGGTTCTACATACCTTCGTCTTCAGCCATTTCCAACTCTGTTTTAGGTTTTCCTTGTGGTTGTTTCTCGGCATCATCACTATCGGTATCTAACTGAATAGACGATGTTATTTTTACAGTTCCCATCTTGTTAATGGTTACATCTATTGGAATAAACTCATCGCTGTTAGGATCAGGAGAACCTACACTTGCTCCAAACTTTAAATACTCGCCTTCAACTTTATCGAACATAAAACCTATAAATGCTCCTTCTCTGCCATATTTATTATCGGTGAATGCTTTAAAATCGTTTTTTTGAAATGTGCGTTTAAAAAATTCTGTACCATCGGCACGCATAATCACAACCTCAACTTTATTATCGTAGTATTTTTTTCCATCGCTATCCGTAACCATTGGCAGGTCTTTATCGGCATGGCGTTTAATACTAATGGTATACGAACTGCCCAACCACTCTACTTGTTTCTTATATTCAAAGTTGGAAAGCTGCTGTGGTCCGCGCGATGATACCGTTTTAGGTTTAATTTTGGTTATGATGTTATCCGTCTTCTTTTCTTTTTTACAAGAGACTACAGACATTGAGAGTAGTCCACATAATAAAAGCAACGATGTATTTTTTATAACTTTCATCTGATAAAAATGTATGTGTGTATGCAAAAGTAGTGATTTTTCTTAAATCAGCCAAGCAGTATACAAGTTAATCTTTCTTATGGGTTTACATTGCAACATAGTATATCAAGCAGAAATACTTTCGTTTACAATGGCATTATTGTTTGCAACACGAGCCAACTACTTTGTATCTAGCGTTATATGGTACAGGTTTGCATAAGCTCCATCTAAGTGTGCAAACGACACAACCACAGCAAAGCTATCGCCTATCTTATTATGCGTGGGGTGTTCTAATACAAAATTACCATTCATTGAACGGTAATCGCCACCACCAAGCAACTTATATCCAAACGAAAGTACTTCTTCTGCAAAGTCTAACATTTCTTCTTCCGACCACGTATATAAGTTTACACGCTGTGTTGTAAAGCGATCGCCCATTCCAACACCCCAAAATCCCATCTGTCGAGGGTTTGTTCCAGTAACAATATCTTTGTTTGTAGCCTCATCGTACTGCATATTATAACTATAGGTTAGCTCTTTTTGTGCTCCATAACCTTTTATTACTTGCGCCAATGTTAATCCATACGAAGCTCCTATAGCATCAAAAAAACGCATTTCGTTGGTACGTTGGTCTCCATCTACTAATAGTTCGTATAATGGTCCAAACTTAAACTGCTTGTTGTTGCTTGTTATATTTTTCTTCTCTGTGGGAGTTGTAGATATATCTTCGGTAGGAGGATACTTTACGTTTAATGCTAAATCGGTTGTAGATATATTTTGAGAATCTGTAGCTAAAGGGCGTTGGCGTTGAGTGTTTCCGAATTGTTCATATCCGTCCATTGGTATTTCTCTAACATTAGATTGTGTCTGCTTCGGTTTTGTTTCAGTAACATCGTTATGTTGTTGTTCTCGCGTAGCCTTTTTAACGGTGCGATATTTCTCCACAAAATCGTCTTTCCCCGTAGCTTTATTTATATATTTATCAGTACCTCCAGCATATTCGCTCACTCTTGTTCCATTTTTCCAAACCGCAGTATATTCCAGTTTTCCACGTTCAGAATAAGTATACGTTGTACCGTTCAACACTCCGTTCGTATAGTTTAGTTTCATTCCTACATTACCATTAGCAAAAAACGACACCGCTCTCCCATTAGCTTTCCCATTGCTATACATCATAATAGATTCTATTCGTCCCGATTTATAAAATGTAAGCGCAACACCATTAAGCACAGTAAGCCTGTCGTCTACTTTATTAATGCTTATATAATGCTTTTCTGCATAGAGCTGTCCAGAGATGTTATAGTCGTAAAATACCTTTTGTCCTTGCTTGTCTACAGATAGTATGCGGTAATAAGATGCCTGTTTAGCAGAGTTTACACCCTTCCAATTACGATTGTAGAATATTGCATTTTTAGGAATACGATATTTTATACGCTCTTGTGCTAATAACGAAACTGGCAACAACAAAAAAACAAGAAATAAAAGAAATTGTTTCATAAACTCTTTATATTTGGTGTGCAAATATACAAAAGAAGTTGAAAACCAACGTTGTTTTATCTGTCTTTTTTATCTTTTGGTGTCTGTACCTTATCTTATCAGATATTCTTAGACTTATTTACAACAAATACTCCAATAAGAATGAATGCACTACCAGCGTATGCTATAGGCGTCATACGTTCGTTCAGAACTATTGCGCTCGCTATTACAGTGGTTACAGGATTAAAGTAAATATAATTAGAAGCACGCAATGCACCTAACTGTGTCATAACCCACGCCCATGCAGCAAAGCACACAAACGAAGCAACAACTCCAAGATAAAACAAATTAAAACCAATTTCAGCTGTAAACAATTGTTCTAACGGAAATGTCCAAGGGTGTACAGCAAAGATTGGAAGAATGGTTATAAGTCCGTAGAAAAATACTTTACGCGTAATAAAGAAAGGAGAATAATTAGATGCAAAGTTCTTCATTACCAACGAATAAATAGCCCAACTCGTAGCAGCAGCCAATGCAAGAATATCGCCTAAAGGGTTTAATTGTAACACAAAATGTCCATTAAAAATAACAAGTGCTACACCTAATAAGGCAAGAACAGAGCCTATAACAAGAGAAAAACTCGCTTTTATACCTTTAAGGAATAGTAAAGCTAATATAACAGTAACTAACGGAGTGGTACAAACAATAAAACTAACATCGTTTGCCACTGTTAGCTTTAAAGCATAGTTTTCTGTAAGAAAGTAAAGCGAACTACCAAAGATGCCTAATAACACCATTATAAGTTCGTCTTTTAGTGTATCACAAAACAGTTTCTTAGGCGAAATAGACCATATACATATATACCCCAACAAGGTTCGTAACACGTATATTTCTTCAGGAAGTAGACCTCGGTCTATTAATACACGTGTATTAACAAACGTTCCTCCCCATATCATTACTACCACCAATGCTATAATGTGGGCAAGCAATCCTTTCGACTTAGCTTTATTAGATATTTCGTTGTTATTCATAGGTGCAAAGGTATACAGATTTTGTTTATAATGGTAGTTTATGCACAAGATATAATTGGACAAACAACTATATATATAAGGTATAAATACTTTGCGTGCTATATATCAGAATAGCCCTTTAGTATATAGTTAATTCTGTTTCAATACTATATTTGCCGTACTTTTCAACTCATCTGGTTTAACATTTACGTTATCGGTTAGGCTTTTTACCCACGAATCAGTAGCGAAATTAAGTATTCTATGATGCTGAATGAAGTATAAAGCAGGCTTATTTTCAGCTGTTACAGAATTTAAAGACTGGACTTGCAAGGTCGTGTTATCGTTTTTAATAGCAGTATTCTCACCAGAAGTAGCAATCGAATCATCTTTCATTTCAATTGGTCCACTATAATCGTAACGCTCTCGTGCCGTTTCTATATCAACTTCTATATGCAATGTTTTATCGTCAGATACATAAGCAGAACCATTCATTCTACAATATTTATCGACGTTTTCTTGTGTCGTTTCAGAGTGTTTCATCGTCTTAAATTCGAACACTGGCATTGCGTAAGGTTGCCAATAAGCTTTAAGCCACGCATCAAGACCAGGACAAAAGCCCAAGAAGACAGCTTTAATCATCTTCGTTGGAAAATGTTTTATCTCTTCTGCAAACATTTCCTTGGTAACTTTCTTATTAGGAAACTGCGATTTTAGGAAGTCGTAAAAGTTCAATAACAAGTCTGTTTGGTTTACCAATATCCATTGTTGTCTTCCCCACTCCACCTTTATGATAGGCTTTATGCATCGGAAAGTCTGCTGAATCTGTTCTACAAGTAACTTGTCTTTCTCAACTGTAAAACTCTTTGGTATTGCTACCTTCGTTATATTGAGTTCGAAAGTAGTGTTGTTTTCATCTGTTTCCAATACTTTCAAACTAAAGTCGTTGTTTAACTCGCCATCGAAAGACTGAAGTGAGAACATAAAAGACACATCGTTGAACAGCCAATCGTCTTTATAATTCCAGTCTAAGTTAGCCACATAACTATAAGAAGCACTTTGCCCGACAACGAATTGCGGGCAATAGTACTGCTTATTTTGCGCTACTGATACAAGCGCAATAAAGGACAATAAGACGAAAGATAAGAGTCTATTCATCTTAAAAGTCTTTTATCTTACATCACTTCCATAGTCCAATTGTGCGTATCTTCAATTGTTCCGTATTGTATACCACGTAGTGTTTCGTACAATTTAGATGACCATGGACCTGGTTTCTCACCAAAGTTATAAGTCTTCCCTTCTTCTAAATCGTCTAAACGAGAGATTGGTGATATAACTGCAGCCGTACCACAAGCACCTGCTTCTTCGAATGTTGCAAGTTCTTCTTCTGGTATTGGTCTACGTTCTACTGTCATTCCAAGGTCTTCGGCTATCTGCATCAAGCTCTTATTTGTAATAGATGGCAAAATAGAAGTAGATTCTGGAGTAACGTAAGTATTATTCTTAATACCAAAGAAGTTTGCAGCTCCACATTCGTCTACATACTTCTTTTCTTTACAATCGAGATAAAATTCAGAAGCATATCCCTTTTCGTGTGCTATTTGGTTAGCTTTTAACGATGCTGCATAATTACCACCTACCTTATAAGTACCTGTTCCTAATGGAGCTGCACGGTCGAAGTTGCGCATAATAACATACGGATTAGTAGAGAAACCGCCTTTAAAATAAGGACCAACAGGAGTTGCGAATATTAGCAACAAGTATTCTTCTGCTGGACGAACACCTACCTGTGCGCCTGTTCCTATAAGCAATGGACGGAGATAAAGTGTTGCACCGCTTTCATAAGTGGGTATATATTCTTGATTTAAGCGTACAACTTTCTTTATCATTTCTACAAAAAGTTCGGTTGGAGGTTCTGGCATTACAATACCACGACATGTACGTTGCAAACGAGCTGCATTCTCTTCTGGACGGAACACACGTACTTTTCCATCAGGACAACGATATGCTTTCAAACCTTCAAAAGCTTCCTGACCATAGTGCAAACACGTTGCAGCCATGTGTATATTTATGTTTTCATCAGAAGATACTTCTATTTCTCCCCACTTACCATCACGATAGTAACACCGAACATTATAGTCGGTCTTTTCATAACCAAACGAAAGGTTCTCCCAATCTATTTTTTTCATAATCTTAAATCTTGTGCCTTATCTCTATATTTCTTACATAAGAGATATAAAGACATGGCGGTTATTAATTGTTTATTGTTTTTATTTACTATTTAAGCTTCTCTGTTATTTTGTTTCGAGTAACTTTTTTATTTCTTCATCAGTATGTGTCAGTTTATCTTTGCACACTTTTATCAATTCTTGAGCTTTCTTTAACTCGTTTGCCATCGTATCTATGTTCATATCGCCACGTTCCATTTTATCTACAATGGCTTCTAATTTTTTAAGAGCTTCTTCGTATTTCATTCTCTATTTCATAATTATTTATTTCTTCACTACCGATGTTATTATACCCCCCTCAAGACGCGTTGTAATTTCGTCGCCCGCCTTTACTTCGTTTACATTACGCAACACATATCCATTCTTATAGGTTAAGCTATAACCTAAACGTAGCATTCGTTCTGGGTTTACACCATCTACTCGTTGTTCCAGCAACTGCAATTTGTGTTGTTCTGCCATAAGTTTATTTGTAGTTGCAGGAATTACCTTATTTGAAAGGAGTTCTACCCTCATTTTACTTTGCTGCAAATGCAACATTACACGTTGTAAAAGCGCATGCCAATAGTCGTCTAAACGTGCATTCTCTCTGTTTTTTACCATTGAGAAAAGTATGGGTATATGGGTCGATAGTTGTTGCAAATGCAGTTTTTCGTGTTGTATTCTATGTTCCACCATTCGCTGAATAGAAATCTGTGCCTGCTCTATGCGGTTTAACGTTGCTGCCAGATGGTCTATCAAGAATGCTGCAGCTGCTGTTGGTGTCTTTACTCTTGTATGTGCCACCATATCAAGAATACTTTCATCGCGCTCATGCCCAATACCTGTTATAACTGGTAATGGAAAGTTCGCAACATTTTCTGCCAATACTAACGTATCAAAGCCACTAAGGTCGGCAGTGGCTCCCCCACCTCGAATAATTACCACACAGTCGAAATCATCTTCTTTCGTGCTTATTAAATTCAATGCTGCAACTATACTTTGTTCAACTTGTTCGCCTTGCATAAAAGCCTGAAAGAGTTGCATTTGAAAGCGAAATCCATATTCATTATGTTGCAATTGATTACAGAAGTCGCCATACCCTGCTGCTGAAGCCGAAGAAATAACGGCGATACGCTGTGCAAACAAAGGCAGACATAATTCCCTTTGCAACTCAAACACACCTTCCGACTTTAGTTGGGCTATTATTTCGTTACGCTTACGAGCCATACTACCCATTGTGTATTCGGGATTTATATCATCTATTATCCACGAAAAGCCATACTGCGCATGAAACTGAGCATGCACTTGTATCATTATTTGTAAACCTGCTCGAAGTTTTACGCCTGCAACACGTTCGAAATGGGGTCCTATCATCAGCCAAGAAGAACGCCAACATTTGGCAGAAGCACGTGCTATGGGTATATTGGTACTTTCGTCTTTCTCTATTAATTCTAAATAAAGATGCCCTTTACTTTCTCTTGCGTCTGCAATTTCAGCCTCAACCCAATACGAGCTTGGCATAACTTTATCAATAAGTTCGACAACCAAAGAGTTGAGTTCATAGAGTGTTAGAGCGTTCTCCATATATGTTTTTGTTCTTTCAGTCGCAAAGATAAGAATAAAATTGGAATAAAACTACAATGGTATTAAAAATCTTTTATTTTTCCAACACGGTATTCAGTCCATGATGACGGAAAGCGATAAAAACATTCTCGTTTTACTGTAGCGACCCCGCACGTTTAACACTGCCTATTTACACAGCAACCACAAAAGAGCTTCCAAGTAACGGAAACTAAATGGGAACTATCTATTTTATGAACGAAAAGAGAGAAATATACCTGTAAATATTTTTCACAAACGTAACTGTTACGTAATCATCTCATCGTCAGCGCATTCCAAAACCTATTGTTCTGCATTCCAAAAGCGGCTCTTTTGCAACACAAAAACGTAGGTTTTACAGCGCAAAAGAGCCGCTTTCGCAATGTCAAAACGTAGTTGTCACTTTTTAACAATGTTATCTTTACAAAATTGTAGCGTAAATATAGGGGTACGATTCTTTGCCTTCATCATATTTAGGCTACTTCTTCTTTTGTTCGGGAACGTGATAAATCACACCCCTACCTGCCATTCTGCATTATATTTTTCCTTAATAAACAGCAACTACCCCATAGTTTGTATTCATAGAAACCAAGCCAATGGCATTAGCATTTCGCAAAGGTTTGCTGGAAAAACACGATGCGAAGAAGGTTGCGGGCATTTACAATGCGCTGGGCCTGTGCCTGATAGGCAGGACAAGCAAGCAGCTGTTCCACGTTGGCACTGTAATACGTGCTGTCTGCAACACCCTCTTTCAGCAGGTTGTTGCCCAAGCACATATATTTCGTATTGCGAAAAGCAAAGGGTGCAAGCGTAGCCAATATGTCGTCGTGGCTTCCCCAACGATTGGTCATGCTACGATAGCTTTCTTTACGAAGATAAGGTGGCAGGTAGATATAGAGCGGCACAGAACGCTCCCAACGCTTGTCTACCTGTGTGTAATCGAGAATAGAACGCACGTTATGGTCGCCCGATATGATGACAATGGTGTTTTCAGCAGCCTTCGATTGCTTGAATTTATCGAGGAAGTCGCCCAAGGTTTTATTGGCATAACGAAAGCCGGTGATATACTTTTGCAACACTTCGTGGTTCTTTTCAGCAAAGCACTCATTATTATAATAGTCGTCTGGCACTGCCTTCAGCTGCACATCTTTGGGAAATTCAAACGGCGGGTGGTTGGTTGTAGTCATACACAGCAGCATTTGCGGCTTAGCTGTATGCTGGTCTAACCGTTCCTGTATGCTGCGGAAAAGATAATGGTCGAACACTCCGATGCTGTTATACTCGTATTCAGGGTGCTGCTCTTTCAGTGTGAACTTACCCGTAACCTTCGTAAACTGTTGGTATTTCAGTGCTTCGGCACAGTTTTCCCACGCTACGTCCATACCCGAAATAAACTCCGTGGTGTAGCCACTTTCGTTAAAAGGCAACACTACCGACGACGGCAAGCAATGGAAACGATAGGGCGATGAGAAGAAACGAGGAAACGGAACACTGCTCACGATGTTCTCAATGGAAGCGATTGTGCCGTTGCCTACCGACTGGAAATTGCGAAAGAGCAAATCTTCTTTTAAATGGCGGCGCATTCCAAGCAGCATATCGCAGCGGCGACTGTCTAAATTCATCAAGTAGTTGCTCCAACTTTTCTCATAGATTATCAGCACATTGGGCTGTCTGTGCTTCATCGTATCGGGCACAGTGCGGAACAATGCCGTGCGCAGGGCAGCCAAAGTGTCGCCCTGCAAACGTATCGTATCCGAGTTTGTGTAAACGTTTATGGCCTCTTGCAGCGACTTGAACTTATATTCGGAGAGCAAACTCTCGATGCTACGAAAGGCAAAAGCATTTTTCTTTTCCTTCACAGCCTTCTTCAACATATAGGCGGCGTTGGGCACAAGGTCGTTAATCTGCTTACTGCTCGACACAAAAGAGTCTTCTACCTGCAAGGGGAAACGCCATACCGACCCACGAAGGCATACCACTTCGGCAACTAAAAACAGAACGATGAGGACGATGGTTTTGCGGTTTACTGCCAAACTTTCTTGCTTGTTTTCGCAGTTCAATGTACCTTTTGCAATCTTCCGGGCAAGTATATAGATGCCAAAACTCGCCAAACCTACTGTTGAAAGATAGAGTATGACATGGTATTCTTCCCAAATAGTTTGCAGCAAACTCAACGGATTCTCATTGAAAAAGTCGAAGAAGGTAATGTTGATATGCGAATGGAAATTGCTGTAAAAGCCTATATCGACAAGCGCAAGTATGAGGAGGACGATTTCGAGCACCACATAATAAGTACTGATAAACTTCGACAACCAGCCTGCTACACTTCTGTTGCGCACAAAAAGGCATATCAAAACAACGAGAAAAGGCAGAATGGCAACGTATGCAGCTACTTGAAGATCGAAGCGCAATGCGTTGAAAGCTGCAAAAGGCAACGACTTGGCATACGCTTCAAAAGTGGTAAAAGGCACAAAGCAGACAGCAAAAAGCAATCTGACAATGAAGAATATACTCACTATAACAAGCGTATGTTTTAGTATTTCAGTTAGTTTTGCAGTAAAATAATTCATCATTTATAGCTTTCAGACTTTAAGAAATCGGGGGCAAAGATATTATTTTTCTATAAAACAGAAAAGAGAATAAAACAAAAAAGCAAATAATAAGATATAAATACTTTGTAGATTGATGTTTATTTCTTATTTTTGCATATTAATAGAAAAACCTCTTTACTTTACAAAAAAGAAGTTGTTGAATTTTAATTAAATCGAATAAAAAAGCTTTTTAAGCCAATAAATATATGGAAAATATCTTTCACGGACTCGGAATAGCATTAGTTACGCCATTTAAACTGAATGGAGAGATTGACTATGATGCATTAGAAAAATTAATAGAATACCAATTAGAAAATGGTGCAGACTTTTTTACTATTTTAGCAACAACAGGAGAATGCCCCTGCTTGTCTGCCGAAGAGAAGGAAAAACTCACAGAGACCATTATCTCTATTGTTAGTGGACGTGCTCCCATATTAAAATACTGTGGCGGTAACAACACAGCTGCCGTTGTGGAGGAAATAAAACAAACCAATTGGAAGGGAATTGATGGTATTCTTTCTATCTGTCCCTACTATAATAAGCCCAGTCAAGAAGGTTTATACCAACATTTTAAAGCTATTGCAGAAACAAGTTCTCTTCCCATTGTACTATATAATGTACCAGGGCGGACAGGAGTAAATATGAAAGCCGAAACCACAGTAAGAATTGCTAACGACTTTCCAAACATTGTTGCAATAAAGGAGGCGGCAGGTAGTTTAGAGCAGGTAGATGAGATTATAAAGAATAAACCAAAGCACTTTGAAGTGATTAGTGGCGACGACGCACTAACATTTCCAATGATAGCAAGTGGAGCGGTTGGTGTAATTTCAGTTATTGGAAATGCGTTACCAAAAGAGTTCTCACGTATGATTAGATTAGAATTTAATGGAGAATATGATGCTGCACGGATTATCCACCACCAGTTTACAGAACTTTATAAACTATTATTCGTAGACGGAAATCCAGCAGGGTGCAAAGCTTTACTAAACGATATGGGAATGATTGAGAACGTGTTAAGACTACCACTTGTGCCTACACGTATTGAAACGAAACAGAAAATGAACGATATATTAAAGTGGCTCTTTCTTTATATATAAATAAAAGATGAGACTCAATTAAAGAGTCTCATCTTTGTTTAAATATAGAATATACAAATATTTGCTATCCGCTTTTATATTTCTAAATCAGAGTATTAGGAATTGTTATCTCTCCTGCTATAGACTTATTCATATATTCGCGCACTATAGTATGGTCGCTATACTTAGCTTGCAAAAGCATTAACTTAGTTAGAGCAGCCTCAACAGTTGTATCGTAACCACTTATTACACCTGCCTCTTTCAGCTGGTAACCTGTATCATAACGATTCATATCAGCCTGCCCACTAATACATTGACTTACATTCACAGTAACAACACCACGCAGAGAAGCCTCTTTCAATAAATTTACAAGCCAAGACGCATGGGGCGCATTACCACTACCGTATGTTCGCATAATAATACCACGAAGCTCAGGAGCATCAAATGTATGACGAATAATGCTTTCTTCAGCACCAGGAAATAGCGAAAGTACAAACACATTACTATCCAATTCAAAATGTGGTACCATTGGCTGACTATAGTCTGGCTTTAGAATATGATGCGTTTGAAAATTGAAACTCACTCCAGCTTCACAAAGATGGGGAAAGTTGAACGACTCAAATGCATTCAACTCATCGGCATTCTGCTTTGTAGAACGATTTCCTCGCAACAAATGACCGTTAAAATAAACGCATACCTCAGGTACCATAGGAGTACCATCGTGATGATGCGCTGCAGCCAATTCCAAGCTAGTCATTAAATTCTCTTTACCATCGGTACGCAATTGACCGATAGGAAGCTGTGAACCTGTAAGTATAACAGGTTTCGTAAGATTTTCTAGCATAAACGACAAGGCAGATGCAGTGTAAGCCATAGTATCGGTACCATGTAGAATAACAAAACCATCATAGCTATTATATCTATCAACTATTATTCTCACAATATCAGCCCAGTTCTTCGGAGACATATTAGAAGAATCGATTGCAGGTATAAATTGATAAGTGTCAATAGCTGTTGGGATTAGCTTAAACTCTGGTACATTATCGGCTAGATGCTCAAAATCTAAAGGTTCTAAGGCACCTGTTGCAGGATTACAACCCATGCCGATAGTTCCACCAGTATAGATCAACAAAACTTTTTCTGTTCTTTTCATGACTATATAATTATCTTTGTCGCAAAGATAGTAATTTATTTTTAGTAAATACTCACTTAACTTTATCTTTTTTTCACTCATATTCAATTCATTATAAAGCCATTATTATCTATGAGTAGGTAAAAACAAAAACTAGGAATACATCAAGACATAAGTAACGATAAGATAACTACAAACTGACACTAGTATTGAGAATTACACAACATAATGGTAAAGAAAAGTTTTCTCTAATATTATCAGCCATTTTCTGTACCTTATTATAAAAGTCAATTAAACTTTTGCCGTTCTCAAAAATTAGTAGTATTTTTGCATCATAATTATGGTGGTAGATTTATGAGATATGTAATAGACCACTTTGGTGACTAAGAAATAACGTTATCGCACTTATATTTTATGAAGAAATTACTTTTCCCTATTATGGTATGTGCCATAATTTTAGCAATGGTAGGCTGCGGTTCAAGTGAACAAACGGTTTACTGGAGAAATATTGACTCTATTAGTTTAGCAGCATCTAAAGGACTATACGATGCGAAAATTATGCCGAAAGATGAATTAACCATTTTAGTACAAACAACAGATCCTCTATCTTCAGAGCCTTTCAATTTACATTCAACAGGACAATCTACTAGCAAAAATGCTATTACTGGTTATTTGGTGGATAACGATGGTATGATTAATTTTCCTATTATCGGTAAAATTCATGTAGCTGGGCTTACTAAAAATGAATGTGAAGACCTTATAAAAAGTAAAATACAACCTTACTTGGCACGAACAGAAAATCCAGTTGTATCGGTTCGAATGAGTAGTTTTCGTATCACTGTAATCGGAGAAGTGAATCACCCTGGTGTTATTCCTGTATCAACCGAGAAAATTAGTATTGTAGAGGCATTGGCTGAAGCAGGAGATATGACTATTTATGGAAAACGAAATAATATTCTTCTTGTTAGAGAAGATAAAACTGGTGAGAAACACAAGGTTCGCTTAAATATGAATGATGCGAATATAATAAACTCACCATATTATTACCTACAACAGAATGACGTTATATATGTTGAACCTCATAAGGTGAAAGCTAGAAATACATTCTTCGGTAGCAATACAAGCATATTCTATTCTATTATAGGTATTACATCGTCGCTTGTAACACTATTAGTTACAATATTAAGGTAATTGTTATTAAACAAACAAAACAAAGTGTTTAAAGATAAAACTAGAATAAAAAGAAAAGGACTATATATATTATGTGTGGAATTGTTGGATATTTAGGCACAAAAAGACAAGCCTATCCTGTTCTAATAAAAGGACTCAAAAGATTAGAATATAGAGGATATGACAGTGCAGGCGTTGCACTTATCAATAGTAACGACGAATTAAACGTATACAAAGCAAAAGGTAAAGTAAGTGAATTAGAAACCGTTTGTGCTGATAAAAACATAGAAGGTACTATTGGTATAGCACATACAAGATGGGCTACACATGGAGAGCCATCTTCTACAAATGCACACCCACACTACTCCGAGTCTAAAAATTTAGCCATCATACATAATGGCATTATTGAGAATTATGCAGAAATAAAGAAAAAACTCCAAGGTAAAGGTGTTCATTTCATTTCTGATACAGACACAGAAGTATTAGTACAGCTAGTAGAATACATTCAAACAAGAAAAAGTCTAGACTTACTTTCTGCAGTGCAAGTAGCTCTTCATCAAGTAATTGGAGCCTATGCTATTGCAATTTTAGATAAACGCCACCCTGATACAATTATTGCTGCAAGAAAACAGAGTCCTCTCGTTGTAGGAATTGGCGATAATGAATTCTTCTTAGGGTCAGATGCAAGTCCTATCATAGAATATACAGACAAGGTTGTTTACCTCGAAGATGAGAACATTGCTGTAATGAAATTAGGTGAAGAACTGAAGATTGTAAATATACAGAACGAATCTTTAGCACCTGTAATAAAAACTGTGGATATTAATCTTGGACAAATTGAAAAAGGAGGCTATCCACATTTTATGCTCAAAGAGATATTCGAGCAACCTGACTGCCTCATTAACTGTATGAGAGGACGTATCAATGTTAATAACGATAATGTTACATTAAGTGCCATTATTGACCATCGACAACAGCTACTAAATGCAAAACGCATTATTATTGTAGCATGCGGAACTAGCTGGCATGCTGGGCTTATTGGCAAACAATTACTCGAAACATTCTGCCGGATACCTGTAAATGTAGAATATGCAAGCGAATTTAGATACAGAAACCCAGTAGTTTCTGCTGACGATGTTGTAATAGCATTATCACAAAGTGGTGAGACAGCTGATACGCTTGCAGCGATAGAATTAGCAAAAGAACATGGTGCATTTATCTATGGAATATGTAATGCTATCGGTTCAAGTATTCCACGAGCAACACATACAGGTACTTATATTCATGTAGGTCCAGAAATAGGTGTAGCCTCAACAAAAGCATTTACTGGACAAGTAACAGTTCTTACTATGCTTGCACTTACGCTAGCAGAAGCAAAAGGAACTATAAAACGAGATGAATACGTAAAAGTTGTGGAAGAATTAACGGCTATTCCTGAAAAAATAAAAGAAGTATTGAAATCAAACGATGCAATTGCCGATTTAGCTAGAACATTTACTTACGCACACAACTTCTTATACTTAGGTAGAGGATTTAGCTATCCAGTTGCTTTGGAAGGAGCGCTGAAACTAAAGGAAATATCATATATACACGCAGAAGGCTATCCAGCAGCAGAGATGAAACATGGGCCTATTGCTCTGATAGACTCTGATATGCCTGTTGTTGTTATTGCTACGCATAACGCTATGTACGAGAAAGTTCGTAGTAATATACAAGAGATTAAAGCTCGAAATGGTCGTGTTATTGCATTGGTTTCGAAGGGGGACAAAACAATTTCGCAAATTGCAGATGCCGTTATAGAACTTCCAGATACAATGGATTGTTTAGAACCACTCGTAGCAACAATACCATTACAATTGTTAGCTTACCATGTGGCTGTATGTAAAGGAAAAGATGTGGACCAACCACGAAATCTAGCTAAATCTGTAACAGTAGAATAAAAACAATAAAAAGAAACCTTAGTAAATGGAAAAGAACATACATGAAGATTGTGGTGTCGCAATGTTAAGATTGCTAAAGCCTCTAAGCTACTTTAAAGAAAAATATGGAACTTGGATGTATGGCTTAAATAAGATGTATCTTATGATGGAAAAGCAGCACAACCGAGGACAAGAAGGAGCTGGTATTGCAAGCGTTAAACTAGAAACTCAACCAGGAAACGAATATATGTTCCGAGAACGAGCAGAAGGAAAGAATGCTGTTACTGAGATTTTTGCAAATATTCATAAACAATATAAAGATTACACCGAAGTAGAAATTGCAGATGTCGATTTTGCACAGCGTAATTTACCGTTCGCAGGCGAGCTTTATATGGGGCATTTACGCTATTCTACCACAGGAAAAAGTGGCTTATCGTATGTTCACCCTTTCTTAAGACGTAACAACTGGAGAGCTAAGAACCTCTCATTTTGTGGTAACTTCAATATGACTAATATCAGTGAGATATTCGAACATCTCACTGATTATGGTCAATGCCCACGTAAATATAGCGATACTTACTTGCTCCTTGAATTTATGGGACACCGTTTAGACCGTGAAGTCGAACGTAATTACCGTGAAGCAAAACTGTTAGGGTTAGAGAAATTCGATATTACACATTATATTGAAGACCATGTCGAAATGAAAAATGTATTACAAACCACTATGCAATATTTCGATGGAGGTTATGTAATATGTGGTATTACAGGGTCCGGAGAGATGTATGCAATGCGAGACCCTTGGGGCATTCGTCCAGCTTTCTTCTATAAGAACGAAGAATATATGGCATTGGCTAGTGAGCGCCCAGTACTTCAAACTACATTTGATTTAGATTGTGAAGATATAAAAGAACTTTTACCAGGTCAGGCGTTGATTGTAAACAAACACGGTGAAAGTTCGTTGCATCAAATATTAGAACCTAAGGAAAATTCAGCTTGCTCATTCGAACGTATTTATTTCTCACGTGGCTCTGATAGAGATATATATAAAGAACGTAAAAAATTAGGTGAGCAACTTACTGAAAAAGTCCTAGAGGCTATTGACTACGACACAAATCACACTGTGATTTCATTTATTCCAAATACGGCAGAGGTTGCTTTCTACGGATTATTACAAGGATTCGAGAAATGGTTGAATGCTAGAAAGGTTCAAGAAATAAAAGCATTAGGAAACAATGCAACCAATAAAGATATAGAGAGAATACTAAATCAATCTATCCGCTCTGAGAAAGTGGCGTGGAAAGATATTAAATTACGTACTTTTATCACAGAGAGTAATTCACGAAACGACTTAGCATCGCACGTCTACGATATTAGCTACGAAAGCATTACACCAAATGAAGATAATCTTGTTATCATTGATGATTCTATTGTTCGTGGAACAACTCTAAAGGAAAGTATCCTACGAATACTCGATAGACTCCACCCTAAGAAAATTATCATTGTATCAAGCGCACCACAAATCCGCTATCCTGATTATTATGGTATTGATATGCCACGCTTAGAAGAATTTTGTGTGTTCAGTGCAACTATTCAGTTAATTAAAGAACGGAATATGGAATCACTCTTAACAGAAGTTTATGAAGCTTGTAAAAGAGAGATAAACAAAACTAAGAGTGAGACAATTAATAATGCTGTTCGTAAAATTTATGCTCCGTTTACTATAGAAGAAATCAACGAGAAGATCGTAGAGATGCTACGACCTATAGAAATGACAACTCCAGTAGAACTTGTTTACCAAAGTATAGAAGGCTTACACAAAGCCATACCAAAACATAAAGGAGATTGGTATTTTACAGGGAATTATCCTACTCCTGGAGGAATGCTACTTGTAAACAAAGCATTCATAAACTTCTACGAACAGAATTATCGTAAGTAAATCAGCAAACATTAAATCATCAACATACGAATAAAAATGAGGAATGTAACTTTAGTCTTAAATGACGGTACAAAATTTTATGGAAAATCATTTGGATACGAGAAGCCTGTTGCAGGTGAAGTAGTATTCAATACAGCTATGATGGGGTATCCTGAAAGCCTTACCGACCCTTCTTATGCAGGACAAATGCTTGTTATGACATTCCCGTTAGTTGGAAACTATGGTGTTCCACCTTTTACAATGGAGAAAAACCATATTCCTTCATTTATGGAAAGTGACAAGATTTATGTGTCTGCACTTATCGTTTCCGATTATACCGAAGAATACTCACATTGGAATGCTGTTGAAAGTCTAGCATCATGGCTTAAACGAGAAAAAGTTCCAGCCATCACAGGTATTGATACACGTGAACTTACAAAAGTTTTACGCGAACACGGCGTAATGATGGGACAAATTATTTTCGATGATGAAGCCGACAACATTCCTACTGCGCATTATGAAGGAGTTAACTTTGTAGACCTGGTCTCAACAAAAGAAATCATTCGCTATAATGAAGGTGGAGGTAAGAAAGTTGTATTAGTTGATTGTGGTGTAAAAGCAAATATCTTGCGTGAATTAATAAACAGAAATATAGAAATAATTCGAGTTCCTTGGAATTACGATTACACATCATTAGAATATGATGGTCTATTCCTTGCCAACGGTCCAGGAGATCCTGATATGTGCAATGATGCTGTAGAGATTATCCGTAAACAGATGAATGAGACTAGAAAGCCTATCTGTGGTATTTGTATGGGAAATCAACTCATGGGAAAGGCTGCTAACGCAACTATCTTTAAACTGAAATATGGTCATCGCGGACATAATCAACCTGTTCGATTGGTTGGAACAAACCAATGCTATGTTACATCACAAAACCACGGTTATGCCGTTGATGCAAAAACTCTTAATAAAGATTGGGAAGAACTATTTGTAAATATGAACGATGGTAGTAATGAAGGTATCCGACACAAAACGAATCCTTGGTTCAGTTCGCAATTCCACCCAGAAGCAAGTTCTGGTCCAGTAGATACTGTATTTATGTTTGACAAATTTGTAGAAGCACTGAAATAATGAAAGACGAATCAATAAAAAAAGTCCTGCTACTTGGTTCAGGCGCATTAAAAATAGGTGAGGCTGGAGAATTTGACTATTCAGGTTCTCAAGCGTTAAAAGCACTACGTGAAGAAGGTGTTTCTACCGTTCTTATTAATCCAAATATAGCTACAGTTCAAACATCAGAAGGCGTAGCAGACCAGATTTATTTTTTACCAATACAGCCATATTTCGTAGAACGTGTTATCCAAAAAGAACGCCCTGATGGCATTCTATTAGCATTTGGTGGACAGACAGCCTTAAATTGCGGTGTAGAATTAGACCGTCTCGGGATACTTGAGAAGTACAATGTAAAAGTACTCGGTACACCTGTTAAGGCTATAATGAACACTGAGGACCGTGAACTTTTCGTACAACAGTTAGACGAAATAGACATTAAAACTATTAAGAGCGAAGCGTGTGAGACAGTAGAACAAGCACGAAAAGCTGCTACAACATTAGGTTATCCTGTTATTATTCGTGCTGCTTATGCACTGGGAGGGCTCGGCAGTGGTTTTGCAGATAACGAAGAAGAACTTGATAAGATTTGTGAAAAAGCATTCTCATTCTCACCACAAGTATTGGTTGAGAAGAGTTTAAAAGGCTGGAAAGAAATAGAATACGAGGTGGTTCGCGACCAATACGACAATTGTATTACGGTTTGTAATATGGAAAATTTCGACCCATTGGGTATCCATACAGGCGAATCTATCGTAATTGCACCTTCACAAACCCTCACTAACAGTGAATATCATAAACTTCGTAAATTAGCAATAAAGATTGTTCGCCACATTGGAATTGTAGGCGAATGTAATGTACAATATGCCTTTGATCCTAAAAGTGAAGATTACCGTGTAATTGAAGTAAATGCTCGTCTCTCGCGTTCTTCCGCATTAGCAAGTAAAGCAACTGGCTACCCACTTGCATTTGTTGCTGCTAAATTAGGAATGGGATACGGTTTATTCGAACTAAAGAACTCTGTTACCAAAACAACATCAGCTTTCTTTGAACCAGCACTCGACTATGTTGTTTGTAAAATACCACGTTGGGATTTAAGTAAATTCCGTGGCGTAGACAAAGAATTAGGCTCAAGTATGAAGTCTGTTGGTGAAGTTATGGCAATTGGTCGTAACTTTGAAGAAGCCATACAAAAAGGTTTGCGCATGATTGGACAAGGTATGCATGGCTTCGTAGAAAACAAAGAATTAGAAATTAAGGATATAGAAGCAGCATTGAGAGAGCCAACGGATAAACGTATCTTCGTTATCTCAAAGGCTATGCATAAGGGTTATACGGTTGATCAAATTCACGAACTTACTAAAATCGACCATTGGTTCCTATATAAACTGAAACATATTATTGACGTTGATGAACAATTAAAGAATTGTAATATCAACACACTTGATAAGACTTTACTCCGTACTGCTAAAATCTACGGCTTCACAGACTTCCAAATTGCACGTGCAGTTGGATTAGAAGACGAAGTAGATAATATGCATAAAGCTGTATTAGTTGTTCGTCAATTACGTAAGAGTTATGGTATTCTACCAGTTGTAAAACAAATAGATACACTTGCTGCCGAATATCCAGCACAAACCAACTATCTTTATGTTACTTACTCGGGGGTAGATTCCGATATTAAGTTTGAAACCGACCGTAAAAGTGTTATTGTTCTAGGGTCTGGTGCTTATCGTATTGGTTCTTCTGTTGAATTCGACTGGTGTGGTGTACAAGCACTAAATACGATTCGCAAACAGGGCTATCGCTCTATTATGATAAATTATAATCCAGAAACAGTATCGACTGACTACGATATGTGCGATCGTCTCTATTTTGATGAACTTACATTCGAGCGCGTTATGGATATAATTGATTTGGAAACACCACATGGTGTTATAGTCTCTACTGGTGGGCAGATTCCTAACAACCTTGCTGTATATCTTGATGCGGAAAATGTGAACATACTCGGAACAAAGGCGAAAGATATTGATAATGCAGAAGACCGTGCCAAATTCTCAGCTATGCTCAACGATATAGGTGTGAACCAACCAGAGTGGCGCGCACTAACAAGTATGGCAGACATTCAAGAATTTGTAGACCGTGTAGGATTCCCCGTACTCGTTCGCCCTTCGTATGTTCTTTCTGGAGCTGCTATGAATGTATGTTCCAACAACGATGAATTAGAACGATTCCTGAAATTAGCAGCCAACGTGAGTGAAGACCACCCGGTAGTTGTAAGCAAATTCATTGAACATGCGAAAGAAATAGAAATGGATGCCGTTGCACGCAATGGCGAAATCATGGCTTATGCTATATCAGAACATATTGAGTTTGCAGGTGTTCACTCTGGTGATGCCACTATTCAGTTCCCACCTCAAAAACTTTATGTAGAAACTGTACGCCGTGTAAAACGCATCAGCAGACAAATTGCTAAGGCACTGCACATTAATGGTCCATTCAACATACAGTTTATGGCACGCGATAACGATATACTTGTTATTGAATGTAACCTTCGCGCCAGTCGGTCATTCCCATTTGTTAGCAAAGTTTTGAAACTAAATTTCATCGACTTAGCTACTAAAATTATGCTTGGTATACCTGTAGAAAAACCAAGCAAAAATCTCTTCGATCTCGACTATGTGGGTATCAAAGCATCGCAATTCTCATTCAATCGCTTACAGAAAGCTGACCCTGTACTGGGTGTAGATATGAGTTCTACAGGAGAAGTTGGCTGTATTGGCGAAGATACCTATACTGCGCTACTAAAGAGTATGCTTTCTGTTGGACAAAGAATACCTGCAAAAAATATACTGCTGTCTACTGGTGGAGCAAAACAAAAAGCAGAAATGCTTGATGCTGCAAAAATATTGAAAGACCACGGATACAATCTCTTTGCCACTGGTGGCACCTCTAACTACCTAACAGAGAATGGCATAGATAACACATTAGTATATTGGCCATCAGACGAAGGAAAACAACCACAGGCATTAGACCTTCTACACGAAAAGAAGATTGATATGGTGGTAAACATTCCGAAAGATCTTACACCACGAGAGCTTACTAACGGCTACAAAATTAGACGTGCTTCCATCGACCTTAATATACCGTTGCTTACAAACAGCCGACTTGCAAGTGCATTTATTGCAGCCTTCTGCAATGTTAAGTTAAACGATATTGACATTAAGGCTTGGGGAGAATATTAAATTACAAATCCATACCATTAATCAAAGACCTATACGATTATTGTTTTCGTGTAGGTCTTTATTGTATACAAATGATATTGAATACTAAAATTAATATAAGTTTTAACCCAAATCCGTCATTAGAGCCTAAACATACTTTGTTTTATTATCAGGTAGATTATCTGTCTTTGCAACGTATGTGTAGCGGGCTACATCAAGTTACAAAGACAAACAAGATGCCAATAAGAAAGTAAAAGATGTTAGGAGACAATATCATAGTAATAAAAACTATACCTATTGCCGTCTAATGACTAATTTGGGTTTAACGACTAATCTATATTAAACTAGCTTCAATTATTAGTATTCGCCATCATCATAAGTAGGATAATTATAAGTAATGCCTACTGTTTACTCACAAGAAAATATTGCAGAGGACTCGAAAAGTCTCTCAATTATAGTTATTCTTGTTTCAGATATCTATCACGTTTATTTCAGATATCTATCACGTTTATTTCAGATATCTATCAGCTACGTCTTAGATATCTATCTGTTATAAATTAGATATCAATTATCTCTAATATAGCTACCTCAGATAAGAAGAATATAAATAAAACAGACTTAGCTAAAATAGCAGTTTAAGTTAGAAACATTTTGTACATTCAGACGTTTTGTATACCTTTGTAACAATAAAAAATAACTAATTATAGGCATTTTAGAACGTGTCTATAAACAAATAGACCGCAAGGTTTACAGAATATCTGAAGAATAATTTTATTAATAAACTTTTTATATATGAGGAAACTATTACTTTTAGCACTTGCCATTAATTTTGGCTTAAGTATGAATGCACAAGAGGCATTACTTTCTAATCGTCCTGATGGACTTGTTAAAGTTTACGACCGTTCTGGAAAGGGAATTAAACTACAACAGGCTGACGACGGATCTCTTGAAATGACAACACTCAATCTATCTGAAGCAACTGATTTTGAGGTTGTTTTTATGGCTGATAACAAAACTGTTTATGTTAAGAATCCTATAGTCGCCTTACCCGAAACATTTGCAGATGTAACCAATCGCTGGGTTAAAGGAAGCATAAAAGGAAATAAAATCACTATTCCACACAAATCATTAATTTTTTCTACTCAAACAGATCAAGGCGAGAACGTATCCATTTATATGGGATACTATGGAATAGACAATAATCAGGCTGTTCCTATGAATCCTTCTGTAGATATTACCTATACAATGAACGAAGACCAGATAACACTCGATGCTCCTAAAAACGATAAGACATACGTTCTTTCGTGTATAGCTGCAGACGATTCTTGGTTTAGAATGAGCGAATATACAGGAGCTATTTACACCCTAAATAAAGAAAAAACAGCGAATAATATAAACATTATAAATAAGGAGAATAAACTTGAAGTGGCAGAAGAAACATACTATGATATTTCTGGTCGCAAACGCACTAAACCTAACGAAGGTATTGCTATTAAACAAACTAAATTCAAGAATGGTACTCAGAAATCAGAAAAGTTCATCATAAATAAATAAAAAAACCGCTGGACTCTAAGAGTCCAGCGGGATTTCTTTAATAGCTAAGTAACTTGATTACTTATTAACGTGTGTTGAATCAGTATGAGTGCCTACTGCAGGTGAATCAACCTTGTTTGTATCTTGCTTTGTTGTATCAACTTTTGTTGTATCAACTTTTGAAGAATCTGCTGTACCAGCAGGTTTACCTTTACCATTGCAAGATGTCAAAGAGATAGCTGCACAAGCTACTGCTACAAATAATAACTTTTTCATTTTCTTTGCTTTTTAATCTGTAAAACGATCATTAATTTCTTAAAACGATGCAAAGGTAGATATTTTTTTTTAATAGCCATACTTTTTTTTATACTTTTTTTTTATTTTTCTGAAGCACTTCTATATATCACTGATTATTAAGCATTTATAATATGGTTATTGCTGTTAAATATTATTAAAGCATTTTTATTCTCGCCATAAAACTATGTACATCAAGTATATATGCTGATAAACAGTAAACATTTATTCGGTGTGTATATATAGAGAAATAAGGTTCGTGAAGTATCTTCGTTCGTATATAATATATAAGGTAGCAGATATAATACATATAAGGTAATAGCTATTATATATAAGGTAGCAGATATAATACATATAAGGTAATAGCTATTATATATAAGGTAGCAGATATAATACATATAAGGTAATAGCTATTATATATAAGGTAGTAGTTATAATATATAAGGTAGTAGTGAACGAACGGACGGCGACTCAAATTTGTTTGTGAAGTGTTGTGGTTCGTATGCAGAATGGAGACTATTTATTTTAAATTAAGAGACTATTTATTCTAAATTAGTTGTTAGAGCTCTGTAGATTTCGTTTCATTATTAGACTGATTAATTGACTTTATAACGTAGATGCAATGTATTACGGTTGGTTAAAAAGGATAACACTATACTTGCAATAAAATAAAGAATAACAGAAATTAATAGTACAAACAATACATAATGGTATTATGGTTTAATGATTCGATTGAGATTTATTACGAGGGGTGGGCGAAGATGGGTTAATATAATGATAGAAGCAGAAAAATATTTATTACTTTTGCAAACGAAACAAAAAATAACTACCTATACTATGAAACAAGGTATTGCCAACGACATTAATCCTTTGGTGAAAGTTGCTACAGCGTTAATTATTGGTATGGTTCTGGGGCGATTTGCTTTAACCATTATACCAATATGGAGTTGGCTTGCAATGGCTATGCTGTGTTTAGTGGTTATTTTTCTTAGTAGGAATAGACGAATATTTAACAGCTGCGCATTGCTTCTTGCTGTGGCTTCAATTGGTGGATGGCTGATGGCAAACACAGAAATGGAGATGCAGAAGTTTATTCCTACAAAGCTTTTGCGCTACAATGCGGTATTGCTGACCGAACCTGTGCGACACGGGAAAGTTATACAAACCGAATTGGCTATTCAAACGACTGATGCCCCTATGAAAATTAAGGCTGCTATATTATGCGATACTGTTTCTGAAAACTATAAACGGTTACACGTAGGAGATGGTATCACTGCCTTCTCTGAGTTGGAAAAGCCCGTAAACTTCTGCGATACAGACTTTGACTATGCTCGTTGGTTACATTTGCACGGTATTAGTGCAGAAACTTTTATTTTCTATAGGAATTGGAAAAAGACTGCAGTAAATCTTTCGTTCCTTAGCATTGTAGACCGAACATTGATTGAACTAAAACGAGCAAAACAACAATGGTTACGAACTTATGCACGTGTAGGACTCGAAGAACAGACTGCTGCTGTTACTATTGCGATGACTTTGGGTAACAAGCAACTTATATCGAAAGACGTAAAAGACGATTATTCCGTCTCGGGGGCAAGTCATATCTTAGCTCTGTCGGGGTTGCATCTTGGTATTATCTATGTTATCTTTCTTTTCGGATTCAATCTTTGTAAAGGCATTCCCTACTTAAATGTTCTTGTGCGATATCACATTAGCGATTTGTTGGTGCTACTGCTTATCTGGCTGTATGCGTTGTTGGTTGATTTCTCCCCATCAGTATTGCGGTCGGCAACAATGATAACTGTGTACAGTGTTGTTAGATTACTGAATAGAGACCGTTCTTCGCTCAACACATTGGCGCTTACGGCTATTATTCTATTGGTGCTACACCCACAGAACTTATGGGACGTAGGCTTCCAATTGTCGTTTATGGCTGTGCTTTCCATTATTCTCTTCGCACCCACACTTTATGGATTATTCTCGTACGAACAACTTCAGCACCATTGGCTGTTGCGTTGGATATGGACACTTATTACGGTTTCGGTAGCGGCACAATTGGGTACTGCACCATTGGTGGCTTACTACTTCGGACGATTTAGTTGCTACTTCCTACTTTCCAACTTCATTGTAATTCCTTGTGCTACTATTATTCTCTACACCACAGTTCTGTTGTTTGTATGCTTTTTTATGCCAGTTGTGCAACTATTTATAGGAAAAGCATTGCAAACAATAGTTGGTGCTATGAACACTGCCCTACATAGCATAGCCCATTTGCCAGGTGCAAGCATAGAAGAGCTACACCCCAGCATATTGCAGCTGTTTTTTTGCTATATTCTTCTGCTTTGTGCGTACTGCTTAACCACTTTTTTCAGCAAACAAGCTGACTTGCAATAAATTTACGTACCTTTGCAACCACTTATGCAAAGGTATTTCATACAATTCTCGTACGATGGCACTAATTATCACGGTTGGCAAATTCAACCTAACGGAATAACGGTGCAAGAAGTTTTAGAAAAAGCTTTATCTACATTATTACGCACTAAAATAAGTGTTATAGGTGCTGGACGAACCGACTCTGGAGTGCACGCACGCACAATGGTTGCTCATTTCGACTTTACAGAAAACAGCATAGATTGCAAGCAACTCTGTTATAAACTAAACCGCATATTGCCGCGCGATGTTGCTGTAACGGCAGCCTATCCAGTAAACAACGAATTGCATGCACGCTTTTCTGCCACATCGCGCACGTATCACTATTATATGCACCATGCCAGAAACCCATTCCAAAAAGCATACTCGTGCGAAATGCCTTACGCCTTAAACTACAACCAAATGAACGAGGCTGCAAGTTATCTTATTGGCGAACGCAACTTTAAATGCTTTTGTAAGGCTGGAGGCGACAACAAAACAACCATCTGCAACCTAACCGAAGCACAATGGGTGCGTTGCAATACCGAACTTTCCATTTACGACAATACAGCCGAAACCGAGAGTTGGTGCTTTGTTATTACTGCCAACCGATTTCTTCGCAATATGGTTCGAGCAGTTGTAGGCACGCTGGTAGAAGTGGGACGTGGCAGACTATCGATTGACGACTTCTGCAAAATAGTAGACACAGGCACACGTAGCGATGCTGGCGAAAGTATGCCAGGCAACGCATTGTTTCTTTGGAACATAGAGTATCCATCTCTATAGCTATCACAGCCTAACTCTTAATAGTTAGAGCATGCACACACGCTGTGCAGTGCCAATGCTTACACTCTACATTTACGTAGAGTGTAAGTAGCAATTTTCTCACGCATCTTATTACAATTATATGCGCATACCACATCAACGATACAATGATGATATGGTTTTATTTACACGTAAGTAAAACTTTATTTACATGTAAGTAAAACTTTACTTACGTGTAAATAATAACATAACTCGCCTATGAAAAAGTTGCGAAACTATATAAGAAACGAAAGAACACTATGAAAGAATTATCGCACATTCGCACTATCGCGCCTCGCCATACACACATTTAACAAGCTATACCCTAAAGCGCATTATAAACTTGTTAGACTGTTAAACCCATAAACACAAAGCCATAAAGAGCCAATAAATGCCATATAAATAGTATCTAACGCAGAAACAAACAGCTCCCATTCCTATTTACACCTTATTATATATAGCATACAAGAACGAAATTTGTGTGTTTCATATTATTGTTGTACTTTTGCAGCGTAACAATTTAATTAAAACAAAAAAATGAAAGCATTTGTATTCCCAGGACAGGGCTCACAGTTCGTAGGTATGGGCAAAGACATCTACGACAACGAACAATTAGCAAAAGAACTTTTCGATAAAGCTGACGAGATTTTAGGCTTCAAAATAACCGATATAATGTTTGCAGGAACAGACGAACAACTGAAGCAAACCAACGTAACACAACCAGCAGTGTTTCTCCACAGTGTTATCTCAGCACTCTGTTTGGGCAGCGAGTTTAAGCCCGATATGGTAGCGGGCCACTCTCTTGGCGAATTTTCAGCATTAGTAGCAGCAGGTGCACTATCGTTCGAAGATGGTTTAAAACTTGTTGCCTTACGTGCTAACAGCATGCAGAAAGCTTGCGAACAAAATCCAGGAACAATGGCAGCCATTATAGGCGTAGCCGACGAAAAAGTGGTTGAAATTTGCAAACAAGTTACCGATGGTGGTAAAATGGTTGTTGCAGCCAACTTTAACTGTCCTGGTCAGTTAGTAATATCAGGTTCAAAAGAAGGTATCGACGAAGCTTGTGCCTTGCTAAAAGAGGCTGGTGCTAAACGCGCATTGCCTTTAAAAGTGGGTGGAGCCTTCCATTCGCCATTTATGCAACCAGCAAAAGACGAATTACAAGCTGGCATTGAAGCCACCAATATAACATCGCCAAAATGCCCAGTTTATCAGAATGTAGACGGAAAGCCACACACCGATGCTGCCGAAATTAAGGCAAACCTTATAGCACAACTTACATCAAGTGTTCGTTGGACCGAAAGCGTACAAAATATGATAGCCGATGGAGCAACCGAATTTATAGAATGCGGTCCAGGTAAAGCACTTCAGGGTATGATTGGCAGAATAGACAAAAATGTAGATGCACACGGATTACTGCTACACAGAATGTAATCGATATTTGGTTGTAGCGTTTGCTTCGCAACCTCAATAATACCTATGTAGGGACACAAGCCCCTGTATATCCATTTACACAACTCGCAAATAGTTGGTAAACCCAATAAAGCGAACATTAGGATTACAGGGCATTGTGTCTCTTTTTGTTTCACCAGATATAAGCTATAAGTAATGAAATTAGTAATTTACCAAGTGTTTACACGCACTTTTGGCAACAAAAATACCAACAACCAACCTAACGGAACAATTGCCGATAACGGAGTTGGAAAAATGAGCGACTTTAACAAAACAACGCTACAACAAATAAAAAAGCTCGGTGCAAACACTATTTGGTACACTGGCATTATACGCCACGCCACCTGCACCGACTATTCTGCATTTGGAATACCACGCCAAACTCCACGTGTTGTGAAAGGAAAAGCAGGCTCGCCCTACGCCATTACCGACTATTACGATGTAGATCCAGACATTGCAGACAACGTAACGAAACGTATGAACGAGTTTGAAGACTTGGTAAAACGAACCCATAACGAAGGCTTAAAAGTAATTATAGACTTTGTTCCTAACCATGTGGCACGCGAATACAAAAGCATTTGTAAACCAAATGGCGTGAAAGATTTGGGAGAAACCGACGATAAAAATAAACACTTCGATGCAAACAACAACTTCTATTATTGTCCGAACGAGCCATTAGACACTTCAGCCATACCACGCTCAATAAACAACGAAGCAACAAAACCCGACCACAAATCAGCAGAATACACAGAAACAGTGGCACGTTGCACCGGAAACGATAGGTTTGATGCACACCCACAAGCCAACGATTGGTACGAAACCATAAAACTAAACTACGGCATAGACTATTGCGATTGGGGCGGACGAAGCAACCATTTCAATCCAATACCAGACACATGGCACAAAATGACCGATATACTATTGTTCTGGGCAGCCAAAGGAATAGATGGTTTTCGTTGCGATATGGCAGAAATGGTGCCACACGAGTTTTGGAAATATGCAACAGAAAAGGTAAAAGCACAATATCCTCACATTGTTTTTATTGGCGAAGTATACGACCCTAATCAATACAGAACATACATTGCAGCAGGTTTCGACTATTTGTACGACAAGGTGGGTATGTACGATTGCTTACGCGATGTAATGTGCGAACATCGCTCGGCAAACGATATTACACGCCAATGGCAAGCAACCGACGATATTGGCAAACACGTGTTATACTTTCTTGAAAATCACGACGAACAACGAATAGCGTCCAACTTCTTCTGTGGGAATATGCAAAAAGGCATTCCTGCCCTTATTGTTGCTGCCCTATTTCAGTGCAATCCCATAATGATTTATGCCGGACAAGAGTTTGGCGAAAAAGGAATGGACGGTGAAGGTTTCTCGGGAATAGACGGTCGGTCTACCATTTTCGACTATTGGAGCATTGATGCCATTCGTAAAGGTTTCTTTGAACGTAGCAAATTGTCGGCAGAACAAGTGCAATTAGAAAAAGAATATCGCAAAATATTAACGCTCTGCAATAGCGAAAAAGCTATCAGCAATGGAAAAACATTCGACCTTATGTATGCCAACGAAACAAACGATGCCTTTGATAGCAACAAACAGTTTGCTTTTTTGCGTAGTTCGAATAACACTACCCTACTTATTGTTGCTAACTTTAGCAAAACAGAAGCACATATTCGTGTAAACATACCTGCCCACGCATTTGATTATATGGAAATTAAAGAAGGTAAGAAGGATATGGTAGACTTACTTTCAGGCAATCATCAATCTGTGGTACTGCAGAAAGACAGTTCTATAGAAATAGTAGTTCCTGCACTCAATGGAAGAGTATATAAATTTTAGATTATGGAAGTAGACAACTATACATTCAATGTACACAACAAAGAGGAATTTCCACCTGCACACACAGCCGAACATTTGCTAAACCAACTTATGGTAAGAATGTTTGGAACAGAACGCAGCAGAAATGCACACATAGAACGAAAGAAAAGCAAAATGACTTTCGTGCTTCAACAAAAACCATCGCGAAAAGAAGAAAAAGCCATAACAGATGAAATGAATAGACTTATAGACGAAGACCTTCCTGTAACATACGAACTTGTGGAACGCAACAATTTGCCAGAAAACGTAACACTAGAACGATTGCCCGAAGATGCTTCTGAAAAAATAAGACTAGTAAGAATTGGCAATTACGATGTGTGTCCGTGCATTGGTAAACACGTTCGTTCTACAAAACAAATAGGCAAATTCGAGCTGTTAGGTACAAATTGGGACGAACACAGCAAGTCGTTTCGCATACGTTTTAAAGTAATACCATAATATTTCAAGTAAATAAACTCCTATGATAAGTAAAGACAGTATAGAATCAGCCTATTGTTTCTTACACCAGAAGTATCGTGTATACAAGTTTTCTAACAACGAAACACAACGCGACGACATAGAATTTGCCATTGCATCTTACGTAGAAGAGATGAACAAAGAACTTTATGCACAGCTTGCCAAAGGTAGAGAAGAATTTCTTTGTAACCATACAACTTTTGATGCTGATATGCAAGAGGCTATAAACGAATTAGAAACAAGATTATAAAAATGAACTTCGATAAAATACACGACGACGCAAGAAGAACAGAACTAATACGAATGATAGAACATTCGGTAGAACATTTATCGCTTGCCGAACTCGAAGCATTATACTACGACTTAGTATCAAAAGACTATATACGATAAGAACAACGTGAATAAAACAAACAAAGAAATACTCCGTCTTGCACTTCCATCAATAGTTAGCAACATCACAGTGCCTCTTTTAGGTTTGGCAGATTTAACCATTGTTGGACATATTGGAAACGAAAACTATATTGGAGCTATTGCCATAGGTTCAATGATATTCAATATTATGTATTGGATATTAGGGTTTCTGCGTATGGGAACAAGCGGAATGACATCGCAAGCATACGGCAGAAAAGTTTGGGAAGAAGCCATAAGAGTGCTATTTCGTGCCTTAACTATAGGCGTAGGTATGGGTGTTATCTTTATTATTTGCCAATCTGTTATAGAATGGATTATGATTTGCGCAATGAATACTCCCGGAAGTTCTTTACCATTAGTACATTCATATTTTCACATTGTTATTTGGGGAGCACCTGCTATGCTTGGTTTATATGGACTAAATGGGTGGTTTATTGGTATGCAAAACACAAAAATACCAATGTTAATTGCCATTGTGCAGAACCTTATTAATATATTCGCCTCACTTTTATTTGTGTTTGGTGTTGGGTGGAAAATAGAAGGTGTTGCATCGGGCACTCTAATTGCACAATGGAGTGGTTTTCTAATAGCTTTATTTTTTGTGCACCGTGGACTTAAAAATAAAACATTTTATACATCGCCTACTATTACACAGTTATCGTTCTCGCTTTTCAAATCTACACTTACTCACATAGAAGCTTGGCAGCGTTTCTTTTCTGTAAATCGTGATATCTTCTTGCGCACACTATGTTTAGTAGCTGTAAATTTATTCTTCACCAGTGCAGGTGGAAAACAAGGAGCACTAATACTCTCAGTTAATACATTGCTTATGACAATGTTTACGCTCTTTTCCTACTTTATGGACGGCTTCGCTTATGCTGGAGAAGCTTTGAGTGGAAAATTGTATGGTGCAAATAACAAGAGCGGATTTATGCAAATGGTACATAGTTTATTCGGGTTCGGCGGAATTATGGTGATTCTATTTACTGCAATTTATACACTTAGTGGGAAAAACTTTCTCCATCTTCTCACCGACAACAGTTCTGTTATCTGTGCATCTTTGCCTTATCTTGTTTGGACTTATTTTATTCCACTTACAGGAGTAGCTGGTTTTATTTATGATGGTATATTTATTGGAATGACAGAAACCAAAGGAATGCTCATTACTTCTGCTATAGCAATGGTTTGTTTCTTTGCTTTCTACTATATTGCCAAACCGTTTTGGGAGAACAATGCATTATGGATAGCTTTCCTTTTATTTCTTTCTCTGCGTGGTATCCTTCAATTCTTTTGGGCGAAGAAATTTGTTCTAAATCGTTTCAGTGCATCTAACAAAAAAATATGAAGTCTAAAAACATTAGCGCCTCCAAAATATAACTCTAATTTACTCATAAAATACTCTTTTCCTACAACATAGTGCACATTATTAAGATTCCTACGGTCTATAAGATACCGATTAAGGTATGAAATTTAATAAAAACTTCACGAATAATTTGATTCTACAAAAAAAAGATATACCTTTGCATTCGTTTTCAAAAAAATTAGGTTTGATCCGCTAGCTCAGCTGGTAGAGCACAACACTTTTAATGTTGGGGTCATGGGTTCGAGCCCCATGCGGATCACAAAATGAAAGGGTTTCTACTACGAAATCCTTTCTTTTTTATATACATTATTGCTGTATTCCATAAGAATTTATAACTACATTTACTGTTTGTTTAGCACTATCTTGCTAAAAAGCTCAGACAAGATAGTAACAAATGTTATTGTTTGTCAGATAAGAACTGACATTATACCATTCGCATTATTACTGTTCGCATCTATTTCTCAGCCATTTCTATCTTATTTTTCCATATTTTAATATTATTTCCCTTTAATTTTATTTACAGTCTTTATATTACACACTTATGGCACACATATTGTGTGTTTGTTTTATATTAATAATAACAACAAAATAAAAAGACGAGATTATGAAGTTTGAAAAAGGAAAAATTTTCAATGCCAATGAATTGGTTAATTATACAGAAGGAGGCGTAGTAAGCAAAGAGTTAATTCATAACAATGCTGGTAGTGTTACGCTTTTTAGTTTCGATGCTGGACAGGGACTTTCACAACACACTGCGCCCTTCGATGCTTTTATTCAAGTAATAGATGGAGAAATGGTGCTCAATGTTGAAGGTATAGACAACCATATTAAAGCTGGAGAAAGCTTTATTATTCCAGCAGGTGCGCTTCATTCTGTAAAAGCAGAACAACGTTTTAAGATGATTATTACAATGGTAAGAGGATAAAATAGAGCATATTTTTGCGGCTATTATATATACAAAATATTAACAAGGCTATTTCTACATAGATAGTCTTGTTATTTTTTATAATTATCGGGAAAAATGTAATTAGAAA
>NZ_GL982513.1:1820935-1894359 GCF_000220255.1 Prevotella pallens ATCC 700821
GTGTTCTATATAATAACGAAGCATTGTGTTTTATATGTTTGGCTTATTATACAGTTTATCTATTTATTTAATAGCACAATCCTCACTCCATTCTTATTTTGGAATGAGGACGAGGCTTTTATGTTCTATTTTCTAAATATCTATCAATAGAGATAAGGAGTGCTTTCTCCCCTACTCTTGCTTTTCACAATCTTCTATAGTAACAGTATCTTCTTTATCTTCTTTTGTTACATATCGTTTCCAATAGGCAATAATAAGGGTGGTTAGTGGCAGAGCTACTATCAAACCAATAAAACCTAACAACGATCCCCATACAGAAAGTGAGAGTAACAGAATAGCCGGGTTCAAATTCATAGCCTTCCCCATAATCTTTGGTGTTACTATTAGGTCGCTAATAATCTGGATAATAGCAAACACTAATGTAGCTGTTCCAAATACTACCCAGAAATTTTGTCCGGTATCTACGGCTTTAATTAACGATAGAAATACCATTGGAATAAATGCTAATGCATGCATATATGGTATTAGAGTGAGTACACCTATTAATATTCCCATTCCGATGGCTATTGGAAAGTCGATAATGGTAAAGCCAATACAAAATAAAATGCCCATTGTAAGTCCAACCAAACCCTGTCCACGAATATAATTGTTCAATTCAGACTCTACATCTTGCATTAAGTCGGTCCAGAAGGGGCGTTGTTTCTTTGGAAATATACGTATAAAGTTTTTGGCTAAGCGTTCGTAATCGAGTAAAATAAAGAAGAGATAGAGCAATGTTATAAACGATGCTATTACACTAAAAACAATACTTGCTGTTTGTCCTAAGAATGAAAATAGTTTTGGTATAGAACTTTTTATTGTAGCAGTAAAGTCTGCACTGTTAATATAGTGGCGTATTTGTGGTAAATACTCCTGTATCCATTCACGTACCATTACCATTATGCGGTTTCCGTTGGCAGTATGTAATACATATTTATTAGCAGCATCGCCTAATTTCTCTACTTGATCTATCATTGGTGGAACAATCGCAAAAACAACACACGAGATAACAGTTACAACCAACAACATTGTTATAATAACCGCTATTGGACGCACTTTAACTCGCAATTTGTATTGCACAAACTTTACAACTGGATTTAACAAGTAAGCAATAAACCACGCTATAAAGAAAGGTAATAGTGCGTGGCTAAGATAATTTACTACATAGAACACGGCAAATATTAAAGCCGCAACTAAAAACCAGCGTATAAATTTATCGAATGTAATTTTCTCTTCAAACATAATACTTCTTTTATTGAGTTATTTCTTTATAGCTTTTTAGGCTATTAATTTTTCTTTCGTGCTTCTTCTTTCGAAACTTTTTGATAGCATTCCCTACATAAAGGTTCGTATTCGGTTTGTTCGCCCAGCATTACTCTATGTTCGTTGGGTACTAATCTATGACTAACGTAAGCAAGAGCACCACATTTTACACAAATAGCATGTACCTTTGTTACTTGGTCGGCAATAGCACAGAGTGCAGGAATAGGACCAAACGGGATTCCTTTATAGTCCATATCGAGTCCAGCAACAATAACTCTTACGCCATTATTGGCTAGTTGGTTACAAATATCTACAAGTCCTTCGTCTAAAAATTGGGCTTCATCTATACCTACAACATCTATATCGGACGCCAATAGTAATATGTTTCCCGACGAATTAATGGGTGTAGAGTGAATAGCATTCTTATCGTGGCTCACAACTTCTTCTTCCGAATAACGTACATCAATAGCAGGTTTAAAAATTTCAACCTTCTGCTTTGCAAATTTAGCACGTCTAAGTCGGCGAATTAATTCTTCTGTTTTACCCGAGAACATACTTCCACAAATAACTTCTATTCGTCCTTGACGTCGCCTTTCTCCGTTCACATTGTCTATTATGTCCATAGTTATTGCGTTATAAGTAATTTATCCTATATTCAACCATTCGTGTTCCTGTGGGAAATCTTAAACAAAAGTTTCCAAGAACTTCACGTCTCCAGATACATTTACAGTTTGTATTGTTGCTGGTAATAATACAGTTTCGCCAGCCCTTAGCTCTATATTTTGTTCATTAGTACTAAGCATACATTTTCCTGATAATGCCATTAGCACCACAAACGAGTCTAATTCGCTATAATCAAGCTGCATAGGTTCGTTCAAATCATAAACCGATGTTGTAAAATGCTTACATCGCACCAGTTCTATTCCTTTGTTCTTACAAGGTTTATACTTTGCGCGATAATCGTCTTCTACATTATAATCAATGCATTCTGCAGCTTTTTCTGTGTGCAACTGTCTATAATTTCCATCGTTATCTTTACGTTTAAAGTCGTAAATACGATAAGTAATATCGCTTGTTTCTTGTATTTCAGCCAAGAATGTGCCTGCACCTATAGAATGAATACGTCCTGCAGGCAGATAAAACACTTCACCTTCGTGCACTTTATATTCGCACAAAGCATCGGTTATGGTATCGTTTTCCACCATTGTTTTATATTCCTGCGGAGTTATATTGTGTTTTAATCCACTCAACAAAGTTGCATAAGGTGCGCTTTCCATAATATACCACATTTCTGTTTTACCACGTTTCAGTCCATTCCTTATAGCGTGTTCATCGTCAGGGTGTACTTGTATAGATAGTTGTTTCTTAGCATCAATAAACTTTACGAGTAATGGAAATTCGTTACCAAAACGCTCATAATTCTCTTTCCCTACGAGATTACCTTTCAACAAAGCTACTAAATCGTTTAGCTTCATACCTTCGTATTGCCCGTTGGCTACAATGCTTTCGTTGTTTTTCACGCCAGATATTTCCCAACTCTCACCCACTTGATCCATTTCGATGTTGAGTTGCTTAAAAGGTATTATCTTATCGCCGCCCCATAGCACCTGTTTCAATATAGGGCGAAACTTTATTATCTCCATTCTTTTATATGTTCTTCTATGTTCATCTGTAAGGTGCAAAGATACAACTTTTACATAAAAGAAGCATAATAAACAATCGAAAACATTATATATCAAATTATTTCAGTACCTTTGCAGCGTTCAAACATAATGTTGTCTATTATGGCTGGCTGACAACTAAATTGTGTGAACAAGTAATAATAGACAGAAGTTTGAGGGATTTCGTAGCTAATTTTTTATAGCAAATTAGGATAAGCACACCGTTGTAATGTGCTTAAATAATATTGATTAATCAATACATATTTCTCATTCAGACTTCTTTAAAGAAAGAACATTTTGAAAACATTTGAAGAATTAGGCGTAAGCGAAGAAATACGCCACGCAATAGAAGAACTTGGATTTGAACAACCAATGCCTGTTCAAGAGGCTGTTATTCCATATTTATTAGGCAATGGCAACGATGTTATTGCACTCGCACAAACTGGAACTGGTAAAACAGCAGCATACGGCATACCTGTTTTACAAAAAATAGACCCTACAAAGAAAGAAACACAAGCTCTTATTCTAAGTCCAACACGTGAACTCTGTTTACAGATAGCCGATGATATTTCCGATTTCTCTAAATATATTGATGGACTTCATGTTGCTGCTGTTTACGGTGGTGCATCTATTGAAATGCAAAGCAGACAGCTGCGTAAAGGTGCACAAATTATTGTGGCAACTCCTGGACGACTTATAGATTTGATGAAACGTGGTGTTGCAAAGTTAGATGCTGTATGCAATGTTGTGCTCGATGAAGCCGACGAAATGCTGAATATGGGTTTCTCAGAAAGTATTAATGCTATATTCGAGGGAGTACCATCAGACCGCAACACACTGTTGTTTTCTGCCACAATGAGTCGAGAAATTGAGAATATTGCCAAAAGCTATCTACACGATTACAAGGAAATTGTTGTGGGCAGCCGCAACGAGGGGGCTGAAAAGGTGAACCATATTTACTATATGGTTCACGCAAAAGATAAGTATCTGGCTCTGAAGCGTATTGTTGATTATTATCCAAGCATTTTTGCTATTATATTTTGTCGCACGAAGGTGGAAACACAAGAAATTGCCGACAAGCTTATTCGCGATGGATACAACGCTGAGGCTTTACACGGTGATCTTAGTCAGCAACAACGCGACTTAACCATGCAGAAGTTCCGTCAGCACAATGTACAATTTCTAGTAGCTACCGATGTGGCTGCTCGCGGACTAGATGTAGACGATTTGACCCACGTAATAAATTATGGATTACCTGACGACATTGAAAGCTATACACACAGAAGCGGTCGCACTGGACGCGCTGGAAAGAAAGGTACATCTATATCTATTATACATTCGCGCGAACGCTCTAAAGTTAAGGCGATAGAGAAAATTATTCAGAAACAGTTTGTAGACGGTACGCTTCCTTCAGCAAAAGATATTTGCAGCAAGCAGCTTTACAAAACAATGGACGAAATAATTAAAGTTGATGTTAACGAAGAAGAGATTGAACCTTTCTTGAAGGAAATTAATCGACACTTTGAATATATAGACAAAGAAGATATTATTAAGAAAATCATTAGTATGACTTTTAATCGCTTCTTGGAATACTATGCTAATGCGCCCGAAATAGAAAAACCATCGGGTAAACGTAGTGAACGAGATGGCGAACGTGGTAGCCGTAACGGTCGTGGCGAACGAAACCGAAAAGGTTTGCGCACACCAGAAGCGGGCTACAAACGTTTATTTATAAATCTTGGAAAAGACGATGGATTCTATCCGGGCGAAGTAATGCAGTTTATAAATAAAAACGTACACGGAAGACAGGCTGTGGGGCACATTGACTTATTGAGCAAATTTTCGTACATAGAAGTGCCTGAAAAAGATGCCAACAAAGTGATGAAGGCACTCAACGGAACTACCTATAAAAAGCGCGAAGTGCGTTGCAACGATGCTGAAGAAAGTGGGCACGGTCGTAATGGTCGTGGCAATGGAGCACAAAAAGGTAGGCGAAACAACGAAGATACTAATAAGCATCATTCTAATGGCAGTCGTCAAGGAAATAAAAACAAACCGAAAAGCAAGGCACAAACACAGATAGAGACTAACGAAACTGGCGATTGGCGAAAGTTTTTTCAGCATGATGTTAAACTGAAAGGTGAAGTTCCCGACTTCTCTGAAGAAGGCTGGGCAAGAAGAAAACCAAAGAAGAACAAATAGCAGAATTAGACTATTCTGCCAACAATAGAACTTTAAGAGTCCAATATCGGAACCCTCAATCAGGGTTAGATATGGACTCTTTTTGTTTATGGGCACGAGTATTCGCTTATCATTACATTGCATTCAAAGATATTATTTGTAAATAACTGAATTGCCAATTCAAACAGAATGTATTGATTTTGTGATATATAGATAGAAATTTATAAGCAGTGCCAAGTGGCTACTCACCTATCAAATAGAGTATATCAAACACTTAGAAAAAACATTCAGATGTTAGCCACTCTTGTTTTAGATATCTATTGCGTTCGCCACAGATATCTGTCGCGTTCGTCTCAGATATCTGTCAGTTGCGAATTAGACATCATAAAAAACTGTATCCTTTATACGTCTACGCTATAGTACCTAAAAGACATTTACATAGATGAGGATTATGAGTGTTTTTATTCTGCTATATTTCGACTCAAATATTATTATAAGTATCTAATAAACAATATGTTTTTCGGTATTCTATTATATAAGAATACATTTTTCTACGATTGTCTCCCTTTACACAGAGCTTATATCTTCTTGTCTGAATAAAGCAATGTGGCTATGCTACACTATGTTATCGAATAAACACCAATCAGCCATTAAACCACAACATCATTATATTTGGTTTATACAATGATGTTACAGTTTAATGTCGCATTTAATTTTTATTTTCTATTGTTGCGTGAAGTAAATAAACAGTAGTGTTTATTTCAACACTTTACGCGTCGTTCCGTCGCTCATACGAACGATATTTACTCCATGCTGCAATTCCTTCTGTTTCTTGCCATTGACAGAGTAAATAGTTCTTACGGTAGCGTTGTTCGATGACATGCCTGCCGAAATTCCCGATGGTGTTTTTCTTGTGAAATATCCCGTATCGGGGTTTGCCATCGACCCATCGGTTTTGTTCTTGTCGTATGCCACTGCACCTTTGAGTTTCTCGCAGAAGCTGAACATATCCTTTGCAGTGCTGCAATTCCATGCATCATTACAGTAAATGGTGGTCAGAGACTCGCAATGACTGAACATTTCGCTGAACGATACTGTACCTTTCGTGTTGAAATTTGTCAGGTCGAGCGAAGTCAGTTTCTTGCAGTTCCGAAACATACTCCTCATATGGATTACTTCCTTTGTATTGAAACTCGAAATGTTGAGGGTGGTCAGACTGATGCATCCGTCGAACATATTATCCATAAAACCAACTTTAGCCGTGTTGAAGTTTGATAAGTCAAGCGATTTCAGACTGCTGCAACCACGAAACATATTTGCCATACTGGTTACGTTAGTTGTGTTAAAGCTTGATAGGTTGAGCGAAGTCAGGTTTTGACATTCAGTGAACATCTCTCCCATGTTTATTGTATTTGCCGTATTGAAACTCGAAAGGTCAAGTGCGGTTAGGTTTGAGCAAGCCCCGAACATATAGCCCATACGGGTAACTTTTGCTGTATTGAAGTTTGAAAGATTGAGCGATGTCAGTTTGGTGCAACTCATGAACATCTCTTCCATATCGGTTACGTTCTCGGTGTTGAAGTTCGAGACATTAATCGAGGTCATATTGGCGCAGACAGAGAACATACTGCTCATATTTCTTACGTTCTTCGTGTTAAAACTTGAAAGATTGAGCGAAGACAGTGCTTTGCAGTTGAAGAACATGTACCTCATGTTGGTTACGTTCTTTGTGTTGAAACTCGATAGGTCGAGCGAGGTCAGAGCAATGCAGTGCATGAACATCATACTCATGTTGGTAACGTTTGCCGTGTTGAAGTTCAATAGGTCGAGCGAGGTTAAGGAAGTGCAAGCAAAGAACATTTCCGTCATATCGGTTACTTCAGACGTGTTGAGATTTTCCCAACCCGTGATATTCTTCAAGGCTCTGCAATCGCCAAACCAACAACGTGTGGTTGTCGGGCGGTAGTTCTTGAACGATGTATCGAACACGACCGTAGTAGTCCATGTATTATTAGCTTCGGGAACTCCTGCCCAAGCCGGGCATCTGCCTTGGTATCGGGTTTCCTTGATACCATACACCGTACCTGTTCGGCTCGATTTCTGTGCGTCGTAATAGAACGTGAGCGTTGCGCCGTCGTCGCTTACTACGACATACGCTTCGTTCTTTTGTGCCTGCGTCGGTAGTGCTGCCATCAGCATTATTGCTATGGCAAACAATGAGAAAAGTAGTTTTGGTTTCATAGTCGTATTTTTTTATAATTAGTTAGACAAATTACCCCCGTTTGCCTCATACAATGGGACGGAACGGGGGCAATGTTTATGAACGCTTTTGTCAGTGGTAAACGATACCTTTCCGTTTAGTTGCAAATATAATTCTTTTTTTTAAGAATTACAACAATTTGGAAAGTAAAAGTTTTTTTATTATTATTCTTCGCGGAACGGATAGATTAGGTTGTCTTCGGTAATCTTATTCAATACCTCGTCTACGAATTTGCGACTTTCCCAGCGCGCCATCGGCAGGTCGTGAAGCAGATAGTTGCCGCAATCTTTGGGGGCTGCGCCTGGTATTTCGCCCTCGAACGAAGCTACAAACTCGAAGGTGCGGTGCATAAGGTCTACTATCTCGGCCGAATTTAGGTTGCCTTTTAGAATCAAATAGTTGCCCGTAAGACAGCCCATTGGTCCCCAATACACCACACGGTCTTTCCATTCAGCATCGTTTCTTAAGTAGGTAGCTGCCAAATGTTCTATGGTGTGAAGTGCACCAATGTGCAGTGCAGGTTCGCGGTTAGGTTCTTTCATTCGAATATCAAAAGTAGTTACAACCTCGTTGCCAACCTTGTCTTGTCGGCTAACATATATACCACGCAACAAACGGTTGTGATCTATGGTGAAAGAAGGTATCTTATCCATAATAAATTCTGTATTTAAAGAGTATTGATAAAATGCTTTGTAACCTCGAAACTACCTTCGGCAATCTGGCTCCAGAAGTCATAATACATACTAGCATCGGTATCTTTCAGTGGAATGTCGCTGATAACACGGAACGAAACAAAAGGCACATTATATATATAGCACACTTGCGCAATAGAGCAACTCTCCATATCTACTGCTGTTGCTTCTGGGAAATCGTTCATTATAGATAGCATCTTATCTTTGGTAGTAACAAAATAGTCGCCACTAACAGTTAATCCAGCCCTCACTGTAAAACTATTCTCGCCTGTAACACAGTTCAGCGAAAGAGCTTTCTCTACCAACTCTGTGGGCGATGTGTAGCGTGCAGGCATTCCCATAATCTGACCTTTAGCCGCTTCGCTACCACACGAAACATCGTGATAAACACATTCTGTAGCCACAACCACGTCCATAACATTCAGTGTAGTGTCAGCTCCGCCTGCACAACCACTCGAAACTATAAGGTCGGGCTTATAGTTGTTTATCATTTCTACAGCACCAACGGCAGAGTTTACCTTGCCTATGCCACACTTTTGCAACACTATATCTTTGTTGCCAACCACACCAATCACAAATTCTTTGTGGTTACGATATTCGGTTTCTGTATGTTCGAGAATAGACTTGAGCTGCATAAACTCTTTGTCCATAGCCACTATAATTCCTATTTTCATACTGCAAAGGTACGAAAAAGTTAATACAGCCAATCGTAAGTAATGAGTTTTTTGTATCTTTGCACGCATTGTAACGAATTTAAATACAAATAAGATATGAATACTTTAAAGAAATGTCTGCCCGATGCGATAGTTATCGTCATCTTTGCAGTAATCTCTTTTGCTTACTTCTTTGTGCCTGTATCGCAAGGCAAGATTCTTTTCCGCCACGATTCACAAGCAAGTGTAGGCTTAGGACAGGAACTTACACAGTATGAACAACGCACTGGTGAGGTTACACGTTGGACTAACTCTGTTTTTAGTGGTATGCCAACCTATCAAATCTCTCCATCGTATAATTCTACCGATGGACTTTCTGCAGTAATGTCGGCATATCATCTATGGTTGCCAGACTATGTTTGGTTCATTTTTGCCTATCTTTTAGGTTTCTACATTCTGCTTCGTGCGTTCAACTTCCGTCAGTCGTTGGCTGCATTAGGAAGTATCATCTGGGCATTCTCTTCCTATTTCCTTATCATTATTGCTGCAGGACACCTTTGGAAGGTAATGGCATTGGCGTACTTACCACCTATGATAGGTGGTGTTGTGTTGGCTTATAGAGGTAAATATCTTTGGGGGTTCATTGTTACTGCAGTGTTTACTGCCTTTGAAATTAAGGCTAATCATGTGCAAATGACCTACTACTACCTTTTCATTGTTCTGTTTATGGTAATAGCCTACCTTGTACAAGCTATTCGCGAAAAGCGTTTACAACATTTCTTTAAAGCTTCGGCCATTCTCATAGCAGCAGCATTGATAGGTATAGCCATCAATATTTCGAACCTTTACCACACTTGGGAATATCAGAAGGAAAGTATGCGTGGCAAGAGCGAACTGACAAAAGCGAATAGTGCTAATCAAACAAGTTCAGGTCTCGACCGCGACTACATTACGCAATGGAGCTATGGAATAGACGAAACACTAACTTTGCTTGTGCCCGATGCTAAAGGCGGTGCAAGCGTTCCATTAAGTCAGAATGCAACGGCTATGGCAAAGGCTAACCCAGAGGTTGAAAATATGTTGCCACAACTATACGAGGCTATACCACAATACTTTGGAACGCAGCCCGGTACGAGCGGTCCTGTTTATGTGGGAGCCTTTGTTCTTTTTCTCTTTGTGTTGGGTTTGTTCATTGTTAAGACACCAATAAAGTGGGCATTGCTGGCAGCTACTGCACTGTCTATATTGCTTTCGTGGGGACACAACTTTATGGGCTTTACCAATTTCTTCCTCGATTATGTACCAATGTACGCTAAATTCCGTACTGTTGCCAGCATATTAGTTATAGCAGAGTTTACCATTCCGTTGCTTGCGGCACTTGCTTTAAAGCGCATTGTAGACGAACCTACAGTGCTAACAAAGAATATGAAGTATGTTTATGCTAGTTTTGCACTTACAGCAGGTGTAGCTCTCGCAATAGCGTTAATGCCAAGTATGATGGGACCTTTCGTATCAGATCAAGAGCGTCAGATGCTTTCCAGCATTCAAGGAATGACTCCTGATGTTCAGAATATGATGCTTTCGAGCATTGCCACTATGCGTGGTGCTATGGTAAGTGCCGATGCTTGGCGTTCAATCGTTATTATAATAATTGGTGTTGCTATGCTTTTACTATTTAAGGCACAGAAAATTAAAGCTATCTATCTTATTGTTGGAATATCTGCTCTCTGCTTAATAGACCTTTGGCAAGTGGATAAACGCTATTTAAACGACGAGATGTTTGTGCCTAAGAGCGAACGCGATACACCACAACAGGCTACTGCTACTGATTTGCAAATACTGAAAGATAAATCTTTATCGTACCGGGTGCTAAACTTCGCATCGGGTGCCTTCAACGAAAACAACACATCTTACTTCCATAAAAGCATTGGCGGATATCACCCAGCCAAGCTTCGTCGCTATCAAGAAATGATTGATAAATACATTGCTCCTGAGATGCAAACTGCTATGCAAGCCATAGCTAATAAGGGTGGAGTTATGTCGGAAGTAGACGGCAGAAAGCTATTCCCCGTACTGAATATGCTCAATGCCAAATATTTTATAGTTCCATTACAAGGCAATGCTACTACTTCGATACAAAATCCGTATGCACAAGGTAATGGTTGGTTCGTAGACAAACTTACATACGTGGCTGATGCTAATGCTGAATATGCAGAAGTAGGCAAGATAGATGTAAGCCACGAAGCTGTAGCCGACAAGAAGTTTGAGCCTATACTCGGACAAACACAAACTAACGATTCTACAGCAAGTGTCGTTCTAACAAAATACGAACCTAACAATATGACCTACACCGTGAACTCAACAAAGGGCGGAGTGGTTGTATTCTCAGAGGTTTATTACCCTGGTTGGACAGCTACCATAGACGGGCAACCTGCCGAACTCGGTCGGGTGAATTACATTCTGCGTGCCTTAAACGTAAAAGCTGGTAAGCACGAAGTAGTGCTCGACTTCCACCCAACAAGCATTAGCACAACCGAAACTATAGCTTATGCTGCTCTTATAGTTCTTCTGCTTGCCATTTGTGTAGCTATTTATTCGGAAAAGAAAAAACAAAAAACAACGAAAGAATAGTTCTCCTATAAATAAACCGTAAGAACTTCAGCACTGCGATTGCAATATACCATTTATAAATTAACTGCATCGCAAGGTTGAAGTTCTTTTTTTTATTCACTATAAATAAGGCTACCGTATTCTTTGTTATCACCCCACTATACTTTAAGTTAAAGTATTCTTATACTTTAGGTTAAAGTCTTCGTGTACTTTAAGTTAAAGTCCTCGTGTACTTTAAGTTAAACCACCATTACGTTTTATGGATGGAAGTTCAGCAGGAAATAAGTGTGAGCCTATAAGCTATGCTTACTAGCTACACACAAACAAAATAGGACAGACAGTTTTTTGAGGTTCTTGTTTCAGATATCTATCACGCTCGTCACAGATATCTGTCGCGTTCGTCTCAGATATCTATCAATATCAAATTAGATATCACAAAAAACTACAGCCTTTATATCTCTATATAATGTAACAATATAATGTTCTGAAACTCATTATATAAGTGTAGAAATTATTAGATGTAGTTAACAAAAAGCGGATAGATGTGCTGCGCAACAATGGTACGCAACGATGTAAGATATTATTTATATGTTAATATACTTGTTATTTAAAATAAGTCTAAATACAAATATTAAAGTTCCACACTTTAAACATCTGTTGTAAGTTAATTGACAATCAGACTTTTTTACCACAAAAGGGTTATGTTTCATGTTTTATACACATATTGCTTATAAGGCAATATAACTATCTGGAACATACAACATTAGATATATGCAAAACTAATATTTAAACCTTATATTGCAATAATCTTATAAGCACCAAACGAACAACACTTTATAGCATTTCTGTATTATATTTTAGTCTACGTATTAATTTCCTATTCATCTTTTTTTTGCTAACTTTGCATTGCCTTTGTATTAAGGAGAATGATTTGATTTATTTACTAATAAGGAAACCCTTTAGATATATATTAAAGCATGAAAGTTCAACCCAAAGCACTCTGGGAGCAGTGTCTGCAGCTTATTAAAGAGAATGTAACAGAGCAGCAGTATACAACATGGTTCAAACCAATTACTTTCGAGACATTCGACGCTACCACAAGTATTCTTTTGGTACAAGTCCCAAGTCCATTCGTATACGAGTATTTGGAAGAGAACTATGTGAACTTGTTGAGCAAAGTGCTTACCCGTGTCTTTGGTAAAGGCATTCATCTAAAATATAGAATAGTTACCGATAAGACTCACAACTTAACGCAAGATATTCAATCGGACACTGTTGATAATGTTGAAACACAGCTACCAACTAATCGTGCAAATCAAAGTCCAACGCCATTAGATGCAGTTCTACAAGACATAGATCCACAATTAGATTTGCACAAGTCGTTCTCAAATTATATTGAAGGCGATAGCAATAAGTTGCCACGCTCTATAGGCTTGTCAATTGCAGAACACCCAAACACCACACAGTTCAATCCGATGTTTATTTTTGGTCCTTCTGGTTGTGGAAAGACTCACCTTATTAATGCAATAGGATTAAAAATAAAACAGCTTTATCCACAAAAACGTGTTTTGTATATATCTGCCCGCTTATTTCAGGTGCAATATACAAACTCTGTTTTGAATAATACTACCAACGATTTCATTAACTTCTATCAAACAATAGACGTTTTAATTGTTGATGATATTCAAGAATGGATAACTGCAACCAAGACACAAGATACCTTCTTCCATATCTTTAACCACTTGTTTAAGAATGGAAAGCGTATTATTTTAGCTTCTGACCGACCACCAGTAGAGCTTAAAGGTATGAACGAACGTTTATTAACACGTTTTGCTTGTGGACTTATTGCAGAGCTTGAGAAGCCTAACGTACAACTCTGTATAGATATATTGAATAGTAAGATTAAGCGCGATGGATTGAATATACCAGACGATGTTGTGCAGTTTATAGCCCAAACAGCCAATGGAAGTGTACGCGATTTAGAAGGAGTCATCAATTCTCTATTGGCTTATAGTGTTGTTTACAACAGCAATATAGATATGCGCTTAGCAGAAAGAGTAATTAAACGTTCGGTAAAAATAGACGACGAACCTTTAACCATAGATGAAATAATAGATAAGGTTTGCTCACACTTCAACGTAACTACCACTGCTGTAAACTCTCGCTCACGTAAACAAGATATAGTATTGGCTCGTCAGGTAAGTATGTACTTAGCACAAAAACATACAAAAATGCCAGCAAGTCGTATAGGAAAACTTGTTGGAGGTCGCGACCACAGCACAGTACTTCACAGTTGTTCTCAAATAGAGAAGCGTCTACAAGTAGATAAAGGCTTCACAGCTGAACTCTCAACCATTGAGAACTCATTTAAACTGAAACTTTAAGCCACCTCTTACTTATTCTAATCCATATTCTTTTGGTTTATGCGTTTGATAAACCAAATAAGTCGAATCGCTATTAATGGTGAACGAATATTCAATAGCTTCGTTTAATGTTCCTTGCCATAACTCGCTAAAGGGATATAATTCCCACTTCAATCCTTCGCTTTCTAAGCATTTGCCACCTATCTGAAAAACACTTACCTGTTGGTGTGGAAAAGAAGCAAATGTTGTTTTACCCTGCGAAACAGTAAACCAACCATAGTTGGTAACCATTGTTGGCACAATGTTTAGGCATTTATAATAATGTAGAAGTAATGCTATGTTTCCTAATGTGTGGTCTTCTCGTTTGCCTGTTGTACCCAAAAAACAAAATGTTGGCTGCCCTTTTAAAGCGAAATATTGCAAGGCATACTTTGTAGCCTTTGTTAAATCGTTGTCTTCCTGTTCTACTATTGTATGAAATATGGATTGATATTTCACCTTTGTAGCTGTCGAAACAGAATCGCCATCACCTACAATAACTTCTGGTTCAATTCCCATTCTCAAAAGTTCTTCTACAGCTCCATCGCATGCAATCAGATGTTTTGCAGTGCGCAGAATATGTATTGCAGTTTCGTTTGTAGGGAAATCGCCTGCCGCAAGTATCACTACATCGTATTCATTCTTCAGTTCTCTCATTGCTTTTATTCTCTAATTCGTATATTTCTCTTCTCGCATCATTCGTTTCCATTTAAAATACCCAGCAATAGCTATAAGCGCATAAAATGCATAGAGTCCACCAGTAAATGGTATGCCTTTATAAAAATAGAGAGCCGACAATTCTATATCTGCTACAAACCAGACCCACCATTGCTCTATGTATTTTTTAGCTAATGCCCATAGTCCGATTATACTTAATGCATTACCAAAGCTATCTAATACAGGGACAGTAGAGTTTGTAAAAGTAATTAAAATATAATAAACAGAACTCCACAAAGCTATAAAAGCCACTATTACAGGTATAATTCTCCGTTTTGGAAAGCGTGTTATAGGAATTGCTTCGTTGTCTTTCTTCTTCTTACCAAACCGCCAATAAAGGTAGCCATATATAGAAACAACAATGTAATAAAGCTGCATACCGAAGTCTGCATATAATTTTGCTTCGTAATAAACAAAACTATAAACAATAGGCATGAGTACACTCGTAAGCCAAAGCCAAATGCTAGCCTTGTACTCTTGGTAGATATAAATTAATCCGATAATAGTACCAACTAAGTCTAATACTTGATAGGTACTAGCATCTTGAAAGTATTGAATAATATTGTTTAGCATTTAGCTCTTTTTTATATATATTCTACCTCTCTTCGCTCTCACGATAACAAAGAGAGGTAGTTTAGTTTTTAGAACTTCAGTGTAATGTTACCCATCATTGTGAATCCAGCCATTGGCATAAAACCTATCTGATAATAGCGGTTGTCGTTTGTGTATTTATTCTTTTCACTCACAGCACTGTAAACCCAACCACTTGCAGCATAATGGTTATTGAAAATATTGTTGAAATTAAGTCCGAAAACAATCTCCCTTAGCCCACAATGCTGTTTACTGGTTTTCAGAACATAATTGAGATTTATATCCGTTTGTGAAAAAGCAGGGAGTGAACGGTCTATGTTTTCGGAGTTATCCAAGTACTGGCGGCTCACATAGTTTGTATGCCAAACAAATTGTGCACCTTTATAATGGAAGTTCATAAAGCCATTGAGAATAGTCGAAGGTGAAAAAGCGAGAGTAGAGTTGTCGTAATGCACTTTCAATGGCATCTTTTTATTGTCCCAATTATTTACAAACTCATCGAAGTTCTTAATTTTATTAATGCTCAGAGCAGCATTTCCCTCTAATGTAAGCCACGAAGTAGCGTTCCAGCCTGCTGATAATTCGGCTCCCATACGATAGGAATCTTTTACGTTTGTTGTAAGATTCTCGCCAATATCGCTTTGTTCGCCTGTCTGAACAAACTGATCTTTATAGCCCATATAGTATAAGTTCGTTCCCACATTCCATTTATTTACTGCGTATTGATAACCTATTTCTACATCGAATAGGTGTTCTGCATTAGGTGCAGGATACTTCCCGTTGTCTGTAAAGTTGTTGCGTTCTGGTTCACGGCTTGCATACGCTATAGAGAAATAAGCCTTGTGCCCTCCATTATTATAACTGATACCAGCCTTAGGGTTCACAAAGTTATAGTTTTCGTTAATATTTAAAATCTGATTAGTATAACTACCATTTGCCAATTCGTAGAACTTATCATTCTTGCCATTGGCTTTGTAGTTCACATAACGATACTGTATGTCGGCAAACAAACTCCAGTAGGTGTGCAAATAGTAAGTTGCTTTCGCAAAAACACTATAGTCGTTCTTGTCTCCATCAGAGTCGTAATACTTCAATCCGTTAAAGTTCTGAACCTGACCTTTATTAGATATGTATGTAAGATAGCCGAAGTGGTTACCACGGAATTGCTGTAAGTTAATACCACCGAGTATATCCCAGCAATCGTTTTTGTAATTTACATTGTAAAGAATGCCGTAAGTATGCTGTGTTAATCCCTTCTTTCTCACAAAGTCGCTACGCTTAATATTTTTCCCATTTACATCGGTTGCTATAAGCCCGAACTTACTAAACTTATTGTTTGGACGAAACTCACTGTAATATCCGTATCCATAAGTATAATGTAAAGCTATATTATGCGACCAAGCAACATTGCTTTTCCATACTGCCGAGAGTATATTGTGGTTCTGATAGAAGTTATCAGTGGTCTTCTTCCAATAGCTTCCATCGTCCATTTTGTAACGTTGCGTTTGGTAGTTTCCATTTGCGTCGGTAGAGAAAGTCCAACTATTGCCGTCAAATACCAACTTCTCGTAGAGTGGATTAAAACGGCCTAATCCACGTTTGTACAGGTCTTTGTAGGTTTTAATATCTTTACTCATTAGCGTAGCATCGTCGTTTCCAGCTACTACCCCACTCCACGCTTGTCCTGTCTTCTCAAAATTACCGATGTTTTTATACCTTATCTGAAAGTTATCGCTTACGTATGTCAGCCCACCATAGTAAGAGCCCGACCTTCCTGCCGTACCATGGAGATATCCATCTGTGGCTGTTTCGTGGTAAGCACCATCGAAGATAAAATGATTGCCCAATAAACCAGTTGAGAAGTTTACACCTGCATTATATGTATTGTATGTTCCAAACGACCCACTCACTTCTACAGTAGGTTGATGGTTTGGTGTAGCTGTTGCCAAAGAGATAGAGCCACCGAACGCCCCATCACCATTAGTAGATGTTCCGATACCACGTTGAATTTGTACGCTGTTCATTAGTGCACCATAAGAGTTCATATTTGCCCAGAAAACTGTTTGGTCTTCAGGTGAATTAAGCGAAATCCCATCAAGAGTTATGTTGATACGACTGCCACCAGCACCACGAATGCGCATTGCAGCCGTACCCGTTCCAAGACCGTTCTCGCCCCAAGCAAACACACCAGGAGTATGGGCAAACAAAAAAGGAAGCTCACGTCCTGTTACAGAGAAGTTCGACAACTCTGCCTTTTTAATATTAGCCACAGCAAATGGAGCATTCTTTCGTGCTCTAACTCCAGCCACTATAACCTCTTGAAGTTCCTGACTTTTCAATGTGTCAGTTCTTTGAGCTTGCACACTCACTGCACAAGCTAATGCAACAATCATCAATTGCTTTTTCATATTATGTATTTGATATAATAGAATATAAGGGGAGTTTCCCTACGACGGCATTACCCGTATCAGGTTCATGGGTTTATTCTCAGCAAGTTCAAACGAACAAGCACCCCTTAGCTATCATTCTGATAACCGGTTGCAAAGTTACTACATTTACATGGAATAGACAAAGAAAGGTAGAACTATCGCTTTTCTTGCAGATTTATTGTTTCTTTTACATTGGCCATTGTGTTTTTGTTTAACTACTATCGATCATTAGAACCTAAGTAACCTTTATTTTATTGCAAGAAGGGTAAGAATAGTGATTTACTTTACAACGAACACCTAGTAGTATTTTTGTTACTGAAAATAAGCAATAAACAAACTATACAAGGCAAGAGCATTTGCCTTGTATATAGCTTATTTTGAGTTCAGTAAAGAATAGATGGAGAAATTATAAACAGTGTCTACAATTTACGTACAAACTAAATAGAACATCTCAGATGTATAGAAAAACCAACTATATATAGCTACTTTTTTCTCAGATATCTGTTATGTTCGTTTCAGATATCTATAACGCTCGTCTCAGATATCTATCAGTTGCAAATTAGATATCACAAAAAACAACAACCGTTATGTAGCTATATTATAATACTTGAGAGAGATTTATTTAGATGAGAATTATAAATTCATTTATTGCATTAATCGCATTGGAAAATATCTCGTGTATAAACCTTTTCTCTTACGTCGTCCAATGCACTATCGTAGCGGTTAGCAATAATTTCATCACAGTCTGTCTTAAATTTCTGTAAGTCGTTTACAACCAAACTACCAAAGAAAGTTGTGCCGTTCTCGAGTGTTGGTTCGTAAATCAACACCTTAGCACCTTTCGCCTTTATGCGCTTCATAACTCCTTGAATAGAACTTTGACGGAAGTTATCGCTATTCGATTTCATCGTTAATCGGTAAACTCCTATCACACATTCTTTTTCTACTGTAGGGTTATAGTTCCCTTGTTCGTTATAATCGTAATATCCCGCCTTGTTTAGCACTTGGTCTGCAATGAAATCTTTACGTGTTCGGTTGCTTTCTACTATGGCTTGAATTAGGTTTTCGGGGACATCAGAGTAGTTAGCCAGGAGCTGCTTCGTGTCTTTTGGCAAGCAATAACCACCATAGCCAAACGATGGATTGTTGTAGAACGAACCAATGCGAGGGTCAAGACATACACCTTGTATAATGTGAGATGTATTTAAACCTTTTACTTCTGCGTATGTATCGAGTTCGTTGAAATAGCTTACACGTAATGCAAGGTATGTATTAGCAAATAGTTTCACTGCTTCAGCCTCAGTCAATCCCATGAAAAGTGTTGGGATATCCTCTTTTATAGCCCCCTCCTTTAAGAGTTCGGCAAACTTGTGAGCTGCTTTATCTAATCGTTCGTCGCCTTCTGGTCGTGCAACAATAATTCGACTAGGGTATAAATTATCGTACAATGCTTTGCTTTCGCGTAGAAACTCGGGTGCAAAAAGAATGTTTTCACAGTTAAACTTTTGTCGTACGCTCTCGGTATAGCCCACAGGAATAGTCGATTTTATAACCATAATAGCGTTAGCATTCACGCGTATTACCTGTTCAATCACCTCTTCTACATGTGTTGTGTCGAAGTAGTTGCGCACAGGATCATAGTTAGTTGGCGTGGCAATTACAACGAAATCAGCATCGCAGTAAGCTTTCTCTGCGTCTAATGTAGCCTTTAGGTGCAACTCTTTTTCTGATAAATATTTTTCAATGTAATCGTCTTGAATAGGCGATTGTTTATTATTGATAAGGTCTACCTTTTCTTTCACAACATCAACAGCTATCACATCATGATGTTGGCTCAATAGTGTTGCAATGCTTAAACCCACATATCCTGTTCCAGCAACTGCTATTTTATATTTCTTTTCCATACGAAGCGTTTTTTCAAATACCTTGCAAAGGTAACTATTTTCTCACAAATGTGTGTCTTTAATGTTTATAGGAAGCCTATAAATGGAATTATATAAGGCATTTCATTTATATTTTCTTATCGTTTAAGTGTATCGTTCGTTTCAATAAACCAGCCACAACGAATGGTAGTATGTTCACAATAGCCACAATAACGAAGAAGCGTTGATAGCCCAAATATTCTTGCAGAATACCTGTAAACCAACCCGATGACATAAGCGAGAAGGCTGCTACAGCACTTGCTAAAGAAAAACGAAAAATGGAATACTTGCCTTGTGAGCAAAAAAGCAACACAAGTATATATGGCGTGATACCAAAACCAAAGCCAAACTGCTCTATTGCAACACATAAATTGATTATTGAGAGTGAAGAAACAAAGCTATAACTAAGATAGATATACAGCATCTTAGGCAATGTAATAGCACACACCATAATCCAGAAATTATTCCACAAGCCTCGCTTTTGTATGGCATAACGACCAACAAAGCAGCCTGCAATAGCAGAGAAAGCCCCCACTGAACCTTGAACCAATCCTAATTCTTGTGGTGAAAGACTCAATCCACCGTTACTACCTGGGTCGATTAAGAACAGTGGAGCTATGCGAAAGAACATTCCTTCGGGTATCAAGAACAATAAAAGAAATGATAGCAATATAGCATAGTTAGGCAATTGCATAAAGGTTGTCTTAGTTTCCAACCACCATCGCCTTGTTAGTCCACTTCGAATAGGAATAGAGGGTCTATCTTGTGGACGTGGTAACACTATTGCGTGGTAAACAAAGAATACTAAAAAAATAATTGCAAGAAAGTAAAAGGTGGTTACCCACGACTTTGTAACCACTCTATTTATCACTTCTAAATTACCTGCTAATATCAGTGGAAGTCCCATTCCTACTACAACAGCCATTAACAAGAATACAGAATGTACACTACTAAGACTTGGTAGTTTGCGTAGCATACAAAGTTTGTAGTATCTCGCTACAGCCACATCGTGTACAACGGCAGCGCATGCAGTTATAAATAAGAACGACATAGAAGTTACTTCCCAATAAGAAGTAGTTATGGATAATGCTATACCAAACATTGACACTGTCATAAGCAGTTGCATTGCCAACACCCAAAAGCGTTTTGTGGCATAGCCTGTAACAATTCTGCCTAATAGTGGACGCAGAATAAAAGGAATAAAAGTCCACGAAGTATTCAATGTAATGGTGCTATTCGATTGCCCCATACGATTAAAGAAGACCAGCGAAACAAGAAACACAATAACATAAGGTAATCCTCGTGTAAAATATATTGTGGGTAGCCATAGCCAAACTTTAATATTTGTTTGTTTGTTCGTATCCATTCGCTTGTTTCAGTTCTTTATTTCAAGTATCTAATGTAATAATGCTGACTTGCTAACTTATACGTATCGCATTGCTGACGTCTCTGTATTAGTATGCTTTTGTTATTTCAGCACTTTTATAATAGTGTAGTAAAATCTCATCGTAGCGATATCCTTGCACTCCCATCATAGCAGCTCCAATCTGACAAAGTCCTACTCCGTGTCCCCAACCAGCTCCTTTTATAATGAATTGCTGTGGCACTCCATCTTTTATATCTACCTTTTCGATAACGAATGCCGAACTGTATAGGTGGCTTTTGCTAAGTGCACGCCTTATTTCAAGCTCTTTTCCAATGATGAGTGTACGTTGTGTACCTATTATTTTAAGTCTGTAAATGCGCCCGCTCTTACCTCTTTCCATAGGAATCAGGTCAATAATATCGCCAAACTGCATTGCCAGTTTTTCTTCTAAGAGCTGCTTTACTTCTGCTTGCGAGTAGATTTGAGTCCACCGATAGAAGTCTGTTGTTTCTTGATCGAAATCATTTAGTACCTGAGATAGTACCTTTTGGTCGGTTGTATTGCAGAAAGCATTGGGCGATGATAGTATCCACTGACGTGCAACTGCCTCGTTGGTAAGATTGGGTAGAGACGTTGTGTCGGGCATCGTATCGGGAAGAGCCTGCAGATAAGGCTTTTTAATGTTCTCCCAGCAATATTGAAACTCTTCAACTGCACCGCCACAACACTTGCTATACCGTGCATCGCAAATCTCGCCACGGCTTGTTAGTATCTCTCCTGCTGTCTGTTTAATAGCCTCTACAACATGTTTATTGGCAGCTTTTGTTATACCTTGATAACGCTGACAATGGTCATCGGCACACACATCAAAGTGTTTGTGGTCTTCGCGATCGTACCAACGCACTATCTCTTCGTCTGTTTTGAATAGCGAAGGTTGCTTTACTGCGTTGTTGTTTTCTGCTTTTCGTTGTTCCATTTGTGCCAAAAGCCAACTACGCGATATAACAGCGTGCGCTTTTAATAGTTCCAACGACGATGTAGCACGCATTTCCGAAGAGATAACACTGATAAGATAAGTCTCAACTGGAAGTTCGTTGATGGCGCAGATATTGTTGTTTTCTACTATAAAACGCAACTTCCCTAAGAATGTTTGTGCTTCTTTTCGCTCCCAATGGAAGTTTACTCCGATGGTAACATCTTCGAGTGTAAACGACGATTGAGTATCATTTGGTTCGAAAAGGAGTTCATCGTAGAAGTTGTTTTCCCATAGAATACGACCTTCTGATAGTTCTACAACCTGCTTACCACATTGTTCTAAGCTGCAAACGGCATAGGGAGCATTCAGTGAAAAGCACAATTTGCTTGCGCTAACAATACCTACTGAAACGATTGGTTCCTTTTTTATATTACTCGTTTCCATTCTTCTTTATTGTTATTCTCCTTTATTTCTTATCTTTTCAGTTACTTCCTGCATCGTTTCAGCGGGCAAAACGATTTCTTGCATAACCTTTAATAAAAGCTTTTCGTTTATTCTTTCAAAGTCGGTTTGGCGTGGAAGAATAAGCAAACCGCCCATATCCAATGCGCCTGGACTTATTAAATATTGTTCGTTGCCCTCCTTTGAATAGCAATCTGGGCGGTGTTTGCGTCGTGGAAATATAACAGACACTGTGTCTAAACCCTCTTTCCATACAACAATGTTCATCATTGGTTCCACCTCGTCAGCCTGTTGAGGCAGCGAATTGTACACTATACTGAACAATTTTACGCCGTTTTCAACGCTTCTACTCTTAATAGCAATAGCAGGATAAGCAAAATTAACAATCTCAAAGATGCCTTCTACCTCGTTCATTCTTAATAACGGTTGTGCAGTAGCATCGAGTTTGCTCCACATTTCCTGTATTGGCAGCATGCCACTTGTGCCTCCTTGGAAGTGAAGATGGTCTGGTGCACTTGCGCCACACTTAGGACCGTTGTAGAAGAACATAAGTTTTGGATAATCATCGCTAAGTTTTTGCAAGTCAGCATAATGCTTTTGTATAAGCTGAAGCTGATGTTGACGTGCCGCAATGGTGAAATGGACAGGCAAAATGGGGAAAGGATTCACCAATATATCGAACTCTTTACCAAACGGAAGACTTATTTGTACCTGCGGACGATTATCTTTGCAAAGGAAGCAAGGACGCTTTGCAATGGTAGCCTTGTCTATCTTTGCCCCTGTACTCACCATTCTTGCAGGGTTAAATTGTAGCTTTAAGCCATTATTGAGCCGCTTTGTCTTTACCAAACGTAAGTCACTGAACCGCTTTTGGACATCTTTCCATTGGTTCAGTTGGCTGTAAAAAAAGGCTCTAAACCTTTTGCGCCCTCCTCTTCGCCTTGTTTGTTGAGTTGCTGACGTGCTATTAGTTCTATTGTTCGTAGGCGATCTTTGTACAAATTGTTTGCGTTTACACGGTCAATACTTAACGCAGCATCGCTGTTTCCACCCCAACGACGGCACAAATATAGTTCTTCGTAAATGCGCCCGATACGGAATTGACGGCTAAAAGCCAAGCCCATGGCGTAGTCTTCGCCGTAACTGGTGTTTGGAAACTGTACTTCACGCGCCAAAGGAGTATAGAATGCACGCGGCGCACCTAAGCCGTTGATGCGAAGCGCATTGTTGCAACCGTTGTCTTCTGTCCATTCTGCGTGGTCAATCAATCCTGGAGGGAGTGTGTTAAGGTCGAAATCGCACATACGATACGAGCCTATTATCATTGCTGCTTGCTGTTCGTGGAAGGCATCAACAATCTTTTGCAACGTCTGTTCAGATGAATAGAGGTCATCACTGTCCAGTTGTACGGCAAATCTACCGCAATGTTCACTGTTCACAGCATAGTTCCAACAGCCTCCAATGCCGAGGTCGGTGCGATTAGGAACAAGGTGTACCAATCGATTATCGGTCTTAGCAATCTCCGAAAGTATCTCTGTTGTCCTATCAGATGAATGATTGTCTACAACAATAACATTGTATTTAAAGTTGGTTTTCTGTGCTAAAGCCGACGAAACAGCGTCGCGAATGGTCTTTTCACGATTGAAAACGGGGATAACAACAGTAGCCTCAACAGCAAAATTACCACTTGTAAAGTCGGGTTGTCTATACTTCTTAGTATCAACCAGTCCACCAACAGCATACAAATGAGCTGTTGCAGCGCGTTCCATCTCTATTTGTACCTCACGATTGCGAGGATTTACATAGTCGAATTGCTTTTCTCCGCTTCTGCGTAAGTCGTCTTCCTCTTCTGTATAAAGGTATTCGTCTAAGTGGAAAATCTTACCTTTTCTACTTAAATACAAGCGCAAATCGTACCAACCAGCAAACTTATAGCCAGCCTTTTCTGTTTGTTCAGCATATTCACGAAGCATCTTTGCATTAATGAGAACCAACGAACCAAAATCGAAATCGTCGCGAAGGCTACCTGCCTGATAGTCGATAACAGGGTGGCGAACCACTTTTCCTGCTTCAACAGAATAGCGGTTGGCATAGGTTAAGGTTGCCTTTGTGTCGGTAGCGACATGCACAAGGCGTGTTAAAGCGTGGTAACCCAATGTAATGGGCGATGTTTTCATGTAGAAAAGCACGTAGTCGGCAGTAGCATTTTGTGCCATTTTCAACATTGTTTCCGTAGAAAGAATGTTATCAACGTGTATATAGCCAATGTCTTCTGCTATTTTTTCGCTACCATTAATATCATCAGAAGTGAGCATAAAAACCTTTGCCACTTCGTTTTCGTTTATGAATTGCATTGCATATTGTTGTGCTTGCTGAGCGTTATCGCAAGGAACAAAGCAATCTATTTTATTCTTTATATCCATTAGGTTGGTTGTTTTCGAGTAAGATAATCTTATGCAAAGATAGTGCAAACGAGTATAAAAGAGAGTTCACTCTTAGTTTATCGAGTGCCGCCTATCTTATGCAAAGATAGTGCAAACGAGTATAAAAGAGAGTTCACTCTTAGTTTATCGAGTGCTGCCTATCTTATGCAAAGATAGTGCAAACGAGTATAAAAGAGAGTTCACTCTTAGTTTATCGAGTGCTGCCTATCTTATGCAAAGATAACGAAAAGGAGTGAGATAGACGAAAGAAACGGTTAAAATTCTGTTGGATATCGGCACAAATAAAATGTAGTAGGAGGATTATGGCTGTTCGCTGAAATTCTCTTTACCCTGCATAAACTCAGGTATGAACTTTCTAATATGGAGGTTCTACTATATATAATGTAAGGGGAGAGAAATCATAAAAGTGTAAATATTTTTTTATAAACATATTCCTTATGTAACCATCTATTTATCAACGTATTGCAAAAGTGTGTTTTTTGCCGCTTAAAAGTGTGGTTTTTGTGTTGCAAAAGTATGGCTTTTACCTTGCAAAAGAACCGTTTTTGCAAAGTCAAAGTATGGTTATCTCTTTTTAAGAGAAGTATCTTTACAAAGTAAAGCTATTTCCTATTGTAACAATCGCAATAAGATAGGTGATCGTTTATAAGTCCTATGCCCTGCAAGTAGCTATATATAATAACCGAACCAACATATTTAAAGCCACGCTTTTTCATATCTTTAGCCACCTTATCGCTCAATGCGTTGCGTGTGCAAAGGCGTTTTTGGTGAGAGGGATAAACCAAAGTCTTACCCTTAGAGAATTGCCATATATACTCGTTGAAGGAGCCAAACTCTTCGATAATGCGAAGAAAAGCTTGTGCATTGGCAATCATTGCTTCTATTTTGCGTTGGCTTTTCAGCATACTTTCAGTATTAAGAATGTGCTGAACATCGGCGGCTGTGAAGCGAGCTACTTGTTTAAAGTCGAAGTTAGCAAAGCAAATGCGAAATGTTTCTTGCTTTTTCAGCATTAGTAACCACGATAATCCACATGACATACACTCCATTATAAGGTACATAAAGAGTACTTTATCGTCGTCAACAGGTACGCCCCAATGTTCGTCATGGTATTTTTGAAGTAGCGGATGTGTATCAGCCCAAGCGCATCGTGCCATATTTTACGGAGTATTTTATTGCTGAAGGCGAGATAAATAAGCATTTGCCATTTCGGCACAACGTTCTCCATCGATGCCAGCACTAACTATGCCGCCTGCATATCCAGCACCTTCGCCACAAGGAAATAAGCCTTGAAGGCGCACGTGCATAAAAGTTTCGTGATCGCGAAGAATACGTACGGGCGAACTGGTGCGGGTTTCTGTAGCAATCATCACAGCCTCGTTGGTAAGGAAACCATGCGCTTGCTTACCGAAATTCTTAAATGCTTGCTGCAAGCGAGTGGTGATATTGTTGGGTAACCAGAAGTGTAACGGACTAGAAATGAGTCCTGGTGCATAGCTCGATTTAGGTAAATCGTACGACAAACGCTTGTTTACAAAGTCTGACATACGTTGTGCAGGAGCTGTTTGGCGCATGTTTCCCTGTTGCCAAGTATCTTTTTCTAATTGCTCTTGAAAGTGCATCATGCGCAATAAGTCGTCGCCTTCGATGTCTTCAGGGTTGATTTGAACCACCATTCCTGCATTCGACCACTTCGTTCCGCGGTTAGCTGGGCTCATACCATTGGTTACAATCTGTTGGGGACCAGTAGCCGAAGGAATGACAAAACCACCTGGACACATGCAGAATGAATAGACGCCACGCCCTTCTACCTGCGTTACAAAAGCGTATTCGGCGGCTGGAAGATATTTCCCACGACCATTTTTGTTGTGGTATTGTATTTGGTCGATGAGTTCTGAAGGGTGCTCCAAACGCACACCAACGGCAATTCCCTTCGCTTCCATTTCGATATTAGTTTCTTGAAAGTGCTGATAAACATCGCGTGCCGAGTGTCCTGTGGCAAGAATAACAGGACCTTTGAATGTCTTTTCTTGTTGTCCTCCCTCGTAAGAAGATACTGCTTTTACCCCAACAACTTCGTTGCCGTCGGTTTCTAATGCTACCATTTTGGTTTGAAAGTGCACTTCTCCGCCACAAGCAATAATAGTATTGCGCATATTTTCAATCACTTTTGGTAACTTGTCGGTACCAATATGTGGGTGAGCGTCGGCAAGAATGCTTGTAGAAGCACCATGTTGGCAGAACACATTGAGTATTTTCTCTACCGAACCACGCTTCTTACTGCGTGTATAAAGCTTACCATCGGAATATGCTCCTGCACCTCCTTCGCCGAAACAATAGTTCGATTCAGGGTCTACGATATGTGTTCGAGATATTTGGGCAAGGTCTTTTTTGCGTTCGCGCACGTCTTTTCCACGTTCTAAAACAATGGGGCGCAACCCTAATTCCACCAATTTCAATGCAGCAAATAGTCCACCTGGACCTGCTCCTACAACGATAACACGAGGCGAATGACTTACATCGGGATATTCGGTCTTTATGTATTCATCGTCGTGAGGCACCTCGTTGATATAGACTCTTACCTTTAAGTTTACAAAAATATCACGGTGTCGAGCATCAATAGAGCGTTTTAGAGTGCGCACATGGTTGATAGTGCGTGCGTCAATACCTTTATCTTTCGCAATAAACGCTTTTATATTCTCCTCGTTATATGCCACTTGAGGCATCACACGTACTTGATATTCTTGTATCATAATTCAGTTGGGGGTTGGTTTTAAAAGGGGTGTTGTTGTTCGCAAGATAAGCAATTAGTACACACGAGGACCAAAAATGGCTGTTCCAACTCTAATCATTGTGCTACGACAGTCTATTGCTATCTCGTAATCGCTGCTCATTCCCCACGACCGTTCTTTAAATTCGGGGTCGTCGGCAAAGTACTTTGCTTTCACTTCGTCGAAGAAATCGGCAGCTTGGGTCATTTCTTTTCTAATTTGTTCGGTATCGTCTGTGTTCGACGCCATCATCATTAAGCCTGATATATGCACATTTTTTAGTTCACGCCATTCGCCTTCTTTCAATAGCTTTTGGCAATCATTGATGCTAAACCCATACTTAGAATCCTCTTCAGCGATATGCAATTCCAATAAGACATTGATGATGCGGTTATGCTTTGCAGCCTGTTTGTTGATTTCTTTCAGCAATTTAAGGGTGTCCACAGCCTCAATCATAGAGATGTAAGGCGCAATATATTTCACCTTATTGGATTGCAAATGCCCTATGAAGTGCCATTCAATGTCGTTGGGTAGTGTCTTTGCTTTAGCGGAAAGCTCCTGTTCGTGGCTTTCACCAAACATACGCTGCCCTTCATTATAGGCTGCTTCAATGTATTCGTTAGGATGATATTTACTGATGGCAATTAAGCGAACGCCATCGGGTAAGCCGTCCTTTACTTTGTGTAAGTTTGTTGCTACATCGTACATAGTTCAGTTGTTTTATGGTATTCTGTGCTTCTTTATTATTCGTATTCAGGCTTTGCATCGATTGCTTTCGATGTAGCTTGGTGCTCAAACACGTCCATAATCTTTGTATCGGCAATGGAAACAATGTCGTAATCAATCATTGTTTTGCCCATAACCTCGTCTACATGTTTTACAGCTCCATTGACAGAGTGAGCTTGAACAAGGTATGTTATAGTAGAACGCTTCTCTTTTTCAGTCTTTTCATCAATGGTAATGAATGCCAAACGAGCCTTGAACCATTTATCGTCGTTATCGGCATCGCTAAAGAAAATCTCTCCATAAGCTGCAGGAGTAATAGCTTTTACATCAAATTCACCGCTGATATAGTGCGACATCTCCTTTGTTATAGCGCTTTCTGCTTCAGAAAAGCTTAGCGCTTCCACTGTATATGCCTCTGTAACCTTTTTGTTTTGACCATCTTCCATAGTCTTATCGTAACGCACCTTGGTCTCAAACCAAGAAGTAGTTTTGCTTCTCATTGTCTTATTTGTTATTTATTTGGCACCCTAAAGCGTAACCGCAAAGAGTGAACCATATCGTTTATACTTGAATGCAAAAGTAGTAAAAAAGTCTGGTTTGATATATTATAAATGCCATTAAAAGGAAAAAAAGTTCTATCTTTGCAATCGTTTAGTAAACAAAAAACAATAGAATATAAGCAAATGAACTTCCCTTTATTTATAGCACGAAAGATAAATGGCAACGAAGATCGAGGCAGAAAAGTGTCTAAACCTGCCATTCGTATCGCCACACTTGGCATTGCAATTGGTCTCGCTGTTATGATTGTGTCGGTTTGCGTTGTTCTTGGCTTCAAACATACTATTCGCAATAAGGTTATTGGTTTTGGTAGCCACATCACAGTAGCTAATTTTAACTCTCTGCAACGCTCAGAAAATTATCCAATAGTAGTAAACGACAGTTTAAAGCGAATGCTATTGGCTACTCCAAATGTGCAGCACGTTCAACGTTATACATATACGCAAGGGATTTTAAAAACCGATGACGATTTCTTAGGCATAGTCTTAAAAGGAATTGGGAGCGACTTCGATTCTACTTTTATACATCAGAATATGGTTGCCGGTAGTATTCCTGTGTTCTCTGATACACAAAGTGGACAGAAAATACTAATATCTAAAACCATTGCTGAGAAGCTTAATTTAAATGTAGGCAATAAGATTTATGCCTATTTTGTAAACGAACAGGGAGTGCGTACTCGCCGTTTTACAATATCGGGTATCTACGAAACCAATTTAAAACAGTTCGATTCGCAGATTTGTTTCACCGACTTGTATACCACAAATAAGCTGAATGGCTGGCAATCTGACCAATGTAGCGGAGCAGAAGTGCAAGTAAACAATTTTGAAATGCTTGATGCTATTGCCTTAAACATATTGAATAAGGTTAAGGGAAAAACCGACCGATATGGCAATAGCTATTCTGTTGCTACGGTAGTAGAACAAAATCCACAAATATTCTCGTGGCTCGACCTTATGGATTTAAATGTTTGGATAATTCTTGCGCTTATGGTTTCGGTTGCAGGAGTAACTATGATATCTGGATTGCTCATTATTATTTTAGAGCGAACACAAATGATTGGTATTTTGAAAGCAATGGGAACAAAGAACGCTCAGATACGCCACATCTTCCTATGGTTTGCTACTTTCATTATTGGAAAAGGATTGCTGTGGGGCAATATTATTGGTTTAGGACTAGTATTCTTGCAAAAATATACCGGACTGGTTACGCTCGACCCTAAGACATACTATGTTAGCACTGTTCCAATAGAATTGAATGTACTACTTATAATAGCTTTAAACATTGCCACCCTGCTAATATGTGTATTCGTTCTTATTGCGCCAAGCTACTTAATTAGCCATATTCACCCAGCTAAAACGATGCATTACGAATAGTAAGAATTTGTATCTATTGTAGTGAAAGTATTGCACAGATAAAGCATAAAAGTACAATTATTGCACAAATATTTTTGGAGTGTGCAAGAAAATGAATATCTTTGCAGCGTCTAAAAACACTTACAATGCAACAATTTCCAAGTTTTAACGAATTAATAGAGAAGAGTATCATTAATCATTGGGATAGTGATGCTTTAACAGATTATAAAGGAAAGACGCTTCAATATCATGACGTGGCTCGTAAAATAGAGAAAATTCACATTATGTTTGAAGCTAGTGGTGTACAAAAGGGCGATAAGATTGCTCTTTGTGGACGCAATTCTTCTATGTGGGCTGCTGCCTTTTTGGCTACTCTTACATACGGAGCTGTAGCGGTTCCTATTCTGCACGAGTTTACACCAGAACAAATACACAACATTGTAAACCACTCCGAAGCGAAAATTCTATTTGTTGGCGATGTAGTTGCAACAGAGATTGACAATACGAAAATGCCTGCACTCGAAGGTATATTCTATCTTCCCGACCTCTCTTTGATTCTAAGCCGAACGGAGAAATTAACGTTTGCACGCGAACATCTAAACGAAATGTTTGGCAAGAAATATCCAAAATACTTCCGTGCCGAGCATGTTCGCTACTACCGTGAACAAAGTCCCGATGAATTAGCGCTTATCAATTATACTAGTGGAACTACTGGAAATTCGAAAGGAGTAATGATTCCTTATCGCGCAATGTGGAGCAATGCCGACTTCGCACGAAGTGTATTAGGTTCTATGATTAAGCCGGGCAGCCACATTATTAGCATTTTGCCTATGGCTCACATGTATGGTATGGCTTTCGAACTCATATTTGAGTTTATATCTGGTGCCCATATTTTCTACCTAACACGTATGCCTTCGCCTGCTATCATTGCACAAGCGCTTGCAGAAATTAAACCAGTGCTAATGATTGCCGTACCTCTCATAATAGAAAAGATTATACGCAAACGTGTGTTCCCTAAAATTCAGAATAGCCGAATGAAGCTCTTGCTGAACACTCCTGTAATACACAAGAAGGTGAAAGAGAAAATTTGCGAACAGGTGAAACAAGCTTTCGGTGGCAATATCTACGAAATTATTATAGGCGGAGCTGCTTTGAACCGAGAAATAGAAAACTTCTTGAAAGATATTAACTTTCCATTTACGGTTGGTTATGGCGCTACAGAGTGTGCCCCTATTATTTGCTATCGAGATTGGAAAACATTTGTGCCAACATCGTGTGGGCAACCTGCATTACACCAAGAAGTGCGCATAGATAGTCCGGACCCTGAGAATATACCAGGCGAGATACTTACGAAAGGACCAAATGTGCTATTGGGATATTACAAGAACGATGAAGCCACCCGTCAAGTGCTTGATGCTGATGGCTGGTTCCATACTGGCGACCTTGGTACTATGGACTCCGACAATAACGTTTACATTAAGGGGCGTTCTAAAAATATGCTTTTGGGTAGCAACGGGCAGAACATCTACCCCGAAGAAATTGAAGACAAACTTAGCTCTCTGCCACTTGTTAGCGAATGTCTTGTGGTGCAACGTGGCGATAAACTCGTTGGGTTGGTTTATCCTGACCTTGAAGAAGCGAAAGAACTTGGGCTAAACGAGGCGGATATTAAAAACTTAATGGAGGAGAATAGAAAGCAACTGAACGAACAGATGCCTGCTTATTGCAAACTTACAGATATAGAACTGTTGAACGAGGAGTTTATAAAAACGCCAAAACGCTCTATTAAACGCTACTTATACAAATAATATTTGGTAGCTACGATATTAAAAATCCTCTTCGACCACACGGTTAGAAGAGGATTTTTTTATGCCATTCATTCCTTAATATTTTAGTATATACATTGGAAAGAAACCTGTTTACCAAAACTAATCGGCTACTTTTTCAACAAAACAACACAAGAAGAAAAACACAACAAAACGCAAAACACAAAGCTATATACAGAGAAAAGAAAACTCGGAAACACGAATACGCAATAATTCTCTCACAACATTCTCTCATTTACTCTATGTATGCGCACCATTTGCATACGCATCAAATGGTTTTATTTACACGTAAGTAAAACTTTACTTACACGTAAGTAGCTATTTATTTACACGTAAGTAAAACTTTACTTACACGTAAATAAAACTGTTTGTTGCCTATAAAACTATTACAGCACCAAAGAGAAACTATTACAGCACCAAAGAGAAATGTTTCGCACACATATATCAGCATAACGTTTGTTAGAAGGTAGCCAAACTCATTACAGATATTTAAATCATAGCGTTGCTGTATTGCAATATAATCTTCCCCCCCCTTAATAACACTATGCCCTATCAACTATAAACAAAAAAAATGAGCTCGATATAACATCGAACTCATTATACAGGGATCAATAAATTAACGTTTATAATACTGTTCAGCTTTTGAATTGTTCTAGTTTGCCTTAATTATAAATACAAGCTTTGCCTGCAATTATATTCTTTTATAAATTGAACTTATATCCTAGCGAAACGGTAATGATTTTGTTTTTGCTATCGGCTAAATCGTGGTTGTAAACCTTTGAAAGTCCGATGTTGTAGCGAGCCGTCAGCATCACGTTTTCATATTCGTAGCTTATACCAACAGGTATGGCAAAGGCGGTTTTCTTGAACGAAGTCTTCATATCACCTTCACTAACTTCATTCTTATCGTACTTTATTCCACCTTTTCCGTCCGTTTCATAGCCTTGCATTTCAGCGTGCGCTGTAGCCTTTGTAAGGAAAGAAGGCTGACAACCAACCGAGAACGACAAGCCTTTCGATACATAAACATGAGCAAGCAATGGAACATCAACATATCCCAAATTGAAATATGCATTATGAAACACTGTGCCGTTCTTTGCGTTAAGATCGGCAGGAACATCTTTAAAGTTGCAACCAGCCTGTGTATAAGCAACACCACCAGACAACGCCAACTTATCTGACAGCTGGTAATACACATCTGCACCGCCCGAGAAACCTATCCTTGTCTGCGAATGCGAAATTCTGTTATCTGCAACACCGATAACATCATTGGTTAGATTAGCAAAGCTAATGCCAACGTGTGGTACCACCGACCACGTTCCCCACTTAGGTTGTGCCTGTGCACCAAAAAGGGTGAGCACAAATAAAAATAATAAAAAAAGTCGTCTCATAAGTTTGTTATATTTTACTTATGAAACGACCTTTTCTCCTTATTATTATATTATAGGCTTACTTTTTTCGGCTCTACAACTTAACAATCAGGTATAAGAAGGAAAAAATGTTTATTCTTTATTCTCACGCTTACGCTCAAGGTGGTCGAGCAGTATCTTACGCATACGAATGTTCTTAGGCGTTACTTCAATATACTCATCTACCTTTATATATTCTATACACTCTTCAAGACTCATCTCTACTTTCGGTATCACACGTGCCTTATCATCAGAGCCCGACGCACGCACATTGGTAAGCTGCTTTGCCTTCGTTACGTTTATAACCAAGTCGTTGTCGTGTACGTGTTCTCCAACAACCTGCCCACCATATACTTCTTCTCCCGGGTCGATAAAGAACTTACCACGGTCTTGCAATTTATCGATAGAGTAAGCGTATGCCGTACCATTCTCCATCGCAATCATAGAACCATTGATACGACGAGTAATCTCGCCCTTAAAAGGCTGATATTCCTTAAAACGATGTGCCATAATAGCCTCGCCCTGGCTTGCAGTAAGCACGTTCGTACGTAGTCCCATTATACCACGCGAAGGTATTTCAAACATAATGTTCACACGATTCCCCTCAGTATTCATACTTAAAAGTTCGCCCTTACGACGCGTTACCATATCAATCATCTTGCTCGAAAATTCATCGGGAACGTTTATTGTAAGCTCCTCGATAGGCTCGCAACGCTGTCCGTCTATCTCCTTATATATTACTTGTGGCTGTCCCACCTGCAATTCGTATCCCTCACGACGCATTGTCTCTATTAGAACCGAAAGATGCAACACACCACGACCACTTACCAGCCATCTGTCTGTATATCCCTCTACAGGTGCAACACGCAAAGCGAGGTTCTTTTCAAGCTCTTTCTCAAGACGCTCGTTAATATGGCGCGACGTACAGAACTTGCCTTCCTTTCCGAAGAAAGGCGAATCGTTAATAGTGAAGAGCATACTCATAGTTGGTTCGTCCACAGCAATTGGTGGCAAAGCCTCTGGATTATCGTAGTCGGCAATGGTATCGCCAATCTCAAAATGCTCCAACCCAATAATTGCACATATATCGCCAGACTCAACAGCATCGGTCTTGCGGTGTGTCATACCCTCAAAAGTGTGCAGTTCTTTAATCTTTGTACGTTCCTTGCTACCATCTCTGTGGCATACAGTAATATTCTGACCATCTTTCAATGTACCACGATGCACACGCCCCACAGCAATTCTACCTGTGTAACTAGAGAAATCTAACGATGTAATAAGCATCTGCGGTGTACCTTCTAACTGCTCAGGTGCAGGAATAGCCTTAATAATAAGGTCTAAAAGATAATCAATATTATCGGTTGGAGTCTTCCAATCAGCTCCCATCCAACCATTCTTAGCCGAGCCATACACAACAGGAAAGTCTAATTGGTCTTCTGTTGCATTCAAATCGCACATAAGGTCGAACACCATCTCGTATACTTCTTCTGGCCGACAGTTAGGTTTGTCTACCTTATTTACAACCACTACAGGCTTCAAACCAAGTTGTAAAGCCTTCTGAAGCACAAAGCGTGTTTGTGGCATTGGTCCCTCAAAAGCATCTACCAATAGCAAACAGCCGTCAGCCATATTCAATACACGCTCCACTTCACCACCAAAATCGGAGTGTCCTGGCGTATCAAGTATATTAATCTTAGTACCCTTCCAATTGATACTTACATTTTTGCTAAGAATTGTTATCCCTCGTTCGCGCTCCAAGTCATTGGAGTCTAACACTTCGTCGCTGTTATTTTGTCCATCACGGAAGAGTTTACCAGCGAGCATCATCTTATCTACCAACGTAGTTTTACCGTGGTCTACGTGCGCAATTACTGCGATATTCCTTATATCTTGCATTTATTATATCTTAATATTCCTAAGTGAAATGTGGGTGCAAAATTACAAATAATAATCGTAAAAGCCTTGTGGAACAAATAAAATGTTGTAACTTTGCAGCGCAGTTTCGGAAATACCGATGCATTTGACATTGCTACTCGTTACGATTAAGGCGACTTTCGCAATGGAATGATGTAATTGCAAACAACATTAATCAATTAATTAAAATGTATTTAAGTAAAGAAAAGAAAGTAGAAATCTTCGGTCAATACGGCAAAGCACAGAAGGCAGAAGACACTGGTTCAGCAGAAAGCCAGATTGCATTGTTTACCTATCGCATTAAGCATTTAACAGAACACGTAAAGAAGAATCGTAAAGACTTCGTTACAACTCGTTCTCTTACTCGCCTTGTTGGTAAGCGTCGCTCACTCCTCGATTATCTGTACAAACGCGATATCGAGCGTTATCGTGCAATCATTAAGAAGCTTGGTCTTCGTAAGTAAGGCTTCAAAACACATACAAATCCCCATAAACAACTATTGTTTGTGGGGATTTTTTATATCGCCTCTGCTCATATACACAATGTAATCAATAGTGTAATACTATCTAATCAATAGTATCATACAATGTAGTAAATAATATTTCTCATCTAAAAAGTACAATACAAATCTTTTTCTCTATGCATTATAAGGCTCTCATTATACGTATCTTACAAGTTAATATAGATTAATTCTATAATTATATAGATAAAAACATTTGGTGAACAAGTTTATCTTATCTATCTTTGCATCACAATTAGACGGATAACTAATAATTAAATTAGAAACTAATAATTAAATTAGAAAGGAAAAAGTATGAATAATTTAGAGATTTTAGGATTGGAAGAGAGTAAGGTTAACGCAGTTAGAAAAGGACTTGCACAGTTATTGGCTGATTTCCAGATTTACTATACAAATCTCCGCAATCTTCATTGGAACGTGAAAGGACATGGTTTCTTTATTTTGCACGCTAAGTATGAAGAGCTATACAACGATGCTGCAGGGAAAGTTGACGAGATAGCTGAACGCCTTCTTCAGCTTGGTAGCATACCTGAAAGTAAGTTCAGCGAGTATTTAAAAATTGCAACAATCAAAGAACTTAACGAAGTTGAGTGTGGTCAAGAAGGTATGAAAGACATATTAGGCTACTTCAAGAATCTTATTGCACAAGAGCGTAAGCTTATTGACTTAGCTAACGATGCTCACGATGATGTTACTGCTGACCTTATGACTGGTTACATTGCAGCACAAGAGAAGACTGTTTGGATGTTGCTCGCTTTTGTTCAAAATCACCATAAGAGTGAATGCGGTTGCGAAGTTAAGTAAGCAATAATCATTAAGATTTAATTATAAAGAGAATGTATCTATTGGGATATGTTCTCTTTTTTGTTTTCTAGTGCTTGCGATACAGCGGCCTTTAAGCGTTGATGGTGTATTTTGAAACTATTAAACGAATAATGTTCTGCCGTAGTATGAATAGTTAGAAAGGCAGCGGAAAGCGTTAGCCTACAAACTTAAATGCCAAATATAGCGAGACGGGCTGTAATACTGAAAGAGATTAAGAAGGCATTATAAACAAGGCGGGTGCACCACAAGAGTTAAACTATGGTGCACCCGCTTGTTTTGTTTCATTAACGTTATTGATGTCTTACATATTCATAAACTGTTGATATTGCTTATCTGTTAATATTTTCTTCAAGCCTTCAAGGTAAGCATTACACTTAGTCTTCATTTCGCACATACGTTTTGGACATTCAGCCTTTGCTTGCTTATCGCAATGGTTTGCTTCGCCTTTGCATTCTGGTTTAGCTTGTTTGCAGCAATTTCCTGCTTCGCCTTTGCATTCGTTCTGTGCTTGTTTGCAGCAACTTCCTGCTTCGCTTTTGCATTCTGGTTTAGCTTGTTTGCAGCAACTTTCTGCTTCGCCTTTACATTCGTTCTGTGCTTGTTTGTTGCACTGTGCTGCTTCGCTTTTGCATTCTGGTTTAGCTTGTTTGCAGCAACTTCCTGCTTCGCTTTTGCATTCAGACTTAGTTTGCTTGTCGCAATGACTTGCTTCGTTTTTCTTGCAACAACTTTCTGCTTTCTTGCAATCGGTATTCTGTTTTGGGCAAACCAATATGTCTGCATATTCGTTGTTAAGTTTCAATAGCTCGGCTGCTTGCTTTTTGTTGAGTTTTAATTCCTTAACAAGTTTATTGGTAAATGCTTTTGCGTCTACCTTTTTACCACCGTTAGGGCAGTTTGTTGCTACTATGTTGCTGTTAGAAGCTAATGAAGTTGCTGGAGCAATGGCTAAGAAGCCCACTGCTAATAAGCTTAAAAATAGTTTCTTCATATTGTTTTAAATGTTTTTTGTTTTTTGTTAATAATGTTTCTTTAACTCGTTCGTATATTTAATCTGTACATTTTGAACAGATTTTTTTATTTGATTGCAAAGATACAGCTTTGAATTTAAACTTATTTAAAAGGAACATTGCTTTTATTTTTTATTCACAATTTATCCCGAATAAGGCATTATAGGTTCTAAAGATATGTGATAAACGAGATTGACACTATGTTCGAATGGCATTATAACTATGGTTGCGTTATTTTCTCATCAGTCTCAGATAGTAGTATTTACGTGTAAGTAAAGTTTTACTTACACGTAAATAAAGTTCTACTTACGTGTAAATAAAGTTTTACTTACGTGTAAGTAAAACCATTTGACTACGATTAAATTGATGTGAGACTATAGAGAGAATAGAACGAGACTCTGAAGAGGGTGTTACGAATGTGTGCTTCGCCATTTCTAACACTAAGGTTTGTATGGCTACACTGCTATGGTTTTGCTATACTAAATGCATTGATTTTATGGTTTCCTTTGCGACTATAGATAAGAGGAAACACATTTGTGTGCGTAAAAATAAGATTATAAAAAACGGCAAGTTGCTATTCTGCATTAGCACTTGCCGTCTTCTGTTTACGTTATGAAATGTTTATGCCTTGCTTACTTTACTAATACTTTTCGAACTTTTCCGTTTGCTAACTTCACAATGTTTAGCCCGTGTTGCATTTCTGTTACTTTCTTACCCTCGATGGTGTAAATAGCTACAACTGTTGTTTCTTCGTTCGAGTTAAGCGGTGCCTCTATAGCTGTTGCATCGGGGTGTAAATCTTCTGCGCCAGATACTTCGGTTGAAAACTCTCCTACAAATTCTCCCCAATCGTTAACGGCTGTATAAACACGCACAAAGTCTATTTTATCTAACTTCACTGGCTTTCTATCGGCGTCTACTGCATTTTCTATGTAAAGTCCATCGGTTCCGTTGTTAGGCAAATTGTCTACATATCCATAGCGCCATACGTTCACTTTCAGCAAGTTTCCTTCTTTATAGCTAGTCTTTGGCAACAGTGTTCCCTTAAACGTAAGTGGTTCTTTTATCCAGAGCGGATAATATTCCTGTTGATGGTAGCTATTTCGTTTAACGTCGCCAGCACCGCCTTGATTGTCGGTCCAGTGAATATCCTTCATTGAATTTGGCGTATACGTAATTTCGTAGTTATACTTAACCTTACCTACGCTGTCTACATCGGCACTTCCAGATAGTTCATACCATGTGTCGTCTGGTTTTCCGTTGCCGTTTTCATCTTTCATAACCATAACAATTCCGGGTTCCGACCAACCTGGGAAAGAATTTCCATAAACAACAAAGTCGGGTGCATTTTCTACGTTTATAATTGGGTGGTCGAAGTGGAAAGTAATGTAACCACCATAAGCGCCTAATGTAATTAGTCCACTTTGCTTTTGATTAGCAAGATTCTTTGTACATGCTTCGGCAGCAGTTTCGGGAGTATCTTTCTCTGAAAGTTCAGGCAAAGTGTTTATAAATTGTCCTGGTGCAGGAACATACTCGTCTACCGCCTTAATGTAAGGGGATTTTTGAGCACAAGCAAGTGCCGACATTGACATAAAAGCCAAAAATAAGTAGATTTTCTTCATACAATTTCTATATTTAATTGTTTATTAAAAAGCATGCGTGTCCAGGAATATCGCCTGTTAAGGTATGCCATTTGTAATTTCCATTTTTATCGAAACAATAAAGTTTACCACTCGAAACATAGTTGGTTGCGTCCATAACATATATATCGCCAGTAATTGGGTGTATTATTATTCCGTATGCAGTCTTTATTGGGAACTGTTCTGGAATTTTCAGGAAGTTACTATTCACCACTTTGCGAGTTCGTATATCTACAACTTTAAACACTGGTTTCATATTCTGAGTAGTGTAAGTTACAAGCGAATCGCCTATGATATCGAAGCCATCTACAGGCATATTTAATGCATCTTCTACCCTATCGTTGTCTACAACATAAAGGTTTGATGAAATCTGATTGTAGTCGCCACGCGATGAAACCCATAATTTGCCATATTTATCGCTACGAAGACGGAACAGATTTATACCAACATCAATGGTCTTAGTTACGGTAAAGGTGTTTAAATCAATAATGCTCACAGTACGGTCGTATCCTAACGACGACATTCCATTGTAGCCTCCACTATTGGCAACATATATTTTGCCATCTTGCACTACAAGTTCTTCGGGCTGATAGCCCACCGTGCATTTATCAACAATCTGCAACGAGGCAGTGTCTACCTTATAAACAGCGCCCAAAACACTTTTTTCGCTTATCTTTCCTACGTAAGAACTAACGTAAGCATACCGCCCTTGAAATGCAACATAGCGACAGTTTGGAATATCTACGTGTCCTCTACTTACAGCTGTACGTGCATTGGCAACCTCAACTTTATTAGATTGGTTTATTACAAGCCACAAACTGTTGCCATAAATCTTGACATCGTTGCCCACATCGCCTAATTCTTTTATCTGATTTGGATTCCGCGAAGGATAAATATTGCGATAATACTTTCCTAATTCTAAGTCCAAGAAGTCTAATGTAGCCTTATTTGAACCCATATTACCTTCGTTCAAAACGTAAAGTCCTGCGTATTTGGTGTGCGTTACTTCACCAATGCTATGTTCAGAAGGATAGATAATGGTATCGTCTTCACGACAAGAAACAGCCAAAACAACTATTAATAGGCTATAAAAAACGTATCTTAACTTCATCATTGTATGTTTGTTATATTATAATTCTACTTGTAAACCAACAAGACCGTTAATGCCTGGCATTGGATAATTGAGAATAACATCGTACTTTTGGTTAAGTATATTGTTTACTTCCAGCATTGCTCTGCACTTTGTACCAAAAGCTTTAAAGTCGTATTGCAAACTTACATCGCTTGTATACCACGGTTGCATATAATTGTTGGGTATATTTTCTTGCTGGTTATAGCGTTTGCCCGAATATATAAAACTGTAGTTGAGAGTCCAATTGTGGTAAGCAAGGTTCACAATAGCAGAGCCACTGTTGTACGGAATATAAGGAATTTGGTCTTTATAGAACACATCAGATGCATTAGTAACATCGCGTGCGTCCTGATAAGTGTATTGTAGGCGTGCCGTAACTACTAAATCGTTAATAGGTTGCAATGCTATTGCTCCCATTACATCAATCCCCGTAATATGAACACGTCCTAAATTGAGCATTGTCCAGCGGAATTGTTGTCCCTTTGGATATGCTATTATCTTATCGTGAATAGTATTATAGTAGCCATCAGCCTGAAACTGCACGTTCTTAAGCAAGTGCCCATTATATTGCTTGTTGAAAACAACTCCTAAATCGTACTGCGTTGCGCTCTCTGGCTTTAGGTTCGAGTTTCCCAAATCAGTGTAATAAAGATCGTTGAATGTAGGCATACGGAAGCTACGCTTAGCAAATGTTCGTACAGAAAGCTTTGTAGAAGCTCCGTTAGTTGCTTTATCAATTATTGGAAAGTCGATAAAGAGAGCTGGAGTAAACTTTGTTATATTGTCGGTAGCTTTCATTCCTGGCATTAAACGAGTAGTTGGGTGGAGTTTATCGTGTATAAACGAAGCAAGCACAGACCCTTGTATGCGTATAAAACGAGCTTCGAAAGCAGTAGCAAGACTTATCATATTAGAAAAACGTGTAGGGAAAACAAAACGATAAGTGTCTGCATTTAGCTTGTTCCAACGAAAGTCGTAGCTTGCAGAAATACTCCAATTGGGTAGAATTTCGTAAGCATTAGAAGTTGAAAGATAGAACTCTTGTTGCCAAAAACGATTATCGGCAGGCAGCTGTGTAGTGTCTTTGTTTACGTAATGCGTGCGGTAAAAGGCGTATTTAGCCAACCATTGTGTTGAGAAACGGTCGGTAATATCCTTTTGAAAACGATTCTGCACAAAGAAGTTGAGGTCGCTTTGTCGCTCACCTCTACGCCAAACGTTATTCACAATAGCGCCAGGAATGCCACGTTGGCTATTGTAGAAATAAACTTTTGTATTCCAATAACCACGCTGTAAGATACCATTTACGTTGAAATCTATACGGTCTGCTCGTATATCACCATTCTGTCGGACAGCTGTTGTGTCGTAGGCAACAACACCACTTGGCGTTACACGGCGATAATTGAACTTGTATTTACCACTGGAAGTAAGATGTTCGGCATTCAGCGAAGTAGAGACAGCAGACGAAAGACGTTGTTCCCACAAAGCAGAAAGGCGCACCAAATCGCTCGAACCATACTTTGCTTTCAACTTTACATTATAACTCTTGCCATCAGTGAAGCGAGGTTTGCGTGTTCGAATATACACACTACCAGCATTACCGAAGTCGGACGCAGGTTGAAAGATAGCACTTTTCTGTCCGTTGTAAAGAGATATTTCATCGATATTGTCAAGCGAAAACTGTCCAAGATCTATCTGTCCATTCTGCGCATTGCCAAGTTCTATACCGTCATAGAATATTCCTAAGTGGTGCGTACCCATACTACGGATATCCACTGTCTTTATACCACCTACTCCACCATAATCTTTTAGCTGAATACCTGAGAAGAATCGCAAAGCATCGGCTATAGACTGACTATTGAGTCGTTGCAGGTCTGCATTCTTTAAGCTTTGTGCTGGAACGATTTCACGCTGTGTTAAGCGTGCTGTTATTTCTACTCCTTTGATTGTTTGAATAGAATCTGATGGTGTTGTTTCTGCTTTTGCGCCCACTCCAAGGGCTAGAAGTAAAGTTAATGACAATAATCTCATAACTACAATTTTAATTCTTCTGTTACTTCATACTCATTATAATGTATATACCATGTGGCGCATAGAGTGGCCACCCCATTGGTTATCGTCTTTATAAACAAAGCCTACTGCGTTGTAAAGAGCTTCTGCTTTAGGGTTATTTGTATCTACCAACAGTCCTGTAGGTAGGTTCATGCGTTTACCTTTTTCTATAGTTGCACGTAGCAACAGCTTGGCTATGCCTTTACCACGATGCTCTTTACTCACACAAAGCGAGTCGATATAAAGTTCGCCTGCCTCTGTTTCGTCAGGCATATCGGAGAAATCACGTCCGAAAGCTGCCTTTGCACCTTCTATAAATGCCTTACGAAGTATGCGTAACAAACTTCCATCGTAGCTAACACATACGCCTACAACTTTATTGTCGGGCGTGATGGCAACAAGAGTATTAAGGTAAGAATATTGAGAATCGGTACGTTCGACGAGCTTTTTCATCAGATTGAAGAAGTCGTCTAAAGTATGTTGTGGTCCTGCAAACCATTGACAGCACTCATAATTCATAGCTTCCATTATCATTTCTGCTATGATTGCTGACTGCTCAAGGCGTGCCGAAACTACTCTTACCTTCATTTTTTATGTTATTGCTTTAATGCTTTAAAGTCGGAAAGCAAGCTAAGAACTCGCTCGGTGATGCGATTGACACCACCTTCAACGTTCGATTCGATATTCAAAGGCAACACTGGGTCGTGTAAAGACTGGCGAAGCAAGAACCAACCTTGTTCTTCTTCGCCTGTACAAGCGATGCGTACACCTTCATAGTTGGGCGATACCAACTGCCAATCAGAATCTTTTTCAACTGCTGTCTTGATATGTTCCAACACCTGTTCGCCGTATGCTTTGAAGTCGTTGGTATCAATTTTAAAGCGTATTTCCTTACTTTCAACAGGTTGTTGTAGGTCTGCAATAAGGTCTTGAAGCTCTTTTCCTTCCTTGCGCAGGCACGCTGCCTCAACAATTAGCTTTGCTACAAGATACGCTCCATCGTCTAAGAAGTAGTTTTCGCGTAGTGCGGCGTGTCCAGAAGTCTCTATTGCGAGCCACGATTCTTCACCGTTCGCATTCAAACGGAGCGATTCATTAATGACATTCTTGTATCCACGACGGAAGCGATGATGCTTACCGTTGCGGTCGGCAATAAACTTTGCCAAGCCGTCTGACGTTACTGAGTCGGTAACGATAGTGCTTCCAGGGTGTTCGCGTAATATTACGGCTGATATCAATGCGATAAGTGCATTGCGGTTGATTGATTTTCCTGTTCTATCTACAATTGCAGAGCGGTCTACATCAGTATCGAAAATAATTCCTAAATCGGCTTTATGTTCTACAACGGCTTTGCAAATAGAAGCCATTGCCTCTTTGTTTTCTGGGTTAGGGATATGGTTTGGGAAATTGCCATCAGGTTCAAGGAACTGACTTCCTGTGGTATCGGCTCCCAAAGACTTCAACACTTTGTTAGCAAAAAAGCCACCAGCGCCATTGCCTGCATCTACTATGATGTGCATACCTTGCAATGGTTGGTCGCCATTATTCACGCCACGACGGATATAATTGGCAAGTATATCGCAGTAAGTAGCCATAAAATCAACGGCTTTTACCTCTCCATTGCCTTTCTTTTCGGCACCCATGAACTGTGGTGCAAGCTCTAAGATGCGTGCAATGTCTGCTTTTTCCAATCCACCTTTGGCTGTAAAGAACTTCAATCCGTTTCTGTTCCAAGGCAAATGGCTTGCTGTTACCATAACGGCACCATCTGCATGAAGCTGCTCATCTACTATTGCCATGAACATTGCTGGCGTAGAAGCCATACCAAAATTAAGCACTGTTGCACCAGCAGCGGCTGCGCCATCGGCAAAGGCTTGTCTGAGTGTTGGACTAGAAAGACGTGAATCGCTACCGACAGCTATTGCTTGAGCCGTCTTTCCATTCTTTTCGCCCAACCAAGCAACGAATGCTTGTGCCAAAGCAGTTGTTACTTCGTTGGTAAGATTTACGCTTTCGCCTTCTATCCCTTCGAGTGCTACGCCTCTAATATCCGAGCCGTTCTGCAGTTTCTTCCAGTCCATTTGTCTTATCTTAAATAGTTCTTATTTATAAATAAAAGTGTTGAGAAGTGCACGCAGTTCTATTTTGTTTGCGCATTTCGATGGCAAAGGTACTGATTTTTTCCTGATTATTTAATTCTTAGCAACTTATCTTTTAAGACTATTAGAATAAGTTTGCTAAATTAGTAAACTTGCCTTATTTGATATTACGAAAGAAATGGTATCTTTGCAGCAGGTTTCTTAAAAATAGAATAATAAATAATGGTAATATATAGAAGCAATGGAAGAACTAAGATTGGCTATAAGACAGTATTTTGAGAGTAGGAAGAAGCTGCAAAATTGCTTATTGAACATTGAGACAAACAAGACTGATAAGGCTGCACTGTCTGAATCTTTGCTGTTGATCATCAACGATTCTTCGTTTGAGGCAAAGGCTTTTGAACTGCTGTTGCATACAAATGCTGATGAAGCTAAAAGGCATATCAACTTGTTTTACCTACAAGGAAGTCCTCAGCAAAAAACGAGATTTAAAGGTGAATTGGACATTATGTTAGACGATTACAGGTGCATTTTAGGTGAAATGGAATTCAAGAAGCTGATTGATTCCTTACCTAAAGAGAACAAAGAGTTCTATGCTATCAAAGAGGCTATTGAGTTTGCGCAGTCTGAATAAAGTGGTTAAGCATTTCTCTATTGCCAAAAATATGGTACGAAACAGGCTATAAGGGAATTTCTTAACAAACGATAGACAGATGCACCGCCCCTATTTGGCTGATTTATTTTTGTTGTTTTACGGCCTAACCAACAAGTATTTTTGTTGAAAAATGGTTACGAACAAATATTAAAATTCTAAATATAACAAGCTATGAATAAGATCGCGAATATCTCTTCGGATGCATCGTGTAACGAAATAGGTAGGATTGGAGGAAATATTCCTGCTTGTCTTCTGAAAAATATAGATAGTTTTAAACACTATAAATTCTTTCTGATGGTTCAGAATCCAAGTGCTTCAAACGAATACTTATCTATCTTTGTGCCTGAAAGTTACGACACAATGGTGGATAATAATATCTATCCAAACTGCTCGCTAAAGGTATTTGTACACTCGTTTTCAGAGGAAAGCGACAATGACGACTACACTTTAGAAGGAGTTCGTAAATGTTCTCTTACGAAATTTGAGGAGGTTCAGGACAACGAGTATGGCTTTATTACAAGCGGTAAGCACCCACAACTTATACAAGATGAGGACTATTACTTTGAAAAATTAAAAGAAGATGGATTCGATTTCTTCCTTCAAATAGACGAAGACTACTATCCTGATGGAGTGATTTCGGGCGATTACGTTCTCGGATATGGTGCAATGTACTTGTATAAGCATCGCAAAACAAACGAAATAATAGTTGGATTTTGGCAATATTCATAGGCTAACGACATTACTTCATACTTGTAAAATCCTTATGCGTACATGTTTTTAGAGACCCTTTATAGGTGTACAGATAATCAACCGAATGAATAATTGGCTATTAACCAACTTATTACAAGAGATAAAAGATAAGATATTATGGGGCAAAAGAATGGTTTTTGCGGGATAAAACAATAAGAAAAGAAGTTGGAATACTATAGAAAAAGAACATTTCCTATGTAGGATTATATCTCATACTACGCAGGAAATATCTATGGACTTAAAGGTACTTTTAAACGAAAAAACTTCTTATGCCCCTGTATAAACATTAGTGTGCCCTATACGAGTCTTGTGGAGAATCGGAATTAAAAAAACTGATTAATTTCTTACCTAAGAAGAACAGAGATTTCTATGCTATTAAAGAAGCCATTGAGTTTGCACTGGCAGAATAGTATGCTCAACAAAATAGCTTTATATTGCTATATGCCTATTCGAGGAATTACAGGCACTTACTTAAATATAGAGAAGTTTACACTACCATAGTTTCGATGCTCTATGAAGTGTGGGTTATTTGAGAAATCGTTACTTTTACCATGCTCAAACACAAATATTCCGTCTGGCGAAAGCAAGTTATGCTCGAATATAAGATTGGGAATGGTTTCTAGTTCTGGTAATGCGTATGGAGGATCGGCAAAGATAAGGTTAAACTTTTGATTACATGTTTTAAGAAAGCGAAATACATCTCCACGTATAAGTATGTGGTTTTCTACTTTTATCTTCTTCATACATTCCGCTATGAAGCGTGCGTGGTCGCGGTCTTTCTCTACACTTATCACTTCTTTACAGCCTCGCGATATAAGTTCTAAGCTTATGCTTCCCGTGCCAGAAAATAGGTCAAGTGCCGTAATATCATCAAAATCGATATACCCATTCAATACATTAAATATGTTTTCTTTGGCAAAATCGGTAGTAGGGCGTGCCTTAAAGGTACGTGGAATATCGAAGTGTCTGCCTTTGAACTGTCCTGTTATTATGCGCATAGCGTTTCGTTCTTATTTTCTTTTAGCTTAAACTTTATATTTGTTTCAGTCTAAATACAATGCCTTTAGGTCGTATGGTATATCTTTATGTGTTGCAATTGCAGCATTATTAAAGTCGCTTGCAAGTTCCAAAACGTGGTATTTACTAACAAATTGTTTCAATTCGGCACACAACTTGTCGATATTGGGAATATCGCCTGCCATATAAAGTTCGCTATCTCCTCTATCCATTCCCATTAACTTCCATACGTAAAGCAAATAGTAAAGTATGTTTTGTGTATTATTTGCCTCATAAGAATTGCAAAATTCAAATCTGTTACGCTGAAATCTAATTACCTCCATACGCTTATTATGAAAGTATGCAAAAAGCTTTTGGCGTATACCTGCAAATGCGTACTTATATAAATGTGTCCATACTGCTTGCATTTGTGGCTGAATTTGTATATCGTCGAAATGATTTTCAATCACCATCATCAAGTCTTTGTTCACTGCAAACACAGCCACAGCATTTAGTTTTGGCATTGCGCTCGTTAGGATATCTTCGCTACGTTGCCATTTAAAGGTGTGTTTGTAGAGTGTTTCTGCATCTTGTTCCCTATATTCGTCTAACGGAACAAGCATCGTGGGAGCATCTATCACAACCAAAGCACGTTTATAGCCACTCTGTAAAAGTTCCGACTTCTTAAAGGCTTCTCGCAAATTAGCAGCTACAGCAATATTATTGTTCACATTATAGGGTTCGAACACTATATTGCCATCGGTTTGTGGGTCGCCAACGGCAAACAACATATTCCCCTCACCTATACGGAGAGTTAGGCGTATGCATCTATCGGGAATGTTATTATCTATCTGAGCCATAGTTTATAAGTGCTGCAAACTTACGCATTTTTTTCCAATTACGTAGCTTTTCGCTCAATAAATGTAGATTATTGCTGGTACGCTTGCTTCCTTTCGTTCCTTTTCACTATGGTTGTTCAACATTTCAACAATGATTCACATTTATTTCATCTAAAAATAATAGTATCACCAGTATACAAATAATATAACAAATGGCTGATTTAATAATAGTAACACCATAATATAAATTGTAAAATACTATGGAAAGAAATTGCAATAAGATAAAAATAACTAACTTTGTACCGCCATAATAAAATGTGCTAATAGATGATACAAGACGAATTGATTTACCAAATATTGCAAGACTTTGGCTTTGAGCCTACACACGATCAACGAAATGCTTTGCAAACCTTCGCTCAATTTATGACCGATAGAAGAGATAATGCAGTTATGATACTACGTGGAAGTGCTGGAACTGGTAAAACTTCGCTTGCTGGAGCCATTGTTCGAGCTGTTACTCGGCTACGCATCAAAGTGTCGTTGTTAGCACCTACGGGACGAGCTGCAAAGGTTTTCTCGCTCAATGCTGGACTAACCGCCTCTACCATACATCGTAAAATCTATCGCGAAAAAGCTTTTAATGGCACCGATGGTCAGTTTCAACTTAACAACAATATGTTTCGCAATATGCTGTTTATGGTAGACGAGGCCTCTATGATTAGTACTTCGCAAAACAACACTATGTTTGGCAGTGGTTGTTTGCTCGACGATTTAGTACAATACATCTATAATAGTGGTGGCAATTGTCGCCTGTTGCTCATTGGCGATAAGGCACAGCTACCTCCAGTAGGCGAACAAGAAAGTCCAGCACTACGTTTCGATGTACTGCAAGGATATGGCTTACATGTCTACGAATGCGATCTGAACGAAGTGTTACGCCAAAGTCAGCATTCAGGAATATTGTGGAATGCCACCACCATTCGCCAAATGATTTCTCGGAACACAGCTACCCAATTACCCAAAATACGTTTAGAGGGATTTGCCGACATCTCCATTGTCTCTGGCGATGAACTTATTGAGAGTATCGCATCAAGCTATGCTACTGTTGGAACCGACGAAACAATGGTGATAACACGCTCTAACAAACGAGCAAACATTTTTAATCAAGGCATTCGCAATACCATTCTTGGTTGTGAAGACGAACTTACCACTGGCGATTTGGTTATGGTGGTAAAGAACAAATACCTGGAAAAAGACCGCAGCACCGATCTTTCGTTCATTGCAAACGGCGACCATGCCGTGGTGCGGCGTGTGCGCAACATTCGCGAGCTGTATGGTTTTCGTTTTGCCGACGTCTCTTTAGAGTTCCCAGATTATAATAAAACAGAATTAGACACGGTGGTCGTGCTCGACACGCTCGTTGCAGAAGCACCAGCACTAACACAGGAGCAGAACACAAAACTATTTCAAAGTGTTATGGAAGATTATACCGATATACCACGAAAAGCAGACCGTATGAAGCAATTGCGTGAAGACCAATATTTTAATGCTATGCAAATAAAGTTCGGATATGCCGTTACATGCCACAAAGCGCAGGGCGGACAGTGGGCACATATCTATCTCGACCAAGGCTATATGACCGACGAAATGCTTACAACCGACTATATTCACTGGTTATACACAGCTTTCACACGTGCCACTGAACACCTTTATTTAGTGAATTGGAACAAAAAACAAATTGCAGAATAATGGATATAACAATAGCTTATCTTAAAGCAGCCTTCAACAAATACAATGAAGAAATATTTGGAAACACACTTCCAATACCAAACCTGCGTGTGTCCAACGCTAAACAAAGATTAGGCTCTATGAGCTATCGCATACAAAGAGTATGGGGAAAAACACATCGTAGCTTCACTATTTCGATATCTAACTATTACGATACTCCACAATCGCTCATAGAAGACACGCTTATACACGAAATGATTCACTACGAAATAGCCTATAAAAACCTGAAAGATACATCGGCACACGGCACTTTGTTTCGCCAAAGAATGGAGGAAATAAACCGCAAACACCATCGAAACATTACCATAAGCAAGCGTATGATGGACTATGCGCCACGCCTAGACGACCCGACAGAAACCTTTCTTGTGCTAGCAATAGAACTGAACGACGGTTCGCATCTGCTTAGCTCCGTTGCACGAACAGCGATAGCAAACTTGGAAAGTCAGATGAAAAGAGTGTCGAAGATAAGCAACTACGGCTGGTATGTTACGCAAGACCCTTACTTTCGTAACTTTTCGAGAGTACGAAGCTTGCGTGCCCACGCAGTATCGGCAGAAGAATTTGCTCGCCTTACTGCACAAATGACATTAATAAGAGACAAAAGTGGGTGGACAGAACCATAGCCACCCGCATGTTATAGCCTACTCCTTAGACTTTGAATAATAATGCTCTTTGTTGGTTTTAAGGTCGAGCCAGCCACTAACGCCGTCCTTCACTATGTGGTAAAAGTATCGAGTGCTCTGTTCCAACTCATCGTAAACAGGTGTGTCGTTGTACGAATAGATGCCCACTTTGCCATCTTTGTAGAAATAAATATATCCATCGTTGTGCATCATAATAGAGTCGTAGACCATCGGAAGAATTGTTTCGCCCTTTAGAGTCCGCACAGGATAAGTCTCCAATGGTCTTTCCCAATCACCATATTTTACTATACCTTCCTTAGGTTCCACATCGTTTGGCTGTTTATAATCGTAAGCAAGAATACCAAATTTGCCATTTCTCCCTACTCTTATCCATTCTGGACGTACATCGAGAGCTCCCAGAAACCAACTGTTTCCATTGCATCTGTACTCTTTTTTACCATCAAGAAAGGAAATGGAATCGGTAGGTTGGCAGTCTGAAAGCACGTAACGCTTGTCTTCTTCGCACGTTACACCAGGTCCGGCAGTGTAGTATTTCAGCTGGTATTGCCCACGTTTCTTTAGCAAACTATATGTCCAATGAGGTACAGTGCCACAAACTCTCAACTGTATTTTCCAAGGATTTTTCATTTTTTTCCCCATTTCATCGTAGTAAAAAGCACCCTTTTCGTTCAGCACATTTATGCAACCAATCATACAATTAGGTATTTCATACGCAACCAAAACGTTTCCCAAGTCGAGCTTTTGAAGGTAAAGATTGTACACATCAACCCCTTTCTTTGTATGCGCAATAATAAAACGCTCTCCACAAATAATGCTGTCGTAATCTTGTTTCAGCATATTTTCGCCGAAAGCGTTCACCAATTGGCACCTACCTTCGTCCGTTTTCTTAACGTTCAGGAAGTATTTAAGAACAATATTCATGAAGTCGTAGGGTGCAGCAGCATCGTATTTATTTCCTGCTTCTGTTAGTTCTGCAGGTTGACAGTCACGAGATAATTTCACGAACTGGTCGCCTTTAATCGTTGGAAGCAACAAATAATTGAATGATCTATAAGCGAATAGCAAAACCGTCTTCCCACCTTTTAGTTCTAAAACAAGCGGACTCAATGGTTGAGATTCCCCACGCCAGGTTGTAACCGAGTCTGGAACACACGAAGAAGTAGTTATTACGCGGTATGCATACCTATCAGCTTTGGTATAACGCAGCTGTTGAATAAACGCAAGGTCGGATCGTAAGAACTTTAAAACATAATTCGATTTTTCTTCATTGCGCTTCCAGTTGCCGTCTTCTTTGATATCGAACGTCTTGCAAACATAGCTTTCGAGAGCTATGGGACGCAGATTATCTACATCAACGAAACGCTCTCTCGCCTTTTCAATATCGTTTCTACTTAGTGTATCATTGCAAGAATATAAATCCCAGACCATCTGATAAGCTACGGAAGCTTTACTTATACTTATTTCTTTTCGATCTATTTGCAGACGTCTTTGAGCATAACGGTCGGTGCCAACTTTTTTATAAAGGTCTATCCAACTGCCATTTGCGTCGTAACCTATGGCATCTACATCGGGCAAAGACAGTCGTTGCTGCGCATAAAGACTGGTTGCCATACAGTAAAAAAATAGAAAAAGGAAAATATTTTTCTTCATAAGTACATTTATTTTTGAGACAAAGATAAGAAATTTGAAGAATAAAGGCCTGCATTTTAAGAAACTTTATGATGGTACGAATTTATATATTGATAGACGGAACAGGGGGAGGAGTTTAGCTAAAGCGTTAAAACTACAGAACAAGCACGACTTTAATATTTGCGATTATCTAACGCACACTTAAGGCATCATAGCGTTTTAAAAACAGCAAAAATATTGTTCGGATAACTATTTAATACTCAACATACTACAAAAAGCTATCGTTTTGCCTTGCAAAAGAGCCTATTTGGCAATGCAAAAGAGCCTGTTTGATTGTGTGAAACAAGCTCTTTTAAAAAGTTAGAAACATAGAATACATAATATTCCTACAAGCACTAATATTAAAAAAACTAAAAATAGCCTATTATATAAGGTGTATGGAAAAAGTTTGCTTACTTTTGCGCCCTTGAATAATGTTACTTATGCTGATATGCAAGAAAACTTAGTTATAGTGGAAAGCCCTGCAAAGGCGAAGACAATAGAGAAGTTCTTAGGTGAAGACTTTAAAGTTATGTCGTCGTACGGACATATTCGTGATTTGAAAAAGAAAGAGCTGAGTGTGGATTTGGACACTTTAGAAGCTAATTACGAAATTCCGGAAGAGAAGAAGAAGGTTGTTTCAGAACTTAAAAAGAACGCAAAAGCCGCCAAAAAGGTTTGGTTGGCATCCGATGAAGACCGCGAAGGAGAAGCCATAAGTTGGCACCTTTGCGAAGTTTTAGGTCTCGACGAAGCAAAAACAAGTCGCATTGTGTTCCACGAAATTACGAAACCAGCCATTCTTGCCGCCATTCAGAATCCCCGTCATTTGGATATGAACCTTGTAAACGCACAGCAAGCACGCCGTGTCTTGGACCGTTTGGTAGGTTTCCGCCTGTCTCCGGTGTTGTGGCGCAAAGTAAAACCAGCTCTAAGCGCAGGACGCGTGCAAAGTGTCGCCGTACGATTGATAGTAGAACGTGAGCGTGAGATACAAGATTTCAAGTCTGAACCTTATTACAGAATAAATGCTATTTTCGCTGCTACAAGCGAAGATGGTACCAAAAACGAAGTAAAGGCAGAGCTAAACAAACGTTTTTCTACACACGAAGAAGCATTGGAGTTTCTAGAACAATGCAAAACTGCATCATTCCGGATATCTTCTATAGCTAAGAAACCGCTGAAACGCACTCCTGCCCCCCCATTCACAACATCTACATTACAACAAGAAGCCGCACGTAAACTTGGTTTTACTGTAAGTCAAACTATGATGGTGGCACAACGGTTGTACGAAGCAGGACGTATTACATATATGCGTACCGACAGTGTAAATCTCTCATCACTTGCCATCAATACAGCTAAAACAGAGATAGAGAAACACTATGGTTCAGAATATAGCCAGGTGCGGAAGTATCATACCAGCAGCAAAGGTGCACAAGAAGCACACGAAGCTATCCGTCCAACCGATATGAGTGCACACAGTATAGACGGAACAAGTCAGGAAAAACGTCTTTACGACCTTATTTGGAAGCGCACAGCAGCATCGCAAATGGCAGATGCAAAAATAGACAAAACTACTGTTGCTATTAGTATTCTCAACGCAGAAGGACACGAGACAGCCGATTTACAGTTTGTTGCGATGGGAGAAGTTATTACATTCGATGGCTTTTTAAAAGTTTATCGAGAGTCTACCGATGATGAGAATGAAGGGGAAGACACAACGCATGCATTGCCAGCAATGAACAACGGCCAGATTTTGGAACGACGTAGCATTGTTTCTACCGAACGTTACTCAATGGGACCAAGTCGCTATACAGAAGCAAGTTTGGTACATAAACTCGAAGAGTTGGGCATTGGTCGTCCATCAACATACGCTCCAACCATATCTACCATTCAGCAACGCGAGTACGTTCAGAAGGGAGAAAAGAAAGGGGAAGAACGCACATACATCGTAGACACATTGCAGGCACTAAAGATTACCTCAAAGAACAAGAAGGAAATGGCTGGTGCAGATAAGGGTAAACTTATTCCAACCGATATTGGCATTGTAGTAAACGACTTTCTCATGGAGAACTTCCCTGACATTATGGATTATAATTTCACAGCTAAAGTAGAGCAAGAGTTCGATAAAATTTCTGAAGGGAAGGCGAAATGGAACACTGCAATGAAAGATTTCTATAAGCATTTCGAGCCCGAAGTGGAATCTGTAATGAATGCACGGTCAGAACATAAGGCTGGTGAACGCGAATTGGGAGTAGACCCTAAGACCAATAAGCCCGTATTTGTAAAGATTGGACGCTTCGGCCCTGTTGTACAAATTGGTACTGCCGATGATACGGACAAGCCACGTTTCGCGCAGATTCCAGCGGATAAGAGTATGGAAACACTTACGCTCGCCGATGCATTGGAACTGTTTAAGTTGCCACGCACTGTAGGACAGTTTGAAGGAACTAATGTTGTGATTGGTGCAGGGCGTTTTGGTCCATACATAATGCACAATAAAAAGTATGTATCACTGCCCAAAGAGGAAGACCCTTTGACGGTTTCATTAGACACTGCCATACGTTTAATAGAAACAAAACGTCTCCAAGATGCACAAAGACACCTTAAACAGTTTGACGAAGACCCTAAATTAGAAATAATGAACGGTCGCTATGGTCCATACATAGCATACGATGGAAAGAACTATCGTATTCCGAAAACAATGCACGACAAAGCCTCTGAACTTACGTATGAGGAATGTCAAGACATTATAAAGAATGCACCCGAACCCAAAACAAAGCGTAAACGCAAATAAATAAAATCATCTGCCTCCCTTATTAGGGTAGGCAGAGACACAAAAAGAATGACCGAGAGCCTACAAAATACTCCAAACCGAATTATAATAATAGGTTATATGGGCGCTGGAAAAACCACGCTTGGTTGGGCTTTGTCTAAAATTCTCAATTTCAAATTCTACGATTTAGACTGGTATATAGAGACACGAATGCACAAAACTATATCCCAGATATTTGAAGAACGGGGTGAAGAGGGATTTAGAATTATTGAACGAAATATGTTACATGAGGTTGCCGAGTTTGAAAACGTTATTATTGCTTGCGGAGGAGGAACCCCTTGCTTCTTCGATAATATGGAATACCTTAACAAACAAGGCGAAACGATATATATGAATGCAACTGCCGACATTATATGCCAGCATCTTAATATTAGCAGAAACGTTCGGCCATTGTTGAAAGATAAGACGGAATACGAAGTAAAAGTCTTTGTAAAGAAACAAATAGAAGAACGAGACATCTACTACAAACAGGCTAAACACATTATAAAAGTGCATTTAATGGACAATCGTAAGAAAATAAATGCAATGGCAAAACAACTTATTTCAATAATAGAAATGAGCCGAAAGGCTTTACCCACAATAGAAAAGAATAATAAATAAGAATACTATTTCATTATTGAGAGCTGTATCTAGCCGAATAGTATCGGTAAAAAAGTTCTCTAAAAACACAACAAATAGGTATGAAAAAATGGACGATTGAAGATTCAAAGGAACTCTATAACATTAAAGGTTGGGGTGCTTCTTACTTTGGAATCAATGAGGCTGGACATGTTTACGTTACTCCGTGCAAGGATAATAACCAGTTAGATTTGTGCGAGATTATGGACGAGCTTGTACTACGTGATGTAACGCCGCCCGTTCTGTTGCGTTTCCCAGACATTCTAGATAATCGTATAGAGAAAATATCGTCGTGTTTCGAAATTGCAAAGCAGGAATATAACTACGAAGGAGAGAATTTCATAATCTATCCTATTAAAGTTAATCAGATGCAACCAGTAGTTGAAGAGATTATTTCGCACGGACGTAAATTCAATTTGGGCTTAGAAGCTGGCTCAAAGCCTGAACTACATGCTGTAATAGCTGTCCAATGTCAAAGTGATTCGCTCATCATCTGCAACGGATACAAAGATCAAAGCTATATAGAACTTGCACTCTTAGCACAAAAGATGGGTAAACGCATCTTTATTGTAGTAGAGAAACTTAACGAAATAGATATCATAGCAAAAGCTGCTAAGAAACTTAACGTTATGCCTAATATTGGTATTCGTATCAAATTAGCATCTACAGGCTCTGGCAAATGGGCAGAAAGTGGAGGCGATGCATCTAAATTTGGTTTAACAGCATCAGAACTTCTACAAGCATTGGAGAAGCTCGATGAAAAAGGATTGCACGATTGCTTACGATTGATACACTTCCATATTGGTTCGCAAATTACGAAGATACGACGTATCCAGACTGCTCTCACCGAAGCAGCACAGTATTATGCCAATCTAAGAAAGATGGGATACAATGTAGATTTTGTTGACTGTGGAGGTGGATTGGGCGTAGATTACGATGGAACACGCTCTTCTAACAGTGAGAGTTCTGTGAATTATAGCATTCAAGAGTACGTAAACGACTGTGTTTCTACCTTTGTAGATGCAGCAAATAAGCACGGAATACCACACCCAAACATTATTACCGAAAGCGGACGTAATGTTGCTGCACACCACTCTATGCTTATTATAAATGTATTGGAGACAGCTTCGCTACCAGAAATGTCGGAAGAGTTCGAGGCAAAGGAAACAGATCATCAGTTAGTACGAGAACTCTACAAGATTTGGGATAATCTAAACTCGCGCAATATGCTTGAAGATTGGCACGATGCAGAACAGATTCGAGAAGAATCGTTAGAACTATTCTCTCATGGAATGGTCGATTTGAAAACTCGCGCAGAAATTGAAGCAATGTATTGGAGTGTCTGCCACGAAATAAATACACTATCAAAGGGAATGAAACACGTGCCAGACGAACTGAGAAACTTAGATAAACTACTGGCAGATAAATATTTCTGCAATTTCTCTCTCTTCCAATCACTTCCCGACAGTTGGGCTATTGACCAACTTTTTCCCGTTATACCGATACAACGACTAAACGAACGTCCCACACGAAAAGCCACTTTGCAAGACATTACATGCGATAGTGATGGTAAAATAGCCAATTTCGTGAGCGAGGGACGCACCAGCCACGTGCTACCTGTACACACTTTGCGACGTGGCGAGCCTTATTATTTAGGCGTTTTCCTCGTTGGTGCATATCAAGAAATACTCGGCGACCTTCATAATTTGTTTGGAGATACCAATGCGGTGCACCTTTCCGTGAAAGATGGAAGTTATCACATCGACCAAATTATAGATGGAGAAACAGTGGAAGAGGTGCTCGAATATGTGCAATACAATCCAAAGAAGCTTGTTAGACAGCTCGAAATATGGGTTACAAAAAGCGTTAAGCAAGGAAAAATATCACTCGAAGAAGGAAAAGAATTCCTCAACAATTATCGAAGTGGACTGTATGGTTATACCTATTTGGAGTAAAATTGCTCCAAATAGGTATTTTATTTTTATATGTTAATTATTGTTCTTTCTTGTATGTTTATTTATTCAGATAACTAACAAAGGTTAAAATATAGTACTTTTGCATAGTATTCTGTAACTTCACCCCACACTTATTCGTCGTTGTAATAGAGAGTATGGAAAAAGTTAGCTTCCGAAACGATGTCTTGCCATTGAAGAATCAACTCTTCAGATTGGCCCTCCGCATAACCCTCAATAAGGAAGAAGCCGAGGATATAGTACAAGACACACTGATAAAAGTTTGGAACAAACGATACGAATGGGGCACCATTGATTCCATAGAGGCCTATAGCTTACGAATATGCAGAAACCTTTCGCTTGACAGAATGAAGAAGCGAGACAACCAAAATGGCTCTTTGGAAGAAGAACAACCCAACCAAGAACTACTCTCAACACCACAAGACCGCCTGATAGCTCAGGATAGGTTGCGTGTAGTGAAAGAGATTGTAAACTCTCTGCCCGAAAAACAGCGTGTATGTATGCAACTACGCGACTTTGAAGGTAAGCAATATAAAGAAATTGCAATCGTCTTAGGCATAACAGAAGAACAAGTAAAAACAAACATCTTCCGTGCACGCCAAACTGTAAAACAACAATTTCAGAAAATAGAACAATATGGATTATAAGTACATCGAACAATTATTGGAACGCTACTGGCGTTGCGAAACTTCGCTGCAAGAGGAGGAAATATTGCGATTATTCTTCTCTCAAGAGGAGGTTCCTACCAATTTGGTGCCTTACAAAGACTTGTTTATCTACGAACAGGAACAAAAGGAAACCGATATATTGGGCGATGACTTTAACCAAAAGATACTCGAGAAGGTAAATGGAGACCAGCCCGTAAAGGCTCGCACCATTACAATGCGCAAACGTTTAATGCCTCTCTTCAAAGCGGCAGCAGTTGTTGCCATTTTGCTAACATTGCAAAATGCACTACAAGAAACTTTCACGAGTACGACGCCTTCGGCTCAACAATCTGTTGAGGTGCCACACGCAAACAAGGAAGCTAAAGGTCCGGCTGTGGCAAAAGCTGACTCAACCAAAATAGATTCAACCCAGAAGGTTAGCACTATCACCGATACAGAATATAATTAAAAGAAATATCATTTTAATGCTTTCTCTATAAAACAAATCATTTTCTAATAAAACAAGTTCGAAACTGCGAAGTTTCATTTCTCAAATTTTTTATGACAACAGACGAAAACCGGTATCTTTCGATGCCGGTTTTTCTTTTTCCCCACTACTATTCTACCAAAGCTAAATAGCATAAAGATATGTTTTAGTTGAAAATAGGTGAATGGTATATAAGCAACGCCTACTGTTTATTAGCCAAGCAAATAGAATGTTTCAGATGACTAAAAACAACTGTCTGCTATAGTTACTTTCATGTCAGATATCTATCAGTTGAATCTTAGATATCTGTCAATTTAGTTTTAGATATCTGTCAGTTGAATTTTAGATATCTGTCAGTAGCGTTTCAGATATCTGTCAGTTGAATTTTAGATATCTGTCAGTAGCGTTTCAGATATCTGTCAGTTTTTCCCAGCTTTCACTAGACACTTCTTAGTTATATTAGCTACTTCTGCAGATATTTTCTTATTATGCCTGCTGAATAGTTAGACACAAGTGAACAATTCATACTGAAATAATAAGCACTTAGTCTTACTGGACACGCAAGAACTCATAGTTTGTTTATTTGGCAAAACCAGACAAACTACTCTTTTTATTATCTCATATTATAATACTTCAAAGATATTTGTTCAGATGAGAATTATAAAACCTACAACTTATGGAATTGAGATATAGAATACATCAATAAAAAAATTAAAGATATGCACCATTCAGAAAATAAAAATTATAGAATTATGAACCCGAATCCTACTTACCTATCATTCTTACTATCGCATTATTTTCATTTTAAAGTAACAAACTGATGCAATAGCCACAAAACCAAAAACTTGTTTGCAAACATATATTATATGAATGATTTTGTTAGTTCGTATATTTTCTGTATTTTTGCATTGTAAATAGAATATCCACTATGTCTGAACAGATAACAAAGACTAATCAAGAGTTTAAAGAAGTTTTAAGCGAATGCAAGGCACTCTTCTACAAGAAGCTACACGATTATGGTGCTTCGTGGAGAATACTGCGTCCGTCATCGCTTACCGATCAACTATTTATAAAAGCGAAACGTATTCGTTCTATAGAGATAACGAACGAGAACCATGTTGGTGAAAGCGTTAGAGGAGAATTTATAGCCCTTATCAATTATGGAATAATTGGCTTGATACAACTAACACACCCATTTGTCGATACAGTGGATATTTCTCCAGACGAAGCAACAAAGCTCTACGAACAATACGAAAAAGCTACTTATGAACTAATGTTAAAGAAGAATCACGACTATGGCGAGGCATGGCGAGATATGCGCATAAGTAGCTACACCGACTTTATTCTCACAAAAATAGAACGTGTGAAAGAAATAGAGAACATAAAGGGTGCTACTTTGGTGAGCGAAGGTATAGATGCAAACTATATGGATATTATTATTTACGCAGTATTTGGAGCTATAAAACTAAGAGATGAGTAGACTAAAATCAATATTAGTAAACATCTGTAGGCTTTTACTTGCCATCACATTTATTTTCTCTGGATTTGTAAAAGCAATAGACCCGCTCGGTTCACAATATAAGATAGGCGACTATCTTACAGCTTTAGGTATGGCGGGGAAGATACCTGAATGGGTGCAACTAATACTCTCCATATCGCTTTCTGGTGCAGAATTTACGTTGGGAATATTACTTCTATTAGCAATTCGCCGACGTTTGGTAAGCAAATTGGCATTTGTGCTAATGTTAGGAATGACATTAATAACATTGTGGCTCACTATTAGCAACCCTATACAAGACTGTGGTTGTTTTGGCGATGCTATACACCTTACAAATAGCCAGACATTTATAAAGAACTTAGTACTGCTCGTTGCCTCAATAGTCGTTATGCGGTTGCCACTCTATCAGGTACGCTTTATTTCTAAAACCAATCAATGGATAGCAACCTACTTCACAATGATATTCATAGTTATAGTGTCGCTACTAAGTCTTTACCACTTGCCTTTGTTCGATTTTAGACCATATTATATAGGACAGAATATTCTGAAAGGAATGCAAATACCCAAAGGAGCAAAGCAAACAAAATATAAAACAACATTTATTTGCACCAAGAATGGAGTTCAGAAAGAGTTTAACGAAAATAATTATCCTTACAACGATAGCACGTGGGTATTTGTAGATACAAAACAAGAAGTAATAGAGAAAGGATACGAGCCACCTATTCACGACTTCTCCATCACTGATGAAAAGACAGGAGAAGACCTTACAGAACAGATCTTAAATAAAGACGGATATACCTTCTTGCTTGTATCGCCTATGCTCGAAGTAGCACAAGACAGAAACTTTGGCGATATTGAAGGCATATACGAATATGCAAAAGAAAACGGATATGCTTTCTATGGGCTCACAGCAAGTACCGATAAAGGCATAAAACATTGGCGCGATATAACAGGAGCCGAATATCCTTTTTATGTTACCGATGGCACAACATTGAAAACAATGATAAGAAGCAATCCTGGACTATTATTGCTCTATAAGGGAACTATAATAAACAAGTGGAATCACAACGATATACCAAAGGTTGCAGAACTAAATGCACCTTTAAACTTGCTTACTATTGGGCACGAACCAGAAAGTAGTACGTGGAAGAAAATACTAACAATGATACTCTGTTACGTGCTCCCACTAATACTACTTATTGTTGCCGACCGTTTCTGGGCATGGACAAAATGGGTACAGAAACGCGAGAAATGGATAAAAGAGAAAGAACAAAGGCTCTTAAAGAACGAACAAAGTAAGAAACTTTATCAACTTTTAAAACGTAAAAGAAATATGAGAAAGAAAATTGTAGCAGGCAATTGGAAGATGAACGAGACCCTGCAAGAAGGTGTTGCATTAGCAAAAGAGATTAATGACGCATTGAAGGCAGACAAACCAAACTGTGATGTTGTAATCTGCACTCCTTTCATTCACTTAGCAAGTGTAGCTGATGTATTGGATAAAGAATTAGTAAAGCTGGGTGCTGAAAACTGCGCTGATAAAGAAAAAGGTGCTTACACTGGCGAGGTTTCTGCTGCAATGGTAAAGAGCACAGGTGCAGAATATGTTATACTCGGACACTCTGAGCGTCGCCAATACTATGGCGAAACAGCCGAAATACTGAAAGAGAAAGTAGAATTGGCTCTTGCTAATGGACTTAAGATCATTTTCTGCTGTGGTGAAACATTAGAAGAACGTGAGGCTAACAAGCAGAATGAAGTGGTAAAGGCTGAACTCGAAGGCTCTGTTTTCCATCTCAGTGCAGAGGCTTGGAAGAATATTATACTTGCATACGAGCCAATTTGGGCTATCGGGACTGGTAAAACTGCAACATCAGACCAGGCAGAAGAGATGCTTGCATACATTCGTTCTATCGTAGCAGAAAAATATGGTAAAGATGCTGCAAGCGAAACAAGTATTCTTTATGGTGGAAGCTGCAAAGCAAGTAATGCACCAGAATTATTTTCTAAGCCTAATATTGATGGTGGCTTGATAGGTGGAGCATCTTTAAAAGCTGCCGATTTCAAAGGCATTATCGATGCTTGGAAAAAGTAAAAACAAATAGATAAAATACCTGAGGGTCGCTAATTGCAAGTATTGGCGATTCTCAGGCACTTTATAGAAATAAAAGAAATGAAGAAATTCCTTGTTATATTGGTCGTTGCATTCCTTAGATGTTTAGCAATAGGAGCACAGGGCACGGTTACAGTTACCCAGAGCGAGGATATTGATGCTCTGGTAAATGGAAAGAAAAATGCCAAAATAAACAAAAAGAAACAACAGCCACAATCGCAAGGGACAGTGCGAAAGCCTTCTATGCCATCTATTTCTACTCCACGAGTAGAGCCCAGAATAACACCTCCAGATATTTCTTCCTCTCCTAATACAGAAGCTTACCCACGAACGAAACTTGTACGAAAGAAAGTACGTCGTGCATTGGTAGACCCTATTGACGGTACTGCTGTAAAACAAACTGTAACAAAACGAGTATGGAAAGGTATTAAAAAGGTGAGAGGTTTTAGAGTGTTAGCATATTCAGGTGGAAATACAAGAGTAGCCAGGCAAGAAGCTGAACGATGGGGACAAAAGGCTAAAGAAATTCTACAGACAGAACCTATATATGTTCATTTCTATTCTCCTCGTTGGATGTGCCAGATAGGAAATTACACAAGCTACGAACAAGCACGAAAGGTGATGAGGCGTTTAAAGAAAGAAGGCTTTACCCAAGCAAACGTTATAAGAACGATGGTTACAATAGAAACGACCAAAGTGATAGGCGATACATACGATATGGATTATTAATCTGCTTCATTCTATATTGCCAAACAGACACTTTAAATCAGGCAACTAACTTCAAGAAATGGTCAGCCAAATTCAGAAATCAGTCGACTATTTTTGTTTTGTTAGACGAGCGAACTACTTTCATCAGACAGTAGAATAAGCCTTAACAAACAAATGAATAGGTTTCACCTATAGAAATAGTTCGTCTTAGATGACTGAACAAACATTATTATAAGATAATTTTATACGATTTACCCAGAACTAACAATGAAATCAAACATTGAATTTCGCGAAGGTCTTGATGAACTCGCAGGACATTACCGACACGTATTGCAGCTTTTAGGAGAGAATCCAGACAGAGAAGGACTCGAAAAGACGCCAATGCGTGTAGCTAAAGCTATGCAAGTACTGACACGCGGTTACACACAAGATCCACAAAAGGTGCTCACCGATGCACTGTTTGCAGAAGAATACAACCAAATGGTGATTGTAAAAGATATCGATTTCTTCTCTATGTGCGAACACCACATGTTGCCTTTCTATGGCAAAGCACACGTCGCATACATTCCCAATGGATACATTACAGGCTTAAGCAAGGTGGCACGTGTAGTAGATATATTCAGCCATCGCCTACAAGTACAGGAAAGATTAACCCAACAAATAAAGGATTGCATACAAGACACATTGCACCCACTAGGTACAATGGTTGTGATAGAAGCAAAACACATGTGTATGCAGATGCGTGGTGTAGAGAAACAAAACTCCATAACAACTACTAGTGCATTTAGCGGAGCATTCAATCAAGCAAAAACACGCGAAGAGTTTATGAACCTTGTACACTCCGACAAGATGCGTATATAAATAGACCATTGATAAGAAAGAAATTGTTGAATCAATAAGAATAGAACAAAACATAATAATATGAAGTTTATTTCATGGAATGTAAACGGTCTTCGGGCTTGTGTAACAAAAGGATTTAAAGAAAGTTTCGTGGAATTGAATGCTGACTTCTTTTGTCTGCAAGAAACGAAAATGCAAGAGGGGCAACTCGATATAACTTTCGATGGTTACGAATCATATTGGAATTATGCTGATAAGAAAGGCTATTCGGGTACAGCTATCTTCACAAAGCACAAGCCCATAAATGTGCACTATGGTCTGGATATAGACGAACACGATCACGAAGGCAGGGTTATTACGCTAGAAATGGAGACTTTCTTTCTTGTAACGTGCTATACACCTAACTCGCAAGATGGGCTAAAACGATTAGACTATAGAATGAAATGGGAAGACGATTTCCAAGCATACATAAAACAATTGGATAAGAAAAAACCAGTAGTAATATGTGGCGACTTAAATGTTGCACACGAGGAAATAGATTTAAAGAATCCAAAGACGAATAGGAAAAACGCTGGTTTTACTGATGAGGAACGAGCTAAGATGACTCAATTTCTTAATAATGGTTTTATAGATAGCTTCCGGACGCTTTATCCAGAGCAGATAACTTATTCGTGGTGGTCGTATAGATTCAAAGCAAGAGAAAAGAATGCTGGTTGGCGTATTGATTATTTCTTACTATCAAACCGCCTACGCAATCAACTCATAGATGCCAAAATACATACAGAAGTGTATGGTAGCGACCATTGTCCTGTAGAAGTTGAACTGAATTTATAGCATTGTGCGCGTGCGCGAGCCAATCAAAATATTACTGCTATTAGTTATTGCATTAGCCATTGTTTTGGGCTACGCATTTGTGCCAAAAGAAATAGCTTTTGGCACATTCTCACTAAAAAAAATTAGTCTTACACAACTGTGTCTATCGCCTCATAACGATACAACTGCGCAACCACACCCAACGAAACCAAAACTATTTAGGCATCATCAAACTTTTTTATTCATAGGCGATTCGATGGTTGAAGGGCTTTCTCGACGGCTCGGCGATTACGCTGAAGAAAATGGACACAAACTTTACACTGTTATATGGTATGCCTCTACCACAGAGAAGTGGGCAAAAACGCAAACAATAGAGCACTTTATAAACGAATATAAACCCTCTTACATTTTGCTTTGCTTAGGAAGCAATGAACTTTTTGTAAACGATTTAGATGCAAGAGAAGCGTATATAAAAACCATTTTAAATAAGCTGGGCAACTTTCCTTACGTTTGGATTGGTCCGGCTAGCTGGAATGGAGATACTGGAATTATTGATTTAATAAAGAAACATACCCAACAGGGGTGTTTTTTTGATAGCAGAGGATTGAAACTTAAGCGTGGTCCCGACCATTATCACCCCACGTGGCAAGCTGCAGCTCTATGGTTAAACAAGGTTGCTACATTTATGAATAGCCCTAAAGTTGCCTACCCGGTAGTGCTAAACATTCCTCGCCAACACCATAAGGCTACTCATACTAAAGTTTTGCAACCTTCTTTCAACGGATATTAATAAGAAACGATGATAAGTTTTAAACAAACAATACACGAATTAAGTTCCTTTCTGACGACTCCTAATTCAGGTTGGTCGTTCTGTACATTGTCGTTTTTGGCAGTCTTTATCATATTCTTTGCAGGCTATCTTTATATAAACAAACATCAAAAGGCATGGCAAAAGGCATACGTTGTATTATTCGGACTGATGTTTGCTTATAAGGCAAACGGCACTTTAATGGTTCTGCTGCCTACCACTACACTGCTTTCGTGGTTTCTTACTAAAAAGATGATGCGGCTACGGCGTGGAAAACCTCGCAAAATAGGTTTCTCCATTGTTATATTAATAGAACTGCTACCACTACTCTATTATAAATATTCTAATCTCACACTCGATGTTCTGAACCATTTGTTGCGAAGTAATTTTGCACCTTTGCAACTATTATTGCCCATTGGTATATCGTTTTACACCTTTCAAGCTATTAGTTATACGATAGATGTATACAAAGAACACTTCACCAAGAAAACAAATTTGTTGGACTATTGTTTTTATCTAACTTTCTTTCCACTACTAATAGCAGGTCCCATTACACGTGCACACATACTAATTCCACAGATAAACACTCCACAACTAACAAATAAACAACTCATAAATACAGGCTTATGGCTCATTATCTGTGGTATGTTAAAAAAGGCTCTGGTAGCCGACTACTTGGCGCAATATAACAATTGGATTTTTGCAGACCCACTGGCTTATACAGGTTTTGAGAATTTAATGGGAGTTTTAGGCTTCACACTACAGATTTATTGCGATTTCTCGGGATATAGCGATATGGCTATTGGCATTGCAGCACTAATGGGTTTCCAACTACCCAACAATTTTAACTCGCCATACCAAAGTTTAAACCTCACCGAATTTTGGCATCGTTGGCACATAACACTTTCACAATGGTTTCGCGACTATATTTATATTCCATTGGGTGGAAACAGAAAAGGTGAACTAAATACTTATAGAAACACCATTATTACTATGATTGTAGCAGGCTTGTGGCATGGAGCATCGGGAATGTTTGCTTTGTGGGGAAGCCTACACGGCATTGGTTTAACGATTCATAAGTTTGCATGCAACAGAGGTTTTAATAAAATTCCCAACACCATATATGTAAAGATGTTCTGTTGGACAATAACTTTCACCTATATATCTGTTGCGTGGATATTCTTCCGTTCACACGACATTCATACAGCTCTTAATATTATTGGTAAGATAACAACCGATTTACACCTGATAGACATTCAGAACTTTATAAATGCCCGCTTACTATGGATAATGCTATTAGCAGTAAGTTTAGAGCTACACTCTATTCGACAGAGCGATTATAAGTGGCTTCAACAAAAGTTTATTGCACTACCATGGATTGCTAAATTAGTAATCTTCCTATTTGTTTTGCAGCTTGTTATAAACCTAAGTCAGAACAATATTCAACCCTTTATTTATACCCAGTTTTAAGGCTGGGCAGAAATAAACTAAAGATATTTAAACAATGTCTATGGGTACTTTCAATTCAAATAAATAGATCGGATATTTTAGAAAAAACAGCCATACAACAGCTACTTTTATTTCAGATATCTATCACGATCGTCTCAGATATCTATCACGATTGTCTCAGATATCTATCAGTTACAAATTAGATATCAAAAAAAATAGCAACCTTTATAAGGCTATGTTATAATAGCTAGAAGGTGATTATTCAGATGAGAATTACGAAATCCTTTATTCTGTAATGTTCTGATTCCAGAATAGACATAGACTTTATCTGCCACTTTATAGTACAGAGAAAGTCTATGCTAAGTAAGAACAGAAAGTTAAAATACTTACCTCTTTAACCAATCATTTAGAGCGTAATGTTTACAATTACTTATTAAACCCAAATTTAGTAATTAGAGGTTCGCAATAAAACTAAATCTATCTATCTTTAACTGATTGCTATTAAATAAATTCCTGTTGTTTTAACGCATCTAATAAATTTTTCGACATCACTTCGTTATCGCTTTTCTTGTATCGTATATCGGTAAATATTTGCGCCAACGTCTCAGTATGGTTTATTTCTACAAAGTGTTTATTTTCTTTCAACGATTCTTTCACCTTATAATATAAGTCTATACTTTCAGCTGTATAATCCGTGTAAGTTTCTTCGTGCAGAATACTCTCAATGGGTAATCTGTCTGGTTGTTCGGGCATTTCGTCAGGCCAGCCAATTGTAAGCGTAGCCACAGGCATAACTAACTTTGGAAGTTTAAGCAATTCTATAATCGCCTTTGAATTATATATGGTTGTTCCAAGAAAGCACGTCCCAAGTCCTTCTGCTTCTGCTAAATTTGTGAATGTCTGGCAATAAAGTAAGGCATCTGTAGCCGCATTCATAAACGAAAGAAAATTGTTGTAACCAGGAGTTCCCTTTCTATTCTCTGCCCAAATAGTGGTTCTACGGAAGTCGGCACAAAATGTTAATACCACAGCTGCATTTTCTACCATTGGCTGATTAAAATGTGCAGGCGCTAATTTGTGTTTCATTTCACTGTTACGTGTTACAACAACCGAGTAAAGTTGCAAATTCCCCATAGTTGGAGTTCGTTCAGCCTTACTCAAAAGTTCCTTTAAAAGAGCATTAGAAACCTCTCTGTTATTGTATTTTCTAATGCTTCTACGATTGAATATATTGTTCATTTTAGAAAATTTTAGGCTACAAAGTTAAACAAAAGTTTTCTGTTTTGGAAAACAATTAGTAACTTCGCAACCGCATTTTTTACTAGACAAATTAATGAAAGAGAACAAAACATACTCATTTGACGAAGCATTTGAGGCCTCGCTGAGGTATTTTGACGGTGATGAATTAGCCGCAAGAGTTTGGGTAAACAAGTATGCTATGAAGGATAGCTTTGGCAATATATACGAAAAATCGCCAGAAGATATGCATTGGCGCATTGCCAACGAAATAGCTCGCATAGAAAAGAAGTACAAAAATCCTATTAGTAAAGAAGAAATCTTCCATCTGTTAGATCATTTCCGCTATATAATACCAGCAGGAAGTCCAATGACAGGAATAGGAAACAACTACCAAATAGCCTCACTCTCAAACTGTTTTGTGATAGGACTTGATGGCGATGCCGACTCTTATGGTGCAATCTTGCGTATAGACGAAGAGCAAGTTCAATTAATGAAACGCCGTGGAGGAGTAGGACACGACCTCAGTCACGTGCGCCCAAAAGGTTCACCTGTAAACAATTCAGCCCTTACCTCAACAGGCTTAGTACCATTTATGGAGCGATACTCTAATAGTACACGCGAAGTAGCACAAGATGGTCGCCGTGGTGCATTAATGCTTTCCGTAAGTATTAAGCACCCCGATACTGAAGCTTTTGTAGATGCAAAGATGGAAGAAGGTAAAGTTACAGGCGCAAACGTATCAGTAAAAATTACCGATGGCTTTATGGAAGCAGCCGTAAACGATACTCCTTTTGAACAACAATTCCCTATTGATGCAGAAAAACCAAGCTTCAAAAAAGAAATTTCTGCCAAAAAGTTGTGGGATAAAATAGTACACAACGCATGGAAGAGTGCTGAGCCTGGTGTTCTTTTTTGGGATACAATTATTAGAGAGAGTATTCCAGATTGCTATGCCGACTTAGGTTTCCGTACAGTTTCTACCAATCCCTGTGGCGAAATTCCATTGTGTCCATACGATAGCTGTCGCTTGCTATCTATCAATCTTTACGCTTACGTAAAGAATCCATTTACAAAAGACGCAACTTTCGATTTCGATTTATTCAAGAAGCACGCTGTTTTGGCACAACGTTTAATGGACGACATTGTAGATTTAGAGATGGAGAAGATAGATCATATAATGGAAAAAATTAAGCATGACCCACAAAGCGACGAAGTGAAACTAGCCGAATACCATCTTTGGGAAAAGATAAAAGAAAAGAGTGGAAAAGGACGCCGTACAGGAGTAGGAATAACAGCCGAAGGTGATATGATAGCTGCTATGGGCTTACGCTACGGAACAGAAGAAGCAACTAAATTTGCTGTAGACGTGCATAAAACACTGGCACTGTCAGCTTATCGTTCATCGGTTACAATGGCACAAGAACGTGGCGCCTTTACTATCTTTGATGCAAAACGAGAAGAAAAGAATCCATTTGTGTTACGCATAAAAGAGGCAGATTCACAACTCTATGCCGATATGCAGAAATATGGTCGTCGTAACATTGCCTGCTTAACAATTGCGCCTACAGGAACAACTTCACTTATGACACAAACTACTTCGGGTATCGAACCAGTATTTATGCCAGTTTATACACGTCGTAGAAAAGTTAATCCGAACGATACAGATGTACACGTCGATTATGTAGACGAGGTTGGCGATTCATTTGAAGAATACATTGTTTATCACAAGAAATTTTTAGAATGGATGAAGATAAACGGATTCGATACAACAAAGAAATATACACAAGCAGAGATAAACGACCTTGTAAAACAGTCGCCTTACTATAAAGCTACCGCTAACGATGTAGATTGGCTCATGAAGGTTCGGATGCAAGGAGCTATTCAGAAATGGGTAGACCACTCTATCTCTGTAACAGTAAATCTACCAAACAATGTAGATGAAGCATTGGTAAACAAACTTTACGTAGAGGCCTGGCGCTCTGGTTGCAAGGGGTGCACCATTTATCGCGACGGTTCTCGTTCAGGCGTTATGATTTCTGTTTCGAAGAAAGATAAGAAAAAGAAAAACGAAAAAGAAAAAGAAACAAACGAAGACCATGATTTGAATTCATCAGAAGAGAAACACGAACATACTTGTACCCCACCGCAAGTAATAGAAGAACGTCCCAAAGTGTTAGATTGCGATGTAGTTAGATTCCAGAACAATAAAGAAAAATGGGTTGCATTCGTAGGACTTCTTGATGGTTATCCCTACGAAATATTCACTGGATTACAAGACGACGATGAAGGTATTGTATTGCCCAAAAGTGTAACAAAGGGTAAAGTTATAAAACAAACCAATGCCGATGGTACACACCGTTATGACTTCCAGTTTGAGAATAAACGGGGATATAAAACAACCGTTGAAGGACTTTCTGAGAAATTTAATCCAGAATACTGGAACTATGCAAAACTCATCTCTGGAGTATTGCGTTATCGTATGCCAATAGACCATGTCATTCATCTCGTAGGGTCTCTACAGTTGAAAGATGAAAGTATTAATACATGGAAGAATGGTGTGGAACGTGCTCTAAAGAAATATGTAACCGATGGTACAACAGCTTCAGGACAAACGTGCCCTGTGTGCGGACAAGAGACATTAGTTTATCAAGAAGGCTGTCTTATATGTACTAATTGCGGAGCTTCTCGCTGCGGATAAACAAATAGTTTTGTCAAATAATGAAATTAGAAACAAGCTATATATATATAAAAGGTGTAAGGTTTCATGCCTACATCGGTGTAAGCGAATTGGAACGAAAGGTTGGCAACGATTATGTTGCCGACCTTCGTTTGTGTTATCATATAGGCAAAGCAATGCTAACAGACAATGTAAACGACACAATAAGTTATGCCGATGTTTACGATATTGTAAAAACAGTAATGCAACAACCTGCAAAATTGTTAGAACATACTGCATATCGGATAACAGAAGCTATAATAAAAGTTTTCCCCGATATAGAATCAATAGACCTTAATCTAACAAAGATAAATCCACCAATGGGAGCTGATTGCAGCGGAGCAGGTGTAGAATTACATTTAATAAATGAAAAAACCAAGTGTTAGCCTAATCTATTCAAATGAAAATGCTTAACTTTGCGTGCAATTATACAAAGTATGAATAGACGAACTACCTTTTTCCTCATAATTTTCTTTTTGTTTGCACTCATAAAAATAAGTGCAAAAGATAAATTCACACTTGTTATTGATGCTGGTCATGGTGGAAAAGACGTGGGAGCATTAGGTGCCTTTTCAAACGAAAAGGATATTAATTTAAACGTAGCATTAGCCTTTGGGCGTTTGGTTGAGGATAATCTTCCAGATGTTAAGGTTATTTACACACGCAAAACTGATGTATTTATTCCACTGAAAGGTAGAGCAGAAATAGCCAATAAAGCAAAAGCCGATTTGTTTATTTCTGTACATACCAATTCTGTTCCACCCACAAAAACACCACCACAGGGCTTTCAAGTTTATACTTTAGGTATGCACCGTGCAAAGGACAACTTAGATGTGGCTATGCGAGAGAATAGTGTTATTTCACTGGAGAAAGGATACGAAAAGACTTACGAGGGTTTCGATCCAAAGTCATCAGAGAGCTATATTATGTTTGAAATTCTTCAATCGGGAAATATGGAGAAGAGTGTCGAACTAGCTCGACTCATTCAACGTTCTGTTTGTTCTAAAGCCAATCGAAACGATAAAGGAGTGCATCAAGCAGGATTTCTTGTATTGCGCGAAACTTCAATGCCAAGCTGCCTTATAGAGTTAGGATTCATTACGTCAGAAGAAGAAGAACAGTTCCTTAACTCACAACGCGGAATAGACCTTATGGCACATGGCATTTACGAGGCATTTGTAGAATATAAGAACAGATATGATGGAAAAGTTACCATTCCCTATCGTCCGTCTACCAAAAACCAATTACCTATAGAGAACATTTTAGGTGGATTATCGAAGAATACAAGTAAATCGTCGGAGAATGTAGAAGTACCTAAAAAAATAAATGTTGTAAGGAATAAACAACTGACAGTAAAGCCCATAGCAAAAGCTACACATACAAAAGACAAGAAACAACCTGTTGTAGAAAAACCAACAACAGATGTCCCCATATTTAAAATACAAATATTTGCCATAAACAGGCAACTTACCCCAGACAGCCAATTGTTTAAAGGACACAAAAACGTATCGTCAGAAATTGAGGGAGATTTGTACAAATATATGATTGGTAATAGTGCAGACTACAACGAGATTTTACGATTAAAAGAGAAACTAAAGCAGGACTTTCCACAAGCATTTATAGTTGCATTCAAAAAAGGCAAACGAATGAACACTGGAGAAGCTATTAAAGAATTTGTTAAGACTAAGAAGAAATGAATATGAAAAAATTATTATCGCCCGAAGTAAGAATAGCATTGGTGGCAATTGTTGGCATCGTAATACTTTATTTTGGTATGAATTTCCTTAAAGGAATTAATTTATACTCAGCTGATATGGAGTATAATATGCAATTCGATAAGGTTGATGGACTTACGCCTACCACACCAATCTATGCTAATGGATTTAAAGTGGGAACAGTAAAAGATATTGTTTACAACTATAAAGACCCATCTAAACCTATTAACGTATTTGTTACAATAAGTAAGGATATGCAAATTCCTGTTGGCTCTACTGCTGAAATTGTAAGCGATATTATGGGTAATGTAAAGGTAAACCTTATTCTTAGTAATGCAAAACAATATTTAAAGCAAGATGGCATTATAGCAGGAAATGTTAACGACGGTGTATTTGGAAAAATGAAAGAAGCTATTCCTGATGTTCAACGAATGATACCAAAAATAGATAGCATACTTTCGAATATCGTAACATTAACTTCTGACCCAGCCTTAACAAGCACATTACACAACGCAAATAAAATTAGTAGCGACTTAACAATATCAAGCAAACAGTTAAATATATTGTTGGCACAACTTAATAGCTCACTTCCATCTATGACAAGAAAAGCTAACGGGCTGCTTAATAATACAAATGGTGTAATGGTAGAAGCTAAACATGGCATTGCCGATGCGCGTTCAACTGTAAAAGGTGCACACGTATTAATGACATCGTTAAACGATAAGGTTAATGCGTTAGATGTTCAAACGACTGTTGCCAAACTAAATATGGCACTCGACGAAGTAAACAAACTTACGGCAACACTGAATAGTAACCGGGGCTCAATGGGCTTGCTAATGAACGATCCTGCACTTTACAACAACTTAAACAGCACATTGCGCAGTGTTGATAGTTTGGTTGTAAACCTTAAAGCACACCCAAAACGATACGTACATTTCTCTATATTCGGACGAAAAGACAAATAAACACTCTTTTATAAAACATACAATTGTACTGAGGAGGGTGTGTCAAAATTGATACATCCTCTTTTTTACTCTCCCTTTACCTTATCTACCACATAATTCGTTATTTACTGCAGCTATGCTGCTAATTTCATATAAAATGATTTATAGGGCTTT
>NZ_GL982513.1:1895328-1904219 GCF_000220255.1 Prevotella pallens ATCC 700821
TCTTCTTTTTGTTTATCCTCCTGCAATTCAAACTAAAAACTATACTTTAATTCAAACCCAAATCTGCCATTATACGGTAAATCCATTGTTATAGTTCATACTATTGACCTTGTGCCTGCTTTCGTCTTCTTACCATCCATCTTGTTCCACTTTATAACACAACTCAGACGGTGTATGTTATAAAGTAAAACAATCTAATCTACAATAGAATCGGAGGCACAGTAAATAATAGATTGGAATATTATAACCAATAGCTACTGTCTACTCGCCCATAAAATAAAACATATCAAATGCCTTGTAAAAGTTAGTCAAATACTGTTCTTTCATTTTAGATATCTATCGCACTCGTCTTAGATATCTATCACGTTCGTTTTAGATATCTATCAGTTGCAAATTAGATATCACAAAAAACTACAACCTTTGTCATTTTATATTATAACACTTAAAAGAGATTTAACCAGATGACTATTATTAACTTTTTTATTCTATAATATTCTGATTTACACACTATTATAAGTATCTAATTAACAATACATTGTATATATCCTCAACATACAGTAGATTTCACTTACCTTAGTGTTACAAATAGAAGTTATTAAAGCAAGCAGAAAAAAGAAACGAAGAGGAAATATACAAAAGAACGTTCACTTTCCCACGCAAAGCATTATCTTTACTGTCGAAATAGTGAGCGTTCTTTACCTATAACAATACTATGAATTTTCAAACATACCACTCATTTCTAAATCATTCCTATATATTATAATCTTCATTCAACTTTAAGTGTTGTGCTTTAAGCACTTAGTTCGAAATCATATCTTTTTATTGGAAACGATGTTATATTGAGTAATAAACTTTAAGAGTAATGAATACATCTATTGTTATAACTAGCCAATATTACAAAACTACATTTGTATGTTGAAACCTGCAGTAATCCAAGTCCCTGGTTGTGGCACATTTCCATAGTCTACGTATGTCTTATTCAGCAAATTGTTTGCAGCAACAAATGCTGTCCATTTATTTGCATTCCACGATAGACGTGCATCGAGTATGCCATACGTTGCATATTTATGGTGCTGATTGGCGGTATCAATGTAATTTCCCATACGGTGAAGCAACCGATAGTTCAGACCTAAGTCAAGGTTTCGCCATAAATTCAGTTGCAAATCAGCCACCATTTTGTTTTTCACATATTCTAGAACATATTTACTTGTAACGCCATTATGTTCCTCTTCATTTTGGTTAAGATAGCAATAGGCTATACCAAATTGTTTAAAGAAACGTTGTGATGGCATCAACATATAGAAGTCGAAACGTAACGAAGATTCTAAACCAACAACGTTGATAAGACCAAAGTTTACACTTTTCCAAAGCACTGCACCATTAGCATCAAGTGTTCCATCAGAAATCCAGTCGATACGATTTTTCTGCCGATTATAGAAAAGACTCGTTTTTCCACTAATTCCGCTCCAACTATACTTTACACCTGTTTCGAGAGCCGAAAGCTCTTCTGGTTTTAGGTGTTTATCGGCTTTATGTCCTCCCACCGAATAGAACAATTCGGTAAACGACGGCATACGCAACGAAGAATTGTACGAGGCATAAACTTTCCATGCATTTCCTATTCTATAACTTGCATCTATACCAGGATAGATGCGCATATTCATATCGGCCTGACTATTCTTCACAGCAACAATACCTGCCGATAGCGTAAAGCGTGAAAGAATAATATTGTGTTCCAATACGAATTGCAGATTGGTACGGTTAATTCCATGCGTATAGTCGAGATTAGTTCCATGGATATGATGGTTTCGTTCGAGCTTTTCGCCAAGGTTTGTACTCACAAGCTCCTCTTGCCTCAGCTCAGCAGCAAAAGCAGTTCGTCCCAAACACCAATCGAAATAAGCATTAAGATTTACACCATACACATCGGTTCTGTGGTAGTTATACGCATACTTTTGTGGTGCTCCACGGAATAGTTCGAATCTATCCATACTACGATTCCAATAGATAGACGGACGAATGTGAAATAGTCCTTGTTTGTTCTCAGCCTGTAAGGCAGTAAAAGTTTTAAACGTGTGTTCAAACTGGTCGTCATATTTTGCCGCATAAAACGTGTTAGCACCAAAGTCTTTAACGCTCATTCCAGCATGCCAGTTTACTGCAATCTGGTCGTCGTTATAATTACCTTGATAAAAAGCCTTGTTCGTCTTGTAGTCTGCGCTCAGTTTTCCAGCCTTATTTCGTAGATATCCATCGCTTCGAGTATACGATGCAGAAAGCTGATTGTTCCAATGCCCTTGTGCAATGTTTGCACGTGCACCAGCTGAAAGATAGCCATAAGAACCACCTTCTATACGTGCAGAGAGAGAAGAAGACTGGGGAGTTTTTGTTACAATGTTTATAGCACCCAATAAAGACGATGTACCATAAACGCGTCCTGCCGGACCTTCGAGAACTTCAATACGTTCAATTTCATTTAAATCAACAGGAAAATCAAACGCATTATGTCCTGTTTGTGCGTCGCAGATATTAATGCCATTCAGCAAAATAGTAATCTGCTCAGAATTTCCACCACGTATGCTCACATCGGTAAGTGCTCCTAAAGCTCCCTTCTGTCGCACATCTACCCCTACAGCATACTTTAAAAGGTCGTTTACACTTTGTACTGGCGCAGCTTTAATATCTTCACGACTCAGTACAGTTACCATTCTCGCTTGCTGACTAACAGTCAGTGGCGCCCGTGTACCAGTTACATTTACTTCGTCTAACAGCACTTGCTTATTGGTTACTGTAGAATCGCCACTTACTTTCAAGGCATCATTACTTGTGTTATGTGCCGTTGCATGTTGAAGAGTAGCAACACTCAGTACACCAATTATCACTTCTTTACCTAAAACAGCAAAGAGAGAATAGCCGCGATTAGAAAAGTGAGTAAACTTCACTACACTACGCTTGTTAAAAATTGGTTTGTACATATAATTAATAGATTTGTTAATATCGGTACAATAAACCTTAGTATAAAGCAAACCATACCGAAATTAGGCTGCAAAAGTACATAATATTTTACAGAAAGGAATGCAACTTTAGCAAAAACTGTCCTTTTACTTCGTTTCTTTCCACTGAAAAAGAAAATAAATGATGAGATTGGCTAATAGTCTTTCATAATTTACTACTTTTGCACTCTATATATTTCTAACAACCGTTTTTAGCAACAGCGTTAGACATATATAAGCAGAAAATTAACAACAAGCTAAGTAAATAACCGTACAATGAAAACATTGATAGATCGCATTCTTAAAGATGGGAAATGCTATGAGGGGGGTATTTTAAAGGTAGACAAATTTATTAATCATCAGTTAGACCCTAACCTGATGAAGCAAATTGCTGTGGAACTTATTCGGCGCTATGCTTCCACAGAAATAAATAAGATTATAACTGTTGAAGCAAGTGGCATTGCACCAGCCATTATGATGGGGTTCTTGCTCGATTTGCCAGTCGTTTTTGCCAAAAAGAAAAAGCCTTCTACAATGGCTGATATGCTTTCGACTACTGTATTCTCGTTTACAAAGCAGCGCGAATACCATGTTTGTATATCAAAAGAATATCTTACACCTTCAGATAAGGTTCTTTTTGTAGACGACTTCTTAGCATACGGCAATGCTGCAAAAGGAATAATAAACTTGTGTAGTCAGGCTGGGGCTGAACTTGTAGGTATGGGATTTATCATTGAAAAGGCATTCCAAAATGGTCGTGAGATTATAGAAGCAGCAGGAATACGTTGCGAAAGCTTGGCTATTATCGACTCATTAGACAACTGTGAAATAAAGATTAGACAACAATAAAAACCTATGGAACAAAAAAAAGAACTTATTTATGGTCTGAACGACCGACCGCCTTTGCGCGAAACAATCTTTGCTGCAGTACAGCATCTGTTAGCAATTTTCGTAGCTATCATTACTCCACCACTCATTATCAGCTCTGAGTTACAATTCGATTTAGAAACAACAGGATATCTTATATCTATGTCGTTGTTTGTTTCGGGCATTGCAACCTTCATTCAATGTAAACGTTTTGGTTTTCTTGGTGCAGGTTTACTGTGCATTCAAGGAACTTCTTTCTCGTTCATCAGTCCCATTATCGGAGCTGGTATGCTCGGAATGGTAAACGGGAAGATGAATGTCGAGATGGGACTAAGCTATATATTCGGAGCTTGTATGGTGGCATCGGTTGTAGAAATGCTGGTCAGCCGCGTACTGCCCTATATGCGTAAGATAATAACTCCCCTAGTTTCGGGGATTGTTGTTACACTTATTGGTTTATGCTTAATAAAAGCAGGCATAAACTCGTGTGGCGGTGGAAATGCAGCTATGGCTACACATACATTTGGCTCTATACAAAATCTTGGATTAGCACTGCTTGTACTTGTAAGCATCGTTATATTCAATAGATCAAGCAATCCGTTCTTACGAATGGCATCTATCGTTTTGGGACTAATATTAGGTTCTACTGTTGCTTACTTCTTAGGCTTAATAGATTTTTCACGGTTAGGCGATACGGGTACACTAAACATTCCTGAACCTTTCAAGTATGGTTTGCATTTCGACACCGGCTCCATCATCGGATTAGGACTGATATATTTGGTAACAGCAGTTGAGGCTTACGGAGATATTACTGCCAATTCGCTGATTTCAGGAGAACCAGTTGAAGGACCAGTATTTATGAAACGTGCACAAGGAGGCATCTTGGCAGACGGTTTCAATTCGCTTCTTGCAGCAGTTTTCAATAGTTTTCCAAACTCTATCTTTGCACAGAACAACGGAATGATACAGCTTACGGGCGTTGCCAGTCGCTATGTGGGCTACTTTGTAGCAGGTGCTTTGCTTATTTTAGGGCTATTTCCAGTGGTAGGACAAATATTTTCACTCATTCCAGACTGCGTTCTCGGCGGTGCAACATTGCTTATGTTTGGAACTGTTGCAGCTGCTGGCATTCGTATTATTGCATCAACCTCCATCAATCGCAAGGCAGTTTTGGTTATGGCAATAAGTTTTGCTATGGGATTGAGCGTAGAACTTGTGCCAAACATATTAGACCAAATGCCCCCAATAATAAAAAACATTTTCTCTAGCGGTATAACAATGGGGGGACTAACTGCTATCTTAGCAAATGCCCTTATACGAATTAAAGAATAAAACATTAAGGGGGAGAGTTTTTCAGCTTTGCCCCTTTTTCTGCTTTTTTATTCCTATCTTTGCAAAAATATATTCAATTAATAAAACGTAAAACTATGGCGAACGAAGGAAAGAAACGTAAGTTTATAAGTTCTCTTACATTTAAACTGCTCGTAATGATACTAATTTTATTTGGTTTCGGACTGTTTTACAACTTTGTGATTGCCGAAGATGATGTAGTTTCTGAACAAGAACAGCAAGAAGAGCAACAACGGAATGCTGTGCTTGATACTGTAGATGTTGTGGGCGACTACCTATGGCCAAACCGAAAAAGTAGGAAGAGAGACCTAACAACAAACGAAGAAAACGTAAAAAGTAATAGCGAAACAAAGAAAAATAATGAAGAAACTATCATAAACACACAACGGAAAGCAGAAAAAGAGAATCAAGAAAATGTTACGCCTTCTGCCCCTCTACCAGTTCCTGCTAACGACCCTACACAAACTGTACCTACAAAAACAGCGTCAAAACCTGCAACTACACCAACTATAGAGAAAGTTTCATCGCCAAAAGTAGAGAAGATTGAACAATAATTTTGCTTTGTCTGAGATACTTTGTGGTATTCGCAAAAGAAATCAATAGATAGTTTATGGTAAAGAGCATAAACCGGCTCAGTATATCATAACATTTTTTAAGCTCACTAGAAACATTAACTTAACAATTACACTTATGAAACGTATCGTATTATTTACATTCACAATGCTATTAGGCATATTCTGTTATGCCCAGTCAGAACATCTAAAATTTTCTGGCATTCCTATAGATGGAACTATCAACCAGTTTCAAGCAAAAATAGTACAGAAAGGATATGTGTATAATAAACTATATAGTGAAGCTATATCAAACGGAGTAAGATGTTTTGATGGAACTTTCGTTGGGAATAAGGTAGGATTGTATGTTTATTATGATGAACAAACAAAGAAAGTCTATCGTGTAAAGGCTGTTATTAATAATATGAGACCTCTGCAAAACTCTTAGTTTAGAAATTTGCTTATATCATTATTTTTTCGTACCTTTATAGTATGAAACAGCAACTCTCCTCTCTCAGTTTTGCCGACCTATTAGCCGGTCAGCGTAAGGTCAAGCAGACCTTCTTTTCTCAGATAGACAATATTATCGATTGGAATCCAATCCGTGGTATTATTGAAATTGCCTACACCAAAGGTAACAAGGCAACTGGTCGTCCGAGCTATGATAGTCTTGTGCTTTTTAAAATCGAACTTCTCCGTACTTGGTATGGTCTTAGTGATGGTGAGGTTGAGGAGCAGGTAAACGATCGTTTGTCTTTCAGCCGCTTTGTAGGACTGGGTTTGGAAGATGTTGCTCCTGATAGTACGACTGTATGTCGTTTCCGTAACATTCTTGTAGAGGCAGACCTTTATGATATGGTACTGAATGAGATTAACCGTCAGTTGGAGCAACAAGGTGTTATTGTCAAACGTGGGGCTATCGTCGATGCCAGCATTACCGATAGTCCTAGTCGTCCACGTGGTCGTAAGGAGTATGAGATAGTTGAGGACAGAGATGAAGAAACGGGTAAATTAAAATCCGAGAAAGCTATGCTCAAGGAGAAACTCAAGCCCAATGTTGATGGGGAGGCACGCTGGATCAAGAAAATGGGAAGGCTCCACTTTGGATACAAACGGCATTCAGTTACAGATGAAAATGGATTGGTTCTTGCAGAGGAGACTACCGCAGCTAATGAGAGCGATATCAAGCATTTGGAAACGCCCCAGAAAAAGCAAATCTTCCGAAAAAGACTCTCGTATATGCTGATAAGGGTTATGACTCGGCAGAAAACAAGGAGACACTTGCTCGAATGAAACTAAAATGTCGCATTATGCACAAAGGAACAAGGGCGCATAAGATTACAGAAAGAGAGAAACGCATCAATGTGGCTATCAGTAAAATTAGGTACAGGGTGGAACGCACTTTTGGTTCCATACACAGATGGTTTAGGGGAGGTACGGCAAGATATGTAGGACTTGCCAAAACACATGCACAGCATATTATGGAGGCTGTTGCCTACAACTTATATCGAACGCCAGGGATAATTGTGTCCAATGCTCTCAAATAAAAGAAAATTGGACACAAATATAGATGATAATAATCGTTTTACGGCATCAATTATAACAATAAACACGTTGGAATATGCTTCTAAACACAAATAAATGGGAATTTCTCTATAAATGAAGGTTTTGCAGAGGTCTCAATATAATTTCAAAACGGCAACAAATAAAGAGAAGAAAGACTCCTTCTTTAACAATATTCACATAAAGGTTTTGTTTTCTTAAACTATGTTTAAGTTCGTTGGCGTTTATACCGCATGGTGCAGTACAAACAAGCCGTAGCGTAACTTAAGATGCCACACCACCTATAGCATCTCTTGCATGGGAACGAAATAAAAAGTAAAGGAAAGAGAACGTCTCACAAAGATTAGCCTAATCTATTATCCCCTCTAAAAGTTTTTCAAGTTGATCATTCTTATGTTGTGTGAAATGGCCTTGCCGTATGTCGTTAACTCTAAGTTGTAAACAATCAAAAAATGTATGAAAGCTGAAATCATCAAATTTTGTTTTGTATCTTTTTATGGATAGTTCTAAATATTGAAATATATCATTATACATCTTGGCTGACAACTCTTTATCTTTCAAACTAGAATAGTCTTCTAAAGAAAAAATAGGATCAATTATTAAACATCCTTCTTTCTTCATAAATCTACAATAAGATTTCATCTCATTCTCAGCAATTCTATTCTTTCGGAAAACTCGTAAATATAATTTAATTTTTCTTCCTTTGCGCTTGTCGTAACCTATTTGTTTGACAAGCGTTTCCTGCCAATATAAGTCATTCAAGCTATCGACAATATTATCAAGAACTTTTCCTATACGCAAATCTGTAGAATGTGCACCAGAGGAATCTAACTCATAAGTTGAAAATAAAAATACGCTCATACTTTTTGCTTAGTGATAATGTTTATTGCCAGCAGGCAGGTGGCCATGCTCTTCGTTATACTTTTTTAATAAGCTGTTTTCCAGTTGACGATCAGCTTTTTTTGTTCCTCCCTGTGATATTGGTTTCATCTTAACACCTGCAGGAATAATGTTTCCATCGGCATCAAAGGCGGCAGCTGTGGCCTTTGATCTATTAATCCTTGCTTCGTCAAGACGCACTTGAGAATATCTGGTCTTAGGGTGTTGAGTTTCTCCTATTTTGTAAACATCACCTTTATTCAGTTTTGTATATGCAATAGGATCTTTTGTTCCATATTCGTAGACAGGATACCATCCATCATGAGTCGCAACTAACGCATACACATCTAGCCCTAAGAGATCTAATTGGGAATTAGGTGATTTAATATGTGAATACAAAGTAGGATTCTCGCCTACCAACCCAATCGGGTCTTGGCTGATATAACTCCCCGAATTCGGATCGTAGTAGCGGAAACGATTGTAATACAAACCTGTCTCCGCATCCTCATACTGCCCTTGGTACTTGAATGGAATGATTGCAGACGGGCGTTTCCTTTGCCGCCCGTAGATGTCCAGTTCCTGTTCCCAAACCTTGTCGCCCTTTTTATCGTAAGCTTGCAGGGGTGTGCCGAGATAGTCGGACACGATGGAGAAACAATCGCCGTTGGCAACAAGCTTGGCGGCAGGC
>NZ_GL982513.1:1904390-1959960 GCF_000220255.1 Prevotella pallens ATCC 700821
TTCACGTTATGAATTGCCATCAGAAGAAGAACCTATATGGAAAGAATGCTTTGGTAGAATAGATATTTTCATAAGTAAAAATGAAACTATGTATAACTATCCATATATCTATAATGTCCATATTGACTATTGGGATCAAATAAACACAGATAAACATGAAAATAAATTATTAGACGAACTATAGTTCTTTCCATAATACTAATAACATTGTCAATGTTCCTGAACATTATTTCCGATATTTTGGGGCATTTGTGTTTGTTAGTTTCAGTATTCCATATAAAAGTCAGTAGCCTTTTTTGTTCGCCACTATGTATTTTTGACATATAGGTCGAATAAATAGCTTTATATCCCCATACTAAGCAAACGAAAGACTATTCAGTCGCATTTCAAGCTGTTCGGCGAATGATTTGCGAATAGAGAGTACAATTTCGCAAGTGTTATCAAACTTTTGTTCAACGATGTTAGCATTCATATCCTTTACTATTTTCATAACATCGTTCATCATTGGATAAGAAAAGGTGTAATGAACAATGTGCTCTACAAACTTTTCTTCTATTTTCGAATGTGCTATTCCGTCTGCAGCGGCTTCGCGATATGCAACAATCAGTCCACTCGTACCAAGCTTTACGCCACCAAAATATCTGATTACACAAATTAAAGTATTAGTAATATCGTTGCTTATAAGCTGACCAAGAATAGGTTTACCTGCAGTTGAAGAAGGCTCTCCATCGTCATTAGCACGAAATTCAGCACCATCAGCCCCTAAACGATAAGCATAACAACAGTGCCGCGCATCATAATACTTCTTTTTATAATGCCTCACAACATCTAAAGCTTCTTCAGCAGATTCGATATGATGCACAAAGGCGAGGAATTTACTCCTCTTTTCGGAATAAAACCCCTCGCCTATTGTGTCTTTGTGTACTGTTTTATACTTATCGGTCATTAATTAACTTGATATAAAATCAGCATTAATGATATTCTATACTTACGAAAGCTTGTGAATAATAAGTCCTGAACGAAGTTTTGGCTCAAACCAAGTTGCCTTTGGAGGCATAATCTTTCCACTATCAGCAATATCCATAATTTGTTGCATAGATACAGGGTAAAGTGCCAAAGCCATCTTCATTTCACCACTATCTACACGTTTCTTAAGTTCTTCTAAACCACGAAGACCGCCAACAAAGTCTATACGATCGCTTGAACGTAAATCTTTTATATCGAGAAGTTCATCGAGAATCAAACGACTTGATATATCAACATCGAGCACGCCAATAGGATCGTTGTTATCGTATGTACCTTCTTTAGCTGTGAGAGAGTACCACTCGCCATCTAAATATAGTGAGAACTCATGTAAATGAGCTGGTTTATAAATAGCAGTACCTTTCTTTTCTACTATGAAGTTCTTGTTCAATGCTTCGAGGAACTGTGCAGGAGTCATACCATTCAAATCTTTAACAACACGGTTGTAATCGAGAATAGTAAGCTCAGAAGCTTGGAAGCAAACAGCCATAAAGTAGTTATATTCCTCTTTACCTGTATGATTTGGATTAGCTTTTGCTTTCTCTCCACCCACAAGACCAGCTGCAGCAGAACGGTGATGCCCGTCTGCAATATAAAGACTTGGCGTCTTTGCAAATTCTTCAGTAATAGTCTTTATATCTTTATCATCAGAGACTACCCAAAGTTGGTGACGGAAACCATCAATAGGAGCAATGAAGTCGTATTCTGGAGTAGTAGCAGCATAGCGAGATGTAATTTCTTTCAACACAGGATTATCTGGATAAGCAAAGAAAACAGGTTCTATATTTGCATCGTTTACACGAACATGCTTCATACGATCTTCTTCCTTGTCGCGGCGTGTAAGTTCATGTTTCTTTATAACACCATTTACATAATCTTGACAAGCAGCGCCAACAACAATACCATATTGTGTCTTGCCATTCATTGTTTGAGCATAAATGTAGTATTGTTCTTTATCGTCTTGCACCAACCAACCCTTGTCTTGGAACATCTTAAAATTCTCAGCAGCCTTTTCGTAAACACGTGGATCGTATTCACTTGTACCTTCTGGGAAATCTATTTCTGGTTTAATGATATGATAAAGACTTTTTTCGTTTCCTTTAGCTTCTTCACGTGCTTCCTCTGAATTTAATACATCGTATGGACGACTTTCTACTTGTTCTACGAATTCCTTTGGAGGACGAACACCTTTAAATGGTTTTACTATTGCCATAATATGTTGTAGATATAAAATAAAAGCAGACTATCATGGCTTTTGCTGTTTTATAAGCATAGTTCCTAATAATCTGCAATATGAGTTTAAATATTATTTATTTACTTGGAATTTGGTATCACCGTTAGCAAAGAAAGCATTTATTTGCTTTGCAGCTGCAATACCAGCGTTGATGTTAGCCTCTGCTGTTTGAGCACCCATCTTCTTAGGTGTACTGAAGTAACGACCTTCGAACTTAGCAAATTCAGCATCAGCATCTGGCTTAATATCTGTGATAAACTTCAAATCTTCACGCTCCGCCATCAACTTGATGAGTTCTGGTTCGTTGATAACTTCTTTTCGTGCAGTATTGATAAGAGTTGCTCCCTTAGACATCTTATTCACGAGAGCATAGTTAATACTCTGTTTTGTTTCAGGAGTTGCAGGAATATGGAGAGAAACAATATCGCAAGTCTCAAATAAAGCTTCTTGATTATCAACAGCCTTCACATCTGCAGCCTCGATAACTTCTTTTGGACAGAAAGCATCATAAGCATAAACCTCCATATTGAAACCTTTAGCAATACGAGCTACATTACGCCCAACGTTACCAAATGCAAGGATACCAAGTTTCTTACCCATCAATTCTGAACCACTCTTACCATTATAGAAATTGCGAGCACCATAAACAAGAAGTCCTAAAACTAGTTCAGCGACAGCATTAGAGTTCTGACCTGGAGTATTTTCTGCAACTACATTGTGTGCAGTTGCTGCAGCAAGGTCAATATTATCGTAACCAGCACCAGCTCGAACAACTATTTTTAAATTCTTAGCAGCATCAAATACCTCTGCTGTTGCTTTATCTGAACGAATGATAAGTGCATCAACGTCTTTTACAGCATCTAACAACTGAGCTTTTTCTGTATATTTTTCTAAAAGTGCAAGTTCGTGTCCAGCACCTTCTATTTCTTTTCTAATACCTTCAACAGCTGCTGCTGCAAATGGTTTTTCTGTTGCGATTAAAACCTTCATAGTAATAAATTTTTATAATGCAAGTACACGGATATAACCTATTAGAGGTCTATCCGTGCCTTTACTATATTTTCTAATTAATGCTTAGCCTCAAATTCTTTCATAGTTTCAACAAGAGCCTTGCAGCCTTCTACTGTCATTGCATTGTAGCAACTTGCACGGAAGCCACCAACATCACGGTGTCCCTTGATACCAACCATACCTCTTTCTGTAGCAAATTTGAAGAACTCATCTTGAAGTTCTGCATACTCATCATTGAGAACGAAGCAGATATTCATATAAGAGCGATCTTCCTCACATTTTACTGTACCACGGAACAACTTGTTACGATCAATTTCATTGTAAACAATATCTGCACGTTCCTTAGCAAGTTTTTCCATTGCTACTACACCACCATTAGCCTTAATCCAACGGAGATTCTCCATTGCTGTGTAGATTGGTACTACAGGAGGAGTATTGAACATAGAACCCTTCTTGATATGTGTACGATAATCCAACATTGTTGGTATTTCGCGCTGTACACGACCAAGAACTTCGTCCTTAATAATAAGGAATGTAACACCAGCCATAGAGAGGTTCTTCTGCGCACCACCATAAATACAATCGTACTTAGAAACATCTACTGGACGACTGAAAATATCAGAAGACATATCACCTATCATACGAACAGGTACATCTAAATCTTTATGATATTCTGTACCATATATTGTATTGTTAGTTGTTACATGCAAATAATCCAAATCTGTTGGAACATCAAAATTCTTTGGAAGATATGTGTAGTTTTCATCTGCAGATGATGCAACTTCAACAACCTCACCAAACATTTTAGCTTCTTTCATTGCTTTCTTTGCCCAAACACCTGTATTTAGGTAACCTGCCTTCTTTACCAAGAAGTTGAAAGGAATCATGCAGAACTCAAGTGATGCACCACCACCTAAGAATAATACTGAATAGCCTTCAGGAACATTTAGTATTTCCTTTACCAAAGCCATTGCTTCATCCATTACAGGTTGAAAATCCTTTGAACGGTGGCTGATTTCAGCGATTGAAAGACCAATTCCGTTGAAATCTAAGATAGCACTTGCTGTTTTCTCTATTACTTCGCGTGGAAGAATACATGGACCAGCACCAAAATTGTACTTCTTCATGATGTCTTAATTTTTTAGTTGAACTTATTTATTATTATATTATTATATTCCTCAAAAGGGCGTATAGACTTAGTCATACGTCTGCGAAATTAAAGTTTTTATTTGACATAGGCAAATATTTAAGCATATTTTTACTTTCTATTTTTATTGTCTCATCAATCCTTTTGCTTGTAATCTATAAATTATACAGCATTATAACACAACTATCACTTCACTTCTTCCACAACGGTACTAATACCCTTTATTTTCTCACCTTTCGTCATCTTTAGAATTTGGGATATTTTTGTTCGAGATACTGCTACATAAGAAAAACGTGGCATTATGTCTATCTTTCCTATATCCATTCGTTCCACTCCTGCTTTTTTACATAAAAAACCTACTATATCGCCCTTGGATATCTTGTCTTTCTTTCCTTTACCAATATATAATGTAGACATTCGCGCTGGTTTTATGGTAGGCAATACATCTGGAAGTTCCATAATATCAACCTTTTGGTTTATATAATTAGGAAGTTGCTCATCTGGACCTAACAAGAAATATATATTACCGCATTTATCCCAACGCGCAGTTCTCCCCACTCGATGAATATATTCGTCTTCGTTTTCTGGAAAGTGATAATGAATAATATTATCTACATCGGGAATATCTAAACCTCTTGCTCCTAAATTTGTACTTACAAGAATGTTAGTTGAACCATTCGAAAATCGATATAACATTGCTTCACGTTCTTTCTGTTCTAATCCGCCATGGAATATAGAAACAGAAAAACCTTCTTCCTGTAAATAAGTAGCAGTACGAATAACAGATTCTCGATAGTTTAAGAATACAATACTACTCTTGTCGCCAAGATATTTCAATAAATCAGAAAGAGTCTCTAACTTGTCTCTCTTTGTACTATAAACTGTATGTAATTGAACACGATTAGAAGTTTCGTCTTCATTATTCCTATAATCTATGCAAATATTAGAGCCTATATTTATAAACTTTGGGATAGAATCCGCCTCAGTTGCAGATAATAATATACGACGCCTCACCATAGGCAACTTATCTACAACTTCTTGCATCTCTTGTTGAAATCCCATCTCTAAACACTTATCAAATTCATCAATAATAAGCCATTGTATAGTTTTTGATTCAAAATTTTCCTTATCAAGATGATCGTTCAATCTACCTGGAGTCGCAAAAATGATTTGTGGTTTCACATTACGCATTTCACGATGTTCGTCCATTGTTGGTCTACCACCATAAAGAGCCATTACTCTTAAACCTGATTTTATATCTTGGACTACATTTGCCGACTGTTTTGCTAATTCTCTTCCAGGTACTAATACAACCGCCTGAACCTCATCTTTTGTTGGGTCTAATAATTCTATCAAAGGCAACAAATAAGCATAAGTTTTCCCAGACCCAGTTGGCGACAACACTATAACATCTTTATTGGAATGCAAGATTGCCTTGGAGGTAGCTTCTTGCATTTCGTTTAGCGTTATATCTAATTTCTCTATTACTTCATTTAGCTTCATTACGCAATTTATCTATTTCGTCAAATTCTTTTCCCATATTTAAATTCAAATAAATTGTATATAATGGTGCTAGCCATTTATCTCGTGCTTTTGGTGCCAATCTTTTGTATTGTTCTAAATATGGCATTGCAGTTTCATACAATTTATTTATTTTAACTCGTTTAGAACGATTTTGTTGAGTTTTGGCTAACTCTATAGCCTGGTCAAAATATGCTAATCCTAAATTACAATATGCATCAGCAAAATCAGCCTTCTCTTGTATCAGTTTTAAACAAATATCTATACATTCTTTATAACGTCCAAGGTTAAGCAATACCGTACTCTTTGTGAAACGGAACAATACACTTGTTGAATCAGTCTCTAAAGCTTTATCTGTTATTTGGAGTGCCATTTGGTTATCTCCATTTTTAACATAATATTCCACTAATCGAGGAAAGAAAAATGCGAAATTGGGATATTCTTTAAAACCTTCTTGCAAAGCTTTAAGGTATTTTGTTGTATCTTTTTGCATTAAATAAGCACTAGCCTCATACTGTCTCACAAAGTTCAACATAGAACTATCACGTTCTGCCAAATTCAGATACCGCATTGTTTTTTCTGTATCTCCCAATTTATAACCACAATACATTGCCCAATAAGCAGCATGGGGCATTAAATCATCTTTATGCTCATAATCATAACCGATAAAAAGCGACTGTTTATCCGTCTTGATATAATTATCAAAATAATCGTAAGCAGTTTTATAATCCTTCACATGGAGGAAATATGTGCCACCATTAAAAAGGTTTGGTCTAATAGAATTTAAAAATTGAGCATGACGTTCTCTATATTTTGGAAGTACGGGAGATGGCATATTCAGGTGTGCATCAATAGAATCGAATTTTGCCATAGTCTCATACATTCGTTTTGTTACAGAGAAGAAAGCTGCGGTATCATATTGTTGTTTTAAATACAATTTTTCATTACCTTGTTCATATTGCTTCATCAATATATCACAAAGCATTACCCAAATTTTAGTATTAGTGCGATTTACCGAATCCTCTAATAAGTTCTGCATAGATTTCTCCGCCTTCACTAACTCTTTTCCTGTTTTCAGTGATTCGCGAGCTGTTGCCAATTGTTTCTTTTGAGCATACAATAACATAGGGCTAAATATAAATACAAGAAACAATATGCTCTTTAAAATATTTTTTTTCACCTCGTTTATTTATTTGTCAGTCCTTCTAATTCTTGTGCCTTTATTTTATCTCCTAACATAGTATAAGCCATATAAAGAGGGTTTACCCAATCTACCTTATTACGTCGAGGATCTTTTGCTTTTACTCTTTCAAGATAATTTCGTGCATCGGCAAAATATATCATATAATCATTTTCTTGTATTGGTATTCCCTTCTTTTGTTTTTCTAACATTTCGTTTCTCATTTCTAATCCTCGCATATTCAAACACACACCAATATTAAAAGCTATTGGAATTAAATTAGGCGATAGCTGATCTGCCAGTTTATATGCTTCTATTGCCTCGTCCCATCTTCCTGCTTGCATAGCTATCTCGCCTTTCAATATCCACGGTATTGACGATTTCGAATTATTTACCAACTGATGGTCTATAAAACTTTCTATATTAAATCGGGCTGTAGAATGCTGATAAAACTTCATTAACCAAGAAAAATATTTTGTATTTGTTGGTTCTGTTTCATATAATTTTGCTAGAACGCCAAGATATTTTAATGAGTCATCTGCATTTTTCATTTGTTCTCCCATACATTCTGTCTTCACTTCTACAGCTGGTTGTGCTGTTTCATCATATTGTATGGCGATATTAGCATATTTCTCTGCTAATCTAAAATTCCTAGTTTTTAAATAATCATAAGCCAAATAATATGCAGCAATTCCACTTTCATCAGGAATATCTGCTACCAAAGAATTTGTTCTTGTTGTTAAATAAAGTTCTAAAGCTTTCTGTCCTTCTATTTTCGTATAATTATTTTTTAATAGGAACTGACCTGCATCTATCAACATTGGATACAATGTTGATATGCGTTGTTGGTTTTCTTTACTGAATTCTGGTTTAATTTTACCTTTACGATTAGGCATTCTATCATATTCATCGCATTTTAACGAAGACAATATTCCATCTACCACAGCACGATAGATAGCGAGCGAATCCCTATCCGTATTCGATTGTACTCTTTGATATGCAGTTTCAGCTTGTTTATTAAATTTTTCAGCGTTTACCTTATTATTCTGTGCCTGCGCTGACAAAAAACAGAAAGACAAAAATAAAACATATATCGTTAATTTCCTCATAAGCTTTCATTTTGTAGTATAACTTTCTCATCTTTACTGTTATAAAGAGAAAAAAATCTCCAAATCAGTTTTTATTAGTTTTTCTATCATTCTTTATTGATAGAATAGAGATGAGACTTATAAAAATATCCCCCTTTGGCAAAAAGAACACCAAAGAGGGACATATATTTATATTATTCAGCATAACCTGCATCGGCAGCAAGAGCTTTTGTTTCAGGAGCCTCAGGTCCTTTTACAAAATAATAGCTACCATAGAGAGGGATTGCCCATAAGTTTTTACTTTGCTTTGCAGTATCAAGAGCTTTTGCTTTCTCTAAATAAGAAATTGCTTCATTGTAAACAACATTGAATTGTGCACGTGCTTCTTTGGTCAAATTTTTCACAGCCATTACACGTTCTTGAGCTTTATAGAACAGACACTGTCCAATAGAAGCATTAATTGCTATTTGTGCACTCTCATCAGTTGCTAATGGTAATGCTTTCTTTAATGCATCAACTGCGGCATCATAATTTTTTCTAACACTTTCAAATTGTCCTTTTAAAACTAATGCACTGTAGCTTTTAGGGTCTTTTGCAAGATGCGCATCTATTATTTGCATTGCTTTATCGCCCATACCAAGTGAATTGTAAGTAGAAGCTAATGTTGAAAGAATTGCTTCGTTACTTGGATCTTGTGTATAAATTTCAGCAAGTTTATTTGCGTATGCTAGAGAATCTTCACGTGTCTTTAGTTGTGAACCTAAGATAGCTAATTTTAAGTTTTGCACTTCTTTAGCACGTTCCTTGTTGTCTTTTGCATATTCTATATATTTCTCTGCCTTTGCAAAATCGTTATTTTGGTAAGCATATACAGCTGCAAAGTAAGCTATTTCTGGCAAATTTTGGTCTTGTCCTTTAAAGCTTGCAAATTCTGGATAACCTGCAGATTCTACATATTCTGCTAAGTATTTATATGCCATTTTATCATCTTTACCTTGATAATAAACACCACCATTAATCAAGTCGTTACGAAGTTTATAAACACTTTCTACCAAAGCTGCATATTTTGGCTTTACCTTACCTTTTTGGTTTGGCATATTATCGTATTTTATAGCTTCTACACCTGAATTAAAGGCTGCGCCAACAGCAGCATAAAGTCCTTTTTCATCTACAGGTTTATTACCTTCTTTACCCATTTGTTTTTGGGTTTCGTTCTCTAGCTGAATACCTTCTTCATAGTTTACCTTCTTCATTGCCAACTCGTAAAGCCGATTGTAAGCTTTAGCTTTTTCTTCATTTCCTGCAAGTTGATCTAAAGTAGACTGTACAAGATTAGCAGCTTCAGCATAGTTCTGAGCTTTTAAAATTGCTTTTAATGGTTCGCTGTCTCCAGCAAATGCAGTAGATGTTCCTATTAACATCATTACTGCCAAAATAATTTTTTTCATATTAGTTTATAATTTAAAGATTAATACTCGTTATTAAATCTTCTGCTTTATGTTTGTTTTATATCTGCACTTTCTTCAATAACGCTTAAGTTTCTCTCTATTTATTCAAAATCTACCGATGGAGATGTTGTTTGGTTGGAGTTATCTACTTCGTTCGACTCATTTGAATAAGTATCATTCGTTTGATTTGTTTGTGAATGTTCTTCTTCTTCAACATGTTCTTCCATTTCAGCACTCATAACCTTACAAACAGAAGCAATAACATCGTTTTTCTTTGCAAGATTTATAAGACGAACTCCTTGCGTTGCACGTCCCATAACACGGCATTCTGCCACAGAAAGACGAATAACAATACCACTTTGATTTATTATCATAAGGTCGTTCTTGTCGGTTACATTCTTTATAGCAACCAACTTGCCTGTCTTTTCTGTTATGTTCAATGTTTTAACACCTTTACCACCACGATTTGTTAACCGATAATCTTCCACAACAGAACGTTTACCATAACCTTCTTCCGACACTACCATTACAGTTTCTTCATTGGCATTATCTACAACTATCATTCCTACAACAGCATCGTCTCCGTCTTCATCTAATCTCATTCCACGTACTCCTGTAGAAACACGTCCCATAGTGCGTACTGCCTCTTCATTAAAACGACAAGCACGACCATTACGATTTGCCATTATAAGTTCGTTATGACCATTTGTTAATCGTACATCTACAACTTCGTCGCCTTCGTTTATATTTATAGCAATAACACCATTAGTGCGCGGACGTGAATAATGTCGTAACGATGTTTTCTTTACTAATCCACATTTTGTGGCGAATACAACATAATGTGAATCGAGGAAAGTTTCATCGTCTAATCCTGTTAATCGTAAGAAAGCATTTACACTATCGTCAGGATCGAGTGCTAACATATTTTGAATTGCACGACCTTTCGATGTTTTATCACCTTCAGGTATATCATAACATTTCATCCAGAAGCAACGTCCTTTCTTTGTAAAGAACAACATTGTTTGGTGCATTGTTGCAGGATAAATAAATTCGGTAAAATCTTTATCTCTTGTGCGTGCTCCTTTTGAGCCTACTCCACCACGCGCTTGTTCTTTAAAATCGGTTAGTGGGGTTCGTTTTATATAACCAAGATGACTAATTGTAATAACAACAGGGTCGTTTGGATAAAAGTCTTCTGCATTAAATTCGTGTTCATCTGGAATAATTTCGGTACGACGAGCATCGCCATATTTTTCTTTTACTTCCTGCAGTTCTTCTTTCATTACTTCTTTACAACGCTCTGGATTATCAAGAATTTCTTGCAAATCTTTTATGGTCTGCATTAATTCTTCATATTCTGCATGCAATTGATCCATACGCAAACCTGTAAGTTGCGATAAACGCATATCTACAATAGCTTTCGATTGCAATTCGTCTAATTCAAAACGTTTTTCCAAATTAGTTTGAGCTTCGGCTGGTGTTTGACTCGCACGAATTATATGTACTACCTCATCAATATTGTCGCAAGCTATTATTAATCCTTCTAAAATGTGAGCGCGTTCTTTTGCTTTATTCAAATCGAACTTTGTACGACGAATAGTTACATCGTGGCGATGCTCTACAAAATATTTCACACAGTCGTATAAACTCAATAAACGTGGACGACCATTTACAAGAGCTATACAGTTTACCGAGAACGAGCTCTGCAGAGCTGTCATTTTAAATAGTTTATTCAGAATAATATTAGCATTGGCATCGCGTTTCACGTCTACAACAATACGCATTCCTTGACGTCCTGTTTCGTCGTTCACGTTTGAAATACCTTCCAACTTACCTTCTTTCACTAAGTCGGCTATATATTCTATTAGTTGTTGTTTGTTTACACCGTATGGAATTTCGGTTACAACTATTTTATCGTGTTGTTCTCCGCTTTCTATTTCGGCTTTTGCACGCATCACCACGCGTCCTTTTCCTGTTTCGTAGGCATCTTTTACTCCTTGTAACCCATAAATATAAGCTCCTGTAGGAAAATCTGGTGCTGGTATATATTGCATTAATTCATCTACAGTAATTTCTGGATTATCAATATATGCGCAACAACCATCTATTACTTCGTTTAAATTATGTGTCGGAATATTTGTTGCCATACCTACAGCAATTCCATTACCTCCGTTTACAAGTAAATTAGGTATTTTGGTTGGCATTACGGCTGGTTCCTTCAACGTGTCGTCAAAGTTATTCACCATATCTACCGTATCTTTCTCAATGTCGTCCATTACGTGTTCGCCCATTTTGGCTAAACGACACTCAGTATAACGCATAGCGGCTGGAGAATCGCCATCAACGGAACCAAAGTTTCCTTGTCCGTCCACCAGTTTATAACGCATATTCCATTCTTGCCCCATACGTACTAAGGCTCCATATACAGAAGAATCGCCATGTGGGTGATATTTACCAAGCACTTCACCTACAACACGTGCACATTTCTTATAGGGTTGATTACTAAAATTGCCTATTCCTCGCATTCCATAAAGAATACGACGATGAACTGGCTTAAAACCATCGCGTACATCTGGAAGTGCACGAGCTACTATTACCGACATTGAATAGTCGATATAAGAGCTTTTCATTTCTTCCTCAATGTTTATTTTTAAAATACGATCGTGGTCTACTGTTTGATTCTCGTCCATTATTTTTGTATTTTTATATTCTATTATTTTTGTTTCGCTACAACCGCTTAAATTCTTAATAAAATTGCGCTAAATAGCATTTATTTTCGTTTTAAGCCTTTCTGGTTGTTATTTCGGGCTGTAAAAGTACTAAATAAAAATGACATATAAACCCCTAAAAACGAAAAAAACACTATTTTAAGTATTCTTATGGTTGAAGAAAAACAACATAAAGCCATAACTTTATATGAAAAACAAGAAGGTTAGAAAGAAATATCTTTTTATAGATACTCTTTCTTCTATGCTCTTACAATTAATAAACAGAAAAAGGATTTTATTTTAAATTGGGGTCTCGTTAATAATACAAATACCAAAACTAAAACTTAAATAGAATTTTAGACTCTCGTAAATTTTGTTTTATTGTTAAGCAGATTTATATGTTTTGCAATGTAGAGACAGTGATCTACAGCTATTTATAAAGGCAAACAAGATGATTAAGAGTGAGAACTATAGACGATATATATGGCATTTTATTCAACTATTAATCTGTATTTAATATACCTTTTAAAATTTATAATTAAAAGTATCGGAAAATTTAATTATGATTTTTTATTTTGTAATTACTTTTTTCTATTTCATAATTATTATTTTCTCAGGTTCATAATACGCATAGAGAGAAAACTATATTTGAAAACACAAAAGCAGCATATTTGCATCTGGCAAATATGCTGCTAATTACTGTATATGTAATGTAGATTTCGTGTAAACTATGTGCACTTTGGCAAGTCTTTAATACCTAATTAGGCATTAGAAATTACTGGAGATAATTGTATTTACAATTGCACATAGTGTTATTGCCTAATAATTGGTTAGAATTTAATACATATCATCTACTTCTGGGTCTTCATCGTCGTCATCTGTTTCGCCACCTACTGGCACTTTTGATTGTCCAGCAAGCGTTCTTTCAAGATATTCGTTGCTAAGTTGCAATACAACAACTTCAGAATTAGGCATTGTATATTCTTTTCTTTTCATCTCTATTCTCTCCTATCTTACTTAATTATAACTTTCTTGCCATTTACAATATAAATACCTCTATTTGGTTTTTCTACACGTCTACCTTGTAAATCGTAATAAACAGCTTCGTTGTTTGTTTTTGGTGTGGCAACTTCTTCTATACCTGCCGTAGTTTCTTCGTTTTCCATATCGTATCCGTCTAACTTTGCTCCAGAAGTGTTTGCATCTACCAATAAGAATGCTTTATTTCCTTTGACAGTTGTTCCACGATAGCGATAAAATCCCAAAGGATTACGCACTGAAGTATTTGGATTTATATTGAACACACGAATTGTTTTTCCGTTAGTTTCTACAGTTGTTTTTGCCTCATCAAAAAATATAGCTTTAAGAATATTGTTTGTAGATATTGTATTGGAACTTGCAATAGGCAACAATCTATTTGCATTACTTTGAGTTGTTTCTAATTCTAATATAATTGGAGTTTGTGCAGGAATTATTTCGCCTTGCGATGCTATTTTTGTACACTTTGCATATCCTTTTTCTTCGCCGATTGTACCAACAGATTCCACAACGTAAGCATTAATATTGTCTATTATCTTCATTGGAAAATCGGTATAGAGGGTTGTAAAGTACTTATTATTCTTACCTTTCATCTTATCGGCTGTGGTAACTCCAAAATAATTGTTACTACTTTCGCCTACAGGTTCTATTATCCATTTTGCAGCTTCTCCTACAGCTGGCAGTTCTGGTCCAAACCATGCTGTGGCATTATTATTGCAAAAATTAAACTTTGCTTCTCCTTCGCGATATTTATTTACAGCATTTCCGTTTTCTGTTACTCGGTCGAGGGCACCTTCCATTAAATAATAAGTATGTCCGTGATTAACTCTGCCGGCATCAACATAACTTTTTACCAATATTACTAAATCGCTGCTTGTTCCAAAACGTCCTTCGAGTGCTTGCACTGCATATTTTTCTACAGCTTCCCAAACTTCATCAGCATTGTTATGTTTCAACCCATCACGGATATCTGGATAATTGACAAGAGCACTCTCAATTCCCGATTTTACCAAATTACCATTATTATTATAAAAATCTACAATAGGTTGCATAGATGGTACTGTTGCATACGCATAATAAGCCTCTGCTCCATTTGTGGTAGTTGTTTTCTCTAAATGCATATCTAAGTCCCATTTATTAAGCACTTGGGTTTCTAAATACACCATTGCAAAAGGAGCAAGTATAGTAAGCTTTTCCTTCAATTTCGCATATATTTTATCCTTTACCATAGCTATGCCCTTCAATAAGTAACCATTAATTACATCTACACCCTGCGAACGTAAAGTTTTAATGGTATAGATATTTTTAGTGTTATCCCATTCAGCGTCTAACTGAATAACACTTCCGGGTTGTGTCTTTACAGCTTCGGCAGTTTGGTTTGGTTGTGCCTGATACTTACCCGTAACTTGCACATACTGTTTCTTATCGGCTCGCGTATATGCATTCTTAATACGAAAATAGCCAGAAATAGGTCCTGCAGAATATGCTCCAATTGTGAATAAGAACAATAGGACCAATTGAATCAAACGTAATTTTTTCATCATTACTTTCCTTTTTTAAAATATAATACAATTAAAAATTATAATCAGAGTTATTTAATTTGAGTGCGAAATAGAAAATATAACGCAAAACATTTTTTAAATCAGAGCAACATTTATAGTCTTAATATTCAAAATATATAAGTCAATAAAAATGAAATTCTGAGTATCTTGTGAAGCAAAAATAGAAATAAAATTGTATATAAATACTCTCTAAAATAACATTTACGAACAAATAAAATTCTTTAGTAATCTTTTAATTAAAAGATATTAAGGCATTTACGGCAATTATACAAATAAATACAAACTATAAAAAGAGTATCTGCATATCAAATTCTCATTCGATATGCAGATACTCTTTTTATTATAAACAAACTTATACTAAATAACGTTCATCTATAATGTAACGACACTATACTTATATCAAAACTTTTTATTACGTAAATGTTAAGATATAAATATTAGCAAGTAAATAAAAAACACTACTTTATAAATATTTTCTTTACAGTCAGAAGTTTTCCCTTATTTACAGTTTGCACAACGTAAATGCCTGGTAATGCTGGACGAGTATTGCCTATATATCGCCCGTCAAGTGTATAATAGTTTTGTTTAACACCTTCAGATTCTGGCTTAATTGGTGTAATAAATGTGGCTGGATTAAACTCTGCTGCACCAACATCAATACTTTTACCCATTATTCGGTTATTACCATAAATATCTTCTGTGTAATTTTCAATACTAATAGGCATTCCTTTATCAACAAATTCGCTACCCATTTGCAGTTCCCAACTAGCAAACAAAATATCGGCAATAGAATCTTTATTGGTAGTAAAGCCATCAAAATTAGTTGGGGCTACAAAATTTGCTTTGTCTACAGTGTTACTATTTATGGTATTTACAATATCTGTTGCAACATTACAATTAGAAGAATAGTCTAAATTTGCATTTGTAGTAGCCTTTCTCGTCTTATTATTCTGAATTGTGCTATTTATAATTTTACCACCATCGGTATATATTCCACCACCATTAAACGATGTACAGTTGTAAACAAGACCTCCCACGAAAGTTCCTTTATTATAAACACCACCACCAGCACCACCTTTATCGTCGCCCAATAATGTATAATCGGCAAAACAATTGGTAACAACGTTATTTATTGCAGTACCTAAATTGTAGATACCACCACCAATAAGTCCACGAGAACTTATTATTTCGTTATCGCGTAATAAGCCTGTCGAATAGATTGCACCACCTTCACGAGCATAACAACCTTCGAAAAGACAATCGGTAATGGTGCCTCCCACATTATATATAGCACCACCTGCATCTAAAGCAACACAATCTAAAAAGAAGCAATCGTTTATATCTACATTTTCGGCATACACTGCCCCACCCTGTGCTTGTGTATTTGGAGAATGACCATAAGTACGTTCAAAATAGCAGCCAGATATTTTTGCATTGTTCTTACCTATTAAATAAATAGCAGCACCATTGGCATATTTATTTCCTTCGGCTGTAAAGTAACAAGAGTTTTCTATAAATCGACAATTAGTTATTGTAACATCGCCTACAGCATAAATAGCACCTCCTGAACATTGCACATTATACACCATTGCATTTGCACCTTTCAAGGTAAGTCCATCAATTGTTACGGGAGCAGTTATTTCTTCCTTCGTATATAATATATGGTTAGCATTATTTGCCGTTCCTGGAATTATATTGTTATCAACTTTCCACCCAAACATATACGGATTTTCTGCATTCGTTTCTCTAATCCACTCATCAGGAACATCATCATCAGCACTCAATATTGTTGTATTCACATAATCGTAAGCTTCACCATCTTCTACTTTCATACGTTCTTCTTTATTCTTCTCTGTACCAGCAAAGCCTCCATAAATAGAAACGCCATTTTTTAGAGGAAAATGTCGTGAGTTTTTCTTCGAAGTTTTAATGAGTTGTGTGGGTTTATATGTACCTGCTGCAATCCAAATTTCATCGCCCGAAGTTGCTTTTGCTAAGGCATCGTCTAAACTTCCCATAGCTTTTTTCCACGAAGTGCCATCGTTTGTTCCATTTGTTGTTACGTAATAGACTTTCGATTGTAATGGAGTTGCTGCAAAAAAGGCAGCAAATCCTACTGCAAAAAGATTTAAATGTTTCATTTTTCAATATGCTTTTGTTTGTTAAGTTAGAATATTAAAATTACCTCTCTCCTATTATTATAGCCCCTATTTGCTTTTTGATATTTTAATAAGAAGCAAACCAATTGCCGTCCAAATAAGTTCTCTTACACGCACTATAAGAGCAACAAAAATTCCTGCATTAGTTGTTAAACCTAATCCGGATATTGACATTAGAAATCCACCTTCACGTCCTCCAAGTTGTAAAGGCATAAAAAACAAAATATTTGCGAATAATGTTGTAAAGGAAATTATAAGGATACAATTCAAATAGTTAACGCTTGGAAACAACACTAACAGTATAAAGAACACCTCGAGAGCACTACAAATACGGCAAGATAGTTCTATAAGAACAACCGATATAAATGTTTTTGGGTCTTGATTATGTAATGCTGCAATCTGCTTATCTATATTTTCTAAGCGTTCTTTATTATTTTCGACATATTTATGTGCCCATTTTTTTATACCTGGAATATGTTTCAGCAGGTTCATAACACGAACAGCGAGTCCTTTTTTATATCCCGTGAAAAAGAACCAAATAGCTGTTAAACAAAAAATTCCACATATTGCTAACATAATAGCCATAAAAACACTAACGTGTTGTGTTAGTATAAAGAGAGGAATAGATAGTAACCAGAACCAAAAATGGCTGAATATGTGTGTCATTACAAACAAAAGCACCGACGATGTGGCACGTTCTACTCCAATATATGGCGACAATTCCATAATTCTGTAAGGTTCGCCACCCATTAAGCCGCCTGGTGTTGCATAGTTTAATGCAAATCCAGACACACTAAGTTTATAGAGATATCCAAACGAAACCATTCGTTTATCTTCTCCCTTAGTTTGACTTTTAATAATAATATACCAAGATGCTGTATTGAATATATAAAGAAATGCCCACAACAACAATACAGCGAAGAACCAATAGCCTGCATGCTGCAATCCTTTCCATACTTCGGAGAAGTTTAACTGTGTTACCATTATAGCTAACACTACTATTCCGAAAAGGAAAAATCCATTCTGAAACTTCTTCTTCATTGGCTCAATGGTTTATGCTATTTTCTGCTTTCTTGTTATTCTTCTTTACGTTTTGGAATAGTAAAACGTACTTTCTCACTATCGTCGCGGCGTTCTTTATATAGCTTTGGCAATGGATTTCCCATTGGAGCATCGTATTCTTTACGATGACGAAATATATCTATAGCAAGAAAAATAGCATGGCGCATAGGCATTGCATCGGCAATTCCTTTACCAGCAATACTGAAATTATCTATAACTTCTGGAGTTGTACGTATCAATCGTAGTCCTGCAAGATAACTAACTCCTCCTTCTACTGTGAGCGAACGGAAAGGTGTTAATCCTTGTTCATAGTACATAGCAAGAATTCCATCGAATTTATCCCAATCGTTACCTGCAAAAAACTTATCTGCTGCGTATGGGCCAAATGCCAAAATATTTTCTTTCTCTAGTATATCAATGGCAGGTTCTATTAGTTCTTGTTCTTCTGAACCTAACAATCCATTATCTCCAGCTTTCGGATTAAGAGCTAAAATAGCTATACGCGGATTAGAAATACGAAAATCGCGGCGTATACTTTGAAATAACAGACGACCGCTTTCGGTGATTTTCTCAATAGAAAGAGATTCGGCAACTTGTTTTAATGGCAGATTACGAGTAGCCAAAGCAATACGCATATTTTCGTTTATAAGCATTGAGAGCGATGGTTCTTCAGCTGGCAAATGATCTTCAATATATCTACTTTGTCCACTAAAATGAAAACATTCATTATTCTCTAAAGGTGCAGTTACTAAAACATCAAATCCACCAGCATTATAATCTTCCAATGCTCGATCTATTGCAAGCAAGCCAGCATTACCCGATTCTTCTGTAGGAATACCGAGTTCTACTTTTATTTCTTCATCGAATACTGGTATAAAATTTATTCTGTTGTCTTGAACTTCACTTATATCATTAATAATAGTAAAGGTTACTTCCATCTCTAAAGCATTACGATGGTAAGTAGCAACTTTAGGAGAACCATATATTATAGGTGTGCAGAGCTCCAACATTGTTGGTTCCTCAAATGCTTTGAATATCAATTCGTATCCTATTCCGTTTGTATCGCCATGTGTAATGGCTACTCGCACTTTTCTATTATTACTCATAACTTATTTAAAATATTATGTATCTCTATTTCTTTTCTTATTTATTTCGAGTGTAAAGAGCTGCTTCCAATCTGCGTACAAGATTTCGTTTCTTTGTTTCAGGTGCATAAACGAAAACTTCTGTTACAACAATTCGTTTTCCATTTGGTTTCCAATATGCAACGAAAGGTCCTCCCATTGCATCGTTTTGCATTTCCCAAAGTCCCCGTATTGTTACCGAATTATACGTTCCATGTACCATTGAAACAATAGAAGCTGTCCGCATATACATTCCTTTCTGTTCGCCAAGAATATTTTTACGCATTACACTATCTCGCTCTTGAGCAAATTTACCTTTCCCAATGCTATATATACAGAGATTTACCATACCAGATGATGCATTGTTCGACAACCAAAGGAAGTTCTTTCCTACCTTGCTTGTTGTTAATTCAGGAGGTACTTGCATTCTTATGCCAAACATTTTATATATTGTTGATGCGGCTTTCACATTTGTTTGTCTGGCTATATCTCCTTGAGCACGATGCAATTCGGTTTTGATAAGATAGTTACGCAACTCATTTCCATATTTCTTTAAGAAAATTTGTAGGCTCGATTGCGATGGAGCTACTATATTTATTATTAGCTGTGGTTGCGCATATACATTCTGTTTACTGCTTATATCTACACGCTTTTGACGTTTATCTATGGTTAGTACAACTATATTACGCACCAATTTACTATCGCCTTTGAGTTTATCTGAGGTTATTTCCACAACATCAAATGTGGGTTCTATTTGTGGTAATCCTTTCATTGGCACCGAAAGTGTATTGTAAAGCAAACTATCGATATCGTTAATAACTACTACTTCGTAGGCTTTACCATAACTTGCCGAATGGGTTATATTATTTTTGCACCCAAGCAGCATCAACATAGCTACAAAAACAACAAATAAGAGTTGTCTATGTACGTTCATCGGCTATTTTTTTTGCTGTAGAAAGCAAACCACATGCTGCAAATATATCCTCTCCACGACTAGCACGAATAGTTGTAAACACACCATGTTTTGTTAGATAATTACGAAACTCTTCCATCTTTCTGTCGTCCACTCCATGTAATGGTACATTAGGAATGGTATGAAAACGAATCAGATTTATTCTACAGTCTAATCCTTTCAACAGTTTTATTATTTCCTTTGCATGGCGTTCTGTATCGTTCACACCTTTGAAAACAATATATTCGAACGACAATCGCCTTTGATGAGAAAAGTCATAATTACGCAACAGCTCTACTGTTTCAGCTATTGACATTCCTTTCTCGCCAGGCATTATCTCTGCTCGTTCTGTTGGAATAGGCGAATGCAAACTTATAGCAATATGGCAATCGCTCTCTTCAAGAAAGCGTTTTAGTTTACTCTTAACACCAATAGAACTTACTGTTATACGTTTTGGCGACCACGCAAAACCATAATCAGATGTTAATATTTGAGTGGTTCGCAACACATTATCATAGTTGTCCATTGGTTCTCCTTGCCCCATAAAAACTATATTTGTTAGTTTTTCTATTTCGGGTAGTGAGTATATTTGGTTTAATATGTCGGCTACCGATAAGTTTCCTTCAAATCCTTGCTTTCCTGTTTGGCAGAAAAGACAATTCATTTTGCAGCCAACTTGTGATGACACACAGAGAGTAGCACGGTCGTCATCAGGGATATACACAGTTTCTACAAACTTTCCGTTATCTGTTGGAAATAAATATTTTATAGTCCCATCATTAGAATACTGTGCATCTATGTGTCTTTTACACCCTATGGTATAAGCTGCCTTTAGTTTCTCACGATTGTTCTTAGAGATATTTGTCATCTCATCAATCGTAGTTACGTGCTGTATATAAAGCCACTTTGCCATCTGTCCGCCTGTAAAAGCAGGCATTCCAAATTCTTTTGCAACTGCTTTCAGTTCCAAAAGATTTAGGCCCATAAGTGATTTCTTTACAACTTCCATTTCTTTTTCCGCTATATATATGGTGCAAAGATAACGAAAAAATAAGGAATAACCACGTTTTTCTGTCGAATAATAAACGAATTACCGACAGGAGAACGTGGTTATTCCTTCACAAAAGCAAAGCTTTACTAAATTGTATGTGTAGAGGTTCCACGTTTAAAAAGCATAGAATGATTACCTGATCCGAAGTATTTCAGTACCATCTCATACTGATTTACATATTCTAAACCGTGAAATTGCACTACACTTTGTCCTTTACCGTTTTCTTCTGATGTGGAAAGATACATCTCGCCATATTCTTCTTTCCAACCTAAATCCCACTTTCCTTTAATTATAGTATCTGTTTTTACTTCCCAATCGCTATATGTTGCCGTAGCTCCACCGTTTATTCGCTTTCGCACAGCCACCTTCTCATGGGTTTCCAACTGTCCCTTTGGCTTGAAATTATAGGCTATGTAGTTGTAGGTTGTCGCATCTTGTTCGTAGTAATACCATTGTCCCAATATCTGTCCATAATAAAGTTTACGTACAGCTATAGTTTTCTCTTGTTCAGGAGTTAGTTCTGCTTCTTTGTGGCACGATGTTAGGAACATTGTTATAACACAACAAGATATAAATAAAAATAAGGACTTCTTCATTTGTTACTTTCATTTTTTAATAATATTCGTACTTATAACGAGTTTTTAAGTCTTTTATTATAATAAAATATATTTTATACGCTCCACATTAAAAAGATATACATAGAACATCTATATAATAAAGGTATAAAACATCTGTTTTTGGTTTCTTTTATTTCAGATATCTATCACGTTCGTCTCAGATATCTATCACATTTGTCTCAGATATCTGTCGGTTGCGTATTAGATATCATAAAGAACTACAACTCTAATGGCTATACATTATAATGCTTAAAAGATATTTATTCTGACGAGGATTATGAATTTTCTTATTCTATAATATTCTGATTTTAGCTATGTTTAATAGACTAAACCATATAACAATAAAAAAGCGGAAATAACTGTGTTTTTATCCAGTTATCTCCGCAGGGTTACTTACTATTTGTGGCAAACAAACCTTTATAAACCCTTATTCTTTTACGTCTTCTTCCTTTGGATGTGGCAACACAAGATTTAAGAATACACCCACAATGGCAGACAAGCCGATACCACTCATTGCGAAATTGCCGTATGTAAGAATAGCTCCGCCAATACCAATGGTTAGTGTTACCGAAATAATGATAGTGTTTCGAGTGTGGTTTAAGTTCACCTTATGTTGTATAAGGTTCTGTATTCCAACCGAAGCTATGGTACCAAAAAGGAGCAACATAATGCCGCCAAGCACAGCAGATGGTATACTTTGCAGTAAAGCACTAAGCTTTCCAATTACAGAAAAAACAATAGCCGTAGCCGCTGAAATACGAATTACTTGCGGTTGGGTGATTTTCGTAATGCTCATAGCACCTGTAACTTCACTATAAGTAGTTACAGGAGGTCCTCCGAAGAAACTTGCAGCAAGACAAGCCAATCCATCGCCAAGCATTGTTCGATGCAGACCGGGGTCTTTTACGAAATCTTTCTGCGCCACAGCCCCTACCACATAAACATCGCCAATATGTTCTATAACAGGTGCAATTGCTACTGGTATCATAAAAATAAATGGTTCCCAAGCAAATTGTGGCAAATGAAAGTCTGCCAATGCTGGTGGCAATGCAAACCAAGGTGCAGCTGCCACTTTAGCGAAGTCTACGTCTCCCGCACAAACTGCAACAATATAACCTACAACGATACCACAAACTACAGGCACAAGTTTTATAAGTCCTTTACTCAAAGTAAGCACTAAAATAGCCACAGAAAGCGATATTCCAGCCAAAAGCCAGTTACTTTTAGCCATATCTACTGCCGAGCTAGAAAGCGAAAGTCCAATTAAGATTATAACTGGTCCTATAACAACAGGCGGGAAAAGTCGGTCTAACAGTTTTCTACCTTGCCATTTTATAAGAGCCGACATAACAAAATAAACCAGCGAGACACCTATAATACCTGCCAATGTTCCAGGCATTCCCCACTGTTCTGACGCTTTTTGAATAGGTGCAATAAAAGCGAATGATGATCCAAGGAATATAGGAACTTTACCTTTTGTGGTGAGATGGAAAATAAAAGTACCAATGCCTGCTGTAAAAAGGGCAGTAGCTGGATCGAGTCCTACAAGTAATGGAACTAAAACAGTAGCACCGAAAGCTACAAAAAGGAATTGTACACCTACAACAGTTCGTTTGAATGGTGATAAGTTAGTTGTGTTCATTTCTTATTAAATTAGATTAACCGCATAGCTTTAGCTATCGATTTCACTTGCAAAACTACAAAAAATAATCTAACTGCTAAAGGTAATTGATTTATTTTTCATTGAGTTACTATCCTTTCGACTTCATAAGCACATAAATCACCACAGGTGCACCTATTAAAGGTGTTACTGCATTTAGTGGAATAATACCACCTTCGCCAGGCAAATAGCAAATAAGATTGCACAAAAGAGCTATTAATGCACCGCTAAGAATAGTAGATGGTAACAGTAAGCGATGATTCTCTGTAGTTAATAAAAGTCGTGCTATATGTGGTACTGCCAATCCTATAAAACCTATCGGGCCACAAAAAGCAGTGGTAATTGCAGACAACAACCCTGTAACAACAAGCAAATAGTTGCGTATTCGTTGTGTGTTAAAACCTAAACTCTCTGCATATTGTGCACCAAGTAGCAAGGCATTGAGCGGTTTCATCAGTAGTAGCGAACAAAAAATACCAATACTTACAATAGCCATAAACATTGGGATATGCTCCATAGACACTCCTCCAAAATTGCCCATACCCCATATCATATAGCTTTTTACGCCTTCTTCGGTTGCAAAGAAATTGAGTAACGAAACTACAGACGATGACATATAACCAACCATAATACCTATTATAAGGAGCATTACACTGTTTCTAATAATGAGTGAGAAGAAAAATATTAGTGCCGTTACAGCCATTGCACCTGCAAAAGCGGCAACTAACACAGCCATAAAGCCTGATACCGAAAATAAAACAGTAGAAACATTGCCTCCTAAAAGCAGCATTACAAGAGCAACTCCCAAACCTGCTCCTGCATTGATTCCAAACACATCAGGTCCAGCTAATGGATTTTGAAAAGCAGTTTGCAACATTAAGCCACTAACGGAGAGTGCTCCACCGCAGAACATTGCCGTAATAGCTTGTGGTAAACGGTTCTCTAAAACAATAAAACGCCAACTCTCTTTACCATCGAATTGTCCTAAAAAGATATCTACTATATCGTTAAATGGAATACGAACAGAACCTATATATAGATTCAGCAGGAACAGAATAACAATGCCAAGTGGCAATAATACAAATGCCAAAGTGTTCTTTTTCATTATCTAAAAGTATTTCTGTCTACCTTAATAAACTTCTTTCCATTTATAAATGGTGATAATAACGCATAGAACCTGACTTTAAATCGGGGTGAAAAAGCTGAATTAGGTCGTTTAAAAGCCAATCTGGACGCCAACTAACTTCTTCGAAGTAAGGTATCTTGTCTACTTGACAACCATATATCTCGCCTGTTTTGAAAGGTTTTAAAGCGGCATAGCCTTGATATTCGGCTAGAAGTTGCTGTTTATTGAAGTCGCCGTAGTAGCTGAAAATCCAGAAGTCAGCTTGCCCCATCTTGTCTAATACAGTCTCAAATGGTAGAGCTAGACTTCCACTCTTGTTATCGTTAGCAAATGCATACTTTCCGTTGGCATCTTTATAAAGTAACCCTACACTACTTTTACCTCCTGGCATATACCACACACTCCCAGTCTTACGGTCGGGAAGTACCGAAAGAGTTTGCTTAGAAGTTTTTGCCTTAGCCTTTAATGAAAGATAATTATGCTCAACAACTTTGAATAAAGAGTCAGCTGTCTGCTTACAACCAAATAAAATACCATAAAACTTCATCCACTCTGCACGTCCTAACGCAGAAGTCTCCATATATTCTGCACATTCTATAATAGGTATTTTAAGTTCATCTAATTTACCATAGCCACCACTATTCTCAAATGGTGAGAGTAGTAAGCCATCTGGTTTAATGTCGATTATCTTCTCTATATCTGGCTTCATACCATCGCCACAGTTGGCAATGTTTTTTGTTTTCAATCTTTGTTGTACATCGGGTATTAGCATATACTTCGCATCAGCAACACCAACAATGGCTTTTTGTACTCCCAACATTTCCATAAGGTTAGCATGTGCTGTGGTAAAGAATACCCCTCGATGTATAGGCACTTGTATAAGAGTACCGTCTGAAGGTTTATCTGCCTTCTCAGCATTGTCCACTAAATAGTAGGTATGTAACGTTTCTCCTTTCTTCCATGGATTGGAAAGCGTTACTTTTATGCCTTCTGGAGTATGTTCCATTTTTATGTTCTCGGCATACTTAAACACTAATGTACTATCTGTTGTGTTGTCGGTATGAGCCAATTTAGCTTTATTGTTACTGCAACCGAAACATAAACCTAATAATAAGATGTATAGAATCTGTAATCTACGCATAATAAAAGAATATTTCCTGCAAAATTACAAAAAAGGTTTTAATCTTTGTAAGAATAGAAAGTTTTTCGTAATTTAGCACCCTATTTCATTTACTATATAAACAATTAACATTAAATCAAGTAGAATTTTACTATGTCAGAAAGTAATTTGAACACGTTGTCCACACACATTGAGATGAAGAAGGTGTGGCAACTATTAGGAATTGTGGCAATAACAGCCATTGTTTGGAATCTTCCCATCTCTGTGTTCGATATTGATGGTCTAACGGTTGTGCAGCAACGCATTATTGCAATTTTTGTTTTTGCAACACTATCGTGGCTCACCGAATGTATTCCAGCGTGGGCAACATCGTTGTCTATTATGACCATTATGTGCATAACTGTATCAGAAAATTCGTTTAAAGTGTTCAAAGGCGATGGAATAGGCGAGCTATTGAAGTCTAAAGACATTATGGCATCGTTTGCTGATCCTATTATCATGTTATTCTTAGCAGGGTTCATTCTTGCTATTGCTGCATCTAAGTCGGGTCTCGACACGTTGTTAGCAAAGAATATGATACGCCCTTTCGGTAAGAAGAGCGAGAACGTACTGTTAGGTTTTCTTTTCATAACTGGTATATTCTCTATGTTTATATCTAATACAGCTACGGCTGCACTTATGTTAACGTTCCTCACACCTGTGTTTGCATCGCTTCCTGCAGATGGAAAAGGGCGTATTGCACTCACAATGTCTATTCCATTGGCAGCTAACTTAGGTGGTATGGGTACACCTATTGGTACACCTCCTAACATGATTGCAATGAAGTTCTTGAACGACCCTGATGGTTTGAACCTTGGAATTAGCTTCGGACAATGGATGCTTGTAATGGCGCCACTTGTTATTATATTGCTTCTCATTAGCTGGCGTGTCATTCTCTATTTCTTCCCATTTAATAAAAAGACTATTGAATTAAAGATAACGGGTGAGATTCATCGTGGTTGGAGAATGTATGTTGTTATTGCTACCTTCATTGTTACTATCTTATTATGGGTTATTCCGAAAGAGGTTACTGGTATAAACACTAACACTGTATCGATGATTCCAATGGGAGTATTTGCTATAACTGGTGTTATTACAGCCAAAGACCTACAACAAATTGACTGGAGTGTTATTTGGATGGTAGCCGGAGGCTTTGCATTGGGTCTTGGTATGAATGGTTCTGGATTGGCAGATGTTGCTATTGAGAGTATCCCATTCGGCAACTGGAGTCCTATTGTTATCCTTGTGGTTTCTGGTTTCATTTGCTATTTCTTGTCGAACTTCATTTCAAATACAGCCACAGCAGCGCTTCTAATGCCTATCTTAGCAGTTGTATGCCGTGCTATGGGCGATAAGCTTGGTGTTATTGGTGGTACCAGCACTGTGCTTATTGGTATTGCCATTGCTGCCTCTACTGCAATGTGCTTGCCTATATCTACTCCTCCAAATGCTATTGCATATTCTACTGGCTTAATTCACCAGAAAGATATGTTAAAGGCTGGTCTCACTTGTGGTCTTATATCGCTTATTATAGGCTATGGAATGTTGTTCCTATTGGGCGAATTTCATTTCTTTGGATAACTCAACAGCATATAGATACTAAAAGTTGCGCCTTTCTAAGGGAGCAATTTACTTAATAGAAACATTTTATTAGAGCTGAATTCTGTAATAGGAGTTCAGCTTTTTTGTGCATTTATAGTTACTTTAGACCAAATAAATGGATTGTAAAAAATAGGTAAGGGTATTACAAGCAGTGCCCACGGGTACAGACTATTCAAATAGATATCTTTAATGTTTATAAAAGCAACCTGATGTAGTATTCTTGTTTCAGATATCTGAGAGGTGTGTTTCAGATATCTGAGAAGTACGTTTCAGATATCTGAGAATTATGTTTCAGATATCTATAGATTGCGACTCGTATATCCATAGATGTAGCCTCGTATATCCATAGATATAACTTCGTATATCCATAGATGTAGCTTCGTATATCCATAGATTGCCGTTCAGGTATCATAACAAATCAGATTCTTTATATGCTTAACTTGTAATACCAAAGTGGTATGTATTCAGATGAAAACTATGAAACGTTCTATTCTGCAATGTTTCAATTTAAGTGCTATTATAAGCATCTGAAAAACAATATGCTGTTTCGTATTTATTTATGTTTGGGCATACTTTATTACTATAACTCTAGTTTACAAATTATCTCCTGCGCTGTTCTATTGAGATAAAAATATGGTTATGCTACAATAAGAATTTTATTTGATTGTAGCCAAATGCAAACTCGCACGGTATGTCTCTTCCTCTATATTATAAAACAATTTAACAACGCTACAAATGCGTCGAGATATATTAAACAGCGTGTCGCGCTTAAAAAGTTATAGGAAGTCAGAATTTTCTAGTTTCTCTATGGTTGTCGGTAGAAATAATAGATTATAGTTTCCCTAATGTTCTATAGGCTATAAAATGTTTTAAGCACATAGAAAACATTAAGGAAACTATAATGTATGCAACAAATAAGCTTAATTCATAAAGAGATAAGCAATGAAGCTGAAGAGCTTATCTGATGTAAAGTTAAGAATGAAAAGCACAGACAGAATGCAGAGAGTCCAGTTCAAGTCTTTCCAACGACCTGTGCAAAGTTTCATTATGGCAAACGACAGAATGCCTAAACAAATTCCATCTGCAATGGAATAGCACAACACCATTGTTATCATAGTGATAAAGGCAGGGAAAGCTTCGGTCATATCCTGTAGGTTTATCTTCTTCACAGAATCGAGCATTAACACACCTACCATAATAAGTGCACCACTTGTTGCAGCACTTGGTATGAGCAAAAAGATGGGTGAAAGGAATAGAGACAGTAAAAACATAACGCCCACAACAAGAGAAGTTACGCCCGACCGACCACCTTCAGCTATTCCGCTAGCACTTTCAATATATGTTGATATGGTAGAACTACCAAGCATAGCCCCACAAGTAGTTCCAATAGCATCGCTCATCATAGCTTCGCTCACATGTGGAATGCTTCCATCTTCGCGCACAATACCAGTTTTCTCTGCCAACCCCATAAGCGTTCCTATGGTATCAAAAATATTCACAATTAGTAGAGAAAATACCACAAGAAATGTTTTAAGATTCAACAAGCCAGAGAAGTCGAACTTGCAAAAGATAGGCGATATATCTTGTGGAGCAGAAACAGGCAACCAATGGTCTGGGAATACAGTAACGCCCAATGGAATACCAATCAACGTAGTAGCTATAATGCCCCAAAACAACGAGCCTTTAACATTGCGCGCCATTAGTACACCACTAAGCAAAGTAGCAAAAATACCTAACAAGCATGGTGTAGTAAATTCGCCTAACCCAACGAATGTGCCCTCTTTCGCAACAATAATGCCTGCATTCTTAAGTCCGATAAAGGCAATAAACATACCAATACCAGCAGAAATAGCATAACGCAAATTGTTAGGAATAGCATTGAATATCATCTCTCGCACGTTGAAAAACGTTATTAACATAAATATAACGCCTTCGATGAGCAAGATAGCTAGCGAATTTTGCCACGAATAGCCCATTGCTTGACAAAGCGTATAAGCAAAAAAGGCATTAAGTCCCATTGACGGTGCTTGCGCAAAAGGCAACTTAGCCATAAATGCCAATAGAAGCGTAGCAATAGCCGAAGCCAAAGCAGTAGCGGTAAATAGTGCACCTTGACTCATACCAGTAGTCATAAGAATAGACGGATTTACCGCCAAAATATAACTCATAGTGAGAAACGTAGTTACACCAGCAATCAGTTCGGTGCGCAACTTCATTGTTTTAGGGTCGAAACCTAAAGCTTTTTCTAAAATCTTCATAGATTGTTTTATTTGTATTTAAGATTATTGTTTATTACTATTCATTTGTTCAAGCCAATGGTCTATTAACATTCGTGCAATAGAAAGCTTCTCGGGCAAATTAGGCAAATTGTCTTTCGTGAACCAACTACCTTTACAAAGTTCGCTCCATTGCAAATGTATTTCACCTTCCACATAATCGGCATTGTAACCCACCATAACACCACTTGGATAGGGCCATGGTTGTGAAGCAAAGTAGCGAAGATTGTTTATGCGTATACCAGTTTCTTCGAATACTTCTCTATGCACCGCTTCTTCGAGAGTCTCTCCAGTCTCTACAAATCCAGCCACCAAACCATAATGATTATCTTTAAAACTATTTGCTCTCACTAAAAGAATCTCATCACCACGATGCACCAGTACTATGACGGCTGGAGACACTTGTGGCCATATCTCCTTTCCACAATTTGGACAGCGTTTCGATATGTTGGTATGCAACTTTGTAGGTGTCCCACAAACACCACAGAAACGTGTATTTTGGTTCCAATAAAGCAGTTCGTAACATTTACCAGCCATTAAATAGAGAGCTTTCGACAATTTATAATAGCTGTTACGTAGTCCACACATTTCGAATATAGGACTATCGGTCAATGGCATATCTATGCTTACAGCCTTAATAGGCGTACCATCATCGGGCATAGTTCCTATTTCTAATACTTGCGACCACTCTTTTAATGGAGTTGGACAGTCGTCTAACAATGGAATAGTATAACCACCAGTTGTTTTTTCTAATACAATATCGGTTTTACAAAACACAAACCAAAAGCATTTCATTTTTCTTATATTTCCTTTCCTTGTGTTACATTATACCTATTCTCCAAAGAGTAATTTACGGTCGCGAGCAGCAGCCTTATCAGTCCACTCTACAGGAACGAACTTCCAGTTATGATTGGGTTGCGGATTTAGAGTACCAGCTTTCTTAATTTCTTCCATAAGATAGTAACGTTGGTCACGGTCGCTTCGCCAAACAATGCGCTTCTTTAGTTCATCGTGTGGTATACCAGCGCCTTTTGTTAAGAGTTCTCCACCGCCGTTACCACGATAACTATTAACAGCCACATTATAGTATTTAGCCTCATTAAACGGTTGCCCATTACTCATTTTAATTATATTAACCTTCTGTCCATAAGGCTTCGTTACATCTACTTCGTAGTCTATACCAGCAGCAGAGTCGAAATTAAACGAGAAGTTTTTAAAGCCTAAGCGTTGCGAATCGTCTCTTGTATCGTTAGAAAGCAATAGTAAATGGTCGTCGGGCGATTTCATTGTATTTGTCCAGAGATTATAACTCATTTCCAAATAGTTCTTTATCTCTTTACCTGTTAAGCGCATAACGTAGAGCTGGTTTTCATATTTGTACAAACTAAACATATCGCCCACTGTGATAGGTCCTGCCTTAATGACAGAATTAAAACCTAAAGGAGCATTGAAAGCAATATCAGCCTTCGTTATCTGAAGTTCTAGATTGAGAATTAAATCGTTGAAAGCCGAGTTACCAAAGAAACAATCTTTCGTACTAATAGTGTTATCAAAGCGTCCTATTTCTGTGTTAGCCCACTGTTTTACCTTGTCTATTTGCTTTTCAAAGTGTGCCATAAATGGTTTGTCTATAGCTAAATCGGATACACTAACTAATTCGCCCCACTTCTTAACAACATTGAACTGCTTACCACTTTTATTTTTTTTCTTTACAGGTGCTAAGGTTATAGTAGCCACTGCTACTCTCTGTGCATTATTCGCAGGGTCTAAACACACCACCTCGTTACCATCTTTGTTAGTTTCTATTGAATTGTGCGGTTTATGGTCGTGGCCGAAAAACACCACATCAAAACCATCTACTTCTTCTGCTACCATTTTAGATGCATCTTCAACATAGTTTGGTGTAATAATGCCACCGTCCCAACCAGAGTGGAAAAGTCCTACAATAACATCGGGTTTCTCGTTAGCTTTCAATGTTGCTATTGTCTTCTTCGCCGAAGAGACAATATCCTCAAAACGTAATCCCTTCCATAAGTTCTCTTCTAACCAATTGGGTATAGCAGGAGTAAGCATACCAACAACGGCTACTTTCACACCGTTCTTTTTCTTTATTATGGTATAAGGCAATACGTAAGACTTTTGTGTTCTCGTATCAATAATATTTGCTCCCAATACAGGGCAATGCAGTTCGCGAATCCATTTATCGTAAACAGCGTGTCCAGTTTCTATATCGTGGTTTCCAACAGTTGTTGCATCGTAGTGCATAAAGTTTACGACACTAGCAGCAATGTTCTCTTGTTGTTTATCAATATAGTTGTAATAATAACTTATTGGTTGTCCCTGCAGAATATCTCCGTTATCTAGAAGATACACATTCTCTGTGCCTTTCTTCTGTCTTAAATCGTTTATAAAAGTAGCAACTCTTGCCATCGATCCAGCTTTAGGCTTACGCGTTATGAAATCGTATGGGAAAAACGAACCATGCACATCTGAAGTCTCTACTAATGTTATTGTTATATTCTTGTTTTGAGCTCTTGCTCCAAAACAGCAAAATGCTAATGTCATAAATGCAAATAAAGTTCTTTTCATATATATATATGTTATTAAAACCTGCTACTAATATATCTATTGTATATCTCTTGGTAGCAATGTGCGGCTACTTAATTTTAAATTTAACTGCTGTATAACCCACTAATTTATCTGTTCTTCCACCTTGTTCTCTATAATAAACTAAAGCTTGATAAGAGTTTTCTGTTTGATAATAGTTACCTTCAGTAGGTGCTATCTCAGCGTTACCATTCTCATCTACCAACACATATTGATAACTATAGTAGCCTAATTTTAGTGGTATCACAGCTTTATAACTCTTCGATTGGTCATCGTATATTAGCTTATATTGTGGTAAAAATCTATCGTAAGTCCAGTCGCCATTTACATATACATCGCCATTTGTAAACTGCGGACTGCTTAATTGGAAATGAACCAACACATAATCGCTCTCCGTATTTATATTGTTATTATCTGAATTGCGTATTAAGAATGCTCCATCCGCATCTTCATCATACAAATAGTTAGGTCTTGGCAATGCTATAAAGGGGTAGGCGTTGTAGTTTTTACCGTCCCACAGAATGCGTTCTATACCTGTTGCGGCTACATTGGTTGATAAAATCTCAAACTTTCTATATTCGTTGCCTGCCCAAAATATATAGTTTGCATTATGGCTCCAACGCAAGCCATCGTTCATAACATATTGTGGCTTTACATTCCATCGCGCATTGTCCCATCGTTTATTCTGCAGAAGTACTGTTTTTATTTGCGATTGCGGATTCGTTACATTATAACTATTATATTTCAACTCCATTTCCACTTGCTGGTGTGCGTTGTTTATGGTAGCATCGGTGTTGGTTACAATATTCAAACCAACTCCCATCGACTTTGTAAAAGGCTCTTTCACCATAAAACAGACTTTTATAGCTACATTATCGTTATCATCGTAAATGGTAAGCAGATAGTTTCCAGACAATTTTGGCTGACAATTGCTGTTCGGAAGTCTAAGATGATAATGAGTATAAGCTGTGTTTGTAAGAAGTGAAGGTGTTACATCGTCTATTGTATTTCCATTTGCAAAGCCGTCCACATAGTCGCTTTCGAAAAGCGAGGTAGATGGTTTCCAATTTGATTCGCAATGTTGCAGGCTGTAAGTATAGCGATGGTACTCTGTTGATAGATCGTCGAAATTAATATCTAACACTCCGTTTCCTACTTCTATAATGGGCAAAGCAAGCCAGTCTTGATTTGCCACAACTTGTAACGACCGTATGTTTTCGTTCAGAATGCTGTGGCGTTGTGCAACGGCAGCAATAGAGAATATTGTTGACAATAGTAACAAGACAGCTTTTCTGGCTCTCTTCATACTTTTATATCCTTTCGTTTAAGGTATTAGTTTCTTTAGAAATTCGTCGAGGTCTTCCTCTAATCCTGGTAATAATTCGTCGCCAACAATAATTGTATCACCATCTGCCACGTACAGTTCGGCTATGTTTTCGCCTTCTTCGTCTTCTAAAACAAGACTATAAGGTTTTATTATACCGAAGTTATCTACAACATCTTTCAGTTTTAAAGACTCGCTACGCAACTGTGCTGTAATGTTTTTATAGAAATCGTCATTATTGTTTTCAATCCATTCTTCAACTACACAGCGTGTTATTTCGTTTCCTTCATCGTCGAAAGCCATAAGGTCTCCACTGAATTGCGACACCCTTAAGTGGATATCTGTCATAACTATTGGTTCCTGTGTTGATGGAAACTTCTGTGCTATCTTTTTTAGAAAGCGCTCTATTTGTTGCATTGTTTGCTCCATAATAAAAAACAATTAAAGAACTGTTGATGGTTGTTTAAACAATGGCAAAGTTAGTAAAACTTTTTATTTATAGGGGTACAATCGTACCTTTTTTAATAAATAATATTATTTTTATAACCCTACCTGCTAATTTCTAAGTATCTTTGCACACATAAATAAGAGGCTCGCTCGTTATTCTTATAAAGAACAACAATAAGTTACTTGCAAAAATATTCATTAAAAAGATATGAAACAAACAATTTTAGTTACAGGTGGAACTGGTTTTATAGGTTCGCACACAACGGTAGAACTGCAAGAGGCAGGATACAATGTAGTGATAGCAGACAATCTTTCAAACTCTAAAATAGAGGTTCTCGATGGTATAGAGAAAATAACAGGAATACGACCAGCATTTGAACAAGTAAATCTTGAAGATAAAGATGCTACCGAACGCCTATTCAAAAAATATCCGAACATTGATGGAATTATTCACTTTGCAGCATCAAAAGCTGTGGGCGAAAGTGTTGAAAAACCGTTAATGTACTATCGCAACAATGTTGTTTCGCTCATTAACTTATTGGAAATGATGCCTAAATATAACGTAAAAGGTATTATATTCTCTAGTTCGTGCACCGTTTACGGACAGCCTAACAAAGAGAACTTACCTGTTACTGAAGATGCACCACACCAAAAAGCTACATCGCCCTACGGAAACACAAAAGAGATTAACGAGCAAATTATTTACGATTACATTCACAGCGGTGCACCTATAAAGAGCATTGTGCTTCGCTATTTCAATCCAATAGGTGCACACTCTACTGCATTTATTGGCGAATTGCCTAATGGTGTGCCCAACAATCTTATTCCTTATGTTACGCAAACTGCTATGGGAATACGCAAACAACTTACCATTTTTGGCAACGATTACAACACCGAAGATGGTACTTGTATACGCGATTACATTTATGTAGTAGACCTTGCAAAAGCTCACGTAGCGGCGATGACACGTGTATTAGACAAAGATACTGACAAGATTGAATATTTCAACATTGGAACTGGTAAAGGAAACTCTACGCTAGAAATTGTAACCACTTTTGAAAGGGCTACTGGTGTAAAGGTGAATTGGAAGTTCGGACCACGTCGCGAAGGTGATATAGAGAAAATTTGGGGCGATTGCACCAAAGCCAATAAGGTGTTGGGCTGGAAAGCTAATACTCCGCTGGAAGATGTTTTGGCTTCTGCATGGAAATGGCAACAGAAACTTCGCGAAGACGGTGTTATGTAAGCACTAAAATAAAGCTTATATAATTGCTTAAAGTTTTTATACTTTAGTTGTAGTAATACTATTCTCTTGTTTTACAGAAGCGGTTGTTTTGCAATGCGAAACAACCGCTTTTGCTATCTATAATGCTGCAGTAGAACAAAAGAATACTATTATTATAGAGTTCACACAGATATAAACAAATTAGGAACAACACATTCGTCGTTAGATGCTTATAATAGCACGTAAATTGAAACATTGCAGAATAGAACGTTTCGTAGTTTTCATCTGAATACACACCACTATAGTATTATAGAATAAAAGGTTAAAGTTTCTGGCTTGTTATGATACCTGAACAACTATCTATAGATATATGAAACGACATCTATGGATATACGAAGTTACATCTATGGATATACGAAACGACATCTATGGATATACGAAACGACATCTATGGATATACGAAGCTATATCTATGGATATACGAAGTTACATCTATGGATATACGAAGTTACATCTATGGATATACGAAGTTATATCTATGGATATACGAAGTTATATCTATGGATATACGAAGTTATATCTATGGATATACGTGTCGCAAGCTATAGATATCTGAAACGCAATTGACAGATATCTGAGACGAACGCGACAGATATCTGAAACGAATGCGACAGATATCTGAAACGAACGAAACAGATATCTAAAATAAAAGTAGCCTAAATATCTTATTCTTTTTATAGAATATTCGAGAAATTCTATTAAATTGCTGAGCACCTAACAGGTGTCGCATATAACCGCTTTAGCTATTTTCTACTGAATTTATATAACACTTACAAGCACTTACTTGTTCAAATAACTTAAAACATTTATAGCTGTAGTTTTTCTTCCATTAAGTAGCAAGTTTTTTAGCTCTTATGTGAGTACATTGTTACTACGTTTGCTCCCTTTATATGGCGTTCGAAGTGCGATATAATAGCCTTTGAATAGCGTTCGTGCTTCACTTGTTTAGACTCGTTATCCAGTTGAATAGCACTTATATCCATATATTTCTTCAGAAAATCGGCAGCAGAATGCCTACTCAAATAGTTAGCTTCTTCTGTAGTGATAGGCACAACTTGAAAGAACTGAATGGTGCGACCTTCGATATTGGCAAACTGTTCGTTAGCAACATCGGGTAATGGGCACAAAATCAATGCTGCATAAAAGTCGGTCGAATGGTCGAACGATAGTTGCTCACTATCGCCATCATTATAATTTAAGGTGTCGCCAAGCTGAAACTGGAAGTTATAGTAGGTATATTGCACTACATCGCGCAACAAGTGGAGATACCAATAGTTGCTGTCTTTGCTTAAATCGGCATCGGTTACGTTCCAGTCGGGCGGCAGATACATAACATATTCAAAGTGTTCCACCACAAAGCCTTCGGTGTATTTGGTTGCATCGAAAGTTGTTTCGCCATTGTCCGATTGCTTGTAATATTCTTGGTTGGGCACACGAATGGCTCCTGCCCCTATGGTGCAAAGCGTCCAGTAGTTGTGTTGCGGACTGGGAGGAATTGCAGCAATGTCCACCGGGAAACCTTCGCCATCGGTATCGTTTAGTACAGCGTCAATCTTTCCAAAGCGTTCTTCCACAAAGTTTCTTAGGTTTGTGCGTTCCTCCGCACTATAATAAGGTATTGGTTTGTCTTCTTTGGCTTTCTTCTCCAACTGCATATACGATACGATATTGCCCAAAATGCGTTCTGGTTCGTCTGAAAAGAGGTAGACAACGCCTATATCTGTTTTGTCTTCCGTTTCGATATAGATGTAGTTTTGAGCCAACCATATATCCTTAATCAGCGAGAACGGCGTGGTAAGATAGCGTGCCAAAACGCCATCAACTGTGGTTATCGACACCGATATACCATCTTCATCAATGCGATAAGTATTCTCTCTTAATGCTTTGTATAGCTTTCTGTAGAGATAAAAATAATAAGCAAGAATACAGAAGAATACAATGGATATGCCTATTATGGCAAATCCTATGCTTTTCTGCACATAAATTAAAGGTAACATAAGCAGATAAAGCCATGACACTATCATTTTGAGTGGGTGCTGAATCCATAGTCCGCCAACGGCACGAGTTATGAACCACCACATAGATTTATCGCAATGACTCGCAACTGGTTCGGGATTATTGCGCACCAATAGTTTTAAAGCTTCATCTCTTGTGATATGCTTCATCGTGAAAACAATAAAATTAAGCTTGTTTCTAAACGTATAAAAGAACGCCTTCGATGCGAAAGCGTTCTTTTACTATGCTGTAATTTAATTCTTTATAGTGGGGTATTTCCTGAACCAACCGTCCATTCTTAAACGCATCACACCAAAGAAGGCTTCCGAGAATATGCCTCCGCTCATCTTGCTTGTGCCTTCTCTTCGGTTTACGAATATAACGGGTACTTCCTTAATCTTAAATCCTATTTTATACGCAGTGTACTTCATTTCTATCTGGAAAGCATAGCCTTTGAAGCGAACTTCGTCGAGTGGAATGGTTTCGAGCACCTTCCGACGATAGCAAACAAAGCCTGCTGTGGTGTCGTGAACATGGAAGCCTGTTACAAAACGAACATACTTACTGGCAAAATAGCTCATCAGGACACGTCCGATGGGCCAGTTTACCACATTCACTCCGCTTACATAACGTGAACCGACAGCCACATCGAAGCCTTCGTCGTGCGTGGCGGCATATAGGCGAGGAAGGTCGTTAGGGTCGTGGCTGAAGTCTGCGTCCATCTCAAATATATAGTCATAGCCATGCTCCAATGCCCATTTGAAACCACGTATATAAGCGGTGCCAAGTCCTAACTTACCTGAACGCTCAATGATAAATAAGCGGTCGGCAAACTCTTCTTTTATGAGTCGGTGTACAATCTGTGCTGTTCCATCAGGACTTCCGTCGTCTATTACTAAGATATGAAAACACTTCTCCAAACCGAAAACAGCTCGGATAATATTCTCCATATTCTCTTTTTCGTTGTATGTAGGAATTATTACTATACTATCGCTTGTCATACCAAATATATTCTATACTGCAAAAGTAAGATAAATATCCGAATATCCCAAATGTTATAAACAGTTTGCACTTAAAAGCACGTTAAATGACTTTGTGCGTATCTATTATTAGACGAATATATTATAGCTCTTTCGGTCTCCATTCTCTATATGTTTAGACGAAATTGATATCATATTAAACTGGATATAACGCTATATTCTTTAGCGCATCACATCATATTAGAACACTGCACTTTACAGATACACTTTTTTTTAGACATAACACTGAGTTCATTATCAGCCTTGATTTTGTGGTAAAACTGGCTTTAAATAGCAAGAGCCAACACGCTGTACGGCATGTCGGCTCTTACGGTTCTTATATATATTGCAAATGCAAAAGAGTTCCTTTAGTCTATTCGTCTTCGTCCTTAACTTCTGCTTCGTGTTCAGCAATGAGGGTTTGCTGGAGTTCGTTAGGCACTAGTTCGTAGCTTGAGAACTTGGTGGTAAAACTTGCACGACCACCAGTAAGCGAACTCAACGAAATACTATAGCTTGCCAATTCTTTCAAAGGAATCTTAGCTTGCAGCTTCTGGTAACCCGCTTCGCTGTCCATTCCCATTATCATGGCACGGCGTCCTTGCAAGTCGCTCATTACGTCGCCCATGTAATCGCCCGGCACATACACTTCCAAATCGTAGATTGGCTCGAGAATTTTCGGTCCTGCAATTTTGAAAGCATCAGAGAAAGCGTGGCGAGCAGCAAGTGTAAACGAAAGTTCATTAGAGTCTACTGGGTGCATCTTACCATCGTAAACAACCACGCGAACGTCGCGAGCGTAGCTTCCAGTCAATGGTCCGCGTTCCATACAGTCCATAATACCCTTCAAAATAGCTGGCATAAAGCGTGTGTCGATGGCTCCACCTACAACCGAATTGATGAAAACGAGCTTACCGCCCCAAGGCAATGTCTTTTCTTCCTTACCTTTTATATTCATCTTAAACTCTTGTCCGTTGAACTTATACATTGTTGGATCGGGCATTCCTTCTGCGTATGGCTCTACGATGAGGTGCACTTCGCCAAACTGTCCTGCGCCACCGCTCTGCTTCTTATGGCGATATTCAGCCTTCGCCTGCTTGGTAATGGTTTCACGATAAGGTATGCGTGCTTCCTTGAATACGGTCTGAAGCTTTTCATTATTCTCCAAACGCCACTTCAAAGTGCGCAAGTGGAATTCGCCTTGTCCCTTTACAATAGTCTGGCGCAACTCCTTACTTTGCTCAACAAGCCATGTTGGATCTTCTTGACGCATCTTCAACAATGCCGCCATAAGCTTTTCTGTATCTTGAGAGTTTACAGCCTCGATGGCACGCATGTACTTTGGATTTGGATATTTAATAAAGTCGAAGTGCTGTTCTACGCCCTTACCATTCAATGTATTGCCTGTCTTAACGTCTTTCAATTTCACTGTACAGCCAATATCTCCAGCATTAACTTGCTCAACAGGTATACGGTTTGCACCTGCACAAGCAAACAGTTGTCCGATGCGTTCTTTAGATCCTCGGTCTGCGTTAGTTAAGTCGTCGCCCACCTTAATGGCTCCACTCATAACTTTAAAATAGCTCACCTCTCCGATATGTGGTTCTACTCCTGTTTTGAAGAAGTAAACAGATTCAGGACCATTTGAGTCGGGTGTAACTTCTTCTCCACGTGCGTTATGTATTTTTGGCATCTCGCTAACGAAAGGTACAACGTTACCCAAAAACTCCATTAAGCGACGCACGCCCATATCTTTACCAGCACAAACACAGAATACAGGAAAGATGCTACGTGCAATAAGTCCTTTACGAATACCCTCGCGCATTTCGTCTTCTGTTAATGTTTCAGTCTCAAAGAACTTCTCCATCAATGTTTCGTCATTCTCTGCAGCAGCTTCAACCAATGCTTTGTGTAGCTCCATAGCCTTATCCATTTCTTCAGCAGGAATATCTTCTATGATAGGCATACCTCCTTCTGGTTTCCAACTGTACTTCTTCATCAACAAAACATCTATAATACTGTTAAAGTTTGCGCCTGTTGCTGTGGGATATTGTATTTGTACACATTTAGGTCCATATATTTCCCGCATACTATTCATAACGTTATCGAAGTCGCATTTGTCGGAATCTAATTGATTGACTAAGAAGATTACAGGTTTCTTCAACTTCTCTGTGTAGCGGAAGTTGTTCTGTGTTCCTACTTCAGGGCCATATTGTCCGTTGATAAGAATCACTGCCTGGTCGGTAACATTCAATGCTGTTATCGCACCACCTACGAAGTCGTCGCTTCCAGGGCAATCAATTATGTTTAGCTTTTTGTTGTTCCATTCTACATGGAACACTGTAGGAAATACAGAATAGCCGTATTCTTGTTCTACGGGAAAGTAATCGCAAACAGTATTCTTTGCTTCTACTGTACCACGGCGCTTTATTATACCAGCACCAAATAACATACTTTCGGCAAGAGTAGTCTTGCCGCTACCCGCACTGCCAAGCAATGCAATGTTCTTAATCTCGTTTGTTTTATATACTCTCATAACCACAATAGATTTAAAAGGTGTTTCTAAAAGTCTACTATGCAATACATATAAGTCTGTTAGAACGCTACCTTAAGGTTGTTAGTATTATGTTTTGTGTAGGGTTATAAGCTATGCTTATTACTACTGACGCCTAAGTTATACATTTTATTTTATCTAACCAAACTATTCGCTACAAATAATAAAAGTATTAAAAGAAATTATTAATTTTGCACTGAAATAATTCGTTTCAAAGCTTATCACCTTATATAATATATGGCAGGACTTTATTTCCATATTCCTTTTTGTGCAAGCCGATGCATTTATTGTGGCTTTTATTCTACCATAACACCACACGCTGAGAAAGCAAATACGATGGATTTGTATGTAGATGCATTATGCAAAGAAGCCATAACAGAAAAGAATTACCTTTTCGGAGAATATTCTAACACTGCTGAACGCATTGAAACTATTTACTTTGGAGGTGGTACACCATCGCAATTGCAGGCTTGCCACATTGAGAAGATATTCTGCTGTATTGCCGATAACTATGCCGACAGAATGTTAAACTACAGCGATATGGAAATATCTTTGGAGTGTAACCCTGATGATATTACTCCCGAATTTGCTGAAAACCTCAGACACTTGCCTATCAATCGCATATCGATGGGTGCACAGACTTTCTCGGACGAACGATTAAAGTTTCTCCGCCGACGTCATAAAGCTTCCGATGTGCGAACTGCTATTGAGCGTCTGCGCCGTGTAGGAATAGAGAATATTTCCATCGACCTTATGTTTGGCTTTCCTAACGAAACCATAGAACAATGGCAACTTGACATCGACAAAGCCATTGCCTTAAACGTTGAACATATTTCGGCTTACAGCCTGATGTACGAAGAGGGCACTCCTCTCTACCAACTTCTGCAAAAAGGCTTAGTAAAGGATATGGACGAGGAACTCTATCGCTCAATGTACGACACTCTTATCGAACGCCTTGCTATCGCCAACTACGAACAATATGAAATAAGCAACTTTGCCAAACTTACTCATTCTGCGGTTTCTCCTTTCCGTTCGCGCCACAACAGTGCTTATTGGTCTAATAAACCTTATCTTGGCATAGGCGCATCGGCACACAGCTACAACCTTGCCACACGCCGCTGGAACGTAGACAACTTACAAAAATACATTGATGGCATTACAAACAACCGCCCCGTCTACGAAGTAGAACCTATTGATGCCAACACACACTACGACGATATAGTTACAACTGCCTTACGTACGCGAAGTGGCATCGACCTTTCTGCTTTATCGTCGCCTTACAAAGAGCACATTGCAAAAGCCTCTGCCCCACTCGTTTCACAGGGTTTGCTCGCCATTACCAATAATCATCTACACCTCACACGCAACGGTATTTACGTAAGCGACTTTGTTATGAGTGAATTAATGTATGTTTAAAACTACACAGTAAAACATTTTTTTTCATTACCTTTGCACATAGAACAAACAGAAACTTACATTTATGACAGAACAGGAATTTGAACAGCTTTGGCAAGCTAACCGCCAACAACTACTCGCAAACGACGAAGAATATCAACGCATAAGCAAAAGCTACACATCGTCGAGTTGGCTCGATTACCTTGTTTCTATTGGCGGATTTGTTATCTGCGAAAAGTTTATACAGGGTTTTAACCTTGGCAACGTATGGACATTCCTCCTTGCAGCACTCGGAATGGTCATCGTCTGGTACGGCTTCCGTCTCATAAAAGGCAGACTAAGCAGCAGCAAAACTCTTGAAGAAGTGGAGCAACGAGTAAAAGCACAATACAAATCTTCCTTACACTAACTGCCCACTCAGCTATAAATTAGATAAGGGAATTGTAAACAGCTCCATTGGTTACTTAGCAATCTAATAGAATACTGCAATTTATTAGGAAATACTATTAGATATTACTTACTTTTCTTTCAGATATCTGTCACGCTTGTCTCAGATATCTGTCACGCTCGTTTCAGATATCTGTCAATTGCGTTTCAGATATCTATAGATCGAACTTCGTATATCCATAGATATAGCTTCGTATATCCATAGATGTAGCCTCGTATATCCATAGATGTAGCTTCGTATATCCATAGATGTAGCCTCGTATATCCATAGATGTAGCTTCGTATATCCATAGATGTAGCCTCGTATATCCATAGATATAGCTTCGAACATCCATAGATTGAACTTTAAACATCATAGAATATCAGAATTTTTATGAACTTATATTATAACACCTGAATGATATTTATTCAGATGAAGAATATAAAATCTTTCATTCTCATTGTTTTAACTCAGGCTTCTTATAAATTGTTTAGTAGCAACATATATCTATAGCCTTTGTTATATTAGAATGGAATAAAGTATAATCGCTTTCTTTTCCGAACTTTCCTCTATGTTTTTTCTACAGAACACTAACGCCACCAAAATATTATGAAACAAACAAAAGGCAGACTCTAGATATCTAACAAAGATACTTTTTAGAGTCTGCCTTATTTTCCATTTCAATTATGCATCATATTCACTCAAAATCGTTTGCGCTCGCTCTCTCCTGCTCCTGTGCCTTTATATTTGCTACGTGCCGTGTTGAATTTATAGCGCAAAGTAACATAGAATTCTCGGCTATCGAATTCTTGTTTTGTATCTATGCTTAAGTTATTCGTATAAAGCAACAATTGATTAGCAGAGCGATTGAACAGATCGTTTACGCCTACAGTAACAGAAAGGCGGTCGTTCAGGAACGCTTTTCGTACCGAGAAGTTAAATGCACAGTTGTTTCTGGTAAGCTCACTGTTCTCTGTTATACCCTTAGAAGTAACTTTCAAGCGAGTCTCGGCTATCCAATTGTCTTTAAAATCAAATGTATTGTTCCACAGTATGCCCCATATCGGTTCGCTTAAATCTAACTTGCTGCCCAAACGCTCTATGTCGAACCATTGCTTTTGGCAAAATAATATGAGTTGTGGAGACCATACTCCTATTCTCGGTGCTGCGGTAAGGCTCAGTGTTAGAACAGGCAAGTTTTTGAAATTGCGGTAACGTAGAGTGGTTATATTCTCATCAGTGCTTTCTTGTTCGTTCCAATACATAATTTTGTTGTGTGTCTGTGTGTAGTTGGCAACAAAGGTAAATATGTCCCAGTTACTAACAAGTGAGATGTTGTGCAGTGTGGCCGGCTTCAGTGTAGGGTTACCACTCTGACGCGTAAAGCGGTTCATATACTCTACGTTTGTACCCAATTGCCTATAAGAGGGGCGCGATGTCTTTGCCGAATAAGAGAGTTGCAAGCCTACTTCCTTTATTCTTGTTGCGAAAGTGAGCGACGGAAACCATTGGCTGTAGGTACGGCTGTGTGCCGGACTATACTCTCCTTCGTCGTAATAATCAGAATTTACGTGCTCGTAGCGCAATCCTGCCATAAGCTGACCAATGGGCATGGGTCGGCTATATTCGAAGAAGAAAGCGTTATTGCGTTCCTTAATGGTTGATGCTGTGCTGGGAACCACGTTTTCTTGATTAACATAATTTTGTTCGTGATTAGTGAAAGTATTCTCGTTTCCAACCGACAGGCTGCCGCCAAACAATGGGTGAGAGAGCACCAGCTTGGTTGCAAAAAACTTGTTTGTGTGTATTCCTGCCGATGTTACAGTGCGATTGGCGTAGTTGGCACTTTGCTCTGTGGTTATGCGGTATTCAGTTTCTCTACCATAATAGTAGTCTGTATTGAAATCTATATCTATCTTTCCTACCTTTCCAACGTAGTAAGCCGAGAGACTTTTATTAGGTATGGCAGTAGAGTTAGCACTAATTCGTGACTCTATATGGTCGAAGAGTACATGGTTTTTAAATACATCGGTAGAGAAATCACCATGTCCATTGTTTGCACCAACAAGCAAATTGGTGAAGAAACGCGCACCAACAGAGTGGTTGGCATTGAACTCGTAGGCTGCCGAAAGCGTATAATTGTTGTTTGTATTACAACTATGGCTATCGCTTGTCCACTTGTTAGTCCACAAATTGGCGGTCTGTACCTCGTTGGTAGTGGTTTGTTTGTTTAGACTATTGTCAATATTGTAAGCCGAACCAGCCGTCAGCTCCAAACCATTGCGGCGATAATACATATTGAGCTGATTGTTAGTGTCCCAGTTTTCCCAATAATAAGCTGACGTACGTACATCGAAACCGAAGCCGTCGCCCACCTTACGCACCGTGTGAATGCGGATAACGGCACTCACCGTGGCATCGTAGCGAGCTCCCGGATTGGTTACAACCTCAATGTCCTTAATATCTGACGAGTTAAGACGTTCTATCTCAGTTGCGTCGGTTATCTTTCTGTTGTTTATATAGATAACTGCTGCTCCTCTACCTATAACAGAATAGCTGCCTTCTTTACCACTCAACAGCGGAATGCGCTTAAGCACATCGTTGCCCGAACCAGCCTTTGCTAACGACGAACCAATGATGGTTGTAACAAGAGCATCGTTTCGTATAGCCATCTTAGGACGTTGCGCTGTAACAGTTACGCCTTCCATTGTTTTTGTTTCTGATTCTGCTTTCAACTGCAAAGTATCGGCAATAAGAGGCAGAAACACATTGCGTTGCTCGTAACCAATGCCCGATACACGTAGAAATACTTGGTTGCTATTGGCAGGCAAAGTAAGCAGAAACTTACCCGCATTGTCGGTAACTGCGCCCGTAACGAGCGATGAGTCGCGCACGGAAAGCGCAATAACGTTGGCATACTCAATAGGCAAACGCTGCTCATCGGTTATCCACCCACGAATGGTTTGCTGCGCCTTTGCTACAGTAGAAAACAGTGTCAAGGCTGTAAAAATGGCATAAAACTTTTTCATAACATATTTCGTTTCATTGTCTGACGTTATTATTTCTTTTGCCTGCAAAGGTAAGAAAAGAACAATTATTTATAAAAAAAAACGAATAGACTTTCCATTTCACTGCGTATTTTTACACTTTTGTGTAATGCGCAAGCTACTTTCCAAACTTATCTTAAAGTTACACATTATTCTTATAAGAGCCTATATTAACAAAAAATATAAAGCTATGCTTTGGCGTTTAGCATATTTGCGTTACCTTTGCAACATAAGGCAGCACTTCGGCACTGTCGCTGGTGTTGCAAACACGAGAGGAAAGTCCGGGCAGCAAAGAGTATCCTGCTTCCGAAAATGAAAGCTATTGGCAACAGTAGATGTAGGTAGAAGAAAACAACCGCCTTTAAAAACGAGGTAAGGGTGAGAAGGTAGTGTAAGAGACTACCAGCACGTAGGCGACTGCGTGGCTGTACCGTTCAGGAGCTGCAAGTTCATGTAAACCGTTGTTTGAGGGTTACTCGCCCGAGCCAAATAAGGCACAACGGAGGGTAGAACGCTAAAACGTATGGGGCGACCCTGCGGTTAGATAAATGACAGGCGTCCTTACTTGCCGAAAGACAATAAGGAAACGAGACCCGGCTTATAGGAGTGCTGCTTTACACATACTCGCTGCCTCCCCCTCTGTGGGGAGGGAGTTGAGCTATGAAAAAAGGAGAATGTCTGCTTTAACAGCCACCAAGCTGTATGGCAGAAAAGACAAATTACCGTACTATTCTTTATATCTTATGGAAGAAGTTCAAGACTACAGATACATATTAGACGATTTCCAACATCAAGTTGAGAACAAAATTAGAAATCATAAGGACGACCCAGGTTTTCCACAAATGGAAGAAAAGCTGAGCCAACAGGAGTTAGACGATTATCTTTTTGACCACCAAGCCGCACTCGACACTGAAGGAACAGAACGTACGCGATACACCATTGCAGGTTTTCTGATAGCATTGCCTATCATAATACTGTCAGGTTTTTCTGAAGAATCGCTACCAGTAAAAGGCTATCAAGTTGCACTTATGGGCGTTGCCATTGGTTTGGTGCTCTTCGTTATCTATCGTATTGTTATGAAAGCCATTGTGCGAAACAAGGTAAAACGTGCAAAAAGAGACTATCCTGAAGCCGCTGCATACGTAGAAAAGGTGATGCGTTTCTAACCTTTTTGGCACACTATGTGCTTAGTATATATATGTAACAACAAAGAAAATATATGGAAATACCAGATTTAAGCAAATACAAAGAGAAATTCACAGAAAATGGATTTATCGAGAAAATACATCGCATAGCAAAACGAGCTGGAGCTAAACTGGTTTATGCTGCATTGATATTGTATTACTCTATAGATAGTAACAAAATGTCTATAAAAGATAAAGCCATTATTATAGGGGCATTAGGCTATCTAATAACCCCACTCGATTTTATTCCAGATGCTATTCCGCTTGCCGGATTGGGCGACGATCTCGGTGTACTGATATATGTGTTACAAAAGGTTTGGAGCAATATAGACGAAGAAACAAAACAAAAGGCAAAAAACAAACTGTCGCAATGGTTCGATGAAGATGAAATGAAGGCGACCGAAAACCTATTTACAGATAGAGTGGAGGATCAGCCCATATAAAAGAAAGGATATATATAATGATACAATATGCCATTGTAACCATAGTAATAGCAATAGCAATAGCATACGCTATTCGTATGTTAATCAGAACAATAAAGGTATCTAGAAACGCCTGCGGAGGGTGCCCCGGCTGTGCTATTAAGGAGCAAATGATGCGTAAAAAGACAACATATAGATACGAAAGAAGGTAAATTATTTTTTGCAATAGTCTACAAAAAATTTGGTCAAACAAATATTTCTTATTACTTTTGCACACGGATTAAGGCATTGCATTAATCTTGTTGACTAATTATTGGGTGCCTGGGCCGGTCGGTTAGGTAACGGTCTGCAAAACCGTGTAGAGCAGTTCGATTCTGCTAGGCACCTCAAAAGTCCGAAGGGGATACTCCTTCGGACTTTTTTATTGTTCACTACTGAAGTACACTCTTTGGGCTGAGTAGAAAAAATATAAAGATACTATAAAAAAGAAAACAATTGTAACTGCTTCCTCCAGCACACAAGTAAACATAAAGTAATATACTGAAATTCAAACACTTATAATACTAACAAAATAAAAACGCTATAGAACAAAGGTGTTCGTTATTATTATCTAAAAAAATATCTTTTAGGTATTAGAATATAAAATTATAAAGGTTGTAGTTTGTTATGATATCTAATTCGTAAATAACAGATATCTAAGACACAACTGACAGATATCTGAAACGAACGCGACAGATATCTGAGACGAACGTGATAGATATCTAAAATAAAGGTATCTACATATAACTGATTTTTCTAAACGTCTGAGACTTTTTAGTAGATTTATGAATAAACAGTGGGCATTGGTTATAAGCTTTCTATCTGTTTTTTTACTAAGAATCTATAATACGTATACAGACAGGAAACATTTACAGAATTATGTTCTATCTTTTATACATAAAACGAAAAACAGAAACAAAGTTATAAAGTAAGCCGAAAACTTTGCTCGGGATAGAAATACAGTACAAGTAAAAAAACAACAAACAGTTGGTAGGTTTATCATAAATAAATAGTATCTTTGCAAATAAACAAAAATAACACTATAATAATAATGGAAAATAAAACACATAGATTTATTTCTACAAAATACGAACTATACAGTATGGAATATGGAAACGAGGTTCTGATAGAGAAAACAGAAGAAAATCGTCCGCTAACATTCTATACAGGGTGCGAAATGGCACTACCCCAATTCGAAGAAATTGCAATAAAAACACCAGTAGGAGAGGATTTCTCATTCGATTTAGCCAAAGGAGAAGCCTATGGAGACTATAACGAAGAAAATGTGTTAGACCTTAATAAAGAGGTATTTTCACAAGGAGGAGAATTCGATAGTAGTAATGTCTATATCGGAGCAACTATCCCTTTGCAGAATCAGGAAGGACAACGTTTTATTGCTCGCGTTATTGATATAACGGAAGATAAAGTTAAAGTTGACCTAAACCACCCTTTGGCAGGAAAAGAATTAAGATTTAAAGGACACATTATTGAAAATCGTGAGGCTACTGATGAAGAAGTAAAAGAATTTTTTGAGAAGCTTAATAGCCACCATTGCAACGGACATTGTGGTTGCCACAAAGGAGAAGGAGACGAAAATAACCAATGCGGCTGTAACGGAAGTGACGAAAGCAATGGCGAAGGCTGCTGTTGTTGTGGCAACTAAAACTCAAAAAATATTATAACCATATATAACAAAACACGAACGAGAAGAATGGCTATATGCCTAATACGTTTGGAACACTTTATACTTTAACTACCTTTGGCGAAAGTCATGGAATTGCAATAGGAGGCATTATAGATGGTATGCCTCCTGGTATAGATATTGATATCGATTTTATTCAGAACGAACTGAATAGACGTAAACCAGGACAAAGCAAAATAACTACGGAGAGAAAAGAAACCGACAAGGTAGAGTTACTAAGTGGAATTTTTGAAGGTAAATCAACTGGTACACCAATTGGTTTTGTGGTTAGAAATGAAAAACAACAACCGAAAGATTATAAGAATATAAGTACACTCTTCAGACCATCGCACGCCGATTATACTTATTATAAGAAGTATGGTATACGCGACTATAGAGGTGGAGGACGAGCTTCGGCACGTATTACGCTTTCAAGAGTTGTGGCAGGCGCATTGGCTAAACTTGTGCTTAGAAAATACAACATAAACATACAAGCTTACACATCGCAGGTAGGCAACATAGCATTAGAAAGAGATTACAAAAGGTACGACCTGTCTTTGGCAGAGAAAAACGCTGTGAGATGCCCCGATGAAGCAAAGGCAAAGGAAATGGAAGACCTGATTGCTACTGTGAAAAGCGAAGGCGATACTATAGGTGGAATAATTACCTGTGTGGTAAAAGGATGTCCAATAGGATTAGGAGAACCCGAATTTGGCAAGCTACATGCACAACTTGGTGCGGCAATGCTAAGCATAAATGCAGCCAAAGGCTTTGAGTATGGCGAAGGTTTCGACGGAAGTAGATGGCGAGGAAGCCAACAAAACGATTGTTTTATACAAGAAGTAGAAAACGAAAATAGCAAAATAGCAATACAAACAAACCACAGTGGAGGTATACAAGGGGGCATAAGTAACGGAGAGGATATCTTCTTTAGAGTGGCTTTTAAACCAATAGCTACTTTGCGAATGGAACAAGAAACAGTAGATTTCAAAGGAAATAAACAGTTAATAACCGTACAAGGGCGACATGATTCTTGTGTACTTCCAAGAGCCGTTCCTATTGTTGAAGCAATGACTGCAATGACTATATTAGATGCGATATTAGTCAATAATTCCAAAAGAATATAATATATTACGGTAAAAAACAAATTTTATACAGCAGAAATATTTTTTGTAATTATTTTATCGTAAATTTGTAACATATTTCGTAACTGTTTGAGAAAATAGTGCGGAAACTTTTAGTTAAGTCTAGTTTAGTTTTTGTGTTGGTTGAGAGCGTTCGGTTGAACGCTCTCAAATTTTTTTAGAAAATAAACACTATTACATCATATCATTTTGGCTAAACAGAAAGAAAAGAGACTGTGGATTTTTGTTGTGAAAACAACTAAAATAGAGAATAAGAATAATACTAAACGATAAATTCACAAGGTTACAAAAATATTGAGTATATTTGCATCGCTATATAGAATTTATCTGCAGTAGAAAATTAAAAAGATGAAATACATAATAAAGCCATATAAGGGTGTAAACGAATATAAATTTGGATGCCTACTGGAAGACATTTTAAGCAAAATAAAAAGCAACTTTAAACGAGTAGACAATAATGGTTTAACAAAACTATACTTAGACAATTTATCTTTAGTTTTCAAAGATAATAAGTTGGTGGAGATTTCTGTTATAGAAAATAAAGATGTTGAATTGTATTACGATGAATACGATTTATTCAGCTACTCAAATATAATTGATAAGCTGAATGAAAGCCATTCGTGCATACATAAATATGGTTTCACGATATTTGATAGCATAGGTGTTGCCTTTAGTGGGTTTCAAGAAGATGAAGGAGATAGAACTGTAACGGTTTATAGTCCGCATTATTGGGACGAAATAGTAAACTAACAACATTCAAATGAATTATGTTTTATAGAACATTATTCTGCAAGATTCGTATTCATTCCTTTTCTTTAGGAAACAACTAACAAGCCAATAGCAAATAAATGGAAAATTACAAAAGGTATTTCAGAGTGTGTCCGTCAATAGAAAGTTTTATAACTGGAATAACAGACGGTGTTACCAATCAAGTTGAAATACGACTAAAGAAAACGCAGTGTTCCTTTGTTAATACAGCAGACAGAAACTACCTTATGGAATATTGTAGGCGCTTGTGGGAAGGAAGGTTTAATACGAGTATACAAGACTTTCCTATAATTGATGTTTCCAAGATTGGACAGATAGTATATTATAAAACTAAAAAGCGAGTAAAGGAAACTGATTTCATATCGAATATGACGGACAACTCTTTTGGAATGCTCGACTTTATTGTTTCTGAAAAGACTAAAAATGTGCTAGAACTATTCAAATTGCCCTTACATTCAGAAATCCAAGTGAGCATTCCTGAGTTCTCCATTGCAAAGAATTATTATCTTTTAGCTTTCCCTTGCATTCCTCTTGAACAGATAGATTATACGAAAAGCATCATTATAGACTCTATCTCAAGGGAACGTTTAAAGTATTGTTCATTTGAAGAATATAAAAATCGAGAGAATAAGTTCACAGAAATGCACCACATTTTCCTTGCCAAGAAATACGATTTTGACATTTTGAAAGTATCAACAGTTGGGTTATTCTTCTCAGAAAGACTTATCAACTACTTAAAAGAAGCGAAAATAACAGGTTTAAATTTTATGGAGCAAACGCTCGAATAACAATAACAACTGTTTGTTTTGAAGCAGAAAGCAACATTAAATAATATTCTTTTTAATCAATAAGAAACAAATATGTTCACAAAGACAGCAAAAGCAATTGTACAAGAAGATATAGCAAATCTTGAACAAATAACAGGATACAAGTTACCTCAAGACTTTATTTCTCAATACATAACTTTTAATGGAGGAGTACCTGAAAAGTCGCTTTTCTGCGATACAGAAGATGAAGAAGAAGGCTACGAAATTAGTTTTTACCTCCCAATAAAGCATTATAGTAATGACTTAGGAGAGATGAAAATAGAGAAGAGCTATGCAAAACTTACTTCAGTAAACGTTCCATCTCACTACTTACCATTTGCAGTTGATTGGGGAGGAAACTACTTTGCCATAGATTTACAGTCGGGAAATATCGTTTTATTGTTTATGGATTTAGGAGAATTTACTGAAGACTGCGTTGAATATTTGGCAGAAAGTTATAGCGAATTTGTTGAGAACTTAGTAAAAGCAGAAGATTAGTTCCTTTTTCATTCAACAGCAATAAGCCCAAATTAGGAACACATCTTTTATATGTATAACACACCAATATAATTGGACGGAATAAAAAATATGGCGCCATATCTACTAAAATATGACGCCATATTTATATGAATAAGATATCATTCCTCGCTAAAAAACAAAAGAATCAAGCAGAAGTGATCGTTATTCTACACAACCAATGATTTCATTTATCGACTTGCAACCATGGTTATCTAACCACTCATTAATGCCATTACGCACTTTTAACGTAACTTGTGGATCTACAAAATTAGCAGTACCAATTTGTATTGCAGTTGCACCTGCCATTAAAAATTCTATTGCATCAGCAGCTGTAGAAATACCACCAAGTCCTATAACTGGTATTTTAACGGCATGAGCAACATCGTAAACCATACGAAGAGCTACTGGTTTTACAGCTGGACCACTTAATCCACCAGTGCGAATACTAAGACGATGGGCACGCTTCTCAATATCAATAGACATTCCCATAAGAGTATTTATGAGCGAAACAGCATCGGCTCCTTCATCTTCGCACGAACGAGCTATACTTGCAATATCTGTTACGTTAGGCGAAAGCTTCACGATAAGAGTTTTATGGTAATGTTTACGAACTTCACGAACTATAGTAGAAGCTCCAGAACAAGTTACTCCAAACGCCATTCCTCCTTCTTTAACATTCGGACATGATATATTTAGTTCAATAGCAGGAATTTTATCGAGTGCATTTAATTTTTCTGCAGCTTTAGCATAAGTTTCTGGAGAGTTGCCACTAACATTCACAATAATATTAGTATCTATATTGCTGACTTCTGGGTAAATGTGTTCAATAAAATAATCAACACCTTTATTTTGTAGTCCAACACAATTAAGCATACCCATAGCAGTTTCTACCATTCGAGGATAATCGTTACCTTCACGCGGATTAAGGGTGGTTCCTTTAACGATAATACCTCCAAGTTGGTCTAAAGGAACAAAATCTTTAAACTCAATACCATAACCAAAGGTTCCACTGGCGGTCATTACTGGATTCTTTAATCGCAAATTACCAATCTTAATTCTTAAATCTGCCATTACTTTTGTCTATTTATTAATTCGCTATATTTTATATGTAACACCTAAAAACTATCATTAAAGGCATATTTCACCATAATAATTTATTTACATCGAATACTGGTCCTTCTGTACAAACACAAAGATTACCTTTCGATGTTTTCTCAACACAACAAAGACATGCACCTAATCCGCATGCCATAAGATTTTCTAAAGAAGCTTCACAACGAATATTGTTTGCTTGTGCGTACTTTGCTACAGAAACCATCATAGGTTTAGGACCACAAGTAGAGATTTGATTGAAATGATATTTACTCAATATAGAATGATTGGTAACATAGCCTTTTTCGCCCATAGAACCGTCTTCTGTTGTAACAAAAGTTTCTCCATATTTTCTAAATTCATCTAATTCTAATAAATCAGAAGCTGTACGAGCACCCAACAAAAAGGTTACTGATATGCCGCGTTCTTTACAAAGTTTTCCAAAATAAAGTAAAGGCGCAACACCAACACCACCACCTATAAGTAAAACTTTGTCGGATAAAGATGCTGGATAAGTAAAACCATTGCCCAAAGGAAATACACAATTAAGCGTATCTCCAGACTTAACAGCAGCTATTGTTTGTGTTCCATTTCCAACTTCGGCTACAAGTAACCATAATTCGTTACGTAGCTTATCAACAAAATTTATAGAGATAGGGCGACGAAGATAAGTTGAAGATGAACCATCAACACGTATTTCTACAAATTGACCAGGTAACATATCGGGCAATTTCGTATCGTGAGTGAGCTTTATTAGTACATTACGTTTGTTTAAACGTTCTGTAGATACTACTTTTAAATCGAGAATAAACTTTTGTTTCATAATGATATTATAGGAAATCTCGTTGCAAAGATACACAAAAAACTACAGCTATCTACTATTTATATTGCTTTTAGCAAGTAAAAAAAATCTATAAGAGAGAATTATACAAGTGAAACAAAAGCAAAAGAATTATTGCCTTTGTATTATTCCATAAAATTAGTAATAGTATATATAATAATGTAAGATAAAAGAGATAAAACTATATGGCATATTGAATTATTATGCATAATAATATTACATATTTATCCTTAAAGATATAAATAAAAAATTGAAATTCTAAAGATACTAAAACTCTTCGTCAAAGAATTAATGGGATAAAGACACTGAATAAAAAAAATAAAGCTCCTCTATGATTTAAGATATCAAAAGGAGCTAAACTCTAGAAAGCAGTTATAGATAGCGAAAATGAAATGTTAATTTTTAGAGCAGAAAATCATTTTTTAGGTACAAATGTTTCCCACGTTTGGTCATCGAAAAAGATACGTATTTCGGTAATATTACGTTGTGGTTTGTCAATATATTTCACCTCTGTTTTGATGATATCCTTTGTTTGAGGAGAAACATTTCTACTATTCTGAGATTCATTTATAGACGAAACTGAAGGAGCTGGAGGAATATCATTAAATAGATTTAAGTTTGTAGGTAAAGCGTCCATATTAGATTCGTTTTTAGCTTCAGTTGCTTCATCATTAAACATAGGTTCTGTTCCATACATAAGCCAATCGAGGCTAATTTTAGGAAATTTTCCTTTTATAGCTTCAACAGTATTTAATGTTGGTTTTGTTCGTCCATTAAAGATACTACTAAGCGAAGCAGACGAAATTCCAATGAAGTCTGCAAATGTTTGTTGAGTCATGTGCTGACTCTCCATTAGGCGTTTTATTCTATCTTTCATAAGTTGTCTGTACCAAATTCTACCCATTCAGGGTAATTTTAATGATTTTACAAAGGTAAAACAAATAATTTATAAAACCAAATTTATAGAAATGTATTTTACTTTTTAAATTTTACGTTTTGATATTTAAGCTTGTAAATTAAAATATTTATATCGTGTGCAATTTACGTTTACATATACAAATCTAAATATTTGGACTGTTTTATTGATTAAGCTTTTAAATAGCCTATTTACATATAATATTGGTTTATAATGCGCTATTAAGATAAATATATAGGGGGTTATACAGTATATACATGGTTTAGTACCGAATATTTCACTTTTTTGTCGCAGTTTTATTAATAAAAA
>NZ_GL982513.1:1960010-2001771 GCF_000220255.1 Prevotella pallens ATCC 700821
GTGGCTTATTACACAATGCATATTTAAACATTTACAAATAAATACCACTGTGTTTAGATTTATAATTACAAATATAAATCTCCTGTGTGCATATTATAAATGCACGAATTTATATATACAAATCTAAATATTATGTTTTTATTTTTTATATATAAAATGATAGTTTATAGATATAAATGTTAATGAATTGAAATAATAAATTTATAGATTTAGAAATGGGCTGAAAATAGCGTAATTTAAATATTTTAAACCAAAGTAAAGGTAGATTTTAAATAAGCAAACTACAAAGAAGATAAAATGAATTAAAACTCACATTATCAACGTATTATAGAAAAATACGAGATAAAATAAACTTCTTTTTTAGGTTCTAAAAAATATAGATAATGGCATTTTTTAGTGTTTTTAGAGCCTTCTTTTAATGTTTTTGGCAATAAAAACGTCCATTTAGTGGTATTAGAAACCATTAAATGGACGTTTTTGGTTTTATTTTTAAGACTAAACTTATGTTTTTATCAATGCAAAATGAAAAAGATTACTTCTTTCATCAAATCCCCTGCCCCAGTGCTTACATTATTTAAGCCTTTACTTTTCGCATCAACTTCTCTAATTTTTGCAATGATATCCATTGTCTTTCTTGCACTGTAATTTCTCATTCCAATAATATATTCCTTCGCTCCCCAGTTGTTTTTTAACCCTAATATTTGTGCAATATCGCTTTCCGATTTGTTGTTTGGAGAATAGAAAACTATCATTAAATTTTGAAAATAAGAGAAGAGTAATGGCAAGAAAGAATAGAGTGAACCTGCCTTTGGATTACTAATAAAATAATTTACAATTTGATTGGCTTTAAAAACGTTGCGATTTACTATAGCATCGCGCAATTCGAAAGTGTTAAAATTCTTACTCACGCCAACTTCTTTTTCCACAATATCTGGTGTTATTCTTTTATCGTTTTCAGATAATGAGAGAGCTACTTTATCAAGTTCAGAAGTTAAACGACTCAAATCTGCTCCAATATGGTCTGCCATCATTTGAGTTGCTTTTGGTTCTATTGTTATTTTCTTTGCTGCTAAATAATTTTGCATAAAACCTGCAAGTTGGTATTCTTTTAATTTTTTACTTTCAAATACCACTCCATGGGCTTCTGCTAAACTCATTACTTTTTTTCGGGCATCAATTTTTCCATTTTTATGGCACCAAACCAGAATTGTTGTTTTGGCTGGATTTTTTAAATATTTCTCTAATGCATCGAGCGAATGAATATTTTGTGCTTCTTTTACTATCACAACTTGATATTCTGCCATCATTGGAAAACGTTTCGCCATATCGGTTACTTGTACTGCCGAAACATCTGCCCCAAAGCATATATTCAAATTAAAATCTTGTTCGGCAGGCGTAAGCACATTTTCTGCGATATAATTTGTTATTTGGTCTATATAGTAAGCTTCTTCGCCCATTAATATATATATAGGTGAGAACCGCCGTGCTTTCAGGTCTTTCATTATATCCTGAAAAGTTTTTCCTTGTTTTGCTGGCATTTATTGCTTTTATTAAAATTTCTGTTGCACCATCAATTATTTTTCAGCATTAACAGATGCCTGCAATCAGAAAAAATTTCTATATTTGTACTGAATTTCTGCCAATAGTTCGCTTAAAAACTGCTGAGCAAAATTCTATCGTCTGCAAAGTTAGTTTATTAATAAGAGATAACAAAATATTGCAAGACCTTATATATTTCATATAACATATTCTTGCAAGAAGAAAACAACAAATAAACAATGCCACAATTAAATCTTCCAGTCTACGATATTAAGATAAAAGAAGAAAACGGACAACGCAAAATTTTTGATATTTTGCGCAGAAAATACCTTGTTATTACACCCGAAGAATGGGTCCGCCAGCATTTCATTCACTACCTTATAGAACATAAAAACTACCCGATGGGCTTACTTGCCAACGAAATTTCACTTTCTATTGGTGAAAAAGTTATCCGTGCCGACAGTGTTTTATACGACAAGTGTTTGCGTCCACGAATGATTATAGAATACAAAGCACCCCACATTCAGCTAACACAAAAAGTATTCGACCAAATTTCTGCGTACAATCTCCTACTCCATGTAGACTATCTCATTGTTTCTAACGGAATAGATACCTACATTTGCAAGATGGATTACGAACATCAAACTTATACTTTCTTGTCTTCGATACCTGATTATAAAGAATTATAATTCCATTTTTTATTATTTAGTTCCTATCTTAGTACATAAAACTACAAAAAAATCTATTCTACCAAAAAGAAAAAACAAGCCAGATGCAGGAATATTGCCATATAAAATAAGTTCGTAAATAATAGAAACTCAAAAACAACTACGCCAGATAATATAAAGACAACCCAAATGCCTACTATTTCATCATAAATTTTAAACTTGTACCACTATATAAGAAGCAGGTTTCCTGGTAGTTACAATACATAGAAAAAATATAATAAGAAAATATTTTTTTTAAATAACAAAATAAAAAAATGTAATAAGAAAAATGGAGAATTACAATTACAAAATTAGAATACCCGTATAAAAATAAATAGAAAGCCCTAATAATAGCAGAAAAATACGATGGACGTTTCACAGATTAAAATGTAAGTTCAACCAATTATTCAAGTTACCAGCACCATTAATGCACTATTTTTTCTACAACTTTACGGCTTATCCACGCTATTTTATTTTAGAAAAAGCCAGCTTCTGCTGCAAAACAATAAGCAAAATTCTAACTTCGGTACTTTACTTTTTCAATTAACGGTCGTCATTTGGCATCATACGCTGCACGTTTAAAATTAATTACAATCGAACTTCGTAAACATCGAATCAGCCTAATATAAAGCAGTTCTTCGAACAACAAATTAAAACAAGTTAATTGCGCATATTTCTACTAAATTAATAAAAATACATTCCGTCTCTCCGCCCTTTAAAAGACTTTTTTGTAAATATTTCCTCTATATCACCCCCCTAAAAATAAGGTGTTTTGTTGTTATTCTGGAACTATCTCCTATTTGTCTCGTTACCAAACACAATTATTATATAACATAGAATGAAACCAAAAAAGTTAAATATCGTTATTATCTATATGCGTCAAAAGAAATTATTAACATATTAAAGTAAAAATAAATATCTTTGTAACAGACATTTAAGAAGTTCAACAAAAAAATCAAATTCGGGATTATGAAAAAACAACAATTTAATTATTTGGGAATGTTCCTTTTGGCTTTCTTATTAACAGCTTGTTCGCGATCAGATGATTTAAGTTTACAGAATAACACTATTAATGTCTATAATTACAAAGCCATTTATCACCATTATGCAACATTACAACCACAACGTACTACTATCGAAGCAATAAAAATTGCAGCAAATTTTGTACAGAGTCAAGGTATTCAGACACGCAATATGGATAATGGCAATATAGAAAATTGGACAGCTCAAAGTATTTGCAGCAAAAAAAAAATACACACACGTGGAACTTTAACAGAGAGTACAATAAATCCGGTAGATACAATCTATTATATTCTAAATAACTCTACCACAAAATCATTTTGCATTGTTGCCGGGGATAGAAGAATTTCAGAAAGTTTATTAGCTTTCTCAGGAGAAGGAATCTTAGAGCTAGATAGTTTAAATGGTACAGAGAATATAAATGCCTTTCTTTCACGCCTACCCAACTATTATGAAGACAAACTAAAAGAAGCACGAAAAAGAAGAAAGGATACGATTACAACCTTACCTGAATTTAATTATGAAGAGAGAGATAGATTTGTAAATCCTGAAACCTATACAGATAAACTGATTGTACCAGAGCCAAGCATAGACAGATTCTATACGTTTATTAATATTAGTCAAACAGAGAATCTATGTAAAAACAACTGGAGCTGTGATAAGCCATACGATAGATTTACACCTACAGTAAACGGTCGAAAAGCTGAATTAAGTAGTATTATGATAACTCTAGCACATCTTGTATCATCATTCAGTTATCCGAAAGAATATAAAGGAACAACATTAGATTGGGAATTATTACACAGATATAAAACAGCAGAAGAAGCTACACTATACAACAATAATTATACTATACAAGTTGCTAATTTACTCAAAAATATTGGAGACGGATTATGGTATAAATATTGGGGACCTTTCGAGACAACCGAAAATTTCGATAAGGTGATAGATGTTTTACGTGATATGGGATATTCTAATCCATCAGAAATTACAAAAAAATATAGTATCGCTGATGTAATAAATAGTATTGATAATCATTGTCCAGTACTAATGTATGGCGAATCGAAAAAAGCAAGAAATAGACATATTTCTCCAAAAGCATATTCATGGTTATGTGACGGTTATAAAATAATAGAAAGACGAATCAAAGGTGTAACCGATAACATACCCAAAGAACCTGCTATAGGCGAACGCTATAAACTATTACACATAAATTGGGGAATGGGAGGTAAATATAATGGATACTTCAGTCCGGATGTCTTTAATCCAACCTGTGGTTCTGGAAATGAAACGCCACTAGAAAAAGAAGAAAAATCGAAAGATAATAAGGATTATAACCTTAAAGTAAGAACTATTTTAAATATTCACCCATAACAATCAAAATTATGAAAAAGAACATTTTATTACTATTTGCAAGTATATTATTAGTATCGTGCCACGACGACGATCCATATAGGCATACTAATGACCCTAAAGGTTCAAAATATTGGTTTAGCGAATATTTTATTCCCAATCAGATATCAGGAGGTAGAGACGGTTTTAAAACAATTTTAGTTGACGGTAAAGAGAAAAGGGTTGAAGATTCCACTATATTTTATGTTGATTTCGAGTCAAACTCTGCAACAACTGTGTATACAGAAGATTATAACAAAAATAAATTCTTTGAGTATACGCAAGCATACCATGAGAAAGGTGATACACTTTTTTTAAAAGGAGGTTATAGTAAACCAGTAGGCATTAAAAGTTTTAAGATGTATGTAGTCAGAAACAAAGAATATATAGATGTATCTGACAATATTCTTGTTAAATATGAAAACGATTCACTTATAATAGCCAATCATTATTCAAAACAATCAAAGAGAGATTCAGCACGTATCGTAACAAAAAAACTTTCAGAACTTACAGAATACGACTATAAATGGTTTCCAACTCGCGTACACTTTGAAGTGATAAACAAAACGATCGACAGCTATTGGCTACATGTAGAATTTGATAATGTTCAAGTGTGGTTCCCATTTAATTCGTATTTAAAAGAAGAACATAAGAAACATTAGACAATGATATATTAAAACAAGTATTAATACCTCTCTAATATTCAAGTTCTATATTTTGTCGCTTTATGTTTCTGTGTCTATTCCTAAAAACTCATAATTGCAGATTTGTGTTTGGGATATAACAATTCAGAAATATACATAAGAAACGGCACTATACAAAAAAATCCATCAACATTGTAGGAAAGCAATATTGATGGTTTTTTATTTTTTTCAGAATCCAATAAAGATATTACAACTTTATTCAGCCTCGTCTTCCTTTTTTTTACGAGTTGTACGACGCTTTTTAGGTTTTTCTTCTGTTTCTTGAAGCTTAACACCAGCCAATTCAGGGTCGATAAGAATACGTCCGCAATATTCGCACACAATAATTTTCTTGTGCATTTTAATATCTAACTGGCGCTGAGGAGGAATTTTATTAAAGCAACCACCACAAGCATCGCGTTGAACATATACAATTCCGAGTCCGTTTCTTGCTCCTTTACGAATACGCTTAAAACTACGCAACAAACCTGGTTCTATTTTTGTTTCTATTTCAGCAGCTTTTTCTTTTAGGTCGTTCTCTTCCTCGCGTGTTTCCTGCATAATTTCGTCGAGTTCAGCACGTTTTTCTTCGAGGGCTCTGTAACGATCTTCCAAAATTTCTTCGGTATTAGCCAAACTATTCTTGCGTTCTTGTATTCTAGTTTGTGCTTCCTCCATTTTCTTTTTACAGAGTTCAATTTCCAATGTTTGGAACTCTATTTCTTTTGTCAGCATATCATATTCGCGGTTATTAGCCACTTGGTCTAATTGCTGATTATAACGTTCCAAACTAGCTTTTGCACGTTCTATATCGCCTTTTCGCTGTGAAATTGCACGTTGAAAATCGTCTATTTCATATCGTATTTTATCAATACGAGTGTTCAAACCAGCTATTTCGTCTTCCAAATCACGCACTTCAAGAGGCAATTCTCCACGCAATGCACGCTTTTCATCTATAGCCGAAAGAGTTGTTTGCAACTGATAAAGATGCTTCAACTTGTCTTCCACCGATAAGTCTTTAGGGTCTTTCTTTGCCATTGTTGTATTTTTATTTTATGTTTATTTTTATATTTCGCTCTATCTTACACCTTATTATATATATATAATAGGGTTGGTATTAATTTTTGTTATATGGCACACCACGCCTTTACACTGGTTTTCTATAATGCTTTTAAACACTTCTGTTGTGAATTGTTCACTTTGATAGTGTCCAATAGAACATATTTGTATTTGCTGTTCGTATCCAAAGAAATCATGATAATGCATTTCTCCTGTAATAAAAGCATCAGCACCTTCGTTTATTGCTGTTTTCAACAGAAAAGCGCCAGCACCTCCGCAAAGTGCAACCTGTTTTATGGGGCGGCGTAATAATTGGTTTGCTTGCACACATTCTACATTAAATGTTTGTTTTAAAAGCAATACAAAATCATCAGCAGCCAATGGTTTTGTTAATTCGCCAATTACACCCAATCCACCTATAACCTCACCATTTTTAGTTTGAACAGACTGCGTTTTACCTAAGAATCGCACATTCTGTAAATCAATTTTCTCTGCAATTTTAAAGTTTACGCCTCCTGCGGCAGCATCAATATTCGTATGCATTGCCACAATAACAATGTCGTTCTTTATTGCTTTTATAACTATTCGCTGTATATAATCTTTATCAGATATCTGCGAAAGCTTATTAAAAATGAGAGGATGGTGTGCAACTATCAAGTTACAACCGAGTTTTATCGCCTCGTTCAAAACATTTTCTGTTACGTCAAGGCACAATAAAGCCCCTGACACTTCCGCCTCTGTTAATCCAACTTGCAAGCCAGCATTATCATAGCTCTCTTGTAAGGGCAGAGGCGCGAACTTTTCAAGGGCATCAATTACTTCCTTAATCTTCACGCTACGCATAAATTTAGGTTGCAAAGATACGAATTTAAACTTAAAGTACAATGTATCAAACTTTAATTCTTCCTAATTTAGTATGTTTTCCTCCTTTCTTGTTTCTTTCTATTCGGTATTTATTCATTAAAGTATAGAAAAAACATAACAATTACAAAAAAGCTGCTTACAAGTTTTGATAAGCTTTGCTTTTTAACTATCTTTGCAATTAATAGTTCAATAAAATAAAATTTAAACATGGAAATAGCAGAGAGATTTATTAACTATACTAAATTTGACACACAGTCGGCAGATGAATCTGAAACTGTGCCGAGTACTGCGAAACAACTTGTTTTCGCTAAATATTTAAAGGAAGAACTCGAACGTGAAGGTTTAAAAGAAGTAGAAATGGACGAGAAAGGTTATATCTACGCAACTCTTCCAGCTACAACAACAAAAAAAGTTCCTACTATTGGTTTTATCGCACACTACGATACAGCACTTGATGCAAGTGGTGCTAATATTAAAGCACGCATAGTAAAAAACTATGATGGAGGCGATATAAAGTTAAACGAAAATATGGTTTCATCGCCAAAACAATTCCCAGAATTGCTAAACCATAAAGGAGAAGACCTTATAGTTACTGATGGTACTACCCTACTTGGTGCAGACGATAAAGCCGGAATAGCCGAAATAGTACAAGCAATGTGCTATTTGCGCGACCACCCAGAGATAGAACATGGCAAAATTCGTGTTGGTTTCAATCCAGACGAAGAGATTGGACGTGGCGCACACCATTTTGATGTTGAAAAATTTGGTTGTGAATGGGCTTACACTATGGATGGTGGAGATATAGGACAATTAGAGTACGAAAACTTTAATGCTGCTGGAGCAAAGGTTTACATTAAGGGACTGAGTGTTCATACGGGCTATGCAAAAGGCAGAATGGTTAATGCCAGCAGATTAGCAATAGAATTTAATCAAATGCTACCACAAGATGAGATTCCTGAAACTACTGAAGGCTACGAAGGATTTTATCATTTACTCGGAATTGAAAGCCGTTGTGAAGAAGCTAAGCTAAGTTATATTATTCGCGACCACAACAGAGAAAAATTTGAGGAACGCAAAAGAATAATGGAGAATTGCGTAAAAGCAATGAATGAAAAATATGGCGAAGGCACGGTTAAAATTAAGATGAACGACCAATATTATAACATGAAAGAAAAAATAGATCCAAATATTCATGTTATAGACCTTGTTGTAAAAGCTATGCAAGAAGCAGAAGTTACACCATTAGTACAACCTATTCGTGGCGGAACAGATGGAGCACAACTTAGTTTTAAAGGGCTTCCATGTCCTAATATTTTTGCTGGTGGTGTTAATTTCCATGGACCTTACGAATTTGTATCTATCCAAGTAATGGAGAAGGCAATGCAAGTTGTCATTAATATTAGCCGTCTTACAGCTGGATATAACGATTAATTAGATATTAATTTAACTACTTTCGATTATTTATAAAAACAGAAATGAACGCTATAAGGTTTGCTTACACCTAAAAGGGTTAAGCAAGTTCTTATAGTGCTCATTATTTTTATAAAAATATTCGTACATTCAATAGTGTAGAAATATAGATGCTTCATTGTTATAGACTATCTTTTAATTTTTAATAATGCTTCTTATGAATTATATTAACGTATTTATGAAACTATATTAGCGAATAAGTAGAGCACTATTAATGCATTTACAATTCATACAAACACATTAATTAAAACTACTCACACACTAATAACGCTGCTTATGTCAGAACTTCCCGTACTCGTAAAAGATCTTGCCCTAATTCTTGTTGTGGCAGGTTTCATTACTTTATTATTTAAAAAACTTAAACAACCCCTTGTTTTAGGATACATTGTTGCTGGATTTTTAGTTTCGCCACACATGCCATATTTAATGAGCATTATCGATGCGGAGGATATAAAAACGTGGGCAGATATTGGTGTCATCTTTCTTTTATTTTCGTTAGGATTAGACTTTTCAGTTAAAAAAATATTGAAGATGGGTGCTTCTCCTATCATTGCAGCATGTACAATTGTATTTTCAATGATGGCATTAGGCATTTCTGTTGGACACGGGTTTGGTTGGACACAAATGGATAGTATATTTCTTGGAGGAATGATTGCTATGAGTTCCACTGCTATTATATACAAAGCATTTGCAGATATGGGACTTCTTCAACAAGCGTTTGCCTCTACAGTGATGAGCGTTCTTATACTTGAAGACATTCTTGCCATTGTTATGATGGTTATGCTTAGTGCAATAGCCAGCGGAAAAAGTCCAGATGGAGGTCAATTAATAGAGAATGTGCTTATGATAGGATTCTTTCTTATCTTGTGGTTCGTTATTGGTTTGTTTGCAATTCCATCGTTATTGCGAAAGGTACGTAGTTTTCTAAATAGCGAAACTTTGCTTATTGTATCGTTAGGTTTGTGTTTTCTAATGGCTGTAATTTCCACAAAAGTTGGTTTCAGTGCCGCTTTTGGCTCATTTGTTATGGGTAGCATATTAGCCGAAACCATAGAAGCAGAAAAAATTATAAAGGTTGTGGAACCTATAAAGAACTTATTTGGCGCCATATTTTTTGTTTCTGTTGGTATGTTGGTAGACCCGGCAATTCTTGTTAATTATGCCATACCAATCCTTATTCTTGTTATTACAATTTTAGTTGGACAGGCTGTATTTGGTACAATGGGATATATGTTTGGTGGACAATCGCTTAAAAATGCATTACGATGTGGATTTTCTATGGCACAAGTGGGCGAATTTGCTTTCATTATTGCGACTCTAGGACTATCGTTGGGCGTTATCAACAAGTTTCTTTATCCTGTTGTTGTTGCAGTTTCGGTAATAACAACCTTTCTTACTCCGTATATGATACGCGCTGCAGAGCCTACTTATACATTTTTATTGCATCACATGCCGAAACAATGGGCACGAAGAGTTACACATATAGATGTTGGAACACCACAAAATATGGCTTCTGATAATCTTTGGCGCAATCTTATAAAAGCAATGGTGGCTAATACACTTATTTATGGCATACTTTCAGCTGCTACCATTATAATTATGTTCTCGCTTATTTTACCCATTATGCGTCGTTTCTCGGTTCAACTAACTGGTACTCACTGGGCAGGGAATATGATTTGTGGACTACTTACTATTTTATTTATAGCTCCTTTCTTACGTGCTTTCGTAATGAAGAAGAATCATTCTGAAGAGTTTAAAACACTTTGGACGATTAATCGTATAAACCGTTTACCTCTTGTGTTCACCATTCTCGTGCGAATTATTATTGCGCTAATATTCATTTTCTATATCTGCAATTATCTTTCACATTTCACCAACGCACTAATGATTGTTATTGCTATTGGTTTACTTACGCTAATGATATTGTCGCGTAGTATGAAACATCGTAGCATTCAGTTAGAAAGACTGTTTGTACAAAATCTTCGTAGTCGTGAAATTGCAGCACAAGTGCGTGGCAGTAGACGACCATTATTCGAAGGACATTTATTAGATAGAAATATACACATTGGCGAATTTGATATTCCGGAAGATTCGTTATGGACTGGTAAAACTCTTCACCAACTAAAGTTACGTAATCGTTTTGGAACTCACGTAAGTAGTATACTCCGTGGGTCGCACCGATTGAATATACCACGTGGTAATACCGTTGTTTTTCCTGGCGATAAGATACAAGTTATTGGGAACGACCAACAGTTGGCAGCTATTTCAACTGCTATTCGTAACGAACTACGCCCTGAAGATAATGACATTGAAAAGCGCGAAATGATTTTGCGACAAATTATTCTTTCGGCTAAAAGCCCATTTATTGGTAAGACTCTCAAGGAAAGTGGTATACGCGACCAATACAATTGTATGGTAGTGGGAATAGATGAAGGACAAACACACGTTACACTTATTAATCCTGCACACTGTTTAGAAGAAGGAGATGTGTTGTGGGTAGTTGCTGAAAAAGAAAATATAAAACGAATACAGACTACAAATGAATAGATTCTTAGTAAACTCTTATTGCATAATAAAATTAATTTAAAACAAATATGTTGCTACATTTTATTTTCATTATTATAGGTATTATCCTTGTATTGTGGGGAGCCGACCGTTTAACCGAAGGTTCTGTGGCTGTTGCAGAACGTCTGAATATTCCACAAATTGTTATTGGTCTCACCATCGTAGCAATGGGAACTAGTATGCCTGAATTTTGTGTTAGTTTAATTTCAGCACTTAAAGGAACTCCCGACTTGGCTGTGGGAAATGTTGTTGGATCTAACATCTTCAATTCGTTATTTATAGTTGGTGTTACTGCAGTCATCACACCTATGTCTATTTTACGTTCCACCGTAATGAAAGATATTCCGTTTGCGCTTGTTGCATCGGTTATTCTGTTGATGATGTGTTTAGATGGTCGCATCGGTCGTATAGATGCAGCACTGCTATTCTCGTTCTTTCTCATCTTTATGTTTATGACTTTAAAGAGTGCAAAAATTAATAAGCAAGAACTAAAAGAGGAGAATAAACTCGCTAAAAAGGCACTAAATAGTATTCCAAAAATGAATCCTACAATGTCTATAATATGGATATTAATTGGCTTAGCTTGTTTAATTGGTGGAAGTACGCTTTTTGTAGAAGGAGCTTCAAAGCTTGCTACCGCATTGGGAGTGTCTGAAGCAGTTATAGGACTAACTATTGTTGCTGGCGGAACATCGCTTCCTGAACTTGCAACCAGTGTTGTTTCAGCACGAAAAGGAAATAGTGGTATAGCTATTGGCAATGTATTAGGTTCTAATGTCTTTAATATTCTTGGAATATTGGGTGCTACTGGGCTTGTATGTCCTATGCAATTGCAAGGCATAACCAATACCGACCTTTCTATAATGGTCATTTCAATGATAATGATTTGGTTCTTCTCATTCACCAAATACGTCATCGAACGATGGGAAGGATTTATTCTTAGTGCAACTTTTATAGGCTATATGGTTTACCTAATAAGCAATGCTTAATAAGGTGCATTTCTATATTCGTTCTTTTAACTGTTCATTGTTATAATAACACAGTAGGATATTACGAAAAAGGCAATCAAACAGGAAGTCTGATCGCCTTTTTCATATCTTCTTATATTGAAATATAGAGATTATAACTCTGTTTCGTTTACTGTTTTGAAGTATTCGAGACTCTTATTTTCGAATGCTTTAATATATGCAACACTTCCAATAATTTCTTCTTCTACCATACGAACAAATACATTCGCCGACTTTTTGAATAACTCTGGAGCTTTACTTGCATCTTCTATAAGGAGCAACGATTCTATAATGCCAGCAGTCATATTGTACAAACGACGTGCGAGGAAGTCTATTGTATCTTGACATTCGCTTGCTTTTACCTTCTCCAAAGCTTCTTCGTATTGTGCAATAAGGTTTGCTACACGAGCTTTTAAGTCTTTCATACAGTCGCAAACCTCGCTTTCCAACATTTCTTTCATTATGCTGAGGTAGGTTCCGTTGGTAATATAGCGCACTGCGGCTACAACCTGCAACTGTGTTGTACCTTCGTAAATAGAGAAGATACGTGCATCGCGGTAAAGGCGCTGACACTTATATTCCATAATAAAGCCCGAACCTCCGTGAATAGAAATAGAGTCATAAGCGTTTTGGTTGGCATATTCAGAGTTAATACCCTTTGCCAATGGTGTGAACGCATCAGCCAAACGTTTGTATAGTTTCATTTCTTGGCGTTCTTCAGCCGTTAGTTTCTGGTCGCGTGCAATGTCCTCTAACGCCTTGTAGATGTCTACATAGCGTGCTGTTTGATAGAGTAGCGAACGTCCAGCATCTACTTTAGCCTTCATACGAGAAAGCATATCGTAGACAGCAGGGAAAGTTATGATTTTCTTTCCAAACTGTGCACGTTCCTTTGCATAATTCAAACCTTCTTTATAGGCTTCGCTTGAAAGTCCCACACTCTGCGCTGCAATACCAAGGCGAGCACCGTTCATAAGTGCCATAACGTACTTGATGAGTCCCATCTTGGTGTCTCCACAAAGTTCTGCTTTCGCATTTTTATATACTAATTCGCAAGTTGGCGAACCATGAATACCTAGTTTATGTTCTATATGGCGCACATCTACTCCACCATCGCGTTTGTCGTATATAAACATAGAAAGTCCGCGACCATCGTGTGTTCCTTCTTCTGAACGAGCAAGAACCAAGTGAATATCAGAGTCGCCGTTAGTAATAAAACGCTTTACACCATTCAGACGCCAGCAATTTTCTTTCTCGTCGAAAGTTGCTTTTAACATCACACGTTGTAAGTCGGAACCTGCATCAGGCTCGGTTAAGTCCATTGACATAGTTTCGCCATTGCAAATACGAGGTATATACTTTGCACGTTGTTCGTCGTTTCCAAATTCGTAAAGTGTGTCGATGCACGACTGTAACGACCAAATGTTTTGGAATCCACCATCGGCAGACGAAATCATTTCTGAAAGCATAGAGAACACCACGTTAGGTAGGTTTAAACCACCATATTGGCGAGGCATACTAACGCCCCAAAGACCAGCTTTGCGAGTTGCTTCAAGGTTTTCGTAGGTTTTACTTGCATAGTGCATACGATTATCTATGAGATGCGGACCTTCTAAATCCACCGATTCTGAGTTTGGTTCGATGATATTTGCAGCCACATCTCCCGTAATATCGAGAATGCGCTTATAGTTTTCTATGGCGTCCTCGTAGTTTACAGGAGCCTCATCATACTTATCTTTATCAGCGTAATTGCGTTCTTTCAGTTCTACAATTCGCTTCATCAGAGGATGTTCCAAGTGGAACGCTATCTCTGGTTGGTCTGTATAATAATTTGCCATTATCGTCTCTCTTGTTCTGTTACTTACTGTTTTGCTTGTAATACTTAATCATTTTTGGCAGCACTTCACCTACATCTCCATTTATAACGTAGTCTGCTATCTGGTTGATAGGTGCATCTGGGTCGTTATTGATTGAAATAATGATTCCCGAATCCTGCATACCAGCAATGTGCTGAATTTGTCCTGAAATACCACAGGCAATATATACTTTAGGGTGAACTGTAACACCAGTTTGTCCAACTTGTCGGTCGGTTGGAATCCATCCAGCATCTACAGCTGCGCGCGATGCACCTACTTCTGCATGTAATACATCGGCAAGTTGGAAAAGTGTTTCAAAGTTTTCTTTTGAGCCTACGCCGTAGCCTCCAGCCACAACTATTGCAGCTCCTTTTAGATTATTTTGTGCAGCTTCAACGTGTCGTTCTATCACTTTTACAGCGTATGCAGCTTCATCAACATACTTGCTTACTTCTGGATAAACTACTTCTTGCTTTGCCTTTCCTTCGTAAATGGCTTTCTGCATAACGCCTGAACGGACTGTCGCCATTTGTGGACGGTGGTCTGGATTTACGATTGTAGCCACAATATTTCCACCAAAGGCAGGACGAATTTGGTACAAAATGTTGTCGTAATGCTTTCTAGCTTTCTTATCGTCGTATTCACCAATTTCAAGTTGTGTACAATCGGCTGTTAAACCCGATGTCAATGACGATGATACACGAGGACCTAAGTCGCGACCAATAACAGTAGCTCCCATGAGCGCAATTTGTGGTTGCTCCTCTTTAAATAAGTTTACGAGTATGTCGGTATGGGGAGCTGATGTGTAAGGGAATAGACCTTTGCCATCGAAAACAAAGAGTTTATCAACTCCGTAAGGTAAAATCTGGTCTTCTACCTTACCTTTTATATCTGTTCCAGCCACAATGGCGTGAAGCTCTACGCCTAATTGGTTGGCGAGTTTACGTCCTTTTGTGAGCAATTCTTGTGATACCTCCTGTACCGTTGCTTGCTCTATTTCGCAATATACAAATACGTTATTCATAGTTTATCCTATTATCTTCTCGTCCAACAATTCTTTAATCAGGCTATCAATGTCTTCGTCTGATCCACTGATGGTTTTACTTTCTTTTGCTTGGAACACAATGTTCTGTACAGTTTTTACCTTTGTTGGTGAACCTGAGAGACCACATTGCGTTTCATCACCATCAACATCGGCTACCGACCATTGATTTAATGTGAGATAAGGGCGTTGCTCGAAGAGTTCTGCCCAAGGCTCTTTTCCTGTGCGCTCCATAGGACAAGTTGCATATTTGTACTTCATTACAAGTTTAGCATTACACGGACGTGCCGGAGCTGCAGTACCATTCACGGTTATAACTACTGGTAATGGTGCTTCAACTGTTTCTACACCGCCATCTATCATACGACGAATGGTTGCCTTCCCATCTTCTACCTTTTGTATTTCTTCGGCGTATGTAACCTGATTTAAACCTAACTTCTGTGCAACCTGTGGTCCTACTTGCGCTGTATCGCCATCAATGGCTTGTCGTCCACCTATAACAATGTCAACATCGCCTATTTTCTGAATAGCTGTTGCCAATGCATAAGAAGTTGCAAGCGTATCGGCACCTGCAAATTTACGATCGGTGAGCAACCAACCTGTATCTGCACCACGATACAAGCCTTGTCGAATTATTTCGCCAGCACGTGGAGGGCCCATTGTTAGGATACCTACGGTAGAACCAGGATATTGTTCTTTCAATCGCAATGCTTGCTCTAGTGCATTCAAATCTTCGGGGTTGAAGATGGCTGGTAGAGCTGCACGGTTCACCGTTCCTTCTGCAGTCATGGCATCTTTGCCCACATTTCGTGTGTCTGGTACCTGTTTTGCAAGTACTACTATTTTCAAACTCATATTATATAATGTGTTGTTTAGATACTCTTTTCTTATTTTGTATTAATGAAGCAAAAGTACATTTTTTTTATAAACCATACAAATATAATGCACAAAAACCTATAAAACGTGCACAAACAAGAACATTTGCGCAATTAAAAAAGCAAAAAATAGAAATAAATTAAGCATAGAGCAATCATCAGACTGTAACACTTTGGTTACCTGTTAATACTATTACTCTCTGGCGTTTTGTCTTTTTTGCTATCTTGCATGTCTTTTATAATAGCTAAAATGCTCATTATTTTTTAGTAAGAAAAAGGCGAATGTCAAATGCATTTGTTTTAGATATCTGTCACGTTTGTCTCAGATATCTGTCACGTTCGTCTCAGATATCTGTCAGTTGCAAATTAGATATATAATAATATACGCCTCTATGATTTTGTTTTATTTCAGACTAATCTTCAGAAGAAAACACTATTATATTTTGTTCAAACTAATGTTCTCTGTCATCTTTCGTTCTCGTGCTAACATATCACTTGCAGTCTAAATGCAGTAGGCTTAATTTCGTCATCTCCCTTTACCCTATACGTCTAATAGCTGTTACAAGCCGCTATAAATTGTTCCCAACTATTAGAAAATGTGCGAATAGTATCGAAAAGCACATTTGCTCCTTCGCTAAGAAGAGCTGCATCGGGAAGTGGTCCGCTATTGATAGCAACCGTAAAACACCCTGCGGCTACGCCAGCGCGCACTCCAAGTGGTGCATTTTCGACAACGATGCCTTCACAAGGAGCAAAATTTCCTGCCTTTTGTAAGCCCATTAAGTAAGGTTCTGGGTTCGGTTTGCCACGTCTCACATCGAAAGCTGTGGTTACTTGTGCTTCGTTTATAAAGTTTTTAAAATCGTCTAACAGTCTGTTAATAAGCTGTCGTTGTCCGCTTCCAGTTACAATACCTATCTTTAAGCCACTATTTTGTATTTTCTGCATTAAATCTTTCACACCATCAAAGATGTTTGTTGTAGGCATCTCGTGGAAGTATTGCGCTTTTAGTTGGTATATATTTTCTGCCTCCTGTTCGGTTAATATCTTACCTAACTGTTCCTTTGCATATCTCCGTACGGTATCTACCCCTCGTGCCCCTTCTGTTGCATACGAGTCTTCTGCAGTGAAATGGATTCCGAACTCAGCCATTGCTCTTTGCCAAGCTTTTGCATGGTTAGGCATAGAATCGTACAACACACCGTCCATATCGAAGAGTACAACCTTTGGTGTAAATGGCTGTGTTGCTTGTTCGTTATATTTTCTAATTGCTTCCTGAAACATTCTTGTATGTAAAACAAGAATGCCCAACCTATTATAATAATAGTATTGGGCATTGCTGTGTTTATAATCGTTTCCTTATTGCTTTGCTCTCTTCCTCGTAACCTGGTTTGTCAAGCAGAGCAAACATATTCTTTTTGTAGGCTTCTACACCTGGTTGATTGAATGGATTTACCTGTTGAACCAAACCACTGATACCGCAAGCCTTCTCAAAGAAGTAAATAAGCTGTCCTATATAATACTCGTTCAGCTTTGGAATACTAATACGAATGTTTGGAACACCGCCATCAACGTGTGCAAGGCGTGTACCTAACTCCGCCATTTTGTTTACTTCGTCTACACGTTTACCCTCAAGGAAATTAAGCCCATCAAGGTTTTCTTCATCGTGTGGGAATAACAACTTCTTGTTAGGCTCCTCAATAGAGAGTACTGTTTCAAATATAGAACGTTCGCCTTCCTGTATCCATTGTCCCATAGAATGCAAGTCGGTGGTAAAGTCGCAAGCAGCTGGGAATATACCTCTTTGGTTCTTTCCTTCGCTTTCTCCGTAGAGTTGTTTCCACCATTCAGCCAAGAAGTGTAGTTTAGGTTGGAAGTTAGCCATTATCTCTATTTTCTTTCCACCTTCAGAATAGAGTGCCTGACGAACGGCTGCATAGCGTGCTGCAATGTTCTGACCAAACGGAACATCTACGCCAATAGCATTTTCCATATCTTGTGCACCCTTCACAAGCTGCTGAATATCGAAGCCTGCTACTGCTATAGGCAACAAGCCAACTGGTGTAAGCACAGAGAAACGACCGCCAACATTATCAGGAATAACAAAAGTTTTATATCCTTCGCGTGTTGCTGCAGTACGTGCTGCACCTTTTACTGCGTCAGTAATGGCAACGATAACATCTTTTGCGTCTTCTTTTCCACGTTGATTTTCGCATTGTTTTTTCAATAAACGGAAAGCGAGAGCTGTCTCTGTGGTTGTTCCTGACTTTGATATATTGATGACACCAAAACGTTTATCTTTCAAGAACTCTGTGAGTTCGTATAGATAATCTTCACTGATGTTGTTTCCTGCATAGAGAATTGTTGGATTCTCATTATTCTTTAAGAGCCATGCAAAACTATTACTGAGAGCCTCAATAACAGCACGTGCGCCTAAATAAGAACCTCCAATGCCAGCAACTACAACATAGTCGCACTTTGCACGCAATGTATTGGCTACATTGTTTATTTCGTTTATAAACTCATCTGTAATACTTGTAGGTAAATGCAACCAACCTAAGAAGTCGTTACCAAGGCAAGTTCCTTTTTCTAATGCCTCTTGAGCAGCAGCCACTTGTGGTGCATACGCCTCTACTGTACCAGGATTTAACACCTGGGTAGCCTTTGAAATGTCTAATTTAATACTTTCCATTTGTATGTTATCTGAACGAATCTGTTAATAATTTAATCTCTACTTTTGGGCTTATACCCTCGTATAATATGTTGTAAACAGCATCTAAGATAGGCATATTCACATGCAGATGACGATTAATTTCTTTCATACATTTTGTTCCGAAATAACCTTCGGCTATCATTTCCATCTCCATTTGTGCCGACTTAACACTGTATCCTTTACCTATCATCATACCAAACGTGCGGTTACGACTAAAGTTACTGTAACCCGTAACGAGTTGGTCGCCAAGATAAACACTGTCTATCATACTGCGCTTTATAGGATTTATACTCGTAAGCAAGCGTTCCATCTCTTGCATAGCATTCGATATGATGACTGCTTGAAAATTGTCTCCGTATTGTAACCCCGAACAAATGCCCGATGCAATAGCATAAACATTCTTTAGAACTGATGCATATTCAATGCCCAGTACATCGTGCGAAACTTTTGTTTTAACGTAATTGGAAACCAATACATCGGTTAGAGCGCGGGCTTTCTCTGTATCTGTACACCCTACAGTAAGATATGTAAGTCGTTCCATTGCCACTTCTTCTGCGTGCGATGGTCCGCCTATCACGGCTAAGTTATTTTCTGGTACCTTCACAACTTTGTGAAAGTATTCCGAACAAACTAAATTTTCATCAGGAACAATGCCTTTTATTGCCGTTACAATAAACTTCTCGTGCAGTTTATGCTTTACTTTCTTAAGAATACTCTTTAAGTAAGGCGATGGTGTTACAAATATAAGAGTGTCGTAATCTTGTACTAAACGATTAATGTCTGACGACAAACGTATCTCGCTAGTATCGAAATGAGCACTTGTTAGATACGTGGGATTATGCCCCAACTTTCGAAATTGCTCTATGGTTTCGTCGCGTCGAAAGTACCAACCTATGTGGTGAGTGTGCTCAACCACAATCTTTGCAATAGCTGTTGCCCAGCTTCCGCTTCCGATGATTGCTATATTTCCTACGTCGTACATAATGCTTCTATAGTAAACGGAGTTATCTTCCCTTTCGTTTTTATTGTGCTTTGTCAATCCATTGTTGAATTTCATCAACCGATGGCTTGTCGTACCCCAACTTATATTTCTTGTTTATCTCGCCTATTTTTTGCTGTAAGCCTTGCGCTTTCTCGTCTTTAATGTTCTGAATAAGATTGAAACCACACTTACGAAGTACGTAAACCCAATCTTCTGGTACACCTATCTCTGCCCATTCTTTGATGCTGCTTTGTGGAACTTTTGCCTCTGGCTTCATTTGCGGGAAGAGTAATACCTCTTGGATATACTCTTGTCCAGTCATTAACATAACTAAACGGTCTATACCAATACCTATACCAGATGTTGGAGGCATACCATATTGAAGTGCACGGAGGAAGTCTTGATCTATAATCATAGCCTCATCATCTCCGTTGTCAGCTAATCGCATTTGCTCTTTAAAACGCTCCTCTTGGTCTATTGGATCATTCAGTTCTGAGTAAGCATTGGCTAATTCCTTACCGTTCACCATTAACTCGAAGCGTTCGGTTAGTCCTGGCTTAGAGCGATGCATCTTTGTGAGTGGAGACATTTCTACAGGATAGTCTATAATGAATGTTGGCTGTATGAATGTTCCTTCACAAAACTCACCAAATATTTCGTCAATTAGCTTACCTTTACCAAAGCTACTGTCGATACCTTCGAGTTTTAATTCATTCACAGCTATGTTACGAATTTCTTCTTCTGTCTTACCATCAAGATCGAAACCTGTCTTCTCTTTAATAGCATCGAGTATTGGAAGACGGCGGAATGGTGCTTCAAAACTGATGATGTGATCGCCCACTTTTACTTCAGGCTTACCATTCACAGCTATACAAATCTTTTCTATCAGCTTTTCAGTAAAGCTCATCATCCAGTTATAATCTTTATACTGAACATAAAGTTCCATACATGTAAACTCTGGATTATGGAAGCGATCCATACCTTCGTTGCGGAAGTTCTTTCCAATTTCGTATACACCTTCGAATCCACCTACAATTAATCGCTTCAAATAAAGTTCTGTGGCTATACGCATATACATTTCTGTATTCAGTGCATTAAAGTGTGTAATGAAGGGACGAGCACTAGCACCACCTGCAATAGTTTGCAATGTTGGTGTCTCCACTTCTGTATATCCAGCATCATCAAAGAAACGACGCATTGTTCTCAATACTGTAGCACGCTTTTGGAACGTTTCTTTCACGCCATCGTTCACCACTAAATCTACGTATCTACGACGATAGCGAAGCTCGGGGTCGTCGAACTTGTCGTAAGCCACACCGTCTTTATACTTCACAACAGGCAACGGTTTCAAGCTCTTTGATAGTACAGTGAGTTCTTCAGCATGAATAGAAATTTCACCCATCTGTGTTTTAAACACGAAGCCCTTAATTCCGATGAAATCGCCAATGTCTAGCAGTTTCTTAAAAACAATATTATAAAGGTCTTTGTTCTCGCCCGGACAAAGGTCGTCGCGAGTAATATATACTTGTATTCTGCCTTTACTGTCTTGTATTTCTGCGAAAGACGCTTTGCCCATTACACGTTTACCCATAAGGCGACCTGCAATTACAACTTCGCGTTTCTCGTCTTCTGTAAATTCAGACTTTATATCCGTTGAGTAAGCATTAGTTGGAAACTCTGCTGCTGGATAGGGGTCGATGCCCATATTGCGCAATTCCTGCAAACTCTGACGGCGTACAATCTCTTGTTCTGATAATTCTAAAACGTTCATATATTCTATTAATCGAATTATAATTCTTATAGTCTGCAAATTTAATAAATTATTTGCAATTACTTGTTGTTTTTGCCTTTTTTATACCTTTATATGTGAGTTACGACTACATCGCTTTAATGGTAATGTAAAATAGTTCAAATAATATGTTCTGATTTGCTTTGATGCGTATACATTTTTTTAATGACAACTTTTAAAATGACTTTTCAAATGTATTATTTTATAGAATTATAACTTGTATTTACAGTTTGTAAATTTAAAAAGAATAAAATATTAGGCAAATTGCTCACTTTTTACCATATTTTTCGTACCTTCGCCACATATATAATCATTTTATGTAATTTATACAATAGAGAGAAAATATGAAAAAAATCTTATTATCAGTATTTTTGTCGGCCTCCATTTCACTACCGACACTTGCTGTTGGACCATTACCAAAAGTGTGGACAGTGAAACAAAGCGACAGTACAAGCATAAAGATAATGGTGAAAGGAGAAGGTGGACGCACAGTTTATTATGCATCGCTCGATGGTAAAATTATAGTAAAAGGTGCAAATAACGACTTCTATTATGCTGTTATAAACGATGGTAAACTGCAACCATCTACTTTTATAGCGCACGAGGCTGGCGACCGAACTGCCGAAGAGAGAGCTTTCTTAAACGAAGCTAAGACCGAAAGGAAGATGTATATGCTGAACAGTGTAGCTACACGTGCTCAACAGGCTATACCACGTAAGGCAATAAGTGCTTCCACAGCCGATGGCTTAGGCGAATATAACAAAACAGGAATGGGTGGTATTAACAGTATAGGAACCCCACTAGTTCCTGTCGTAATGGTAGAGTTTAGAGATAAAGAATTCTTACCTACAACTACACCAGAGAAGATGACACGCTACTATAACGAAGCTGGTTATCACGATGAGCCAGGCTGTGTGGGGTCTGTAAAAGACTTCTTCACATCGCAAAGTCGTGGTATGTTCGTGCCTACTTTCGAGGTGATTGGTCCGATAAAAGTTAATCATAGCTATGCATACTACGGTAAAGATGAAAGAACATCTGATTTGGTACGAGATGTTGTAAAGGAAGCCAAAGCGCAAAACATTAGCTTCGATAAGTTTAAAAACCCAAAAACTGGTCATGTTGAACTTATCTGCTTATTCTATGCTGGACGCGGACAAGCTACTGAAGACCCCTCGAAGCCAGGTTACGAGAACTATATTTGGCCACAAGAGCAAGATATTAACGAAACCATAGAAGGCATACCATTTAATTCTTACTTCGTTGGTAACGAACTAAACTATTATGGAACACTTATGGGAATGGGTGTATTCTGCCATGAGTTTGGTCACGCTTTAGGTTTACCCGACTTTTACAATACTGATCCTGCCGTTACTTTATCGCGCAATCCATTCGGCTATTGGTCTATTATGGACGCAGGTCCATACGTAAACAACGCTAATGCACCTATAGGCTATACAGCTTACGAGCGTTCTTACTTAGGTTGGCTGAAGTTAAAGGAACTAACCTCTCCTCAAACAGTAAAACTCGACCCCATATCAAATAAAGACGGTGAGTTGGCTGCTATTGTTCGTTCGCCACGAAATAGAAGCGAATACTTTATTTTGGAGAATAGAACTTCCGACACATGGTATCCAAAAGCATACAGAGAAAGAAGAACTAATGGGTATGATACGTTTACTTTTGGCGATGGTTTAATGCTCAGTCACTTCGCTTACGACAAACAATATTGGGAGTATAACAGTGTGAACACGGTTGACAACAAGATGCGTGCATACATTATTCCTGCCGATAACGAACAACTGAACTATAGTGCGCACAAAGAAAATTTGTACGGAGTAGAAAAGAAAAGCATAGACAAACTAGCATTCTACGATGGAGTTACTATACAAAACGCTGTACAAGGCATTGAGGTGAATGCCGACGGTACTATTGTTTTTGGCTATCGTCAGAACCCTACCGCCATAGAAAATATAACTGAGGCTACGGACGAAAATAAGGGCGATGGCTACTACTACGATCTACAAGGTCGCAGAGTACAGAACCCAACACGTGGCATTTATATTCACAACGGTAAAAAGATTGTAGTGAAATAACACTCACCATACATAGAATTGTATTTTATTAAACTCCTCCTTGTTCGATATGCTTATAACAAGGAGGAGTTTTTATTGTTGTTCTACCCATTGAAACTTCTCAATAGACAACAGATGAGTATATTTTGTAAAAAACGATAAGTGTGATAATTCCTACTCTTATATAACAACTTTATAGATAACACATTATTATTCAAGCATCTATAATAGCATCTGAATTAGAGCTTTGTAGAATAAGTAATCTCACAATCATCACCTAAATAATTATATTTTAGGTTCTACCATATAGCAACATAAAGGTTATAATTTTTTATGACGTCTAATTTGCAACTGACAGATATCTGTAACGATCGCGACAGACATCTGTAACGATCGTTACAGATATCTAAAATAATAGTACCTAATATCTATCAGATTTTTTTAAGCACCTAAAATATTCTATTTTATTTGATAGTAAACTGTATGCACCACTTATAAGCAATGGTAAGTAGTTAGTTATAAACAAGATATAAGAATACACAGCACACTATTTAATATAATTCCGTTGGGGTTCGAACCCAAGACCCACAGCTTAGAAAAATATCTAAAGAGAGAGACTCAAATTAGTGTAACTTTTTGTTTTATACAGTCTACTAATTTGCAGAAACATTTGTCTCATTAATAATACATTTAATAAAGTATTCCTATTTGCTATATATATCTTTTTCTGTATTCGTCTATTTGTCCACTTCTTCAACACACAAATATCATTTGGACTTATCTTAAATTTATTTGAGTTAAGTAGGCATTCGTACAGAGAATACTCTGTACAGAGTGTTTCTGAATAATAGAAATAGCCGTTTTAGTTTCATTATCTTACAGTTTATTGCTAACTTTGCAGTAACAGAGCTACTATTAGCTACTATTATCAGTCAGTAAACTAATCTATTTATACGAAAAGAGACAATGAACGTAGAAAAATATAGTACTATTTTAGAGAACGAAGAGGGACTGAGCCGTACTTTAGGAATGCACTTTATATCGACTCCCGAACCCGACACGCTAATGGCACGAATGGCTGTTGGCGATTGTAATCGTCAAACATTTGGCTTCCTTTCTGGCGGTGCTACGTTAGCATTGGCAGAAAATGTGGCGGGCTTAGGTTCAATGGTACTTTGCAATGGCAAGATGGCATTGGGTATAAACGTAAGCGGAAACCACGTAAAAGCCGTTCCTTATGGAGGTATGGTTACGGCTTATGCGCGTATTTTGCACCAAGGACATAAACTACACGTATGGCATATAGACGTGAAAGACAGTGAAGGAGAACTTATTTCATCGGTCCAGGTAACCAATTACATTGTTCATTCTAATAGGAAATTGTAATACAAGTAACCTCAAAAAGATGCATACGTTTGCTATTTATAGATTGCCTTTTGCCAAAGAATGCACAATGCTAATACAACATTCTGCCCCTTTGGTATTATCGTCGCTCGCCGAACTGGAAGGTAAAAAAGGCTTTGTTATAGCACCATTCAATGTGTCAGACAAATGCCCCATATTGCTTTTACAGCCCAACGAAGTGCGTACAATGCCCATAAAGCAAGTGCAATCTAAACCAAAAGAAAAGCAAAATGCAAGCGAGAACGAAGTCTACCGTATGCAATACCACAGAGACTTCGTTGCCTTTCACAAAGAATTAACAAACAATAGATTTGCTAAAATAGTACTGGCGCGTTGTGTACAAGAACAAATTCCACACAATTTAAAAACAGAAGAAGTTTTTTGGCAAGCTTGTAAAGAGTATCCACGTCAGTTCGTAGCTCTCTTTTCTACGCCACAATCAGGCACTTGGCTTATGGCAACTCCCGAAATACTACTTGACGGAGATGGCATAGAGTGGCGAACAATGGCTTTGGCTGGCACAATGCCATACAACGAGAATGGAACAGAATGGTCGGCAAAGAATAAAGCAGAGCAACAATACGTGTCTCTCTATATAAAGAGGTGCCTGAAATGCTATGCTGACGAAATAAAAGAGGAAGGACCATATACCACACAGGCTGCAAACTTGGTGCATCTGCGCACCGATTTTACGTTCAAACTGCGTCCTAATGCTACAGTAGGACAACTTTTACACAACCTTCACCCCACACCAGCAGTCTGTGGAATGCCTAAAGACGAAGCAAAGTCCTTTATTATGGCTAACGAATCTAACGAACGGCTTTATTATAGTGGCTTCGCAGGACCACTAAACTTAAATGGAAACACGCACCTTTATGTGTCGTTGCGTTGTATGCAAATGCAAACAAACACTTGTAAGCTATATGCTGGCGGAGGTATATTAAAAGAAAGCACGGAAGAAAGTGAATGGAAAGAAACCGAAGCTAAACTATCTGCAATGCAACAACTGCTTCGATGAAATATACAATAAAAGATGTTCAGCAATAAAGAGAACGTAAATATCCTAACAGCGTTGCTTGTTCAGCACAACATAACACAGGCGGTAGTTTGTCCTGGTTCGAGAAACTCGCCACTTGTACACAATCTTTGTGAATGCAAAGAGATAAAATGCTATCCCATAACCGATGAGCGTTCGGCAGCATTCTTTGCTTTAGGCGTTGCACAGGCAACTCACTCGCCCGTTGTAGTTTGCGTAACATCAGGGTCGGCATTGCTGAATGTCGCACCAGCTGTAGCAGAAGCATACTATCAAAACTTACCATTAATAGTTATTTCAGCCGATCGCCCACAACAATGGATAGGGCAATCGGACGGACAAACTATGCCACAGGTTAATGTGCTTGATCCGTTTGTGCGTAAAAGCATTCATCTTAACGAACCAAAAACAAAAGAAGAACATTGGTATTGTAACCGTTTGGTGAATGAAGCACTTATAGAGTGTAAACGATTTGCATTTGCGCCAGTACACATCAACGTACCAATAAGCGAACCATTGTTTCACTATAATGTGGCAACACTGCCTAAAGAACGATGTATTTCTGCTACATCTGTCTGCAACGATTATACAGCCGTAAATAATGTAGTATCAATGGTGCAACAAGCGCAGCGCCCACTGATAGTGATAGGACAGGAATCGTGGTGGGATATGACAGAGGTGAAAGTGGAATTAGCAAAACTACACCAACAAATAGTTGTAATACAAGACAAGCTTTCCAATGTTTCTGACACCACACCACAGTTCTTTGATGCAGCTATCGCTATTGTTAAAGACACAGAAGCATTACGTCCAGACCTTATTATATATATAGGAGGCACGATAGTGAGTAAACGCTGCAAACAATTCTTACGAAGTTGCACACCAACACACTCTATATTAGTAGATGCTCGTGGCGATATTCGCGACACATTTATGAACCTTACCACTGTAGTGCAATGCCAAAGCGCTACATTCATTAGAATATTGGCAAACAGTTTAGAGAGTTTTGCTACTTCTAATTTTTATAACGATTGGCAACAGACACTTAAAAACGCAGCAACCGTTGCGCAATCATACACTCCTACTTATTCTCAAATGTTAGCAGTGAAGCGTTTCCACACGCTGTTGCAACAGAATAACTATGCCAAAACATTCGTTTACGGAAACAGTTCGGCAGTTCGCTTGGGCAATTTTTATTCGTCTAACTTCATATTCGTAAATCGTGGAGTGAACGGAATAGAGGGTACGCTCTCCACAGCAGTAGGTATAGCAGCAGCAAACAAAGATAAGCGAATCTTCTGTGTTATAGGAGATCTAAGCTTTTTTTACGACCAGAATGCTTTATGGAATAGTAATCTGGGAGAGAATTTATCTATCTTGTTGCTAAATAATAATGGTGGTAGCATCTTCCAACAGTTGTCTGGATTGGAGAAATCAGCACACCGATATGCAATAATGGGGGCGAGTGCAAGCGTTACTGCTGAAGGTATATGCCAAACACATAATATAAACTACCTTTCAGCAGTTAATTCAGATGAATTGGAAAGTGGTTTATCATCGTTCCTCAACATCAGAGACAATTCAGCATTATTGGAGATTTTCACCAAATCTGAAGACGATGCCAAGGCGTGGAACACTTTTTACAAGCTATTAGAACAGAACAATAAATTAAAACAATCATAATATGGCTAACAGAGAATGGAAAACCATTGAAGGTTTCAACTTTAAAGAAATTCTTTTTGAGGAATATAATCACATTGCGAAGATAACAATCAACCGCCCACGCTATAGAAATGCGTTTACGCCGTTAACGGTTTGGGAAATGTCGCAGGCATTTGCATATTGCCGTGAGGCTTTAAATATTCGTGTAGTGTTGCTTACGGGAGCAGGCGATAAAGCATTTTGTGCAGGTGGCGATATGCATGTGAAAGGACGTGGAGGCTATGTTGGTGGCGACGGAGTTCCCAGACTAAATGTATTAGACGTACAAATGCAAATTCGCCGTTTGCCTAAGCCTGTCATTGCGATGGTAAATGGCTTTGCTATCGGTGGCGGACACGTGCTCCACGTTATGTGCGACCTAAGTATTGCATCTGAGAATGCTGTCTTTGGGCAGACTGGTCCGAAAGTTGGCTCGTTCGATGCTGGCTTCGGCGCTTCCTACCTTGCACGCATAGTAGGACAAAAGAAGGCTCGTGAAATATGGTTCTTATGTCGTCAATATACTGCTGTTGAGGCTGAGCGTATGGGTTTGGTAAATAAGGTTGTTCCTTTCAGTAAACTCGAAGATGAGTGTGTAGAGTGGGCAGAAACTATGATGGAACGTTCGCCATTGGCATTACGTATGATAAAAGCTGGACTGAATGCTGAATTAGATGGTCAGGCGGGTATTCAAGAACTTGCGGGCGATGCAACAATGCTATACTACACAATGGACGAAGCACAAGAAGGCGGACGTGCTTTCTTAGAGAAACGTAAGCCAGACTTTGACAAATATCCTCAATTTCCATAAGTGGAATGCGCAAAATAACGATTACTTCCAAGCTGTTACACTTTCTTCAGCCTGCAGAAACATCTCGTGGGGTGTACAATACACGTCTTAGTTTTTACTTAAAACTTACTTCTGACGAGCAACCTAACGTGGTGGGAGTGGGCGAATGTGCTACGTTGCCTGACCTTTCGTGCGATGCGATGCCACCAAACGAATATGAACGTAAGCTAAGAGCGTTTTGCGACGAGTACGAACGTACGGGAATAATTAATTATGAAGCTATGCGCCCCTACCCGTCTATGCTCTTCGGTATTGAAACTGCAGTGGCGCAATTTAATGCTAAAGGCAGTTTAAACTTCTTTGGTACGCCCTTCGGACGTGGCGAGGACGGCATTCCGATCAATGGTCTGGTATGGATGGGGACGTTCAATGAAATGTTTAATCGTATGGAAGAAAAGCTAAAGGCAGGCTACCATTGCGTTAAGCTCAAAATAGGAGCAATTGATTTTGAGCAGGAATTGCAACTGATACAACACATTCGTGCTTCTTTCAGCCGTAATGATGTTGAGTTGAGAGTAGATGCTAATGGCGGTTTCACACCTAAAGAAGCTCTTTCACGCATAGAAGCGTTGGCACAATACGACATTCATTCCATTGAACAACCCATTAAGCAACACCAATGGACAGAAATGGCACGGCTTTGTGCTGAAACGCCTTTACCTATAGGGCTTGATGAAGAACTGATTGGTGTTAACGATAAGCAAAAGAAGATTGAGCTATTGGACACTATCCGCCCTCAATACATTGTTTTGAAACCGAGTTTGCACGGCGGAATGGCTGGAACGAAGGAATGGATACAACTTGCTCGTGCAAGACACATTGGCTCTTGGATTACTTCTGCTCTCGAAAGCAATGTAGGGCTTAATGCTATTGCGCAACTAACAGCTCACATTTATGGCACAAACATACACCACGCGCAAGGTTTAGGAACTGGACAATTATTTGCCGACAACGTAAGAATGCCTTTAAAGGTAATTGACGATAAACTTTGGATAACGCAGTAACTGTATAATAGACTGTAAATATATATGTAAGAAAGGGCTGATAACAGCTCTTTTTAACAAGAAAACAACAATGACTTTAGAACAGTTCCTTAGCGAATGGCACAGCAAAGACCCTACTTTGCTGGTCCATACGAGTGGTTCTACAGGACTACCAAAACCGTTGCGCGTCGAAAAGACACGTATGCTGAATTCTGCACACATCACTTGCAACTTTCTTAATTTACACCCTAACGATACAGCCTTACTATGTATGCCGCTCGATTACATTGCTGGAAAGATGGTTGTGGTGCGTAGCATTGAGCGAAAATTGCAGCTGTTGAATGTGAAACCATCTGGACACCCCCTTTCTGATGCTTCTCTTGCTCAGCTATCAAATCCCGATACGCCCATTACATTTGCTGCAATGGTGCCTTTACAAGTGTTCAACACACTGCAAAACAGTAAGGAATGCGAGCGATTAAAGCGTATTCGTCATTTAATAATAGGTGGCGGGAGTATAGATGATAATCTTTCAGCACAGCTAAAGAACTTTCCGAATGCGGTATGGAGCACATACGGTATGACAGAAACACTTTCGCACATTGCTCTTCGCCGTTTAAATGGAAACGAAAGAAGCGACTGGTATACGCCATTTGATAGTGTAAAGGTGTCGTTAAACAGCAATGGCTGTCTGGTAATAGATGCCCCTGCCGTTTGTGCACAACGCTTAGAAACAAATGATATAGCAGAATTGCGACAATCGGACGATGGAAAACGAACAGAGTTTCGCATACTGGGACGCAAAGATAATACCATCAATACGGGTGGGATAAAAGTACAGATGGAAGAGGTAGAAAAGGCATTGCATACTTATATAGTTACTCCATTTCTAATAACAAAACGAAAGAATAAGAAGTTTGGCGAGGAAATAGTTCTACTAACAGAGGCTAATGACTTAGAAGAGATACGTAAAGTTTGTATGAAAGTATTGCCACGATATTGGCAACCTGCGCACTATCAGCACATAAATAGGCTACCAATAACCGAAACTGGTAAAATAGCACGTGCAAAAGCGCTACAAATGGTAGATACTAACTTATAAAGGTTGTAGTTTTCTATGATATCTAAAACGATCGTCTCAGATATCTGTCACGATCGTCTCAGACATCTGAGACAAACGTTACAGATATCTGAAACAAGAGTAAATGTAACAGACTGACTTTTATGGATATAAGAAACACTCAATTTGATTACTGTATAAACAGTAGTCGCAGCTTATAATTCCCTCGTCTATATTCTACTGAACCATTACAACTATAGCAGTATTGCCTAACTTATTGGGCACCGCTACAGAATATGATGAGCACAGAAGAACATTTTGCAACAATAAACAATTATAAGTTTACCCTATAAACTATAGGCTAGCCCTATTATATAAAAAGTAAGAAAAGCATCTATCTATTAGAGCTTTTGTCATTATTCCATTAATACCACTGAACAGCCTGTGTAATTCCACTACGCTTGTCGTATTTAAGAGCATCGGTAAGTGTTGATGCATTACAACGGAAAGTGAAATTATACGATGTATAAGGCGCTAACACGATAGAAGCACTCATATTGAAACAATGCAAATCGCGCGACAAACTAGCCGTAGTCATACTAATAGCGTGGTTGTCAAAGTCGTAACCGCTTGAGAAGTTTATATTCCAGCCATCACTAATGCGTATATTCCCACTAACATTCAGTGTTTGCGAGAATTTATAAGGATAGCGCATTCGCTTTTTATTAAACGTACCTTGTTGGTTTTCACGCATTGTTATACCATAACCAAATGTTAAAGACCATGGCATATTAAAGCGCATATAGCCGTCAGCATCGGTTTCGGCAATACTCCCTCCTGTCTTTTGCGCTGCATGTTTACCCTTCTCCATCGTGTCGTCCATATTCGACTCTATGTTAGGATCTGGACCTTCGTCATCATCTTTCTGCTTATCGCCAGACTTTGCTTTGCCACCACCAAACCATTTCTTTATCTTATCTGGGGTAAGCGTAAACGAGAAGTTTTGCGACATACCTTGGAAACGTGGTAACCTACCATATCCCCATTCGGTATGATTGCCAACAAACGGTTTGCCATTCGCATCTAACTCGTAAGCGTATGTGGCAAATTGAGCATTCATAGAGAAAGTATAGTTCTTCCACCATTTCAAACGAAGGCGCACACTAAGGTCGCTCCATCTATGCCAATCGGTTGCAGCGTTATACGACATAGATGCTCCAAGCTCATCAATGATACTAAGCTTCTTATAACCAGTGGAATCCTTATCGCTACGGATTTTCATTTCTATGTTATTACTAACGTCCCAAGTTATCATTTCAGTCTTCGTCTTTCCAGGCACACCATACATTGCTTCTTGAAATGGTGAATAGTCAACAAGCTTTACATTACCACTTGCATCAGTATATTGGTAGCTGGCATAGTATCCGTAGCGTGGTGCCCCGAAGTTAGGCGAATACGATAATGTTATTTGTGGCGTAATAACGTGGCGTATTGCTTGTATTTTATTACCAAATATCTTTTTGTTCGGAATCCAAAATCCATATAGCTTCGTACTGGCTGCAAGATTTAGCGACCAGTTATATATGTTATAGAAACCAGCTATAGTATCGCGTTTCTCTTGTGAATGCACATTATCCCAACTGCGCATAATCTTATTAGTATACATGCGGTCAGTGAAATTGAACGAAGGATTAAGATTGATATAGTTGAACAATGTAAAATTAGCTTGTATAGGGATATTGTGCTGAAAGCCATGCTTCCATTCTTTGGCAAAGTTAGCTCTCAGAATACGGTCTTCCTTACCAGCAATGGAGTTAGATAACTGACCAGTGTAGCTCATTGCTATTTTCTCATACCAACGCTCCTTGCCCATCGCTTTCTTGCGTTTAAATGGATAGAGGCGACTCAAACTAATATTAAGGTCGGGTAAGGTTAAATTAATGGTAGAGTCGCGCATACTTTGCGATAGGTTTACAGTAGTACTAATAGAAAGTCCAATATTAGGGAACTGTCGCGACCAGCTAACAGATGAAGTACGTGTAGACTGGCTCAACGTCTGCGGATTATACATACTGTTCAGGTTGTTGCGTTCGTAACTTGACGATGCAAAGTTCACGCTGGCAGCCAATGTACTGTTTGGGTTTGCTTTTGGGTCTTGCTGATGGTTCCATTGCAACTTAAAACTTCGTTCAGAAATATAGTCAGGCAATCCTTTATCGCCAGTTTTAGTATTCTGATAACTAAAGAGGAAAGACCCTGAATATTTATAGCGTTTACGGTAATTGCTTGCAGCACTCACGCCCCACGAGCCACGTGTGTATATTTCGCCTAAGAGTTTCAAATCCCATTTATCGCTGATGGCAAAATAATATCCACCATCACGAAGGTAGAAACCACGGTCGTTCTCCTCGCCATAGCTTGGCATAATGAAACCACTAGAATACTTCTTGGAGAATGGAAAAAAGCCGTAAGGTATTGCTAAAGGTAACGGAACATCGGCAACCACAAGATAGGCTGGTCCGAAAACAACGTCTTTACCAGGACGAACCTTTGCACGCGAAAGAGCTATGTAGAAATCTGGGTGCGGCTTATCGCATGTTGTATAGCGACCGTGCTGAATATAAACAACGCCAGAAGAGTCGCGTTTGGCTCGCTCGCCAGTTAAGAAGCCATCGTCTTGAGCTGTGTACACTCCTTTTATCATTCCACGCTTCGACTTAATGTTAAATGCCATTGAGTCGCTAGTATATTCTTGACCACTAAGTGTAAACTCTGGCTTTCCTTTTATACCACCTTCTGCTGTAGAGTCAGTAGTTCCATTGGCTCGCACAAGATTACTATCTAAGTTCATAGAAACATTGTCGCTGCTAAGTTTCATATTCTGATAGTTCATCTTTGCAGAGCCATACAGATGCGCTACACGTGTCTTTGCATCGTAAACGAGTGAATCGTCTGCCGAATATGTTACAGGAGCTTCTATTCCATTCGATTTCGATTTCATTATACTATCAACACGAATAGAATCGTCTATAGCTTTATTGTGCTTATAAATGGCGAGTTGCAACGAGTCCATTTGTGTGGTATCAATCGTTGTCTGCACTGTGTCTGCACTTTTTTGCAATGGTTTTAGGCGTTTAGCACCTGTTACATTGCTTTCGCTAACAGCATTAATAAAAGGTAAGAGAAGAGAAGATACGACAGAAGATGCCATTGCGAATGCTATGACAAACGTAAAAATGAATATGAGTATCTTTGCTTTCATTACCTAATTGCGTACAAAATTACGCAAATAATAGAATAAATAGTGGCTATTTCTTTATTTTAACTTTTTATGGGTTCAACCTCAATCGACCATTAGGAACGCTTAGGACTCAAAGCAATGATGCCAAGCTGTAAACCGTTCTACCCCATCGCTGCCAAACTTCTCCAAACTCTTTACAGCTTGTTCGAATGTCTTTTCTACATCTAAATGGGTTTTGGAAAAGAACTTGTCGGCATAGCAAATCAGCTTTTCTTCTTCCGTTTCGGGCAGAAAGTCTTGCGGAGGCAAGGGTATCCCCTGCTCTACTATCTCTTTTTGGGTAAGTCCTGCACCTGTATGGCGTTCGCAGACACGTGCGTGGCGTGGGTAGCCCTCGCGCCTTAACAGTTCAGCACCTATGCGTCCATGGCACACATAAGGTTCTTCGCCAAAGCACTGAATGCTCGGAGCATTGCACTTGAATATGCCTATGTCGTGCAGCATAGCCGCTTCTTCCACAAACTGCCTATCGAGTTGCAATTCAGGGTGTAGGTCTACAAGTGCCAATGCCTTGTCGGCAACACTCCGACTGTGTACCAACAATATCTTTTTAAGTTCGTTTTCTTCGGGATAATACTTATCTATGATGGCTTGATAGTTCATTCTGATTTATGTTTTTTCTTGCTCTTTGCTATCGCTTGCAATACTTTTGTCCGTGCACACTTCAGTCCTGGCGACAAGGGCACACCGTCGTAAGAATGCAATATCGCTTCCAACTCTTGCAAAAGCTCTGGGAAAAACCTGCATTGCTGGAAAGACAGATAGATGCTGAGCGACTTTATGCCTACTGTTTGGGCAGAACTTGTAATGTTATCAAGACAGAAATCGAGGAAAGGAGTTGCTATTTCCTCTTCCGAAAAGGGCTGTCTTAAAATAATCGTAAGCAACAAACGCAGTTTCGTAGCATTGGAAGTGCGCATTGCTTCTGTCATAATGAGTTGTTTTCTGCTATTCAGCTGTTCCCGTCCCGCTTTGTTAAAATGGCTCATTATCCAAGCTACATTCTCTGCAACTCTCGCTTCTTCATCGTATAAGAGTTGGAAGAACTCGCCAAATTCACGGTCGTCGAAAGAAGACTGAGCCATAGATGCAAAGTGTTTGACCTCTTCTCCGTATATTCTTTCTGCTAACCGACTACGTAAATCCATACTCTTAAAACAACAATGGCATAAAACTTGGCTTCCAATAAACTTGTATTCGTTCCTGTCTACAATGCTATTTCCCTGCTCGTATAAAAAGAAAAACGATTCATTCACAGAACATGAAAGCGTTTAAGTCTTATAATTTGTGAATGAATCGTAGTTATCTTATTTAACTAAAGTCCTTACTTTTCGTTTCTCTGGATATATGCAAGCACATCACCCTTATTAATTTTAGAGCCTTGTTTTGCATTTATTTCTACCAACTTACCACCCAATGCGGCAGGTATTTCTACAAATTCGCCCCACGGAGCAAGAATGTAGCAGAACTTCTCGCCTTCTTTGTATTCTTTACCAATAAATGGCTCTACTGCAGGAGCGGCTTCACCATCACCTTGGAATTCCCAGAACACTTGTCCTTTAACGGGTGCTACAATGGCATCTGCTTTTGCGTGCTTAAATGCTGTTGCCTCTTCTATGCTAACTTTAGCACCAAGCTTAGCGTCCTTAGCCTTCTGCAAATCTGCTAAGAAATTCTTTTTAGCCTGACCGCTCTTATAGTTGCGATACTGTTCTGGGTGCATAGCTAGTTCAAAGAGTTCTTCATCGTCTTGTCCGTACTCCCAACCGTTTTCGTCCATTTCTTTGCGGAAGCTGTCTAATGCGTTTGGTAGCAAAGTATGTGGGTCGGCATCGGTAAATTCATAACCTTTTTGTTTCGCTAACTCTACAAGTTCGTCGGCTATTTTACCAGGAACTTTACCACTCTTTCCAAGTATCATTCCCCACATAGAGTCGTCCATCATTGCAAAGCGACCTTTTCCCTGCTCAATAGTAAGAAGGTTCATCAAGGCAATGTTCTTAGTGTATTGAGAGAACGGTGTTACCAATGGAGGATAGCCTACACGAGGCCAAACGTATGCTACTTCGTCGAAGAGCTTCACTAATAGGTCGTCTAACGATAGTTCTGGTTCGCCCTTCTTCTTACGAAGGTTGTTTATGGTGGTGTGAATACCGCCAAGGTCTGCCATCATAGAACCCATCATACCACCAGGCAAACCACATTCTAACAATAGCGAACTGCTTATCTTGTTTTTAGGGTTAATGAAGTAGCCCAACCATTCATCTATGAATTCTTGTGTCATAGCACGCGCCTTCATATATGCGTCCATATTTATTTCGGGAACATCGAAACCTGCGTTCTTCAGCATACTCTGCACCGAAATTACGTCTGGATGCACCATTCCCCAAGATAATGGTTCGATTGCTACATCAAGTATGTCGGCACCGTTCTTTGCTACTTCGAGCATTGATGCCATTGACAAGCCCGGACCAGAGTGACCGTGATATTCTATAATAATATTTGGGTGTTTGTCTTTTATCATCTTGGTAAGTTTGCCAAGGAATGCTGGCTGTCCGATACCTGCCATATCTTTCAAACAGAGTTCTTCGGCACCTGCCTCAATCTCTTTATCTGCCAATTCGCAGTAGTACTCTAAAGTGTGTACGGGCGAAGTGGTAATGCAGAGTGCAGCTTGTGGAATCATTCCTGCCTCTTTAGCCCACTTTATAGAAGGTGCGATGTTACGAATATCGTTCAAACCATCGAAGATACGAGGAATGTCTACACCTTGCGCATGCTTCACACGGTACATCATGGCACGAACATCATCGGGCACTGGATACATACGTAGTGCGTTCAAACCACGGTCGAGCATGTGTGTTTGTATACCAGCATCGTGTAATATCTTTGTATATGCACGGACAGATTCGTTTGGATTTTCGCCTGCAAGCAAATTAACTTGTTCGAATGCGCCTCCGTTTGTTTCTACGCGAGCAAAACAGCCCATTTCTACAAATACTGGGGCAATGCGCACTAACTGGTCTTTGCGTGGCTGAAACTTACCTGAACTCTGCCACATATCTCGATAAATGAGACTAAACTGAATTTTCTTTGCCATCTTTTATACTTTATTCTTTCTTCTTGTTCTTGTCTAAAATATGTAATGCGCACGAGCATTACAGTGTGCAAAATTAGATAAAAAATATTATATTGCGGTATAATAGCCCATTTTTTTACAAATATTGGCTAAGTACCAACTTAATGGGACTATGGCAAAAAAACATACGAATGTATGCCACAAGTGCATATAAGTTATGACTTATAAACGGTTTCTCACCCAATAACATATTAGAGAATAGACTGATTTTGTGCTATGGGGCTGCAGATTTATTAACTTTATAATAGAGGTATGGCAAGCTACGTAAAGTTAAAAAGGCAATAAAGATTGCTGACAAGAAAACAACAAATGAACACAAGAGAAATGAGATGAGAATATTTTAGAAAAGCGTGTGCTGTAATAACTTTCTGTTTTATGCCAATAAGTTTTAAGCAACACACTGCTAACCAGTAGTTTATATTAATATTTAAATCGACATATTACAGAATAAATACTTCCATTATCCGCATCTGAGTAAATATCTTTTATGTGCTATTATGTAAGTCTATAAAGGCTGCAATTTGCTATGACGTCTAAAACGCTACTGACAGATATCTGAGACGAACGTGACAGATATCTGTAATGAACGTAACAGATATCTAAAACAGAAGTAGAACTACACCCAACCGTTTCTCCCAAACATTTAGGCACTCAATATTATTAATGTGTAAACAGTAGTGCTGCTTATAAACTCTCCAGCTATTTTTATGCGAAAGCGAAGAATATTATAAAAGGTATAAAAAGAAAAGGTATGCCAAACGTTTGTAAGGCATACCTTATATTATTAATTATAAAAAATAAACGAATTAAATTTGTTATATTCTTCCTACGCTTGTGCTATCGTTCCACAGCAACACAGCTACTATTTAAGCTGAATGCTATTGGCACTGCAAAAGCAATAGGCTAAGCGCCACAACAGAAAAGTATTATAAGTTGGGCTACAAGTATTCTGAGGAACATACTCAGTGGATAAACCGTAGAGTAGCCTAAGGCTGGTGCTTCTACGCTACAAACAGAGTTAGCGTATGCCAATGCTGGTGGGTCGGTGTAGGCACCTGCTATTGCACCCATTACGGTAAAATAGTTGAGCTTATATTTCAGACGAGCAATGGTACCTACTATAAGAATAGGAATAATGGTGATTAAGAAGCCCGTGTAAACGTATTTCAATCCATCGCCCTGAACCACTGTGTCCCAGAACCCTGCTCCGGCTTTAATACCCACTGATGCTAAGAATAGTGCTAAGCCAATTTCGCGTAACATCATGTTTGCAGACGTAGTAGTATAGGTTACAAGTTTCATACGATGGCCAAACCTTCCAAGCAAAATAGCTATAATAAGCGGACCACCAGCCAAACCCAACTTCAATGGAACGGGCATTCCAGGAATTGCCAAAGGCAAACTTCCAAACAGAATACCTACTACGACACCCACGAATATGGTGGCAATGTTTGGTGCATTCAACCGTCTTTCTGAGTTTCCCATCAGCTCAGCCACACGCTGCACATTTTCTTCAAAACCTACAACCATAATTCTGTCGCCCACCTGAAAACGATAGTTATTGCTTGCAAACAAGTCCATACCCTGACGGCTAATGCGTGTTACATTTACACCGTATACAGAGCGGAAGTGTAGCTTGCTAAGCACCTTACCATTCATACCACTGTTGGTTACAACAATACGGCGACTCACCATTTGCTGTGGTTGTTCTTCTTCATGCCAGTCCACGTCTATTTGTGGTCCAATAAATGCAGCAACAGCTTCGGCATCTGCTTCAGCACATACAATCAGAATTTCATCATTAACGTGGAATACAGTGTCCGTAGATGGTATCGACAACTCTCCATTGTGCATTAAACGTGTGCAAACAACATCACGATTCAAGAAGTTGGTTATTTCTTGCAGAGTTCGTCCACCTATATACGAGTTCTCTACACGTAAATACATAGTGTGGGGTTTAGCATTAGGATTGTCGCCTTCTGCTTCGGTTAAAAGTGCATTTTCCTTATCTATGTCTACTTTACATATAAAGCGAATAGCTAATGTTGCACCAATAATACCAATAACACCCAATGGATAGGCGCAAGCATAACCCGAAGCAATATCGAAATTCATACCATTAGGAAACACGCTGTACAAAGCTTCCTTTGCAGCACCAAGCCCAGGAGTGTTTGTTACCGCACCATACATTGTTCCCACCATCATAGGTAGATTCTTATGATCGGTAGTGTCGAAAAAGGCAAAGTAGCAAGAAAACATAACAAGCACATTCAGCAAAATGGCTAAACATGCCAACAAATTCAGTCTCAATCCTCCTTTTCCAAAGCTCTCAAAGAAACCTGGTCCGACTTGCAGACCTATCATAAACACAAACAGAATAAGACCGAAGTCTTGCAAAAAGTTAAGTGTTCCCGTTGGTCCAGTAAAGCCTATATGCCCTGCCAAGATACCTACAAAGAGAATAAAAGTAACGCCAAGCGATATTCCGCCTACCTTTATTTTCCCAAGATAAACACCTAACGAAATAACCAAAGAATAGAGTAACACTATATGGGCTACACTATCGTCAGTAGTAAATAATTTAATTAACCAGTCCATAAATACTTATTTAATGGTGCAAAGATACTTATTTTAGTTAGAATAAAAAGAAATATACTGTCTATTTTGTATATCAATAGTCAATTATCAATATCTATATTATCACAGATTGATTTAAAATAATATACAAAATAGCAACCTTATAGGCTTCTTCTTTTCTCAAATAAAAGATTTTTTATAATTTTGCGCCATTATGGAATATAAGATTAGGTGTAACAAATGTGGCGATGTCTTCAAAGCAAGCACAGAACGCCAAGGATTACAAAAAGTGCGATGCCCCTATTGCGGTAGTGTGCTAAACTGCCAATTGGGTAATGGTAAACCCTTCAGAACACAAGCAAGAGCTGTGATTCCCATAACTGATGCTAGAAAAATAGACGCAAAAACAACAGAAACACAGCCAACAGCAAAAGCTAAATTTCTAAAGATGGCAACAGCCGATATGCTTCAGGCTGCCAAAGCAAAAATAAGTAGCCAGTCGCTACACGCATCGGCATTGGCAGCAACAACAGCAGCGGCTACATCGGAATACATTGCAAAATCGTCGTCGAAACTAAAAGCATTCCAAGAAAAATACAAAGACGGCGATTTGTGGATATTCTTTGTAGGTAGCTTCATATTTATCCTATCGGTTTTTGTTGGCTTATATCTGCTATCGGTACTTACAAACGTTATTTACGATAGTCATCTGTGGCTATTCAAAAAGTATATAGAATTTAAAAACACAATAGGCTTTTAACTATTTGGCACGCTTTTAGCATTCACACAATAGCAAATAAATAGAACAAAAGGTTATGGCATTAGGAAAATGGATAGGCAGTGCACTCGGCTGGATATTAAGTGGTGGTAATGTTTTAGGTGCAATTGCAGGATACTGCATAGGAAGCCTGCTAAGCGATGCTACAAGCACTGCGGAAAGAGAAAATGGTTTCAACGGAAACGGAAATACATTTAGAAACGACTATTCGGACACGCAATTTAATCAACGTCCATTCGAAGAAGACCGTAATTCGTTTCTCTTCTCAATGCTTGTACTCTCATCGTATATTATAAAAGCTGATGACAAAATAATGCATTCAGAAATGAATTGCGTTAGAAACTTTCTACGCAACAACTTTGGCGAACAGGCTGTTCGGCAAGGCGAAGATATATTGCTAAAGCTATTCGAAATGCAAAAACAACAGGGTGCCACTACATTCAAAGAAACTATACGCAAAAGTTGTGTGGAAATATCATTCCACATGAACATTGGACAGCGCTTACAACTGCTCGACTATCTTATTATAATAGCTAAAGTTGATGGTACCGTAAGTCCGGAAGAGGTGTATGCCCTGAAAGAAGTTGCAACCTATCTTGGACTTTCGGCACAAGATGTAGACTCAATGCTGAATATGGAAGCCTCTTCCAATCAACAAATAGGGCTCGATGAAGCATACAAAATATTGGGAATATCGCCGAATGCTACCAACGACGAAGTGAAAGCTGCGTATCGTAAAATGGCACTAAAACATCACCCCGACCGCGTAAGCACCTTAGGCGATGACATTCGCGAGGCTGCCGAAAAGAAATTCCAAGAGATAAACAATGCTAAAGAGCGTATATATAAAGCCCGTGGACTTTAACCGAATTTATAAATATAGGTGGGAGAATTGTAGGCTGTGCCTATTGCCTACACACTAACAAAATGGAATGCCGCTAATGTTTATAAAAGTCTGCTAAATATTGGCGCTATTTTTTTAGATATCTGTAACGTTCGTTTCAGATGTCTGTCAGTTGCGTCTCAGATATCTGTAACGTTCGTTTTAGATGTCTATCATTTTCAACTTAAATATCACATCAAATTACAACCTTTGTTATCTCATATTCTAATACTCGAAATATATTTATCCTGCTGTGTAATACGAACTCCCCTATTCTGCATTATTTTGATTTTAATATCATAATAAGCACCTAACCAACAATATGTTGCTCGATATTATATTATATAGAAAAGAATATCTGTATAATCATCTTCTTTCTCAAAATATCTTCACCCTTTCTACACCTACTCC
>NZ_GL982513.1:2001821-2034959 GCF_000220255.1 Prevotella pallens ATCC 700821
AATAAAGCAACAAATAAACAGCTTAAATAATTAATTAATATTAATATATTAAGTTTTATTTTGTTTTATTCATAGCTTTTCATTACCTTTGCACTGTGTTTAGGACAATATCACATTGATTTATAAAACAACCGACTTATCTCGTAGAAAGTATTTAGTAAATCATTCTATTTGTCACAGTAATAGATTAACACTGTATAAAATAAACTCAAAAAGTAAATTTCAAGAGAAAAGAAAACTAAATAAATAATTGATGGTGATGAAATGTAAAAATGAAAAGATGGGCTATGTTATGCCACAGACTATTATTTACACTTTAGTTGGCGAATGCCCTATCTTAGCTGGTAGTCCTCCTGTTAGTACAACTCCAACGGTAGTTGACCTTACAGAGGACAATGAAGATACAGACCTCGTACCAGAGAATTGATTAAGAGATGTTGTCTATTTAAATGTAAAAACAAACAAATTACCAACTTATGAAGTTTAATAATATTCGCAAGTGCTATGCTGGACGCAAATCAACAGCGGCACTCACGTTTGTATGTCTTAGTGGACTTACTGCTTTTGGGCTGACTTCTTGTTCAGATAATGAACTTGATTCTACTGACAGTAGCCACAATGGCGCTGCCGTAACATTCCAGGTAACAACAACCGACAAGCAGGCTCAACAGGCTGCAAAGGCTAACCCAGCATTGGCAATGACGCGTGCAGGCTTCGCAAATCAACTGAATATACAGGGATTAACACCAGAAGACCTTGCAACACGCAAAATTGAAATTCCGGGTAACAACAAGTATTGTATTATAGAGAGCACAGTTGCTGGTATTGACAACGAATTAACGAACACCGACGCAGTAGCTACTCGCGCTAAAGTTACCACAACAGCAACTCTTGGTAAGTTCTCTACTATCGCTTATCGTGGTACTTCTGCAGCAAGCATCAGCACAACTCCGTGGTTCTATAATGCAGAAACAAATGCAAACGGTACACTCGCAAATACTCAGCTATGGTCATGGAGCGAGCCATACGCACGTTTCTATGCTGTTTATCCACAGGTTACAACTACTGACCACAGGCTAACACTTGCTCCATCAAGCAACACTTCAACTCCATACGTGAACATTGAGGTTGAACCAACTGTACAGAATCAGAAAGATTTGATGACTGCTTGTTCTGGAACAACACCTATTCAATATACTACGTTTGGGACGGCACCTGCTGTTCCTTTGCAGTTCCAACATGCAATGACAGCTATTCGCTTCAAAATTGGCGACCGCTTATCAGGCTTTCATCATATTACAAAGATTGAGATTATTAACGCAAAGAGCAAAGGTAAGTTCACTTTACCTTCATCAGTACAGGCTACTACTGGTGCATCTTTCAACAGTGCATGGTCTGATGTTAGCACTCCTGCTACCTTCACTCTCGATGATATCAATGTTAGCACAGTAGGACACGTCAACGAGACTATCGTTGGTAAGGATAATGATAACTTCACATTCTACATGATTCCACAAACGTTGTCATCGGATGTCAAGGTAAAGGTTTACTTTGACAATCAAGCTTCTCCAGCTATCGTAGCACCATTCACTGGTACTTGGAAGGCTGGTACTACAAAGACATACGCATTGTCACAGTCGGCTAATAATCTCAAATATACCTTCGAAGCTACTCCTAATCCAAATGAAGCAGCAAACACAGAAGGTGCAACTACATCATATCAGATTACATCATACGTAGACGATGACAAGCAGCATCGTCCTGTTAAATGGAAGGTAGTTAGCTATGACGCTGATGGAGATGGTACCTTCTCTATGAGTGAGAAGCCTGATTGGCTGACTATTCCTAATGAAGGCAGAACTACAACGCAAGATGTTGAACAATATACTGCTACCTTCAACGCCAACCAACGTGATGTTTTGGCAGACTTCAACAACGCAATGAAGACTGCAGATCCTGTTACAAACTACAATCTTGCTAATGCTACAGGTGCAGCTGCAATAGAGAATACAGCAAACTGTTACATTATCAGTGCACCTGGTACATACCGTATTCCATTGGTTTATGGTAATGCTATTAAGGGAGGTGCTACTAACTCTTCAGCATATACCAGTTCTAAAACTAAAGTAATGGGTTCAGAAGAGTTCGTATTGCAGGAATTCGTTGATCATAACGACCACAAGATTACTTCTCCATATATCAACATACAGAACTCTGGAGACCAAGCAACAAAAGCAGAAGTCATCTGGGAAGATTGTCAAGACATCGTTACAGCCCCTGCGGTTACAGGAAGTGGCGCAGACTCTTACCTTACCTTTGAAATCAAGAAAGAGAACCTGCAGAATGGAAATGCTGTTGTTGCAGTAACAAATGCGACAGGTAAGGTTATGTGGTCATGGCACTTATGGTTTACTCCTAAGAGTTCTCTTAAGAAGATTCCATTTACCAGCGAAGGCTCTACATATAACTTTATGACTGATAACCTTGGTTGGAAATACACCAAATGGACAGGTGGACTTAAGCGTGAAGTTGTTGTTAAGATAGAACAGCAGGCTGAAACAGGCGAAAAGAAGACTGCTACTATTACGCTTAAGCAAGCTCCAGGCAATAATGTTCGCGAAGGATATGGAAATCTTTATCAGTGGGGACGTAAGGATCCGCTCCCTGGAACGGATACTTTCTATCCTAATACTGGTTACAAATTCAACGATGGTTATACTATAGTTGGTGATTCGCATGCAGAATACACTAATCCTGCAAATGTACAAAGGATGGAGAAACGTACCATCGGACTTAGTATTCGTGAACCGGGTATAATGCTACCTAAAGTAGGTGGTGGTAAGTTGAGCTGGATAAACCGTCAATACATCAACCTTTGGTCGGCTGATAACGATAAGATGTATGAATCAGAGACCGCTATAAAGAACGGTGTAAAGACTATCTACGACCCGTCACCAGTAGGTTTCAAAGTACCAGATGCGTATGCATTTAAGGACTTAAGCAAAGGTGGAGCTGTATGGGAGAATGGTTATACGCTCAAAGTAGATAATGACAAGGATATCTACTTCCAAGCTGGTGGATACCGTGATGGTAACGATGGAAAAATTAAAGGCGTAGGCGGTTATGCTATGTACTGGGCATCTGCTGCTTTAATTCATGGTACTGGTGGCCCTGGGTTCGCTTTCCGTGCTTTAATGACAAGCGTTAAATTTAGTATGCCAATTACAGATCCTGAAGGTTTTGGAACCCGCTCGTATGGCCTAGGTGTACGCCCGATAGCAGAGTAAACATAACTTTTCATAATTATATAATTACAGCCTCTCAGACGCAAGTTTGAGGGGCTGCTTTTGTATTATAAAATAGATAAACGTAAATTAGAGTGATAAGAAGGATTTTTACTTGTCTACTCTCCTTCCATATACCAAGAAAAGACAATTGCAGTTGCATTTACAACGTAGCAAAAACAACTAACAACGATAGGAAAATTAAGTTAGATAGGAAAATAAGCCATAACATCATTGCATTTTATTTATACTATTACTTACCCTATCACCTTTCAGTTTCTTGCCTCTATACAAAATAAGTGAGGCTATTTTAAACAGCAAATACAGCATCTACACTAACTAAATAGAACACCGCTAATACGCATAAAAATCTGTACTATATTGTTACTTTTCTTTCAGATATCTGTGAGTTGCGTCTCAGATATCTGTAACGTTCGTTTTAGATATCTGTCAGTTGCGTTTTAGACGTCATAAAAAATACGATATTTATAGTCGTGTATTATTTCCTGCTGAGACACTCTTAACTTCAGATTAAATAGGAATAAGAATGCACTTATTTTAGTGATAAGAAACTGTTTAGACGAAGTGGTAAGAAACACAACTCTACCTTACACAGACATATTGTCAGACGATAGCGACAGTATGACACTCATATTGTATTGGTACGAGTATTGTATTATACGAGGTATAAACATAAAAAATAAACAAATAAAATAGGAGATAAAATTATGATGTATAAGAATTCATGGTTACCAGAAGTATTTAACGACTTCTTTTATAACAACAATATGCCCAAAACAAATGCAACAGCACCAGCTATCAACGTATTAGAGAACGAAAACGAATACATTGTAGAGTTGGCTGCACCAGGCTTAAGAAAGGAAGACTTTGACATTAGTATTAATAACGATGGCGACTTAGTTATTAAAATGGAGAAGAAGAACGAAGTGAAAGATGAGAAAGCACACTACTTACGCAGAGAGTTTGCATACAGCAAATATGAACAAACACTTATTTTGCCAGACGATGTAAACAAAGACGAGGTTGGTGCAAGAATGAGTGATGGCGTGTTGAACATTACACTGCCAAAACTAAACAAGACTGTTCAGAAAGTAGCAAGACAAATTGAAGTTGGTTAATTCCATCTCATAATACGATTTCTACAATCACTTTAATGCTTCGGAATAGAAGCTTCCCTAAATAGAATGAATGAATAGTGATGATAATAGTTTATTCATAATATAATGAGAAATAATTGTTAGGAATAAAAGAATCCCCGAATGCGTGAGCACTCGGGGATTTTCCATTTCTTTTTTCCTTTCACTTCTATGCTATTGGTGATTAGCAAAACGAACCGCAGCCAATTCTTCATATTTAGTGTTGGGTTTTCCATAGTTTGCATACGGATAAATACTAATACCGCCACGAGGAGTGAAGATTCCTGTTACTTCTATATACTTAGGTTGCATTAGTTTTATAAGGTCTTTCATTATAATGTTAACGCAATCTTCGTGGAAATCGCCATGATTGCGAAAGCTAAACAAATAGAGTTTCAGGCTCTTGCTTTCTACCATACGTACATCGGGGACGTATGATATACGAATTTCTGCAAAGTCTGGTTGTCCCGTAATAGGACACAAACTCGTAAATTCCGGACAGTTAAAGCGCACCCAGTAGTCGTTATCCTGATGCTTATTTTCAAACGTTTCCAACACTTCTGGTGCATAATCCATTCTATATTTGGTTGCAGAACCTAACAACTGCAAGCCCTCTTCGTTTCGTTCCATAATAGTTTTGTTTATTTTTGTTCTATGTGCAAAGGTAATATATTGTTAGAAAACAGCAAACACCATCACGATATATTATACGCGAAGAGACTCTTCTCTATTCGCTTTAATGCTGATGGCAGTATTCGGATAGACTACGATCAGGAAAATCTTTCATATATTTATGAAAAAGCAGGTAATACACAAGACAGAAAGCCACTTTACAATTAGTATCGTAGGTATAAACAAAAATAGGAGATAGACTCATTATAAACGCCTATCTCCTATTCTTAACACTTACATTAGATTAGACCTAACTCAAAGAGAATATCCTCCAAATGCTGTAGTTTACACCTTCATCATAAACGTCTTCGCCTTCATATTGCTTTAGCTTCTTCACCACACGAATGGTAAGTGGTAGAGCAATCACCTCGTAAAGTGTCTTTAACACTACCTGCCAAAGCATTAGTTTCGGCAATTCGGGAGTAGGAACAACACCGCCTAATGCCAGTGGAAAGAAAATTAGAGAATCGAGACTTTCTCCTGCAATGGTACTCAAGATGGCACGCCATGAGAAATGTCGTCCACCATCACGTAGCTTCATCTTACTCATTACGTAGGCATTAGCAAATGAACCCACGATGAAAGCTACGAAAGAAGCTGCTGCTACACGTGGAGCAAGACCAAAGACAGCATGGAATCCTGCTTCATTAGTCCAATAAGGAGCACCCGGTATCCAGTCGCACAGTGCACCCATTGCCACAAAGAAGAAGTTCATTGCAAAGCCCGTCCATATCAACAGACGTGCTTTTTTAAATCCCCACACTTCACAAACACAATCGTTTATAATGTAAGAGATAGGGAATACGATGAGCCCACCCGTCAATGAGATACCTAATACTGATATTTGCTTTGTTTCGAGAACGTTTGCTGCTATCAAGCAAACACAGAAGAGGATGCTGAAAAGCATAAACAGCACACTCACTTGTTGTTTTTGTTTTATCATTGTCTTGTTTTGTTAAAGGGGGTTGAGCAAGTACCCCTATCATTAAAAGTGTGGCAAAGGTACAAAAAAAGTCTTAAAGAATAGTAGTTTTATCAATACATTTCTTTATTTTTGCACTTCAATTGTACACACTTTAGTTTATTTGGAGTGTTATTAACAAACCATAAAACAAAAAAGACTATATGAAGAAAATGTTTTTAGCAGCGCTTTTGGCTGCACAGACACTTACAGGATTTGCACAAGCGCAAGATTTCAAACCTTACGAAGAGAAGATGAATAAGCTCTATGCAGAGTTTACTGCGTTAAATAAGGAATATGCTACATTCCGCGGGAAAGACCCAAAAACCATAACCGATGCCGACAAACAGCAGATTGAACGCATTATGGCTAAGGGCGACTCGCTATCTGAAGCGCACACTGCACTTACATTAGAGATTATAAAGAAATTTAAAGACACTAAATATCCTGCGAAATATATTGCTGACGCATATTCAGGTTTCACTTACGACCAACTAAAGGAAGCTTTAGCACCAACGAGTGGCTATTACAAAGAAGAGTCGTTAAAAGAAGCAAAAGCATATCTCGCATCGTTAGAACTTCGTCGCCCAGGACTTATGTACACCGATTTGGTTATGAAAGATATGAACGACAAGGAAATTAAGTTAAGTCAGTTTGCAGGTAAAGGCAACTATGTGTTTGTTGATTTTTGGGCAAGTTGGTGTGGTCCTTGCCGTGCAGAAATGCCAAACGTGGTTGAAGCATACAATAAATATCATTCAAAAGGTTTAGAAATTGTTGGCGTTAGCTTCGATCAAAAGAAAGATGCGTGGACAGCAATGGTAAAGAAACTTGGTATGGAATGGCCACAAATGTCGGACCTAAAGGGCTGGCAATGTGAAGCTGGAAAGGTTTATGGCATTCGTTCTATTCCTTCAAACATCTTGTTAGACCCACAAGGCAAGATTGTAGCAAGCGACTTACGTGGCGAAGAGTTACAGAAAAAGTTAGCTGAGATTTACAAATAAACTACACCAAACTATAAAAGAGCCTCATTGAACTATGCTGTTTAATGAGGCTCTTTTGTTTTAAAGAGTAATGAAACTAAGCTATACGCTATTGGGGTCTGACATAAACACATAAACTGCCAAATGCTTAATGTAGAAACACATAACGTTGTATTGTATCGTTATTGCACCATTAAACATATTCGTTAGCAACGAAAATGCTTTCTGTTTCTATATATTTACCCAAAAGCAATTTCACTATAGGGCAACGTCCATCAATGTTTTGTTATCGCTATACACCTTCGCGCAGAAAATCTAAGGCATCTTTTATCTCCTCTTCGGTTGCAGTTCTGTTTATTACTACAGAGCCTAAGTCGTGCAATAGACTGAAGTTTATGTTGTTTCCTGCATTCTTTTTATCGTGTATCATTAAACTAATGAGCGCATCGTAATCGTCGCAAGTAATGGGCAGTGTACCATAGTTGTTGCGTATGAAATTAACCGTCTGCCGCATAATAGTTTGAGGAAATCCTTGCTTTATTGCCGACAGATAAAGTTCGCAAACCATTCCGTATGCCACAGCATAACCGTGCAAAATGGGGTGCCGTGTCATAGCCCACTCTTCAAAAGCATGTCCAAATGTGTGACCAAAGTTCAATGCTTTTCTTATTCCTTGTTCGTGGGGGTCTTGCTCCACTATTTGCTCTTTTATAGCTACACTTACCTTTAGCATATCTGATAGTTGGTGCAGATTAAACGTAGCAGTATCAAAGTTTAGTAGTGTTGGTAGCAATTTTCTTTCAGTAATCAAACCATGTTTTAGCATTTCAGCATATCCACTTAATAAATTCTCATGGTCCAGGGTTTCTAACCATTGTGTGTCTATTATAACAGTTTTGGGGAAAGCAAATGCTCCTATTTCGTTTTTCAATCCACCAAAGTTTATACCAGTTTTGCCACCTACACTAGCATCTACCATAGCCAACAACGTAGTTGGTACATTCACGAAATTAATGCCACGCTTGAATGTAGCTGCGGCAAATCCCCCAATATCGGTTACCATTCCACCACCAAGATTTATAAGCATTGAATATCTGGTGGCCTTTGCTGCTTGCAAAACCGTCCATACACAAGATAACGAAGTTAGGTTTTTGTTTACATCTGCACTTGGAATAGTTATGGGTTGTGCCTTTTTAAGACATTCGAAGTGCTTTATTCTGTTATAGCACATTCTAATTGTAGTGTCGTCGGCAAGAACAAATATCTTATCGGGGTTACATTTTGCTATAGAATCTGAAAGACTTTGCTCGAATTTATGTGTAAAAACAATTTGCTGTTTCATTCTCTTCTTTTATTTTAATTGCTCACAAATGTAATGCTTTTCTTTGTGTTCTCGGTAGCTTTGGCTGGCTTTTTTATGTTTCAATGGAAAAGAGATGGAGATATTCTAAGCAAGAATATAGTTGTTATGAATTGTTCTTTTATGCAATATAGTATCGAAAAGAATATTGTTTATTGGGCTATTATAATAACACGCAAATTAGAACAATGCAGAATAAAAAATTTTATATTACGCAGCCGAAGAAACATATTTCGAGTATTAGAGTGTGAGATAACAAAGGTTGTGTTTTATTGTGTTATCTAAGCTGAAAATGATAGATATCTAAAACGAACGTTACAGATATCTGAAACGAACGCGACAGATATCTGAGACGAACGTTACAGATATCTAAAAAAAGAGTGCCTACATTTTACAGACTTTTATAAACATTAGAGGCATTCCATTTAAGTAGTGTGCAGACAGTAGGCACAGCTTATAATTCTCCCACCCTCTTTCTACTATACGTTCGTTGTACGTGTAGTATATATAAACAAAAATAGGAGACAATGTGCCTTGCGGTCATTATCTCCTATTTATAAATTTCATATCCGTATTAAACCACTTTACTTAACCAACTTTAAGTCATAATTAAGATCTTTTGTTGCGGCTTCTTCCAACTGGTCGTTCACCATACGAAGCGTAGAGTCGTTTGCTTGCAAGAAGTAGAGAGCATCATCTTTACCAGTAGTAAATTTGTAGCCTACTTTCTTTTCGCCTTTAACGTCTTTCTCTATCTTTTCTGCTTTACCTGTATAGTTGAGCACCTTATCTTTACCATTTTCAGCCTTTAAATAGGTTTCTTTTAAGCTAAAACCGTTTGTGCTGTCATTTGCCAATGCAATCTCGTAGCGGATACCTGGTCCATCGGCTGCAGGCACTTCGCCCGCATAACGCATAGAGTCAGTAGCCTCTACCTTTGTTGTATCTCCTGCTTTTGCATTAGCATTTTGTTTTCCCTTCTGCTGGCAAGCAACCATTGTGGCGCAAACTGCCATTAAAATGAATACTTTCTTCATATCTTTATTGCTTTAAAAATAATGGGTGCAAAGATAAACCATAATCCTTTATATCATCAAACTATTTCTGTTAATTACGTTTAATCTAATAAAATATGACATAACTCAAGGCGCTATAGTCGTATATTAAGGCATTTTATACAGTTATTTGTAATTCTTACTTATGTCTGTTAGCCCTTTGTTGTCTATACTTTGCTTTCTGCTTTGCACTTCCAGAACCATGAGCACCTGTTATGTATTTCTTTTTCTTTGCTTTAGTTTTTATTTTGCCATCATCGGCTTTGGCTTTAGGCGCTCCTCTGAAAACCATTCCGTTTTCTATAATCTCGTCTATATCGCTCATACTTTGTATACTTAGTCAATCTAGCTTATATTTTATTAATGATGGAACAAACGTACACCTGTAAATGCCATTGCTATGCCATACTTATTACATGTTTCTATAACATGGTCGTCTCGTATGCTGCCTCCAGCTTGAGCAATGTATTCAACACCACTCTTGTGTGCACGTTCTATATTGTCGCCAAAGGGGAAGAATGCATCTGAACCTAAAGCCACTTGCTTGTTCTGTGCAATCCATGCTTTACGTTCGGCTAAGGTTAATGGTTCTGGCTTCTCAGTGAAAAATAACTGCCATGTTCCTTCTTGTAAAAGGTCTTCGTACTCATCAGATATATAAATATTGATAGAGTTATCGCGGTCGGCACGGCGTATTCCGTCTTTAAAAGGAAGATTCATTACCTTAGGGCACTGGCGCAGCCACCATTCATCAGCTTTACTGCCAGCCAAACGTGTACAATGAATACGACTTTGTTGTCCTGCTCCTATACCTATGGCTTGTCCGTCTTTAACGTAACATACCGAATTGCTTTGTGTATATTTTAGCGTAATAAGCGCTATAACAAGGTTCCGACGAGCCTCTTCTGGGAATATCTTATTTGTAGTAGGAATATTTTCGAAGAGTTTAGGATCGTCGAGTCGAATCTCATTTCTACCTTGTTCGAAAGTAATGCCAAACACTTGCTTACGTTCTATGGGAGTTGGTTTATAGATAGGGTCTATCTTTATTACATTATAGTTGCCTTTACGCTTCTTTCTTAGTATTTCGAGAGCCTCTGGCGTATAGTCGGGAGCAATAACACCATCGCTTACTTCACGATTAATCAGTCGTGCAGTAGCTTCATCGCAAGTGTCGCTTAGCGCACAAAAATCGCCATACGAACACATACGGTCGGCACCTCGTGCACGTGCGTATGCAGAAGCAAGCGGCGTAAGCTCGAACTCCACATCGTCTACAAAGTAAATCTTTTTTAGTGTTTCGCTCAATGGTAACCCAATAGCAGCTCCAGCCGGGCTGACATGTTTAAACGATGCAGCAGCAGGCATACCTGTAGCATCTTTCAGTTCTTTTACCAATTGCCAACTGTTGAGAGCATCAAGGAAGTTTATGTATCCTGGACGACCATTTAAAACTTCAATAGGTAATTCACCTTCGGTTACAAATATACGAGAGGGCTTTTGGTTGGGGTTACAACCATATTTAAGTTCTAATTCCTTCATAGTTTTAATGATATGTATGTGAATGATAGCCGTTTATTGTGTGCAAAGATAGACAAATAAAACGATATTTTTAAACTATTGTACTATATTTTTATGTATTGCGTGTCAGAACACAAATATAAAAGAATTTAAATTATTGTTTAGCTTTTTTATGAAGTGCTCTCGCTTTAATGTAACCATTTATATATATCTTTGCCGACAAAATGACTTAAATATTACGATATGAAATTAAGAATATTACCTTTTTGTATAATATCTATGTTGTTTGTTAGTTCAATGTTATTTGTTGGCTGTGCAGGTTTATCTAAAAAAAGCAACACTGCAAATGTTGATACCATTAACATAATAGGAAGATGGACTACTGATGCTCCTAACGACTCTGCTGTTAAGATTGGCATTGAACTAAAAGTAAACGGTGTGGCTTCGTCTATTAATATGCCGACTTTGCCGTACGACCATTGGAAGAAAGTGAATGACAGCACCGTTGCTATTCACGGAACAAGTGTTTTAGATGGAGAGAAGACAGAACTCACTGACACTTTCGATATAGATAAAACAAAGCAAACACTAAACCAACGTGGTAGTGATATAGTATATAAACGTGCTAATTAATAACAATTAAGTATATAGAAACAATGAGAAAATTATTGAATTTTGTGTGGCTCTTGGCGATAGCCTTAAGTGCTACCACAGTATTTACGTCGTGTAGCAAAAACGAAGATGATCCGAACAGAAGCGAAGAAAGAGAAAAAGGAACAGTAGAGGTAAATCCTGCAAAAGTTTTTATTAACGGAATGCCAAAAGCTATAGACGGCTATATATTAACTTGCGATTCCAAAGGTCGATTGTCTTCATTATACAACAAAGAAGAGAAAGAAACTGTTACATTTGAATACAAAACCAATGTTTTAGGTTCTACAGATGAGCCTAACGTTGTGATGACTATGCGCGAAGAAAATGAGAAGACTGTGTACAACTTGTTTCTGAATAAAGATGGATTTGTGAAATACTGCGACGAAATTGAATACGAAAAGAACAAGACCTATAAGAAGGCTACATGGAACTTTGAATACAATTCTGACGGACAACTTGCTAAAGCCATACAATCTAAAGATGGATTTAAAACTTTGTATACCATTATATACAAAGATGGAGACGCTGTAGAATCAATAACCAAATCAGAGAAAGAAGGTAAAGAAACAGACCATTACAAAATTTACTATACTTCGAATAAAGTAACTTCGCCTATAGCAAACAAAGGTTGCATAATGGCTTTCGATGGAGGATTAGGTGTAGATTTGGAGGACTTCCAGAATGTATATTTTGCTGGAATGTTAGGAAAGGCAACCAAGCATCTGCCAATATACAACATAGATAAAGATAACAATATGACCAGTTTTGAGTGGTACTTCGATGCGAATGGATTTCCCATTAAGGTTGTTGCTAAAGATGATGACGACAGAGAAGACTCAAACATTGTTTGGTAAAGAGACAAGGAATAAAAATAATAGATTAGTTTAAATGCGCAAATATAGATACTACAGTTCTATTGCTTTTATATCTAAATCTTTATTTTTAGAATAACTTAAAGCGCAATTTAAATATTGATTATAACATAAGATACAAATAACAAACAAACTGAAAGATATGAAGAAAATTTTTAATTCTATGTGGGTATTGGCGCTTGTCTTAACTACATCAATGGTATTTACTGCGTGTAGTGAAAAGAACGATGATCCAAACGAAGAGGTAGAACAGGGAAAAGTTGTTGTTGATCCAGAGAATGTTTTTGTTAATGGTCTTCCTAAATCTATTGGAGACTATACTATTGACAAGAATTCTAAAGACCAGGTTGTTTTCATCTATAATCAGAAAGAGAAAGAATATATTACCTTTGAATACAAGAACAAAAACTTAGGTGCTACAGAAGAGCCTAATGTGGTGATGTCGGTAGAAAATAAAGGTTACAAAATGGTATATAATCTATTCTTAAATAAGTATGGATATGTGAGATATTGCGATGCTATAGAGTATAACACAAGCAACAATATTTATACAGAAAAAATAGACTTTGAATACAACAAGGATAGACAGCTTACTAAGATTGTTGAAACAGTTGGTGGATATAAGACAACAAGTTCCATTACCTATAAGAATGGCGACGCTATAGAGACTTCAGAAGTATCGCAAAAAGAAGGTAAAGAAACTGCTCATTGTAAGATATACTACACTTCTGACAAAGTAACTTCGCCAATCGAAAACAAAGGTTGCATTATGGACTTTGCCCACGGATTAGGTTTAGGTAACGAAGACTTAGCGTTTATTTACTATGCTGGAATGTTAGGAAAACCTACCAAGCATTTGCCAATATTTAGTATAGATTTAGAGAATAATAAATCAACTTTCAGCTGGGCATTGAATAGCAAGGGCTTCCCAACATCGTTTATACGTACATATAATAATGATAAATATGAATATACTATTGTTTGGTAAGAATAAAGCTAAAGTAATATAAAAATAAGCAAGAGGCAACGAAGCAAATGTTTCGTTGCCTTTGTTGTTGTATAAGCTGCTTAGTTTATATTGTTTTACAGATAGAGTTTGGTAGCGTTTCTTGTTACATCTCTTCCTGATTATGCTGAGTTCTAGCAAATTGATAGCATTGTTCATTGGTATTTTTAGTGTGAAGATTATTTTGAGAATCTTCAGTTTTTAGGCGGTTACTTCTTTATTGCTTATGGTGCACAGCAGAGAAAAGGTGCACAATTATAAGCTACGATTATTGGTTTCTTAGCTATTAAATAGAACGTTTTAAATACTCAAGAAAGATTGTTAAATGTAGCCCTTTTGTTTCAGATATCTGTCGCATTCGTTTCAGATATCTGTCGCACTCGTTTCAGATATCTGTCACGTTCGTTTCAGATATCTGTCGGTTAGTAATTAGATATCATAAGCAATTACACCTTTCATTGCCATATTTTGTAATATATAAAAGATATTTATTCGGCTGAATATTAATGGGGGTTATTATCTAGTATATTCTAACCTAAACATCATTAGAATCTATTAGACAACTATGTGTTAGCGCATATTTTGCTATAACACCCTAACAAGGGTTATTTGTTTACCTTCTTGTTAGGGTGTCGTATAATATCCTTATCAGGGTATTCTATATTGTTTGCTAATATGAGCAATGAGAGATATTACTTATTAGCAGCAGGAAGTCCTTCGTATATCTGTAGCCCGAATTCATTTACATAAGCATAAACGTGTTCAAGTATATCAGATATTTTCTGTTCGAATTCTATTCCATTAGTTGTGTTCAAGAAGAATACGAGTTCTATTGGGATCCCGTTCTGTGTAGCTTCCAATTGGTGTATAAGTAAGGTTGCCGACTTATTTACATCGTTGCGTTTCTTTAAGTATTCTGCAACGTAGCGACGGAAAAGCCCAACATTCACCGTTTCGCCTTCAATCTCCTGTTGTGTTACCATATTTTTGTTTAACAAAGCTTGCTTTGCATCATCGGTCAGAATACGAATGCTACGTACATCGAAATATATTTTCTTGCAAACTTGTCGCATGCCACTATCCATCATTCCTTTCCAGTTTTTAAACGAGCCATTAACCAACGTTAGAGGCGAAACAGTAGTGTAAGTGTTATCGAACTGCCGCACTTTCACAGTGGTTAGCGTTATATCTACCACGTTACCATCTACAGGCGTACCGGGAACAGTAATCCAATCGCCCACGTGCACCATTTCGTTGCTTGTAAGACGTATACCTGCAACTAATCCCTGTATTGTGTCTTGGAAAACCAACATTAAGACGGCAGAAGTTGCACCCAATCCTGCAAATAATGTCATAGGGTTCTTGTCGATTAAGATGCTAACTACAACAATAACTGCTATAAAAATAACAATGATGCGAAGAACGCCAAGAAACGAACGGAGGTATTGACTGCTTGTGCTACCTTCTTGTTGACGCAGGGAGCGCAGACGGGCTATAACTTGTAACACTAAACGGGTGGAGTTTATGGCAATATAAACAGCCGTAAGCCGTAGTAAAGTATCTTCTACAAATGGATATTGAAAGAAAATCTTTGGTAAGAGTTTCCAAATAACTACGGCAGGCACTATATTACAAGCTGTATATAGAACAGCCTTATCGAACAATATAGAATCCCACTCGATATTTGTTTTCGAAGTTAGTTTTGTTACTAAAGGAACAAGCACCTTGCGGCAAAGAAAGCCTGCAAGGAAAGCAAAAACGAACACAATTACTACTAACAACGCATGGCGTATTATATATGCAGCGGTGTACTCTACGTTTAGCGATACAAGTATGTGTTCTATAAACTTACTAATAGTATGCATAATGTTTAGTTTTGGTTGGTTATTTTATGTTGATGTTGTTATATACTATTGGCTCAATGCCACACATACTTTATTCTGCAAATTGCGCATTGGTCCTTGACGCATACCACCATTTACAATAATAGAGAAGCAGAGTCGATGTCCATTAGATGCAGTGAGATAGCCCGCTAACGAACTTACGCCAAACACCGTACCAGTCTTTGCGTGCACATTTCCTTGTGCTGGTGTGCCACGCATACGTTTTCTTAACGTACCGTCTATTCCAGCAATGGGGAGAGTTGGTAATAAGGTGTTATAAATATCTGGCTGACCGTAAGCAAAGCGAAGCAACTGCACTTCGAGTTCGGCACTAACATAGTTGTATAGCGAGAGTCCAGACCCATCGGCTATATTGTAGTTTGCAGGCGATAAATCTAACTTGCGTATAAGTGCGTTCACTTCTTTACGTGCCTGCTTTGCTGTGTTCCATTTGCCTCCACTGACAGCTGCCAATTGGTAGAACATTGATTCAGCATAGAGGTTATTACTTTTCTTCATCATAGTGTTCATTACCTCGCCAATGCTATGTGTACACGCTGTAATGAATGTTGCACCAGTAGATGGCAATACACGTTCGCCCATCACTCCACTGGGTTCTACTCCAATTTCGCGCAATCGACGATAAAGCGTACTAACAAAGTTATCGGTAGAGCCTAAAAGTAGTGGAAAAAGCTTTGGATTCTTATCGTCCCAACACCAGCCATTGCCCAATTCATCTCTGTCTTTAAACGACAGATCGGCATAGATATTGCCATCTATCTTCGTAATATTTAAAGCCTTAATGGCTTGTGCTATGGCGGTAATATCGGCATTAGACACCAATGGGTCCATACCTCCCACACAATATATGTCGCCATTAAGCACGTGTGTAGAATCGTTTATACTTCCTGTATAGTATATATTTGTACGATAGTTGTAGTTCGAACCTAATCGATACAGTGCAGCAATAGCTGTTACACACTTCATTGTTGACGCTGGGCGCATGTGTATTCGCTCGTTATACGCATAGAGTTGTTTATCGTCTGTCAAGTCCCATACCATTAAACCTATCTGCATAGTAGATGCTATATCTGTATGCAATATAGTGTTTAATCGGGTTGTTATATTTTCTTGCCACGACAAACTATTATTAGTTTGAAAAGGAAGAACAGCATCTTCGCCCTCTTCATCGCTATCGTTAGGTTCTTCGGTATAATTGGTAGATGTTTGTGGTGGCACACCGTACAATATGTGTGCTACTTCCACGCTATCTATATGCACCTGTGCCTGTAGCGGAAGAGCCAACAGAACACTTAGCATTAGAACCTGAAAGTGTTTTAGTTTCATAACAAATTGTGTATTGCGGTAATGAAGGCTTTACAATTATGGGGTTGTAAGCTCACCACCTTTCCATTCTTTAGTTCTATTAATACATAACTACCAATGCGAAAAGCTAAAGGAAGTTTGCTTACATTGGTTATATCCGCAATGTTTATGTATTTAGTTCTCGCTACCCTACCTTGTTTCACAATCAGTTGCTTATCTGTAATAACATAACTGGTGTGCAATGCACGATCTAAAGCTATAGTTGTGAGTACCAAGAATAGCACACCCAAAACCACCAAGGCTGGATTGCTGCGATGCCAAAAACCATAGAGTGTTCCCATTAAGAACAATATAATAGCGCACCACTCTAACGGCATTACACGATGATTAAATGTTCTTATCATTATCTTCAGGGTAGTGTATGTTCATCTTATACTATTTATAATGCTGCTACAGTTTTATAGTCTCAGCATTATTGAATAAGTTTTTCTTGCTTTAATATAGCCTCAATAACCTGAGGAAAATGCTTCATTTCCAAAACGTGTTCCTTAGCTGCAATATCGTCAGGTGTATCATCGGGTGTAATAGGAGTACGAAACTGTGCAATAATTTCACCACCATCGCACACAGGGCTTACCCAATGGACAGTCATTCCTGTTTCGGTTTCGTTTGCTTTTCGTACAGCTTCGTGCACATGATGCCCATACATTCCTATGCCTCCAAACTTAGGTAAGAGTGCTGGGTGTAAGTTTATCATACGATGTTGATAAGCAGAAATAAGCCAATCGGGTATCATTAGCAAGAAGCCGGCTAACACAATGAAGTCTATTCTATAGTCTGCCATAAGTTTCATAACCATCTCTTGGTTATTAAACTCAGCTTTCGGCAATACCTTTGTTGGTACATTCAGCCTTTGGGCACGTACAAGTGCATAGGCATCGGAACGATTGCTAACTACTAAAGCTATATTAGCCTGCTTATTGTTTTGGAAATACTGGATAATGTTTTCGCAATTACTGCCACTACCTGATACAAATATTGCTATGTTCACCATATTATATATATAATGTGTTATTTACTCCTCATCGTCTTCGAAGTCGTCAAAGCCAAAGAGTGCAGGGTCTACAAATGCATCGAGCTGTCGTCTGTCTTTCTTAGTTGGTCTACCAGTACCACGTGCTCGGTCTACAAAACCACTGATACGACTCATTTCTAAAAGTTCGTATTGCTTAGCATCGGTAACGTTTTTATATACTTCGGGAATTAGTTTTGCGCCTACACGCTTCTCGATGGTTTGCAAAACCTCGAACGAATAAGTAATAGGGGGTTTCTTAACGTTTATAATCTCTCCCACTTTTATAGTATGCGAGGGTTTTACATTAGTACCACTAATAGTTACACGTCCATTTTTACAAGCGTCAGCAGCTATGCTTCTTGTTTTAAATATACGTGCAGCCCAAAGCCATTTGTCTATTCGTGCAACATCTGTCATTATTTCTTACCTAACTTGTTGTATTGATTCATTGTGTTGTTAATGCCAGCAAGCACGAAACTTTTAATAATTTCTGTTGCAAGGTCTATACTGGGTTGAAGAATTTTCATATCATCTTCAGTATATTTTCCTAATACCCAATCTACCTGCCCTCCCTTAGGATAATCGTTGCCGATACCCATTCGGAGACGTGCATAATTCTGACCAATTAGCTGCTGAATATGCCCCAAACCGTTATGCCCACCATTAGAGCCATTTGCTTTCAGCCGAAAAGCACCTAACGGCAGAGCAAGTTCGTCGGACACAACAAGCAACCGACTTTCGTCTATTTTCTCGCTGTTAAGCCAATAACGTACGGCATTGCCCGATAGGTTCATAAACGTGGTTGGCTTTAGCAATATTATCTTTCGCCCTTTAAGGGTAGTTTCTGCTATATATCCGTAACGCTTATCCTCAAAAACAATATTGGACGCCTTAGCAAAAGCGTCCAATACCATAAATCCTGTGTTGTGGCGAGTTCCCTCGTACTCACGCCCAGGGTTTCCCAAGCCACATATTAGATACTTGTCCAATATTATTTGTTTCGTTTTTAAAGTACATTCAGATAGCTCACAATAGTATATTAACATCGAGTTAATTAACTGTTCTGACTTTTAAAGACCACCGTTCAAACCGCTATTATCTGATGCCCTAAAATTTCAGATATCTGTTTCGTCCATTTTAGATATCTGTTTCGTTCGTCACAGATATCTGTCGCAATAGTTTTAGATATCTGTTTTATCGGTCATAGATATCTACTATTCAAATACCTTTAATTTAATGGTCAGACAGGTTCTATATGTCTTTACAGAATTACTATAAATTGCTATCTAAACTTTTATTGTCTTACTCAGCTGCACTGCCATCGCCTTCTTCGTCATCAGTAGATGCAGAAGCAACAGCGTTACGAGTGTTCTTAATTGAACAAACAACAACATCTTTTGATGTTACAAGCTCAAGACCCTCGAAGCTCAAATCGCCAACTTTAATACTCTTACCAATACGAAGTTTAGTAACGTCTATATCAAGAGTCTCTGGAATTTGTGCGTATGGAGCCTTAACATCTATCTTACGAATAGACTTATTCATACGACCACCATCACGAACACCTTGTGCAAGACCAATATGTTTAACAGGAACACCCATAACAATTGGCTTAGTCTCGTTTACTTCATAGAAGTCGATATGCAGAATAGCATCAGTTGTTGGGTGGAACTGTATTTCTTTCATAATAGCTCCATGATTCTTACCATCTATATTAAGCTCTACAAGATAGATGTGCGGAGTATAAACCAATTTGCGCAACTCTGACATTGGAGCTGCAAAAGATAAAGCAACAGGCTTACCATCTGCGGTGGCTTCACCATAAAGGTTACATGGAATCATACCTTCCTTACGGAGTTCTTTTGAAGCTTTCTTTCCTGTAGCTTCACGTTTCTTACCAGAAATAAGAATTTGTTTCATTTTTTTGTTGTGTTACTCTAAATTAATTAATTATTTAATTCGCCATCACACACTGATATTGCTAAAATAACAAGTCGAGAGACCTAACGTCTGCCGTTATCAATTTGTAAAAAGCGGTGCAAAGTTATATCTTTTCGATGGAATGTACAAATATAATAATAAAAAACAAGAAAATAATGGTATTCTCTTGCAAGTAACGAGGATTTTTTCTACATTTGCAGAACATAACAGATTCACACAAAACACAATTTTTATACGGCAATGGTAAATAGAGATTTAATAAGAATAAAGGTCGTTCAGCTAACCTACGCTTACTATCAAAATGGAGAACGCAATATTGATAAAGCTGAAAAAGAATTGCTTTTCAGTCTGTCAAAAGCGTATGGACTTTACAATTACTTGCTATCTCTCATAGTTTCAATAACACAAGAAGAGCGTCGTCGTGTAGAGATATTAACAAACAGAGCACAACGCGAAGGTACAGAAGTTCCTTCTGCTCGGTTTGCCTACAATAAATTTGCAGTACAACTGGAAGAAAACAAACAGCTAAACTTGTTTATTGAAGGACAAAAGTATCGCTGGGAAGATGATATGGAGGCTGTGAGAAAACTGTGCGATCAGATAGAAGAGAGCACTATATACAAAGAGTATATGGGAAGCGATGACGATTCGTATGATGCAGATCGTGAATTATGGCGAAAAATATATCGCACACTTATTCAAAGTAATGAAGACTTAGATGCTATTCTAGAAGAAAAGAGCTTGTATTGGAACGATGATAAAGAAATTGTAGACACATTCGTTATCAAAACTATTAAACGTTTCGATCCCGCAAACAAAGCTAATCAGGAATTGCTGCCAGAGTTTAAAGACGAAGAAGATAGAGACTTCGCTGTGAAACTCTTCCGTGCCACAATATTGAACGCCGATTCTTATCAACGATATATGAGCGAAACAAGTAGAAACTGGGATTTCTCACGTTTAGCATATATGGATGTTGTTATAATGCAAATTGCCATTGCTGAAATGCTTACATTCCCCAATATACCACTATCGGTTACAATTAACGAATATGTGGAACTTGCCAAACTTTATAGCACTCCACGAAGTGGTGGTTATATAAATGGAATGCTTGATGCTATAGCACGCTATCTTATAGAGACAGGAAAAATGTTGAAACAAATACCAGAACATAGACAGCAACAGCACAGAAACAATAACCGTTAAGAACAGTAACGAGTAAATACTCGAAAAACGGTTATACTGAAGAACTATTCCAACAAGTGGAAGCAACAAGAATAAGTAAATTCATAAGATAAACAAAAGAAATAAATAAAGTTATAATTGATAAAATATGAATACAGCTATTTTACTCGCAGCACAAGCTGCAGGAAAACAAGGAAGTCCATTACCAATGATAGTGATGATGCTTGTTATTGGAGCTATCATGTGGTTCTTTATGATTCGTCCACAACAGAAAAAACAAAAGCAAATTCGCGCATTTCAAAATGCACTTAAAGAAGGCGACTCGGTTGTTATAGGTGGCGGAATATTCGGTAAAGTAAAACACATAGATATAAACTCAAATAAAATTGATGTAGAAATTGCACGTGGTGTAGTTATCACTGTAGATAAAGGTTATGTATTTGCCGATGCAGAGGCTATGCGTATGAGCCAAAACAAATAAGCATTTGCAAATTAATAGAAGTAGATTCCATAAATGATAAATAGGAGACTACATATAATAAATATAATCAGAGGTTTCTTGTCGAAATTAATCAACAAGGAATTTCTGGTTTTTTTGTTCTTTCTTTTATTGAGTGGTCTATTTTGGCTTACGAATGTACTTGACGACTATTATGAACGCGAATTTACAGTAGATGTTAGATTGGCAGGAATACCTAAGAATGTTGTCATAACAAGTGATATAGATTCCGTTGTCAGGGTTGTTGTGCGCGACAAAGGTTATGTTATAGCTAGCTATATGTTTGATGACGCTTTTCGCCCATTGTTTTTTGACTTTGATGCTTGTACTCGGTCTGACAATTCTGGTGAGATCTCCACTACCGATATACAACGATTACTCACTCTACAAATGTATTCGAGTTCGAAAATAGTGAGTGTAAAGATAAACAATCTTACTTTCTCGTATAATCACGGCAGACATAAAAAAGTTCCGGTAAGGTTTCACGGTATAGCGATTCCTACAGAAGGCTATTATCTTTCACGAATACAAATAGTTCCAGACAGTGTTATTGTCTATGCTGCAAAAGATATATTGAACAAAATTAAATATGTATCAACCGAACAACTAACAATATCGAACTTTACTGAGCCGAAAACACAACAAGTAAGGATTGCAAAGATAAAAAACGCAAAAATATTACCTAACCACGTAAAGGTAGAGTTATATCCTGATATTCTTACAGAAGAATATGTAGAAGTGCCCATTAATGCCATAAATGTTCCTGCGGATAAAACAATGCGAATATTTCCCAGCAAAGTAAAGATTAAATTTGCTGTAGGAGCACAACGATTGCGCTCTATGCCAAAGAACATAGAAACGAGAGAGCTGCTACCTGAAGGGTTCAAAGCTGTAGCAGACTATAATGAGGTGGCAGACCATAAGGTGGACAAATGCCATGTGTATCTTCAAGCTGCACCAAATGGTATACGTAATGCCCACCCCGTTGTGAATGTTGTGGACTATCTTATTGAACAAAAATGAAAGTAGCAATAACAGGTGGTATTGGTAGCGGAAAATCGTTTGTTTGCGAACGATTACAACACTTCGGCATTTACGTGTACGATTGCGATAAAGCTGCAAAAATGCTAATACACACTTCTATTGATATACAAAAGCAATTATCTGACTTAGTAGGCACGAATATATTTGTTAATGGAAAGCTACAGAAAGCAGAATTGGCTTCTTTTCTGCTACACGACAAAGCAAATACACAAGCCATAAACAATATTATTCACCCTGCTGTTGCTGCTGATTTTGAAAAGTCAGGCTACGATTATATTGAAAGTGCTATTCTCTTTGATAGCGGTTTTATAAATCGCATACATATAGACAAGGTGATTTGTGTAACAGCACCTATAAATGTTAGAATACAACGCATTGTTAATCGCGACCAGATTACTTCAGAAAGAGCCAAAGAGTGGATAAACCGACAGTTGCCACAAGACGAAGTTTTAAAGCGCAGTCAGTATGAAATAGTAAACGATGGACAACGCGATTTAGATTCACAAATACAAGCAATTATAAACAATATAGAAAAATTGAGTAAGTAATATATTTAATAAAAACATAATGAAACAAACAATTCTTTCAATTGCAGGCAAGCCTGGACTTTACAAATTGGTAAACCATGCGAAAATGAACTTAATAGTTGAGACTATTGATGAAAAGAAAAAACGTATTCCCACCTTTGCGACAGATAGAGTAACAAGCCTTTCCGACATTTCAATGTTTACAGAAGGAGACGATGTTCCTTTGTATGAAGTATTAGTAAATGTACGTGAAAAGGAAGAAGGAAAAGTATCTTCGTTCGATTGGCGTAAAGCGTCTGCAAAGCAATTGCAGAACTATTTTGCAGAAGTTCTTCCCGATTACGACCGCGACCGTGTGCATAATAGCGATATTAAGAAATTGTTACAGTGGTACGACATTTTGATTAAAGCTGGCATTTCAAACTTCGAAGAAGTGCTGAAACCTGACGGAGAGGAAGAAGTAGAAGACAATCAAGAAAGCAAAGAAGAAGAAAAGTAAGGTTTAAAACTGGACGAGGTACCTTTATTTCTTACCAACTTGCTCTTAAATAGGAATATATCAAAAAGGAGTTGCCCCCACATTTTGTTTTATTAGTCTACAGGGCTTTAATTAACTACTCTGAATGTTGATGCTCTATGTAAGTTATAACGGCATACATTAATATTAAGGTAAAAGATGTAGCGATATGCAAGTTGAAACTATTCATAACACACCTGCCACTCCTTGGGTATTTCCTTTGCAGTCGAAAATAGGAGAACATATTATAAGGTATGACGGATTAACTGAATTCGCACAGGGGTCTCCACTAATAGGTAGCTTATTTGTTGATGATAAAAAGATAGGTAAAGACGATCTCTTTGGCGCCCCGTTCTTATTGAGCAACAACCATTTATATATACCGAAATATGTTCGATGCTTTTTGACATCGGGATTTATCTTGTGTAAAATAGATATTCGAACAAGACAAATAGAACATCTTAGTAAGATAAAACCATTGATATATTTACATTGTATTGATGATGGTAGAATTTTATACTCTACCGACTATATTGAGTTAAAAGAATAAATAAGTTCTCTTAGAGTTGTGATAGGTAAGTGCCTTTTACAACATACAAATAACAACGTTATCTCTGTGCGATAAGTGTAGAGGTAACGTTGTTTATTTTTGTGATAATTTTAGTATATAAGACTATTTTTTGTAACTTTGCACTATAAAACTTAAATACATTGTCATTATGGCGTCAAAAACATATAACGTTCTATTTATTGTAGCAATGTTGTTGCTTAGTAGTTGTAGCGTATTCCGTGGACTCGCACTCGATGGTCCTTCTGGTCCGGATATATATGAATATCAGAAGTTGGAACGAGACACTATTTTCAAAGGAGACAATCCGTTTTGTTTTCCACTTGCGGCATCGCATCGTTGTATAAATAGAGGTATGTATATAACTCACAAAAAGGCAGGAAATGCAGAGAAGGTGCGAATAGATTCACTCGTTGAACAATGGTTTGGAAAAGATGGGCAATTGCTTATTATTCATAACGACAGTATTGTTTACGACCAATGGACAGAGCCTTTTTATCCAGGAAAGAATGCTACCATTTTCTCTGTTTCCAAATCGTTGACGGGGCTTCTTTGTGGTATTGCCGTAGACGAAGGTTATATCAAGAGCGTAGACGACTATGTAACTGATTATATTCCAGAATTGGCACAATACAATGCTACATTCAAAAAGTTACGTATTGTCCACCTGCTGAATATGCAGGCTGGTTTCGATTTTTACGAGGACTATGAATTGACTCTAAAAGGTTTGTTTAAAATATTCAAGATAACTCAACTGCAATATGGGCACGACTTCACCCGACTTTTCCGACACATAAAGTTTAAAAGTCAGCCTGGCGAGAAATATGAATATAACAGTTTAACGACAGCTCTACTCTCTTGGATTATTGAACGAGCTACGGGTAAAACCTATGCGGACTATATGAGTGAGAAGGTATGGAAACCATTAGGTATGGAACGCGATGCATGGGTTACAATAGACAGTCGTAAGCATCATCACACACAAGGCTTTGGAGGTATTGCTACAAATGTGTATGACCTTGCTAAGATAGGAAGATTATATTTGAATGGTGGTACGTGGAATGGGAAGCAGATTGTCAGCAAGGAGTGGATAGACAAGAGTTTAGAAAAGACTACCGAGAATAAAGGTTATCATTATTGCTGGTACCATCAGTATCGCGATAACGATGCCGATAACTCTTCTTTCTATGCGTTTGGTGTCGGACACCAATTCATTTATATTAATCAGAAGAAGAATGTGATTATTGCCCGAATAGGAAACAACTACAATTGGATGGGGTGGGAAATGTCATTTTTCGACTCCTTGTGCGACAAATTGTTCTAAACAAAATAAGTAGTTAAAATTCTGAATATATTTTGTAGGCACTGACGAGCAAATTGTTTGTATTTACAACAATGCTATATAGTAACTTATAAATATACTGGTATGAAGAGCCTATAGAAAATAGGTTGGAGAATTATGAGCAATATTTACAAGTTACTCACGAATAGAACAGAACACCTTAGATATTGGTTACGTTCGTTTCAGATATCTGTAACGCTCTTCTCAGATATCTGTCAGTTGCGTCTCAGATATCTGTCAGTTGCTAATTAGATATCATAAAAAAGCACAACCTTTAAAACTCTATATCATTATACTTAAAAAGTATTTAGCCAGATAAGAAGTATAAATTCCCCTATTCTGTAATATTCCAATCCACATATTATTATAAAATTCTGAACACCAATATATTATCTGACAATTCATTATAATAAATTAGTTTTCATTACAATCGCATTCTCTTCCTAAGAATCTCCACTTCTTCCCTATTGAGTAGAAATAAACTCAGAAAATGGTGGTTAAATGCAATATAATGTCTATATTTGCAAACAATATATGTAAAACAAACTCATAACATGAAGAAATATATTAGAATAAGTATGCTATTGATAGGCATTTTGTTTGCCTTACCAAATCCAACCTCTGCTCAATGTCCCATAAAAGAAAAGATTATGGGAAGTGGAGAAGACGAATCTGATGCAGCAAATAATAATCACACTCTGATTATTTATTTCGACAAAACAAAGGGAAATAAGGCGCTAATGAAAGCTATTCAAAAGAAAGGCTGTGCAGTGCTGTATGAATATAAAAATTTGAATGGTATTGCAATTAAAACTCCAGACGATTGGGACATTGAAAAGGCTGTAGCCTATTTCAGTAAAGTAAAAGGCGTTACATTTGTAAACAAAGATGGTGTAAACCGGTTACACTAATAAAAAGGAGTAAGAACATATAGCGAGAAGGTCAATATGCCAATAAGAAAAAGATAATTTCTTGTTGCAAGTCTTATCGCCTCGCTTCAGTTCAGTAATTCGCTTTAAACAGCTTCGTAAAATCCTATTCACTTTAGGGAAATTCCCCTACGTGATAGGGTTTTTATTTTCAAAGAGACTTTATTTGATAGTACCTTTGCAACATCAAAGAAATAAACAAGATATGAAGAAGGTAATTGTATTAGGAGTTGCTACAATCTTCTTACTAAGTAGTTGCGACTCGAATATGGGCAGTATCTATGCAGGAGGCTCATTAGGTAGCGTACTTGGAAGTGCTATCGGTGGCATTGCAGGAGGTGCACGAGGCTCAGATATTGGTACAATTATCGGAATGGCAGGAGGAGCAGCTGCTGGAGCGGCTATAGATGCCAAAACAAAAAAGAAAAGTAGAGAGTATGCTTACGGTAATGAGCGCTTAGCGCCAGAGAATAGAAAAGATGTACAAGAGCCTTACTACCAACAACAGATAGATACAGAACAATATAACAACTTGCCACAAACTACAGATGAGAATGGGTCTGACAGTACAAATGCAGAAGATAATGGACAATATGGTTTTCAAATAGAATCTCCAAATGGGTTTACAGAAACAAATGCAAAACCAGTCTATTTATCTAATAAGTCGAGTATTGAGCGACTCACACCGTCTACAAACGAGATGCCCAATATAGAAATTAGTAAGGTTGTCTTTGCAGATAACGATGGCAATAATATCTTAAAAAGGGGCGAGATTGGTAAAATCGCATTTGAAATACATAATAATGGAACACAAGCAATAAGCGATTTATACCCCACAATAACCGAAGCAACAAATTCAGGACACTTCAGAATTAGTCCAACAACAAGAATAAATTTATTGAAACCTAGTGAGGTTGTAAGATACACAGCTACAATAATGGCTGATAACCGTATTAAGACTGGAGAATATAACTTTTTAATTACAATACTCAAAGATAATAAAAGTATAACGAAAGTGATGAATTTACGTCTGAGCACACAGAAATAAACTGACTCAATATAATATTAAATTGACTCAATACAAACATTATTTGAAAAAAGAGAGAAAAAGATATTTTAAAAATACAGAGATGAAAAGGCTCAGAATAGCTATTAAGTAACTAATAACTCAACAATGGCGCATCGAAAAACGATGCGTCTTTTTTGTTTATAACCCTGTAATGCAAATCAGAGGATTTGAGTTAATATTACTGAGAATAGAAAATATTAACCTATAACAGGTAGAACATTTTAAGCTGGTTACGCTCAATAACATTAGTCGAACCAACTACTAACGCCTTTCTTTATATTTTTAAAGAAGTTGGTCCAGCTATTCTGCTCTTTCTTTTGTGGTGTTTGACGTTTATTGTTTATAGGTTTAGAAACAGTTTTTGTATTTGAATTAGTGGTTGTTGTAGGACGTTTATTTTTATTCGGGTGCAACGAAGTCTTCACCTTACGTTCTATATTCTTGGGCTTATCGTCATTACCTTGTGCCTCCCATTCTGGAATAAACTCATAGCAAACACCAGCAAAACCATACTCAACCTCTGGTACTTTTAAGGCAGATTGCTCTGATGCAAATGGAATTTCAGTTTCTTTTGGTAATACTTCTACCTTTACATAAGCTACGCCACTAGAAATCATACCCAATTCTCGGGCTGCTGCATACGAAAGATCTACTATTCGTCCATGTGCATACGGACCACGATCGGTAACGCGTACCTCTACTTCCTTTCCATTTCTTGGGTTTGTTACTCGTAAACGCGTACCAAAAGGCAAAGTTCTATGTGCACAAGTAAAACCATTTCTATCGTAACGTTCGCCGTTACTCATTTTTCGCCCGTGTAGGCTATTACTATAATAAGAGGCTTTACCGTCCGACTGTGCAAAGCAGCTTGTCGAAACAGTAAAGCCTATTATCATTGTTACTAAAAGGTGATTTCTAGTTTTATCCATAAAAACAAATTTACATTTGTCCTCCCCTTTTCGTAACATTCTATTTCCCTCTTCCTACAAAAAGAATGTAGGAAGGGGAAAGGAGAAGACTTTTATTAAATTACGCCTTGCTCTAACATTGCTTGAGCAACCTTCATAAAGCCAGCGATATTAGCACCCTTAACATAGTCTACAGTGCCATCTGGTTGTTCACCGAACTTAACACATTGCTCGTGAATGCTCTCCATAATCCACTGTAGTTTCTCGTTTACTTCAGCAGGAGCCCAATTTAAGTGAGCAGCATTTTGTGTCATTTCAAGTCCAGAAGTAGCAACACCACCAGCATTAACCGCTTTACCAGGAGCAAAGAGTATGCCGTTCTTTTGGAAATAATGAATTGCGCCCGGTTGGCAGCCCATATTAGAAACTTCGCAGCAGCACCAGCAACCGTTAGCAACTAATTCTTTAGCATCGTCTTCGCTTAATTCATTTTGGAATGCACATGGAAGAGCAATATCTACAGGGATACTCCAAGCTTTCTTACCTGCAGTAAATTTAGCTTTACCTGGGAACTTAGTTGCCATATCTTCAACCTTATTACGGTTAGAGTTACGCATTTCGAGCATATAATCTATCATTTCAGGTGTAATTCCATCGGGTATTTCACAAACACCATCAGGGCCAGAAATTGCAACAACTTTACCACCAAGTTCAGTTGCTTTCTTTGCAGCACCCCAAGCTACATTACCGAAGCCAGAGAGAGATATCTTCTTACCTTTAATGTCTTTACCTGCTTTCTTTAGAAGATGCATTGTGAAATAAAGTGCACCAAAGCCAGTAGCTTCTGGACGGAAGAAAGAACCACCCCAAGTTATACCTTTACCTGTGAGTACACCTGTGTGGTATTGACGAGTAAGTTTTTGATACATACCATTCATATAGCCTATTTCACGACCACCAACACCTACATCGCCTGCAGGAATATCTTGATCAGGACCTATATTGTGACGAAGTTCGAGCATAAAGGCTTGGCAGAAACGCATAATTTCAGCATCTGATTTACCAACTGGATCGAAATCTGAACCACCTTTACCACCACCCATTGGCAATGTTGTAAGTGCATTCTTGAATGTTTGCTCGAAACCGAGGAACTTTAACATTGAAGGTGTAACTGCTTTGTGGAAACGCAAGCCTCCTTTGTACGGACCAATTGCGCTATTAAACTGTACACGATAGCCAAGATTAGTTTGAACCTTACCATTATCGTCAATCCATGTTACACGGAATGTAAATATACGTTCTGGTTCTACCATTCTTTCTACAATCTGGGCTTTTTCAAACTCAGGGTGTTGGTTGTAAACTTCCTCAATAGATTCGAGGACTTCTTGTACTGCCTGTAAGTACTCTGCTTCTCCTGGGTGCTTTTGTTCCAGGCTCTGCATAATCTTTTTGACTTCCATAGTAATTTTTGATAAAACGTTTATGTTAGTATTTCAAATTATCTAATTTACCGCAAATGTATTGATTTTATATTAGAGCACCAAATAAAAACTGTATCTTTTTGTATTCCTAATAATAATTTTCAATTTTATAATGACCTTACTTTAATACACACATAACTAATAAAAATACTTTTACTTACTTTATGTCATAATAATAGCTACATATATTAGCTTTATGCAATATATACTCTTATTTTACAACTTTATTGCTTACTTATATTTTTTCTTCTCACACCATATAGAAAGTTCTTTTTTTGCAAACAATTCCATTTAAGAATAGAAACTCTCATCTTTAAAATTATTTTATTTATCTTTGCAATATGAATAAAAGTTTGAATGAATTATACAAAAAACAAATAGTAGAACTTACACAAACTATTTATAGGTTGCGTACTAAAAGTCGTGTATTCGTTATTACCGAAATATTATCGTTTACTGTTTCCATTGCCTTTGTTGTAATGTTCACTGTTCTCAACAATGCCTCATGGACTTTAGGTGTGGCATTGTGTGTTCTATTTCTTTATTTTTATATTCGGAATTTAGACACAAAAAACGATAGAGATATTGCTGATGCATTGGCTCTAAAACTTACATACGAAAAGGAAATTGCTTACCAAGAGGGCGATTACACAAAGTTTGACGCAGGCGAACGTTACCTTCAACCTACTCACCCTTTTACTTTCGACCTTGACATATTTGGACAAGGTTCGCTATTTCAACGAATAAATAGAACTATTTCGTTGGGAGGAAGCGACTATTTGGCAGAATGTTTAGCAGGAAAATGGGAAACTCTCTCTACAACAGAACTTCTAAAAAACATAAAACAGCGCGCAGAAGCCATAGAAGAACTCGCAAAAAACGAACCTTTTCTATCAAAATTCAAAGCACAAGGCGTAGAAAAAACTATAGATACCACAGCAATTCGCAAAGCTTTTAGCAGCATTCACACATTGCAAATACCTTCCTACTTTGCCAATCGCACCTTTAGAACACTTATTTATGCCAATCTTACAGGCTTTTACCTTAGTATATTTCTATCTATCGCCAATTTTGTTCCTACATTTCTTCCAATATGGTGGGGCATATTCAACTTTTTTCTTGCCACATTTTGTTGCCATAAATATATAAAATTGGTGAACGAAGTAATATCTAAACTAAAAAATCAGGTGCACGGATACGTGAATATGGCTACATTAATAGATAAACAATCGTTTACAGCTACACATTTATGCGAATTGAAAAACAATCTATCGGGCGCAATGGAATCGTTCGGACAATTAGAACGCATTCTTCAGAAAATTGACAATAGAAGCAACGAAATTGGTATTGTACTTTTCAACTGTTTTGGTTTGCTCGACATTACCATTATTCGTCATTTTTTGCGTTGGCAACATACATACGAACCTATTACTGACCAATGGATTTATGCATCGAGTACTTTCGATGCACTTGTTTCAATGGCTACATTCCGCCTCAACGAAGACAAAGCACAACAAGCTACAATTGTTAATAGCAACAAAGTAAGCTACAAAGCACGCAACATTTACCACCCCTTCTTGGGCGAAAAGGCTGTACGCAACAACTTCGATATTCAAAACCATGAATATTATATTATAACGGGAGCAAATATGGCTGGAAAAAGCACATTTTTGCGAACATTGGGGGTAAACTATATTCTCGCAATGAACGGATTACCAGTATTTGCCGAAGAAATGTGCGTATCAGTATTCCGACTTTTTACTAATATGCGTACAACTGACGATTTAACACACGGCATAAGTTATTTCAATGCCGAACTGCTTCGTTTAAAACAACTCATTGCAAGTTTAGACCCTAATGTTCCAAGCTTAATAATACTCGACGAGATATTGAAAGGTACAAATTCGTTAGACAAACTAAATGGTTCACGACTATTCTTAGAGTATATTTCTAAACGAAACGTTACAGGAGTTATAGCTACTCACGATTTAGAACTTTCTAAACTCGAAGACGAAAACCCACAACGGTTCCATAATTATTCGTTCGAAATAGAACTTGGCACTAATGTTACCTATACATATAAAATAGGTAGAGGCGTTGCAAAAAACCAAAATGCAACTTTCTTATTAAAACAAATACTCGCTTAACTATCTTTTAAAAATTACTCTCACTGCAATCACAAACATACAATTTTATAAGGAGTGAATTTTTAATTAGAAAATAAAAAACATAATTAGAAAATTAAAAAACATAATTACAATTCTCATCACTTCTAATAAAAACTTTTTGGGACATAAACTAAAAAACTAAAAATATATCTCCCCAAACTCCATTATTACAATATCTGAATACTTTATGTTCCTATCCATACATAATTTTAATTTAGAAATAACCAACAACCCATAACAATAAGTCGGAATAATACCCTTACAACCTAAAAGTAAAAAGAAGTGTCCCATACCACTATCAGCATATTAAAATTATAACAAAATATTTCTGCGCCCAGAAACTTACGTAACAGTAGCTAAATGGTAACCCAATTCAACGTACTTTCATATTTTATATTCACTTGTTTTTTTAAGCCGATCCACATACATTTTAATAGACAAAAGAAATAATGAAAAATAAAAAAACAACTACTATATACATAGCAAACTTTTACCATTGCATAAAATAAGCCTTCAAATAGTTATTCCTGAAGAAAGGTATCTTTATTTCTCTATTTTTTTATAACTTTGCGCTTAAAAAGAAGTTGTTATTGTACAAGTAGAAGAATTTTATTCATGCAAATAGAGATACTTTCTTCTATTTTGATCCACCATATCATCATTGAGTAATACATCTAGTTTCAATGATTATACAAAAGAACCATTTAACGATGATGCACAAATTCGTTTAAAGAAATTTTGCGACAGAGTTAATAACGCAGGCTATAAATTTATGCCCAGTAATTCTGATTGTAAGAAAAAAAAGAAGACGATAACTTCTTTGATATTCTGTATAGTACATATAAAATAGAAAGAGTTTGAGCTTCTAGGAGTATCAATTCTAATCCAAGTAAAAGGGAAAACTAACAGAAATATTGGTACATAACTATTTACAAACCCCAAAAAAATATCAATACAATAAAATCTCATATTTGAAAAAAAGTATGTAGCAAAAAAAGATAACATCAAGTTGAGTAATTATATGTTGAATAGCCTTATTGGTACAACAACGTTTCGTAAGAATATAGAAACGATTTAAAAACGTAATAAAACAGCCTTTAGTATTATGAACATTGTATTATAGTTCGTAGTGAAGAAAAGAAGAAAAA
>NZ_GL982513.1:2035009-2106218 GCF_000220255.1 Prevotella pallens ATCC 700821
ATCTATGAAATTTATATTAAATAATAGGTATATTATCTTTATTGAAAGAATATAAAGAAAAAAGTGTACTGTCATTATTTTTTAAAGCAACAAATAAAAACGAATTAAAAATTTGGTAGTTAAATTATTTATATATACCTTTGCACCCGCTTACGATAAGTAAGGGCGTTTAGCTCAGTTGGTTTAGAGCATCTGCCTTACAAGCAGAGGGTCGGCGGTTCGAATCCGTCAACGCCCACAGGGGTGTTCCCTGTAGTCTTTCGGGGTTGCGGGGAGTTTTTTAAAGGGCGTTTAGCTCAGTTGGTTTAGAGCATCTGCCTTACAAGCAGAGGGTCGGCGGTTCGAATCCGTCAACGCCCACAGCATAAATATAGAGCTTTACAACTTTTTAGTTGTGGAGCTTTTTTGTTTTTATAAGCAACCTTTAACCTTTAAATTACAAAGATTATAGCGATTTATTGCTCCCGTCTCAATTTTAAATACTAAATTTGCAAGTAAATTAAAAATAGTTTTATGGTTCTTGATATTTTAACAGCCATATCGCCAGTTGATGGACGTTATAGAGGCAAAACTGCGAAACTCGCAGATTATTTCTCAGAATTCGCACTCATACGATATAGAGTACGTGTAGAAATTGAATACTTCATATCTTTGTGTGAACTACCTTTACCACAATTAGCTACGTTCAATAAACAGGTGTTCGAGAACTTGCGCAACATCTATAAGAACTTTACAGAAGAAGATGCAGCAAGGGTAAAGGAAATAGAAAGTATTACGAACCACGATGTAAAAGCCGTTGAATATTTTATAAAAGAAGAGTTCGACAAGATTGGCGGACTTGACGCGTATAAAGAGTTTATACACTTTGGTCTTACATCACAAGACATCAACAATACGAGTGTACCTTTATCGATGCTTGAAGCATTGAAAGAGGTCTATTATCCACAAGTAGAAGAACTTATTGCACAACTCCAACAATATGCCGAAGAATGGAAAGATGTTCCTATGTTAGCTAAAACACATGGACAACCAGCCTCTCCTACTCGGTTAGGTAAAGAGATAGAAGTTTTTGTATATCGCTTGCAAGAACAGCTTGCAGGTTTAAAAACTTGTAAACTTACTGCAAAGTTCGGTGGTGCAACAGGAAACTTTAATGCACACCATATAGCTTATCCAGAATACGACTGGAAAACATTCGGCAATAAGTTCGTAAATAATTATTTGGGCTTGCAGCGTGAACAATGGACAACTCAGATAAGTAACTACGACCATCTTGGAAGCATATTTGATGCAATGCGCAGAATCAATACAATTATAATTGATTTAGACCGAGACTTCTGGCTGTACATATCTATGGAATATTTTAAACAAAAAATCAAAGCAGGCGAAGTAGGTTCAAGCGCAATGCCGCATAAGGTAAATCCAATAGACTTTGAAAACAGCGAAGGCAATCTTGGAATAGCAAATGCCATATTACAGTTCCTCGCACAGAAACTCCCTGTAAGCCGTTTACAACGCGACTTAACCGATTCTACAGTATTGCGCAACATTGGCGTACCGTTTGGACATAGCATTATATCTATCCAAAGTACATTAAAAGGTCTTCGCAAACTCATATTGAATCAAGAAAAGCTAAATGCCGACTTAGAAAATACATGGGCTGTAGTAGCAGAAGCTATACAAACTATACTGCGTCGTGAGGCTTATCCACATCCATACGAAGCTTTAAAAGTATTAACACGTACAAATGCTCACATGACGGCTGAGACTATTCACGATTTTATTCAAACATTGAATGTGAGCGACAAGGTGAAGGCTGAATTAATGGCTATCACACCACTCAATTATACCGGCATATAAACAAATAAGATATTAATAAATTGCACATTATATATATACAACGGAATTAGAAACAAAACTTAAACACAAATATAGTTAGTTTTCGACCGTGAGGTTAAGTATTATTCAAAACAAAAGAAATTCAAATTATGGCAGAAGAATTCGAGAAGAAAGAAAATCAATCTGGACAAGCTGAAGACATCAGAGAAAACAGTTCAACTACCGAACAAGGAAGTTATTATGAAAGAAGCTACCACAGCACAGGACGTCCACAACGTCCTCGTATTCAAGCACAACGTGCCTATGGAATAAACCGTGAAGACAACAAAGAGGAAGGATTTCGTCCTGAAGGCTTCGGTTCTAATCTACAAGGAGGCGGTTTAGCTGATCGTAAAACAAACTATCGACCACGTACCAACAATTATGGCAATAGCTATCAAAGTCGTCAGCAACAAGGAAGCTACCGACCACGCTATAATAATAATGGTGAAGATGGCGGTTATCAGAATCGTAATGGGTATCAAAACCGACCAAACAATTACCAAAATCGTGGTGGATATCGCCCACATTACAATATGAATGAAGGTGAAGAAGGCGGTTATCAAAGTCGCCCAACACAGAATTCATACCGTCCACGCTATAATAATGGTGAAGATGGCGGATATCAGAATCGTGGTGGATATCAAAACCGTGGTGGATATCAAAACCGTCAAGGTGGATATAACAACCGTGGTGGATATAACAACAACCATCAAGGGGGATACAATAACAATCGTCAGGGTGGATACCAAAACCGTCAAGGCGGATATCAAAACCGTCAAGGTGGATATGGACAGCAAGGTGGATATCGTCAGCACAATGCCGACTATGATCCAAATGCAAAATATTCATTCAAAAAACGTATAGAATACAAAGAAGAGAATATAGATCCAAATGAGCCATTGCGCTTAAATAAGTATCTTGCTAATGCAGGTGTTTGTTCACGCCGTGAAGCCGATGAATACATACAAGCAGGTGCTGTAACTGTAAATGGTGAAGTTGTTAAAGAGTTGGGAACAAAAATTTTGCGTTCTGACGAGGTTAAATTCAAAGACCAACCAGTTAGACTCGAAAAGAAAGTATATGTTCTCTTAAATAAGCCTAAGGATTATGTAACTACAAGCGATGATCCACAACAACGTAAAACTGTTATGGACCTTGTTAAAGGTATTTGTCCTGAACGCATATATCCAGTAGGACGACTCGACCGTAATACAACAGGTGTATTGTTGCTAACTAACGATGGTGATATAGCAAGCAAGCTTACACACCCTAAATTCTTAAAGAAGAAGGTTTACCATGTATTCTTAGATAAGCCAGTAACTCCACAGACACTTCAGCAAATATCTGATGGTATTCAGCTCGAAGATGGAGAAATAAAGGCTGATGCTATTGAATATGCTGACGATCGCGATCAAAGTCAAGTAGGAATAGAAATACATAGTGGCAAGAATCGCATTGTTCGTCGTATCTTTGAAAGTCTTGGCTACCGTGTTGTAAAGCTCGACCGTGTTCAATTTGCTGGTCTTACAAAGAAAAATCTCCGCAGAGGCGATTGGCGTTATCTCACCGAACAAGAGGTAGATATGCTTCGTATGGGAGCTTTTGAATAATAAAAGAACAAACTCCTCGTACACAACTGCTATATGAAGCATATTGTGTATGAGGATTTTTCGTAATAAAGAAATAACAATGAAAAGAACGAAAGTCGTCGATGCTTTAAGTTGCACCGACTTTGGAAATGATATTAACGTTAGAGGGTGGGTACGTTCTCATCGTAACAGTAAAGCTGTCGATTTCATTGCGTTGAACGACGGTTCTACCATTAAGAATATCCAGGTGGTTGTAGACCCATCTACAATAAATGCAGACATACTCAAAAACATAACAACAGGCGCATGTATCAGTGTAATAGGTACACTTGTAGAGAGCCAGGGTAAGGGACAAACATCTGAAATTCAGTGTAAAGAGATTGAAATTTATGGTCTTTGTCCAAGCGATTACCCTATGCAAAAGAAGGGGCAGAGCTTTGAGTATATGCGTAAGTACGCTCACTTACGCCTTCGCACAAATACATTCGGAGCTGTTTTTCGCATTCGTCATAACATGGCAATGGCAATTCACCAGTATTTCCACGAGCATGGTTTCTACTATTTCCATACACCGCTTATTACAGGTAGCGATGCTGAAGGTGCGGGAAATATGTTTCAAGTTACCACGCTCGATTTAGACCGTGTGGCAAAATCGAATGAAGTTGATTACAGTGCCGACTTCTTTGGCAAAAAAACGCATCTCACTGTTTCTGGACAATTGGAGGGCGAGCTCGGAGCAACATCACTTGGAGCCATCTATACATTTGGTCCTACATTCCGCGCAGAGAACTCTAATACACCAAGACACTTAGCTGAGTTTTGGATGGTAGAGCCAGAAGTGGCTTTTATAGACCAACAAGAGTTGATGGACTTAGAAGAAGACTTCATTAAATACTGTGTTCGTTGGGCGTTAGAACACTGTAAGGACGATCTTGAGTTTCTCAACCAAATGATAGATAAGGAACTTATTGCTCGTCTCGAAGGTGTGTTAAAAGAAACTTTCGTGCGTCTTACCTACACAGAAGGCTTTAATATATTGAAGAAAGCACAAGAAGATGGAATAAAATTTGAATTCCCTATAACCGAATGGGGAATGGACTTAAGTAGTGAACACGAACGCTACCTAGTGGAAGAACACTTTAAACGTCCGGTAATTATGACCGACTATCCAAGTCAGATAAAGTCGTTCTATATGAAGAAGAATGCTGACGGAAAAACTATGCAAGGTACTGACGTACTCTTCCCACGCATTGGCGAAATTATCGGAGGTTCTGTTCGTGAAGAAAGCTACGATAAGCTGCTCGAAGAAATACACATTCGTGGTATGAAAGAAGAAGTTTACGATTGGTATCTCGACACTCGTAAGTATGGAACGTGTCCACACGGTGGATTCGGTCTCGGTTTCGAACGTCTAATTCTCTTCGTTACTGGAATGCAAAACATTCGCGATGTAATTCCATTTGCACGTACACCAAAGAATGCAGAATTCTAAAAATAAAACCAAAAGGCGACTATCAACAAACAGATGGTCGCCTTTTTAGTAAGAACTTAAATCAATAATACACATAAACACAATTATTATGAAGCTAAAGAAAACCTTATCAAACCTTATCTTATTATCGCTGATTCTCCTAACCGGCTGTTCTGCTGAATCTATTCAAGAGGAAAATATATCGTTACAGAACTTACATGAAGGCGACTTAATGTTTGTTGTTAAAGAAGAGAGTAATCCTATTACCGATGCTACACAAGGTATTGACGGACTGAAGATTGACCATGTAGCTATATTTCATCATACCGACAGTACCGATTATGCATTAGAAGCTATCAGTAAAGGGGTTGTACTTACACCTTTAGCTAAATTTCTTGAACGTACGAAAGGAAAAGAAGGCAAACCGCTCGTTGCTATTGGAAGAGTAATTGCCGATTGCGATATGAGGGCTTCTATGAAACGAGCATTAAACTATTTGGGTAGACCTTACGATCATTTTTATATGCCCGATGACAAGGAAATATATTGCAGCGAACTGGTGCAGAAATCGTACATCGATCACCGTGGACACAATGTATTTCCAACTATCCCGATGTCTTTTCACGATGAAAATGGAAAAATATTAGATTTCTGGATTCAATTCTACTCTTTCTATCACCGTGAAGTACCAGAAGGAGAACCTGGCACAAATCCAGGACAACTATCGCGCGACAAAGCTATAAAGGTAGCTTACGATTTTTAAGTTTACACACCTTAACTACTATTTAACAAGCACTTACATAGAGAGCCATTATTCATATCGTAAAAAATTCTATTTAGCGAGCTATTGTTTACTTACAATACTTACTAAATAGAATTTTTTATGCATAAATGGTTCTGTTGTATCGAGTTAAGCACCAATATAACACTACTAAAGTTTCGCATTTGTATCCATCTCTCCCCATTTGCTTATATCGCCGCCCTTAAAATATTGTAAACACGCATTGCACATTATATCTATATATCTATGTGTGGCTAAATAGCATTTGTTTTTCTGTTTCTGCAATATCTGGGCTTAATAGAATATAGATGGGAGAAGTATTAACAGTGTTTACTGGTACTCATATTCCAAATTAAGCTCTCAGATATTTTATAAAAATTAATCAGATGTTAGACACTCTTTTTTTCAGATATCTGTCGCGTGCGTCTCAGATATCTGTCAGTTGCGTCTCAGATATCTGTCAGTTGCGAATTAGATATCACAAAAAAAAGCCTCCTTTATTATTCGATATTATACTACTTAAAAGATATTAATTCAGATGATTATTATGCATACCAGTATTATATATTGTCGCATTTTAAGTGCTATTACAAATACCTGATTAACAATATATTTCTCAGAGTTTTGTTATATCAGAATGGAAATCATTACTATCGTCCACCTTCCTAAAATATCTTCACTTCTTCTTTATTGAGTCAATATTTTTGTGTTTAGCAATTTAACAAGAGCATAATTCCTTTGAAATCAGTATGTATATTCACAACATTATTTATGGAGCAGTGCTATATTTTCAGTAGCACTTCTCTCTAACACACATCTTTCTTTTGATATAAAAATATGCTTTTTCGGTGTATAATGCAATAAACAACGGTCCTGTCCGTTTATCAAAATGTATATACAAAAACCTGTTAGGGCAGGAAAGCAAAAGAAGTTTTTTATGATAGAATATATAAAAGGTGAACTAACCGACCTTTCGCCAGCATTAGCGGTTGTTGAAGCACACGGCGTAGGCTACGGACTGAATATCTCGCTAAACACTTATAGCACAGTTCAAGGCAAGAAAAACATAAAACTATACGTACACGAAGCCATTATGACTGGCGGACGCGACGATAATTACACACTATATGGCTTTGCCACCAAACAAGAACGCTCACTCTACCGACTACTCATAACAGTATCTGGGGTAGGAGCGAACACTGCACGTATGATATTATCATCGCTCACAACAGCAGAACTCTGCAATGTAATAGCCAATGGCGACGACAAGATGCTAAAGACTGTAAAAGGCATCGGACTAAAAACAGCTCAGCGCATTATTGTAGACCTGAAAGATAAGATTGTGCAAAGCGGCATTGCCGACGAACTACACGTAAACAATCAATCTAACACATCTAATGTAAACAATGCTGTGAAAGACGAAGCAGTTGGAGCACTCACTATGTTAGGTTTCTCACCTGCCCCATCTGCCAAAGTTGTTGTTTCTATATTAACAGAACAACCAGAATTACCCGTAGAGCAAGTTGTAAAATTAGCATTAAAGCAAATAAAATAAAGAAAAGACGTAGCACATTCGTTTCCATCGCACAACACATTCCGATAAGAAAGGCTATGCAAAGTCATCGCTAATGAATCAAAGAAAATACATATTACCTATTCTTCTACTGCTCGCAGGCATTAGCTTGTTAGCATTGGGGCACTCGCTTGTAAATAGTTTGCCATTTACAAACGTGCTACAAAGCCTAATTGCGCCACCAGACACCACGAAGAAGGTAAAAGCATTAGACGTTGAACTAGAAAACGAAGACATACCCGACTCGCTATTGCACCCACGCTGGAAAGTGCAACGCACTACCCCCATTACATATAACGATTTGCAGCAAGGGTCGTACGACTTAGCCCGCCCCGAAAACCTGAAACAAAGTGTAGAATATAACGACTCGCTAAATATGTATATAATAGGTAACAAAATAGGCGATACCTATATTACTACACCTATTATGATGACTCCCGACGAGTATAGAGCATGGAGCGAGAAACGTAGCTTTGCCGACTATTACCGCCAAAAAAACAAAGAGATACTGGAAAAGAAGGGCAAAGAGAAGTTCGACTTCACAGATATGCACTTTGCACTTGGTCCTGCCGAGAAGATATTTGGTCCCGGCGGAGTACGTGTAAGAACACAAGGAACAGCCGAACTACGCTTTGGGGCTACGCTGAAGAATATAGACAACCCATCGTTACCCATCAGAAATCGTAAGATGACAACGATGAACTTCGATGAAAAGATAAATTTGAATGTGAATGGAAAGGTGGGCGACAAGGTGAATATGAACCTAAACTACAACACCGATGCCACATTCGATTTTGATGCACAAAACTTCAAGCTGCGTTACGAGGGAAAGGAAGACGAAATAATAAAACTTGTAGAAGGTGGCAACGTATCGTTTCCATCTAACAATTCGCTCGTACAAGGAGCATCATCGCTCTTTGGTATCAGAACCGATATGCAGTTTGGAAAGTTGAAGCTGCAAACAGTGCTATCGCAGAAAAAATCGGCAAACAAAAGCGTAAGTTCAAGGGGAGGAAAACAGCTTACTCCGTTCGAGATAGACGCAGCTGACTACGAAGAGAATCGCCACTTCTTCTTAGCACATACATTCCGCGAGCACTATAACGATGCTATGAAAACGTTGCCTAACCTAACAACGGGCATCACCATAAATCGCGTAGAGATTTGGGTTACCAATAAGACTGGTACAACTACCAATACACGAAACATTATAGCACTAAGCGATTTAGGCGAAAACTCAAAAATCAGCCGCACCGATTTATGGGGAAGTGGAACAGGCAACACTCCATCTAACAACGCTAATACCGAGTACAGCACCATAGCACAAGGTCACCCACAAGCACGCAACATAGACCAAGTAAATACAGTATTAGACGGTTTAGGTATGATAGGAGGAGTAGACTACGAGAAACTGTCGAACGCTCGCCTGCTCAATAGCTCCGAATATACTGTAAATCAAGCACTAGGCTACGTGTCGTTACGTACAGGTTTGCAAACCGATCAAGTGCTTGCCATTGCCTACGAATATACATCAGGAGGAGTTACCCATCAAGTTGGAGAGTTTTCGAGCGATCGAACCGATGTCTCAGAAGCACTGTTTGTAAAGTCATTAAAAAATACCAGCAGCAATCCAAAGCAAGCAAACTGGAACCTAATGATGAAGAACGTGTACTACCTTGCCTCTACAGTTGAGCGCGATAAGTTCCGTTTAGATGTAAAGTATCAGAGCGATACCGCCGGCGTTTATCTACCCTACATACCAGAGCCACAAGTAAAAAGCCAGCCAATTATAAGACTGTTAGGTGCTGATCGTTTAGACAACAACAATAATCCGCACCCAAATGGATATTACGATTATGTAGAAGGATACACCATTTCAAACGGTCGTGTGTTCTTTCCCGTTACAGAACCATTCGGCGAATATATGTACAACTATTTAGTGTCGAAAGGAGTTCCAGCAGCAAAGGCTAATAAGTATGCCTTCACAGAATTATACGATTCTACCAAAACGGTAGCGAAACAAATTGCAGAGAAAGACAAATACTTGCTCGTTGGACAATATCGTGGCACAAGTGCTAATGTTATTTCGTTAGGAGCATACAACGTTCCGCAAGGTTCGGTAGTGGTAACTGCAGGTGGAGTACGTCTGGTTGAAGGCTCAGATTATAGCGTCGATTACAATGCAGGCGAGGTTACAATTTTAAATCAAAGCATTATAGACGCCGGTACAGCGGTAAACGTTTCGTTGGAAAGTCAAAGCGACTACGGACAACAACGTAAAACAATGTTCGGATTAAATTGGGAATACGACTTCTCTAAAAACTTTATGATAGGTGGTACGTTTATGCACCTATCCGAACAAGCTCTCACAACAAAGGTAAATATGGGTGCCGAGCCACTCAATAACACCATTTGGGGATTGAACATGAGCTGGAAGAAAGAAAGTCAGTGGCTCACGAATATGCTCGATAAAATACCATTCCTGCATCTAACACAACCTTCGCATATTTCGTTCTCTGCAGAGTTTGCACAACTAATTGCTGGTCAGAGCCACGGCACACAAGACCATGCATCGTATTTAGACGACTTCGAAAATACAAAGAACACAATAGACATAAGCCAACCAACCAGTTGGGTAATATCAAGTGTACCCTCTGATTTCTCCGAATCAACAGATAAAACAACACTTAGCAGTGGATATAATCGCAGTTTGCTAGCGTGGTACAACATAGACCCACTATTTACACGACAAAGTAGTTCACTTACACCAGCCCACATCAAGAGCGATCTAGAACAATTATCTAACTTCTACGTGAGAGAGGTTTATACACGCGAACTCTTCCCTAACCGTGAACAAAGCAACTACAACGGTTCAACACCCACATTGTCAGTGCTCAATCTTGCTTACTACCCTACCGAACGTGGACCATACAACTTTAGTCCAACACTCGACATCAATGGGCGCTTACCCAATCCACGTCAAAAGTGGGGAGGTATGATGCGTAAGCTCGATACAAATGACTTCGAAATGGCGAACATCGAATATATTGAGTTCTGGTTACTCGACCCATTCATCTATTCAAATAAACAAACAGATGCCAACTTATATGGTGGCGATTTCTACATAAACCTTGGTGAAGTGTCTGAAGATATATTGCACGATGGTAAGAAGTTTTATGAAAGTGGTATGCCTGTAGATGGTAGCCAGGCATGGACAACTACGCAATGGGGCAAAATACCAACACAAACCACCATAACATACGCCTTTGCAACCACAAAGGGGAGTCGTGCATTGCAAGACGTTGGTTTGAATGGTCTGAACGATGAAGAAGAGCGTAATTTCCCTTCTTATCAAGCATTCTTAACATACGCTCGTAGCCACACCAATCAGGCAGTATTCGATTCTATTTGGGCAGACCCTGCTAACGACAACTACCACTATTTTCGTGGTTCAGATTGGGACAGAATACAAGCGCCTATACTTCAACGCTACAAATATATAAACAACCCACAAGGGAACTCGCCAGATAACGATAACCGCAACGAACGTTATGACACGTCGTACAAGTCGGGACCAGATATAGAAGACATCAATCAAGATTATACGCTCAACGAATATGAGAAATATTACCAATACAAAATAAGCATCAGACCACAAGATTTAGTAGTTGGACAAAACTACATTGTTGATAAACGAGAAACTGTTGCACCATTACGTAAAGGAGGAGGAGCACCAGAAACGTGGTATCAATTCCGTATTCCAGTGCGAGAATATCAGAAACGCATGGGTGGTATTAGCGATTTTACAAGTATTCGCTTTATGCGTATGTTCCTTACAAATTTCGAAAAACCTATCGTGCTACGTTTTGGTACGTTTGATCTTGTACGTGGAGAATGGCGCCAATACCAACAAAACCTTACCAATTCAGTATCAACATCGGGCACAATGTCTGTTGGCGCAGTAAGCATAGAGGAAAATAACGACAAAACACCAGTAAACTACGTACTTCCTCCAGGTATTTCGCGCGAGCAAGACCCATCACAACCACAATTAGTACAAAGCAACGAGCAAGCATTAGCTATGACCGTACAGAACTTAGGCTATAAAGAGTCAAAGGCTGTCTATAAAAATACTACGCTCGATATTCGTCAATACAAGCACTTACAAATGTTTGTACACGCCAATGCGCTCAAACCAAATGTTACCAACCTTTCTGATAACCAATTGGCAGTGTTCGTTCGATTGGGGTCCGACTATAAGAACAACTACTACGAATACGAGATACCATTAAAACTTACTCCTGAAAAGCAATACGATAAGTATTCGCGACAAGATTGTGAAGCGGTTTGGCCAGTAGACAATATGCTTGATGTTCCTATTTCGATATTTACAGATGTAAAGAAGAAACGCAACATTGGACGTGGAAACGGAACAGCAAGCTACAACCGAGAGTTCTCTATGTACGATGAAAAGCGTCCTTCAAATCGTGTCAGCATAATGGGTAATCCTACATTGGGCGAAATAAAGACAATGATTATAGGTGTACGTAACCTTTCGAGCAGTGAGAAAAGTGGTGAAGTATGGGTGAACGAAATGCGTTTGCTCGAATTTAACAACGAAGGAGGTTGGGCAGCACGTGGACAACTCAACATTCAACTATCTGACTTTGGAACAGTAGATATTAATGCCAGCCACAGTACCGATGGGTTTGGTGGTTTGGAGCAAGGTGTAAACGCACGTAAAAAGGAAACAAATACTGACGTTACTCTTACAACAAGTCTTGAATTAGGTAAGTTCTTCCCAGATAAGGCGAAAGTTTCTGCACCTTTATACTATAGTGTAACGAAGAGTGAAAGCCGTCCGAAGTACAATCCACTTGATACAGATATGCTGTTAGATGCTGCTCTTGATGGTGCTGCAAACCAACACGAACGCGACTCTATTGAGTCGATAGCAGTTACAAAGCGCACCACTACGAACTTTTCGCTATCAAATATGCGGGTTGGAATACAAAACAAACGCCACCCAATGCCTTACGACCCTGCCAACTTCTCGTTTTCTTACAGCCATTCTCATTCGCACACTACGGGCGAAACTACAGTGTATGAGAATGAAGACAACTGGCGTGGTGCTATAAACTACAATTGGACACCGGTATACAAGTCGCTATCTCCACTCAAACGCATCATAAAGAGTAAATCGAAATGGTTCGATATTCTTAAACGTTTCGAAGTAAATTGGCTACCACAAAACATTGCTTTTAATTCCGAAATAACGCGAAACTATTACGAGTTGCAAGAACGTGATATGGAATCAACCACTATGAACAGATTGCCATTAACCTTTAGTGAGCAATTCTTATGGAACAGAGATTTCTCTGTACGGTGGGACTTAACACGCAATCTACACATAAACTTCCAGAGTGCTACACACGCTGAAATTGAAGAGCCATACACACCTATAAATAAAGACCTCTATGCCGACCAATATCAAGCGTGGAAAGATTCTGTGTGGACTAGTTTAAAACACTTTGGTACACCGTTAGACTATCAACAAAACTTCACGCTTTCTTATCAGTTACCTCTAAATATGATTCCAATATTCGATTGGATTAACTCTGATGCTACCTACAATTCCACATATACATGGGTTCGTGGAACACGCTTAGAGAGCGGAGAGTCGTTGGGTAATATTATTACGAACAATAGGACACTGAATATAAATGGTTCGTTCAACTTAGAACGTCTCTACAACCATATTCCTTTCTTAAAAAAGACAAACGAAAGGTTCAATAAGTCGCGTCCAAGTCTTAGTAGAAATAGCTCTCTCGATAGTCGTGGACGTGTAGACGCAAGCGCCTTTAGCGAAGAGTTGAATAAAGAGTTAGGAAGAAATACGAAGAATAAGAAAGAAAACGAAGACAACAAAAAGAAAGCGCTGCCAAAGAATGCAAAAAGCTTTGAAAAAGAAGTTACAATACCTGCCGATACCGCTATTGTTGTAGCACACGCAAAGAAGACGAAACGTATTGTTGTATCGCTGAAAGATATTAACGGACATGCTGTGAAACTAAAATGGAAGAAGATGGACGAGAACAAAGTTAAGTTATACAACAAAACCGACTCTGTTCTGCGGTTAAAACTCACAGTTACTCCTAAAGAACCTCTCGACAATAAAGGTTGGTACAAAACAGCACAATGTGTGGCACGTGCCTTAATGATGGTACGAACAGTTAGCTTGTCGTATCGCAACCAATACTCTATGTCGCTACCTGGCTTTATGCCTACTATAGGCGATGCTTTCGGACAAACTCGACAGGGCGGCATTATGGCTCCAGGACTCGACTTTGCATTTGGCGTTATTGACGACGACTATATTGGAAAGGCTAGAGACAACAGATGGCTTCTTGTGTCAGACAGTATTGCTACGCCTGCTACTACAAACAAAACGGAGGATTTACAACTCCGTGCAACGCTCGAACCTATTCGCGACCTGAAAATAGACTTAAATGCCAGCCGCACCGAAACGGTTTCAAAGAGCATTCAATATATGTACGCTGGCATTCCTACCACACAAAGCGGAACCTTAACAATGACAACAATATCTATAGGAACTGCTTTCGAAAGTATGGGCAATGCTAACAACGGATACTACAGTGCCAGTTTCGACAAATTTGTTAAATCGCTCGATACCTATCGCAACCGTGTAGAAGCACAATATATAGGTGCAGCCTATCCAATGTCGATGGGCGGAGGACGATTTAACCCCAGTGTGGGTGCTGTTAATAAATATAGTGCCGATGTTATGATACCTGCCTTCTTAAACGCATATACAAGTATGGGTGGCAACGGACTAAACATATTCCCTAAACTAAAAAGTATGCTACCCAACTGGACCATTCGTTACAGTGGTCTTTCGCGTTTGCCTTTCTTCCAAAACATTTTTAAAAGCGTAAACATAAACCACGCTTATAAGAGTATTTTTGCTATCGGATCGTACCAAAGCTTTAGTACGTGGCAAGAATATATGAACGGTTTAGGATTTATTAAAGATGCAACGTCGGGAGCACCAATGCCAAGCTCTATGTATAATATAGCGCAAGTAAGCATTAACGAAGCGTTCGCTCCACTGCTTGGTATAGATGTTACATTAGAGAATAATCTGACTGCCCGTTTGGAATATCGTCAGACACGTGTCTTGTCGCTCTCTATGACAAGTGTGCAAGTAAACGAAGCAACATCGAAAGACTGGGTTATTGGTTTGGGCTATCGCATTAACAACATAAACCTATTTGGTGGTAGAAACACCAGATTGGTAAGAAACATTAAGAAAAATAGCAGCCAACAAAATCAGCAAAGTGGAAATACACAGAGCACAAACAATAGAAACAATGGTGGCATAAACCGCGATTTGAATCTCCGCCTCGATCTAAGCTATCGCAAACAAGCCGCTATTACGCGCGATATAGCCTCGCTCACGTCTGCTGCATCAAGTGGAAACACCGCCTTTAAAGCATCTTTCTTAGGCGATTATACACTTAGCCGATTTATTACGGCAAGTGTCTACTACGACATTCAAATAAATACACCATTGTTATCGTCAAGCAGTTTCCCTACAACAACACACGATTTTGGAATCAGTTTAAAGCTTAGTTTAACACGATAGCAAACGTAGCATTATGTAGGCTAATATTTATTGCACCCACATTTACACACTACCAATTCGTTATGGCTATTATGTCGGTTTAGTACAATAAGTTGCCGTCTACGTTTACAGTTTGTTCGCAGCACAATTAAAATTATCTCATAGGTTTTAAAAAAAATAGAGTCTTCATCGCCTCATATATAAGGGGCGTTCGTTTTAGATATCTGTCGCTCTCGTTTCAGATATCTGTCAGTTAAGTTTCAGATATCTGTCAGTTAAGTTTCAGATATCTGTCAGTTGAGTTTCAGATATCTGAAACTATCGTCTCACTTTAGTATGGAATTAGAGCATCTACACATTGCCTCCATTGGTGGCTATCGTAGCAACTATAATATAATGTTATATTGCAAAAGTTGATGCATTGCATTTGCAACGAAATAACAATTGGCATTCGCAAACTACCATAATAATATACCGCAAACTACAAAATAGTATGAATAGTTTTGTGCATTAAGCAATAAATCGTAACTTTGTGTATGCCTAATAAAACACGGCAATAAATTTTATAATACTATATGTAACCCATTATGATAGACTTCAACTCGTTATTGTCGCACGAACAAGCCTTAGCAATGTTGTTGGCATATTTCGAAGGATATAGTGAAAATAAAGCAAATATATTAAAATTAGGTGCAAAGCTAATGCCTGCAGAACTTGCAGCGAATGCATTTAAAGAACTTTCGTTGAAAGGGCTATTAAACGAAAAAAAATCATATAAACACAAAGGGGCAATTGAATATAGCTTACATCATAAGCTACTATTCCCATCCATTTTCGAACTATTCGAACCACAAAACCATACGTTGCTGAAACATATTAGAAGTCTCTTTAAGCAAGAACACGTTGTAAACAAGCCAAAACGTGTTGTGTGCGAACTAATTGGGATAATTGACCATATAGAGTTTCCAGAGGCTGTACACACACACTTAGATATAAATCACCCTCTATTCAAAGATATTTTTGACCTGATAGACCAAGCAAAATACAAGAAGGTATTCGACAAGATGCCGCAAGATATTTTTAATACTTCAGTAAGAAATAAGCTACAATTTGCTTTTTATGAAGACAAAGATATAAATTGGGAATACCTAAAAGAGTTGATACTTAGTCGTAATAGTAATAAAACATATACCAACATCTATACATCGGTATTAGATGTATTTGCATTTTTCTATTTCCTTGCAACTGGAAATGTATACACCGACTTAAACACAACTACAACCAATCTGCTTACTCTACAAATTATAGCTATTCAGGAACTTTACAGAGGGAACTATGAAAAGGCTTATAAACTATATGTCAAAATAATGACTATAAACAATAAGAGTTCGCTTGAAAAAGGTGTATTTTATTACCCAATAAGTAACTACTATTATGTATTGACTATGCTCCTGACGAATACCCCAGAAGCATTAAAAAAGATAGCCTCTCTAAGTAAATGTAAGTCAGCGAGCAAAAACTATATTTCGTGCTTAAACTCATGCTATTTTTTAGTTGCACCATTTAAACAATTCTTCTGCGATAAGGTTGATATAATAATGAGAGAACAATACCTTTTGGAGTGCTATAACCGTAATAGTGCTATATTTAAGCTTAGCAAAATGATATATCAACGGTTGGGAACACTCACTGAAAATAAAAAGAATGTGAGCGAAGAGCCAAGATGGGCTTACCTGAGGAACGAAATGCAAGTTGCAAAAAATAGTGAGGAAGCAGCAGAATTAGAAAGAAAATTCGGAGGCAAATCGTTGTTTCATAGCTTAAAGTTTACAGAGCCTTGGAAAATGCGGTTAGAAAGTCTCATACAATCAAACATATCGGCTACTACCGCCGACAAAGATATGAGCGAGAATATGTTAATCTATCTTTTGCGCTACTCCACCATAGTGCCTATTCTTAAAAGAAAACTCAAAAATGGTAATTGGTCAGTGGGCAAAGAACTATCCATCAGTAAACTAAAAGCATTAGATATTGCCGAATTAGACAAAACAGACCACAAGCTAATAACTGAGATTTGTGCATGGGACTACTCTTTAGGTATAAACGATTATCTGCATTTACTAACAGGTTGCGACCACGTCTATATAATGCTAAACAACACTATGCAACCAGTATCTATACACGAAGAGAAACCGTGCCTTATAATAGACAAGACAAAAAATGGTACCTTTAACGTGTCTAGCAACATAGAGCCAATACTCGAGAGAAACGGAATAATACAATACACTAAGAAGAACTCCGAAACCGATTACTCAATAATCATTCCTTCGGCATTCGAACTAAAAACCTATAAGGAAATACTCCTACAAAAGGAATACCCTGTTGAAGCCGAACCACTACTCGTAAAACTAATTACAATGTTAGGTGGAAAAACAGAGATACACTCTAATATGGTAGAAGAGTTAAACAACATAGACCACATAGATATTCCTCCAGTCATAACACTCTGCATTACGCCCAACAATATAAATGTATTCAATATAAGTGCCATAGTACGCGCCACCGATACACTTATCTTTTCGCCAGGGCATGGTAATATTACAACCATAGCCGAAAAAGATGGAAAGAAAGTGCAACTAGTGCGAAGTTTGAAGAAAGAGAAGAATAACCTAAAACAAATATCCGAAGGTCTAATAGAAGCAGAAGTCTGCGATGAAGGCGACGAATGGTTGCCCACCACCATTAACGATTCTATAACACTTTCTATAGAGCAGATGCTACCATTTATGCAGTGGTGTAAAAACAATTCAAACATTTGCACAATGGAATGGCCTGAAGGATATAAGCTAAACTATTATCCAAGTATAAACAGCAGTTCGGCAAATATATCGTTCACAAAGAAAGGTGGCTGGTTCGAGATAGAAGGTAATGTGCAAATTAGCGATGGACAGGTTGTGTCGCTCCAGAAGTTGCTCGAACTAATGCGACAGAGTAACAAGCAAAAATATATTCGCATTGGCGACAACGAATATATAACGTTAAGCAGTCAGCTAACACGCATCTTAAAACGCCTCGACACCGTAAGTTCTGAGAACCGTTCGCACTTGCAAATGACTCCATCGGCAGTATCTATATTGGGCGAAGTGCTCAACGACAAGTCGTTAAACCTTAAAAGCAATTCGGCTATAAACGAACTACGCCAACGCATAGAAGAAAGTAGTAAGACAACGCCATGCATTCCAAAAACACTTCAAGCACAACTGCGCGACTATCAGGAGGAAGGTTTTGAATGGATGTCTAAAGTAACAGCATGGGGAGCTGGCGTTTGCTTGGCAGACGATATGGGACTGGGCAAAACGTTGCAAACCATAACATTGCTTTTAGAACAAAGCAAAGAAGGAGCCTCGCTTGTTATTGCACCTGCATCGGTAGTACCTAATTGGCGCAACGAACTGAAACGTTTCTCGCCTACACTGAATGTTATAGTGCTTAACCAGAGCGACGACCGTTCAAAGGCTATAAAAGATGCACAGTCTGGCGATGTTGTTATTGCCACCTACGCACTATTAAACACACAACAAGAAGAACTTACAAAACGCGAATGGAATGTGGTTTGTCTCGACGAGGCGCATACCATAAAGAATGCCAACACTAAAATGTCGAAAGCTGCTATGTTGTTACAGGCTCACCGAAAGGTTATATTGACAGGTACACCCATTCAAAACCATCTTGCCGAACTGTGGAATCTCTTTCAATTCATTAATCCAGGTCTATTGGGTAGTGCTGAACAGTTTAAACGAAAGTTTATACAACCTATTGCGGGAAACAACGATAAAGAACGACAAAGTCAGCTTCGCCGCCTTATCTCACCATTCTTACTACGTCGTACTAAGAGCGAAGTAATAGAAGAATTGCCCACAAAGAACGACATATATATACCTGTAGAACTGTCGTCAGACGAAATGACTATGTACGAAGTACGTCGTAGGCAAGTTGAGGCTGCTGTACTTGCCGATAAATCGCTCAACGTTAGTACGCTTTCTGAGATTACTCGATTACGCCAGATGGCATGTAGCTGTTCGCTGGTAGATAGCAATTGGAAAATACCTGGTAGCAAATTACTAACCTTCCTTGATTTAGCAGAAGGACTTAACGACAGTGGCAACCGAGCATTGGTTTTCAGTCAGTTCACAAGCTATCTTGATGAAGTGCGCAAAGCAATGGAAAAGGCAAAACTACCTTTCCTCTATTTAGATGGAAATACACCAATGACAAAGCGCGAACAACTTGTAAAAGACTTCCAAACAGGTAAGTGTCCATTCTTCCTCATCAGCCTGAAAGCAGGCGGATTGGGACTTAATCTAACAGGGGCAAACTATGTTATACATCTTGATCCGTGGTGGAACCCTGCTATAGAACAGCAAGCAACCGACCGTGCCTACCGAATAGGACAACAACAAGATGTTACGGTTTACCATCTCATCAGTCAGCATACCATTGAAGAGAAGATACTTCGTCTACACAAAACAAAGCGCAACCTTGCAGATTCGCTTCTTGAAGGAGCCGATATGGCTCACGTCATCACACAAGAAGAGATGCTCAATCTATTGAAAGAGAATTAGCTCCAAACTAGTCTGTAGAGTATAGGCAAACTTTGTCCGTTGTTAAATAGATAGATTTATTTTATAACGAATGTGTAGCAAACTATTCTAGATTATAAGGTAAATCAAAGATACCAATAGAAAATAAATGGTATTAACAAGATATAACCATATTACGGTTTAATGAACCGATTGAATAAAAAAAACATTTGAGTTATATTATCAGAAGAAGTAAAACAATATTGTAGAGATAAAAGTTAGTGGTCTGACGAGGATTATCAAGAAATATATTGATGCACTGAAACAGATTAGTATCAACAAAAAATCAAACTTTACGCAATTCTTTATATATGCAGAAGTTTCGGCTATTTTTTATAGTAAACACTTTGAGATGTACAAAATATGTTAGTGTATCATTAACAACAACCATCAACTATCTTTTAGTTTCATACACAAAACAGTAAAGTAGCTCAACAATTAAATTCCACTTGACAGCTTCTAAATAAAAGGTGGCAGATGTAGCAGATTACACAAAGAAAGTCTATTTAACAATATAATAGGTTAGTTTTTCAACAATAATTATTACCTTTGAACCCAATTTAGAAGGATAATAATATGAGTTATAACTTATTAAAAGGTAAAAGAGGCATTATTTTCGGTGCACTCAACGAGCAGTCAATTGCATGGAAAGTTGCAGAACGAGCTGTAGAAGAAGGAGCATCAATAACACTTTCCAACACTCCTATAGCCGTTAGAATGGGTACTGTTAATTCATTAGCAGAGAAACTGAATTGCGAAGTAATTGCAGCTGATGCTACAAATGTAGAAGATTTAGAGAATGTATTTAAGCGTTCAATGGAAATTCTAGGTGGAAAAATTGACTTTGTACTCCACTCTATTGGTATGTCTCCAAACGTTCGCAAACATCGCACATACGACGATCTGGATTATAATATGTTGAATACAACGCTTGATATATCGGCTGTATCATTTCATAAAATGATTCAGAGTGCTAAGAAACTTGATGCCATAAGCGACTATGGTTCTATTCTAGCTCTATCGTACATCGCTGCGCAACGTACATTCTTTGGTTACAACGATATGGCAGACGCAAAAGCATTACTAGAAAGTATTGCACGTAGCTTCGGTTACATATACGGTCGCGAGAAGAATGTACGTATCAACACAATATCACAATCTCCTACAATGACTACTGCTGGTCAGGGCGTAAAGGGAATGGATAAATTGTACGACTTTGCTAACCGTATGGCGCCACTTGGTAATGCTTCTGCTGCCGAATGTGCAGACTACTGTATTGTTATGTTCTCAGACTTAACAAAGAAAGTTACAATGCAAAATCTCTATCACGATGGCGGCTTCTCTAACATTGGTATGAGTCTTCGTGCAATGACAACCTATGAAAAAGGTATTGGAGACGAATATAAAGATGAGAACGGAAAGATTATCTACGGATAAATATTTTGACATATAAAAAACACACAGATAACAAGGGACGATGCGAAGATCATTGTCCCTTTATTTTTTATATACACTCTACAGCACTAACTCACGTTATTGCGTTATTTATTCAAAAGCAACGAAAGAGTTTACTTACAAATTGAAACCATTTATTTATAAGTATCATAATAACAAGCTTTATAAATACGTTTTGTGGCTTTTATTTCAGTTTTATAGCATAACTAACAACACATAGATTACAATTTAAAAGCAATATATTTATTCGCATTATAGATTATAAATTATCTCAAAAAACACACTCACTATTGTTTGTTACAAAACAAAGTAACATTAAGCTGAACAGAACAATAAGACAGTTGTTATATTGTGATATGAAGTTCTTCTATATAATAAGGTGTAATTAGCCCCAAATAACCTTATTCCTACTGTCTAAATGTCAATATTCAATAAAGAGAATATACAGCCCTTGTATCTCTAAAATCAAAAGAAGAAAGCTAAGATGAATAATAGAAATAAACCGAATGACTGCTCTTTATATAGGCTATTACTGGCTTATAAACATGAAAACAGTGAAAAATTACAAGTAGAGCTTTATTTTTACTACTAAATATTTGTTATCTCATTTAAATAATGTAATTTTGTACCGCATTTACAGTTGCCTTATCTTGCTACCCCTAAGAAATTGAAAGGCACATGCATCAATTAGAGAAAACAAAAAATATAAGAACAATCTAACTTAAATCGATTTTAATTATGAATCAAATTTCTAAGAAGGTAAACCCATTCTCAGCAGCAGCTATTAGTAATGGTCTTTCGAAGGTTGGAGAGCTGTTAAAAACTAAGAAGTTTTGGGTGGAACTGATTATTATGACACTTGGTATGTTTGTTGCAGCCCTTGGTGTCTACTTCTTCCTTATCCCAAGTAAACTTATTGTAGGTTCTATCACAGGTCTTTCTATCGTAATTTCAAAACTCTTACCATTCATTTCTGTTGGTAATGTTATCTTCATCATTAATGCTGTCCTATTGGTTCTGTCGTTCATTTTAATAGGGAATGAATTCGGAGCTAAAACGGTTTACACTGCACTCATACTTGGTCCGATGGTAGATTTCATTGGTACTATCTTTCCTATGAGCGAATCTATGTTTACACAACATCTTGCAAGTCATGGGATAGTAACTAATCCGTGGTTTGATTTGTTATGTTTTGTTTTGGTATTGAGTGCCTCGCAAAGTATTCTTTTCAGTATTAACGCTTCTACTAGTGGGCTTGATATTCTGGCAAAGATTATCAATAAATACACTGGCATCAATCTAGGAACATCGGTAACTGTTGCTGGTGGAGCTATCTGCTGTACAGCTTTTGCCATTAATACTCCAGACCTGGTAATAATAGGTCTTATTGGTACATGGATGAACGGACTTATTTTGAACCATTTTATGATGGGAATGAATAAGAAGAATCGTGTTTTTGTTATTTCAAAAGACCACGAGCGCATTCAAGATTATGTTCTCAATACACTTCATCGTGGTATTACGATGCACGAAGTTATTGGTGGTTTCAGCCATCAGAAGAGTGTACAGTTAGAGATTATACTAAACAACGAAGAGTTATCAAACCTTATGGCATTCCTTGGAAAAGAGAAAATAGACTCGTTCTGCACTACCGATACTGTGAGCGAAGTGCGTGGATTATGGAATAAACATAAGAAGACTAAACATTAAATACACATTAAAAGTAATTAATACTATAGTTTTATATCAGAGTAAAGAGACAGTGTAACAATATGCTGTCTCTTTACAAAAGAAAAGATATAAACACGACCGATAACAAACATATTATGAATATTAGAAATATAATTTCACTTATGTTATTGTGGATTTCCACTATTACTATGGCGCAAGAAACAAAACCAGTTAGCCTGCAATTTGAAGCAAGAGCTGATTATATGCGTACAAACATAGATGGAAAGCATATTAAGGACGAGAGTGGTTTTAAAGGATATGTAGTGAATGTTATTTTAAAAGGTGATATTTCACCTAAGTTTTCCTATGCATTTCGTAATCGATTGAATGGGATTAATAAGGACTACAACTTTTTTAATTCCACCGATTGGCTTTACTTAAAATATAAACCTAACAAGAACGTAGCATTTATGGCGGGAAAATATATTGTACTGGTGGCAGGCTACGAGTTATTACCAGCGCCTATTGATTGTTATTTCTTATCTGAGTTTTGTTATAACTTCCCTTGTTACCAATGGGGGTTAATTGGCGAATATACAACAAATAGTGGAAACGATACTTTCTTAACACAGATTTGCCAAAGTCCGTATCAAAAAATATACGAGAACAAAACTGGTAAAGCAGCTGAAATGTATGCCTATAATATTTTATGGAACGGACGACATGGTATATGGGAAACATTTTGGTCGGCAAATATGTCGGAATATGCTCCACATAAATTCATAAATTATATTTCGTTAGGCAACAAATTCCATTTCACAAACAACCTTCAATTAGAGTTAGATTATTGGAACCGTGCTGCATCAGGACAAGGTTTCATTGGTAAAGATTGTTCTATTATTGGTCAGTTATCATATCAGCCTACTGAGAAAGTAAACGTTTTTGCAAAAGCAAGTTACGAAGTGAATCATGCAGGAACAGATGCTGATGTAGCGTTACACGATGGAACAGAACTCACTCGCATTGGTGCAGGTGTAGAATACTATCCGCTAAAAGAGAAGAATATAAGAATACACGGCTATTACAGCTACGCATTTGGTAAAAACACTAACCCAGAAGGCGTGGTACAAGACAAGATGTCTCAAGTTAATGTAGGTGTAACTTGGCGCGGAAAAGTGCTTTAACACAAATATAAGTTAAAGATAGATTTAAATAAGTAGTTCACAAAATTTATAGGAAACGAACCAATACTTGCGATAAGTGTTGGTTCGTTATTTTTTACTCAAACCTGCAATTATATTGTAGTATCATTATATCGTGTTAATATAATTGCTTCCTATTTATTGTTCATTGTAATGCCAATGGTATTAATGTTCTTTACAAGTTTATGTGGTTTGCTACGCCCTCATTATAAGGATAATCAATCTACATAACAATAAAACAAAATATACCAATATTCTAATAACTTAATTGAGATTAATAGATTAGTTATGCGCTGTTTTAGAAATAGAGTGTAGCTATTTACTGGTGTACCCAAAACAGATATCTGAAACGAATGCGACAGATATCTGAAACGAACGTGACAGATATCTGAAACGAACACGACAGATATCTGAAACGAACGTGTTAGATATCTATAACTTTGTGGGCATATTTAGATGTATACCACAACCATATTATACTTTAATAGAAAAAGCCTCGATAGGCATCAATCAGTGTAGAAATCTGCTGGAGTTGTGTGTCGATAAGCTCCGTCTGACAGTCCAACTGCTCACGCTCACTGTCTAACACCTCCAGGTATGTGGCACGATTGTAAGCATAAAGTTGTTGAGCAGTCGTTACTGCACGAGTTAAAGATTGCACTTGTTTGTTCTTCAATGCCTGATATTGCGACAGGTTATGTGCACGCGACTGTAGCGTACTCATATCACTATATGCCGTGAGCAATGCCTTGTCATAGTTATAAAGAGCCTCCAACTGCATAGCATTGGCTTGATCGAAGTTCGTCTGTATGGCTTTCTTATTAATTAATGGAGCTGTCAATCCACCCAAAACGCCAAATGCTACAGACTCCGGAAGACGCAGAAGATACTTTGGACTGAAGGCATCTAAGCCTAATGTAGCCGACAGATTGAGCGAGGGAAGGAAAGCTCTTCGAGCAGCTTCCACGTCCCATTTGGCAGCTTGCAGCTCATGTTCGGCACGAAGAATGTCGGGACGTTGCAATAGAAGACGGGCTGGAATAGCTTGTAATGTGGGCAACGACTGATGGTTGATGGCATCTTTATTGCGTTCAATCGGTGTAGGAAATCGCCCAAGAAGAAGATTCAGACTATTCTCAGTTTCTGTTATTGACTGTCTTAACTGATACTCATTAGCCGATGCTTTGGCTAGTTCAGCTTCAAATTTCTCTACAGCCAACTGTGTATCTGCATCTGCTTCCTTCTGAATGCGGGCTATCTGGACAGCCTTTTTCTGTAGTTCTATATACTTTAACGTGATGTTAAGCTTATTATCTAACGCCACTAAAGCATAGTAATTCTCTGCAATATCGGCTACCAACTGACTTTTTAATATGCGTTGTCCTTCTGCTGTAGCAAGGTAACGTTCAACTGCAGCACGCTTACTGCTGTTTAGTTGCTTCCAAAGATCAATACTCCAATCGAGCTGAAGGTTCGGTGCTATATCAGGAACTACGGTCGGAATGTTATGTCCTGGTGTGAGTTCTGTTCCTACATTACCAGCCCCTTCGCTTGTATAGCGTCCCACTTTCGACACCCCAATAGCTGCATTAGCTGTTACAGTGGGCAACATTTGTCCACGTTTGGCGGTGATAGCACTCTTAGCAATTGCCATTTCCTGTAGTGTTATCTTCAGGTCTTGATTGTTATTGAGTGCTGTATCTATGAGAGCACACAGTGCCGGATCTTTGAAAAAGTCGCGCCACACATATACAGTGGTTACCGTATCGGCAGTTGTTGTTGGCAATGTTGCTTTTATGTTGTCCTTAGGCAGTGTTGCTTGAGGCGTTTTACATGCCATCAGCGTCAGCAACGAGATAGCTGTAAGAACAGTGAATATGCTTAGTTTATGCGTTGTCATCTGCTTTATTTTCAATAGATTCTTTGTGATATCGTTTGTCTTTCTCTTCGCTCAAAGGCTTTTCTTTCTGATAATTCACAATCTTGTCAGCCATAGAGGCAAAGATATAATAAAGTCCGGGAATGACGATTAATCCTCCCATCGTACCAATTAACATACCTCCTACGGCAGCTGTACCAATCGTTCGGTTACCAATTGCACCAGCACCCGATGCAAACACAAGTGGAATAAGGCCCGCTATGAAAGCAATACTCGTCATAAGAATAGGCCGGAAACGTGCTACTGCACCTTCAATGGCTGCCTGTGCTATAGTCTGACCCAAGTTTTTGCGTTGTACAGAGTACTCTACCATCAACACAGCGTTCTTTCCCAGTAAACCAATGAGCATCACTAAAGCTATCTGCGCATAGATATTGTTCTCCAATCCGCATAGTTTCAGTAAAAGGAAAGCACCGAAAATACCCACAGGTAGGAAGATAATAACAGGCAAAGGAAGGAGGAAGTTTTCATATTGAGCAGCCAAAATGAGATAAACAAACACCAAACAAACAATAAAAATGATGATGGCTGTATTACCCTGGTCTACCTCATCTTTAGATATGCCAGCCCAATCGTAGTCGTAACCCTTAGGAAGAGACTTCTCTGCAACCTCTTGTATTGCTTTCAAAGCTTGTCCACTGGAATATCCAGGGGCTGGTGCACCCGTTACTTCTGACGAGTTATAGAGGTTATGGCGTGTAATCTCGCTCATTCCATAGGTCTTACTGAGGGTCATAAAGTCGGCATACGGCACCATTTGCCCTGCATCGTTCTTCGTGTAAAGATGCAGAAGATCTTCAGGAAAGGCACGATATTGTGGTGCTGCCTGTACAATTACCTTATACGGTTTGCCAAACTTTATAAAACCAGTTTGGTAGTCTGAGCCCACAAGTACAGACAAACTGTTGAGTGCTTTGCCTGGCTCTACACCCTTTTGGAGTGCCAATGCATCATTAACATTGAGCATATACTGTGGAAAACTGGCTGAATAGAATGTGAAAGCATTGCCAATTTCGGGTCGTTTGTTAACCTCTCGCACGAAATCTTTGCTCACTTTCTCCATCTGATGGTAGTCGTTGTTACCTGTTTTATCAAGCAATCGCATCTCAAAACCACTCGCTGCACCATATCCAGGAATTGATGGTGGTTCGAAAAAGTCGATGTTTGCAGTTGTAATAGCTTTACATTTATCTTCCAAATCACGAATAATTTCCTTTGCAGTGCGCTTCCTGTGTTTCCAATCTTTTAGGTTTATAAGACAACTTCCAGAGTTTGCACTGGTGCCTTCGGATAGTATTTCAAAGCCTGCTAATGAAGAAACACTCTCTACACCATCTTCTTTTTCTGCAATTTTCAGCAACTGATGCGCCACTTCATTGGTACGTTCTATCGTCGAACCCGGTGGTGTTTCAATAACAGCATATATCATTCCCTGGTCTTCTTGTGGGATAAATCCTGACGGTAAGCCCATATTTACCCAATAAGCTAAGGCGCAAAATACGAGTACAATGCCCATCGTTAGTAGCTTATGCTTCACTGTGTGTTGTAATACATGGGCATATTTCTTACTGCCAACATTGAACTGCTTATTAAAACTTTGCAGCATTCTGCCCAGCCAACCCAGCTTAACATGGTTCTCTTGTTCCTTAGTTAAGATTAAAGCGCACAGCGCAGGAGTAAGTGTAAGGGCTACGAATCCTGAGAAAAGAATACTAGATGCCATTGTTATAGAGAACTGTCTGTAGAACATTCCCTCTGGTCCTCCCATAAAAGCAACAGGTATAAACACTGAAGCCATAACCAAAGATATAGCAATAATGGCACCACTGATTTCTTTCATAGCTTTCTCTGTAGCCTCAACTGGCAACAGTTTATTGCGCGATATTTCTACATTTACTGCCTCTATTACCACTATGGCATCATCAACAACAATACCAATAGCCATAACAAGGGCAAAGAGTGAAATCATATTGAGTGTGATGTTGAATGCCAACATAGCAATGAAACTACCTAAAAGGGACACAGGTACTGCCATAATAGGTATAACCGCCGACCTCCAATCGCCCAAGAATATGAACACAACGATGGCTACAAGTATGAAAGCTTCAAACAGCGTGTGTATTACTTTCTCTATACTTGCATCAAGAAAGCGGCTAATATCATAGCTAATCTCGTAGTGCATACCTTTCGGCATATCCTTCTGGAGGTGTGTCATTGCCTGCTTTACTTGTTTGATAACGTTGCTTGCATTACTTCCGTAAGCTTGTTTCAGGGTTACAGCTGCTGATGGACGACCGTTAAGAGTAGAATAAATATCATACACTTCACTACCCAAATGAATATCGGCAATATCCTTCAAACGAACCGTCTGCCCGTTGGCATTACTTTTAATGATGATGTTTCCATACTCTTCTGTCGTGGTATAACGTCCTGGATACTTCAAAACATACTCCTTAACCTGCGGCCGTGTACCACCACTCTCGCCTAACTTGCCTGGTGAAACCTCTATGTTCTGATCTTCCAAAGCATCACTCACATCGTCAGTCGACAGCCCGTAAGATATCATCTTATCCGGATGTAGCCACACACGCATAGCATAACTACGTGTACCCAATATATCAAGGTCGCCTACACCATCAACGCGTAACAGCTCAGGAGATATGTTTATATCGAAATAGTTAAACAGAAAGTCCTGATTAACGTTAGGATCATCACTATAAAGATTGATATACATTAGAATATTAGGCTCTTCGCGCGATATTTTAACACCCTCACGAATTACCTCTGGTGGCAACTTGTTTGTTGCTGCCGACACACGGTTTTGCACATTTACGGCATCAACATTAGGGTCTGTACCCAATTTGAATACAACGTTTATCTCGGCTTCACCATCATTTCCTGCATCACTTTCAATGTATTTCATTCCCGGCACACCGTTTAGCGCCTGCTCCAATGGAATGATAACCGATTTAATAAGCAATTCATTGTTTGCTCCCGGATAGTTGGCAATAACATTTACCTTCGGTGGAGAGATAGAAGGAAACTGTGTAATGGGGAGATTAAACAGTGAGAGAATACCAATAAAGGCAATAACCAGTGCTATCACAATAGATAGAACCGGACGTCGAATGAAAATCTTAAACATCTTTTAAATGCCTATTTTGTTCAACTTAATTGATTCGCGAGGTGATACGAAGCGTGTACGAACGTGGTCGCCATCGTTTACCTTCTGTATCCCGTCCGTTAGATAGTGGTCGCTGACTGTTAAACCTGAGCTAACAATGTATATTCCTGTTAGTTCTGCAGCTATTTGTATCTGTCTTTGATGAACAACATTATTCTTGTCTACAACGAAAACATATTTCCTATCTTGTAGCTCATAAACAGCCTCTTGTGGAATAACAATGGCATTTTTCTTCTGTAAGAGTAACTGAATAGTGCCTGTCTGGCCATTGCGCAGCAGATTATGTGCATTCGTAAAGAGCGAACGAACAGATATTGTACCCGACGCACTGTCGAACTGTCCAGATATATCAGCAATCTTTCCACGTGCTGGAAATGTGCTTCCATTCGCCAAAATCAGCTTCAATGGTAGCTGCATATAACGTTCGGGGTGTTCTTGGAAGTCAAGATAATCCGTCTCAGAGATATTGAAATATACTTGCATCTGTGTGTTGTCCGATAGTGTTGTAAGCAAATCATCTTGCTGAATATAGCTTCCCAGCTTTTCAGGAATGCGACCTAAGACGCCTGAGAAGGGGGCACGGATAACTGAAAGGCGTTTGCGCTGAACAGCAAGTCGATAGTCTGCCACTGCCGACTGTAATTTTGCCTTTGCCATACGGCGTGCATTGGGCGATATAACATTATTTTCTGTGAGCTTACTTGTGTTTTGTAGCTCTATTTGAGCCTGTTCTTGGGCTGATTTCGACTTGGCTATCTCTTCGTCAGCACCCACAATGGCAAGTCGGAACAACGGTTGCCCTGCTTTAACGTATTGCCCTTCATTGACGTAAACTTGCTGAAGAATACCTTCTTGTTGAGAACGTACTTCTATGTTCTTTAGTGATTGAATGTTTGCCACATAGGTTTCAGGAAGATTTATGTCGGTAACCAACGGTGTAGTTGAACTGTAGACGGCAGCCGTTTCCTGATTCTCTTTCTTAGAGTGGCAACTACATAGCATTAGTGCTATGAGCAGTGTAATACCAAAAACTCTCTTCATTTATATATAATGTAGTGTTATCTCTATTAGAGGTCGTAAATTTGACCTTATCAAAATGTAATGCAAAGATAGTAATTTGATTCGATAGTGTTACAATTCTACCTATTTTTTTTATATCAAAAATAAAATGTAATATAGTTTTATACTTTAGATGCAACAGATGGGCTGCTTTAAACCTTATTAATTCTTCCAATATACCCCATATATAGCCAATATTTATCTATTCATTCAATAAAATCCATAAATTATTTGGTATAATAAGAAAATCTTATTACCTTTGCACTCGCTTTAACGAAGTAAAGAGGAGATCCGCTAGCTCAGCTGGTAGAGCACAACACTTTTAATGTTGGGGTCATGGGTTCGAGCCCCATGCGGATCACCAAACAAAAAGAGGATAATCGCAACGATTATCCTCTTTTTGTTTATATACCACACATTTATAACAGCATAGAATTTCTTTATTTTCTTACGCGAGCAATAGCAGATGCAGGCAATAAAAACAAGTGCATTGGTGTGGTATGACTAATGCCGCTTGTAAAACTGTTGTTGGCTGCAAAGTGTATGGCGATAGCTTTTATACGTTGGCAGTTGCTATGACACTTTTCTATGCGGACAAACATATTGCTTGTAAATGGCTTTGTTATAATACTAAAAAAACTGTGGCTTTCGCTCATCTATACCAAACTAATAGGCTATGGGGCAAAGCTTATTTAGTTTCTAACTATCCATTTTGCTTAAAATAGTATACAAACACACTAATGCCATAATTTTCTCTCTCAACATATTTGTATATCGCTTATATCTGCAAGAGCAATTACATATAGGTGTGGGAGTTTTATTTACGTGTAAGTAAAACTTTATTTACACGTAAGTAGAACTTTATTTACACGTAAGTAAAGTTTTACTTACACGTAAATAATATAATACAATAAGTCGTAAACTATCGTTTAATAAGTCTACAAATGCCATTGCACTGTTGTGTAAATATCGTTAGAACGGTATATAACTTTGAATGAATGTGCATTTAAACAGAATGTTACGATGTAATAAGCAATTTTCTATTAACTTCGGCAAATGGTTTGCCGTTGGTTTGGGGATATAAAGAGAAAATGGTATACAGCCGAACTGCATACCATTTTCTATATCAAAGTGGTGTTACCTTATAGTCTTACCATATTTTTAACGTGTGCTGAAGGTTCAGATAATCCCGGTCGAGTATTGGCTTGTGGTTTGAATCTTCCTCACCTGATATCCAAACAGGGCGAATAGCCTTAGCCTGAGCCTTACCATTTGGCGACAAGTTCCATTCGGTTGGACCGAAGAAGAAGTCTCTCGACGAACTCGCTGTATTGGAGGTTGAGGTCATATACTGTGCGTATGCACCTGCTCCATAGTTCATATCTCTAAATCCTATCATAGGAGATGAGGACGTACGTCTACCCGTAATAGGCAAGAACAAGCCTTTGTTTGCACGTACAAGTGCCGTAACCTTGGTGTACTTGTAGAGCGATTTTACTCTTATAGAACCAGCCGTTCCAGAGGCTACATTAAGTAAAATACCATAAAGATAGCACAAGAAAATGAAAGCTGACAGAGAGTTATGGTATTTATTATGTGTAATGATGTTGCAGTATACTGAACTGACTGTGGTTTAGATATAAAAAGAGCGAAGAAAGCTAATTGTGTTGTTGCTTTCTTCGCTCTACAATATGTTCTTTAGAAATTATGAATGCTGCTGTGCTAATATAGCCTGATGTATTAAGCCTGTAATTTCTTCTGTAAGTTCTGGATTATCTTTTAGCATTGTTTTAGTAGCATCTCTGCCTTGCGCCAATTTAGTGCCTCCGTAACTAAACCAGCTACCACTCTTCTGAATAATATCAAATTCTACGCCTAAGTCGAGTATTTCGCCCACTTTCGATATTCCTTCACCAAAGAGTATATCGAATTCGGCTTTACGGAATGGTGGTGCTACCTTATTCTTAGCAATTTTTACTCGCACGTGGTTACCTATAATATCATCGCCATCTTTAATAGACGAGGCACGACGAATGTCTAAACGCACCGAACTATAAAACTTCAGCGCATTTCCACCTGTAGTAGTCTCCGATGGTCCAAACATTACGCCTATCTTTTCGCGTAGCTGATTAATAAAGATGCAGCAAGTGTTTGTTTTGCTTATAGTAGAAGTTAGTTTACGCAAAGCTTGGCTCATAAGGCGTGCTTGTAATCCAACATTCGAATCGCCCATATCGCCTTCTATCTCTTTTTTAGGCGTAAGTGCAGCCACTGAATCTACAACAAGAATATCTATAGCCGATGAACGTATAAGCTGATCGGCTATTTCTAAGGCTTGTTCACCATTATCGGGTTGCGAAATCCATAGATTATCAACATCTACACCTAACTTCTGCGCATAGAAGCGGTCGAAAGCGTGTTCGGCATCTATAAAAGCCGCAATGCCTCCTGCCTTTTGCGCTTCGGCAATGGCATGTATAGCAAGAGTGGTTTTACCTGAACTTTCTGGTCCATAAATCTCTATAATGCGGCCGCGTGGATATCCTCCTACTCCCAATGCCATATTAAGTCCTATGCTACCAGTAGGAATTACATCGACATCTTCTATAAGTTCGTCGCCCATTCGCATAATAGAACCTTTACCAAAGTCTTTCTCTATTTTCGACATTGCTGCTTGTAAGGCCTTTAGTTTACCTTCTGCAGCATTCTGTACTTCGTCTTTTGCCATATATTTCTTTATATTATTTTACTTGATAAGTTAAACTCTTTGTTTTAGAGCATTCGCCTTTTGTGTTACCTATTCCTACCAATGCTTCCAGAATGGTACGAGTTCGATGTGTGCGGTGTGCATAGTCTTCGAAGCTTTCATTATAAGGATCTAATTTTCTTTTCCAACCTTCATAGGGAGCAATGTAGAAATAAGGAAGCGAGTCTGCTAACGAGTTAGTTTTTTCTTCTGTATTGTTTATGCTTTCTATGGTATCTAATGATGCTAGCGTAGGATATAAACATGTTATACCTTCCTGTTTACAGTAGTCTACAACAGGTGTAATCCATTGATTATAGTTACCTCTTATGGACTGTAATGAGAAGTTGTTATATGTTGATTTTCCTATACGCTGTATCGGACGAATTTGCACCACGTTAGGCTTAGTGTCTTTGAACACATCTTTTATATGTATCAGTTCTGCTGCATTATCAGTGTTAACGGTATAATTCAAACGAATACGAAAATCGGGAAAGTCTACTCTTATTCGTGAGAGATTAGCAATAAGTGTTGTAAACAAAGTGAATTTACCATTTGTCATTAAACTCTCGTAAGTGTTCTTAGTAAACCCATGTGCCGAAATAGTTATCTCTGTCAGACCATTTTCCACCAGTTTTTGCAATTTCTCATAAGTAAGCAGATTTCCATTGGTAGTGATTGTGATGTGTTTCACGCCATATTGCTTACCCAATTTCACCAACTGTAGCAAGTTTTGCGACATAGTGGGTTCGGCGCCACAACCAATTTGCAAACGAAGTGCACGTGGAAACAAAGCTTTTGCTATAACTTCTAAATCGTCTGTGGTAAACTTTCCGTGCATATTTTTTGCTGCTTCGGCATCGCTGAAGTAACACATCTTGCAGCGAAAGTTGCACGACATTACTGGATCTATATTGATACTGAGATATCTCTGTTTACCCAAATGAAGTGCTAAAATGCCCAAAAGCTTCACTTTCGGGCTATTAATTCGCTGATAGACATTCAGAAGTTTATAGATATTCATGCTTATTGTACACAACTTCCGCTGTTCATTCTTTCTTCTTTCGCTTCTTAGGATAGGGCAACACCTCTGCCAAGATGGCTACAACCTTTACTGCGTGGTCTGCTCTTGATACATCTAGAATGTAGTGTTCTTTTGCACCTTCGTATGGATAGCCTTTTTCTGCTTCTGCCATTAAAGTCTCAATTGCCTCGTGTTGCTTTACGAAGGCTATATTGTCGCAAGCTATGATGACAGGTTTTTCGTTGGCGTATATCATATATTCGCCAAACATCTTGCGGTATCTGATTGCTCCAACAGCTTCTATCTGTTGGCAAACAAACTCAATAAAGTCTAAAGAACACGCCATATCGTTTTACTGTTCCGTTTCTTCAATATTTCAAATCCTATAATTCCAAGTCGCCACCGAACACCTCGTGCCAAGGCAGACCTTGCTTGTTTAGCTGTTCCATAAATGGGTCTGGGTCGAAATCTTCCAAATTCCACACACCTGGTTTACGCCAAATACCTTTAAAGAACATCATTGCGCCAATCATTGCAGGCACTCCTGTTGTGTAACTAACGCCTTGCATACCTGTTTCTTCGTATGCAGCTTGATGCTTACAGTTGTTGTAGACGTAATAAGTCTGTTCCTTTCCGTCCTTAATACCACGAATACGGCAACCTATTGATGTCTCTCCTTCGTAATTTTCGCCTAAGTCTTGTGGGTTGGGTAGTACGGCTTTGAGGAACTGAAGCGGTACAATCTTCACTTTTGCAGTCTTCCCTGATCCGTCAGCAAGTGGAGCTTCGTATTCTATCTCATCAATACGGCTCATTCCTAAATTCTGTATGCAATCCAAATAAGTAAGGTATTGCTGACCAAAGGTCATCCAAAAGCGAGCACGTTTAATGGTTGGGTAATTCTTAACTAGCGATTCTAATTCTTCGTGGTGCATTAAATACGAATCGCGTGCACCTATATTAGGATAGGTTAAGTCTTGATGCACGGCTAATGGTTCTGTTTCTTTCCATTCGCCATTCTCATAATATAAACCTTTTTGTGTGATTTCGCGAATATTTATCTCTGGATTAAAGTTTGTTGCAAAGGCTTTATGATGATTGCCTGCATTGCAATCTACAATGTCGAGATAGTGAATTTCGTCGAAATAGTGTTTTGCTGCGTAGGCTGTAAATACCTGCGATACTCCGGGGTCGAAGCCACAACCCAGAATAGCTGTAAGTCCTGCCTGTTCAAACTTTTCTTTGTAAGCCCATTGCCAGCTGTATTCAAAATGAGCTTCGTCTTTTGGCTCGTAGTTAGCTGTGTCTAAATAGTTGCAACCACATGCCAAACAAGCTTCCATAATAGTAAGGTCTTGATATGGCAACGCAAGATTTATCACCAATTCTGGTTTAAACGAATTGAAAAGTGCCTTTAATTGTTCCACATCATCGGCATCAACCTGTGCTGTTTTAATATCGGCTTTATAACCTTTGTTGTGAATAGACTTCACCAATTCATCGCATTTCTCCTTACGCCGGCTTGCTATCATAAAGTCGGTGAATACATCTTGGTTCTGAACTATCTTAAATGCGGCTACGGTGGCTACTCCACCTGCACCAATCATAAGTACTCTTCCCATTTTATAATTTATTTTATCTTATACTTTTATCTATTTCTTGCGATGTTATCCCCATTGCATTCATTAACGAATAGCCTAATATTTGTTGTTTAAAGTTACCTCCCTCCATAGGCATCATTGCAAATAGAGTGATGTGTTTATGCTCATCGTCCACGTCTTTCACTGTATTACGGATAACGCTACAGATGTTACCTTCTTCTGCATTTGGCACAAGCATAATGCGATGTACTTCATCGTGGCTAAGTGCAATGCGCAACACATCGAGCAAAACATCGTCTTTTTCTGCTAAAGCACTACCTGTTGCGATAGTGTTAATTATAAATTCGCCCAGCTTTTCGTCAGCGAAAGCCTGTTTGTCTAGTTCTCTTTGAAAGTCGGAAGGTACAAAGTTTTCTAACGTAGCTTTATTCTTATCGTGCAAGAGCACTACTTGTGTTTCGTGATTGCCTGGCTTCAACCGCCCGTCAAGAGCAACATCTACAATCCATTGGCTAAAGTCGGCTGCTGGAATCTTTCTATTGAGCATTCGCTCAAAGTTTACAATAAGGTTGAACGCCACCTTGTCGATATAATCGGCATCAACAATGATGATGTTTTCACTCATTTTAATATTCTGCGAATTTTGTGTATTCATTGCCACAAAGTTACATTAAAAGACGTAAATGCCAAAACTATTTCAGCATTTTTTTGTTTATTACTATTACATTCTCTACGTAAAATCAATAGAGAATGTCGTATAATACTTATTAAGGTTTCTAACTTACTTTCTAAAAGCATTGCGAGTTATTGTTCCAAAAGAATAAGATGAGAGAATTGCCTATTATTTATTGCGCATTTGTAGGTATAAACACATGATATACAAAATATTAAAGGTGCATTCAAGGAATAGCGTTGGTATATATGCTCCAGAAGTTGTAAAGGCACTGATTTCTATGTATAGGCAGCAAACATCACATTGTATAGAATGCTGTTATAATGATATTTAGATGCGTATAAAATCATTATTTTGTACGTATTATCTAATTTCTGGTAATAGCGTTTGTTGCGTATAAAAATAAGATTATGCTATAACGGAAATATAATTTGATAATAGGTAATTATATTCTCTACTATTATGTCTTTTTTGGTGTACAAAACGACGTGCTATGTTACATTATGTTGCGATTAAAATGTTGCATTACAAAGTCTGAAGATATGAGAAGAATTGTGGCTAATGAGTATAATAAAGAAACTGATTCAGTAGGATATAAGTATAGAAATTATTAGTAGCAACCATTGTTTAAAAATCAAGTAAATAGAACTGCTAAAATGTTTATAAAACATGCCATATATTAGCTACTTTTGTTTCAGATATCTATTACGTTTGTTTCAGATATCTGTAACGTTTGTCTCAGATATCTGTAACGCTTGTTTCAGATATCTGTCAGTTGCGTCTTAGATATCTATTATTTTCTATTTAGATATAATAGAAAACTACAGCCTTTATAAGGTCATATTATAATGCTTGAAAGATATTCTTTCAGATGAAGATTAGGTATTCTTTTATGCTACAATGTTTCGCTTATAAGTATAATAAGTTACTGAACAGAAATAGGTTGCTTAAGACACTATTATATAAAATTAAGAATCATAACAGTAGCCCTCTTTCTCAAAATCGCTACACTTATTTTCTATAGTGGTAGAACCCATTATACATTATGTATAGTGTATGTGTACACTAAATATATTAGTTAAAAACAATAAAATAGAACTATTAGTTTGCCTATTCAGATTATAATCTTTATTTTTGCAAAGAACAGAGAATTTGATTATTATTATCATCTATTCATCATATCATAACAAACATATAACAATATGAAACTCAAAACAAAACTTTTACTTACTTTAGTTGTCGTGTTGTTGGGAAGCATATTTACTTCTGCTTACGCAACAAAAAAACAACAGGCATTGCAAAACGATGCGAACCAAGCCACTTGCATTGTTGTTAAACTGCAAGATGGAGGCGAGAATATATTCTTCTTAGGAGAAAGTCCGAAACTAATGAACTTCGCTGATAGCTTAGCTGTGATTTACAAAAATCAACAACTAAACTTTGCGTTGAAAGATATTAAGGATTACCACTTTGAAGAACGCAATCCTGCAGGAATTAAACAGACAGAGAATAGTAGCACAAAGCAAGGTCAAACAGACTTTACACAAGGTATTGCTAATTTCACACAGTATCCTGTGGGAAGTCGCATTACAGTGTTTACCCTCGAAGGTCGCCGAGTTGCCGTTGTAGAAATAGGCAAAGATGGAACTGCTCAGCTAGATATGCGCAACAAACCTGCTGGGGTTTACATTGTAAATACGGGGAAACAATCGTTTAAATGGTTGAAGAAATAAATACGAACAACGATTCTTTGGTAAGTCAATACAGACTCCAAAGAATCGGATTCTTCTGTTTCTACATATCGCCCAAAACGGTTCTTCTGCAATAATGCCAAAACACAAAATACTAAAAGCTATAACAACAACTAACAGACAATTGCTATAAAGGCAAAACAAACAAAAACAATGGTCTTTTCTGCTTTAACAAAGGTAGAATTAGTACAACCACCATTCAGCTATATCACAATATTACATTAACAACATTTTATCGTAGATGGTAAGATATGCACTTATTTTATCGCTAGATAAAAATTAAAAGCATTTGAACTATGAAAAAGAAACTTCTATTTTGCACTATGGCAGCTTTTATGCTTGCCGCAAATGTTTGTGCTCAAAATTGGAAAATGGTTGTGGCACACAGCGACGGAACATTCGACACAATTGCTGTAGAAAAGGTAAAAGACGTAACCTTCTTTAAAACAAGCACACAACCAGTTACACCAAAAGATTTAGGCATTGAGTTCGTAAAGATTCCTGCGGGGTCATTCTTAATGGGAAGTCCGAACGATGAACCTCAACGCGAATCAGGAGAAATACAGCACAAGGTTACAATAACCAAAGATTTCTATATGAGTAAATACCCCATTACTTTCGAACAATACGACAAGTTTTGCGAAGCAACAGGACGTCAGAAGCCAAGCGACTATACATGGGGACGCGAAAATAGGCCCGTTATCGATGTAAGTTGGGACGATGCTACAGCTTTCTGTCAATGGATAGGCTGCCGTCTGCCTACAGAAGCAGAATGGGAATATGCTTGTAAGGCTGGAACAACCACACCATTTTATACTGGAAACAATATAACCACAAACGATGCTAACTACGATGGCAACTATCCATACAACAACAACGATCAAGGAGAGTATAGAAAGAAAACCGTTGCTGTTGGAACTGTAGGCGAACCGAACAGCTGGGGTCTCTACGATATGCACGGAAATGTACAAGAATGGTGTGCCGATTGGTACGATGACTATCCACAAGGCGAACAGACTGACCCCAAAGGTCCTGACAACGGAACCTACCGCATACTGCGTGGAGGAAGTTGGACAAGTCGCGCAATGCAGTGTCGCAGTGCCTATCGTGGAGGAAGCGAACACAATAGTAGATTAGACGATGCAGGCTTTCGCATTGTATTAATAAAGTAATCTTGCTCCACAAAACAAGTCGTAGAGAGAAACAAACATACCTATAATGTGTGGAGTACACACCAGAATATTCATTAAATAGTAGATAAGATCTATATAAATTTCAATTGGGCATTAGAGCTGAGTCGCTAATGTCCAATTTATATTAGAACGGCTTAATAGAAAAGATGTGAGGGGGTCTTTGTAAAAAAGAAAGCTTGTAACAACTTCCATACTTATATAACAAAATTCTGAAGAACATATTATTATTTAGAGACTCATAGCAACATATAAATCAGGATATTACAGAATAAGAAAAATTATAATCGCCATCTGAATAAACATCTTTTAGGCATTATAATATAACCTCATAAAGGTTGCAGTTTTTTATGATATCTAATTTGCAACTGATAGATATCTGAAACGAACGTTACAGATGTCTGAGACAAACGTTACAGATGTCTGAGACAAAAGAACTATATTTTACTACCTTTTCTACATATATAAAGTATTCTATTCAACAGATAAACAACCAATAGGTGTTGCTTATAATTTCGCTATCTCTCTCCCATTAAACCATTAAAACACTTTGCAGTGAACATTATTTTATAGAATTGTGGTAGACTAAAGTGGTATGAAAATTGGTTTAGGCATAGATACAAAAAAGTCTCGCTGTTCATTCATAAACAACGAGACTCTGAAATAATTATATATGGAAAATTAATGTAGATTAGCTAATTCTATGGCTTTGTATACGGCTGCTGTTACGCCTTCAACGTCTTTTCCACCAGCTTGTGCATAGTGAGGTTGTCCACCGCCACCACCTTTAATAAGTTTTGCAGCTTCGCGAATAATCTTACCTGCATTCAATTCGTAATCTTTCACCATATCGTCGCTCAACATAATAGAAAGTAAGGGTTTGTTCTCGTAAGTTGATCCCAATACACAGAGGAGCTTTTCAGGGATTGCAGCACGCACTTTAAAAACAATGTCTTTTGCCGAAGCTGGTTCTACTGGGAGCACAGCTTTCACCACTTTCACTCCATTCACAGTTTGAGCACCCTCTATCAAACTGTTTGCAAGACGAGCTACGGTTTGCTGGCGGAAGTTCTCCATCTGTTTCTTCATAACATCGTGCTCCTGAATATACTTCTCAACAACACCTCGCAAATCTTTCGCATTGTTAAACATCGCCTTCAAATCGCGTACAGTATCTTCGAGCAGGTATATTGTCTCCTCGCATCGTTTGCCTGTAAGCGCCTCGATACGGCGGACGCCTGCAGCCACGCTGCTTTCGCTAATTATCTTGAAGAAACCTATACGACCTGTAGACGTTGCGTGAATACCACCACAGAACTCGCACGATGGACCAAATTTAATGACACGTACCTTATCGCCATATTTTTCGCCAAACAGTGCCACTGCTCCCATTTCTTTCGCCTCCTCCAATGGTGTGTCGCGATACTCGCCACATGGGAAGTCTTGACGTATCATATCATTAACAAGACGTTCAACCTGACGCAATTCGTCATCGGTTACCTTCTGGAAGTGTGAGAAATCGAAGCGCAAAGTGTCTGGGCTAACATACGAACCTTTCTGTTCGCAATGCTCTCCCAATACTTGTTTCAACGCATAGTCTAACAAGTGGGTTGCTGTATGGTTAGCAGCCGAAGCATCACGCTTGTCGGTATCAACACACGCCATAAAGTCTGCCTCTACGTTCTTGGGCAATTGCTTTACTATATGAATGCTTTGATTGTTCTCTCGCTTCGTGTCCACAATATCAATGGTTTCGTCTTCGGTTACCAATACACCTTGATCGCCAACCTGTCCACCCATTTCGCCATAGAAAGGCGTGTGGTCTAACACCAGTTCAAAGAAAGTATTTTTCTTCTGAGTAACCTTTCTGTAACGCAAAATGTGGCATTCGTATTCAGTGTAGTCGTAGCCAACAAACTCTTGTTCGCCCTCGCGCAATACTACCCAGTCGCTGTTTTCTACAGCTGCAGCATTGCGAGCACGTGCCTTTTGTTGTGCCATTTCTTCCTCAAACTGTTTCTCGTCTACACTGAAACCGTGTTCCCGACAAATCAATTCTGTTAAATCGAGCGGAAAACCGTAAGTATCGAATAGTCTGAAAGCCTCCTTTCCACTTAGTTCGGTCTTGCCTTGTGCTTTCAGTTCGTCCATTTCGGTGGTCAGAAGGTTTATTCCTTTTTCTAACGTACGCAAGAAAGAGTCTTCTTCTTCCTTCATAACACGAGCTATAAGTTCGCGTTGAGCCGTCAGTTCTGGATAAGCGCCACCCATCTCGTGAATAAATGTGTTGAGCAACTTATATATGAATGCCTCTTTTTGATCTAAGAATGTATAGGCGTAGCGCACTGCACGACGTAAGATACGACGGATAACGTAGCCTGCTTTTGCATTGCCAGGCAACTGACTGTCGGCAATAGAAAAAGCAACCGCACGCATGTGGTCGGCAATAACACGCATTGCAATGTCTATCTTCTCTTGTTCAGTCGTCGCTTCTCCGTTTTCGCCCGATGGTGTAGTAAAGCCATACTTCTTTCCACTCAAGCGTTCTATCTCCTTAATGGTTGGTTGGAATATATCGGTATCGTAGTTAGAGTTCTTTCCTTGCAACATACGTACAAGGCGTTCGAAGCCCATTCCTGTATCAATAACGTGCATTGAAAGGGGTGAGAGTGAACCATCAGACTTGCGTTGGAACTGCATAAAAACAATGTTCCAAATCTCAATTACCTGTGGATTATCTTTGTTTACAAGCTCACGTCCAGGTATTTGTGCTTTCTCTTCGTTGCTGCGAGAATCTACGTGTATCTCCGAACACGGACCACACGGACCTGTCTCTCCCATTTCCCAGAAGTTGTCGTGCTTGTTTCCATCAATAATGTGGTCTGTTGGTAGGTGTTTAGCCCAATATTTGGCAGCTTCTTCATCGCGAGGAATACCGTCTTCAGGACTACCTTCGAACACAGTAACATACAAATCGGCTGGATTTAACTTCAAAACATCTACCAAATATTCCCACGCATAGTCGATTGCTTTTTCTTTAAAGTAATCGCCAAAGCTCCAATTGCCGAGCATTTCAAACATAGTGTGATGGTAAGTGTCGTGTCCAACTTCTTCTAAATCGTTGTGTTTGCCACTTACGCGTAAGCATTTTTGTGAGTCTGTACGGCGGCGTGGTTCTGGATCTTTCGTCCCAAGTATTATATCTTTCCACTGGTTCATACCAGCGTTAGTAAACATTAGTGTTGGATCGTCCTTAATAACCATTGGTGCGGACGGTACAATGACGTGTCCTTTTGACTCAAAGAACTTCTTGTAAGAGTCGCGGATCTCATTCGCTGTCATCATTTTCATCTACTTATTTTCTAAAATTCATATAAAAGTATTGCAAAGATACTGACTTTTCACTATTTTTGCAAACGAATTGATGAATGATTGAACTATGACAGATAATTTGCGTAAACTATATTACTCTATAAAAGAAGTGGCACAGATGATTGGTGTGTCAGAAAGTTTACTTCGCTATTGGGAAACTGAATTTCCACATCTACGTCCGAAAACCACTGGAAATCGTGTTCGTCAATATACTGATAAGGATATTGAACAGATAAAGATTATCTACAATTTAGTGAAGGTACGTGGCTTTAAAATTGCTGCGGCACGTAAAATGTTGCAAGAAAATCGTAGCGGAGCTGATAAAAGTCAGAAGGTGCTTGAGAGTTTGATATCGGTGCGCGACCAATTAAAAGAACTGAAAGCTCAACTCAGTAGCTTAGTGTAGTTATTGCTTACACCTTATATATATTATATATATACTAACGAAACTTTTGACATATAATAGAAACGGTGTAAGCTCGATAGAAAAGAGGACAAGCATAATTAATCTCTCTCGAATATAACTAAACGAAGAATAACATATTGCTGTTCAGGTGCTTATAATAGAATCTGAATCGAAACATTGCAGAATAAAGAACAGCACAATCATCACCTGAATAAATACTTTTCGCCTATTATAACACAGCATCATAAAGGAGCCTATTTGCTATGATATCTAATCTGCAACTAACAGACGTCTATCACGCGCGTTTCAGACGTCTAAAACGAGTATGACAGACGTCTAAGACGTGAACGACAGATATCTGAGATATTTCTATTTGATTTGTGAGTAAATAATAGACTCTAATTATAACGCTCTCTATCTTTTTTCTATTAAGTTGTGGTCTACACAACTAAGAAGAGTTTTACTGTCTTAATAGACCAATAGTATAAATGAGAAAAGAGATATCGTCTTACTTCAATATAATTCCGTTATAGATACGTCCAGAGTCTACTCCAAGTTTACGAGCAGAGAAATAATCGTTTGTATTATCGTAGGTACAGATTCCTTCATCTATTATATTTTGTGGCAGAACACCCATTCTTTCCATATCTATACGATTAGAAAGCTTCAAGTCTAAGTGCCATTTCAAAGGAAGTTCCTCCTCTTTAGGTTGTATAACACGAAAGCGTTTGGCTATTCGTTCCATATCGAAACAAGCATTAGCAAACTGTTCGTACACTTCATCGCCTACTTCGAAGTTCTGCAAAGATATGCCTGGACCTATCACTGCTTGCAATTCTTGTGGTTTGGTTTGGTAAACAATGCCCATTTCTTTAATAGTTTTCTGCACTATATGCTTCACCGTTCCACGCCAACCAGCATGTATTGCAGCTGCAGCGTGGTGCTTGGTATCGTATAAAAGAATAGGAATACAATCAGCAGTAGATACTCCGATACAAACATTTAGTTCATTTGTCATCACAGCATCAACACCTTCTATAATCTGTTCACGAATATTTGCAGGCAGCTTAAAATATTCGTTGGCAATTATTCGCGAACTATCACTGTGTATTTGGTGTGGAACTATAAGCTTGTTTACATCTATCTCTAAACAGTTGGCTAAGCTTTTGCGGTTTTGCTCTATGGCGTCTGGTGAATCACCACAATATCTATTAATGTTAAAAGCAGCATAATTGCCTTTGCTCACACCACCGTGGCGTGTAGATGAAAAAGCGACAACATTATTGGCAAGTTCATAAAAGTGTAATTCAGGCTTATTCATCAACGTATTCAAAGTCGTTAAGTTCATCTATATCGTCTATTTCGTCTTCGCTGTACGACTCTATATCAACTACATCAGCTCCCTCTTCATGCATTTCCTCCTCAAGGCGCACTATATCTTTATCGCGATGTACAAGCGTGTCTTCGGTTACAATGTTGCTTAGTTTGTTGCTCTCTGCATTAAGCTCTTTCCACAACAAATCTTTTAATTCCTCTATTCCGCTACCAGTAACAGCAGAAATAAACACCACAGGCAAATCGGTTGGTAATGTATCTCGGAGCATTTCTATTAACTCGTCGTCTAAAAGATCGCTCTTTGTAACAGCTAACACTCTATGCTTACTGAGCATCTCGGGATTAAACTGGCGGAGTTCGTTCAATAATATCTCATATTCCTTTTTTATATCATCTGTATCTCCTGGCACCATAAACAGCAAAAGCGAGTTACGCTCTATGTGTCTGAGGAAACGTAAGCCCAATCCTTTACCTTCGCTTGCACCTTCAATAATACCAGGAATGTCTGCCATAACGAAGCTTTGGTGGTTGCGATAACTCACAATTCCCAGAGAAGGTTCCATTGTTGTGAATGGATAGTTAGCTATCTTAGGCTTTGCGCTCGATAAAGCCGACAATAATGTAGACTTACCTGCATTAGGAAAGCCAACCAACCCCACGTCTGCTAAAAGCTTAAGTTCAAGAATGATTGTCATTTCTTGTAGCGGTTCGCCAGGTTGAGCATAGCGCGGTGCCTGATTAGTAGCCGTACGAAATTGGAAATTACCTAATCCGCCACGTCCACCTTTTAATAATACTACTTCTTGCCCATCGTAAGATATATCGCAAACAAATTTTCCTGTTTCTGCGTTATACACCACTGTGCCGCAAGGAACATCGATGTAGATATCCTTACCATCGCTTCCGTGACACTTGTCTCTTCCTCCATTTCCTCCATGTTCAGCAAAAATGTGGCGTTGATAGCGCAAGTGAAGTAACGTCCAATAATTGTGATTACCTCTAAGTATAATGCTTCCGCCCTTTCCACCATCGCCTCCGTCAGGGCCACCATTGGGATTATATTTTACGTGGCGCAAGTGCATAGAGCCTTTACCGCCTTTTCCAGAGCGGCAATATATCTTAACGTAATCAACAAAGTTTGTTTCTGCCATAGCTTTTATATGGATTTAAATGTAGATTGATGGGTGGTCTTTAAAATAAATGTTGATTGGAATGCCAATCAATAACACATTTCATAAAATGAAAACGATGATAGGCGGCGAGTAAAAGTGTGTTTACAACTATACTCTTTACAGCCTATCATCGTTTTTATATTATAGTTCTTCTATTACAGTAGCAATGCGACCGAATATATCGTCTATAGTTCCAAGACCTTCTACATGGTGGTGAATGTCTTCTTTCTTATACCAATCAATCAGTGGAGATGTTTGTGTGTGATACACATTTAGACGTTTCTTAATAGTTTCTTCGTTGTCGTCAGAACGTCCACTTTGCTGCCCACGCAGAACAAGACGCTTCATAAGTTCTTCTTCTGGTACAAATAGTTCTATCATAGCAGCTATTTTGTGTCCGCGTTTAGCCAACATAGCCTTCAATGCATCTGCTTGTGGAATGGTACGAGGGAAGCCATCGAAAATAACGCCTTTATGTTCTTTGCCAAAACTATCGTAAACATGAGCTAATATGTCTACCATTAGTTCGTCTGGTATAAGCTGACCATTGTCGATATACCCTTTTGCGATTTTACCTAGCTCTGTTCCTTTCTTAATTTCAGCGCGCAATACATCGCCCGTAGAAATATGTTCAAAGCCGTATTTCTCTATCATTTTGTCGCTCTGTGTGCCTTTTCCTGCACCGGGAGCACCGAAAATTACAATATTCTTCATTATTCTTGTACTAAAGTATATATGTCTCTTAAATTTCGCCCTTGTTGGTCGTAGTCTAAACCATACCCTACAATAAAGTCGTTTGGTATCTCCATTGCTGCATACTTTATATTTAATGCCACTTGTAGCTTGCCTGGTTTCAACAGCAATGTACTGATATGAATGTTTGCAGGTGATTTCTCCCAAAGTACTTTCAACATACGTTCCATAGTTTTACCAGTGTCTACTATATCTTCTACTATTACTACTTCGCGCCCTGTAATATCTTCGTTCAAACCAATAACTTCGGTAATCTTCCCCGACGATTCTGTACCTGTATAAGAAGCTACCTTTACAAAGCTTATTTCACAAGGAATATCAATAAACTTCATCAAATCTGCAGCATACATAAACGAACCATTGAGAACCGCTAGAAATAGGGGATTCTTGCCAGCCATATCTTTATTTATTCTATCGGCTACGCTTTTTACTTTCTCGAGAATGGTTGTTTCTGGAATTGATATCTCAAATGTTTTATCTTTAATTGTTACACGACTCATTGTAATAAATCTGTTATTTAAGCGCAAAATTACTAAATTTAAACCGAACTATCTTATATGATTAGCATTTATTTTGTAAATTTGCCACTATTATGAAGATATTTACGAGTGCTCAGATACGTGAGCTTGACCAATATACAATAGAACACGAGCCCATAAGATCGATTGATTTGATGGAAAGGGCTGCCAAAGCTATAACTCATTCTATAATGGAAGAATGGAGTAATAATACTCCTATGGTTGTTTTTGCCGGACCAGGAAACAATGGTGGCGATGCATTGGCGGTTGCTCGTTTGCTTTATAACGAAGGCTATCAGGTGAAAGTGATTTTGTTTAATATATCTAATAAACTATCAGAGAATTGTACTCTAAATAAAGATAGACTATTAGACTTAAAGCATTTCAAGGATTTTACTGAAGTAACTGTATCGTTCGACCCTCCCGAACTTAATGCCGAAACGCTGGTTATTGATGGTTTGTTTGGCATTGGACAGAATAAACCTCTCGCTGGTGGGTTTGCATCGCTAGTGAAATATATAAACCAGAGCCCGTCAAAAGTTGTGAGTATAGATATTCCATCAGGACTTTTAGCGGAAGACAACTCGCAAAACGTAAACGCAAATATTATTAAAGCCGACTTAACACTTACGCTACATCAAAAGAAATTGTCGTTCTTGTTTAGCGAATCACAACAGTTTCTGGGTCGTGTGAAAGTACTCGATATACGATTAAGTAGAGAATTTATTTCTAAGACAGGTGCGCAATACACCATTCTGGAAGAAGACGACATACGTGCAAAGTTGCTTTCGCGTAGCGATTTTGCCCATAAAGGAACTATGGGTAAAGCACTGATAATAGCAGGAAGCTATGGTATGGCTGGGGCGGCAGTGCTTGCCACTCGTGCTTGTCTACGTTCTGGCGTTGGAAAGGTGGTAGTGCACACTCCTAAACGGAACTACGATATTATGCAAACTGCTGTTCCAGAGGCTGTAATGCAAATAGACCACGAAGATGCCTACTTCTCTGAACCTGTAAGCGTAGAAGATTTCGATGCCTTGGGCATTGGTCCTGGATTAGGACAAGTAGAAATTACTGCCATTGCTATGATTTCACAAATACGTAGAACACAATGCCCTATTGTGGTAGATGCCGATGCACTAAATATGTTGGCTTCTCATAGAGCATGGTTACAACAGTTGCCAAAGAAAATAATAATGACACCACATGCGGCAGAGTTTGACAGACTGAACGGTACGCCTTCTATTGGTGAATATGAACGATTGGAACAAGCACAACAATTGGCTCAAAATCTTGATGCCTTTATATTACTAAAAGGGCATTATAGTGCGCTTTGTCTGCCAAATGGAAATATTCTTTTTAACTCTACAGGGAATAGTGGAATGGCAACGGCTGGTAGTGGTGATGTGCTTTCTGGAATTATAACTGCCTTATTGGCTCGTGGCTATCAGAATGCAGATGCATGTGCTGTAGGAATGTATCTGCATGGATTAGCTGGCGACCTTGCTGCAAACGATTTGGGAAAGGAGAGCCTTGTTGCAAGCGATATAATCAACTATCTGCCAAAGGCTTTTAACCGCCTTAACGAATAGCATTTGCGTGTAGTTTTTCCGATTTTGTAGAATATAGACGAAGATTTTGTAAACACCGTTCACAAGTTATTTGCCAATTGAATGGAATATCTTAAATGTTTAGAAAAAGTTAGTCAAATATTGGTCTTTTGTTTCAGATATCTGTAACGTTTGTTTCAGATATCTGTAACGCTCGTCTCAGATATCTATCAGTTGCGGTTTAGATATCACAAAAAACTACAACCTTTATTATTTACGCCACCTACAGTAAATATATGCAATATCATTTCAATGAGTTGTAGAGACGATATCACAATTAATCGCTCCCCTACTCTTAACAGAGCGTCCGTTGCAAAATAACATTATACATTAAAAATGGTCAATAAAATGTGCGTTTTATAATAAAATTATCAGGTGCTACAACAAGTTAAAAAGACAAGCAAGATATTAGTCAAGAATGCAACAGATGATAGAATGCATCAGTATCAACAATCATATATGGTAATGTTATGGTATATAGCCAATTGTGTTTAATATATTTTGAGGTTATAAATATAAACAGACAACCAAATATTATTTATTGTATTTCATAGTATTTAATTAATAAAAAAGTCTCAACAGTATTTCTACCATTGAGACTATATTATGTTTCTTATTTACTTTGCTTCTGCAAATATTCTGTTTTACCTAATTCTAAATTTTATTTTTCAATAGCAGCAACGCCTGGTAACACTTTACCTTCGATAGCTTCGAGCATTGCCCCGCCACCTGTTGAAACATAAGAAACCTTGTCTGCCAAGCCAAACTTGTTTACAGCAGCTACCGAGTCGCCACCACCTACAAGAGAGAAAGCACCATTCTTCTGTGTAGCTTCGGCAACATATTTCGCAATTTCGCCAGTACCGTGAGCAAAGTTGTCGAATTCGAACACGCCAACAGGTCCGTTCCATAAAATTGTTTTTGAGCTAAGAATAATCTTTTTCCATTCTTCAAGACTTTCAGGAGCAGCGTCCATGCCTTCCCAGCCGTCAGGAATTTGGTCAATAGGGAACTCTTTACGTTCTGCATCGTTAGAGAACTGTTGTGCACAGATGGTTGCAGTAGAGAGCGAAAGTTTTACACCTTTTTCCTTTGCCGCCTTTATTATATTTAAAGCTTCAGGCATTAGGTCGTCTTCGTGTAGCGAATCGCCAATCTTTCCACCTTGTGCCTTAATGAAGGTGAAGCCCATACCACCACCAATAATAAGGTTATCTACCTTATCAAGCAGGTTCTTAATGACGCCAAGTTTTGAACTAACTTTCGAACCACCAATAATTGCTGTAAATGGGTGTTGAGCGTTCTTTAAAACATTATTAATAGCTGTTACTTCCTTCTCCATTAAGAAACCTAACATCTTGTGGTCGGCATCGAAGTAGTCGGCAATAACAGCAGTTGAAGCGTGCTTACGGTGGGCTGTACCGAAAGCATCATTCACGTAAACATCAGCGTATGAAGCCAACTTCTTTGCGAACTCAGCCTGACGTGTTTTCATTTCTTTCTTAGCAGCATCATATTCTGGTGTACCTTTTTCTACGCCTACTGGCTTACCTTCTTCCTCTGCATAGAAGCGAAGGTTTTCTAACAACAGAGCTTCGCCAGGTTTCAGTGCTGCAACTTCTGCCTCTGCATTAGCAGCATCTTTAGCAAACTTCACAGGAACACCTAAAGCATCGCTTACATTCTTAACAATTTGGCTTAACGAAAGTTCTGGTTTCACTTTACCTTTAGGCTTTCCCATGTGACTCATCATAATGAGTGCGCCACCATCAGCAAGCACCTTCTTCAGCGTTGGTAAAGCGCCACGAATACGTGTGTCGTCTGTTACATTGCCATTCTCGTCCAATGGCACATTAAAATCAACGCGAACAATAGCTTTATGTCCTGCGAAATTGAAATCATTAATCTTCATTTGATTGATATTTATATTATTATAATGAATACGTTCCTATGGCAAAAATACGAAAAAATATCTTATCAGGAAAACTATAAGCAATCTTTTTTGTAATTTTGCACCAATAAACAAATATAAATGAAAGATTCGATTATTATTGTTAGTGGCGGGCTCGATTCCATTACACTTCTCTACGACAAAGCTGCAACTATTGCTTTAGCTGTTTCATTCGACTATGGACAGAATCACGCAAGTCGTGAGTTGCCATTTGCTGCTTTGCATTGTAAGCGTTTAGGTATACAACACATTGTTATTCCGTTGCAGTTTATGCAGCAATATTTCAAAAGTTCGCTCTTGGACGGAGCAGAGAATATACCTGAGGGGCATTACGAGGAAGAGAATATGAAGTCTACTGTTGTGCCATTTCGTAACGGTATTATGCTTGCAATAGCTGCAGGAATAGCCGAAAGCCACAATCTCAATCGTATTTACATTGCCAATCATGGAGGCGATCACACCATCTATCCCGACTGTCGCCCTGAGTTTATTAATGCTATGACAGCTGCAACTCAAGCTGGAACATTCAACAATACTCGTGTGGAAGCAGCATTTACCAATATTACAAAGGCAGACATTGTTCGTATAGGAAACAAACTTGGTATAAACTATGCAGAAACATGGAGCTGCTATAAAGGAGGCAAATGCCATTGTGGTAAATGTGGCACTTGCATTGAGCGTAAAGAGGCTTTCCAAGAAGCAGGATTAACCGACCCTACAGAATACGAAGCATAATCCAACAGATAGTGTTAGGGTTATATCAGGATAAAAATAAAACCACATAGTGTTTGTTAAGCGAAACAATTCATTAGTTTTTTAAGTCGCGATTTAATAAAAAAAAGATTATAAAAATGAGCGAGATTACACAAAAACAGATTTTTAAAGAGATTAGGAATTTCTTAATAATAGCCATCGCTGTATCTATAGGAAGTTTTGGCTGGTGTGCATTTGTATTAACCCATAAAGTCCCTATTGGTGGAATTGCTGGTCTTTCGTCTGTGCTTTATTGGGGTACTGGTATTCCTATACAGGTTACTTACTTCATTTTGAACATTTCGTTGTTGTTGGTTGCATTAAAAGTACTTGGTTGGCGATTTTGTATTCGGACAATTTTCTCTGTCATAGTTTTCACTATTAGTAGTAGCATTTTCCAACATTTAATGACTGGTAACAGTGTTCTTTTCCCTAACGATCCATTCCTTGCTAGTGTAATTGGTGGCGCTTTGTTGGGTTTAGGCACAGGAATAGCTTTACAATATAATGCTAGTACTGGTGGTTCTGATGTTGTTGCGGCAATGATAAACAAACATCACGATGTATCATTGGGTAAGATAATATTAGCTTGCGACCTTATTATAATAACATCTGGCTACTTAGTACTGCACAATTGGGAGAATATTATATATGGCTATATCACACTTTTCATTATGTCTGCCGTTGTAGATTATGTTGTTAATGGTATGCGTGGTTCCGTTCAATTTTTTGTTGTTTCCGACAAATGGGAAGAGATTGGTAATGCCATAAATAGTAAAGTGGAACGTGGCTGTACACTTATTGATGCTCGTGGTTTCTACACTGGTAGAGAGTTGGGTATGCTTTTCGTTCTTGCACGACGCTCTGAAACACACGATATATTCAGTGTTATCGACGAGATAGATCCTGAAGCATTTGTATCGCAGAGTGCTGTAAACGGTGTTTATGGCGTTGGATTTGATAAAATGAAAGTAGGTAGTCGTAAAAAGATTGCCAGCTATGCTGTTAATGATAATGAAAAGCAATAACTTTGCAGTATTATGAATTATAATGAAATAAAGAATAAACACATTGCAGTACTGCTTTCGGGTGGTGTCGATAGTTCGGTTGTTGTTTACGAATTTGCACGGTTAGGACTAACTCCCGACTGCTTCTACATTCGCATTGGCCCTGAAGAGAAGGAAGAATGGGATTGCAATTCAGAGGAAGACGTAGAAATGGCTACAGCTGTGGCACAACGTTTTGGTTGTAAGTTCAATGTTATAGACTGTCATAAGGAGTATTGGGGACAAGTAACTAAATATACTATGGAGAAAGTGCGTGCTGGTTTTACGCCTAATCCTGATGTTATGTGCAATCGGCTTATAAAGTTTGGTGCATTCGATGAGAAGTGTGGACACAACTACGACCTTATTGCCACTGGACATTACGCACAAACCAAATGGATTAACGGAAAGAAATGGCTCTGTACAAGTCCTGACCCAGTAAAAGATCAGACTGACTTCTTAGCACAAATATACGATTGGCAATTACGTAAAGCTTTATTTCCTATAGGACATTACGAAAAGAATGAGGTGCGCGAGATTGCCGAACGCGAACATCTTATTAACGCTAAACGGAAAGATTCGCAAGGCATTTGTTTCTTAGGAAATATAGACTATAACGAATATGTGCGTCGCTATCTTGGTGAACAGGTGGGCGATGTTGTTGAATTAGAAACTGGAAAGATAATAGGACAGCACAAAGGGTTGTGGTTTCATACCATTGGACAACGCAAAGGGTTGGGCTTTGGTGGTGGACCATGGTTTGTTGTGAAGAAAGATGTAACCACCAATGTGTTGTTTGTTAGTCATGGCTACGATCCCGAAACGGCATACAAAAAAGACTTTAGGGTGCACGGCTTGCATTGGCTCACAGAAACACCTTGCTCAGAAGTTGGTAACAATAATGTTGAAGCTACCGAACAGATATCCATTTGTTTCAAAATTAGGCATACGCCTGAGTTCCACAAGGGATATTTGGAATTGCTTTCTACTAACAACGAGGGCGAACCAACAGAAGCTATTGTACACTCTGAAGACAAAATACATGGTGTTGCACCTGGACAGTTCTGCGTTATCTACGATAAAGATCACAACCGTTGCTTCGGTTCGGCTGAAATTACATTTTAAATATACTCCGCTAAAATCACGTTGCTTCATTTTTCTGCAACGTGATTTTTTTTAATCTCTACTATTAACCGATAAATACAATCATAATGTATTGTAATACCTCTGTAATGTTTAAAGAATATATCTTAAGATTATGAAAAACATTACGTTACATTTGTATTTATAATTCAAAGATGTTATTTTTGCGAAAGCATATATCCAACATCTACTATGACATAAGAATCATAGTACGTTTATAAAACCAAATGCCCACACCTCCGACACGGCATTACCAACAATATGGGTTTAAAGGGGAGGTCTAAACACAATGAAGACTATTTTATGGAAGAAAAAAAACACTATTGCAGTTCTAACAGCGTTTATTGCTATGTTTTTACCTTTAAAAGGATATGCAGAAATTGTGGCATACGGTCTTGCTATTGCGGGCAATAAAGTTACTTCTGCTAACTGCAACGACCTTTCAAAGCTCGATGGTGTAAGTGGAAAAGTTTGCTACGACCCTACAAACAAAGTGCTTACGCTGCAAGATGCCACTATAAACACAGGTGGAAACATTAACGCTATATACTCTAAAATTGATGGTATTACTATAAAAATAATTGGTACTAACAACCTGAAAGCACAAAAAGCGGCTATTACACTTATGACTCCTACAACCATTACAGGCGGAGGAACACTTAACGCAGAGAGTGAAAAGGATTGTGGCATATTTGTTTTTAATACCGAACTCACTATAGATAATTGTACCATAAACGCCAAAAGTAAAGCATACGGCATTGCGGGAGGCGATGGAACGTCTGAAAAATTAATTATAAAAAACTCGTCTGTAACAGCTGAAGGTAACGAAGGAGGTTCTATTAGAGACCTTGCCGAACTTGTATTAATAGGCTGTAACATTACTCAACCTGTGGGAGCAACATTCGATTCATCGCTACATTGTGTAGCACTCAACGGAGAGATGGTAAACAGCAAGGTTGTTATTACGAAAGACCCAACTGCTATTGCAACGTCTTCTATTCACACTGTTGCAGCACAAAACGTATACACTATAAATGGTATTAAGCTTACGAACGAATATGAAAAGCTATCGAAAGGTATATATATTGTTAATGGTAAGAAAGTGATAAAACAATAACGAAGCACTGTAGTTAGAATACATCAAACAAAATATGGTGCAGTTTTACAAGTGCGTATATTGGTTCAGTAAAAAATAGATAAGGCTATTATCAGCAGTATTTACTGGTACGCACTTGTAAAAATAGAATACCGAAAAGCATAGAGAAACCTGTCAGTTTTTTAATGCTTTTGTCTTAGATATCTGTCGCGATCGTTTCAGATATCTGTCGCAATCGTTTCAGATATCTGTCAGTTGCGTTTTAGACATCATAGCAAATTGTATCCTTTATGATGCTGTGTTATAATAGTTGAATAATATTTATTCAGATGAGGAATATTATTCGTTTCACACTATAATATTCCAATTTAGGCATTAGTATAAGTGTCTTAGGAACAATATGCCATTTCATATTTAAGTATATTGTAATGAAACACATTACAATTATACTCTTTTCTATGGAGACTCCTATACCAAAATTGATTTATTAGCGAATTGATAACTTTTGTTTTATTGTTAGCAGATTATTTTCCTCTATAATGCAGGCATTGCAAGCCACAACAAGTTAGAAAAGCTATTAAACTGCCAACAATAAAACGAAAGCTAATAAGAAGCAATTATACAACCTATATGTAATAATGCTACACTCTAACAACTGGTTTATATTTTGCTATACTTAGAATTACAAATATAGTACAGACGCATCGAAAGATTTAGTGTCTTTCACACCAGTATATAGCATCAGTTCAGATAGTTGTTCGTTCATTTTCGTTATTTTCTCCTTAACGCCTGTTGCACCTTGCTGTAACAAAGGTGTCAAAATTCCTCTGCCCACCGATACAGCATCAGCCCCTAATGCTAATGCTTTGTAGGCATCGTAACCCGTATCTATTCCGCAATCAACAAATACCGACATAACGTAACCTATCAAAGCTCGTTTAATTTTTGGTAAAACCATCAGAGGTGCCACACCAAAAGGAATACGCCCATGATGGTGCGATACTACAATGGCTGCACAGCCCGCATCTTTACATTTTAGTGCGTCCTGAACAGAAAGCACTCCTTTTGCAACAAAAGGAACACTTCCAGCAGCCTTTACATATTGCTTTAAGTCGGAGAGAGTTACAGGTCCGAGTGGAATACCATCAACTATATCATATCGTCCGTTGGTACCTGGAACGTGGTCAATATCAATACCCACAGCAATGGCACCATGCTCAATGGCAAATTTTATCTGTTCAAGAATAATGTTATGGTCGGCAAATGGTTTAATAATTCTCACCGTCTGCGCTCCCACTGCTGCAATATCTGCATACTCGTCGTTAGGTTCCATTCCAACCCAATTCACAGTGTTCAGTTCTTTTGCTGCATAAGCATACTCTTGCATAGGCTTTTTCTCGTTCTTTTGTGCTTTGTTAAGATGCGAGAAGGCTGGCATCATAATAGGCGAACTAAATTCTTTACCAAAGATAGTAGTCTTTAGAGACGGCTCTACTGAGTCGATAACTCGCATTTCTACATGTATTGAGTCAAGATAATTTCGATTATATATATTTGCATCATCAGCCTTTCCACTTGTTACAGGTATCATTCCTGCTGGTCCAGGATACTTAGTTTTTGCGTTTTCGTTCATATATTCTTAATTATAGAAGTTAAATTAAATGTATTGGTTCGAATAAAGAAACAGCAAAACAGCTAATATATATATCCTTTATATTATATGTCAAAGTCTATCGTTGCTTGCGTTCTCTATTTGTTTATGTGTTAGCAAAGATACATAAAGATAAAGACTATACAAAACAAAACAGAAAGAAATAATCTGTCAAGTAGTATTTAAAATACAAATATAAACATACTATATGGCTGGTTTCAGCTTGTTCTATTTAATAACATCTGTCAGTGTTAGGCATCGTAGCTCTTCGTAAATTGTAACCTATAAAGAGCCAAACAAAACATAGAAATACAAGTGCACTATAATTTTCTCACTACTCGCTTTCATCGTTCGTAGATATATACGTGCACGGAATTTACACTTACGAAACACCATTTCAACAGTATATAAATGTAGTTTAAACGGTGTAGCAATACCGTAAGGTAAAAGCAATTAGCTATTTAATATTCTTTCCTCGCTTAGACTTATTTTCAAATTTATTTGTCCATTCTTCATCTTGTTCCCACAATGTATTGTCATGCGGTTTAGATTCTGCGTGGTCGCCCTGGTCGCTGTCCTTAGTTAAAAGTTTCTCTGTTAAAACTCTGTGTTGCTCCACATGTGGTTTTACATAAATTCTCTTCATTTCCATTTCTACTTTTATTTTCTTATTAATAATGTATAAGCCAAACATTTCAGCAACGTAAGAATTAAGTAAATTAGTAATGTACACAATACGAACGTCAGCAGTAGTAGCTGCATTGTAGTCGTAGAAACAAAACAATGTAGCTATAAAACATTGTTTGTTGTGGAGGCTATGCTGTAGCTTTTTTCTTACTAAGTTCATCACTACATACGTTAATGATTAATTGTTTCGTTTTAAGAGAGTTTCATCTCTCTAATTGTTAATAGTTACGCCTGCAAAGTTAAATATTTATTTTATTCTAACAAGATAATTACACCTTATATTAATGCGTATTTAGTTTATAAACCCAATTAAGTATAAATTAGCTATTAGCGGCTCGATATATTTTACTTTACTAAAGTTTTCCACCCCAATAAATAGATAGAAATATAACAGTTTGTTGAATTTTCTTTGTAAATTAGCAATCGCTAAAGAACAGATTTTCTTTTTTCCTTGATTGTTTAATTTCCAACTCAATCATAAACCCCAAGAGAAGAGTATAGAGTCCGCCTCGCTTTTTGATATTACGACATCAATACTATTATATATTTTTTTAATTTGAGAAGGGCAGTTACTACTATTGTAATTTCTTTTAGCTGTATGATAGACGTATTCCCATTTCTTTTTTTCGAAATAGTATGTAACAGTCAAAGATTCTCGTATACTTCCATCTATCGTCATATAAGTTTTGCCTCCCAAATATATATCACTTTCCCAAATTAACCTATTGTTCTTTATTAAATTGCGCTTTTGAAAATAACAAGGTACTCCGTCCTTTTTTTGCGGATTAACCCAAGTACCCCCCTCAGATGTATAGGAGGGGGAGTATTTCCAAGAAGAATCTAATAGAGGTAACTTTATAATACTTCTTTGGTTGTTAAAATTTATGCCATATCTATTCTTTTTATCTGCACAGCTAAATATTATTAATATGACACATAAAGAGCAAATCATACATTTTAGTCTTCTATCCTTACTATTTCTGTCCATTTTCATATTTCTTTAATGTTACCACCAAGTCTTATACCTTCTCCTCTCATTTTGTTGGGTATAATTAAATCACTAAAGTTTCCCACCCTAATAAATAGATAGAAATATAACAGTTTGTTGAATTTTCTTTGTAAATTAGCAATCGCTAAAGAACAGATTTGAAAAACAAGACTACAAAACTGTTATGGAAGCAAAAATAGAGAAAATAAGTGAGTTATACAAACTTTTGAATGTTAAAACTCGAATGAGTGATGATTTATTTCATCTTTTTGGTAAGTTTGGCATCGGTCACTTGTGTATCGAACGCATTCTTCGTGTTTTAGGAGAAACACTTGGAATAACTTCCCAAGACCTTATGGCTACGATCAGCGACAAAGAGTTGAGTAAAATCCTTGTAATAGCTGAAGCATTGGGAAAATGGGATGATGTATATGAACAGACTGCATAACTTCTATTAGCCATGTGTTAAAAGGCAATGGATATGAAGGGCGACAAGCAAAGGGGAATGAGAAATGCCAGTGTTTTAAGGGTGGGGAACTTTAGTTACTTTATTGTTTAACTGATTAATAAAATTCAAAATATATGTATAACAAACTATATCAAGTTGTATATATGATTATATCAAGTTGTATATATAATGGTGTACACTATAACGAACTATCTGTACTTAATATACTTGTTCTATTAGGGCAACAAAACAAGAAGAAAGCTCGCAATATATATCAAACTAATACCACATTTATTGTTGCTTTCACAGAACAACTGTTGTTTATAGTCAAGAAATAAGTAGAAATTAGCTGTTTTACCAATTATCTTTGTATAAGGTTTGGTTTTCACAAAATAAAAGTTTATATTTGCAATCAGTTATTAGTATTCAGTATTCATATTTTAATACACAACAATATTATGGCAGTAAATTATAAAGACTTAGGTCTCGTGAACACACGCGAGATGTTCAAGAGAGCCATTAATGGTGGTTGGGCTGTGCCCGCATTTAACTTTAACAACTTGGAGCAACTTCAGGCTATTATTACAGCTTGCTCAGAAACAAAGTCTCCTGTTATTATTCAGGTATCAAAGGGAGCACGCAAGTATGCTAACCAAACTTTGCTTCGTTACTTGGCAGAAGGCGCTGTTGAGTATGCAAAAGAGTTAGGTTGCCACCACCCAGAAATTGTACTTCATCTTGACCACGGTGATAGCTTTGAATTGTGTAAGAGCTGTGTAGATACAGGTTTCTCTTCTGTTATGATTGATGGTTCTTCACTTCCTTACGAAGAGAACATTGCATTAACTAAAAAGGTTGTAGAGTATGCACATCAGTTCGATGTAACTGTAGAAGGTGAGCTTGGCGTATTAGCTGGTGTGGAAGACGATGTTGTGGCTGAAGAGTCTCATTACACACGTCCTGAAGAAGTAGTTGATTTTGCAACACGTACTGGTTGCGACTCGTTGGCTATTTCTATTGGTACTTCTCACGGTGCTTATAAGTTTAAACCAGAACAATGTACACGCGATCCGAAGACTGGTCGTTTACTTCCTCCTCCATTGGCATTCGATGTATTACAGGCAGTAGAGAAGCAACTTCCTGGTTTCCCAATCGTACTTCACGGTTCTTCTTCAGTTCCTCAGAAGTATGTTGATATTATTAACAAGTATGGTGGTGCTCTGCCTAACGCTGTTGGTATTCCTGAAGAACAACTCCGTAAAGCTACAAAGAGTGCTGTATGTAAAATTAATATCGACTCTGACTCTCGTCTTGCATTCACTGCTGGTGTTCGCGAAACATTTGCTTTGCACCCAGAATACTTCGACCCACGTCAGTACTGTGGTAAGGCTCGTGAGTACATGATTGAACTTTACACTGAAAAGATTAAAGATGTACTTGGTTCCGACAACAAGTTGGCTAACCTTGACTAATATTCTTAGATAGTTAAAGATATAGGCGGATTCCCATTAGTGGGTTTCCGCTTTTCTGTTCTATCGCTTTCGTTTTATTATTTCAAAATAAAAAAACTGTTGTCCTTATAAAACTTTGATGCAATCAATATATATATTTTTCTAAAGACAATATGAACAAACTGTATTGTTCCTATTTTAACAACAACGCAATATGCACACCATAACCATATTTCTAACAACCATTGTAGCATTAGTATTTTTATTTATTATGTATATCGAAACCTTCGCTACTACTTCTCGTTGCACAGCAAAACTATATAGCGGAGCTTCTATTCTATATCATATTTTATTCTGATACCTCTTTTCACCTTTTCTCATTGTAAGCTATATAAACAGAAACACACTATGTTATATCTTCATATTCTACAAACTAAAAAACGCATTATTATATTTGCACTGTTGCTTGTGCTCTCAGCTTTTATAATCTATCTTGTGTTGCCTCCTACAACAAAAGCTATAAACCAATCGGCATTAGTGGTAGAACAACAAGCTTATTACCAACTGGAAATAAATGGCAAACCTACATTCTTTTTCACCAACTACACTCCCACGAAATTGATAGGTGGGGCAATGCAAGCCGACTCTGTACGACCACGAAAAACACGCACACACGCTTATTGGGTAAATAGTTTATCGCTCCCCTTTACTTGCTTTGGACGTGTGGTTACAAAATGGAGTAATCGCCCTTCTACAATATTAAGTTTCAGTAGTTTTGCTTTACACCAGTTAATAGCGAACGAACTAAAAAGAACCGACGATGAATTAGCCGATTTACAAACACAATATAACGAACTTTCCTACTATATGCGTGTGCACAACGTTCAAGATTATGGCTACAATACAGTAGCTGCTTACCATTGGCACATTCAGCGACAACGCGATTCGTTACAAACAGTAATCAATGCTTTAGAAAACATTCCACGCAAAGCTCATCTACGTGTAAAACAAATAAATAGATATATAGCGCTCTATGGTAAACACAATAGCAAACGTATAATGTGTAATAGAATTGCTATTTATGCCGCTGACTCCAGTTTATTGCTGCAAACGCAAACAAAATCTACACCACATAACGAATCGGCTGTGCTATCGGTTGAAACGGCTAAAACAAAATTGTTGCATTGGTCCAACACTTCTATCAACCAACCACTGCAAAAAGGTATGCCCTACAAACAAGGCTATTATGTGGGCGAAACTAAAAACTCTGTTCCTAATGGATATGGGCAACACCACGGTAATAATGGTAGCTTCTACGATGGACATTGGCTTAATGGTAAACCCAATGGATTTGGTTTCTACATTGCTCCACACGAATATTTACAAGTGGGAGAATGGAAAGATGGAATGTTTAAAGGCGAACGTATGAACCATAATAGCGAACGTATTTACGGCATAGACCTATCTAAACATCAACACGAAAAAGGAACAAAACACTATAACATAGAATGGGCAAAACTCAGAATTACGGATTTAGGGAAAATAAGTACAAAACAAATAACAGGACAAGTAAACTATCCTATTGCTTTCGTATACATTAAGTCTACTGAAGGACGCACAGTACTAAACCCTTACTACAGAAACGACTATCTGCAGGCACACAAACACGGCATACGTGTTGGAACCTATCATTTCTTTTCTACAACATCGTCAGGCACAGAACAAGCTCGATATTTTTTGCAACATAGCCTTTTTACAAAAGGAGACTTGCCTGCAGTGCTCGATGTAGAACCTTCCGACGAACAAATTGCAAAAATGGGCGGACCTGCAGTAATGTTTCAACATATTCGCAATTGGCTCAAAACGGTTTATAGCGCAACTAAGATACGTCCTATTCTTTACATCAGTCAAATGTTTACCAAACGCTATCTGCCAATGGCAATCGACATACAAGGCGAATACTCTGTTTGGATTGCTCGCTATGGAGAATATAAACCAGAATTAAAGCTTACCTACTGGCAACTCTCGCCCGATGGAAAAGTAAGAGGTATTCACGGCGATGTAGATATAAATGTTTTCAACGGATACCGTAACCAATACGAAACATTTCTACAAAAGCACTCATTCTCTTCCACGCCCACCCAAAAACCATAAGTGTATGTGCAAATAGCTATTTCTGAGTGTAATGGATATTTATATGGCACAAAAATGTTTCCTCAATTTGGGTAGTATTGTACACATTGACGTTAGTAATTTCGGCTGCAAAATCTGTCGCTTTAATACTAATTGTGGGTAGAAAATATGCAATAGGTCTACTTGTAGGCACTCCCATCTTCTTTTTCATTTCGACATTCATCGTGATGAAAAAATTATCAAGCTTATTAAGGAGAAAGCGGATGGATATGATCAACAACTAAAACAAAAGACTGATAGTTTGATGCAGAAGAACTAATGAGATTTATCAAGATAGAGTAGATGCACTTCACTCTATCTGTAACTTCTAAAACGAAGAATTAATCAAAAAGTTCTAGAAAAATTTGTTCGTTTCAAATAGGAATATTATATTTGCCAAATAAAGACAAATCAATTATTGACAAATATGTTGTTTGCTGATAAATTAAAAGAATTAAGAGAGGGGAAACAGTTACTTCAAAGGCAGTTGGCTTCTGCATTGGAGATAGATACCCCTATGTATAGCCGTATTGAAAGAGGAGAAAGAAAAGCTAAACGGGAACAAGTCATTATATTGGCAAAGTTACTTGACGTAAACACAAAGGAACTTTTGCAATTATGGCTCGCAGATAAAGTATATGATGTTTTAGCAGAAGAAGATTGTGCTGATGGAGTAATTAATATGGTAGCAGAAAATATACGCGAATATGGAAAATAACATTCAAGATTTTATTAATAAGGTTATAGAAGATGACTGTCTGAAAGTTATGCCTAATATCCCAGACAAATCTGTTGATATGATTTTGTGCGATTTACCTTATGGTACAACACAAAATAAGTGGGATTCTGTTATTGACTTAAATAAGCTTTGGCAACAGTATATGCGTATAATAAAAGATAATGGTGCTATTGTCCTGACAGCACAAGGTCTTTTTACTGCAAAACTGATTTTAAGCAATGAAGATTGGTTCAAATATAAAATAGTTTGGATAAAATCAAAATCAACGAATTTCTTAAATGCTAAGAAACAGCCTTTGCGAAAACATGAAGATATTTGTGTGTTTTATAAACAGCAACCCACATATAATCCTCAAATGACAAAGGGAGAGAGTTATGATAAGGGTATTCGCAAAAATCAATATACAGGAAGTTATGGAGATTTTAAGCCACGACATGTTCAAAGTAATGGTATGCGCTATCCAAATGACGTTCTGTTCATGGACGATAATGAATTGCCAATAGAAGACTTTTTGTATGTTAAAACGGCTGAGTCAGAAGGACCAGTATATCACCCTACTCAAAAGCCCATTGAGTTAGGACGATACTTAATAAGAACATTCTCTAATCCTGGGGATATTATTCTTGATAATGCTTGTGGTAGTGGCAGCTTCTTAGTTGCGGCAGCAATGGAGCATAGAAAGTATATCGGAATCGAAAAAAATCAGAACGTAATGCTTCATAAAGTCAAATCAATAGACTACATCCAAGTATGTGCTGATCGCCTAACAGAGGTCTTAGCAATGCAGCACGATGAAAAAAAACAGCCTGTTATACAAGGTTTATTTGATAACAAAGCATATACTTTAGCAGTTAAATAGTAGTTATGGCAAAACTTGAAATAAAGAGAAATGAACGAGATTGGACTGGTCAGCTTATCAGTTGGATAAAATCAGCTATTGACAGAAAGACTACTATTTTTCAAGATGCAACTAATGATACAGGTGTAAAAATGAAATCAGGAAGAACAAAATTTCCTGATATTCTTCTTTTCATTGATAAGACTTCTGGTGTAATATTCAATGGCTGGGAATTGAAGTTTCCAGATACTGCCGTTGATGATGCTGTTATGTTAGAGAATGCACTTGAAAAGGCACATAAATTACATTCTGATTCCTTTATTACATGGAATGGTGCAGAAGCCATAATTTGGCATATCGACGATAAAGAATATACACTTGATAGCCTGTCAAAGTTAAAACACTATCCAAAGGTTTCAACAATCAATAGCCGTGAAGATTTAGCTGATCCTGTAAAGTTTGCACAGCATGAGCCATTATTGAAAGCACGTGCAGGGGAAATCCTGCATGATTTGGACTCTTTGTATCACAATGGTTTTCTGAAACCTGCACTTGATATTTCAAAGAACATAATTGCTGCTGTACGGCAAGCCTCAGCAATCATTATCCCACAATTTCAAGAAGCTATTGTTAAGGAAAAAGGATGTAATTGTACATTTAGAAATGAGTTCAATAAGTGGAAGATATATGAAAGTTCCACTTTGAAGATTTTAGAATCCTCATCAAGAAAGAGAGAATATGTCATACCAGAGCAGGTGTTGGCAAAGTTTACTTTTTACAACTTGATAGGCAAGACCATTTTCTATTTGACACTTTGCGAGAACTTAAGTGGAGAGTTGGAACCGATTACTTTTGATGAAAATGAGTCTAGTAAAGATTTATTGAATAGCTATTTTGACAAAGCAAAGAAGATAGATTATCAAGCTATCTTTAGACCATATTTTACAGATTGTATAGAATATTCTGTTTTGGTCGATAAAGCAATTTATGCTCTATTGGAGGTGCTGACCACTTTTGATTTCAAAGTGTTGCCAACAGAAGTTATTGGACATATATTGGAAAACCTTGTGCCTGATGATGAAAAGCAGAAATTTGGTCAATATTTTACTAATGAGGTATTGGCAAACCTTGTGGCTTTCCCTGTTGTTAAGACTAATAAGGACGTATTATTCGACCCTACTTGTGGGACTGGTACTTTTCTAAATTCTTTTTATGAGATTTTACAAGCTTTTGGGACAAAGGAACACAGAGAGCTACTAAAGCAGATATGGGGCAATGATGTATCTCATTTCCCTGCAATTTTATCTGTTATCAACCTATATAAGCAAGATGTAGTAGCAACAGACAACTTCCCACGTGTTACGCGTAATGATTTCTTTAATCTGGAAGTTGGAGAAAAAGTGGTTTTCCCCGATTCGTACGACCATAATAAGCATATTGATGTACCTATACCAACTTTTGATGGTATAGCAAGCAATTTTCCATTTGTACAACAGGAGGATATTCCCAATGAGAAACTGTCAGCATACTTTAGAGAACAATTCCAAAGTGAGCAGCAAGCATTTTTGAAAGATAAAACTTTCAAAATCAACGAACGTTCAGATTATTTCACATATTGTATTTACAATGCAGACCGATTCCTTAAACCCGATGGTTGCTTATCTGCAATAACATCAAATGCATGGTTAGGTAAAGAGTATGGCTTCCAATTTAAAAAGTTCTTATTAGACAATTTCCATATACGATATGTCGTAAAGAGCAATGCAGAACATTGGTTTAAGGATTCACAGGTATCTACTATTTATTTTGTGTTAGATAAAATTCAGAGTGAAGAGCCTACAAAATTTGTAACTCTTAATCGTAAGCTAAACGAACTGTTTGTAACGGATTCTATTAGTGAACAAATACAGCAGATAGAAGAGTTTTATAGCGATATAGATAATTGTAATGACCCACATAATACTTTGTGGGAGAAGGACAATTTCTTTGATGACCTATATAAGCGTAAAGATGGAAGTTTATCTGTATGCTTGGCATCTAAGGAATGTTTGTTAGATAGTCTTGAAAACAAGACTAATTGGGGACAGCTTTTCCTTTCCACCAATCTATTTGGTAGCTTTGAAAGTTGTTTAACCCAATATTATCCAAACATTGTAAAAGTGTTTAGAGGGGAGCGGACAGGTTGGAATCCTATGTTTGTCATTAAAGATAAGGATGTAAAATCATCACGTATTGACGAAAAGTATTTGGTTCCGTATGTGAAGTCATCGTCAGAGCTTCAACAGATAGAGTTTGATGATAATTATAAGTTTAGGGCATTCGTCTGCCAAGATGAGGAAAATGTAATAGACAAAGGAACGAAATCATGGATTGATAAATTTGTGAACGCACCTAACAAGAATGATAGCCAAACAATATCAGAGGCATGCTCAGGACACCGTCCCTATTGGTATTCTCTAAATCCTAAAAGGGCACACATTATCACTACAATAAATCCATACGAACGCTTCTTCTTTACTTTTGCCAAAGAGCCATTTGTAATTGATCAGCGTTTAATCGCAATGCAGGTGCAGGATGGCTATGATGTAGAGCTGATAGCTGCCCTACTCAACTCTGTTATAACATTCCTAATACTTGAAATGCGAGGAACTTCACGAAGCTTAGGTGCTTTAGATTTGAATGCAGATTTCCTTAAGCAGCTTAAAATGCTAAATCCTAATTTATTAAGCAAAAGTGATGTAGATACTATTATAGCTGCATTTCGACCAATAAAGAACCGAAATATTAATTCGGTGATGGACGAAGTAACTCGTACTGATAGGCGTAACTTTGATGCTACCATTATGAAGTGTTTTGGGTTAGACGAAAAATTGCTTGATAGCCTTTATAATATTCTGATCACTTCTGTTTGTGATAGGGTTTTTATGTCAGAAAGATAAAACGTTTCATAGAAAATGATTAAATAAAATGATACAAAAGATTATTATAAAAAATGCAGCAACCTTTGATGAAAGAGGCGTAGAAATTGATAATCTCAAAAAAATCAATTTTATCTACGGGGCAAATGGCTGTGGAAAAACAACTATATCTAATGTAATAGCTTCTCCTGAATTATATACGGATAGCTCAATTGTGTGGTCTTCAGATAATAATGAAGATGTTTTTGTATATAATAAAACATTTCGTGAAAAAAATTTTGGTGAGAATATCCCAGGAGTATTCACTTTGGGCGAAGCAACTAAAGAACAAATAGAGGAATTAGAACGAAAAAAAGAAAAACTACGTGAACTGAAACAACAAGGTCAACAGAAGAAAACAACGTTAGACAAGAAGAAACAAGAACTTAAAGAGGCTCAAGAACAATTTAATAAAAGTTGTTGGAATAGCATTAAAAGTAAATATAGCTCTTTATTTAAGGATGCCTTTGCTGGTTTCTTAAATAGCAAAGCAAGTTTTGCCCAGAAAGTTATAGATTCTTGGGAGAATTCAAGTTCTAGTAATAGTATAGACTATAAGGAATTGGTATCTCGTGCAGAAACTCTATTTGGCAAAGTACCATCTCCTATGCACCCCTTGCCACAATTAATTGGCGTCGAAGAGATAAATAAGTTGGAGAAGGAAGTAATATGGACTAAAAAAATCGTTGGTAAAACAGATGTAGCTATTGCTTCTCTAATTGAACATTTAGGAATCAGCGATTGGGTAAATCAGGGTAGGTCGATTTTAACAATAGATTCTGATATTTGTCCATTCTGTCAAAAGAAAACAATTGATCAGCATTTTCGTGAAGATATCGAGGCATATTTTGACAAAACTTTTACTTTAGATTCTCAAAAACTAAAGGATGTATCAAATTCATATTTGGGATTAAAGGAAGAACTATTAAATCAATTAGTTAGTATTATTGAAAGGGAAAAAATATCACCAACCATGCTTGATTTGGAACTTTTTGATGCTAAAAAGACTTCATTAATTCAACTGTTTTCGCATAATAAAGAAATAATTGAAAATAAATTAAAGGAACCTAGTCGTAGCTTAACTTTGCAAAGCTCTAAGGAATTAATAGCATGGTTTAATGATACAATATTACGAGTTAATCAGAAAATTAATTCACATAATGCCATTGTAAATGACTTCACAAAAGAGAAGCATCAGTTAATAAAAGACGTCTGGAGCTACATTATAGCAGAGAAAAAAGACTTAATTGACCCTTTCGTGAGAACGAAAACTGGATGTGAACGTGGTATATTAAATATGGAGCAAGAGTTAAACAGCTTGCGAAAACAATATTCTGTTTTAGACAACGAAATTAAAGAGGGAAATAAAAATATTACAAGTGTCCAGGCATCTGTTGATGAAATAAATAGGAGTCTGTCTGCATATGGTTTTACTACTTTTTCGATAGTTCCTATGGAGGGAGAACACTATTATCAAATAAAAAGAGAAAATGGTGAGATTGCCAATAGTACATTAAGTGAAGGCGAAATAACTTTCATCACTTTCTTGTATTTTATGCAATTAGTTAAGGGAGGGAATACTCCTGAAACAACTAATAGCGACAGGATTATAGTTATTGACGACCCTATTTCTAGTTTAGATAGTACAATTTTATTTGTTGTTAGCTCTCTAATCAAGGAAGAAATCAAGAAGATAAAGAAGGGAGAGACCAATGTCCTTCAATTGATATTATTGACACATAATGTATATTTTCATAAAGAAGTATCTTTTATTGATAGTAGAACAATGCCTAAAAATGACACATGCTTTTGGATTTTAAGGAAGAACAACAATAAATCCATCATTCAATGTTATGAGAAAGAAAATCCAATTCAAGGATCTTATGAGCTTTTGTGGAATGAGCTAAGGAATAAGGACAAGATTTCAATTATAACACTACAAAATACAATGCGAAGAGTTTATGAAACTTATTTTAAGGTATTAGGGAAATATGATGATGATGACATTCTGCAGAAATTTCCCAGCTTACAAGAAAAAGAAATATGTCGCTCTTTGTTATGCTGGGTAAATGATGGCTCTCATTGTGTTCCCGATGATTATAGTGTAATTCCAGACCAAGAACAAGCTGAAAGATATCTAAAAGTGTTCAAACAAGTTTTTGAAGTTACTGGGCATGTACAACATTATAACATGATGATGGGTGTTGAAGAAGCTGGTTAATAAATGTTGGTTGGGAACAATTTGGGAACATTTATAAAATAAGAAAAAGCTAAGTGTTTGACAACAAACTACTTAGCTTTTTGCTTTGTACCCAGACCCGAGATTAACCATTTTCCTGACGTCAGGAAAATGGTCAGAAACCAGATATCCTGCAATTCCACAAGCTATTTTAGCTTTCTCTATTACTTTCGAGAAATTCTCCCATTTGGAATATCCCAAAAGTAAGGTTCATCCGACATTTCGAGTGATACGGCAGTCATACAGTGCATAAAGTCGTAGAGTAAAGTATTTCTCGTCCCTAAATCCATACGCATTTCGTTTCATAACCTTTATCTTGTTATTAATACCTTCAACTTTTCCCGTTGATAGATGGCAATCATACCAGGCAAGGATTCCTTTCTTATAGGTTTTCACGGTAACAGCCATTTTCTGTAGTTGGGTTATCTTACTTTGTTCAGCCTGCCTTATCCAGTCATCAAGCACGTGTTCGAGAAGAACCCGAACACGCCATTTAATAAAGAAAGGATAAATGATATATTTAGTTTCGCTGCTGATGCAGCATAATATTTAACGGACTATTGTTTAAGTACACCTTGTATTAATTTACTTGTTCTCTGTTTTTCTATATAGAACCATCCAAAGAATGTCATTCTAAGACCAATATAAAGCTATTTTATTGCAAACTCTCTAACGCTCCTCTCAGAATCATACCAATCTAAGATGAGTTTAAGAACCCTTGAGGTAGGACGTTCTGCAATTGGCGTATATTGATTTATATGCTTTGTAAATAGAACAAAGGTCCCTTCCAGTTGCGTATCTTTAATTTCTGGGGCTATGCGTCCTTCACACTCTCTTAAGCCAATAATACGACAAAGTTCTCCACATTCCATATCCAGAATATGCTCAAATTCATAACCCATCCATACCCATCCTTTCTCATCAAAGAGTTTCCCAAAATAAGCTTGTGCCTCCTTATTCTTCACAACAAGCAGTTTAGGTTTTACAATTTCCTCAATAATGTGCATCGTAAGATTTAATTGGTCAACAATGAATTTTATACCATCAGATGTCTTTAATATTTGGGTTTTCAAAATATTCTGCTCTCTCTCCTTAAAATAGAAAATATCAAGATAATCAGACTTATCTCTTAAATCTATATCTTCGTCAAAAAGCATCTTCTTTACTGGACTCCAATAATTATCATATTGTTGCCCATACCAGATTTCTTTTATTGGTCCATGAATAATCCCACTATCTTCATTATTGCGAAACGATGGATTAATTCCTGTTACTAAAATCTCACTTTGAACATTGTCTGCATAAGTATAACCTCTGCTAATAATCCCATTGGGAAGTGAAGCAATGTATTCCTCATTCCAAATCTCAGCTAATCTTTTTCCTATATCCATAATTGAAATTCTATAATAGCTTTCTTATTTTATTTATCAATTCACCTCTTTCAACCGTATCAAGAATAGTTATATCATCAGAAAAAATACTCACAGGCATATCTTGTTTTCTATATCCTTTTTGATAATTAGACTAACGATAGCCTAAATATTTTGAAGGATAATTCTTCCAACCTGCTTAGGTCCATACGGAAGTCCTGCTCCATTATTCTTTTCGTGAATTACACTAATCTGATAAGTAGGGTGCTTACTTATATTAGAAGTGATTTTTTCGTTAGAAGTCGCCCCCATTCTACTTGCCATATCATCCCATTCTTCACTGAATTGAGGAGCGTCAAGATCATAAAGTTCAACACATATTTTCTTAAACGTTTCTTTAAGCTTAAACTCTATAGAATCCTCATCATCAGAATTTTTATCCAATAAGCTGTTTGCCCAAGCTGGTACAAGTACTATATTCCATAAATTTGTGAAGTATCTTGGATCATAAGCCTCTCCCCAAATATGCGAGATAATATAATTTTGAAATATACATTTCTTACCAGAAGAAATTGTATACCCAGTTTTTTCTTCAATTATATCACGAACCTGTTTATTACCATCCCCATCTAACTTGACAGGTATATTGCAGCCGTTAATCTGATATATATCAAGGTTGCCAATTTTAGTGTTTACTCCTACCCCTGGAATTCCACTTTGCGTTTTAGTTGTTTTTCTTGCAGGAATTGGTTGTTCTCCAAGTTTTTTAAAAATATCATTACGTTGATCATCAACTATTTTTTTATCAAAGAAAAAAGAACTTTCAATAACTGATTTGATAAATTTTTCTTCTCCTAAAAAAACAATTAACTCATTAAAACCATCTATCTTATCCAAGGAATATTTAGAGAAAGAGTCTCTAATATCATCCAGCGTTGAGGAAGTAGGATTATTAGTATTCTTCTTAGAAAGGTAAGTTCTATCCACTACATTATTTTTTCTTTTATAGTGTAAGAATACTCTTAGCTTCTTTAATGCAGAACGTTGGTCATTTAGCTTCTTTAATGCAGAACGTTGGTTATTTAGCTCCTTTAGTAAACGAGTCCTAAGATTGTTAATTCTTTTTATAATGTTATTGATTACAGTAACAGCGTAAAGTATATCCCCAGCCTTGTAAAACTGTTCAATAACATCCATATAGTCATATACTTTATTCTTAGGACCTAATCTCAACAGGCTATTGTGACTTTCACCAAGGTATGAAATATAACTATTTGCAGATCTTTGTGTTAAGTTACCATTTCCTTTCAACCATACCTTAAAATCGGAAATCATCACTTTAGAACTTGTTTTTGCCATATTCTTTAATATTTAGGTTTTCAAGTGCAAATATAATATAAAATACTCATATTAATAATAAATAAATAAAAAATTTTTAT
>NZ_GL982513.1:2107340-2139542 GCF_000220255.1 Prevotella pallens ATCC 700821
CCTCATATAAAAATGAAATTGCGCATAAAACGCACTACCCTATTTGTGGGCATATTAAAAAAATATGTACACATGAATAAAAAGATTTAAGAAAACAAATTCAAGAAGGAAGATGCCGTTAGTTTGTAGGAAATCATACTAAGCGTGTTATAGCTCTTCCTTATTTTCGCTTGCAAAGATACAAAACAGAGATACCCCTTGTCAAGTTTTTCACGAATTATTTTTATTTTGCTGTCACTCCTATCACCCTTTCATCAGTCCTAACGTACTGACGAACAAGCTTCTACGGTAAATGTTAAAAATGACAGCAAAGAGTTTTCAAACTTAGTGTAGTGGATAAGAGATTTACTGAAAAGAGTAAATAATATTTTCACATTCACATCAAGCATTATATTGGCTGTATAATACAAACACTGGCTGACTTTCTTGTGAATGCCAGCCAGTGCACGGTTAATACCTAAATAATTGTATTCCTCTTGGAACTAAGATTTAAATGGTGAGTACCAACTACTCCAATGCTCGGTTAAAGAACAGTCGACGTTCTTTAACCACAATGATAACAGACACTATAAGCAGTAATACAGTCTGTATACACTTGCTATCGGGGTGAGTTGCAAATATTTCATTGAAATAACCTGCCGTAATGTGAAAGATAATAGCTACGAGGATATTTCGGTTGGTTTTATAATAGAGCCAGTTCATCAAGATAACAAAAGGAAAGATACTAACGATGAAGTTCAGACTATAAAGCCAGCCCTCACTCACCACATTAGCGTGATAATAACCCTTAATACCTGCAAGGGGAAAATGCCAAACTGCCCAATAAGCTGCAAACAGCATAGATGTTTTGAAGAGACTCATTCGAGAACGGAGACAGTCTGTTCCATAACCATGCCATGCAAGTTCCTCAAGCGTAGGTGCAAGTATAAGGAGGAACCATACAGGGAAGACACCCGAAGTAAAGGTGTAATGACCTGTAATAATGAATTGCGATGGACTGTAACCGAACAACAGAGATACTGCCATAGCACACAAGATACTTGCTGGCATCAGTAGGCAAGCTGTGAGATAATATTGCCACTTATCGGAAGACAAGTTTAGGAATCGTCCAAGGAAATCCTTACGAAGGTCTTGATGTCGAGAGACTAACATAATGGTTAGAATCATTGGGAAGAAAAGTCCTGCCAATCCCAACAATGGAGCTACCCATGTGCTTTCCGAATAAACTACATGATGACTTACATAACTTGCAGCAAACCAGAATATCCATGGGATAAGGGTTGCCAAGAGATAGAAAAGTACCGCATGACGATACTTGATGACGATGTTTTCTTTCATATTGCTTTGATGCTATCAATAACAGTGATCACGTAAATAACAAGACGTACATGAACAGTAACAGCCAATGTATTACAAAATCGCAACAAATATACTTCCTACATCGCAAAGAGCCAAAATGAAACACTTAAAATACTCTGTGTCTGATATATTTTTGATTTAGATTATCCCATATTTAACTCAAATCTGTCGTTAGACCACAATATATATAATTCTTATTACTATAGTATTGTTTCCTAACATCTTTCATTCTACTATCGCGCATTCTTTTGGCTATATGACGCTATCAATGGCTGATTTGAAGTGAGAATCAGCATAGTCAATATCTAATAGGTTGTATTCTTCAAGAGACCTAATAATCTATTATCAAAGTCCACTCAAATAATCATATTCCTTCTTATATCGTTCAATACGTTCATAATCCTTCTTTGCTGGATTAGGAATACGAGTAAGATCCATATTGTGAGTAAGGTCGTGCATCTTTACTGCTTTTGCAAGAGCATTGCTTTTAATTCGCTGAATATATGTTTCTCTGTTAGGCGCAAGGTGATGATTGAGCAAATGTAAAGCATCGGCAAGTTCAAGTCTATCAGTATCTGATAAGGGAGTTCTTAATTTCGCATCTAATAAGTTAAGCACTTCTTCAACAGAATGTGGAGTATCTTCACTTGCATCGTGTAGATAACCCACAACCTGCTCTTTCCAAGTACTTCCCATTTTGGCAACAGTTGTAAGATGATCTGTGAAGTAATCAACCCCAGCTTTATCCACCTGCCCTTTGTGTAGCTCGCAAGCTAATACGGCAGCACATTGTACGATGTCTTTTTCCTTGTTGACTAACATTTCTAAAATTGAGTTTATATGTAACAAAAATCTCTACAAGTCTACTCTGAGTGATTCTATCATAGCGAGACATCTGCAAAACCTCATATAGATAGCGAAATCATAAATATAACTCATTGATTATCAATAGTAGCTTTTGGGTGTAAAAAGACTTTTGCAGAGGTCTCATAGCACAAAGATACTTCTTTTTATGAATACTTTAACCCTTTACCCCTCCTAATTTCATAGTATTATATAAAACAAATTGCAGCAACCCATTACCGGACTGCTGCAATTATTTTAGTTTTAAAAATTTACTTCACTTCCTCAAATATATTCAATACTGATTACCAATGATTTACATTTGTATGGTACAAAAATGTTTCCTCAATTTGAGTAGTATTGATTAGAAAACATCTTGAATGTTATCACCATTTACTGCACGACTGTAAGTTTTGTCATTTTAAATATTTTAATCTATTTATTAATTTCATGAAATTTTCATGTATATCCCTCTCAGATAGGTGAACATATTCAAGTACATTTCGTATCGAACAGTAACTGTTATAAGGAGCGTCAGTTTCTGTCAAAATTCTTTCTCTTGGTATAGCGGCTATAATCTTTCTCCCATTTTCAGATAAAGTCATGGCTTCATTTATAGAAAAATAATAACCTTGATCAACAATCTCCTTGATAATATTTACTGGACCTGAGTACCAGTGAAATATAACATTCTTTATTTCATACTTTTTCAAAAGTTCTAATAAAGTCTTTTCTGCTCTTCGTGAATGAACACTTAAAATTTTATTCTTACCTTTGAGCATAATCAAAAGTTGAGAAAGTACATCTATCTGAATATCCCTTGTACTATAACCTTCCTTCGAAAAGTCAAGTCCAATTTCCCCAATATAAGAAGTTTTATCTAACATCTTACCAAAAAGTTTAAGTTCATTTTGGTTATCAGATATAAGTAAAGGATGGAACCCCAAAGATAGTCGCACATTATGTAATAGCTTTATGAATGGATACCCCATTTGGAAATGACTAGGTAGATTAGTCATCCCTATAGCTATATCGCCTTTTCGCTCAACATTTTTGATATAAACTTCAGGATTAGGCATCATGTCATAATGACAATGTGTATCAATTATCATAATTATTCTATTCCAGCCATCTGTTTGATTTCATGAGGTGCTCTTGTTGCTATCCAATCTTTGACTTGTTCATAAGAATGCATACCTAATCTCACATAATTATTTAATTCATCAGAATCAGTAATTCCATTCATCAATAACTCTCTCCGTATAATATGTTCATTAAATCTATTTTTTAAAAAGAACAATAAGGCTTTAAAATCTCTCGTACTCTTTTGTTCACGATTTGAGAGATTATATTTCACTCCATGAAATACATCCGTTCCAATTAAATCTGTATTGTCCAATCCAACAGCATCAAGCGAAACTCGCCTATACAGACAAGGTAAACACATACCACAATGATTTATATGTGTTTGTTTAATTATTTCCGAGTCTTTATCCCAGTAGTGATTATGTCCTCGTTTAGCACAAGAACATGACAAATTGGCTAAATTTATCAATATATCCCTCTTCGAATTATCCTCATAACAATTATTCATCATATCGGCTTTTGATAGATATTTATAAGGATTTTCAAACTTATTATTTATACCTATTAATAAAAGTGCTTCTTCAAGTTTTTTAATAAAAGTTGGATGCGTTGTTCTCGTGCTACATGCACTTCTTCGCCCTTTATCTAAAGGAATATTTATTGAAATTGTACCATTTTCTGGTACTATAAGATTCACTTGTTCACCAATATGATAAGCGGAATAAATTCCTGCTGCAAAAAATAATAAAGAACGGGATCTAAATGTAGCTTCAGCAGGACTACCACTGATTTGCCATGTCCCAGGACGTAATCCAGCATTTAAGAGTAATCTATCATATTTGCCTTCAAATATCCGATTATTCATACAATAATCCAGAATATTGTCTTGGTCATGTCCTTCTTTTCCTAGTTCTTTATGCGATATTAAAAGAACCTTCTTTCCCGCGCTTAAAGTCGAAGCTTCATCTATAAAACCTATTAAAGAATCAAGTCCACCCGAAAACAGAGCAACTTTTTCATAATCTTGATAATCATAATCCATAATCTTCCTTGTTGGATTATAATCATAACCTTGACCTTGCACAAAATTAATATTCCAATTATCTCCTGTTAAAAAACTGATTGCTCTATTAAACACTTCACGTCCTTGATTCATAGAATCCAAATTATTAACAGGAACATTGCACAATTTTATTTGTCTTCTCCAGCCATCCACAGAATATTTTTGCCGATTTAGGGCTCGGTCTACATTATAAACGATGAATGCAAGTATCAAAAAATCAAAAGCAGCCGAAGTTGTATCTCTAGAAAAACTCCATAATTGTTTAATATCAAACTTCAACTTTACAGAATTTGGATTATTATCATAATTCATAAAAGAAAGTTCAAAATCGCCAAGAAATTCGGGGCTCATTGAAGGGGTATAGTTTATATTTATTCTTGTTTCCATATTTCTAAAATTTCTGCTGTTAGATTATCTAATATTTTTTTTCCTTCTTGGGAGTCAAGATTGACCTCTTTTAAATTATCTGTTAACTTTTCGTCTAATTCTCTGTGTAACCAATTTCTTATATGGCTAAGAACTCTTTCTGGATTATCACATTTACTAAATATATGACTCTGAAATAATTCTGCCGAATATTCTAGAATGTATTCTATTTCAAAGCTAACAATCCAATTAACCAAATCTTCTTCAGTAGCATTCTTGATTTTTTGCTCTATTTCTTCTTGTGTTTCACAATCTGCTAAAATATCATCTAAAAGTTTATCCATTGCATATATTGCAGCAACATCATCCATTGAAGAATCGTGTTCCCCAGACAAATAGGACAATATTTTTTCAATAAAATCTTTTTTTTCTGCAGGTTGCTGGTCTGCAGGCAATCCACCTATTTGTAGTACTCCTGCTAAACCATTAGAACGAACGTCTTCTATAAACGAAACTAAATTATTGGACATTCGTGCACCAGCATTTCCAAATAACGAACGCCCACTACGTCGTCTATTATTTCGATATACATCATCACCTAGAGCATTTGAAAAACTATATGCAAATTTTTTGCAATTCTCATCATTATTTCCCCGTTCATTAGCAACACTAGTAATCGAACGTTTCGCTTCTGCCCAATTAGGACCTGTTTTTAATTTATGTGATTGTGAAGTTCCCATCTTATTTATTTTTTCTTTTTAATGTATTAATTAGTGCCGTAGATTTTTTTATTCCTTCGACATAATCATGTATTTCACCCTTAATATTTAATAATCGACTAAAAGTTGTACTTGCTTGCGGATCAATATGGTATGTGTCGACCCCAGCAAATAGTTGCTTAATACATTCGAGGTTATTACTAATAAGAATGTTATTTTCATCACAATTCAGAATTCTCCAACATATTTGAGAATCAGGATTTTTACGTAATCTATCATTTAACAAGTGTAACAACATGTTAAGTTCTTCTTCATCTAGGCTATTTAAAATTGCAGGTAGTTGTCTTTTCATTACTCTATCTGACTGTATAGAACATAGATTTTTAAAAATGAGACTAACCTTATTAGTAACAAATGAAGCAATAGGCTTTTCATTTTTTAAAGCATCCCTTGCAACCCAGAAATAGTCTTGTAAATTAACATCAACAAGCGACGGTTTTGATGCAATCCATTTTGTTAAATATTCAGAAGACCAATTATCTTTCCATCTTGCATCTTGGATGCCACCTTCTGATTTTGCTTCTTCTTCAGCTTCTGTTATTGGTAAAATGCCATCATTATCTCGCTGTATTTTATATAAATCTTCAAAGCGTGTAGCATATTTAGTATTATACTCCAGAACCATTAGTTTAACCAAAATATCGGGTTGTATATTATCAAATCCTGCCACATTAGCTAGTTCTTTTCGAACATACAGAGTGTTCAAAAAGCGTTTTAATTGTCTAGGGTTTCCATTTAAAAATTGTTTCATTATTGGAACAATGGTTAGCATATATTCAACGCTACTAAAATCTATACCAGTATTATTTGATTTTATGTTTTCAATATTATATTTTGAATGTTTGTCTCTTCTTCTAAATTCTACATATTTTTTATGAACATTATCAAATGCATTTTTATCCAATGTATTTTTGCACAATAATAGTGTTATATATGTTTCTTGTTCATTGTCAGAAAGTCTAGGTATTTTATATGGTAGTTGAATTAATTTTTCGAGATAATCTGAAAAAGGACTTGAAATTTCTTCTTTTTCTTGTTCAATTGGATAGTGAGTTTTTATTGCATATTCAATAATTCTTTCATCAGCTCCAATAACAAATGCAGTATTCTTTACATTTACAAATAGCTTTACCGCCTCTAAACAATCAATAATTCGCTCTGGTGCACATCGATCCAAGTCATCAATATACACAATTATAGCCTTATATTCTGTCTCTTCTATTAACTTTTCAAAAATGAGACGAAATTTGGCAATGAATTTAGAAGAGTTACCACTACTTACTTCATTAAATAACTCGTTATATTCCTTATCTCCAGTAATTTTGTCTATGTCGTCTTTACTAGGTAGCCATTTTTTTATTCTATTTGGAGTAAGATTCTCAAATGCTTTCTTGAGTACAAATACTCCAGCTTTTAAAAAATCTATTTTTTGAAAAAAAAGATCTATTTTTTCACCCAAATCAGTACGATTAGCAATATCTCTTTTCAATGAGTCAAGTATAGTTTCTACTACTGTCAATTTTGTAGAATCAAAATCTTCAAACTGCCAGCTATTGAACTGAATCTGAAGAATATTACAAGCAGGATTAGCTTCCTTCCACTCTTTAATACCATCATGCAACAAGAGCATTAAACTGCTTTTACCTGACCCCCAATTTCCAAACACCCCTATGGAAATTGGCAACATTTCATCTGCTAAAATGATTTTTTTTAATAAATCTGCATGGACTTGATATCCAAGCAAATCTTGTGTTGTTTCGTTATCTGCCCACATATAATTACAATTAATTAAACTATTTCATACACAGTTTCATCCCCGCAAATATTGCGTATCTTCAGCCTTAATGGTTTCTCAGTGGAAGTAATTGTACCATCCCACACTTCTTTGGTATCGATACCATTTTTCCGAACATAGCCGAGTTTGTCGATGAGGATTTCAGCAGCGCTGTGCCATGGGGCGGAGAATTCGGGGGAAGTGCAATCGAGGCTTAGGAACTCAATGGTTTCCAATCCTCCTTCGCTTAGGGTGATAGGGGTGAAGGTTTTCTTGCCTTTAAGTGCCTGCTGCTGTCCTTTGAGATTAAAGTCGGCTATCTTTTTGTTCACTCGGTCGCTAAAGAAACGATTGATTCTTACTTGCCACACTTTAAAAGCATCACCTTCTGGTTGTACTTCCTTCACTTCAAATTCGGCATCATCTTCTACAACAACGTTGTCAAGCACATTCTTTAGGTCTCTCAGTTCAACTTCTATCAACGTGTCGTTCTGCTCTTTAATGAATTGTTTAATTTCTTTTATATCTGTGATGTCAATATAATATACAACTACTTTTTTAGTTCCGTCAGGCAGGTCGGGCATAGCTTCTTTCAGGATTCGATTCATCAGTGCTGTGTCTAACATACGGGTGCTACTATCCATTAAGTTTGGAAGATAAACAGGTAGCATACCATCTTTTGTGTCGTGAATACTTCCTTCCCAAAACTTATCGAGCGCATCTTCATTACGAAGTCCAGGAATCAGGCTCTTCAATCTATCCATCGTCTGCACGGGATTACGATAGAGCGAAACACCGTCTTTTATTTCCAACACCTCAAACTCAGCACCCGCTTTCACCAAGCGGTCGCGCGTGGTTTCAATGCTGTTAATGCCAATATCGCAATGGATAAACCTGCGACCTAATCTATTAGCAACAGCAGCAGTTACACCACTACCACCAAAAAAATCTGCCACAAGCATATCCTCATTGCTGCTGGCTTTGATGATGCGCTCCAATAACGCTTCAGGCTTTTGTGTCGCATAACCTACGGGTTCATTTTTGTCAGCAGGCTGTAACATCGACATCCTCCAAACATCATCAATAGTAAATTCGTCAGAATCTACATAAATTACTTTTCCCTGATTATCTTTTGCATTAACCAATTTTTGAGTTTCTTTATCCCAAATTCGTTTTATTTGCTTGATAGTTTCTGCACGTTTTTCCTTAACCTGATTATAAGTAAATTCATCAGACTTACTATAATAAAAAAGTGAATCATGATTTGAAGCGAAACGATATACGTTACCTTGCATTTTGTTGTAATAATACCAAATAACCTCATTTCTAAACTTATCCTCTCCAAACACCTCGTCCATCAGAATTTTCACATAATGTCCTATATGCCAATCCAAATGCACATAGATAGAAGCCGTGTCGCTCATAACAGCTTTGATTGCAACAAGATTCTCATACATCCAATTGAGATAGCGTTCCTTATCCCACACATCACCATACATCTTTTCTTCAAAGTTACGCAGTTCTTCGCTATCAATCTCAGTCTCAGCTTGCTTAATAGCTTCTGCCACCTTTGGGTTACGACGAATATAAACCTTCTTGGCATAATCGGCACCACTGGCAAAAGGTGGGTCGATGTAAACAAGGTCTACTTTTACCCCTTTCTCTTTAAGATAAGCACAAGCAGAAAGACACTCACCACGTAGCACGAGGTTATGATTAGGATTCTTGCCCACCACTTCTCGGCTTTCTACTTCGTAGAGTGGCATACCACGCTGAATACGTTCAAACACTTTACCATTATCACGATAGCGAAGAATACGCTGCGTGCGCACAAAGTTATCGAGTATAGCTTGTCCTTCGAGAACATTAGGATCGTAAGAAATATATTTGATTGCCATAATGAATTCTATTATTTGAAAAATTGATTGATTGCTGTAATGGTCTTTTTATCTTGCTCGGTTGGTGTCATCGTATCTTCGATATACAAGAAACTGAAACGATTGTAACCGAAACGCTCGTTATTGAGTTTCACAAACTCTTCTTCCATAAACTGCCTGCGTTCAGCAAACTTGGCAGCAAAGCCTTCGCCTTTCGTCTCAATAATAAGTATTTGTTTGATTGCCCCTTGTTCATCTCTGCTAATCACTAAGAAATCGGGCGTGTAATTGCCGAGCAGACTCCAGTCCTTACCATTCTTTTTATAACAACGTATTTTGAAATCGGTCAGGTTGTCATCGCCATTGAAATAAAACTCGAGTTGCTTATCCCGTATGATAGCTTGGAGAGATTTTGAGAAATAACTTATCTCAAAACTACTGTCGAACCTGTAAGGCAGATAATGATAAGTCTTATCATTGATGTTGCTTTCCGTTGGCTCGTAACTATCGGGACTATTCAATAGTGCTTGTATGGTTTGGTCTTGATTGCTTAATGTTTTAAGCGTATCAATGGTTGTTTGTATTTCTGCCTTTAGAGTTTTCTCACCTTTATCTGCATCAACTATCTTTAATACCAGCTCTTGGTTTGGGAAATATTTAGAAGTATCATTCACTTCTATTACTGATTGGAAGTTCTTAATCTGAAGAAGTTCAGCAGTCTCTGGTATCACTTCCTCTTTCACCTCAATAGAACGATGAGGAATAAAGGCTTTTCGTACATTGGCACGTACCTGTATTTGGTTGTATTCTCCCTTAAGAAAGTGTATACCACCACGAATATCTGTAATCGTATTAAAGATAGCTTGCAAAGCCGTGGTATATTTCTTTAATTGAGCAATATGCAAAGTGCGGAAGCTCTCTTTACAAATAAGATGTAGCCAACTGTTGAATGTTATTGGCTTATCGTGTTCATCATCCTGCAACTGTTCTGTAGCCTTATCTTCAACCTCTCCTTTTAAGTTTTGTTGTCGGATTAGTTGTAAGTCGCTGGTAGCATATAATTCATTTCTTTGCAGTTCTTTTGCTGTATTCAACTCATCTTCTAACACTAATGTCAGGTAAGACACCTTCAACTGAAAGAAGTCAATCGGAGGCACACGCAATTTTTCCATACGTGAGAAACGCTGCAAGGTGTACTGTTTAGCACTACCACCTTTGTTAAGTTCTTCAATAGAAGTGTGCTGCTGCTTATCCAACTCCTTATTTAGCGTTTTCGCATTATCATCGTTAAGCCAAATCAAAGCTGTTTCCTTATTATTTTTTACAACCTGACGTAAGCAACGACAAGAAGTTTGCAAAACCATATTTTGGGGACATGCGCCTTTTTGAGGCAAGATAACACTGGTAAGACTTTTGCAATCCCAGCCCTCTTTGCCAATTTGTGCTAACAAAACAATCTTTATCTTTGAGAGACTGGTGTCTAATGAAGCAAATTCAGTCGCCGCACTCTCAGACACAGAATACTCCTTGTTTCCTCCATGATATTTAAGAATAGTATCAGCAGGATTCAAGCCGAACTTGCTGATAAGTTCAGCAACAATAGGATAGATATTCTCCTCCAAATTGTCTATACGCCCACAATAGATGGCAAGTTTTGCACATGTACCATTAGAATAATTCAAATTGCCATAGGTATCAAGAAACTCTGACACACCTTTGCGGATAATAGTTTCATAACCACCATCTGATACTTTTATTGTAGGAGACTTCAAGAAATTACCCACACCTTCTATCAGCGGATAATAATAAACAACATTTGAAAGATTCTTGTTTTTCAATGACAAGTCTAATCCTACCTTCATCGACTCGGCAGTGGAAAGATAAGGAGTTCCCGAGAAACCTAAAACAGAATTAAAGGTTTCTGTTTCTGTCCATTTATTAACAACTTGACGAAGTTTTATGTCTCCGTCTGAAGCATGGTGCACCTCGTCAATGAAAATAGAAAGATGGGGAATCTTTCCTACAATAGAACGAAGCTCATTAGATATCTCAAACTCTTTCTTTTCCTTATCGCTAAGAAGTGATGGGCTTTTATCTTTATCTAATTTATCAAGAATTACTTTCTCAGCATTGGTTACTGCCACCAGACTACGAACTTCATTTGACGTCAGATGACTATTTATCTTTTGTGCATTTGGGTTCTTAACAAGATTGCTTTTTTGTGCAGTCTTCTGAGCATCAAGTACCTCAAACTGAATCTCATTCTTTATTTGAGATGCTGTAGGGTTTGGAAGAATCCACGTAGGGTCAAAGTCTTGTATATTCTTTATACTTGGGATAATAGAAGCCTTCAAGCCTGATGGAACCAAGATCATAAAGTTATGTGCAAATGAGAGGTTATCTGGCTCATTTAATGAAAAATATAAGTCAAGATAGATAAACGCAGCCATCAAATATGTCTTACCGGCTCCCATTGGCAAGCTAAAAATATAGTCGGGATAGTCTACATCATAAAAAAACTTCTTAAAGACAGCTACATAATCTATTGTATCAGGGTTCTCTTCAATATATTTCTTTAATGCTGGTGCTGAAACATTCCCTTGTTCATCACGCTGACAAGCATATTCATAAAGTGAAGCTGCTGCTTTATCAGTTTCAAGAATAGTCCTCGCCTTAGCAGTAAGACTTATATTATCAAGATTGAGAGACAAGAAATCGCCCTCCGTGAAAAGCCTCCACAAAGGTTTATTGCCACATTCTATCTTCAAGAACAAGTAAGTCTTTATAGCCTCTATTTGTGCATCACGCATCATTCCTTTACTTTCAATGTATGAAAGCAAAGACTTGACAGGGCAATCTATACGACTTAACCACTCATTCCTTTTCCTTTGTATGATATTATAGAACATTATATTGTATCTAATTATTTATTTCATTAATTGTTATTTTAATCATTTGGTACATAATAATATAAAAAATGAAGCATAGAATTATCTGATTTTTTGGTAATTATCCAATCTTCTATGGCAATAAGAAATTATTCCAAGTATCTCAAGTGCATCTTGTTCTGAAATCTCCCAGTCAACTTTGGGTTCATGTGCAGTTGGATTTCTAAACATACTGCATAAACCTTTAAGTAAACTACAGAAACCTTCATGCTCATTCTTTTCTGAACTTGTTTGAAAATTATTTATAATTAATATGGGATTCTTGCTAAACACTTCCTCTATAAGTTTATTCCCATCCGTTTTCATTCCCGATAAATCTCTTATACGCTGGAACAATCCTTTGTTTGCCTCTAAAACAGCATGGAAGTAATTATTTACTAACAATTCAGCTTTACAGTATTTTATAATTTCGCTATGCCCCTTTCTTTGTTCTACTTCTTGTTTTAGATTGTTTGCCTTGATTTGTACATCAGAAATAGTACTTGCAACTGCAATTTCTCTAAACTTTCCTGACTCGGCAAGTTCATATCCAACGAATGCCAATTGTTGATTCACCTCACTTCTAATTCTTTCAAACTCTTCTTCATTCTTGATATATCGGCTTGGAGCAAGAGCATAACCTATAAAACGTAATATATTATTAGAGCATTTATTCTTATTCTGCTCACTGGCTAAAGAGTTAAATAAATTCTTTCTTTTGGCAACCATTACACCTTCTTGGGTTTTATCCTCAATATTAGCCTGCAATAGTAATCGGTGTATTTCTGAACCTGTTAAGCCCTTATCTGTATCACCAAGTATATTCGCAATCATCTCGATAACATTAACGGGAAAGCATTTTCTTAATATAGCCATAAAATTTAATCATTTTGTTCGTAATAGTATGAGTAATCAATACCTTTCATAAACATTTCTCGGTCATCAATCTTGGTGGTGAGTGCAGGCAGTACCAAAGCTTTGATGTACGTGCTATCAGAAATACTCTCACGCATTGCGGTCAGATATTCATTTTTATCTATCTGACTCCAATCCACACACCGTTTGAGAGAACGCTTCAGCATGAGGTCGAGCCAAATGCGAGTACTGCGACCATTACCTTCCATGAAAGGATGGGCAACGTTCATTTCCACGTATTTGTCCATAATCTCATCAAAGGTTGTTTCGGGCATTCGTTCTATTATTTGCAAAGAATTGGGGAAGTGCATACAATTAGCAAAAGTAAAACCTCCTTTGGATATATTCTTAGTTCGGATTTGTCCTGCAAAGTCATACAATCCTCCAAAGAGATAAGCATGTATCTGTTGCAGACATTTTAAACTTCCTGGTTCTATTGTTTTCAGAAGATTGCTTTCAAAGAGTTGATAAGCTTTTTTCTTACTCTGCCCATCAATGGTGTTGTTGCTGTAGGTAAACCAATCAAGAAATTCCATTGCCTTGACATTGGGTATTGCTTTTGCCAGTAGAACAACCCCTTCTCCATCCAACATATCTGTCAATCGTTGTTTTCCATCTTGGGCTTGCAACTTCAACTGGTTAGTAGCACTAACCAGTTCGTTATTCTCCTTCTTCAACTTAGTTTTGAGATACTTCCAATAGTTTCTCGTCTTTTGGTAATCATCTTGCTCGTTAATCGCAGCAATGATGTCCAGCACAGAGAACCACCACTTACTATGTTCCTCGTCCCACACCGCCCTAACTTCACGGTCGTTGAAAAAACGGATAGATTTTTTATGCTCTACCATAATAAAGTTACTCATCTGGTGTGTTAATCAATTCTTTTGGATTCACCTGCAAGATCTCCGCTATCTGAAACAGCAATTCAAGGCTTGGCTGACGACGATTGCAAACGTATGAGTTCACTATAGTGAAACTCTTACCAAGTTTTTCCGCAAGCCATGTTTGCTTAATCCCTTTCTCGATAAGCACCTCTTTGATTCTATTAGTTGGACTTTCCATAAATATTATATGATAGTTTGCAAATATAGTAAATTTTCTTGTATAAAATACTTAATAAGAGGGGAATTTTCCCCTCTTATTAAAGTTTATGTGTTCAATACTATTTGTTTTTCTTATTTTGCAGGTTATTCTGCATCAAACTATCTGCCTTTTGCTTCAATTCCATGTCGTAATCATCTGCTTTTTCCTTGATTAGTTTAATAATCTTTTCATTGCGATGAATGTCAAACACTTCGTTAAGCCATAGGATTTCCTTAGGGCTACAACCTCGCCATACTCTAATGACACGAAATTTCAAGGCATCGTCTTTGTATTGCTGTTTACGTTGCCACAAGAAGTAATTGCCGACCAAAGAAACAAAACAAAGGACAGATACTGCGACCATATAAGTAAAGACTTTCGAGGACTTGAGGTCAAAACTGTGCCTGTGAATATGTTCCTGCGGTATTGGATGCTCTTTATTCTCTTGCCATTCGTGCAACATGGTCAAGACGCTTGCCACCAATTTGTCCATGGATTTAGCCTCCTCGTCCTTGATGCGCACTTGCACACCAATATACTTGTTAATCACTTCTTTTGTTCGCTTTTCATACTGATTGAGCATTTCCAGTTCTTTCTGCTCATCACTTTGTGCTAGTGTAGATTGAACAGGGAGAGAAACAGAACCGTTCTCCTTTTCTTTCAACTCTTTTAGTTCCCTGTAAATTGTCTCCAGCTTGTTTTTAATTTCCTCAAAGAGAATAAATGTATTATTATCTGCCATAGTTATAAGTGTATTTTACGTTTTTTCTTTTTCTTCTTTTTATCAAGTGTGTTGTAAACCTCCGCAGGGACAGTACCATGAGTTTGAAACAATCCCAGTCCTCCTTCTATAAGGTCGTTGGCTATTTCGCTCGTAACATCTGCAACATTAGATATAAAGTTTATTGTTCCTTGCATCTGCTGTTCTTGTTCCCTGTTTTTCTGTTGCAGGGCAAAGTCTATCTTGGAGTAACTGAAATCCCTATCCACTTTAGAGCCATTGAAATGATAACCGTTCTTTTCAAAGATGATACCCTGCACCTCCTGTGAGTTGCTTTTGAACTTAAAGCGGACATCAATATCTTGCTTTTTCAAGTGAGCAAGAAGGTCTTTCCAATTCCTGCACTGAGCAATCTCTGCTTTCAACGTCTGATAGATTTCATACTTAGTCTTATCAGGTTCTTTTAAGCGATACTCTTTGACTTTCTCCTTGCCATCGGCAAAGTATAAACCATATTTGGTGGTCAGTTCTTTACAAATCTTCTCACTTCTGAATCGGTCGTTACGGTCAGAGATAGTCTTGCCATTATTGTTTATCCGATTAAAAGCGATATGAATATGTGGGTGTTCCTTATCGAAATGGCGACCGATAATGTACTGCGTATCTTTTATACCCATCTTCTCCATGTATTCACGAGCGCTCTGCGCCATCCATTCATTACTGAGCTTGGAAGAATCCTGTGCCGAGAAACTCAGGGAGATATGCCCCACAACCTTGCTTACTCGTGGATTCAGTTCTGTCTGGTCGATGAAACTTTGGACAATATGGTTGATGCTCTCCGTTCTCACTCCGGAACTATCAATGAGTTCCGTTCCTTTCTTCGGGTCAAGGATATAATTGATGACACCCTTGAAGCCCGAACCTTTCATTATCTTGGCAATCATTTTCGTATCAGATTTAGGATTTCGTCAATCTTGCCAATGATGATTTTGTGGAAAGGAGCAACGACATGAAACCCATCCGCATTGGCACGATGTGCCAATTGATTGAGATTATTTGCCATTCCACACAGCTTGCGGATGAAGTCTGCTTGCTCTACGGTCAGTCGTTCAATGACATTTCCTTTATCAAGAACTTTTCTTACAAACTCACTCATGGTTACTCCTGCGCTTTTAGCTTTGCCTTTGAGTGTATAGTAATCCTGCGTATTCAGTTTCACCGTGATGCGGTATTTCTTCTTTTCGGCTGCGCCCTTGGTTGGACGACCACCTTTTTTATATTCTGTTTTTATCATACTTATTTCTTTTATTTGATTTAATGGAGACCAGCGGGATAATCCTCTGCAACGACTGTCAGGAGGTGGAGCAAGTGGTTTTGGTATGCCCAAAACATAAACTTGCTCCCCGAAAAACAGATTATGCGAAGCAAATTCTACAATCATAGCTTAATCCCTTTGATTTTCTTATTTTCTGCTTTCTCTGAACGCTTGAATTCAGCACATAAATACTCATTTAAATCTTTATAATTCTGGAAGACGGAAGAACAGTCTTGAACATCAAAACCGTCTCTTTTGAGTTGTTCTAAAGTTAGCTTTCCTCCTTCATCATTATCTAAATATGAACAGATGAGCTTGTGCTTTGAAAGAAAAAATCTTGACTTTTTGATATTATTAATCGAGTTAAGTATCAGTGCAGCTTTCTTCTCTTCATCTGGACTCATCGTAAGCAGACTAAGATAATCTATAAAACCTTCAAACAGATTGATTTGTTCCGAAGGACTGGGAACATACGAGATATCGGAAGGAGGCAAACACCCTTTAAAGTATGGATTGCGTAACGCATACCCATAAGAATTGTTTGGAAATCCTATTGCGTAAAAACTTCTATCACCAATTCTATAATGGATTTCCCTACTATATTTTTTCGCAATGTTCAGATTGATTCCTCTATGTGTGAGATATTCTATGAGATTTGGATGACATAAGTTGCTAGAGCCAATAACCTCTATACGTGATTGGTTTGGAGAAATTATTTTGCTATTAGCTATGGAGAATTTTGGTAGGTTATTTTGTTTGCCATTAAACAACTCTATAGCTTGTACTAAACTGCAATTATGTAATTTCATAACTAAATCTATAAGACTCCCACCTTTATCAAGAGCAAAGTCATACCACAGATTTTGGTTATAATCAACTTTGAAACTTGGAGTATGTTCATTTCGGAATGGACTTTTATACATTCCGTAATAGCCATAATTCTTTATAGGGTATATAGACATACTACCTAAGTAATCTTTAATTGATATTGCTTTAATTTCATCTATTGTCATACTTGTAACTTTTAAATCTATTACTTACTACAATGTAATTGTTTTGTAAGTCATTGACAATGAAAGAAAAATATGTAGTACTAACTATCTTTGTAGTAATCATTGCACATGTATATGGTAGGTTGGTAGTAATACCTTATATCATTATTTACTACGGTCTAACCTTTTTTCTTTCAATGCTTTATCTCTCTTTGTAGTAAAGTAGTATTAATAATTAGTATTGTAACTTTGAATAAAGGGATTTGGAACAATCTTGCGTATATGATAAACATACATTGGATTGCCACCTATCCTTTTGGATTTCCGTAAGAAACCAGCCTTTTTCAAGGCTTCTCCCATTCTCCTTTCACTTAGGTTAAGCGTTGTATATCCACGCAAATAGTTTAGGATTTCAGAAGTGGTCATATAACTTTCTTCGGTTGCTGCTGGCTTTTCCATGCCTTTAAGAAGCATTTCATACTCAACAGTCTGCACTTGAAAACCTTCGCTCTCTTGATGCAGTTCAGCTATTTCTTCTTCATTGAACCAGTAATGATAGTCAACTCTCCACAATTCAACTGCCTCGGAGTACACCTTGTTGATATTAATCCCTTTAGCTGCGTCAATATCAATGTGTTCAACTTCAAAAGGTAGAAAGCGACGACTGCCTGTCGGATCTGTTAGAAAATCATTACCATTAACAGATGCCATAAAGCTTGCTAAGTGAGGATACTCCTCAATGTAAGTGTCGTATGGTCTACGATATTTTACTCTTGGTGTCGTTATCAGATTCTTCAATTCATTTTCATCTCTCTTATTGAGTGCCTTTAGCTGGTCGTCAATATTGATAAAAAGATATTCCGCAATCAGTGTTTGTACATCTTTTCCTTGTGGGTCAATCTTGCCTGTGAAAAGATAACTCTTCAGTTCTTCTGGACAGAGTAAATCAAGGAAAGTTGTTTTGAATTTTCCTTGTTCACCTGTAAGAACTAAACATGTATGATTACGACACTGTAAATCATCCATAGCATTAGCTACGACAGCAACAAGCCATTTTACAAAATAATGCTGCCATTTATCAGGATTTCTCACCACAACACAATTTGCCAACCTTATGATTTCAGATTCATCTTCACCTTTAGGCTTTGGAAGATTCAACAAATACTCACGAATCGGGTTAACTTTATTGCAAAAGTCGCTCTCCAATATTGCTCGAATATTATCAGCTGGAGTATATATTCCCAAAGTCCCATCTACCAGCCGACGCATAGAGTTAATATCATATTTAGTAAGAGGACGAAATGAAGTATTAGAATCTTGTTCTCGAAACTCTGTTCTACTTTTAACTGTATTAAAACGAAAAGCATAATGCTCTTTCAAGAATTGTTCTATGCGTTCATTCTTAGATTGCTTGGCTCGCCCTTCTGTTCTTTCCTTTTCCATAATGCATATATTTATAAAAGGGAAGAATCAGAATGTTTCTCAGAAATAAAAGCTTTTGCCTCCTCGTTGATTTCGGCAACAGTCTTTTTCTTACCTCCTTCAATCCATGCCAATAGCTCATCTTCAAAAAAATAGAGATGCTTACCATTCTTATAACAAGGTAGTAAGCGTTTTCGTACTAAGGTGTAAACTGTTGGCTTGGCTTTCCCTATTAGTTTACACGCATCATCTATTCCAATAGGAATACGTTTGGGAGGGACAACAGGTGTTTGTCCTTTACATACTAAATTCTTGATTTCAGCAACTTCACTGACTAAGTGAGCAACTGCCTTTGGCAAGTTCTCAAAAGTGATTTCATTTTGTACCATAATACTCGTTATTGATTTTTACGGTGCAAATGAAAAAAGTGTTTCCTCTGTGTCCTAAGACACTGAAGAAACACTATAAAAACACAATAGGTTTGTGTGTTATTCTATTATTTGGTGGTCTGAAAGGCTTTGTACAATAGGTATAGTGCCTTTCTTCTCATCATCACGAAGATGGCTTTTTATGCTTCCAACTTCTACATCTTTGAATGTGGTGGCAAAAACCTGCTTAAGGAACTGCGAAATTTCATCTTGTTTGCCAACTCTAAAATGGTTCCATATATTCCAACCAAAATGAAACAGGTCTAAGGCAACTAAACCTTTGATATTAATTGGTTCAACGTGTGATAGGGGAAGCTTAGCGGAGTACAACTCTATATATTCACAAAGTCTAAGCAAATCTTTGTCAGAAACATAAGGTGCGAATTGCTGTTGAGTATATTTAATAGCTATAGCACGTTTATCTTGTACTTTCTGGTCCATTAACTTTTGTTGCTGTTGCCGAATTGAGTCAAAGTTCATTGATTGTTGCTGTTGTTCGGAAGATGGACTGCCAACACCGTCTACTACTTGTCCTAACTCAATGTCGGATGTATTATCATTTGTTTTATCTTCTTGTTTCTTTGGAAAGAAAAACTTGACTAGTGCCGTAAATAGTCCCTCTACCAAGATAGACAATATAGAATAAACGATGATGCCTATGGCGACAACACTCCAAAAGACTATTTGTGCAGTAAATTCATCAACTCCTAAGCGTAAGGCAACCACTCTTGCAAACAACGCAATGATGACACAAACAACAAGAACGGACAGATATACTACAATATGTTCAAAATATTTGGTATTCATATTATATTGTCGAATTATGTTTTATCATTTTCAATATCTATTTGAATAGCATTGGCAGCTTTATTTTTCTTTTCATCGACAACCTTTGCATATACTTGAGTTGTTTTGACATTTGTATGCCCAAGCATCTTGCTTACAGTATAGATGTCTGTGCCGTTTGTAAGTTGAAGGGTAGCAAATGTGTGCCTAAAACAATGAAAGCTGAGGTGCTTCTGAATACCAGCTTTCTCAATCCATGCCCTTAATGGGCGAGAAATCCAAGAAGGATTTGGTAACCCTTCAAAAACAAGTTGTTCTGGTTGTCTTGGTTCTCCACAAAGTTTAAAAGCCTGCTCTGAGATGGGCATATACTCCACCCCTTTTGTCTTTCTCTGAGTAAAGAGAAGTTTGACTTGGTTTCCTTCTATGGCTATTTCTTTCCATTTTAGTTTTTGAATATCGCAATGTCTTAATCCTGTCAGAGCAGAGAATAGCGCAGCTCGTTTAAGTACATCACGTTCACAAGGGGTATTAGCTAACTTATTCAGTTCATCAAGAGTTAAGTATTCCCTTCGGGATTCTTGTTCCTGTATGCCTTTGATTTTTGCAGATAAATCTATAGTCAAATATCCGTCTATGAATGCTTGTTTGAGTGCAGCCTTAAAAATAGAAAAATACGTGGAAGCTGTGTTTCGTGATATTGTTCCTTTTTTACTTCCACCGCAAGGAGCGGATAACAAGAAATACTTGAAATCTTCTGCCAATCTATTATCTATCTGTGAAAAGAGTAGCGTGTCTCCAGCAAACATTTTCAACAAAACATGTACTCGTTCCCAGTTTGTTTGAATTGAAACAGAACTATTACGGTGTCGCTTGTCTGCCACCTTATCAAAGTACTTGATAAAGTTTTGTTGCAACCGCTCTTTCTGTTCCGCTTGTGCTGTTTCTGTGTCACTATACAAGCTTGCATTATCATATTCACGCTGCCGTAATTTTCTAACACTATCTGCATAAATACAGGCCTCTTGGTCTATCTCACTTTTACACAATATAATTCCATTCAAATCTCGTTTAGGTTTGAATGTTTGGGTCGCTTCGGTAGTACGGGCTGTTCTACTTTTATCCCAAATAGGAGTAGTGATTGTTCTGTTTAGATACTCTCGCACTCTCTGTGGAGTATCTTTGCCAGCTACTCTCACAGGATAGCTTTCTATATACAGGTACCATTCTTTTCGATAGACACTCTTTCGCAATCGTACTGTTGCTTTTGTATTGTCAAGTTCCTTTCTCATTATATATGTGGGTTAGTGTTTATACAAATTGTCTATCTCTGATTTCGGGGCATAGACATAATTACCAATCTGCCTTGTTGGAATAGAATATTTGCGAATATGCAGATATACAGTACTATCATGGATGCCAAACTTTTTGGCTATTTCTCCAATCGTATAACAATCTTCAGGCTCAAGCCGATAAGTCTTTAGTGCCGATTGTTTTTCTTTCCTTCTTTCATCGTAAGGACGTAGATTAAAGCGTTCTTGTAAATCAGCTTTGCAAATACGTATCATCCTTAGTCCGAGGTTATAATAACGGACTTGTTTATTCCTGATTAAGCGATAAAGGGAATCTCGTCCAATATCAAATAATGCAGTTGCATCAGCTATTGAGAGATAAGGCTGGTTCTTCGGAACTCTCGCTGCCTTTTCTCTTTTCAATGCATCCAACTGTTCTTTCTTTTTCCTTTGCTTATATGCTGCTTGAGAACAGTTCTTAGAGCAGTATTTGGAGGTTAGCGTCTTTGCAATAAAAGATTTACCACAAATTCCGCATTTCCGCTCTATTTGAAATTTTGCACTCGCCATACTATTTGTATCTATTTGATTATCAATTTATCTTTTAAATTAAGTCGCACTTTATCTCCCATTAAGTCGCGGCACAAATATGGTACAAATATAAGCACAAAAACGATTAAAAACGATAAGATTTAATTATTATTAAGAAATAAAAATCCCAGTAACTTATTATGTTACTGGGATTTACTTATTTTTAATTAGCGTTTATTAGCACTTTTACTTCACTTCCTCAAAGTCTGCATCTTGGATGGTGTCATCCTGCTTTGGCTGCTCCTGCTGACCAGCGTCTGCGCCTGGCTGAGGACCTGCCTGCTGACCGCCTGCTTGGCTGTACATCTGCTGTGATGCTGCCTGCATTACGGTGTTGAGGTTGTTGATAGCTGTGTCGATGGCTGCAACGTCAGCTGACTTGTGAGCGTCACGGAGCTGCTGGAGAGCAGACTCGATACCTGACTTCTGGTCGGCTGGAATCTTATCACCGTTGTCCTTCAAGAAGTTTTCGGTGGTGAAGATCATTGAGTCAGCCTGATTCAACTTGTCAATCTTCTCACGCTCTGCCTTGTCGGCTGCTGCGTTCTGCTCAGCCTCAGCCTTCATACGGTTGATTTCGTCCTCGCTCAAACCGCTTGAAGCCTCGATGCGGATGCTCTGCTCCTTACCTGTTGCCTTGTCCTTAGCAGATACGTTGAGGATACCGTTAGCATCGATGTCGAATGTTACCTCAATCTGTGGAACACCACGGCGAGCTGGAGCAATACCTGTCAAGTTGAACTGACCGATAGACTTGTTCTGTGCTGCCATTGGACGCTCACCCTGCAGAACGTGGATAGTAACCTCTGTCTGGTTATCAGCTGCGGTAGAGAACACCTCGCTCTTCTTACAAGGGATAGTAGAGTTAGCATCGATAAGCTTTGTCATCACACCACCCATAGTCTCGATACCGAGGGTCAATGGAGTAACGTCGAGCAATACGATGTCGCCTACACCGCTCTCCTTATTAAGGATAGCACCCTGAATAGCTGCACCAACAGCAACCACCTCATCTGGGTTAACACCCTTTGAAGGCTCCTTACCGAAGTAGTTCTTAACCAATGTCTGCACTGCAGGAATACGGCTTGAACCACCTACGAGGATAACCTCATCGATATCTGATGTCTGCAACTTAGCGTCGCGGATAGCATTCTGGCATGGAACGAGACAAGCTTGGATAAGGCTATGTGCCAACTGCTCGAACTGTGAGCGAGTCAAAGTCTTTACCAAGTGCTTTGGAACACCGCCCTCAGCAGTGATGTAAGGCAAGTTAATCTCTGTAGAAGAAGAGCTTGATAACTCAATCTTAGCCTTCTCAGCAGCCTCCTTCAAGCGCTGCATTGCCATTGGATCCTTTGTGAGGTCAACACCCTCTTCAGTCTTAAAGCCATTAACCAACCAATCGATGATTACTTGGTCGAAGTCATCACCACCAAGGTGAGTATCACCATTAGTAGAGAGCACCTCGAATACACCGCCACCGAACTCAAGGATTGAGATATCGAACGTACCACCACCAAGGTCGAATACGGCAATCTTCATATCCTTATTAGCCTTATCAACACCATAAGCAAGTGCTGCAGCAGTAGGCTCGTTCACAATACGCTGTACGTTAAGACCTGCAATCTGACCAGCTTCTTTGGTAGCCTGACGCTGTGAGTCAGAGAAGTAGGCAGGTACAGTGATAACTGCATCAGTTACTTCTTGGCCGAGGTAGTCCTCAGCAGTCTTCTTCATCTTCTGCAGAATCATTGCAGAAATCTCTTGTGGAGTATATTTGCGGTCGTCAATCTGTACACGTGGATAGCCACCTTCATTAACAACCTTGAATGGAACACGTTCAGCCTCTTTCTTACACTGCTCGTAGGTCTCACCCATGAAACGCTTAATAGAGTAGATGGTCTTCTCTGGGTTTGTGATAGCCTGACGCTTAGCAGGATCACCTACCTTACGTTCGCCACCCTCAACGAAGCCTACAACAGAAGGTGTTGTACGCTTACCTTCGCTATTTGCAATTACAACTGGTTCGTTACCTTCGAATACAGCAACACAGCTGTTAGTTGTTCCTAAGTCAATTCCTATAATTTTTCCCATAATATGTATATTTTATTTTTTATTATTATCAATTCTTATTGTGTTTCCTGCTTTCGCAGTACGTGCACGACCCAATAAATACAAACGATATGCCAACAGAAACAAACTGACAGAATGACGGACAAAATGACAAATCATACATAATTGATACCTTTATATTATATGGATTGATAGTGTAACCTACCATACTTATAATACAAAAAAACTGTGTCAGCATTCATTATAAGAATGCTGACACAGTTACATTATATTTAAATACAAACAGCCTTATTTTACACTGAAGGTTGTTACTTTCATATCATTCTTCTCATTTCGTTTATCAGGATCTCCCAAAGAGATGCCATACTCGCCAGGTTTCAAGTTCTCAATAACTATATAGTAAGAGCTCTGACCATACTTCTTAGCTTTAAAAGTAATCTGCCCAAGAGAGTTTGTTTTAGTTGCAGACAGCGTACCAGCTTCAGACAACTGTGCTCTTCGTTCCTTACCTTTTACCTCGAATGGAAATATATTAATAAATGACTCTGGATCGGTTGAATTATTTGCAGCCTTAATAATAAGACGAACATCTTTACCAGCAGGCACAGATACAGAAGAAGTAGGACCACTCAAAGTGATACGTGTCTTTACTTTTCCAATACCAACAATATATAACGATGCACCAGCTTTTGTTTTAATAACACCAGACTCTCGTGGTAGTTTCTGATACTCCGTGTCAGAAGTAAGCAAGTAAGTTTGATCAGCAAACTCTGGTTCAGGAACCGAAACTTTTTGTGCAAAAGATGTTGTCAATCCTAACAACATAAACACAATTGTGAAAATATACTTTCTCATACAGTTATAATTTTTGTTGGTTACAAAACCATAAATTTAAATCGATAAAATATAGAATATACTTTAATTTTATTATAAATTAACATTATTATGCCTAACCAAAAACATACTACTGTTTGGGCACATACTATAATGCCTAAATTGGAATTTCGCAGAATGAAGCTATTCATAATATTCTGCTGAATAATTATCGTTCAGCTATTATGACATAACAACATAAAGGGTCTGATTTAATATGATGTCTAAAACGTAACTGACAGACGTCTGAAACAAGCGTGACAGATATCTGAAACGCAACTGACAGATATCTGAAACAAAAGTAACTTATATCTGTGTTATTCTATTTGGTTTATGAATACCTATAGGCTCTGCTTACAATGTAGCTAACTACTATTAACGGCACTCCACCTTATTTATTTCTCTAACCATAGGAACATAGAAAATAGAAAGAGAAGATACACACATTCAGGCATATCCTCTCTCTCTATTATTCACTACTGTTCCAGAGCCAGAAAAAGCAGTCTGCAAACAGCTTGTTTTCTAATTTACATTACATATTGTCGCAGCTTTCATCTTCGTGAACTGCCACCTTAGCATCTTTGGTAGTTTTAACAGCCTTATAGCCAAACTTCTGAAACGAGTCTTGAAGTTTCTTTTCTGTAGTTTTAGCCGCATCGTAGGTAACAAATACTTTCTGTGCTTCTATGTCTGTCTTTATTTCCTTGACACCCTTTTCAAAGCGGAGGTTACCTTTTATTTTATTTTCGCAGTTCTCACAGTGCATCTGTGGAGTAGTTGTGAAAATAACAGTCTTGATGTCTTTTGCCGATGCAGTAATGGCTACCATTGCTAACATCATAATAATTAAACTTTTCTTCATCGTACTTTTATTTTTAAGTGAAGCCTTACCAAACCACCAGAGTAAATTTGTTGGGGCTATGTTGTTTACTATATTTATCTATGCAGTGTACTATATCTATTTTGACAAACGATTTCCAAGATTCACACGAATACTAACGTAGCCCATTGCACCTTGTACTGGTCCATAGACTAACGTAGGTTCAAACGTTTGTGCCCATGGTGTGTGATAGCCTATAATAGGATTTTTTTGCTTGTAATTAGTAAGATTTTCGCCACCCACTTGTATAGAGAAATGACGGAAGTTGCGAGTTATCTGTGCATTTAACTGTCCGTACGCCTTATAGTTAGAAGCCCACGATGGTGTTCCTGCAGCTGTTGTGTAAGGTGTTGGCATACGCCCGCTGCCATTTAGGGCAAATGTAGCATCAAATTGCCATAGTCCAAGCGGTGTTTTATAGCTTGCAGTAAGCAACCCCTTATATCTGCTCTGCAAAGGCTTAGATAGCAACTGTCCGCCGTAGGTAGTTTTTACAAGATTGTAGCGATAAGCAGCTGTGAGTTCGAAGCCGCGAAACACAGGATAAGATGCATCTATTTGGAATGTATGCGAATAGCTCTTACCATTAAGATTGCATATATGCAACTCCAACGGATTAGAATCGTAATCAATAACCGTTTGATTGGTAAAGTGCGTATAATAGTATTCTGCGTTCAGCTTTAAATTCTTGTTAAACAATGGTATATTGAAAGCCATATTCGCTCCATAATTCCATGCAGCTTCTTGTTTTAACGGCTGGTCGATGATGAGACGACGTCCAGAAGCCATTAGATAGTTATATTCTGCCAAAGCATGTGGGCTTCGATATCCTTTTCCAGCGGAGAGACGAAGCGTTAAGAAGTCGGTAGCCACCCATTTAACATGGAAACGTGGTGTAGCAAACGTTCCATAAACATTACTATGGTCTACACGGAATCCAGCCATTGCAACAAGCCGATTGTGCAAATTGAGTGTATACTGAACGTATGCGCCGGGAGTTGTTTCGCTTTCTACGTCATCTTTCAACGGATACAAGTTACCATAATTAGCAGGAATAGCTGTAGGATTGAGCAATGAAAGATTTTGGCGCAGATAGTCGTGGTTTAAACTAACGCCAGTAGATAAATTGTGTACTTCGGCAATATTAGTTTCGAAAATCAACGAAGCGTAAGCATTTTTCTCGTTCACATCGTAATGCTTAATGCCATAGTCTGCTCTTTGTTCGTGTAGCGACACATTTCCCATAAATGCAATATTAGTGCCGTGTTTTGCGTTGAGTATAAAGGCATGCTTCATATACCCTTCGTATCTATTTGTACCTATATTAATACGATACGGAGTAGCTCCAGCAGCAAGATGGTGCGAGTGGTTAGTTTGCCCACTAGTTCTATCTTCTTTTAAGAAACTCAGTCCAGCATGTAGCATATAATTGTTCTTTTTCCAAAACCATCGATTCTGAAGATTGTACTGACGCACTTGTGGGTCGTCTTGAAATCCATCTCCATTGCCATCGTGATGACTCCAGTTATTTTCAAAGTGGGCTAAAACCTCTGTGCTAAGGTTCTTGTTTCCACCAATGTGCAGATTTGCATCGGCATTAGCTTCAAACTTTCCCATTGTGCTTCCATATACATTAATAGTAGCACCTTGTTCGTCCTCAGGTTTCAGATACTCTACATTAATTTGTCCCGTCATAGCCTCATAACCATTCTTTACCGAAGAGTTTCCTTTACTAACTTGTATACTCTTCATCCACGAACCAGGAACATAGCCTAAGCCGTATGGCAAAGCTGCGCCACGAAAGTTAGGTAAGTTTTCGGTAAGCATTTGCACATACGTTCCACTCAAACCAAGCAATTTCACTTGTCGTGCACCTGTTGTAGCATCAGAGTAGTTTACATCTACCGATGGATTATTAACAAAGCTTTCGCCAAGATTACAGCAAGCAGCCTTAAAAAGTTCGTCGCGCAAAATATCTTGTCCGTTAATAGCTCCGCCCAATGTACGCACAGTGGCGCGACGTGCTGTAACGGTTACGTTCTCGAGTTTTTGCTCTTTCATTGTTGTTACTGTATCCGCAACTTCGTTCTGTGCAATAGCAGATACAGAAAATAGCAGGGAGGTTCCCGCGAGTATAATATTCTTGTTCATATATTTTAATTTAGTGAATATAACGATAGTAGCCAACAAACCTGCCATTAGCAGTTTATTGGACCAATGAAACATTAATAACAATCACTAAATTAAATTAATAGCACGGTAAGCCGCTGTAGATATTGTCGTGGTGGACTATGCCAAGAATACAACAATAGTCGTATGGGCGATAATACGAAAAGCAGTATGGGCAAAGCCATTAATAGCGTTACAAAAGCTACAAGTAGCAACTGTTGCATAGGCTGCATATCGAAATGTAACGGAGCAGCTTGGTTCAATTCGGCAAGCTTTTGTATATGCACTGTCATACAATGGTCGCTAGAAGTTTTCTCACAACCCTTGTTGTTCGTTGGCATTTTGCCTACAGTTACATTTCCTGTATGTGCACATTGCATCACTACAAAGCCTGTTGCTGTCCATACAATCATAACAGACAGTAACAACAATAGTAGTATGTGCATTACTCTTTTCATTGTAAGTGCAAAATTACAATTTAAAACCTTATCTCTATAAAAATTAAATATACTTTAACACTGATAACGCCACAATAATAGTTAAAGCTATAAGATTTTGATTTATATCACCATTACAAGTGCATACAACTGTAATGTGGCATTTTTAGCAAAAAAAAGCACAGATATTCATCGTTAATCATAATTTTACCGTAATTTTGTGGCTATTAAATAATGGTAAAATTAACATTTAAGGTAAAAGATTATGAAGAAGATAAGAGCAGCAGTAGTTGGCTACGGTAATATAGGGCACTACGCACTTGAGGCACTCGAAGCAGCTAAAGACTTCGAGATTGCTGGTATTGTACGACGTCAGGGCGATAAAGACAAACCATTAGCGCTATCTCCATACGAGGTTGTAGACGACATTGCAAAACTAAAGAATGTAGATGTGGCAATTCTTGCAACACCAACACGTAGCTGTCCTGAATATGCAGAACGTATAGTAGCATTAGGTATCAACACCGTAGATTCGTTCGATATTCACACAAGCATATTGGACTATCGCACAAAGCAGATGGAACACTGCAAGAAAACTGGAAAAGTGAGTGTAATTGCTGCTGGTTGGGACCCAGGTTCTGACTCGGTTGTACGCGTGCTAATGGAAAGTTTGGCACCAAAAGGCATATCTTACACTAACTTCGGCCCTGGTATGTCTATGGGACATTCTGTTTGCGTACGTAGCAAAGAAGGTGTAAAAAATGCTCTCTCTGTTACCATTCCATTAGGTGAAGGCATTCACAGACGTATGGTATATGTTGAATTAGAAGATGGCGCAAAGCTCGACGATGTTACAAAAGCTATCAAGGCTGACCCCTACTTTGCCCACGATGAGACACACGTGTTTGCAGTTGCAAGTGTAGACGACTTACGCGATATGGGACACGGTGTACATCTTATTCGTAAAGGTGTAAGCGGAAAAACGCAGAACCAACGCATAGAATTTAATATGAGTATAAATAACCCTGCATTAACAGGACAGATACTTGTAAATTGTGCACGTGCAACTATGCGATTGACTCCGGCTTGCTACACAATGCCTGAGATACCTGTTATTGACTATCTTCCAGCTTCACGCGAAGAGGTTATCAACACATTGGTATAACACTCGTTCCACACACTATTATATATCGTTGCATCTTTAAAACAGAAGCAACGATATATAACTTAACATAAGTAAACTTTACTGATAAAACAATATCTACACAGAAACAATAAAAACAACAAATTGTAGAAATAGAGAGAAATGGAAAAGGCATTAAAGAACTTTATCTCGCAATTCCAACAAAAAATACCACAGCTTATCAGTCTATCGGTTGATTATGACAAGGTTTCAAAGAAATTAAAACAATACCACATTAACTTAGAATCGAAATCGCTACATAAGCTCTGGGGATATATACAAACTAAAGAAAAGCCATCTAAAAAGACATTAGACAGACTTGCTTTATTTGCAGGTTTTCAAACTTGGGAAGATTTGCTGACAGCTATACATGGTAACTGCGATGGACAATTAAACTACAAAGACAAAAACGATAAAAAATAAATAGAATATAGATTCTATAGAAAAAAGATGGGGAGTTGCAAGCAACACATACAGTTTATATTTATCTCATATTAGGCATACGGCTAAATCCAAGACATAACTCCCGACAGGACTTGCTCCATCTCATAGAAAGTTATTAAGCAATTCACTTGCGGGTAGGTGTTCTCTCCCCACACACGATAATCTAAAATCATCCGAAGGAATCTCAGTTTTCTATTCCTCCCATTCAGTGTATTCGTCTGACAAGCCAAGCACGGCAATCACCACAGGAGGCTCGTGTGCTACCACGATTCATTTCGTGTGGTATTGTTGCCACTTTTAGAGTTACACATCTATGATGCAAACTGCTAATTGGAAATTACTTTTACTGAAAGGGTGGAACTATCATCATCAGAGTTCATTATAAAATACCTATTTTGAGGTATTGTATCATTTCCTTACCTTTTCTATCTTTGCACCGAATAAATTTCATTATTATGATAAGAAATAAACACGACATACCACAGGGATATGGGTTCCCGTTAAGCCAAGCGAGGGTGGGTGAAATATTATAATGAGAGAAGGTTTCATGAATCGTTAGATAATCTTACACCCAAAGATGTATATTTAGGGCAAGGGGAGAAAATAAAAAAGATAAGAGAAATAATAAAGAAAAATTCAATCAAAAAAAGAATTTTTGATAATAAAACAATGAAATATCAGAGTAAATAACTACATTTGCAGTTGTGCACTTTTGTTTGACAACGTACTATCCCACACCTTAAGAGTGTAATAACTTGTGTGCATTATATTATTCAAGGGAGAAATAGAAACTCTAAAAAACAAAGTATCATTGAAATGACTATTCTTTAGTTTCTTATTATATGGGGTTACGATACAGTAAACACTATCATCATAGTTATATTTATCATATTCAACTATTATTTGGTATGGGAGTTCTGGGTGATTGTTTCCAGTATCATCCTTTTTTGTTAGCTTGATTGCGTGCATGTTCATGAAGTTGTCCCATTTAAATCCCTTTTCAACAAAAATACTTTTTACATGTAATAGTGGGGACACTTTATATTTTACATCCTTGACAAATACACCATTATTTTTGGATTCCTGTTTAGTTAAAGAAAACATTCTTGCTCCATCATAGCCATATCCATAATAACCAATTGATATATTTAAGACTTCAAGAAATAATACACACAATGCAATTATCAGGAAACATATAATAATGACTTTTTTTTTCATTTTCATATACAAATAGGATTAGGTGATACATCATTAAATAACATAATCTCTGCAGATTTCTGTATATTGGTCGAGTGGTTCTGATGTCATTTGCTTTATGATTTCGCTACTATAAAGTTACTGATAATCAGCAACTTGACCAAATACTATTAATTGTATTAAGTTAATTAACTCTCTCATTTTCAAACGATTATATTGGAATTAACGAAGTATTGCTTTTATTCTAATCCAAAAAATCATTTTTGTATTTGTTTCTTATCGTAATAACATCTAATTTAATATGTTACCGTTTTTACCTCAGGATGGTAAATGGACTTCTTAACTTATCGAATCTATTAAAAATATTTATCAAGTTATACTTTGATGTAATCCAACCATAATTCTGATTTTGAAATCCTTGTAGAGATTTCTCTATCACTACTCCTGTTTCAAATACTCTAGTTCCATTTTTATAAAGAATAAAACTACTGGTTACTGTTGACAAATCGCCACCAGTATAGATAAACTTACATCTTTTCTTTAGAATATTTAATATAGATATATCATCTGTAAATAGTTTATTACTACATAAATCACCTTTTATCAACTCATAATCGTCATTGCTTAATAACAAATAAGCCTCCCATTTTCCTGAGTTAAAATTGAAATTATTTAATGGGTTAATTGATTGTCCTTTAATATAATTCTCTGTTGAACTTTGGATATTTGGTGACAAATCCAGTATAACAGGGTAGCCAGTAATTAGAGCTAACCCTCCATAACAAACTGCACATAATAAGCAGACAACAAGAACTATTCTTTTTAAAAATTTCATTTCCATCCTCCTTTCTTAGTTACAATATTTCCGTTAACTTTAACACCATCAAGCCCTTTATAATTGTACGTTGTCAAACAAAAGTGCACAACTGCAAATGTAGTTATTTACTCTGATATTTCATTGTTTTATTATCAAAAATTCTTTTGTTGTTTGAATTTTGCTTTATTATTTCTCTTATCTTTTTGATTTTCTCCCCTTACCCTAAATATACGTCTTTGGGTGTAAGATTATCTAACGATTCATGAAACCTTCTCTCATTATAATATTTCACCCACCCATCGATAGCATTTTCCAATTCAGAGGGACAAAAATAATGATTTAGCTTAATCACATTTTTCATTGATCTATGATATCGTTCTATCTTTCCCTGCGTCTGAGGATGCAAGGGTTTGCCATGGATATGCTTGATATTATATTCCTAAAGACAGCTACTACCAAAAGAAAAAGAAACACAAACTATCTTGTAAACGAGCTGGTATAGAGCCAACG
>NZ_GL982513.1:2140955-2150718 GCF_000220255.1 Prevotella pallens ATCC 700821
GAGTTTTCAAACTTAGTGTAGTAGATAAGAAATTTACTGAAAAGAGTAAATAACATTTTCACATTCACATCAAGCATTATATTGGCTGTATAATACAGACATTGGCTGGCTCTTTCGTGGTGAGTGCCAGCACAGTGTGCATAGTCGTGGGAAGATTGGTTGTATTCTTCAAGGAACTTGATCATCTATTATCAAAGTCCACTCAAATAATCATATTCCTTCTTATATCGTTCAATACGTTCATAATCCTTCTTTGCTGGATTAGGAATACGAGTAAGATCCATATTGTGAGTAAGGTCGTGCATCTTTACTACTTTTGCAAGGGCATTGCTTTTAATTCGCTGAATATATGTTTCCCTATCAGGCGCAAGGTGATGATTGAGCAAATGTAAAGCATCGGCAAGTTCAAGTCTATCAGTATCTGATAAGGGAGTTCTTAATTTCGCATCTAACAAGTTAAGCACTTCTTCAACAGAATGTGGAGTATCTTCACTTGCATCGTGTAGATAACCCACAATCTGCTCTTTCCAAGTACTTCCCATTTTGGCAACAGTTGTAAGATGACCTGTGAAGTAATCAACTCCAGCTTTATCCACTTGCCCTTTGTGTAGCTCGCAAGCTAACTCAGCAGCACATTATACGATGTCTTCTTCCTTGTTGACTAACATTTCTAAAATTGAGTTTATATGTAACAAAAATCTCTACAAACCCGTTGGCGGAATTAATCAATAGATAAAATATCAGAAATATGAATGTAAAAAAGTTGCACATGTCGCTAAAAATCAGTAACTTTATGATAATCAACAATACTGTTATCTGCTTTAACTCTATCATATAGAAGCAAAAATCATCACAACATACTCCTTTCCAAAGCATCTATATCTCTTTCTACAGAATAAGAAAACACACTCTACCCTACCAAATATAAAAAAGGTTCGAAACAGAAATGCTTCGAACCTTTTTTATTTGGGAATGTTGCAAAAACAATCTACTAATCTTTCTTAGCAGATACCACTCTTCTTTCTTTAATACGAGCAGCCTTACCTGTAAGTTTACGTAAGTAGTAGAGTTTTGCACGACGTACCTTACCATATTTGTTCACCTCGATAGAATCGATATTAGGTGATTCCATAGGGAATATACGCTCAACACCTACAGTGCCAGACATTTTGCGAACAGTGAAACGTTTCTTTTCGCCTTCACCATTAATCTTAATAACAACACCGCGGTAAAGCTGAATACGCTGCTTATTACCCTCGACGATTTTGTAAGCGACTGTTACAGTATCTCCAGCTCTAAATTTTGGATACTGTTTGCCGGTTGCAAATGCTTCTTCAGCAACTTTAATTAAATCCATTTTATTTATTAATTAAATATTGTTTGTCGTTCCAATACAACATAGCTCATGACTCTTCCACGGCCAGCGGTTATACCGAAAAGCGCTGCAAAGTTACTATAAATTATTCGATAAACGAGAAAAATCTTCTTACTCGTAAACTTTCTTTAACTATATTTTACTCTTACAGAATTAAAACAGATAGACATAAGTCGGCTAACCAACAAGTTTTTACTAACTTTGCAGTAAGCTAAAAGAGTAGAATATGGATAAAAAGATGTTTTTAGTAAGCAGTATGACTGCAGTTTTAACCTATACACCTTGTGCAGCACAACAGGGGAAATACCAACTAAAGAGTGTACAACGTAGCAGAATATTGATTGATGCACGCTACGATAACGAGAAAGACCCAAAAGCAGTAAGCTTCTTAGCCCCCTACAAACACGTTGTAGACAGTATTATGAGTCCAGTGGTAGCACAAGCTGACCATTATATGACGGCACACCGACCAGAGAGCGACTTATCGGACTTACTTGCAGATATATTGGTTTGGGCAGCGAAAGGTTATAATGAGAAAGTAGATTTTGGTGTTTACAATATGGGAGGTATTCGTGCTGCACTACCAAAAGGAAATGTCACTATAGGCGACGTAAACGATATTGCGCCATTCGAGAATAAAATATGCTTCTTAACGCTCACTGGTGATAAAGTATTGGAACTGTTTCGACAGATTGCACACACTGGAGGAGAAGGCGTTAGTAAAGGAGTTTGTTTAAAATTAAGTAAAAACAACACACTACTATACGCTTCCTTAAATGGTAAACAGATTGATCCAAAGGCAGAATATCGTATTGCTACAATAGATTACTTAGCACAAGGCAACGATAAATTAGAGGCTTTCAAAGACAAAACAAATCTTAATTCGCCACAGGAACATTCAAACAATACGCGATATATTATTCTAAACTACTTCAAAGCTATGACGGCAGAAGGTAAGATCATAAACAGCGAGACCGAAGGGCGTATAAGCTACTCTAACACTAACGAATATTGAGCTGCTGTAATGGCAAAGTAAATGAATAAAACAATAACAAAATAGAAAAACAATGAAAAAGAATATTTTACTAACAGCTCTCTGTATGTTTAGTATAGTTGTTTTCGCACAAACAAAACAACTTACCATTTTGCACACTAACGATACGCATAGCCAAATAATGCCTTTCAACACTACGCTTGCCGATACGCTGCGCGCTGGACGTGCAGGCTTTGAACGACGCATAGCAATGTTGAAAGAAGAAAGAGCTAAAGATCCAGACTTATTACTATTCGATAGTGGAGACTTCTGTCAAGGTTCGCCCTATTTCACCTTATTTAAAGGCGATGTAGAAGTAGGATTAATGAATTTAATGCACTATGATGCAGGAACTATAGGTAACCATGAGTTCGACTTTGGACTCGATAATATGATACGAATGTTTAAAAACTTAAACTATCCTATAGTATGCGCAAATTACGACTTTGCAGGCACCGAATTGAAGAAGATTGTGAAACCATACATTATATTAAAGCGTAAAGGTCTTAAAATTGGTGTGTTTGGTTTAGCTCCAAAATTAGATGGCTTGGTTGTTAAAGCAAACTACGGTCCATTGAAATATCTCGATCCAATAGAATGTGCACAAAAATGTGTAGACGAATTGCAGAAAAAGAAATGCGATTTAATATTGTGCATATCACATTTGGGCATAAATATCGAAGGCATTAGCGATGAAGAAGTTGTTGCTGGTACACACGGAATTGACCTTATATTAGGTGGTCATTCGCATACATTCTTAAAAAACTTGGTTTATATAAAAGATTTAGACAATAAAGAGGTGGGTATTGACCAAAACGGAAAGTCGGGAATTTACGTTGGGAAAATAGTATTAAACCTTGAAAAGAAAAAAGAGACAAAACAAAAAGAGATAAAAACAAAATTACTTCATTAAACTATAATCCATTTATTTACTTCAATAATATTACTCTATAATATTTGTTTTTCTGTTGTGTCGCAATTGTCTGTTTCATTTTTCACTATTCACAACACGTCTGCTATAATGTCAGTTCAACCAACCCAACAACAAAACATATTTGAGCAATTATCAATGAATAATTTGGATTAAAGTTATATTAAATCTAAAACTATTATAAACAAATAAAGGAGTTAAGATGACAAAACATCTTAGCTCCTTTATTGTTTTAGCACGTCAAATAAACTTATTCGAAATAGAACGTAAGAGCAATCATTTTAGAACGTGCTTCGTTTGCCGAATTTGTATACATCAACATACTTTTATCGCGCAATTCCTTTGCATGATTTGTATCTAAACAATTAGATAAACCATACATAAATTTCAATTCTGGACGTAATTTGAAGAAAGGAAGATAGAAATCGCACCCAACTCCTACTTCTAAATAAGCATCACCTCCCTTTAATCTAAAATAATCATCGGTCTTTCCTGACAGATTTAGCATTGGATTAATACCTAACATTAGGTATGGACGATGATTATTGAAACGTGGAGCAGCAGCAATAAGATTGAAAGCACACGAAATATAAGCAGTTTTCAAATCTTGCGTCTTTTCAATTGGCAGCCCATTAGCATTTAAATCGGTTAAATTCCTAAAAGTAATATGTCGTGTTCCAAAATACATTGCAGGTGCAATACGTAATTGAAAAGTTGTATTAAGCCTTAATTCACCTAACACTCCCACTGTAAAACCAGCGTCCCAACGGTCTTGATCTACCGAAACAAGTTTTTGCACAGGTCCTGTACCATTATCTAAATCAATCATTTGTGGACCAATATTAGTAAATTCAAGGTCTTGCAAGTGCGTACCTACCATTACACCAAAGTGAAAAGGACGTAAATCTGTATAAGGACGATTTTGTACCGCTCTATCTTGAGCAAAACTATTTACCGACAATACAGTTAATAATATTATATATAAAAGCTTTTTCATATCTATAACTATAACGTTACCATCGTCTTTTTATTGTAGAATAGGCAATTATAGCAATAGTATCGCCACTCTACCAATGTTTTTTTATTTGTATCCTGTCTAAATATTTCAAAATCTTATCATCATTTGTAGGTATTACGAAAATATTCTTTACCTTTGCACCATACAAAAACAGGGGAGATAAATAACAACCCTATACAAAAACATTATTAAAATAATAAAAGATCGATAATTATGGCTTACGTAATTGGAAACGATTGTATCGCATGCGGTACATGTATTGATGAATGCCCAGTAGGTGCAATTTCTGAAGGCGACATTTACAAAATTAACGCTGATGCCTGCACAGAGTGTGGTTCATGCGCTAGTGTTTGCCCAAGTGAAGCAATTAGCTTGGGTTAATCACAACAAATTGTTACTGATTAAATTTAGCGGACTCGAGAGAGTCCGCTTTTTTTATTCAATTAGTATTACGTTTATTTTAATACGAATTTTAAATATTTCTCTATTACATTAGAATGTGAAAACAGTGTAATAAATAATTTAAAGCATACTTACTACTAAAAATTAAGTATTTACAAAACTCACAATCAATCAACAACAACCTTTTGACTAAATTGATTACCTACTCGGATTATGTAAACGCCTTTCGGAATAGACATCTCTGTATTCGTCTTAGAAATATATCCAGAATAGAATATATGCCCGTCTAAAGTATAAATAAATACAGAATCACCTGGCATTGCTTTTATTGAAATCTGCCTATGCGTTGTTTCAATTGAGATATTGCTTTTCTGAATATCATTAACAATAGTCGTAGGGATATCTAAATTAATTACATTAGATAATGCAGATTCACCAACATCATATACTGCTGATACTTGAAAACTATGTAATCCAATAGGAACATTGCTTTGTTCAAACATCGAAATTCCAGCTGTATTTCCTATTTTATTCTTATCCATATATATATTGTAAGCAATAATATCAATTGGAGCCATTTCATACTCTATATCATCTATCATCAAAGCGTAACTATCTGTTGCTATTGAATGAATAGCAAAGTAACGTGTACCTTTCGGCAAAGCCATTTGGAATTGCGTCCAATCTTTAAGTGGCTTGTCAATGGTTGTTAAAAGGACAAAATGCGCTGTATCTTTGTCTGTTACAGAATAACGAATTTCAAATTTCTCAGGATATTGAATATCTATATTTTTAGCTTTGAAACTAATAGTTTGTGCTTCTCCAGATAATTTTGGAGATATTAGCCAATCATCGTTATGTCCTTTTCGTGTAGATGAAGCTTGTGCTGACATAGCTATCAAGAATTGTTTGCCACTTGCTGGTTTAAATTGAGGATACTCATCAACATTCACCCCCAGTTCTTCTGGATTAAACACCATAAAAGCCATAGGTTCCGTTTTATGTTCAAATTCTAAACCTCTAATTCCATACGTTGTTCCTTCATCACCATCTAAAGTAGTCCAAAATCCATATTTATCTGTTAACCAAGGTTCATAATTTTCAAAATCTTCTTCTTTTTTTCCTCCTTCGGCTTCTATTGGTTTTGTCCACCATAGGTGTGCTTTATTTGTACTTAAGAGCTGCCCATTAAGATTAACGACTCGAGGAAAATTAGGAAACTTCACTTTCATCGTACCCACTATCGTGGTATTATCAGTTAAATCTTGATCGTTAGAATAACTTACCACAGCATATATATGTAGCATTTCTGGATCAGTAATCTTCGGTTCGTAATAGAAAAATTCCATACTACCGAGATTTACAGGTAAATCAAAACATTCATGTTCATCGTATTTTTCTCCTTCGACATAAAGAGTAGCAACCATTCCTTTTGTTGGCTGACTGCCCATATTAGTTACTTTTACTCCTATCATTGTTTCTTTCCCTACCCTAGCCTCCGATACTAATCTCAATTCGGCTTTTACATTATATTCGAGATAATTAATAACATTAATATCATCTATATAAACAGGTATAGCTGTATTGTAACTTTCTGCTAAGAATTTTAATATTACATAATCATCATTCTTAAACTTATCCAACAAAAGAACTTTTTTCTTCCATTCCTTTGTTTCACCAACAGCGGCATAATTATAAATAGCTAAAGTATCGGTTCTCTGTGGAGATGTTGCAATTACTTTCAACTTTATTTTATGTCCGGGATAACAAAAGTATGTAAACATTAAAGCTGGATTTCTAACATTACGTACATCTATTTTACCTGTATTAAAGGAGGCACTATCTCCCTTTCGTTTTGGTAAATATTCTAGGCAACCATATTCATCATCATAACTATGCGTTGTAGAAAACACGAATCCATTTTCTCCATTTTGTTCACCCCAAAAGAAATGTTCCTCGGTAGGTTTCCCCATAGCAAAGGATTCGTGGAATGGTATTGTATAAGAATCTCCAATTACAATAGGATTAGATTGGGATATTAAACTTTCTCCTCCTGCTGTTACTGCAGAAACTCCATAACAAAGTAGTTTTTGTGCCCCCTTTAATTCTATGTTTTTATCAATAAATTCAGAATGCTTAATACCCTTTTCCAAAATTACACCTTCTTTAGTATACACATTATAACTCAACGTTGAAGCATCGAAATATCCATTGTGTGCACCTTCGGTAGGAGTTTTCCAGGCTAATGTTATTCTATTATCAGATTCTTTTAGAATAATATCTTTTGGAGGTGCAGGAATATCTATACCTACAAAAGTTTCCTTTACGGCAGCTAGTCCTTTTCCTACATTATTATAAGCAATTATTGAATATTGATTAATTCCTTGAGTAGGAGAATTATCTGTATAATGGAGTTGTACATTTGGACTAGGATTTTCGAATGTAGTTATAAGCTTTGCATTCCTGTATATTTCTACTTTGGTAAGCGATTCTATACGTGAACCATCATAAGCTTTCGTAGGAGTTGTAAAAGAAATATCTGTAGTTAAAGTTCCTTGTTGTCCTGGCTTTATATCAATTATAGAAGTTGCTGCAGGAGCTGCAAGAAGTGCTTTCTCTGAAATAGAAATATCATCAATAAATAAATAGTATTGATCTGCTTTACTCATAGCATGTACACCTATTCTATAATCTCCATCTTCCTTTACTGTAAATTCTGTTTCATTATTTTGAAATGAATCTACTGCGGTTTCTATACGTGGAACTATTATTTTATAGTTTTCTGTATCAATTTCTGTTCCTATCCCAACTTCAAAAGTTTCAGTATAGCTCCAAAATCCTGCACGATATTTAAAATTGAGCATATAAGCGTGCTTATTATCGAGCTTGATATTAGGCGATAAAAGCCAATCGTCAGCTGCAAGTGTTTTACTATTGTTATATCGCGCTGCTTTCACACGACTATCATAAGTCCAAGTACACTCATCATTATTTTTATTAACCACCATAAATGTTTCGAATGCTGCCTTATCGTCGAAATTCTGTACATATCGTGAATTATTTTCTGTATCTGTTTTGGTCAGAACTTTACGATTTGTTTTAACAGACATTACTGTTGGCAATTTTGTTTTAACTGCATTCTGCATAGTAATACGCTGTTGCGCAGATAGCAAAGAAGTCTGCAAAATACAGAGATATACTGTTGTAAATACAAATAACTTATATTGTTTCATAACACATCTCCCTATAATTGTTTATTTAATAAAGGTTTTTCGTATAACACCATTTGGCATCACTTCTATAACAATACCAGAATAGTTAACTGGTGCAATTTGTCCATCAAGCTTATATATAGCTATTGGTTTTGTTTTCTCTGTCGTTACATTTATGTTCGTTGGTATACCACAGAAAGATGTAAACTCTTTAAAAACATTATCTGTTTTATACTTCTCAATAGATGTTTCTGGGACATAAAGTGTACATTTCGATTTATCAACACCATAGAAAGGATAAATGCCACATATTGGTGGATTATCAGAATAACAGTATAAGTTTCTCATTGCCTTACAAGAATAAAAGGCATAGTCGCCTATATTAGTTACAGTAGGGGGTAATGAGACTCTAACTAATAATTTATTGTTTGCACAAAAACTAGCAGGTATAATGGTTGTTCCTTCTGGAATTGAAATGGCTGTTAGTTTAGGACAATCAGAAAAACTTCCTTCTCCAAAAGTTGTAAGTGTAGTTGGTAATTCTATGTTTTCTAAAGATTTACAACCTGCGAAAGACCAATTGCCAAGTGATATAATTCCATTAGACATCACTATTTTTGAGAGATTTGCACAAGAACCAAATGCACTATTTCCAATTGTTTCTACTGTAGATGGTAAATACAACTCTGTAAGTTTTGAACAATTAAAGAAACCACATTTCTTTATATCCTTTAAAGTAGATGGCAAAACAACTTCAGTAAGTCCTGTACTTAGATGAAAAGCATATTCGCCAACAACAATAACTGTCTGAGGTATTTCATAAGCTCCTTTTTTATACAGTGGGTAACGTAAAATTTCTGTCATCGATTTGTTGAAAAGTACTCCATCTACCGATTTATAATATGAATTATCATCTGCCACATTTATATTTTCCAACCGTGTACAATAATTAAAAGCACTTGCAGATATTGAAGTTACCGATGCTGGAATTTCTATTAAGGAAATCTTTTTACAGAAAGTGTATTTACAACCGATTATTACTCAATATTTTATAGATAATAAGTCAGAAATATGGTTGTTATTTTTAATTGCACATTCTAAAAGGTGAAGATTTAACGCTTTTATTGATTATTAACTCAAAAAGGACATCAACTTGGGTCGTTTCTTCTCTTTTCCTTGCTATTCGTTTCCGATATTCCACTTTTGTTTTGGTCTATCTCATATGTACTGCAAAGGTATTGATTTTTGTTTGATATTGCTCCTTGCTTGCTCCTTGTCGTAGATTAATTTTCACACAGGAATTTTTGTTCTCTTTCTATAGGGGCTTGAAACAATCCATTTATTGGAAACAATTAAAGACGGAGCTGGTTTGCCCCAGTGCTTTTTAAGAAACAGGGCAATTATTTTATCTCCACAAAGGCTCTTGTTCCCAATTATGAGGAAAGCCTAATAAACGAGTTCTTACTGATGGGTATTTCGATAAAAGCTGCTTGAAATCTGCAACAAAAGTGTTGCCCATAGAAATGGAGTTAAGCCAATACACCACATAGCAGAGTTGCGGATAAAGTGTTTGTTCACGGAACGAGAAATCCGTAATCCATGTGTTTGGCATACGCATAGGCATCATTGGCTTGACAGGAAAGACCCGATTTGACAGTCTTGAATGATGGGCGCAGCAATTACGAAGTACGGGTCTGGGTACGGATTAAAAGGCTAAGTGATTATTTCCAGTCATTTAGCCTTTTTAATTATCTAATTTTTCCCCACATTTTCCCCACAGCTGTCTATTTAT
>NZ_GL982513.1:2150768-2160954 GCF_000220255.1 Prevotella pallens ATCC 700821
TTTCCGTAAAGTTATGTACCTTTGTCGGCAAATAAAGATATTCTCGTCAAACAAATATAAATAATATAAACATGGAAAAAAACAGAAAAAAACAAATCGTAGTTTTGAGTATAGCTTTAGTTTGCATTTTCATCTTGGTATTTTCATTGTTCCATAAATCAGCGACAAAAGATAGCGCAAATCCTCCTTTAACAAATGTTTTGACTGATAGCATTTCTCAAATTGTCTCAGCTTGTCCTGGCGAAATTGGTGTGGCGGTTATTGTTAATAACAGAGATACGGTTAAGGTCAATAATAAGAGTGTTTATCCTATGATGAGTGTGTTTAAGGTTCATCAGGCATTAGCTCTTTGTAATGACTTTGACAATAAAGGAATTTCACTTGATACCTTAGTAAATATAAATAGGGATAAACTTGACCCAAAGACTTGGAGTCCTATGCTGAAAGATTATTCAGGGCCAGTCATATCATTGACAGTGAGAGATTTGCTGCGTTATACTCTTACTCAGAGTGACAACAATGCAAGCAACCTTATGTTTAAGGATATGGTTAATGTCGCTCAAACAGATAGTTTTATAGCCACACTCATTCCTCGTTCAAGTTTTCAGATAGCTTATACGGAAGAGGAAATGTCGGCTGACCATAACAAGGCTTACTCTAACTATACATCTCCTCTTGGTGCTGCAATGTTGATGAATCGTTTGTTTACTGAAGGTCTTATCGATGATGAGAAACAAAGTTTCATTAAGAATACGTTAAAAGAATGCAAAACAGGTGTAGATAGGATAGCAGCTCCACTTCTTGATAAAGAAGGGGTTGTTATAGCGCATAAGACAGGTTCAGGTTATGTTAATGAAAATGGTGTTCTTGCAGCTCACAATGATGTTGCCTATATATGTCTGCCTAATAATATCAGTTATACCTTAGCGGTATTTGTTAAGGATTTCAAGGGAAATGAATCACAAGCGTCACAATATGTTGCGCATATATCAGCTGTAGTATATTCTTTATTAATGCAAACTTCAGTAAAATCTTAAACTGCACTTGCTTTGATAATTAATGATAAACAATCTAAAAGCACTCTAATCGTTATCGGAGTGCTTTTAGATTACTAATCAAATTGCTTCTATTATAATTTGAATCCTCTACTTTTTCTTTCTTCCTGTTGCGGCACTCTTGCTCCATATCTAAGCCTGTGCCATTGCTCCCTGAACCAGTCGGCAATCGGCTTCCTGTTTATTGTCAGGTTCAGCCTGCTTTCATCGTCAGGGTCATTTTCCACCCTTAAAATATCATCCTTTATATCAAAGTTCCGCCTGTGTTGCTCGGAATAGATTTTACCGCTACATTTCAGGGCTTCTTTTTTGACTATAAGACTTTCAGTCATTTCTTTAGAGAATCCCAGCATGGCACAAAACTTTTCCATGCGCAGCATTTCCCTGAACATCGGAAACCACCTGAAAGCCTTGTCTATGATTCTGGCGAGCCGTGACAGTTCTTTTTCTTTCATGTCAAGTTCCTGCCTGTGCATTTCTCTGAGATTGTGGATTTGCGTATCATGCTGTTTCTGCATCTGCTGTACTTGGCTCTGCAATTTTTCAATATTGGTGTTCCGTTTTGAAACCTCGTCTTGCAGTTTTTCGTTGGCACGTTCCAGTTCTTTCAGTTTTCCACTCCCGAAAAGAGAAGCAACTCCACTAGTTATGGCTGTCGCTGCCGTGGTGGCTGTCTTCTTTAACTTGTCAGTGCGTATTTCTGATTTCACCTGTTTCAGTTCCTGCTCGGCAAGATTTATCTGTTCTTCTTTGTGCCGTTTGGCTGCATCCATGCGTTGCAGTTCAGCTTTCTGCTTCTCAATGATAAAGTCGTTCCGTTCCAGATGCTCCTTACCAGTGACAGCCTTTGACTGCCCGCGTTCCATCAGCAGGATGTCGGATGCAAGGGTCTGCATCTGCATCATGTCATCGTCATTGAGCTTTCGGCTCTTTCCTGTTTCGTGGTTCATCCAGTCGAAAACGATATGGGCATGATAGTTCGGCTTGAACCATCTGTCCCCGACTTTGAAGCTTTCCCTGTCTTCCGCTTCCGGCTGACCGTTCAGCCAATGCCCTTCATCCTTGTGCAGGAAGATTTGCAGCGGTGTGATTCCCCAGCGTCTTTGACACTCCTCACCGAATTTACGCACGTCTGCCAGTGTGGTGTCCGACCTGACAAGCAGCACTCCTTCACGTATGGGGGAGCATCCCGCAATCTTGACTATTTTACCGTTCTTGCCTTTGCGTTCACGCTCCTTTTCCTGCATGGCACGTCCGGTCTTTTCCTTTACCATCTGTCTGATATTGTCATAATGCATCCGCAAATCCGGACTGCCGAAGTCGGGATTTATCCACTGTTCGTTATCGGTGGATAGTTCAGGAACGACATAGATTCTGGACTCTCCGATGTGGCGCATGTATTCGGCAGTCCTCCTGTTGTGAGCCTCGCTCGATGCGATGTTGCAGGGCTTGATATGTATGCTTGATTTTGTTGCCATAGATACTTGTTTTTTGGTTTGTACTTTATTGTTTGCTTTTCCGCTGTCCGTAAACGCATGGGGTTCTTAGGGGTGCAACCCATAAGCGGAGATTGCAAAGAGAGGGTCACTCTTTGCTCTGGGTTCTCAGGGGAGAAACGCCCTGAGTGGGTCATTAGGGTAAAACCCTAATCCCCTCGGGAGAGCCCACAACTACGTAAGCGGAGCGTGTAGTTATAGTGGGCTATATCAATGGCAAGCCATTGTCTGCAAACTCCAGCCTACGGCTTCCGCTCTCCTCCGTCAGGGAGGTTTTTCATCATCGTTGCCGATTGGAGATGCACCGACCAGCACAAGGTCTAAATCGTCTATCAGTTTTTGCAGGACGGGATTCTTCTCTATCATCCGCTGGAGGATTCTCTCAGCCTCGACCAAGTGGTTGGCTGTACTCATCACCTTGCCCTCCCGTATCTGAAAGATAATCCAATCGGCTATGTCGATATGGGCTTCTTTTTGTTTCGGGGTGGCATTCCTTTCGATGATGTCCGAAACCACCACCTTACAAAAGTACATGCTCTCGGCTCGCTGTTTCCACTCGGCATAAGCATCGGCATCGGGAAAGAGAAGCACGGTTCGCCCTGACAGTACACGGAGTTTCTCTTCTCTCATCTGACTCTTACCACCCGTAGCCAGCCATACATAATCGGGGAAGATAGCAGAACCGATAACGGCACTCTTCTCGGATTCCACCAAGACCACCACCTTGTCGGGATGCGTTTTCAACAAGTGTTCCCCGAAAAGGCATTGGGATAGTTGCCAATCCTCTGCCAACACACGCTGCTTTTTCAATATGCTGTGTATCCAGTTCACTGCCGATGTCTGTCCTCCCTTGATACGGTGTCCGTCTTCGGGATTGTACTGCATCACCTTTCCCGTGCGTACCTTGCCCGTCCTGTCTATCTGCCAAAAGATAACAGAGCCGTCACGGGTAGCCCCCAAACGGTATTCCTCCAACAACCGCTTCAACACCTCTTTCGCCTTGTCGCCATAGTAGGAAGTAAGGAGTGTGAAGAGGAAACGGAAGAAATTGCTACGCTCGCTTTGCGACTTCTCCACATAGTGAGGGGGAATATAGCCGATGGCTGTCGGCTTACTTTGCTGCTTCACTTTCTTCTGCTCTGCTCTTTGCCTGTCAAAAGAGAAATCATTGGTAGTTCTGTGTTCAGGATGCTCTTGAAAATACTCTTTCGGAGTGTAGTGATACCCACAACCGCTTTCGTGGTTACATCTGCCGACCGATGGATGCAACGGCACATTATTTTCGTCCACGTAATAGACGAAAGAATGCCTGTCTCCGCATTTGGGGCAGGTATGCCGTGTTGCCGTTCCTTTATACTTCTGTAATGAATAATTGCCCATAGCTTAGTCCGTTTTTGATGGTTGATTGTCGGCTGTCCCATCCTGTCCCATTGTCCCACACTCTAAGGGTTGGGACAGTGGGACACTTGGGACACCTGCGTTTTTACTCTCTTTGCTGCGCTGGATGATACGGTTTACGGTGGACTTGCCACAATTCACCTGTGAGGCTATCTCCCTGACGGACTTGCCCGATTGGGAGAGTTGCAGAATTTGGCAATCCCTTTGGCTTGATTCATTGTCGCCCAATTTTTTCAAGTGTTCCTTTTCCGTGGAATAGCCCCTGAACACGAACTGCAAGAAAGCATCCACCTTGTCAATCTCGTAAACGATTACATTATCCGCATCATGAGAGAACGTGCCATAGCGCACTTTAAGCTGCTTCACATAGCGAAGCCCTCCGTCTTGGGCACTTTTTCCAATGGTGAACACGCTGTCAAAGAAATTGTAGAGCCGTTTGCTTCCGGCAAGGTCGTTGGATGTGATGGGACAATCCAAAGAGCGTTTGGGCGTATGTGCTAGGACAAGGATAGAGAGCGCATATCTCTTTTTGAGATTGTTCAGCTGAATCATCAGCCGTCCTGCGGCATCGCCTTTCTCCATGGCGCAACACAGGTAGGTAAGATTGTCAATGATGAAAATCTTGCAGTCGGTCTGCACAGCCATCTGTTCAATGCCGCCTATGATAGCTTCCTCAAAGTTGGCATCCAAAAGCTGGTTGCAGTCAATAGACACCCGATAGAGTTTGTCGGGAAAGGTGTAGAGCTCTCCATGCTCGTTGGTATAGCGGAGCTGGAACTGCTTTTCGGACAGTTCAAAGTCCAGATACAGCACATTGTCGGTTCGGGCGATGCGGTCGGCTATCTGCACGGCAAGGATGGACTTGCCCACGTTGGAATCGGCAAACAAGCAGGAGAGTTCCCCCTCGTACCAAAAGCTGTCCCACAGCGCACGGGGCGTAGGCAATAACGATGCTTCAAGAATGGTTTGGTTTGCCGTCTTGATATTCATCATGCCTACACTGTCGGGCATACCGTTATGCGCTTGGGATGCTTTTGTGAGGTCGCCACGTATCAGGTTGATATAGTTCTTATCCTCTTCCATATCATTCACCAGTTACGTGGGTTGGGCTTGCGACGGTGGGAAGAGGATAAGGACTTGTTCAGTTCCTCGTCTGACAACGGTATGGGATTCTTTCGGGCGGTTTCCAGCCACTTGTCCAGTTCGTCACGGTAAAGGCAATAGCGTTTGCCGGGCTTGGTGGCAGGGATTGTCCCTTCTGACAGTTTCATGTAGAGCGTACCCTTAGGGATACCTAAATACTCTGCTGCCTCGTCCACAGACATGGGCACGTGGGTGTCCACCGTTTTGGCATTGTTCACACTGCGCTGCTCGGCGAGCAGGCTTTTCAGGCTCATCACTTCGTCTCGAAGCTGAGCGACAACCTCGGGGAGGTCGTTGAAGGTAAGAATTGATTTTTCCATTCGCGTACTCGTCTCTTTTGTAAGACTTGGCGCAAAGGACTGAAATGATATATCCGTGAATATCTCCACGACACGTCATTGCAAAATAATTCCCGAATAATTAAGCCCAGCCATAAATGACGGGTAAAATTACTCGGGAAACGATGTAAAACAGGCGGTTATGAGTTACCGGATGGTTGTCGTTGGTGTCGTGATTATCCTAATTCCGCACATAATCCTCGGGATAGTGGAAATCAAGTTTGCCGTTTTCGGGTTCATCAATGGGAATTTCCGTCTTTAACGGCTCTACCTTGAAATTCTTGATGGTTGATAAGTCTGTATCAGCAAACGATTTCGGGAAAAGGGCTTTGATGAACTTGGCACGGTTATCCCCATTGTAGTATCTCTTGTACAGGAAACGCTCAGAGATATTCCATACGAAGTGACGGAGTGGAATGTTGTTGATGTCTTTGGTAAACGGTCTTTGTATGGGCTTCGGGGTATAAGTGTTAAGATTCATCCATTTGTCCACCTCAGTACAGATGTGGTTCACGGTTTCTTGGTCGGCAATGCGAGGCAGGTAATAATGGCAATACTCCATGACCATGCGGATGCGCTCTTCCTTTTCCCGTTGCTCTCTGCTTGCGTAATTGGCACGGTTCTTTTCGTGAAGATCCGGGGCGATAGTAAGCTCTATCGGTTGTGTTTGGATAAGTGTCTCTTCTTTTGTCGGGGATGATTCGGGTACAGGCTCAGGGACTGATGTAGGTCCAGGCACAGATGTGGCTTCTTCAAGTGTATTTTGTGACAGTTCTTCCTGCACCTCTATGGCTTCGGCAATCGTTTCTTTCTTGCCGAACTTGATTTTGTAGATTTCGTATGTATCAAAGATAAGTGTCTGAAAGGAGAGATAGAGCAACCATCCCAACAGGTTACAGCATACGAATACTATCCACCTGACAAAGTTGTCTTGGTTGAAGCTGTCCGCTATTACCAGCGTGGCAATGGAAGATATTAGGACGATGGCGAAGCCGACAAAGCCCAAGATGATGTATTTGTCCTTGATTGATGATTCCATATTTCGTTGAGAGATTGAATGTTCCTGTATTATTTTGTGCAAAGTTAATGCTATTTTTCCCAATTACTGCCCGTTATTTGCGGTTAGAACGGTCTTTTTCAATGTATTTCACGAAATGTCATCATATCATACTCTGTTTCATACTCTGAGGGGCTTATAAATGGTGGCATCAAGCCAAAAACATAGAGGGGCGATTATAGCCTTGTAGCCATAACCGCCCCTCTGAATACCTGTCAATGTGAGACATTTATGCCTCCTTGCGCTTCAAGGTTATCTTGTCCACCACCTGACACATCTGCTGCGCTGCTATCTTGGAATAGATTTGTGTGGTGGTAATGTTCTTATGTCCGAGATAGGCTTGGATGACAGCCATGTCCGTTCCCATTTCCACGTGCAGGCTTCCGAAGCTGTGGCGGGTACAGTGAAAGGTGATTTTCTTGGTTATCCCTGCTGCCGTGAGCCACCGTTGGAGTGGTCCTTGCAGCATCTTGTCCTTGAAATCCTCAAAGATAAGTCCCTCGCCCCGTTCTCCCAGCAGTCCATAGGCTTCATCACTGATGGGGTTATGCACTATTTCTTTGGTTTTCTGCATACGGGTGGTAACGAACATCCTGCCGTTGGTGTATGGTTGTATCTGCTGCCACGTGAGCTGTCTGATGTCGCTCTTTCTCAGTCCCGTAAGACAGGCGAAAAGAAAAGCTTTTTTCAAGACCTCCTCCTCACAGGGTGTTTCGGCAAGCCGTATCAGTTCCTCTTGGCTCAAATGCTCCCTGATGGTGGGAATGCACTCGATGCGGTCTAAGAAGCCGTTTGGGTTCTCCTTTATCTTCCTGTCACGGTAAGCGGTGTGCAGCACGGCACGGAAAGTTGACCAATAGCCTGCTGCGGAGTTGATGTGCAGCTTTTGGTTGGTGTGGATGGATTGGGGTGCATCAAGCAGGTATTCCATGAACTTGCGGCACAAATCCACATCCACCTCCTCAAAGGTGCATTTGCCGTTCACGAACCGCTGGAAATGCTTGTATACGTGCTGCCACTTGATATTCTTGCGGTCAGCCAGTCCTTTGAAATAGGCAAGGAAATCGCCCTTCATCTTGGTCTTGTCAAAAAAGCCGTTGTTTTCATTGAAAATGGCTTCGTAGCGCTGGTTGCGCAGGATGACCGCTTTCTTCATCATGCGTGCGTTGAAGTCCCGTTCCTGCTGGTTTGCAGGTTTGGCGAAGATGTAAATTCCTAAGGCTTCACGTGTAATCACTCTCATGGTGACATTGTCACGGTAGCCGGGATAGTAGTCAAGGCATAGTGAATACTGTGTCCCGTTCTTAATCTTGCGCTTACGCAAGGTAACTGTTTTGCATTTACTCATAATAATTATGTTTTAATTGGTTGTATACATTTTGGAGTTGTATCCATGTTTCCGATGGCAAAGGAACAACGTGAAATATCCGTGAATACCTCCACGATACATCATTTTGAAATAATTTTCGATAATCCCGATTTTTCACGGTTATTTGTTCCTTTCAGCCATGACACGCTCCACATCTGAGCGCAAAAGCAGGTTTTTCACACCCACCTTTATCTTTTCGATGTGCTTCACCTTGACGATATGGCAGATGTTGGCTGACGAAAGACCATAGATTTGCTGCACCTGCTCAACGGTATAGTAGCGTTCATCGTTCACAAGGTCAGTTCTGCGGAGTTCGTTCAAATGTGATTTGGAGTAATAGGTACGCCCGTACTCTCTTTTAGTGGGTATCTTATGGCGATAGGTGTAGGCACGGAGTGCGGTCGGCTTCATGCCGAACAGTTCCTCCACCTCCTCGGTCAGTAGCCAGTCGGTAATTTCGCTAATATCAACTGCCACACCGAAAAACTCGTCAATATGCTTCTTGCTGTAATAGTTCTTTCCTGCGATACGGCAGATGGGGATATGGTTACGCTTGGCGGAAGTGTAAAGCCATGACTGCTTTACCTTAAAAAGGGACATCACCTCCTCGCCCGAATAGAAGTCCAACACTTCTTCGCTTTCCTTTTCCCTTTTTTCTCTTTTGGCAGGTAAGGAAGATGAAGATGATTTCCTTGGTGTGGAGGTGTTGCCGGGCAGGATGCGGTGATAGGGATTGCCCTCCAACATCTGCTCGATGTCGGCTCTGCGGATGAATGCCATGCGGTTGCTGATGCGTGAGGCTTTCAGCTTGCCGATGGCTACAAGTTTGTAAATGTACTGTCGGGAACAGCCCATGAGGATGGCTGCTTTGGAAAAGGTGAGATACTCCTGATGCTGTATCTCCATCAAGGGTTGGGCGACTTTGAAGAGGTTGTTCTTCTGCATCACTCTGGCTCGTTTGGCTTCTGCCTGACAAGCCTCACTGCAATATCTTTGCATACCGCTTCGGGTTACAAAGGACTTGCCGCAAAAACTGCATTTTCTGGTTGCTTTCATACCGTTTTATCGTTTAATGGTTCATTTCTTCAATCCTATATCTCTGAAATGGTAAACGGATGTGAACGGAAGTCAACCATTGTCGCTTTTCTACACAGTGTGACTGTTTCCGCATATCGGGGCGGTTATTGTCGCTTGTCGTAAACGGTTGTAAACCCTTGTCAACTGTCTGCACGGTGTGACAAAAAACAAGCCCCGCAAATTCTCCACGTCAGAAATACGTCTCAAAAATATGTGGAAATTTGGGAAGCGACAAATGGCAACCGAAAAGTGTTAAATTTTAGAATATGCTGGTAATTAAAGATTTACACTCGGATATTTCTGATTAGTTTTGGTTGTTCTATGGTTATAAATACAGAAAGTAAAAGCTACTCCTTCAATAGTTGTAACACTATTAGGTATATCAACCGAATTTAGATTAAGACAATCTGCAAAGGCTTCATAACCTATTATCTTAACATCATTAGGTATTGTGTAGTCTCCACCTGAATATGCTGAAGGATATCGGAGTAATTTGCTATCTGCTAATGAAAACAATACGCCATTGACAGATTTTAGAAATGTATTTTCATTAGGAACATTTATCTCTTTAAGATTAGGACATACACTGAATACCATTTTTTCGACAGCTTTTAATGTTTTAGGAAGAGTTATTATTTCCAAAGCCGGACAATTGTAAAACGAATATGTATTAAGTGTATCTTGTTTAGTGTAATATTGTTCATAAGAACCGTAATCGTACATATAAGAATTGCCACCAGAAACAATTGAAGTTTCTGACAAATCTAAATTAGATAATCGTCCTTTTGAGGGTGAACCTCCTTTTGTTATGCCAGCCATATCCCGCAAAGTAATAATATCATCTCCATTTAAGGAGCCTTTTATTATTAAATTAGAGATATTGTACTTCTTATCTCCAATAAGCGAAGATAGTGTTCCAGGTTTCGTAACATCAATAGTAATTTCCTGACCATAGCTTATTAAAGCAAACAAGCTTAATAGTGTAAATAATAATGCTTTTTTCATTTTAGTTTGTTTTTAATTAGTTAATAATTATGTCAATAAGATTAAATAAAAACCTACTTGACTACCTACAAAATCTGCACTACATTAATTTTAGAGAAGGTAAACTTGTTCTCAATATACTTTACTAAGTTTTTATATTAATAGCTATTATAACTATCTTAAAAACAAGTTTTTAGTTAGTTCATATATTTTTAGCTATCAAAATTCTTATTAGTTCACGTATCTGTATTAATGTTTAATGTTATATA
>NZ_GL982513.1:2161004-2188416 GCF_000220255.1 Prevotella pallens ATCC 700821
AATATAATAATCTCTTGCACTATTAGTAATTTACAAGAGGCTTCTGGTTTACATAAAGCAACATTTTTTGCCTTTTCGTTAGCAAAAATAAAAGATATTAGATTTAATTGCAAACTTAAACACAGTTATTTTGTCATAATTAACATATTTAATATATTTTCAGTTTACTTTTTAAAAAGTATCTCTAAAATACAATTCTTTTAAAATATTCGTAAGTTATCTTTTTTATAATATCTGTTTCTAATCCGAGAACACCTAAAGTTGTTTTTTATTCCTCACAGATTATTATACCACTCCTGTAATAATATATTCTTGATATACAAAACAAGTTATATTATAGGTGATATAAATTATATTTATTACACCTAAAAATTAAATGGCTATATTCTACGAATATTTATATTACAACAAATTAGAATTAGACTTATTTGTTAGAAACATTTATAGAAAGAGGAAGGGATATTTTTGGGGAAGATATTGCATTTTTATTCTTCTACCATATCATAATAGTCGAAAGCTCCTCCGTAACTATCTATTAGCTTTTGAGCATATTCATCGGTTGCCTCATCAAAATTCTTCACTGCAATAAGCCCTAACGAATATTTACGATACAAATCCATCACAGAAAACACCTTACACTGTTCTATTATGGTGTGTTTTATATCTATAAGCTGATTAAGAATGGAACGATACATTGCTATTTCTGGCGATATTTCTAACAGTTTTTGGGTTTCTTCAATAGCTAAATCTACTATTTCTCTGTAATATTTCTTTGTTCTTTTATGCGATAAACGGGTGTACATATATCTACTTTTTTAGATTGTTTTTTACGACTATTTAGTATGTTGTTTTCTTTATGACTATTTTGTATGCTAATTCAGTTGCTCTATCACTGGCTATTTTCTGTATACATTTATCAGTATACCAATTGACTTTCGAAGCCTGAAATTAGAGAAACGTTTTGGAGAAATATATTTTCGTAACAAATTTCTGTTCGTTTAAAACGAATAAAACCAAAACCTGTATTGTCGTGTGGGTAAGCTATAAGTCCTAATTCGTTGAAAACAAAGAAACAATGACCGTCTATTCCATCATCTATCATTGTTAGTAAAGCAAACATAGAAACTATATCGTAGTCGGTGGTTTGTTTTATTTCAAAATTCGTTGATAAACAATCTGGATTATCGTAAACCGAATTGCTCGCTACTTTTATATATCCAAAGTCTATCAAATATTTCTCTATGTATTTCACAAAATTAGCTATGCTATTATTGCCCAGTTCGTGTTCTTTTATTTTAAAACAGTTATACACAATAGTTACATTAGGTGCGAACCGGCTAAAGAATTGACTGAAATAGTTAACAATTTTATTAGCACGAGCTATTGTAAAAGGTTTATTTCTTTCACAATATCCTCTCCACCCTTTACTATCGGAATACGAATTTAGGTTTATACGCTCTTTTATACTGAAATTTAGTTCCTCCACAGTAATGCATTCTTAAATTAGATTTTGTATTATTTATAACGAAACGAACCTGTTTTTATTGTGTTGTGTGAACCAACCTGTGTTTTACTATCTACAGTGTAACAGATTTTGTGTATGCAAAGGTAGCTAATATAGCAAAAAAAGTGTATAGCAAAATGGCAAAAAACACCAGTTTTTTTGTTATATTGTGTGGCATAGAAATTAAGGAGTAGAAATTTCTTATTAAAATAAATATTTTTTTAATAAGAAAACACGCAAATATTAATTACAAAATTTTATTTTATAATGAAAAAATGTTTTCGTCTTAAATTTTAAATTAATATTAGCGTATTTAGGGCGTAATGTCTTATATGTAGAAACTGCTTTGTTTGCGTTTTGTTTATAGCGATACTAAGGTTACACAAACAGTTGTTTCGTTCTTAAATGTTCAATCTTAATAGAGCATCTTTATATCGTTCTCTATATACATCGTCCGACAATAGAAATTTGTTGATAACTTTCTTTGCATTTGCAATATCGTTCTGCATATAATACATTGCAATAGCCAACAAGGCATTAACTTCTTTACTATTTGCGAAGAGATAGTTTTCGGAGTTTTCAAAGTCGTTGAGTACATTTTGCACAGAACTTCTGTTATTTAAAGTGGGAACTATTGTGTTTATAATAAGCGGTTTTATATTGTTCTCTATAAGTTCATTCATATTATCGATAGAAGTTGGACGCCACTCTAAGGTATGTGTACCAACAAAAATGCCAGCATCAACATTTATAAATGTATCTATAGCATCAAATTTATTATTGGCTCCTTTTAGTTGTGTAGCTATTTCGGTTATTTTTGGAGCATCTAAACGAATCATAATGGTGATATGGCCTATACTTTCGTCGTCGTAATATTTAATTGGACTTAAAAAGAATAAGATAGATTGACTAAAATCGCCTTTATTTCTTTGAAACCCCATACTACTTTTTTTCCATTTAAAGCCAACTTTAAGCAGAGGTTCTAACAGTGTTTGCTCTATGCTTATTTTAAATAATGTTTTTAGTTCTTTCAGTTTCATATTGTATACTTTAATTCAACCATTCAAAATTGTATTGTTTAGAGTATATGCCTTAAATACACTTGGAAGAGGCTGAGTAGCAAAAGGCATAATTTCTTTATAGCTATTGGCATTTGTTATTTTGCAAATAAATTCATATAAGTTCGAAGCCACTTTCTTTAGCTCTATTCCTCTAAAGTCTGTTATATAAATATCCATTTCTTCGCCACTATCATCAGAAGAATTTATATCCCAAAACAAGTATTCGCCATTATCGCTACTGGCAAATGGGTAAAGATTACGCAGAATAGTGGGAGTTACATTTGGATCTATATCAAACCAGATGTCGCCGTTTATAATATCAGAGAAATATGTAGAGCGAATTTCGTTTGTTCTAATAAAAAGAGAGTCGCCATACGTATCTAATGGTATATAAATGTGGAAATTGTTTGCTGTTAAACCATATCCGTATTGCTTTACAAAGCTAATATAGGAGGTGGGAAACCGTCTATTATTACTAAATCTAAATGTATTTAATGCTTCCAAATAGCCAAAGCACTGTTTATTGCCCTCTATTTTAAGTGCGAATGTATTTTGTTTATTCATAACAAATGCGCTGCTTGTTTTGTTTTCTACATAGTTCCACCCCTATATAGCCTTCTAAAACAAACATTTACCATATATGTTTTCTAAAATATACAATAAAGTTCGATGGCTTAAGGTGTGATATTAAACTCTCACAATAGTCTAATTTAGCATTTAGTGTCCATATTGTTCCAATTGTGCAAATAGTTCATCGGCATTTGCTTTAATTCCATCTCTATATTTCGCAGGAATTTTGTTGCCACAACGGTCGAACCACTCGTTAAACACAGTTTTCCATTCCTGAACTTTATGTTTTCTTATTAAAAGATTTGCATTTACAGGAAATTTATTTGCCAACATAACCAATATATCTATATGAGTTAGAACAGCTTGAACGGGTTTATTGGTTGTTCGTAACCATTCTACATTTTGTTCTATTTGTTTTAATGCTAAATTTATATATCGTGCATTCTCCAAATCAGCCATATCGTTACCTTCTGGTGCTGTACTAAATATTTTCATTCCTTTTTTTATTGCGATGTTATATGTTTGTGTATTTTATTTGTACACTGGTAATACTATCTTATGCCTACAAAAGTAGAACTTTAACATAAGAAAAACAAAAGAATGACGTAAAAAAATTGTTGCGTCCACATAATTTCGCGTGTCTTTATATTGTTGGTTCCATTTTCTTATACATAATGTTAGGAAAAACGCAGCAAAATTTGTAATACGTTTCGAGCATCTTTCTTACAGAATATACCAATACGCTAACGAATGGAATGGAACAAAGGTTTTGTTATAATAAGGGTCTATGTTTTATTTCCTTTTATAGTTGCTTTTTTCAAAATGGTTTTGCCGAAACTATATTGTAAATGCCATAAAAAGTAAGTCTGCTTGCTATCAAAACAGATAGAAGCAGACTTATAAATATGTTTCTTTTTTATCTACTATAACCCTAAATTATCGGGTAGAAGTTAAAATTTTCGTTTATCTGTGCAAATACATATTGGTATACTGATAGAAAGCCATCGCCTTTTTTATTAAGTCGTTTCGTTTTTGACGTAAAGGTGTTTCTATTGCAGTACCATCTTTATCGTATTTCACACTGAATTGTTCAATCTTTCTTACAGGAGAAAGTATTGTTAAACAGTTATTTTCCAAATATCCAAGATTTTGATAAGTTGCCATAAAAGCACGTGGTTGGTAGTTTTGTGCAAAAATGTTCTGCCCCGTAAAGCTTACTTTGCACGGAATATGCAGCGAAGCCAATAAAGTTGGCATAATATCTATTTGCGAACAAACCGTTTTTACTACTTGCGGTACTATATATTTCGGACTGTATATAATGCAAGGAATGTGATATTTGTCGGCTGGCAACGATGTTTTTCCTGCACTCGATGCACAGTGGTCGGCAATAATAACAAATATTGTGTTGTTGAACCACTGTTTTTGCGAGGCTTTTTTTATAAAGTTCCCTATAGCATAGTCGGTATAACATACAGCAGCGTCGCGTGTATGTGGATTTCCATCTACTTTTATTTTTCCTTCAGGGTAAGTATATGGGCGATGATTACTTGTTGTCATTATTTGTGCAAAAAATGGATTACCTTTTTTTGCATTTGCATCGAACACTTTTAAGCTTTTGTTGAACATATCTTCGTCGCATACCCCCCAAATATTAGCAAAAGTTATTTCGTTTTTGCTAATATTGCTTCTGTCTATAACATCGTATCCGTTGTGCGAGAAGAAATCGCCCATATTGTCGAAATAACTATCGCCTCCATATAGAAATTGCACAGTATATCCTTGTTGTTTCAGCACTGCTCCCACAGAAAGATTTCCCATTCGGTTTGCTTTTTGTTTAATAATGCTTTCGCCCGCACTGGGAGGAATACACAGCGATAAAGCTTCTAATCCGCGAACTGTACGGTTTCCGTTGGCATAAAGGCTATCAAAAACCATACTTTTGCCTATAAGTTGGTCTAACTGTGGCGTAAGGTTTTCGGTGTTTCCATAATGTTTCAGAAAATCGGCACTTAAACTTTCAACCGTAATTAGCACAATGTTGCAGCGTTGAGGCTTACTGTTTCCAACACTTAGTTCTTTATATCCTTGTTTATTAAGTTTGGCTAATTGGTTATAAGAGTTTATACATTCATTTTTATCCATCATTGGATAAAATTTATCGTACTCTAATTTGTTATTGAAAAAGGCAACCACAAAATTTCCAGCACCATTTTGTTCTAACTGACTAACATATTGGTTAGAACTTTCCAAACTTTGTGTAAACGATGCAATTCCAAAAGCCAATAAACACGTTGTAGCATAAATAGCAATATGCACTAATAAGAGTTTTGGTGTATATAGTTTTTCTAATTTGAAACGTCGTCTGCGCGATTGCCAAACAATAATGGCAACAGTTGCTATTATGGCTAACAAAATGAGCGGAACTATAGAATAAGATTCCATAATGTTGCCTAACACTTCGTGTGTATAAACCAAATAATCTACCGCAATAAAGTTGTATCGTACACCAAATTCCTGCCAAAAGAAATATTCGCCTGCCGAAACAAAAAGAAATAACAACACATATACCGCCCAAGTGCTATACATTGTTATGCGACGCCATGCCATTCTGCATTTCGGAACAAATAGTCGTATAGAGAAACTTACAAGTTTCCAGCCCAAAAACAGTCGTGCTATAAGTGGTGCCCCACCGCCATATTCGTGAAAAATAGATTTTTGCCACAACGAATAAAGAAAACCTAATGCTAAAACACCTTCTATTATATAACCAACAACCTTATTGTATTTCCATTCGTTCAATCCCAAATATAAAACGAAGATAGGTATTGTGAGTAAAGTTCCTACACCAAAATCAGAAAGCAAACCAATTCCAAGACTTCTGAGAACATCTACTATAGAAAAACTTACTTGAGTAGGTGTAGAATACATAAGAATGATGCGTAAGATGAGACCGAAAGTAATGTAAAGTCTCATAAAACGACTCGCAACAAGGAAAGCTGCATTTCTTCGAATTATGTTTTTTCGTTTGTGCAAAACATTTCTTATAAAACTATTTTAGAGTTATAATATGTAACTGATATTGTTAATATAGTGCAAAGGTATAAATATTTTTTAATAAATGGATCTACTTCCTTGTAACTATATTCATAATCTTTAAAATGCCATTAGTACATCATATTATAATATACTGTTATACTATTATTTTCTGACGATGCACTAACAATATTGTGTGTAAATTAATTTGTTTATACCATAATATATATAACAAAAAGCACGCCAAGCGAATTAAAATTCTCTTAGCGTGCAATATTATATGGTAATAGAAAAATTAGTTCACAAACTTCACAGTATATTTGCTACCATCAGCAAAGTGTGCTGTAGCCATAAATAAGCCATGACCAAGCGTAACTGGAGTAATAGTATTTGCAGAAAGTGTAATACGCGAAACAACACAACCGTTAAGATCGGTAATATCTACAGTACAGTTTGCAGAACTTTGTAACGATAAATTGCCCATTGCATGACTAATAGTCAATGCTGACGAATTAGTTTTGATATTATTTATGCCAGCTGCTTCAGCTTCTTTATCAGGCAATACTGTTAATGGGTAGAAACAAAGCTTACCATCTATATAAGTTTTGCCCACCATACCAAAAATAATGAAATGTTTTGTGCCAGCTTCAATGAATTGTGAGAACTGGAAATCGTCTGGATATATATTTTGCAATATAAACTGGTTACCTTTCATATCGGCAATTTCAATTCGTCCGTTAGGATAACGGTCAATTTGGTTGAGTGGTTCCACTAAACTAATGCCAGTAAGAGCTAAAGGATAGGCTGCAAAAGTTTTAGGATCTTTTGTTAGTATGCTAAGATCGTCGCAAACAAAGTTACGGAAGTGGAAACTAGAATTTTGTACGTCTTCAATTTCTGGCTTACTATCGAGACGGAACACCAAATTATTATCGACTAATAATAGTTGTCCACGCATTTTCTTCACAATTTGGTCGTGTGGAGATAGTTTTGCAGAGTAATCAAGATAATTAGGGTCGTCTACCAATATGCCAGATTTTCCATCGAATAGCCATTTTTGCGCACGTGTTCTTTTAATCCAGTTAACAAATATGCTATCGTTGCCATTTGGAACTAAATCGTAGAATTTTCCAACCTCTGCACGGCGCAATGCTGTTATACCTTTAATGGTTTTACTAACTGGTCGTACATAAAAATCAAAGTTAGTTTCTAAAGGTCCTACCCATGGTTTATCGTCGGCAGCACGCATAAATTTTGCGCTGAAATGATGTTTTCCTTCGCTTAAATTATTCATTTTGAAGCGAATATTTTCGGGCATTATATAATAGTTTACAGGTTCGTTGTTGTCTACTTGTGTTTGAATATAAGTATCGGCATACGGACTACCTTTTTCGCCAAAGAAGAACGAAGATCCACTCATTAGCGGAGTAAAAGTAATGCTATCTTGCGATGTTTCGTAACCATCGTAAATGCGTTCTGGCTGAATATACCAAGGCACTTCAATATTTACTCCCTGTGTTACATATATATTGTCTACCAAAATACGCCAATTGCTTCCATATCCTATCTTATCGGTAAAGCGTATTCTAAAGCGGAATGGGTCGCCATAGAAAGGAGAATCGAACGAAACCATAGGTGTAACATCTGTATCGTCGAATATTAATGGTTTGCTTAGCCAATGTTTTCCATCGTCTTCTGTAACTTCTACGAACCATGCTTCGCTACTACGGCTAATTGTACGGTCCATTCCAGAGTGTCCGAAACAAAAAGCTACAGAACCACCACGAACAGTATCGAGAAGTTCGAGTGAAGCTGGCTCGTTATTTGGTGTTCCTGCAAGAATTTCTACAGCACGTTTGCCTTGTGGAATGCCATTTATAGAAGAATCTGTAATACGTGCGTTGTGTAATCGCCAACGTTTTCCATTAATGGTAATAATTTGGTCGGTAAAATCGGTTGTTGCTGCATTTTCAAAATCGCAAAAATACGCAGGTTTTGGGGCAATGGTGCCAGTTTCTTGTGCACTTGTTGTTTGCACATTAGCAGCAAGTGCTGCCAGAGTAAGTAGAATTAGTTTTCTCATAATGTAAATATCCCTTGCTTTCATCTTCTCTCGAGGGCGGAGAAATGTAGTGGAGGGAGGTATTTTAAAATTGTTTTGAATAGTTTTCTCTGACTCCTATTTTTCTTTAGGGACGATTTTTCTTTATTGCTAACCCATCTTCCCTCCCTTCGAAAAGAGAAAAAAAGAGTCTCTCTCTTTATATGCTTTTATTTTTATAATTTTTTTATTACCAATAGTTCTACCGAGTTGTGGTGCTAACTTTGAGATTGTAAGCAGACCTACTTGTTTTATTTTGCATAATGCAATGTTCTAAAACCAAATTGTAGTGCAGGCTGTAGATTTAATAAAAAAGAATCTGTCTGCTTTTTCCTTCTCCAAAAGTCTGTTTATCGTGTAGTAATGTTGATTTGTGCTGCGAATATAGATATTTTTTTTGATAACAAGATAGTTTTTCTTTAAAAATCTACCAAAATGTAGAAAATTAGTGTAAAATTGGTTTCTCTTTTCGACATTACGAATAAAATACTATTATAAAATAAGGTGTAAAATTGTTTAAGCAAATTTCTAAGAAAAAAATGCGAAATAGCAGATCGCTAAAAAAGTAATTATAAAATGGGTATTTGTAATTAAAAAAAAAATTTTTTTCATTATATTTTTCCAGTTTTATAATAAGAAAATAGCAACCTCTTATTTGCTTACATCGAATATATTGTTTTGAGCAAAATAGGAATAAGCCATTTGTACAGTATGCAATGTAATAAAATAGGTAGATAGCTATTACGCATTATGTAATTGGTAACTGCTAAAAAAAGTAATACATTGTAAAATAACCGCTAAAAAAGGTATGATATTAACGTTCGTTTACACCACTTTGAAAAAACTTGATATAAATATTTGGTTGTTCAATTTAAAAGTCTTTACTTTGCACCCGAAATCATTACTTCTCTCTCTGTTTTACAATAGAGTTTGGAGTGTAAAAAGATTAATAATTCAGTATAAACAAATTAATTTTATTAAGATGAAAAAGATTTTAATGACTCTCGCAGTTGCATTTGTTGCAGTTGCTGCCAATGCACAAGTTTATGTTGGTGGTAGTGTTGGTATTGCTTCTTCTAAACAGAATGGTGGCAAGAACGTAACAACTTATCAAGTTCTTCCAGAAATTGGTTATAATATTAATAAAGATGTAGCAATTGGTACAGTAGTTGGTTGGGGAAAAGGTAATCCTGTAAATATTCAAAACGAAAGTCGCAATTATTTTACCATTCAACCTTATGCTCGTTTTAATGTAGTTCGTACAAAATATGTAGATGCTTTCATTGATGGTGGCTTTGGTTATACTCACTACAACCACGCTTATGTAGCAACTTCTTCAAAAGACGAATGGTCAGTTGGTTTGAAACCAGGTATTGCTGTAAATCTTAGCAAGAAAGTTAGCCTTGTAGCTCACGTAGGTTTTGCTGGTTGGAAGTCTGAAAAATACGATGGTGCAAGCAAAGATTCACACGTTTGGGGTGTAAGTCTTGATGGCAACAACGTTAATTTTGGTGTTTACTACAACTTCTAAACGTACTTGCTTGGAACAAACTTAACACTTAATACTTATAGGGAGATGTCGTTTTTATAACGCATCTCTCTTTTTTTATGCCTTGAAAAAATAATACCCACTATTAACTATAAATTAGTAATTAACGTGAGTTCGACGGATTCAGAACGATGTAAGGGGAGTGTAAATGATCTTTGTGCATTGATGGACGGCTTCTTTGGAAACAGGAAATAGGTGGTAATTGCCTATAATAAGTTGATGATGAAGCGGTCAAAGTATCTATGTATGGAGTGTTCCACCTGCGAAATGTTCTTAAGTTCATCATTCACCGTTTCAATAAAGCAGCGATAACCAGAACCGTGAAAAGGAATCATTACCAGCATAACTTCTGTATTTGACATTGTAGAATTTCGATGATATTTCCTTTTTCCTGTAGGTTTTAGTGTATATTTTGCCGTCATTACATCAAAAAACTTGCAGGAATCGACTACCATACAAAATATTTCAGTAACTCCTCCATAGGTGATTATTACGGTTTTTATTTATAACTATTTGTATATTAGCTTCTTAATGCTACAACGATTTTCACTAATTACCAAATCCATAGACACTTATAATTCGTCGAGATCACGGTAACATAAAAGCAAAAACAAGAAAGACTGCGATCTATAAGAGGCTTTACGCAGATACCATCAGTAGTGAGAACATTAATCTTAATATAAAGATTTACACGCTCATAACAGCTGTTTTTTAGGGAATCTCTGCGCTTTCTCTCCTCGCATTAGAGCAGAACGGAGGGAGGGAAGAACTGTTCAGATGTAAAGATTATTCCCATCTGCTTTTTAATCTACGATCTTTTGATGTGTAAAAGGGCATGTTTTGCAATGTAAAAAGGGCACCTTTTACAAGCCCGTTTGTAACCTATTGATATCTTGAAGGTTACAAAGGAGATAAAGAAGGAATATGGTAGGGAAAGTGAAAGATAGCGAAGTGAGAAGTGTAAGGATTTTTGTTTCTGTTCGTTCCGTTGTGTTTTTCAAAGTAAGGTCAGTGTGCTTTGTCATCAGGGTAGCGGCTTTACCGATTCAAAAGGTGGGTGAACAGACTGAGAAACGGACGTGAAGAAGACGAAAGAAACGGCGGGATTGGCAATCAAAAATGTGTCTTTCAGTCGGTAATTTTTTAACGTTCCAACGATAGTTTACAAAGAATTAATTGTGTTTCAGCGACAGAACCATGACCAATAATATAGACCATGATGGATATACAGTAAGCTGAGAGCCTACTTAATAGATTTAGCTCGCACGCTCTATGTCCTCCTTTAAAAAGGACAAAGAGCTTCACGAGCTGTAGAAGGAGAAGTTTTCAATTCAACTTATATCACTTCTCAAATAGATTACCGATATCCTTATGCTATAGAAGAAGAAGTTTTTATCTCAACTTATAGCCCTTGAATGCATAGAAAAGGATATAAGAGAAGCTGACAAAACAGATCCCATACGCATATTGAATGTTGCTAACATCCTTAATAAGTCCGAACAACACAGTGATAACAGCACCACCGATAAGTCCCATTGTCATTAGTGATGAGCCTTCCTTGGTATATTTACCCAAGTCCATAAGAGCCAAAGGCCAGAATGCTGGCCACATCAATGAGCAGCCTAATGCCATAATACCTACAGCATAAATACTATAAACACCCGGGAGTAACAATACAAGTAGCGTTCCAAACAGTGCAACGAAGGAACAGATCTGTAAGGCTTTCGTCTGTGAAAGATACTTAGGAATAAGAATAATACCTACGATATATCCTATACTGATGCTGATTGGGGTAATCCATGAGTACGTATGAGGATGAGGAAGACCTAATTCACTTGCATAATCTATAAGTGTACCCAAGACGATGGTCTCTGAACCAACATAAAAGAATATGGCAATTGCTCCAAGAACAAGATGTGGGAACTGGAAGACAGAATGCTTACTGTTTGCGTAGTCGGACACTGCTGAATCTGCATCGGCGTCATCTTCTCCAGCAGCTTTCACCTCTGGCAATGGTGATATAAGTGCTACGACACCTAAGATTACAAATAAGCAGATTATAACCAAGAACGGTTTGTCAAGATCTTCCAAGCCAACACCTCCACTATTACTTGCAAAAAGAGCAATAAACAAAGGTGATACAGGCCATGCTAACTTGTTTATCATGCCCATAATAGAGATTCTTTTTGCTGCACTCTCCGTTGGTCCAAGGATTGTTACATAAGGATTTATAGCAGATTGTAGGAACGTATTAGCTGTTCCACAAAGGAAAGATGCCAATAAAAAGATAATGAAACTCCTTTCAGCTGCAGAGAGAATAAACACTCCGAAGGCTATAGCAAACATGGCAAAAGCTGCAGCCATCGTACGCTTATATCCAATTTTACTTATCAATAAGCCTGCTGGATAACCAAAGATAAGGAATGGTAAGAACGTAGCACCTATAAGCATATATGCTTCTGTGGACGAAACGCTTAGTGAAACCTTCAATACTGGTACTAATAAGGAATTGATTCCCAATGCAAAGCCACAAGTAAAGAACATGAAAGCAAGGAAAAGCATTGGTATAATGAAGTTGTTTTTTTCTTTCATAGAGAATCTTTTTTGAATTAAAAATTAATTGTTATGTTTTAAAAATCCGCTTTTTTTGACTATAGTTATCTTTAAAATGCAAAGTTACTACTTGTTTTTAATAATAACATACACTATCTTTGCGTTGTTATAGAGTATATTTACATTTGCAGAAAAAGATGGTAATACTTGATAGAAAGATAGTACATAATGTGCAAACCATGTGCAGTCACATTACATACACTGAGTTTAATCTACCATTTCATAGACATTCCGAATATGAACTCATCCTGTTTACCAGCGGAAGTGGAACTGAATTTGTTGGAGAGGGGGTTGCTGACTACAAAAAGGGCGACGTTGCACTTATCGGAAGTAATATTCCCCATCTGCATTTATGCAAAAGTAGAATGGGAAATAGCCAAGAAACAGAAGCTATGGAACATAGTACAAGTGAAACAATACAGTTCAGTCCAGACATGTTTCCACCCGATATTCTTAACCTACCAGACTATGAACATATTGCTGATTTGCTATCGAAAAGCCAGTATGGCATACGTTTCTATGATGAAGGATTATATGAGGAACTCCTCTCAAGGTTATCTTTGTTCGATTCACAGTCCTATACAAGGCGTCTGATTGCTTTGTATGAGATTCTCGAAAGATTATATAACTGTTCACAAACAAAGCTATTATCACCAATAGCATTCAGCCATTACAAAGCTCCTAATACCGATACTGCCATTGACAAGGTATTCACCTATTTATATAATAACTTCCAGAAGAAGATTGTTCTCGCAGAACTTGCTGACTTTGTTAGTCAGAATCCGACGTCACTTTGCCGATATTTTAAGAAATGTACCAACAAGAGTATATTCCAAGTACTTGCCAATATACGCATTGAATATGCTTGTAAATTACTAACTCATTCGAACCTTACGGTCAATGAAGTGGCTTTTAACTCGGGATACAATACACCAACACTGTTTTACGAACAATTCTTAAGAGAGATACATCTAACCCCAAATGAATACAGACAACACATTAACGCTGAGAGAATCAGCAACCATATGAATATAACAATTGGTTCGCCGCAAGACTCAACACATAGTAAATAACGTGAGTTCGACGGATTCAGAACGATGTAAGGGGAGTGTAAATGATCTTTGTGCATTGATGGACGGCTTCTTTGGAAATAGGAAATAGGTGGTAATTGCCTATAATAAGTTGATGATGAAGTGGTCAAAGTATCTATGTATGGAGTGTTCCACCTGCGAAATGTTCTTAAGTTCATCATTCACCGTTTCAATAAAGCAACGATAACCAGAATCGTGGAAAAGAATCATTATTAACATAACTTCTGCCTTTGACATTGTAGAATTTCTATGATATTTCCTTTTTCCTGTAGGTTTTAGCGTATATTTTGCTGTCATTGCATCAAAAAACTTGCAGAAGTCATCTGCCACACAAAATATTTCAGCAACTTTGTCCTCGGTGATCATAGCGATTTTTGTTTATAACTGTTTGTATATTAGCTCTTTAAAGTTATAACAAATTTCGCTAATCACCAAATTTATAGACACTTATAATTCGTCGAACTCACGTTAATTAAATGTTCGGCACATTTTAATAGCGTTACAGCCTAATAAACCAATTGTATTTAAATAGTTTGTAAAAATATTGTTTTCTGCACCGTCAAATTTGGTATACCTATTTTGTTATTGTACCTTTGTAGCAACTTCAACACTTGAAATAACTTATGATAGATAGACCAACTGTAGATAGAATTTTAGATGCAGCAAACATAGTAGATGTAATTTCTGAATATGTAACGTTGCGAAAAGCAGGTACAAGTTATAAAGGTTTGTGCCCTTTTCACGACGATCGTACACCATCTTTCTCGGTAAGTCCAGCAAAAGGAGTCTATAAATGTTTCTCTTGTGGCGAAGCTGGAAATGTAGTTAATTTTATTATGAAGCACGACCAAATGACTTATCCCGAAGCATTGAAAGTTTTGGCAAAGAAATATGGAATAGAAGTGCAAGAACGTGAACTAACTACAGAAGAGAAACAATTAGAAAACGAACGCGAATCTATGTTTCTTGTAAACGAGTGGGCTGCAAAATACTTTCATAACCTGCTTATAAATAATATAGATGGTAAGACAATTGGCTTGCAATACTTTCGAAGTCGTGGTTTTAGAGACGACATTATAGAGAAATTTCAGTTAGGCTTTTGTTTAACCGGAATGCAAGAATTTGCCAATGCCGCATTAGATGCTGGATATAAAAAAGAATTTCTTGTAAAAACAGGTCTATGTTACGAACGCGATAATGGCGAACTTATAGACAGATTTAACGGACGTGTAATATTTCCTTGGCTGAATGTAAGCGGAAAAGTAATAGCTTTTGGCGGTAGATTGCTCGACTCACGTACAAAAGGAGTAAATCAGAAGTATGTAAATTCGCCCGGTAGTGAAATTTATCAGAAAGACCATGCTCTTTATGGAATTTATCAGGCAAAAAAAGCAATTGCTAAGTTCGATCTTGTATATATGGTGGAAGGTTACACCGATGTTGTATCAATGCATCAGTGTGGAATAGAAAATGTTGTGGCAAATAGCGGAACAGCTCTCTCGGTTTATCAAATAAAATTGCTCCGACGATTTACTTCAAATATAGTTTTATTATATGATGGCGACGAAGCTGGCCAACATGCTGCAATGCGTGGAACTGATATGTTGCTTGCAGAAGGTATGAATGTAAAAGTTTTATTACTTCCAGATGGCAAAGATCCTGATGAATTGGCACGTAATTTAACAGCAGATGCCTTCAGAGAATATATAGAAAAAAAGCAAACAGACTTTATTGTTTTTAAAATAAACGTATTGTTGAATGGTGTAACAGATCCAGTAAGACGGTCGGAAGCAATAAATTCAATAGTACAAAGTATTGCCGTAATAAAAGATCCTATTTTGCGCGACACTTATTTGCGTGAATGTGCACACCGAACAAGTATGAAAGAAAATACGCTTATTGCACAAATGAATAGGTTTATTTATAACGATAAAGAACAACAACGCAAAGAACAGCAACGCGAAATAGAAAAACAGGAAAACAATCAGCAAGTTTTAAGTCCGGCTACACCTATTCAGCAGGCTTCTAAAGTAGAAACAATGTTGATTCAAACCATTGTGCGCGATGGCGAAAAGCTTATTATTAGAGATGTTTTAAACGAAGAAACGGGAGAGAAAATTAATCTTAACGTGGCTCAATATATAGCATACGATCTTGGATTAGATAACTTGTCGTTTAAGAACCCGTTATCCGTTCAAATTCTAAATGAGGCTTTGGAGCATAGTGAAGACGAAAATTTTAAAGCAGAAGAATATTTCACACATCACCCCGATATTCTTATTTCTACATTAGCGGTAAAATTAAGCGTAGATAGGTTTCAACTATCGGAAAGTATGCAAATGAAAGAGCGAGAAATTGACCTTCGCGACCGTGTAATGCATTTAATTCTCGACTATCGTATGGATTATGTGGAGCAACATTTAAAAGAATTGCAAGCAAGTTTATCTACCGAAAGCGATTTGAATAAAGTAATGGAAATTATGGGTGAGATTAAAAAACTACAAGAAATGCGTAATGTGCTTGCACGTAAATTAGGAAACGATATTGTGGTATGAGAGAGAAATATTGAATAAGCTGTAAGAAAACAAATATCTGCTATGATTTATATACACTGGATAGTTCTTGTTGCCTACACCGTAATTGCTATATTAGCTATGATAACGGTATTAATGGAGCATCGTCAGCCTGCAAAAACTATAGCATGGGTATTAGTTTTATCGTTTTTACCCTTAGTAGGAATTATTCTTTATTTCTTTTTTGGACGTCGTACTCGAAAAAATCGTAATATATGGCAAAAAAGCTTAGACCAACTTACAAAACGATCTATGATTGAATTTGCCGAACAGAAACAATTGGAACTTTCTACCGATTATCAAAGATTGATTCAGCTTTTTATGAATCAAAATTTGGCATTACCATTTAAAAACAACACTGCCGAAGTTTATGTTTCGGGATATGAGTTCTTCCCTGCTCTTTTTGCAACAATAAGTAAAGCAAAACACCACATACACATTGTTTCTTACATTATAGACGACGACCCTTTAGGCAGATTGCTGCGCGACACTCTTATAGATAAGGCTCGCAAAGGTGTTGAAATTAGATTTTTATTCGATGATGTAGGCTCGTGGAAAACAAAAAATAAGTTTTTTGAACAAATGCGCGAAGAAGGTATAGAGGTTCACCCCTTTATGCCAGTGCGTTTTCCAGCTTTTACAGGGAAAGTGAACTATAGAAATCATCGTAAAATTATAGTTATAGATGGAAAAGTTGGATTTATAGGGGGAATGAATTTTGCGCAACGTTACATAAAAGGAAATAAAAATGTAAAATGGCGCGATACACATATAAAAATAAACGGACCAGCTGTTTATGGTTTGCAACGTGCCTTTCTTATTGATTGGTTTTATGCAGATAGAACTCTTATAACCGATAGGAAATATTATCCAGAAATAAAAATAACGCAACCTAATAATTGCTTAATACAAATAGTTACAAGTAGTCCTACCAGTGTTTGGGAAGAATTAGAACAAGGATATATAAAAATTTTGCTAAGTGCAAAGCAATATGTTTATATGGAAACACCTTACTTTTTGCCCACTGAACCTATATTTTTTGCAATGCGAACGGCAGCTCTCTCAGGTGTAGATGTTAGATTAATGGTTTCGTTAAAAACCGATTCTAAATTAATTCAAATGGCATCGAGTTCTTATCTTGCTCAGGCTGTAAAAGCTGGTGTAAAAGTGCTGTGTTATAAAAACGGATTTAATCATAGCAAATTGTTGGTTGCCGATGATAATGTTTCTTCTGTGGGGTCGGCAAATATAGATTTCCGTAGTTTTGAAAACAATTTTGAAGCTAATGCCTTTTTTTACGACGAAGAAATGGCACAACGCATAAAGAATATATTCTTAACCGATGAAACTGAATGTGTGCTGTTAGAAGATATAAAGGAGATAAACCAAAAAAGTTTCCTTTATAGACTTTGGGAATCGGTTATTCGGTTGCTAAGTCCATTATTATAAGTTCATTATTATTAGGTGTAATGAACATTTGGTAGGCTGAAACCTCACGTATTGTCTAATTCTCACTGTAATAAGTGCGCCAGAATTCATCAGTTAATAAATATTTTCTACCTCGAAACTGGCAGCCGCAAGCTATACACTTATATAGTTGGACTATGACAAACACCATTCTTCTTTGTTATAGTAGAATGACAGGATAGCATTTTTTGTTCATATCATATTATTTTTAGTATTTTCAAAGTTTTACAACGGTAGTATTTATCAATAAGTGATACCATATTAAGTTTAAATGTACGTTGCTGTCATATTTAACATTTGCCGTATCTTGTTAATGATGAGAGTGTTATGCGTGCATAAGATGTGACAGATATGACATGAAAAATAAATTTATTCAAAACTTTATGTGGTGATGTAATGCTTATAGAGTGTGGTAGAAGATTCTAAATGGGGTGATTGAATTAAAGCGTAATGAACATTTGGTATACAGAAGAAATTCCTATTAGTTAAGGACCTTGAAAACTATGTGGGTTGCCAGGTATGATATTAAAAGCAAATAGCCCAAAGTTTATGTTAATGGAAGCTACCAAAAAAAATTAATTATAAAAAAGATTTTTTTAATGATAAAATTCTGAATTTCTAATTAAAAAATAAAATTTTATAATAAAAAATTAGGGCAATTGTTTTTTATCCAAATCAGTCGTTAAAGCTTAAATATATTTTGTTTTATTATCAAGTAGATAGTCTGTCTTTACTACACAGGCGTAGCGGACTACATCAAGTTACAGAGACAAACAAGATGTCGATAAGAAAATAAAAGATGTTAGGAAACAATACCATAGTAATAAGAACTATACATATTGTGTTTAATGACCAATTTAGTTTTAATGGCAACACCTTCTTTTTATTTCCAAATTTTGCCATAAGAAGGTAGACCATAACTAATTCAAGCAAGTTTTAATAGTTATAGAGTTTATAGCTCGTCATATAACATTCGTAGTAAAAAGTTATGGCATAAAGTTCTTTTATAGATACGATAGTTATAAATTGATGGTATATTTATGACAACTATAGTAAATCATTATTTTTAGGTATTGCGGAAAATGTATATTCTTATTACTTTTGCCTCGCAAATAAAAGAGGATGACTAAATTTTTATATATTATAGGCCTGCTTCTGCTTACAGCAATGTCTATAAAGGCACAGCAAACCCCAAAAATGTCTGCATATATTTTGCGTGGTTCTATTACAAATGGCGATGATGCAACAGCTGTAGTGGGTGCCACTGTACGTTTGTTTCAGCAAAATAAATTAGTGGGGGGAACTGTTTCAGGCGATTCAGGCAATTTTAGTGTTCAATGTTCCTTAAAGGGTAGTGTGCGTTTTCGCATTTCTGCCATAGGTTTTCAGGAAGTAGATACCATTATACAAGTTCCTCTTGTAAAACCTTTATATATACGTATGTATACAGGCAATAGTGCAATGAAAGAAGTGGTGGTTACAGCTTCGGAAAAGAAAGGAATAACAAGTACAACCATTATTGGACAAACAGCAATGGAGCATTTACAGCCATCTTCATTTACCGATTTATTAGCATTGTTGCCTGGAGGAATGACAAAAATACCATCTTTAGGCAGTGCTAATGTAATTACATTGCGTGAAGCAGGTTCGCCAAGCTCACAATATGCAACTTCTTCATTAGGAACCAAATTTATTGTAGATGGACAACCCATAGGTACAGATGCTAATATGCAATATATAGCAGGAGCTTTTCAAGGAGATGCCGATAATAGTAGAAATCATATAAGTTATGGCGTTGATATGCGCGAAATACCTACCGACAATATAGAACGAGTTGAAGTGGTACGTGGTATTCCATCGGTTAAGTATGGAGAATTAACAAGTGGACTAATAAATATTACACGAAAGCGTAGTCAAACACCTCTGCAAATTCGGTTGAAAGCCGATGAATATGGTAAATTAATATCAGCAGGTAAAGGCTTTTTGTTGGCAGAAAAATGGAATTTAAATGTAGATGGAGGCTTGTTAGATGCCAAAAAAGAGCCACGAAACCAATTTGAAACTTATAAGCGACTAACTATCTCTGCCCGTATACAACGAAAATGGAAATTAGGAGAACACAACATATTAGAATGGAATGGAGCAACAGACTATGCTTTAAATGTAGACAATGTAAAAACCGACCCCGAAATACAGATACATAAAGAAGACCGTTACCGTTCATCGTACCTAAAAATAGGTATGAATAATAGAATTGTATATAGAAGACTGTTGCCACTTGGCTTGCAAAGAGCCTCTTTTGCTTATACAGCGAGTGTAGCTTTCGACAAAATACATCAGACTGAAGCTGTTGCTTTGCAGCGCGATTATGTAGTTCCATTAGCTTATGAAAGTGGAGAATACGATGGGTTATTTCTTCCTTTCCAATATATAAGCAACTATCGAGTAGAAGGAATTCCATTTTATACTACTTTTAGGGGCGAAACCGAATGGACAGCACAAACAGCACTTATAAATCATCGTATTACAGCTGGAGGTGAATTTATGTTGAACAAAAACTATGGTCGTGGACAGATATTTGATATTACACGTCCGCTACATGCTTCAACAGCTCGTAGACCACGTTCATATAAAGAAATTCCAGCAACAAATATTCTTTCGTTTTATGTGGAAGATAATGCTACATTACCATTAGGAAAACATCAACTAACAGCAATGGCGGGATTGCGCACAACACAAATGCTCAATATTCCAGCAAATTATGCTATACATAGAAAGTTGTTTGCCGACACACGCATTAATGTTCAATGGGATTTTCCACAAGTTTCTGGCTTTAAATTCTTTGTTTCTGGTGGATTTGGTATGATGACAAAGATGCCAACAATACTCGATTTGTATCCCGATTATGTATATAAAGATATTACAGAAATGAACTATTGGGATGCTCGTTCAGAATATAAACGCATTCATATACGTACCTACAAACTTAGTCCGGTAAATCCTAATCTTCAACCAGCACGTAATAAAAAATGGGAAATACGTTTGGGCTTAGATAAAGGTGCACATCATTTCAGTATAACCTATTTCCAGGAAGATATGAAAGATGGTTTCCGAAGCACAGCACGAATGCGTCCATTTGTTTATAAAAAATACGATACTTCAGGTATTAATCCATCTACATTAACGGGACCACCCTCTCTAAGTACATTACCTGTAGTAACCGATACTATATTAGATGGTTATGGAATAACAGAAAATGGGTCGCGAATAAAGAAACAAGGTATAGAGTTTCAATATTCCTCTCCACGAATTCCCTTAATTCAAACCCGAATAACAGTAAACGGCGCGTGGTTCCGAACTATTTACGAGAATAGTATACCTTTGTTTAGTTCAGCTCCAAATGTAGTAGTTGGTGGAATTGCTATTGCCGACAAGTATGCTGGATATTATATGAACACCGACAAATATGATAAACAAATATTTACTTCCAACTTTATTTTCGATTCTTATGTAGATAAGTTAGGTTTAATTTTATCGGCAACTGCCGAATGCTTTTGGATGAGCAGCACTAAACGTCCAGCTACATCAAGTGTTCCTATGGGATATATGGATATTACGGGAACAGTGCATCCATATACCGAAGCCGATAAAAATAATTCTTATTTACGGTGGCTTGTATTGAGTGGTACAGCTGGGCAAGATATGAGTAGTAGGGAACGAAGTTATATGCTTTTAAATTTTAAAGCCACAAAGCAGTTTGGAAAACATCTATCTCTTTCGTTTTTTGCCGATAGAGTGTTTTATATTGCGCCCGATTATAGCGTGAATGGCTTTATAGTTAGGCGCACATTCTCTCCCTATTTTGGTATGGAAGTAGGATTAAAGATATAGAAAACAATTAATAAGAAACAAAAAAAATGAAGACATCAATTAAATTATTTTTTACAGTCGCTTTAACATTGCTTCTTTTTGGTAGTTGTGTCAATGACGATGTTCCAAATGGAGGAAAATCAGCCATTAAATATGCTCGAATAGCGTTGAATGCAAATTTATCTTCATCGTTTAACGATGTAGATTCGCTTTCGAACATTACAGTAAAATTACACAATGTATCAACAGGTAGAGACACACTGTTTGTTGTTTCAGCAATAAAAGTACCCAATAATGGTACCGAAGTAGCACAAACAATAGCTTTAGATACTATTAGAGTGGCAGAAGGTTTATACAATATAGACCTTGAAGCAAAAGCTTGTTATAGTAACAAACTAAAAACTCGAAGCATTGTTCGTGGAAATCTTATGAATCAAACATTAGTGCAAGGTGGCGGAACAGAACTTCCCGTTGTAGGAATTGATATGTTTTTCCCTAATATGGGCAATGGTTTTGTAATTGCAGAAATATTTGCAGCTCGCACTATACGTGATAGTGGAGACCCTTATACGGGAGATCAATACTTCAGAATAACCAATAATTCAGACGAAGTACTCTATGCCGACGGATTGTTTATTGGTGAAAGTGCATTTCAACAAATGATTCATCAAGATTATAAACCATATATTTTAGATAAAGAGACACCTGTACAATATTTAACTAAAGTACCAGGTATGCATGGTAAAGATCATAAATATCCTGTTCAACCAGGTGCTTCTCTCATTATTTGTGATAATGCAATTAATCATAAAACTCCCGAACGTAATCCTAATTCTTTCGATCTTTCAAAAGCTAATTTTGAATGGTACGATGAGTCTACCAATCCAAAAGTTACCGATATAGATAATCCAGAAGTTCCAAATATGGAACGTCTATATACTTATTCTCGCACAATATGGGGACCACACGATCGAGGTTTCTATTCATATATAATAGGTTTTTTAGGTGTAGACAATCAAACCTTTACAACCGACGAATCTTATCAGTACGATTATTCGTATAAGTTTACGTATGGAACAACTGTAAAAGATATGAAATTCCACGCAGTAAAAGTACCAAATACATGGATAACCGATGCTGTAGTATTAGCAATAAAAGACCAAAAAAAGTGGAATGTTATAAGTTCTACATTAGATAATGGCTATGCATGGTTCTCAAAAGTAGACCACGATAAGCAACGTTATGGTAAAGCAGTACGAAGAAAATATGATTCGAAAGCACATAAACTAATTGATACGAACGATTCACAACGCGATTTTGAAACGGTAAAGGCAGATCCGTGGTATGTTTTTAAGTAAGCTATATAATAGCATTATTATTGCAGGCGTTAGTTGTCTGCCAATTTTTGGAAGTGCGCAGAATAATATTTCTGCCACTTCTATTTCGGAGTCGCTAAATTCTGTGAGAGAAACAGAAATATATTTGCAGTATTTCAAACGCTTAACTCCGTTTAATGTTATATCTACTTTGAACGAGTATAATTCTAATTTTTCACAAGTACAAACTGGCTATCAACATAGCGAAGCATCTCTTCCAATTGATGCACAATTGGGAACAGGCGTAGAACAGATGTTTTTTAAAGCACAATCGCACATAAAAGTTGGTAAAAACTCAATTGCTTGGGGCGAAGCGTACTATGAAAATGGCAAACGATTGGGGGTATCATGGAACTTAAATAGCGATTATAAACGTGTGTTTCCATACGTAACTGCCGATACTACCACCGTATCTATGCTACGTGAATACTATCGTTTTAGAGGAGGATATGCACATAAACAAAATAAACTTACATTGGGTGCAGAGTTAAGCTATCAATCTACAATAGAATATCGTAACCGCGACCCACGTCCAAAGAATACTTCGCTCGATGTTCAATTACGTTTAGGATTGGGATACGATGTTTTGCCACAGAGAGTTGTTGCAATGTATGTAGATGTTGGAAGATATACGCAGCAAAGTAATGTTATTTTTATGAATCCTCAAGGTAATCGTGTACTTTATCATCTTACAGGACTTGGTATGCAATATTTTCGCTTTAAAGGGTTACAAAATGCTGTAAAGTATGAAGGAAACAATTATCTAATTGGAATTTCTACGCATACAAAAAGTGGGAACGGATTGCAGGCTTCTGCCGATATGTCGCACGAAAATATACAAAAACGCCTTGCTTCGGAACGAGATATTCCTATTTGCGATATATTTCAAACAAAGTGGCGAGGAGATATTTCGTGGATTAAACAGCAAAAACTATGGACTTATAAGTTAATGCTTAATGCTGAAATAGTAAAACGAGAAGGACAAGAACGCTTTTATGATAGTGGATTAACCAATTATAAGCAGATAGCAAGCTCTAAACCTTTTCTTTTTCAGCAGCAAATTGTACAATTATCATTTGCAACTTTGCATCAATTTTCGCCTGCAACATGGTTTGTTTTACAACCAAACGTGGCTTACGATGTACAAAATACACAATATTTAATGCCTGTGAGACAACTGAAAACAGCATTTATTGTGCCTTCTTTACAGCTGAATTTTTCGCAAATGTTCGCTAAAAGTTTGTTGGCTGCAAGTGTTTCGTCGCATTTTGGTAAGGCTACACATCATCATTTTGTATTCAACGAACCAGAAGTTTTTGATAAACCTGTAGAAATGTTCCGTAATAATGCAGCTATGCAGCAAGCAAATTATTGGGATTTGGAGATACAATTGCGCTACGATATTCGACTAATTAAGGTGCTTTCGTCTGTTTTTGTGCAATTACAAACTGGACACCGATGGTATAATAACAACCAGAATTGGAATAATATAGAACTGTCTATGGGGGTAACTCTCTGATAACAGTTGTTTTTTTAGACAATCAATTTTAAAAATAATAGATTATGAAGAAAATTTTACTAACAACATTCGTTATTTTGTGCAGTGTGATGACTGTTTTTGCACAAGACGATTACAAAATTAAAGAAGATGCTTACTTTAATCAGCGAGTAATAGAACTAACAAAAGCTGGAACTTTAGAGGCACAAGTTATGGACGTCTTCGAAGATGTAGATGTACAAGGCATAAAAGTTATTGGTCCAATGAACGATAAAGACCTTCGTTTTCTGGCTAAATTAGCAAAAGGTGGTACGTTACGCGACCTTCATTCTGCCAATCTTCACGAAGCAAAGTTCGAGAGTATTCCTGAAGGTTGCTTCCAAGATCTTACGTATTTTATGTATATTTACTTTCCAGAAACCTTGAAAACCATAAACGACAATGCTTTTAAAAACTGTAATTTACGTGCTGTGGTGTTTAACAATGGGTTAGAAACAATAGGAAAGTATGCTTTTTATGGAACACATAGCAAATCTCTTTCTATTCCTGCTTCGGTAAAAAATATTGGAGATGCAGCTTTTGGAGGCAATAAAGACTACACAGATGTAAAAGTTGATGCCAACAATGAAAACTTTAAAGTAGAAAATAACTTGCTTTGCAATGTAAAAGAACATAAAGTGCTGCAATGTTTTAATATGGCAGAAGGTGCAGTTGAAATACCTAACGGAATAGAATGTATCGGAGATGGTGCTTTTTCTCCACTAAAAAAAGTTACTTCTGTTAGTATTCCTGCTTCGCTAAAACAAATTGGTAGCGAAGTTTTTAGCGAAACTTATGCCTTAAACCATATTGATGTGTCTGCCGAAAATACTACATTCTCTGCAGTTGATGGTGTTTTGTTTAATAACAATCAGTCTGTTCTTTACACATATCCAGCTTCAAAAAATGGAAAAACTTATACAGTTCCTTCTACAGTAAAGCAAATTGCTGATGGTGCTTTTGCTCAAACCGGTGGACAAAATGCACATGAAGGAATGACATCTAAGGAGAAAAAAGAGAATAATTTAACTAAAGTTGTTGTGCCTGCAGGTGTAGAAAGCATTGGAAATAACGCTTTCCTCTTTAGTGGAATAACAAGTATAGACCTGCCTTATACGCTGAAAAGTATTGGTAGTAGCTGTTTTTATTATACCGACCTTACTAAAATTACTATCCCAGAAGGTATAACACGATTGGAAAATTCTACTTTTGGTGCATGTGCGTCGTTAGAAAGTGTAGTTTTACCAAGCACATTAAAGTATATTGGTAAGGAAATTTTTGCTGTTTATAACTCTTCACTCACCGATATTTCTATTTATGCTACAGAAGTTCCAGAGTGTGATGCTGATGCTTTTTCTACATTCGATAATAGCGTTACACTTCATGTTATGGGCAACGCAAAGCAAAAATACGAAGACGATAGTGTTTTTGGCTCTGGAATTTTCGATTCTATTGTAGGCGATTTAACACCAACAAACGTTACAAATGCTCAACAAAATGCTACAAATGTAGTTGAAGTTGGTATTTATAATACCAATGGTGTTAGATTACAACATAAAGTTCGTGGCTTGAATATCATTAAAATGAGCGATGGTAGCGTACGAAAAGTAATGGTAAACGCACAAAACTAATAGACTATAATTAGAATATAATTCTAATATCTGCTGGTATCTATTCAACTTTTGTTGAGAAATGATACTAAAACAGGTTACAATTATTGAGTAAAGAGAGTGGAGTCTGAAAAGGTTCCACTCTTTTTCTTATTTATGGTACTCGAATGTTTCGGAGCTATTGTTTTTTTGCCGGCAGATATGCCTCATAACAGAAAGGAACTATTGTGAATGCATAGAAGTTAATCAGGCAATACATACCAAAGCAGGCTAATTTCGATAATTTCACAGAAAAAGATTGCAATGATACAGAAGAAAATAAACAGAAGACCGAGATAAAAACTAAATTTTTAAACACAAAAATACGAGTTCTACAAAAGAATATCATAATTTTGCACTTGCTGGTTTACTCTACGGGCAAACTATTTGGATACTGCAAATTCTTTCTTAGAAAAGAATAAAGTTATTTGTAGTTGATGTCTTATAATTTTATAAATAACAAAAAAATGTATATTGGAAAGAAAATAAAATAGTATACTTATAAAATGGAAAAAACAAGAGATTGTCAGTTGTTTATGACCTCTAAAGATGAATTATTATTCTGCGAGGCTTTGAGGACGTTTAATTCTAATATATTTTTTTTAGATGTTAAACCCTCGTTCGAAGGGGATATAGAGAAACGTTTAGCAAAAAATGTTGCTAATTTGAAAAGCGAATTTGTTTCAATAGTCAACTTTAATCTGATTAGTAAAGACGAACTAAGTAAGTGCTATAAGATACGCAACGGATACTATCACTTTTATCAATTAGGTCGTGCTCAAATGCAATTTCTACGTTCCTTACCAGATGTAAATGTAGAAGACTGTTTACAGCATGGGAGAATTGCAGATTCGTATGATGTAAATGATATTGAAGAAAAAGTATGGAAGAGTAGGGTTTATAATATTCTTAAAAAATTAGGACAGAAAGTATATTGGTACTATACTTTACCTGACGGGACAAGAAAAATTGCGATGAAGGCACAAAGTAAATTGATTGCGTTACCAGATGCCGTTGCAAACTATAATGGTAAAAACGGCAATTTTATGATTCATAATAGAGCTATGTTTGTTCCAGAAGGGATTGCACTTGATGAAATAAACGACAATCCAAAACTTATTTAATAATCTTATAATAATATTTTTGGATAAACTAATATTGTTTTCGAACAATAAAACGGAGACTATAAGATGAACCTTAATAGAACATCTTGCAGTTCTTAGTATTCTATGTGTATAGGTTGCGCCTTGTAACGATAAATTGATTTGGTATTTTTTGAGTTGAGGAACAAAATAATTGCAAAAGAATCATCTAAAATACAGAACATGTATATTAAATTTGAAATACTCATAGGAGAGATTAGGATCCTCTAATTAATTGATTTTAAACTATAAAAGCACGAAAAACATATAACT
>NZ_GL982513.1:2188466-2200002 GCF_000220255.1 Prevotella pallens ATCC 700821
CAAATATTTATCTTTGTAAAAAATAAGTATATCGTTAGCAGAATAGGTTTCTAAAAGCTGAATATTATGTTTGAAAATCAATGGGAAGTAATAAAATATATAGAAGATAAGTTTGGAAATAAACTTTCTTACGTGTCAGCCCCTTATCAGAATGCAAATTTGCCATATTTTAAGGATATAGATACTGGTATTGAGTTTGTTTATATTCCAGGAGGAGAATATAATATGGGGTTCTCTGAGGAAGAATATGCACAGATTTTGAAATTGACAGAAACTCCAAATATTTCGATTGAAGAAATGCAACCTGTGCATAAAGTAAAGCTTAGTCCATTTTTACTTAGTATTACACCAGTTTTAAACAGTCATATACTCAACTATAATAATAATTTTGGTAAATCCATCGCAATAGATGGGGAGGCTTATAGTCCGTTCTTCTGTGAATATTCATTAGCAGAAAGTATAGCTGCAGACTTATGTTCAAATATTCCTAATGAAGAAGAATGGGAATATGCTTGCAGAGGTGGAAAGCACTCTTTATTTTGTTTTGGCAATTCTCTTCCTACTGAATCAGAATTAGAGAAATGGATGTCTTGGGATTTGTTCTCTTTGACAGAACTAAACCACAATGATTTTGGTCTATATGGTCTTTTTTTTGGAGAGTGGTGTTCTAACGATTTCACTGTTAATCTTAAAATAGGTTCTGATACGGTGTCAGATTCTAAAACTGTAAGAGGAGGTGGAGCATTATTCTTTCCTTGGCAAGATGAAGAATGGGTATATTGCTTGTCTGCTTTTAGAATGCCTTCAAAAGATCTTTTAGACAATAAGGCAACTTTTAGACTGAAATTGGAAATTTAGTGTGGTAACTTAAGTTTTTTTTGATTTAATGTGCATTCAAATCTTCACATCAATTAGGATATTTATGTGGGAATATTCGGTAAATTCTCTACCTACTTGCTTCACCAATATACAAATTTATCAATAGCACCCAAAAAGAGACATAATTCAGACTGGCATTATCCTGTTGATTTTTGGACAGAAAAAGATGGTTCTGAAGCAAAGCAAAATACTATAATTGAAAAAGCTATTGGCTAATGCTGATAGTTATTTATAGGGAAAGAAACATAGTGAATTGTCTACTTCTTTACGAATTAAACTACGATGACTTTAAAGAACACCATTAATTGTAAATAAAAAATGATATGGAACATGATGAATTGATTAAATTAATATTTAAAGAATACCAGATGGCAGACAAAGATAAATATACAAATTTATTTCTTTCAAGCCTAAGTACCCACCGCTTAGAATGGAGAAGTGGACTTCCGGTTCTTGCAATTATGCAGAGTTTTCCTTTTCATCATTTCCAATCTCAGTCTCTACCACCAAACTTTAAATGCCTGAGCGAGGAAGACCAGCATTTTGTAATAAAACGTATGCCTTGTGTAATATGCTCTAATTATAAAGAAGCATTTGCAGATTCTAATAATCAAGATTCTAATAATATTGGAGGCTTAACAGATTATACATTAGACACATTTTATCAATATCTAAAGAGTACGAATGCTATGGAGAATGTTCTGCCTAACGAAGACGATATTAATATTTTCTTGCAGATGTTGAGATACATACAGGAAATAGATTATAATACAACTATTAAGCGAGGAATAACCTCGCTAATTAGTAAGATAAAAGAATTTGAAACCAATTTGTTTGAACTTCAATTACTTTTAGAAACCTTAGGATATTGCAGTATATTGGAAACAAAAGAACATAAGGGATTGCTTCACCAATATACAAATTTATCAATAGCACCCAAAAAGAGACATAATTCAGACTGGCATTATCCTGTTGATTTTTGGACAGGAAAAGATGGTATAAATAAGAAAGCTCTGGATTATTGGTTTGGTTGTTATTTATCGGCTACAGAGTAATAGTGTACCTTCAGTTATAACGAGGAAAGACAGTTAATATCTATTAGATAATAGAAAGCATCTACAGAAACGTTATTGTTTACTTATAAAAAGCAAATTGCAAACTTCTGTAATGCCCTACCCGATTGGTATCCATTTATGGTTGAACAACCTCCTTCACACGCCTACAGTTGCTCCGTGTATTCTATCGCTTTGTTTTAATAATTCTCTGCTTTCTATGACAAAGCAATTTATTAAGAAATAAGAATTCCTGTCACTCATGTCATTCGATACAGGCGTATAACTGCTTGATTTATAATATATTTATACGAATTGTTAAAAGTGACAGCAAAATGAAATCAAAACTATTATAGTCCACTCTTAAAAGCCTAATATTCCGCTAATTCATAGTATTTATACTGTAAATTATCTACAAATATCTGCAAGTTCTTGTACCGTTACACTATAATTCTTGCAGATATTTAGGTAGTGTCTAAAAAAGTGTGTAAGTCCTCTCTTTCTTATCTTTGCATTTAATAACTGCTTTCATATCCTATGCCTGTTATCTAGAAATTCTTTGAATTAACTGATTACGATGTTATAATTATATGTATGCAAAGATACTGAATTTTCTGATAACACCTATTTTCTGATAACACTTCCTCATTTTTGAAAATCTTCGTTTGTTGTTTGAGTAGGAGCATAATAGTTTGATCTTAACTGTCGAGCTTGTAGGCAAGTTTTATACTATAAAGGTACATTTCCTATAAAGCATTGAAATAAATCCTTTTAAAAGACGACTAAATAGACCTATTCATTAATAAATTGCCGAACAATTTTAAATATGGTTTCTGCTAAAAGTTTACGCCCCGATTTAGTACTAAAATCTAATCCACAAAAAGTTGACCTATTCCCTCTCAAGAGTACATAGTAAAGCCCCCCTGTTAGTACGGCAAATAAAGCTCGTGGTGAAATTTTCTCATTATTAATTTGTTTGGTGAAACTTGGTAAAAATTCCTTAAGGGTAACCTCTCTTTTTCTCGCACTTTTTCGAGTAAGGCTGCTATTTTCATACATTTCCCAAACCATAATGGATTGCATGTCTTTATTTTTATAGATTGCATCTATAAATTTCTCGATTAAGTTCATAAAAAAAGCTTCGGCGTTTTTATAATCGTTTGGATTAATAGCAATATTATCGTTAAGAAAATAATCAAATTGAGAAGTATATGCCTTTATTAATTCTTCATCATTCTTAAATCTACGTTCCAAAACGATAACATCAGTTTTAGACAGATTTGAAACTTCCTTGATGGTAACCGAAGAAATGCCTTTTTCTGAAATAATAGTGGCAATAGCCCTCATTACATCTTGTTCAATTTCTTTTTCCGTTCTTCTTCCTAAATACCTTCTTTTGTACATCTTATTATATTTTTTATTTAAGTATATCAACCCAACCAGTTCATTATTTAGAACTGGTTGGGTAGAATATTAAATGAATGGGAAAAGCCTTATTAAAACAACCCGTTATTTTTCTTTCTGATAGATAAGATAATCTGAACTATTTGAATTCAAACTATGCCATAAAATTAGCTTATTTCCATATATTTTATAGTAATGTTCGTATGTCCAATTAGATAATTTTATACCCAAACCCTTTACAAATACAAATAAATGGCAATTATTTTCTGTATAAAAAACTCTCTTTTTCCCTCCCGGTACGAAATCATAACCAATAATGTCTCCATTAGACATAAATATAAGTTTCTTATTTTCTGAAATATTGGAATTTATTTGCTTCCAAGTACCCAGCAAACGAGTATCCATTTCTTTCTTTGTTAAATCTGGCTCTTTTTCTTCGCATGAAGCTAATGAAAACATTAAAACAGTGCAACAAAGTAGCCAAGATAATAGTCGTAAGTATTTCATATCAATGTATATTATATTTAACATAGGTTTCGTCAAATGTCGGCTCATCTATATTCGATGAGCAACCACTGGTAACGATACTTAGAGAAACAACAAGGGCAAAAGTTATTCCTCCAGCAAAAGTTTTTTTATTCATATTAGATTTCTTTTGTAAAGAACTTGGCAATAATGCCGTTGTAAAGGTAATACAAATTTTATTATATCAAAATAACTTGGATATATTTTTCAAAAATTCTTTTTCATAGCTGATTACAATAACATATACTTTATTTTTTGATAAGTTTGTATGAAGATAATTGATTTGAATTAAAAACAGAAGCACTGCGCTAAAAAGGTATAATAATTAAAAAATATTTCTGTAAAATATACTTTATGTGAAGTAAATATGTTAACTTTGCAAGAATAAAGAGAATCATCATTGATGATTCAATAGCTATTGCAGAAAGATGGAAGTCAAGAAGCATTATAAATGTCATATATTTTATCGATACTCAACGTATCGTAGAACTTCCTTTCTCCACAAAGAACCGACAAGTGTTCTGAAACATGATGTCTGGGGTGTAAATGAGTAATATTATCACATTTCGTTGCTAATCAAATGAAGGACAAATGTATTCACAATTATTCTCACCATATAACTTATACTCCTGTACTACGCAAAGTGAACGTAGGAATAGTGGATTAAATAAGGACGATTTTGCTGAGAAGGTGGATTTACTCCTTGGCAATAGCATAAATGATGGTACATACCAGTTCGCAATAAAAGCCTGGCGGGACTTATTCCTCAATAACCATCCCAAAGGTTCTTTGGATTCCCTTTGTCAAAATTTGATTTTGCGTAAGCTATATAAAAATATCAAGCGCATATATGGAATTGGTCAGTCTAATCGCAACCTAATCGTGAAACAGATGGTTTCGTTATTGATAGATGGGTCTCATAAGTGGATTATTCGTCTTGATATACGAAATTTTTATGAATCCATTGAACGCAGCCTACTTATGGAGCGTTTCCAAGAAGATGGACGTTTGAATTATCAGTCTATCAGTCTTCTCAAAAATCTTTTTGCTAATCCAAGTATTTCCGAGAAGAAAGGATTACCTCGTGGATTGAGTATAAGTTCTGTGATGTCAGAACTTTATATGAAGTATTTTGATTTGGAGATTCGCAGAATGGAAGGTGTATTCTACTATGCACGATTTGTTGATGATATCATAATATTTTGCAGCAGTAAAATTTCGCAAGAAAATATTTGGATAAAGATTCCTAAGTTATTGAGTAATATAGGGCTACAACTTAATGAATCTAAGTCATATAAGTGGGATAACCAACAGAAGATTTTAAACCTTACCTATCTTGGTTATACATTTTTTCCCAAAGAAAAGAATATTATAGAAATAACCATAGCTGATAAGAAAGTGAATATCATAAAGACCCGCATAACCAAGAGCTTTGTGCGCTTTGCCAAAGATGGGGACTTCGACAAACTAAAGAACAGAATAAAATTTCTTACAGGCAACTTCACAATCTATAATCCCTCTACTTTATTACCAATCAGAATTGGAATCTACTTTAATTATAATATGATAACCTCTAAAACTTCATTATATGAACTTGATAAGTACTACCAGAGATTGTTGCATTGCAAAACGGGACGCTTAGGAACAAGGTTGAGAATACAGATGACTGTTATCCAGCAAAAGGAACTATCCAAATATTCTTTTGTTTTTGGTTTTGAAAGACATGTAAGACATTACTTTACTTCTGCAATGATTGCAGATATAACTAATTGTTGGCGATGAGTAAGGATATAAATCTAAATAATACATACAGAGTTCTTCTAACTGAAGTCTTGCCATATGAACTTCCTTTGATGCTTGACAACGAAGGCTTCTATCTCAATATGCAAGATGAAGATTTGCAAAATATATTCAATGAGACCTTCCGGGGAAAACTAAATAAATGGACAATTCCTTTCGATTACTCTGTCCGTAAATATGGTGGAGACAAGAGCCGTAAACTTAGTTTAATGCATCCTGTTACTCAATTGCAATGCGCTGAGTTTTATAAATCTCATGATAGCTATATGCTTTCACTTTGTAGTAATAGTCCCTTTTCTCTTCGATACATATCAGAGTGTGCCAAATGTATATTCAAGACTGACGAAACGGAAACTATGGATGCTCCGGAACAACAGAACCGCATAGAAATTTTAGATGATGAAGTGGAGAAACGATACCGTTCGTATTTCAGTTATAAGCGTTACGATATGATGTATAAGTTCTTTACCAGTGGCGATTATCTTCGTTTGGAACAAAAGTACACTAATCTGATGAAGATGGATATTGCCAGTTGCTTCTATCACATATATACTCATACTATAACATGGGCTGTTAAGGGCAAGGAACAAGCTAAGGCTCAAATAGGCAAACCAACCTTTGAAAATGCTTTTGACACCCTTATGCAGCATACAAACTACAATGAAACGAATGGGATAATTGTCGGTCCAGAGATTTCTCGAATATTCGCAGAAATTATCTTGCAACGTATTGATGTCAATGTGCTCAACCGCCTTAAGCAAGAGCCATATTCTTTAAAACTCGGTCGTGATTATGAAATCAGAAGATATATCGATGACCATTATATTTACGCAAATAGCGAAGAAATACTGCGCTTAATACTTGATGTCTATAAAGAAGAATTCCAGTTCTATAAGCTTTATATTAACGAGAGTAAACTTGAATTTTTGGAGCGACCTTTCGTTTCAAATGTATCTGTTGCAAAACGAGAAATTAACGAACTAATATCCAATATTTCCGAACACTGGTTAATGAAGGATGAAAATCATAAATACAAGCATATTGTAAAGAATGAGATGAGCACCTTTTCATCCGTCGTAAACAAATTCCGTTCGATTACGTTTAGGTATAATCAGAAGTATGGTATATTGAATAGATATTTTCTTGCATTACTCATCTCACAACTATGTGAAGAATCGAAGAAGGAAAGTGCTATTAATGCACCTTCTAAACTACCTTTGATGTATCTTGAAATCGCTTTTTATGTCTTCTCTTTGGATATGAATACTTCTGCTTCCATAAAACTATGCCGTATTTTGAACGAACTGCATATATGGGCAGAAAAATGTATTGACAAAACTATATTGCCAGAACTGGAAAATAGAATATATCGTGAAGTAAAACGCTGTTTGGATATTTACGAGGTTAATAGAAAAAGTAACGAAACCAATCTCGAAGTACTTAATTTGATACTGTGTCTCAGTCATATAATGAAAACACCAATACCACGAACACAATTGGTTAGACTCTTCAATATTACTGAGGGCTGTATAACGGAATACAAGCATCAAAACTATTTTCAGATATGTACTCTATTATATATTATTGGTGGGGATACAAACTATAATGATATTAGAATTAATATTTTAGAAGAAATCAAACATCGAGTTAAAGAAGAAAATTCGATGTGGCATGCAGACACTACAATGCTTTTCTTTGACGCTTTAGTCTGCCCTTTTTTCACGAAGAGTGAAAGAAAGGATATATTAATGGAAGCGTGTGGATATGAAGAAAACACAGCGTATAATAAATTGAATATTTATAACAAAACGAAGAGATGGTTCTTTAACTGGGATAAAAAATGTGACTTATCTGATTTGTTATCTAAAAAAGAATACCATTCTCCATACGAATAAGATGAACATACGGAATCAGCAAAAGCCCGAAGAGACAGTTCTGAGGAAGTCATCCATGATCAAGAATACGACCAAAGAATATACGTTCAATTAGAGTTGCTGACTTAATTTTAGCGCATGCGTGTGCTGAATTATTGCTCAATGAATGCATTTGCAACAAAGAGAGAACGAGGGGTATAATCCCCGCACACTAATGACCCCCCAAAGGCTTGTTGCTGATTCCGCTTTATTTATATTTATTCGAACTATTTGCTATAAATTAAATCAAGTTAATATAGTCAAAGTTTCATTCTTGATATATAGAATTTTTTCTCTTTTTATGACTATACATATATATAGTCGTTCCTTAAAAACTATATTTCAGCATAAAGCTTGTACTGACAAGCTCTATGCTGATTCTTTTTATAAGGTACAAAAGAACTCTCATAGCTCTTTTGAAGTTATATGCTGCCGCAGCTAATAATACATTGATAGCATCTTCGTTATCATAGTCGGTATTAACACGGATACTTTCTGCTAATATTAACTCCATACCTTCCTCACCTATACGATTTCTGAAGTGAACTAACTCGGAAGCGTCACAGGGTTGTTTTGGCATAAATTCAAGTCCACCACAGAAGTATTGGTAGTAAGCATTCTCGCTCCATTGAAAAACCACCATTTCATCAGACACATTACGCAAATGTTTTAAAATTAAAAGACCACACATCAAGCGAATTGGATGAGCAGGGCGGCCGTTAGTGCTGCAATACAAAGGAGAAAAAGCATTTTCAAAACATTCCCAATTAATCTTATTACTAAGTTGGAAAAGGGGATGTTGATGGCTAAGCATGTCCTCTAAAGAAGAGAACATAGAGAGCTGTTTAGATGTACGTTTAAGCATAAATATCTACAAGAATTATAGTGTAAAGGTACAAAAACTTGCAGATATAAACAAATAATTTACAGGATAATATACTATGAATCAGAGGAATATTAGGTTTTTAAGGGAGGACTATTTGTCATTATATTTATGAAAAACATATTCGTCTCCATCATCTTGATTTATATATATAAAAACGCTGTGAGGTATCTCCTCCTTAAAGTTTATTAAATTGAGGATTCCAAGAACAGGCTGCCCATTCAAATCTTCTTCCATTACATCCTTTATATGTAAAATATTATCTTCAACTTTTACAAAAAAACCTTTGGAGAAATTTGAGTAATACCCTTGTCTTATTCTATTTTTATACACAATAATATTTCCAGATGAATGAGGGCTTTCTTTTAGCCCAAATGTATCTTCTTTTTTTAAAAAGGATATAGTGTCATTATCTGAATTAAGAATACTCCCCACAAAAAGAATTTCTGACTTACATATATTATTTCTGTCTTTTGCTATTATAACAACCTTTTGTTTTATATGATTAACAATTTTATTTTCATATCTCACAACGGTCCTATCATATTTTTCAAAGGTTGTATAGATTGTGTCTCTTACAAAGTCTTGACTTATATTGTGAGATAATCCTTTTGCATTATAATAGCTGTTGATGCCGCTTATAAAACAAAATAGTAAAAAAAATCTGTACATATATCTTCTTTTATAAGAGGGTGTGTCAAAATTGATACATCCTCTTACGCCTAATCTTTTAAAAATAACATTGATAACCAGATGATTATCTTAATAAACCCAATTTGGAGCATTAACAGTTCATCCAAAATTAAGATGAGGAATTACTATCACCAATTTAAAGAAGGGAAACACGATTTAAACATCAAAAAAAGATTATTCATAAAATATTCATAATCTTTGAGATGCTCATTATTTACTCCTAAAGTACACACTGCTGGGAAAAAATACCTTTTACTTGTTCCGTCTGCATATAATACAAAAGCATTATAATCAAGGAATGTCACATATTTTGGTGAGTGTTGCTTATTCCCAGAGCATTCGTACATATATTGTACATATCTTTCAAATTCTTTCTTTTGTAATTTTGCTATTTGTTTTGAATATTCATTTTGACTCAAATTTCGTATTTTACCATTATTTATTCCACATTGTATGGTTAGAGAATCTGTATAAAAGCACACTTGATAATTATACTTATTTTCAATAAAAAATTCTCCATACAGAATATTTATGTACGCTATTTTTTGTGCAGAACAGTTGATGCTCTCACAAAATATAAGAAATAAGAGCATAAAGAATGTTTTTTTCATTTTCGTAATCCTTTCAAAATAACAGTTCTTTCGCTTACTGGAATTTCTTTACGTCTTTTGGCCATTACCGCATTATCTAAATTTTAAATATGATGTTACGCTCATTCCATCCGTCATTTTATATTTCCCAAAATTGGTAAACTCAATGGTATCAATCTTGTTATCTTTTAATTTTAATATGATCATTGTTATATCACAGTGACTTAACTGCTTCAATGATTGGATATATTGTTTATCTACCCAAAGAGAGCGAACCGCTTCTGGATGTATGACGCACATTACCTTATACTCTGTTAAGGTTTCAAGTGGGATTATTCCCTCTATCCCCACTTTTCTATTTAGCACTTTGATAGGCATACCCACATATATGGGGAGACCAATTAACCTATTTGTCTTCAATATACCCTTGGACAATTGATACGGAGCAGATTTTATTGGTATTTTTTCATAAATAAGAGTATCTGATGAAGATGTGGCATAAAATCTTATTGGAAGATCATTGTCAAAATTAAGATTATACCTTGAATATACCTTCCTTGCTCTACTTTTTGATCTTATTGATAATATATTCGCCCCAAAAAATATTGGGTTATCGGATATAACTACCAACGTATCATTAATCCCTAACGCAAGATACAACCTGTTTTCTACACTTTTCTGATAGTATTCTTCGTCTTGGGGCCAAATCCGGATACCATAATATGTTACATTGCTCTGAGAAAAATTAGTTGTTATAGAATCTGTTAGTTCATTATCTTCAGAATTTAGAGGACTACAGATTGGAGACTTTACTTCTAGTGCGTCTGTTGATTCATCATTTTTATAATTCAATGAGACTCTCGAAGAGCCAAGACAACAGCTGCACATAAATACATACAACATCAAAGATAAGGACTTCTTCATTTTTAGAGTGTGTCAAAAGTTAATTAGTCATTCCTTAAAAACTATATTTCAGCATAAAGTTTGTACTGACAAGCTCTATATTACTGACAAGCTCTATATTGATTCTTTTTATAAGGTACAAAAGAACTCTCATAGCTTTTTTGAAGTTATATGCTGCCGCAGCTAATAATACATTGATAGCATCTTCGTTATCATAGTCGGTATTAACACGGATACTTTCTGCTAATATTAACTCCATACCTTCCTCACCGATACGATTTCTGAAGTGAACTAACTCGGAAGCGTCACAGGGTTGTTTTGGCATAAATTCAAGTCCACCACAGAAGTATTGGTAGTAAGCATTCTCGCTCCATTGAGAAACCACCATCTCATCTGACACATTACGCAGATGTTTTAAAATTAAAAGACCACACATCAAGCGAATAGGATGAGCAGGGCGAGCATTATTGCTGCAATACAAAGGAGAAAAAGCATTTTCAAAACGTTCCCAATTAATCTTATTACTAAGTTGGAAAAGGGGATGTTGATGACTAAGCATGTCCTCTAAAGAAGAGAACATAGAGAGCTGTTTAGATGTACGTTTAAGCATAAATATCTGCAAGAATTATAGTGTAAAGGTACAAAAACTTGCAGATACAAACAAATAATTTACAGGATAATATACTATGAATCAGAGGAATATTAGGTTTATAAGGGAGGACTAATTATATTATAAAGAACCAGAGTTCGATATAAGAAAGCATTGAAAGTATATCTTATAAAAATATTTCCATTTTTGTTTGTAAAAAAAATTACTTTTCTCATTTTTATTTTATATCTTTGTAAATAATTTAGTAAAAATAAATAAAAACAGAAAATTATGTCGAAATTAAC
>NZ_GL982513.1:2200052-2231902 GCF_000220255.1 Prevotella pallens ATCC 700821
ACACATTATGCGGATTAACAGTAGGAACAACAATAGGAATAGGATTAGGTGTTCTATTTGCCATAGATAAAGGAGAAAACACTCGTAAAAAAATTAAAGATACTATAAGCGATAAGGTTGATGAATTAAAGGAACAATTAGAACACCTTACCAAAAATATGCGTGATAAATCATTAGAAGTTGAAAGTTCTTTAGAAGAGAAGGTAGACAAGCTTTTATCAGAGTCAGATGATAAATCTGAAGACCTAATTGATTTATTAGAAAAAAAATTGGAAGCTTTGAAGAAAATGGCTAAAAAGTAATAGAGCCAAGCATTTAATCAATCATTTTAAATTTTAAAAGTATGAAAAGAAATCTCAAATTAGTCACTATAATTTCTCTATTCATAGTAGCTATTTCTTTTGTTTCTTGTAGTAAGAATGATGACCCAGCAGATAACGATATTTTTGTAGGTACATACAAAGGTAGAATCACTTATTTAGATGGAAACGTACATAAAGCTGCTGATAATGGTTCTGTAACTGTTGTTAAAGCAGGAGGCAGTTACTATTTTAGATTCTCAGATGGAATTCCTAATCTTAAAGGAGTTAAATTCAAAAAAGAAGGTGATCACACTTTAGTCAACATTGATTTTAAAGAAGGTGTAACATTTATTAGAATCAACGCTTCTACATTGAACATCCTTTATACTATGGATGGAAAAATATGGACTGCTAACGCAAAAAGATAGTTTTTTTAAAAATATAATAAAAGAGGGTGTGTCAAAATTGATACACCCTCAATTTTATTATAAAGATATAATCTACAAAGATTATTCAGTCTTTCCTTCTTCTGAAGGCTCTTCTGTTGAAGGTGCTTCAATTGAAGGATTTTCTGTCTCAACCTTTTTTGTAGAACGACGGCTACGGCGTGTCTTCTTAACTTCTGCTTTAGGCGCCTTAGCCATATTCTCATCATAATCAACCAACTCTATAAAAGCTATAGGAGCTGCATCACCTTTACGGAAACCGAGTTTAATCACACGAGTATAACCGCCTGGACGATCACCAATCTTAACAGAAATTTCTTTGAACAATTCGCTTACAGCTTCTTTGTCTTGTAAATAACGGAATACAACACGACGTGAATTTGTAGAATCATTCTTAGAACGTGTAATTAAAGGCTCAACAAACTTCTTTAAAGCTTTAGCCTTTGCAAGGGTCGTAGTGATTCTTTTGTGCTTAATCAAAGATACTGCCATATTAGAAAGCATAGCACTACGATGACTAGCAGTACGACCCAAATGGTTGAATTTCTTATTATGTCTCATTTTAAATTTTCTTATTGAGGACCAAAATGAATTTCTGTGGACAAAACCGGCTTAGGATCTATGTCGTACAGTAAATTTATTCGCGATCCAATTTGTACTTTGTAATATCGGTTCCAAACGTTAGATTCAGACTCTCGAGCAAATCATCAAGCTCAGAAAGCGATTTCTTACCAAAGTTGCGGAACTTCAAAAGATCTGTCTTATTGTATTGAACTAAATCGCCAAGTGTTTCTACATCTGCTGCCTTTAAACAATTCAGTGCTCGAACACTTAAATTCAGCGATGAATCAGTTAACTTTGTCTTAAGCAACTGACGCATATGCAACACTTCCTCATCAAACTCTTGATTCCCCTCTTGATCAGGGCTCTCTAACATAATTTTTTCGTCAGAGAATAACATAAAGTGATAGATGAGAACCTTTGCAGCCTCTTTTAATGCATCTTTTGGGTGAATAGAACCATCTGTTGTAACTTCAATAATCAGTTTGTCATAGTCGGTTTTTTGCTCAACACGATATGGCTCAACTGCATATTTCACATTACGTATTGGGGTGTAGATTGAATCGATTGGGAGTACATTTACATCAGTGCAGAACTCACGATTTTCATCAGCAGAAACGTAACCACGCCCCTTATTGATTGTTAAATCTATCTGCATTGAAGCCTTTGAATCTAAATGACAAATCACCAAATCAGGATTTAACACTTCAAATCCAGTCAGATACTTACCAATATCACCAGCTTTGAATTCAGTAGAATTCTCTACAGTGATACTAACTTTCTCATTCTCGAATTCTTCTACTACTTGCTTGAATCGAACTTGTTTGAGATTCAAAATGATGTTAGTAACATCTTCCTTTACGCCAGGAACTGTAGAAAATTCATGCTCAACACCCGCTATACGAATAGTGTTAATAGCATAACCTTCTAATGACGAAAGAAGGATGCGACGCAAAGAGTTACCTATTGTAATTCCATAGCCTGGCTCAAGAGGACGAAATTCGAACTTACCGAATTTGTCATTAGCCTCCAACATCACGACTTTATCAGGTTTTTGAAATGCTAATATCGCCATTAATTTAATGATTTTTATTGTTTAGAGTACAACTCAACGATTAACTGCTCTTTAATATTTTCGGGAATATCCGCACGATCTGGTTGGTGAAGGAATTTGCCACTCTTGCTATTCTCATCCCATTCAATCCAAGGATATTTACTGTGATTGAAACCTGCTAAAGCTGCTTCAATTACTTCTAGAGACTTTGCACGTTCACGAACGCCGACTATATCTCCAGGCTTTACTGCATAAGAAGCAATATTAACAACACTACCGTTTACAACGATGTGTTTATGACTCACCAATTGACGAGCTGCAGCACGTGTTGGTGCAAGACCAAGACGATAAACTACATTATCAAGACGGCTTTCAAGGCTCTGCAAAAGAACTTCACCTGTAATCCCACTTGCTTTAGCAGCACGATCAAAAAGATTACGGAACTGACGTTCCAAAACTCCGTATGTATATTTAGCCTTTTGTTTTTCTGCTAACTGAGCACCGTATTCAGAAACCTTACGGCGACGATTATTGCCGTGCTGCCCAGGAGGAAAATTTCTCTTAGCTAACACCTTATCTGCACCGAAGATTGGCTCACCAAAGCGGCGTGCGATTCTAGATTTTGGACCTATGTATCTTGCCATAATTTAATTTAATTCTTTAAATTGTTAAAAAGATGTGATTATACGCGACGACGTTTAGGAGGACGGCAACCATTATGTGGCAATGGAGTTACATCGACAATCTCTGTAACTTGAATACCAACAGTATTGACTGCACGAATTGCACTCTCACGACCATTACCTGGTCCTTTTACATACGCTTTTACTTTGCGTAAACCGAGGTCGAATGCTACTTTAGCACAATCTTCTGCTGCCATCTGCGCAGCATAAGGAGTGTTTTTCTTCGAGCCACGGAATCCCATCTTACCAGCTGAAGACCATGAAATAACCTGACCTTCATTATTTGTCAAGGATACAATAATGTTATTGAATGAACTATGTACATGGAGTTGACCAAGCGCATCAACTCGCACATTTCTCTTCTTTGATGTTGCTGTTTTCTTTGCCATAACTTTTTTAGTCTAAGCTTTAAGTAAGTAAGTTACAATCTAAATAGGACCATAACTCACGACTCATAACTAAATTTTATTTAGTAGCTTTTTTCTTATTAGCAACAGTCTTCTTCTTTCCCTTACGAGTGCGAGCATTATTCTTTGTACTCTGACCACGAACAGGAAGACCATTACGATGTCTAACTCCACGATAGCAACCTATATCCATGAGACGCTTGATATTCATCTGTATCTCTGAACGGAGATCACCTTCTACTTTAAATTCAGCGCTGATAATTTCACGGATCTTAGCAGCTTGGTCGTCAGACCATTCACTTACCTTAAGGTCACGGCTAATGCCTGCTTTATCCAATATCTTTGCTGAACTACTTCGACCTATACCATATATATAGGTCAATGCGATTTCGCCACGCTTTTCTTGGGGCAAATCTACTCCAACAATTCTTATTGCCATTGATTGTAATTAATTAAACTTTTATTCACAATAATTCGCAAAGTTACCCATTTTATATCAGGTAACAATGAGTTTTGTTTTTTTTAACTTTAACCCTGACGTAATTTGAACTTAGGATTCTTCTTGTTAATAACAAACAAGCGACCCTTTCGACGAACAATCTTACAGTCAGCTGTACGCTTCTTCAATGATGCTCTTGTCTTCATTTTTATGCTTTATTATTTATATCTGAAAACTATTCTGCCTTTAGTTAAATCATATGGACTCATCTCGACCTTCACTTTGTCCCCAGGAAGTATCTTAATATAGTGCATTCTCATTTTACCTGAGATGTGTGCAGTAATATCAACCCCATTCTCTAACTCTACTCGGAACATTGCATTAGAGAGAGCCTCTAAGATTGTCCCATCTTGTTCTATAGCAGTTTGCTTCGCCATATTTTAAACACAGTCTTAATGATGAATATTCTATTATAAATCTACACTATCAGTATTACATATTAATAAAATTAATCAGGGCAATCAAAATACACATAGAAAGACACCATAATATAAATGATTACCCTTTTTATTCTAATGTTTCATCCTTCAAAAATTTTCACCTAAAGGAGGATTTAATATGCAGAGACTGTATTATTACCACGTGTATGACCTGAATTCAATAGTCCATCATAGTGTCGCATCATTAGATGAGATTCTATTTGCTGCAGTGTATCAATAACTACACCAACAAGAATAAGCAATGATGTTCCACCAAAAAATTGACCAAACGAATCTTGTACATTCAATAGTCCAGCCAATGCTGGCATAATCGCAATGAAAGCGATAAATACAGACCCTGGACCAGTCAAACGACTCATTACAGAATCAATATATTCAGCAGTATTCTTACCTGGTTTAACTCCTGGTATAAATCCATTATTACGCTTCATATCCTCAGCCATCTGAGTTGGATTAAGAGTGATTGCAGTATAAAAATATGTAAATGCAATTATAAGAATTACATATATTGAATTATACAAAAGACTCTTTGTATTCATAAGAGACTGAAAGATTGGACTAGCACTATCGGTAGAATATTGAACGAATGCTAAAGGAATAAACATCAAAGCCTGAGCAAAGATGATAGGCATAACGTTAGCAGCAAACAACTTTAAAGGAATATATTGACGCGCTCCACCATATTGTTTATTTCCAACAACCTTCTTCGCATATTGCACAGGAATCTTACGTGTTCCTTGTGTAAGAAGAATCGCCGCACAAACAACCAAATATAGGATGATTATCTCAACTATAAACATCACAAGACCACCACTTGTAATTGCCGTGAAACGACTACTAACTTCTTGAAAGAAAGCTTGTGGAAGACGAGCTATAATACCCACCATAATAATGATAGAAACGCCATTCCCAACTCCTTTATCTGTAATGCGCTCACCGAGCCATAAAATAAACATAGACCCGGCAGCCAAGATTATTGAGGCAGATACTATGAAGAGCGTCCAATTGACACCTGTAGCCAAAGCTCCAGCTGCTTGCGTCTTCAAATTAAAGAGATACGCAGGGGCTTGAAAGAACAATATAAAAATTGTTAACACTCGCGTATACCAATTTATCTTCTTATGACCACTCTCACCATCTCTCTGCATCTTTTGGAAATATGGTACTGCAACCGCCAAAAGCTGCATTACAATTGAAGCTGAGATATAAGGCATAATTCCTAAAGCAAAAATAGAAGCCTTAGAAAATGCACCACCAGAGAACATATCCAACAATGACATTAGACCGCCAGCTGTTTGCGACTGGAGCTTTTCCAATAAACTGGGATTAATTCCAGGAAGTACAATAAACGAGCCAAAACGGTAAATGGCCGTGAACAAGATGGTCACGAGGAGTCGCTTACGCAAATCCTCGATTTTCCAACAGTTCTTCAGTGTCTCAATAAACTTTTTCATTTACTTAGATTATAGTTGTGTTACCACCAACTGCCTTAATAGCTGTCTCGGCAGTTTTAGAGAAGGAATTTGCTTCAACATCTACCTTCGTTTTCAATTCTCCATTTCCAAGAATCTTAACAAGCACTTTTCCATTTGTCAGACCAGCTTCAATAAGCTCAGTTAAACCAATCTTAGTCAGATTCTTTTTCTCTGCAAGTTCTTGAAGAGTTGACAAATTAACTACAAAATATTCCTTGTGATTGATATTCTTGAAACCACCTTTCGGAACACGGCGTTGAAGTGGCATTTGACCACCTTCAAAGCCAATCTTTTTCTTGTAACCAGAACGAGATTTTGCACCCTTATGACCACGAGTAGAAGTTCCGCCAAGTCCAGATCCTGTTCCACGACCAATTCTACGACGTGACTGGGTTGATCCCATTGCGGGTTTCAAATTATTTAATTTCATACCTTAGTTTCTTTAAAGGATTTATTAATCAATTAATGATACCAAATGATGCACTTTTCGAATCATTCCACGAATACTGGGAGTATCCTCTACTTCTACTACTTGTGAAATTTTACGAAGCCCTAGAGCCAACAAAGTAGCCTTCTGATCTTTAGGAGCATTAATGCGGCTCTTAATTTGCTTAACTTTTATTGTTGCCATATTTTACTCTCCTATATTAACCATTAAAAACTTTATTCATACTAATTCCTCGCTCTCCTGCAACTGTATAAGCATCGCGCATTTCAGCAAGCGCTGCTATTGTTGCCTTCACAAGATTATGAGGATTAGATGATCCTTTAGACTTTGCAATAACATCGGTAATACCTGCACTCTCCAATACAGCACGCATAGCACCACCCGCCTTTAGACCAGTACCTGCTGCTGCTGGCTTAAGTAATACTTGCGCACCACTATAACGAGTTTCAACCTCGTGAGGAACAGTTCCTTTTAAAACAGAAACCTTCACAAGATTTTTCTTGGCAGCATCAGTACCTTTTTGAATAGCTGCTGTTACTTCACCAGCTTTGCCAAGCCCCCAACCGATTACGCCTTTACCATCGCCGACTACAACGATAGCTGCAAATGTGAATGTACGTCCACCTTTAGTTACCTTGGTTACACGATTAATTGCAACCAAGCGATCTTTTAGTTCCACGTCACTATTTACTTTTACTTTATTCATTACCATAATCGTTTAGAATTTAAGTCCTCCTTCACGAGCACCTTCAGCTAATGCCTGTACGCGTCCATGATAAAGATAACCATTACGGTCAAATACTACTTGCTGAATACCTGCAGCTGTTGCTTTTTCAGCAATCAGCACACCAACTTTCTTTGCTTGTTCTATTTTGGTCATTTTTTCAAAACCTGTAGAAGAAGCAACAACAAGTGTAGTTCCCGTTAAATCATTAATAACCTGTGCATATATTTGTTTGTTACTACGAAAAACACTTAAACGTGGACGTTCCGCAGTTCCATTCACACTCTTACGAATGTGGTATTTTATTTTCAATCTTCTTTGTTCTTTCTTTGTTGTCATAATCGCAATGAATTATTAAAATTACTTAGCGGCAGCTGATTTACCAGATTTTCTACGAACAACTTCGCCTTTGAACAATATACCTTTACCTTTATATGGCTCAGGCTTACGGAAAGAACGAATCTTAGCACAAATAAGACCTAACAATTGCTTATCAGCTGTTTCAATAGTGATAACTGGATTCTGATTACGTTCACTTTTTGTCTCAACTTTCACTTCTTTCGGGAGTTGTAAGAATATAGGGTGCGTATAACCAAGCGTAAATTCAACTAAGTTTCCTTGATTTGAAACACGATATCCAACACCAACTAATTCAAGTGTCTTTGTATAACCTTCACTAACTCCTACTACCATATTATTTACGAGCGAGCGATAAAGCCCATGATATGCTTGCTTTTGCTTACTATTTTCTATATGGTTCGCATCAATCTCAAAAGTGACTAAAGAATTCTCAATATTCATCTTAATTGATGGATGCACATATTGAGACAATTCACCTTTAGGTCCTTTTACTGTAACAACATTATCCTTCTGTGAGATAGATACTCCAGCAGGAATACTAATTGGTAATTTTCCGATTCTTGACATATCAAATCCTCCAATTAATAAATATAACAAAGAACCTCACCACCTATTTTTTCAGTAGTAGCTTCTTTATTTGTCATTACACCTTTAGACGTAGAAATTATAGCAATTCCAAGTCCATTAATAACTCTCGGCATGTCTTTATAACCAGTATACTGGCGAAGACCTGGTGAAGAAACGCGTTTTAAACTTTTGATAGCGTTTTGTTTTGTTACTGGATCGTACTTTAAAGCGATCTTAATAGTACCTTGCGGTCCATCCTCAACGAACTTATAGTTCAGAATGTATCCCTTTTCAAAGAGAATCTTTGTGATAGACTTCTTTAAATTAGATGCAGGAACCTCAACAATGCGATGATGTGCCATAATCGCATTTCTGAGTCGTGTCAGATAATCTGCTATTGGGTCTGTCATAAATAAAAAATTTAATTAATCGGGGCTTTCCCGACAATATTAAAAAATACTTAATATTACACGATAAGTATCAAATAATACTCACTCGTTAAAATAGGGTCTTACCAACTTGCCTTCTTTACTCCAGGTATCAATCCTTGAGATGCCATCTCACGAAATTGAATACGAGAGATACCAAAGTGGCGAATATAACCTTTAGGTCGGCCTGTTATCTTACAGCGATTATGCAACCGAATAGGATTTGCATTCTTAGGAATCTCTTGCAATTTTCTTGCAGCATCATAAGCCTCTGCAGGATCCGTAGCTGTAGCTATTATCTTTTTCAAAGCGGCCCGTTTTTCTGCATAACGAGCTACCAATTTCGCGCGTTTTACTTCGCGAGCTTTCATTGATTCTTTTGCCATATTACTTAATCATTTTTAGCATTTTTGAATGGTAGCCCGAAAGCTTTTAAGAGAGCGTAACCTTCTTCATCAGTCTGGGCAGATGTCACAAAAGTTATATTCAAGCCTTGAATACGATCAACTTGATCAATATTTATTTCAGGGAAAATTATCTGTTCAGTTATACCTAACGTATAATTTCCACGCCCATCAAACTTGCTATCAATACCTTTAAAGTCCCGAATACGAGGCAAAGATACTCGCACCAGTTTCTCTAAAAATTCATACATTCTCTCTCGACGTAATGTTACCATAACGCCAATAGGCATTTTTTTACGAAGTTTAAAATTTGCGATATCTTTCTTTGAATAAGTTGCAACTGCCTTTTGACCTGTTATAGCTGTAATCTCATTAATTGCTACTTCAATAATCTTTTTATCTTGAGTTGCATCGCCTAAACCTTGATTAATAACAATCTTCTTCAATACAGGAATCTGCATTGCTGAAGTGTAATTAAATTGCTTTTGGAGAGTAGGAGCAATCTGTTCTTTATATTCTTTTTTTAATGCAGCTGTATTCATTATTTAATTACCTCCCCTGACTTTTTTGCTATACGTGTAATAGTCTTTCCGTCACGTTTAATCTTTATACGTGTTGGTCGCCCTGTTACAGGATCAATAAGACTAACATTTGAAATATGAATAGGTGCTTCTTTTTTGACGATACCACCTTGTGGATTCGCCGCAGATGGTTTTGTACTCTTTGAAACTAGGTTGATGCCGTCAACTAACACACGTCCTTTGTCAACGAGAACTTTGAGCACCTTACCACTTTTACCTTTATCAGAGCCTGCAAGTACAATTACTTGGTCATCTCTTTTGATATGGAATTTTGCCATTTTGTTTTTCGTTTAATCTATTAAAGAACTTCAGGTGCTAAAGAAACAACTTTCATATTTACTGAACGAAGCTCACGAGCGACAGGTCCGAAGATACGGCTTCCACGAAGTTCACCAGCATTGTTAAGTAATACACAAGCATTATCATCGAAACGTATATATGAGCCATCAGCACGTCTAATTTCCTTTTTAGTACGCACAATCAGCGCCTTTGATACTGCACCTTTCTTAATATCACTTGATGGTATAACATTCTGCACCGCAACTACGATAACGTCACCAACACTTGCATAACGTCGACGTGTACCACCAAGTACACGAATACACTTTGCTTCACGTGCTCCGCTGTTATCACATACTGTAAGTTTTGATTCTGTCTGTATCATAATTACTTAGCTTTTTCTACTATTTGAACTAATCTCCATCTTTTTGTTCTACTCAAAGGACGAGTCTCCATAATTGAAACTGTATCTCCAATATTAGCCTCATTCTTTTCGTCATGAACATGGTATTTCTTTGTCTTCTGAACAAATTTACCATATATAGGATGCTTTTCCTTGAATTTTGCAGCAATAACGACGGTCTTATCCATCTTATTACTTATAACAACACCCTGTCTTACTTTTCTTAAATTTCTTGTTTCCATCTGAACTACTATTTATTATTAAGTTCTCTTTGACGAAGTTCAGTCTTCATACGTGCAATATCACGACGAGCAATCTTAATTTGAGATGGACTTTCAAGAGGAGTAACCTGATGATTCAGCTTCATTTTATCAAGAGCTGTTTCAGCGTTTTCTATTTTTTCTACCAATTCGTTGGTATCAAGCTGTTTTACTTCTGCTATCTTCATCTTTTTTAAGCGTTTTTATCGTAATCACGTCTAACAACAAACTTTGTCTTTACTGGTAGTTTCTGTGCCGCAAGGCGAAGTGCCTCTTTAGCAATATCAAAACTAACACCTTCTACTTCAAAGAGGATGCGTCCTGGAGTAACTGGTGCAACCCAACCTGCAGGATCTCCCTTACCTTTACCCATACGCACATCAGCAGGTTTCCGGGTAATAGGTTTATCAGGAAATATTCTAATCCAGACTTGACCTTGACGATTCATATAACGATTCACTGCTATACGAGCTGCCTCTATCTGTCGGCTGTCAATCCACTTTGGCTCAAGCGTCTTGATACCAAAGGAACCAAAAGCTAACTGTGTACCTCTATGTGCGTTTCCTTTATTTCCACGTCCATCTTGAGGTCTTCTATATTTTACTCTTTTTGGTTGTAACATGATAACTCTCTCTTTTAACGGTTATTGTTTCTTCTGCGATTACCACGTCCAGAACGTACATTATTATTAGGACGTCCGTTACTCTTTTCCTGATTAAAATTAGGAGTCAAATCTACCTTGTCATAAATTTCTCCACGGCAAATCCATACCTTAATTCCTAACAGTCCTACTTTTGTAAGTGCCTCTGTTTGGCAATAATCGATATCTGCGCGGAATGTATGAAGTGGAGTTCGTCCCTCTTTAAACATCTCTTTACGTGCCATTTCAGCACCATTCAGACGACCTGTAATTTGAATTTTAATACCTTCAGCACCAGCGCGCATAGTATTCGCAATAGCCATCTTTATTGCTCGGCGGTACGCAACCTTTCCTTCTACTTGGCGTGCTATATTCATACCGACAATATTTGCATCTAGCTCAGGCTTTCTAACTTCAAAGATATTTATTTGAATTTCTTTCTTAAAAAGATTTTTTAATTCCTCTTTAAGTTTGTCAACGTCCTGACCACCCTTTCCAATCACCAATCCAGGGCGAGCTGTACAAATAGTGATAGTAACAAGCTTCAATGTTCGTTCGATTACGATACGAGAAACACTTGCTTTTTCGAGACGTTTATTCAAATAGGTTCTGATTTTTTTATCTTCTAAGAGATTGTCTCCAAAATTTTTACCCCCAAACCAATTTGAGTCCCAACCGCGAATAATGCCTAAACGGTTGCTTATTGGATTAACTTTCTGTCCCATTCTACTATTTATTTATATTATTAGCATTGACCTTTGAATCAACGAAAAGCGTAACATGGTTTGAACGTTTACGGATTCGGTAACCGCGTCCTTGAGGTGCTGGGCGCATACGTTTCATTGTAACACCTTCATCAACGAAGATCTTCGAGATATAGAGTTCATCGCCTTCAACTTTGCGATCGTTTTTTATTTCCCAATTTGCAATAGCTGAGCGCAAAAGTTTCTCTACATTCTGCGCAGCAGCTTTTTTAGAGAATCTTAATACACCCAAGGCACGATTTACCTCCATACCACGAACCATATCAACGACATAACGCATTTTCCGTGGAGAAGAAGGACAATCCTTGAGCTTTGCAAAATATTGGCTTCGAAGAGCTTGCTTACGTTCTTCTGCCTTTATATGTTTTCTTGCTCCCATTATATATTTCTTTTCTAAGGGTTATAACCTGTTATTTCCTATTACCAGAATGACCTCCAAAGCGTCTTGTGGGGCTAAACTCTCCGAGCTTATGTCCAACCATATTCTCAGTAATGTAAACAGGGATAAATTTATTTCCGTTATGAACTGCAACAGTGTGTCCCACAAATTCAGGGGAAATCATTGATGCTCTGGCCCAAGTTTTTACAACATTCTTTTTACCACTTTCATTCATTGCAAGAATTTTCTTCTCAAGTGATACGTTTATATATGGACCTTTTTTTAATGAACGACTCATAATTTACTCTTAATTACGTTGTTTACTTCTTGTTAGCTCTTTCAATTATATACTTGTTTGAAAGCTTCTTTGGTGCACGAGTCTTAAGACCCTTAGCATACAGACCCTTACGTGAACGTGGATGTCCACCAGACTGACGGCCTTCACCACCACCCATTGGGTGATCAACAGGGTTCATAACAACACCACGGTTGTGAGGGCGACGTCCCAACCAACGTGAGCGTCCTGCTTTACCTGATTGCTCAAGAGCATGATCAGAATTACCTACACTACCAACTGTTGCTTTACAAGCTGACAAAATCTGGCGTGTCTCACCAGAAGGAAGTTTGATAACACAGTAATTACCTTCACGAGAAGTAAGTTGAGCAAAATTACCAGCCGAACGAACAAGTAAAGCACCTTGACCTGGTCGTAGCTCAATATTATGAATTACGGTACCAACAGGGATGCTTGACAATGGTAGAGCATTACCAACTTCTGGTGCAGCTTCCGCACCAGACATTAGTTTAGCACCTACTTGCAGTCCGTTAGGAGCAATAATGTAACGTTTTTCACCGTCAGCATAGTATAATAATGCAATTCGAGCAGATCTGTTAGGATCATATTCAATTGTCTTCACTATAGCTGGAACACCATCTTTCTCTCGTTTAAAATCGATAAAACGAAGTTTTCGTTTATGACCACCGCCCATATAGCGAACAGTCATCTTACCAGTGTTATTTCGTCCACCAGTAGAACGTTTACCGTAAACAAGAGATTTTTCTGGTACGGATGCAGTAATATCCTCGAACGTACCAATAATCTTGTGTCTTTGTCCCGGGGTAACCGGTTTAAATTTACGTACTGCCATTTCTTATTTAAATATTGCTATAAAAATCAATTTCTTCGCCTGCCTTTATTGTTACAATCGCCTTCTTAAAAGCGTTCTTCTGTCCGCGAACAAGTCCTGCTTTCGTATAACGAGATTGACGTTTTCCAGCATAGCGGATAGTATTCACCTCTAAAACTGTAACATTATATAAATCTTCGATCTCCTTTTTAATCTCAAATTTATTTGCTTCAGGCTTCACAATAAACCCATACTTCGGCTGTGCTTGCTTTACATAAGAGTAAACTGTTTTTTCTTTCTTCAAGCCCTCAGGATGACGTTTATTCTTTACAACGTAGTTGCGAGTCTCGGCAACAGCATTATGCTTCTTGGCCGATTTTTCGTTTGCAACCTTAATTGTCTTATCAACAGAAGACTTTTCTGTTACAGCGTTCATCTTTTCAGTGACCACTGGCTTAATGATAAATCCCATATCTTATCTGTCTCCTACTTTTTACTTGGTTAAGATTTCATCAATCGTCTTCAAAGAACTTTCAGTAACAACTAAAACATCTGCATGTAAAATACTATAAGCATTTACCTGCATAGCAGTAGTAACTTGAGTCTTCTGCAAATTACGAGTTGACAAATATACATTATTTTGTGCTTTTGGCAAAACGAAAAGAATTTTCTTATCAGCTATTTTGAGATTTTTAGCAATATTTATCATTTCTTTTGTCTTTGGGGCATCAAAATCAAAGTCTTCAACAATCAAGATTGCAGAATCTTGAGCTTTATAAGACAATGCAGATTTTCGCGCAAGCACCTTAACCTTTTTATTAAGTTTGAAACTATAATCACGTGGGGTAGGACCAAACACACGACCACCGCCAACTAAGACTGGTGAATTTATATCACCACGACGTGCACCGCCACCACCTTTCTGACGACCTAATTTTCGTGTTGAGCCAGTATGCTCGCTTCTTTCTTTTGATTTTGCTGTGCCTTGACGTTGATCAGCTAGATACTGTTTTACATCGAGATAAAGCACATGATCGTTTGGCTCAATTCCGAAGATATTCTCGTTAAGAGTAACCTTACGGCCGGTCTCCTGACCTTTAATATCTAATACGTTAATATCCATTACTTATTAATTATAAGGGTTGAACCATTGCATCCAGCAACACTTCCTTTTACAAGAAGAATATTGTGTTCTGGAATAACTTTTAATACTTGGAGATTCTGAGTTGTAATTCTATCGCCACCCATTTGGCCACCCATTCTCATACCTTTGAAAACCTTAGCTGGATATGAACAAGCACCAATAGAACCTGGTTTACGTGCACGGTCATCTTGACCATGTGTAGACTGTCCTACACCACCAAAACCATGACGTTTTACAACACCCTGAAAACCTTTTCCTTTAGATGTACCAACAACATCTACAAACTTAGCATCGCTGAATAATTCTACAGTAATGGTATCACCGAGGTTATATTCCTCATCAAATTTGAACTCGGCCAAGTGCTTCTTTGGTGTTGTCCCTGCCTTTTTAAAGTGTCCTTGTTGTGGTTTAGAAGTATGCTTTTCTTTAGCTTCTCCAAAACCTAACTGAACAGCTTTATAGCCATCTTTCTCAATTGTCTTTACCTGAGTAACAACACAAGGGCCAGCTTCGATAACAGTGCACGGAACATTTTTACCGTCGGCACTGAAAACGGAAGTCATTCCGATTTTTTTTCCTAATAATCCTGGCATTTCAATTAAATTTTAAATAATTAATCTCTCTTTTCGTATTACGTAATTACACTTTAATTTCAACTTCTACACCAGAAGGTAGTTCTAATTTCATCAAAGCATCTACAGTTTTAGGTGTTGAACTATAGATATCAATTAGACGCTTAAAATCTGAAAGTTGAAACTGTTCACGCGATTTTTTATTAACAAACGTTGAACGGTTCACAGTATAAATACGTTTGTGTGTTGGCAATGGAATAGGTCCACTAACAATTGCACCTGTCGCTTTCACTGCTTTCACAATCTTTTCAGCAGACTTATCGACCAATTGATGATCGTAAGACTTCAGTTTTATACGAATTTTTTGACTCATATAGATTTGAATTTATAATTTATTAATTTTTTAAAAGGTACTCTCATAAGAGTCATTCGCTATGAGAGGACCTCAAAGTTTCTTTATTATTTAAGAAGGTCAGCATTCCCATTCAGTTCTTCCAGTATCTCTTTTGCGAGATTATTAGAAACTGGTGAATGGTGATCATATTCCATAGATGAAGTTGCACGACCAGATGTTATAGTACGTAAAGCAGTTACATAACCAAACATTTCTGATAATGGCACCATAGCCTTTACAACACGTGCACCACTACGAGCTTCTTCCATACCCTGAACAAGCCCACGGCGTTTATTCAAGTCTCCAATAACATCACCCATATTTTCTTCGGGAGTTACAACCTCAACCTTCATTATAGGCTCCATCAAAACAGGTCCCGCTTGTGGGCAAAGTTTTTTGAAAGCTTGATGTGCAACAAGTTCGAATGACAATTGGTCTGAGTCTACGGGGTGGAAAGAGCCATCAGTCAAAGTAACCTTCAATCCAGTTAGTGGAAATCCGCCAAGTACACCACTACTCAAACAATCCTTAAAGCCCTTTTCTACAGAAGGAATAAACTCCTTAGGAACGTTACCACCCTTTACAACATTGATAAACTGTAAGTCGCCTTCCTTGTAATCTTCGTCTTTAGGTTCAATTGTAACATCAATACAAGCAAATTTACCACGACCACCAGATTGTTTTTTATATGTTTCACGACTTTGTGCAGCCTTTGTGATAGCCTCTTTATAATTAACTTGTGGTTTTCCTTGATTACATTCTACCTTAAATTCACGCTTCAAACGGTCGATAATAATATCAAGGTGAAGTTCGCCCATACCAGAGATAATTGTCTGACCACTCTGTTCATCTGTACGCACTGTAAATGTTGGGTCTTCTTCTGCCAACTTCTGCAAACCTGTATCAAGCTTGGCTATATCTGCCTGACTCTTAGGTTCAACAGCGATAGAAATTACGGTATCAGGGAATGTCATTGATTCCAAAACTATTGGGTGGGCTTCATCGCAAAGAGTATCACCAGTACGGATATCCTTAAAACCTACACCTGCGCCGATATCGCCAGCGTCAATTGATTCCATTGGAATCTCCTTATTAGAGTTCATTTGGAATAAGCGGCTAATACGCTCTTTCTTACCAGAACGTGGGTTATAAACGTATGAACCTGCAACAACCTTACCAGAATAGACACGGAAGAAAACCAAACGTCCCATAAATGGATCTGTAGCGATCTTAAATGCGAGAGCTGCTGTCGGCTCGCTTATACTAGCCTTACGTTCTTCTTCTTCTTCTGTCTCTGGGTTAACACCAATTGTAGCAACAGTATCAAGTGGTGAAGGTAAGAATGCACAAACATAGTCTAATAAAGTTTGAACACCTTTATTCTTATATGAAGAGCCACAAAGCATTGGGCAGCAATCCATAGATATGCAGCCTTTACGAATAGCTGCTATCAACTTCTCCTCTGAAACTTCTTGACCTTCAAGATAAAGTTCCATTACTTCATCATCATAGTTTGCAGCACCTTCAATAAGTTTATCGCGCCATTCTGTTGCTTCATCAAGTAAATCTGCAGGAATGTCCTCTATATCATATTTAGCGCCCATAGTTTCATCGTGCCAAAGAATAGCCTTCATTTTAATAAGGTCTACTACTCCTTTAAAGTTTTCTTCAGCACCGATTGGTATCTGGATAGCAATAGGGTTTGCTCCTAAAATATCTTTCATTTGACGCACTGTCTCAAAGAAGTCAGCACCAGAGCGGTCCATCTTATTAACATAACCTACACGTGGTACGTTATATTTATCAGCCTGACGCCATACTGTTTCAGACTGTGGTTGAACACCATCAGCTGCAGAATAAGTAGCAACAGCACCATCAAGAACACGAAGAGAGCGTTCAACTTCTGCAGTAAAGTCTACGTGTCCCGGAGTATCTATCAAGTTTATTTTATATGATTTCCCTTCATAGTTCCAGTTACAAGTTGTAGCAGCTGAAGTAATGGTAATACCACGTTCTTGTTCTTGTGCCATCCAGTCCATTGTTGCTGCACCATCATGCACTTCACCAATTTTATGGGTTTTACCTGTATAGAACAATATGCGTTCTGATGTTGTTGTTTTACCGGCATCAATATGAGCCATAATACCGATATTGCGTGTCAAATGTAAATCGTGACTTGCCATTTTTATTTAATACCTTTTATTTTTCATTTAGAATCTGAAGTGAGCAAATGCACGGTTAGCTTCCGCCATACGATGCATATCTTCTTTTCGTTTATAAGCTCCACCTTGATTATTGAATGCATCCATAATTTCAGCAGCAAGCTTATCTGCCATACTCTTACCACCACGTTTACGTGCAAAAGCTATCATATTTTTCATTGACACGCTTTCCTTACGATCGGGGCGAATTTCAGTAGGAACTTGGAATGTAGCACCACCTATACGGCGGCTTTTAACTTCCACTTGTGGAGTTATATTATCAAGAGCTTGTTTCCAAACTTCTAATGCCGACTTTTCTTTATCTGTATTTTTATCGGCTACAATGTCAAGAGCTGCGTAAAAAATCTCGTATGAAATATTCTTCTTTCCATCATACATAAGATGATTTACAAACTTTGAAACCTTCTGATCATTAAACTTAGGATCTGGTAAGATCACTCGTTTCTTTGGTTTTGCTTTTCTCATTTTTATTTAAAATTTAGCAATTCTGCGGAGGCTGTCGTCTTTCCGTTCTTCAATATTCACTCTTGAACATTTACTCAACCTGTTATTAACAAATCTCCAGCAAAACTTTATTTTTTCTTTTTGATCTTCTATTTATCAACCATCACCGATTGTTAAATTGAAAACCGTTACGCATTGTGAAGCCTCTCTCCTCTTACAAGTCAGAGAAGAAGAAACCTAAAAGATTTTACTTTTTAGCTGCTTTTGGACGTTTAGCGCCATATTTAGAACGGCGTTGTGTACGACTTGCTACACCTGCGGTATCAAGAGTACCACGAACTATGTGATAACGTACACCTGGTAAATCTTTCACACGACCACCACGAACAAGAACAATACTGTGCTCTTGCAAATTATGTCCTTCGCCAGGAATGTATGAGTTCACTTCCTTTTGATTTGTTAAACGAACACGGGCAACTTTACGCATTGCCGAATTAGGCTTCTTAGGTGTTGTTGTATAGACACGTACGCAAACTCCACGACGCTGAGGACAGTTGTCCAAAGCAGGAGATTTACTTTTGTCTACAATCACCTTTCTACCTTTTTTTACTAATTGGGAAATAGTAGGCATAATTGTACTTTTTTATTTTATATTTATTTTATTTATTGTCAATATCTTAAACCCTCTCCTCCTATTATATAATAATGTATTATGAGGCATAAAGGCATTTCGAGGTGCAAAGGTACAAACTTTATTGAAAAAACAACTCATTATTATAGAAGTAATAAAGTGTGATATTTATAATTTAACATTATATAACTATAACTACGATACATTAACTTCTCAATTCTCTATCTAACAATATTTTTTGCCTATTTTCTCTAAAATAAAAATCTTGGATACAAGCACATAGAAATACTTTAAACATATATATTCAAGTTCAGTTAAAAAAAAGTGGCTGAAAATATTGTAGGGGTAGAATGTTCTTCGTAACTTTACAGATAGAATCTTTTATATAGGGCTTCTTTAGTGAGAATGTAGCTTTTTAATTAAAATTGTAAGTATGAATCATACTATTGCTTTTCTGCTTGGTGGACTGTTATTGCTCGTTTGGGTAGGCATATTATGGGCTTTCAAAAAGCTTTGTTTAAACAAAATAAATAGTGGAGTCTTAAGATATTCTCTTGGAATGATGTTAGCCTATGGGATATTGATTATGGTTTATGTGGCTACTAATCATTATTTACCCCTAAAAACAGTTATACTAAACTGGTATATTTGGCGCGTTCCTGGCGGAATTATCTTAATTCTTATTCCTGCCTTATATTCAATATTCCTTATAGGGAAAGGTTACTTCAATGAAGGAGGCAAGAAAGCTCCCTTTAAATGGAAATTAAAGATGATAGTATCAGTTTCCTTAAATGCGTTTCTTGCACTATTCGCTCTGATGTTCATAAACTTCCTTCAACAGGGCAGAAGCTTTTCGGAATTAGCGGCACTTACTCAAGAAGCTGTATTCTCTATTAACTGGTGTTTGTGGCTTGCTTTCGTAGCCTGCTGGGGTATTATCGTACTTATTGTGTGGATCAACCATAAGAAGCACTTCTCAAAGTCTAAACATAAATAACAAACATAAAGCAGTTAGTTTTAGTCCAATTCTGTATAAGTCAATGTAAAACTCGCCGTAAACAAGCTCTCCATAAAACTATTTGCAGGCAACAGGAGATACGCTGGACTCCCTATATACCTATATTTAATATTCTTTCAACAAATATCTAGAGCTTTAAAGAAAGATATTCAAGAATTAAAACTCATTTATAAATATCTTTCCAAGCAAAGACAATAAGTTAAGTCAACTGGTTATAATAGTTAGATGATTTATAAAATTCTGGTATCACCTCTCACTATGTACCGCATTTCCATATAATCTCTCCAACTCTTTCTTATCAAGGACTCTAATAAGGTACTCCGCCACGAAAAGTTTATATTCTGCAGCTGTAACATTATCTTGAACATCAAAGTAAGGAATTGACTTTGTGGAGCGATCGTAGGGAGTATTATCTTTCTTTATTTGTCTTTCAACTCTTCCTGAGATGAATTTATACCAAAAGGCTGGAACAGGATTCTCTTTTGTCCCGTATTTAGAATCACGTAGTTGAGTTTTATTTATATGGACTAAGAAGACATTACCTGGATTAAAATACGATTTAATTCTTGCAGCACCTAAGTCTCCACGACGTTTTTCTTGATTAAAGAAATCAATACCTTCAAACATACATATCGCAATATATTTTTTCATTTTAGCATCATAAAAAGATACCGTAAAATAATATATAAGATTATTATGTTTGTCCCGATAATTAGCAACATACTTTCTTTCTATTTGCTCTCTATTAAGTGGCAGTTCTATCTGAACACTCTTTGAGTCATTGATATAAGTCTCCAAGTATTGTAAATTATCAGTAGCACCTGTATTAGCAAAATAACTATATACATTATAGATTAGAGGAGCTAATATGAAAAAGCCAATAGCTCTCCATATTCCAACAGAAAAAGGCGATAATGTAGCCAAAAACTTTTTCTTATTCATTCTTTAGCAAATATAAACGATACCATACACCAAGTTTCATATCTCTATCTTTGTTTATTACTGAACTGTAAGCACCAGCAAGTGCAAAATTCTTTTTTGTTTTCCTTTAGCATATTGCACAGATTTGTATGTTAACAATGGACGAATGGCACAGAATCAATATGGTCTATGTTTATATCACATATCTGTATCATTTCAGATTTAAACTCTTCTTATCGTTAGGGATTCTTTATAAGGTCCTTTTGAGATAATACCTTATTAATTAGTTTGGTCTGGAAAGAATTGTTCTCAATGTTCCTTTCTGAAAACATAAAACGAGAATTAGACACGCCCGAATGGTATAATTCGTCCACCAAATGATTTAATTTATCTATATCACTATCAAACCATTTATACTCGTCTTCCGAAATTGAATAATATCTTTCATACCAAGCAACCCAAGTAATTGTTATTGCCAACATATACTGTTTAAGGTATGGACAATAACCAACGGTGTAGTACTTATCTTTATTTACCTTGATATCTTCTAACATACAACATTACTTTATAATTCTTGTTACCCGTATTATTAAATCATAGCTATGTCATCTTCTTATACTTGTATGACACATCTAATAAAATATCAGCTAATTTAGTATCTGGATAATCAAGTAAGAATCTTGGATACGAAGGTTGATATTTGGTTTTATCCAAAATCTCCAACATCTTTGTTAGCTCCAACTTTATATTAAGTAACATCGCTATAGGTAATTCTCTATCAGTATCTTTACCTATTCTAGAATTTTCAATCTCCTTATTTACTTTATCTAATGCTTCTGTAATTAGTTTATCAATATCCATTATTCAACTAAACTCCAGTCTATAGTATCACTAAACCAGCTATGTTCTTTTCCTAATGTTATAATATATTCTTTTAAAGAATTGCTATCAAAGTCTGGATTATTCTTTCTGAAAGCCTCATTCATTAGTCCCTTATCCAACCATAGAAGAAACGTTTTCCCCAATTCAAACTGTTGTTCCACCGCATACTTCGTTTCATATTCTTCAACAGAAACGCAGAAATCTATTATTAAATAATTATCAGACTTGGTATAGCGAACAAACGATCGTCTTCTATAAGAATCTGGCAAACAACGAATAGCAATACCAATACTGATATTATACTTTTCGTACTTTTTATTTATCTTATCAACCAGCAAATCTCTTAAGTCTGAGGAAAGTTCAGAAACACTTGCACCAGCCGTATCTGTTACTATCGAAAAATCCATATACAATTAATGTTTGCATTTATTTTCAGCAGACATATTCATCTTCTTTTACGAACCTTCCATTATAAACGATTACAATTAGTCGTCTTCTCTTTCCCAATCAAAGTCATCTTCTTCAAAATCATTTTCCCAAAAGCCCTGTATCACTCTTTCGTTATGACTTCCATCTTCTTTGGTTTCAAGCAAAACCCAATTCAAATCATCTTCTTCTGCTCGCGGATTACCTTCTTCTAAAAAGTCATAAAAGCGTGCAACTACACCCTTAGTGTAAATACGTAAGAACTTCTCTGCATCTTCTTGCGAGAAATTATTTTTAAACTTTTCGAATAGTTTATCCCAATCGCCATCATCATCTAAGTCATCTGCATAATCACAATTAGCATCTATGTCTCTCGATATTTTATGTAACTCTTTGAAGACTGTCATACGAGCAAATTGTGGTATATCTTCTGTTACTTCACTAAAGGCACTAGCTAAATTATTTTTAAACCCTGCTTGTTCCATCTTATCAACAAGATTTATAATTTCTTGTTGTTTCTCTTTATCGAGTTCAGATATTTCACGCAAATAAAACTGTTTAGCCGATTCGTTTAAACCTTCTTCTTCTATTATCGCTTCTAACTGCTTCAATATTTTCATAACTTTCTTCTATTTATATTTATGATTAACTTCTATAAGTAGATTTATTCTACCCTACAAAGGTAGTCTTTTATATTAGAAAACTGCATAAAATAATAAAAAACTAACAAGCCAACAAGTAAAGCATTCTAAGTATCTCAGAAATACAACTCGCACTTTTCTACTGCTATCTAATATTGAAAGTTTAAGTATAACCTTTTAACCGTTCCACTCTGTTTTCTATCGTCAATCTCACGGGTTACTACTGTAAATAAAGATTTCCTTTTTCAAACGGATAAACTTATGCTACAGTGTTTACTTGTACGGAGAGTAGTTTATAACACAAAACAGAACAAGTATAATGCCGCTACACTGATAAACATCGTTCCAACTGCAAATATTCAAGCGCCTATATACTAGCTTATCCAACCTGGTGCGGTTTAATTAGTCATCACATAAAAAATACATTCACAAAAGGCGATGCTCTCATTTTTAATTGTTATCTTTGCTATACAATGTAGAATATGAAATGTTACATTATGAGAAATTAAGGTATATAGAATATGGAAAAGAAAGATATCATAAGCAAAATAGTAGAAACAATTAAAACTACTTTCGAGCAAGATGGGTTTAAATTGAAAATGCCAAACAAGTTTGTGAAAAGAAATGGAGACAGTTTATACATCTATGAGATTTGCGTAACAAATCTAAAGACACATTTTTCATTGCATCTTAAACTTAAGTTGCAAAACAAAAGTATTTCTACTGGTGTGAATAATGTTCTAAAAAAGGTATTGAAGAATCCTGGTATAAAATACCCAAGTAATTTCACTGATAAAGTAATAGATGGCATTTTCAAAGGAAGAACTTCTAACAAAGATGTCTATGGATTAACTGACTGGCGACTCTTCAAAGAAGACGAACAAACATTGAACGATTTTAATGAAAGATTCTCTATTTGGTTTTCTATTTTTGAGAAACTGGAGAATAAAAATAATTGGCAGACAGAGTTATTACAAAGTGTGGGTTATGCAAAGAGTTGGTTTCTATTGGTTGATAATGATGCATACTTAATAAAGCATACTGATTATGTTGCTATGTATTTATTAAAGAAGCAGAATAACACAAAGGGAGTTGAAGCTAAATATAAAGAGATTTATAATAGAATGAAAACTTTAGGTCAGGACACACAAGAATTAGAACTCTTTTATAAGTATTTATTCCAAGAAAATTAAATGGTAAAGCGCTTCATCATAGCATCAAAAACTTATTGAAAATGATTAGATTGATGTCTCTGAATTAAAATTTAATAATCAAATACAGCAAATACACATAAAGATTAAAATGGAGGTCGCTGTAATATTGGTGAAACATTATTGGTGATACATAAATTCCTTTTATTCAGAGCTGTTTACCAGGTTAGAGTATAAAGAAAGAATATACTTAACACCACTACTATTCTAATTTGTTCGCCATATTACTGGCAATGTTCATTAGATATATTGGCATATTGCTTTGCGCCATAAATTAGTGAGAATTATACAGCTACCAATACTCTGAAGAGTTTATTGTTTTTCAGACACTTATAAAACATATTAATAACTACTTACGTGTTTAGTTGCAGAATTAAACAGCTGTTGTTTTTTGTGATATCTAATTCGCAACTGACAGATATCTGAGACGAACGTTACAGACGTCTGAGACGAACGTTACAGATATCTAAAACAAGAGCCTCCAATATCTAATTGATTTTTCTAACTATATAAGATATTTTTTTAGAATTGCGAATAAGCATTAGGCATTGCTAATAAGGGCTCACCTATTTCCTACTGTACTAAAACCAACTGTTGGTTCTAAATAAAAAACATTATACAAAAAAATATCGCAACTACCCACAAATATGGATAATTGCGATATTAAAACTATATATAGTTTTCTTCTTTCTATGCGTCGTTTTTTACAGGTCCGAAAGGTGTTGCTGTTCTTGGTTGCTGATTAGGCATTTGAATCTTTCCGAACTCTTGTTCGTATCTAACTATATTCTCTTGTAAAGCAGCTAAAAGTCGCTTCGCATGTTCTGGTGCAAGTATTACTCTACTAGTTACTGTTGGTTTGGGTATACCTGGGAGCATACTAATAAAATCGAGCACAAACTCTGAGCTTGAATGTGAGATAATTTGGAAATTCGTATAAATTCCCTTTGCTACTTCAGGACTTAAATCTATCTGAAGCTGCTGTCCTTGTTGGTTTTGATTGTTGTCCATGTTGTTTCTATTTTTATTATGGCTTATAAAACTTACCTTTAAGTTCTAAGCTATGCAAAGATAATACATTTCAGACAATTCAGCAAGAAACATTCCTATTTTATATTTCTACAACTAAAACGTAGTGTCGCACACATTAACATTCAAAAGAAAGGTAGCTACAAAGTTTATTCTATTACCGCATATCTCATATCTTTCAAAATTAATATCGTAAAAGCATAATGTTTATAATAAAAACCATAAACTAACGAACTATAACTACTAATTTACTGCGTGTTATATATTTCTACAATGCTTGCCTGTTGATAGCATTCCTATCGAGCCAAAACGGAAATGATGGGGCATTTCAGCACGAGAGAGTCTTGCTCTGAGCCATTCTTTCAAATCGTCTTCAGCGAGCAGAGCGCCTGCTTTCAATTCTATCTGCGCACTAAGCACACAACCAAACCGAACATCGGAAACAGCGTAAACCACTGAATCTACTATCAAAGCATGCTCTTTCAATACTTGCTCAACGTGTTCGGGATAAACATTCTCGCCGCCACAGACTACCATTCTATCGGCTCTTCCACGATGTAGAAAACGACCATCGGGCAACTGAAGCACGCGGTCGCCAGTGCTCTGCCAACAGTTTTGCCGTCCAACCATTGCCCACTTACATTTCACCCACAGTGTTCCAACACCCTCAGCATCGGCATCGCGCACTTCACATTGCATTCCCCGAATAGGTTTTCCAATAGAAACTTCACCGTTGTAAATAAGCTGTTGCGGTGTAGCAAGCATAAAAAAGCCAGCCTCTGACGTTCCATAAAGATTGTAAAGCACAGGTCCTATATGTTCTATAGTATGCTTTGCCAACGACACATCGAGCCTATCGCCTCCGCTGATAATGCACTTCAGCGAACGCAAACGAGATTCGGCACACTCCACTTGCCATAATCTGGCAAGCATAGCAGGCACCATTGGCATAACCTCTATATGCTCTGTTGCCACAACATTCAGCACCTCTTCGGCATCGAAACGACGCAGCAAACATACAGTCTTGCCCATGACAAACGAGACAAGCAGCGTAGCCAAACCAAAACCATGGTAGAAAGGAAGTCCTATCAGCACGCTCCGATAGCTATCAATATGTAAATCGCAAAGCAACGAAAAGAAGGGTGGCAGAAACTGAACAATACCCGTTTGTCGTGCTGCCTCCTTATATTTACCACTCGAACCGCCCGTCATTACACTGATATTCCCGCCTCGCTTTATGTGTGGCAGCGTGGTATTACAAACAAAATTGTGTGTTTCTATACTTTCCAACAATTTTTCACACGATACCATAGAACACATTGCATACAAGTTATTTGCCTGTGTAAGTTCCTCATCGTAGATAAAAAGTGCGAACGAACGGCCCATTACTTGTGCCAACTGTTCGTCCGAGAGGTCGGTGTTTAGCAACTTTACGTGGACTCCCAACCGCGAGAGAGCAGGCAAAAGCAAGGCTGAAACAAGATGGTTACGACAAAACAGTGCCACATGCTGTCCGCTTTCTAAATGGTAATTATGGTAGAGCAAACGAGACAACCGTTGCGCCAATGCGTAGAACTCTTGATAATCTACGTGCCGATTGTCGCTCACCACAGCACAATGGTGTGCATGGTAGCAAACAGCAAAGCGCACAACAGCCATCAACGTAATGCCTTCGTGCAGGAAACAGCTAAGCAAACGCACAATACCACGTGGCGTAATAAGGTGCAAATGCCACAACGAATGTAAGAGAGACTTTTTCATAGAACAGACTTTTGATAGAAATAACGAACTAATGGAGCAAACGCCCATGCAACAGGAGCCGTAAGACGCGACCACCAAGGCTGGTAGGAAAAGTGGTGTCCCATAGCCAGCCGCAACAATATGCACGCTGCATCGTCAGCCGAATAGGCAGGCAAGGAGCGATAATGTGGGTTAGCCATCGACATTTCCGTGCGTACCAATGGTAGATATGCCACATGGACACCAACGCCAAACGGTTTCCATTCGCATTCTGCCGTACGACACCAGACATTAGTAGCACACTTCGATGCGTGGTAAGCCGACCAGCCCGGAGCAGGCGGATACAGAGAGCTTACAGATGACGTATAAACCAGCTGTCCACCTGTCTGCCGTAAAGCAGGCAACAAAGTCAAAGCCAACGCTACAACAGAGCGATAGTTTAGGTCCATCGTACGATCGAAATCGTGTAGCCGTTCGGTGGCATCTGCTATCTTTCGGCAGATAGACTTTCCAGCATTACAGAAAAGATAGTCTACCTGAGGTAGTTGTTCTAGGTTGTGGCACAACGAATTCAGGGCAGAACGGTCGCGCAAATCGAGTGCACAACATACTGCCTTACAGTTCAGTGTCTGTGCTTCGTTGCACAAAGCTTGCAGTTCTGTCTCGCTACGAGCCACAAGATATAAGTTCGCTCCTGCTCGCATTAGTCGCTTAGCCAATGCAGCTCCGATGCCTCGCGATGCTCCTGTAATTACCACCCATCGTCCTTTGAACCGACATTTCAGCTGCGTTTCGTCTACACGGGGCTTTGGATAAAACAAGAACCTACTGAGATTGAGTATACTTCGCCTCATTGTTATTTCTTAATATTCCAACTGCAAACATAACTCTTATTCCTCAATTACACAAGTTTTCGTTGTATATTGTATATGAAAAGCAGAAACACAACAAATTAATTCTTATTTCTTCTCACTTCCGTTCTATAATTAGAGAGTATCTATGGGCAACATTTTGCTAATGCATTAACAACAGTTTGATGATAAATTAATATACGCACTGTTATTTTCTATATTACAGGGAAATATTTGCAAACTATATTCGTTAATATTCTTAAGATGCTTTATTACAAAAGCACATTTACAAGATAATAAAAGATGAATAAACTTTTGCTAATTGTCGATCCACAGATCGATTTTATTACTGGTACTCTCCCTGTAGAAAATGCTGCAGAGGCTATGAATGCGTTGGCAACGTATGTAAAAACAAATGGTGATACATATAGTCTGAAAGTAGTTACTTTAGATTGGCATCCTTTTCATCACAGTTCGTTTGCTGATGAGGGAGGATTATGGCCGCGTCATTGTGTACAACACTCTACAGGTGCTGCTATTTGGCAACCGTTATTGGTTGCTCTTAATCAACAGGAAGGAGGATTTACACCTTTATATAAAGGAACCAATATTGGAAAAGACGAATACTCTATTATGCAGAATGAAACATCTGCAAATATTCTCAATAAATTAATGGAGAAGTGGGACATTGAGCAGATAGACATTTGTGGATTAGCTGGAGATATATGCGTATTGAACACAGCTAAGGACTTAAAAGAAGTTATAGGCAACATTAAGCTCAATGTGCTTGAGACTTATTCGCCCTCATTAGATGGTGGCACGGCTTTAAGTGAATTTATACGAAACTGAATTCATGCTGAACAGAGCAGTCGTCTATTATATTTTCCATTGTAATTGAAACTCTAAATCGGTAAGGTTAGAACCGCTTATCTGCTGCAATCCTGATGATATTTGCTTACGATCAAAGTAATGTGTATTACTTATCTTTAGCAGTGCAGATAGGTTCTTGTGTAAATTGGCTTTAACGAAAATAGCTCCTCGCACTCCTTTTCCATAAAAGGCAGGAAAACTAAAGTTGTAGAGCATACTGCGCTCGTATACATACAGGCGTGAAGCAAAATCGGAAGTATGGAAATAACCTATATTAGACGATGTTTGAAGCCACGAAAAAGGTTTCCACGTAATAAATTCGCTCAACATATATCCCACGCTATTGGTTTTATACTTAGCAGAAACCATATCTAATTGTATTTTATTCTCCCAGTTTCGATGCGAGAACATAAATGCAAAGTGTGCTCGCTGCATATATTCGTTCGCCAGTCGAGTGCTATTAGCATTGTCTTTCTGCCGAATCTTAAATCTATAACGCACTAAAAACGAAAAGTTGTTATGTGTGTATACTGTAGAGAAAAGATTATCCCAAGCACAACTTGCCACCGAAGCTAAATAGCGTGGTTTTGCAAAATAAGCATAATCGGAATAGATATTTGCGGTAAGAAACCTATTTATGGTCCAAGCTAGTCCCAACAATAATCCCATTTCGTTTCGTGTTTGTCCTCCTTCGCTAAAAGCATTTCCATTAAGAGCCCAATATTTAGCACTGTAATAACGCTGAATAGCTGTTATTGCTACTTGTTTTGACGCCTGAAACGATGCACTATTTAAGGTAGCAAAGGCTCCGTTACCACTCATTGCCGATTCACCATTCACATTCCATCGCGAATTTATATAACCATAATTAGCCCCAACATTCCAAAAATTGTAACCCTGTGGATAGTCGGTACGATACTTTTGCTCAGTGTTCGGACATAATGGACGGCTAAACTGCGAATATAATGCAGTCAGACCTAATTGAAACCCATTTCTATGCCACTGCACATTGCTTCCAAATGCCGTTGTAGAATAATTGTTTTTCTTCTCCAGTTCTACAGTGGTACGATGATAACCCGTTTTTAAAAGTGTGCGAATACTACCATCGCTATTAAGTGTTGCATCGTTTCTACGATAAGATGCAAAAGCCGACAACGATATATTATGTGTTAAAGCCAACGTTATGGCTCCACCTTGCAAATAGTTTGCTTGCGAACGTGAACTGTGTGGACGAATATTAGTAAAAGAACGTCCTTGTGAGAGAAGATACATTGTTTTTCCAAAACTAAAATCGCTATTCACAACCAAACCTTGCCCAAAACGTACTTTATAGCGACCAATAACTGCTGACTTAATGCAACCCAATTTGCGTACAGCTACATAAAAACTATAATAATCGTAGCCCATTGCATTTCTATTAGCGAAGAAAGGCTCTCCCCCATCTTGCGCACCAACAAAACCTGCCTGGAAATAATCGGAATAAGAAAACTTATAGCGCACCGAATGTGAATATGGATAGCCCAAATAGCCACTTTTATCGCCTACACGTGTATAGAAAGGCACTTTAGCTGTAAACAGAATATTATGTTTTCCACGTCTCAATATAGTAGAAAGTGCAGGATAATGTTGTTCGTCATCAACCTTTATAGTTACAAAATGGCTCAATAATCTGCAGCGTATATCATCGAGCGACTCTATCATCAATAGTTCACCCACTGAACGCATTCCATGATACTGATAAATGTAAGCCAAAATATCTTCTATCTGTGTTGGAGATAGAAAGGGAAGCTGCTCTAAATCTTCACGAGTAGCCTTATTCAAGTCTATAGGTTGCATCTCCAAACTACAAAGCAAGTCGTAATCTTCTTCACTCATTATATTCTCCTGCTCCTCCGTTTCCAACAATTCGCTATATAATTGTTCCCAAGCATGTTGTTCTTGTGCATTTGCTACCACGCAACACAAGAGGAGAATAAGCATCAAAACACAGTTTCTCATTTTATAAGTTAAAAGATTGTTTGTTTAGTATGTTGCCACACCACTTTTCGATGAACACTGCCACAAAGGTATAAGATTATAATGAAAACAACAAATAAAAAGCGCAATGAGTAGAAAAATAATTAACGTTTATACATTTGTTTCTATTGCAACATTCTCCATTGCCGTTATATTAATATTAGTTTTCCATTTCAACAATATACAAAAAAGTTGTTACTTATAAAGTAGAGAAACTTGCAGCTACAGAACAATTAAATCCAAACTGAACTTTAGAACATAATGCCTTTATATTTCTGTTTATACTATTACTTTCTGCCATCTTTCGTTTTAGATATCTGTAAGGAATGTTTCAGATATCTGTAAGGAACGTCTCAGATATCTGTAAAGAACGTCTCAGATATCTGTAAAGAACGTTTCAGATATCTATCTTTTTTACATAAGATATCTGTGAGTGCTATTTTAGTTTTCTGGTACTCACAAAGTAGATATTAGTGCGTAATGCCTACTTCATAATTTCTTATAGATTTAATTAGTTTGCTTGCCTCATTTAGTAAATATAATGCACTGTTTTTAAGGCTTTACAGTTCTCTGTAATGAACCTTAAGCTTTAGTGTTGTTATTATGCTATCAAAAAGGCTCATAATCAATTATCTTACACTGTAAAGTGAGATAAAGAGAGAAAAATGAAACTTTTGGGAGAAAAATCATCGAAAAAAAATTTGGTAGATTGAAATAATTTGCCTAATATTGCGCTTATCAATACGGAGCAAACGTTCTGCTTTAATTCTAGTATAATGAAATTATGGAAAATCAAACAGATAAAGAAAGTATAAGCAAAAGAGACATTATCTTAATGAATCGTTCAGATTATTTCTGAAAAAAGACCATGCGGACGTATCTTTATTTATGTGGCGTTGGACGAATTGATACGTACAAAAGAAATAAAACAAGAAGAAAAAATACTTCTTCTTGTGCCAGAGAGTGGAAGGTTCTCGTATGGAACAGTATTTTTATCTATATGATAATTAGGCATTGTACTTATAAAGTCCCTTGCAAGGAATTTATAAAAACAAAAGAGATTGGAATACAAATATTAAATTTATAACTTGCATACATTTAAGAAAATCAAAAACACAAGTTGTAGAACTTGGAAGTTGCAGTTATCTGCAGTGCAGCAATTCCTACCGAGCAATTCGGGAAACTGTATGAAACAATGGATAATGTTTAAAAGAGAGAACAACTAATTCAATCTCTCAATAAAAAAAATACTTACTTTTAATAAATATGAAAAGGATTACAATTATTTTATTTTCGCTAATTTTGACTTTGCCTATAGCAGCCCAAAAGAAAACATTGGAATTAGGCATATATGGAGGTTTGCAAACCTATACAAAAATCGGCAATCCATACGAAAACTCATTCAGTTCGGGCTTTGGCATCGGTTTTCTATCTAAGTATTATATCAGCAATCGTCTTTTTTGGACTACCGACTTATTCGGAGCTACCGATGATGGTACAGAATTGAAATTGACGAATATTCCTGAAGGTAATCGGATTTTATCTATGTCTCGTAAAGACTATTCAATAAGTACGGGATTCGGTTTTAATGTTATATCAACAAAACT
>NZ_GL982513.1:2231975-2250938 GCF_000220255.1 Prevotella pallens ATCC 700821
CTTTTGATTAGGATGCTAAAGAATTGAAAAATAAGGAGATTAATAAAAAGGGAGGGTGTGTCAAAATGCACATTAATAACTTGACAACTTTCAATCTATAAATAGTCCACCCTTAAAAGCCTAATATTCCTCTGATTCATCGTATAATATGCTATAAATTATTTGCAAATATCGAGACCTCTGCAAAACCTTCATTTATAAAAAGACCCATTTAGTTGTGTTTAGAATGCAAGTTCCAAAACGAAGTGCAATAGAGTCTTCATTTTTATCAACATCATTATATATATGATTTTGAAATATGGTTAAAAATCACCTTCTACTATCCACGATTTATTGACTTAAATAGAGTTACTACACTGTAGAAGTATATCGTAGTTATAAACATCTAAAAATATTTTTTATGGGAAAGAAAATAATTTTACTTATTATTCAAGGAGTTATACTGGCAACAATGCCTATATATGGTCAAACTACTATTGATAAATTGTTAATTCACAACCATATCTTGCAGCAGAAATTACAGATGGGTGATACTACAATTTATAATTGTAACAGGCGAGATATGCCTATATCACAATTAAAAAATAATAGGCAGAAAAGTGTTTCAAATGTTCAGCATAAGCAATCGCCAATAATCTATGAACCTGGTTGGAGCGTTGATTTTAGCAATGTGGAACAATGGGAACAATTCACTATAATTGATGCTAATGGAGATAACGATACAATTAATGGCAAGAAGAATGGAATATGGAGCCTTTTACTTAACGACCAGAATGGAATGGCAATGTATTATTACAATGCAAAGAATGCAGCTGACGATTGGTTAATTTCACCAGGAATAAATCTAAAAGGTGGTAAGACTTATTATGTGAAATTTAAGCTTCGTTGCGTACAAGCTACCTATCCCGAACGTATAGAAGTAAAGTATGGTAATGCAACTAAGGTGGCTGCTATGACTGGCGAAATACTTACGCCCACAGAAATAAGTAATACTACTTTTCAAGAATATACACAAACATTGAAACCTTTGAACGATGGTGTATATTATATAGGCTTCCACGCTATTAGCGATGCTTTTCGTATTGCTCTTTATGTTGATGATATTTCTGTTGAAGCAGCACCAGAAGCCAAATCTCCTAGTAAGGTTACTAATGTAACTATTACACCAGATGCTTCAGCAAGTTTGAAAGCAAATGTAAACTTTACTGCGCCAAAAACTTCGTATGATGGAATGCCATTAACCTCATTAGGTGGTATTCGTGTATTAGTAAATGGCACACAGGTGAAAAATATAAATACTCTTAATCCTGGTGAACAATATAACTTTGTGATAGATAATATTCCACAAGAGGGATTAAATAGTTTTACTTTTCTTCCTTATAATGAGATTGGAGATGGAGAAGCGTATGTTACTTCTTCTTATATAGGACTCGATTTCCCATCAGCTCCAACAAATGTAAAGCTCTCAGATGATCCTAATAATATTATTCTTTCGTGGAGTGCAGCTCGTCCTATGCATAATGGCGCATTCTTTCCAGAGAAAGTAACTTATAATATACATACTGTTAGCTACGATAACTTAGGCCAAGTACAATTGGGAGATAAAATAGGCGAAGTTACAAATGGGCAGACAGAATATGCCTTAGGTTATGGTGCAGATAAAGGAAAACCAAGACAACTCGAATTAGCTGTTACTTCAAAAAATGCTAAAGGGGAGAGTGAAAAAGGAAATGTTTCTAATACTCTTTTATTAGGCGTGCCTGATAGTACGCCATACTATGAGAGCTTTGTTAATGGTAGAGAAAACAAAGTTTTAATACCTTTTGCAGAGGGACAAGGTGTAACTTTCCAAATGGCAGGTGTGGGAAGAACAGTAGACGAATCGTCTGATGCAGACGGAGGTTGTCTTTATCTTCAAACTCTTATGAACGATTCAGTTGGTGTAAATACATTCAAAATATCGTTAGCAGGAACACATCACCCTATATTAGCATTTAAACAAAAAAATACTACAGCCAGTGGTATGTTTTATGTATATGCGACAATTCCAAATAAAGGTGTTGTGTATCTGAATAAAGAGAAATTAGTTGCAGGCGAAACCAAATGGCAAACATATAAATACGATCTCAGCCAATTTATAAATGAACGTTATGTTCAGTTAGGTTTTGCATTTGCTGATAAGTCAAACGAGAGTAGCACTAAAGTTTTATTCATAGATAATATTCGTGTAGGCGATTTAGCCGATAGAGACCTTTCTGTTGCAGTAACAGCAGATAAAGAAGTGATGCGTTCTGAAACTACGAATATCCATGCAAAAGTAAGTAATGTAGGCGATAAATCTATAAATGCTTACCAACTGTTACTCATAGTCAATGGGAAAGAAATTAGTAGACAACAAATAAACGAGCCATTATCTTCTCTTGATATTAAAACATTCGAATTATCTTATAAAATAGATAAACTTGAGGCTGCAGAACAATTAAACATAAAGGTGATAGTATTAGCAGACGGAGACATTAATGACGAAAATAATTCAGCAAATACGAATATTGCTATTAAGAAACCCGATGTTTCGCCCGTACAGAATTTATCTTGGGTACAAGTTGGTAATGACATAAAACTTTCTTGGGAAAAACCAATACCTTTGATGATAAAGACTGATGATATTGAATCTTATACTCCATGGGCGATAACAGAAATAGGAAACTGGACATTTGTTGATGGTGATAAAGCAACAACAGCTGGAGACTTTCTGTATGATTCTAATGGTACAGAAATTACCTATCCGAACGAAGGAGAACCTTTTGCATTTATAGTGTTTAATCCTCACGATTTTAATGGACGTGATTTACCTGCTGGTGGTTTGCATACATTCGATGCTCATAGTGGAAAGCAATCTTTAGCATCTGTTCATAGTACGCAGATGAATATGTATAGTTTCGAACAAGAAACTGTTGCGAATGATGATTGGATTATTAGTCCGGAATTACCACGTCTTGCTCAAACAATATCTTTTTACGCCAATAATGTTGTAGCAACCAATCAGATAACAGGACAGAAAGTTGATTTGAAACAAACTGTTCAAATTCTTTATTCTACTTCTGATACTGATATCAACCATTTCAATATATTAAAAACTGTGGAGATTTCTGGTGGAGAATGGCAAAAGATTGAAGCAGAACTCCCAGAAGGTACAAAGTTCTTTGCAATTCGCAATGTTACAAAACCTTCAACAGCCTATATTCTGCTTATTGACGATATATCTTATTATGTAGGTGGTGGTAATGTTGAGAAATATAACATATATCGAGATGGTATTCTTATCGGTTCAACAACTGATTATAATTATATTGATGTGAATGTTACAAAAGGTAATCATATTTATCAAGTAACAGCAAGTTATATAAATAATATAGAGTCAGCTCCAACAACTATTGAAGTTATTCCTACTGGAATATCTACCGTTTCTAATTCCAGCATTACTTATGATATATACACACTTAGTGGTGTATGCTTAAAACATCAAGCGAACACACTTAAAGGGTTAAGAAGGGGGATATATATTATTAACGGAAAGAAAGTTATAATAAAATAGGAATACAGTTTTGTGCGGATAGACAATATATAATATTGCATAATGAGATATAAAAGAATATGACGTCATTTTAATTCGAAAACGACGTCATATTTCTTTAGAAATAATATTAACACAACCTATCTTAAAAGTTGTTCATCTCTAATACCATTCGTTATAGCGATGGATTAAAAATAATAAGCAACAGCTACCTGCCAAGAATTGTTCCTGCTTTTTGCTTTTACACCAATCAATTGTTCTGCAGCATTAGCAATTGTTTCTAGTGCTTTTACTTCTGCTGTTTTACCCACTGCTATATTATAGTTCGCACTAACTTCGAAATGCTTCATAAATGTAACACCAAGACCTGCATTTATACTGAAATTGCTCTTTTTTAGCGAATAGCTACTTCTTCTATTCCATTTAAAATATTTTTCGCCTATATTAATGCCCCATTGTGGACCTGCAGAAAGAAAAGCACTCGCCATAGAACCTAAGCCAACAGAATAGCGAAAGTTTACAGGAATTGCTATTTGCTGTTGTTTTACAGTTTTCTCTTGTGATGTTGGGTCGGTAACTTTTGCTTGACGGAAATCGTAAAGTGCCGAAACATCTACTCCTAAGCCAACAATAGGAAGTGTGAATTTAACCGTAGGACCTATGAAACCACCTGCACGATTAGTCGTTTTAAATAGTTCCGAACTAAGTTTCATGTCTGTAACATTCAATCCTGCTTTAATACCAAACTCAACATCTTGTGCTTTTACTGATGTTGAGATGCATAATCCGATGAGAAGGATTATTAATGAAGTTGTTTTTTTCACAATCTTAAATATTAAAAGCCTAAGTTGCTCTATAATTTAGAAACATCAGAGGCTTTAAATTAATAACTCTACCCAAAAACGCATTTTATTTATTAATGTCGTTGCCGGCGTACACTAACACGAGCAGCATTATTAGATGTTCCTCCTGACGAGTTTGAACGACGAGAAGAACGCGTTACTGTAGTTTCTGCAGAACGTCTAGTACGACGCGAACGAGTTTTTACAGCTTTCGTGTTATCTTTTGCTGCAGAAATACTATCTAAGCTATCACGTTTTTGTATATTACCAAAGATATTTTTTTCGAACTCTTTTAATTCGTTCTCAATCTTTCTTTGCTCTTTGTTCATTGCCGAATCGGTTGTACAATATTGCGCAAGTGTTTTGCCGAGCATATTTGTTGTTTTATAAATCTTTCCTTTGTAGCAATTCATTGTGAAATAGTCTTCTACGCTCATTGTAGCAGCATTATTCAAATTACTCGTCATTATGGTTTGCTTTGAAAGGAACGGAGCTAAATCGTCGTATTTAACCCAAAACAACGGATACTTAACTTCGCCATCTCCAAAGTCATCTGCACGATACATTATAGGGCAAAGTGCAATAACTTTTCGATGAAAAGTAGATGTTCCCTGGTCGTAATAGGCACTTTCTTTTAAATAGTAACCTTTTACTTCTGCCGAAGGAATGTCGCTATTATCCAATCTTATACCACGATCTGTACGTTCGTAATAAATATGATAATTATCTAAGAATTGTAGCGGCTTTATGCGTGCCGAATCTGTAAACACTTCGTTGCCATCCATTCTATATTCGTATGCATTTATCCCACCATTGCGTGGTCCCATCATCATTAATTTGAAGATATAGCAAAACAAATTCATCTGCGAGCCAACAGGTTCTGTCGGATAATATAAAGGAGCATTGGCATCGTCCATAAGATTGAGTTCTCGATATATATCGCGACGCCAAACTACATCTTCTTCCATTGGAGCTGCAGTAGGAAATGATATTTGAGCACGTGTAGTTATAGTATTTGCATTAGAACGGCTGCTCTCTTGTTGTGTTCTACGACGAGCTGGCTGTGCAAAACTACTTATTGCAACTGTGGCAACACATATTATTAAGAATATTCGTTTCATTTTCTGTATCTTAAATAATAATTCAAACAATGGTTATTTACACCAACGTAGAATTTATAATTAATCTTCATTTTATTGTTACTGCACTATCACTTCCATATTTCTTCCATTAAGTGTACGTGTTGTACCATCTGGACCGTGAACAACAACGTTTGTTATATAGAAGCGCTTATTACGACTGAGATGTCGGAATTGTTCTTTTTGTTGAGCAGAGAACTGTGAGCCATTACTTGATAATGGTACAGCATTTCCTAAATTATCGAAGAATACGGTGCGGAAACTTGTTACTGTAAATGGAATATCTAATAGTCCATCGTCTATTGCAGCATGTATACCTGCTGCAGACATTAAAGCTGCTTTTGATAGACCTCCACTCTTAAATCTATCGCCTCCCATTGCAATATACGGAGCTGGGTCTGGCAATTTACGTACACGGAACTTATATTCTCCTATTTTTCTTCCCTTTGCCGAAACCGAAATTGTTACAGGATTTCCAACAGATGTTGGTCGTGCAACAAATTTACCCCCACCACGCGAAATTAATGAACCTCCAGACATAGAAGCTTGTATATCGTTTTGAGCAGTATTTGGGATACTAATGGTAATTGGATTATCGAAACCAGCATAAAGTACATTCATTAAATCGGCAGCTATTGTTGCCATTCCTTCAAAAGCTGGTGTTTTTTGCATACCATCAGGACTAATATAAGTTTCTGGTTTCGGTCCACCAGTTACCCAATAATCTTGTGTAAAGTTTCTTCGTATAACATTTCCTGCAAGATCTTTAATTAGCATATAACCACTAATAGTATGTTTTCCTGGAGTTCCAGCTTTTATACTTATTTTATTACCTTTTATTAGTTGTCCGTTTACATAAACTTGTGGTTGTTGTGTAGAGTCGATTGCTGCCATTAGCATTTGTGCCGTTAGCGTTTCGCCGGGATAAAGTCGTGTCTGACTTGGTACAACAAAAGCTTGTAGTTTATTAACACGTAAATCTTTTAATCCAACATTGGCAACAAGTGTGTGTAAAACTTCGCCTTCTGCATAACGTATATCGCTTTGCAGCTTTGAAAGCAGCGTAACAGCAGCCGATGTTGGCATATTTTCGAACATATATTCTTCCCAATTCTTATTTAAAGAATGGTGTGGAACGACTGTAGAAAGGTTACTTGCTATAATTTTCTTCTGTAAAGGGTCTGTAACGAAACGCAGAATACGCTCACGATAACTGTTTATAGCATTAAAAAGTTTGTGTCCTTGCCCTGTTCCTGGCGCCAACATTATTATTCCCGCTGCTTCCAGGTTTTCTTTATTTTTAATGTTTAATGGGTCGCCATCGTCTCCATCGGCTTCTTTTACAATGTCTATCTTTAATTGTTGAGCATAATTAAAGAGCGAATCGCTCATATTTCTCACTGTTGATGCCATTGCAAACCATGCTTTCACCTTTTCAGGGTTCTTTTGCATCATTTGCTCCAATTCATCGAAGATGGCTTTATTTTCCATAGAAGAGTTTCCAGTAGTACGATTTAAACTTTCCTCTACAATAGAAAAGCCATTAAGTACTTCTGTTGAAATATTCAACGCAAGCATCGCCATTAGTACAACGTACATCAGGTTAATCATCTTCTGGCGTGGGGAAACTTTTCTTTTTATAATTGCCATATAAATATCTTTCTATTAATATGTCTGCTTGTCTGTTTCATCTACATAATTCTTTTTATTATGATGATATAAACAGGGTTGCTATTTTAAAGATGAATGTACTTTTAACTTTTATTTCTCTGGTGTAGGTTGAGCAGAAATGTTAGGCGATGCAACACGCATATTCACAGTCATTGCTTCTATCATTCGTGCATATACCTGGTTAAGTTGCTCTATTTGTTGTGCCATTTTGCGAGTTTGCTCGTTAATTTGGTCAATAGTACCAATCTGCTGGCTCGCACCTTTCAATTGCATTTCGTAAACTTTGGTAATACCAGTGAGTGTACGATTTAGATTTTCCATTTCTTCACTATCACGAGTTAAACGTTGGCTTTGGTCGTTCACTCTTCCCAACATTTCTGTCAAATTTTTTAATGCATCAACATAATTAGTTTGTGCTTCAACCATCTCTGGTGTTTGTTGTTCTGCATTTGCTATAATTTGACTTTGCTGATTAACTACTGCTGCTGCAATTTTATCGGCTGATGGAATAGTTTGTCGTGCAATATCTTCTACCACCGTATTAATAGACGCTGTTGTTGTTTGCGCTACAGATGCTGCATTTTGTATTTCATTCTCAACAAGTTCTCCATTTTCTTCATCGTTTTCAAGATGAAGAGGAATTTCTTTTCCATCATCTGTTTTATCGAAAGGACGGTCGAAAGCCGACAAGAAGAACACAATTACTTCGGTTCCCATACCTAAAAACAACCAAACATTCGCTCCTGGAAGGTGAGTTAGTTTAAACAATGCTCCTAAGATTACTACCGATGCTCCCCAGCTATAACCATAGTTTAGGAAGGTTTGCCCTGCAACTGTGTCAATCCATTTTTGCAGCCTATATATAATGTTATATTTGCTATACTGTGTCATTGTGTTTTTTTATTTTGTTTTTCTTTTCTTACTACTTTTCTTTGCTTCTTTTGCAGCTTCGCTTGAAGAACTAGCTAAGCTACGTACACAACGAAAACCTATATAACTACGTGGTTGATTTTGATATTCCCACGTACGCCATGCACTTCGGATATAACTTTCTGGATCTTTCCAACTACCACCGCGTACACTTTTCTTTTTCAACTTATAAGGGTCTTCTTTTGCGGCTTTATATTCTAATTGTGGGTTTAAGTCGTTCATAGACTTTACTCCTGCTTCTGTATAAACAGTGCTGGTCCATTCAGCCACATTTCCAGCCATATCGTATAAGCCATTCGAATTTGCACTATAAATACCCGCTCTACTGGTTATAAGATTACCATCTTTTGTATAGTTACCTCGGTCTGGTTTAAAATTAGCATAGAAACAGCCATTACCATTTTTTACATCTTGATTTTCCCATGGAAATTCGTCTTGATTCTTTCCACGTGCTGCATATTCCCATTCAGCTTCTGTTGGTAACCGATAACGTTGAACAAAGCGAGCTTCTTTTCCTAAACCTTTTAGCAAATATTCTGTACGCCAAGCACAAAAAGCATTGGCTTGTTCCCATGTAACACCTACTACAGGATAATCGTTGTATGTGGCATTACTAAAATAATTGCGCAAATAGGTTTCATTATCCGAATTTCTAAAGTCGTTTACCCAACAAGTTGTATCTGGATATACGTTTACAATATATGTATTTAAGAAATCCCAAGCACCAGTTAAAGGTCTATTTATGGTTTCTCTGTGTATATTTCCTTCATCGTCTACATACGCAGTATCTTTCGAAATCATAACAACTTCGTTCGGATTTACTTCAACATCTGTATTTAAATTGCGTTCTGCAGGGTTCAAACGGTTACGTCTAAGTGCTGCAGCTGTGTAATCGTATATTTCATAACGATAATTTAGTTGTTTCACATCTAGACTTTTTTCGCCTGTAGCTGGATTTGTTGTATATAAACTTTCAAAAGCTCGTTGTTCGTCTTCATTGGGTTTACGTGGTAAACGTTTATTCCAATTTAAATGTGGCGTAACAGGATTACCATTTTTATCTTCGGTTATCATATAAGTTTCGTCGCCTCCGTATGCTGGATCAGCAAGACGTGTACGGAGAATTGAATCGTGTACCCATTCAACAAACTGTTTATATTTAGAATTTGTTACTTCTGTTTCGTCCATCCAGAAGCCATCTACAGATATATCTTTCACAGGTGTAGTTTTTCCCCAAAGACTATCTTGGTCTGTTAGTCCCATTTTCAACCAGCCACGTTTCACTAAAGTCATACCAAACGGAGTTGGTTCTCGAAACGATTTTCCTCCACCAACACCTGTAACTTCACCCCCTCTCCCTGGTGTTGCAGCCGATTTTCCTGCAAAGCAACCAGAAAGTGTGCTAAGCATAACAACACTAAGGCAAAGAATAAATATGTTCTTCTTCATTTTCATATTTTGTTTTCTATAGAAATCTTACGCTTTTATGTTTATTTCGTCCTTTTTTTTGCAAGTTTATATCGGTTTTATAGCTAACTACCAATTCGTGGCTACCATTTCCCAAATCGGCAGTACCTGTATACATTTCGTAACTGTAACCTACATTTATGTTATGAAAGCTTCCTCCAACGTATGCTGTTACCGAGTTTCCAGGACTATAAGATACACCACCATATAACACCCTTTTTTCGTTTGTATATACTAATCGTGCTGTTATATCTGCACGATATCCATTACCATCATAACGTGCCATTATGGAAGTTGGTATAGTTAGAAACGGATTTCTTAGCTTTATATTGTATCCACCCGTTAAATAATAGGTTCTATCTATTTGTAGTTCGTTTTTATCGCCCAGTTCCACCAATGGTGCATTAAGATGTTGCACAGATGCTCCTACATACCAATTGTTATGTATATAGTAAACACCTACTCCTAAATCTAAACTCTGACCATTTACCTCTGCTTTTGCAAAAGCTGGATCGTTAGCATCTTCTAAATCAAGTTTAGAACCGTCAAACTTTTCTAATAATAAGCCTAATTGTACACCTGCCGACAACATACCGCCAAACAAATTTTTGCGAAAAGCATATTGACCTGCTATGCGTTGATGGGTAAAAAGACCGATTTGGTCGTTTAAAATAGATACACCTACTCCGTGATATTGCTTCATAAAATATAGTGGCATACTTGCACCAACATACATTGCTCGCGGACTATTTTTATATCCTGCAAAATTTAAAGCGTATGCTCCCACTACATTTAGCTGATTTTCTTTTCCCACAGAGGCTGGATTATAATAAGGTTCCATATTCCAGTAGTGACTAAAAGCCACATCGTATTGTGCCAATGCTACAACATTAGCAAATGCACAGAAACCTATTATGGATATTAAGCGTTTTAACACATTTATATAACGATGGTTTTTCGGTATTATTGCATTTTCCATAAAAGGTATATTTTAGAAATTGCTTTTGTTTAATTTATCTTCCATACAAAATTTATACTATATGCCTAAAACGAGCTTGTAAAATGTTGCAGATAAAAAACAACTCACCATAGATATTATATATGGTGAGTTGTTCGAATTATTTTTGTTTACCTAATCAATATTCATCTTCGTTCCACAAAAAGTCGTCTTTAGATGGATAGTCGGGCCAAATGTCTTCAATGCTATCATAAACTTCGCCTTCGTCTTCTATTTCCTGAAGATTTTCTAACACTTCTAATGGAGATCCTGAACGAACAGCATAGTCAATAAGTTCTTCTTTTGTTGCTGGCCATGGTGCATCTTCCAGCTTTGATGCTAATTCTAGTGTCCAATACATAGGCTTATAAATTTGAATTTTAGCTTAATTTGCGTGCAAAAATACTATTTTATTTTTTATTTGCAAGGATTTTGCCAAATTTTTTCGGCTACATTTTCTATATTGTTTAAATAACGTGAAAGCACAAAAAAGTAGTCTGACAATCTATTTATATATGCCATTAAATTTTTGTCTACTTCAGAAGTCTCATCTAAACTTATAATTAAACGTTCGGCACGTCTACAAACTGTACGACAAACATGAGCAATTGATGCAGAACGACTACCACCTGGAATTACGAAATGTTTTAATTCTGGAATTGCTGCTTGCATTCTGTCTATTGCATGTTCTACATTTTCTATTAGTTTAGTTGTTACAACCGATTCTTTTATTTCTTTTTTAAAATTGTCGCCCATAGCTAAATTGCAACCTATGTTAAACAGCACGTTTTGCATTTCTGCCAATAGTTCTATGGTTTCTTCCTCTTTAATATAGGTGGCAAGTAGCCCTACAAAAGAGTTTAATTCGTCTACTGTTCCATACGAATTTATACGAATATCGCTCTTTTTTACTCGTGTTCCTCCTATTAAACTGGTTGTTCCTTTATCGCCAGTTTTTGTATATACCTTACTCATATTGTGTTGTTTTATTAGAAATTTATAATATAGTTCTGTTTAGGACGTTTGTCGAAAAAGGCAATACCCATATAATATAGGTCGAACGAGAAACTTACACGTTCGTCGTCTACTATTTCGTGCCAAAAAGCTTTTGCTTCTTCCGTTTTGTTTATATTGTCTACTATTACAAAGCTTTGTGCATTTATGGTTTTGCGCAGTGCAGCATAGAATGTTTTACTATGGTTGCAAACTGTAAAAAAATAAATTGCTACTTTGTTAGAAGCTGTTTCTACCGTTGTTTCATATTTCGTTTCTACATTCTCTACCAATGTTTTTTCGTTTGCTGCCGTTATGTAGCGTTCGTAATGGGGTAGTTTTGTAGGACAAAAATAAAATGTATCGGCTTTTGCAAAACGATTTATCCTATACAGCAGCCGTGCTTTCTTACGTTCTTCCGCATTTTTTATGGGACAAATTTTGTTTAGTTCTGCATAAACCGAATAAGAAGTATGATTGTTTATCACCTCCCTATCAAACGAAAAGGCTGACGGTGATTGTATTCCAAAACCCTGAATATATTTCATTCGTTGCAACCACACCATCAAAGCTTTTATCTTATATGGCAGATTTTTTTGTTGTGTCATTACTATAGTGCTGCAAACTTACACAAAAAAATGGTGAAAACCGAGAATATAGTCTTTTTTTTACGAATGTGATTCCTCTCTTTCTGTAAAATAGTGCGTTTTATAGAAACTATATAGAGGGTTTATCTCTTATTCGTTTTCATTTACTTTTTTAGCTCTGCAAAAAACATAATGAAATATTGCCGAATTTATAATTAATTTTTCTGAATTTATAATTATTTTTTTTGATTTTATTATTAATATTTTTCTCCTTCAAAATTTGTTTTCGGCGAATAAGGCTATCGTACACAAAAAACAGTGTAAAAAGAAGGCAATTTCTGCTATATTTCAGTCAGTAATAATATTTACTTCTGAGAGAAGTAAGATAAATTAATTTAATTTACTTACAAAAATAACAGATAAATCAGAGCAGTGAATAAAATTTCGTTATAAAAAGGGCGAAATTGAATATATAGAATTCTTCCTGTAAGAACTAAAATTAGAGCCACTTCCCCACTCTATTTTTTGGATTCTAATTCCAATAAAAATTCTTTTCGCCAAATCCCGCTGGCATATCCAATCATTGTTCCGTTTGTTCCAATAACTCGGTGGCATGGAATAATAATAGGTATTGGATTGTGTCCTACAGCTCCTCCAATTGCTTGTGCAGACATTTTTTGTTTTTGTAAATGTAGTGCCATTTTCTTTGCTAACGCACCGTAAGTTGTTGTTTTGCCGTATGGAATTTGTAGTAAATAGTTCCACACTTGTTGCCTAAAATGTGTGCCTTCTGGGCATAATAGCGGTGTAAAATTGGGGACATCTCCCTCAAAGTAAATATCCAACCAGCGTTTTGTATCATCGAAAATAGGAAGGTTACATACTTCGTGTGGCAATTTAAAAATATGCTGCAACGGTTTTTGTTTTTCAAACCATATTCCCGTTAATGCAATGCCGTTGCTTACAAGTGTTAAATTGCCTAAAGGCGAATTGTATGTTTGTATTTTTTGCATTATGTGAAAATACATTATTAATAGTGCAAAGATACAAAATAAATTACAGTGGACTGAAAATTGTATTATCTTTGCAGCGATTTCTATCCGGAATTAAATTTTTTAATATGGACATACACGAATATAGACAGCTAATTTTGAACGAACTTTTAGCTCGAAAAACAGAAAAAGGCGAACCTATTATTAGCGAATTGGAGGCAAACAATTTGCTAAACGAACTTACAGACGAGGATTTGATAATGGGAATGCCTTTTAATGAGCCGAAAGATATTGCAGATATAATAATTCAAATAAAATAATGATGAAAACAATAGCAAAACACTCAAAAAGAAAATGCTTGCTAAACTTATTGTCTGTAGGCATTTTTGCAACTGTAATTACATTTACTACAGCATGTGCAACCAGTAAAAGTAGTAACGAAGGAGAAACTTTTCGCGATGATAATGTTTCAATGCAAAGCACTTATCAGTTTAAAGATGTAAATGGTGCACAACTTTACGCAGCAAAAAAATATGGTGTAACGCCAATTGACTCGCGTGCAAAGTTAGAAAACGACCATAGACGCCTAAAACTGGTAGAATCTAACGGATATTATTTAGTAGACAGATTAAAAGATTCGGCACCTTATTTAACAAAGGGAGCAAAAAATCTTTTAAAAGAAATTGGAAAGCGATTCCAAGAAGAGTTAGACAAAGAAGGTTATCGCGAACATCGCATAATAGTTACGGCAATGTTTAGAACTCGTAGAGATATTGCAATTGCACAACAAACAAATAGTAGTACAAACGACAATTCTGCACATTTGTATGGCACAACTTTCGATATAAGTTTCAGTCGTTTCAACCGTACAGGTACAAGTGGAAAGGCTGTTAGCAACGAAACTATGTGCAATATTTTAGGAAAAGTTATCTACAATTTGCGCGAAGAAGGCGAATGTTGGCCTATTTTTGAACGTGCTCAGCACTGCATTCACGTAACGGTTAGAAAAATATAACACACTGTTTTCTAAACTTTATTCTAAACGCAGCGTAGCATCGTTAGTGAATAAAGCAGTTACTAATGTAATATATTGGGGTAAGCGGTTTGGCTTGCCCCATTTTAGTTCTATTCCTAATAAGTCTTGTGTTGTTTTTCCAAGATCAAATCCTACAGCTTCTAAAGAAACTCGTACATCGTTAGGGTGTCTGCAAGCTTCTTTTTTAAGTCGTGTACAAGGTTTGTTTCCACATAGTAGGCATTGTGAGCCAAGAAAACAGATACTTCCTGGAAATTTACGTTCGTAGCTACGCAAATATGCCGATGCTTTTATTAAACCGTAACGCATAGTTTCTCTGCATACATTGTTTACTGCCTCTGGAGTTACGGTGTTTTCTAAAACAGCATCGTCAAAAGTCATTTTAGAACCCAGAATGTGTGCATATTTAAATTTATCTACAAACGCTTCTACATCAAATTCGCAAGGAGGACAAGTCCACGATTGTCCAAACTTAGGGCATTGTTTACACAATCCAAGAAACTTTTCCACATTGCGATAATTAGAAGTATAATCGCTAACAGGTATCATTGTTGTAACATGGGTCAGATTAAATCCATTATTATTGGTATTCCCCACACTTGTTAAAGAGCGTATTTCCATTGTTTTTAATACTATTAGTAGTTTTTTAGTGCAACCAATTTTATTTTTTGTATGCACTTTTCTAAAGCTTGTTCTTAGCTGTCTGCAAAAATACAATTCTTTATTGTAATAAAGAATGAAAATATGCTGTTTCTTTCTATAAATATAAATTCGCCAGTGTGTAAAATTATGAAACTATTTCGTTTGTAAAATACGTGTGAAGCTTAGTTTGGTTGGCAAATATAACATTGGTATGTTACATATAAGGTGCAAAAACGTAGAGTAGCAATATAAAAAACATTTATTGGATTTTGGTATGCAACAGAAAAACATTAACTTTGAACAAAAATAAATAGAAACAATTGAATATGAAAAAAATTACTTTACTTTTATTACTGCCTTTCGCTGCAGTTCTATCTGTGTTTAGCCAATCTACCTTTACTATTCTTCCAAAGTTTCAAGTAGGCGACACACTTGTTTATAATGCGGTAGACAATACTAATGATGCTGTTCATAAAGTTGTGCCAAATACAGCCATAAGTAGCCGAGATTTTTATTTAATTGTGAAAGAAAAGGACAATAAAGGAAACTTAAAAATAGATTATAAAATAAACAAAATAAAAATTCAAGAAGAAGAAAAAACATATAAAACTATTCCAATTGTTGGTGGTATAGAGAAATTTTTAAAAGACGACCTTAAAAATACGGCAATTCGTTTTACAATTGATGGTTCTGGACGTTTTCAAAGTTTGGATAACAAAGACGAAATAGAAGAACTTTACATACAAAGAATGTTACCCACCCTTTTAGACATAGTGAAAAAACAAACAAAACACAAACCTACAGTAAAAGAAATAGCTGAAGCAAAGGAAAAATTAAAAGAACAATTTAATATTCTCGACATTTTCGAGGAAATTCCTGCGCTTTTTAAATACTACGGACAACCTTTAATGGAAGGAAAATCGGAGAATGTAGATTCGGTTACAACAAAATATACTGTGGCACGTTTAAACGATGGTACAATATGGCTAAAAACTAATATAGACCTTTTAAATGGTGATGAAACAACGGCTAAAGATAACCCTGGAGAAGAGTTTCTTAAAGATTCTAATTCGGAAGAAGATAACGATGACGACATAGATTTAGGCATTACGGCAACAAGCGAAGAGGAATATAAATATAATACAGAAGGATTTGTTACCTATTTAAAAGAGACTGTTCAAGTCGCGAATAAATATGAAAGTAGCGAAAACTCTGTATTACAAGGCGGAATAATAATAAAGTTGATAGAAATAAAAAAGAAGCAATAAAAAATATACATAAAACACTATAAGAACTAAAAAGCATCTAACTACTCTAAGTTAATGCTTTTTATTGTTTTTCCTATTGTAATATCCGAAGGTAGAAGGCTATTTTTATGAAATCCTAACACATTTATGTTATGGCGTTTCCCCTTAGATATATCTATTCCAACAGAAAGATAAGCTCGCCATACCAATTCGGTACAATAAAATTTAGTTGTATCTGCCAAATCGAAATCATTATCGAAAGGAAAACCTATTTTGCTTAAGGCATATTCTACGGCTTTTTGTGCAATATAAGCCTTACAAGGCACTCGCACTATTTTTGCTTTTACACATCTATCGCTTTGAAGATATGCACCAATAGATTCAAATTTCACAGTATCTATGTTGTTTTCTGATTCTCCAGGAACTGCGTGCACAACTTTCCAGCCATTTCTTGTATTTAAAAGCATACCTACATGCGAATAGTTGTTACAATCTAAAGCCATAACCATAGCACTTTCGGCACTTCTCCCTTCTCGAAAAATAATATCTCCATTACGCAACAACAAAGTATCAATATAGGCAGCACGTTTTTCTGATTCGTGCTGCCTATAACAAGAAAAAAATAAAAAAACTGTAGCGGACAATGCTGCAAACAGCTTATATTTCATATCTGTTTTATGATTGTTATGATTAAAGGCCAAGCGATTTGTTTGCCTTTTTCATATTGCCAAGTGCCTCTTTATCAAGCCCAGTGGTGAATACATGACCTAAAATTCCAAACGATACCATTTTACTACTTGCACCGTTTTGTAAAGAACCTACACTAAATATAAGATAATTGCTTACATCTAATTGAGAAGCAAGCACCTTATCTATAATACCTGCACCCAAAGAAGCATATACAGTTGCTTCATTTCCACCATCTTGCGCTATAGCTTTCATTAATTCTGTGTGGATAGCTTCTACATGTTTTGTTTTACTAGGGTTTGTAATGCCAAACAAAAGCAATATTGCTACTGGAATTATAATGCGCCATGCCTTTTTTGGAACATTAAACAATTTGTCTTTACACGTTTGTTCTGAACAACATTCTTTATTTTCTTGCTGTTGTGATGTTTCACATTGAGAACAATATTCTGAATCGTTGTTGAGCGGAGCACCGCATTTTTTACAGTATGCCATAATTATATTGTTTTTAAGAATTATCGTTAAACCTAACCAGTATAGAAATCGTTGTCTAAGTGAATAGATTTGCAAACGGTTTTATTTTCGGTTACAAAGATAATAAAAATAAATAATAAACTAAGCTATTTTAGTTTTAATTGATTAGTGCATAAAAAACATAAAAAGGTGTATCAAAGGTTGTTCTATCTATAAGAAGTTGCCTTCGATACACCTTGTTTATTGGTATTGTTTGCCATAAACGTAACGACAAACAAGTGCGCTTATTAAAGATTTACATTATCTTTTTTCCAATCTGCTACTGCAGGAATGATGCCCAATGTTACAATTTCATCGCGCATTTTGCAAAGATGCTCATAAGAAGCCTTCAATGCAGCCATTTCCTCTTCAGTTCCAGTTGGCAAATCGTAATGAACGCCAGTCTTGTCTATTGTTGTTGGCATAGCCATCATTACATTCTTGAAACCTAAACGGTCGTCGTTTACATAACATCCTGCTGGAAGAGTGAATTTTTCACCACCCATTGCAGCTTCTATCATTTTAACTGCATTATATGCAGGGCTTTGGAACGAACTACGACCACGAAGTTTTATAATTCGTGAACCACCTTGCACTGTATCGTGCTTTATTTCTTCCCAACGTTCGTTGCTAAGATTCATTTCAGACAATGGTTTTCCATCTATTTTTACTTGAGATGCAAAAACTGCCATTTGTTCTCCGTGTCCACCATAGGTATGTGCACCAGTAACTTTGTCTTGTTGTACACCAAATTCTAATGCTAAAGCTTGTTGCAAACGGGTAGAATCTAACGCAGCTAAAGATGTTAACTGATTTGGTTTTAAGCCAGAATGGATAAGTGCTGTTAATGCTGTTACATCGGCAGGGTTAAAAATAACAACTACATGCTCTACATCTGGGCAATATTGCTTAATGTAATCGCCAAATTCTGCAGCAATTTTGCAGTTTCCTTTTAATAAATCTTCGCGAGTCATACCATCTTTACGAGGAGCACCACCAGAAGAAATAATATATTTAGCTCCTGTAAAAGCTTCTTTAGGATCTGTAGTCCAAGTTACATTTGCACCTGGAAAAGCACAATGAGCAATTTCGTCGGCAACACCATGTAAACCTGGTTCAAAAATATCGTAAAGACAAACGTTAGGTGTAAGTCCTAATGTTAATGCTGTTTGCGCCATGTTAGAACCAATCATACCGCCGGCGCCCACGATAACAAGTTTCTCGTTTGTTAGAAATGACATAATATATATTGTTTATATTTAAAATGAAATGCTAAATTATCCTACAACTTTCATACCGCAAATTTACAAAAAAGAAATAGATAATAGTAATTTTACGAAAGGATATTTGTTATTTAATGTAAAAAGCAATAAAATGCTATTTCTACATTACAAAAAACATAGAAACAAAACTCATAGAGGTATATAAAATGAAATTTTATTCGAAGAAAAATATTAAAATAAGTATACGAAGTGTTGGCGATGTTTCTATTGGAACTGTAGATGAAGATAACAGTATTGGTAGCTGATTTGTGGATTAAGGAAAGTAATTTAAATAAGACTATGTGGTAAATGAAGGAATAGAATTAAAACAACAGATAACCACCTCGCAAAACTTTAATTATATTTTCTGAAAATTGTAATTAA
>NZ_GL982513.1:2250988-2290951 GCF_000220255.1 Prevotella pallens ATCC 700821
AATTATTATTTTCCTCTTTTATTATTATAAAATTTCAAGGAATAATTGTTTTGTTGTTTGCGTTACACACGGAAGTTGATTTTTCTGAAGATTTACATCTTCAAAATCGTTAAAAGAAAGCAATGTAAGCCGTGTTTTTATTCAAAAATTCACAGTAGTTGTTCGTTACTAATATTGTAATTTTGTATATTTGCAAACAACAATTTAATTCACCACAGCAAAGAATTTAGTAATAATATTCAGATAAAGCATTCTTATGGAAGAATACATCTTTAAAAAGGAATACTTCGGCAGAAACTATACGTTTATGCAGGTGCGCATAGAACAAATACCAGACGCTACTTACATAAAGAAAAATGGAATAGACGGAGTTATTGTGATAACAGACACACCAAATGAAGTGGTAAGCAACATAAAGAATATTTCTACATTGCAAGAATTAAGAGGTTTAGACTTAAATTCATACACCTATAAAGACCTTAACGACTTGTTGTGTCTAAGAAAATTAGAATATTTAAGAATGGAAGGAAAATGCGAAAGTAATATCCCATTTTCTTCTTTATCTTTGCTTCAATGTGTATATCTGAATTATAATAAAAAGAATTGTGCTTCCATTTTTGAATGTAAACAGCTGGAAAATATCTTCATTGACAACTATTCTGAAACATCGTCAAAAGCTTTTTCTACCTTTAAGAATGCGAAAAGAATAGGTTTGATTAAGAGTAAAATAACTGAGTTTGAAGCAATACATAATTTGCATCAACTAGAACATATTGGAATAGGCTACAATTCTAAAATGGAATCAATTAGTTGGCTAAGGAATAATAACTCCTTAACATCACTCGGTTTTCAGAATTGTAAGAAGATAAAAGATTGGGAGGAAATTGGAAGTTTAGGAAAGATAGAGAGAATAATTTTAGAAAATTGTGGAGAGATACCATCTTTGAGTTTCCTACAAAATATTTCGAGTTTAAAAGAGCTTAGAATTATAGGTTCAACAAGTATTGGAGATGGAAAAATAAAAGAACTAATGCACCTTCCAAACCTAAAGCATATATTTGTACCAATAAAAAAAGAATACGATATTACCTTAGACGAACTAACTGCATATAACAATAATTAGGTGGAGTTTCAACTTTCAAAAAGTAAGATAGCGTTCTAAAATGTATGCAAGTTGGTTTTTGGGGATTGTATTTCTACTGTTATAGCGCAAAAAACATGATTTTACACTCTTTTTGGGGGAATATGCCACATTGTTGGATTGATAAGTGAGAGAAATTAAAAAAGCAAGCGTACAGAACTTAAATCTGATACGCTTGCTAAAATAAAAATATTATAACATATTGCTTTTGTAAATGCGCGAATATTCTATTTTAGAACCATCTTCTTAACAAAAGTTTTACCGCCATCTACACATTTTATAATGTATACACCGCTTGGAATAGCATGGTTAGGAACTTCTACACCATAAATATTGTAAATAAATACCTTTCCAGCGAAACCATTCACATTAAGCGTACCATTAGCAAATGTAAATTCAGGTACAAGAAGCGTGCTGTTTTCTGTAATAGATGTTGGTGTATATGGTTCAACTTTCGTTTCTGCTGCGTTTTCTATCTCGCCTTTGCTGTTGAGCAATAAAGCCACAAGATACAAATTATCGACATTTTGCACATTGCCAGGAACCTCAAGTCGAGCAGCATATTCTATAGTTTCGTCTGCTTTTACACTTCGAGGAATGCTTCCATCTACTCCATAATAGCTGTAATTCATACGTGCTACGTGGTCCATATCAATAGAAGCGTAGCCAGGAAGATTTTCAAAACCGCCCATTTGACCACGTGAACCACCTGAATAGTTGTTAGCTTGCTTGTAGCCTTTAATACCATTTTCAATCAGAACATACGAAATTTTATATTTCAAACCTTGTTCCTCAGCAAAAAATGTTGTAGAAGCTTTTGCATCGATAACCCTTTTTGTGTTATCAGTAAAGCTTGCTGTAACTTCTACTCCTACATGTGGAGGTATAGCAACAGCTTTATTGTGCATAACTTCTAATGTTCCAGCTTCTGGAGAAGTAGAATTTCTTAAGTTACGATTGACATAACAAGAAGGATAGCCATTGAATTTCAGGTAACTATACGTATTAGTTTCTAAGTTATCGCTCTTGTGAACGGCAATACCAATAAAGGTTTCTGGATATTTTTCTGCCATGTAGCGGAAAGCAACAATACCACGTGGACACCAACCACACCATGTTCCTGTACCTTCTTCCACAACAAAACGCTGTTTTGGAACAGAACCTTTAACCTTTACATTTGTATAATCGATATTATTTCCAGCGTATGCGTCAGCCTCATCATCAACACTTATAAGGTTGAATTTTACAGTATGAGCACCATCTTTATTAAATCCGGGATAGTTTATAGTGAATGTTTTCTCCACATTAGCTCCCATAACGGTTTTAAATTCAACTACTTTCTCTTCGACATTGTCTATAGTATAGCTCACTTTTAATTTATGAGCGACACGTGGACTTAAATTTATTACACCAAATTCGAATTTACAAGGTGTTCCTTTCTTAACAATTACATTTCTATCAGCATAAAGCCACAAGTCTTTAGGCATATCTTCACCAGATATTTGTGCCTGAATTGTTAGTGCAAGAGCCTCATAATTTTGGTCGGTAGCATAATTTTTCCAGCCATCACCTAAGTCTGCCCAACAAGCATTTGGTGAATACATTTCTGAACGTCCCATAGATTTGTTATCGCCATTGTAACTATAACCAATATAGAACGCATCTCCGTCTATGGTATAAGCAGAACTTAGTTTAACGTTGTTCCAACCATTAAAAAGATTGCCTGCTGTTTTTACAACAGAACTTTCACCATTAAGATTCTTTGTAATAAATACCTTTACATTTCGTGCCATTGCAGCCAAACCTATTCTAACAGTAGAAATAGTTTTCCCCTTATATAGTTTAGCAACATCTGCAGGAATATAAATTGCACCTTTAGCACTGGTCTTACTACCAAATTCGCCAGTTATCTTATTATTACAATATCCCCAATAGCAATTGCTTGAGAATGCTTGTGCTTCTATAGATACGAAACTAAGAAGCAACAAGAAAAGAAATACAGTTTTTTTCATATTATTTTAATTAATGGGTTATACAAATTTTTTGTGTAACAGTTGCTTTTCCATTTGTAGCCTTTAATATATAAAAACCATCTTTCAACAGATTTGCGTTCACACTTCGTCCAGAAATATCGTAAACATTAACCAATTGCCACCCTTTAGACATTAATATTTTCCCATTTACTACACTGAGAATATTATTGTTAGCGGTTGTTGGTTGTTCGTATATGCCTGTTGGATCCATACAAGGAGTTTGCGTTGTATTATAAATAGTGCGTCTTTCTACATTCATATCGTAGTTATTAACAAACGATACAACACGCATATTCTTTACATTCCATTCTGGTTTTATAGTTACCGAATAGTTTTTCTCAAAATCGTAGCCCGAAATATCGAGTGCATCTCCCCACGCATTTTTACTAAGAACAGCTCTTAACACTCCATTTTGTATGTAAGTGTCTTTGCCTTCTTGTTGTTTACTGGTTATATTGTCTTCTACTAACCACGTAGTTAGACGTAAATCAGTTTGTAATGGCATTTCGTTTGTTCCAGCATGTCCACTAACTTTTACATTCATTTGCGTACCATTTACTTTTGGTTCAGCCTTCAGTGTAACGAAAGAATATACATCTTTGGCTAAATCAATGAATTTAGTAACAGCTTCACCGTCTGAAATAAAGTAAGCAGGTCCTGGATCTTCCAGTCCACTAACAATAATTCGGTCTACTGCTATAGCAGGAACAAAAGTTTTAGATTTACCATATAACTGTTCGTATTCGGTTTCTTCAGGAATACGGAATTGATCTTTATGTTGCTTATAGTCGAGATGATGCTTTACACGAACAACATCTTCGCGCGAACCTAAAATTTCGTTATATACCTCGTCTGCCGTTGTGCATTCATTATATCCTTCAGAAGTAAATTCCTCAAAGAGTACAGAACGTTCTACAGGACTTGTTCCTTCTTTCATAGAAAAACCTTTTTGTTCTGCCGAATTATCTGTTACATCTGGATCGGTTGCTCCATTCACTTTTGTAATAGTAAAAGAAGCTGTAAAGTTTCCCTCTGCAGGAATAGAGATATTGTCTAACTTTATTTTCTGAGGTTCATTATTTGGAACATTGAAACCATCGAGTACAACCTCTTTACTCTGTAGACCTTTAGCCGAAACTGTTACTGTAAGAGAGTTGATGGGAGTTAATCCGTTATTCTGAATATAGGCAATATACGTTTTCGGCTTATTCTGTTCTACATATTCTCCCCCATCATCAGATGTTAATCTCATCAGCGATACATCGTTGTTGGGGACATTAGTACCTGAAACAATGGCGCGAATACAAATGTTTCTACCTATTCCGTTCGTATTGTTAAACCAATTCATATCGTAACCATACCAGTTTTTACCAGGTACAGCATAGCGACTATCATCGAATAACAAGCAATCGTAGTCCTCTCCATCGTTCAAATAAAGAATATAGCCAATGTAAAGATTCATATCCTTCTTGATGGTTACCGGATTTTTAAAGCTCATTTTGTTCCAGCCGTCTTTGTAATTTGCTGTAGCTCCTTGTGCTAATGTGGTTCCACGCATATCCTTCAGATCGGTACAAATAAAGTATTCCGCCATGTGTCCTCGTTTAGGACTAATAGCAAATTCTATTGATTCTATTTTATCGCCAACATATTTATTTAATACGTCTGCTGAAAGATATGTAGCAGCATGATAAGTGTGTGAACCTGTTATTTGTGCAATAAGTCCTCGACTAACATCTGTAGTACAATAACCAATGCGCATTTTTTCTTTAGATTCTGATGCTGTTCTACTCTGGTTTGAAGATTTAAGAGCCCTCAATTTAAAGGTTCCTTCGTTTGCTGTTTGAGCAAACAAGCCTCCCCCCGTAAAGGGAAGGCTTGCCAAAAATGACAGAAATATATATTTTCTGATAGCGTTCATTGTTATTTTACATTAAGTTTCACACTTGTAGCAACACCATTTGTATCGATAGTACGAACGATATAAAGTCCAGTAGGCAGATTTACTTTGGTGCGTCCATTGGCAATTGCATTAATAGTCTTAACCAATTTACCATCTACAGAATAGAAATTAGCTACCTTGATTGTTTTATCGAAGGTTATAATATCTGTATTTGTGTTGTAGAAGAATGTTCCACTTGCTACATTTGCATTGCTGATATTATTTGCTACATCGAAACCAAGATATAATACAGGAGCTGAATTGTAAGCATGCGATTTTGTCTTATCGAATGGAGAAGCTTCTGCGTACTCTAACATTCTGTAAACATTAGAAGCGTTAGAATTAAACACTTTATACACTGCACAGAACATAAGGTTAGATGGAACTGCACCTTCTTTCTCGAATACAACAATCAAATTCTTAGTCTTATCGTACTTAAATGGAGTGTTTAGGTCGAATGCTAATATATTGTTACGTCCTGGTTCGAGTGTAAATGTACCATCGTAAACGAGTGTTAATTCATCGTTTGATAACCATTGAGAGCTAGAAGTGTAAGATTCTTTATCTGTGTGAGCAAGATATATCTTAGCATTGAAAGGATCTGTTCTATCTGTCAGGTTATCGTTAGCATTGTAAATGTAACCTAAGCGTTTGATATTTCCATCTTTGTCTGCCTTTATTTCTGATGCAAGATAAATAGATTGAGTTCTTTCGTAAGTATCGCTGTTCATAGAAGGACCGTGTGTATCTTCTGATTCGTCCTTTCCACTAGTAACAATATTAGTCCATGGTGTAGTTCCTTCTGGATTTACTTTTATGCGAGTAACAGCAGTTTTATCGTTGCTATGTTCTTGGTCGCCTTCAAGTTCAACTACTGCATAGAAATCGAACATACCATCTTTAGTAGGATTAAATGTTACAGGAATTTCAGCAATCTTACCAGCTTCTAATGTTGGAACGTTTTTAGTTTCGCCAACAAGAGTTTCTCTACCTTCATCATCGCAGAAAATTTTAATACTATACTTACTTTGAGTTTTAGAACCAACGTTTCTAACCTTTACAGTACACTTGTTGTCATAGCCAACAACAGCTTCTTGAATACCATTTATAGTGAATGCCTTTAAGTCGTTATCAGCAACATAGTCTACATTAAGACCGAATAATCTGAAGTTGTTATACTGACTGTGAGTAGCAACAGACATTCCAAAATAATATGTTCCATCGGTTGGAGCTGTAAACATATCTTCTAAAACTTCGCGAGTATACATATTCTTATAAGAATAATCTTTTTCTTCGCGAATTACTGTAGCATCTTTTGTATCTTCTCCGTTTGTTCCCATTGTTAGTTTCAGGTCGAAAGGAGTCTCCTTTTGATGTGCATAGAAGTCTGTAGTAATACGATATGTCTTTCCACCTTCGAGTTTAAGAGGAGGTGAAGTAACAAAACCTTCTGCTTCTTTATAGTTGCTATATCCGATTAAGCATTTAGAATCTTCATCGTATCCTCCACAATAATAGAAGTATATAGATTGAGTAGCTGGACAGTTCCAACGGTTAGCATCGTCTTGAGTTGCGAAATTAAGTTTGATAGGAGTTTTTAATGCACTACCAGCCATAATTCCTTCAGATTCTGCGACCTCACCTTCACCAGCATTACTCTTAGCCATAATCTTGTAAGAGTACTTTTGTTGTTCGCCTAAAGTATTATCTTCATATTTGGTTCCTGTCAAATCTTTTGCCACAACAACATTATCAGGCATACGTGTTATGGTGTAAGTAAGCTCTGATTCATTAATAAAACCATTATTTAAGCCTTTAGTAGGAGCTTCCCAAGATAGTTCTATGCCTGTACCTTTCTTCTTTATTTGAATATTTTGCACTGCACCAGGAACGTCTACGCCCATATAGCAACGTATGCTATCGGGTACACCTTTTTCGCCAGCAACACGAGAAGCTACAACATAATATGTATTGACACCTTTGTATGGATTTGCATCAACGTATTGCATTGGTTGTCCCATTTTGTTTGTAGCATCAATTGTTGCAATAAGATCTGCATTAGCAGTAGAAAGTAAGGTTTCTGTAGATGTTAGTTCTGTAGTTGCTACATTTGGTTTTTTGCGATAAACCAAAACTTCTTTAAGGTCTGAAAGGTCTGTTCCATTCCATGCTTTGGTTGGATTTTCCCATTTAATAGTATCATTCATTGCCCCATTAACATCAGCACGCGCATCAAGTTTTGATACTTGTGCAGGAGCTGTGCGGCTATCAGCTTCCATATATGGAATAGTAAGACCAACAAAAGAGTTGCCAATGTTGAACCATGACTTACCTTCGTACACACCTGTGGCTAAGTTAATAGTATAAAGGGTTGTTGCTCCATAATCGCCTACAGGAATCCACCAAAGATTTCCTGTTGTAAAGTCGAAGCTCATAGTACCAAAATATTTCTGGATAAAGGTTTCGCCCCATTGACTTTTACATTCAGTTACACTAACCTCGTTGAAATCGGAGTTGAATTTAACAAGTTCTGTTCCTACTACAGATTGGTCTTGTTCGCTCTTTGCTTTTGGACGAAGCATATAACAGTTACCATCATAATCGAAACTGAAATTATAGTAAACTCTATTAAAGTCTTGAACTTTAGAGAATTCACCTGTATTTTTATCGATTGTGTAAAGCACAGAGTAGGCATTCACTATTTTCTCTTCACCATCTATTATTTGTGTTTCATAGTCTTTACCAAGTCCGTAGATTTCTTTGGTCTTTGGATCATAACTCAATGCGTACACATCATAGCCAATATACCATCTGTTCTTTTCAGTATCGTTAAATTTGTAGATGGTAGTTGTATCGCCTGTAGCAACATTTAGCTTAGCAAAATACAATGGATGTACGCCATAAGTATAGGTTTGGGCAATAATTGCGTAGCAATCTTTTCCATCGAATGCTGAACAATATAGACCGTATGCCTGATGTTGGTCATCTTCTGGTGTAAAATTCTTTAGCGTTGTATAGTCAGAAGCCTTGCCAGTGCGGAACTTTATCCAGCCTCGTTTCTTGTCCTGACTTACTAATTGTCCCGCATACATAGTAATTCCCTTGGCTTTATCATCAATAGCTTGTGGAGTACGATGAGGCGGAGCCATCATTAGTGGTGCCGAAGATTTTTCTCCGAGCTTAGGGAAACTGTTTGTGGTAGTTTGTCCGAAAGCAGGAATAGCAGCCAAACTAGCGAACAAAAAACCAGTTAAATAAGAAAGATGTTTCATGTTTAAAATGATTTAATGTGAAAATGGAATATTGTTTAATTATAATAAATTTATTGTTTAAGTATCTTCATTGTGCGTATCACTCCTCCTTTCTTTACCTTTAATAGATAAATGCCAGATGGTATTGTTACTAAGTTAATTTTATTCGTATTTTGTACCTTAGTAATTGTTGTTCCAGATATATTTATAATCTCTAACAAATCGCATACAGTAGATGTGTTTATTACATTATTATGTCGAGTAATCTTAACCAAATCATTGTCCACAGAGAATATTCCTGCAGGATTTTTCTCTGTATATTCGAGCATTAAGAATGGAATATATTCCGAAATAAGAATATCTTCTTCGTTAATATCTTCCGTTTTACCATCAAATCGTGCCGAATGTGCATCACCTTTAGGCATATCAAAGAGCCATTCAGGGTGCTGAGCTTCTTCTATAGGGTTATCTCCGGAGAATGCCTCAAACTTGAAAAGAATGTTTCCATCGGTATACTTAAATGGCTTATCGAATACTATTTTGAGTTCTTTATTGTCGCCAACACCTTCGATAGTAATGTTTCCGTCATATACAGTTGTCCAATCTGTTTGTTCAAAATGTCCAAGATATCCAGAGTCCTCTGCTTTTGTATTGGTACGATTTGTTGCCTTCATAGAAATTTTAGCAGGGAAAGAGTACGCCAATTCGTTTTTGCCATTGTATTTTAGTTGCAGAGCCACAATATCAATATTCTTCTTTCTGATTTCGTTTTCCAAATATAAGCATTGTGATTGAGCATACGGCGAGATTAAATAGAATGGCATTACCCAGCCATAATTATCAATTGCATTCAACGTTATCCATTTTTCTGCATCAGCATCGGCTACTTTCACCTTTAAAGGAGTGTCCAAAATATTATCGGCAGGATAAGTATCGCCAACAAGAACTATGCGTGCAGAAACATTAATTTCGCCTTTTGTTTTTGGAACCCACATTACGGTAACAGTTTTAACTGTATCTGGAGCAATAGCTATACCATCAGCAGTTCCTAAAACTTCTTTGCTATTAGCATCGAATAGTTCTATCTTGTAGTTACTTACTATTGATGAACCTTCGTTTCCAACTGTTACAATGAAAGGTTGTTCTACATTGCAGTTAGCAGTAACCGAACCATTTAGCTTCTTTATACTTAAGTCGGTTTCACTATATTCACGCAACGATATGTCTTTAAGGTATATTTGTCCCTTTAAAGCGTCCGAACATGCATAGAAAGCTATATGTCCATAAGTTTCATTAGGGGTAAATATCTCCTTACCATAATAGAAGTGTTCCGATGCTGTGTGGAATTCTCCGAGATCCTTTATTAGCGTTGTTAGTTTCTCTGGAGTAGCTTGTGTACCATAGAATACTTTCATTTTCTCCATCACAGGCTTGTGTGTTGAAGGGTCTATCCAGTTAGCTGACGAGTAAGTATAACGTAACTGATATTTCTTTCCTTTCGAGAATTTCAAAGGTGGAGATACCAACCAATCGTCAGCAGCCTTTTCACTGCGATCGTAGAATGTACGCGAAGTACCATCATGAAAACTCCACGACATACCATCATGGTTGTTGTCTATTACTGTCCAACGTCTAAATTCATCTTTTGTCAATAGATTTGAGATAAATGGAATGGGTTCCATTGAGCCGAAAGCTACAATATTAGAAGTTGCAGAGAGTCCTTTTCCGTTTTTGTTGTATGCTGTAACAATGTAGCTATATCCAGCATGGCTCTTTACATTATCTTTTATAGAACATGCTGTTACCTTTGTAGCAATTGTTACACTGTCTGGCAAGCGCATAACATCGTAGGTTAAGGTAGATTTATCGAAATATCCATTGTGTGCACCAGTTGTTGGTTCGTTCCAAGTTATTGTTCCTTCGCTACCATTAGTAACAAGTTTTACGTTTAAAGGAGCTCCAGGAACATCTTCACCCACAAATATTGAAGTTTCCTTATATATGCCATCACCATCGTTGTTATATGGAACCACCTTATATATATATAGTCCGTCTGCAATATTTTCGTCTTTCCAAGTTACGTTCTCATTCTTGTTAGAAACGTTTAATGTTTTAACAAGTTCGTTATTGCGGTAGATTTTTATTCCTGAAATAGTTGTTAATGTCTTATTCCGATAATTGTTTGAAGGTGTTATCCACGACAGTGTCGCATTGTTGGCTCCATTCTCACCTGCTTTCGCAGTAAGATTTCTCACATACGATGGTGCACCATCTGGTACATATTGATATGGAATACCCATAGAGAGTAATTGTAAATCGCCTTCTATTAGTTTCTGACTAATAGAAAGTCCTGTTTCAGGATCCAATTCTACCAGATAAGCCTTACCATCGGCTGCTTGTGCAAGCCACCATAAGCGATGTGTTGTTTTATCGAACTCCATCGACTGACTGTAATTGCCTATATTTATTCCTATTCCCGTGGCTGGACTTACGGTTGTTATAGTACACGTTTGTTTTCCAGAGTTTATAGAAGATTCATCTATTTTTATCAAGAACGACTTTTTTATATCTCTGTCGGTTGTTACTGCATAAAGGAAACCATTGTCTGCTGAGAGTGTAAAGAAAGGCTTTTTAACGCTTGCAATCTTTGTCAGAGCATAGGTTGTACTGTTTATTTCGTAGAGATCGGTTGTAAATTTGTCTACATCATAGTGCATTCCGAATATCCTTCCGGTCTTCGGATCGTAGGTCATTTCTTCTAATATGAGGATTGGTGCTGTTTTAGAAAAGGTTGTTTTGCTTTCGCGTTCTCCCGTAATAGGGTCTACTATACTTATTCCATGTGGCATAAGCACGTTAGCATACAGTGTGGTTTCGTAGGCAACATACTTATTGCCAACAAATGTACCAGCAGTAAATACGGGTGTTGTTCCTAAAACATTACCATAGTCTTTTGTTAAAGTATAGTTGCTAGGATTGTCTGACCTGAAAGATGTTAAGCCGTTTGTGCGATACTTCATATCGTAGCGCAGATATCCCATAATATCTGCCTCGCCATCAGGTACATCGTAGATAGGAATTTTGTCTCCTTGAGGGCTTATTTTATTAGGTTGTGAGCTTACAAGGTTGTTTATTCCAAATAGTAATGATAATACAAAAAATAACTTTTTTCTCATATATGATTTTGTCTTTAGAAAAGTTTGGGTTCATAGCGCCTCGATAAAGGTATTGCTTTTTAATAAACCATAGGATATGTCATTGAAGAAAAGATTACAATTTTATCATAAAATAACAGAAATACACTTTATCCTAATCTACGTATACAATATTTAACGATACGAGAGTTACCATTATATTCATTATTCCCACACCTCATTAAATCCAATTTGCCCTATCTTGTTGTGTTAATTCTGAACTGTTATTAGAGCTTTACACCATATTTATATAGTTCCATCTAAGGCCAACATTTCTAAGCAGGAGTAGATATTTATACTAATAGAGACTGTTCTTTACGCTTTCTATATTAACCCCAAATCGGCAATTAAACCGCAATATGTGTAGTTCTTATCGCTATGGTATTGTTCCCTAATATTTTTTATTTTCTTATCGGCATCTTGTTTGTTTGTGTAACTTGACGCAGCCCACTACACTTGTGTTGCAAAGACAAACTATCTGCTCGATAATAAAACTAAACCTGCTTAGGCTTTAATAACTGATTTGGGTTAAATTCTAAGTTTCTATCTGTAATGCTTGGAAGCTATAAGCATATAATACTGCATTATGCTATGACTTAAAGTAGAAAATTCTCTTTAATCAAAACGACTCTTTATCTCTTCATAGCTCTTACTTTTTACATTTATTCTTTTTCCAAAGTTATACGACAGGGCAAAATTAAAGGTAAGTGGACGATAATTGTTTCTGAAACTCATATACATACCATCATTAGAACGAGTGTATCCGCTTATCTTACTTGACAAAATGTTGTTTACAGCAAATCGCAATTGAAGATGATTCTTCAGGCACGAATAATTAATTCCACAACTCATATTGAAGCTACCATCAATTCTACCATTTATTGTTCTCTCACTACCATTATATGAAGCTTGCATAAAGCCCGTAAAATTCTGCTGCTTGTTAAAGATAAATCTCAAATTTGTAAAATAGAATTGTCCAAAGCCCTTTTGACTTCCAATTAGAAAAACTTGGTTCGAAGTGGTTTTAGATAGTTCATAAGAAGCTATTGCTGTTATTTTCAACCATTTCAACTTATAGTAATACAAAGATGTTTCAAAGGAAAACGCTTTCTCTTCCATTGCATTATTCCATTGTGTTGTTGATACATTTGAGATTGTATCCATCGTTATTGTTTGGTCGAATATATTTGATAACCTTGCATAAGTTAGCTCTGAATTTAATTCTCCACCATTAAATTCTATATTGCTGCGAAGTCGAATATTCCACCATGTTGATGCTCGTAATTCTGGATTACCTACAGCAATACCGTAACGGCTCACATAGTATTTAAAAGGATTAAGATTTCTGATACCTGGACGGTCTATTGAAATATTCTGTGCTGTCGTCGCACATCTTGAATCTGATTTCGTTCATTCTTCATAGCCATATACTTTTTATATATTTGTGTAACACATATTTAAATTAGCTTTATACTTGTTGAATATTCCGCAACTATAACACACATTATGAGCGGAGTAATCTTTTTATTCCATCAATCTCTTCTTACCTATTCCCCATTTGAATTCAGAACGAGATTGGTTACTTGAAATAGTGCTTAGATTGTTTCTTCCCATAATAGATTTATTTAAGCTAAACTGTCTTTATTTATGATATAACATTAAGGCGTACATTAAGACGTTGCTTTCTGTATACTTTTGTAAAGGTATTTCTTTTAATAAGTAAAAGAAAAAGAATGATAATATTTAACTATATTTAATCAATATCCCATCGGATAATATCCATACTTCAATTCCGATTTAAGTTGCAAGCTGTATGAGTGGGGCTACTATGTACAGCAACAATCGCCTGACTTTTCTTATTAAACACGAAGGCTAATTGAATACTCTGTTCAGTTGTGCTATCCATTCTATCACTATTTATGGGTTTGTAATTGCTTTATTAAATCAAACAGAATATATAAGGTATTGGTTACTTTTGTTTCAGATATCTATCACGGTCGTTTTAGATATCTATCAGTTACGTCACAGATATCTATCACGGTCGTTTTAGATATCTATCAGTTTCAATTTAGACATCATAACAAACAACCGCATTTATGGCGCTATATTGTATAACACTAAAGAAGCTTATTCTAATAAGGAGTATGAAGTTTTTTATTTCGAAATATTCTGATTTAAATAATACATAAACACTTTAACAGCACCCTTATATCTTTAAATTTAAAGTATATTGGAGTAAATTTAAGTACAATAATCTTCTCGGCTATCAACCAACAAAAATGGGCTTGTTTTGTAATGCAAAACAAGCCCACTTGAAAACTAAAAGTCTCTTTCTTATCTTTCAACAATGCTATGAAAGCATAGATATAGAGTATCCCTATATTTACTTATCTGTTTTTTGTTTAAACCGTTCAGACTGGCTACGTATCAATTCAGCATCGTCAAAATAGTTTATTTGCATTGCTTCTTTCACTTCAGAAAGTGTCTGAGCTGCTGTTTGACGAGCGCTTTCAGAACCTTTCTTCAATATATTATATATCTCTGGAATATCTTGTTCAAACTCATGGCGACGTTTTCTAATTGGTTCTAACATCTTGTTCAACACGTTGTTGAGTAGTTTCTTACATTTCATATCGCCTATTCCACCTGCTGTATAAGCAGCTTTCAATTCATCGAGCGTTTTAAATTCTGGCCAAAACTCAGCAAAATCGTCATCGGTAGAGAAAGCATCAAGATATGTAAATACTGCGTTTCCTTCTATATGACCAGGGTCTGAAACATTTAAGTGTGTTGGATCGGTGTACATTCCCTTTACTTTCTTCCATACAGTATCGGCATCATCGGAAAGAAAAATGCAATTGCCAAGGCTCTTACTCATCTTTTCCTTACCATCGGTTCCAGGCAAACGGCGCGCAGTAGCATTCTCTGGAAGCATAATATTTGGTTCCACCAGTACAGGAGCATAAACCTGATTGAAACGACGAACTATCTCGCGTGCTACTTCCAACATAGGTTCTTGATCTTCGCCAGCGGGAACAGTTGTAGCTTTAAAAGTTGCAATATCGGCTGCTTGCGATACCGGATAACTAAAGAATCCCATTGGAATATTTGCTTCAAAGTTACGCATTTTTATCTCCGTCTTCACTGTTGGATTGCGCTGAACACGGCTAACACTTATTAAATTCATGAAGAAAGTAGTTAGTTCCGATATTTCTGGTATCTGACTCTGTATGAACAGTGTACATTTTTCGGGGTCGAGACCAACTGAAAGGTAGTCTAATGCAACCTCTATAATGTTTTGACGAATTTTCTCTGGATTATCTGCATTATCTGTTAGCGCCTGCACATCAGCCATAAAGACAAACATTTTTTCGAAGTCGCCAGCATTTTGGAGTTCTACACGGCGGCGTAGTGAACCCACATAGTGTCCCAAATGTAGTTTGCCAGTAGGACGATCGCCTGTTAATATAATTTTCTTCATCTTCTTATTCTCTTTTTGTAAGTGTACGTTGTAACTTGCTCTTGTACCTTATTATAATACTACTCGTAGGATAATTTACCGTTCTACATTAGTTGTATCATTTTCTTGTTTATGTCGTTTCTTGTAATGAATTACAGTGTCGCGCACTTCCTCTTCTTCCCTCTCAACAGGACGAGCTACTGTATCAACCGAAGGTTCTACCACAGGTTCTGTATTTGTTTCGTATGGAATAGTGTCCATTGCTGTAGGCTGTTGTTCTGGTGTTACAGGAGCCGGACGTAACCAAATATAGTAAGCACCCACCCCAAGTGTTATAACTAGCAATCCTATAATAAGGCCTATCAGCACATTTTTCCTATTATCGTTTAGCTTTTCACCTTCTATAGGCTGTTGGATATCGTTACTGATTTGCTCAAGAGTTTCATTGTTAATGCTATCTACACCTGAAACAAGAGGTAATGTTATCTCCATTTTACCATGACAGTGTGGACATTGGCACTCTATAACCTGTCCTTCGCCTGCCTCTACAATAAACTGTGTACCGCAATTATCGCATGTTATCTGATATTTCATAACTTAATATCTGAAAATACTTTATTTGTTGCACCCGATAGTTGTTTTACAAAGCTACCAGCAGCATTACCACTGTTTTGCAAGAAAGCTTTATCAGAACAGAACCTATCCATTATAAGTGCAAACTTTTCGTAGTTATCAATTTCGAAGCCTCCTCCAGAAGCAAGTAATCCTTGTGCTTCAGCAAAGCGTTTGTTGTTCGGGCCAAAGACAACAGGTATGCCCCAAACTGCTGCTTCTAACACATTATGAATACCAGCGCCAAAGCCTCCACCTACGTATGCTACATCGCCATAATGATAAATTGATGATAACAGACCAAAACAGTTTATAACAAGCACATCGGCATCTGCCACGTTCGTTTCGGTAGCCTCAGTATAGAGTACTACTTTCTTTCCTTTTAGCAACTGTAAAATCTGTCGAAGATGAGTGTCGGCTATAATATGGGGAGCTATAATGAGTTTCCAATCATTATGTTCGTTGAAATATTTTATAAAAATCTCTTCATCTGGTAACCATGAAGAACCAGCAACAAACACACGATGTAAAGAATTGGTAACTCCATTAGCAAGTTTTACATCTTGATTACCTATAAACTTATCTACCAAAGGTAACTTCTTACTGTTATCTTTTATCTGTAATACCCGGTCGAAACGTGTATCGCCCACAACCGTAACGTTATTTATACCAATTTTCGCCAAAAGACTTTTACTTAAATCGTTCTGTACGAAGAAATGAGAGAAGCATTTTAGCACAGCAGCATACTGTCTGCCATACGGTCGGAAGAAAATTTGATTGGGTCTGAATATACTTGAGACACTATAGACAGGTATATTACGGTGGCGTAGAATATGCAAATAATTATACCAGAACTCGTATTTTATAAAGAAAGCCATAACTGGACGCACAATACGCAAAAACCTTTGTGCGTTTGCAACAGTATCAATAGGCAGATAAGTAACGATATCTGCCTGTTCATAGTTTTTTCTTACTTCGTATCCAGAGGGAGAGAAGAATGTTAAAAGAATTTTATAATTGGGATATTCTTTCTTTATTTTCTCTATAAGTGGCCGTCCCTGTTCAAATTCGCCTAAAGAAGCAGCATGAAACCAAATGTATTTCGCATTTGGCTCCACTTGTTTTTGGAGTACGCCAAAGGCTGCACGCTCGCCTATCCACATTTTCTTCACTTTCTCGTTAAAGTGGCTATAGATGGCAATGCCAGCCTGGTAAATATACATTATAATATTGTATAGCATAGCTATCCTTATTTACGAATTAGCGTACATAACATTTTAACCTAACACTTCGATGGCTTTATGCAAACGATGCAAGGTTTCTTCTTTTCCAAGAAAGGCAGAGATGTCGAACATTCCTGGTCCTTTTCCAATACCAACAAGAGCTAAGCGGAATGCATTCATTACATCACCAAGCTTATACTCTTTATCTTCTACCCACTTCATTACGATAGTTTCCTGATTCTCTACACTGAAATCGCTTATATCAGCCAGAATTTGAGAAAGCTCTGTCATTTGTTTCGCAGAATATTCCTTCCAGCGTTTCTTTACAGTTTTGGCATCGTATTGAGTTGGAGGTATAAAAAAGAAAGAACAAAGCTCCCAAAGCTCGTGCACAAAATTTACACGGTCTTTCATTAAATGGACCACCTCTGTAACTTGTGTCATTGTTGCATCTACACCATTGTTGGCAACAATTGGAGCAAAAAGATCGGCAATCTCTTCATCACTCTTATGTAAAATATACTCATGGTTGAACCAAATACCTTTTTGATAGTCGAATTTAGCTCCACTTTTAGAACATTTCGTGATATCAAATGCCTGTACTAGTTCATCGAGCGTAAAGAGTTCTTGCTCTGTTCCTGGATTCCAACCTAATAGTGCAAGGAAGTTAACTACAGCTTCAGGGAAGTATCCACTTTCTCTATAGCCCGAACTAATCTCTCCAGTCTTGGGATCTTGCCATTCTAAAGGAAATACAGGAAATCCTAAGCGGTCTCCATCGCGTTTACTCAGCTTACCTTTTCCTTCTGGCTTCAGTAATAATGGAAGATGTGCAAAGCGTGGCATAGAATCTTCCCAACCGAAAGCACGGTACAACAGTACATGTAAAGGGGCACTTGGCAACCATTCTTCGCCACGAATAACGTGGCTTATTTCCATTAAATGGTCGTCTACGATATTGGCTAGATGATAGGTTGGTAATTCGTCTGCACTCTTATACAATACTTTGTCATCAAGTATATCAGTCTTGATACACACATCGCCACGAATCATATCGTCGACGTGAACATCTGTTCCTGGTTCTATTTTGAAACGAACAACATACTGTTCACCATCGTCTATCATTCTTTTAACTTCATCTTCAGTAAGTGTGAGCGAGTTGCGCATCTGCATACGAGTACGGGCATCGTATTGGAAATTTGCAATTTCGTTTCGTTTGGCTTCCAACTCTTCTGGAGTGTCGAATGCTATATATGCTTTACCCTTATCTAACAGCTGATTTACATAAGTTTTATATATATCACGCCTTTCACTTTGACGATAAGGTCCATAATGTCCGCCAAAGGTTACACCTTCATCAAACTTAATTCCTAGCCAATGAAAGGCTTCTACAATATATTCTTCTGCTCCAGGAACAAAACGATTAGAGTCGGTATCTTCTATTCTAAATACGAAATCGCCATTATGTTGGCGCGCAAAGAGATAGTTATATAAAGCCGTACGTACGCCACCAATATGCAATGGTCCCGTAGGACTAGGTGCAAAGCGTACTCTTACTTTTCTTTCTGCCATTGTTAAAATTAAAATTTTGTGCAAAAATAAGCATTTTTTTCGATTATAAGGCTTTTTTTTTGTATTTTCGCATACTGATATTGGAATGGACAAGATAGGTCTCTTTCCTTTAAGCGATACATTCGAGGTATTATTACACAAAAATACACTCGCACAGTTTATAAGAATGAATTTACAGAAAGAAAGAATAACAGTGCAATAAAGAGAGTTCCACATTATTAGTATGTTTCTCTATAAGCAAACAATATAATCTTCCCACAAAATAACGAATAAAGATGATAAAATTTATCCAATCCGACAATATTATCTGGCGCAGTCATATTGCAAGAGCTATATTGGTGTTAATTACAACAGCTATTATTATAGTCTTTCTGCCACGAACTCAAGGCAAAATGTATCACTACGACGAGGGAAAGCCGTGGATGTATGGACAGCTTATTGCTAAATTCGACTTCCCTATATTTAAGAGTGAAGAGACTATAAAAGAAGAGCGTGACTCCATAATGAAGACTTTTGTCCCTTATTTTAATTTAAACGAGAATATTGGACGTAAAAAGGTAGAGCAATTCCGTAATGACTATAAGAATGGAATACCAGGATTGCCAGTTGAATATGTGAATATTGTAGCGCAAAAGTTACAAGAGTTATACGATATGGGTATCGTAAACCCAGTAAACTTTACTTCTTTAGTAAAAGATAGTAATAATATGGTGCATATCGTAGAAGGAAAGCAAGCTATAAGCAAGCCAGTTAAGCAACTTCTCACAACGCTTGGTGCTTACGAGAACCTTTTTACTACACCGCAATTAAGCACTAAACGTTCTGTTTTACAGCAATGCAACCTGAACGAATACATTGAACCAAACCTTATTTACGATAAGAATCGTAGTGAGAGTGAGATGAACGACCTGCTAAGTTTGATACCGCAGGCTTCTGGTATGGTATTAGAAGGACAACGAATTATAGATCGTGGCGATATTGTTGATGCACACACATATCGTGTTCTTAATTCCTTCGAACAAGCTACTGAGAAACGTAATGAAACAAAAGACCAAATAACGTTCACACTCTTAGGACAAACTATTTACGTCTTAATACTTGTTGTCTTGTTTACGCTCTACATTGCGCTATTCCGTACAGATTACTTTGACAAGCCTGGCTCTATCTTATTCTTATACGCCCTACTTATTATTTTTCCAATAATAACTTCGTTAATGATAAAACACAACATTTTCAGTATCTATATTGTTCCTTTCGCAATGGCGCCCATATTCGTTCGGGTGTTTATGGACTCGCGAACAGCATTCATTTCTTATGCCGTAACAATTTTGCTTTCGGCTGTTGCTGTGCGATACCAATACGAATTTATTGTGGTTCAACTTGTAGGTGGGCTTATTGCTATCTTTTCTCTACGCGAATTATCCAAACGTAGTCAGATATTTCTCACGGCTTTACTCGTTACTTTTGGTTCTGCTGCCATTTATTTGGCTCTTCAGCTAATACAAGCAGACGATTTTTCAAAACTTGATGGGTCTATGTATTTCCACATTGGAGTTAATGGATTCTTCCTCCTCTTTACTTATCCTTTAATGCTGATTATCGAAAAACTATTCGGTTTTGTTTCTACTGTAACTATGTTCGAGCTTTCTAACACTAATAACGAACTGTTGCGGAAACTGAGTGAGGTGGCTCCTGGAACATTTCAACATTCTATTACTGTAGGAAATCTTGGAGTTGAGATTGCTAATAAAATTCATGCTAAAGGGCAACTCGTACGTACTGGAGCATTATACCATGACATCGGCAAAATGGTAAACCCTGTATTCTTTACCGAAAATCAAGCTGGTGTTAATCCACATGATAAGATTTCAGACTTAGAAAGTGCTAAAATAATTATTGGACATGTTACCGAAGGACTTAAATTGGCAGAGAAATATAACTTACCAAATGTTATAAAAGAATTTATTACCACGCATCACGGACAAGGATTGGTTAAGTATTTCTACATAAACTATAAGAATGCACACCCCGATGAGGAGATAGACGATGCACCATTCCGCTATCCAGGTCCTAATCCGTGGACACGCGAGCAAGCTATACTTATGATGTGCGACACCGTTGAAGCTGCTTCGCGCTCACTTTCCGAATATACAGAAGAGAGTATAAGCAACTTAGTGAATAAGTTGATAGATGCACAGATGGCCAATGGTTTCTTTACCGATTGTCCTATTACGTTCCGCGATGTTAGCATAGCAAAACAAGTGCTTATTGAACGTCTGAAATCTATTTATCATACACGAATTCAATATCCTGAATTAAAATCGTAGTGAGATACGTAGAAGTTATTCTGCCCCTTCCGCTTGAAGGCACTTTTACGTATGTTGTGCCCGATGCATTACTCGATAAGGTAGTGCCATGTGTACGGTTGCTGGTTCCTTTCGGCAAAACAAAGACTTATATAGGTATATGTGATACCTATCCCTCCGACCACCCAAATAACAATGATGATAATGATGGAATAAAATATAAAGCTATTCTTGCAATACTTGATGACGGTCCGGTGTTATTGCCACAACAATTACAACTTTGGCACTGGATTGCCAACTACTATATGTCGCCCATTGGCGATGTTTATAAAGCTGCATTGCCATCTGGACTAAAGGGAGAGGATACTTATAAGCCGCACACCGAAGTGTATGTTTGCTTGGGAAAACAATTCCGTGGCGAACAAGAGCTACACATTGCACTCGATGGTCTTGCTCGTGCTACAAAACAACAAAAGGTGCTGATGTCTTATTTAGAGTTAAGTGGTATTGCTAATGTTCCTGAATTGGTTTCCACTGATGTAACTCAGACTAACAACAAACAGCATAATCAACTGAGAGCTGTGTCAAAAGACGAACTTAGAAATACCACTCATTGTTCGTTAGCCATAATAAATAGTCTAATAGAGAAAGGCATTCTACAAACCTATCGTAAAGAAGTTAGTAGGCTAAACAATGGTTATGACAAGCTACAACCCAATGCCATTCACGCTCTGAACGATGCACAGACCATTGCATACGACAAAATTCTGTTGCAGATGATGGCACACAATGTTACCCTTCTTCATGGTGTTACCTCATCAGGAAAAACCGAAATCTACATACATCTTATTTTTAAAGCACTTCAGGAGCATAAGCAGGTGTTATATTTGCTGCCAGAAATAGCATTAACGGTGCAAATCACCAATCGGCTACGTTGTGTTTTTGGCGATAAGCTTGGTATATATCATAGTAGATACAACGATGAAGAGCGTGTAGAAATATGGCAGAAACAACTCTCTAATGAGCCTTACGAAGTGATTCTTGGTGCACGAAGTGCAGTGTTCTTACCATTTCAACGATTGGGATTAGTGATTATAGACGAGGAACACGAAAATAGCTTCAAGCAACAAGACCCTGCTCCACGCTATCACGCACGGTCGGTTGCTATTGTTTTGGCACAAATGTACGGAGCTAAAACACTGTTAGGCACTGCAACTCCATCTATAGAGAGCTACAGAAATGCTCAATTGGGAAAGTATGGTTTGGTTACGTTATCGCAAAGGTATAAAGATATTCAGTTACCAACGATAGAGGTTGTGGATATTAAAGACCTTCGACGACGTAAGCTAATGTCAGGACCATTTTCTCCACGTTTGATTGCTGCTGTGAGAAATGCTCTACAACGTGGAGAACAAGCTATTCTCTTTCAGAATAGACGTGGATTTGCGCCTATGATTGAATGCCGTACTTGTGGGTGGGTGCCACATTGCCCCAACTGCGATGTGTCTTTAACTTATCACAAAAGTATGAACGTGCTTACCTGCCATTATTGTGGCTACACCGAACGAGTACCCGAACAATGCCCTAACTGCGAAAGTAAAGATATTAAAGGGCGTGGCTATGGTACGGAAAAAATAGAAGATGAGATTATGGAGGTGTTTCCTGATGCTCGCATAGCACGTATGGACTTAGATACAACTCGTACAAAGAATGCATACGAACGTCTGATAAATGATTTCTCGGCTGGTAAAACCAATTTACTTATAGGAACACAAATGGTATCAAAAGGATTAGATTTCGACCACGTATCGGTTGTGGGTATTCTCGATGCCGACAATATGTTGAACTATCCCGACTTTAGAGCCTACGAACACGCTTTTACTATGATGGCGCAAGTTAGTGGACGTGCTGGCAGAAAAGGTAAACAAGGTTTAGTTATTTTGCAAACAAAAAAACCAGAGCTACCTGTTATTCAACAAGTAGTGAACAATAGTTATACAGCTTTCTATAAATCGCAACTCGAAGAACGTACAGCTTTTCATTATCCACCGTTTTTCCACCTTATATATATATACATCAAACATCGTAACAACGATATTGTTGAATCGGCAAGCATGGAACTTGGCTCACGCATTCACGAGATATTTGGCAATAGAGTGCTGGGACCCGATAAACCAACAGTGGCACGTGTTAAAACATTGCACATACGAAAGATAATGCTGAAATTAGAAAACGGAATTGATTACAAACTTGCAAAGCAGTATTTGCGTTCTATACGAGACACTATGATGAAAGAAAAACGATATGGAGCGCTAACTATCTACTTCGATGTAGACCCCTTATAAGTGTAAATATAATTGTAAAGCACAAACTGTAGCATTAATAAATTTAGTATAATATGCTACGGAAAATACATATAACATCTTGTTCCAATAATCGCTTAATTACACATATTGAGAAAATATGTGCAAATTAATTTGGTAGAATAGAACAATCAATATAACTTTGCAGCCAATTTCAAACATATTAATACAAGAAAAGTTAAATTATGAAACTGAAATCATTAACCCTAATGCTTGCTTTATCTGTATCAGCAACGAGTATTAAGGCTGGCGGATTACTTACAAATACAAATCAAAGTATAGCATTTTTGCGTAGCTTGGCACGCGATGGTGCAATTGGCATAGATGGAGTCTACTCTAACCCTGCTGGTGTTGCTTTCTTACCAATGGGACTTCACCTCTCGCTCAGCGTGCAAAATGTTTATCAAACTCGTACCATCAATTCTGGCTTAACCATTCCAGCATTGCAAGGCTCTCCTTTCTATCAACCTTTCAAGCTGAATGGTGGAAACGATAATGGTGTTAAAGAGTTTAAAGGAAAAGCTTCGGTGCCTATTCTACCATCGTTCCAAATTGCTAAGAACTACGAAAAATGGGGATTCCAATTGGGCTTTGGTATAGTAGGTGGTGGCGGTAAGGCGACATTCAACTCTGGGCTTCCAACCTTCGAACGCCAAATTGCACTTATTCCGGCTTTGCTCGCCAAACAAGGATTCGGCTCTACCACACCTGCATACAGTGTAAGTAGCTACATTCACGGACAGCAATACGACTTCGGATTGCAGTTGGGTGCGACATATAAAATAAACGAAAACTTAGCTGTTTACGGTGGAGCACGATTCAACTACATATACAACAAGTACGAAGGTAACATTATAGGTATATCTGCCAACATTAACGGACAGATGGAAAACCTATACGACTATTTTGGTACAAAGGCTAATGCGCTTACACAGTTGGCTATTCAGAGTCAGCAAATGGCAAATCAGGCTACTAATCCTGCCGATAAAGCACGATACGAAGGTGCTGCAAAACAATATCAAGCTGGTGCCGATAAGCTAAACAGGACTAAAGAAGACTTTGCCGATAAGTATTTAGATTGTACACAACGTGGTTGGGGAATTACACCTATCATTGGTATTGATTATAAAACAGGACGATGGAACTTTGCGGCGCACTATGAATTTACTACCAAATTTAACATTGAAAACAACACAAAGCGCGACGATACTGGACAATTTAAAGATGGTGTGAACACTCCGAACGACCTCCCTGGATTGCTTTCGATAGGTGCACAGTACGAAGTGTTAGACAATTTGCGCCTCTTGGCTGGCTATCACTACTATTTCGACAAAGATGCACGTATGGCTAACAACAAGCAGCGATTGCTTTCGAGCAACACACGCGAGTATCTTGCTGGTATAGAATGGGACGTTAAACCTGGTGTTACTCTGAGCGCTGGTGCACAACGCACTAAATACGGATTGGGCGATGGTAGCTATCTTTCCGACCTCAGTTTCGTAACAAGTAGCTATAGCATTGGTCTCGGTGCAAAAATTAAGGTGGCAAAGAATGCTCATCTAAACATTGCCTACTTCTTTACAAACTACGAAAAATTCGACAAGACATACGAATCGACTATCAAAGAAGTAAAAGTGCAAAACACCGACCAGTTTACACGTAGCAATAAAGTATTCGGTGTCGGGCTAGATATAGACCTTTAATGCTGTGTAACCAATATAGAGAATCTCTATATATATATTAATTACCCTAAGTAGGTGTTCAAAGAAGAAAAAAAGGAGCAAGACAATATTGCGCTTAACTTTGAACATCTACTTATTGTTTTTTTTACCCAAAGCAGTCATTAGACCACAATATGTATAGTTCCTACTACTATGGTATTGTTTCCTAACATCTTTTGTATTCTTATCGACATCTTGTATGTCTTTGTAACTTGATATAGTCCACTACGCCTACGTTGCCAAGACAGACAATCTGCTCAATAGTAAAACAAAATATATTTAGACTCTAATGACCGATTTGGGTTAAACCATAGAGAGCACTAAATTTGAATATACTATTAAACTCAAATTGTGGCTCAGTAGAAAATAGGTGAGGATATTTTTAAAAAGAACACAATTGTAATGGTTCTCACTCTTACACAGCACAAAACACTTTAATACATTCTTATTCAGCAGCTTACCATTATACCAGAATTAGAATATAGCAGCATAAAAGAGTTTTTATTTCGCATCTGAACAAATATATTTCAGCCATCATAACATAACATCACAAAGGTAGTAGTTTGCTATGATATCTAATTTGAAACTGACAGATATCTGAGACGAATGTTACAGATATCTGAGACGAATGTTACAGATATCTAAACGTAAGGCAACCAACATCTACTAACTTTTCTAACCACGTGAGAAAACCTCTTTGCTTAGCTAATAGCCCATAGTTGCCTACTTATAATTTCGGTGTTTATCTTTACTAAGCTATTAGAATTTGTAGGTAATGGCACCAAAAGGAATGCAACCTCCGTTTAGTTTATACGAGAAGTTGAACGAAAGTTCGTCTTTAGATGGATTTCCCAGAATGTTGTAAAGTCCGAAGCGCAGAAAGAATTTAGCGTGTTTAAACTCTTTTCTAAAATCGTAGCTAGCATCTATTCTGTATCGTGTTGGATCACGCTGCGTACGGAATGTTTCAAGTCTATTGTTTTCATCGCCATAAAACGAATCGTATGGGAATTTACCAGAATAGATTGTGGTGCCAATTGTGAATGTGGAATGTTTAAACATTTTGTAGGACACGAAAGCATTAAAGTTATGAGGCAGGTCGAACAGTGATGGTATTTTTCCAAACTGAGGTAATTCTGCATACCATTCTTTACTTTTAGAGAAGCCATAAGACAGTTGCCAACTTAATTTGCGCCATTGGTTGAACATATATAAGTTTACACCGTAGCTTTCTCCGTTTCCAGCCATCATATATTTATCCCATCTGCTATCTTCAATAAACGAGTTAGGACGAAAAGCCAATAAGTTGTTGCGTCGCTTATAATAAGCCGATAGTTCTATTATACCGGTGTGCAGATAATGTTTCCATCCAGCTTCGTAGTGTATAGCTGTTAGTGGCTTAAAACTTTTAATGCTTGGCATAATAAAATCGAACGGTGCAGAAATATTCGAAACAAGTACGTGGTGAAAATACTGCTCCATTTTTAAGAATGTAAGATAGAAGAGATTCTTATTGTTTACAGTGGCTTTCAAAATAAGCCTTGGTTGTAAACTTTGATAGGTCTTATAGTGGTTAGGCGCATATAGAACGTAGTGTAATCCAGCTTGCGCATATAGCCAATTGGTTATATATATTTTATTATCAACAAATGCAGATATTTGTTTTATAGGTTCTTTTTCGTTATAAAGTCCTCGTCCAAACCCTGCGAGCTTATATAATCCGAAGTCGGTTTTCAATCCCCAATTAATTTTGTAGTACGAATTAAACTGATAGGAGAAATCGGTATTAGCGTATAAATGTTTAGCTCCACTTTCAACAAATTTGTTTGCTCGCAACACAAATGCTTTTGCATCGGCGCTACTTTTGTTGTAAGTGAATGCAATCGACGACGAATTAGTTATTCGTCGGTTAATAATAGTGTTGAATTGGAGTGCATATAACTGTGTGTTCCACGCTAAGACTGCATTTTTGTATTCGTTACTAGGTTCTTTATACTTATCGTTCGAATTGTATATGGAAAGCTGTAGCGTTGTAACTGAATCAATATCCCACGATAGTTTTGTGTTTATATCGTTGAAAATGTGTGTAGAATATTTGTCGGCTCCGAAATATTTATCGAATAAATCGAGCCAGCTTCTTCGTGTGCCCACTAAATACGACAATTTGTTTTTTACAATTGGACCTTCTGACACAGCCGATACAGAGGCGACATCGAGCGATACAGTATGTTCGAATTTGTTTTTATTGCCATTGCGAAGTTTTACGTCCATCACCGATGAAAGTCGTCCCTCGTATTGTGTAGGAATGTATCCATTGTAGAACGAAGCCGACTTAATGGCATCTCCGTTAAATATAGGGAGGAGCGTATTAAGATGATTTGGACTGTAAATTGGAATGCCTTCGAGTAAAATCAGATTTTCGTCAGTTCCGCCTCCTGCTACATTGTATCCAGTATTGGCTGTAGCAAGCGACACACCTGGTAATATTCTGATTTGCGAAAATAGGTCAGAATTGCTAAACGAAAGCATATTAGAAGGTGCAGCATCGGTTAAATCTTCCTTACTTTTATGTTGTTGTACCTGCACAGCTTTTATTTGATAAGGAATAGGCTCTAACGTTATAGTTTTCTGTATGTTATTTTGAATATCAATAGTTGTTTCGTAAGGCGAGTAGCCCATACATGACACAATGAGGTTAATAGTTCCTCTGTTTGTGGTAAGGCAGAATGTACCATTCTTATCGGTAGCAGTAAGCGCCTTAGTTCCATTTTTATCGGCAATACTAACAGTTGCGCCAAACAGTTTCTCACCAGTTTCAGCTTCTTCTACAATGCCTGTTACAAACACATTCTTTGCTTTTACAATTTCTATTTTCAGTCGTTTGTTTTCGCTATTCGTTAGTTTATACTCGTAGTCTTTTAGTAAAGTAGCAATAAGTTGCTTTACGCTAATATGTCCGTGCCGTTGAAACTTCACAATGCGTGTCAGATTTATGCGGTCGGCAGGATACGAAAGCGAAATGTGTGCTTGTTGTTCAATAAGTGCAAACCAGTCTTTAACAGTAGCAGCATTAGTATTGATAGAAAGCATAAAGTCTTCTATAGAACTTTCTATTTTTATAGGTTTTGTTTGCTTCTTTTTATTTTTAATCTGAATAAGAAGTTTGCGATTGTCTAACGGAATTAGATTATATTCGTATTCGTTTAGTATAATTTCGAGCAATTGTGTTACCTTCATTTTGCCCGAAACACCAATACCTATGCGTTTGTTTAAGTTAATTAAAGAGGGATTGTATGAGAGTGTAATTTTTGTTTGTCGTTCTATTTGCTGGAACCACGAATGCACAGTGGCAGAAGAAGCGTCAATCTTAACAACTTCTTCTGCCACTGTGTTCTGTCCGTTCGCTACCAATGTAACGAGCAAAAACAATATTGATAAAAGCAGTTTTGGCATTTATCTCATATTAGTAATTATTTATACAAACGATAGTGGATAGACGATACTGTTTCGTACTTACAATTGCAAAGCATTGCTAATTCTGCTACCGCTTTCTCTGGATTATTTGTGTGTAGCTTAGTTGTTATTCTGTTTTTAAGCAAGTCTTTTTGTGTCTCAATTCGGATATCCATACCTTGCTCTATTTCTTTTATTGCAGTTGCTAAAGGCGTATTGTTGAATACAAACTCCTTAATATCTGCCTGTGCGTTATTTTGTTTTTGTGCAATAAGTTTACCATTCTTATGTACAACGGTTTCGCCTTTTATTAGCGTTACAACTTCCGAATCGGTACTAACGCGCACACGTCCAGTTGAAACAGCTACACTTTCAGTGTTTTGCGAAGTAGCATTCACTTTAAACGATGTGCCTAATACTTCTACTTTTAATTCTCCTGCTTCAACAGTAAAAGGAATATTACTGTGTTCTACATTGAAAAATGCTTGTCCTTCTAGTGCAGCAATACGTTTTCCGTCTTGTTCTTTAAAGCTTAACGAAGCTTGTGGAGATAGCATTACACTGCTTCCATCGGGTAAAGTTACGATATTCTCTGTTGTAGAATTGTTTGCGAATGTTGTTTTTTCAGTATCAACAAGGTAATGATATGCAAGTGTTCCAATACCAATAAGCAACAGTAACGATGCAGCAATACTGAAAATGTTTCGAAGTTTTAATGTTTTTGTATGTTGAGAGGTGGCATTTGTCAATTGGTTTTCTATTCTATTCCATGCAGCTTCTGTATTAAAGTTTTTTGTTTCTGAGGTTTCTGTTTGTATCATTACATTATTTAGCGTGTCAAATTCAGCCTTATTTGCATTCTTAAATGCAATTAAAGCCATTCTTTCGTTCTCTGCAATAGGTTCGTTTGCAAAGTACTTTCCTAAAATCTCGTCTATTTCAATTAACTCTTTCATAAGTTCAGTGCTATCGATATAAAGATGGTTACAATTGTTATTATAGGATTCGCAGCAATATAAGCCCTAATAATTTTAATAGCTTTGCCTATATGGTTTTCAACGGTTTTCTCAGAGATGTTTAAACGTTCGGCAATTTCTTTGTATTTCATTTTTTGCAGTTTGCTCATTTTAAAAACTTCCCTGCATTTCGGCGGCATCTCTTTTAACACGTTTTCCAATAATAGTTTATAGTCGGTAGTGGGAATATTTTCTGAATCGTCTGCAATTAAACGCAATGCGTTTTCATTGTCAGATACTTTCTCGTATGTTTTGTTGTTATTCAAGAATGTTAGGCAGTTATTTCGTATAGCAACTTTCATATAGGCAAGCATTTCTTCTTCTGGTAAAGCGTCTTTCTGCTTATCCCATACATTTATGAAGAGTGTCTGAACGACATCTTCACAGTCATCTTGGTCTGCAATATAACCGTTTGCTATTTTGCATAGCATTGGGTAATACTTCTCAAATCGCAACTTAAATTGTTCTTTTCTATTCTCACTCATTGTATTTAAAGGGTTCGACTTTTATGTCGTTACCTCTCCTAAACGGGAGTACAAAGGTACAGTAAATAGTTTTATTTCCATTTGTTTTTATGTTATAAAATATTTCTCTTAACTTTATATCTAAAACAAAATATGTATGAAAACCCCTATAATATATCGTTATTTATTAACATGATTTATTATTCTGTAGAAAATAAGGCTCTACTTTTCCTAAAAAGCATCTTTTTCTTTGTATATTTGCATACATAATGTAATTTTAAAGGATTTAATAAAAAAGGATTTTTAAGGAATGGAAACTATTAAAGATAAGAAATATGGAGGCGAACGTCCTCTATTTGGATTACAAAATATTCGTTTAGAGAATATTGAAATTATAGATGGAGAGTCTGGAATTAAATGTTGTAAAAACATTGAATGTCATAATTCTCGGTTTTATGGCAAATATCCGTGGTGGCATGTAGATAAAAGTCTTATAACCGACTGTTATTTTGCACCAGGTTCACGTTCGGCAATTTGGTATTCTACCGATATGATAATGAAAAATAGCGTTATAGACGGTCCGAAATTCTTTCGTGAAATGAAAAATTTGGAATTAGAAAACGTTAAAATAAACGATGCTGACGAAACTTTTTGGAAAGTTGATGGATTGAAAATAAAGAATGTAGAGTTGCATCAAGGCACTTATCCGTTTATGTTCTCTAATAATATATATGTAGACGGACTTATTTCTGATGCAAAATATGTTTTTCAGTATTGTAAGAATGTAGAAGTTCACAACGCTAAAATAGTAACGAAAGATTCTTTTTGGGAATGCGAAAATGTTACCGTGTACGACTCTGACCTTAATGGCGAATATTTAGCATGGCATAGTAAAAATGTAAAACTTGTGCGTTGTCATATCAGCGGTGAACAACCATTGTGCTATCTTGATGGGATTATATTGGAAGATTGTACTTTCGATGCTGCTTGCGACCGTACATTTGAAGATAGCCGTAATATAAATGCACAAATAAAAGGCACTATTAGCGAAATAAAAAATCCTATCTCTGGTAAGATTGTTGCCGATAAAATTGGCAAAATAACTTACGATGAATACGCAAAAGGTACAGATTGTGTAATAGAAGAACGATAAAGAAAGAACCAAATACCTATGGAAGATATTAATTTCGATAAGTTTGTAAATCGTCGTGGCACTAATTCGGTTAAATGGGACGAAGAAAAAGAAGAAGGAATTATTCCACTTTGGGTGGCTGATATGGATTTTCCTGCTGCACCTGCTATTCGTAAAGCTGTAGAAGAACGTGCAAAACATGGAATTTTTGGTTATGCTATTGTGGGCGATAGTTATTACGAAGCCATAATTAATTGGTTCAAGCGTAGGCATAATTGGCAAATAGAACGAAACTCCATTATTTATACTACGGGTGTAATACCTGCTATAAGTGCTTCTATTAAAGCTTTGGCAATGCCTGGCGAAAATGTGCTTATACAAACGCCGGTTTACAATTGTTTCTATTCGTGTATTCGCAATCAAGGAATGCAAATCTTAGAAAACCCACTAAAACGAGAGGGAAATACATACGTTGTAGATTGGCACGACTTTGAAAAAAAGTGCTCCGATGAGAAAACTACGTTGTTTTTGCTTTGCAACCCTCACAATCCTGCAGGACGTGTGTGGACAAAAGACGAGTTAGCGCAGATGAATGATATTTGTATGCGTCATAATGTAAAGGTTATAAGCGATGAAATTCATTGCGAACTCATAATGCCGGGGTATACTTTTACACCATTTGCAACTGTAAATTCAGATTGTTTGGCTAATAGTGTTGTTTGTAATTCGCCTACAAAGAATTTTAATATTGCTGGATTGCAAATTGCAAATATAGTTTGTTCTAACGAGGAATGGCGCAGACGCATAGATCGGGTTATTAATATTTTCGAAGTTTGCGATGTTAATCCGTTTGGACCTATTGCGCTGGAGGCTGCTTATAATGAAAGCGAAGAATGGCTAAATAAGTTACTTCTTTATATAGCCGACAACTATGCTTTGCTTACAGACACTTTAAAAAAATATTTACCAGACTATGAAGTTCTGAAATTAGAAGGTACTTACCTTGTATGGGTAGACATTCGTAAAAGTGGTTTAAAGTCTGATGTATTGGCAGAAAAATTGCTTCACGATGGTAAAGTACAAGTAAATAGTGGTATGATGTATGGGAAAACTGCAGGCGAAAATTATATTAGAATTAACATAGCTTGTACGCGCGCTACATTGCAAGAGGGCTTAAACCGTATTATAAAAGTACTTTCCCACCTGTAAAAAATATGGTGTTTATGCATTTATTGCCAAACACCGAATGGAAAGTTTTTTAGATAATAAAAAGAAAGGTTGCTGTATGTATGAATAAAAAATATACACAGCAACCTTTTTTTAGTATATATATTAATGCAATTAAAGTATACTTTTAATTGATAATTTTACTTGTATAGGTTTTTCCGTTCGCATTTTTAATTTGCACAATATAAATTCCTTTTGGCAATGGAAGTGCTATTGGTAGTGCATTTGAAACATTGCAGAGTGTAATTGCAGTGCCTTTTGTACTGTATACAGATAGTTCTGCATTACCTTCTATTCCGTTTACGGTTAGCATACCGTTATTATATCTTACAGATGGCTCCACCTTATTTATATTAGTAGCATTAATTCCATCAGGAACAATATCGCGCAAAGCTACACGGGCGAAGTAAGGAAGTACATAATCGCCTACTTTTGTGAAGAAACCACTTATATAAGCATATTTTTCCGAATCGTCTATTTTTAAGAACGAAACAATTTTGTTGGGTTGTCCTTCTATTTTTAAGGTCGATGAGAAGTCTTTTCCATCTTTAGTTAATACGTGGAAAAACGCATTTCCTGGCGTAACAACATCTCCACCTACTATAATAACATTATCGCCCACAAGTTTTGAACCAAAAACAGCAAGACTTTCTGCTTCATGATTTTCAGTAAAAAAGTTTTGGCGTGGATTATATGATTCATCAAGCGAACCATCTTTATTTATAACACAGGTTAAGAACCTATCGCCACTCTCTGTTGTAAGGAAATCGCCACCAACAAGTATTTTATCTTCGCCAAATGGAGATATTGATTTTATAAAACCATCTAATTGTGGTTGATGGAAAGAACGGTCGAGAGTTCCATCTGCATTAATATGTATGAGTCGTTTTTGCTTAAATCCGCCATCATAACCACCAAAAGAGCCTCCTAAATATAATGACCCATCGGGAGCTTTCCATATTGCATCTACGTTAGGCGAACTTTTTAAATGTATTTCTTTATCGGTAGGAAGAAACGATTCATCGCGTGTTCCGTCTGCATTGAAACGTGCAATAAGTGGAGCTAACTTTCCATTTACACGATTGAAACAACCTGCAACATAAAACTGACCGTTAGGCAACATAACTATTTGCTGCAATTCTATTTCTTTTATGGTTTTATGGTTTACTATCTCAAATTTTATGTCGTTTTTAAATGTTTCATCGAGAGTCCCATCGGCATTAATACGCACCAAACTACCTACAGCCTTTTCATTGTATGTGGTGAAATGCCCTGCTACAAGATATTTACCATCAGAGGTTTTTGCTACTGCTGTAGCATAACTATCAAATCCTTTACCGCCTTTATTAAAAGATTCGTCTTCGTCGCCATTTGCTTTTAAACGTATTAAACCGCAAATTTTTCGGTCGCCTACATTATAAAAGGAACCTGCACATACATTTTTTCCATCGGGTTCTAATACCATCGATAAAACATTACCATCGAATACTGGTTTGTAACTTGCATCAATCTCGCCAGCTTTTAGTTGCGCATAACTTGACAACGAAAAAACTGAAGCCACTGTGATGAACGAGAATTTAACTAATGTTTGCTTCATAAGATTTGTTTTTAATATGACATTAAAGGTTGGCTATAAAAAGCAGCCGTCCCCTATAATAGATTGTATAGGTCGCAAAGATAGTTATATTTTGTTATATAGACAAAGTATTTGGTAATAAAAATTAGTTAGAACCACAAAAAAATGTACACGATGCTTTATTCGCAATAAATTATATTATAAGGTGTATTCGCTAAAAAACTATATTGAAGTTTTTTACCGAAATGTTGAAAAGTTTTATTCTTCGCTACTTTTATACGATAGTTTTAAAGATTAAAGTAAAAAATTTCAGCACTTTTTTCGGTGATTGTGCTATTGTTGCTTAATTATATAGTTATTTCTAAACCAGTGTATTACTGTGTATAAAATTTTCTTATTATATTTTTTTATTTTATAATTAAAAATATTTTTTTTCTTATTATTATTCTACGATGTTTTAATTATTATTTTTTATTACTCTTTTAAGTTTCAAAAAGCTAATGCTAAAAATAATATATTCAGTGGCATTATACATCTTATTTTTAAACTTAATTGGTCTACTAAAATAATGCAAAACAAATAAGTTGCTAATGTACAATTTGAAATAAAAACAATTTCTTTATAACACATTCTATTAAGTTCTATGTTGAATAATAATTGATATTCTTTTAAGTTTCTGATATTTTGCTTAACTTTGTACACGTGTTGAATAATAACACGTGCAACCTTTAAAGAATAAAGTTATATGGCACGTTGTGCAAACCAAAACTTATGGTAACGGTATTTGTCCAACGCTCAAAACTCTACAAATGAAAATTAAAACAATAAAATTATGGAGAACAAAATACAGAAACGTTTGCAAGAGTTGCGCAAGCTAATGAAGGAAAGAAACCTTTCAGCGTTTATATTTCCCAGTACAGACCCACATCAAGGTGAATATATTCCAGACCATTGGAAAGGAAGAGAATGGATTTCTGGCTTTAATGGTTCAGCGGGAATTGCAGTAGTTACACAGAAAAGTGCTGCACTTTGGACAGATTCGCGCTACTTTATAGCTGCAGCAGAACAATTAAAAGGAACCGACTATATATTAATGAAAGAACGTATAGCCGAAACTCCATCTATTTCTGAATGGTTAGCAAGCGAATTTAAAGGTTGCGAAGACGTACATATTGGTATTGATGGCTGGGTTTGCACAAATACTTACGCAACCGAACTTATTTGGACACTAAAAGATATGGGCGATTTTTATGTTCATACAGATTTCGACCCATTAGAAGTAATATGGAAAGACCGCCCTTCTATTCCAAAAAATAAAATAGAAATACAACCTTTAAAGTTTGCAGGCGAAACAGTTGCTTCTAAATTAGAACGCATTAGAAAAGCAATAGCAAAACAACAGGCAGATGGCATATTGGTTTCGGCACTCGACGAGATAGCTTGGACTTTAAACCTACGTGGTAACGATGTTCATTGTAATCCTGTTTTTGTTGCTTATTTACTTATTGAAACAACAAAGGCAACTCTCTTTATAGATAGCGAAAAACTAACTACAGAAGTGAAAAACTATCTTGAAAAGGAAAATATAACAATAAAGGATTATAACGAACTGTTATCTGCCTTGCAAACATATAATGGCAAAGCACTGCTTATAAATAGCAACGAAATGAGCCATAAAGTGTACAACACCATTAATAGCGAACGTGCAGTTGTAGGAATATCGCCTATTCCTGAAATGAAAGCTGTGAAAAACGAAACAGAAATAGAAGGTTTTAAACACGCAATGGTGCGCGATGGTATAGCTATGGTTAAGTTCTTACGGTGGTTAAAACCCGCAGTTAAAGCTGGTAAAGAAACCGAAATATCGTTAGAAAAGAAATTAACTTCGCTTCGCGCCGAACAAGATTTGTTTAGAGGAATATCATTCGATACTATTGTTGGATACGAAGAACACGGTGCAATTGTGCATTATGAGGCAACACCACAAACCGATATACCTGTAAAACCTCACGGATTTGTATTAATAGATAGTGGTGCACAATATCAAGATGGCACAACCGATATAACACGAACCATTGCATTAGGCGACATTACCGAAGAACAACGCCACATTTATACGCTTGTATTAAAAGGACATATACAACTTGCTCTTTGTAAATTCCCAAATGCAGCTTGTGGTTCGCAAATAGATGCCTTTGCCCGACAAGCAATGTGGCGAGAAGGCTACAACTTTATGCACGGAACCGGGCATGGTGTAGGTAGTTTTTTAAATGTACACGAAGGTCCTCACCAAATTCGTATGGAATGGCGTCCAGCTCCATTATATAAAGGAATGACAGTTACCGATGAACCTGGCATTTATCTTACAGGAAAATTTGGAGTGCGCATAGAAAACACATTATATATAAAGCCATATATGGAAACCGATTTCGGAAAATTCCTTCAGTTTGAATCGCTAACACTTGCACCTATCGATACAACTCCTATAGATTTCAATATGCTTTCTACAGACGAAATAGAATGGCTCAACCAGTATCACGCAACAGTTTTCGAAAAGTTAGCTCCTTATCTGAACGAAGAAGAAAGAGCATGGCTAGCAATAGAGACAGTTGCAATAGAACTATAACCTATTATAGAAAATAACAATATAAATACCAACATAATGAAGAAAATTATAGCAGCCGCAATATTAAGTTTTTCGCTTAATAGCTTTGCAAACAATGCTCCTTTATGGTTGCGTTTCTGTTCTATTTCGCCAGACGGACAAACTATTGCCTTTTCGTATAAAGGCGATTTATTTTCGGTTCCCGTAAATGGTGGAATAGCAAAACAACTTACTACTAATCCTGCCTACGATGCTTATCCTATTTGGAGCCCAGATGGACAAAAAATTGCTTTCGCTTCTACACGAGAAGGCAGTATGGATATTTATTTAATGAATAAAAATGGGGGTGTTCCAAAACGTTTAACTACTAATAGTGGTAGCGAAATACCAATGGCATTTACCAATAATAACCATGTTTTGTTCTCATCGGCTATTATGCCTACCGCAAAATCTATATTTTTTGCTTCGGGTACATTCCCACAAACCTACGAAGTTAATATAGATGCAAGTCGTCCACGCCTTTATTCGCCCATAACTATGTGCGATGCTAATGTAAAAAGTAATGGCGATATTTTGTATCACGATGTAAAAGGCTACGAAGATAATTTTAGAAAACACCACCGTTCGCCTGTAACACGCGATATTTGGCTTTATAGTAAAGGAAACTATACAAAACTTACCAACTTTGATGGGGAAGACCGTACACCTGTATGGGGAAATAACACTAACGAATATTACTATTTGAGCGAAGAAGATGGTACGTTCAATGTTTACAAACGCAACATTGATGGTAGTGGCAAAAAACAACTAACATTTCATAAGGCAAATCCTGTACGTTTTCTTACTGTAGCCAACAATGGTACTATATGTTATGGCTACGATGGAGAAATATATACACTAAAAGATGGGCAACAACCTAAAAAGGTTGATATAACTATTGTTACAGACCAAATAGATAACGACCTGGTACGACAAGTAAGAACATCGGGGGCAACCGAAATAAAACTTTCGCCAAAAGGAAAAGAAATTGCATTTGTATTGCATGGCGATGTTTATGTTACATCGTTAGACTACAGAACAACCAAACAAATTACAAACACTGCAGAACAAGAACGCAATATAGACTTTGCGCCAGATGGAAGAGGCATTGTTTACAGTTCGGAACGTAATGGTATTTGGCAAATTTACGAGACAAAAATTAAAAACAAGGCAGAGAAAAACTTTACTTATGCGACAGATTTGGTGGAAGAACGTTTAACAAATACCAATCAAACATCGCAAATGCCACAATATAGCCCTGATGGGAAAAAAATTGCATTTTTCGAAAATAGAGCTTCGCTTAAAATATTAGATCTTAAAACAAAAGCTACTATAACTGCTACCGATGGAAAAGATCTTTATTCATATAGCGATGGCGATATTTGGTTTTCGTGGAGTCCAGATAGTCGTTGGATTCTTACTCCGTATATGGGAAATGGCGGTTGGAACAATAGAGATATTTCGCTCGTAGATGCTACAGGAAAAAAAGTTCCTTTTAATCTTACACAAAGTGGTTATAACGATGGTGGCGCAAAATGGGTATTAAAAGGAAAAGCTATGCTATTTTTTAGCGACCGTGCAGGTTATCGTAGCCATGGAAGTTGGGGAGCAGAATCTGATGCATACTTAATGTTTTTCGATCTTGATGCTTACGATCGCTTCCGTATGTCGAAAGAAGAGCGCGAATTGCTTGATGAGGCTGAAAAAGAACAAAAGAAACAAGAAAAAGAAGCGCAGGAGAAAAACGAAAAAAACAATAAAAACAAGAAGAACGATAAGAAAAATAAAAAAACTGACGAGAAGAAAGACGAAGAAGTTAAACCTTTACAGCTCGATTTAGATAATTGCAGAGACCGCATTGTACGTTTAACCGTAAATTCTTCTCATTTGGGCGATGCTTTATTAAATCCAGAAGGCGACGTTTTATATTATCAGGCAGCTTTTGAAGGTGGTTACGACCTTTGGAAACACGATTTGAAAGAAGATAAAACACAAATTGTGATGAAAGAAGTTGGTGATGGAGCATTAGAAGCCGATAACGATTTTAAAAATCTTTATATTTGTGCCCATAATGGAATTAAAAAGATAGACCTTTCTAAACAATCAAGTAGCAATGTTGGCTTTGAAGCTCGGTTCGATTATAAGCCTTATCAAGAACGTGAATATATTTTCAATCACGTATGGCAACAAGTAAAAGACAAGTTTTATGTAGAAAACATACATGGAGTAGATTGGGAAGGCTATAAAAAAACTTATAAACGCTTCTTACCTTATATTAATAATGAATACGACTTCCGTGATATGCTTGGAGAATTGCTTGGCGAATTGAATGCTTCTCATACAGGAGCACGCTATCATGGAGAAAGTCCATCGCTAACAACGGCTACTTTAGGACTTTTCTTTGATAATGCATACGATGGAGATGGGCTAAAAGTGGAAGAAGTTATTAAACGCGGACCTTTTGCTGTGCGTAAAACAGGCGTAACAGCAGGCTGTATTATTGAAAAAATAGACGGAGAACCCATACTTAAAGGTAAAGATTATAACTATTTGCTTGATGGAAAAGCGGGAAAACGCATTATAGTTTCGGTTTATAACCCAACAAATAAAAAACATTTCGATGTTACGGTGAAAGCTATTAGTAAAGGTACACAAGACGAATTACTATATAAACGTTGGGTAGACCGTAATCGTGCCTTTGTTGATAGTATATCGGGAGGAAAAATAGCCTATGTTCATGTAAAAGGTATGAATAGTCCAAGCTTCCGAACAGTATATAGCGAACTATTAAGTGCAGAAAATCGTGTAAAAGATGCTGTAATTGTAGACGAAAGACATAATGGCGGAGGCTGGCTTCACGATGATCTTTGTACACTTTTAAGTGGAAAAGAATATCAAAAGTTTATACCACACGGTAAATATATAGGGAGCGACCCATTTAACAAATGGAACAAACCATCGTGCGTATTAATTTGTGAAGACGATTATAGCAATGGAATGGGATTCCCACAAATTTATAAATATCTTGGAATAGGTAAACTTATTGGTGCACCAATAGCAGGAACTATGACTGCTGTTTGGTGGGAAACACTTATAAATGGTATGATTTTTGGAATTCCACAAGTAGGTTGTCAGGATATGAAAGGTAGATTTGCCGAAAATTTACAACTCAATCCAGATATTGAAGTGTATAACACACCAGCCGACTATATTAACGGCTACGACCGACAGTTGGAAAAAGCAGTGCACGAAATGATGAAAAAATAACATTGCAAGAGAATATACACATACTGATAGATAGCTATACACAAAACAATATAAGCAACAACTATCTGCAAAAACCATTATACAAAATAAATGGGCTCCGAATTTTAGGTTCGAAGCCCGTTTTTATTACAGCTAAAATTTGTATTCGAAAAAATATAATAATAAACCACACAGAATATTATTACAAAATATTTTTTAAAATACAAAATAAAAAATATAATAAGAAATCAATGCAACATCTATGTATTTGGAAGTCAGACCATATAATGAAAGTAAATCAAAATTAGTCCATATTAGCATAGAACATAAACAAAAAATAGAATTATTGTATGAAAGAAAACAATACCTAAACATTCACATTTTCGG
>NZ_GL982513.1:2291387-2306298 GCF_000220255.1 Prevotella pallens ATCC 700821
GCCACATTTTCACAATTAACCAGTGAAATTTATACTTATTTCATTGACCCAATGAAACTTAAGCAGAGAAAAATAGCCAATTATTTGGCAGATAAGAAAATAAGCAGTAATTTTGCACCGCTAAAATGGCATAGTGCCGTTTAGTTAATGTTTAACATAATTAAAAATAAAACAAACAAGCATGATTATTGTACCAGTTAAAGATGGTGAAAACATCGAAAGAGCACTCAAGAAATTTAAGAGAAAGTTTGAAAAGACAGGTGTTGTAAAAGAACTTCGTTCTCGTCAACAGTTTGACAAACCTTCTGTTAAAAGACGCTTAAAGATGGAACGTGCCATCTATGTACAGCATCTTCGCGACGCAGAAGAATAAAAATTCTGTAGAAAATTTGGTAGTTCAAATAATATTTCGTAACTTCGTTGCCAAGAGTTAAATATTGCGACGATGTTGAGCATAGAAAACTTTTTGAAGTTCCTACGGTTAGAGCGAAATTATTCGCAAAAAACAGTAGATAATTATAAAGCTGATTTAGAACAGTTCAAATTATTCTTCGGAAAGTTAAAAGCCGATTTGTCTTGGAAAGATGTTGATGGAGACATTATTCGAGATTGGATAGAAAATATGATGGATAAAGGGAATGCCCCTTCTTCTGTAAATCGAAGATTAAGCGCCCTGCGATCATATTATCGGTATGCATTAAAGAGAGGATTTGTAGAATCTGATCCCACTTATAATATTCAAGGACCTAAAAATAAAAAAGTTCTTCCACAATTTCTGAAAGAAACAGAAATGGATAGACTTATAGATCCAAGAATGTGGACAGATAAATATAAAGATGTACTCGCGCGTACCATAATAATAACATTCTATTCAACTGGCGTCAGAGTTTCTGAACTAGTGGGATTAAATTTAGAAGATGTGAATTTCGTAACCCACGAACTAAAAGTAACGGGAAAACGTAATAAACAACGCATTATTCCATTCGGAACAGAACTCGAAGAAACGTTAATGACATATTTGCAAAACCGAAATCCAAAAACGGAAACGCAAAATGCTCTATTCATAACCGAAAAAGGAAAACGAGTAACCACAAGTCAAGTAAGAACAATGGTGAAAGTGAATATAGCAAAAGTCTCAACGTTAAAGAAAAAATCGCCACACGTGCTGCGACACACATTCGCAACAGCAATGTTAAATCATAAAGCTGAATTGGGAAGTGTGAAAAAATTGCTCGGACATAAAAGCATCGCAACGACAGAAATATACACACACGTAACTTTCGAACAATTGAAAGAAACGTATAAAGAAGCCCACCCAAGGGCAAACCTTAAATAAAAAGGAGGTAATTATGGATATTAAAATTCAATCAATTCATTTTGAAACTACCGAAAAATTAGATGCTTTCATTAACAAGAAAGTTGAAAAACTATCGAAAACTTATGAAGATATTCAGAAAGTAGAGGTGCAATTGAAGATTGAGAAACCTGCTGTAGCTATGAATAAAACAACAAGTTTTACGGTTTTTATACCAGGAAATAAGTTGTTTGCAGAAAAAACTTGTGATACTTTTGAAGAAGGAGTAGACTTGTGCGTAGATGCAATGAAGGTTCAACTCACGAAAGTAAAAGAAAAACAAAGAAAGTAATAAAAAAAATCTCCATTTTTTTGGAAGATAAAAAATAAAGCCGTATCTTTGCAGCCGTTTTACGAGTAATTGTAAATACGAGTAGTCAAATGGCTGCAATCGCCTCTTTAGCTCAGTTGGCCAGAGCACGTGATTTGTAATCTCGGGGTCGTTGGTTCGAATCCGACAAGAGGCTCAAAAAAGGCTTGGGTAGTTTCCAGAGTGGCCAAATGGGGCAGACTGTAAATCTGCTGCTTCTAGCTTCGGTGGTTCGAATCCATCACTACCCACATAAGTAAAGTGTACTTATCCGTTAGAACTATTAATATTAATTGAGCCAATAAACTCTCAATTTCTAATAGAAAACGGTAAATGCGGAAATAGCTCAGTTGATAGAGCACTAGCCTTCCAAGCTGGGGGTCGCGGGTTTGAGCCCCGTTTTCCGCTCACTCTTGCTGTAATAGCTCAGTGGTAGAGCACTTCCTTGGTAAGGAAGAGGTCCTGAGTTCAACTCTCAGTTACAGCTCTACTTTTCTGTCCTATTGCAGATAAGAAAGAAAAACAAAGATTATTCATTTAAAATTAAACAATAAGCTATGGCTAAAGAGACATTTCAACGTACCAAGCCGCACGTAAATATTGGTACAATTGGTCACGTAGACCACGGTAAGACTACATTGACAGCTGCCATTTCTAAGGTCCTTCACGAAAAGGGCTTCGGTACCGAAGATGTTAAGTCTTTTGATCAGATTGATAATGCACCTGAAGAAAAAGAGCGTGGTATTACTATCAACTCTGCTCACATTGAATATGAGACTGCTAAACGTCACTATGCACACGTAGACTGTCCTGGACACGCCGACTATGTAAAGAATATGGTAACTGGTGCTGCGCAAATGGACGGTGCTATCTTAGTTGTTGCAGCTACTGATGGTCCTATGCCACAAACTCGTGAGCACGTATTGCTCGCTCGTCAGGTAAACGTTCCTCGTTTGGTTGTTTTCTTGAACAAGTGTGATATGGTCGAAGATGAAGAAATGCTTGAACTTGTTGAAATGGAAGTTCGTGAAATCCTCGAGCAATATGACTTTGAAGAAGACACTCCTATCGTTCGTGGTTCTGCTCTTGGCGCATTGAACGGTGTTGATAAGTGGGTAGATAAAGTAATGGAATTAATGGACACTGTAGATGAGTGGATACAAGAACCACCACGTGCTACAGATAAACCATTCTTGATGCCTATCGAAGACGTATTCTCTATTACTGGTCGTGGTACAGTTGCTACTGGTCGTATCGAAACTGGTGTAATTCACGTTGGTGATGAAGTAGAATTGCTTGGTCTTGGTGAGGATAAGAAGTCTACAGTAACTGGTGTAGAAATGTTCCGTAAGCTTCTTGACGAAGGACGCGCTGGTGATAACGTAGGTTTGCTTCTTCGTGGTATTGATAAGGCAGAAATTAAACGTGGTATGGTACTTTGCCACCCAGGTCAGATTAAACCTTACAAGAAATTTAAAGCATCTGTATATATCTTGAAGAAAGAAGAAGGTGGTCGTCATACTCCATTCGGAAACAAGTATCGTCCTCAATTCTATCTCCGTACTATGGACTGTACAGGTGAAATAACATTGCCAGAAGGTGTTGAAATGGTAATGCCTGGTGATAATGTTGAAATTACTGTAGAACTGATTTACGCAGTAGCACTAAATACAGGTTTGCGTTTCGCTATCCGTGAAGGTGGTCGTACTGTTGGTTCTGGTCAGATTACAGAGGTTTACGAAGATTAATTCATATACCTATAATATAAATAGATTCCCAGTAATGGGAATCTATATACGGGTTTAGCTCAGTTGGTAGAGCACTGGTCTCCAAAACCAGGTGTCGAGGGTTCGAGTCCTTCAACCCGTGCTTAAAGAAGATAATATGCTTAAAAGAATATTTTTAAAATTCTTAGAATACTGCAAGGATTGTTACAATGAACTTGCGCATAAAACGACGTGGCCAACACGTGCCGAGCTAACACATAGTGCAATGGTAGTATTATCTGCTTCCCTAGTCATTGCGCTTGTTGTGTTTGTTTTTGATTTTATATCACAGCATGTGATGGGATTTGTTTATCGCTAAAGTATTAGGGAGAATGGCTGATACAGAAAAGAAATGGTATGTACTTCGTGCAATCAGCGGTAAAGAAGCAAAGGTGAAAGAATACATTGATGCAGAATTACGGCAGAATGAGAAGTTAGCAGAACGGGTATTTGATACATTATTACCAACAGAGAGTTATGCTTCGTTGCGTAATGGTAAACGTGTCATTACTGAGAAATTAAGTCTTCCAGGTTATATACTTGTACAGGCTAATATGAACTCAGAAGTGGCATCTATACTTCGTTTTATACCTAACGTGTTAGGATTTCTTGGAGGTACTGCAGAACCAACTCCAATTCGCCAAGCTGAAATGAATCGTTTACTTGGCAGAGCAGAAGATTCTGTACTTGAAGAGGTACAAGATAACCCTTATACTGTTGGTGAGTCGGTTAAAGTGATTGATGGACCATTCAGTGGTTTCCATGGTATCATTGAAGAGGTGAATACTGAGAAACATAAACTGAAGGTTATGGTTATGATATTTGGACGACAAAATCCTTTAGAACTAAGTTTTATGCAAGTATCAAAAGAGGAATAAATGTTACGAGATTCCTCTTATATAAATCATTTAAAATAAACAAAAAATGGCTAAAGAAGTTGCTGGATTAATCAAATTACAGATTAAAGGTGGCGCTGCAAATCCTTCTCCTCCTGTAGGACCTGCTTTAGGTTCTAAGGGTATTAATATAATGGGATTTTGCAAGGAATTCAACGCCCGTACCCAGGATAAAGCTGGGAAAGTTCTTCCAGTTGTTATTACATACTATAACGATAAGTCTTTTAGCTTTGTTATAAAAACACCTCCAGCTGCTATTCAGCTGCTTGAGGTTGCAAAAGCAAAGAGTGGTTCAGGTGAACCAAATCGAAAGAAAGTCGCTTCTGTGACTTGGGATCAAATTAGGACTATTGCTGAAGATAAAATGCCAGATCTCAATTGCTTTACAATAGAAAGCGCAATGCGACTTATTGCTGGTACAGCACGTAGTATGGGAATAACAGTAAAAGGGGACTTCCCTAATAAATAATATTAAACTTCAAAAGTAAAAATGAGTAAACTGACAAAAAATCAGAAATCAGTAGCTGAGAAGGTTGAATTAGGGAAGGCATATACTTTAACAGAAGCATCTAAACTTGTTAAAGAGATTACAACAACGAAATTTGATGCATCTGTAGATGTTGATATTCGTCTAGGTGTAGATCCACGTAAAGCAAATCAGATGGTTCGTGGTGTAGTTACATTGCCTAATGGGACTGGAAAACAAACTCGTGTATTATGTCTTTGTACTCCTGATCAGGAATCTGCTGCTAAAGAAGCAGGTGCCGATTATGTTGGTCTTGATGAGTATATCCAAAAGATTAACGCAGGATGGACAGATGTTGATGTAATCATAACGATGCCATCTTGTATGGGTAAAGTTGGTCCTTTAGGACGTGTACTTGGTCCTCGTGGTTTAATGCCTAACCCTAAAAGCGGTACAGTTACAATGGATGTAGCGAAAGCTGTGAAAGAAGTAAAGTCTGGTAAAATAGATTTTAAAGTAGATAAGGCTGGTATTATTCATACATCAATAGGTAAGATCAGTATGTCTGCTGAACAAATCTTTGGTAACGCAAAGGAATTTATTTCAACCGTTGTAAAATTGAAACCTGCTGCTGCTAAAGGTACATATATAAAGAGTATCTTTATTTCAAGTACTATGAGTAAGGGTATCAAGATTGATCCTAAATCAGCTGAATAACTCTAAAAAGTTTGAAAGATGAAAAAAGAAGTAAAAGATACTATAATTGCTGAGATTGGTGAGAAGTTGAAAGAGTATCCACATTTTTATCTTGTGGATGTTACTGGATTAAACGCTAGTGCTACAAGTTCTCTCCGTCGGAAATGCTTTAAGAGCGAGATAAAAATGATTGTTGTTAAAAACAATCTATTACATAAAGCTTTCGAAGCTGCAGAATTAGATTACGAACCTCTTTATGGAGCTTTAAAGGGAAATACAGCAATACTATTCACACACATAGCTAATGTTCCTGCTAAGCTTCTAAAAGAATATAAGAAGGAAGGTATTCCTGCTTTAAAAGCAGCTTATGCTGAAGAATCTATGTTCATTGGAGCCGATAAGCTTGAAGAATTAGCAGCTCTTAAAAGTAAAAATGAACTTATTGCTGACGTTGTGGCTTTGTTACAATCTCCAGCAAAGAACGTTGTTTCAGCTCTCCAATCTGGAGCAAGTACAATTCACGGTGTGCTTAAGACTTTAGGCGAACGTTCTGAATAAAAGTAAAGTCAAAAAATAAAATTATAAATAGAATAAATTAAAATATAAGAATAAAATGGCAGATATTAAAGCTATTGCAGAAGAATTAGTAAATCTTACTGTTAAGGAAGTAAATGAGTTAGCAACTGTCCTCAAGGACGAGTATGGAATTGAGCCTGCTGCTGCAGCCGTAGCAGTTGCTGGTCCTGCTGCAGGTGGTGCAGCTGCTGCAGCAGAAGAAAAGACAGAATTTGACGTTGTTCTTACTGATGCTGGTGCAAACAAACTTAAGGTTGTTAAGGCTGTTAAGGAAGCTTGTGGCTTAGGTTTGAAAGATGCAAAAGACCTTGTTGATGGTGCTCCTTCTACAATTAAAGAAGGTGTAGCTAAAGCTGAAGCTGAAAACTTGAAGAAGTTGATTGAAGCAGAAGGCGCTAAGGTTGAGTTGAAGTAATATTCTTCGGGAGAGAATTGCTTTTATAATTACGTAAAAGCATAAATTATAAAGATATGGTTAGAATTTACCAAGTAGGTGAGTTCTAACCATTTTGTATCTTTTCTTACTTATCTATTGCTTGTGATATTATAATCGCAGCATAACTAAATATAATATGGCAACAGAGAATAAACCCAGAATAAACTTCGCCAGTGTGCAGAATCCGTATCCATATCCGGATTTTCTAGATTTACAGTTAAAGTCGTTTAAAGATTTCTTACAACTCGATACACCTCCAGAGAACCGAAAAGAAGATGGTTTATATAAGGTTTTCGTAGAGAATTTCCCTATTACTGATACGCGTAATAACTTCGTTCTTGAATTTTTGGATTACTACATAGATCCTCCACGTTATTCTATTGCAGAGTGTTTAGAACGGGGATTGACCTATAGTGTACCATTGAAAGCCAAAATGAAGCTTTATTGTACCGATCCAGAACACGAAGATTTTGGGACCTTTATCCAAGACGTATTTCTTGGTACAATTCCATATATGACAGACAATGGTACTTTTATCATTAATGGTGCTGAACGTGTTGTTGTCTCACAATTGCATCGTTCTCCAGGTGTCTTTTTTGGACAAGGAGTTCATGCAAATGGAACTGTACTTTATAGTGCGCGTATTATACCTTTTAAAGGATCATGGATTGAATTTGCTACTGATATAAATAATGTAATGTATGCTTATATTGACCGCAAAAAGAAATTGCCTGTAACAACTATGCTTCGGGCAATAGGCTTTGAGTCTGATAAGGATATATTACAGATTTTCGATCTGTGTGAAGAAATAAAGGTAAATAAGAAAAACCTGAAGGCCGCTTTAGGACGTAAGTTGGCTGGTAATGTAATGAAGAGTTGGAACGAAGATTTCGTTGATGAAGACACAGGTGAAGTTGTTTCTATTGAACGCAATGAGGTTGTTGTTGAACGTGAGACAGAAATCACTGACGAAAATCTGGATATTATTCTCGAAAGTGGCGTGTCTTCTATTCTTTTGCATAAAGACGAAAGTGTTGCCAATAAATATTCTATTATCTTTAATACACTAGCAAAAGACCCTAGTCACTCTGAAATAGAAGCCGTTAATTATATTTACCGACAGTTGCGTAATGCTGATGCTGCCGATGATGCAAGTGCGCGCGAAGTTTTTCAGAATCTTTTCTTCTCTGATAAACGTTACGATTTAGGCGAAGTAGGACGCTATCGAATAAATAGAAAGTTGGGACTTGATACAGATATGGATGTCCGTGTTCTGACGAAAGACGATATAATCGCTATCATTAAGTATTTGATAAATCTTGTAAATTCAAATGCAACAGTTGATGATATAGACCACTTATCTAATCGTCGTGTCCGTACAGTTGGAGAACAATTGGCCAATCAGTTCTCTATCGGTTTAGCACGAATGAGTCGTACCATTCGAGAACGAATGAATGTCCGCGATAATGAAGTCTTCCAACCAACAGACTTGATTAATGCAAAAACAATCTCAAGTGTCATAAACTCCTTCTTTGGTACAAATCCATTAAGCCAATTTATGGATCAAACAAATCCATTGGCGGAAGTAACACACAAACGTCGTCTTTCTGCTTTAGGTCCAGGTGGTCTTTCTCGCGAAAGAGCAGGTTTCGAAGTTCGTGATGTTCACTATACACACTATGGTCGTTTGTGCCCTATAGAATCACCTGAAGGTCCTAATATTGGTTTGATATCTTCATTATGTCTTTATGCAAAGATTAATGATCTTGGCTTCATTGTTACTCCATACAGAAAGGTTACTAATTCGAAAGTAGATTTGAACAACGAACATGTTGTTTATATGACAGCTGAAGAAGAAGAAGATCTTCTAGTAGGACAAGGAAATGCGCCATTGAATCCAGATGGAACATTTATCCGTGATAATGTGAAGTGTCGTCAAGACGTAGATTATCCAGTTGTAGAACCAAGCCAAGTAGCTCTTATGGATGTTGCTCCACAGCAAATAGCTTCTGTATCTGCTGGATTGATTCCATTCTTAGAACATGATGATGGACACCGTGCATTGATGGGGTGTAATATGATGCGTCAAGCTGTTCCGTTGTTACATAATGATGCCCCAATTGTAGGAACTGGTTTGGAAAAACAAGTTTGTGAAGATTCCAGAACAATGGTAACAGCCGAAGGCGATGGAATTATTGATTATGTAGATGCAACAACTATCCGAATTCTCTATGATCGCACAGAAGAGGAAGAGTTTGTTAGTTTTGAACCTGCATTAAAGGAATATCGTATTTCTAAATTCCGTCGCACTAATCAAAATATGGTTGTGGACCTCCGCCCAATTTGTAATAAAGGACAGCGTGTAAAGAAAGGTGATATTCTTACAGAAGGCTATGCTACTGAGAATGGAGAATTGGCACTTGGACGAAATCTTTTAGTAGCTTATATGCCATGGAAAGGTTATAACTATGAAGATGCTGTTGTTATTTCTGAACGAATGGTGCGCGAAGATGTTCTAACTTCTGTGCATGTTGATGAATATTCACTTGAGGTTCGTGAAACGAAGCGCGGCGTAGAAGAGTTTACATCTGATATCCCAAATGTCAGTGAAGAAGCTACAAAAGATCTTGATGAGAACGGTATTATTCGTATTGGTGCACGTGTTGAACCAGGCGATATTATGATAGGTAAAATTTCTCCAAAAGGTGAAAGCGATCCTTCACCAGAAGAGAAGTTATTGCGAGCAATTTTCGGAGATAAAGCTGGCGATGTGAAAGACTCTTCGTTGAAAGCTAATCCATCTTTGAGTGGCGTTGTTATCGATAAGAGACTATTTGCTCGTGCTATTAAGACCCGTGAGAGCAAACGACACGATAAAGCAACTTTAGTACGCCTTGATGAAGAACAAGAAGCTAAAATAAATGATTTAAAGAGTTTGCTTGTCGATAAGCTCTTAGAACTAACAGAAGATAAAGTTTCACAAGGAATTAAAGATTATTCGAATGCTGAGATTATAACTAAAGGTGCAAAATTCACAATGGCAGCTTTGAAGAATCTCGATTACGAAGGTATTCAATCTAATGGTTGGACAGACGACGAGCATACTAACTTCTTAATTCAGCAACTTATTATGAACTTCATTCGTAAGTATAAGCAGATGGATGCTGAACTTAAACGTAAGAAGTTCTCTATAACCATAGGAGACGAACTTCCATCAGGTGTATTACAGATGGCTAAAGTTTATATTGCTAAGAAGCGTAAGATTCAGGTAGGTGATAAGCTTGCCGGACGTCATGGTAATAAAGGTATTGTTTCGAAAGTTGTTCGCGTAGAAGATATGCCTTTCCTTGAAGATGGTAGAGCTGTAGACTTAGTATTAAATCCTATGGGTGTGCCATCGCGTATGAATCTTGGTCAGATTTTCGAAGCTATTCTCGGTGCTGCGGGTTATAAGCTAGGTGTTAAGTTTGCTACACCTATATTCGATGGAGCTAAACTTGCTGATCTAAAAGAATGGACCGATAAGGCTGGCTTACCTCCTATGTGCTCTACCTATATTTATGATGGAGAAACTGGTGAGCGTTTCGATCAACCTGCAACTGTGGGTATTACCTACTTCCTTAAGTTAGGACATATGGTTGAAGATAAAATGCATGCACGTAGCATCGGTCCATATTCTCTTATTACACAACAGCCATTGGGCGGTAAAGCTCAGTTTGGAGGACAACGATTTGGAGAAATGGAAGTTTGGGCAATCGAAGCATTCGGTGCCTCACATGTATTACAAGAAATACTGACAATAAAATCAGATGATGTTGTAGGGCGCTCTAAAGCCTACGAATCTATTGTCAAAGGCGAACCTATGCCAATGCCTGGCATTCCAGAGTCGTTGAATGTATTACTCCACGAACTTCGTGGTCTTGGATTAAGCATTAAACTTGATTAAATTGCACACCCAAAATTAAAAAAACATGGCTTTTAAGAAAGATAATAAAGTTAAGAGTAATTTTAACAAGATCACAATAGGATTAGCCTCTCCAGAAGAAATTCTTGAAAATTCGTTTGGAGAAGTAACCAAACCAGAAACGATTAACTATCGTACTTATAAACCTGAACGTGATGGCTTATTCTGTGAGCGTATTTTTGGTCCTACGAAAGACTATGAATGTGCTTGTGGAAAGTATAAGCGTATCCGCTATAAAGGTATCGTTTGTGATCGCTGTGGTGTAGAAGTTACAGAAAAGAAAGTACGCCGTGAGCGTGCTGGACATATCGAACTTGTAGTCCCAGTAGCGCATATTTGGTATTTCCGCAGTCTGCCTAATAAAATTGGCTATTTGTTAGGTCTCCCAACTAAGAAGTTGGACAGCGTTGTATATTATGAAAAATATATTGTTGTTCAACCTGGTGTTGTTGAGAATATGAAGTACTCAGATACAGGAGAAGAAATAAATGGTTCTCATAAATTCGATCTTTTATCTGAAGATGAATACTTAGATATTCTTGATAACCGTTTACCAGAAGGTAACGAGAGATTGGATAACTCTGATCCGAAGAAATTTATTGCAAAGATGGGAGCTGAAGCTATTTACGACTTGTTAGCTAATATAGACCTCGACCGTTTAGCAGGTGAGCTTCGCGACCGTGCAACAACCGATTCTAGTCAGCAGCGCAAAACAGAAGCTTTAAAGCGATTACAAATAGTAGAAGCATTCCGTCAATCAGAAGGTATAAATCGTCCAGAATGGATGATTATGAAGATTATACCAGTTACCCCTCCAGAACTTCGTCCATTAGTACCACTTGATGGAGGACGCTTTGCAACTTCTGATTTGAACGACCTTTATCGTCGTGTAATCATTCGTAATAATCGTTTGAAGCGCCTTATTGAGATAAAAGCACCAGACGTTATTCTCCGTAACGAAAAACGAATGTTGCAAGAGGCAGTAGATTCTTTGTTCGATAATAGCCGTAAGTCTTCTGCTGTTAAAAGCGAAAGCAATCGCCCTTTAAAATCTTTATCAGACTCTCTTAAAGGTAAACAAGGACGCTTCCGTCAAAACCTTCTTGGTAAGCGTGTAGACTATTCTGCTCGTTCTGTTATTGTTGTAGGACCAGAGCTGAAGATGGGCGAATGTGGTCTACCTAAACTTATGGCAGCCGAACTTTATAAACCATTCATTATACGCAAACTCATTGAACGAGGTATTGTGAAGACCGTAAAGAGCGCCAAAAAGATTGTAGACCGTCGCGAACCTGTTATTTGGGATATCTTGGAAAATGTAATGAAGGGACACCCAGTTCTTCTCAACCGTGCTCCTACCCTTCACCGTCTTGGTATTCAAGCTTTCCAACCTAAACTTATTGAAGGAAAAGCTATCCAGTTACACCCATTGGCTTGTACTGCATTTAATGCCGACTTCGATGGAGACCAGATGGCTGTTCACCTCCCATTAAGCAATGAGGCTATTCTCGAGGCACAAATATTAATGCTCCAGAGCCACAATATATTAAATCCTGCTAACGGTGCACCTATTACGGTTCCTTCTCAAGATATGGTATTAGGTCTCTACTACATCACTAAGATTCGTCCAGGGGCTAAAGGAGAAGGATTATGTTTCTATGGTGCCGAAGAAGCAATTATTGCTCATAACGAAGGACATTGCGACCTCCATGCACAGGTAAAGGTTATTGTCGATGACCTCGTTGATGGTAAACTTCAGAAACGAATGGTAGAAACTTCTGTTGGTCGAATCATTGTTAATCAGATTATTCCAACAGAAGTAGGCTATTTCAATGGTATTATTTCTAAGAAATCGCTACGCGGATTGATTGCAGATGTTATCAAATCTGTTGGTATGGCACGTGCATGTGCTTTCCTTGATGGTATCAAAAATCTTGGTTACCGTATGGCTTATACTGCAGGTCTTTCATTCAACTTGGACGATATAATTGTACCAAGCGAGAAAGTTGATATTGTAGGTAAGGGACAGTCTGAGGTCGATCAGGTTAAGGCTAATTACGAAATGGGATTCATTACCGATAAGGAACGTTATAACCAGGTAATTGATGCGTGGACTCACGTAAACAACAACCTGAAAGCAAGCGTAATGAAACACATGACTGAGGCTGACCAAGGTTTTAACGCTGTTTATATGATGCTTGACTCTGGTGCTCGTGGTTCTGCAGACCAGATTGCACAGCTTGCTGGTATGCGTGGCTTGATGGCAAAACCTCAAAAAGCAGGTGCTGAGGGTGCACAGATTATAGAAAACCCTATTCTTTCAAACTTTAAGGAAGGTATGTCTGTGCTCGAATATTTTATTTCTTCACACGGTGCTCGTAAAGGTCTTGCCGATACGGCTATGAAAACTGCCGATGCAGGATATCTAACTCGCCGTTTGGTAGACGTTTCCCATGATGTTATTATAACAGAAGAAGACTGTGGATCGCTTCGCGGACTTGAATGTCGAGCATTGAAGAGTGGAGACGAAGTTATTGCTTCTCTTTACGAACGCATTCTCGGTCGTGTATCTGTACACGATGTTATTAATCCTTCTACGGGTGAGATAATAGTTGCTGCGGGCGAAGAAATTACAGAGGCTAAAGCAAAAGCTATTGACGAATCTCCGCTCGAAATGATTGAAATTCGTTCTGTACTTACCTGCGAGAGCAAACGTGGTGTATGTAAAAAGTGTTATGGTCGCAACCTAGCTACAGCTCGTATGGTACAGATGGGTGAAGCGGTCGGAGTTATCGCAGCACAGGCTATTGGAGAGCCTGGAACACAGCTTACACTTCGTACATTCCACGCTGGTGGTATTGCTTCTAATGCTGCAGCCAATGCATCTATCATTGCGAAGAACGATTGCAAAATTGAATTCGATGAACTTCGTACAGTTCCATTTGTTGACGATGAAGATCGCGAATGTCAAAAAGTAGTAAGTCGCTTGGCAGAAATTCGCTTTATTGATATCAATACTGGTATTGTTCTCTTAACGGAAGGTATCCCTTATGGAAGTTCTCTCTATTTTAAGAGTGGAGATAAAGTAAAGAAAGACGACCTTATTTGCCGTTGGGACCCATTCAATGCTGTCATTGTTAGCGAATATTCTGGCGTACTTCGTTTGCACGATGTTGTAGAGGGGGCTACTTATAAAGCTGAAACCGACGATGCAACAGGACTTACCGAACGCATCATTACAGAATCGCGCGATAAATCGCTTGTTCCTACTGTTGATGTTGTGCGTGCAGGTGCTAAAAAAGGTGCTGGCGGGCAGTATGCTCCAGAAGATGTGTTTGGTACTTACAACCTTCCTGTTGGTGGACACTTAGAGCAAATAGTTCAAGATGGAGCAGAAATTACTACAGGTACAACGCTTGTTAAGATTCCTCGCTCTGTAGGTGGTGCCGGCGATATTACAGGTGGTTTACCACGTGTAACCGAACTATTCGAGGCACGTAATCCATCTAACCCAGCTGTAGTTTCCGAAATTGATGGTGAAGTTACAATGGGCAAAGTTAAACGTGGTAATCGCGAAATAATCGTTACATCTAAAACCGGCGATCAACGGAAGTATCTCGTTAGTTTGTCAAAACAGATTCTTGTTCAAGAACACGATGCTGTGAGAGCAGGAACTCCGCTTTCAGATGGTATCATAACACCTGCCGATATTCTTTCTATTAAAGGTCCTACGGCTGTACAAGAATATATTGTAAACGAAGTACAAGACGTTTATCGTCTACAAGGTGTGAAGATTAACGATAAACACTTCGAAATTATCGTTCGTCAAATGATGCGCAAAGTGCGAATTGACGACTCTGGCGATACTACTTTCCTCGAACAAGAGCTTGTTGATAAGCTCGACTTCTTAGAAGAGAACGATCGCATTTGGGGTAAAAAGGTTGTTACCGACCCCGGCGATTCTGAATATTGCTATAAAGGACAGATTCTGTCTGTACGTAAATTACGCGATGAAAACTCTAATCTTAAACGCCGCGACTTAAAACTCGTTCAGGTGCGCGATGCTGTTCAAGCCACTGCAACACAGATGTTGCAAGGTATTACACGCGCTGCGCTTGGCACAAAGAGCTTTATGTCAGCTGCTTCGTTCCAAGAAACAACTAAAGTTCTTAATGAGGCTGCAATTCGTGGTAAGAGTGATACGCTCGAGGGAATGAAAGAAAACGTTATTTGTGGACACCTCATTCCAGCGGGTACAGGTCTTCGTCAGTGGCAAAAGCTTATAGTTGGCTCTCAAGAAGAACATATACGCTTAGAAGCTAATAAGAAAAGCATTATAGACTTCTCTGACAAAGAGAATGCTAAATCTTAAAACAAGACTTATAAATTACAATTATAACGGTTCGTAGACATTGCCTACGAACCGTTATTGTTTTCCTCTACTAGA
>NZ_GL982513.1:2306621-2314907 GCF_000220255.1 Prevotella pallens ATCC 700821
GCTGTCTCGGCATAATCATCACCGTGTGTCTGTGGGTTGATTAACCCGCCTGCTCCAGAAATGATTTCTTCGGCTGCACTTAAGGCAGTACTTGCCACATTGCCTACGGCTTGTGCAATAGATGAACTTTTATTTGTGTTGGCAGGTGACGTATAGGAGCGGCTGGGAGGAACGAGTTGATAACCTGTATGGGATTGAGTTCTGTTCTTTTCCGGCTCATCTTCCATTGCCGTAACTTTCTTTGGCTCTGTCGTGTTACTTATCTCAAAGTTCTTCTGCAAGGAATGGTAACCGAACTCACTGCCGATTTCAGATGCCTTAAAAGTCTGTCCACTGTATGCGAACTTCAAGCCATAGATCTTGCCCTGCTTGTTTTTCAAACGTTCAATGGTTGCGCCACTCTTGCTGAGGTCGTAGAGGAACATGGAATGCCCTGTGATGCCTGAGCCTTTGTATTGGTTGAGCAAGGCGTAGCAGATTTTCCGTACCTGCTGCTTGGTTTGCTCTCTCGTTGGATTGGCTTTTGCTTTCTGATGTGCCTTCTTTACCTTTATTTCCTTTGTGATGGTCATACCATATTTACGACTGATGTCCTTCGCCACCCTTGCAGCCTTGTTACTCACAAAAGTAGTGTCATAGACTTCTCCATACAGGCTGATACGGTTGGCGATGATATGAATGTGTATGTTGCCGGTAGCCTTGTGCGTTACCGCCCCCCCATTGATGGCTGGCAAGTCCCATGCGTATTGCAAAGTTTGACACAAGGTTACGGACGGATGCAAGACCCAATCTTTTCTCATCTTGTGGTGCAATGCCTATTTCGATACGTAGGAATTTTTTCCTGCACCGCGTGTTGTAATCGCTCACCATCTTCATTTCCTCGTAAACCTCCTTTGGCGTAGTACCACAGAGATTGTGAAAGAGAAGCGCTTTGCCGAGTTTTCCCTCTCGGAAAATATACTCCAGTGCATTGCTGCCATCGGGCAGTCTTGCTGTTGAATCTGTTCATATAAAAGTCTTCTTTTCGTTGTTGCTTAATTCCTGATGGCTGACCGATGAGAACGGAGTGATTACGGTCTAACCTCCCCGATAGTCTGATGAGGGGAGCTGGGCGCAGTTTGAGGGTACAAACTGACGTCTTGCAATGCTACCCAATAGGCCGTTTACGCATAAAGCATCTTTCTGCTCTAAAAACAGCAGAATATAATGGAAATGGCAAAAGATTTGAATATGGAGAACGACGAGATGCAGCTGGTTGTCTCGGCACTAAGAAGTGTGGGAAAAAGAATTGTGGAAGTAGCAGAGACGCACAAGCCACTCTTTGCCGGAGAGCTTTTCCTTACGGGAAAGGAAGTGTGCGAGCGGCTGTATATCAGTCCTCGTACCTTACAGGACTACCGAGACAGGAAGATTATTCCCTACACGCAGTTTGCAGGAAAGATACTCTACAAGGCTTCGGACTTGGAGAAGATACTGGAGGAGAATTACAAGAGTTGTCGAACAGGATAAAGGCAATAAGCGTATATTGCTGGATGGATAACGGCACTTGAGCAGAGATATATCTGTTTCAAGTGCCGTTCGTTTATTGGTAAGTTCTTCGTTTAATCATTTTTCTATTCTGCGGTAAACTGTTCTCCTTTATATTCTTCTTTAAACTCCGTAACCGTCTGTCCTGTTTGTTTTTTGAAGAAACGCATTAAATGTCCCGGCTCCGAGAAATTGAATTCGTATGCCAATTCACTGGTAGTTTTGTCAGTGAATAGTATTTCATTCTTGATTTCTGCAAGCAGACGTTGTTTCAGCAGATGTACGGCCGTTTGCCCATATTGTGCCTGTACAGAAGCATTCAATGTGATGCGGCTGATGTTCAGCATGGCTGCATAGTCGGCCACTTGTTGGTATTGGCGAATATGCTTCTCTAAGAGTTGTTTGAACTCAAAGGCATGGTGGTTCTTGGGGGCATCAAAAGGCAGATGGTATTGAGCAGAATACCTACGATTAAGGGTCATGAGCAGATAATGAAGCAAGGATACGATGATGTGATAGCTGTCGGCAAGAGGATGGTTGAGTTCTTCTTTTATCCGCACAAGCAAACGCTCGTATTCTTGTCGTTCCATAGCTGTAGCCGACAGATGGGGTGGGAAATCTGTTTGGTAGCAATAAAGCAAACGATAAGTAAAGAAAGGATCGGCAAGATAGGTTGAAAGAAAATCATCACGGAAAATAAGGAAACGATAATCCATTTGGCTTTCATCAATGTGCCACTCCTGATGGATGTGCGGTGAAAGTATCAGCACCGTATTGCCTTTCAACGCGATATGTTGAAAGCCATAACGCAGCCACCCGGATGCTTTCCTGAAGAAAAACAACTCGAAGAAGTTGGTTTTGAAAGACGGATACTCCATCAATACGCCCCGCAAACGCTCGTGCGTATCGGTATTGATGTTGAAGTCTACACCACATTCCGTTTTGCTGAAAGGAACTTGTGTAAGTTCTTGGGGGTGATTCTCTAATTTCATGCAACAAATGTACGAATAATTAATGGCTTATCAAAATGGTAGAGCATATATTATTAATGGTAGAATGTGTCTTTGTTTTATGCACTACCTTTGCACTCGTAATCAAAACAAATAGCATTATGAAAGAAATTAAAAATGTAGAAAAAGGTGAGAACTTCACCACGGTGAACGTAGGTAAGTTGAATGAAATTAAGGAATATGAGTTGGCTATGGGCAATTTCTCTATCCCAGGAAAGGTGTTTGCCGGACATGCACTACAAGCAACAGGCGTAGAATTGTCTTTCCAAAGTCTTGCAGCTGGGCAAGATTATGGCACACGCCATGCCCATAAAACCCATGAAGAGCTTTATTTCATTCTTAAAGGTGACGGAATTTTCGATGTAGACGGCAAACGATTTCCCGTTTCAGAAGGAAGCATCGTGAGAATTGCGCCCAATGGCAAACGTGCTTTCAAGAACACAGGCAGCAGCGAAATGCTCGTGCTTTGCGTACAATATAAGGCAAATTCGTTCTCTGATGATGATGAACCTCTGAAGGATGGTATTATGTTGGAAGCCAATGTTAAACTTTAATTTTAATAAACAATGAATATTCAGCAAGTAAGAAACGCAACGATAATCGTTGAATATGGGGGAAAGAAAATTCTGATCGACCCCATGTTGGGAAAGAAAGGCTGCATGCCTCCTTTCCCCTTTAGTAGAAATCAACACCTGCGCAACCCACTTCATGAACTACCTTTTCCCGTAGAAGAGGTGTTAAAAGGTGTAGATGTGGTGTTGCTTACCCATTTGCACGATGACCATATCGATGAGGCGGCTTATGAAATTATACTTAAAGATATGCGATTTTTTGTGCAAGACGAAAACGATCGGCAGGTGGTAATGTCGCATGGATTTAATCATGTGGAAGTTGTCGGTGACAATACAAGGGTTGGGGAAGTGAGCATACAAAAGGCTGAGAGCCAGCATGGTAATTTTATCATGAAGTATCCTGCCGGACATACAGCGGGTTATGTATTCACTCATCCACAAGAAAAGACGCTCTATCACGCCGGAGATACTATCTGGTATGCTGGTGTGAAGCGCAATTTGAAGCGTTTTCGCCCCGAGGTTATCACCCTTAATGCTGGTGGCAATGGCTTTCGTTTGGGTGGACGCGTTATTATGAACGATGAAGATGTGGTAAAAGTTGCTGCAGCTGCACCTGATGCAAAGTTATTTGTGACGCATCTTGAAGGCGTGAACCATAATAGCGTGACGCGTGAAATGGTGAGAAAGCGTGCGGAAGTGGCAGGAATTTTAGACCGCGTCTTTATTCCTGAAGACGGTGAAACGGTAGAGGATTTATAAAGAATAAAGGAAGATATATGGCAAAAACACTCATTGGAACGAAAGAGGTGCGTGGCATCATAACCAAGTCCAACCTCCCTGTTGGTGGCTATTCGGTGAATCCATACGTGGGGTGCACCCATGCTTGCAAGTATTGTTACGCCTCATTCATGAAGCGCTTCACAGGACATAAAGAAGAATGGGGCACTTTCTTAGACGTGAAGCATTGGCCTGCAATCAAGAATCCGAAGAAATATGCCGGACAACGCGTGGTTATTGGATCAGTGACCGATGGATATAATCCCGAAGAAGCAACGTTCCGCAGGACACGTAAACTGCTTGAAGAGCTCAAAGACAGCGATGCAGAAATACTCATTTGTACAAAGAGCGACCTCGTGTTGCGCGACCTTGACCTGCTCCGGCAAATGAAGAAAGTCACCGTATCGTGGTCAGTCAACACGCTTGATGAGACATTTCGTGCCGACATGGACAAGGCCGTGAGCATAGAGCGACGCATCGCAGCCATGCGAAAGGTCTACGAGGCGGGCATCCGAACCATTTGTTTTGTGTCGCCCATCTTCCCTGGCATCACCAATTTCAAAGCTATTTTTCATGAAGTGAAAGATATTTGCGACCTCTTTTGGCTTGAGAACCTCAATCTGCGGGGTGGTTTTAAGGCCAACATTATGGGTTATATCAAATCACACTATCCCCATTTGTTCCCACTTTATGAAGAAATCTATTTGCATAAAGACCGAACATATTGGAAGCAATTGGAGCAAGAGGCCGCGAAAATGGCACAGGAGGCTCAATGTAAGTATGTGGATAATGAATTGCCTTACGAACGAAGTCCCAAAGGACATCCCTCGATAGTGAATTATCTTTATCACGAAGAAATCAGAGGGTCAGGAAATACGGGTAAAAGGAATGTTATGCAATAAAACAGATGCGTATCTCTACTGTTGATAGACTACTTGGAGAATAACTACTTATAAGGCTTTCGGTATACTTGAAGGCCTCAAAAACATAGTTGTGTGTAGTTAGACGGTAGTAATAACCATTCCTACTTTCTGACTACAATACCAACCCTTTCTATTTCACTGTATTATCCCTTTTTGTAGTAATGTAGTAGGATAATATCGGTGAAAGAGAAAAGTATATCAATTGATACTATCACTGCAGTGTAGGTATATCTGCTCCACTACAGGTAAAGGGCGTTGTAGCTCTCGACAGATGTGTTTCCTGAACAAGTGGGCTTCCATGCTGTCCAATTGATAAGACAAAGCGATGATGATAGTGAGTGGATAAAGCAAGGCATAACCTCTCAGCCGTCCGTTCACGTAGACTTCCTGCTCCCCTGTATCCCTTTCGTCGGGTTGCAGGGGAGAGACTTTTAGTAGAAGTTGCAATCGATAATTGAGCTTTCGCCACGTTACACCGAAGAAACCAACGAGCTCGCTCTCTGTCATCGCTATTTCACCTTTGCCTTTGCGAATGATTTGCATATTGTCGCTCCATTCAAAATAGCTGCGGTCTCTTTTTGTTTGATGGTGATTGATGTTCATATTGCTTCCTCCTTTGCTTTCTCCTTTTGATATTTTCTTATCAGTCTGTCCATGTCCTCCGAAATCTTGTTATCCGTTACCTGTGCATATATTTGCGTGCTTGATATGGAAGTGTGCCCCATCATCTTGGCAATGCTTTCGATAGGAATACCTGCGCTTAGACACATCGTGCCAAACGTATGTCTTGCCATGTGGTACGAAAGTCTTTGACGGATACCGCAAGCCTTACCCACGATGCTCAGGTTCTTGCCCATCACGCTACGGCTACAAGCACAGTGAAAAATAAAGTCGTCGCCTTTTCCTTTCACTGTCTGCATTTCTTTCATGCTCAGTTGTTCTTTCTTGCATTGATTGATGATGGCCTCCGCTATCGGATGCAAAGGCACGACAAACTCCACCTTTGTCTTCTGCCTTTCTTTACGGATATATTTCTGTCCGTCGGCTGCCGTTTGAATGTGTCCCAATTGCAAATGTTCCATATCAGCAATAGCCAAGCCCGTAAAGCATGAGAAGATAAACATCCGTCTTGCTTGTTCTGCTTCCTTATCAATTACTCTCAATGCCATGAGTTTGGCAACATCGCTCTTTTGCAGAAAGCGTATCTTCTGTTCCCTTTTCTCATACTTGGCATTCTCAAAAGGATTGCAACGAATGATTCTCTGGCTGACCGCACGGTACATCAGCCTACTTAACCAACAAAGGTAACGGTTGATAGTTGCTGTTACCAACCCTCGCTTTTTCAGATAGAAACGGTATTCTTCAAACAAGTCTTCCGTTATAGTGGCTATGACTATATCCGTCATTCCCTTATCCTTTACAAACTCCGTAAGTAACTTATCTGAATAGAGAAGATTCTGATAGGTTCCCTCAGCTCTCGATTTGCCCACGCACACTTTAACGGATTGCAATTCTGCCTTGCTCATGGCAAGGAGTGTTGTCGGCATGGTGGCTATCCCCTGTAAACGGTTCTTGAGCAGTTCCACGCTTACCACTCCGTCCTTTATCAATATCTCCTGATAGGTCTTCTCTACAAGTTCCTTAAACTCGCAGATTCTTTGATTGGTTTTCTTGTCGGTTGTCAGTCCTTTCCTGCTATTCCACTCGAAGAACTTGCACTGCTCGCCTGTGGTAATGGCGGTACTCTTTCCGTCTATGGTGATACGGCAGAGAATAGCGGTCTTGCCGTCTGCTTTTGTTTTCTGCCTGTTGATATAAAACAGTATCTTAAATGTACTTCTCATAAAAAATCTTGGTTAAATGGTTAAACGTAAATCTTCGGTGAAAGAGAGGAAACGGTTAAACTCCTCAAAGAGTTTCTGTGGTGTAACCTTTGCATAACGCTCGGTCATACTTACGTTGCTATGTCCGAGCATCTTGCTCACCGTTTCAATAGGAACGCCTTGTTCCAAGGTGATAAGCGTGGCAAAGGTATGCCTTGCAGTATGCGATGTAAATGGAAAAGAAATACCTGCCCGTAATCGCAAGGCTTTGAGACAGGACTGATAAGTGGGATATTTGATGAAAGGCAGCAGTGTTTCCCTTTCATCGCTGTGCATTTTCTCTATTAACCGAACAGCTTCCGGCAACAACTTGATACGACAAAGTACGCCTGTCTTTTGTCTGTTGAACTTCAACCACAAACTACCTGCATCATCATGGACAAGATGCTTTTTGCTTAGTTCCATCAAATCGCAATAGGCTGCACCGGTATAGCAAGCGAAGAGAAACACATCACGAGCAGTTTCCATTTCTTTTTCCAATTCATCAGAGTTGAGAGCCTTCAATTTGTCTAATGCTTTGGGCAGTCTCTTGTCGCCCTTGCTAATTTTGGCTTTGTCAAATAGAAGAACATCAGCCAATCCCTCACGGTAAGCTAACCTGCATACCGTCTTCAAATGCGTGGCTGCATTATAGAATGTGCTTTCTTGAAAACCGCACTCACCTAAGAAATACTGCTCAAACTCATAGATAAAGTTCTCTGTGAGCTGTGAGAAAGCCAAGTCTGTTACCTTGTACTTCCGTTGAATAAACTTCTGCAAATGAATTCGGGTAGAGTGATAGCCGTGTATGGCTCCTTCCTTGATGTCTATACCAACATGGCTTTCCTTCTCCTTGATAAGCATATCCAGCCTCTCAATAAGTCTGCATCGTGTCTGTACGCTCCCTTGGAACAGTTCTTTCACATCGGCTGCATCAAATAGGCAACCTTTGGATAGCAGAGATTGATAAGCCGACTGAACAGACAACAGCAGATTTTCCAATTTACCGTTTATCTCCACCGCCTCACGACTCTTACCATCCATTCTGCTCTCTCGTGGATTCCACAAGTCGGGGTTGCAGGAGAGTTTACAACTAAACTGGGCAATGGAACGCCCAATGGTAATACGTCCCATATAGAAGCTTTACCTAATTTGCCTATACCGCTCTTTTTAAGGTAGAGCAACACTTTCATCTTTTCTTTTTCCATACGCTTTAATATTTGTGGGCAAAGACAGTGCAAGCGAGTTCCATGAGAGCTTGCTCTCAAATGGACGAGTGCAGCCTGTCTTATGCAAAGTTACCCGAATTAAAGCGTTCCTCACTTATGCAGAAAACTGCCGACCAAAGCAACAGCCACACGAGCGAAAATAATTCAGTTACCGAATACTGCACCATTGTTACCTACATCAAAACAAGGTAACACTCTGGTAACTGAACTTCTGCCTAAATCCGCATATTTCTGCCCTTTACAAATAGAGCAGTATTATGCCAATTCGTGTATTTCCTCCTCATTATCAGTTAGTTTACATCAACCTCAACATTTCTTCATTTTCAGCTATTATTTACTCGATAATAATATATTACTTACACGTAAATAAAACTATATAATAAGTA
>NZ_GL982514.1:0-60793 GCF_000220255.1 Prevotella pallens ATCC 700821
TTTATAAACAACTAACAGATAAACTGCTTGCCGTAAAAGCGAGTGCAAAGGTATGACAAAAAATAATAACCACCAAACTTTTATAAGAAAAAAGATAAGCAGATGCTATATTTTTAGTTTCATTAACAGGCGAAGTTGTTTTACACTTTATATTATATAGGGGGGCATTATGCATTATATAGGGGGACATTATGCATTATATAGGAAGACATTCTGCATTATATAGGGGGTATTCTGCATTATATAGGAGGACATTGGGTATTATATAGGAGGAGCATTTTGTATTTTAGTAGAAACTTTTATGGGGCACAAAGCAAACGTGCCCCATTTTTTTGTTATTGATTATCTATTTTTCTTTTAGTTGTTGATAATTATTTTCTGTGTTAGTTTTTGGTTATTATATTCTATTACTACTATGTAAATGCCTGATGGAATGCCTTTTAACTGAATTGCGCCCTGTTTTTCTTTGGCTATTAGCTGTCCGTTTACAGCGTATAGACTCAGTTTTCCTTTTGCATTTAGTTTTATTTCGTTTTTGTTTATTGTTAGAATTGATTTGTTTATTACTGGTTTTATTTCGTTGGTTAAATTGGCAATGAATGGTATTGTTGGTGTTGATTCTCGCCCATCGTTGTAGTATGCCACAACGATATATTCTGCTTTGTCGATTGGTTTTCTATCGATGTAGCGTGTAGATTCGCAAGGAATGCAGGTATTATTCAGTTGAATGCCATTTCGAAAGATGTTATACCCAACAAGTCCATCGTCTTCTTGTTCTACAACATCGTCTGGGTTATCGGTTATATTACCTGTTATTCGCCAGCAACAAGAGCCTTTTTCTGTGTCGTTTCCATAAAAGTCGTGCACTGTTTGCCATGTTTTACCGTTGTCTTCAGAGTAGATATCGCTTTTTCCGGCTACGAAATATGTGGAGCTTTCGTAGGTTAGAGGTATCTGGTCGGCATCGTAATCGTGTATTTTAATACCTACAATTAGTTCTTTTGAACCGTCTATTTTGATGGGCTTATTTAGTTTTTGGGTTATATTTTCGTTGAAACTAATGTTCTCTATCTCTTGTTCGCAAACAAGTTTTCCATCTTCAAACACCACAACTGCCGCATGAATGCCTTTCTCTTCGTCCACATCGTCGTAATAATTAAGGTAGGTTGTTACCGATGTTAAGTACTTTCCATGATATGGTGCGAGTTCGTTTGGTGTGAATTTATTTGCTCCAATAAGTTCGTTTCCTTCGTTTCCAAGCGTATATCCGGGTGCTTCTGGTTCGAAAAGATAGTTCAGCAGATAGCTGTTTTTATTGTTTTTCCACATCAGAAACACGTTGTTATCTATTATTTTTCCTGTAAATCCTTTGGGTGCATCTACGTTATTTCCGCTCCCTATCATAATATTGTCTAAATAGAAATAATAGCTTACTCCACCTTTTCCGTGTTTACGAAATTGTATTTGGAACACTTTTCCTGCCACTTGTTTTGTTAAATCGAATGTCAGAATGCCTTCTAAGTGTGGCAATTCTTTCACTGTCCACTCTTTAACCACATTCCACGACTTGCCACCATCTATAGAATAGTCTACGCTAAGTGTGTCTTTGGTTAGGTCGGGTTCCTTATTTCCTTGTACGTTTTCTTCGTTACAAAGTGCCAAAAACGAGCATTTCACATTGTTCACGTGTGTTGCATCAATAGGTCTACTTATCATTCTCGATGAATAAGGCTGTAGTGTGCACGCACCAGAAGTTAGTCCCATTGTACCCATGTGTCCCACTTGGGCTGCCACTATCCATTCGGTGTCTGCCAAATCGCCATATTCTCTGGTTGTAGTCCAGTAATTTGCTTGTAGCGAACTCCGCTCAAAATTCTCGAAAAGTGGGAACGAATAGTTTTCTGGAATAGCTATTTCGTTAGCATTTGAACGTGGCGAAAGCAGTTCTTTTCCCTGTTTATCGGTGTATATAGCCTCTATTGCGAACTTACGATAGCCTGCATAAACATCGTTTAATGTTACTTTCATTTCGTTTTTCAGTTCGTTCAGGGTTACTATTTTATCGCCATCGCAATACACATTATATCCTTTCAGTGTTAGTTGCTTATATTTTTCTTTTTCCATTTCCCACGAAAGTTCTACCTTATGCAGTCCTGTTGATGTTGCTTTGGGTTTGTTTGGTGTAGCAGGAATTTCTATTTCGTGTTTGCTTACGCCCACTATCCATGCCTTGGGAGTTTGTCCAGATGCCACATTTACGTCTTTATTACCTGTTATAATGTTGCCATCTGCCGACACTGCAGCAGGAAAAGCTTGTGCCTGAGCCTCGTAGTTTAAAGGAAATGGCAACCTTAATTGCTGATTGAAGAGGTAAAGATAATAGGTGAAATCGAATATTCTGTCAGACGAATACTGGTACCAGAAGTTTCTATACGACATTCCGCCCATGCTAAAAGCATCATACGTTATTGCGCCAAACACATCGCCATTGTCTGCCACAGTGGGTATGCGCATCTGTTCGTTACTTTCAAAGGTGGGCAAAATGCGGTATGTGCCTTTCTCTACCTCGAAAAGTCGATAGTCTGAGCGGCTTGAAAGCGAAAAAATAAAGTATTTTCCATTAGCGCTCATATCTATCATACGCATCTGTTTTAGCTTTGCCAGCTCGGCATCTTCGTCTTTACACTTCACCGTATAGCACGTTCCATCTATCCAATAGCACGCTATGGCTTGTCCGCCACCCATTGCCAAACCTGCAATAGTGTGTCCGTCAGCCGATACACTAATGGCTATACCATATTCATAGCCCGATGGTAGTGCCAACTTCTCCATTTTCCAGTTGCCATTTGCTGTGCACGTCCATTTCAATGGATAGGCAAATGCAAAGTTAGAACATTTGCAATAGCCCACAACCACCTTACCATCGTTAGATAGTGATGTTGCAAACGTACCATCTTCGTGCTGTTTTATTTTACTCATATCTAAGTCGCCGTAAGGCAATTTCACTATTTTTCCATCTTCAAACACTGCTGCTATGTTGGTAGGAGCGGTTGTTCCGTAGAAATCTATATAGTGTTCTAAATCTTTTACCGACCCACATAGCATTCCAAAATCGTTTACATCTCTAAACATTCCACAGGTTTTCCAATCGTCTGAGCTATCGGTTGTTATCCATTTTAGGGTTCCGCTACCCACATTATACACGAAACTCTCTGTGCCAACCCCCGATCGGATTTTCGATGGGTTATATCCTACAACGTATTTCCCATTAGGAGAAATAGCTAAAGAATAGGTGTCGTCGCCTAAAAGCTTCACATCGTCAGCCTGCATACCACAGAAAAAGAATAGTAATAACATTAATAAAGATGCTTTTTTCATTGTAATAAAGTTTTTAGTTCCTTAATTTAGCAGTTAAATAACTCTCTTAAAAAGTAAGCTATCATAGTATTTTTAGTTACTCTATGATCACATTCACCAGACTTTAGTTTACTATTGCACTGCAAACAACCGTAACAAAGATATTCTGATATATGGCAAAGATAAACAAAAAAACTGATAAGTCAAATTTTTTTAAAAGTTTTTATTTTACAAACACATCATATTCAACCAACGAATGCGCAACGAACACACACGAAATACGTGACGAACGGTTTGCGATAACGTGGCGAACATTCCGCAAAATGCCAACGAACAATCCGTGAAATATGCAACGAACACCCCGTTAGGCGTAGGGGACCGATTCATCGTGCCCGTATCCTGACGTAACCAAAAACGTGTATTTCCATAACCAAATACGCATTTCCACATTATTAAATATGTGTTTTCAAATCACCAAATATGTGTTTTTACATTATTAAATATGTATATTCATTTCAACGCACACGCATTTCCACATTATTAAATACAAATTTCCACATCACCACACGCACATTTCCGTTCGTCATTTCGTGGGTGTTTTCGTATATGCGGGCACGATAAATCCGCCCCTACGGCTGCGAACGGTATGCCAAAACATTGCTGACGGATTGCGATAACGTTGCGAACACCAACGAAATGGGTTGCGAAACACCCCGCCAGGCGTAGGGGACCGATTCATCGTGCCCGTATCCTTACGTAATCAAAAACGTGTATTTCCATAACTAAATATGTGTTTCCACATTATTAAATATGTGTATTCATTTCACCACACGCACATTTCCGTTCGTCATTTTGTGGGTGTTTTCGTATATGCGGGCGCGATAAATCGGCCCCTACGGCTGCTGACAGCCTGCCAAAACATTGCTGACGGATTGCCAAAACATTGCGAACGGATTGCCAAAATGTTGCTGACGGATTGCCAAAACATTGCGAACATTCCACAAAATGCCAACGAACAATCCGTGAAATGCGCAACGAACACACCGTTAGGCGTAGGGGCCGATTCATCGTGCCCGTATCCTTACGTAATCAAAAACGTGTATTTCCATAACTAAATATGTGTTTCCACATTATTAAATATGTGTATTCAAATCACCGAATATGTATTTTTACATTATTAAATATGTATATTCATTTCACCACACGCACATTTCCGTTTGTCATTTCGTGGGTGTTTTCGTATACGCGGGCACGATAAATCGGCCCCTACGGCTGCTGACGGATTGCCAAAATGTTGCTGACGGATTGCCATTTTGTGGGTACATTCATATATGCGGGCGCGATAAATCGGCCCCTACGGCTGCGAACGGATTGCCAAAACATTGCGAACGGATTGCCATTTTGTGGGTGTTTTCATATATGCGGGCACGATAAATCCGCCCCTACGGCTGCTGACGGTCTGCCAAAACATTGCTGACGGATTGCCATTTTGTGGGTACATTCATATACGCGGGCACGATAAATCTGCCCCTACAGCTGCTGACGGATTGCCAATTACGTGGCGAACGGTTTGCGGTTACGTAATATTCGTATAACACTAATACTGTGGTTGTTCCACGAATGTTTATTGTTGGCAAAACAAAAACCACCTTTTTGCAATGTAAAAACCACCTTTTTGCACGACAAAAACCATACTTTTGCAACGCAAAAACCACCCTTTTGACGAGCAAAAGGGTGGTTTCTGTTTTTTATGAATGTGGGAATAGGTTCACCAAACTAATTGAAGTTCGTTGCTGTCAGACCAATTTTGCAAATGGCTAACTATTATTTAATGCAGAATTTTCTACATTATTTAATTGCCGTCAGACCAATTTTGCAAATGGCTGGCTATTATTTAATGCTGAATTTTCTACATTATTTAATTGCTGTCAGACCAATTTCGCAAATGGCTGGCTACTTTTTCCCTACTCCATTGCAGCACTGTTATGGCTTATTTTGCTATGTGCTTCTTGCCCTTTGTTATGTAAATGCCTTTGTAGTTGGCGTTTACACGACGTCCGGAGAGGTCGTAACGTGGAGCATCTGCATTGGTTTCGTGTTCGTTTGCCGACACTTCTGTTATGCCATCGGCTGTGGTTACTTCTGCCGAATTAGAGAAACGGGCTTCGCCTTTGTCGTAAACGGCAGTTACGTTGTAGGTGTGTGCACCGCCCACTTCGTCGGTAAACTGTGTGGTTGGTACGGGTGTGGCGTTCACTTTTATGCCATCTCGATAGATGTTATAGCCCACAAGCGACAACTGAAGGGCTGCCGACGATGCTGGAAGATAGTTTATATCGTCTATGAGTGTAGCATATCCGTCTGTGCTCGATGCCACGATGGCAAAATATTTTGTGCCTTCTGGCAGTGCATATTCCGACTTTGTCCATGATGTAGGCACAACGTGCTTATCTTTTAGCACCTTAAAGTCGGCACGATTGAAGGTTTCTGTTGAGTAGAGAACGTTATAAGTTTCGCTGCTTGTGCCGTTGAATGCTTTCTCCCAGAGACTTATTGTTTGCGCCTTACCCGGTAGTTCGGGCGATACCAGCCAGTTTTCTGTTATGGCGTATGGTGCTCCGAAGGCAATAAGAACCTTGTTTCCGGTGTGTCCTTTCCATGCTTCGCCACTGGCAGGAGTGGTTGCCGCATAGTTGAAAACCGTCCAAGCTTGTCGTTCTCCCATACCCGGGAAGGTGCTTTCGTTAAATCCATACACGGTGTGATTGTCCATATCGTATAGCAACCAGTCGCCTATTGCAGTGCGAGTAAAGTCTGGATAGGTTTCAAAACTCTCTGTAACAGCCTCGTCTGTGGTGCGTTGTGCATCGGGAGCAACCCATGTTAGGGTGTTTTTAGCCCCGGCAGTGGCTTTCAGTTGTTTAGCTGTTGGATACACAGGATATGCCACTTGTAAACTAACGGTGTCGGTAACGTTGTTTATTGGGTCCTCGTCGGCATTGCCTTCTATGCGTGCATATAGATTAACCGCATTGCCAATGTTGCGTTGTGGTGTGAATGTGAGTGTTGTTTCGGCAGTTTTTCCTGGTTCAATGGTGTTTCCTTTTGCTGTAGCCAACTGTGTTTCGCCATTGTAAACAGCTATATTATAGTTTGTTGCAGGTGTAGAACCGTTGTTCGAAACCGCAACAGTTACGTTAGCAGCATAGTCTACTCGCAGTTTTCCGGGTGCCTCTTTCATTTTTATAGATAGGTCGTTCGCCTTGCGGTCGAATATTTTCACATTATCTATATATATATTACTGTTGTAGGCTGTGCCCTTATAATCGAATCCAATTTGTACGAATTTAGCCCCCACAAACTTCTTTAGAGGAAGCTCTACCTTAATCCATTCGCGCACATTAGTATTGTCTAAGTCTATGGTAGCAATGTTTTCGGGAGTTCCATAGTCCTTTGCTACCCATATATTAAATACATCTTCCGAGTTCTGATGGGTTTTATAGTAGAACGATATCATAGGGTCGGTAGCCTGATTAAGGTCTATTAAGCCTGTTTCTAATACCGACCATTCGCCTTCTACCATAGGTGTGAAACCAGCAAATCCACCATCTCCGTCTTGCGAATAGCTCGATTCGTCGTGGAAAGGCGTCCATCTGCTACGCTTATTGTAGTCTACCAACCAGAAGTAAGATAGCTTCCCGTTAGCAAACGATTCGTTTATGGGCAGCTTATAAGGCTTTCCTGTAACAACAATATTAGAGTAAGTGCGTTCTCCTTCGCCAGCTTCGTTCACCGGAGAAACCACGTATGCCAATGCTTCTTGTTCGTCTTGAGCAGGTGGAGTGTCCTCGAATGTGTTGCTTTTCAGGTTTTTTGCTATTTCGGTAGCCTTACCACGTCGCAGCGTATAGGTAATGTTTTCAGGGTTTACGTATGCTCCGTTCGCACCCGTAGCCACCTTTTCCCATGTTATATGTGCCTTTCCGTTAGCATAAGTAAAGCTTAGTTTTGGCACGGCAGCAGGTATATCAATCCCCACAAAGGTATCTATTTCGGTAGAAGCACCCTCTCCGTCGGCACTAAAAGGTGTAATTTTATAGGTTGTTTTGCCGTTTGGCACATTGCTATCGGTATAGTTTAAAGTAGTTCCCGGTGTGGGATTTGCAAAACTTTTCACTAGTTCTTCTCCTCTAAAAATATCTATTTTAGACAATGCAGACAGTGTTGCGCCTGCCTGATTTTGTGTTGGAGCGGTGAACGAAATATCGGCAAAGTGTCCTCCATTGGGGGCTGGTGTAACCTTAGCATTGGCAACTGCTGCTGGAACACCATTGCCAAGCTTCTCTTTTAGTGCCACATTATAAATGTTTAAAGCACCTGCTTCTAATTGCATTTCGGTGTTAAAGTGCCACCCCAAATAGTATTCGGCATCGCTATCAACCGAGAACAACACCGTAACGGTTTGTTTTTCAATAAAGTCGGCAGGGGCATTTGTTTTGGCAGCAATGGTTTTTGTTAGCGCCTCTACGGTTTTGTTAGTACCCAGTTTCACCTCGTATGTTTCTGTAGCATTGGCAGTTTCGCCACTCACGGTGTACGAAAGTTCGTAGGTTTTGCCAGCTTTCAGGGGTATGGCAGGACTTAACAGCCAGTCGTTAGCGTCTTGCGTGCGCACACAAGATGCAGCAAAAGCTGTGTTACTAAACTTAAATGCCTGGTCGTCTACATTGGCATCAATCACCGTAAAACGGTCTAACGATTGTTCGTTGGTGAACTCTTGCGTCCACGGAAGCTTTACATTCTGTGCCTGTATACCCATTGAGCACAGCAAAAAAGCAGCTATTACACTTCTCTTCATATTCAGTATAGATTTTAATTTAGATAGATTTTTCGCTTACAAAAGTAGATATTATTTTCTATAAACCTGCAAATTATTTAGAGAAAAGTATAAAGCAATGGTACTATTTCTCAATAATTAATTATCGTTTGTCAATAAATCGGAGTATAACAACCGTACTATCATCGTTCAAAAGGCTAATGTTCTGTTTGGGTACACAGTAAAAAAAAGAGAAAAAAAAGTTGTTTTTATTTGACAATACCAAATAAATGCCTTATCTTTGCAGTACATGTTAGAGGTAGACAAAACTATTTGTTAAATCTAGTATATATATAAAGGTGTTTCGAACGCTACTCTACACATTACCTCGAAAGGGGTTTTCGAACCAAGAAGGCATAATAAAAGAGAGCACGAAACGGTACAAAGAGAGGGCAAAACAAGCCCGAAGACAACACAACATCGTGGCTATTGCGATGAGTTGCCCGTACAAAAATTTAGTTGAAATACCACTACATGGTAGGTTTTAGCTAGCTCGAGTAGCACGAAACCTATGTTCGCAGAACACAAAAGGGTGTTTTTCGGACAAGAAAACTAAAGCGAACCAACTGCAAAAGCAGTGTACGCAAAGAAGTAAAGAGTGTTCATTTAAAAATTTTAATGTGTTCGGAGGCTCACAACAAAGGGGCGGAAGAATGCGAAAGGAGTATTTAAAAAACAACAAAAGAGTGTCTGAGGGAAGCCAAAGATGTACTCGGAAAGAGCTAAGAACGTGTTACAACATACATAAACACATGTTCGCAGCAATGCCAAAAGCCGTTTGCAGCAACACGGAAAGTTGTTAGAAGCAAGGCGAAAACGTGTTTGAAGCAATGCGGAAAACCGCTGAAAGCAACATACAAACGTGTTAGAAGCAATGCGAAAAAGGCTATTCGAGAATACAAAAAGAGGTTAGGAAGACACAAACAGCTACTCTGCAGATTCGTTTATGGATATCTGAAAACAACAGAAACAGTATTTGATGACCACAAAAATTACGTTCATATCATAACCAAACTATGTTCGCTGGTATAAAAACAGAGTCTGCAGCCAATTAAAAGATACTAAGAAATAGGCGTGTTGGGTAGTCTTGAGACTCTAAAAAGATGGCATTATGGTGCTTTGGGTGTGCTATACCCCTGAAGAAAGCCATACATACACCAGTTTGCAAGGCATTCTATATGTTCTAAAACAAGAAGAAACAGTAGGTGCAATAGGTGTTTCAGCTTACTTAAGAATGCTAAGATAACTAACAGAAGTGGCGCATAACCCTCTCAATGACTATAAAAACAACAAGCAAAAAAGGAAATGCCGCGCCCTAAGAAGCATGGCAGAGCGGGGTAAAATGTACACCGTGTATTTCATTACTAAATTTAATTAACACTAAGAAAACGGTGGGGGGACACAATTTAGGTTGTGTTCCCTTTTTATTTTTGTGTATTTCCAGATGTGGTTATATTCATTTTCTGTGGTTATTAGTATGTTTATTCACACAAGAGGCATCGTAAATGGACATCAATAAACACACCAACGCACACACCATACCATTTGTTTATGGTGCAAAATATACAGCAGCGAACAATACGCAATATCCATATATTGCGTAAATGTATGGCAACGAACAATACGTAAGGCATAGGGGCAGATTCATCGTGCCCGTTCTTCAATCCAACCCAAATGGTTTTGATATGTCGAAATGATGCGAATTGTAATGCCAACGGCATAAATACGCAATATAATTTCGGGGTATTCGTGGACACGGGCACGATAAATCGGACCCCTACAGCTGCGAACGGATTGCCAAAATGTTGCTGACAAATTACCATAACATTCCAAACAAATTGCAACAACACAACATTCAAAAAACAAAAACCATACTTTTGCAATGCAAAAACCTACTTCTTGCCTCTTAAGATGATTTCTAAAATGCAACTAATTGCAAATAAAGAAGTTACCTTGTTTATAAAACTGAATAGGTAACGATTTGGAAACGAGCAAGCTACTTGGCTTCGCTGTTTTCTGCCTAACAAAGAACGCTTGTTATTCTGTCTGCAAAGATAATACTTTGTTACCGAATAACAAGCGTTTATGATGAAATATTATAGTCTTTTCATTTTCCTATATGCTGTGCTAATATAGATAGGGGGAGTGTAAGAACTGGAAAACGATCTATTATAAACCATATTTACTTGTAGTTATTATATATTAGAATAAAAGTTCGAGAGATATAATCGTTATGTTCTATTTTCTTAACCCGTATTCTTAAATTTTGTGAATTTGGCAGATAAAAAACATGGCTATGGATACACTTAATATATCCTAATTTTACTTTATTTTTATAAACAGATACAGCACAAGGATCAAATTTGTTATCCCTTTCTTGTTTCCATTCCAACTCGTCTCCTTCATTAATGTATATGTTGTCATGTGTATTTACGCTCAGACCTGTCAATTCTGAAACAAATCTAATACCTTCTACACCATAATATTCTGCAAGAAATTCAAAATTATCTGTTGGAAGCATTCCTTGTGTGTAGGCTAACAGTCGATAAGTGTCTTTTTGTGCAGACACAGGAATCTCCCAAAACTTATAATAATCTTCTATATCGCTACGCTCGCTGTCATTAATGCGTAAAGACAATATTTTTAGCACATTTATACTGTGTAATTTCTCTGTGTCAGGGAAATCAGGAAAGCAAACAAATCCATCTTTTTTTGCTTTTTCAACGCCATTCTTGATATATTTGAAAGTTGTTTGAGAGGTATTGGACTTGATTGTTGCTACAGGTATTCTGCGATAACCTTTACCCAATCGCCAAACTAATATGATACATTTTATATGTGGATGCATAGTCAAATTTTCTTTAGATTATTGATTCGTGTATCTATCACCTGAAAAATAAACTCTTTACGGGCATATGTTAAACCATATTTTTCTCTGTATTGTTCTGGGAGATTACTATCTATATTAGTAATTAATTCATATATTTCTTTTTGATTGTAAACATTCAATACATTCCTAATCTCATTATCTATAAAAGGACTCCATTCTTCATGTTTCTTTATAAATCTCAAAAGTTCTTCATGAGAAGGTTTCTTTCTTGTTTCTTCTATTCTAAGTTCAGATACACCATTTCTAATATATTTATCAAACTTACTTTGAATATCTAAATGCTGCTGTATTTGTTCTTCGCTAAATTCACGACCTAGACAACAACCGCTATCATATATTGGAGCACTTTTTTTTCTAACATTAATTTCCAAATTTATACTCTGTTTTCTATGCTTCTTAAATAAAAAACTAAAGTTGTTTTTATTCGTTTCTATTTTTGTTATATTTATTGACTCAATGATACCCCAGTTACTTTGATGTCTATCGCTATTTCCAATTATAGCATCAAATATTAAAGTACGAATAAATTCCTGTATGTAGAATTCCGCATTGTAGGCTTTCAAAGCGTTTTGTACAAACTCAAATGTATATCGCGAATATGATTTTTATCACTTGGATCATATGTTGGATCATGGTGAGAAAGTATAGAATGTCCTTCAACGAGAGATTCATTATCATTGGGAGTTATCATATTCTTGGAAATACAACCAATTCTACCATTATAAATAGCAAGATCATATTTCAGGATTTTAAAGCCTAGTGCTGTACCTATCTCAAATGCAAGAACTTCAGACCAATTTTCTGGAGTATAGTCTCGCTTTTCACGAACCATCGGGAATTTTAAAAAGTAGATGTCTCCCATATTGGGATCTATAAGCACAAGTTTATCTCTCGTCCCTTTCGTAGAAGAGGCGGATATTCTAGGCCAATTAGAGACATCGTGGAATTCCATTAATTTTACTATATATTTTGTGCAAAGTTACAATTTTAAGTGAAAACTATGCCTTGTCAAGAAAGAAATCTTTTGAAATTAAGCATTTTCTATAATCCTCTCCCTCGTTTCTTTCTGTTCGCTTGGTATCTGAGCTTGCGCTGCCATGCTGCTTCGGCATAATCATCGCCCTGTGCGGTTGGTGTAATCATCCCGCCTAAGCCTTCCAACACTTCATCGACTACGCTCATGGCAGTATCAGCCACTGCGTCAATGGGACTTTGCATTTGTGGGATGTCATTGTCTCGTGAGATAGAGGAACGGCTTTTGGGTACAAGTTGATAACCTGTATCAGGCTGTTCGTTCTTTTCTATCGGTTCCTGTAACGTTTGGTGTGGTCTTTTTAATGCTTCTTTGTTAGTTGGTTCAAAGTTATTCTTCAGGGAACGGTAGCCGAACTCCCTGCCTATTTCCGACGCCTTGAAAGATTGTCCTCTGTATGAGAACTTCAAGCCATAGACCTTTCCCTGCTTGTTCTTCACGCGCTCTATGGTAATGCCGTTCTTGTTTAATTCGTAGAGGAACATGGAATGTCCCGTGATGCCTGTACCTTTGTATTTATCAAGCAGGGTATAGCATATTCTTTGCAGTTCTTTCTTTGCTTCCTCTCTTGTGGGATTGGCTTTTACCTTTTGGTGTTTCCTCTCCGCCTTGACCTCCTTTGCGATAGTCAAGCCTTTCTCCCTGCTGATGTCCTCCGCCACCCTCGCTGCCCTGTTGCTCACAAAAGTGGTGTCATATACCTCTCCACACAGACTGATGCGGTTGGCGATGATATGAATATGCCTGTTGTCGGTGTCCTTGTGTGTTACGGCTACCCATTGGTGATAGTCAAGCCCCATTCGCTTGGCAAACAGATGAGATATCCTCATCAATTCAGAAATAGGCAGTTTCTTCTTGTCCTGCGGAGCGATACCTATTTCGATACGGAGGAACTTGTTCCTGCATCGGCTGTTGTAGTCGCTGACCACCTTCATTTCCTCATGGATAGCCTTCGGCTCCCTGCTGCAAAGATTGTGGAAGGCAAGCCGATTACCTAACTTGCCCTCTCTGAAAATATAGTCTAAAGCTGTACTTCCGTGCGCTATCGCCTTACACTTTCCTATCATCTCTCGTCAAATTTAAGACCTTATAAATATCATCATCAATCCGAAAGTGAGGGTCGAAAAAACGCTTAAATGCTTCTTTGGCACATATGGAAAGGTTCTTGGTTATCGGCACCCATGACTCGTCCTTTATCCTGATGAGGTTGGAAACCTGTGCGTAGTACATTCCCGTTCGGTGGAGTACGGCAATGGCTTCCTTTTCATTGTCGGTCATCTTGGGAACGGCTACCACTTCACCATTCAAAAGAATCTCACGGCAGTACTCGGAGAACTTCCGCCCTGTGCTTTCTGCTTTTGCCTTGATGCGCTGCTTCTCCTCCAAAGTACACCTAACCTTGATGAACTCCGTCTTGTTCATCTGTTTTTCTTCATTGTTCTTCTGCTGCCATTGGGTAGCTTTTCTTCTGTATTTCTTCATATAAGTTTCTCTGAAAGTTAAGCATTATGGATGATTCGTTGCTGCTTAATTTCTGAATACTGACCGATGAGAACGGAGTGATTACGGTCTTATCTCCCCGATAGATAGACGAGGGGAGCAAGCGCAGTTTGTGGGTACAAACTGACGTCTTGCAATATCAGCTGAGATACCGATAACGCCTTGGGGCGTTTCCCCTGCCGAAAGTGAATACACGGCATTCCGTGTCTAACTGCGTTCGTGGCATTCCCACCGTTCAGGCATTTGGTCAAGAATTTTGTATTCATTTCTTTTCGGTAAGGGTCGAGGGTTTCAAAGAAAAGGGACAACCTTTTTTGTGCAAAACCCTCGACCCTTTTTCTCATACTTATAGTTTTCTCCACTTCTCTATATCCTCATGGTATTCTTCCAAATGACTGCGCACGAGGTTCTCCACGAAACTTGAAAGGTTGCTGCCCCTGTCGCCCAATCTTCGCACAATGAAGTCGGCACGTTCCTGTGTCTCTTTGCTCAGATAGACAGCCTTCCTATTACTGAGTTTGGCAGGTAAAAGATAGGCTTGCTTGTAGGCTTCAAGCGTTTCCTTTCTCATTTTGGCACTGATGCGTTTCTGAACAGGAACGCTCTCGGAGTGCTGCGGACGCTCGTCATTCTGCGGTCGCTTGGCATTCTGCGATTGCCCAATATGCCGTGCCATCCTGGATTGCTCTGATTGCTCCGTGGAACACTCCGATTGGATTTTTGCCGTACGTTTTTCCTGCTGCCGTGCATCCTCTATCGGCTCTTTCATGGGAGCGGTACTCCCCTTTAATGCGACTTCATTTTGCGTTGTCGGCACACTGCCGTCTTCGTCATCTCCTCCGTTCAGATACCATTCGAGGCTCTTGTCCGCTTCTGTAGTGTTCATATTCTTTTCCATTTCTCTATCTCATTTTATGTTTAACTTGTTTTACCTTTATGGGATTGGTTTGTGTTTGTGACATCGTCAATGATAGGCTTTTCTGCTGTTCACGCACCCTATGGATGTGATATTCGTTGAGGTCTTTGAAGTTCCTGTAATGCACGGACATATCATCTACCTTGAAACCAGCCTCCATGAAATCCTCCGTAGCTCTCCGTCCAGCTTCGTCATTGTCAAGGAAGGTACGAATGGAGGATACTTGCCTGTCATTGAGATAGCGAATGCTCCTTGCCACATTACTCACGGAGTTCATCACAAGGCAAAGGCTGATGATTTCTTCTTTCATTGAAAGGAAGGATAGAAAGTCCATAAAACCTTCGAACACGCAGACCGGTTTCATTCTATCCGTTATCTTATCCGTGAACACGGGGGTAATATCCTTCGGAGCAATCGTTCCCTTGAAAGAGCCGTTATCCCGAAGTTCATAACCGCCCGATTGGTTGGCGAAACCTATGGCTTGATAGTGCAGCCCTCTTACCTCATAGCTGATACAACGCAGAAAGGGCATAGCCTTTTCTAAGTTGATGCAGCGGTCTTCCTGAAGATACTTTAATAAGTGTGGAGGTAAGGTGTCTGATATTTCTATCAGTCTCCTTACTCCACTTGCGGATGCCATAGGTATGCTACTTCTTTTCATTGCCATGTCTGCCTTTTGAGAACTACAAGCAGTGCTATCGGGTGCGTTCCGTCCCAAAATGCGGATGCCTTCCGACAATGTGCAGCCTTCCAATCGCATACAAAGGTCGATAATACTTCCACCTTTGCCTTCGGCATAGTCTATCCAAAGATTCTTCTCTGTGTCCACCTTGAAACTTGGATGTGTGTCTTCACGAAACGGTGAACGGTAGAGGGCATAAGATGGTGTCCTACGCACAGATTTGATACCTTTCCTTTCAAGATACTCCACTATGGGGTATTGCTTGATGCGTGATAAATCTTCTTCTTTCATTGTCATTATAATTATTGGTTGAACATTTATTCATTCTGATTTTATATCGGATTATATTTTGATTATGCTGATAGGGCAAACTTCATTTATTCTTTTTCGTTTCCTAAAGTTTTTCCCCTAAAAACTTTTTTCACTTTCTTCTTACTACATATATTTTGATTGTAAGTGATTGACATTCAGGTATGAGTTGTAGTAAACAACTATACTACATACGCTACTATATCAAACTACTACAACTATTTACCAATGGGCAAGGATGGATTTTCCTAATCTTATACACATAGACAGGACTACAACCCTCACGCCTCTTGCTTACCTTTTCAAAGCCAGCTCTTTTGAGTGCTTCGCCCATACGTTTGAGTGTCAAAGGTTGATGCGTATAAACACCTAAATAAGCGAGTATTTCGGTAGTGGTCATATAAGCACAATGAGGATTGTCCTCTGTTGACTTTTCAAAACAGCGTAATAGTAGTTCCATTTCTGCGGTCTGTACTTGGAAGTCCTCACTCTCCTTGTAGAGTTCCGTGATTTCTTCATCGTTAAACCAATATCGGAAGCCAGCGTTTAACAAGGCTTCCGCTTCGGTATAGACTGCATCCATAGAAATACCTTTAGCTCGTTCAATATCAATGGCAAGCACCTCAAAGGGTAGAAATCGTCTGCTTCCTGTGGGGTCAGTCAAGAAGTCATTGCCGTTCACTGATGCTACAAAACTTGCCAAGTGTGGGTGTTCCTCCACATACTTGTCGTAGGGCATACGGTATTTGACCATCGGGCAGGTGATGAGGTTCTTCAGTTCGTTCTCGTCCCGCTTATTGAGGGTTTTGAGCTGATCGTCGATGTTTACGATAAGGTTCTGACCGATATAGGTGAGTGTGTCCTTCTCCTGCGGATATATCTTGCCAGTATAGCTGTAACCTTTAAGCGCAGGCGGACAAAGCAAATCAAGAAAGGTGGTCTTGAACTTTCCTTGTTCCCCTGTTAGTACAAGACAGGTATGGTTACGGCATTCACGGTCGTCCATAGCGTTGGCAACCACTGCAACAAGCCATTTGGTAAGGTACGGCAGCCACTTCTCGGAGTTACGGACGGTAACGCACGATGCAAGATTGGCGATGGCGCATTGGTTTATCTCTATCTTGTACAGCACTTCTGAAGCATCAACCGTTGGCAAAGCCTTGAAGTAGTCCTGTATGGGATTGATACGGGGAGAAAAGCTGCTTTCAATGATGGAATAGAGATTATCAGCGGAAGTAATAATACCTTCCTCGCTATCAAGTTCCCTGCGAAAGGAATTGATGTCATAACGGCTGACCTTACTATACACATTGGCATATTTGGGAGAAAACTCTGTTCTGCCAAGTACAGTGTTGAACCTGAAGTCATAATGGGTGGAGAGGTAGCTTTCTATCTCCTTGTTTTTGGAAGTTTGCCTACTATGCTTCGGCTTGTCTTCTGCGTGTATATTGCTATTGTCTGCGCATTTCTTCATAATCGTCCTAAAATGGTTTCTGAAAGTGAAGTTAAGGAGGATAATTCTGACAGCCAAGCATTCTCGGTGTGCTTGCATAATGTTGCATAGACTTGCTATAAAATTCCTTGTGGGAAATCATCAAACATCTTAGTTTTTAGTGGAGTAAATGGAGAAATCAAAGGATAAAAGGAAATGATACAAATACCAATAATTGATTGGTTTTGTAACAAACCACATTCAAATGCGGTATTCTGCACATTTGGGTAGTGAGCTATAAGTAAAGGAATAACAAAGAACGGATAAGGCGAAAATAACTACCTATTTAAACAAAAAGCAATCCACAAAAAGATGTAAGCAAAAATTAAGAGCTTATCTCTATGTTCTCAGAAATCTTAGAACAAGATAGAAGGCTTATGCCAAATGGTTGATTGTATCTTTATATTCTATTGGCAGTGAAAGAAGAAAAGTGGGTGTTTCAGTGTTGATAACGACAAGAAATGAGGAAGAAATTTTCATCGTGTTTCCTTTGTTTTCCCTACTGTTCCTTAGTGCTTTGAGCATAAGGAAACTATTCCTACTTTTGCATCGTGCTGGGGCGCAGAACGCTGCAACACAAAAAAACAGTAACAACAAACAAAACAATAGAAGTATGGGGTATTTAATAATTACAGACCAGAACTGGCAGAAACTAAGGGACGAGATATTAAGTCTTGCCGACTGCTGCCACAAGGCATTTGGAGAGAAGTGTAAGCACACAGATTGGCTTCACAATGGTGATGTGTGCAGGTTACTTAACATCAGCAAGCGCACCTTGCAGCACTACCGTGATACGGGCGTGCTGCCGTTTACACAAATCGGACACAAGTGCTATTACAGGCGTGAGGACGTGGAGCGGTTGTTGCAGACAAAATCAGAGAAAACCAAGAACAATAAATAAAGATGGAAACAGTAAGAGATTTGAACATGGATTCGGACGAGATGCAGGTGGTGCTGTCCGCCATAAGAAGTGTGAGCAAACGGATAAAGGATGTAGCAGAGACATACAAGCCTCTCTTTGGCGGTGAGCATTTCCTCACAGGTAAGGAGGTGTGTGAACGGCTATATATCAGTCCTCGAACATTACAGGATTATAGGGACAAAGGAATTATACCCTATACGCAGTTTGCGGGGAAGATACTCTATAAGGTTTCAGATTTGGAGAGGCTACTAGAGGAAAATTATAACACATAACAATTTTAGCACACCTCTATTTGTTGTAAAATCTAAAAAAAACTGGTTCATCTTCTTTTTACACTTTTGTGTAATGTATTTCTTGATATACACTTCTAATTTCGCAAAAAATAAATTATCAGTTATGGAAGAAAGATATAGTAGAAACAGACTCTATGTGAGTGAAAACGAGCAAAGCATCATCAAGGATTATAAGATATTCCTTGGTGGTGCTGGTATCGGTAGTATCGTGGCAGAATGTGCTTTAAGATTAGGTTTTGAACATATCACCATTGTTGATGGTGATAAGGTAGAAAAGACTAACTTAAATAGACAAAACTACACGGGAAATGACATCGGTAGGTATAAAGCTGAGTGCTTGGCAGAACGATTGTTAAGTATAAACCCTAATGCACATATAACCGTACATACCGAGTTCTTAACGTCAGATAATATCGAAGCATTGATTGCCAATCACAATGTTGCTATCAATGCTTTAGATTTAAAGGACGAAACTCCTTTTGTCTTTGATAAAATCCCTTATTTCCGCAGCGTTTTTGCTTGCAAGAAAAGCAAGTGCATGATACATAAAAGTATTCAAACACTTGCGTATGTCAGAAAATTCACTTATCTTAGTGCTACTAAACATATAAAATAATCAACCAACTGGCATGACAAAAGTAGCAATAAAATCTGACAAAATAACCTCTTTGGGTGGAATTTTTCACGTAATGGATGTTTTTTCCAAACTTGGACTCAATCAAATTATTGACTCCTCGCTTGGTCAGCGTGGCAGTACAAGTACGGCATTCCAATATAGTGATATTATTTCATCGCTGTTTTATAGCTATTTATGTGGTGCTGATTGCTTGGAAGATATTAACACGCTCGTTGCTCAGTTTTCATTATCTCCCAAATGTACACTTCCTGGGGCAGACACTGTTGGTCGTGGTTTAAAAGAACTTAAGGAAGCAAATGTGGTTTACACTTGTGATAAATTCAAGCACGCTTATAAGTACAATAAGGCTGAGAAATTAAACCAACTTCTTCTGACGATGGTTAAGCATCTTGGTTTGACACACGAAGGAAGCAGCGTTGATTTAGACTTTGACCACCAGTTTATTCCTGCGCACAAATACGATGCAACATATTCTTATAAAGGTGATTACGGTTACTTTCCTGGCTGGGTACACCTGCCTTTCTCCTTTCTTGAGCAGAACACCTTCTTTATGCTCGTTACAGCAATGTTGAAGAACTTCTACCTTTTTCTCATTGATAAATTACGCGAGTTCGGGATAAGAAAAGGCTTGAAAAAGTTGGTAATCTCGTCAAAAATTCGTATCTTTATAGGTGAAAATCAATAGATTACAAGATTTTTGAACGATGATTACCAAGGACAAAGTTACTGAAATTTTCTGTATAATCGACGAGTTTGATAAGAATTTGAGTGCCGAATTAGCGAAAAACCTGCGTCTACCGTCCCATAACAGTGACGGCAAACGCTACCGAAACCGCAAGGGCAGACTCTCGGAAAGTGAGATTATGACCATTTTGGTATGCTATCATTTCGGCGCATATCGCAATTTCAAGGAGTATTATTTGAATTGGGTCAAAGGGGTGATGCGTCAGGATTTTCCCGACGCGGTTTCCTATAACCGCTTCGTTGAACTCATGCCAAGAGTGTTCTTTAAGATGATGCTGTTCATGAAGCTCTATGCCTTCGGCAAGTGTACGGGTATAACATTCGTTGACAGCACAATGATACCCGTATGTCACAATGTACGACGATATTACAACAAAGTCTTTGCCGGCCTCGCCAAGGACGGAAAGGGTACCATGGGCTGGTGTCATGGATTCAAGCTGCACCTGCTATGCAATGATTCTGGTGAAGTGATAACGTTCTGTCTTACAGGAGCAAATGTGGATGACAGAGATAGCAGGGTATGGACGGTATTTGCAAAGGTCTTATTTGGGAAGATCTTTGCTGATAGAGGGTACATCAAGCAGGAACTCTTTGATAGTCTGTTCAGTCAAGGTATCCAACTCGTTCATGGGCTCAAGGCTAAGATGAAGAACAAACTGATGCCTATGTGGGACAAGATTATGCTGAGGAAAAGATACATTATCGAGTGCATTAACGAACTACTCAAGAACAAAGCCAACCTTGTTCACTCAAGACACCGCTCGATACACAACTTTATCATGAACTTGTGTTCTGCCCTTACAGCATACTGCTTCTTTGAGAACAAGCCAGAGGCACTGCCAGTGTATGTGGAAAAATCAAGGCAGTTGGAACTTTTTTCATACTAAACTTATCCCGAACTCAAGTATAAATTGTCTCAACAAATAGAACCTCTAAAGAAAAGCAGTCGTTTGAAGAAGTTCATATTACACTTCATCAACGTACCTGCCAAATGGATTAAGACAGGAAGGAGATACGTCTTAAACCTATACACACCCAAAAAGTATTATATCAAGATTTTTAAAGAATAGCTTCAAACTCTTTGCTGAATTTTATCTTCCCCATTCCCTATGGGTAAGGGAACTTGTGTCCAATAACCAACCTATTTGTGATAAGTTGAGCAAAAAATGACAAATCGACCTTTCTCGTAGGGTTAAATGAGACGCAAACAAGTTTTGAAACAAACAAGGAAATTGTTTGCGGAAATAAGGTTATTTGTTAATGTTCGTTTATCATTAAGCATATAGTCCTTATTCTGTAAACCCTCTTTTTTTGAGAGTTATATAGTTCATATACATTCCTCTTTTCATTCTTTCACCCAATGGACGTTTCCCATTGGCTATCTCATCCATAACTTTCCATTGCCAATCTTTGAGGACACGACGTCTGCGATCCCACTCAACCATTTTTTGAACCAACTCAATTGTGATATTATCGTTATCATAATCAGTTGAGGGAGCATGACTTGCACTATGTGCTTTATCGTCTTCGGAAGCAAGCTTATCTGCCTCAAACAACAATTCGATATTCTTCTCACAAACGATATTATAAATATTTATGGCTTTTCTTCTATCTGAATCAGTAAACTTATGATTAAACTTCAACTTATGAGCCGTTTCTTGAGCAGCAGACTGATAATTGATAGACAAACAATCAGTTTCTTTTCCCCATTCAGCAATTTTTCTCCACAATGAATATGGAATAGATTCTATAATTTCCATATCATGAGCTACATCTTCATCGTTCTCATCAGGACTCAGTGAAAAACCTTTTCTGACTGGAGTTGAAGAATTTATGAGATCAGACTTTATATCATTCAAATCATAAGACCAAGTATATGCCTTAACCTTCTCCCAGCATTCTTCTTTTTTTGACCACTCGATATAATGTGAAATAGGTGATTCATTGAGAATGAATTCATTAATCTGTTTCATTAGCTCATAAATGAAATCAGAAAGTGCGTTAGAAAGGCATTGGTTCTTCCAAATCTTGTAGAGGTTTAGCTTTCCCTTCGTTATGGTAGTTAATAAAGAAATAGCATAAGGAACAACTACTTGTTTCAACTCACCAATATTATTTCCAGATACTTTGGTACCATATCTTTTATCTGCAGTTCTGAATAATATCGTTTTGGCAATGGCATCTTCATAATAGATGCTATTGAGGTTTTTAATACTTTCAGGTAAGTTATTATTTATGAACTTACTGTAGTTCTTTTCGTTACCACGTACCACGATAAACGGACCGATTGAAATCTTTTTCCCATCATACACTTCTTCGTATGCGTTTATATATTTGGCAAGTTCTACCTTCGTAATAACCTGCTTCTTGGGATATTTCAAGTCAAAGGCAGTTTGGCGAGATTTGGTAAACCCCTCCTTTTGACGAAGATTTTTATATTGGCCTCTTGCTCTTTCAAAGAACCAATATGTCTGGATGTTTGAATCTTCTGTTATTGGTGTCATGATGTATCGTGATAACTTCTCAAACGCAATAAGATGGGCATTATTGGCTGTAAAATCAGCGTCATTCACCTTGTTTTGTGTATTTGCATATCGAGAAATGCGTGATACAATATCGGCAAATTCTTCTGCTCTTTTGATCACCGAGATTTTAGCTTGAACAAAAATCCCAGAGATGTCAGCCTTATCCTTTTTCCATGTATGGTAGATAGATGCAGTTGTTTGACCGCCATTTACAATCTGTAAATTAGAAATCTTGACAATGTTTCTGCCTATAGAATCTAATTCGATGTGATCTGCAGTAGCCGCTAATCCATTATTGAAGGCCAAGAACATATGTGGCTCTTTTTTAATTGTATCTCTGATACCTTTGTTAATTTTTCCCGTAAATTGGAGGAAAGAACGAACATTTTGTTCCAATAATCTGGCACCAAACCTTTCATATAAATTGGCCAAACATATTCCAGGTATAATAGCTACATATGCTTGATAGTCTGGGTTTTCAGAAGCTGCTGATAAACATGGGACAGTATAGCCTTCCTCCATAAAATTAATCTCAATAGGCACGCGTGACTCTACTGTAACTTGGTAAAGATAGCGAAGGTCAATCACCCGGAAGAATACTTTATATCCACAGATTTCTATATTAGCAGGAATTTCCCCTTTATATTCTCCATTAGTTAGGATAAAGGCATTAACTCTTACCAAATTCTCTTTTAATTCTTCATATGAAGATAGAGTATTTGCGAACTCGAATATTTCAGATGATTCTGCAACTTCATTTGCATAATCACCATATACAGCCTTTCTGAAGAAATTAATAATTCTGGTAGCAGCTCTATCAATTTCAGCTTTAGGAGTTGAATATATGCTTTCTTCACACCCAAAAATAGAAATAAATAAGTCAACAGTTTCATAATTATCAGCTATTGCATAACCATTAATTTTATGTTGCTTTTTTGTTCCTAAGTCTTTTTCATCAAAAGCTACTGTTGCATTTTCAGTTTCTCCAGCTTCTGACAATACATCAAGAACATATCTAGTAAATGTTTGCTCTTGATTATCGCCATCTTCATTAGATAGTTGGCGGGTTGCAATCTCTTGAATGAGAGATAGATAATATTTATTTATGTCATTATTCATGTCACTTTATGGTATTAAATAAAACACCTTCAGGAACTAAATATTCATCGCACATGCCGATAGAAATAACATAAACGACATTACTAACTCCGTTTCTAAGATCATTCTCCATGATTCTTGGGAAATCGGCTAATACTTTATAGTACTTTTCGCTCCTTTTTTTATAAAAACGCTCAGCATATAAGGATTCATGACAAGATATGTACTTCGCTTCAATGAGCTTTTCTTCGAAAATACTTAGTGCAGGTACATTGCCACTGAGAAGGGCCTTTATTTCTGACACAATCATAGGCAAACTTTCTCCATTAGTTTTGGATACTTCTAAAACTAAATGATAAACAAATAAATGAGCGACAAGTGAATTATCAAGTTGTCGTTCTCCGTTTATAGTTATGAATTGAGCATTATTGGTAGATGTTGTTTTTACTTCAACTGCCCAATTATCGCCTTGAAAGTCCTTATTTGTTTTCTCAACTCCAGTCCACAATTGTAAAGTAGAAACATAGGTATCATTTGAACTTCGATTTAACAATTTCCTAAGGAAAACCAATTCTCCGTATAAACCTTGCTGTTCTTCTTTTGATAATCCTTCGAATTTAAGTTTTCCGAACAAATCCTTCCATCTATGTAATTGATTTACAACCTCTTGAGCCATTTCTCTTGTAGAAGATAGTGGTTTTAGAGTAGTTATCAAATCTTCACATAATGCGGCGAAAACTCTTTGGTTTTCAATTCTCATCAGTTGAACATGGAGCATCTTTTGTCCTGGCATTGAAGCATCCAAAAGCTGCCTAATTCTTAATTCGCTCAAATTGCTTAAAGACGAAATATCAATCTTGAATTCTTTCGAGAAAGAGACCGCTATCCCAACTATATCATCGGGATAGCTATATGTGGCATATACTTGTATTGGTAATGATGTGTCATACAGTTTCTTCACAACCCCTATAGTTGCAAGGCTTTTTAATGAGCTCCACAACTCTATAATATGATATTTATTCTCCATACTCATTGTCGTTTTCATTATCGAAATTGTCTTCAATATCGGCATATTCTCCTACCATATTCACTTTATAATTTACAGCTATAGATGTATCTGTTGCAGGAAACGAAATAGCGAACCCTACAAAAGGATCATCACTTACTGTAAACACGGTTGAACCTTCAACGGGCACGTTATTCTTCATAACGTTGGCACCAATAGGATTTAATGGATATATAATTAGAAGTGGTTGAGCTTTGGGTCTGAAATTACTACGTACAACTAATGGCTTGGGATATGCCTTTGCCCAAGTTTTACCACTATTAATAGCCTCTTGCTTTGTTGCTTCAAGAGCTTCATTTAGCACATTCTTATCTAAATCCACAAATTCATCGGCTTGATTACCTACTATATGATTCTTTCGAATAAAGTAAGTTTTGTAATCGGTATCAATAGCTCTATTACGATAGAAACAATTAACTTTATATTTGTTACAAAAACAATATTCCTTATTCGGTCCACTACCAGCCGTTTTGTTCATTAGAACTACGCTCCAATTCGTTAATTCGCCATATCCTTGTAACTCATTAATATACTTAACTATCAACTCAAGATTTACCTTTTTGAGAGATTCTGCAACAGTAAATTCATTGAAATAATCAGAGATTTGGTTTGCTGGAACGTTCTTCCAAAGATAGTCTCCGTCTTTGATTAGCGGCTCACCTAAACCAGATAGAAGCTCTTCGGTTGCAACAAGGTTTCTATTCTTTAATCCCTTGTCAATTGGCAATTGATACGTTTCAATGAGGCGAGAAGCCCATGATACTTGAATTTCTTTGGTATTTCTCATTTTATTAAGAGCTGTAATCTGCAGACATCCTGGATGCGTACGCACCTTAAGGGCATACTTATCAGGAGTACTTCTCGATTCTGCAAGGTAGTTGAACTCATCACGCAACTCAGCACTAGCAACAGCTATGTGTCGATACCATTCATTAAGTTCCGTACTTGTAAATAATCGGCATAAATCAACATATCCAGGACGATAACCAAACCATCTGCCCATCTGCATTAATGTGTCATACATTTTAGATGCACGTAGGAAATAGCTTATTGAAAGACCTTCCAAAGTTAGACCTCGAGATAGTTTGTCTCCGCCTATAGCAATTACAGAAACCCCATTTTTAGAACTCAGTTGATAATCAAGAATATCACCTGAAGATCCGTTAATGGATTTCACTTCAATTTTCTGAACAACTTTGAAAAGCAAAGGCTTAATATCTTCCCACTGGTGGACTTGCAAGCAATGATCAATATTGGAAAGCGACGAATTTTTAATTTTATTGGTTGTTTCAGTATAGTCATTCTCTAGCAAATCTTGAAATTCACTGAGCACAGATGAATCGTTTGCTTCTATCTCTTGCTTATAATAAGAAAACTGCTGAGCGACCAATTCTTTAATCTTATTTTGCCATAGCTGATAGCGAGAAACGTGGATAAGCATAGAGTTATGCTTGTTTTCTTGGCCTCTTGCTATACGTATAGCGCATGTCAATATAAAGCTCTTAATAGCCGTCTTTAATGACTCTGGTATATCTGTAAATGTTGGCTTGGGATCATTCTTTTTGTGCCCCTCTGGTATGAAAGTCAGATAATCGCTAATAGGAACCACAATTGGCAACAAGTCTTCTTCATCCTCAACATCCATACTTGTCCCAAATACTTTTTCAGGACCAATATAATTAGTTGGTGCAGGTAGATTGATAATGAAGTCACGTGGAAACAGATCTGATTCGTCTTGTGCTATAAATATATTAGCAAAAGGGGTGGCTGTATATCCAACATAGGCAGACCTATTGAAGTGTCCAATCAGCGTTCTAATAGCATTATTAATTGCTGTTGGGTTTAAATTCTCATCTCTCTGTGTATTGATTGAAGCATTATCAGCTTCATCATCAACCAGTAGCAACGATTTATTGGCAATCTTGTGACCCCCAGCTTGAGCTCTTAGCCAAGCGTTCAAGCGCCTTAATACTGCTGCGTTCTTTTTTACAACCAAAATTATAGGTTGCGGTGCATTGAAGTTGAAGCCAGCTGTATTTGCTGCCCTACTATTGAAATCGCCAGAATCCAAACTTGTGGTATAGGAATTAGCTATAGCGGAATCAAAACCAGGAATCAGTCCCACACCGATTTTGGTAGTATTATTGATATTATATGCTCGTTCGTATTGGGTATCAAATCCTAAAAAGCCCTCATCTATTCTACTTTGAGTTTGGCTTCTCAGATTATTCAATATGCCAGCTAGTACAACGATAAAATTGAAGCCAGCATCAGCAGCTTTGCAAATTAAGCCTGTGTAATTAGCTGTTTTACCAGATTGAACTTGACCTACAACTAACCCCTTTTTATCAATTGTGATATTGGTCAGCTGTGGATTAAACAAATTATCTAAAATGCGGTCACTCATATCATCTAATTTTTGAATGACAAGTGGAGCAAAGCCTTTTTGTTCAGACAGATATTCTTTATATCTCACCCAAAAGTCCCAAGTAGATTTGCGTTCAGCTTTGAAATCTCTAAGCCAAGGTTGTCTTCTTTCATTTCCTTCTAGAATTTGAAAATCCTGAATTCTTACTCCATACAAGGATAGTAATTCGTTTTTTACTTGCGCAATATCCATATCGGGATAGATTCGTGATACCCTTGCTATAGCATCATTAATCTGATCGTCTGTTACAACAGCATTTGGTCCGATTAGGACTCGGCACATATTAATAATTTGATTCTGCATAGCTATAAATTTTCGATTAAATCCTCAAAGAGATTAAATGGTTCTACTGTTTTTAGATATGCTTTAGCTTGTTCAGATGTCTTTCCCATTTTAATTTGGTTATCATACATCATCCGCATCATATCTGTTATGATTGAAGGATTGATACTTGTAAAAGGTTCAAGTTGAGACTCTTCACCTTTTGCTTCATTGATATAAATAGTCTTAGTTGGTAACGTTTCCTCAATAAAACTAAGGAGAGTGTTAATAGCCTTCTCTGGGTTATCATGAGCCATACTTTTAATTTGCTGAATCATATCATGTTCACGATTAACCACAAAAGACCATTTGTTATCTTTTTTCTTCTCGCACCATAGAGGTTGGAAAGATGTACCAGCTTTCTGCTTCAGAATCTTTCCTCTATGTCGATAGACTTCACAGCCAATTGATCTTACAGCTTTAGCGTAAGATTCAAGTTGACTTCTATTTTGCATTGGAGGATAGGCTCTTGATTTTTTAATATCAATCTGCCATTCAGCGTCCAATGTATTAGGTAAATCTATCTTAATTCGCACTAATTTATAGTGTTCTTCCTTTCTAAATAGCCCAAGCCAATCACCTGCTAAAAGTAATCTTTTTCCTCTATACACATAGAATCCCTGCTGAGCTGCCCATCCATTTATACCTTCGGCTTTAGTATAGGCTACTTCGCTAGAGAAAGCACTTTTATGAGGCAAAACATACCCCTTGACAGATATTCCACCAATAATACTCTCGGTGGGTCTTATCTGCGTCTTTGGTTTATCTTCACAGAATGGATTCCAAGGCTCTATCTCATGCTCACACCAGAAAATCTTCACAACTTTTTCTTCAATAAAACGGTGAAAAGTCATTGAAATGTGTCGTTTCACCTTATCTAATTGTGAAGAAAATTTAGCCTTTGAGTTAATATCAATCTCACTTGTTTCTGGGTTAATGATTCGGTCTAAACCTGACCATACAACCAAAGTGCCATGAGAAACATCATCAAGAGCATTTATATATTCATCAGGAATCCATTGAAGAAGTTCCCATTGGTTTGTTTTTGCAACATAGTCTAAGTCCCAAGTCCAATAGACGGGCTTGTAATCAGCCTTTTTGCTATATACGGTAAGTCTTCTACATTGAGAGAATGAGGCGGTTTTCAGTCCTAAACCAAATCGACCTAAATCACTTTTTGAACGTTCTTCCAAAGGATTTTGAGAACCTGGTCTCATAGCTTCAATAAGTTCTTGGTGGTTCATTCCAATACCGTCATCTTTAATAGTGATAATGGATTGGCCACCTTTCCAGATTCTTGAAATCCAGATATTATTCGCACCAGCTGATATAGAGTTATCTAATATATCAGCTATTGCTGTTTCCAAACTATAGCCCATAGCTCGAAAAGTCTCAACCATGGACGCAGCAGCAGGTGTAGCATTAGCGGTTTTGAGTTCTTCGTAATTCATCTTCATGAGCTAATATTTTTTTTATCTCTAAAGCAATCTTCTCTGCAAGTACTACAGGGACAGCGTTACCAATTTGTTTAAATGCGGCAGAGCGACTTCCTTCAAAGAAGTAGTCATCTGGGAATGATTGTATTCTTGCAGCTTCACGTATTGTAATAGAGCGTACATTATCCGTAGTTGGATTAGGAGTTGGATATATGTAATAATGTCCATCCATAGCGATATGCGCTACAACGGTGTGACATACCCCGTTAGGATCTACCACACAAAACCTATTTAAGAATGTCTGCGTATTTTTATGTTTTTGCAGTGAAGGATCAAGCTTATCATACCGTAAACGTTTCCCTTCATTCCATTGTTCAACCGCTTGCTTATAGATTTCTCTGTCTGTAGGATTGTTAGGACGTGCAATGTGCTGAGTGGTAAAGCTCAAGACTCCTCTAATTCCTGATTTTTTAAGGTATTCCATTTCGTTTAAAGGCTTTGTGTAATGAACAATTCCACAAAGTGTACCTTCACCAGCTTTGATTATAGGCAAATCACAAAACAAATCCCTCATTATTTTGTATGGCATTTGCTCTTCAAGAAGGTGCGGATAGTGATACGAGGTATCTTCTTGTGTGTCTCTTTTATTTTGCCAACCAACAATAATGACCCTATGACGTTTTTGTAAAACGCCATGCTGTGATGCTATCTGTTCACGAAAATCTATATTGTAATCCAACTCACGCACCAATCGAATAAGATCCCTAAATGGCTCTCCACCTTTAGCAGTAAGAATTCCCAAAACATTTTCAAATACAAACATTTTGGGCTTATAACGCTTAAGGAACGCTACATAGAATTTATATAAGTCATTACGAGGGTCTTCTTCTATTTTCTTTCCTAATCTGGCACGGCCAGCGACAGAATATGCTTGGCACGGTGGACCTCCAATTATCATATCAACGGGCTTCCCATTACAAAGTTTGTCAACTCTTTCAAAAAGGCTTGACAATGTTTCTTTCCCTATAGCTTCTTGAATTACAGAGTCAATCACAGATTTAGGAACTTTATTCCAAAGCCAACTTCCATCTGTCTTTTCCTTCTTATTTTTGAGGTATTCTTCGTATATTTCAAGTTTTCCGTTCTCCTTTAAATAATGAAATGCTGCACGAGTTTTCAATGAATCACAAGCATAGTGATCCATCTCAATATGTGCTATGGGTTCATAACCAGCTCTGATAAAACCTTCTGATAGCCCACCAGCACCTGCAAACAAATCTATAAATCTGTACTTCATACGTTAATTATTTTGTTTTATTAAGCAGTTCTGATACATCAACATCTAAGAGATTAGCTATCTCTATCAATTGGTGGACAGAAGGTTGTGAGCGGTTAGTACACCATCTGGAAACCGTCATGTCTGATTTTCCTAATTGATCAGCAAGCCATTTGCTTGTCTTGTGATTATCTGCCAATGCGGCTTTTAATCTATTGGGTATTTGTTTAACGCTCATAATCTCAGCTGAATTTCTTCTATTAAAACGGCAAAAATACTCATTTATTGTTTATTTTCCTACAGATTTTTGATATTTAACCCTAATCAGCTTGCTTTTTTAAGCTCACAATGAACTTATACTCGTTGATTATCTCCTTTTCGGTTGCTTCCGATATATCAATCTGACAATCTGGTGATTTGCGTAATACCATCATCATTTTTTCAAGTGATGGCAGCTTCGTTGAGCCATCATAGTGAAAGTTTGCTTCATAACATTCGAATCCTATTTGGCCTATCTTACCCATATCTGGCTTGCCATTCTTCACCAATGAAGAATAAGGGTACCATTTGATATTTGCTACATCGTCAACATTCTCCTCTATGCACTTATATACGTGAATCGGATTTTTGATATTCCTTACTTCCGCAGCGTTTTTGCTTGCAAGAAATGCAAGTGCCTGATACATAGAAGTATTCAAACACCTGCGTATGTCAGAAAATTCACTTATCTTAGTGCTACCAAACATGTAAAACAATAAACCAACTGACATGACAGAGGTAGCAATAAAATCTGACAAAATAACCTCTTTGGGTGGAATTTTTCACCAATAAAGCGTTCAGAGTTAAGTATTGTTCAGGCACTTAAGCGTTTAGGAATCCCAAGGCGTACCTTTTATAATTGGTATAAGAAATATGCTATAGGAGGTTTGAATGCTCTCAGAGCAACACATTGTAGAGCACCGACAACGTGGAACCGCATACCTGATAATATTCGACAAATAGTGGTTGAACTTTCTTTAGAGCATCCAGAGCTCACCCCTAGGGAATTGTCAGTTCTTTTATTGGAAGAGAGTCAGATCTTTGTTTCAGAGTCAAGCTTTTATCGTATATTACACGAAAGAGGGCTATTAGAACGTATGGAGCATGATTTTATCTTTGCAGCTGATGAATTCCATCATAAGACTAAATTCGCCAATGAGATGTGGCAGACCGATTTTACCTATTTCAAAGTCAAGGGTTGGGGCTGGTATTATCTCTCTACTGTAATTGATGACTACAGCAGGTATATTATCCATTGGGAGTTATGTTCGGGTTTGACTTCTGATGATGTATCTAGAACTATAGATAAAGCAATTGAGAAGGCAGGAGTTACATTCCAGAATCCTCCTTGTCTGTTATCAGATAATGAACCATTTATATTGCTTCCTCTCTCAAGGAGTATCTCTGTAAGGAATATAATATCAAGCATATTCATGGCAAACCCTTGCATCCGCAGACACAGGGAAAGATAGAACGATATCACAGATCGATGAAAAATGTAATTAAGCTAAATCATTATTTTTGTCCCTCTGAATTGGAAAATGCTATCGATGGGTGGGTGAAATATTATAATGAGAGAAGGTTTCATGAATCGTTAGATAATCTTACACCCAAAGACGTATATTTAGGGCAAGGGGAGAAAATCAAAAAGATAATAGAAATAATAAAGCAAAATTCAATCAACAAAAGAATTTTTGATAATAAAACAATGAAATATAAGAGTAAATAACTACATTTGCAGTTGTGCACTTTTGTTTGACAACGTATAGTACGTAGTCGTGTCGTAGTAATATGCACAAGTAACCATCAGCTACAACGTAATCCTTTCTCTTTCACTGTGTTACCTTGTATTGTAGTGATGTAGTAAGACAACAGTGAAAGAAAAAGGATTGATACATTATTCAGTTATTGACATCCTTGCCATATATGATGATTGGGGTAAGTGCGTTCCTTGGACGCATCAACTCACTGCACACATGCCTTCTGAATAGGTGGGCTTCTACGCAGTCAAGTTGAAAGGAAAGGGCGATGATTGTCGGTAGTGGGTAAAGCGGTGCGTAGCCCCTTACCTCCTTATCCGTAACTATTTTCCTTTCGTCTGCGCCCCTTTCTTCTGGATGCAGGACGGATTCTTCGGTTATCGTCCGAAGTCTGGCATTGACTTTTCTCCATATAACTCTGAAGAACCTTGCAAGCTCGCCCTCGGTCATGGCTACTTCGCCTTTTCCCATGCGGATAACCTGCATACCATTTCCCCACTCGAAGTAGCTGCACCCCGTGTCCAGACGGATTGCAGCCTTGGTCTTTATTTCATCTTCCGTATTCATGCCGTTTCCTCCATGCTTTTGTTTCTGCCTGTGTTGGCAATAGCCATTGTCCCTATGGTAATAGTTTCCTTTACCATTACCTTATCATCCTCTTTGTTCTTTTCCTGATGCTTGGCTATAAGTCTGTCTATATCCTCCGAAATCTTGCAGTCGGTTACCTGCGCATAAATCTGCGTACTTGCAATTGATGCGTGTCCCATCATCTTGGCGATGCTCTCAATGGGAATACCTGCACTTAGGCACATCGTTCCGAAGGTATGTCTTGCCATGTGATAGGACAGACGTTGCTTGATACCACAAGCCTTGCCTACGATGCTCAACTTCGCTGCTAACACACTTCTGCTGCAATAAGGTTGAAAAATAAAGCGATTATCCATATCCGTGTTATTGCCTTCTTCTTTCACCGCTTGTAGCTGCCTTTGCTGCTCGATAATCGTCTTGGCAATGGGGTGTAACGGCACAATGAACTCCATCTTGGTCTTCTGACGCTCCTTTCTTATATACATCTGTCCGTCCGCTACGCTCTTGATATGCCCAAACGTCAAGTGTTCCATATCCGTAATGGCTAAACCTGTGAAGCAGGAGAAGATGAACATCCGTCTGGCAAGCTCGGCATCACTATCACATATCTTCATAGCCATCAGTTTTTTCACATCACTCTTACTAAGAAAGCGGATAGCCTTTTCCACCTTTTCATATTCCGCATGTTCAAATGGGTTATAACGAATGATGCGCTGGCTTACCGCACGGAACATCAAACGGCTCAGCCAACAAAGATAATTGTTGATAGAAGACCCTTTCAATCCTTTCTTTTTAAGAAAGAAGCGGTATTCTTCAAACAGTTCCTCCGTTATGCTTCGGATTTCTATATCCGTACTACCTAAGTCCTTTATAAACTCGCACAGCATCCTGTTAGCATAGCAAAGGTTAGTGTATGTACCTTCTGCCTTTGACTTGCCTATACCGTCCTTTACCATTTGCAGTTCTGCTCTACCAAGTCCTAATAGAGTTGAGGGTGAGGTGGCTATGCCTTGCAATCTGTTTTTAAGCAGTTCAGCACTTATCACTCCGTCATCTATGAGTAGTTTCTGATAATTCTTCTCGACCAGTTCTCTGAATGATTGCAGGCGAAGATTGGTTTTCTTATCCGTAGTTGTCCCCTGCTTAGAGTTCCACTCTGAGGGCTTACATTCTTCGTTTGTGGTAATAACAGAGTTCTTGCCATCTATCGTGATACGGCAGAGTATGGAGGTCAGACCGTTTGCCTTAGTCTTTTGTCTGTTGATATAAAACAGTGTTTTGAATGTACTTCTCATCATGTTTTTAGTTTTAATGCTACTATTGCTAAATACTCATCTGCATATCCTCCGTGAAAGAAAGGAAACGCTCAAACTCCAAAAACAGTTTCTGTGGTGTAACCTTTGCGTACCGTTCAGTCATACTCACATTGCTATGCCCCAACATCTTGCTTACCGTTTCTATTGGTACTCCTTGTTCCAGTGTGATGAGCGTGGCAAAGGTATGCCTTGCCGTATGCGTGGTAAAGGGAAAGGCTATGCCTGCTCTTAGGCGCAATGCTTTAAGATACGATTGATAGGTGGCATATTTCATCTGTGGCAATAGGCTTTCCCTTTCATTGCTCTTGTACTTCTCTATTATCCTGATAGCTTCGGGCAACAACTTGATACGGCAAAGTACTCCTGTCTTCTGCCTGTTGAACTTCAGCCAAAGGCTTCCCTTGTCATCACGCATAAGATGTACCTTACTTAGTTCCATCAAATCACAATAGGCTGCACCCGTATGGCAGGCAAAGACAAACAAGTCCCTTGCGGTTTCCATTTCCTCCTCCAACTCTCCAAACTGTATGTTCATTAGTTTGTCAAGCGAACACCTGTCAAGAGCTTTGGGTAGTTTCTTATCGCCTTTGCTTACCTTGACTTTGTCAAACAATAAAATATCGGCTAATCCTTCACGATAAGCCAATCTGCACACCGTTTTCAGATGGGTAGCGGCATTATAGAACGTACTTTCCTGAAACCCACAAATACCCATAAAGTATTGTTGGAAGTCGTAGATGAACTGCTCAGTAAGCTGTGAAAATGCCAAATCAGAAATATTATACTTCCTTTTTATAAAGTTCTGCAAATGGGTACGAGTGGAATAGTAGCCAAATATACTTCCCTCCTTGATGTCAATGCCGATATGGTTTTCTTTCTCTTTGATGAGCCTATCCAGTCTTTCAATAAGCATACATTTAGATTGAACGCTTCCTTGAAATTCCTCTTTTATATCAGTTGCATCAAATGGGCAACCTTTGGATAGCAGAGATTGATAGGCTGCTTGGACGGATAGCAGAAGGCTTTCCAATCTGCCGTTCACTTCCACCGCCTCACGGCTCTTTCCGCCCATTCTACTTTCACGGGGATTCCACAAATCAGAGTTACAGGATAGTTTGCAGCTGAACTGCGCAATACTCCTTCCAAGCGTGATACGTCCCATGATGGGAGCCTTACCCGACTTGTCCATACCGCTCTTTTTGAGGTAGAGCAACACCTTCATCTTTTCTGTTTGCATACGCTTTAATCTTTATGGGCAAAGTTACCCGAATTAAAGCGTTCTTTACTTATGCAGAAAACTGCCGACCAAAGCAACAAACACACGAACCAAATAATTTCAGTTACCTATATCTGCATTTCGTTACCTATTCCCAATCTTGGTAATGATTTAGTAACTGAACTTCTGCTTAAATCCGCACTTTCCTGCCTTTTACAAATAGAGTAGTTTTATGCAAATCATTTCATATCCTGTTCATTATCAATCAGTTTGCGCAAACTTCTATTTTTCTTCATTTTCAAGGATTAGTTGCCCTGCAAAAACCCCCTTTTTGCACGCCAAAAACCATACTTTTGCTAACGATATGTAAACTTATTCACTATCAGAGAGTTACTCGTTACTACCCATTCGGATAAATGGGCAACATAAAAAGAACAACTTTCTCGCCCTCTTCTACCCTTTTCTACAATACCGTTCACGCTCTAACCGCTTTCGGTTTATATATTTCTTGTATTCGTTGCCATTTGTTTCTAACGTTTCCACTATGAATTTTGCCAACCACTCGCCCACACAACGCCATACACATAATGTTTTTGGGGAAATACATTAGGTAGGAATAAGAAAATGTTACAAAACATTTGACAATATGAAATAAAAGAATTAAATTTGCAAAATATCACATAGTAGTATATAATAACGAGAGAATAACAGAATAAAAACTAAACACCCGCGCCTCTGAAACGGTGTTGCTCCGAAAGAGTTTTAGCAGAGAGGCTATGAAAACTATGAGAATTAACCTAACCAAAAACATGTGCTTTGCCACTGTTGCCCTGATTGTTGCACTCTTTGTAGGCCCTAAAACCATACAAGCACAAACTGCTTATGGATTCCAAATAGGAGATACAAAGGTTACTTCCGACAATTTTAACAACCTAACAAGCATTACCGGAGTAAGCGGAAACGTGAAGTACGACCCCGAAAGCAAAACTCTTACGCTGGAAAATGCTACTATCGAAACCAACGAAGAGATACCTCTCGTAACCAATTTGCCGGGTATGACTATTCAGCTCATTGGAAACAACACCCTAAAATCAAAGCAACGTATGGGTATGATGAACCAATTAGATGGCGATATTACATTTATTGGCGATGGAAAACTTACTATTAAAGGTGGAACAGATACAGACGACTTAGAAAGTTTGATGGGTATTGGCAACTGGGGACATATCACCATAAGCCAATGCACCATGGAAGTGGAAGCCGAAGTGGCAGGTTTGTATGGCGGTTTTTGGAAGTTCGACCGATGCAATCTTAAGGCAAAGGGTAATGGATTAGAGGGAGACGACTACTACGGAAGTATTTGTTGGCTATGGGACGAGTATCCTGAGTTTCAAGGATGCAAGATTACAGAACCCCAAAACAACACTTGGAAGAAACATAAAGAGAAAGGATACTCGTACTTCTCGCTATATGGAGACAACCAAAAGCCGGTTACCGACTGGGTTACAATTACTCCAGAGAATACTCAAGGCATAGAAACTACGCTCGAAACTAACACAAAAACTGCACAACAAGGGGTATTCTCGTTAGACGGACGACGACTATCTAACAACATAAACCTTCTGCCAAAGGGCATATATATTGTTAATGGCAAGAAAATAGTGAAGAAATAAACAGACGTTAAAGGCATTTTAAAGCTTTTTTCTTTCATTTTTTTATCCTCTAAGGTGCTGTGAAAAGAGGGCATTTCTCATAGTTCCCTTAGAGGTTTTACCCTTGCATACCACCCCAATATACCATATTCGTACCGTGAATGCGTGGCGAACAATCCGCCAGGCGTAGGGGTAGATTCATCGTGCCCGTATCCTGACATAAACAAAAACGTGTATTTCCATAACCAAATATGTGTTTCCACATTATTAAACATGTGTATTCAAATCAACGAATATGTGTTTTTATATTATTAAATATGTATATTCATTTCAACGCACGCACATTTCCGTTCGTCATTTTGTGGGTGTTTTCGTATATGCGGGCGCGATAAATCGGACTCCCTACGGCTGCTAACGGATTGCGATAATGTTGCTGACGGATTGCCATTTCGCTGCGAACGGATTGTGATAACATTCTAAACAAATTGCAACAACACAACATTCAAAAAACAAAAACCATACTTTTGCAATGCAAAAACCCACTTCTTGCAATGCAAAAACCCCCTTTTTGCACGCCAAAAACCATACTTTTACACGGCGAATATGTAACACACAGATAACGAACACGTTGCGAACATTACGTGAATGCATTCTGAACGGATTGCGAATGCGTGGCGAACATTACACAAAATGCCAACAAACAATCCGTGAAATATCCACATACACCCACGAAATGCGTGGCGAACAATCCGTTAGGCGTAGGGGCCGATTCATCGCGCCCGTATCCTAACATTACCAAATATATGTATACACATAATCGCACACACATTTCCACATCATCGCACACACATTTCCACATCATCGCACGCACATTACCGTCCTCCATTTCGTGGGTACATTCATATATGCGGGCACGATAAATCGGCCCCTACAGCTGCTGACGGTCTGCCAATAATGCTGCTAACACCCACGAAATAGATTGCGAAACACCCCGCAAGGCGTAGGGGCCGATTCATCGCGCCCGTATCCTAACATTACCAAGTATACATATTCGTTTCATAAAATTCATACATTCACATTATTGAATATGTATCTTTGCATTATCAAATACGCATATCCGTTTCATAAAATTCGTGTTTTCGTTTCACCGCACACGCATTTCCGTCCGTCATTTTGTGGGTGTATACATATATGCGGGCACGATAAATCGGGCCCCTACAGCTGCTGACGAACTGCGATAACGCTGCTGACGGATTACAAAAAACATACTTTTGGTTTTCTTAAACACCACTCTTACAAAACACAAACTATTGTTGCGCAAAATGCGAACAGTATCTTTTCTTACTATTTAAAGCCCAATAACAATTCGTAAATATGTAAAATTAAAGTTTAGAACAATAAAAAAGAATTATAAAACAATGTGTAATGATACCTATAAATGAGCATGTAAACATCTACAAACCCCTTGTTTTGTAAACCAAAGATGGCATTTTACACAACAACAGAATACCCCACATACCTACAAATGAGTATCAACACCCCTAAAAAGGCTAATTTCTGCACATCTAACAAAACATGTGCAATGCAAAATACCAATAAGTAAGTATTGTCATAAATATGGAAAGAAAGTACCTTTGCACCCGAAATAAATAGAGAATTGATAATGGGCTTCACGTCATACTATGCGTTTAGCCTTATAATTTACTAAATTACAATACTATTATGAGAGAAGAATGGAGAGGCTTTTCAGGCACAAAGTGGCTTGACGAGGTAAATATGCGCGAGTTTATCCAGGCAAATTACACTGGCTACGACGGCAACGAGGACTTCCTTGTTGGGCCTACAGAAGCAACAAATAAGCTTTGGGGCAAACTAAAAGAGCTTCAGAAAGAAGAGCGTGCTAAGGGAGGCGTACTCGATATGGAGACCGAAGTAGTGTCAAGTGCTACTGTTTACGGACCAGGATATATAGACGAGAGCCTTAAAAGCCTCGAAAAGGTAGTGGGTTTGCAAACCGATAAACCACTGAAACGTGCCTTTATGCCATACGGTGGTATAAAAATGGCAGAACAAGCATGCACAACCTACGGCTATCAACCATCAGAAAAACTACACGAAATATTCACAAAATATTGCAAAACCCACAACGACGGTGTGTTCGATGCATATACCGACGAAATGAAAATAGTGCGCCACAACCACATTCTTACTGGTTTGCCAGACACATACGGGCGTGGTCGTATTGTGGGCGACTATCGCCGCGTTGCTCTTTACGGTGTAGATTTCCTTATAAACGAGAAGAAAAAAGACCTAAAGAACTGTGGTGATGGCGTAATGACAGAGGAAATTATTCGTCTGCGCGAGGAAATTTCAATGCAAATAAAGGCTTTGAACGAACTCAAAGCAATGGCACAAATATACGGATACGATATTTCTAACCCTGCAAAGAACGCTCGCGAAGCTGTACAATGGCTATACTTCGGCTATCTTTCTGCCATTAAAACACAAAACGGAGCCGCTATGTCGGTGGGAAGAATATCTACTTTCCTCGATATTTACATCAATCGCGACTTGCAAGAAGGTACATTAACCGAAGACGAAGCACAAGAATTAATAGACCATATCGTAATGAAATTCCGTATGGTTAAGTTCGCTCGCATTCCATCATATAACCAATTGTTCTCTGGAGACCCCGTTTGGGCAACACTAGAAGTAGCTGGTTTGGGTATGGACGGACGTTCTATGGTTACAAAAACCGACTTCCGTTTCCTCCATACACTCGAAAACATGGGACCATCGCCCGAACCTAACCTAACCGTACTATACTCTCCAGCTCTTCCAGAAGGCTTTAAGAAGTACGCAGCAAAGATTTCTGTAAAGACAAGCTCTATACAATACGAGAACGACGAGGTGATGCGTCCAGTTTGGGGAGACGATTATTCAATCTGCTGCTGTGTTTCTGCCACACAAACAGGTAAGGAAATGCAATTCTTCGGAGCACGTGCTAATCTCGCAAAATGCCTTACTTACGCTATAAGCGGTGGCATAGACTATAAGACTCGTGAGCAATGTGGACCAGCATATCGCCCTATTGAAGGCGACATTGTTACGTACGAAGAGTTCATGCCTAAGTTTATTGACATGATGGAATGGCTTGCTGACATATACGTTAATACGCTTAATCTTATCCATTATATGCACGATAAGTACTTCTATGAGGCAGCAGAGCTTGCTCTTATAGACACTGATGTGCGCCGAACATTTGCTACTGGTATTGCAGGATTCAGCCATGTGGTAGACTCTATTAGTGCTATTAAGTATGCAAAGGTTAAGATTGTACGCGACGAAACAGGCTTCCCACTTGATTTCGAGACTGAAGGTGAATTCCCACGCTATGGTAACGACGACGAAAGAGCCGACGAAATAGCTGTTTGGTTGCTAAAAACTTTCATGACAATGATTAAGAAACACCACACATATCGCCACTCTGAACCAACCACAAGTATACTTACCATTACATCGAATGTGGTATATGGCAAGTACACACCTGCTATGCCAGACGGTCGTCCTGCCGGTGCTCCATTGTCGCCAGGTGCTAATCCATCGTACGGAGCAGAGCAAAATGGCTTGTTAGCATCGCTTAACTCTGTGGCAAAACTACCTTACGAGTATGCACTCGATGGTATTTCTAACACACAAACCATAGCTCCAAGCACGTTAGGAAAGACCGAAGAGGAACGCACAAACACACTTGTGGGTGTTATGGACGGCTATTTCAGTCGTGGTGCACACCACTTAAATGTGAACGTTTTTGGTGTTGAGAAGCTCATTGATGCTATGGAACACCCCGAAAAAGAGGAGTATGCTAACTTTACAATACGTGTTAGTGGCTACGCTGTTAAGTTTATTGACCTCACAAGAGAGCAGCAAGAAGACGTAATAGCACGCCAGGCACACGGCAAAATGTAAGCTGCAGCTCTATATATTGAATATATTAAGACATTATATAGTTTGTATTTTATGAGAAATAATTGGGCTGACACGTTTAGTCCAATTATTTTTTATACACAAAAGGCGCACTGTTAGGGTGCTGAACTACGAATATTGTAAACCAAACAAATAACTACAAGGACATTATGGCTGAACAAACACCTACTATAGAGTATAATACAAAGAATATGGAATTGGCTAATGGCGAACCGTTAGCAAGGGTTCACTCCATTGAATCGTTTGGTTCGGTAGACGGACCGGGTATTCGTTTCATTGTGTTTCTTAAGGGTTGCACTATGCGTTGCCGTTATTGTCATAACCCAGATACATGGGACAGTAAGTCGAAAAAGCTAATGACGGCTGACGAATTGTTGGCTAAGGCTGTGCGATTTAAAAGCTATTGGGGTACAAAAGGGGGCATTACGGTGAGCGGAGGAGAGGCTTTGCTACAAATAGACTTCCTTATTGAGTTTTTTAAAAAGGCTAAAGCGCAGGGCATAAACACTTGTCTCGATACATCGGCACAGCCTTTCCGTCGTACAGGAGCGTTCTTTGAGAAGTTCGAAGAACTAATGAAGTACACCGATTTGCTGCTTTTCGATATTAAACACATAGATTCTGACGAACACAAAAAGCTTACGGGCTGGACCAACGACAATATTTTAGACTGTGCGCGATACTTATCTGAAATTGGTAAACCCATTTGGATAAGACACGTTCTTGTGCCTACCATTACCGATAAGGACGAATATTTGTTGCGTTTACGCGAGTTTATTGCTTCATTAAACAACGTTGAGAAGATTGAAGTGCTACCCTATCACACTCTCGGAATATACAAATGGGAAAACTTACACATACCGTACACGCTAAAAGATATACCCGAACCTACTCCAGAACAGGTGCAACATGCACAGCAAATATTAGAAGGTAAGGCATAAAGGGTGCTTTGGCGTGGTGGTTTTGATAGGTTTCCTAGGAACACTAGGGTTCCTAGTATTCCTAGACCCCCCTATGATACCCAAGCCCCCTACCTTTTTTAGCTTTTCATTTACGCTTATACAAAGTAATATAAGAAGGTTGCAATGCCTTCCAAAGCTGGTTTGCGCTGACCTTCTATCTCTATTTGAAACTTAATGCCCGCCTTGCAGATACCTCTTAAGTTCTCTATGCTTTCCAAAGAAGATACCAAACGAATGCGCGAACCCACAAGAACCGGTTGTCCAAAACGCATTTTGTCCATACCATAGTTCACCATCATCTTCAAATTATTCACCTCAATAATCTGGTTCCACATATATGGCAACAACGAAAGTGTTAGATATCCGTGTGCAATAGTGGTTTTATAAGCACTTTCTTTGGCTGCTCTTTCTGTATCAACGTGTATCCATTGATGGTCTAAAGTGGCATCGGCAAACAAATTTATGCGTTCCTGATTTACTTCTAACCACTCACTTTCACCGAGTTTCTTGCCTAAAAAGCTTGCAAACTCATCGTAACTGTTTACTATTAGTTTCTCCATTGTTTTCGCTTTGTCTTTGTTTTATGCCTACAAAGATACTATTTTTCTTCCTAATTTCGATAGTTTTTAGGTGTTATAGCACATTTTTTTAGATGTTAAGAAGATAAATTTTAGATATTTATAATATGTCTCCGTCTTGCTGTTTTTGCCTTTATTGCAAAATGGGCGACACGTTTTCTATAGTGTTTCGCCGGTTTGTTCCTCCCACTCTTCCATAGCTTTACGCCAGTCGGTAGCCTCGCCTGTGGCAATAGCAGCCGCTTCTTTTTGTGCCGCATCGTGTGCCTTGTTGCGTGCTCGCTTCGCTTTCATATCGGCAATGGTACGTTCGTCTAAAATGCTAATGGCACCTCGCCGTATGGCTTCGTACAGTTCTTCTTCGCCAAAAGCCTTTCCGGGCTGATTAAAATCGGAGATATTAAACTCATAATCCACCCTTAAATCGTGGCGCACAAGCTTTTGCTGGTGTCGGTTTCCTGCATTCTTTAGTCGTAAAAGCTTCGCTATCGCCTTTATTTCGGTGTCCGAAAACTTGTTTCTTCCCATTATATTGTTGTGTAAAAATACAGTTTTTTTGTTGCAGCACAGCCCACACCGTGTGGCTACTCTCCCCTTTTAGGTGCGCCTTGCTTGTGTTTTAAGCTGTGCAAACTGTTTTTGTTTGTTTGTTTTTTCCACTGCAAATATAGCACATTTCCCCATAAATGGCAAGCATCTGCCACACTTTCCTACCCCTACAAAGGGTGTTTTCCAAATTTTGTATATACCTTTGTGGCTACAAAACATTTACTACGGTTAAACAAAATTGTATTTTTAAACTATGCAGATAATCACTCCCGAACAATACGAAACTACCCAATGGAAGGGTGGAACCACCCGACAGGTTTTCATTAGTCCTTCCAATGGCAACCTGTCTACCCGTTGTTTCAACCTGCGCATATCGTCTGCCATTATAGAACAAACGGAAAGCAGCTTCTCAAACTTCTCTGGTTTCACACGATACATACTTCCTTTGGAGGGCGAAATAACGTTGCTGAAAAACAACAAACGCATTTTGCTTTCGCCAAACAGTCTTTATTGCTTCGAAGGCGACGAGGTTGTGGCATCAGAAAACACTCCCCACGCCATAGATTTCAACATTATTGTGCGACACGGCATAGACGTTGATGTTGCCATAATGCACGATGCGCATTTCTACAATAGCAAAAATACGGTGGTATTTGCACTCAGCAATATCCAAATAAACGGCAAACCAGTAGACAAACACTGCACAGCCATCTTAAACGAACCATTTTTGCTAAAGGGCAAAGCTGCCATTGCACGCTTTTAATATCAACCAAACACACACAAAATGGGTGGCAAGTATATATATGCGGGTACGATAAATCGGACCCCTACGGCTGCGAACGGATTGCCATTTCGCTGCGAACGGATTGCCAAAATGTTGCTGACGGATTGCCAAAATGTTGCGAACGGATTGCCAAAACATTCCAAACAAATTGCAACAACCCAACATTCAAAAAACAAAAACCATACTTTTGCAATGTAAAAACCCCCTTTTTGCACGCCAAAAACCATACTTTTGCAACGCAAAAACCATACTTTTACATGGCGAATATGTAACACACAGATAACGAACACGTTGCGAACATTACGTGAATGCATTCTGAACGGATAGCAAATGCGTGGCGAACAAATTGCAACAACATTGCAAACGGATTGCCATAACATTCTAAACAAATTGCAAACACACAACCAACAACCTGCAAAACACACAAAAAACACAAAAAACAACCTAAACATAACGCTCGCGCACGCCCACTACAACACCATATTTATATAAATTACATAATTTATCTACATATATTTGCATATCTAAAATAAATATAATAACTTTGCAAAGAATTAGCACCTAATGCGCTTTTAACAAATTCTGTCCAAGCAATTGGAGAGAAATAGCCCAACAGAAAGTGTGTTCTGCCACAACACAAACTTTCTTCTACAACTCAATTCAGCTATAGATAGTAGGACTATTTAGTACCCCCTATTTAGCGAATAGGACAAAAAAAAGATGTGAAACCAAAAAGATTGTAAATTAAAACAGCGATGAAGAAGTATTTAAAACCATGTATCGAGGTTACAACAGTTAGCACAGAATGCCAATTGTTAGCAGGTTCTGGTGTATCAGTAAGTAACCAAAATTTCGAAATACAACCGGGACAAACACTCGGTAGCCCGGCAAAAGAGTTTGCACCACGCGACTTTAAAGATGCGGAAATAATGGAATTGTAAAACAAAACTTATTCTTACAAACTTTATGAACATAAAAATTGTATTCAGCGCATTACTATGTGCTGCAGCGGGAGCATTGGCGTCGTGCTCCACTGAGACTGATACCAACACGCAAGACGCTACTAACCCTGATGTAACAGCAAAGCGTACGCTATCGGTAGATATTCCTTCTACTCGCTCTACGGTGAGTTTGATGGACGGAAACAAATGGGAAGACGGCGACAAATTTATTGCCTACAACCTAACTACCCCACAAGGGTACGACTATATTACGGCTGAAACTAAGGCAAACCAACAAAAATTGGAAGGAAATGTAGGCTGTAAACAGGGCGACAACATTGCCGTGTTCTACCCATTGCGATACAATTATGCCGGTAGAAATCCCGAAACGGTTGAGCTTAGTATGGATTACAACGAGCTATCGAAGAATGGAAACACTGTAAAAGCACATCAAGATGGTACGTTTGCTACCCTTAGCAACTTCGATTATAGCTGGGGAACCATAGAAAATGTGAAGATTTTAAACAGCAAAGCTACGGGAAACGTGCAAATGAAAAAGCTATATGCGGTGCTACATCTCGACTTTAAGAATGGCGATACACCCATAACAAACATAAAATCGCTTACCATTGACGGCATAACTCGCACGGCAACTTTCAATTTAAAAACAGGTTCTATAAGCGAACGCGATAACTCTGGCTTCACCATTACACCAAAAACAGCTCGCAACGAGTTTGATGTTGCTGTGTTAGCAGATAACAACTTCAGTCCTATTTTCACCATCGTAACCACCGACAACAACACTTACACCTACATAGTGTCTAAGCCTTTAAAGATAGAAGCCGCTGGATACTACCCGTTTACGGTGAATGTTACAAAACCATACATAGAAATTAACAACGTGAAATGGGGAAAATACAACTTGCAATATACGCCCGGTGCAACATCGGCAGGGTGGAAAGACGGCTACCATTTGGCAAAAACGCCATGGACTTACTTCTATATGCAACCATCTAGCTACCCTCTTTCAGAAGTAGTTTTGGTGGGAGAGCAACTGCCAAACAACACTAACGGTGTAGAATTCGACCACTATCGTTGGGGCGATATAGCACATGCACACGATTATAATAGTGCTCTGTCGGACAAATATTGGACCGCAATGGGCAACCAAAAGGGTAAAATGTCTGCCGATAAACAGTTTGGCGATTTGGCAGCGTATGCTTCTGATGGCAAATGGGCTATGCCTTCAATGGACGATTTCAACAAATTGACAACAGCAACAGCACAATTCATAGCCTATTACATAGACGATAGTGGCAACGTAATATATGGTTCGTTCTTCGACCCTACCGTTTCTGCCGATAAAAAAGGTTGGATATTAGATGCAAATGGTGCAAAGAAACGAAAAATAAACCAGTCTGCTGCACCTATGAATATGAACGGTTTGTTGCGAAAACTAACGAAAGCCGATTTCGAAAAGGGCATTTTCTTCCCTATGGCAGGTACGTGTCAGAATGCAATGCACTTAGATAAACCAGGCAGTTGGGGGGCATATTGGCTATCAGATGCCAGTACAAGTAATCAAAATCAGGCTGCAGCGTTTACATTCCAGGTAACTACCATCAACGAAGTAATGCCCGGTTACACCAAGAGCGCCATAAATGCAAAACGTGCTATGTACAGCATTCGCCCTGTTTACGTGGGCAATTAGTTTGCAGTTTGGTGGAATTTAACATAAGCACCTAACTTTCTTGGGGCACGCCACACGCCAAATTGTGGCACAGTTTCCCAAGTACCTTCATATAAAATGCGTTGTGGAGAAGTGTAGAAATACGAAAGTGTTCTGCGCTTCTCCTATTTTTATGTCCCACAAACACCGCATTATAACGCACAAATATTGTATAATCGCCAATCCATTAGCACATTTTGGCAGACCGTTCGCAACCATTTCACGGAATATTCGTAACACATTAACAACGTGTTTGTTATACTAACGAAAAACAAAAAGGGGGTTTTTGGCGTGTAAAAACCCCCTTTTTACCTTGTAAAAACCCCCTTTTTGCACGCTAAAAACCATACTTTTGCAACGTAATAGCCAATAGATGGCAATATAAGTTAAAGGAAGTTATAAAACGAAATAATTTCCATTGGAAATTTGTAAGGTACAAATAAAATACCTAACTTTGCATTAGTTTCCAATGGAAACATATAGAATGTATAATAAAACAGTGTCCGCTACAACAGAAACGGCGCAAAAAGCCACAACAAAATAGCAGACGTTAGTGTATAGTGAAAGGATAATAAAAACAGAGCAAAACGACAAATGTGGAACGAAATAGGTAAAAAAACAATGAAAAAAAATATTTTCGTGCTCGCAGCAGCCGCAGTCTTCACGCTTGGAAGCTGCAACACAACAGCAAAAAACAAAGTAGACAACAACCAAACAAACACGGTTAAAACAAAGAAAGGAACAAATATGAAGGTAATAGAAATGAACGAAGCAATGTTCAGAGAGAAGATAATGGACTATAAAACCGCAGGCGACACATGGAAATTTAAAGGCGACAAACCTGCAATAGTAGACTTTTATGCAACTTGGTGCGGTCCGTGCAAAGCCACAGCACCCATTCTTGAAGAGATAGCACAGGAGTATGACGGCAAAATAGACGTATATAAGATAGACGTAGACAAGAGCGAAGAACTCTCAGCACTATTCAACATACGCTCAATACCATCGCTTTTGTTTATTCCAAAAACCGGAAAACCAACCATGTCGGTAGGTGCTCACCCCAAAAACGAACTGGAACAGATGATTAAAGAAACGCTTTTAAAATAAGCCAAACATAGCAAAAGCGTATGGATAACAACTGCATTCACAAAGTGCACAGCATCTTTCGGGCAGTAATAGAATTTGAACGAGCATTAGAAAACACATTCAACATAAACATAAACGAACTTATGTTGCTGTGCATGCTCGCTAATAAAGAGAGCCTTCTCGCTGGCGAAATAGCCAGTGAGATGGGTCTTACACGTTCCAACGCATCGAAAGTGATAGCCGCTCTCGAACGAAAAGGATACCTGGAACGCCACACTTGCAAACACGATAGCCGGTGCCAACGATGCCGAATTACCGAAAGCGGACTACAACAAATGGAACACATAAACTGCAAAACGTTTCCTGCACCACCCAATCTTGCCGCCTTCCTAACACAAAAATAGCAACACAGCAGTGGCAAAACACTGTAGAGAAAACAGAACAATATACCCCAAAAAACACAAAACAAACGTTTATAAAATACAAAATATATAGTATTGAATATGGAAAAACTACACAATTTTTCCAAAAAAGTAGTAATTTGTTCGCTTTTATATCCTTATTAGTAAGTAAAACAGAAAATTTTAACTGTTTTTTGTTTGGTATTTCCACAACAATTATATACCTTTGCAATGAGAATTTAAATGCAATAGTAAATTATGTACATAGATCCAGCCTATAAAAAGCTGCTCGATTGTGGTATACGCCCATCGCTTCAGCGCATAGAGATTATGCGTTATTTGATGGAACATCATACCCACCCAACAATCGACGATATATTTGTAGAACTCAAAAAACGCATCCCAACAGTGAGTCGCACCACCATCTACAATACATTAAGAATGTTTTCGGAGAAGGGCGGAGCACTTATGATAACCATAGACGAACACCATGTGTGCTACGATGGTACCACAACGCCGCACGCTCACTTCTCTTGTAAAGAGTGCGGACGTGTGTTTGATATGCCCGATACACAACCGCCAATGCCCCAAAGTAGTGCAATTGAAGGCTTTACAATAGACGATGCCCAGCTGTACTATAAGGGAATATGTGCCGACTGCCTACGAAAAAAGGCGAAAAAAATGTCGTAAAACAAGGCGGAAGTGCCTAAAATAAGAAATAATGATGTTTAAATTAAAGAATAGTAATGTTTAAATAGTAAGGCAACTAAGCCCTCGTGAGATGGTAAAGCTGCCACAAAAAGAAAATTTGGGATACCTTGATAGAAAGGTATAATGGTTTAGTGAAAAAGGCGAAAATAGCTTGCGAAAGAATAAAAACGCCTTGACGTTTTAGATTTATACTACCTTAAGCGTAAGGTTTCATTGGTTTAGCAAATGGCTAAAATACCTTGCGAGAGGTGCATACGCCAGTTAGATGAAAATGAGAATAACAAAGATGAAGGATAGGAGTGCCTAAATGAGAATGGGACGAAACGTGTTCCATAACATTAAAGCGAGAGAACACACTAATAAAAGGCAGGCATTGGAGATCTCAAAAAGACGCTTCTATAATTAAACCAACCTTCAACCGACTAACTTCTACAAACATTTCGCCCCATTGCTTGCCTTTATATAAATATATAAACTGCGACAAAAAAGTGAAAAGTTATGTTAAACGAGCGTCGAAACTAAGTGTTTCTGCTCACAACATAGAGTTTTTTACTTTCTTGTCGCAGTTTGCTTGTTATGCCTTTCCATACTTTTATTCGGCTTGTTGCCACACCGTTGCAATGCATTTCCATACATATTCCCTATTTGTTGCCACACTGTTGCAATGCATTTCCATACATATTCCCTATTTGTTGCCACACTGTTGCAATGCGTTTCTGTACATATTCCCCATTTGTTGCCACACCGTTGCAATGCGTTTCTATACATATTCCCTATTTGTTGCCACAGCATTACAACACGTTGGTTGCCAAATGGTTATGCAAAAAGGCTAAAAGTGCAATGCGATGCCCACAGTTTGGTTTTACCAAAATATAGTAACCAACAAACAGAACACATACTCACGAAAACCGTTGCTACACCATGCAAATGCCATAAATATACGCCCAAAACACAAAAAAGAGGCAAGCAACTTCCGTTTTGGTAGTTGCCTGCCTCCCAATGTGTCGTTTTTTTCGTGTGTACATTCCCTTTCTGTCGCACAAAACCTACAAACTTGTCGAAGCGTTCTTCCTTTCTTGTCGGCTCTAACCTACTATTTTGTCGGTTATTATATGCCAAAAGACCTTGTATTTCAGTTGTTTACACATTGCTATATAATCATTATAACTGATTAGAAAACGATATTCTAAGTTGTTTGATGAGTGTTTTTGCAATGTGTTTTCTATTGATTTTTGCGCAACACAGATAACATTCGTCCGCTCTATGCGTATTTTTTGCTTATCTGCACGACCCCATTCCCAGCGTGGTTGCTATGGCTGTGAGCACTGAAAGAACTAACTGTACAATGAATTTCCATTTGTCTTTGTTCATAATTTTACGGTTTTAAACGGTTAATAAAAAGATTTTTGTGTGTTTTTGGAACTACCAAAGAAACCACGCAGCACTGTTTTTGCATTGTTTGCAACTGTTTTTAGCAAGCAGTGCACATAGGTTTCTCTGGTTTTTAGTGCCATTATTGGCAGATCCTAAGCCCCTTAAGGTTAGCAAAGTTTGGCAACATTGGCTACTTATGGGTGCGATTGTCCGCCACTGGGATTAGTTCCTCCTCCGGTGGTTTCGCCTTCTTTCTTTTTCGTTCGGCTACCTTTGTAGGTGGTAAGTTCCTCTACTTGCACACCAGTAACAAAGCTTTTAAAGCGCGAATTGTCCACTCCCACGCGTGTATATGGTTGAAACAGCACGCGAGTTTTCTTTATATTCTTTGCAGGAATAAAGTCTTTGCGTTCCTTTTCGCCCTTTGAACTGATGGAAAGCTTAAAAGTTCCGAAGTTGTCGAGCTTTATTCGCATTCCGTTTTGCAGGTTATGCGTCATCTCTACTACCAAAGCGCTGAGCACAGCAAGTATGTCCGACTCTGTAACGGTGCATCGTTCGCTAATGCGAGCTGCCAATTGGCGAGTGTCTAAGGTGCCCATATAGGCTACACGGGCATACCAATAATTGTTGTACTTGTGCTTTGCAGTGTGTAATTGGTACATTTTGTACTTTAATGCCATAATTTTTTAAGAATTAAAAGGTTAATAAAAATTTAAAAATTAAACTGATATTCATAGGCAGACTACCCACCTACGTTTTGCGTTATATATAATAAGGTGTATCGGCAGAACATATTTAGCAAGCAAATTTGTTCCTAATTTGTCGCCGAAAGTCCTATTTTTGTCGTTTATATCCCACGTGAATCCATCGTTTTTGCTTAGCTCCGAGCGGTTCTAACAATAGTTGTTGCACCGCCGAATGCTGTTCCAGAATGTTGCCATAGCGCATTGCTGTTTCTGTGTTAGGCACAAAAATGTCGGCAGCTTCGCCCTTTAGGTGTTGCGAGTTCCACACTCCGCCCACTGCTTTGTTTAGTTTTTTGCACCTGTATCCACTTGTTATAATCACCCGCCCCACCCTTTGCCGTAGTGGTTCGAGCACTTCTGTGCACAGTGCTCTTAGGTTTTCAACCACCTCTTCGGTGCTAATGCCTTCGTCGGGATAGGCATCGGGGGTGTTGTTTATGCCCAACCTAATGGCAGTTCCCGATCTAAAGAACTCGCCAACTGTGAAGTGGGGCGATAAATAGTCGTCTAATGTTAATTTCATATTTTTGTCTCGTTATATGTTTTTATAGTTTTGTTTTTATGCTTTTACGTTTTTGGCTAACTATATATATAAATATGTTGTAGCGTTTTTGTAGCATTTGGTTGTTAGAAAACCGTTTGTTGTTTTACATTTGCAAAGGTACAACATAGCGAAAGGCATATCAAGTTTCTTATGGGTAGTATTGTGGGTAGTATTTAGGCAGTTTCCAGATAGCCCATAAACAGGGCATTGCAGGCACACAAAATAGTTTTAGCAAAGCAGAAATAGCGTGTTTGTTGTGCCAAAATGTGTGCATTGCATTTGGCAAGTATGGTAGGTGCGCCACCATAAGAATATTGTTGCGTTTTAAAAGTATGGTTTTTGTAGTGCAAAAAGGGGGTTTTTAGCGTGCAAAAAGGGGGTTTTTATGTTGCAAAAACCCCCTTTTTGTTTTCTGAATACGTAACAGCCACAGAACAAACAAGTTACACCCAGTTTTCTATGACGCATTGCATATTCACAAAATGGGTGGCGAACAGGTGACGATGACGTTGCGAATGGTTTTTCATTTCGCATTACACATATTATAATAATGTGTCGCACGAATTGCAATAATGCAGCGAACACACGGTGAATGGGTGGCGAACACACCCCGAAACACCCACGAACACACTGCGAAACGCCTTATTTTGACCACGTATACACAAAAAAAAACTCCTAAAACCTTTGGGTAAAAAAGGTTTTAGGAGATATTTTGAAACTAAAACAGCCTACAGATTAAGGCTCTTTTTTATAGCTTCTATCTTTTCGTAGGCACGTGCACGACAATCTTTAAAGTCGGCTGCGGTTTGCATCTTGTCCTTTACTTCTATGTAGAACTTAATTTTAGGTTCTGTTCCCGATGGGCGAACGCTCACCTTTGTGCCGTCTGTGCAGAACCATTGTAGCACGTTGCTGCTTTCGGGCATTGTTATTTTTGTTTTCGTTCCTGTGGCATCGGTTGCTTCAAGAGCCTCGTAGTCTTTCCACAAACACACGGTGCTGCCTCCCAAATTGGTAGGTGGTGTGGTGCGGAAGTTACGCATCATCTGCTGAATTTCGTCAGCTCCGCTCTTGCCCGGGCGTTCTACGTTCACCGTATGCTCCTCGCTGAAGCCATATTCAAGGTATATATCCATTAGCAAATCGTAGAGAGTTTTACCTTTATCCTTAGCATACGCGCATATTTCTGCCAACAACGAACATGCACTAACGGCATCTTTGTCGCGCACAAAGTCTTCTGCAAGGAATCCATAGCTCTCTTCTCCGCCACCAATATAGTTTTTTTGTCCTTCGGTAAGTGCTATTTCGTGTGCTATCCACTTAAATCCGGTGTAGCAATCGCGCATTTCTATGTGTTGTTTTTTGGCAATTTGTGCAATTACTTCGGTGGTTACAATGGTTTTAACAATATAGTCTTTAGGTGTCATTTTGCCTAAAGCCTGTCTGTTTGTTATGATATACCATAGGAAAATAAGGCAGGTTTGGTTTCCATTTATTAGAATCCATTCGCCGTTACTATCTTTACAAGCCATACCAACACGGTCGGCGTCGGGGTCGGAAGCCATCAAAATATCGGCATCTAATGCCTTTGCGTCTCTCAAACCCAATGTTAATGCTTCGGCAATTTCGGGGTTTGGACGGTCTACGGTGGGGAAGTTTCCATCTTTTACCATTTGTTCCTTTACGCAATGCACGTTTGTGAATCCCCATTCTTGTAGCGAACGTGGTATAATAACTCGTCCGGCGCCGTGCAAAGGTGTGTAAACTATGCAGAGATTGTGCTGCCGTTTAATTACATCGGGGTCTATACAAACTGTTTTTACCATGTTTAGGTATGCCTTATCTACGTCTTCTCCAATTATTTCAATAAGGTTTTTGTTGCCCTTAAACTGCACATCTTCTATCTTAACTTGGTTCACCTGGTTGATAATTCCCTTATCGTGAGGAGCCAAAACCTGTGCGCCATCGTCCCAATATGCTTTGTATCCGTTGTATTCGCGTGGGTTGTGGCTTGCCGTAATGTTCACTCCGCCTTGCGCTTTAAAGTGTCTTATGGCGAAAGAACACTCTGGTGTGGGTCGCAAATCGTCGAAAAGATAAACCTTTATGCCGTTTGCAGAGAAGATGTTGGCTACTGTTTCGGCAAACAAACGAGAGTTGTTGCGACAGTCGTGGCACACTACTACCGATATTTGTTGCATATTTTTGAAGCACATTTTTAGGTAGTTGGCAAAGCCTTGTGTAGCCATTCCAACGGTGTAGATGTTCATTCGGTTTGTGCCTGCGCCCATAATGCCACGCAAACCGCCTGTTCCAAACTCAAGATCTTTATAAAACGACTCTATAAGAGCATCTTTGTTGTCGCTGTTTAGCATGTTTTCAACTGCCTTTCGTGTATCTTCGTCGAAAGCAGGAGCAAGCCATTGTTGTGCCTTTTGCTCGCATTGGGCAATTAGTTCTTTGTTCTGCATAGTTACCTGATAGTTTTATTGAGGGGTGTTTTTACGTCCCTCGGACGTTATTATTATATAGTTTGGTTGCCCCCCACCCCATTTTACATTTGCACAAAGGGGTGTGCTGAAGGGCATTAAACAGTGCAAATATACAGAAATAAATAGAATATATACCTTAAATATAGGATTATTTTTGTATTTTTGTGTCCGATTTTCAAAATTAAAACTAACATACAACAGAATGGAAATATATTTTCAAGGTGTAATTTTGGCGGTTTGCACCTTTTTTATAATAGGATTGCTACACCCCGTAGTAGTGAAATGGGAATTTTATTTTGGCACAAAAGGCTGGTGGCTATGGCTTGTGGGAGGCATAGTTTGCTGCGTTTCGGCTCTGTTTGTGGCAGATATATTCTGGTCGGCACTACTTGGCGTAACGGGAGCATCGCTTCTTTGGGGCATAGGAGAACTGTTTGAACAAGTGAAAAGGGTAGAAAAAGGGTGGTTCCCAATGAACCCTAAACGCAAAAACGCCTACAAAAAATAGCAAATGAAAGCCACTTTAATATTGGTGGGACGTACTAACAACGAACTGTTTGCACACGCAATAGCCGACTATGTGGGACGCATTGGACACTACATTCCATTTAAAATAGTTACCATTCCCGAACTAAAAAACACTAAAAAACTGTCTGAAGCACAACAAAAAATACGCGAGGGCGAAACAATTCTACGCGAAATACAAACAGCCGACACGGTTGTGCTGCTCGATGAGCACGGAAAAGAGTTTCGGTCGGTAGACTATGCCGCATGGTTACAAAAGAAACAGAACACAGCAAAGCATCTTGTGTTTGTTATTGGTGGCGCATACGGCTTTTCGGAAGCTGTGTATAGCAGGGCAAACGAAAAGATTTCGCTTTCTAAAATGACATTCTCGCACCAGATGGTACGCCTTATTTTCGTTGAACAACTATACCGCGCATGCAGCATTATACGGGGCGAACCGTATCACCACGAATAGTTTGGCAATCCGTTTGCAACATTATGGTTATCCGTTTGCAGCATTATCGCAATCCGTTAGCAGCCGTAGGGGTCCGATTTATCGCGCCCGCATATACAAACACACACACATAATGGCAAACGGATATGTGCGTGTGGTGAAATAAATGCACAGATTCGGTAACAGAAAAACACAAATTCGAGAACGAATATACACAAATTTGACAACGAAAAAATGCGTGTGCAATGAAACGAATACACGTATTCGGTGAAATAAATGCACGTATCTAATAATGTGGAAATGCGTTTTGGGTTATGGAAATATACATTTTTGGTTATGCAAAAATACGGGCACGATGAAACGAATACACGTATTTAATAATGTGGAAATGCGTTTTGGGTTATGGAAATACACATTTTTGGTTATGCAAAAATACGGGCACGATGAATCGGACCCCTACGCCTCACGGAGTGTTCGCAACCAATTCACGGAATGTTCGTTGCGGTATTCCAATTCGTGCGACACATTATTATAATATATGTAACACATCAACGTAAACCGTCCACAACATTATCATAACTCGCTCGCAACTCGTTTATTTCGTGATGGTTACGCATTCTGAAAACAAAAACCCCCTTTTTGCACTTCAAAAACCATACTTTTGCACACCAAAAACCCCCTTTTTGGCGTGCAAAAAGGGGGTTTTTGCTCTGTAAAAAAGGCGGGGCTGCACAACAAAAATGAACAACCAGAAAAGCCACTACCCGTAGCAACTATGCCAAACACGCACACCCCACCCCACAACAACACTACACATAGCGCACACGCCTACGCTTAATGTCTAAACGCATAGGGTGCAATATGCCCTGCTCGCTATACAACAACATGTAACGCTCCACTATAGGACGCACACGAATGTTCTTTCTACGACGCAACTTGTCTAAAACACTCGAAGGATTATCGGGCGGAACAACATTCAACACAGCACAAATGCAACGCACAATAGTGCAAAAACTCATTGGAATGCCATGCGAATCGAGCAGCAAACCCGTCTCCCACACAAGATGAGACAACTCCACTAAATCGGTTTTGGTACTCGTCCACCGTAAACCCTCCACATAATCGTGGTTCAATAACTCCGAAAAATCGGCAGCTACCATTGCTTTCATCTTCAATTCATCATCGCCAGACCAGCGATTGTTGCCCAAATGGGTCTTCGAAACTACTTTCATAATAATTAAAAAAAAGTTTAACGGCATAGGAAATGTTAATAAACACAAAACCTAAAATTGCCAAATAATAAAATTAAGGTTAATAAACCCGTCGTGCACAAACCACTATGGAGTAGCCAAAGGGCAGACACAACTAATTAATAATCACGCTTCTACAGATCGTTAGCCATATTTCGACCCGTTTCAGGTGCAAATATACAACCACCATTGTGCAGTATATGTTCAACGTAAAAAATATTTTTTGTTAAACTTTCATAACCATTTCGGTTCGCGAAATAAACTCTTCTATATTTCCAAAAATACGATATAAAAAAGTAAGAAACTAATTTGCAGATTATAAAAAAAATAGTACCTTTGTGTAAAATAAGGGAAGCGGACAGAAAAAACGCACCCCACACACACCTAATTAGGGTATAATAACAATTTATAAAAACCATTATTATGAAAGTTATAAACACAAACAAAGCACCAAAAGCCATTGGACCATACAGCCAAGCTATAGAAGCTAACGGACTGGTTATTACTTCTGGACAACTACCAATAGACCCTGCAACAGGCGAATTTGCACCCGGAGGCATCAAAGAACAAACCAGACAATCGCTAACAAACGCAAAAGCTATTCTGGAAGAAGCAGGAATAAGTATGGCAAACGTTATGAAAACCACCGTATTCCTATCGGATATGAACAACTTTGCTGCCATGAACGAAGTGTATGCAGAGTTCTTTAGCGAACCATTCCCCGCTCGCTCGGCAATAGCAGTAAAGACTTTGCCAAAGAACGCACTGGTTGAAGTGGAGTGTATTGCAGCAAAATAAGATACAAAACTAATTCATTTCATAATATTTTTGGTGGCCTAAACTCTTCTATACACATAGAAAGTTTAGGCTTTTTGCTTGCAAACAAATTGCAACAACGCTGCTTATGGGGGGCGAATGCGCTGCTTACAGATTGCGAATGCGTGGCGAACGGATTGTAACAATGCAACGTTCAAAAAACAAAAACCATACTTTTGTAACTCAAAAACCCCCTTTTTGCACACTAAAAACCATACTTTTGCACGTCAAAAACCATACTTTTGTAATGCGAATATGTAACATACAGAAAACGAACACGTTGCGAACATTCCACAAATGCGTGGCGAACACCCCGAAATGGATTGCAAAACATTCCGCAATATACCCACGTACACCCACGAAATTGGCTGCGAACCGATTGCGGATGCGCTGCGAACGAATTGCCAAACATTGCTGACGGTCTGCCAAAACGCTGCAAAACACGCTGCATCATTCGGCACTCCGCACAACAATGCACCAACATACAAACATAAAAAAACGTATAAAATTTACAACAGAATATGAAAAAAACAACACTAATAGTAAACATTTTCATCACCATTTTCCTACTCTTATTTGCGCTAAAACCCCTTTTACAATCGAGCAACCTATATTGGTGCGCCATATACATACTGTTTGGCGTGGGGTTCATCGCCCAAACTTCAACCATAATAAACGGATTTAGAAGAAAATTATTCCCACAAAAACAAATCAAAATATTAAACACCACATTGTATATTATGCCATTTATATCCGCATTAGGAATATTTATAAGTTTTAAATACGACCATTCTTTCTTAACTTTCTGGATATTTATGCTAATTCTAAATGCACTTTATATAGCTGTCCGACTCTTTCTAAAACCCAAAAACCGTTCCTAACAGTCCACAAAACACCCACACCCTCCCACGAAATATCCACGAACACTCCGCAAATAACCACGTACACCCACGAAATGCCTCACGAACACTCCGCCAGGCGTAGGGGACCGATTCATCGTGCCCGTATCCTTACATCATCGAATATGTGTTTCCACATTACCAAATATACATATCCGATTCGCCAAATCCCTGCATTCATTTCATCGAATACGCATATTCACATCACCGCATACGCATTTCCCCCTCCATTACGTGTGTATTTACGTATATGCGGGCGCGATAAATCGGACCCCTACAGCTGCTGACGGATTGCGATAATGCTGCTGACGGTCTGCAACAACGCTGCGAACAAATTGCAATATACACACGTACACCCACGAAACACCATACTTTTGCACCACAAAAACCATACTTTCGCACCGCAAAAACCTATCGGCGACAAATTGGGAGGGTCGCAAAAACGTTTTGTTAAAATCATCATTGTAGCTGAAACGAATATCTCCCATACTCAAAACAAAACTCTATCGTCTCTCTTAGAATATCATTTTCTTAATCATTATAATAGATTATATAGTGTACGGATAACTATCTGACATTCAATTTATAACGATTTCTACATACGACAAATATGGAACTTATCTGCGACAGATTAGTAATTTGAATGCGACAAATACGTAATTTGTCTACGACAAATAGGTAACTCGCCACCATTTCGGCACGACAGAATGGGAGAATAGGGGCGACAGAATGGGAATTTTTCACTTTTTTGACGCCGAAAACATATCCCAAATGCGCCAAAAACACCACTTTCTGTTTCTAAATACTACTCCCCTACCCCACCAAAATTTGTTTTTTATGGTGCTGAATACCATTACTGTTTTTACATTTACATACTTGTAAATGCTTGATAACGTGCTGAATACACATTATTAAATATTGCTTGCGACACAATGGGAACAATATTTATATGCCTAAAAAATACCTTTCAGCGACACTTTGGGAAACTATATGCACGCATTTCTCACATCGTTGTTGAATATTTGCAATATTCAGGCACAACAAAGCTGCCACCTTCTCTGAATATTCTCCATATTCAGGCACAACAAATCGTCCCCCACGCCTGCCAACAAACTGTCTGTCAGCTGCCAACAATCTACACTATCGCCATTAAAGCTCCACAATTCTGCAACGCACACTTCACTATTCTACACCACACATTCCACAATTCTGCAACGCACAAACCGCCAGACGTATGGGCAGATTCATCGTGCTCGCCTCTCCTCCGTTAATGTTTCGTGGCTGAATATTCATCTCCTCTGCCTCCATTAATTTCTCTTTCGTGGGCGTATATATATACGCAGGCACGGCAAATCTGCCCATACAGCTGTTAACAGACTGCTATTCAGCTGATAACAAACAACCATTACACTGCTAACAACCTGATGCGCACCCCTCAAAACTCTATCCGTAGCCCCTGCAAACATATTGCTACATTCTCTGTTTGCGTGCATTCGGAAGCCTTCCTAACCAGGCAACGCCACCCATTTTTTACCCCCCTAACACACCATACACCTACTTTCGATTTGCGTTCGGTTTTCTCTCCCAATTTGTCGCACCACTTTTGTAAAAGCATACTTCCTTTTTTGTCGCACAATGGCTATACCTCTGTTTTTTGATACCCTACTATTTTGTCGCACTTTTCTATACCTTTCCTCCTCGATGTTGCCTAAATTCTGCTGCCCATACCACAGAACTGCTGCAAAATAGCCCATTTTTCGAACGACAAATTAGGAACAAATATTGTTCAAAATATACCTCATAAGCTATATATAAATATCTAATGTACAGCAAAATAAACATATACAACTACAGAAACACTTAAACAATTAACCAAACTTTTCACTTTTTTGTCGCCATTCGCCTTTAATTCATCTCTTATCTGCTATGTGTATCAGTGCTTTATACACCTTTTTACACCTTAAAAAACTATATTCCCATTTTGTCGTACATAGTTTTTACAGCATATTTCCTCCCTTTTTGTCGCCCAAAACTACCCCTTTTGTTTTGCAACAACAATTTTGTTGCTGCCCCATTCCCATTTTCCTGCTTTTTTTCTACGCCTCCCCCACCCTTTTCGTTCCATTGTTTTTTGCGTTTGTTTCTATTTTTTTCCAAAATAGACTTGCGTTTTTTGCTTCAAAAAATCTTCCGTTTTTGTCGCCAAAACTTTTGGGTTTTCTAAACGCTATACCATTTACAGTGTTTCGGTTCTTACCAATTTAAAAATGTAAAACCCTATTTTTGTCCATCAAAAACCCCCTTTTTGCACGCCAAAAACCATACTTTTGCAATGCAAAAACCACCCTTTTGTTCTGTGAGAATGTAACATACAGATAATCAACACGTTGCAAACATTTTACGAATGTATATCAAACAGATTGCGAACACGTTGCAAACATTTGGTGAATGTTTCCTTAACACCCACGAAATTGCCTGCGAAACACTCCGTCAATTCCCCACGTCCACCACGAAATTGGTTGCGAAACACCCCGTCAATTCCCCACGTCCACCACGAAATTGGTTGCAAAACACTCCGCAATTCCCCACGTCCACCTACGAAATTGGTTGCGAAACACCCCGTCAGGCGTAGGGGACCGATTCATCGTGCCCGTATCCTAACATTGCCAATTACACATATTCGCATAACCAAAAATGCATATCCACATTATCAATTACGTGTTTTCATCTCACCACGCACACATCTTTGCATTACCATACCAATATATTCGTTTTTTGTTGTCTATAATATTGAATATAAAACAACCCAATACAGCATATATATACACGTAAACTGCATAAACTGTTTCTTAGGCTATTTTCTCATAAAAATGCAGAATCGTACCTTACACTCCACCTTATATATATGTATGCACCCTAATTTCGTTCTCACGTCTGGTAGAAATTGCGTTCCAATTATCCTCCCTATTCCCAGCGTAGAACCCCGATTTATTTCACCTCTTTACCGTTTTCATACACAGAATGGAGGAAAAAAACACGTGCACACCGAATTTTCACTCCCCGAAACTGTACCAAACTATGCACGGACAGAATAATTTGCTCTCACGCCTCCCACTCCATCCGCACCCCATTTGTAGAAATCACATTGCATTCTCTTAGAATTTTCACCACCCTCTCATAGAAATCACATTGCATTCTCTTAGAATTTTCACCACCCTCTCATAGAAATCACATTGCATTCTCTTAGAATTTTCACCACCCTCTCATAGGAATCACGTTGCATTCTCTTAGAATTTGTACCACCCATTTGTAGAAATCACGTTGCATTCTCTTAGAATTTGCACCCTCTATTCGTAGAAATTGTGTTATGCATTCGTATAATTTGTATCATTCAATTGTATATTGTTGCCACTATTTTCGTGCAATTGCGTTGCCACCGAATATAATTTTATTACACATTCTCTCGCTTTTCATTCTCTGCTGAATATATTTTTCCGTTCAAATATCCATTTCCTAACCATACCAACTACCCTACCCCACTCATAAAAATACCTTCTATTGCATCTATTTTTCCCATTCCGTTCTGTGCGCAACCACTAAAAATAACC
>NZ_GL982514.1:61029-61558 GCF_000220255.1 Prevotella pallens ATCC 700821
AAAAACGTTTTGCCATTTAAATGTTTTGTAGTACATTTGTATTTATGTGAAGATTTTTAAGGTTATGTTTTTATATAAATATATCTTTGATTTTCTAAACATATACATTTGTGCTGCATTTATAGCGATAACGGTAGGCTGAAAGTTGTGTAAAACGTTGATATATACTATATAATTCAAATATATAAAAATATAAAATGCGTCTCAGCAACTATCTCATCGCTTGGTAGTACAGTGCTAATTGCGTTCTTTGAATAGTTGTTTTAATATGTTATTGTGTGTTTCTGTAAATATATAAATATACCTTTAGTTCTTTATTTAGTTGCTTATAATGGAATTATAGGTATACCTTTTAATATATTTATATGGCATAATGTAAATACAAACATAGTGTAAAACATAATTAAATAGATGTTTATGTACTTATAAAGTTAAAGATTTGATAATATTTAAAGGTACTAATATAAATACAAATATAGTGTAAAACATAATTAAACAAATGTTTATGTACTTATAAAGGTAAAGAACT
>NZ_GL982514.1:61632-62594 GCF_000220255.1 Prevotella pallens ATCC 700821
ATAGTAAAGTAAGATAAAACTATAAATATATAAAATATGAAGGTAAATGTATTTGAAGTAACGTCTCGTCGCGTTGCAATATTGGGTTGGTCGGTGAGCTTATGTGTGGTTTTCATGTTGTTGCAACTATCTGAAAAGTATGGGCAGCATATTGATGAGCTTACGGCAGATGGGTTTAGCGTTGCCGATACGGCATCTAAGGTTACGCCATTGTTATGGCTTTGTGGGCTGTTGGTGCCTTTTTGTTCGCTGTTGGCGTGGGAACAGCTTCGCCATGCCTTGCTAAAAGCCAACCATTACTGGTTGCAGCTTATGCAGATAGTGGTGATGGTGCTTACCTTTTTGGGGGTTGTGGTGGCTGTTATCCCTTCGGATACGGCTCAAATGGTGCATGGCACGTCGCTGTTGGGTGGTTTTGCCAAATTTCAGTTGGAGTTTCCATTCTACAATAATATGGCTATTGGCATTGTTAATTTGTGTTTAGGTATTGGCATTGCTCGGTTGTTTGGCGGCAAGGTGCGCCTTTACGGCATTGGTTTGGCAGTTTTGCCAGTGCTATCTATGTTGGTTGGCGAGTTTTACACCTATTTATATACGAGCGTGGGTGGACTTACGTTGCAAGCGTTAGATACTTATCGCATTACAATGTTGGTTGTTCAGTTTGTGCTTCAGTTGGTTTTGTGGGTGTTAATGTATAGGACTTTCACTTCAACCGACGATTAGTTGGAGTGGGGGAGTGTGGCTTTTGTTGCTGCGCGCCCTACTATCTGTTGGGTAAAAGGTATGCTTTTGAGTGCGAAAGGTATATATACAAATATACAATAATACCTTTTAAGGTAAATAAAAAGATAGTTATAAGTGTATAAATGTAAATATATAAAATATTGAATAATACGACTTTATAGACTGTTTAAATACAAACAGATGTGTAAAAGTAAATATATAAAAATGTAAACCGTTGG
>NZ_GL982514.1:62644-74507 GCF_000220255.1 Prevotella pallens ATCC 700821
TTTTTGCCTTGCTTTTATGGCATAATGGCAGCCCGAAAATAAATATATAAAAATGTAAACTGTTGGTATTTGCCTTGCTTTTATAGCGGAAATGGCAGCCCGAAAGTAAATATATAAAAACATAAAATGTTGGTATTTGCCTTGCTTTTATAGCGAAATGGCAGCCCGAAAGTAAATATATAAAAACATAAACTGTTGGATTTTGCCTTGCTTTTATGGCAGAACGGCGACCTGAAAATAAATATATAAAAACATAAAATGTTGGTGTTTGCCTTGCTTTTATAGCGAAACGGCAGCCCGAAAGTAAATATATAAAAACATAAAATGTTGGATTTTGCCTTGCTTTTATAGCGAAATGGCAGTCCGAAAATAGAAATATACAAATATGAAAAAGCTTATAATAGACCATTTCAGTCTGCGTTCTAACGAGCTAAAAGTGCTTAAGGTGTTAGAAATAGTGTATGTTTTTTGCACCGTTGCTCTTTTTCTGGTTATGGTAAACCAGTGTGGCGAGACGCTTACAGAGGGTAGCGTGTCGGTTTCTGATGTAGTTTCCATCACCGCCGAAGGGTTAATTTTGTTTTGCGAAGTGGCATTTTTAGCCATTTTGCAGCGTGGTTTAAATGGGGTAGGGCACCAAAAGTCCCTTGTTAGGTGTGCCAACGTGCTCACTACAGTTATGGGGTTAGGTGTTGTTTATGCCATTTTGGGCAAATTTTCGTTGCTTTATTATGGCACCGAAGACCTTCCCGACTTACTCGATTGGACGGCGTTTCTTTCCCATTTGTTCTACCTTGTGTTTGCGTTCGGTGTGTTTGCGTGGGTTTATTTCCACGCTTCCAGCAAGTTGTGCGCCTATCTTCGCTATGCGCTACTTGCGGCATTGTTAGCGTTTATTTTTATTGTTGCATCTACATGGCTGGTTTTGCTTAACTTTCCAAGTCTGTTTACAGCCATCACGCTCACAATTTCGATTGCGTTTCAAACCGGTTGTTTCTTGCTTTTAACCCGAATGCTAAAGTATAGAGGCAACAAAACGGACGCCGACAACAACCATTTCGACACATCGTTCAACCATTAATACGATATATAAGGTGGAAAATTTATTTACGAACAAACATAATAATATAAAATATAATAAGGTATGAAGAATATTAAAGTAGTATTTGCAAATCAGAAAGGTGGAGTAGGTAAGAGCACACTATGTATGCTGTTTGCCAATTATTTAAGTTGGAAAGGCAAACCCGTGTGTATTATCGACACCGACTTACAGAAAACCATTTTAATGCAGCGTCAGAAAGACGTCCAAATATACGACGAAGAAGAGCCATACAGTGTGCAAAGCTTCGATGTAAGTGCTCCCGAGCTGATGCAACAGCTAATGGAGTCGGCTTCAGAGGTAGAAGGTTACGTGCTATTCGACTCTCCAGGTAACGTAAGCGAGGACGGATTGGTGCCCCTTTTCACCAATGCCGACTACATTGTGTGCCCTTACGAATACGAAGACAAGACGTTAGACTCTACCGGAGTGTTCGTTCAGGTTATTAATGCCCTAAAAGATGTGAACCCAGAAATGCACGCTCAAATATTTTTTGTGCCAAACCGAATAGACCCCCGTATAGGAACATCGGACGAGCAACGTATGTGGAGCGACACCAACGACATATTTTCGCAGATTGGAAAGGTTACTCCTATGGTGAACAGTAGGGCTACACTGAAGCGCATAAACACCTTCGAACTGCTTGCCACACAGCGAGAAGCAGTGAAGGGAGCATTCGAATATATGATAAAACGAATGAAGTAGACATGCAAAACCCCCTTTTTGCAATGTAAAAAGTGGGTTTTTGCACGCCAAAAACCATACTTTTGCAACGCAAAAAGTAGGTTTTTAAAAACTAGAACATACAGCAAAAAAATAAAGCAACATACTATTATGGTAAAGAAAAAAACAAGAGTTATAATGCCAGGCGGTATTTCTGGATTAGTAAACAAGGTGCAAGGCATAGAGAAACCCACAGTTACACCCCCTGCAGAGCCCGAACCCGAAGAAGAAATAGCACCCGAACCCGAACCCATTCGCGAGCCTGTGCACCACGAACCCACCCTGCACACCAAGCCAGCGGCACCTGCCGACGAGAAAGACAGGTCGGCTCCGGCAGCTAAAAAGTTGCCAAAAGCCGAAGGAAAAGAGCTTGCGCGCGAATACACACTACAACAAGGCGATACCACAGACAGTTGGCAGATGTTTTTAGACCTGGCTAAAGAATACAAGTTGCGCGATTCTAAGTTGGCAACAGTGTATATAGACTCCGATTTAAAAAGTGTTCTCGACCGTCTGAAGTCAGCCAACAGCATAAAAATGCCATCAACAGCGCTGCTCAGTTCCATAGTAGCCCGTTTCGTGTTCGACCACGAAAAGAACATAAAAGAAGCCATCTACGGCGACAGTTTGTTGTAGTAGAGTAGGGGAGAAGTGGCGTGTTGCCACCCATTGGCAGCCGTAAAAGTCCTATTTATCGTGCCCGCATATCCGTATTCACCCACAAAAAGGGTGGCGGAAATGTGCGTGCGGTGGTGTGAATGCACGTATTCGGTAATGTGGATATGCGTGTGCGATGATGTGAATATACATATTTGATAATGTTAGGATACGGGCACGATGAATCGGTCCCCTACGTCTGGCGGAATGTTCGTTGCGCATTTCACGGATTGTTCGTTGGCATTTTGCGGAATGTTTTGTGTGTATTTCGTTGGTGTTCGCCACGTTATCGCAATCCGTCAGCAGCCGTAGGGGACCGATTTATCGTGCCCGCATATCCGTATTCACCCACAAAATGGCAAACGGATATGTGCGTGTAATAAAATGAATGCACATATTTAATAATGTGAAAACACGTAATTGATAATGTGGATATGCGTGTGCGGTAATGCAAATGCACGTATTCGGTGAAATGAATATACGTATTCAATAATGTGAAAACACGTAATTGATAATGTGGATATGTGTGTGCGTTGAAACGGAAACACGTATTTGATGACGTGAATATACGTATTTGATTATGTTAGGATACGGGCACGATGAATCGGTCCCCTACGCCTGGCGGAGTGTTCGCAACCAATTTCGTGGGTGAGCGTTGGTATTTCACGGAATGTTCGTTGGACATTTCGTTGGTGTTCGCAACGTTATCGCAATCCGTTCGCAGCCGTAGGGGTCCGATTTATCGCGCCCGCATATACGTATACACCCACAAAATGACAAACGGAAATGCGTGTGCGGTGATGTGGAAATGTGTATTTAATAATGTAAAAACACGTATTCGGTAATGTGGATATGCGTGTGCGTTGAAACGGAAACACGTATTTGATGACGTGAATATACGTATTTGATTATGTTAGGATACGGGCACGATGAATCGGTCCCCTACGCCTGGCGGAGTGTTCGCAACCAATTTCGTGGGTGAGCGTTGGTATTTCACGGAATGTTTGTTGGTATCTTGTGGAGCGTTTTACCACTAACAGGCGTATCCCATAACTATCAGTCGCCCTTTCCCACCCAAGTACACAAGCCTACCGTATACCATTTCCTATTTTGCTGTCATTTCTATCACTCTTCTTCTGCTTTTAATCATCTGTGTATAAGCTAATTAAGCAAAGTGTTAAAAGTGACAGCAACTAAACATTAAACTTAATTAGGGGTTTGATGCTTTTCGCTTGGTTACATTTGCACTTTGAGAAAACGTCCATAATATGATAAATTCCACCGAAAGAAGTGATATTCTCGTTTTTAATTGCTACCTTTGTCATGTCAGATTTTTGCTTACTTGTTATGTTTGCAGCACCAAGATAGGTGAAATTTCTGACATATCTAAGTGTTTTGAGAACTTTGTTTCTCAGGCACTTGGAGTTCTCACAAGAATTTATGCTGCGGAATTAAGGATATATATTATAAGCAATAGATGAGACAACAGTATCAAAAAGAATTAGAAAACCGACTCGTTATACCCACTTTACAGTTTTTGCACCGCGAGCATTCAAGCGGTATTGTGCTTGGCATCTTTGTGTTATTGGCCTTAGTGTTAGCCAATTCGCCCTTGCGCGACACTTATACACATTTTCTTGAGCATCATTTTGGTTTCTCTATCAATGGTCAAAACTATTTGGATTTTAGTTTAGAACATTGGATTAACGATGGATTGATGTCGATGTTCTTCTTTGTTGTGGGGCTGGAACTCAAGCGTGAGTTTATTGGTGGCGAGCTACGCGACCTTCGTAAGATTACACTTCCAGTAGTGTCAGCCCTGTGTGGCATGCTCTTTCCTGCGGTTATTTATCTTATTTTCAATGCTGCAACTCCCACAACGCATGGTTGGGGCATACCCATGGCCACGGATATAGCCTTTGCTTTGGCTGTGCTTCAGCTCTTGGGCAATCGCGTTCCTGTGTCGGCGAAGGTGTTTCTCACCACGTTAGCCATTGTCGACGACCTTGGTTCGGTGGTTATTATCGCACTTTTCTATACCACCGAAATTTCATTTGCCAGCTTAGCCATAGGCTTTGTAGTGCTTGCAGTGATGCTAGTGGGCAATCGTTTGGGTGTAAAAAGCGTGTGGTTTTATGGCGTTTTGGGTATTGGCGGAGTGTGGGTGGCCTTCCTCACATCGGGTATTCATGCCACAATATCAGCAGTTTTGGCGGCTATGGTTATACCTGCCGATGCTCGTATACCCGAAGCAGCATTCCTAGCACGCATTAAGAAGCTTACGCGACAGTTTGAAAACGCTGCGTCCAATGATGTGCGAACCCTCGAACCCGAACAAGTGGAGATATTGGCACGCGTACAAGTCGAGTCGGCAAAGGCCACTCCGCCACTTCAACGGCTCGAACATGGGCTTCATCCCTTTGTTGCATTTGTGGTGATGCCCATCTTTGCGCTTGCCAATGCTGGCGTTTCGTTTGTTGATTTAGATTTTGGCATGTTGTTTTCCAATGGAGTTGCCATTGGAGTTATGACCGGTTTGCTTGTTGGTAAGCCAGTGGGAATAGTCTTTGCTGTGTGGATATGCGAGCGTTTGGGTATTGGTAAGCGTTCGCGTGGCATAACTTGGCGCAGCATTATTGGGTTGGGTTTTCTTGCAGGCATAGGTTTCACCATGTCTATGTTTGTGACGATGCTTGCTTTTACATCGCCCGAACATGCCATACAGTCTAAGATAGGCATTTTTGCAGCATCCATCATGGGTGGAATTGTAGGATATATGTGCTTGCGTAAGTCTAATCGTGGCATAAAAAAAGCGCCTAACTGAGGTTAAGCGCTTGGTATTTCACGGAATGTTTGTTGGTATTTTGCGGAGTGTTTTGTGTGTATTTCGTTGGTGTTCGCAACGTTATCGCAATCCGTCAGCAGCATTTTGGCAAACCGTTCGCAGCCGTAGGGGACCGATTTATCGCGCCCGCATATACGTATACACCCACAAAATGACAAACGGAAATGCGTGTGCGGTGATGTGGAAATGTGTATTTAATAATGTGAAAACACGTAATTGATAATGTGGAAATGTGTGTGCGATGAAACGGAAACATGTATTTGATGACGTGAATACACGTATTTGATAATGTGGAAATGTGTGTGCGATGATGTGAATGTACATATTTGATGACGTGAATATACATATTTGATAATGTTAGGATACGGGCACGATGAATCGGTCCCCTACACCTGGCGGAATGTTCGCACCCCATTTCGTGGGTGAGCGTTGGTATTTCACGGAATGTTTGTTGGTATTTTGCGGAGTGTTTTGTGTGTATTTCGTTGGTGTTCGTGGGTTTTTCACGGTGTGTTCGTTGCATTATCGCAGACCGTCAGCAGCATTTTCGCAAACCGTTCGCAGCCGTAGGGGTCCGATTTATCGCGCCCGCATATACGTATACACCCACAAAATGACAAACGGTAATGTGTGTGTGATGATGTGGAAATGTGTATTTAATAATGTGAAAACACGTATTTGATAATGTGGATATGCTGGAGCGTTTTACCACTAACAGGCGTATCCCATAACTATCAGTCGCCCTTTCCCACCCAAGTACACAAGCCTACCGTATACCATTTCCTATTTTGCTGTCATTTCTATCACTCTTCTTCTGCTTTTAATCATCTGTGTATAAGCTAATTAAGCAAAGTGTTAAAAGTGACAGCAACTAAACATTAAACTTAATTAGGGATTTTGATGCTTTTCGCTTGGTTACATTTGCACGCACAACACACCCTATCCTTCCCCGTTTTCCCATGATCTAAAGACACATTTACAAAATAAATGTTGTATATTTGCAGTTGGTATGCCTACGACAGCTGGAACCGGGTGCAGACGATGACTTATCCTGACGGTGAAGTGGTGGCTTATCACTACAATCAGGACAGGTGGAGAGTCTGACGAGCAATAAACAGGGACGTCAGAGCGTTATTGTTGATAGGATAGGTTACGACAAGGAGGGTCACATGGTCTATACGAAGCTCGGTAATGGCACGGAGACCACCTATACATATGACAAGCAGCGTGAACGTCTGCAGGTGATGAACCTTACAGCGGACGGTCAGACTGTGATGGAGAACAGGTATCGTTACGATGCCGTGGATAATATCCTCGGTATCACGAATGCTGCCGACCCAACGTCGCTGACGAGACTCAACAAGGCGAAGTTGGGAGGAAGGAGTATGCATACGTATGAATATGATGAGCTGAACCGTCTTATTCATGCCAGTGGTAAGGCGAAGCGTGCATCGTATGATATGGTGATGTCGTTCGGACGGATTATTGCTCCATTGATGAGTTAAAGTTTTGATTTCCTCTATTAGATGATAAAGACAATTATATTATTGGTAATAGTTTTCTATACATTTCCATGCCGGAAGATAAATGCTCAAAGCAGAGATACCTCAAATATCTTTGCAGGATATTACATAGCTGTTTACAATAAGAGCGATTTATCACATAAAAAGATAAGAAGACATCATAAACATTCTTATAACACAGCTATTGATAGCAGATACAGAACTTATTTTATTCCGATAAAAATTGGAAAAAATAATATTAATCAAGAAAATATATGGAAAGAGGTAACGGACAATAAAACAGAAAGCGATACAATCTTTATTTTTCCGGACTCTACGGATATAAAGCTATTCAAACAAATTGGGCTGATCGATAGCAATATCTCTGATAAAAAACATCTCTTGCTTCAAGAGATAAAATCCTTACCCTATTATAATACCGCATCAAACAAAGCATATCTATTCAAATGTCTTTATGTCAAAGGAACCTTTTTGCAACTAAGGATAGACACTATAGACAAGAATTGGCAAGATTATTTGTTAGATATATATTCTATTTCAACAAAGAAAAAGAAAAAACTACTTCTTGTTACAGGCATAGATAGTTTGCATTCTATAAAAAGCGATGGAACATCTATACAAGCACGTCCCTATATCAAAACAGGGCAACAAAAGCCATGCACAGCCCTCATAGTAGGCAACTGGTTCGCTGGCGAGGAAGGATATATCAGAAAGGAAGCCCTGCTTGAACAGGGCGAACCATTCGTTTCGTGGATAAGATGCAACGACTGCCCACAGATAAGATTTAACGAGAGCAACAGCGGCTCCGTCGTCTACCCTGGTCCACCTGTAAGCTGGAACGACCCAAGCAACCCTGATGACCCTCAGGCTGGATATGGCTATATTCCTAACGATACCACGAAAGAAGAAACTTTCTTCTATCACAGTGATCATTTAGGCAGTATAATAAAATAACAATACCAGATAATATCAGAAAAGATTATGTTTATCGAAATGAAAGCTATTTACAGAGGATAAAATCAAAGATGCGGGTGTCACCCGTTTTTGAGAGGAATGGAATTTTTATTCATGATGGCAAAAGTACAGCAAAATTCTCTCTAATAGCGACAGGTACATTTGGTAGAACTATATTCTGGCGTAAAAAATAATTTTATATGAAAAAGTTTATTCTTATTTTATTCATTCTTATTTTTTCAGCTCCTAGTATAAATGGGAAAGCTCAAAGAAAATGGCAAGGATATTTAATTCCACAAGAGTATGTTATTGTTGATAGCCTTACCTTAAATGGACAGAATACCCAAATAGCTATATTTAGCCCTTATAGTATGACAGCTGACGGTTGTGAAAAATACGTTGATAAAGGGGAAAATAGGATTCTTTTGATTAAGCGTGATTCTCACTTTTATAGATTTGATAATGTTATATCTAATGACGTTTATGGTTATATTGATGGGAACGAAAGTCTTAAAGAAAATGGAAATGGATTTGAATTGTGGTTTGAAAAAGGGCAGAGTTGTACTTTTGAGTATCACATCTATATTGGATTTTTTAATTCAAAAATTAAAATAACGCACATTACATTAATTACTTTATGTAATGATAAAAAGAAGGTAAAAAATATAAGATATAAAAACTTTTTACTTAAGAATTTTCATCGGAATTTAATCGATAAATTAAAAAATAAATATAGCATGTAATCTATTAGAAAGATATTTATCTTATGATCATATGCTATACTGGGATGAGGAGAACCGCCTGATGGTACTCTCTGACAACGGTAAGACGAGTCGTTATACTTACAACGCCGCCGGTGAACGTATCATGAAGAGTTACGGTACGATGGAGGGCGTGTACATCAACGGTGCGGCAAAGGAAACGGCCATCCGCGTTCATACCATTCAAGTACCAGGGACAATATGCGGATAAGGAGACGGGACTTTATTATAATAGGTTCCGCTACTACGACCCAAGGACTGGAGCATACATCAGCCAAGACCCGATAGGGTTGGCTGGTAACAATCCTACGTTGTACGGGTATGTGAAAGATGCTAATGATATGTTGGACATCCTAGGATTAGATGTTTACAAACTTGTAGCCTCTTCTGACGGTTGGTATCCTGTCTATGAAAAAGGGAAAAAAGACCCCATTGCTTATACTCGACTTGATAAAGGTGATGTATATAAGATAGGTGAATCTCAAAAATCCTCAAATAGATATTCTTCTACAAGGATGGATGAGGTAAGAATAAATAAGTCTAAGGCTACTTCTGTTATGATTGGACCTGATGGAAAAGCTATACAGGGACAAACGGCCGGATTAAATATGAAGTATATTGATACAGGAGAGGCTAAAAGTGCAGACAGGCTTTTAGAAACAATGAAATTAAAAGAGTATCATAAAGAGCATGGTAAATTACCTGCTGGAAATAAGACCTTCCATTAAAGAATGAAACTATGGCAGTTTTTTTTAAGATATTGTGCGAACAGCATTATCCAGGGACTCAATTAAAGTTAGAGTTACTGAACAGAGTTGTAGACTATTTTATGGATAATCTACAGGATACAATTTGGCAAAATTCTATATCAAACAAATTATGCAAAGAAGGAAGTAACCATAATGCGTTGCTAATTGTTTTGAGATTGTTTTATGAAAGTGAGATTGTAGAGGGGAATTTAAAATCGTATGCTCGGTATATAAAACAGAAAGAAAGACTTGTAATAGATCAAATGTTGATTTTAGATAATTTTTTGAAATTATCTGAGGATGAAATGATCGATAATCTTTGTGATGAGGTATGGTTATATGTAGAATCGTGTTTAAGAAAATACATTGGACGTTTTCATGATTTTGATGCTGCAGCATTCATTCCCATGCTGGAAGAACGAATAAAATATATAAAAGAAAATTTCCATAAAAGGTAATAAAAGTACGAAGATGCCGAGACTGGACTGTATTATAATCGTTTCCGTTACTACGATCCGAATGCGGGGAGTTATATCAGCCAAGACCCGATAGGGTTGGTAGGCGAGAATCCTACTTTGTATTCACATGTTAAATCACCTAATTCCCAATTAGATCTCTTAGGGCTAGATGTGTATGCGTTGGTTGCGACTCATGATGGATGGTATCCTGTCTACGAATATGGAACAAAAGATCCTATTGCATATACAAAACTGAATAAAGGTGATGCTTACAAAATAGGAGAAACTCAACACCCTAAGACCAGATATTCTCAAGTGCGTCTTGACGAAGCAAGGATTAATAGATCAAAGGCCACAGCTGTCACCTTTGATGCGATGGAAACATTATTCCTGCAGGTGTTAAGATGAAACCAATATCACAGGGAGGAACAAAAAAAGCTGATCGTCAACTGGAAAACAGCTTATTAAAAAAGTATAACGAAGAGCATGGCCACCTGCCTGCTGGCAATAAACATTATTACTAAGCAAAAAGTATGAGCGTATTTTTATTTTCAACTTATGAGTTAGATTCCTCTGGTGCACATTCTACAGATTTGCGTATAGGAAAAGTTCTTGATAATATTGTCGATAGCTTGAATGACTTATATTGGCAGGAAACCTCTAAAGACTTTGCAGGAAGTACTGTAGGTGAAGCTCATGTCTTTATTTATGAGCCTAAATATAGAGGAGCAAATAGCGTTTGGGAACAAGATGAGTTACCTATTTTAAAGAAAAAAGGAATTCCCGTCTTTGAACATAGGATTGATGCAGATGGCAATATAAAAGTTAAACAAATTCATCATTAATAGGCTATGGATAAAGAAAAGTACACGGTAAGGGGAGAAAATGGAGAGTTCTTGGCACTATTAAGACGTGGAGGTATTGAGTATGTAACCTCTACGGGAATTTCTTACTATATTGATTCAGAAATGGTATCTTCAGATGAGTGCGACTTTGTCATATATTCATCTTATATCAAATTGTATCAAGATTATAAAAAAGAGAAGTCTTTAGACAACATCGAATATTTTGAAAAATTTGATGATAAGACAGGAATAGGAAAAGGATATATTAGGTATAAGAAGAGGTTTGATTCACATATTTCAAGAAAGGAAAAAGACTATATTCTTAAACGAGTAAAACAAATGTGTACCAAAGCAGGCATCAAAATATGCATCAGTGAAAGCTAGTTTCGATACGTTACAAATAGTAGATGATGTTGAAATTCCTAAGGGAAAATGGGGAAAGGCAGATTATTTAGAACCAATAACGAAGGATTTCCCTGAATTTGGTAAAGGAGGTGCAACACAAGCAATTACTCATAAAGAAATAAAAGTAGATAAAATTGAACATTTAGATTTACATTAATTATGATACCCTACGCTACAAGTAATGACATTGCAAGATGCAAACGTGTCATAGAACGTCAATTAAGAAAACATTCTATTGTTGTGGATTCAAAAGAACTAGATAAATTGACAATTGAAATCATGGACTTAGCGTATGCAAAAGGTGGTAGCTATTCGGATAAGACAATAGAACAATTCGCAAAGGTGTATATAGCTAATTTTCGATTATAGTTAGAGATAAACGGTTTCGCGTGGCGGCATTGTCGCCCCGATTGATAAGGAGGGCAACAAGGTATGGGAGCAGGAACTTGACATCTTCGGAAGGAAGAGGACGGGCAACAATAAATCCTCCTTCATTCCGTTCAAGTACCAGGGGCAGTATGAGGACGTTGAGACGGGACTTTATTATAATAGGTTCCGCTACTACGACCCAAGGACTGGAGCATACATCAGCCAAGACCCAATTGGGCTAATGGGTGGCAATCCAACGTTGTATGGATATGTAAAAGATCCTAATGCAATTGTAGATTTTTATGGTTTAATTGTTGTTTATAGAGCAGTTAATCCTATACAAGAATCATCTGTTAATACAGGTACTAGTATTCAGCCCAAGGATGCTAATGCAAACTATAGCATTCAAGAGTATGTGGAAAATGGTAAATTAAACACGCAATATATATCTACGACAAAGGAGATGGACAGAGCT
>NZ_GL982514.1:75055-78453 GCF_000220255.1 Prevotella pallens ATCC 700821
ACCTGCCGCCAAGCTTGTTGCCAACGGTGAGTGTTTCTCCATCGTGTCCGACTATCTCGGTACGCCCCAGCAAGCCTACGACAAGGAGGGCAACAAGGTATGGGAGCAGAAACTCGACAGCTTCGGTAGAAAGAGCAGGAAGGACAACAATAATTCCTCCTTCATTCCGTTTAAGTATCAAGGGCAGTACGAGGACGCTGAAACGGGATTGTACTATAATAGGTTTAGGTATTATGACCCGAAGGCGGGGAGTTATATCAGCCAAGACCCGATAGGGTTGGCAGGTGGCAATCCTACGTTGTACGCATACGTGTCGGACGTAAACTATTGGAATGATGTTCTAGGGTTGACTGCCGAAGTATACAAATTAGTGGCAACGAAGGATGGTTATTATGATGTGTATGAATGGGGGAATGATAAGCCCATGGGCAAAACACATTTAAAGAAAGGAGATACTTGGAAAATAGGGGAAACAACGAATTTCAGAACAAAAAAAGATGGTACTGAAATTCAAAATAGATATACTAAGAAATGGCTGAGACAAGAACAATTTAGAATATAAGCGTTTACAGTATTCCCCCAATAAATCGGCAAAAGTTCCATTCCAAATTCTGAGACAAGTCGTATAAAGAAATTTGAAAAACGATTTGGGAAAAAGCCCGCTGGCAACAAATGTTTTCATTAATATTATGGATAGAGTAAGAATTACTTCTGATTCTCCAAACTTTCTGAAAGTTAGTGAGATTAGTAAAGACCTTCGATTGTTTTCTTTAGTGATAGAAACAAAATACGCGCAAATAGATTTTGGCTTTGTATTTTGTTTCAGAGCGTTGTACACCACACGTGGCATCCGGTCAAAAGTCCGGTTTGAGAAGGATTGCAATTATCTTGGTATGGATTTGATAGTCTCCGAAGAAGAATTTAATCCTTATAAGAATAACGTTTCTATGCAACGGCGGATTATGGGTAAACATTTCTTCCCGTTTTTTGCAGAGAACATAAAGAAATACAGAAACAAGTTGCCCGTTCTCAAACCCATTGAAAAAGATTTGGTGGAGGACATGCGCCTATTTCTCATTGAAAACCTTTGGCTACCTGACGATAGTGGCAGTTTTAAGTTGGCGGTTATAGAGAATGTTTCTTACGATCGTGCAATGGCTTTGTTCGGAAAGCCAAGACAAAAAAAGTTCATGGATACTGATAACGGTAAAATACAGGACATATTGTGGGAAGTGGACGAACAGACACAGCTATCAGCCCGATATAGGCTGATAGATAAAGTCTGGACGCTAGAAAGCTACAATATTGCAGAAGGGTAAATCGGGATTTGGAAATAGTTGCCAACGGTGAGTGTTTCTCCATCGTGTCCGACTACCTCGGTACGCCCATGCAGGCCTACGACAAGCAGGGCGACAAGGTGTGGGAACAGGAACTGGACATCTACGGACGACAGCGAAAACGCCCTTCGGCGTTCATTCCTTTCAAGTATCAAGGGCAATATGAGGATGCGGAGACGGGATTGTATTATAATCGGTTCCGTTACTACGACCCAAGTTCGGACAACTACATTAGCCAAGACCCGATAGGGTTGGCAGGTGGCAACCCTACATTGTATGGGTATGCCAAGATACAAATGGTTGGATCGATCCATTGGGGCTTGATGTATTTGCTTTGTTTGAAATTAATGGTAAAATATTTGAAGGAGTAAACCCAACCCAAAGAATTCCAAGAATAGAGAGTCCTATTCCTGAGTTACAACATTTGGGCTACACAAATTCCAATACGTTTAGTATGCATGCAGAAATAGATGCAATGAAACAAGCCAAGGATTTGGGGCTAAGAGGGGGAAAAGCGACTTTGATGGTGGAGGGATTAGATATATGCCCAAGTTGCAGACCCGCTATTATGGATTATGCCAAATCTATGGGTATAAGTGAGTTAGAAATACATGAATTAAATAGTGGTAAAATATATAGATTTGAAGGAGAAGAAATAAATCAAGTAAAAAATGGAGGTAAATCATGGAGAGCTGCAGAAGTGAGCCATTGAAGTTTGTTTGCAATAAAAAAATAGATATCAACCCTAAAGAGTATTGGGAAGAGATCATGCAACTTACATTTTTAAATAATAAATGTGGATATTTATCATTGACACGGCTGAGTTATGATGAAGAGATATATTTTGAATATAACGACCAAATCTATTTCTTGTATTCCAATGTCAATAATATAGGGTTCAGATTAGAAGATTCTGTTTTGACAATTGAAGTAGACAATCCAACAAAGGGAAATCTACCCAATACATTCATAATAAGCATTGCTCAGCCATTTGATAACTTGGATTATATCTTGCAAGTGTTGTTTAAAAAGCCAGCAGGTAATAAATGCTATCATTAAAAATTATGAACAGAGTAAGTATTCAAATTGATTCACCTAGCTATGTAAAGGTTAGTGAAATAGGCAAGGAACTTGTTGCATTTTCATTAACAATAGAAAGGAAATATCCTCAAATAGATTTTGAGTTCGCTTTTTGTTTCAGAGCGTTGTACACCACACGTGGCATCCGGTCAAAAGTCCGGTTTGAGAAGGATTGCAATTATCTTGGTATGGATTTGATAATGTCCGAAGAAGAATTTCATCCATATAAGAAAAATATAGCAATGCAACGGCGAATCATGGGTAAGCATTTCTTCCCGTTTTTTGCAGAGAACATAAAGAAATACAGATATAAGTTGCCCGTTCTCAAACCCATTGAAAAAGATTTGGTGGAGGACATGCGCCTATTTCTCATTGAAAACCTTTGGCTACCTGACGATAGTGGCAGTTTTAAGTTGGCGGTTATAGAGAATGTTTCTTACGATCGTGCAATGGCTTTGTTCGGAAAGCCAAGACAAAAAAAGTTCACGGATACTGATAACGGTAAAATACAGGACATATTGTGGGAAGTGGACGAACAGACACAGCTATCAGCCCAATATAGGCTGATAGATAAAGTCTGGACGCTAGAAAGCTACAATATTGCAGAAGGGTAAATCGGGATTTGGAAATCGTTGACTAACGGGGCGCGCCTTCACGCTGGAGTACGACGAGCGGCACGAACTGGTGCGGCTCACCTTCCCCGACGGGCTGCACCACGATTGGCGGTACGACTGGCAAACCGACAACATGCGAACAAGTTGGGTGCGTGTGATGACACCAGATGGTGGTGGCAGCAAAGACGTAAAAAGCAACCGTGGCTTCGTTTTCATTCCAGAGGTAGGCGACCAAGTCCTCCTCGGTTTCCGTCATGGTGATCCAGCAAGACCATACGTTATGGGTAGCTTGTTTAACGGAGTGACAGGTAGCGGAGGCTTTGCTGCCAATCACAAGAAAAGCCTTACCACCCGAAGCGGTTCAATC
>NZ_GL982514.1:80937-180797 GCF_000220255.1 Prevotella pallens ATCC 700821
AAAACAGGTATCGCTATGATGCCGTGGACAATATCCTCGGTATCACGAATGCTGCCAACCCAACGTCGCTGACGAAACTCAACAAGGCGAAGCTGGGAGGAAGGAGTATGCATACGTATGAGTATGATGAGCTGAACCGCCTTATTCATGCAAGCGGTAAGGCTAAGTGTGCATCGTATGATATGGTGATTTGGATTCAGACACCACGCCCCAACACCACACCGAATACTAACCCCGGTCCACCTGTAAGCTGGAACGACCCAAGTAACCCTGATGATCCACAGGCTGGTTATGGTTACATTGCCAACGACACTACGAAAGAGGAAACATTCTTCTATCACAGTGATCACCTCGGCAGCACGTCTTACATCACAGATGACCACGCTAACATCACGCAATATGATGCATATCTACCGTATGGTGAACTGTTGGTTGATGAACATAGCAGCAGTGAAGACCTACCGTATAAATTCAACGGCAAACAGTTCGATGAAGAGACAGGGTTGTACTATTATGGTGCAAGGTATATGAATCCAATCACGAGTTTGTGGTATGGGGTAGATAGATTTAAAGAAAAATATCCCCACCTTTCTGGTTTTAATGCTTGTGCTTCTAATCCTTTATTATTTAGGGACTTAAATGGAGATAGTCTATGGATCGTTAATAAGCAAACTAATATTCTATACGAAGATCATAGACTTTACAATAAAGATGGTTCTCTTTATTCAGGTAAGGTAGAAGGTTTTGTGAAAGAAGCTAAGGAGGCGATAGACATAATATCAGGCACTGATAGTGGTTCTAATGTTTTAGAAGAATTCCAGAAGAGTAAAAAGAATATATACATTCATAAATTTTATAAGGAAAATCATTTTACCCCTTTGGGAGCACGTGCTTCACTATTGATGGTTCCTTCTAATTCAAAGTATTCTAGTATAGCAGGGTCTGGTGGAGACATTTATTGGGATCCATATAATACAGAGGGTGGTCCAGATGAATTTCGCAATACAGAAAGACCAGCCTTTATCGGTTTGGCACATGAAATGGGGCATGCATATGCTGCACTAAAAGGAAAAGCAGATTATAACTATTTTTCTCCAAAAGTTATGCCGCCATTAAATAGAATCCATAGAGAAGATTATAACGCTATGCACTTTGAAAATATGATAAGGTATGAACTGGGGTATCCTTTGCGTATTGTATACACATATGATGATAAAGGTGACTTATTTTTTAATTATAATTATGAAAATAGATAGCTTATACTCTGGTTTAAAACTTTTAATTCTCGGAGTAATATTAAATTACATCTCGGGATGTACAAATCTCTTGGATACAACCTCGCCAAGTTATATAAAAGCTTATACACATACAGAAGATTTGTATATCAAAAAAGATGATTTTTTGAAAGTTGCTAAAAGTAAGAAAGTAGAATCATATCAAGATATATGCTCGCTTTTGGATTCTAATAGATATAATTTTAGCTATTTGTATATCCCTCCAAGGATTCCAATATCGATTCCAAATGGGTTAAAAGAAAAGGAGGCTTTGTTTTATGTAACATTGGTAGATATTCTTCCAGACTTATTAATAAAACATAAAGTACTGATCTATAATAGTAAGTCAAATAAGAAAGTAAGATATTATTATAAGGTAAATCATGGAGAAATATATTTTTATCTGAATGATGGAACTCTCTTTTATAGTAGTGTGCAAAGTATAATTGACTGAAAAAGAATTAGCTGTAAGATAGTATCATACTGGTCAGCAGGACTATGCGGAGCGTATGAATCAGATACAGAAGCAGAAAGAGGCATACTACAAGCAGCAGGGCATTGCGCCTGGTGTACCTACAATGAAGGGTGCGTATGGTGACCCGGAGAACACAAAACGAGGATATAACTCTATCATTGACACACTTGGCAACCATGATGTGCCACAAGGTTGGATTCAGACTCCACGTCCTAACACCACACCGAATACCAGCCCCGGTCCACCTGTAAGCTGGAATGACCCAAGCAACCCTGATGACCCACAGGCTGGTTATGGTTATATCCCAAACGATACTACGAAAGAAGAAACCTTCTTCTATCACAGTGATCACCTTGGCAGTACGTCCTACATTACAGATGATAAAGCCAACATCACGCAGTATGACGCTTACTTGCCGCATGGTGAACTGTTAGTTGATGAGCACAGCAGCAGTGAAGAACTACCGTATAAGTTCAACGGTAAGCAGTTTGATGAGGAAACTGGCTTGTACTATTATGGTGCAAGGTATATGAATCCCGTTGCAAGTCTGTGGTATGGTGTGGATAGATTAGCCGAGAAATATTCACAGTTATCTTCATTTTCTTATTGTGCAGGGAATCCAATTAAATATGTTGATGCAATGAATGTAATTAGGCAAGAACTCAATATGCAATGGAAGAATTTTGGTCAACGGCTTAACTATAAAAGTATTATTCCAAATGAAAAGACTATAAGCAGTTTCCTTCCTTTTGATAGAAGTTCTTTAAATAGTATAAAGATGGGAATGAACCCTTCTCCCTTTTCACAATATATAGAAATAAACGTAAGGAAATGAAAAAGAATCTCTGTCTGAATATCATTGTGTTGCTGTTCCCGCTGTGTGCAAATTCACAGTCAGTAGATAGTCTGTCTTTGTATCAGAGTGCTATTACCTTTATCTCTGCAGATTTAGATATCTTACAAAAAGAAGTTGCAGTCTCAGGTATCGCCTATGACTTAGATTGTTTTATGTTTATTGATTCAGTAAAGAATAGTTCATTAGAAGAGATTCTTCATGAAAAGCAAGATAAGCCAACCCCAGATGTTTATTCTTCGATATTGGATAGGAATTTTAATAAGCTCTCCCCACAGACAGAGTATAGTATCTTTTTCTCTAGGATAAAAGATGGCTTTTTCCTTGCTCAAGTTTATCGGTTACAAGAATATGGTAAATCGGTTAATTATGAATCTGTAATAAATACTGCGCTTCAGCAATACTATTATATGTTTGTACTGAATCAAGAGCAGAAAATTAAAAAGGTATTTCGAATGAAGATGGATTAATTAGAAGCAATAAAATAAATTTGATGAGACGCTATGCGTATGGATTAAGAGATTAAATATATATCAAACTCTGATTATACGCATTGTATGGGAGCTGCTTTTGCAGAAGGTATAGCGAGCTATCTTATCGGGCATGGGTATCGTGTAGAGGAAATTGTGCATATCAATCCATTTCAAGCAGCAGACATAACTACCAATGCAGATCCTAATGTAAAAACATTAGACTATCAGAATACAGATGATATTGTCATAAATCAGATACCACTTGTAAGTTCTCCAGGAGATATTCGAAATGCAGATCATCGAATTAGAGAAAAATCAAATGATTCTAATATTTTCACTCGACATAGAAGCCCCATAGATTCACAAGGAGGTAATTTCTGGAAAAGAATTAGAAAGAAGAAAAGTTCTTCTTTGGTAGATTCTCCCATACGATTGCCTAATCATACTAGGACAAATAAATGGAATCCAAATCAAAAGACATGAATAAAAAAAACATATCTAAGCATTTGCCAATTGTGCTGGCAGTTATTATTTTATCTTGGTGTATATTAGCTAGAAGCTTATCCATGCTTTTCTCACTGGGAACATTAAGCATATATATAGATAGAAGACTTTATTTTTTAGAAAACTTCTTACCAGATTTTGTAAGTCTAGCAACTTATGCCTTCACTATTTGGATATGTATAAAGAAAATCATTAATGACCAGTAATTCTCATTCTTGCAAATATGGCGATAAAAATATGTTGTCTTATAGCTCCCGCGGCTCAGGGGATTGGAAAGCAGAAGGAAAACCAGCCAATGGCTATCTTCTTGTGGAAATTGAAGGCATTCCTTATTGGGCAGATGCCATCGGACAAATCCCGTTTGCACTTAATGATTATAGGAATTATTATAAGAACAGTTTTGATTCGGAGTTTGCAGCGAGAAACACTATTGCGGATGGTGCACAGTTCGCTAATGGCAGTTTGTGGAATTTAATATTTCCGTCTTATGACTATAGTAATACGTATGATAATGCTATGATAAAAAGAGCTATTGATTGGGCTAAGCATAGATATTATAAGAGCGTTGAACATACGTATTTTCTCGGCATAGATTTTCCGAATTGGGTAATGAAAAAGAATGATTATCCAGCAAATAATATGGGTGTTTATATTTTAAAGTAAAATGAAGATCGAAGTTAAGAAAATATTATCTATTGTTATGTTATCTTTGGTGTATATTTTAGTGACCACCTTTGTTCAATATAGATACAAAAATAGTTTTGATATAGGGGAAGGTATCCTTTATTTTTACAGCAACACATTATATACGTTAGGTTTCATAATTACCTTTCTTATATACGGAACTCCGATAATACGAAAATGGATATCTTCATTCATAGGTGTTGTCTTCATTGTTTGGTATCTATGTATATGGATTGATTGCATAAATTACATGCCATATGAGGCTCCGTTCTATATAGTATTTGGATTCTTAATATTCATAACCGAAATGATTTTCTTGTGTTTTTTATATAAGAAAAATTCTGTCAAGAAATTGCATCAGTGAATGGATATAATGATAGTTATTCATATTGATATATATTAAGCTCATGAGCCAGATAGGGAGCCAAAAGGAGGAATACTCATCAAGTGAAGACCTTCCATATAAGTTCAATGGTAAACAGTTTGATGAGGAGACTGGTCTGTACTATTACGGTGCAAGGTATATGAATCCTGTGTCAAGTATTTGGTATGGGGTGGATGTGTTGGCAGAAAAATATCTAAATATTGGAAGCTATGTGTATTGCGCAGGGAATCCTGTAAATTTGATAGATACTGATGGGAGAGAGATCTTCCTGCTTGGAAACAAAAAAGCTCAAGAAGAATATATCAAGATGTTATATGCATCCACTGGAAACAATTATGCTATCGAAAACGATAAACTTATATACAAAGGCACTGATATAGATTTCAAGGGAAACAGGTCTCAGACATTAATAAATGTCATTCAGTCTGGTATAGATGCCAAAGAAACTTATACTCTTAGTCTGGTAGGAAACAAAAAAACGACAGTGTCGTCTACTGGAAAGTTGAAGTCTGCAAATAAAGTACTTTAAGTATGAAAACTATAATGTTTTATGTAATAATGTCACTTGTTCTTTGTCATTGCAAAGCACAAGAAGAACTATCATTAACTTATATTGGTTATCAATACAAGGGAACTCAAAATAGAAGCTTCCTAAATAAAGAGCTAATATTAAAAACAGATGGAGATACTATAAGAATGAACCTTAGATTACCTTATGACAGTATTCATCACAATGTTATTGATCGAGGGCTTCTATATAATTGTCATTTAAAGAAAGGGGTAAAATACACTTTTACTTTACAAAAAAATGTATTTTCGATATTCCCAGCTTCTTTAACAGCTACTATCGAACAAATACGATTCCTGACAAAAATGACTGTTCAAAATTCATAGAAATTAAAAAAGACACAGAGTATGACTACAGAGGGGATTATGGAAGATATGTAGACATTAAAGGCTGTTTATATGAGATAAAAAGAATATACCCAAACAATGGCGGTTTCTATCTACACTAAGAGAGTTACCAAACCATTTATGGCGAGCGTGGCGGACATCAGGACTTATGTCTATGGTGCCGCCTACGACAGCTGGAACCGTGTGCAGACGATGACTTATCCTGACGGTGAAGTGGTGGCTTATCACTACAATGCTGCCGGACAGGTTGAGCGTATGACGAGCAATAAATAGGGACGTCAGAGCGTTATTGTTGATAGGATAGGTTACGACAAGGAGGGTCATACGGTCTATACGAAGCTCGGTAACGGCACGGAGACAACCTATACCTACGATAAGCAGCGTGAACGTCTGCAGGTGATGAACCTTACAGCGGATGGTCAGACTGTGATGGAAAACAGGTATCGTTACGATGCCGTGGATAATATCCTCGGTATTACGAATGCTGCCAACCCAACGTCGCTGATGAAACTCAACAAGGCGAAGCTGGGAGGAAGGAGTATGCATACGTATGAGTATGACGAGCTGAACCGCCTTGTTCATGCCAGTGGTAAGGCAAAGCGTGCATCGTATGACATGGTGATGTCGTTCGGACGGATGAGTGAACCGCTGACTAAGGTACAGAAGGTGGACTCAACGACAACTGCGAAGTCTTATAACTTTGCTTATAAGTATGAGGACAGTAACCACCCGACGGCTCCAACGCAGATTGGTCATGACCATTACACCTATGATGCCAACGGTAATCCTACGCTGGTAACAAACGACTCTACGAATACTACTCGTGAGATGTACTGGGACGAGGACAACCGACTGATGGTACTCTCTGATAATGGCAAGACAAGTCGTTACACTTATAATGCTGATGGTGAACGCATCATGAAGAGTTACGGCACGATGGAGAGTGTGTACATCAACGGTGCTCCGCAGGGAATCACGTTCCACGAGACGGATAACTTCACGCTTTATCTTGCAAGTATCCTCTCTGTCAACAAAAAGGTCTTGAATATGATATGATGAATTTAATAGATAACGTTAAACTACACTAAGAAAAGGAGGACTAACATCTGCAGAAAACAAACAAATTAACAAAACTTTGAAAGAGATAGATTCACACTTAAACAGAATAAATAAGATTTTAAATAAAGCTCATGAAATTGCAGATTAATAAAAAAGAAATGTCTTCGTTGTTCAATAAAGCAAAATGGACATTTTCATTGACAGAGGAAGAATTTCTATACCTGAAGAATTTGTTAAATAAGATTGAAACATGTTCTTGGCAGGAGGATTTTTCCTATGGAATTCACAATGGTATTGCAGCTTTTGGTCTATGTACGAAACCAACTAAAGGAAACATAGCTATAGTTGAGAAATTCATTAATACAGAAGCATTTTGTGATTCAATCACAGCCGTTGCTTTGAAAGTGTTATGTAGTAGTAGTTATTGGAATTTAGCGGAAAAATATGAAGATGTACTTTGCAAGTTCATCAATTTAGATGATGAATCTTATGAAGATACTATCCATACAGCTATTAGTTGTATGGGGACTTATTGTCATACTACAAAGAATAAGTTATATATATCCTTGCTATTTTCATTATTCAACAACGCACTAAGTAAACATAGCAATGATGAACTTCAGATACCAAGTATAGAGGCTCTTTACAATGCTCTTGAATCGGTTATATGGGGAGATAAGTATCCTAAAAACAGAAGAGTCACATTTGGAGATATGAAGATACCTGAAGATATTAGTGAGGAAGTCATAAAAAAAATTCAGTCAATTATACAATGATTTTTTTAATATAGTGGTGGTATAGTAATGTTTCAAATCAGTAGTTATTAAAATAATCATATGATTATCAATGAGTTTTGTGAAGATTAGGTATAAGAGGATGTGTCTATTTCGATACATCCTCGTCTGCCGTCTGGATTCTTTTGTTTCTGCTTTTTCATTGCTTTCTAATCACGACTTTGGAGTGATTTAATCCCCCTTTCGGGGCAAGGGTCTTTGTGGTACAAATGGCAATTTGTGGTACAAAGACACACCTTGCCAGTATAAAGAAATGATACTTTTGCTGTTGATATTACCTCCCGATATTTCTTGACCAAAGTTCAGACTTATCGACTTCTTGACTTGTCGACTGAGTTAAGTCTGTAGTTTGGTCAGTGAGTCAATTTTGACATGAGTTAAAACTAACTTACTGACCAGCTAACTTATTGAACAAAGCAACACAGAAAAGCAAGGATATTGAAGGAAGAGAAGAGAAGTTAGTCTGTCAGTCAGAAAAGTTCCTAAGCTTTCGCCAAAAAGCTTATAAGCTTTTGTCAGATTACTTATAAGCTTTTTATAGATTGCTTATAAGCTTTTTATAGAAAGCTCATAAGTTTTAAACCCAAAGGCTAGTAGCTTTCTCTATCAGATTTGGAGATGTCGCAGAAAAACTCTTATGTTCTGTATAAGAATGGTATGATTGCGGTAATGAGAAGAGGTGCCGGTTCGTTTCATATCAACGAAAATGAAAGCAGGTAACTCTCGAGAGTTCGACAATTTTACATAGCGATTGTCCGATAGTTTGATAAATAGTCGCATGAGAAGGAAATAGCAAAGGTTGTAGCCAATAAAGACGTTTACACCAACATTGCCAACAGTTCTTGGAAGAAAGAGGATGGGCTTCGCTCACTTAAAAGTGAAGCTGCTGAATTGGACAGAAAGATTGCACTTACACTTGCACCGCCAGATGAGGAAACGGAAGAAAAGGAGCAAGAAGAGAATTTACCCAACAATAATTATTCTGTCGAAATGAAAAATGAGAATAACCCTATCCAAAATAAAGAAGAGGATTGCCGTTTGCAGAGTTTCAAACCCAAGTGGAGACACTAATGGAAGTATATTTATAATTGTTTGTCGAACCGGTTAGATTTTGGCAATAATACTTGTTTGTTGCCAAAATTTAACTGGTTATTTTTGTAATAGTTCGCTTGTCTTGACCCAATAGAAGAAAGCTTCAGGTAGTATTTTCTTCAATTTGTTGAGTTTATTATTGACGGAAGAAGATAATTCCATGGCAAGTATGGTGTTTGGATTTCCATCGTATTTCTCAATTCTTGTGCTTGATTTTTCTATTGAGGTAGCAAGGTAAGCCGCACGAGCCGAATCTACGATAGCTTCTTCTATGTGATATTTCCCCTTATAGATGTAGCCGTCTATTTTCTTAATGCCACTTTGCAGCATATTGAAATCACCTTTACCCATTTGCCCTCTGGTAGCCAGACACAAGGCGGTCTCCCTAATATCCTTATAAATGAGTGACAGTTCAGCGGGTAAGCCCCGATATTGCAATTCTATTTTCCCTATTTGGGTGAAAGTATCCTTAGTGTGCTGAAAGTTACCGGAATGTTCAAACAGCCTGCCTACATCATACAGCTGCTTAATGATTTCCAGTGAGCAATCCCTGTCTCCCTTGATATAAGGAATGCCTGAGGTATTGGGGGCAAATGCTGTAAGTTTATCACCGAGAATATCATCAGCAGAGGGCACGGTTACCTTCAACGGCTCATTGTCCAATTCTATAAAAGGACCTTTAATCTCGACTTCTTCAGTAGCATGATATTGTAAATCCTCGTACAGGACATCAAGCAGTATATATGCAGGTTTATCATCGTTCTTATAAGCTATGTGATAAAAGAATTTCGAGTGACTCTTTGGAATATTCGTGTCTCTCTGCTGCCGTTCTTCAAGGGTTTTGGATATGAAGCCGAACTTTTCTATATCTTTCAAATACGGCTCAATATCCGTCCCAGGTGGGCAGATAATATCAATGTCGATGGATAGTCGATGGGCAGATTCTCCCAAAATAAGCATCAGAGCCGAACCGCCCTTGAAACAGAAAGGGCAACCAGACAATTTCAGCATCTCCAGCAGAGACATTGCCCTAATAACTTTCTCTATCAGATTCAGGTCTTTATATTTGTTACGAACAGATATAGCCTTTATCCACTCGGTGGTCATACATTCCTTCTTGATCATACAAATTCCTTGATATATTTTTCTATTTGCGCTTTAATATTGCGCCGTGAGGCATATCGCAGTAACATGCCAATATTCACATTATAGTTGGCAAAGGCATTCTGCATCATGTACAAGGACTCTTGCCCTTGCAGGTAGAAGAAATCCCTGTCACATTGGATATCAACCAAGAGCTTCTCAATTCTTGGTACATTTATGCCGTTTACTTCCTGTATGGGCGATTCTGAAACAAGAGGCTTCACAATAAAGGATTTTTTGTCCAACCGGATATAATCGGACATAATATCCTCCTTTGGCGAAAGGAAACTGCGTTCGTGCATATCCTGTACAAAGTGGAAAATGGTTTCAGTGGCATCACGCTCCGTTTCTATATAGATATTGTTGTTATACGACAGGTGATGCTGCAAGTCAGACAGTATTTCACCGTTATAGACGCAAAAGTCCAATAAGGGATATACCGCTTTTAATTTCTTATATAACCGAATGGAGTGAGCATTAGGAACAGGACGGAAAATGTTTTTTGGGATTGTTGTATATACTCCTTTGCTTATTCTGAATATTTTTTTTTCGTCCAACAACTTGCGTAAATGCCAAGACAACATCTTCTTGGAAAGTTCAATCTTCCCAGAAAGATACTCAGACAAGTCATTCGTTCTGAATTCCTTGTTGGCGTTTGCAAAATCTACAATTATATTACTGACATTCATTCTGCTAGCATTAATGGTTCGGTGCAAAGATAGTTAGATTTTGGCAATAAAACAAATATATTGCCAAAATCTAACTTATTATTATACTGTCTTTCGTTACCAACCATCTCGCTTCCGTATCAGTTCATCTATCTCTTTCCCGAAGGAAAAGTAACCTGCCATTAGCTTTGAGATAGGGAATTTTTCCTGCCCACACCCAATTATAGATGATCTTTTGCTCCACTTTGAGAATCTTGGATACATCAATGATATCCAGATATTCCGGTTTCAGGGGTAGATGGACAGTTGTATCAACAGATTGCTCTTGCAGGATCAGCAGGCGGTTGAGTTTGTCCTCGACACGCATCAGTTTATCAAACAATCGTTTCTGCCATATATCTTCTGTATGGTGTTCTAAGTACGACATAGTTTTGTACGTTGTCAAACAAACGTACAGCAAAAGGGGTTGTATTGCAAAAGTATGACTTTTAGATGCTGACGATAGAGTTTTGGGCTATAAAGCAGCCGTTTGTTGGTTGCAATATAGCCCTTTAGAGATGTTATTTCTTAATAAATTTCAGTGTGTTTTTGTTTACTTTCACGAGGTATATACCTGGTGTAAACTGCGAAACGTCTACAGTGTTGTTGCCTTGAGCCAGTGCTATGGTTGCCATTTTTGTGCCTGTTGCATTGTATATATAGGCAGTAGCAGCAGCGTCGGCTACTATTGTTACAGTTTCGTTTGCTATACTTGGGTATAGTTTAACGTTCTGTACGTTAATGTTTTCTATGCCGTTGGTAGATCCTGCAGCCACATTCACGTTGTCAATGCCTACTGGTATGTATGTAATACCCGTTGGCATGTTGTCTGTGCATACGGTCATGCCCATGTCGTATAGTCCATAATAGGTTCTGCCACGGTAAGAACTGCCTTTGCTAACATAGAAAGCTACACCGTCCCACGACCTAAACACTTCTTTAGTTCCATCGTTGTATGCAATGTAAACGTAGTAGTGGTTGCTTGTTAGTTCGTTTTTGTTGAATTTAACTTCTATGTATCCGCTTCCATATTGACCTATTGTTATGTTCTGAACCGTCTGCAATGCGTTGCTACTAGCCACTTTGCTACCATATTGGTCGGTAATAAACACTCTAACTGGGCCGTTAAAGCCGTTAGAAGAGTATAGATTTGCCTTTATAACTAGGTCGGCATCTTTTGCAACGGTGCAGTATTTGCTTCCCACATATTTACCATTTTGATAGAAGAAGGCAGAGTTTAGACGAACATCGCCTTTGGCTGGGTCCGAATTATTCTTAGTTTTTATAACCAGTGTACCTATGTTTTCGGTGGTGCCATACATTACTTTGTTTCCGTTGTTGTATGCAACCGATAGTTTGTAGGTGCCTTGTTTTAGGTTGTTAAAGGCAGCATTGTTTGTGCTGAACGCCAAAACCACCTTTTCTTCAACAGTTATTGTAGCGTTACCTTCTGAAATAACGTTTCCGTTAGCCAGCAGTTGCACCTTGCCATTATAGTCTTCGTCGCCCTGATTCATTACAGGAACTTCCACCTTAATAGGTTCTCCTTCGTTTGTAGAAAGTGTTGGCAGCATAGTAGTAGCTACAATTTTAGCTCCCATAGCGTTAGCATTTACGTTAATGTATCCTGCACTTTCGTCAATTTCGGTCCATTTTTGGTTTGCAACGTATGCAATTCTGAGGTCGTAAGCACCCTTTTCAACGTTTCTAAAGTCGGCATTGAATGAAATATTTTTAGTGTCTCCAGCCATCATATACGCCTTACTTGATGTTGTAGCCAATTGTATTTCGTTTTGCTGACCAGCTTTTTTCGCAACAAGTTTAAAGTATCCGTAGTATGCATCGGTGCTATTGTTCTTCAAAGCCACCTGAATTTGTTGGTTGTTTTGTTGCTTCACCTGTGTAGTTTGGCACTTTTGTGCAATGCTAAATTGGTTTTTAACAACAGGATTAGGTTCTGGTTTAGGGTCAGGTTTACCGTTTCCTATTGTAATAGTAGCAATGTTTTCTTTAATATCAGTCCATGTAGCGTCGTCAGCCGAATAGCTTATGCGTAAGTCGTATTGTCCATCTTGGAATCTCGAAAGGTTAGCGCTGAATGTGTAAGAGCGTTCTGCGTCTCCGTTTACCATAACTTTATACGATTGCGCAAGTGTTTGGAACGAGTTCATACCAGCCTTGCTAATAAGCAAACGGAATGTTCCATAGAAGTATTGAACCTTATTATTCTTGAAAGTAACCTCAATAGACTGGTTGTTTTCGCGTGCAAATGTAGTTTGTTTTGGTCCTTTTGAAACCGTAATAGCTTCAAAACTTCCGTTTCCAGGCATTAAATAGCGTAGCATTTGGTGTCCCTTAGAGAACGCTCCTACACCTCCGCCATCGCCATGAGTATCTGGTTCCAGCACATCAATAGAGGTCCAGCAGTTAGACATGCCGTTCCAGCCCCAATCAACGTGTACATATCGGTCTTCTGCCAATCCGTCTATAACAAAGCAATGTCCTCCAGCTTGCGAGAAACCAGCATATACAATAGGTCCATAATTGGTAAGTTCGTCTTGTATTCCTGCCCACCATTCGTTGTCAGAATAGTTGTAACGCATAAGGCACGATAGTCTTCCGTCGTATCCAAAGTTATCAACAAGTGTAGAAGTAGCAGCAGTTAGCAATGCGCCACTACCTCCTATTTCGGGTGGACCAAAGTTCATTCGCACACCATATCCCACATCTCTTAGCAGTCTACCAATGTTGTCGGCTTGCGTATTGTTCAGTTTTCTGTTGGTAGCTCGGTCGTATCCGTTGCCTGTAACCCCTTCTGGCATATTGTTCCAGTCGTATGCTGGTTGTGCATCGTAGTCTATTCGCATTTGCTTTCTAGTTCTTTCCCATGTATACGATGTAGAACCTGTTGGACGAGCTGGCCATTTGTGCCATCTTAAAACGGTAGAAATACCAGTAGCAACACAGCCCGACACTGTTTTATACGATACTCCGTTGTACAAAATGCTTGGGCTATAAGCGTTGAAAGGCCATCGTTGTCCCCAGCTAATAGGTGTAGGCAGCAACATTTCTCTGTTATTTTTGTCTACCGCCAATAGTGGTTCTATAATGTGTTTAGGTTCATTATAGTCTCCACGAGCCGCCAAACGCTTGTACGATTGCGATGGAACGTCCTTCACATTTTGCTGTGCCCATTCTATTTGATCGGCATATTCTTGAAACATTCCAGCCACTGTTGGGTTGTCTCTAAGAGTTTCCTCGTCCAGATTACCCTTATCAGCGTAAGCCAAAATGGCTCTTGTTCTGGTGTCTCCCGATACAACTACAAAGCCTTGATTGTTGTCTCTGTTGATGATGTAGTAGAGACTGTTTCCTGTGTTGGCGTTGTTTTGTGCCTGATAAGTAATTTTTAGCGGAGCCTTTCGTGCTTTAATGCCTCCAAAAAAGTTCTCTGCTAGCTGCTTAGCCCGTTGTGGTTGAATAGGGCTGGCTACTGTTGTAACGCTTAATCCTAGTAATAGCGTTAGTAGCGGAAAATGCTTTTTCATAAAAAAATTAGTTGAATAATTGTTAGTAACTCCACATTCCACCTTTTGTTTGTTATGCAATGGGCATACAACACCCCCTACATAGTCCGTGTTGCTTGTTGTTAAGCCAGTGGAATATGCTTAATATTAACATACAGGTTAGTCCTTTTCTGCAGTAAAAGGGAACCTTTTCTTTATGTATTTGGAATGGCGTTCTCTAGTTTTTGTTTAGTCTTCGAAGTTGTTTTTGTACGTACTTTTTTTTCGAGAACGCTTTTTTTGTGTTGCTAAAAAGCCTTTCTGCTTTTGCATAGTAGTGGTAGCCCCTTTTGCATTATAGTTGTTGCAGTGGCTTTTTGCAGTATCTGTCTTGAATGAAAGTCAGACGGGTTCGCTTTTTTCAGGTGTCCTATGTTCGGACAAGCTGTGTAAAGTGTTGTTCTCTCTGTTCATTTTTTACATGTTAAGTTAATGTTATTCTCTCTATGTTCTCTCTTGTTTTCAGTTTGTTGTGGACTCTTTTCTTAGGCGATTGGTTTTTAATTAGCGTAAGAGTTCCACTAAACAATGGCAAAAATAGAATGTTTTGTTGAAACAAACAACTTTATAACGTGAAAAAGATTAAACGTTTACATATCTTTAATAAATTAATATTTAAATAAGTTTCGGCTGTTTTTGTGTTGTCTAAATGTTCTCGCAAACAGTTAAAAATGTGCATAATGTTATATATAATGTGTATTAGTGTGAGGCTGTATGTGTGTTTTATAAAATAGGTAACAGTAGGGTGGTGCACAATGGTAGTGTTTTTGTGTTTGTGTTGTTTGTGTTTTGACAATCTGTTGTGGGCATTTTTGCAATCTGTCAGCAATGTTTTGGCAATCTGTTGTGAGCATTTTGGCAATCCGTAAGCAATGTTTTGGCAATCTGTCAGCAGCCGTAGGGAGTCGATTTATCGTGCCCGCATATACGTATACACCCACGAAATAGGAGACGGAAATGCATGTGCGGTGAAACGGATACACGTATTTGGTAATGCGAATATGTATATTTGATTATGTCAGGATACGGGCGCGATGAATCGGCCCCTACGCCTGGCGGAGTGTTCGCACCCAATTTCGTGGGTGAACGCAACATTATTAACAATCCGTCAGCAGCATTATCGCAAACCGTTCGCAGCCGTAGGGAGCCGATTTATCGTGCCCGCATATACGTATTCGCCACGCATTCGCAATCCGTTCAGAATGCCTTCACGGAACGTTCACAACGTGTTCGTTATCTGTGTGTTACATATTCGCCGTGCAAAAGTATGGTTTTTGCGCCACAAAAGTATGGTTTTTGGCGTGCAAAAACCCCCTTTTTACATTGCAAAAACCCCCTTTTTGGCGTGCAAGAAGTGGGTTTTTGCAAAGCCTTAATTAGTAGGTGGTTGCATTGTTTTTGTGTTTCGGGTAGATGTAGCAATACAATAAATGTTAGAAACAGACGTTATTCATAGTATGAATAAGGCAAAATTTCTATCCATTGTGCTGTTGTTTGTGTGCCTGCTATATGCAGGAAACGCTATGGGACAGTCGTTTACGCTGCAAGGAAAGGTTTCCGACCAAGATGGAAACCCCATAGAGCTGGCATCGGTGATTGTTGCTTCGCAAGGAAAAATTACGATGAGCAACCTTAAAGGCGAGTTTAATATGCAGCTACAGAGTGAAGATTCGGTTAAAATACGCTTCTCTATGCTGGGCTATAAGAGCAAAGTGAAGGTGTTGCACAAGCCACAAGGAAAGCAAACTCTACAAATTCAGCTTGCAAACGACAACCAATTGGAAGAGGTTGTGGTAGAAGCGCACGCACCACAACATGGAACTACCGAAGAAATAAAGGTTGAAGCTACTAAGCGAAACCCGTCTGTTTCGGGCAATGCAGTGGAAGAAATATTGCAAACACAGGCAGGAGTGTCTACCCATTCCGAACTTTCGTCGCAGTATAATGTGCGAGGTGGAACGTTCGATGAGAACTCTGTATATATAAATAATGTGGAAGTGTATCGCCCCTTCTTGGTTCGGAGCGGACAACAGGAGGGTCTTTCTGTTATAAATGCCGACCTTGTAGACCGTGTTGGCTTCTCTACGGGAGGCTTCGAAGCTAAGTATGGCGACAAAATGAGCTCGGCTTTAGACATCACTTATAAGCGTCCTAAACGCACAGAAGGCTCTATTACAGCATCGATGTTGGGCGCAAGCGCATATTTTGGACTATCATCGAAGAAGCTTACATGGACTAACGGACTTCGATATAAAACAAATAGATACCTCTTGGGTACGTTAGAAACAAAGGGAGAGTATAACCCTTCGTTCTTAGACTACCAAACTTATATGTCGTGGCAACCATCTAAACGGTGGCAAATAGACTTTATTGGGAACATATCGGATAACAACTACAACTTCGAACCCGAAGACAGAGAAACCAAATTTGGTACACTAAAGAATGTAAAGTCGTTTAAAGTATACTTCGATGGTAAGGAAAAAGACCTCTTCCGCACCTTCTTCGGCTCGCTAAACATTACCCGACACCTCTCCAAACACACAGACGTGTCGCTAATAGCATCGGCTTTCTCTACCAAAGAACAACAACGATACGACATTCAGGGGCAATATTGGCTCACACAAACCGAAACTTCGGAGAACTTAGGGGTGGGAACCTACATGCAACACTCACGCGACTATCTGAAAGCAGACGTTAAAAGTCTTAAATTAATGCTGTTGCACCGTGCAGGAAACCACAAAATAGAAGGCGCTTTCACCTATAAGATGGAGAAAATAAAGGAAAATTCTGCCGAATATGAGTATCGCGACTCTGCCGGATACAACATTCCGCACAACGGAGAAACACTCGATATGATTTATTCGCTACGCGCTCGCAACACGTTAAACGCAAAACGCATTGAAACATACGTGCAAGATACATGGAATTTTAAAACCAACGACTCTATACCAACACTGTTTAGGCTGAACTATGGTGTGCGTTACGCCTACTGGAACTTTAACGGAGAGAGTATAGTTTCGCCAAGAGCATCGCTCAATATCACACCCGGCTGGAACAGAAACCTATCGTTCCGTGTGGCAGCAGGACTATACTATCAGGCACCATTCTATAAAGAACTGCGCGATACTGCCACCGTGAATGGCGTAATATATGCCTCGCTGAACAAAAAAACACGTTCGCAACGGTCTATACACGCATTAGCGTCTATGAGCTACCGCTTTACAATGATGAACAGACCATTTAAATTCACTGCCGAAGCATACTATAAAGCCATATCACGACTGGTTCCTTACACGGTAGACAACGTTAAAGTAACCTATTTTGGCGACAAACAAACCACCGGACACGCCACCGGACTCGACCTAAAACTATTCGGCGAGTTTGTACCAGGCGCCGATTCGTGGCTCACTTTAAGTGTTATGAACACCGCAATGAAGCTAAATGGCAAGAACGTACCCCTACCAACCGACCAGCGTTTTGCCCTTAACCTCTTCTTTACCGACTATTTTCCAGGCTCAACACGGTGGAGAATGTCGCTGAAACTGGCGTATGCAGACGGTCTTCCATTCTCTGCACCACACCAAGAACTAAGTTCTAACTCGTTTAGAGCACCTGCTTACAAACGCGCCGACATAGGTATGAGCTACCGAATATTTGATAATAACGATGGTTCGCACCACTCTATATTCCGCAATGTGTGGGTAGGCGTAGACTGCTTGAACCTTTTTGGCATTAGCAACGTAAACTCTTACTACTGGATTACAGATATTTCGGGACAGCAATATGCCGTACCTAACTATCTAACAGGTAGACAAATAAACGCAAAACTATCGGTGGAATTCTAAAAAAACATAGAAACAATAACATAATTTAACCGTTATAACTTGTAAGAATTACATAAAACTACTAACTTTGTAGCGTTATTTAACAACGAATATAAAGACAAAGACGTTATGAAAAAATATGAATGCAATACCTGCGGGTATGTTTACGACCCAGCAGTAGGCGATCCAGACGGTGGCATAGCACCAGGAACAGCCTTCGAAGATATCCCAGACGATTGGGTATGCCCACTATGCGGAGTTTCAAAAGAAGACTTCTCAGTAGTTGAAGAGTAATTTCTAAAAATTTTAAAGTTAATAAATTTATGGGAGGTACGTGGTTTTTTGCCACGTGCCTTTTTTGTTTTTTATAGGCATCTGCAACGTTACAGCAGCCCGTTAGAATTGTTATCGTAATCCGTTTGAATTGTTTTAGCAATCTGTTCGCAACATTTTGGCAATTGTTCGCAATGTTTTGGCAATTTGTTCGCAATGTAATGGCAAACCACAAGCAGCTGTAGGGGACCGATTTATCGTGCCCGCATATACGTATTCGCAACGCATTCGCAATCCGTTTGAAATGCCTTCACGGAATGTTCGCAACGTGTTCATTCTCTGTATGTTACATATTCGCCGTGTAAAAGTATGGTTTTTGCGTTGCAAAAGTATGGTTTTTGGCGTGCAAAAACCCCCTTTTTACATTGCAAAAACCCCCTTTTTGAAATGCAATATACTAAACAAAGAGCACGGAACAACGAAGTGTGGTATTATATATAAGGTGTACTGCCATCGCATTCTGATGCTGAATTTGGCGGAAACAAGGTGCAACGGCATTTTGGTTTGGTGTGCATTTTGGTTTTTAGATATGGCAAACACTTTGCATAATGGGGTATAACGCAAAAGCGCCAGACCATCACAGTCTTGCGCTTTCGTTAGTTTAAACAGGCAAGATGCCCATTTTTAACTCAGCTTGATTTATAGGTTCGCGCCTCTCGGCGTTCCCCTCAAAATCTCGCATCGTATGTTATCCTTTATTCAATCTAATTTTTTATTACCTTAAACTAATCCTATTACTTTGAACAATCTCTTTTGTTCTCCTTAAATAAAACAACTAAAAACCTAAATCTATTACTATTAACCTAAACAATCTAATAACCTTTTTGTCTTAATGACGATGCAAAGGTACGCAGGTTTGGCGATACTGAAAAATGTTTTGGCGTATTTTTTTAAATAAAAACTGGTTTCTTGACGTGCGTCAATTATATAGTGTGTTCGCACACGTGTGTTTTTGTAATTTTGCCAAATATTGTTTTAGATTGCGGTGAATAGGGTATATGTGGGTAGAAACTAAAAAACAGATTGCTTGAACTGTGTGTACAGCATAGCAATCTGTTGTTGTTTGGTGTGTGCAACTATCTGTAATGCTTTTTTATGGCATATTACGATGGTTGCAACGGCAATGTTTTTTTACGCCTTCATATCAGGAACAGCGTGTTCGTTGTTATCTTCTTCTGTTTTTTTATCGTCGAGTTTCTCTTTTAAGAAGTCGAGCATTAGGCGTATTGCCCTATTGGTTGCGATGGCAAGATTAATGTCTCGTCCGAAGTTTTCGGTAATTTTGAAAGTCCGAATGTCGTCTTTCGATCCATATCCAATCCATATTGTGCCCACAGGAATATCGGCAGAACCACCTCCAGGTCCTGCAACTCCAGTTACGGCGATGGCAAAATCTACCTGTAAAGCATCAATAGCGCCACTCACCATCTGCTTTGCTACCTCTTCGCTAACGGCAGTATGTTCTTGCAAAGTGTCGGCAGAAACACCCAATAGGTGCATTTTCACCTCGTCGGTATATGCCACAATGCCCCCTTTAAAATAGTTAGAGGCACCTGGAATAGCAATAATGGTTTCGCTAATGCGTCCGCCTGTGCAGCTTTCTGCCGTACCAAGCGAATAGCCAGAGGCATAAATAAGGTCGCCAATTTGGCGCGATAATATCTTACTTTCAAATTCCATAGTCGTTAATATCTATTCAAATGTAACTTTACTAAAGGCAGGAAGGTCTATAGAAGCAAACTTTCCGTCTTTAAATTTAAATGTTCCCACACTGGCAATCATAGCCGCATTGTCGGTGGTATAGCTAAATTTGGGTATGTATATAGTCCATCCGAAGCGTGCAGCGTGGTCGTGAAAGGCGTTGCGCAACCCATTATTGGCAGACACTCCGCCTGCTACGGCAACGTGTTTAATGCCTGTGTCTTTAACAGCTTTACGCAATTTCTTCATTAAAATGTCTACAATGGTAAACTCTAAACTGGCTGCGAGGTCGTTTTTGTGGTGTTCTATGAAGTCAGGATCGTCTTTTATCCACTCGCGAAGGTTGTAAAGGAACGACGTTTTTAGGCCCGAGAACGAGTAATTGTAGCCTGGAACGTTTGGTTCGGCAAACTTATATGCTTTAGGATTGCCGTTTCTGGCGAGCTTATCTATGATTGGTCCGCCGGGATATCCTAATCCCATCACCTTAGAACACTTGTCTATGGCTTCGCCAGCGGCATCGTCTATGGTCTGTCCCAGTACTTCCATATCGTTATAAGCATTAACTTTAACTATTTGCGAGTTGCCTCCCGATACCAAAAGGCATATAAATGGGAATGGAGGTTGGCTATTATCGTCGTCGTTTTCCTTAATAAAGTGAGCCAAAACGTGTCCTTGCAAGTGGTTTACGTCTATTAGTGGTATGCCCAAAGCCCTTGCAAAGCCTTTGGCAAAGCTAACACCCACGAGCAAACTTCCCATTAAGCCCGGTCCGCGTGTAAAGGCAATGGCAGACAATTGTTCCTTTGTTATGCCGGCACGCTTAAGAGCTTGGTCTACAACAGGCACTATATTTTGTTGGTGTGCCCGTGAAGCCAGCTCTGGAACAACGCCTCCGTACGCCTTATGCACGTCTTGTGAGGCTGTAACATTACTAAGAATCACACCATTTCTCAGTACTGCTGCACTGGTATCGTCGCAGCTACTCTCTATGCCAAGTATATAAATATCCTCGTTTTTCTTCATTATTGTTTTCTTCTTGTGCTGTTTGCGCACCGTCTGTGTAGCCTTTTTATGTTGCTGTTTTGTGTTTTTGGCTTAGTGTGTAAGTATTTCTACCCCGTTATCGGTCATAACAAAGGTGTGTTCCCACTGTGCCGATGGTAGTTCATCGCCCGTTATTACTTCCCAGCCGTATGGGTCGTCGGCATCTATAAACACTTTCCATGTGCCTTGATTTATCATTGGTTCAATGGTGAAAACCATTCCTGGCACCAGCAGCATACCTGTTCCTTTGTGTCCATAGTGTAGAACTTCGGGCTCTTCGTGGAACTTTAAGCCCACGCCATGCCCACAAAGGTCGCGCACAACCCCATATCCGTACTTCTCGGCGTGCTTTTCTATGGCGTGTCCAATGTCTCCAACGAACGAGTAAGGCTTAGCTGCTGCAGCTCCAATGTCTAAGCATTCTTTTGCAACACGCACCAATTGTTCTTTCTCTGGAGTAGTTTTTCCAATAATAAACATACGACTTGCATCTGCAAAATAGCCATCAACAATGCACGTCATATCCACATTTATAATGTCGCCTTCCTGTAAAACGTCTTCTTTTTTGGGTATTCCGTGGCATACCACCTCGTTTATGCTGGTGCAAACACTCTTTGGATAGCCTTCGTAGTTAAGGCATGCAGGTGTGGCATTGTGTTCTTTGCAAAACGCCATACATATATCGTCTATCTCTTGTGTATTCATTCCGGCGTGAATAGCGTCTGCCACAGCGTCTAAGCAACCTGTGTTTACAACGCCAGCACGGCGTATTCCTTCTATTTGTTCGGGAGTTTTTATAAGGTTTCGAGTAGGTACAAGCTTTCCTTTCTTCTCGAATTCCATTATTTTTTTATCCATTTCGGTTGGCTCTTGCCCGGGTAGACAGTGCCACCTTCTCTTCTTAAACATCATTGTTACCGTTTTTAAACTTCATTGCAAAAGTACTATAATAAATGTAAATGGCAAAGGAATTAACTCATTTTTATCTCTTCTGCATCTTGATAGCCAACTACTTGTTTTGTTGAAATTATAGAAGGCTTTTTGCTTTCTCGGTGTATAGTTTTATGGAAAAATATGTATTGTTTTGCAATATAATACTTGATTTAAATCAATTAAATGCAAATAAATGAATAAAAACAGTGAATTATTTGTGGTTTTAAGTATTTATTACTATCTTTGCTACCATCTTAAAAGTAGAAAAAACGTTACTTCTAATAAGTAAGTTGTTATAAATTGTGTTTTAAAAACACTGTATACGATTTTTCTCAGGGGCAGTGATGCTCTTCAAATGTTTATATTTAAGTTTATTAAAGTTTTCTTCAGTTAAAGTTATAGATTAGGTAGAAGACGATTGATTCAGGATAACTTTTCTGTTATTAGCCACTTTTTTCTTCGCCATTTTGGTTCTTTTCCATTGCCTTTTTATGCTTTTAACTTCACCATATCCACTTTTTTCTTCGTCATCTTGGGTTGTATTCTCGTGCTGAATATGGCTTATATTTTTGTTGTATATAGCTTACATTTTTGCTATATATATAATGTGTCGTTTTGTTTTGTTGGTTTTTGTTTTACCATAACTTTTGTTTTCTGTTTCCATTATTATGCTTTCTAAATGCCATTTATATGTGGCTAAAATGTAAAACTTATGTAACTCTAATTTTATGGTATATTTGTTGAAAAGGGCAGACTATACTGATTGTTATCGCACACTATTTTAAAATTAGTTAAAGAGGTGTTTTTTGCCGACAAACATTTTGTTTTTAAATGAAAATAGTGTACATTTACATTCGTTATCCTGAAACAATCTTATATACCTTACTAGCTAATACCCTAATTTATATAATATCTGCGGGCTGCGAAGTCCGCTTTTTTAATTTGTAAAGATACATTCAGCCATTATCGAATCATTTTTTTTACATATCCACCGCCCATTTGTGTGGCAGCAAAAAACATTCTGTGTTTTAGTATTGCCGTATATGCTCTAAATTCAGAACCCCATTTTGGTATTTCAAAAAGGGGGTTTTTGCAATGTAAAAAGGGGGTTTTTGCACGCCAAAAACCATACTTTTGTGGCGCAAAAACCATACTTTTGCATGGTGAATATGTAACATACGGAGAATGAACACGTTGCGAACGTTCCGTGAAGGCATTTCAAATGGTGTGCAATGTTGTTGCGAATACGTATATGCGGGCACGATGAATCGGACCCCTACGGCTGCTTGTGGTTTGCGATAATGCTGCTAACGGATTGCCAAATGTGTCCCAACGGATTGCGAATGCGTTGCGAATACGTATATGTGGGCACGATGAATCGGACCCCTACGGCTGCTAACGGTTTGCCGTAACGCTGCTAACGGATTGCCAAATGTGTCCCAACGGATTGCGAAAATGCAACGAACACCCACGAAATACGCAACGAACACCCACGAAATGCGCAACGAACACTCCCCATTTGGTGGGTGAATAATTCGTTGCAGACGTGTTGTTGTATTATGTTTGTGTGTTTACAAGTTCTTTAATATTTATGTTTTTCAGAGCGTTAAGATAGTTTTTGTGAATAGTTTCCACCTTTTTGTACGCATCTTTTTGCCATGCATATTCAGGCAAATGGTGGTTAAGTTCGGTGCTTTGTGTAGGTTCTGTTCCCATACGGTCCACCAGTTCGCCCACGCTAATGTTGTTAGTGTCGTGCGTAGGAGTGTATGTAACTCGGTTAGTTGTAGGCAAATGGTTTTCGGTAATCAGTTCAATGGTTTTCAATCTGTCCAATATAGCCATTGTAACACGTATAGGAATGCCCGTTTTTTCCTCCAGTTCTAAAGCCGTGTATGGTTCTTCGTCGTTGGCAAAGCGTTGGCAAATGTAGCTTAACACGGTGGCGCTCATTGCAAGAAAGTGGTTATAGCAAACCTTTTTTGGTTCTATAGTGCATTGGTAGTAGTCTAAATTCTGGTTTATATAGCAGAGTTCGGCACAAAAGAGGCATATATACCACGACATAAGCATCCATAACATAAACAAAGGAAGTGCTGCAAACGATCCATACACGGCATTATAGCTTGTTAGAAACACTTGTCCGTGAATGTAGAAACCTTGTAAGGCGAGCATTAAAAGGCTGGCTAGCACAGCGGGTCCTATTGTTTTGCTAAGCTGAACCTTTGCATTTGGCATAAAAACATATAGCACTACAAACATAAAAGTTAGTATTGTCCACGGCAGAAGATAGCGTAGCGAGAAGCGTGCAATGGTTCCGAGAAATAAAAAACCGTTTAAATTTTCTACGAAACTGTAGAGATATATGCTCAGTCCAGACATTATGATGATGCTGATTGGCACCAGAAACATCATAGCGGTGTAGTCTATGAGCACCCTACTGATGGGTCGTGTACCCTTAACCTGCCATATACTGTCGAAAACACGCTCTACTGTGTTTATCAAAGAGAACACACTGTAGAGCATAATAAGTAGTCCGATGCCAATAAAAATGCCTGTTTTGGCATGCGTAAGATACGATTGTGTGAGTGTTAGCAACCAGTTTGCCACTTCGGGTTGTGCCGAAAGCATATCTCTAAACTGCGATTCTATGAACTTACCGAAGCCAAAACCGTTGGCAATAGCAAATATCATGGCTGCAATTGGCACTATTGCCATAATGGTAGAGAACGACAGCTGAGCAGCGAAAGTTATGTGTTCGCGCTCTATAAAGAACTTTATTGTAAGGTAAAACTTCTGCAACAGTCTAATAGCAATACCTTTACGTTTAGACATATACTCTGTTTTTTGCCACATTTCTGTGGTAAAAAAGTTCTTTATTTTGGTTATATCCATCTTCATTCTCGTTCCTTTTTTGTTTCTCAAAGGGTGTGTCTTCTTTACAAAAGTGCAAAGAACACAGTGCAAACTTAATAAAAAAAGGTGAAATTAACAACGATTTCACCTTTTTATATCTATGTATGTTGCAACTTGCCGATAGGGTTTCAGTAAGTTGTTGTATGCCATTTGCCTTAAAGATAGCAGCGAATTGGCATAGATTCAGCGGTTCTTTTTGTCTTGATACATAAAGTAAAGACCTCCAATTGTTGCTATTAACGAAACAAAAATCGATACTATTACTGCGCCCATACTATTCTCCTAACTTCTAATTACTATCCTTTTCCGTTAGGACTTACGGTCTTTTTTGTCTTGATACATAAAGTAAAGACGTCCAATTACTGCGCCCACAAAGAGCAAAATTGCTACTGCTAATGTTCCCATACTATTCTCCTAACTTCTAATTACTATCCTTTTCCGTTAGGACTTACGGTTCTTTCTGTCTTGATACATAAAGTAAAGACCACTAATTGTTGCTAATAACGAAACTAAAATCGATGCTACTATTGCTCCCATACTATTCTCCTAACTTCTAATTACTATCCTTTTCCGTTAGGACTTACGGTCTTTTTTGTCTTGATACATAAAGTAAAGACCTCCAATTGTCGCTACCAGCGAAACAAAAATCGATGCTACTATTGCTCCCATACTATTCTCCTAACTTCTAATTACTATCCTTTTCCGTTAGGGTTTACGGTTCTTTTTGTCTTGATATATAAAGTAAAGACCACTAATTGTTGCTAATAACGAAACTAAAATCGATGCTACTATTGCTCCCATACTATTCTCCTTTCTTTTGTTTTTCGTCTTGTTGTATTAAAATAAGTCCCCAACCTAAGGTCAATATTACGCCAATTACAACGCAAACAAGCACCCATAGGCGATCCATACTACCAAAAGCTGTTGATAATAGCAAAGCTGTTACCATATACTTTGCTATATCCATAAACCATTTTCCTAACTCTTTTTTCATAATGCAAATATATAAATAATTCTTGTATTACGGTTCTTATTCTTAGAAAAAATAGCTAATATCTTTTATTTTGCCCTTCTTTCTATCGCTATTGGTGTTTTATTGCAATATAAAAAAAGCCTCGTTATAAAGGAAAATTCCATATAACGAGGTTTAAAACTATGTGTTATCGTTGTCGGTTTACTTAATTAAGTCTACCGAACGCTTAATAAACTTGTCGAGCGCAGCACCCTTTAGCAATCCGTTTTGCAAGAGAGCAAGGTCTATTAGCTGATGTATGGCATTGTTGTTCTTGGCATAATCGGCTATCACAGAGTTCTTTTCGTTACGCTGTTTTGTAAGTTCGTCCTCTGTATTCTTAAGTTCGTCCTTCTCGTTTTGGGTAACTTCTTCTGGCTTTTTCTTACCCTGTTCCTGTCGTAAGGCAGCTTCGCGCGCCTGCAAGCCCTTAATTTCGCTACGTATAGGCTGCAGTTTTTCGGCAGTAGAAGCATTGCTTTCGTTCAGAATTTGCTTAATAATGGCATGGTCAGAGTTCAGTACAATGGTGTAAGTGTCGGGCATTTGTGCATAGAAACCCATACCTTGTTGGTATTGGCTCATCTCTTTCATACGGCGCATATACTCGTTTTGTGTAGCCACAATAGGCTGAGCGGTTTCGCCAAGTGGTTCTACGTTCACCATAAATTCTGCTTTTTCCACCTTAGGCATCTGCGATTGGAACGCCTGTGTTAGTGTATCGGCATCGTTTTCGCCAAGTTTTTCGCCCTTTGTTTCATCGTTTTTCGCAATAATATGGTCTATAATGTCAGAGTCTACCCGTACAAAACGCGACTTTTCGAGCTTTTGTTCCAACATAGAAAGCATAGGAACGTCTAGCTGTCCATCGGCTAACAGCACCGAATATCCCTTTGCGCGTGCTGTTTCAATGTACGAATACTGTTCCTCTTTGTTGGTTGCGTAGAGATAAACAAGCGTTCCGTCCTTATCGGTTTGGTTGTCTTTAATAAGCGTTTTATACTCTTCGAAGGTGAAGTTCTTGCCATCTACATCGGTAAAGAGCGAGAAATCTTTTGCACGATCGTAGAAATCGGGTTGCGAAAGCATACCATAGTTCACGAAAAGCTTAAGGTCTTGCCACTTTTCTTCGTACTCTTTGCGGTTTTCTTTGAATATTCCGTTGAGCCTATCTGCCACTTTCTTGGTAATGTAAGTAGATATTTTCTTTACGTTAGCATCGCTTTGCAAATAGCTTCGGCTTACATTCAGTGGAATATCTGGTGAGTCTATCACACCATGAAGTAGGGTAAGAAACTCCGGAACAATACCTTCTACCTGGTCTGTAACGAATACTTGGTTGCAATATAGCTGTATTTTGTTACGCTGAAGCTCTATATTGTTCTTCACACGTGGGAAATACAGAATACCAGTAAGGTGGAATGGATAGTCAACATTTAGGTGAATCCAGAACAAAGGCTCGTCGTTCATTGGGAAGAGTGTACGATAGAACTGCTTATAGTCGTCGTCTTTCAGTTCAGCGGGTGCTTTTGTCCATAGCGGTTCCACGTTGTTTATAACGTTATCCTCGTCTGTTTCCACGCTTTTACCGTCTTTCCATTCTGTCTTTTTGCCAAAAACTACAGGCACAGCCATAAACTTACAGTACTTGTTTAGTAGGCTTTCTATTTTCTGTTTCTGCAAAAACTCCTTGCAATCGTCGTCTATATAGAGCACAACATCGGTGCCATGGGTTGCCTTTTCGGTGTCTTCTATCGAAAATTCAGGACTTCCGTCGCAGCTCCAACGTACTGCTTGTGCGCCGTCGCGATAGCTTTTAGTTACTATTTCAACCTTTTTAGACACCATAAAGGCAGAGTAGAAGCCCAAACCAAAGTGTCCTATAATGGCTTCAGCCTTATCTTTGTACTTGTCTAAGAAGTCTGTAACACCCGAAAAAGCTATTTGGTTAATGTATTTGTCTATCTCTTCTGCCGTCATACCTATACCATTATCGCTCACGGTGAGTGTTCCTGCCTTCTCGTCGAGGCTTACACGAACCTTCAAATCGGTGGTTTCGCCTTTAAACTCGCCTGTTGCGGCAAGCGTACGTAGCTTTTGTGTAGCGTCTACAGCGTTAGATACCAACTCGCGAAGGAAGATATCGTGGTCTGAATAGAGGAATTTCTTAATAACAGGGAATATATTCTCTGTTGTTACACCTATTTTTCCTTTTTGCATATTATATATTTTTATTTGTTAATTTCTATCTGCTTGTATCAATACAAATGGTGTGCCAAAATGCCGTAGATGTGCCTTTGCACCGCAAAAATGTTTTGTTTTGCTTTTAATATCTATACTTTCATTATGTGAAAATATCTAACATTATTCTAATTATAACCCTTATTATGCCATATTTTCTATTTATTTTCCTATTTTTGTAGCGGTAAATGGTCTTGCCAAAACTAAATAACAACAAAAAATGGGCATTGTTTTAAATGTCTATATCGTGGCAGACTCATTGAAATACAGTTATTCTCTATGCTTCGAAGAGCTAAAAACTTAGACAAACATAATAGATTAGAGAGACTAAAAATGGTGTAACAATAATTAACTGTCGGACAAAATAGGGTGCGAAAACCAAAATTTCCACACCGCATATCCATTTATTGGCTATATGAATGTAAAGAGAACAGCAGCTCGGGGACAGGTCCAAGTGTACACGGGCAACGGAAAAGGGAAGACCACAGCAGCCTTTGGACTAGCCATACGTGCATGTATGGCAGGCAAAAAAGTGTTTATTGGACAATTTATGAAGTCGATACAATACAACGAAACACGTATTGCCAAGTTCATAGACAACCTTTCTATAGAGCAATTTGGTAATGGTTGCCTACTTACGCGCGCCCCTTCGGCAATAGATAAACAGCACGCTCAAGACGGATTAGCACGGTGTGCAGAACTTCTTAGTTCGGGAGAATGGGACGTAGTGATATTCGATGAAATAACAATAGCACTACACATGGAACTTATTAGCATAGACGAACTTATACAAGCATTAGAAAACAGAGACCCAAAAACCGAAGTTGTGCTTACTGGTCGTTATGCTCCGAAACAACTAATTGCCTATGCCGACCTTGTAACAGATATGCAAGAGGTGAAGCATTACTACACCACCAAAGGAGTGTTGTCGCGTAATGGCATAGACAGATAGGTGTTTAAAAAGCAGCTTACCACTTGTTTTACACATTCCAAAAATAGCTTTTGGTGTGTGCTTACGCCCTTTAGCCTAACACAGCCTATCATACTGAAACACAGCACTATATAGAGGGGGTTTCAAAAACCCCCTTTTTGCGTTGCAAAAGTATGGTTTTTGGCGTGTAAAAAGTAGGTTTTTGCATTGCAAAAGTATGGTTTTTGTTTTTTAAGAGAGTGTTTTTTGTTTTGCAATACATCATACCGCACCCACGAACACCCACAAATGGCATTGCAATACATCGTACCACGCCCCCGAACACCCCCAAAATGGCGTTGCGTTGGTGCTATTTGGCTATATAATATTTACCTATTTTTGGGTATTGCCCACCTTTTTATATCTTACTAACTTTGCATTTGCAAAATAAAAATATTATAAAACAAATTCTAAATGATAATTATTATGAGAAAAAACTACTTTTTGTTGTTCGTGTGCGGACTACTTTTTTCGTTCACCAATGCTATGGCTGCGGTGGGAAATGGTGTAATTAAATTTAAAACAAACACACCAATAGGACAGAAAATGACGATAGAAATGCTTATTTTCGACGGTTTAGACGAAGACGGAGACACAAAAGATAAAGACCCTAACATAGGCGATAACTTCTCTATAGACGGTGCAAGCAACATAAGCGTGGCAGGAATGAAAGTGTTTTTCACAGTAAATGCACCCGAAATAACCATTCATGGCGATGCAGACTACCTATCTATGCCAGCACAAGGTGTAACTTCTATAGACCTAAGTAAGGCTAACGAACTGCGCGAACTACGGGTAAACGAAAATCCAATTACCAGTATCGATCTTTCTAAAGCAACAAACTTAAGCGTGGTTTGGGCAAGCTATTGCAAAGAACTCACCACTGTTAATTTAGAAAACACCCAAAACCTTACAGCAATATCGTTGCAAGGAACACAAATTACGGCACTTAATTTGAGCAATAGTCCTAACATTAGAACTCTTAATGTAGGCGAAAACCAAAACCTAAGAACCATTGACGTAACAAAACTTCTATTTCTTGAGGAGCTATGGGTGAATGGAAACGGCATTGAAAACTTAGATGTTTCTGAGAATCCGAACCTCGAAAGGTTAGAATGTAGCCAGAATAGTCTTACCAAATTAGACGTTTCACACAATCCAAGAATAGAGTTCTTGTCGTGCTGGGGCAACAAGTTGGCTGGCGAATCAATGGATAAACTTATAGCATCTCTGGTAAAAGAAACCGAAGGAAACGAGAGAGAGTTCTGCGTTTACAACAAACTTTACGACAAAGAACACAATTCTTTAACCGTAAAACAAGCCACAGCGGTGAAAGAACGTGGGTGGACACCAAAGCAAGCAACAGGTTCTATGGACCTATTTACGTGGAAAGAGTTTGACGGCGACGATGCTACTGGCATCAGCAACGCCACTATGAATAGCAAAGATAATGGTGCTTGGTACGACTTAAACGGCAGACGCATAGCTCAACCCGTACAAAAGGGCATCTATATACATGGAGGTAAGAAAATAGTAGTCAGGTAACAACACTTTCGTATACAGTAAAAAACCAGAGTTTCCGTGCGCTTTTTGCATGGAAACTTTGGTACTTTTAAATGCATAACAACCATTTGCGAAACACAATTCTGCTATTGTAGAATTGCGAATGTGATGCATTGGCATATAAAAAATGTACAGGCAACAAACCGTGCTCCCTACAATTAAACCCCACAAACATTGTAAATAGCAACAAAAAAATATTTAATATAAGGTGAAAAAACTCTTATTTACACTCCTTGTAAGCCTATTTTGTAGTCAGATACAAGCCCAAATGCGTTGCAAAGTGTTAGAAGCAGGCACACAGCAACCCATTATAGGCGCAACAGTTATGGCACTTAACACAAAAAAAATAGTAGCCGTAACCGACCAAAACGGTTGTTTCCTACTATCAACAAGCTTCAATCAGCAGGTAAAAATATCCTATATAGGCTACAAACCCCTACAAGTGGTGCCCAAACAAGGGGCAGTTTACCATCTAAATTTAGACGTAAACAGTTTGCAAGAAGTGGTTGTTACCGCACAAGAAGGGCGTGGCTTGTCGAGCGTTTCCACCATTAGCAAGCAAGCAATGGAGCATTTGCAGCCCTCAAGCTTTACCGATTTGCTGGAACTTTTACCGGGAGGACGAGCACACGACCCACATCTTAATGTGCCAAACACCATAAATCTGCGCGAAGTGCCCATAGCAAGCAACCAGTATAACACCTCTTCTCTGGGCACACGCTTTATTATTGACGGTGCACCAGTTAGCGTAAATGGAAACATGCAATACCTTTCGGGAGCAGTAGACCGCACATCTGGCAAACGAAACTACACAAATGCAGGAGTAGATATGCGTACTATTTCTACCGACGATATACAAGAAGTAACCATTGTGCGAGGCATTCCGTCGGTGCAATATGGCGATCTTACCAGCGGTTTAGTAAAGGTTAAGCGAACAAAAGGTGGCAATTTCCTCTCCGCAAGGTTCAAAGCCGATATGGATTCGAAGCTGTTTTATTTGGCAAAAGCCTTTGAGTGGCAATCTAAAAAACTATCGCTCAACCTCAGTGCCGACTATCTTGACAACAAAGCAGAGCCACGAAACCTGCTCGAAACCTACCAACGCATCACCCTTTCGGCACGTCTTAACAAACAATGGAACACAGAAACAATGCGCTATAACGCCTCGTTGAATGTAGATTATGGTGGTTCGTTCGACAACGATAAGGTAGATCCAGAGTTCAACCATGGGGGAATAGACAAGTATAAGTCTACCTACAACCGCTATGCAACCAGTTTTTTGTTTGCCATAAATAGCAAAAACAATAAAACTTTCTTTACCAATGGCGAGCTGTCGGCATCGTTTTCGTACGAACGAAACCGCTTAGAACGCACCAAACTTGTACAGTTAGACGGCGACACACCCGCAGCAACAACCATGACAAACGGCGAAAGCGATGCCGTGTTAATATCTCCTTACAAATATACCGCCACACATACGGTAGACGGAAAACCCATTAGCGTGTATCTAAAAGCCAATGCCAACTTTACACTACCCATAAAAGGACTCTCTAACACTATGCTTGTGGGAACCGATTACCAGATGGATCGCAACCTTGGAGAGGGTCAAATGTTCGACCGTTTGCACCCCGTTTACACCGGAGCATCGTATCGTCCGCGCCGATATGCCGACATTCCAGCCTCGCAAACATTGGCTGCTTACATAGAAGAAACCCTTAGTAAAGGCATAGGAAACCACAAATTAGACATAGAAATGGGCGTGCGAGCCGAAACAATGCTGGGTATAAGTAAACGTTTTGCCATATATAATAAGGTGAATATAGACCCACGACTGAATGCAGGGTGGACTTTTCCATCGTTTAACCTGTGCCAACGCCCCATAACAGTGAGCCTTTCGAGCGGAATAGGCTGGCAAAGTATGTTTCCAACCATAGATTTGCTCTATCCAGAACCCACCTATATGGACATAGTAGAGCTGAACTACTATCACGAAAACCCACAATACAGGCGTATGTACCTACAAACCTACGTGGTAGACCCTACTAACACGGCACTGAAAGCGGCACGAAACCTAAAGTGGGAAGCCAAAACAGATGTGGAATGGGGTGGAAACAGGCTCACACTAACCTATTTTGTGGAAGACATGAAATCGGGTTTTCGCACTATGGAAGTATATGCTCCATACGCTTATAAGGAGTTTGATGCCTCTGGAATAGACCCCGATGCACTTACAAACCGTCCCGATATTAGCACATTGCCCTACCAAACAAAGCGCGTAATGCGGGCTTACGACCACGCTTCTAATGGTAGTAGAACCTATAAACAAGGTTTAGAGTGGGTGCTATCCACAGTTCGCTTTCCTGTTATCAATACTAGGCTCACCATAACAGGGGCTTGGTTTCGCACCGAATACCACAATTCGCAACCCATAATGTACAAACCTGCTAAGATGGTGGGTGGCGAACCACTCGAAATAGTGGGCATATACAAAGACGACGATGGCTTTATAAGAGAAATGGTAAATACCAATTTCACCTTCGATACCACCATTCCAAAACTCAAATTGGGCTTCTCGCTATCGGCACAATGTGTTTGGCTCACCGCAGAACAGTCTATGCGGAAAGAAAATATGCCGTTGAAATATATGGATACCAACGGAAACATACACCCATACACCGAAACCGACACACACGATACCTACTTACAATATCTCGTTAGAACCTATACCGATGGAATGTTTACCCGACAAACCGTTCCATTTAGTATGGATTTGAACCTGAAGGCTACCAAAAAACTCTTCAACAACAAGCTTATGGTGGCACTATTTGTAAACAAACTGTGGGACATACACCCCGATTACAAACGCAACAACTTTGTTATAAGACGATATGTAACACCATATTTCGGACTGGAAATGAACGTAAAACTATAGAAAAATACGGAAACGCACACCGTGTGCCTATCCAAACACATAAAAACAAACCCTACAATGAAATGCTTATTCTATATTATGGTTGTGCTTATGCTACCCTTACTGGCAATAAGGTGTACACAAAAAGACGACGACTACTATACGCAAGCAATGGTAACACTGCAAGTTCCCGACACTATAACACCCATAGAAATGCAAGGAACTGTGGTGCTTAAAAACCTATCGAATGGCAGAAGCTACACCGTTTCCACATTTCAAGAAAACACTGCCACCATTAACGTGTTGCGAGGAGCATATATGATGGACGCCGAAGGTACCATACGATACCGAATGGCAGACGGAACAGAAGGCGTAAAATACTATAGAGCATCGGAAAACTATATAGAAATTGTTGCTCACCCCACACAAATACGCACCAATATACTATTTATGTAAAAACAATAAACTATTGGTATGTATAAACTATATAATTCCTGCAAAAACAAAAACCCCCTTTTTGCAAAACAAAAACTACCTTTTTGCACGCCAAAAACTACCTTTTTGCAATGCAAAAACCATACTTTTGAAATTCAACCACCTACTTATGTAAATACGAAATGAGAAGATACCTATTTATAACCCTTTGTTGTTGTTTGCTGTTTTCGCCCATAAGAGCACACGAAAAAGACACTATAGCAATTGCCGAACACCAAAACCAGTGGACAAAAGTGTTAGACAACGCCCTGCACAACCCAGCTTTTATGCACAACGTGTACACCACATCGCTATCGGAAATGTATCTGAACCTGAACTATAAACATGCCAACATTCCACAACAACCACAATTGGGCAATGCACACACACTGGGCAATGCAACCGTAAGCTCTTATTTGCATCTCAATGCTACCACTACCGTATGGGGAGGAGCATCTTACAAAACAGGAAAAATACGCAATATACGTTTCAATTCCACCTCCGACTACGAACAACTATACCCATACGTAATGGCAGATACCATTGGAGGAGACCTGCAAAACGAGCAATATGCCTTTTACGGAGGCTATGCCGTGAAGCTGAAACAATGGACCTTTGGAGCAAAAATAAACTTTAGAGCCGAACACGAATACCGAACCATCGACCCCAGACCACGAGGAATAGCAACCGATTTGACCCTACGTGTGGGACTGGCTCGTGCTTATGGAAACTACAATATAGGGGCAGGAGTGGGTATGCACACCTATAAACAAACCAACAATGTAGACTTTTACAACCCTTTGGGCGTAGTTCCAGAATACCACATGACGGGACTTGGAACCAACTATGTGCGCTTTGCAGGTGCAATACGCTCGTCGTACTATAAAGGAACAGGCACCATTGCCGACCTACAGCTAACTCCATTAAACACCAGTGGCGCATATTTGTCAGTCGAAGGAACATATATGCCTTACAACAACATACTTACCGAACTTAACGCACTACCCATTAGCAAACTCGAAGTTACCACTATGGCAGCACAAGCAGGCTGGAAACACGAAGGAAAATGGCGGTGGGCACTCTTCGCAGGATACCGTACGGAACACCGGCGAGGTAAAGAACACATAGCAGGAAGCTCGTCGAGCACCGAATATAAGTCGCTTATAACACTCTCAATGTACCAAAACAACAAAGCCGACTACCATTTGGGCGGAGCATTAAGCACAGGCAACCAATCGAAAATAATGCTTAACGCACAGTTAGGGTGGCTAAACGACTATTCGGAATACATAGATTTGCGACGCGAAATGGCATTTGCAAAAACCTACGGACGGCTCGGTTGGCAGTGGTTATGGTGCAACAAAACACAACAAAAACACCAAAACACAGCACAATGGCAAATAGAATGGAACACAAATGCTGCCTATTTCCACAACAACTCTAAACGAATTGTTATGCCATACGCCATTATGGATAAGCAAATAACACAACTTGTAAACAACATATATGCCACCAAAACAGCGCATCTCTGGACTTTAGCAACACAATGCACCGTCTATCATCAGCCCAAACAGTGGAAAGGGGTAGGCGTTTTCCTAAAAACAGCCTTCGCTTATAGCCATTCTGCCTTGCTACATCAGGTAGAAACAAACGTTGCAATGGGCGTAACCTTCTAACAAAAAACCCATTATAACAACACAATATAACAATGAATATAAACAAAAACAGCCAAAAGCAAAACCCAATATTAGCACTATTTGCAATGCTTTGCATAGCTTTCGCATCGTGCACAAACTATAACGACAACGGCATAGAACCCCAAATAGCAAACCATAGCCTTGCGCTCACCATACCACTCAATATAAATGGCGCAACACTAACCCAAGCAACAGCCGTGCTAACCAATGTAGAAACCGGCAAACAATATACCGCTACCAACTTTAAACCCGCTGGAAAGAGGTTCGAAACCACAGTTTCTATACCCGAAGGCAACTATAACATAGCCGTAAAAGGCACTATAAACTATAAATTAAACAACCAAAACATAGCCGCAAAGGTAAAAGCCGAATGCCAAAACATAGCCATTAGCGCAGCCGAACCCCAAAAAACAACCCAAATAGCCCTAAATGTGTATTCTGCACAAGAGGGATTTGTAATATCAGAAATATTCTTTACCGGCACAACAACCCCCGATGGGTTTATGTATACCGACGATCAGTACATCAAAATAGGCAATAATAGCGACACAACAATGTATGCTGACGGCATAGCTTTCATAGAATCGTTCTTCACAAGCGACGATAAACACGACTATCAACCCGATATTAGGAACGAAGCAATGACCATTTCTGCCATCTATGTCATACCCGGCACCGGACACGATGTACCAGTTCTGCCCGGAAAAGAACTACTTATAGCTCTCACCGCCATAGACCATCGTCCCATAAACCCTAACTCTTTCGACCTGAGAAAGGCAGATTTTGAAATCTACGACAAGTCTTCGCACCCCGAAGGAGACCAAGATAACCCCAAAGTACCCAACCTTTTAAACTGGTATGCTAACTTTAATGGAACGTTTGTAATGCACACTCGTGGAGTAAAAAGCTACGCATTGGCTCGCCCAATGGTAGACCAAAGCACATATACAAAGCAATATAGATACAAATTTGGCTACATTTTTAAACAAGGAGACATAGTGGTGCCAATGAACGAAAACGAATATTTTATGCCAAATGCGTGGATAATAGATGCCGTAAACCTTGCCGTTCCCACCGTATACGAGTGGAATATAATATCGGCAAGGCTAGATAAGGGCTTCACTTACTGTGGAAATGTAGACTTTGATGAGGCTCGTTACAACAAAGCTGTGGTAAGAAAAAGAAACGAAAATGGGTGGATTGATACCAATAACTCTACCAACGACTTCACGCCAAACGCTGTTCCATCGTGCTCAAAGATGCCTTAAACAACATAAAAGCTGGCAAAACAAACCACAATAACAATATAAACAAAACATAAAAAGCAAAATATGCAAAACAAAATGAAACACTTTCTAACCATTGTAGCACTTTTCTTTGCATGCAATATATATGCACAACAAGGAAAAATAGATAACGATAACACCATAAGAAAGGGCATTTTGCCGAACGGAATGACCTATTATATACGCCATAATGCACAAACTAAAGGCGTAGCAGACTTCTATATTGCACAGAAAGTTGGCTCTATTCTCGAGGAAAAACGCCAACGCGGACTGGCACACTTCCTAGAACACATGGCATTTAACGGCACAAAACACTTCCCAGGCAACACTTTGCAACCCGGAATAGTAGCTTGGTGCGAAAGCGTAGGCATTAAGTTTGGTGCCAATCTTAATGCTTATACCAGCGTAGACCAAACTGTTTACAACATATCGGCGGCACCTGTAACACGCGAAGGCGTAATTGATTCGTGCCTATTAATACTAAACGACTGGAGCCACGAACTACTTTTAACCGACAAAGAGATAGACAAAGAACGGGGAGTGATAGAAGAAGAATGGCGAACACGCCGCTCTGGTATGGCTATGCAACGACTTTCAGAACAAGCTATGCCCGTTATTTATGCCGGAACAAAGTATTCTGACTGCATGCCAATAGGCAATATAGACATTGTTAGAACATTTCCTTACAACGATTTACGCGACTATTACAGCAAATGGTACCGTCCAGACTTGCAAGCTATTATAGTTGTGGGAGACATAAACGAGGATAAAATAGAAGAAAAAATAAAAAAACTGTTTGCTAAAATACCACTTCCACAAAATCCCGCACACCGCATTTACTACCCAATAGGTAACAACGAGAAGATGATACTATACACGGCTACCGACAAAGAACAGCCTACCGTGAATTTTACACTATACATGAAACGCGATGTAACACCAAAACAAGAACGAAACACCATACAAAACTATGCCGACGACTACAAAACTAACATTCTGAGAATGGCTATTAACGACCGATTAGAAGAGTTGAGCAGAACAAAAAACGCTCCTTTTATATCGGCATCGGTACGAAGTGGCAACTTCTTTCTGGCATCTACAAAAGATGCTTTCGAGCTTTCGGGCGTACTAAAAGAGGGAAAAGCCATCGAAGCAATACAACTTCTGGTGGGAGAAGTGGAACGTGCACGTGCCAACGGCATAACTATAGATGAACTGAAAAGGGGAAAAGCCGAAATGCTATCGTATGCAGAGAACGACTATAACGACCGTTCTAACAGGCGAAATGGCGAATTTGTGGAACAATGTGTGCAGAACTTCCTCGAAGAAACACCCATTATAGAACCTGAAAAAGAACTCGAAATAGTGCGAAAACTCGACAAAACGGTTACCATAGACGATGTAAACGCACTGGCAAAAACTATTATTACAAACCAAAATCAGGTGGTAACAATGTTCGGACCAGACAAAAATACCTTTAAAATGCCTACTAACAGTAGCATAGAAAATGCTATTTTAAAAGCTCAAAAACAACACTACACACCATATAAAACACAAAACACACTAACAGAAAGGCTTATAACAAAACTGCCAAAACCTGGTAGCATAATATCGGAACGTACCTACAAATATGGATATACCGAATTTACACTATCTAACGGACTGAAAGTTTATGTGCGACCAACCAACTTTGAACCCGACGAAGTGAACCTAAAGCTATTTAGTTTAGGAGGAAAAAACATATATCCAGATAGCGAAATGCCAAACTTAACCTATCTTATGGCTGGAGCTACCATAGGAGGGGTGGCACAATACAACGACCTTACCTTAGAAAAAATGCTGGCTGGGAAAACCGCAACCGTAACTCCTTTCATTGATAACGATACTCGAGGCATGGCAGGAACATCGAATGTGAAAGACACAAAAACGCTTCTCGAACTGGTGTACCTATACTTTACACAGCCCAGAAAAGACCCACAAGCGTTTAAAAACCTAATGGAACAACAACAAGAGTTCCTTACTAACGCACACGTAAACCCAATGTTGGCATACAACGACACACTACACAAAGTGGCATACGCTACCAACAGAATGGCATCGATGGACAAAGAACAACTGAAAAGGGTGAACTACAACCGCATTATGCACATTTATAAAGAACTGTTTGCTAATGCTGCCAACTTCAAACTTATTCTTACGGGAAACATAAACATAAACAAACTGAAACCATTGCTATGTCAATACATTGCAACACTGCCATCTAACAACACAAAAGAAACCATTGGTACGTATGAACCAAAGCTTGTTGATGGCAAAAAAACATACGTTTTCCATAAAAAACAAACTACTCCTACTGCCATTACTACCATTGTGATAAAAGGAAAAATGGAATACAACAACCGAAACGAATTACTAATGGACGCCATAGGACAACTGTTGCGCATTGTTTACACCGAAAAGGTGCGCGAAGATAAGGGAGGAACGTATAGCGTACAGGTATCGGGCAACTTGCAACACCACCCCAACGATGAGGCTTTGCTACGAATTGCATTCCAAACAGACCCACAAAAATATAACGACCTAATACCTATTGTATACAAAGAATTGGAAAAAATGGCTACCGAAGGACCATCGCAGCAAGACCTCGATAAGGTAAAAGCATACGAACTAAAGGTGTATAACCAAGTGTTGCGTATGAATAACTATTGGGAATATGTGCTCTACACCGACCTATACAATGGAATAGACGTAGATACAGACTTCCGTTACATTGTAGAAAATATGACTTGCGACGACATTCGTACCACTCTTCGCAATCTGCTAAACCAGAACAATTGCATAGAAGTTACAATGACGCAACCCACAACCCCTGCAAAGTAAAACCATTTTCTAGCATCTGCAAAAACGTCTACCATTATAGCGAAAAACAAAAACCCCCTTTTTGCCGTGCAAAAGTATGGTTTTTGGCGTGCAAAAAGGGGGTTTTTACATTGCAAAAGTATGGTTTTTGCATTGCGAAAGTAGGCATTCTGTGTATATTGTTGTGTTATAGCGAGTTGCAAGTGTACGTTGGTGCACAATTTTTTGGTATTTGCATATCCGTAAACACCCACAAAATGGCAGACCGTCAGCAGCTGTAGGGGTCCGATTTATCGTGCCCGTACCCACGAACACCCACCAAATGGCGTTGCATATTCCCACCGTTGGCATTGCAATACATCATACCGTACCCACGTAATTGCACAAAATGGCGTTGCAATTCGTAATATTTCGTACATCAAGACAGATAGAAAAAAGAGAGAAGTAAACCCATGATGTTTGCTTCTCTCTTGTGTTTTATGTGCTAAACTGAATACTTTTGTTAGAACAGTTTGTAGGTTTTATCGCCCGAAATGTGCAGAATGTACACCTGATTGCGCTTAACAGGTATAAACAAACTACCTTCGTTGGCTACGCCAGTAGCTATTTGCACACCCGAAACAGTGCAAAGCGTGTAGCGTTGTCCGGCATTCAGCCCCTCGATGGTGTAGCCATTGCTTTGTGCTATAACCCGAACGGCACTGTTTGTAGCAACCTTTGTAGAGCTAATTGCAGTAACAATATCGGTGGCAAAGTGCTTAAAGTGTCGCCAGCCATCGGCTTTTTTGTAGGCTTCTACCGCATTTTGGTCTACGTGTAGCACAGCATCGTCAAGATAATATATAGATTTGAAAGCATCGTCGGCTACAGCTGGCGGTGTCATACTATACGAATAGACGTTCTGAAGTGCCAAACATTCAAAGAAAGCTCTATCTCCTATGGTGCAGTTTGCAGGTATATGAACCTCCACAAGGTTAGCATTTTTAATGAAAGCACCTGCTCCCAGTGTTTTTAAAGATGGGATATGCTGTAGCATTGCCAACTGTCCGTTGTGGTAAAAAGCCGAATCTCCAATGGTTTCAAGTTCAGGTTCAACACCCTCTTCCCACTTTATTCCATTCAAGTTAGGATTGTTTGAGAGTGCATTAGCCTCGATAGTTTTAAGCGAACCAGGTAGTGTTATCTCTGTAACAGTATGGTTGTATGCCAAAGCATAGCGGGCAATGGTTTCCAATCCCTCGTTTAATGCGAGCTTATCTGTACCCGGTGCAGTTTGTGGAATGGTAGGTTGATAGAGTAAAGTGAGCATATTGCGCGTGTAGAGTGCGCCTTTGTTGGCACGTAGAGCCGTGTTTCCCTTAGCCACAGTAACGCCAAGAAGCGATGGAACCAATGCAAATGCGCCCGGTTTTATGCTTGTTGCGCTCTGAATAATCTCGTATGACGCACCCGAACGGCCCGGAGGATAAGCCATTAAGCGTGTTTTGTCTTTGCTATACAATACTCCGTCTACCGATGTAAAGTAGTTGTTGGCAGGGTCTACCGTGATTTCGGTGAGCTGAGTACAGAACAAAAACACCAGTTCGCCTATGCTTTTAACGTCTTTTGTTATATGAAACGATTCGAGTTCTGTGGCAGCTTGCAATGCGTTGTTATCTATATACTCTACTCCTTCTGGGGTTATAGCCTTGCCTTTTGGCTTCCACGAGATGAGATGACCGTCTTTTATTTCGGCTTTATGTTCGGTTTCTTCTGTTTGTTTGCTACAAACCAGCCACACAGTAACGTCTTCTTTCAGGTCGGGAATGGTGTAAGTAAGTCCCTTTTCGCCCTTTATTTCGCTTTCGTTAAGTAGCCAACTGTCTACAACATAGCCCTCTTTTGGGTGCGCTGTGAACACTACTGTTGCGCCATGTGCCACTACTGCGCCTGTAGAAATAGCAGTTCCGTCTACCGAAGCTGTGAGTTCGCCAGTTTCATTGTTAAGCGATTTGAAGCTAACAATATGCTTTCCTTGTTCGCGATCGAAGTCTACGAGTATGTCTAAGGCATCTTCTGCGTTGCATTCGTATATTGTAGCGTTGTCGAAACCTGCGATAGGCAGATACTGATCGATGGTTTTTGTATGTCCTTCAGCATCTGTTACGGTTTCTTTGCCAAGCTTATACCACTGTGTAACGTGGTATCCTTCGTTTGGAAATGCCTCGAAACGGAGCTTAGTACCCTTCTTTACCTTTTCGGCACTATTTATTTTCTGTTCTGTTTCTACCACTGTGCAGGTAACACTTCCAAAGTTTGGCTCTTTACTTTTAAAGAAAATAATGTCTCCTTCTGCCTCTTTTGTAAGTGTAACTACTATGTTTAATGCTTCTGAAATGTGATAAACCGACCATATTTCGCCATTTATTGACGATGAGGGACGTAGATTTTCGGGTGCAGCCAACTTGCCATTCACTTCCCATTTGTCTATTTTGTAGCCGCCGTATGGTGTTACCATTACCGAAACGCTATTGCCTTTGGGTATGTCTGTACCAGTTTCGAAGTTGCGTGCACCGTTTGTCCACGCTTCAATTTCGCCTATTTTCTTACCATCAATCTCTATATTTGTGATGCTATAGTTTACTTTAAACTTCTCGGTAGACTGTGGTTCGCCTATTACTATTTGGCATTTCTTAAACTTTTGCTGTAGTTTTTCCTTTACGTTTTCGTTAGCTACGTAAATGGTTGTGGAGCTTTTATCGGCAAATTCGGTAGTTCCGAACGACACAAAGTTGTTGCTTAGGTGAATGTCTACCACGTTTAGCGATGCCACACCACTCCATGTAATGTAGCTATTGGTGTCTACGCTTACCAAATTGGGTACTAACAGTTCTGCCAAAGCACTGCAACCCGTAAAGCAAGCCTTACCTATGGTTTTAACGCCGGGTAGGTTTATTTTTGCAATATTTGTGTTGTTGTACATTGCATAGTCGCCAATGGCAGTACATTCGTCGGCAGTTAGCTTTATTTCTTTGGCTTGTCCGGCAATATAAACCAATGTTTTGTTTGGACTGATAATGGCATTTTGCAAAGCTTTATAGCCTCCGCCATTGTCTATAGATATGGTTGTTAGCGACTTACAGTTCTTAAACGAGTTACCCGAAATGGTAGTAAGGCTTTTTCCTAACGCTATTTCTTTTAGTTGTTCGCAGCCTTGAAAGGCATCTACTCCCACATTTTTAATGTTTGGAAGAGCCAATGTTGCAAGTTTTTCGCACCGTGCAAAGGCTTCGTCGCCCACTATTTCTACATTGGGTGCATCTATACTTTCAATGTTAGAACACCCTTTAAAGGCATTCTTGCCTATTTTTTTTACATTGTTTAGCTTAATGTTTGTAATGTTGGTGTTACTCTTTTCTTCGCCAATAACCTCCCAAGTGTCTGGATCTTCCTCGGCTGGCGAGTAGAAACAGTTATCTGCTATCTCGGTAACATTGGCAGGAATCTCGATAGAACCACTGGCTCCGTCCCACGATTTTAGTACCGTGCCCTCGATAACTTGCGCATTTGCCATGCTAAAACACAGCATTAGGGCAAACATCAGTAAGTAGATTTTTCTCATTTTTGCTTATTGTTTGAAATTAATGTATATACTTTATGAGCGTTCTGGTAGCCTTTATAAACCGTTTTTCCTACGGATATGTTTTGCTGTGGTGCCTTTTGCACCGTTTGCGTTCTCTCTTTTTGTTGTTCCGTAATAGAATTTACACCTTATTATATGTAGGGCTACATTGTTTAAATTCGACTTATATGAATCGGTATTTAGGTTCGGCAAAGATACTATAAATAATTTTAATGTCAAAGAAAATAGGATAGAAATATAATAAATGCTACAAAAAGTGTGCATAATAGTGGTGCAATTCATTATGCGTTTTGTGGTTGTGTGCAATGGGAGGGTATAATAAAGTTGTGCCAAACGGTGGTTGTGTATATGCCGTAATGTGTAGTGTGTGTAGCCATATTGTGAGCAGTGTTTTGTGGTTTTGGTAGGAATGTTTTATAGCCGAATGTTTAGTGTTTTATAAGAGCAATATAGACATCAATCAAAAAGGGGGTTTTTGCGTTGCAAAAGTATGGTTTTTAGCGTGCAAAAAGGGGGTTTTTACATTGCAAAAGTATGGTTTTTGCATTGCGAAAGTAGGCATTCTGTGTATGTTGTTGTGTTATAGCGAGTTGCAAGTGTACGTTGGTGTACAATTTTATGGTGTTTGCATATACGTGTACACCCACAAAATGGGGAACGAAAACGCATATTTGATAATGTGAAAATACGGGCACGATGAATCGGTTTCCTACACCTGACGGAATGTTCGCCACGCATTTCGTGTGTGTTTGTGGTATATTCAGGTTGTAAATGTGTGGCTATTAGAATGTTATATACACAAAAAGACGTGCTCCATTTACGGAACACGTCTTAGCGGTAGTTAAGTTTAATCAAAAATAAGGCATCTTTTTATAAGGTGCCATTATTGGCTTTATTAATCATTTCTTTAGATGCATACAAGTAAACCTCTACTCTTCGGTTAGCCTGACTAACGCGTTTGTTCTCTATAGGGTTAGAACTTCCAAGACCTTCTACTGTGCGAATTTGTCCAGAAGACACACCTTGCGAACGCAAATAGCTTGAAACGGCTTTGGCACGACGCTCTGAAAGCGGAATGTTAATATTGTCGTTGCCCGATGCATCGGTATATCCTTGAATGGCAACATCGCAGTCGCTGTTCTGTCTAAGTACACCAGCAAACTTCGTAAGGTCGTGTTTTGCCGATACATTAAGGTCTGAACTGTTGGTAGCAAACAAGATACCAGAGTCGAAAGTAACCTTTACGCAACTTAAACCATTGGCATCTTTCACAGTTTCAACCTTAGCATTGTCTACCTGTGCTTGGGTTTGTTGCTTTACTTTGTCCATGTGTCTACCAATTAAAGCACCAGTTCCAGCACCTACAGCGGCACCAATGGCAGCACCAATAGCAGTTCCTTTGGTGTTTTTACCTATAATGTTGCCCACGATACCCCCGAGAACGGCACCTGCTCCGGCACCTCCGGCACTATAAGTTCCTTGATTTGTTGCACAACTAGACACGAGTGTAGCTACACAAAGTGCGGCTGTTATTGTTTTTAAACTCTTCATAATGCGTATAATTTTATATGTTTTAAAATTCTAATATATATGTTCTAGCATATTGCACAATATGTATGCGCACATCATACATACGGTTTAATAGCACATTACATTCTTTTTAAGCGAAACAACACATAATTGTTATCCTGCAAAACCAATGCCTTCTTAATGCACTGGCACCGCAACAAAGATACAACTATTTTTATTTTGAAGTGCCGTTTGCCAACATTTTTTTTGTAATTTTGCACAAAATTACGCTGATAAAGTTATTCAAACAATGGGGAATTGCCTATTTAGTTAGGGAATTTGCCTATAAAGACGACATAGAAAAAGATAGTATATATTATGGCAAAAGAATTAAAACACCTTACCAAACGGGCAGAAAACTATTCGCAATGGTACAACGACCTTGTTGTAAAGGCCGATTTAGCAGAGCAATCGCCCGTTAGAGGCTGTATGGTAATAAAGCCTTACGGCTACGCTATATGGGAAAAGATGCAGGCACAGTTAGACAAAATGTTTAAAGAAACAGGCGCACAAAATGCCTATTTCCCACTTCTTATTCCAAAAAGTTTCCTTTCTCGCGAAGCCGAACACGTAGAAGGATTTGCCAAAGAATGTGCTGTGGTTACCCACTATCGGCTCCGTGCTAACGAAAAAGAGGGTGGAGTAGAGGTAGACCCTGCAGCAAAACTAGACGAAGAACTTATTATTCGACCAACAAGCGAGACCATTATATGGAACACCTACCGCAATTGGATACACTCATATAGGGATCTTCCATTAATGTGCAACCAGTGGTGCAACGTAATGAGGTGGGAAATGCGCACCCGACCATTCCTTCGTACCTCCGAATTTCTATGGCAAGAAGGACACACAGCCCACGCAACACGAGAGGAAGCAGAGGAAGAAGCAAGACGAATGCTTAAAGTTTATGCCGACTTTGCCGAACATTGGCTCGCCGTTCCTGTGGTGCAGGGAGTGAAAAGTGCTACCGAAAGGTTTGCAGGAGCATTAGATACATACACCATAGAGGCTATGATGCAAGACGGAAAGGCACTGCAGAGTGGTACATCGCACTTCCTTGGACAGAACTTTGCTAAGTCGTTCGATGTTACTTTCCTAAATAAAGATAACAAACCAGAATATGTTTGGGCTACATCGTGGGGGGTAAGCACACGCCTTATAGGGGCTCTTATTATGGCACACTCCGACGATAACGGGTTGGTTCTCCCTCCAAAGATTGCTCCAATACAGGTTGTTATTGTGCCAATATTTAAGGGCGACGAACAATTAGCTGCCATTTCGGCAAAGCTAAAGCCTGTTGTTGAACAGCTTAGACAGCTTGGCATTAGCGTAAAGTATGACGATGCCGACAACAAACGACCAGGATTTAAGTTTGCCGACTACGAACTTAAGGGCGTTCCTGTGCGTTTGGCAATGGGAGGACGCGACTTAGAGAACAACACGGTAGAGATAATGCGCCGCGATACCTTAGAAAAAGAAAACGTTTCGTTCGATGGAATTGTTGAAAGAATAGAGAAATTGCTTGACGATATTCAGACTAACATCTATCAAAAGGCACTCAACTTCCGCAACGAACATATATACGAGTGTGATAACTACGATGAATTTAAAGAGCGAATTAAGGATGGTGGCTTCTTCTTATGCCATTGGGACGGCACAGAAGAGACGGAAGCAAAGATAAAAGAAGACACTCAGGCTACCATTCGGTGTGTTCCTTTTATGTTCGAACAGACCGAAGGCGTGGACATGGTGAGTGGAAAGCCAGCTAAACACCGTGTTATTATAGCACGTTCTTACTAAAACCACAGTGCGCCTGAGGCTCTTGTGCTTTGTAAAAAAACAATAGAACGAGGGCGTTTGTGGCATTGTTGCAATCTGTTTGCAATGGTTATGGCAGACGGTTTGCAGTTAAAGGGATTCCATTTATGGGGTCCCTTTTTTATATTTACCCCAAAATAGCAGTGTGTGCGTTGCGTTGTTGTGGAATGTTTCGTGGGCATTTTGTGGAATGTTCGCAACCATTTCACGGAATATTCGTAACACATTAACAACGTGTTTGTTATACTAACGAAAAACAAAAAGGGGTTTTTTGGCGTGTAAAAACCCCCTTTTTGGCGTGCAAAAAGTAGGTTTTTGCATTGCAAAAGTATGGTTTTTGTTTTTTGAATGTTATGTTGTTGCAAATTGGTAGCAATATATTTCGTGTTTGAATGTGAATATTTGGCGAAACAAATATGGGTGTTTTGCGATATGCTTGTTGCATATTCATGGGTATATATTCTAATATATTTTGTGCTTAAAATGGCTTTTGTTCTATAAAAGAAAATGCTAAGACCAAACGGCTTTAGCATTTCTTTTTGGAATAATGTACTCTTTTTATGAACACTCGTACATTCTTCTTTAATCAAAAACGTATATTTTTCTAAGCGTATGTGTACTTTCTTTTCATCAATAGCGCAATTTTTGCGAACTAAAAATTGTATTTTTACAATGCAAAAATGCGCTTTTTATATTGGTGTTTGGTTTGTTCTCTAAAGTCTTAATGCCTAAGGCGATAGCGAAAAGAGAGCTTGCTACCTCGCCTTCCTTATGGTTGTGTGAGATAGCAGAAGCTCGAAGTTAGGTTTAATTCTTAATCATCAATATACTGTTGCCAGCATTTTGCACATCGTTAATGTTGGTGCGCAGTGTTGTTTTGGTATTGTTGGCTTTACCAATGTTTGTTTTCTGGTTGGCGTTAGCACTTGTTTGCTGTTGTGATTGGTCTATAATGTTGCTAACATTTGCCGTGTAGTCCATCTTCACATTCTTGCCTTCGGGTGTAGTCCAGTTGCCTTTGAAAGTGATATCGCCATTGTTTTGTGTAACGGTTATAGTGCCTCCGTTGAACAATCCGAATGCTTCGCCGCCCTGTCCGTCAAACTCTTTGTAGTACGAACCCACTGGATAGGTGGTGTTTCCACGCTTAAACATAGTGCCTCCAATGAATTTTCCTTGTTCGTAAACAGCTCCTGTAACTGGCATAACTACGCTGTAGGTGCCCACAATGGTGTTTATGTCCATTGGAACTTTATATTCTGTGAGCAACACAAGGTTCAAATACTCGCCTGCTCCTACTATAAATCCCTCTGCATCGGTCTCACAATTCAAGAAAGTAATGGAGTAATCGCAATACGAATCGGTAGCTCTTACATATCGTCCCGACATACTTTTTGGTTTAAAGTCTACATTTTCTGTAATGCTTTGGTAGCCTGTGTCAGGGTCTTTGTTTACAAAATCGAGCTTGCCATCGTATGTAAAGCGTATTTTTCCGTGTTCTTTTAGTTCGCCTTCCAGTAGCAAGTTGTATGTTCCGTTAGGTCGTTGTTCCACCTTAAGGTTGCAAACCGTAAGCGAATCTAGGAAACCGTCCACCTGTCCGTTGGCATTCATCTTATTAGTTTCTATGTAAACGCTTTGTTTGTGGTACACTCCAGCCTCGTCAGTATTATCTACAAGCGTATAGTTTCCGCTTGTTAAGGCTGCGCTATTTGGGTTTAACGAAGGCTTAGCAAGTATAGTTACCCTTATATCGTGCTTATTAATCTCGGTTGGTAAGCCACCTTTCGACAGCTTTCCATCGCAAAGGTGTAGGGTGTAAGCTGCCAATTCGTCGGACACAGAGCCGTAATATATGTTGTAAGTGTTAGTTACAGCCACATCGGCATGGTAGCTATTGCTATTCGTATTGCTGAAGGTTACGTCTTTAACATCGTTGCAAGGGAAGTCTTTAACCTCTCCCGACTTCATTGTTACCCTCATTTTCCAATTGTCTTGTGCATACATTGTTGTTGTTAAACAGCATGTTGCAATCATCAAAAGTAGAAATTTTCTCATAAAGTTATAGTTCTTTTAAAATTCTTCAGCTGTTATATTCCTTTGTTTTATTACTGCTTTTGCAGTTTTTGCTCGGCTTATTGGCTTTGCTTGGAATGTCTTTTCAATATACCTTCGTTTGGTGTTTGTTTTCAACCAACGTGCACTTAGTGTGTCGAGTGCTGTTTCTGTATTGTTAAAAAAATACTTTATTGAATGGCAAAGAAACTATTTTTTTCTTGTAATTGCAAATCCGATTAGTTAAAAAACAATAACTTAGCTATATTCGTTTCCTCTTTTTGATAGCTTTGTTTCGTAGATGTTTTTGCCTATTTATGGTGGCTGTGTGCTCGAATAATCACGAAATGGCGTTGCGTTTCGCATCATTTCGGCACATCAAAACCATTTGGTTTGGATTGTAAAACGGGCGCGATGAATCCACCCCTACGCCTTGCGGAGTGCACGCTGCCATATATTTGCGCAAAAAATGGATATTGCGGTGTGTTCGCTGATATACATTTTGCACACGATAAATGGTTTGTGCGGTGTATGCTGGATATTTTACTATACGTAAAAACCCCCTTTTTGCATTACAAAAAGGTGGTTTTTGAACGCCAAAAACCATACTTTTGCATTGCAAAAAGGGGGTTTTTAAAAAACAACAATATTGTTGTGTGTGTTGCCAGTGTGGTTATTCGTCTGGAATATATATAATTTCGCCATTCTCAAGCTGGTAGGCTGTGCCCACACGCTTACCTTTATTGCTCGATTTAGCGTCCTGATTTTTCGATGGAGTGTAGCGTTCTATCTGCTTTCCTTTCTTCGAAATAATCTCCATATTCTGCTTTCCCGGATTCTTTACCACGGTAAAGTTTTCCGTACTAAACATTTCTGTCATCTTATAGTGGGTAACAAGCGCCACCATAAGTGCCACCGCAAACACCATTGCAGCATCGAAGAGGTTGCTAACAACACTCATTGGGTCGTCGTCCTCGTCGTGTTCAAATTTAATTTGTCGTCTTCTCATAGTTGTTTGTCGCGGTTTTCGTCTAACATATCGGCAATATAGTTAAGCATTCCCATATCTCTGCGATACCAACGCTGCTTAACTGCCTTTACTACAAAGCCTATTCCGCCAGCAAACAAGCCTATTACGGTGGTTGCAAATGCCACTTGCATGTTGTAAGCCATAGATGCAATGTCGCCAGAAGATAAGCCAACGAGAGCCGGACCCATAGGAATGAGTGTGCCCATAAGTCCTAACATTGGTCCCATTTTAGTAAACATCTTTGGCGTTTCAAGCTCTCGCTCCACCATACACTCGTATTCGTCGAGCAAAAAGGTAACTTTTGCAGGACTGTTACGGTTTTCTAACATTTTAGAAATGCAGGTTACAACGGGCAATTTGCCTTTTGGTAGTCGTTCTGCAAGTGTAGAAAGGTTGTTGGCAGTGAGCTGTTTCACCTCTTTTTGTAGCATTATGCCACTCTTGCGCATAGTGAGATACTGACTGAAGAAGCCGCCCAAGAGCAACAACGACCGCAAAAAGAAGAAAATGAGAAGTAGGACTACGGGTACAAGAAGTCCTGAAGAAATCCAGTAGAGTATGTCTGTAATGTAGTTCATAATGTATTATTGTTTTATATTCTTATTTATTATGTGTTGCGCCTAAATGTTTTTTGTATAACGTGTGTGTGTTATTCTAACTGTTTCATTTGTCGTTTGGTGTGCCAACGTTGCCACAACATTCCCACAATGCCAACCACAACAACCAAAGCAAGTGTACCTGCGAGGGCACCAAAGTTTGTGCTGTCGGTTCCCACAACGGCAGTTTTGCCATTCACTGTAGCCACTATGCCCACCAAAGCAATGAGCAAATTGCAGAGAAAAAGCAGTTCTAAGCGTAAGAAAGTTTCGGGAAGCAACCGCTTTATGGTGTATGTGAGCAACAAAATAGCCCCACAGAACACACCGCCAAGCGTCCAAGCAATGAGCGAGAAGTCTTCGCCCGGAAACATAAATATGGTTTCAACAAGCAAAGCAAATAGAGTTGGCACAATCATAATGCCAGGAAAGAACCGTAAAAAGGCATATAGCCAGCGAGCTTTGCGCCCTACGTGTTCTCCAATTTTGATGTTTGCAGCCAGCAAGCAGAATGCCATAGACAAGAGAACGTCTATGTTTAGCACCACAGAAATATCGCGAACCAAGTTTGTATTTGCCAACCATGCAGCTATTTCTGTGGACGATTGCAAGATGGCAACGTGCCAAGCGAAGCCTGTAAACACCATTGCTGCCACCGCAGTAATACTAAGTTGCAAAGTATTTACGAAAGTTTGTTTCAGCAAAAAGCTGAAACAAACAAGCATAAATAGTATATATACTATGGTTTCCATTATTCATTTATTCTGCATTTGTATTACGACGGCGGCGCACAACGAATGCTATTAGTATGACAAATAGTAACACAGCACCACCAATAACAAGACCTTTGCTAAGCAGCGGAGAATGTTTTTCAACCTTTTGCGACATATCTTCGCGTTTCATAACAGTACCCTTGTTGGCATTTGCAGCCGAATTGCGCACCTGTTCTATCTGTTGTTGATAGTCTTTGCCCTGTTCTGGCGAAACCTTAGATGCTATAAACTTGCGTAGTTTGGCATTATCGGTAACGAAAGAAGAGCCCGACGGCTTGTATTTCTTAACCAATTCTACATGCAATTTTGCAATATCAGCCACCTGCTGAGGCGTTGCTTTCCACATTCCTTTACGTACAGTTTCGAGCATAACGGCTGTAATCTGTTGCAAAGCTGCTGGATTTTTCTGTTCAAAGAATGTTTTTGTGCCCAGTTTGTACTTGTCTTGCACGTACACACGGTATATATCGTCCCACAATTCTTTGTCTATCGCCTTCGGTTTCATAACATTCCAGCCGTAAGTATTCTCTACAATCTCTGCAAAACCACCGGCTGCGCTTGCTCCACCCTTCATTTTTTCCTTTATATATACAGGGTTTAGAATGGTGGTACGGCTCTCTACGCCTATGGCTTCCTTCACTTCTTGCATGCGAACGTTATGTGTATTGCGATAATCGCTTAGGTAAGCATCGGGGTCTTTGCCCGTTACTTGTCGTACAGCGAGGTTCAATCCACCCATAAACTCATATACATGGTCTAAGCTTAATGCCCCCCACGTGTTGCTTTGGCGGGGTTGCACCACCACATCGGTACGCGTTAGGGCTGCCTCGAAGGCATATTTGTTATACTGTTCCCAGTCTTTCTCGCTGCCATAGAAGGTTCCCATGTTGTTAATATAGGTGTTTGCAATGTCCTCTTGCTTCTCCCAGCGGTCGCCACTCATAACCATTGCTTGTATGCCAGTGCCATAATTGCCGTTCATTCCACCGAAAATGCGTTGCGAAGCTAGCTTTCGTGCCTCCTTAGGCGATACTCCTTTCTCTGTAAGATGGCGTTCTGCAGTTTTCACACCAATAGAAACTTCGTTCTCAAACACATCGTCTTTGGCGTTAGCAGCCATCTCCACCGCCTTATTAATTAGGAAAAGACGCGATGCAGCAAGGTCTCTGAGCTGTCCAGAGGTCTGTACTACAACGTCAATACGCTTTCGTCCCAACTCTTTAGATGGGATTAGGCGTAGGTCGCTTACCCTTCCGAACGAGTCGCGCACGGGTTCTACGCCCAGCATATATAGCACTTGAGCGATGGTAGCCCCTTCTGTTTCTATAAATTCGCCACTCCATAGTGTGTAACTAACCTTGTGTGGCATTGCGCCATTGTGGCGTTGCTTATACAAATCGATGGTGTTTTGTGCCAATTGTTTACCTTTTTCCCATGCAGCTTCGCTTGGTGTAGACTCTGCATTTATGCCAAACAGGTTGCGTCCGGTAGGCAATGTGTTCGGATTAACTATAGGGTCGCCGCCAGGAGAGGGGGCAGTGTAGCCTCCATTCATAGCATTGATGATGCTTTCGAGCTCGTTTTGCGGACTAATAAGAAGGTATTGCTTATACTTTGCTATGTTTTTGAGCGTTCGTTCCAGTTCTCTTACCGCAAAAGCAAAGTCTTTTTCTTCTTTAGAATACGATTTTTTCTTGTCTTTCATCATAGCTGCCATGCCAGCCATACCCTTCTTAGGCATTCCTTGCATAGCCTTTCCACCCATTGGTTTGCCCATTTGTGGCATTTGTTTGCCCTTTGTTGTGGGGTGTCCGCCCATATTTTCAGGTTTCTTTCCCATACCTTTTGGCATCTTTCCGGGGTGTCCCATTGGTGGCATACCTCCTTGTTTGGCGTGCATTGGTTTGCCTTTCGACATAGCTTTTGCCATTTCTGGTGGCATTTTGCCCATACCTTTAGCCATTCCCATACCCATTGGCATACCCTTTCCGCCTTTGTTTTTCTTGCTCATAGAGCCCATTCGCATCATCATACTCATCATATCCGATGGTGCATTAAGGTCATCGTATATCTTGTGGGCACGCTTAATGTCGTCTGGAGATAGATGTCCTACTTTGCAAACAAAGGCATCTGACACTTCAGCCGAACTATTTATGAGCGACTGAACCAATGCTTTGGCAGGGTAAAGGTAGCGACTGTTGAACTCTGAACGGTGTTTTAGCAAGGCTTCGGTGGCTTTTTTGCGTACCTTATCGAGTGTAAACAGCGAGTAAGCTACGGGATCTGTGCACATTTCAAGTACACTACTGTTGATGCGTGCGGTCTCGTAAGGTACGCCTAAAGTATAAAGTTGTCCTGTAATTTTCTCGTTTGAGAGTTCCTCTGCAAAGTTATCGATGCGCGTTATCTCCTCTTCTGTGTACGGACGGGTAAGTATACTGTCTAAACCAAGGTCGCGATGGAAGCCCAAACGCACCACAATGGCTTTTATTGCAAGCGATGTTTGTTGCAATAAAGCCTTGTTTTTGCCAATGTTTTGGTTGTAAAGCTTTATTTTAGACGATAGTTCTGCGTATGCTCCGTGCATTCCGCTCTCCATAAAAGGTGGTGTAAGATACGACTGTAGTCCGGCATACGAACGGCGTTTGGCTATTAGTCCTTCGCCAACATTGCCGATAGTGTAAAGGTAGAAGTGTGGTAGTGTGCCCACTAAACGGTCTGGCCAGTCGAGATTACTTAGGGCAACTTGCTTCTTTGGAGTAAATTCGAGACTGCCGTGTGTGCCAAAATGTATCAGCACATCGGCTTTAAAGGCATATTGTGTCCACAAATACGAAGCAATATATGTATGTGGTGGAGCTGCGTTAGTGCCGTGAACAATTTGGAAAGCATTGGTTCCTGAGCCTGCAGCGTTCTGTGGAAGCAACACAATATTGCCGAACTGAACACGTGCAACAGCTAGTTTTCCATCGGGAGTAGACATATATTCGCCTGGAAACTCGCCGTTTGCCTTCACCACTTCTTGGTATTTCTCTGGTCGGAGTGTCTTTTTCACCCAACTTTCGTATTGGTTTTTGGTTACAAGAGCTGGTTTTCCGTTCTTCATAAAGTCGTCGAACGCTCCTTTAGCATATAGGTTGAACACTGCACCTTGCCTTTGTATGGCTTGCATTAAGCCCTCTGGCGAATCTGGTAAGCCCGCTACGTTGTAGCCTTCGTGCTTTAAACGCACCAGCAAATTGTAGAGCGAAGGTCCCACTTCCATACCTCCTGCGGTTAAAGCGTTCTGTCCTGGACCTTTATAATAGTATATGGCAACTCGCTTTTGGCTATTTGGCTTGTGCTTTAAAGCTATGTAGTTGTTTACAGTTTGCACGAAAGAGCCGAGCCGTTCGGGCATTGCAGCAACGTATTCAAGGTCGTCTTTGCCTACATAATGTGCGAAAAGGGCATACGGACGTATGGCTCCGTCAATCTCTGGAGTAACTATGCTCTGCGAAAGGAAGCCTCCGCTCATACCCATCTTGTCGTTTTCCCACTTCTTTTCCTGCTGATTTACGTTCAGCGGAGCGAATAATGGAACATCAACACGCTTCAAATAGTCTACGAAAGCATCGCCTAAGCGTCCGTGCGCCATATTAATGATGGCTGAAACCTTAATGCTGTCGGCGTGATGTGCCTCTACAAACTGCTGAATAGAGTTCACTGGATACACCATATTGCCAGTTTTCTCTAACTCTGCTATTAGTTCTTTAGGCTCGCCCATACTTCCTGTTATGATGATAGCGGGTGCATTGGCTTTCCAAAGTCCTTTTTCTTTTAGGAATTTGTTATATTCTGCCAACGAATTAAACTGTTTATCCTCGTCGTCGGGACGGTTTGGGTCGGCGTGATAGAGTAGTCCGTAAACACGTTCTACCACCTTTCCGGGTTCAGAAGCATAGATAATTTTTTTGTCTATGTACTTTCTTACATAGCTAAGAAGGTTGTGATAGTTTTCGCGACCGCCGTTGTCGATATACGCTTTCATACGATTGGCATTGGCAGTGTCTACCGAACAGAAATCGTTATCGGGATTTGTGATGAGCGTACTCACCACTGGCGTTCCGTTTTTCATAGCTTTTTCAAGCTCAGCACGTTGTTCTTCGGTTAGCCGTAAGCCCATTGCCTGCACAAAAACCATATCGTAGCCATCGGCTTTGGCTATGTCGTCGGCATCAAGACTCTCTATTTTGATGAGCGGATTATCGTTTGCACGACCAATTTGCCCCAGTGTTATGGTTTGATAGTTTATGAATGCTATCCGAGTAGTGGACATCCACTTGTTCCAAACGCCGAAACCAATAAGCAGTAGCAGTGCTATAACGGCGCCGATTATTATTTTTTGTTTCTTCATTCTGTTCGTTTTTATTTCTTTATGAATGGTTTAGCTGTTTAATATTGTTTGTTTGCTGTGTGCAAAACTATCTTTGTTGTTATGGCTTTACAGTTCTAACACTATGGTGTAAGTATGTTATATCTATGGATATAACGCATTACATCTATGGATACAACACATTACATCTATGGATATAACGCATTATCACTATGCGATAAAAGGTTGTCGCCATAGTGAGAGGGTGTTGTTGCTGTGTAAGCAATACATTATAGTTGTGTAGCACAGTATATATAATAATGTGAAAGATATTATTTCCCGAACAAGTCGGACAGGTTTATGCCTACTGTAAGCACGTAGCTAATGCCGTTGAGTGGTAGTTGCACATCAGAGTCGGACGCTTTATCGTGATAATTAAATAGGTTGTCTATCATAAAACCAAGGTTTATACCACGTGGAAGTTCAGACCGCAGGTTGAGCGAACATATTGTTCGTGGGTCGTAAACGTAGCGAACGTATGCCTTTGCGTCCGAATCGTAAGCGTAACGTGTTATTCGCGACATCCATTGGCTATTGAGTGCAATAGATTCGGTGGTTTTTCCGAACTTCCGTTTATAGGTTACGTTGAACTTAGCAGAGTGTGGACGTATCCACGAACGGTTGTATCCGTCTTTTACATTGTAGTCGTTTATATACGTATAAGCCCCCATAAAGCTCAAGCCGCATAGCATTCTGTAATTAACTGTAGCCTCTATGCCTGTTGTTTTAACGTTATCGGAGTTGATATAATGCATATCGTAGTTTACACCGGGTGCCAAATACTCGTATGTTATTTTGTTTTTGAAACGGTTGTGGTATGCCGATAGCGACAGGTTAAGTCCGTTACGGTCGTATTCTACCGATGCAGAGAGTTGGCTTCCATACTCTGGTTTCAGGTCTTTATTACCATATATAGTAATCATACCTGCCATATTGAACTCCTGATACAGCTCTTTGAGGGTGGGAATGCGGTATCCTTGCGAATAGCCAGCACGAAATGTTAAGAACGAAAGTGGTCTGTAGAGAGCCGAAACCTTAGGTGTGATGTGGAAAGAATAGTTTGGACTTTTGTCGCCACGTAGTCCTACCACTATGTTTAGTGCATTATTGATTTTCCAATCCTCCTGAACGCAGAGCGAGAACTGTGTTCTGCTCACCATACCAGTATCTTTCATCATATAATGGCGTAGACTTTCGTGTACGGCTTCCACTCCGGCGTTGAATGTATGCTGTCCGAATGTGCCCGTATAGTATAGGCGTGCGCTGTGGTTAATGTTGTTGTACACTTTTTCTACCAGCTTAACAAGGTTGTAATCGTCTTTTTTTGCGTAGTTATCGAAGGTGTACGAGAATGCGAAACCGTTGTTTTTATTCATTTGCCAGTTGCCTTTTGCACCCAGAACAAGGTCTTCGTAGCGTTGATGATAGCGGCGTCCTTGATAGGTTGGACGTATGTTTGCATAGAAAGAACCAAAGAGTTCGGCTGTAAACTGGTCGGTAAATCTATAGCTAAAGCGTTGTCCTACGTCCCAAATTTTATATCCGTACACGGGCAAATCGCGTGGTTCGCTTCTTTCTTCAATGGCTTTACCATCTGGTGCAATACGTTCTACGGTTTTTCCTTCCTTATCTTTCACCCAATAAGTGCTACGATTGCGGAACCCGAACGATGTTTGCGAATTTAGTCGGCTACGGTTTATACCCACCTGAACACCATAGTTCTGTCCGTTAACGCCTGCATAGCGCGAGCTTAGCTGTACATTTAGTGGGCGAGAACTCTTTTTTGTGATGATATTTATTACTCCGCCGATGGCACGACTATCGTAAAGGGTAGATGCTGCCCCCCTTACCACTTCTATTCGCTCTATGTTATCGACGTTGATACGGCTGAAATCGATGTTATGATCGGAGCCTTCGCCACTTATTCGTTCCCCATCTACCAAGAAAAGCACCGATTTGCTGTCCATGCCCTGGTAGTTAATGCTTGTGGTTTGGCTCATACTGTTGTAGTAAAACTGTATACCCGGCAATGTATATTCCAAGAGAGTGTTTAGGTCTACTGGGTTTACTGTTTTTATTTCGTCTTGCGAAATGACACGTGTAATTACGGGAACGTCTTTCAAAGGTCGCTCGCTTCGCGAACCAGTAACCACTACCTCCTCTAAATTAGAGTTGGTTGGAATCATCTTTATTTTGAGTGTGGGGTGTCCAACTGCCGGAACTTGTATTGTGCGGGGGGCGTAACCCATACACGAAATGCGTACTGTGTAAACCTTATTGGCACCAAAAACAAGTGTAAATTCGCCTTTACTGTTGGTGCCTGCCACTATATTGGTGCCCTCAACCTTTAGCACTGCGCCTGCCAAAGGCTCGTCAGAGTCTACATCAACCACCGTTCCCGATAGCTGATAACCTTTTTCTGGTGTAACGTTGTCGGCACAAATAGTAGCGAAGGTTGTTGTTAAGAGTGTGAGAATAAGTAATAGTTTCTTCATTTTACTGAAGCTTTGATGAATTTGTTTCTATGTAATTTTGGTATAAAGTGCACCTTATCGCTCTCCCGAAGGGGAACGACAGGCATGTGAACCTATATATAATAAGGTATAGATTACAGCTAACCACATTCCAAGCGATAAACATTGGCAATGCTTCTGCCACTATGTTTATCGCTCGTGCTATGGTTTAGCATAAAAGAGTTTGGCTCTGTTATGCTTTCTTTATAAACTTATAGTCGAAGCTTACAGCCTTTTTCTTGCCAGTAGCGTCTAAGTAATCTTTGAATAAAATAAGGGCTTCGTTACCATTTTTAAACTTAACGGCAAACACTTTGTCGCTAATTATCTTTGGTTTACCCATACCAGTGCTCTTCGCCCACTTAGCCATTTCTTTGTTTAACATAGTTTTTGACACTACCATAAGGCCGCCTGCTTTCATAGCACCCAACTCTACGAATATCTCGCTTGGTACATCTGCAACATAATCGCCTTGTGGAAGTGTTTTAATACTACTAATATTGGTTTGGTCGGTCATCAATACTGCACCGTCATTGGTACGAACATCGGTAATATGGAAGGCTAAATCCCACTTCTTTGGTAGGTCTTTCTCGCTACCTTTTGCAGGTTCTGTCTTCACCACTTCGTAGTCTGTCATTGTGTTGTATTTGCGATATTCGCGTGCGCCAAGCTCTTCTTGTTGTTCGTATTTACCAGTTTCGAGGTCTACATAAATCCACGAATCGTAGCCAGGCATAAGAGTTTCGAAATGCTTAATCTGTGCTGTCTCTGGTGTAGGCTTAACTTTAGGCTCATCGTTTTTATCTTTACTGCACGATGTAAACAGGGCGGCAGCAAAGCAAAGAGCCGCAAAAAACTTTGTCTTCATTGTTTTATTGTTGTTATTTTATGTTTATATTAAATTTGAATTTTATTGTTTTGCTTATCTAAGCAGTGCAAAGTTAGGAAGAAAGAATGCTTTACACAATACTTATTTTTCGTGATTTTATTTTTAAAGAAAATGCTCTTTTTACCTACTTTATAGTATTTTTTTTGTACGAAACGGTAAAAACCACAGAATCAATACTTAATAGTGATGATATAGTGTACCCATTTTTTATATTTCGTTTATTTGTTTTTGTTTTACCAAAGTGTGTTTTTTTTGTGTTCTGTATTGTTCTTTGCACAGAGCATAACAGTTGTAATATCAATTATTTTCGGTGTTATGGTTTGCCAACAATACCACGTTTGTCCACGAAATATCCCACGAACATTCCGCAAAATGTCCACATTCAACCACGAAACACCCCACGAACATTCCGCCAGGCGTAGGGGACCGATTCATTGTATCCGTATTTTCACATTATTAAATATGCATATTCGTTTCCTCGTACACGTATGTCCACATTATCAAATACGTATATTCATTCCACCACACACGTATGTTCGTTTCTCATTTTGTGGGTTTTTTCATATATGCGGGCACGATAAATCGGCCCCTACGGCTGCTGACGGTCTGCCATTTTGTGGGTGTTTACGTATCTGCAAACACCATAAAAATGTGCACCAACGTACACTTGCAACTTGCTATAACACAACAACATACACAGAATGCCTACTTCTGCATTGCAAAAACCATACTTTTGCAATGTAAAAACCCCCTTTTTGCACGCCAAAAACCATACTTTTGCACGGCAAAAAGGGGGGGGTGTATAATCGTATAATATGCAATAGAATGTGAGAGGCTTTTGTTTGGTGATTGCTGCATATATTTTGGAATAACAGCGGAGGTAGATTTCTGCTGTAACAGGTGTTTCTATCTACATTGTTATATAGCTTCTAATAAACTTGTTTAGGCAATAAAAAAAAGCGTAACCCACCAAATGGGGTTGCGCTTTTCTAAGTTTGGTAAGGGCAATGCCTCTACACCGAAAGCGTAGAAACAGCCTTTACAATACCGTTAGCACTATATGTGTATTGCTGTTAGGTATACCATATTTCGCCACCTAATGGTTTCTTGTCAGTTGTTTCCAACTTTTCACCTTGGAGATTGTTCACGTTCTCCTTTTTGTTGTACATATTTTTTTCGGTTGTACTATCGTTATACAACTCCGAATGATTTAAGCTCTTCATATAAACTCCTTTCTTTTGTGATATATATGTTAAGTCGTTACAAATATAAACAATTTATTTGACAATGTCAAATGCAGGAGAAAGAATTGTAACATATTTCATATTTTTTAAACAAAGCACTATACAAAATGTCGTTTTCCTTATAATTATTTTGTTATAATAGGAAAATAGAACAATAAAATAGCGTAGTCCGATTCTTCTTAATATATATACGAACTAGCGATAGGGTAGAGAGCCTAAAGCGCAAAACCAAAAAAAATGATGTTTTCAGAAAACTTTTATTGTGTTTTTCTTTTCTTTTCAAAAATAATATCTACCTTTGCAGCAAGTTACAAATAAACGTAATTAACCATAAAGCTTCGTATATAGTAGTCAATACCTGCTATGAAGCAACCGACAGGCAAATCTACAACGGACTGATACAAGCTAATAGGGATTATGAAAATATACCTATGAGGTTTAGTTGTGCGTTCCACAATGTTGTGGAAATATAAGCACTATTATGTTGAAACAAATTAAACGCAGTGTTGTACAATCGGGAACGTTGTGGAAAGAAGCTAAAAAAGCTGTACATTGGAACCGAGAACATTGCGCAACATAGAAAAAGAATGCTGTGCGGTAAACTAAAAAAACTTCGTGGTTCCAATACTTATGAAGTGCAGCACAGCTTCTTTTTTTTATATATATACCTTTTTTCTATGTATATATACCTTGAAAAAACATAGTCATTCAGATAATAATGCTAGTATTATGTGCCCTTATGATAATGTTTTGTAAGGCAAAACCCAAGAAAGCAATTAGCGGACCAGTATGGCAAAACCGTATGGTTGCAGTGGTAGCAATATATGGTATAGCGTGGATGAGCAACACTTACTTTGACAATTACCAGGCAGAAATGCAACAATTGTTAGGAGGAATAGTGTACGAATACCCCTGGTCTATAGCCATTGCCTTCTTTGCTGTGTCCGTTCTCATTAACTCTCAGGGCGCAGTAGTGGTTAGTATGTTGCCACTTGCTTATGCCTTAGGCATTCCGGGGTGGATTCTTCTTGGCGTAATGCCATCTACTTACGGCTACTTCTTTATACCTAATTATCCATCAGACATAGCTACTGTGAACTTCGATAGGTCGGGAACAACCGTCATTGGTAAGTATTTGCTGAACCATTCGTTTATGGCTCCAGGTATGATACACGTTATTATGGCAACCATTGCCGGACTTGGCATTAGCTACGTTTACCATTTCTGGTTCGGATTGTACTAAAAAATACATCACTTTTACCACACTTTTCTAAGGTTTCTATACGCTCTGCAAGCATTAGAAACCTTAGAAATAATACACCTTTGTGTACAGAAAACCACCCAATATCATTTTTTTTCGTTTATATAAAGAAACTTTACGCAAAAAATTTGTACTATAAAAATTTATTAGTAACTTTGTATCGAAAGCTCTAAACCATATATTCACAATGCTTGCATTACGAAAATGTGTGGTAATGGAGCCAAAGATATTAATCACTAAGTATTAGGACATTAACCAAAAAATCCCTATGGATATCGCAAATAAACTAATAGCGTTTTACAATCATCTGAATGCAGCTGATGTAAACAGAACCATTTTTTCGGTAAAATTAGGCGAAAGAAATTCCGAATTTATAGAAAAGTTTAAAGAAAAGTATAGCAACCAATACGCATTTTATACGCTTACGCCTATTAATTACGAGGTTGCAATGAACGAACAGATACTAGAGTATGTTAAACGCGACCTACTTTTCCAACTCATTTTAGATGGTACGTTAAACACAAACATTAAAATTCCCGACCACATTCTATTGCAATGGTATTTCAACGAGAATACTATAGATGTTGTAAAAGACATTATGCGATTCGCACCATCTACATTAAGCAATGGCAATCAGCTGGGTATGCTCTTAAAAGGAACCATTACTCTGGCAGAAGGATATGCTCAACAGTGTAAGAAATTTAGGGGATTAAAAGAAAATATAGCAAGAGCAAAGTTTGAAAGAGCTACAAAATCAATAGCAAAAATGTCTGCTGCAACCAATGAAATAGGCGAAATAGACCCTATGAGCTGGCTAATAACACATGCCATAATGGGACTAAAAAAGACACCAGTGCTATTAATAGAAGACTTTGACCGCATAGACCCAGTGCAATTGTTTGGTATTTTCAATATATTTTCTACACGAACAGAAAAGAAAACCACAGCTAATGCAACAGAAAAACAGGGAGACGACAACGAAATAAATCCAATAAAAACACAAAATAAGTTTGGTTTTGCTAAGATAATATTTATGATGGATACAGTTGCAATAGGCACTATTTTTCGTAACTATTATGGCGAAGCCAACTACGAAAGCTATATAAAAGAGTTTGTTGCACGTACTACTTTCTATCATTCAGTATCCGAACATGCAAAAAGCTCCCTACAATCGTATGTAAAAGAAGAGTGTAAAATAAACTTCGAAACCGTCTCTAAAGGATTAACGGCTATTGGAATAAGGCTGGATAGAAGCGATATTAAAGACATGATGAACGTGTTAGACAACTTCGAAGATGCATATATACGAGAAGAAGTGAGTGTTACGGATAACTTTCACTTCCAGTCTGACACCCCATTAGTGAAGCTTTTGACATTGCTAAAAAGGATTGGCGTGAAAGAACACCAATTGTCTGACTTCTTTTCGGCTATTGAAGCAGAAGAGAACTTTATGGACCTTTTGGGCTGTTTTGCCGTAACAAAGGAATCTATACTACGGCATGGGAAAGTCTGCCACAGGGGTGTGCTATACCAAATGGTGGTAGACGAGGAAGAAGGAACGTATAAAACGTTCGACCGTGTTATGACTATTCCTAGTATGGTATCGGTAGATGACTATCGTTTTTTGGAGGTTGATATAGATAAAGTTATAGGGAAAGCATTAGAATACGTAAGGCGCATTTAACGCATAATGTATTTATCAGCAACCATTCCGCCAGGCTTAGGGACCGATTCATCGTGCCCGTACCCACGAAACTCCCCGAAATGATGTTGCGTATTCGTAATATCTCAAACAGCCGAACCGGCAAGGAGCATTCTTACTTATATACTATCGGTTTGTAAAAACCATACTTTTGTCTTACAAAAACCCCCTTTTTGCACTCCAAAAAGGGGGTTTTTGCATTGCAAAAAATGGGTTTTCGCAACAGCGTAGCTTATAGATAGTTACACGCCAGCCATATTTCTATAATTTGATATCGTTTCTTTCGAATTTGCAGAATAACCGCAAACTTTAAAGAAAACGTTTTGTTAGTTCTATAATTATGCCTATTTTTGCAGAAATACTACGATGTTATGATTATAGAATTTAGCGTAAAGAACTATCGTTCCATAAGAGATTTGCAGACAATCAGCTTTAAAGCAACAGGCTTGAAAAGTCCTGCTGGCAGCGAAATAGACTCTAACAATATTGTTAAAAACAATGGTGTGTCGCTCTTAAAGACGGTTGGTCTGTACGGAGCGAACGCCAGTGGCAAGTCGAACATGCTGATGGCGTTAAGCTATTTTGCACATGCAGTACGCACGTTGGCGATAGATTCACGTGGAGTACGACCACTTTACGACCCGTTTCTCTTCGAAACGTCCAACGAAGGTTGCTTCTTTCAGATAGTATTGTTACTAAATGGCAAGAAGTATCGCTATGGTTTTGTGGTGAATAAGTCTGATAATGTACCAGGTAAGAATAGTTCTAACGATGTTAAAATAGAGAGCGAGTGGCTCTATGGCAATGTAGACAAAAACATGAAACGCCTGTTTTTGCGTGTAGGCAACGAGGTGAAGGAGAACAATTTGCCCACTTCGGAAGGAATGATAATACCCACCAAGCTGCCCTATCCGCACACATTGTTCCTTGTTCACGCGGCTGCTTTCGATGCAAAGGGTATCCCTATGCAAATAGCAAACTACTTAACCATTCATACAATAAACAATATCATAGAAAAAGGGCTATTCAGAGGCGTTTCCATAAATATTATAAAAGAATCGACACCATTCTTTCTTTCTTTTCTGAAACGATTCAATATGAAATACGATGACATTGAATTGATAGACGATGAAAGTTATCCTGATAATGATTATAGTAACTTTCCTTTGGATAAAGTGTTGTTGAAAAGAACTACTCACGATGGTAACAACAAACCATTGTCAATGAATCTTGAGTACAGAGAGTCGTCCGGGAACAAGAAAATCTTTGATTTGGCGGGAGTGCTTCTTATGGCATTCAATATGGGAAATACCCCATTCCTAATTGTTATCGACGAGATAGACAGTAATTTCCACCCTTCCTTGCTCATCAAATTGATAGAAATGTTCAACAATCCTAAGATAAATAAAAACAATTCGCAGCTGTTGTTCACCAGCCACGACACCAATTTGATGTCTCCTTCCATTATGCGTCGCGACCAATTCTACTTTGCCGAGAAGCAGGAAGATGAATCTACGCGACTCTATTCGTTAGCCGATTTGCGCGGAATACGCAACGATGCCGACTTCGCAAAGCAGTATCTTGCAGGTTATTATGGTGCTTTACCAGTGTTAAACGACTATACCGAGGTGGAGGAAAAGCGAGAAAGCGGGAAAACAAAAGAGCGTAGAAGATACTATTGCATCAATTCAAAAGGTAGCTTTGAAGAGATAAAATAATGTATCTTGGTGCTGGGTGGTTGGTTCAACGGCTACCCACCTATACAAAATATAATGCTATAAAAATATGTAGTAACACAAATTAGGAGGAATTAATTATGAAATTATTAAATATCTTATTTTATCTTTTATTCTTCTATTCATGCAGCAATGCACAAAAATGGTATGACATAAAAGACAGCAACAACCATTCCTTTGTAGGAAATTGGGAGCAATTGACAATTACAGACAATGGAGACACCGTAATATACCATGCTTGTTTTGATGTAGCACACAAAATAAATGTCGATACAATAAAAAAAGAACTTTTTGTACAGTACGATATGGAAGATGTACATTATCCCATAGACACAGTACATTTAGAAAAAGACGAGTTTATCATATCTTTTGTCAATAACATTTGCACACCATTCAGATGTAAGATAATAGATCAGAATAAAGCTTTATGGACATATAAGTATATGGAAGATGGCGAAGTGTATCATAATTACTTTACCAATGAGAAGAGATATTTCAAAGAAATAAAGGAAAAGTACGATGACCAAGAACCAGAAGATAGCCCCACACCTATCGTAGCCGTTCAAAATCACAAATGGTTCGGTGAATATGAATACTTCATCTCAGATACGACCGTTGTTCCCTCGCCTTTCATAGAGTACACATTGAGCATTGCGGCTGACCAATGTGTATTCAGCGGTAATGGGCAAATGACTGCTTTTGAAATCCAATGCAGTGTAAAAACAGAAACGAAAGACAAACTCTCCCTTGATTTTGTCAAATCGCTGTCGGAAGATACACTGATGCCCAATATTGACAGAAATGTTTCACCCACAGTGAATTTATATTACAGGAAAGGAAAATACTATCTGGAAAGTCCGTTTATCAGCAATACTGAAGGCAAAAAAAATGTAAAAATAGAATGTAGAAAAATAAAATAAATCCTTGGTACTTTTAATGCTTGGCAAGGACAAAACCACATAATCTCATTGAGTATATTCCATTACAACAAGGGATAACATAAAAATACTTGTTTATAGGAAACGAGAAAACAGAAGACCGAGGGGGAAAAATTCAACTTTTCTATGCCGAAAGAAGAGTTCTTCGGGAATTTTACATTTGCTGGTAGACTCTACGGAAGAGAGAAAATGCTACCAACCTATACATCACTGCCCCAACATTTTTGCACAATACCTTCTGTTTGCACTTTTTTTTTTCGTACATTTGCAATCTGAAACATATTGTTCCAACTGCTGAAACAAGCTTATGCGCATACGAAAATCAACGAAATGGCTGGCTGCCATAGTGTTAGCACCAATATCATTGTTTATATTTTTGCTTGTTCTTCTTTACTTGCCACCTGTTCAAAACTGGATAGTAAAGAAGGTAGCAGACTATGCTTCACAGAAAACAGGACTAGAAATATCGGTTGGACACGTATCGCTTAGCTTCCCACTCGACCTAAAATTGGAACAAGTAATGGCATTGCGACCAAACGATAGTATACCACAAAGGCGCGATACAGTGGCAGATGTGAAAGAACTTGTGGCAGATGTGCAGCTTATTCCACTACTAAAAAAACAAGTAGAGATAGACCAACTCACCTTCAAAGGACTGAAAGCGAACACTATGAACTATATTGGCGACTTGCAGATAAGGGGCAATTTGGAACGGTTGCAAGTGGTTTCGCATGGCATAGACCTTAACAATACTACGGCAATGCTAAACAATGCCGATGTGCAGGGGGGATTTCTCGACATAGCACTCAACGATACTACACCGAAAGACACTACAAAAAAGAAAACAGTTTGGAAGATAAACATCAATAAAATAAACCTTTATCGCACCAATTTCCGCCTACACATGCCTGGCGATACTATGGTTGTGGGTGCCAATTTCCAGAAAGCTACTGTGGAAAATGCACTCATAGACTTATATAATAAGGTGTATCGGGTGCGCCAAATAGCGTGGAGTGGTGGACAACTTACCTACGATAAGACTTTTGTTCCACACGTTTTGCATGGATTCGACCCCGCTCACATAGCACTGAACAACCTAAATATAGGCATAGACTCACTCTCTTACGACTCCATTGCTACTTCTGCTAATGTTAGAACTGCCAATTTTACTGAACGAAGTGGGCTGGTTGTGAACGATTTACGCACACAGTTCCGGCTCGATAAAGCCAATCTCTATTTGCAATCGCTCTATCTGCGTTTGCCCAAAACCGAACTAAAGGCTAACATAACAATGGCTTTGAATGCCTTTAGTGCATACAATCCCGGACAACTTGCCGTATCGTTGAATGGGTTTACCACCCTTAACGACTTGCAACCGCTACTATATGGCAGAGTTCCATCAAGGTTTCTACACTCCATTCCTGCCGAACGCATAAACATAACCGGGTTTTTGCGAGGCAATACCCACCTTTTTACTCTGCAAAAACTATGTTTTCGCATGCCAAAACACCTGGTTTTGAATGTGGACGGACGGATATCAGGATTGCAAAAGCCAGAAAATCTATCGGCAAACCTTGCTTTACGTGGCAGCTTACAAGATGTTCGCTTTATAAAACAGCTGTTACCCAAGAGCGTAAATAGCACCATTAAGATACCAACAGGTATTGATTTCAATGCAAAAGTAAAGGCACAAGGACCACAATATGCTGCAAATATGTTGCTATACGAGGGTGGTGGGAACGCTACAGTGCGGGCTAGCCTAAACAAAACCACTGAAACCTACAACGTAACAGTGCGTGCAACCAATTTGCAAATACAACATTTCGTTGCAAAAACCGGGCTCCACCCCTTCACTGGTATGATTTCGGTATATGGTAGAGGCTTTAATGTGCTCAGTCCAAAGGCATCTTTGCGACTGAAAGCCAATATAGAGCAGTTTCGTTTCGGCTCTTACGTGCTCAATGGCATAAACACCGACATTGCAAAACATGGCGAAACAACCAGTGCACGCATTGTTAGCACAAACCGAATGTTAGGAGGCGACTTTGCATATCGGGGCAAACTGTCGGCTAAAAACATAGATGGACATCTGCGAGGGTGGTTGCGTCGTGTCGATTTAAACCAACTTGGTGTAATGAAAAAGCCCTACGTGGTGTCTGCTTGGGTAGATATAGATGTACGTTCTAACCTAAAAAACCATCACTATGTTAGCGGACCACTGCGCCATTTGATGGTAATTGGCGAATATAAACACGGAAAACAACAGCTAGCAGCTGGCAATTTAAACATTACAGCAAATGTAAATGGTGCCAAAACTGCCGCTCACGTGAATGGAAAGTTAGACTATGCCAACCTAAAAGGTTTAGAACTAATAAACAAACCCTACCTTCTGTCTACCGAAGCTAATATTGCTTTCCACTCCGAACGCCCCAAACACTACACTGTGGAAGGCTATTTAGGCAATTTAAAGATAGACGAACATAGAGAAGGAAATACTGTTTCGCTCTTCAATGGCGACTTAAACATTCACACAACAATGGCAGGCAACTTGGTAAATGGGGGTGCTAACGGTGTGATACGCCACGCCGACCTCTATCAAATGGGGTTTGTAGACAAGCCTTTCGTGTCTAATTGTGCACTAAACATAGATTTTAGCACCGACATGGCAGCCAAATTAATGGTGAAAGGTATGCTTGGTAACCTGAAAGTACAGGCAGACCACAAGCAATTTGTACCCGGCGATGTTACCATAGACGTGCTAAGTAGAGCCGATACTACCCATGCCGTGATTGAAGGAGGCGATTTTGCACTGAACACCGACTGGCATGGAAGCTATAAACACGTGCTAACAGCAGGCGAAAAAATAGCAACCAACTTGCAAAAGCAAGTGAAAAACAAACGAATAGACCAAACTTCGTTGCAAAAACTACTCCCCATAGGACAATTTAAACTAGTTAGTGGCGAAGGAAATCTGTTTAGTAAGTTGCTCGAACAGCAAGGTTATGTGTTTAAAACAGCCAATATTAACCTAACATCATCGCCTCTAAAGGGACTCAACGGCAATATTGTTGTAGACTCGTTAGTATACAACGATGTGAAAGCCGACTCGTTAATAGTAGACCTAACTACCAACGATACAGGATTAAACTACGACTTACAAGTGCTAAACAATGCCCAAAACAGCTATCCATACCAAGGTTTTGTGCACGGTTCGCTATTCGATCGTGGACTCAACACCTCTCTTTTGATAACCGATATGGACAATAAAACAGCTCTTGCACTATCTGCACAGGCAGCAATGCAAGGGCAAGGCATAAGCATTTCGCTTACTTCTGCCCAAGCAATATTAGGCTATAAAACATATAATGTAGAGCCTAACAACTACTTATATATAGGCAGAAACAAACGACTAAAGGCAGAAATGCAATTGCTTGCTACCGATGAAGCAGGTTTACACCTATACAGCGACGACACCGATTCTACCTCGTTGCAAAACTTCACCCTATCTATCAACAAGTTCGAACTTAGTCAGCTTATGAAAGTTCTACCATTTGCACCACGCATTTCGGGCGAACTTAATGGCGACTATCACGTTATTCAAACTGCATCTAGCCTAACTGTGTCGAGCGATATGGGTATTAAAAACATGGTATACGAGCAAAACAGCATGGGCGATGTAGGGGCAGAGTTTGTTTATATGCCTAAAGACGATGGCACACACTATGTAGATGGTATGCTAACAAAGGACGATAAAGAGATAGGAAGGCTCATTGGTGTGTACGATAGTAAGGGTAAAGGCAGCTTAGATGCCGAGTTTACACTCGAAAAATTCCCCCTTAGTTACATCAACGGCTTTATTCCCGACCGCATAATAGGCCTACACGGAACAGGCGAAGGTACACTCTCTATGCAAGGACCACTAAAAAATATGGATATAAATGGAGAGATTTATCTCGACTCTTCCTACGTCTTCAGCGAACCATACGGGGTAAAACTCAACTTCGCAAACGACCCAGTGCTCATCAATCATAGTCGTGTGGAGTTCGAAAACTTTGAGGTTCTCGCTTCCAATAAGGCTCCGCTCGACATCTCTGGCTACTTAGATTTCTCTAATTTCGACCGAATGAACACCGATTTACGTATGCGAACACGAAACTTCCAAGTAATTGATGCAAAGGAAAATGCACGTTCTGAAGTATTCGGAAAGGCTTTTGTAAACTTCGATGGAGAGCTGCAAGGACCACTATCGTCGCTCCAATTGGCTGGAAAAGTAGACATTTTAGACAACACCGACCTTACTTACATAATGCGCGATGCACAGCTTGCCAACGATAACGAGCTGGAAAACCTTGTTACTTTCACCAATCTTAACGACTCAACAAAGGACGTTGTGAAGCGACCAGATATAGAAGGACTAAGCATGAAACTAAGTGTCGAGGTGGATAACGAGGCTCATTTGGTGTGCGCACTCAACCCAGAGCGGTCTAACTATATAGATATTGTGGGCGGAGGAACCCTAAATATGGAGTACGATGCTACTAACGGAACACGCTTAAGAGGGCGTTACACCATTAGCGATGGTAAAATGAAGTATTCATTACCCATTATTCCATTGCACACTTTCAATATAAAAGAAGGTAGCTATGTAGAGTTTATGGGCGACCCAACCACACCATTGCTTAGCATTACAGCCACCGAAAATGTGCGTACCAACGTTTCTGATGGATCGAGCAACGGACGAATGGTAGACTTTGAGGCGGGTGTCCGACTATCGAAACGCTTCCCTAACCCCGGCGTAGAGTTCATTATACAAGCGCCAGAAGACCAAGAAATGCAAGGAAAACTAAGTTCTAAGGGTGCAGAAGAACGTTCTAAACTTGCCGTTACTATGCTTGCATCGGGCATGTACTTTGATGGAAGCACAGGCACAACCGCCAATTCGGCTATGAATAATGCTCTAATGGGATTCCTTCAGAACCAAGTAAACGCCATAACAGGACGTGCCTTGAACTCTATGGGGGTAGACATTACAGCCAATATGGAGAGTGCTGCCGATGCATCGGGTAGTCTTCACACCGACTATACCTTCCGTTTTTCTAAACGTTTGTGGGACAATAGGCTCCGAATAATTATGGGCGGACGTGTCTCAACAGGCTCTCAAGTGTCCGAACAGAACGGTGCTTTCTTCGATAACTTCTCGTTAGAGTATCGCTTAAACCGACAAGAAACGCAGTATTTAAAGCTCTATTACGAGCGAGAAGCATACGATTGGCTCGAAGGAAACCAAGGAGAGTTTGGAATAGGCTTTATGTGGCGACGCAAATTGCAGCATTTTAAAGACATATTTCGCTTTAAAAGCAAGAAAGAACAGGCTCCAAAGCGCGACAGTTTAATAAATTTCGTAAATGAAAAGAAACAATAAACACAACCATAGCCACTTTATAGCAGCACGTGGCAGTTTGTTTTGCATAGCAATAGTTGTTTTGTTTGTGCTCACAGCTATGCTTTCGGCATGCAGCACAACCAGTGCTTTGCCAGAAGGTGAGCAACTTTACACGGGCATGACCCCCACCGAATACACCAACTACACCAAAAACGCCCACTTCAATTCTGTGCAAGAAGAACTCGATATTGTGTTAGCCACAAAGCCAAATGCCTCTCTTTTTGGCAGTCCATCGCTAAAATCGCCCTTCCCTGTGGGGTTATGGATATGGAATGCCTTCTCTCCCGATACCACAAAGTTTGGTAGATGGATAACAAGAGTGTTCGGTTCGCGACCCATTACCTTATCGAACGTGTCTCCCGACCTACATGCTACGGTTGGAAAAAACCTGCTAAATAAGCGTGGATACTTCAATAATAAGATTACACACGAGCTTGTTCCGCAATCAAATAAGAAGAAAATAAAACTGAAATACACCGTAAATATGGGACATTTGTGGACCATCGACAGTCTGCAATATGTAGATTTCCCACCCGATGCCGACAGTTTGATACAGGCTTCACGCCCTAATGCCATTATAAAAAATGGCGATGCTTTCGACGTTGCCACACTTGAACAAGAGCGACAACGCCTTACGAGCCTGTTTCGCAATAATGGTTACTACTATTATAAGAACAATGACGCTAGCTATTTGGCAGATACCACCATCGTTCGAGGTAAAGTTATAACACGTTTGCAGCTTGCCGACTCCATAAATCCCATCGATTTGAAACAGTGGCGCATAGGAAAAATAACGGTAAATCTGCAAAAAAACTTTATGGAAGAACTACGCCAACATCGCAAAAAACAAGGGTTCGACCTTAATTTCAACGGTAGACACTCGCCATTAAGGAGCAGAGTAATTGCCAACGACCTACAATTTCGCCCCGGCGACCTATACCAACAAAGCAAACACACAGAGACTATGGAACGCCTAAACGCCACCAGACTGTTTACGGCGTCTAACATTTCGTTCAAACCAAGCAACTCTACAGACACCTGTAGCACGCTTAATGTAACGTTAGACTTCATGTTCGACCGACCATACGACTTCTATGTGGAGGCTTACGGACGGGGAAAAACAACAGGAAAATATGGACCCGAATTGGTGGTAGGTGTAACTAAGCGTAACGCTTTCCGTGGTGCCGAACTGCTAAATGTGCGTTTGCACGGTGCATACGAGTGGACAACAAAACGTAGCAACGATGCTGGCACCACCGGACGCATTAACGATTACCAATACGGAGCAGAGGTAAGCCTACAGTTTCCTCGTTTTCTTAATCCGTTTAAAACACCTCCTCGCATACTTCGCGAACGTATGCGAAAACGCGAAGCTGCCGCTATTGCAGCTGGAAAACCTCTCACGCTGAAGCCACAACGTACCTATTTCGAATCGCCAATGACCACTTTGAGTGCTTCAACCAACGTTATTAAACGTGCACTCTACTTTAAACGCCACGTGGTAGCAGGCGAACTCACTTACAGTTGGGCACCCAGCGAACGCCATTCGTTCATTTTTAAACCCCTATCGCTTACATACGAGTATATGAGAAGCGTAACCAACCGCTTTAAAGCACTCACCGATAGTGTGCCATATTTAGAAGTTTCTATGGCAGATCAGTTCATTCCGAAAGCCTTATTCCAGTATACGTACCAGAGTCCGAGCGGATATGCCAATCCAATAAGGTGGTGGTCTACAGTCAGCGAAGCCTCTAACGTGATCGCTTTAGGCTATTTGGCAAGCGGAGAAAAGTGGAATAAGCGTGGAAAAACCATGTTTAAAAATCCGTTTGCCCAGTTTGTAAAAATCGAAACTAACTTTACTAAACTGTGGGCGCTATCTGGCAAGTCGTCTATAGCAGCCCATGCAAACGCAGGGGTGGTGTGGGCGTATGGCAACAGCAGGTTTGCTCCCTATTCAGAACAGTTCTTTGTGGGTGGCGCAAACAGCATTCGTGCCTTCAATGTGCGCGAAATTGGTCCGGGAACTTACCGTTCTGCATCGCTCGTACGGTCGTATGTAGAGCAAACTGGCGAGGTAAAGGTACAAGCAAATGTGGAATATCGTCCGCATTTGGTAGGAAATTTGTATGGTGCACTATTCCTCGATGCTGGCAATGTGTGGACTTTGCACAGCGATGCCAGCAGACCGGGTTCGCAATTCCACTTTAACAACTTCTTTAAAGAGCTGGCTTTCGGCACAGGCGTAGGTCTTCGGTACGACATAGGCTTCTTTATGCTTCGTGTAGATTGGGGCATTGGTCTGCACGTTCCTTACGAAACCGGGTTGAATAGGCTCTATAATATTCGCCATTTTGGCGATGCGCAAGCCCTACATCTTGCCATTGGAATGCCTTTCTAATGCTTATAGAAGGCATAAAAACTTAGGAAATGTTTCCTCCATTTGCCACAAACATATTGCAATAATATTGCTAACTGTATATGCGGAGGCACTATAAATATCGCCCTACGGCTGCTTTTGGACCGCCATTTCGTTGTAAACGAATTGGAAAAATGTTGCTTATGATTTGCCGTTCTGTTACGAACGGTTAGCCAAAACGCAACGAATGTGCTGAGAAATATCTACATCTATTTCGTGAAGTATTCACACTCAACCACGAAATACATTTCTACCGATTTGCAACAACATAACATTCAAAAAACAAAAACCATACTTTTGCAATGTAAAAACCCCCTTTTTGCACGACAAAAACCATACTTTTGCACGGTAAAAACCATACTTTTGTATGGCGAATATGTAACGTACAGATAACGAACACGTTGCGAACACCATGGAATGTGTTTCAAACAGATTGCGAATGTGTGGCGAATATATATATGCGGACACGATAAATCGGTCCCCTACAGCTGCTGACGGTCTGCCAATAACGTTGCTAACGGTTTGCGAAAATGCAATGTTCGAAAACGAAAATTACTCTTTTATATCGCAAAAAAGGGGATTTATAAATAGAAAGAGCCTGTTTCGATATGCGAAACAGGCTCTTTTGTTTTTCTAAACATTTTTCTTTGAATTGCTAAACAGCAATCGACACATTGTTAAACCCTAATTGGACGGCATATCACAACAGCATTCCATTGTATTTCTGCTATAACTTTGTGTTACATTTGGCTTAAATCTGCCGAACCACTAATATCCAATTAGGGGTTAAACTGGCGAGTGCTGTTAAGCTATACCCATTAGTTAGCGTAAGGAGAGGTCCTCCAAAGACGTACAGGGGCACTCATAATGAAGTTAAGTTTAAATCTTGGATCATCTTTTGCGCCTTGAGCTACATCACCATTAACAGGAACGTTTACATAAAGATAGTGTTGGAAGAAGCCACAAGTCTCGTTTCCGCCCTGCGAACCCATGAAAGCAACCGCCTGTTTAGGTAGAACATTATTCAATCCAAGCATTGCTCCGGTGCGATCAGAGCCCTTTGGATTATATCTTCCTGTGGTTGTTGTATTGTCAGGAGTCCAATATTGTGTACACTTTCCTAAGGTTGATGTGTCGTAATACCAGAACGTTTGGTTTCCAGCAGAGGTAGAACTGTTCACTCCTGCGTATGGAAATATACGCTTAGTATCGGTTGGATAGGTGGTACCATTACTTGGATCAGCCCAGAAATCCTCCGTATCTATGTCGTCCATATCCAGTACAAAGCGTGGACCAAGGTAGCGTTGGGTGAGCACAGCTGCCCCATTTACATCTTCGTAGCGTATAGTATAGCGATAGTTATTATTGTCTATCCATGTTGGATTGCCATCAAGTCCTGCGCTAACTTGTCCTTGAGAAGCTGTTACATGCCCCATATAAACCTGGCCTTCTCCGCTATTGGTAATGTAATCGGGCTTTTTCGACATACCAATCATATAGGCAATAAGTTTGCCGTTGCTATCTTTCACACCCTTAGAATAGGAATGAAACACAAGTTTAGTGGTGCTCCAACCCGGTAATTTGGCAGGAGAAACAAAGCCAACAGCATACTTATAGTTTGTACCAGCATTGCGGAAGCCAGCAAAACCATAGTATTGTGCAATGATGCTACGCCAGTATTCGTTGCCAGCAAACATATATCCAGACGGTATAGAAGCCAGTTTGTCGGTTATCTTTTCTGTGTTTGCAACATATTCTTGGTAAGTATAGCGTTTTGTATTAGCCACATTATAATCGTTATCAACCGACAATTCAGCTTCAGTACCAAAGTTATCGTGTTTTGCAATGTAGCTTAATGGTGGGAATTTGTATACCACACTGCCCCTTGCCGGATAGTTAGCACCCGATGTATAAGGTTTTAACGAACCGTAAGCAGGTATCATATTGATAGACGAAGGCACAACTTTAGTAGCCGAACTGGTCTCTGTAGGCACAGCCATCAGTAGGAACTGTGTTTTAGCAATACGGTTTACGGTGTAATTAGTGCTTGTTGCAGATTCTGTATTATCATTATACAACTTCACAGCCTGTGTTTGTGGAGCCATCCAAACATATATGTAGCTGGGTGCTTCGCTATTATTTGGAACATTATCGAAGTTGTTTCCTGTTGCATCTTTTAGGAAAGTGTGGTCGTAATAAGTAAGTGCTGTATTGAATTTCTTACTTAAATCGTTGTCAGCCTTAGCATCATTAGCCTTCTCTTCAGCATAGTTTGCAATGTATTCGCCCTTAATACGGAAGTGTTTTTTGGCAATAAGACCATCTGATCCTATCATTGCATTGTCGGTTAATGGGCGTTGATAGAACTTAAAAGCCTTGAAAGCATCTTGGAAAGAGGTAGATGTTGCCGATGCAATTTGGGCATCTTCTGTGTCAATTAAGTCGGTTGTTGGAACCTCATCAAATACTTTTAAGTCGAACTGACCACACAAAATGTTGCTTGTTATTATGCGAACGCCATTGTATTTAAAGCCAAATCCGGTTTTGTTAGTAACCTTTAGTCGGACTATTGAGCCAAATTGTTTAAAGCGAACAGGGTCTTTTGCCTTAATAGTTTTATTGGTTTGGTTGGTTTCTAACTTACGCCAGCTGAACACGTATGGTATGTTTGCACCCCATTTAACCTTGTTTCCAGCAACATCTCGTGCCACATGTCCTTCCACAAAACCATTAAATTTCACCTGATTAACACCAGGAAGAGGCTCTCCACCCAGTATTCCGCACACAAACCATGTACCCTTACTGAGGTCGGTACCCGCCTTCATCTCGAACGTTTCGGTTGGTTCGAGCGTTAAATTTCCCCCTTTTGCGTAGGTCCATTTGGTAATAACCTTTGTTACAGGCTGTGTTGTGTCGGTGCTTTTAAATATTAATAGCACTGGCACTTTGGTACCATTGGTAAGCTCTGTGCCCTCGTTTGTACCCTTGTTGTATATACCTACGGGAGTAGGAAAGCCAGTGTTGTCGTCTGTTTCGTATCCAATGGCGTTGTTTGGAGGGTCTGCTCTAGTAGTAAGAGCAGGTTTGTCGGCTTGCATATTGCCGTCCATTGCCATCGAAACAGTAATACCTGGTAGGTTGTTTTCGTTGTTTGTATTGTCTATAATGTCCTTATCTGTACAGCTTGCAAATAGTAATGCGCATATTGCAAGGTATGAATAGAATAATTGTTTCATAAAAAATAAGTTGTAAAAGAGTTTTTTGCAGGACGATTTTCGCCCTCCTATAGTTACAAAATTCTAGTAAAATTGGTTCGTTAAGGGTCTTGATCATCTATTCCTCCCGTATTATCTTCGGGATCAGGTTCGTCATTTGCTGGGTCTAAGTGCCCATGTATCGGACTTCCTGCGTGGAAACCACCCTCCAAAAGTTCATCGGTGTAGAGGCTTAATACCTCAAATAAGGGCTTAACATACAGTTTCTTCGTTACCATAAATGTTGTTTTAAAATTCTTTTTTAAGTTATTTCCGTTAATCTGAATATACAAAACTACTAATGTTAGTGGTTTGAGCATCGTTTAAAGCCGTGGCTCTTTCTCAACAAAAGTTTGCTTCTATAGTCTCAGAATTCGGTGCAAAGTTAGATATTATATTCTCTTTTTCAGAACATTGGAATTTGTTTTAATGATAATTAAAGATGATTTTATAATTTTGTTTCGTTAATATTCTATAATAGTATTGTGTTTTTGACACACCATTAAGATATATAATGTATCTTTGCGATATCAAAATGATATTATAAAACATACGAAAACGGATTAAAATAATACGACTATGGAAAAGAAAGAATTTGCCTTTAAAGGCACAGTAGTGAATGGTTTTGCTATGCTAAGCCTAACGCTTGCATTGTTGTTGTGTGGCATTGCCAGTGCCATATATGGTTTTGCGCAAGAAGACAACAATGCCAACGGAGGCTTATTTGTTGGTTTGGGTGTTGCATTAATAGTGTGTATGATATGCGTAATGTGCGGTTTTGTGAAAATAGAACCTAACGAAGCTCGTGTAATGGTGTTCTTCGGACAATACAAGGGTACGTTTACCACTGTAGGTTTCCACTGGGTGAACCCCTTTATTAGTACAAAACGACTATCGTTTAGGGCACGAAACATAGACGCTGCCCCCATTAAGGTGAACGACAAAACAGGTAATCCGGTTTTAATTGGTATGATGTTGGTGTGGCGATTAAGGGATACTTACAAGGCAATATTCGAGATTGACTCTGAAGCAATGGCAACATCGGTAGACGAAAACGGCAAAGTTAATCCTGTAAGCAATATTATGATGGCATTCGAACGCTTTGTTCGCATACAAGGCGATGCGGCTTTGCGACACGTAGCTGGTCAATATGCATACGATAACACCGACGATGACAAGACAGCACAGACACTTAGAGACAACAGCGAAGAGATAAACAAACTGTTGGAACAGACGCTTGACGAACGATTAGATATGGCTGGAATAGAAATTATAGAGGCTCGCATTAACTATTTGGCATACGCTCCCGAGATAGCAGCCGTAATGTTGCGTCGCCAACAAGCCTCTGCCATAATCTCTGCCCGCGAAAAGATAGTGGAAGGAGCGGTTTCTATGGTAGACATGGCACTGAAAAAACTAGACAAAGAGAACGTTGTGGCTTTAGACGACGATAAGAAAGCGGCTATGGTGAGCAACCTTATGGTGGTGCTATGTAGCGAAAACGCCACCCAACCAGTGGTAAATTCGGGCACACTGAATATGTAAACCAAACATTATAGAGGCACTCTGCCCACACCTTATATATATAAGTGCGTGCCGAGTGCCGTGCCTATGCACTGTAAAAACGTGTTGTTGGCATAAGCTAAAACTATATGGCAAAGAAAGAAAATAACACAAAAAGCTTTATTCTTAGGGTAGATGCTACCACAATGGGGGCAATAGAGAAATGGGCTGCCGATGAGTTTCGCTCCACAAACGGACAGTTACAGTGGATAATAACCGAAGCTCTGCGCAAAGCACACCGCCTTCCAAAGCAGCAACTAAGAGACAAAGCCGAAACAAAAACAACAAATAAAGACAATGAAAACACCAATTGAAGATTTACGTTTACCTCGTACTACCGAATCGACACTATACGAAGTGGGGTCGGCAATTATGCTTCTGCTTGCATGGATAGCAGGCGTTATGGCAACAAATGCACACAGAAAGAATGGAGTAATTATTACTGTGCTACTTGTTTTTACTATTGTTGCGGCAATAGCACACTACATTTCGTATCGGCCAGGTATGCGTTGGGATAACAACAACTTCCACCCTGCAAACGTTCGAGAGGCTATAGTGGTATCAAAGTTCTATCGTGTGTTTGCCATAGAACTAACATCGTTAGGTTTGGTTATGGCTCTTATGGCGTTGTGGGATATGAAATTCCAAGAATCGTCCACAGTTTTCACAATAGTTACACTTGCTATTATAGTGGTAAACTATATGCTTACAGCAAGAAAACTAATGCGGATACGTGATGATGAGTGGCGAAAACAACAACAGAACAACCAAAAAGAGTAATGTAGTTCCCCCTTCTTGCAATGCAAAAAGGGGGTTTTTGCAATGTAAAAGTATGGTTTTTGCACGCCAAAAACCATACTTTTGTAATACAAAAAGGTGGTTTTTCGCAAAGCATTGTTATACAAACAGTTACACAATATTTCTTTTCTCATATTTTGTTTCCACCGTAGGCATTGCAATTAGTAATATTTTGCATACCAAAATGGGTTGTTTTTGTTGATGATGCGGGCGCGATGAATCAGCCCTTACGCCTTGCGGAATGCACGCTGCGTATATATTGCGTAATAAATAACCCTTTCGGAATGTTCGTTGATATATATTACACGATGAATAAATCATTTTGGGTTATTCGTTGATATATCTTTCGTTCTCTATTTGGTAATGTTTTTCGAATGGAGAATGTGTTTTTCCACGTTCACCCCGTAGGCGTAGGGGACCGATTTATCGTGCCCGTGTCCACGAAATTCCCTGAATTGGTGTTGCGTTTTTCCACCGTTGGTATTGCAATTCATTGTACCACACCCGCGTAATTCCACAAAATGGCGTTGCAATTTGCATCATTTCGATACATTAAAACCATTTGGTTTGGATTGAAAAACGGGCACGATGAATCGGCCCCTACGCCTTGCGGTGTGTTCGCTGCCATATATTTGCGCAAAAAAATGAATATTGCGGAATGTTTGTTGCCATACATTTTGTATGATAAATACGCCTTTCGGAATGTTCGTTGCATATATATTGCGTAATAAATAACCCTTTCGGAATGCACGCTGCCGTATATTTTACACAACGAATAAGCCATTTTGTTGCAGAAAAGAACAACTTATTTGCCTCAGTATTAATGCTTAACCATTGTTTACTTCTTCTTTTTCTTTCTCCAATGGAACAACTCTTTAAAGTTGGTAAAGTCTTTTTTCATAATCACACCTATGCCTTGTGTGTTGAGAGAGTTACGTGTAAAGTAGCGATCGTTGGCTCTGTTGTAGAAGTTTAGTGCTATATTGCCGTTGGGCAATAGTAGATATTTAATATCGAAATCGCCAATGAAGGCAGATGTATTGGTAGCAACGTTGTCGCGATATCCAAATTCGCCGTTTATAAGTAGGCGGTTGTTAAGCAGACTTCCCGATAGTATGCCTTCGTATTCGGCATTGCTAAAGCCATCGTTACCAGTGGCAATGTTTGCTCCAAAGTTCCAATGATTGTCCTTAATAACGTTAGAAAGCACGGTGTTTATTTGTTGCGAGATAGTTCCAGACAGTATGCTTTGCATTACGAGCGATGCTTGTTTGGGCTGATTGGGTGTGTTTGGATTGGCATTGTTGGCAGTTTGCGGATAGAAACGCCCCACAGCCAGTAGGTATAACACCTGTTGGTTAAGGTCTTGTTCGGAGTTTAGCACCGATAGTACCATTTGTTTAGCATCGGCAGAAAGCTCTGGTAAGTTCAGATTAAAGGTAACAGAGGGAGCTTCTGGTGTACCATTTATGTCTAATAAGCAGTCTACCTTCGTGTTGCTGGTGCGGAACGAGCTACCCATTTGCAGGTCGGATAGAGGCACAGAGTTAAGCGTATATCGTCCTTTAAGTGCGAGAGTGGCAGCATAAGGGTCGCCTCCGAATGCTATAAGCGAGCCTTCGTCGAATGCGAACTGCCTTTTTATAATGTTCTGAATGGTGAGATTGTATGCTCCACGTCTCACATTATAGTTTCCAAAAATTTGGAAAGCCCCTTTGTTATAGTAGGTAGCACGAATAACCCCTGTACCATTTAGCGATATATTATCGCCAGTAGCCTCGTCCATTAGAACGCCCAATGTAAAGTCGGGAGTAGTGTTTATGAGGAAGTTAATGTGCAAATCGCTTGCTAAATTCTTGTTATATCCGTCTTCTGCAGGTCGTTTCAGCCATGTAGTGTCTTGCTTTAGAGAGGCTTGTAACGAGTCTGGTGTCATATCGCGCCATCTAATAAACGAGTTTTCGTCTATGGTGTTTTTTGCCGCATTGTATGTTATGAACGAGTTACGGTTAGGCGTTATATCCACATTCATAGTAATTTCGTGGTTGCGACCTATTATTTGGCATTTGCCAGAGGCATATATACGTCCCCAAAAAGTACCCGATGATGCCTTGCGAGCAAAGTTATAAGTAAGCAAATTGTTGGTTTGCACATCAATATCGAACGTTAAATGTCGCAAAGCCTGGTGGTGCAATCCGCCCGTAAGCACCGCTTTGTGTCCTTCAGGGTCGGCAATGGAAATGTTGTTGAGGTTTATTTCGTTAGGAACAAGCGTAACCCTGCCATCTTGTACTATATATGTGGTGCCCAAAGGAGTTATGCGAACCGAGCCAGAAGCCAGCATATCGCCTTCGAGATTAACGTTATTAAGTGGTCCAACCACCTTTACCCAGCCATTTCCACGTAGGTTTATGTTGTCCATAAAGGTTCCACAGAACTTGTTTAAGAAGGTTAGTCGTGTGTCGTTTGCATATATTGGCAAATTTATATAGCTATGTCGCAAGTCTATATATCCCTCAATGTTAGTTGAAGCCCCCTCGTCTATGGTTTCAGCATCTATGTTTATGCGTCCTTCAGCATTAGAATAGTTAGCTTTTGCATATAGTATTCCCATATCGCCATGCTCAAATTGAAACTGTTTAACCGTGAGATTGGCATTGGCTTGTAGGTTATGGAAAACCGATTTTAGCACAACATTGCCCGAAGCAAGCCCATTAAAGCCCACGCTATGGAAGTTTGCAATGTCGAGAATGTATGGAACATCAATGTCTTTAAGCTGTACGGTGAGCGAATCGGCAGGGTTTCCCGATGTTAAACCATTAACAATAATGTGTTGTTCCTTATTAGAAAGTTCAAAATGCTGTATATTTAAATGGTTCTGAACATACGAAATTTCTGATGGTTGTACCTGTAAATCAATTGTATCAATGCGTATCTTAGATGGCGCAAAGTGTAAATGAGTAGCCAGTTTGTTACCCCTTTGTCGTTCAAATTGTGCAGAACAATCTATCTGTCCGCGGAAAGTTTTCTGTGCAAAAGCATTGAACGACGATAGCGTATTTAGTTCGTTGTGTTGTGCAGTAGCTATGGTTTGCAGTGCAAGACGCCGTCCTGCGCCATCTATCCATTCGCCTTTTATGCCAATGTTTAGTGCATTGTGGAGAGTGGAAAGTGCAAGAGAGATATTCTCGAAACGGTATTTTGCATAGTTGGCACGTGGTGCGGCAATGTTAAGCGACACGGTGTTGTTAGCCTCGTTTACGTCGCCTTTAAGCTGAAGCGATGGCGAAAGACCAATTTTAAGTCCTGTTAGTTCGTGTAAAAGCTGTGTGTTTGTTATGTTAGCCTCTATGTGGAACACATTGTTAGCAGTGGTTTTGTTCCATCGGTGAGGTGTTTCAACGAGTGCAGGAAGATATGTGCCCACCACATTTTGCACACTTTGCACCATAGAAGTATAGTTGAAACGTCCTGAAATGGCGAGCGTTCCAAAGTCGGACAGTAGTTTTATGGACCTACCAGCAAGTTTATTATCGGCATTAAGTTCCAGATGGTTTAGCTTAAAGCTACGGTTGTTCGCCTCTTGCATTACAAAATTGTCGAGCGTAAGTTTACCAATCAGGTTGTTAAGCGTAGTTCCACTTCCAGCTAAAGTAGTGCGAAACGAGAGCGTACGATTGCCCAATGCGTTTGTAATGTGCATATTGTGCAGGTTTAAACGTTCGGCATTAATGCGTGCATTCACCCTTATTAATCCCTTTTTCTCTATAAACTTGCGAATGTTTCCCACCATACCATCAATGCTAAGTTTGCCATTGAGGTCGTTGATAGATGCTTTTCCGTTGAAAGTATCGTTAGTATAATCGCCATTTACGGCAATATTTCGGTAAGTGTAACCATTATAGTCGAAACGAGGAACAACCCCTTTTGCCTTGATATGGTGCAAATCGGACGTAGCTTCTACCTTTATATCGGCAGCAATAGAGCCAAGTTGCGATGATGTAAGAATGTTTCCGAGTGTGAAATGCGGTGTATACAGTTCGGCATTAATGGTTTTTCCACGCTGTAGAAAGTTTATGTTGGCATTGCCATGTGCAAGCAGAAGAGTGCCTTTTGCGTGTCGGTAGTTTCGTGTTCCTTGTGTTTTTCCTTTGAAACGCACATCTCCTAAGCGCATAACTTCGGCAGGCAACTTTAGTTGGAAGGCACTGTTAATGTGCTGAATAAGTTTACTTTTAAGAACCACCGACAGCGAATTCAACTTCCATGCTGGTTGTTTGGCGAGCTGCGAGAGCATACCTTTGCAGCTAATAGCAGCCTCGTTGTTTCCATAATGCAGTGCAAACGTTTTAAGTTTCAGCTGGTTAGCTGTTCCAGAAACATTTGTATTGAAATACAATTTCTGGTCGAAAGTAAGCAATGGAGGTAGCAAACAGGCAATATCGGCAGGTGTTATATACGATTTTTCTGTGCGTAATTGGTGATAAGCAGTAGCAAAATTAAGTTTTTTATACCTATTATTAAAGCGCACAGAATAGAAAGGTACATTAATTTTAGACTGTGGCAGCTGAACAAAGAGCTGAGTTATGGTAGCTAATTGTTTATTAGCTTTCAGCTTAAAACGTAGATTTTGCACATTTAAACCCTGTTTTTCGTTGAACGAAAGACTATGTATTTGGGTGCAAATACGGCTATCTGTAAGCGTGTCAATATCAATATGTCCCGATATTTCGGTTACATTCAGGTGGTTAAGGTTTAGTTTATTGGGCGTGTTAGGTGCCGAAAGAAGGTCGTAGCGCACGTTGCTGTGCCGTATAATAAGACTTTGAAGATTAAGGTCTAATGGAGTATGGCGAGTGGTATTGCGCGATTTTAGCGAGTCTATAAGGAATTGGAAGTTAGGTTTTTCGGTAGGAGAAGTTTGGTAGAGTAGGGCATTCAGTCCAAAAATCTGTGCCGACGAGATGCGCACCTTCCCCCCATTGATAAGCGAAAGAATGTCTATTTTGGCAGCAATACGCGATGCTTTCGCCATTTGCTTACCACTTTGGTCGTTAATAACAAGTCCGTCTACAATGAAATGGTTAAGGAACCCCAAGTCTACACGCTCTATTTTAACCTTTGTTCCTAACTTTTTTTCAAGTGCACCAGCAACCTGCGCACCTACGAAATGTTGCACAGACGAAAGGTGTAACAGTATAATTATAAGCAGATATAGCCCTATGGCTGTCCATACACCCCAACGAATAAGAGTCTTTAATATCTTCAAAGCGAGTGCAAAACTACTATTTTTCTGTTGCATAGTGAAATTAATGAAGCGAAAAGTTTTCTAAACTGATTAAAAATAGCTATATTTGCACACTCATTTAGTGACGTTTTCATTATTTAAATTTATGACAAAACAAATAAGGTTGCATAAGGGGTTAGACATAAAACTCAAAGGACGTGCTAAGGAAACGACTATGCCACAAGAATTATCGTCGGTGTATGGACTTGTACCAGACGACTTTGTAGGAATCATTCCGAGGCTAAAAGTAAAGCCAGGCGACCATGTAAAAGCGGGGGAGACGCTTTTTGTGAATAAGAATTCGGAGGAAGTAGGCTTTGCTTCTCCTGTAAGTGGTACCGTAAAATCGGTGGAACGAGGCGATCGCAGAAAGGTTTTATATGTAAGTATAGAACCCGATAGAGAGCAAGAATTTATTGATTTTGGCGTAAAAGATGTGCAAACACTCGATGGAGAAACAGTGAAAAATGCACTTTTAGAGGCAGGTTTGTTTGGTTATATCAACCAATTGCCCTACGCAGTGTCTACCACTCCCGACACAAAACCCAAGGCAATATTCGTATCAGCGCTAAGAGATAAACCGTTAGCGGGCGACTTTGAATACGAATTAAAAGGACAAGAAGAAAGTTTTCAGGTAGGATTAACGGCACTTTCTAAGATAGCAAAGGTTTATTTATCTATTGGAATACAGCAGAAGAGCGATGCTTTAACAAAGGCAAAGAATGTGGAACTTACTGTATTTGATGGACCATGCCCAGCAGGAAATGTGGGTGTGCAGGTAAATCATCTATCTCCAGTAAACAAAGGAGAGGTGGTTTGGACGGTAGACCCAACGGCTGTTATATTCTTTGGAAAGCTATTTCTTACAGGAAAAGTAGACCTAACACGTGTTGTTGCCGTAGCAGGTAGCAAGGTGAAAGACCCAGCTTACGTGAAAGCATTAGTGGGAACACCCATTAAAGATATTGTTGCAGAACGACTAACGGGCACAGAACACGTGCGTATTCTAAACGGAAACCCACTAACAGGTACTATTGCAGACGATAAAAGTTTTCTTGGAGCACACACATCAGAGGTTGTGGCAATGCCAGAAGGCGACAATGTGAATGAATTTGCAGGTTGGATAATGCCTCGTTTCAACCAGTTCTCAACATCTCGAAGCTATTTTAGCTGGCTCTTTGGCAAGAAGAAAGAGTACGACCTCGATGCGCGCATCAAGGGAGGAAAGCGTAATATTATTATGAGTGGTGAGTATGACGCTGTGTTACCAATGGATATATATGGCGAATATCTTGTTAAAGCCATTATAACAGGCAACATAGACAAGCAAGAAGAACTGGGAATATACGAAGTAAGCCCTGAAGATTTTGCTTTGGCAGAGTTCGTTGATAGTTCAAAACAACCATTACAACAAATTGTGCGCAATGGTTTGAATACACTACGAAAGGAGAATGCGTAAATACACCTTATATTATAATAGAGAATTAACAACTTTAAGAGATACAATATGAGCTTAAGAAATTGGCTTGATAAGCTGCGTCCGCAATTCGAAGAAGGCGGAAAATGGCACGCTTTCAAGAGTATCTACGATGGTATGGACACCTTTCTGTATGTTCCAAACGAAACATCAAAGAGCGGAACATCTATTCATGATGCCATCGATTCTAAGAGAATAATGAGTATTGTGGTTATTTCGTTAATACCCGCAATGCTGTTTGGAATGTACAATATAGGTTATCAAAATGCATTAGCTGCCGGCAAACTGGGCGAAGCAACCTGCATGGGAATGTTTCTGTATGGCGCTTTAATGCTGTTACCAAAAATTTTAGTATCCTATATTGTGGGTCTGGGTATTGAATTTGCCTGGGCACAGTGGAAAGGCGAAGAGATTCAGGAAGGCTATTTGGTAAGTGGTATTCTTATTCCACTTATAGTTCCCATAACATTACCCCTTTGGATGTTGGCTTTAGCAGTGGCTTTTGCTGTGATATTCACAAAGGAAATATTTGGTGGAACAGGTATGAACACCTTTAATGTGGCACTTGCTGCACGTGCATTCCTCTTCTTCTCTTATCCCGGGAGTATGACTGGCGATAAGATTTGGGCAGCTACTAATCAGATTTGTGGGCTTGGCTACACGCTTCCAGACGGATTTACAATGGCAACACCATTGGGCGAGGTTGCTCAAGGTGCCTCTGTAAATGCTTCAGTATGCGATATGGTGCTTGGATTAATACCCGGTTCGGTGGGCGAAACATCTGTTATTGCCATCGCTATCGGTGCTATTATATTGATTTGGACGAACATTGCAAGTTGGAAAACTATGTTTAGCGTGTTTGTTGGTGGCATTGTAATGGCACTAATATTCCATTCAACAGGAGCAAGTCCACTACAATGGTACGAACATATAGTATTAGGAGGCTTCTGTTTTGGTGCAGTCTTTATGGCTACCGACCCTGTTACCTCTGCAAGAACAGAGCAAGGCAAATGGATTTATGGCTTCTTAATAGGTGCTATGGCAGTTATTATTCGTGTATTGAACCCTGGTTATCCAGAAGGAATGATGCTTGCCATACTCTTTGGCAATATGTGCGCTCCTCTAATAGACTATTGTGTGGTTCAATCTAATATAAACAAGCGTGCTAAACGTGCTAAAATGTAAGGAGAGAATACCAAATGAAGACTAATAGTAATTCGTATACAATCATCTATTCTGTTGTTCTTGTGCTTATTGTAGCATTCTTGCTTGCTTTTGTTTTTCAGGCATTACGCCCACAGCAAGATGCTAATGTGCGCTTAGACCACCAGAAACAAATTCTGTTTGCACTAAATCAAGACCGTAATATGTCTGATGAAACAGCACAAAAGCTTTGGCATCAAATTATTATTGCCGACGATATTATAGACGCAAATGGAAAAGTAGTGAAACAAGGAACACAAGGCGGTGTAGATGCAGGCTTTAAACTGAATAGCAAAGATGCTAAAGAAGGTAAACTGGCGCTATTCCGTTGTAAGGTAGATGGACAAGATAAGTATGTTATACCAGTATATGGTAACGGACTATGGGGACCTATTAACGGATTTATAGCCCTGAATGGAGATAAAACAACCATATTCGGTGTGTACTTTAACCACGAAAGTGAAACTGCCGGACTGGGCGCAGAAATAAAAGATAACAAAGCTTGGCAAGATAAATTCAAGGGTAAAAACATCTTAGATGCACAAAAACAACATATAGTTTTTAGTGTAACAAAGAAAGTAGAACAGCCAAACAATCAGGTAGATGCCGTTACTGGAGCTACTTTAACAAGTAATGGCGTTTCTGAAATGTTCCACAACGAGAAAGGTGGACTAGCCCCATACATTAAGTTTCTTACAGAAAAGTAATATTGAGAAATAAATTAATATAAAACAAAAAGATTATGAGTTTGTTCTCAAAACAAAATAGAGAGGTTTTTATAAACCCATTAAACCTCGACAACCCAATACTTGTTCAAGTGTTAGGTATATGTTCGGCTTTAGCTGTAACCTCTCAATTAAAGCCATCTATAGTAATGGGATTAGCCGTAACCATTATTACGGGCTTCTCGAATGTGATTATTTCAATTATCAGAAAAACCATTCCTAACCGCATTCGTATTATCGTTCAGCTGGTTGTTGTGGCAGCTTTGGTAACCGTTGTAAGCCAAATATTGAAGGCGTTTGCCTACGATGTTAGCGTGCAATTGTCGGTTTATGTAGGTCTTATCATTACAAACTGTATTTTGATGGGACGTTTAGAGGCTTTCGCTATGACCAATAAGCCTTGGCCAAGCTTCCTCGATGGAATAGGAAATGGGTTAGGCTATGCGCTCATTTTGATATTAGTAGGAGCCTTCCGCGAATTTTTTGGACGTGGAAGCTTACTTGGTTTTAAGATAATTCCACAAAGTTTCTACGATATGGGATATGTAGACAACGGTATGATGGCTATGCCTGCAATGGCGTTGATACTACTTGGTTGTGTAATATGGGCTCATCGAGCATTTTTCTATAAGGGAGAAGGAAAATAATTATGGAACATTTAGTTAGCTTATTCTTCAGGTCCATCTTCGTGGACAATATGATTTTCGCATTCTTCTTGGGAATGTGTTCATTCTTAGCCGTATCTAAAAACGTTAAAACATCGTTCGGATTGGGTGCAGCCGTAACCTTCGTGTTAGCTGTTACAGTGCCTGTTAACTATTTGTTACAGACTAAAGTGCTCGGACCCGATTGTCTAATAGAAGGTGTAGACCTCTCTTATCTTAGCTTTATTCTCTTCATTGCCGTTATTGCTGGTATTGTGCAGATAGTAGAGATGGCTGTAGAGCGATACTCACCATCACTATACGGAGCGTTAGGAATATTCCTTCCACTCATCGCAGTGAATTGTGCTATCATGGGAGCAAGCCTCTTTATGCAGCAACGCATAGGTCTCGACCCTGCAAGCTCGCAATATATAGGCTCTGTTTGGGACGCCCTCATCTACGGACTCGGCTCTGGCATTGGCTGGTGTTTGGCAATTGTGCTGATGGGAGCTATACGCGAAAAAATGGAATACTCTGATGTTCCAAAACCTTTGCAAGGACTTGGCATTACATTTATCACCGTGGGACTTATGGCTTTGGCTATGATGTGCTTCTCAGGACTTAAAATTTAGAATACAAAAATGGCAGAGTTTATATTATACAGCATTGCTGTTTTCTTGGTTACAATACTTTTTTTGGTTGTACTTCTGCTTGTTGCAAAGAAGTATTTAAGCCCCAGTGGAAAGGTTAAGATAACCATTAATGGTGAAAAAGAATTAGAAGTGGAACAAGGTGGCACCATTCTGGCTACACTAAACGAAAACGGAGTGCACCTGCCTTCAGCATGTGGAGGTAAAGGAAGCTGCGGTCAGTGTAAGTGCCAAGTACTGGAAGGAGGCGGAGAAATACTCGATTCGGAACGCCCACACTTCTCTCGTAAAGAGATAAAAGACCATTGGCGTCTGGGCTGTCAGGCTAAAGTGAAAGGAAATCTCTCTATGAAAGTACCCGAAGCCGTATTGGGCGTTAAAGAATGGGAATGTACTGTTATCTCAAACTCTAATGTATCGTCGTTCATTAAAGAGTTTAAAGTGGCGCTACCCCCGGGCGAACACATGGACTTTGTGCCTGGTTCGTACGCACAAATACGCATTCCAAAGTACAATTGCATAGACTACAACAAAGACTTCGATAAAGAACTCATTGGAAAAGAATATCTTCCAACATGGGAAAAGTTCAATTTGTTCTCGCTAAAAGCTAGCAACCCCGACGACACGGTGCGTGCTTACTCTATGGCGAACTACCCTGCAGAAGGCGATATAATTACGCTTACCGTGCGTATTGCTACTCCGCCATTCTTGCCACGCCCACAAGTAGGATTCCAAAATGTACCTTCTGGTATTGGCTCATCATACATCTTCAGCCTAAAACCTGGCGATAAAGTAATGATGAGTGGTCCCTACGGAGAGTTTGCACCTAATTTCACATCAGGAAAAGAAATGATATGGATTGGTGGTGGAGCAGGTATGGCTCCGTTGCGTAGCCAAATTATGCACATGTTGTGCACATTGCACACTCGCGATAGAGAAATGCACTTCTTCTACGGAGCACGTTCGCTAAGCGAAGCATTCTTCCTTGACGACTTCTGGAAACTCGAAAAAGAATATCCAAACTTCCACATGCACCTCTCGCTCGACCAGCCAGACCCTGTAGCAGATGCTGAAGGAGTGAAGTATTATCAGGGATTTGCAGTGAACTGCATACGAGACACTTATCTGAAAAACCACGAAGCACCAGAAGATTGTGAGTATTATCTATGCGGACCTCCTATGCTTATTAAGACTGTTACCGACTATCTCGACAGCCTTGGCGTAGAGAAAGACGCTATTCGCTTCGACGACTTCGGATAAAAACAAAACATTCAAAACGAACTTTTAATTTTTTCATACATATTAAAAGGTGTCTGCATGCGATATGTAGACACCTTTTCTGTTTCTCACCCTCCTCCCACTTCGTTCTAAAACATTAGCTTGTAACTTCTTAAGAAAACTACACACCTTTCTTCCTCAAACAACTAACCTCCCGTAATTGTTCTTTATAAGTCTGTTTCTCACAATGTTTAGTCATTGTAGCCAAACAATAGAAACCACAATACGTATAGCATTACACCTTATTTTCATAATTCTCATCTCAATAAATCTCTTTCAGCTGCAACAACCCCACGTAATAAAGGCTGAAACTTGTTGTTACGTCTAATTTGGAAAAAACAGATATCTGAAACGCAACTGACAGATATCTGAAACGCAACTGACAGATATCTGAAACGAGTGCGACAGATATCTGAAACAAAAGATACTACCGCCTGGCTGAGTTTTCCTAATTTCTGAGAGAGCTATTTTATTTGCAAATACCTGCAAACATAGCATACAAATTATCTATTTATGGTAGTGTCTAAAAAAGTGTGTAAGCCCATATTTTTCTTCTCTTTGCATTTGAGAACAACAAAATAAATAAACAATGGAACTTACACAATTACAAATTTCGGAAATTCTTTCTAATTACACAAGCAGCAGCGAAGGTTTTGTCCTAGTGAGGGAGATATATGCTGGAAGGAAGAACTTGAAGTGTTGAAAGAACGAGGAGTTACTCAAATAGACTTAGTAGTATCTGATGCACTTCAAGGAATAGAGAATGCTGTTTGTGCAGCTTTCCCCCAGGCATCTCATCAGTTTTGTGTAGCTCACGTCAAGCAACAAATACTAAATTGTGGATAAACCGCAGATGGCAGAAGAACTAAATGAGGTCTTTACTTAAGAATACAAAGAGATGCAATCTTTGTTGGTATATGAACAATTACAACAAACATTTATCCCACAGTCACCATAATCATGGCGACATGGATCATTCAAAACATGAGCACGTAAGCACGGAAGAACATGGAGACTATAAGGATCAACATCAAGAACATCATGCTGGGCATGACCACAGCGGGCACAGTGGGCATGATCACAGCGGGCACGGTGGGCATGAGCATCATCATCACGGTAACTTTAAGGAACTTTTCTTAAAGTCATTGCCAATAGGAATCATTATTATGCTCTTATCCCCTATGGCTGGGTTTGAACTACCATTCCAGTTTGCTTTTCCATATTCTGATATTGTAGTAGCTATTTTATCTACTATATTAATTATTTATGGTGGACGTCCATTCTATCAAGGGGCAGTTGACGAATTTAAACAAAAAGAACCTGGAATGATGGCTCTCGTTTCTTTAGGTTTAAGTGTTTCATATTTATATAGTATTTATACTGTAATAGCAAGCTACGTAACAGGTGTACAAATTATGGATTTTTTCTTTGAATTTGCTTCATTACTATTAATTATGTTATTAGGTCACTGGATTGAGATGAAAGCTATTGGAGAAGCAGGAGATGCACAAGAAGAACTGGCTAAGCTAGTACCAAAAGATGCTCACGTTGTATTAGAAGACGATTCAATAGAAACACGACCAGTTGCTGACTTAAAGGTAGGTGATTTAATTCGAGTTCAAGCTGGAGAAAATGTGCCAGCAGATGGAACTATCGAGCGTGGCGAATCACGTTTAAATGAAGCTCTTCTAACTGGAGAATCAAAAGCAGTTAAAAAAGGTCCTGGCGATGAAGTAATCGGAGGCTCAACAAATGGAGAAGGGGTTCTTTATATTAAAGTGAATGAGACAGGTGATCAATCCTTTATATCTCAAGTTCAGAATTTAATCAGCCAAGCTCAAAGTCAGCCTTCCAGAGTAGAAAATATTGCTCAAAAGGTTGCAGGATGGCTCTTCTATATTGCTGTTATTGTCGCGCTAATTGCTTTTGTAACATGGATGGTTATAGAAGATGTGCCAACGGCAGTTATATTTACAACTACTACATTAGTTATTGCTTGTCCTCACGCTTTGGGTCTAGCTATTCCATTGGTCACCGCTCGTAGCACAAGCTTAGGGGCAAGTCGTGGCTTACTAGTAAAAGACCGCCAAGCCTTAGAAATAGCTCAAGATGCAGATGTGATGATTTTAGATAAAACGGGTACTTTAACAACTGGTGAGTTTAAAGTATTAGACGTTGAACTTTTTAATAACAAATATAATAAAGAGGAAATCATTGCCTTACTGGCAGGTATTGAAGGAGGATCTAGCCACCCGATTGCTCAATCAATTATAAGCTTCGCTAAGCAGCAAGGTATAAGTCCAGTATCTTTTGATTCAATTGATGTGATTTCCGGTGCTGGCGTAGAAGGCAAAGCCAAGGGCCATAGTTACCAATTAATCAGTCAAAAATCCTATGGACGTAATCTTGATATGGATATTCCAAAAGGAGCAACTCTTAGTGTCTTAGTAGAAAACGATGATGCCATTGGTGCTGTAGCTTTAGGGGACGAATTAAAACCAACGAGTAAAGAGTTAATTAAAGCTCTTAAAAAGAACAATATTCAACCAATTATGGCAACAGGTGATAATGAAAAAGCGGCTCAAGGCGCGGCAGAAGTTTTAGGGATTGAATATAGATCAAATCAATCTCCACAAGACAAATATGAGTTGGTTAAAACACTTAAAGATGAAGGAAAGAAAGTTATCATGGTAGGTGATGGTGTAAATGATGCTCCTTCTCTTGCCTTAGCAGATGTTGGTATAGCTATAGGTGCTGGAACTCAAGTTGCATTGGATTCAGCTGATGTCATATTGACTCAATCCGATCCAGGAGATATTGAATCATTCATTGAATTAGCACACAAAACAACTCGTAAAATGAAACAAAACCTATTTTGGGGAGCTGGTTATAACTTTATAGCTATCCCTCTAGCTGCAGGAATTTTGGCTCCTATTGGTATCACATTAAGCCCTGCATTAGGAGCAATCCTAATGTCTGTGTCAACAGTCATCGTCGCCATTAATGCTATTTTATTAAGTTTAGATCCAAAAAATAACGGTTAACAGATCGAATGATTGAAACTCCTTAAAGTATCAATATACAATAGTTTTACAGGAGAAAAAGAGATGTAAGTACTGGCTCTTTGTAAAATCGTGTTGGTAGAAGTAGACGATTTTTCTACCAACACGATTTTTAATTTATTATAAAACTGATTTCTTTTAAAATCCTATAAGCCATTGATTTTATATGTTTTATAGCTTGTTATTCTATTTTCTTGACATCAATACTACAGTCTCAACCCCTATGGTTATGGGGAACATATCCACGCTCGTAGATGGAAACATATCAAAGATTGGCTCTCGTTTGTAGGAACATATCGACTGTAATCATTTCATTTTCAAGCCTTTATCGATAGCTTCCTGAATAATCTTATGACAACAAACTCCCAACGGATTGTTTTCTTTACAATTAGAATTTTTCATTGCCCCAGTGATGGCATTTACTTCTTTTACGGATTTCGCGCCATGCTTTACAACTGCTTCAATTACCTGATTTTCTGTGACTTCGCTACAATAACAAGCATACTTAGGATCTGCATCTTTCTTAAACCAGATAGGAACTCTAACTTGGTCTTTCAAGAATTTTATTTCATTATCTAAGTTATAGTAAACAACGTCGCAGTCCTCGTTCATGCAAATCTTATATTGATCTCCGTTAACAGCATTACGATAATCATCTACCACTAGATGTTCAACAGTTACTTTACTAACGGAAATCCCTTCATTATTACATACAGGACAATTGTCTTTAATTTGATCCGGCTTTTCTGTTTTGCATCCACAACAACATTCATTATTAATCTTCATATTCTTAGCCTCCATATTTTCATTATAATTTCTTTTTTAAACTAGGTAAAACCAATTTTGTAGAGTCCAACAGCAAATGCAAATTTATGGAAAGTTTTCGAAGAATTTGTATTTAGGGGTATCAAAATTTAATTTTTCTCTTGGTCTTCTGTTTATTTTCTTTTGTATTTCCATTATTTTTCGGTCAGAGAAATCGTTGAAGTTTGCCTTTTTTGGTATGTACCTTCTAATGAGTTTATTTGCGTTCTCTACAGCACCTTTCTGCCAGGAGGAGTAAGAATCGGTGAAGTAAACCACCACCGGATTTCTTCCATTCATGCTGAGCCGCCTTGTTATTTCCTCGTGTGCGGCAAACTCACATCCATTGTCAGTGGTAATGGTAAGCAGTGATTCCCTATATGGAAAGAGCAATTTTGCCACGGTCTTTGCCGTTGGTAACGCCTTCCGTCCCTGCGGCAGTCTTTCCATGAGAATGTAGTTAGTCGAGCGTTCCGTTAAGGTGACAATGGCATGACCGTACGAGTCGACGATAGTGTCCAGTTCCCAGTCTCCGAAGCGCGTGCCGTCAGCCTGCATTGGTCTCTGGTGTATGCTTATACGGTTAGGGATATTGGTAGCCTTCGTAGGACGCAACGCCTTGCTCCTCTTTGTGTATTTGAGCCTATGTGGCATATGTGAAGCAAGTTTTCCGGTGGTGTCTGCATGGACGTGGTTGTAGATGGTCTGCTTCACGATGTGAATACCCTCACGTCTGAGCACGCCTGCAATTTGGCTGGGAGACCAGTCCTCATCCTCTATCATGCGGTCAACACGCCACCATAAGTCCTCAGGCTTGCGGTGATTGCCTTTAAAGCCGTGCTTGCGGGCTTCGCACTTGGATTGTGCATACTTCCACACATACGTGCCGTCTGGCTTGGAGTTTCGCCTGATTTCACGGATGACCGTTGAGCAGGACACTTCGATTTCCCTTGCTATACGGGATTTGCTCCATTTCCTTTGAAGTCCAAGATAGATTTCGTATCTTTGTGCTTCGATTAGTTGATTTGACATAGCAATACAAAATTAATTAATCTTAGGGAGATTTCGGTCTCCCTTTTTTTATTTGTATTGCTGATTGTTTCTTTACCTCGCCGAGAGATGCAGACAACCTCTCGCTACGCTTCGAGAACGTCTGCATCTCTCGGCGAGGGGTACTCTTTTATTGCACTTCGATTTTGAATCTGCACAAGAGTCATTCTGTGTAAAATCATGGAATATAAAACAGCGCAAACTCCACCTGTCTGCGTTTAACTAACCCATTCAAGGCTTTTCCCTTATATTGGCAGAACGAAACATACTCCCGATAAATATTTCTATCTCCAGCCTCTATCTTTCGCAGCAACTTACTCTTAGGGTGTTTGCCATATCCGAGCAGTCGCCCCATACCCACATTATAGGCAAGCAAGGTCAGCAGCAGGGCATCCTTACCATAGCCTTTGAAGTGTTCAAAGCATTTCCAAAGGTCGGCACGGAGCAGTGAGTCAGCCTGCCGTTCCGTCATATCCGCAGTGAAACGTTCTCCTGGTTGCAGCTGATGCCCATACCCAACATACGGATAATTCTTCCAGCCGTGCAGTCCCTCAAAATATTTCACAACGACCACAGCACGCTCAAAAGGTGGCAAGTCCGCCAGCCGCACCCTGCGCTGGGCAAGGGTCGGCTGACAGAACAGGCAGAATACACAAAGTAAAATGAAAGAATTTATCGTTCGCATCCATTATGTTATTAGTGGCGAGAAGATGCAGGCTTCTTGCCCTCCTCACGCTCATTGTTGAAACTAAAGGTTAGCTGCTGAACCTTACCGAAACTATCCTCCACATATACATCAATTGTCTGGCGGTCGGATGAGAACGAGGTGTAGTATAAGCGGAACACATCTTTTGTGAGTGGATATCGGTCGTTCGGCTTGAAGACTGTGCCGTTATCATTTCTTAGCAAGCCCTTGCCGTCAGACTGGAAGTAACGTATCGTATAGCGAGTGTCGGCAAGCTCACCACCTCGCTTCAGTGTGCAGCGTATCTCAGCTGTCTGCCCTCTTATGATGTCCTTCTGAACCGGCATTGTCTCCACCGTAAACGGATAAGACTGCTGAACATCCAAATCCCTATCACAAGCAGATAGGCAAAACACGGCAAGGGTCAGCACACCCATTACCCAAATCGTATTCAATATCTTCTTCATCTTTTCTTCTACTTAAAAGTTAAACCTTAGTCCTGCTGAAACAGCCGGACGAAAACAATGCACGTCCGTTCCAAAGAGGAAACGTCCCTGCGCCTTTATAAGAAAGAGAATCCTATCCGTTAGGAACACTTCCATCGAACCATATACGGCACCACCATAGATAAAGCGGGAGCGGTCGAGCAGCGTCGCCCCGTCGGGCAGCAGCTTCTTGTCCTTGTTCAGCTGCTCATAGCCACCCAAGGCGGCATTGCAGAGCACCGACAACGTGGAACCGCATACCTGATAATATACGACAAATAGTGGTTGAACTTTCTTTAGAACATCCAGAGCTTACCCCCAGGGAATTGTCAGTTCTTTTATTGGAAGAGAGTCAGATATTTGTTTCAGAGTCAAGCTTTTATCGTATATTACACGAAAGAGGTCTATTGGAACGTATGGAGCATGATTTTATCTTTGCAGCTGATGAATTCCATCATAAGACTAAATTCGCTAATGAGATGTGGCAGACTGATTTTACCTATTTCAAAGTCAAGGGTTGGGGCTGGTATTATCTCTCTACTGTAATTGATGACTACAGCAGGTATATTATCCATTGGGAGTTATGTTCGAGTATGACTTCTGATGATGTATCCAGAACAATCGATAACGCAATTGAGAAGGCAGGAGTTACATTCCAGAATCCTCCTTGTCTGTTATCAGATAATGGACCATGTTATATTGCTTCCTCTCTCAAACAGTATCTCTGTAAGGAATATAATATCAAGCATATCCATGGCAAACCCTTGCATCCGCAGACGCAGGGAAAGATAGAACGATATCACAGATCGATGAAAAATGTGATTAAGCTAAATCATTATTTTTGTCCCTCTGAATTGGAAAATGCTATCGATGGGTGGGTGAAATATTATAATGAGAGAAGGTTTCATGAATCGTTGGATAATCTTACACCCAGAGACGTATATCTAGGACAAGGGGAGAAAATAAAGAAAATACGAGAAACGATAAAGCAAAATTCAATCAAAAAAAGAATTTTTGATAATAAAACAATGAAATATCAGAGTAAATAACTACATTTGTAGTTGTGCACTTTTGTTTGACAACGTACAATTTAGTCACTGATATTTATGAAAAAAAATAAAATTAAAACGGAGTTTCTACACAAACTGGAGTTTTTCTATAGAAATTTGGGTAGCATTTGGTCTGTAGAAGACTTTTCAAACAATAGAAATGTTCAGAGTCTCTTAAAAGATTATTTATTGGTTCTTGAAGAAAAGGGTATCGTAAAAATTATCGAAGGCAATAAGTTTAAAATAACGAATTTGCCATCGAGTATAATGTCTCGTCAGTCTAATAGCGAAACTAAAGAATGATAAATCTAAAAACAGGAGAAGTCATAACCTTCAAATAACACATGAGTTATGAAACGTAGTAGATTAATAATAATAATAATAAATTATATTTATCACGATAATATTTATTTGATGTCTCCAATTGTTGATTGGAATTTATTAGATGTGCTAAATAAAAATATTCGAAATAATTATAAAAGAATTAGACCCATTTTGTTGAAATGGCAGGAAAATGGATATATAAAATTAATAGAAGATAACGAGATTGCTTTTTCTTTTATTCCAGAGAAATTACCATCAAAAGAAAAACTAATAGAAGAGAGCCTGAATTTCAAATAATGATTGATGAGAATGGTGAACTTGAAAACAGGTAGAACAATAACATTAAAATAATATGAAGAGAATAAAAATTGTTCGTGTATTGGCAACTTATATTTGTCATGATCCATTTGCATATAGTCCTATCTGGACATGGGATAGCTTTCCTCCAATTATATATACAGAAAGGGAAAGAATACTTCCTGTATTAAAAGAATGGGAACATAAAGGATATTTAACTTTAATATATGATGAGAAAATAGCCTTTATCCTTAACGTAGAAAAATTACCATCAAAAGAAAAACTAATAGAAGAAAGTCGTAATATTAAATAAAGAATTGTAGAAGTAGAAAAGAAATTAACGAAGAAAGTATGGGACTTTGCCTATAGCTGCTTTATTTGTTCAAAGACAAATCATAGATAGAAGATAACCTGTATGTTGCATGGCATAATAGAATATCAAATAAGGAAAATGAATGTACGTTGTGCACTTTTGTTTGACAACGTACAATCTGAACTCGAATCCGAATCATTCGATTCGTTCCCACATATACTGTTTGAATACTCTCTCATACGCTATTCTCCTATATAATGAATGTCTCCAGAATAAATATCTGGATGATTATTATAAAATGGCCATTTTTCCTCCTTTAAATGCTGTGGGGTTATTCGAAAAACATGAATCTTTGTTTTGGTTAAGGGATACTTTTTACCACTCACCAACAAATAAATAGTAAACCAATTGTTATATTTGCTAACCTCAATGACCAACTTTCCCGAAGCTCCCTTAGCTTTGAAAGCCTCTGCATATCCCTTTATGATTTCATCTTCATCAAAATAGAACTTTCCATTATAAATTGTTGTACCTACCTTCCAGCCAGCCTGTATCTCTCTTACGCGAGGCAATAATGAAGGCATCGGCTTATTATCTCTATGCCAAAATTCTCCCGTAAGGAACCGGTAAAGGTAATCAGTAAAAGCTGCTTTTTCGTCTTCAAACTTAAATTCTATTTCATAGTTGAATTTTGTCTTGTAGGTATCCCACAAACCATCTGACAAACCATTTCGTTTGAAATTCTCTTCCGCCCATGTGTAATCCCCAAGTCGCCCTTCACAAAACGCATCAAGCGTTTTGCGGTATCGATACCCATCTTCGTCAAAATCCTGCAATGGCACATTTACTTCCCTGCCAACAAGAGTGTCACAGACCAATTCGCGTCGACCTATACCATCTACATAAAGCCACACATGCCCTTTGGGAAGCATATTGATCACAAAACCTGTAAATGCCCAATACCTCTTAGCTGGCCAATCATAATATTTTGTACGGAACTTTTGGCGTATCTTATCTTGTAGCTCTAATGAGAATTTAACATTAAGCCGATAAAACTTCTTTTCTAAATACGAAAGCCACACAATATCAACACTACTGGGGGCATCCATTCCTCCGTTAGAGTCACTGCCCATATCTACCGTACCATCCGCTTCGCCCAAACCTGAACCAGTAAATCTCTCCATCACACCAACATATCC
>NZ_GL982514.1:181149-268773 GCF_000220255.1 Prevotella pallens ATCC 700821
GGTTGAACCGCTTCGGGTGGTAAGGCTTTTCTTGTGATTGGCAGCAAAACCTCCGCTACCTGTCACTCCGTTAAACAAGCTACCCATAACGTATGGTCTTGTACGTTGTCAAACAAAAGTGCACAACTGCAAATGTAGTTATTTACTCTGATATTTCATTGTTTTATTATCAAAAATTCTTTTTTTTGATTGAATTTTGCTTTATCGTTTCTCGTATTTTCTTTATTTTCTCCCCTTGTCCTAGATATACGTCTCTGGGTGTAAGATTATCCAAGGATTCATGAAACCTTCTCTCATTATAATATTTCACCCACCCATCGATAGCATTTTCCAATTCAGAGGGACAAAAATAATGATTTAGCTTAATCACATTTTTCATCGATCTGTGATATCGTTCTATCTTTCCCTGTGTCTGCGGATGCAAGGGTTTACCATGGATATGCTTGATATTATATTCCTTACAGAGATACTGTTTGAGAGAGGAAGCAATATAATATGGTCCATTATCTGATAACAGACAAGGAGGATTCTGGAATGTAACTCTTGCCTTCTCAATTGCTTTATCGATAGTTCTGGATACATCATCAGAAGTCATACTCGAACATAACTCCCAATGGATAATATACCTGCTGTAGTCATCAATTACAGTAGAGAGATAATACCAGCCCCAACCCTTGACTTTGAAATAGGTAAAAATCGGTCTGCCACATCTCATTAGCGAATTTAGTCTTATGATGGAATTCATCAGCTGCAAAGATAAAATCATGCTCCATACGTTCCAATAGACCTCTTTCGTGTAATATACGATAAAAGCTTGACCCTGAAACAAATATCTGACTCTCTTCCAATAAAAGAACTGACAATTCCCTGGGGGTGAGCTCTGGATGTTCTAAAGAAAGTTCCACCACTATTTGTCGAATATTATCAGGTATGCGGTTCCACGTTGTTGGTGCTCTACAATGTGTTGCTCTGAGAGCATTCAACCCTCCTATAGCATATTTCTTATACCAATTATAAAAGGTACGTCTTGGGATTCCTAAACGCTTAAGTGCTTGAACAATACTTAACTCTGAACGCTTTATTGTTAGAATGATGCTCTCTTTCTCTTCCGCACTATAACGTATATACGATTCATGCATAGGGCTTATTCGATGAGTTTCAAGCTTTTTTTTACAACATCATATCTCACTACCAAATCGGCAAGGGCTTCTTCTAAGCGACTGTTTTCCTGACGAAGTTCCTTTACCTCGTCGCTTGTTGCTTCACGAATGGTATCACCATCGAGGCGAGCTTTGCCGGCCTCGATAAAATCCTTATTCCATTTGTAGTAAGTGCTATCTGATATACCATATTTAGTCATTCCTTAAAAACTATATTTCAGCATAAAGTTTGTACTGACAAGCTCTATGCTGATTCTTTTTATAAGGTACAAAAGAACTCTCATAGCTCTTTTGAAGTTATATGCTGCCGCAGCTAATAATACATTGATAGCATCTCCTTTCACACCTTTATAAAAGTTGCGAGATAATCGGTGGTCTGCTTTAAGATGTCCTATTGTTGGTTCTATACCTGCTCGTTTACAATCTGCCTTAAGAGCTTTCTTACGATTCTTGGGATGATTACGAAAACGTTGGGAACGGTAAATTCCTTTCAAGGTATGCGTATAACTCTGTCGTAGAGGAAGACAATTGTCATGAACTATCTTCAGAACGTTTTTGATTATCTTTTTATGTAACTTCGCATCTGTAGGATAGGTTATATTCTTCTCCTGCACGGTAGAATCAATGAAAGCCGTATCAAAATGATCTTCGTTATCATGGTCGGTATTAACGCGGATACTTTCTGCTAATATTAATTCCATACCTTTTTCACCTATACGATTTCTGAAGTGAACTAACTTGGAAGCGTCACAGGGTTGTTTGGGCATAAATTCAAGTCCACTACAGAAATATTGGTAGTAAGCATTCTCACTCCATTGAGAAACCACCATTTCATCAGGCACATTACGCAAATGTTTTAAAATTAAAAGACCTCACATCAGGCGAATAGGATGAGCAGGGCGACCATTAGTGCTGCAATACAAAGGAGAGAAAGCATTTTCAAAACTCTCCCAATTAATCTTATTACTAAGTTGGAAAAGGGGATGTTGATGACTAAGCATGTCCTCTAAAGAAGAGAACATAGAGAGCTGTTTAGATGTACGTTTAAGCATAAATATCTGTAAGAATTATAGTGTAAAGGAATAAAAACTTGCAGATATTTGCAAATAATTTATAGCATAATATACTATGAATCAGAGGAATATTAGGTTTATAAGGGAGGACTATTTAAATTGCAACCTACAAAAAAATGTTTTATCTCTTCAAAAGATAAAACATTTTTTCTATGATACACCACGAGCGACGGCTTTCCAATTAGTTCTGTTCGCCTTTTCAATTGGTTTCGTTCAGCTTCTCCACCTATTCTGTTCACCTCTTCCATCAGTTCTGCAATACTTTTAAAACACTTTTCTTTTAAAAATAAGCTACCAAATCATTTCATTTCAATTCCCATATTCTTCATTCTATTCAAAAGAATGGTACTGATGTAATTTCCTTTATTCCTACTAATACAAGCAGTTGCAAAGGTCATTGGGGAAACATATGTCACACCTCTATAGGTTTCATCAGTTAGAACAGGCATACTATAATATACATTTTTCTTGTTTTCTAAGTCAATAAACCATTTGCCACCAATATATTTTTTGAAAGTTTGTCCAATATAAATGGTTAGATGGTCTAACAATTCTTTTTGCGCTATTAAATCGTTATGGTCATTAAAATTATCAAGAATCCATCTTTCTAAATCATCTAACGACTTCTTACTATAATCTAATACTAAACCATGTTCCTTGGCAAAAGTTCCAGTGAAGTATTCCATCTTATCAGAGATAAAGAATATCCACTCTTGAAAGTTTTCTTGCGTATATCTCATAAATATATAATTATTTACCTTTGACAAAGGTAAACAAAAAGATTCATAACTCTGACAAGATTAACGAATGTTAAGTTACGATCTGCAACAACATATTTTATAAAATATAAACCATGCTAATTCAAAACCCGTTTTAGGACTGACCCCCTATTATGTATACAAAAAAAGCTTATAAGCGAGTTGCTTATAAGCTTTCTTTGTAGTCGGTACGAGAATCGAACTCGTATGCCAAGATTGAGAATCTTGTATCCTAACCGTTAGATGAACCGACCTTCTTATTGTCGATTTGTCCCCGTAGGGTTGCGGAAGGAGGGGGATTCGAACCCCCGGTACGGTAACCCGCACGTCAGTTTAGCAAACTGGTGGTTTCAGCCACTCACCCATCCTTCCAGTCAGGGCTCTGTTTAAGAGTTGCCAAGCATTCTTTCAAATGCGGTGCAAAGGTACTATTTATTTTCTGTCCGCACAAATTTTCTGGTAGGTTTTTTCATAGAATAAGGCTATTTTGCGCTATTTATGAACACAACTGTGGCTTTGTTTCATAATATTTGCCGTCTATGGTTTTTAAAACAATAGTCCACTTGTGTGCTTGCTATATTTTTTGTGTAACTTTTATTTTACTTTCTTACCTCTATAATATGTGTCAAACGAGTCTTCTGCATAGCCATCTTCCAATACTTTAAAGGTGTTAGAGAATACGCCTTCCATTTTTCGTCCCATATAATATACATCGTAGGCATCTTTGCCATATCCCCAGCCCAGATCTTTAAAGGTTCGTGGAGAATCGCTAATTTTTTTTCCACGAAACAGCACTGCATTCGATGTTATGCGATAGCGGTAGTAATCGTCGTTGTCGTATATATCGTCGTCTGTTGGATAGTCTCCTGGATAGGGCTGAGCTATTTTAAGGCTGAATGTCATAGGATCTACATACGGCAATATGCGCCCTAAGTAGTATACGTTGTATCGGTCTTTGGCATAACCAAAGCCTAAATCTACAAACGAACGATAGTCGGCGTCTACTATAGGTTGTCTTTGATAGTACACACCGTTACGATTATATGAATAAAGTTTGGTATTTTTTTGTGTGGTTTGTGCGCTTGTTGCAATTGTAAACGCCACAAAAAGCAATATAACACAGCTGCGTAGGTTGTTTAAACTTGTCTGTCTCATAGATTTTTCCTTTCTTGTTTTATACCCGTAGGTGATTTTTTACTATGTGCAAAGATAGTAGTAAAATATGAAATGGTTATCGGGAAAATCCTAAATAGTTGTAGGGAAACCAGACAAATATGTTGCGAAGTACGATTTTATAATGTTCTTTATATTTCTTTTGGTGTGTTTTGGTGTAACACATTTTGTGTGAGAACGTAAAAAATCGTACCACTTGTTTTGTTACATTCTCACTTTGTGCTGACACTTTGTTAGCAAACTGCACATAATATATTGGCTTTATGCTTTGCAAAATGTTTGTATGTGGCGCTAAACAGTTGCTATATTGTTTTTTTACAGTTTAGAATGTGTAGCCAAAACCAACGTTCAGATATATGGGATACATATTGAAACTGATGGTTTTAAAGTTGCTTTCAAATATATTATTCATAGCCCATGTAAGGTCGGCGTTCAGTGTAAAGTGGTTGAAAGCCTGCCAAGTGCCTCCTATTTGTGCACCCCAATGGAAATGATTAAGGTGCGATGAGAAGTCGTATGGGGCTGTTTTTCCATTCTCGTATATTAGTTTTTCGCCCACTGGCGACCCCTCTCGTAGATAGCCATTGCTAACTTCTCCGTTAAATTCGCCATCTAATCGGAACGAAGCAAACAGTCCGGCGCGCACTTTCCACTTATTTCCAATGCGATAGTTGCCCATTACGGGAATGGAAAGGAAGGTGCTGTTGTAGCGAGTTTTTACATAGCCTGTCCAAAATCCAGATACTCGTTCGCCATCGTTCACTATCTCCATACTGTAGCCCTTTGTAGTGGCTCCCGTTATCATACCCTTTTGTTCGAATTTCAGTCCTGCCGAAATTCCCCATTTATGGTCTTCGCCTATCCATTTTGTGGCTACACCTTCTATAGAGGCATTCAATCGTGGGCTATAACTGTTTATTTTTCTTATTTCGCGTGGTATGGAAAGTGGCGATGCTCCACCTATATTCACGCCAGCCCGCACTTCAAATTCCCAGTCGGAGTTTTTTTCTTGTTGTGCCCATGTGGTTATGGCAACACATAGAAGTAGGGTAGCTGCTGCCATTCTTGCGATTATATTTGTTGTTTTCATTTTCTTCTTTTTGCTATATAGGTTTATTTGTAGTAGAGTTCCATTTCGTCTACATAGAGAGTGCTGCCTATTGCACCGTTGAAAATAGCCCCATCTTTGCTCGACGACATAATTATTGCTAAATTGTATTTGCCTTCTGCCAACTTCTTTGCATCTATTTTTCGTCCATCTACAGGCTTAAAGTCTATGGCAAAATGTGTCCACACATCGGTTTCTTTACGATTATCAAGTTCAGCTTTCAGCACAATGTTTTCGTTCGACAACGAGTTTGTGCCATCTAAATAGGGCACTTGTGGTGTAACTTCGTAAAGCACAGCATAAATAGCGAAGTCGTCGTGCTTTCCTTCTACCACTTTACTAAACTTATCGGTATATGTTTCTCCAGCCTTATACTTGTAGTAGCCAGCCAACCGAGTAGGCATTTTGCGGAAAGGAAGTCCGAAGCGTGTCGATTTTGCGGGGTTTGTAATGTCTATTTGGAATGAGCCAGTAAACAAGTTTCCTGCTGCAATAGGCGCATTCATCATTTTACCAAAGCTTCCTGTGCTTACTGTTTGCAGCTTAGCACACTTACCAACAACGCCGCCATCAGCTTGACTGGTAGGGTATTCCTCTGCTTTAGCATCTTGATTGACTATTAAGAAGCCAGCATTTCCACTGCCCCAATCCATTGTATCTTTTGGTGCTAATAGCTCATAGAATATGTGGAAGAAGTTACTTTCCACCTCGTCGTCCCACGACCGTTTGGCTTTATGCCATCTAATGTTCTCAAAATGATATTCGGTAGCCACATCGTTGCTAACGAAAGATACCTTATATTGTTTTTTCCATTGCCCATCTTCAGATGTAACAGTGTAGGTTTGAGGCGTTAAGAAGTTGCGAACGGTTCCGCTTGCCGGTTCAATGGTTGCTCCTGGAGTAAGTTCGAACTGTGGCGCCAGTTGTGTAAGGTCGCTGCCACCATTTACAAAGAACTTCACTTCGTTGTTTGTAATCAGCGGTTTGCGTATCAATAGTTCGTCGTTGCTTACCTTTGCAGCAACAATATCAGCCTCTTGATTCAGTGCTTCGTTTTTTATGCACGATGCAAACGTTAGTACAAACAATAGAAATAGTGCTGTGTGCAAAACTGTTTTTATACTTCTCATAATTTCATTGAGTGTTATTTTTGGCTGCAAAGGTATAGAAAAATATTTATAGAAATAGTATCTTACATCATTTTATTGTGTGTATTGTGGCTTCTTTGCGGTTTTTTGTGTGTACAAAAGTATTTTTGCAAGACCACTGTTCGGCATACAAACCTATTTTGTTACACCTTATTATATATATAATAGCATAATGTGTTGTGAGAAATACTACGAATTTTACCCTTTCTTTTACATAATGCTTGATGGTATATGTAGTTTGTACGTTTCCAAAAACACTGTTCTGGGGTGTAAAAAAGAGGGTATTGCTTTTTGCAAATAAGACGACAAATATCTTACTTTTCTCCTTTTATTTTGTTTTAATTTATGAATTCTGCTTTGTTTTAGCTGCTTTTATACCTTAATTTGTTTCCTTTTATACTTTGTTTATTGCGAAAACGTTTAGATTTTTTGCCTATATTATAAGTCTATAAAAGTATATAAGTAATTGATAGATAATAAGATATAATTTAGATGTTATTTATATTGATTTAGATTTATGTTTGCAACATATCGCATCAACGATTATATTGACTATCTTTGCATCAGATTTAACAAAAGTATGCCGTGAGGCAGTGAAATGAAATAGCGTTAATTTAAGGTGGAAAATAGTGTTTCAGGAAACAATGATTAGAGGCTTGCAGAGTAGCTGCAGGAATGAACACTCTCAATCAAAACGTAACTAAACGTAAGGTGTACCAAGGGCGAGATGCTCTAACGGTACACTTTTTTTATGTAAAACTTGCACTTCTCAATATTTATACATACCTTTGTGTGTCCGAATTACGGTAATTACATAATGATACGACAAGACCTCCAAAAAAACAAAGCCACGTTTTTATGTTGGTGTTTATTATTTTTCTTTGCATTGTTGCATAGTTCTGCAACAATGGCAGCTACCGAATACGATGAATTAGACAATCTTATTCAACATAGTAAGGCTATAACTGCTAAAAAGGTAGCGCGAATAAACGATATACGGCAGCGCCTTTCTACTCCACATCTTACCGATAGGCAACGCTACGAAATATGTATGCAGCTCTACAATGAGTATGAAGCCTTTCGGTTCGACTCTGCTTTGGTTTACGCCAACCGTACTATTTTGTATGCAAAACGTATGCGGAATGAGAAGTATTTGGCAGAAGCACAACTCAAAAAGGTGCATGTGCATACATTGGCAGCCTTTTTTGTGGAGTCGCGCGACTTGTTAGATAGTATAAAAGTATCTACTTTAGACGCTCAACTTACTCAAGCATTTCACAACGAATGGTATTTGCTAATGTCGTTGTTGGCAGAATACACAGCAGGAACACAGTTGCACGCTTCGTACGAGGGCAGAGTAGAATATTATAGGCGACTTATTTTGGCTAGTCCGTATAAAGATACGTATGCGTATGTGCGTGCAGAAATGACCGAACTAAGCGAAAGAGGACATACAGAAAAGGCTATCGGCATGTTAGAAAACTATCTGAAACGATGGAGAAGAACCAACCACGAATATGCTATGGTATGTTTCGATTTGGCAGAACTCTATGGTAAGCTTGGAAATTCTACCAAACGGCTATATTATTTGGTGCAAAGTGCAATTAGCGATGTTTATTCGTCGTCGAAAGAAAATAACTCTTTGCGCTTTTTAGCAGGCGAATTGTTCGATCAAGGCGACGTAGAGCGAGCTTATAACTATATGAATGTTTCTATAGAAGATGCTAATTTCTATGGAACACGCCTGCGAAACATTCAGAATGCCTATATCTTGCCACGCATTTTTTCGGCTTACATAGTGCAACAACACACCCAACGTATGCACATTTTTGGTCTTTTGGTTGCCGTTAGTGTAGTTGCCATTGCATTGATTGTGGCTGTTTTCTTTATCTGGAGATATCTTCGCCGCTACAGAAAGACACATGTGCAAATGGTTTTAATGAATAAGCAGTTGAATAATGCCGTAGACGACTTGAGCAAAGTGAATGCTCAACTTTGCGAAGCCAATAATATTAGAGAAGAATATATAACTCGTTTCTTAGAATTAGCGTCGAATTTGATAGACCAAGCCGAAGAGAAACGCCGAATTTACAACCGTTTGGCGCGCGAAAAGCGTATGGACGAACTCTATACAGAGCTGAAAAACAATTCGTTTACACAGGTTGCTACGAGCGAATACTATATAAATTTCGATACAGCTTTCTTAAATATATATCCTAATTTCGTAGCTGGTGTAAACCAATTGCTACGCAACGATGCACGGATAGAGCCAAAAGGCGATGAGCGTTTAACCACCGAACTACGTATTCTTGCCCTTATTCGATTGGGAATTACCGACAATGCACGTATCTCGTCTATTCTTCGTGCCAGTCTTACCACCGTTTATACTTATCGGTCGAAGCTCAAAGCTCGTGCCATCAACCACAGTTCGTTTGAGGACGATGTGAAAAAGATAGGGTAAAAATGGAGCCTTTGGGTTGTGTTGTGTGGCTATAAGCAATAGTTTTCTCATAGTTTAACGGTTCTTCTTATAGCTCATTACTGCCCATGTGCCCATAAACAGTCCAATTAAAGCAAGGGCTAACACTTGGTGTGCAATGCTATTGAAGTTCCCCCCACGTATAAATACAGTGCGCATAGCATCAATAAAGTAGCTTACAGGATTTATATATGTGGTGATATAAACTACTGATGGCATAGAGCGAGATGGGGTGAAGAGCCCCGAAAGCTGTATGAGTATAACCACGAAGAACCACATTATGAGTATAGATTGCTGCATATTGTCTGAATAATTGGATATTATTAGTCCGAAAGACGAAAAGAAAAGCGACAACAAAAGCGACAGTAGGTATATTAGAGCTATGTTTCCTACAGGCGTAATGCCATACACCACCCATGCCAGAAGTAGGCAAATGGTAACAACAAACATAGCTATCGCCCAATAAGGAATAAGTTTTGCCAGAATAAACACCCACTTATTAACTGGTGTAACATTTATTTGTTCGATGGTGCCAGCTTCTTTTTCGCTCACAATGTTTAGTGCTGGTAGATATCCCGTCATAAGCATCATAATGATAGCGAATAGGGCAGGTATCATAAAAAGCTTAAAATTTAAATGCTTATTGTACAGATATAGCATATTGGTTGCCGACATTATGCTTGCAGTAGATGGCATTGTATGGGCTGAAACTATTTGCGAAAGATAAGCAGAACCTATAGAACCCTTTGTTCCATTCACAGCATTAGCCGCAATTAGCACCTGTGGCAGCTTTCCAAGAGCAAGGTCGCGACTGTAGTATTGGGGTATAACCACCACTATATCTGTGGTTGATTGCTCTATATTGCTAAGTGCCGCCGAGTAGTTTGGCTGCTGTCCGTGAAATATAAAATATCTGTTGGCTTCTATTTCGTGTACCAATTGTTGCGACTTTGTGGTACGGTCGTTGTCCACAACATCTACAATTACGTTTTTAACCTCCTGATTCATTACCCACGGCATCACACACATTACCATTATTGGAAACGTTATTAAGAGGCGAGGAATAAATGAATTGCGCCTAATTTGGATAATTTCTTTTTGTAAAAGATACTTTAGTGTCATACACATCAGTCTAAACGTTTATTGAATTTGGCTAACGAGAGCGACAAAAACACTACCAACATACCCACAAGAATTGCTATTTCGTGATACACCTCCTTTATACTCACCCCCATAATCATTAGTTTTCGCATAGCACTGGTATAGTATCGGGTAGGTATTATGGCAGATACATATTGTAAAATTCGTGGCATCGACTCTATGGGGAATATCATTCCAGAGAGCAATAGAATAGGCATAAGCAACACCATAGCCGATAAAAGTAGTGCCTCAAGTTGTGTTTCTGCAATGTTAGAAACCAGCAAACCAAATGCAAGAGCTAGAAGAATGTAGATGGTGGAGATAAGAAATATGCCGAAAAGCGACCCCTGCATTGGAACATCGAGCACGAAAGCCGACATAAGTAGTATGATTATAAGAATAATAAAAGCCAGCACTAAGTAGGGTATAACCTTTGCAACTATAATCATTATTGGTTGAATGGGCGACACAAGCAATACTTCCATTGTTCCTTTTTCTCTTTCGCGGACAATAGAAATAGATGTCATCATTGCGCAAATTAGCATTAACAATATTCCTATAGTGGCTGGAACAAAGTTGTAAGCCGACCTCATTTGTGGGTTATACAGTAGTTTTGTGTTTACCACACTCCCCTTTGTGTTGGTTATAACTATCCTTGCGTAGTTTGTCCAAAGCTGTGCCATGTTTGGATCTGCGCCGTCTACAATAAACTGAATTTGCTGTTTGGTTTTGCCAAAGTGTTCTGGAAACACCATCGCCAGGTCTGCTTTCTGGTCTCTTATAAGCTGTTTTGCCTCGTCGGAAGTACTCACCACCTTTACAAGTTTAAAGTATTCGGACGCAGCTAAACGGTCTGCCACTTTTTGTGTGGCATTGTTTGCATAGCTCATAACCACTATAGTGCGCACATTTCTTACGTCAGTGGTAATGGCGAAACCAAACAAAAGCATCAAAACAATGGGCATACCAAACAGAATTAGCATGGTGCGCTTATCGCGTAGAATGTGTTTTGTTTCTTTGGTAACAAACGAAATAAACTGCTTCATTGTGTGTTATGCTTTTTGTTTTGTTATGTTATATATTATAATAAGGTGTACCCCATTGTTTGTCTACATATATATTCTATAGCGTTTTCGTTATATCCTAATCGGAACTGCGTGTTGCTTGTCGTGCCAAATAGGTGAATACTTGGTTCATATCGGGCTGATTAAAGTTGCGTTTCAGTTCGTTTGGAGTTCCTAAAGCCTTAATTTTACCATCTACCATTATAGAGATGCGGTCGCAATATTCGGCTTCGTCCATATAGTGAGTGGTAACAAACACTGTTATTCCCCGTGCTGCAGCCTCGTAAATAAGTTCCCAAAACTGGCGGCGAGTGGCAGGATCGACACCTCCCGTTGGCTCATCTAAGAACACAACACTAGGATTATGGAAGATGCTAACCGAAAAAGCCAACTTCTGTTTCCACCCTAATGGAAGGTCAGACACCAAACTATTGCGATGCTTATCGAAGTTTAGGCGTTGCAAAAGCTCGTTGGTTTTCTGGCGAATATCCTTTTTATGCATACCATAGATACCAGCAAAAAGACGTATATTCTCGGCAACAGTAAGGTCTTCGTATAGCGAAAACCTCTGACTCATATACCCAATGTGTTGCTTTATCTGTTCGTATTCGGTACGAATGTCATATCCTGCCACCCTGCCAGTGCCACTTGTGGGTTGGTTTAGTCCTGTTAGTATGTGCATAGCAGTAGTTTTTCCTGCTCCGTTAGCCCCTAAAAAACCAAATATTTCTCCTTTTTTTACGGTGAACGATATATCGTCTACTGCACGAAAACTGCCAAAAGCCTTCACCAAATGTTCCACTTCTATAACGTTTTCGGTTTGTTTTGCAGTTTCGCAACAATGTTTATGTTCTATGCGAGGAGGGTTAAAAACAGCTTCAAACTGTGTAAGCACTTCGGTAGGAGTGCCCATTCCTTTTATAATACCTTCGGAAAGAAACGCCACACGTTCACACCTTTGCACCTCATCAAGGTATGGTGTAGATGCAATGATCGTAATTTTGCGTTCTTTCATTTGTGCTAGAATGTCCCAAAATTCCCTTCTGCTCACAGGATCAACGCCAGTTGTGGGTTCGTCAAGAAATAGTATTTGTGGTTTATGAATTAGGGCACAACATAACGCAAGTTTCTGTTTCATACCACCAGATAGTGCTCCTGCTTGCCGTTTTCTAAAACGTTCAATCTGCGAATAAATATTTTTTATAGCATCGTAGTTCTCTTCTACGGTTGTATTAAATAAGGTAGCAAAAAAGTTTAAGTTCTCTTCTACCGTTAAATCTTGGTAGAGTGAGAACCTGCCGGGCATATATCCCAATAGTTTTCTCACCTCTTTCATTTGGCTAACAACATTGTATCCTGCAACTGTTGCCGTGCCTTCGCTGGGCAGAAGTAGCGAACACAGTATGCGATGCATAGACGTTTTGCCTGAACCATCTGGTCCAATCAGTCCGAAAACTTCGCCTTCTGCCACCGAAAAACTAACATTTTGCAATGCCTCTACCTTGCCGTATCGTTTCGATATGTTGTTTACTTCAATGGCATTCATAGTTTGTTGCATTTTTGTTTGGCACTATTCCTGCTTTTGTTTAGCATTTTTGCTATATTTAAAACTTTATTTCGCCGTACATTCCTATCTTTGCGTAGCCATCGTTTAGGAACTTTACCTTTATAGGATACACCAAATCGGCTCGTTCATCGTCGGTTACAATGGTTTTAGGAGTAAATTCTGATTGGCTCGAAATCCATGTAACAACTCCCGAATACTTCTTTTTCTCACCTTTACCATAGTCTGCTAACACCGTAACATGCTGACCTATTCTAACGTTTTTCAGCTGTTTAGAGGTTATATAAGCCCGAATGTACATATTTTTAGTGTTGGCAATTTTAAACAAAGGTTTACCTACCGATACAAATTCGCCCTGTTCTACATACTTCTCGAGCACAGTTCCAGTAAGTGGAACCCTCACAAAGGTGTGTGCAATTTGGTTGTCTATCTGTGCTTGTTGGCTGCGAACGCCTGCTTGTTGTGCCGTTACGCCTGCTTGTTGAGAGCTTATTCCCTCTATCTGAGCGGCTATTCCTTTGTTTTGTTCTGCCAATGCTGCGTTCTGACTTGCTATTTGTTCTTCGGTTGCAACCAGCTGTTTGCGTAGCACTTCTATCTGATAGTCAATGTCGTCTACCTGTTTTCGTGGCACAGCACCATCTCTAAGGAGTTCAGAAAAGCGTTGTTTCTCGTGCAGTTGGTTGGCTATTTGTTGTTGAATGGTAGCCACTTGCTTTTTTAAATCCAGCTGTTTTCTTGCCATAGCCAGTTTGTTTGCAGCCAGTTGTCGCTTGTTTGCATCGAGCTGACTATGGGTAGCGTTAAGTTGTTGCGTGTTTGTTGCCAACTGTTGTCGCTTTAAAACCAACTGCTGGCTATCTATTTGCCCCACTGTAACCCCACTGTTTAGCAAATCTCCCTCGTTAATGTTGAGGCTAATAAGCTGTCCTGACGATTCGGCAGATATAGTAACCTCTGTTGCTTCGAACGTTCCTGTTGCATCGTAGTCCTTTTCTTGCTTTCCGCACGCTGCTATTATAAGTGTTGTAAGTGCCAAGAATATAGTCTTTTTCATATCTGTTGTGTGGTTATTTATTGGTTGTTGGTATATTTTAGGTTATACATTTCTTTCAGCATATCTATCTCGTGAATAGCCCATTGTACCTTTGCTGCATTCTCGTTGTTTATTTCTCGCAACAAGCTATTTACGTCTATTATGCCGTGAAGTAGCTTCGATTCGGCTGCTTTTCTTACATTTGTGCGCAGTGCAATTATTTCTTTGTCGGTCTGCATCATTGTTTTAAAGCGGTTTATGTTGCTATTTTGCCGAATTTGTTCCATACTATTGTTAAATAAAAACACCTTACGTTCATTCTCTATTAGTTCGCGTTGCAACCTTAAACGTGCCTTATCGTTCTTGCGTGTGTAGAGAGCGCCCACGTTCCACGATAGTTTTACACCCACAATGCCGTTAAGTCGCCATTTGTGGTCTATCATATCGTTAAACATATTCATACCCGGATAGCCGTAATAGCCTTGTGCAAATAGAGTCAAAGTGGGGTGTAGACGTGTGTTTAATGCCTTTTCTTGTGCTTCGGATAGTTTTAACTTACTGTTGAAAAGCTGCAATTCGGGTCTGTTGTTGGTTAATGTGTCTGTCGAAACTGGCGTTGGTTTTTGCACGTTTTCCACTTTTATGCCACAAAAAGTGGTTAGAATGTGTTGCAACATTTGTTGTTCGGCTTTTAAACTTGTGTATTGTTGTTCTGCACTAAGCCGTTCTGCCTTAACGTTGTCAAGGTCGCTTGTGGCAGCAGTTCCACTTTTTACCATAGCAGCAAGTTTGTTTTCGCTCGCTAAGAGTAGGCTTTTTACATTGTTGTTCAGCTTTATTTGTTCGTTTAGAAGTAGCAATGCAAAGTACATTTCATTAACACGGTGGTGCACTTGGTATAGTTTTGTTTGGTTTTCAGCCTCTTGTACCTTTGCTTCTTGCCGTGCAATGGCTTGTTTACTGGCTATTGTTCCACCGTCGTAAAGTGTTTGTTGCAAGTCTATAGCCATTTTATATTGGTCTTTTTTCAGTCCTTTCATGGCTAAACCCATTTGTTGGTAGATGCTTTGTATACGTTCTGGCCATGCCACAACATTGCTTTGATAGGTGGCTTGAGCCGAGACGGCTATTTTAGGTAGCCATTCTTTCTGTATGTTACTGACAGTTAGCTCGGTGGTTTGTGCTATTAAACCATATTGTTTAATAAGCGGATAGTTCTTTTCAGCCGCCTTTTGGCACTCTTCTAACGTTTGTGCTGTGGTGGTAGAGGCTAATATTAGCAATATTGCAACTATGAATTTGGTTCTCATTTATGTTTGTTTATGCTTATGTTTTGTTGTTTAAGCGAATGTAAATGTGGCTTTATGGTGCAAAGGTAGTGCATATTTCCAATGGCAAGCAACCCTAAACTGCAATGTTGTGCGGTGCTTATGTGGGTGGAGTTGAGCCACTTTTGTGTGCCACTTCGGTGCTATTGGTAACTACTTTGAATAGCGAACGCACATTTAAACACTGTTTTTCTCTGTCTTCTTCTATAATATATTTACCCATTGGTGCCATATTTAAGAGCACGTCTTGGGTGTATTCTTTTGTTTTAGGCTTACTTTTATAGCTGTCTAACACCTTTACAGCCAGTTTTATCTGGTGTTTGCCCGGTGCAATAAGGCATTTGTTCATAGCCCAATATATAAGTCCTTTACCATAGGGTACACCATCTATTTCTAAAATAACTATTCTGTGTATCTCTCTAACAAACCATTCTTCTTTGAACAACAGTGTTGCATAGCCCTTATTAGCGTTTATCCAGCGTTGTGTTTTCACTATATATCTAACAATGGCAATGTTTCCTGCAATGAAAGAAACTATAAGAACAAAGGGCAATGTGTATATGCCTATTTTAAAAGAACTATTTGCACAGTATGCCGAAACGAGCGATGCGCCAATAAGAACACATTCTCCGAGAACAAGAATGTATATTAATTTTTTTCTATTTTCCTGATGTCTAAACTTCGAACGCAGGAAAAATAAGCCTACAATAGCATAGAAAAAACAAATGAAAAATAGCCAAGAAACATAATCTACAGTTGTTATGGGCGAGAAAAGAGGTATGTTTAAAATGGTGTTTATCATACTTTTTGTTTTTGGTCTACCACTTCTTTATATATAGAATGTAAGGTAAGATGCTCGTTTGGTATATCTTCTTCAACGCAATATATGTTTCCTGGTTGGAAATCTGCCTCTATATATTGTTTAAGAAGTTGAACTCTGTTGTTGTATCTTTTAGGAAGACGCTTTTCTAACTTAAACTTAATGCGATGTGTTCCAGCTGTTATTAAACATTTCTTTCCTATCCAACAAACGGTGTCTAAGGCATATTCATCTTCGTCTACCGACACAATCATAGGTATATTAGGTACAAGAAAACTACCTCCAACCTTGAAAGTTAGTGTTGCATAGTTAGGATTTTTACGTAACCATTGCCGTTTTCGCTGTATGGTTTTTATCAAAACAATATTCATAACCAGTATAAAGCCAACAATACAAATGGGACCTATGAACGAAAATATATTATTAAATAGGGTTACAGTTGCAAAAGAAACCATCATAGCCAGTGCGTAAAGCTGAGTGAAACCAGTAATTTTGTTATGGCTAATATATAGCTTTTCTTGATGAAGCAACTGCGGACGTATGCTGAATGCCATAATTATGCCCATTACAAGCCCATATACAGCCGCTGCAAAGGTTATTATTGTTAATGTAGTATTCATAGTTTTATTCTTTTTTCACTCTCTTTCTTTCTGTTTAAATGCAATTTTTTTGTTTGCAAAAGTTGTGTTTGACAGTTGAGTTAAACCAAACAGCAAGAGCAACTGGTGTGGTTTAACATCGGCAGATGCCATCTGTTACAACTCTGTTTGCAAACTTACACAAAATATCCGAATATCTACGCATCTTTATAAAGGTATTTTTTGTAAAACCATAGAAAAACTTTTTTGTTCTGATTTCATCAATATTATTTACACCTATATATATAGTTGCGTTGCAAAACAAGTAAGCCGTAGAATAAAGGTACACGAAACCAATGCACAAGCCCCTACATCTGCCAACGGCTTTGCAGCTGCAAAAGGTGGCAATGGCTATCTATAAACAAACAGAAAACGGTGCTCTTTCAGCCTGATACTATGGCTTTTAGCCTACTATATATACACATATAAAACAGCCTACCCAGTGTTTGAAAAACAAAAACCCCCTTTTTGCATTGCAAAAGTATGGTTTTTGCACGCCAAAAGTATGGTTTTTGCAATGCAAAAAGGGGGTTTTTGTAATACAGGGTGTTTTCTATTTAAAATGTATCGTGTATATTGTGGGCAACAGAAAATGGTTTTATGGGTAAAATAAAGTAAGACTGCTTATAAATAAAAAATAGGCTAGCCTCACAGCCAACCTATATTTCTTTTCTAAATAATCTGTAAATTTTATTGTTAATAAATTCATATTAATCTCCCGATCCATACTAAATTCTTCTTATAATGCATTCATTAAATACTTAAATAGTTAGCAAATGCATATAATAACAATATAAATTTAGTTCCTAATAACTAAAAACCTAAATCTACCAAAACGCTAGATGGTAGTGTTATTAACTATTAAATAACCACTTCTTTCTGCCATCGCGGCTTTTATTTGTGGTATTTGGAGAAATGCCATATAGGCATTCTAATAAAAATCAATTTGCTTAGTAAAAGCATATTTCTGTGCAAATATATCCATTTTCGTTTAAAACGCCAAATAAAACGCCTATGTTTTTGTTTTTTATTTTGCTTTTTCCGAAAATCTAAATATACCTATAAGTGTCATCAAAACAGCTTAGCTTTGTTTTCTTAGCCTATTTAGCGTTCTTCTTTTCCATAAAAAGAGGTTCAGCAAAACCGTAGTTCTGTTGAGCCTTTATTAGAAGTTGGCAACCTGCTTTGTTGGTTTCTGCACAACTTCCATTGTTTTTTGTGGTTACTTTTTAGCGGTATTCCCACCGTGTTTTTTCCGCTCCGGTTTCCTAAAAGGGTTGTTGGGCATCATGTAAACAGGTGTTCCTAACGATTCATCGCCTATGCTTTCGCTACTATCGAGCATAGCTTCCATATACGGCAAGGGCGTAATGGTGGTGATAGGGGTAATGTATGCTTTCTTCTTCATAACTAATTGATTAAATAAAAATACTAAATTAAACTTATTGAAACGGCTGTTTGGCATTGCCAATCCAACCATTTTATTTTGATTTTACGACTATTTATGCTATTTCTAACATTACTTTCGCAAAGTTATAAATATATTTTTACACATGCAAACAAACTCAATAGAAAGGTAAAAATATATTATAAATGGGTAAAAAATAGCCATAAACACCCTGTTTGTAATTATTTTAGTTAAATAAAATCAAAGGAGTAAAACCAAATAAATACTTTTTTATAATTTAGCAAACGTAAAACAAAAAGACAAATGCACCAATGACACAAAGTAGAACCACCGCACCAGCAACGTTTTTGCTACGCCAATGCAAGTTTAAAAACATTTTTTCTGCAGTTAGAGAGGACTGTCTTCTGTTCACACTCTGTCTTTTGCTTGCTGCTTCAGTAGTAACATCGTGCAGTAATAGTCCACGAATAGCCACCAACGAACGTGGCAACACACAAATAAAAACAACGAAAATGACAACAAAAACATTCACTCGTCCTGACGACGAAACACTACGTCGCCAGCTCACACCCGAGCAATATGCCGTTACACAACATGCTGCAACAGAACAACCATATACCAACCAGTACGACAAAGAGTTTCGTCCGGGCATCTATGTAGATGTTACTACGGGCGAACCGCTATTCTCTTCTGCCGACAAATACGACTCTGGGTGTGGTTGGCCTGCCTTTTCTAAACCCATAGACAAGCGTCTTTTGGTAGAAAAAGCCGACAATTCGCATGGTATGCAACGTACTGAAGTGAGAAGTTTAACGGGAAATGCTCATCTTGGACACGTGTTTAACGATGGTCCAACCGCACAAGGTGGACAGCGTTATTGTATAAACAGTGCATCGTTGCGCTTTATTCCGCTCAACAAAATGGAGGAAGAAGGCTACGGAGAGTATACCAAATGGGTAAGAAAAGAGAAGGAACTTTATGTTGCAGGAGGCTGTTTCTGGGGCACAGAACACTATATTAAGCAAATAAAAGGAGTGCTATGGACAGAAGTGGGCTATGCTAACGGACACACAAACCACCCAACTTACGAGCAAGTGTGTACCGATGGCACTGGTTTTGCCGAAGCTGTGCACATTAAATACGACCCTACGGTGGTGTCGTTAGCATTTCTTGTAAAGCTATACTTTGCTTCTATAGACCCCACAAGTTACAACAAGCAGGGCAACGACCGTGGTTCGCAATACAGAACAGGTGTGTATTATACCGACCCAACCGACCGTGCTGTTATTAAAAAGGTGTTCGATGCCGAAGAACGCAAATACTCTGTGCCGCTCGAAGTGGAACTCCTGCCCCTGAAAAACTTCTATTCGGCAGAAGATTACCACCAAGATTATCTCGACAAAAACCCTACGGGGTATTGCCATTTGCCCTCTTCGCTGTTCGAATATGCAAGGAAGGCGAGGGAGAAGTAGGGGTTAGCTTTCTTATGGGCATAAGCTTTCCTAGGGTTCCTAGTATTCCTAGGAACCCTAGGAGTACTAGAAAAACTAGAGCTCCTAGGGCTACTAGAACCCCTAGGAGTACTAGAAAAACTAGCATTCCTACTATCCCTACAAGCTCCAAGGGGCGTTGCGCTACCGCTGCGCCAACCTTTCTTGTAGCCTTTTCACTTCCGCTTGCAACCTCTTAACATCTTCTTTCAGCTGTATGTTCTCTGTTTGTAGCCTTTTTAACAGCTCGTCTTGTTCCTTTCTGTAGCCTGTACGGGCAGCGTGCATGCGTTCTTTGATGCCGCCTTGCTCTACAAATTGCTTCTCCAAACGGGCAAGATAGTTGCACATCATCTTATCTGTGATGTGGCAAAGTGTGAGCAACGTGTTGCAAAACTCCTCTGCCGTCCACCTGTTGGCATACGAAAGATAATCTTCTGCCTTGTTATGATGCTTGCAAAAGCCAAGCATTGCATCGTAACGATGGTGTTTCGATGTCCAGCAAGCAAGACCACGCGTGTGCAAAAAGTCGTTGTAGTCTTCGCGTAACTCCTGCAATGAGCTGCGCGAAACATTGAGAAGCTTAAGCTCCATCTCCGTTGATGTGTTGCCATCTTCTATTCCTTCCACGATATTTTGCTTACCCGAACGGGCTGCCTGTACCATTTGGTCTACTGTGCGGTCGCCATATTTGGGCAGAAAACGCTGACAAAAAATGTAAGTCAGCCGGTATATGGCATCTGCCTTTTGGTAGAAAAACAGTTCAGTGTAAGGGACGCTCTGCCGCAAAATGCCTTCCTTCGAAGGTTGTGTCTCATCTTTTTGTCTGTTCATAGTACTTGTAACATGTGTTCTGCAAAGGTAGTTATTAAAGTTTGTACGGCGAAACTGTATGTCAAAAGTTTGGCAATAGCTGTTCAGAATAGGAATTTTCTTAGTATCTTTGTGCCATTCGAGTCATCGAAATAACATAAACCTATTATACAAAATGAAACATTTCGTAGCACTGTCGGTACTTACACTGACAACAACAACAATGGTTGCACAAAACATTAATTACCCTAAAGCACCAAAAGATGGTACAGTAGACACCTACTTTGGTGTGAAAATACCCGACCCCTTCCGTCCTTTGGAAGCCGATAGAAGTAAAGAAACAGCCGAATGGGTGGCTGCTGAGAACAAAGTAACCAACGAATACTTGGCTAAAATACCATTCCGCGCAAAGCTTTTGCAGCGTTTAAAGGAGGTAGCAGACTATGAAAAGGTGAGCGCTCCCTTCGAAAACAACGGCAAATGGTATGTGTTTAAGAACAACGGACTACAGAATCAGAGTGTTCTTTACCAAATGAACGAACTGGGAGGAACACTCCATGAGTTTCTCGATCCCAACAAATTAAGTACCGATGGTACCGTTGCTTTGCAAGATATAAGCTTCTCTAAAGATGGAAAATACATGGCTTACGTAATCTCGCGCAGTGGTAGCGACTGGCAAGAAATATACGTTAAGGACGTAGCAACGGGCAAATTGCTATCCGACCACATAGAATGGGCTAAGTTCGGAGGTGCAAAATGGTGTGGAAATGGCTTCTATTACAGTGCCTACGATGCACCTGAAAAGGGCAAAGAGTATAGCTCAAAGAACGAAATACACAAGATTTACTACCACAAAATAGGTACGCCACAAAGTCAAGATGTGTTGTTTTACCAAAATCCAACCCAACCTTTACGCTTCTATTCGGTATCGCTGAACAAAGAAGAAACCATTATGTTTCTCTACGAAAGTGGGGCAGGCTCTGGCATGAACCTATATGTGCGCGACCTACGAGTACCTAATTCGCAGTTTATACAGATGACTTCCAATATGGATTTGCAGTATAATCCCATTGGAACAGTAGGCGATAACATTTATTTGCTTACTAACGATGGCGCACCAAAGGGTAGAATAATGGTGGCAAACGTGCATAAACCAGGCTTTAAAGACTGGAAAGAACTTGTAGGAGAAACCAAAAACGTGCTCGAAAATGCACAATTCGCCGCCGATAAACTGGTGCTTAGCTATAGCAAAGATGCATCTACACACCTTTATGTTTACTCTTTAGATGGCAAAGAACTTAACGAAATAAAGCTTCCAACCGTAGGACGGGCGAGCTTTAGTGGCGAACGTGGACAAAAAGAATGCTTCTATAGCTTTGCATCGTTCACCGTTCCAGGTGCCATTTACCAGTACGACATGGCACAAAACAAGAGTTCTGTTTACACCGAACCTAAGGTTAAGTTCAGCCTTAACCAATATACCACAGAGCAAGTGTTCTTTAATAGCAAAGACGGAACACGTGTTCCAATGTTTTTAACCTACCGAAAAGGACTAAAACGAAACGGAAAGAACCCAGTGTTGATATACGGATATGGTGGCTTTAATGTATCTTTATCGCCCAATTTCTCGTCTATGCGCATACCATTCCTTGAGAATGGCGGTGTATATGTACAGGTAAACCTACGCGGAGGAAGCGAATATGGAGAAGAATGGCACGTTGCTGGTACGAAAATGCAGAAGCAAAACGTGTTCGACGACTTTATTTCGGCTGCCGAATGGCTCGTTTCTAACCACTTTACAAGTAAAGAACACATCGCCATAATGGGGGGAAGCAACGGCGGTTTGCTGGTAGGTGCATGTATGACACAGCGTCCCGACCTCTTCAAAGTGTGCATACCGCAAGTGGGAGTTATGGATATGCTGCGCTATCACAAGTTTACTATAGGCTGGAATTGGGCTCCCGACTATGGAACAAGCGAGGATAGCAAAGCTATGTTCGACTATTTGCGTGCTTATTCGCCCCTCCATAACCTGAAGAAAGGTGTAAGCTATCCTGCAACACTCGTAACAACAGCCGACCACGACGACCGTGTTGTGCCTGCACACTCGTTTAAATTTGCTGCAACTTTGCAGGAATGCCAAGGCGGAACAGCACCTGTTCTTATTCGTATTGATAGTAAAGCAGGGCACGGAAGTGGCAAACCACTGGCTAAACAACTGGAAGAGCAAGCCGACATTTATAGCTTTATAATGTGGAACTTAGGTATGAAGTTTAAATAAAAGCATTAAATAGGTTAGCTAAATATAACCCATTTAAAATTAGAACCCACCTTTTTGTTTCGCAAAAAGGTGGGTTTTGTTTTTTAATATTGTGTTATTGGCAATCCGTCAGTAGCATTATTGGCAGTCCGTTCGCAGCCGTAGGGGCATATTTATCGTGCCCGCGTATACGTATTCGCCACGCATTCGCAAACTGTTTGAAATGTATTCACGGAACGTTCGCAACGTGTTCATTATCTGTATGTTACATAATCGCCATTCAAAAGTATGGTTTTTGCATTGCAAAAGTATGGTTTTTGGCGTGCAAAAAGGGGGTTTTTACATTGCAAAAGTATGGTTTTTGTAATTCGAAAGTATGGTTCTTGTTTTCGTTACACAATAGTGTGCATAACCAATAATAAGGTTTGTGTATTTCGTTTTTTATACTTACCTTTACAACTTAAACGTAAATTGCAAAGGCATAATGGAAGAACATCTCACTGTTTATAGGGCTTCGGCAGGCTCAGGAAAAACATTTACGCTTGCCGTAGAATACATTTCGCTGTTGGTGAAAGACCCCGAAAACTATCAACACATACTTGCTGTAACCTTCACAAACAAGGCAACGCAAGAAATGAAGATGCGTATACTCTCACAACTATACGGCATTGCCAACTCGTTACAGTCGTCGCAACAGTATTTTAATAAGGTAAAAGAAAAAACAAATATGCCCGATGCCGTGATAAGAAACAATGCACGGGCAGCCCTAACCTTGCTTATTCATCGCTATAACAACTTCCGAATACTCACCATAGATGCTTTCTTCCAACAAGTTTTGCGCAATTTGGCACACGAATTGGGGCAAACAGCCAACCTGAGAGTAGACCTTAACAACGAGGAAATTACCGAAAAGGCTGTAGACCAAATGATAGAAAGCCTGGAAAAAGGGCAACCTGTGCTACAGTGGATAAGCACTTACATAAACAATAGTATAGAAGACGACAACGGTTGGAATATTATTGGAAAGATAAAAACCTTTGGAACAAACATTTTTAAAGACTTTTATAAAGCACACGAAGCCAACTTAAAAGAACAACTTAGCAATGCCGACGACTTTAAAGTCTACGAAACTACTTTGAGAAAACGTAGAAACGACATTCGAAAAACATTCAACAGTAAAGCAAGAAGCATTCTAAACGAAATAAAAAATGCCAATTTGGACATACCTTCTAACTATCGTAGCGGACTGTATAAGTATTTAACAGATAGCGCAATAGCACCGCTTACTAACAAACCACTTAAAGCTGGTGTGCTAAAAGCCAACGAATCGCCACAGAACTGGACCAGTTCTAAATGTGCAAAAGCCGACAAACAACAAATACAAACACTGGCTGCAGAAGTGCTTTCGGCACAACTTAGCGAACTAATTGCCTACAATAACGACAATTGGAACGAGTTTCAGTCTATTCAACTCACCCTTTCGCACCTCTCAGAACTACGACTTTTGCACGCCATAGCCGATGCTGTGGACAACTTAACAAAGGATACTAACCGCTTTATGCTTAGCAATACACAAGCATTGCTTAAAGAATTAATTGCAGATAGCGACACTCCTTTCATATTTGAACGTATTGGTGCACGTCTAAAACACGTAATGATAGACGAGTTTCAGGACACCAGCACCATACAATGGCAGAACTTTCAGGTGCTGTTAGCCAACTGTATGGCACAAGAATTGTCGCAAAACCTAATAGTAGGCGATATAAAACAAAGCGTGTATAGGTGGCGACAAGGCGATTGGGGCATACTAAACAACATTGAAAAGAGCTTTGCTCACCAAAAAATAAGACTGGAAACGCTCGATTATAACTATCGTTCCGAAAAACGAATAATAGACTTTAATAACGCCTTTTGGGAACAATGTGTTGCTAATACTACCAAAGAAGTAGCGCAAGACGATGCCGAAAAAGCCAAAATAGTGCAGAAAGCATACGAAGATGTGGCACAAAAAACACATAAAACTACCGAAAATGGATTCGTAAAAATAAGTCTTTATCCAAGCAAAAGTATGAAAGAAGCTGTGTTAGAAGAGCTTATAGAAACCATAAAAGAACTGTTTAACAATGGATATGGTGGTAAAAACCAAAGTAAAATAGCCATTCTGGTGCGGTCTAAAAGCAATATTCAAGACATAGTAAACGCACTTTTGCAAAGCTTTGGCAACGAAATTAACATCGTTTCAGACGAGGCTTTTCGCTTAGATGCATCGCTATCGGTAAACATTATAGTGAGTGCTATGCACCTACTTACCCACCCAGACGATGTATTAACACGGGGAAAACTGGTGAAACTCTACAATCAGGAAGTGCTAAAAAAGCCATTAACCGACACCGATTTACTGGTTTCTATCAATGAAAACAACAATATTGACACTAAAAATATAGACAAAAAGGAACGTAGAAAACTGGCTACAGAACAGCAAATGGCTAAATTAAACAGCCAATTGCCACCAGAATACGTAGCAAACAGAGAACTTTTGTTGGGTCTTCCCATTGTAGATTTAGTGGATAAACTATTTATGTTGTTCGGCTTAGACCAGTTAGAAGGGCAAAGTTCGTACATTTGTACACTCTACGACACCCTAAACGACTTTCTGAAAGACCACACAGCAGACATCGATGACTTTATAAACGAATGGGAAAACAGCCTCTCTTCGAAGACAATACAGAGCGATGAGATAGAAGGAATACGCATTATGACCATTCATAAAAGTAAAGGTTTAGAGTTCGATAACGTCATAATACCTTTCTGTAACTGGGAAATGGAAAAGAAAGGAACACTCTGGTGCGAAACAAAAAACAAGCCAGCTCCCTACAATAAGCTACCTTTGCTGCCCATAGACTTTAGCAGAGACAAGCTGATAGGCACGGTTTTCGAAGACGATTACAAGGAAGAACACTTCCAAAACATAGTAGACAACCTGAATTTACTATACGTTGCGTTCACAAGAGCATCGAAAAACTTGTTCGTTTTCGGCTTGCGTCAAGGCAAAACAACACTCGATAACATCGCAAAAGGCACTCCACCAGGAAACCGTTCCTATGCTATTGAATTGGCATTAAGGCAGGTTAGCGAACAATTACAAGGCAGTTCGCTTAGCTTTCCCGACGATATTGGTAGCGAAATACATTTCGAATATGGCACATTAGTCCCCGAAACGCACGAGAAAGAACATGCTGCGGCGGACAATCCGTTCCTTATTAAACCCGACAAACACATTGTTAGCATTGCCACATACCCACAAGCGGCAACCTTTAAACAGAGCAATAAGAGTATAGAATTTGTGAAAGGAGAAGACGTAGACCCTTCTGACAGAACACGATATATAAAGATTGGTAATGTGTTACACCAACTTTTTTCAACCATTTATACCACTGCCGACATTCCAGCACGGCTCAACGAATTGGAACAACAGGGCATAATATACAACGACGAGATAACTTCGGCACAGCTGCGCACCCGTATTGAAGATGCCATAACCAACCCACAGGTGCAAGAATGGTTCTCTAAAAGGTGGCAACTATATAACGAATGCACCATATTAGAGTATAATAAAGATACCAACGAGATGGAAGAACATCGCCCAGATAGGGTAATGACCGATGGAAAAGAGTTTGTTGTGGTAGACTTTAAGTTCGGAAAAGAACGCGAAGAATATAAGAAACAAGTGCAACAATATATGGAAATTCTTATTCGTATGGGGCATAAAAAGGTGTCAGGATACCTGTGGTATGTAGTAAAAAACAACGTAGTGGAAGTGAATATCTAACCTTAAACTTAGCAAAATGAATACTTTTCTGCAAGCAGTAGCCACCAATTTAATAGAAAAATACGGCAACGACTTAGCCCATAAGGCTATTGTTTTTCCAAACAAACGTGCTGCTTTGTTCCTAAATCAGGAGTTAGCGAAACACGCTAACGGTCCTATTTGGAGCCCATCGTACGTTACTATCTCCGAATTATTCCAACAACAGTCGAGCTTAACCATAGCCGATCCTATTAAAAGTCTATGTATTCTCTATAAAGTATATATGGAACAGACTGGCAGAAACGAGACTCTTGATGAGTTTTATGGCTGGGGACAGCTGCTGTTAGCCGACTTTGACGACATAGATAAGAACATGGCAGATGCCGAAAAGGTGTTTCGCAACATACGAGACCTACACGAATTGGACACGATAGACTATCTTTCGGATAGCCAAAAGGCAGAACTCAGTAGGTTTTTTGCCAACTTTACTGGCGATTCGAGCATACTAAAAGACCGCTTTTTAAGACTTTGGAGCAAGCTATACAATATTTATTCGGAGTTTAAAACCAGGTTACGCAAAGAGAATTTGGCTTACGAGGGTATGTTATATCGTGATGTTATAGAGCAAAAACAACTACCTAACCGCTACGATACCTATATTTTTGTGGGCTTCAATGTGCTACAAAAGGTAGAACAAAAACTGTTTTCGGCTCTGAAAAGCGAGGGAAAAGCACGCTTTTATTGGGACTACGACCACTACTATATGGCACAATCTAACGAAGCAGGCGTGTATATTAATAAGTGGTTGCGTGATTTTCCTAACGAATTTGCTGCCGATAACCCTCTCTATACTGGCTTCGAAGCGGCAAAAGAAGTGCGCTACGTGTCGGCACCAACCGAGAATTTGCAAGCTCGTTACGTGTCCGAATGGTTGTTAGAAAACCAACGTTACAAGGCAGGAAGGCATACTGCGGTGGTTATGTGCAACGAAATGCTGTTGCAAACTGTTATACATTGCATTCCACCAGAGGTTGATACGCTCAACGTAACAACGGGTTATCCACTGTCGCAAACACCCATTAGCTCTATGGTTTGGCAACTTATAGCCTTGCAAACCGAAGGTTTTTCGGCACAAGAGGGGGCTTACAGGTTACAACAATTGGCACATGTGCTACGCCACCCCTATGGAAAATATTTGGGAATAGATGCTAACAACCTGCTTGCAGAACTGCAAACGGAGAAGCAATACTACATTAAAGTGGAACGAACACGCCTTAAACACGTTGATAAACCAGTGGAAGCGTTGGTGGAATGGCTGGTAGAGATGGTTAGAACCATAGCTACTAATGGGGCAGAAAACCACAATCAGCTATTTCAAGAGTCTACTTTCCGAATGTATACCCTACTTAACAAGCTGTTAGAACTAATGAAAGAAGGCGACCTAATGGCAGATTTTGTTATGTTTCGCCGCCTATTCAGTCAGCTAATAGCATCTACTTCCATTCCATTTCATGGCGAACCAGCTCGCGGAGTACAGGTAATGGGAGTGCTGGAAACACGTAATCTCGACTTTGAAAACGTGTTGTTGCTTTCTTGTAACGAGGGAAATATGCCCAAAGGGGTAAGCGATGTGTCGTTTATTCCACACTTTGTGCGAAAAGCATACGGGCTTACCACCATCGATAATAAGGTTTCTGTGTTTAGCTATTACTTCCATAGGCTGTTGCAAAGAGCCAAAAACGTTACACTGTTGTATAACAATTCTACCGAAGGAACACGGGTAGGAGAAATGAGTAGGTTTATGTTGCAACTCTTAGTAGAGAGTAAATTAAACATAAAACAATGGGCATTGCAAGCCGGACAAGAGCCGTTGCGCTTGCAAAAACAAACCATTTGCAAAGACGAAACCGTGTTGAGGAAACTCAATAGCATATCTTATTTCTCGCCAACTGCCATAAACACCTACCAACGATGCCCCGTAATGTTTTATTATAAGTATGTTGCAGAACTATTAGAAAGCAACGACAACGACACAGACGATATAGATGGACGTGTGTTTGGTAATATTTTTCACTGTGCTGCACAGCTTATGTACGAGCAACTTTTACCACGCGAGGTAATTAAAAGCAGCGATATTGAACAACTTTTAAGCACCAGGCGGTCGGTGCAATCGCCTACATCGGGCAACGCAAACGCCACTTTAGACAGCGTTGTGAGCGAAGCTTTTGCCAGAGAACTGTATCTTCAGAAACCTGGAAACACCCACCACCCAAAGCTAAATGGACTGCAAATTATTAAGAAAGAGGTGATTGTGAAGTTCTTGCGACACCTTCTTCAGATAGATTTGCATACATCTCCTATGCGAGTAATACGCCACGAGTTCGACATTTACAAGCATTTTACAATAAATGTTGGAGGAAAACAGAAAACAATAACGGTAGGCGGGCGTGTAGATAGGTTAGACGAAATAAAGCTGAACACACCCCAAGAGCAACTGAGAGTGGTTGATTATAAAACTGGAAATAAGGTTGCAGGAGAGTTAAAAAAGGTGGAAGATATATTCAATCCGGCAAAAATATTGAACGAAAAGAACGATTATATATTCCAAGCAATACTATATAGCATTATAGAACAGACCGAAGACAACACCAACAACCCTAACCACAAACCAGTAAGTCCGGCATTGCTCTTCATACAACACGCTAATAGAGAGAACTATTCGCCCGTTGTGGTGTTGGAAGGAGCACCTGTTACGAATGCTGCAACCTACGAAAACGATTTCGAAAACTTCTTAAAAGAGAAGTTGGAAGAACTGTTTAATAGCGAAACATTTATCCCAACAACCAACCAAAAGATATGTGAGAACTGCCCATACAACCAGCTTTGCGGACAAAAATAGCCGAACAAAGAGGTTAAAAATATAGCCGTAATGGTGTTGTTATGGGGGTATGAAAAGAATAGAAATACCACCCTCGTTTTTGAAAATAATTCTAACGAAAAACAAAAACCCCCTTTTTACAAAACAAAAACCCCCTTTTCGTAATGCAAAAAGGGGGTTTTTGGAAGACAAAAAGGGGGTTTTTACAACGCAAAAATATGGTTGTTGTAATGTGTTAAGTATTAGGCGGTTATGCAAGCGTGTTGTTTTTGCCAAACATTAGCGTACGAATGGTTGTGTTACATTGTTTCTTCTGATATTCTTTTAATACCATTCTGTTGAATATTCTGTCAGGTATGTTTAATGAATAGCTTATTTTCCCACGTTCATTCCGTAGGCGTAGGGACCGATTTATCGTGCCCGATTCCCCGAAATCCCCGAAATAATGTTGCATATTTCCACTGTTGGTATCGCAATTCGTACCCAATTTCTGTAATTTTTAAATGCTTACAGCACCTTGAATTTGGCAAATTTCAACAGCAATTGTTTCCTTCCTGCATTGCGAAACGTTACGGTTGCTTTGGTGTTTTCGCCACTTCCTTCAATTGCTTCTACCACACCTATACCGAAACGGAGGTGTTCTATGGTTGCACCAACAGATAACTGGCTGGCTGAAACTGTGCCAAATGTTGTAGAAGAGCCTGTTGGCGACTGTGCAGAATTGCCACCAACGCCAGCAGATAGGGTAGATGTTTCGGTTTGTCTGCCACCGTTTGATATGGCTGCCGATAGTCTTTTAAAGTTTCCTCCCTCGCTTATCAGTCGTTGTTTTGTGCGTTCCGATAGCGGATTTACTGCACGTTCGGGCATTCGTGGGGCTGTAATTTTGGGTCGAGGGTCAGCCTTAAACTGTGTTGCCACAGGGTTTGCGTTTTGCCATCGGCTATCTTTTGCAGGCTCGTCCCACGGCATACGGTTGCCAATACCACCAAATGGCAGGTTCTCAGCGTCTATATAAGCAGGGTCAATGTCCTTTAAAAAGCGGCTAGGATTATTGAATTGTATAGAACCAAAGTGGTAACGGTTCTTTGCATTGGTGAGATAGCAAAGCTGTTCTGCCCTTGTTATAGCCACATATAGTAGCCGGCGTTCCTCTTCAAGCTCTTTTCGCGAACTGGCAGCTATGGCATTGGGGAATATATTCTCCTCTAATCCCACCACAAACACTACTGGAAACTCCAAACCTTTGGCAGCATGGATAGTCATAAGCGACACTTTTGGGCTGCCATCGTCCGCCTTATCCAAGTCGGAATAGAGTGCAACCTCTTGCAAAAAGTCGGTTAAGAAGGTTTCATCTTCCCTTCCTTCCTCTCTTCTTTCGTCTACAAAGGCTTGCATTCCTGCCAAAAGTTCTTCCAAATTCTCACGTCTTGCAATGTCGTCGGGCGATGTTCCCTGTGCCAAATCAGCCCAGATGCCACTTTGTTTTATTATTTCTGTTCCCAAAGAGTATGCATCTGTCATTGCCAATTGGCGTATAAAGTTGCTAATAAGCTCTACAAACGCAGTTAGTTTTGTGGTTGTTCCCTTATTAACATCTAAGTTATAGGTTGGCGGATTGGTGATAACGTCCCACAAACTTGCCCCTTTTGCATTGGCACATTCTATTATTTTTTGTAGCGTAGTGCCTCCGATGCCTCGTGTTGGATAGTTTATGATGCGTTTAAATGCCTCTTCGTCGTTCGGGTTAGCCACCAAACGGAAGTAGGCTATAATGTCTTTTATCTCTTTTCGTTGGTAGAACGACAGTCCACCAAATATCTTATATGGTATTGAAGCCTTACGCAATTCGTCTTCAAAGCTACGACTTTGTGCGTTGGTTCTGTACAAAATGGCAAAGCAATTGTATTGAAATGCTTTTGTGCTGTGTAGTTTTTTAATTTCTTTTACCACCACCATAGCTTCCTCTTTATCGCTGTAGCACGAGTGATAGCTTATTTTTGAGCCTTCGCTTTCCTTAGAATAAACCTCCTTTGGAATTTGTTTTACGTTGTGTTTCATAAGCGAATTGGCTGCTTCTACTATCTTTTGGGTAGACCGATAGTTGCGTTCGAGCTTGAAAACCTGTACATTATCGAACTTTTTTTGGTAGTCTAATATGTTGTCTATGTTGGCTCCTCTAAACGAATAGATGCTTTGATAGTCGTCGCCCACCACGCAAACACGTTGGTGTTTTACGGTTAGTAGTTTAACAATAGCCACTTGTACAGAATTGGTATCCTGGTATTCGTCTACCAAAATATACTGAAAGCGGTCGGCATACTTATTGCGAATGTCGGCATTTTCGTTGAGAAGGCGAAACGTATTCACCAAAATATCGTCGAAATCCATAGCGTTCGCTTGTCGGCAACGTGCTTGATACACTGTATAAATGCGTGTAACAGCTTGCAGTTTTGCCCCTCTTAAACCACTTTGTCCACCATAGCTACTACCAAAAGCATCGGGACCGATGAGCTGATTCTTAGCCATCGATATAATATTGTGTACTGTAGATGGCTTATAATCCTTATCGTTCAGTCCCAAAGTCTTAATAATCGACTTTAGAAGCGACCGCGAATCGGTTTCATCGTATATGGTAAAGTTGCTGTTATAGCCTATATGTTGTGCCTCTGCTCTAAGAATGCGAGAGAAAACAGAGTGGAATGTGCCCATATAAAGCTGACTGGCTTGTTCCTGATTTACCAGTTTTGCAATGCGTTCTTTCATTTCTCGTGCAGCTTTATTAGTGAAAGTGAGTGCTAAAATGCGGTAGGGCAGCACACCATACATTATTAAATAGGCTATTTTATAGGTAAGAACGCGTGTTTTTCCCGAGCCTGCACCAGCCACAACCAGCGATGGTCCCTTGCAATATTCTACTGCTTCGCGTTGATTTTCGTTGAGTTGTGCGAGCAGTTGTTCTATTTTTTCTTGTTTATCCTCTTGCATTTGTGTTGTAATGGTAGCGTTTTCTAATTGTTTAATGGGAAGGCTGGTATGTGTTTCATCTGTGTTTCAATCTGCCTTAACCGCTTTCTCATGTACGGTCCTGGTGCTTTCGATGAGAAGCGACGGGGGTTGGGGAGTGTCGCTGCAATAAGTGCACAGTCGGAACGGGTAAGATTTATGGCATCTACATCGAAGTTTTTCTCTGCACAAGCCTGTACTCCGTATATGCCATCGCCCATTTCTATGGAGTTGAGATATACCTCCATAATGCGTTGTTTGCTCCAAAACGTTTCTATAAGAAAGGTGAAATAAGCCTCTAAACCCTTGCGCAGCCACGACCTTCCCTGCCATAAGAACACGTTTTTTGCCGTTTGTTGCGAAATGGTAGACCCACCACGCATACGCTTTTTGCCGTTTAGGTTGTCCTTTGCAGCCTGTTCTATAGCCTGATAGTCGAATCCGTGGTGTGTAAGAAAGCGTTGGTCTTCGCTCGCTATGACGGCAACAGGCATAGAAGGCGACATCTTTTCTATTGGAATCCAGTGGTGATAGAGTTTTATTTTCTCGCCATTTCCAATCTGTTCAAAGCATCGCACCAGCATTAAAGGCGTAAAATAAACAGGTATAAAGCGGTATACAATAACGCTTAATATAGTGGATACGAACAGTAAACCCACTATCCATTTAGCAAATTTAATAACTTTCTTTACCATACAATGTACAAAGTTACGAAAAAGAAAGCGGTTTAACAAGAAAACTTTCTGCTGTTTGCTATGGTGTTTGCATAGAAAGTGTTGCACAGTGTTGCTTTCTATGGCTGTTAAGTTTACCATATTTAGTTGTTATTTTCGGCAATATAGGTGTTATAGAATCCCAAACGTATGTGGCGTTTATAGTGGTGATGGTTTGCTTTAGAGCAGCTTTAACAACTGTGATGTATAGTATTTAAAAACCAAAAACCCCCTTTTTGCATTGCAAAAGTATGGTTTTTGGCGTACAAAAAGTGGGTTTTTGCAATGCAAAAAGTAGGTTTTTGGTAAAGCGTTGTTATACAAATAGTTACGCAGTGTTATTTTCCTGATGTTCTATTTGTGTTATTGGTGTCGCAAATGCGCCATATTTCGTACATTAAACCCAATTAATTTTGGTGATGATGCGGGTGCGATGAATTGGCAAATATGCCTCACGGTGTGTTCGTTGATGCATATTTGCCACTAAACAGACCGTGCGTGGGTGTTTGCAACCATATATATATAACTGCAAAAAGGTGGATTTTGTTTTTAGATTTTATTGATCTGGATTCTCAATAAAACCTTTGTATTGTTCTTCTAATCCATTTTCAATGCTGTTGTAAGCCTCCTTCATGGTTTCTTTTTCAAATTCAACGCCCTTTCCTTTTGGTGGAATTGGTTCGTGAATGGTGAGCGAAAGTGGGTGCCAAACAGGGAAATGCCAGTCGCGTGTGCGGGGCATAACATCGAAAGCACCATTAATAGTGATGGGACAAACTGGCAATTGAAGCTCGTCGGCTAGCATAAATGCTCCACGACGGAATACTCCCAGATGCCCTGTAAAGGTGCGTGCGCCTTCTGGAAATACCACAACCGACATACCTTCGCGTAGAGTTTCGCGTGCTTGATCGTAGGTTCGCTTAATTTTACTCGCCCCCGACTTGTCAACAAAAATATGGTGTGCATATTCGCAAGCTATTCCAATGAATGGTATTTTGCGTATGCTCTTCTTCATCATCCACTTAAAATTTCGTCCTAAAAAGCCATAAATGAGGAATATATCGAACGATCCTTGATGGTTAGAAACAAACACATAGCTTTGGTTTTGGTGCAAATGTTCGCGTCCTTCTACCTTTACAGGCAGCAAAAGGGCACGAATAGTGAACTTTCCCCATAGTCGTCCGGGGTGATAACCCCAGAAATGGCCGTTGCCTAAGCGGCAGCCTATGGCTGTAACCGTTGCTGTTATAATGGAAGCAACCAGGAAAAGCGGAAGGAAAACAAACAGCACGTATATCCGATAGAGCAGTGTGAGCAACGTGCCAACAATAGTTTTGTGTCCAGTTTGTGTAGTTTTTTTGTTGTAGTTTTGTTGCATAGTGTTTGTAAGATGTTGCTTATTATGTTGTTTTAGCCTTAAGTGTGATAACCACAATCTCGTTTGGCATATTCACACGGAAGGGTGCAAAGCCTCCCAAACCATCGGTAACGTTTAGAAAATGGTTGCCACTGCGATACACACCATAGTCGTTTTCCTCTCTAATTTCGGTTGGTCGAAATCCAAAAAACTGCATTTGTCCGCCATGTGTATGTCCACACAGTGTTATTTGCGCTATGTTTTTAGGCAGTATATGGCGTCTCCATGCCGATGGATCGTGCTGAAGCATAATAACGAAAGCCCCCTTGGCAACCCCTTGAAGTGCTTTTTGGTAGTTGGCTTTTTGTGGAAATGGCGGCTTACCATCGTTCTCTGTACCTGCAATAACAATGCTATCGTTGTCCCTTTTTATGGTTATGTGGTTGTTTTCTAACAAGTTCCACCCTAATTTATGACGTACAATGTTAGCAAAATCGTTATTTTGTTGTTCAGCCTCTTTAGGGTTTAGTTTTACATATTCGGTATAATCGTGATTTCCACGCACCGCAATGGCATTCTTCATACTGGTTTTCAGGAGGTTTGTAAAGGGCAGAATTTCGCTTGGACGCATATTTTGGAGGTCTCCCGCAAACACTATTAGGTTGGCGTTCTGGTGTTTTATGCTGTCCATTTCGTGTTCCAGAATAAACCGTCGCCACCCATTGAAAGTGCCAATGTGCATATCTGATACCTGAACAATGCGGTATCCATCGAAGTTTTTGGGTAAATTGCTTACATTAAGGGTGATATGGCGCACCCGAATTTGGGAAAAACCGAAGGTAAGACCGTACACATATACCACGAAAATGGCAATTGCAGCCACCACTCCCACGTAATGACCATAGTTTCTGCGTGTTTTTACAATGGTTTTGCGCACCAATGAACCAACGAGCGAGCATATACCAAAGATGGTTTTTGGTGCTACGAAAGCGCCTAAAAGGAATAAATAGGTGTTAAGCCACGTAAGATTAGTAGGTGCAAAGTTGTGTATAGACGCTAAAACACAGGTGTATACCACAAGAAAAATAGTAGGAATCCACCATGCTAATCGTTGTTGCCACGTGATATGAATACGTTTTCGGAAGTAGTGAATATCTATATAAACATCGGAAAGAACGATGATGAGTAGTAAAGGAATAACAATTCGTGCTATCATATCTATTTATTATTAAAGTTTCTGAATGTGATTTGTTCGCCGCGATAGTGGGTATCGAATTGGTTTTGGTTAAGAATATGCACCCCATTGCAGAAAGTATGCACCACTTTCCAATGGTATTCGTGTCCCATCATAGGACTCCATTTGCATTTGCTTTGTATGTTTTCCTTGCTAACCGTCCATATTGTGTTCGGCTTAACAATAGTAATGTCGGCACGATAGTCCTTTCTTAAAAAGCCCCTTTCGTCAATTTTGAAACGCTGAGCAGGCGCATGTGCCATAAGTTTAACCAACTGTTCTATTGTAATAATGCCGTTATCAACCAGTTCGAGCATAGTTGGTAGCGAGTATTGCACCATTGGCATACCCGAAGAAGCGGTAGCACAGCCACCCTGTTTCTGCGATAAAAGATGCGGAGCATGGTCGGTTGCCACAGTGGTAATACGTCCATCGGCAAGTGCTCGGCGCAGTTCGGCACGGTCGTGCGCTGTTTTTATAGACGGATTACACTTAATTAACGCTCCCTTTGTGGCATAATCGTTGTTTGTAAAGTACAAATGCGCAATTACAGCCTCCATTGTAACGAAGTCGCAAACGTGTGGTTGTTGCAACAAATGTAGTTCGCGAGCCGTTGAAAGGTGTGCAATGTGTAGTTGGGTATGGTGTTTCAGCGCCAATTCTACAGCGAGTTTAGAACTCTGGAAGCAGGCATCTTCGCTCCTAATTTCGTAGTGATGACAGATGTCGGGGTCGTCTCCGTAGAGCATTTTTGCCTTTTTCATATTGTTGGCAATAATGTTTGAGTCTTCGCAATGCGTCATAACGGGTAGGTTTTTGGCTGCTGCTGTAGCAAAAATCTGCTCTAATGCGCTCCGTCTGTCCACCAACATATTTCCCGTAGAGGCTCCCATAAACAGCTTAACCCCAGGTATGGTGTGTTCGTTGAGTAGTTTTACGGTGTCGGCATTGCAGTTTGTGGCTCCGAAAAAGAACGAATAGTTAATGTGAGAGCTGTGTTTGGCACGTTCAAACTTATCGTTTAGCTCTTCGATAGTGGTGGTTTGCGGATTGGTGTTGGGCATTTCGAAGAACGAAGTAACGCCCCCGAACGCAGCAGCACGGCTTTCGCTTTCAATATCAGCCTTGTTTTCCATTCCCGGTTCACGGAAATGCACGTGCGAATCAATGATTCCTGGTAAAACAAAACACCCCGTGGCATCGACTATTTCGTCGAAATTGCCACGGGGTGTTGTATTTTCTGTTATGATTTCGGCTATTCGATTGTCTTCAATGACGATTGTGCCATTGAATGTTTTTCCTTCATTTACTATCGTTCCGCCTTGAATGAGTTTCCTCATTTTGTATGTGTATATATATAATGTGTATCTTTTTTTATTTTGCTATCGTAGTATCGCCAGCCATTTCGGCAGGAGTTGGTGGAGCAATATTGCTATTGTTGGGCATTGTTTCCTGCGTTGGTAGCTCCATTCCGTTCATTTCTTTCTGTGCGCGTTGGAACTTTTCGTAGAAGTCTTTTATGGCTGCGTTGTTCTTAAACACGTCAGGAGCTTTCGCCATAATAAACTCTACCCACGATGGAAGTTGGCTTACAGCATTTGCATATAGGTAGTCGTTCATCCAAATAGGGTAGGCGTTAGGTGTCATATCGTAGGAAACTCGTGTGAGAAAGCCCCACGTAGAGAGTGTGTTATCAAAGTTATTGGTAACGAAAGCCGTGAAAAGCTTATCTATATTGGCATAAACAAGCAGTGCTTTCTTTATTAATCGGGCGTTAGTAGCCTCTTCGTCGTGTCCATTCATTATGGAAACACCTTCTTCATGGTCTATTTCTATGAATTGATTTCGTAGTTGTGTGAACTTCGTCCAGAAGGTATTGAGCTTCTCATTTAGGGGAGTTCCGCTCACACGGAGTAGAGTATTGTCGAGTTTAAGCTGTATATCGCCTTCTTCTAACACTATTGGGAACTGCAAATTCATATCATCCATATAGATTTGAGCTACCTGTACAGAATCGAGAGTACCCTTAAAGGAGAAGTTTCCATGCACTACTTCACATGAATCGAGTGTTATTAGCGAGTCGCCAGAGCCTCCTTTTAAATAGAGTTGCCGTCCATCGAGACTAGAAATGTTTGACGTTCCGTGTATATAATATGACTTAGTGCACGATGTTAGCGCCAATAATATAACGAGAGCGTAAAGTATTTTATTCATAGAATGTATTCTTTTATGTTTCATTCGCTGGTGCGTCTCATTGCTGCGGCGTGTTCAAGCGAGTTCATCATAGTCGATTTGCTTTACTAAAAGTTTATTTATACCGTCTCACAAAGGTACAATGTAATTGTGAAGTGGCGAAAGTTTTTCATTGATTTTAAGACATCAGTAATGTATTTAGGCTTTTTTTTAAGTTCCAGACTGTTGTTCTCTTTTTAGAAGATGGTCTATTCGGTGTATTGTATAGAACTCTATTACAGTGGCAATCAGTAGTATTACCACCCAGTTATGGTACACAATGTTTACGTAAGTGGTATATCCTTCGATGGAATTAAGGACATACGGACGTATAATTCCATATACATCTTCCACCATAAATAGTCCGGCGAGAATGAATCCTATGTCTGCTATCACCATAATTCTACGCAAACGGCGTATAGCAAAGTTTGTTCCAAGGTATTGTTGCCGCATTTGTATGGTGGCAAATCCTATAGCTCCAATCAGCATAACAATGCAAGCGATGTCTTGTTTAATGAAGAATACGTAGAGTCCAGTACCCAATGCCATCATTAAACCGCCGATTGCATAAATTATTGTTTCTATTTTACTTAGTTGTTTCATATATATTTTTGCCTTTAAATGGCTGTTCGTCATCGCTAAGAACGAAGATATCCTCATCGTCTGCCTTCATAAAATAGCGTTCGCGAGCTATTTTTGCAATGGCATCGGGACTTGTATTTAGGTCCTTTAATCGCTGCATATCGCTGTAATATTGCTTTTTATATTTTGCGATATCGGTGTTTAGGTCTTGTATTTCGTAGTAACATTCTATGCTACGACGGAAGCTATTCTCATCGAAAACGCCCACTATAAGTATACCAAGTACTATTACTATTTGGTATCTAAAGCGACTTATAAATGTAAAAACGTGTCCTGTAAACTTGTTCACCTCTTTATTTTAGTTATAGTTTATAGTCTTTTGCAATGCAGTAGCGTAGATAAGCAGTTTGAATGCCATTGTTGCTATTAGCTGCAAAAGTACAGAAAACTTTTTAAAAAAGGCGGAGCGGTGTTGATATTTTATGCTAATTAACAATTAATTCGATATCTCTTCTGTTTCGTTTTCTTACTTTTTATTATCTTTGCAACACCAAAAGAAATAGAAAAATATGGGAGAATACATTGTATCGGCACGTAAATACCGCCCTATGTCGTTTGCTTCTGTAGTGGGACAACAGGCACTTACCACTACGTTAATGAATGCAGTGAAGAGCAAACGACTGGCTCACGCTTATTTGTTTTGTGGTCCGCGTGGAGTAGGAAAGACTACTTGTGCCCGCATTTTTGCCAAAGCCATAAACTGTGAACACCCTACTGAGCAAGGCGAAGCGTGCAACGAGTGTGAGAGTTGTAAGGCTTTTAACGAAGGAAGAAGCTATAATATATTTGAATTAGATGCCGCAAGCAACAACTCTGTTGAGAATATTAAGGCACTAATGGACCAAACTCGCATACCACCACAGGTAGGACGATACAAGGTTTTCATAATAGACGAGGTGCACATGCTATCGTCTGCCGCCTTCAATGCCTTTCTAAAAACGCTGGAAGAACCGCCAGCACACGTTATTTTTATTCTTGCTACTACCGAAAAACATAAAATTCTACCTACAATACTATCGCGTTGCCAAATCTATGACTTCGAACGTATGTCGGTTCCTGGTATTATTGACCACCTAAAAAAGGTTGCAGAGAAGGAAGGAATAGTATACGAGGAGGCGGCATTGAACGTTATTGCCACGAAAGCAGATGGCGGAATGCGCGACGCCCTCTCCATTTTCGACCAGGCAGCAAGCTTTTCTCAGGGCAACATAACCTACCAAAAGGTGATTGAAGACCTGAATGTTTTAGACGCAGACAACTATTTTAACATTGTAGATCTATCGTTAGAGAATAAAGTTCCAGAGATTATGGTGCTTTTAAACAACGTTATAAATAAAGGTTTTGATGGGGGAAACCTTATTAACGGACTAGCTTCGCACGTGCGCGATGTACTAATGGCGAAAGATGCACAGACTCTTTCGCTGCTTGCTACTAGCAACGAACAACGCCAACGCTACCAACAGCAAGCTGCAAAATGCCCTACACAGTTTCTATATAAGGCATTAGAGATTATGAATAGGTGCGATGTGGAATACCGACAAAGCTCAAACAAGCGTCTCTTAGTGGAACTAACGCTTATACAAGTGGCACAAATTACACAAAAAGAAGACGACTCTCCCGCTTCGGGGCGTAGCCCTAAGCAGTTAAAAACCCTGTTCCGAAATATTATATTAACGGCTCAACCGCAAACAGCATCGCAGGTAGCTGGGGCGAGCCGTAAGCATAATGCACACGAAAAAGAGCAAGATAGTGCTGCAACACACGTTACAGTATCTACCAAAAATCCCCTCGTAAGTGCGCAATCGCCTGTCTCTGCTATGCCAAAAGTACGGTTAGGTAGTCTTGGAATGTCGTTTGCACAGCTTATGAACGAGGGAAAGAAAGAGGAGAAACACGAAGAAGATGTTGAGATAACCAATAAAGACGAACATCAAAGCTTTACTTGGCAAGAGTTAATAGTGGAATGGAAGGGTATGTGCAACCGTATTGCTAAGATAAATGTGAGTCTTGCACAACGCATGAAGCTTATTAAGCCGCAGATATTGCCCGATGGTAACATTGAAGTAGTGGTAGGAAACAAAATCCTACTCGATGAAATGCAGACCATTCGTGGTAGAATACGTGCTACGATGGCACAGCGTTTACACAACGGACAGATAGATGTGATGTTGCGATTGGCTAAGGCTGAAGAGTTGAAACCTATTCTTACACCGCGCCAAGAACTTGAAAAAATGCAGCAACAGAACCCTTCTATTGCTAAACTTATAGAACAATTGGGACTTCAATTAGAGTAAAACACTACACAAACTACGGGCTTTGGGTTGCTATCTTCCTAAGGCTTACAAATTGTTAGTATAAAAATCATCGATTATGGAAACAGGTATAGAAAATGAAATAGTACACGATGTTGCTTCGTTATTATTAGAAGCCGAGGTTCTTTTTGCTGTTGTTATGGCATGGATAATGGCAATTTTCTTTAGCGCAATGGCTACCCGACCATCGTTTACCAAATGGAAAAATGTGTTAAAAGAACGTTTTTGGCTGTTCGTAGTCTATTTTACACTGTCTGTTATAACTGTTGCTGCCGCATATTGGTCTAGTTTCAACTATCTTTCTTTGGGTGTTGTAGCTGTTTTTCTTATAGTTTTGCTTATTTCATTTCCCCTTTATTTTTTAGTGTTTTTCTTGCGTTTGAGGCGTTGGATAGCCACTAATCCAGATTATGCAATGATAGTTTTCGGTAGGAGAAGGTGGTCTGGAAAACTTCATATTATAGAAATACAAAAGATAGATGGCGTTGTTGGAAAGCAAATGAATATATTTTCTGTTTCGGGCGAATGCTTGGTGCCACCAGGAAAGCATAAAATTAGCTTTGTGGTGTGGGAACGAACATGGATGCCTCGAGGGTATATTTCGCAGAAAATGTTCGACTATGATGTAGAGATAGAACTAAAATCGGGTGGTTTATACGTTGTGCAAGAGCACCCTTCGTTGCCTTCTTTGAATATATCTTTAAGCTGTTTTGCTCCTAATATGCGTGAAATGGCAGAATGAAAACCATAAACAGAGAGTTTGAATGTTACCATTCGAGGTGTTCTACTCGTTGTTTTGGCAAAATAATATCGTAAAAAATAAAGTAATATTACCTTATAAATATGGACGCAAGTACATTCTATTTATGTTTATTTTTGTGGTGGGCATGCTGCTATGTAATAACTTCCTACTTAGTAAACCCATCGCATGTGCGTTGGAACAACCCTATAAAGCAAAGTCGTTTTGTAGTTCTTTCGGCTTTAGCAGTATCTTTTTTAAGCTTTATAGCACATTCTTACGTGTATATAGAGGAATATCAAGCAAAGAATAACATAGAATTTAAATCAATATCCCACTTTTTTTCCTGTCTTACCAACCCACAGTCGAAACCCATTTTCGAGGCAGATTACTTCTTACTGATAGTTGTAATAGTTGTTATTTCTATAATTCCGCTTATCCAACACCTACGTTTAATATGGTGGATAAGTAGACACCCACACTATTCAATACTTACTTTCAAGGTGATACCCGAGATGCCGCCTCGCAAAATATCTATATTCAGCATAGATAATAAGTATTCTTGTGGCGGAAGATACATCTTGTCTTATTATAAATATTTGGTGTTGCCAGGCAAACATAAGTATGAATTCTGGTTAGGAGTACTACGTGGAAGGGGCGTCTATAGGCGTTTGTTCGGCCAAGAAATGGAACTTGATTTGTTGGCAGGCCATCAGTATGTGGTGGAAGAAGACGCTATGGTAGACGAATTCCACGTTTATGATAGTTGTTCAGCCCCCGAAACAGATAACGATATTGTAGAAACACGAAAATGAAATCCATTATGAGTATCAACCCTTTTTGGTTTTTTCTAACTTTCTGGCTACTCCCATTCGTTGTCATCAATATCTTACAAAGTCGCAAAAACTGGCATCTCAACCGGTGGTATAATCCTTTGCGCATAGCCATAACCGAACTAATGGTCTTTGGCGGAGCAGTTATTATAAGCGTAGCCTACTTTCTTTACCTGTATATAACGTCGGAACCGTCTTTGTTTAGTAGCTTTAGCCTTTACATTTTAGTATGTATAGTGGTTGTTTTTGCCAATGCTCTTATAAAGTTTTTGCGGTTAAAACGCTGGATAAACAAGCATTCTAACTATGCAATTCTGGCTTTCGACACTCCAACTTCGTGGATAAAATCCATTCGTTGTCTGCATATTGGAAAGTTAGATGGCGTGAAAGATGCCAAAGGAAAGGCGTTTTTTTACGATAAAAGCACCCTTGTTGTGCCAGGAAAACACGAGTTTTGTTTTGATATACAAAAGCGATCGGGCAAAACTATCGTCCATTTATATTCCGTTTATATGGATTTCAACGTAGCACCAAGTACGATGTACGTTTTAAAAGAAAACGAAGACGCAAAGAAATTATATATTAGTTACAGTTGTTCAGCCCCCGAAACAAATAGCCAACCATAGAGTTATATCCCATTATTTGTACATCAACGTTTTGCAATAACCCTGTATTCGAATTCCAAAAACCCACTTCTTGCATTGCAAAAACCATACTTTTGCACGCCAAAAACCATACTTTTGCATTGTAAAAACCATACTTTTGTATGATGAGTATGTAACATGCAGAGAACCAATACGTTGCGAATGTTCTGTGAACACCCAACGAACACTCCCAAAACGCCCCACGAACGCCCTCGAAGCGCCCCACATTCACACTGCGAAAACCATACTATTGCAACACAACAGAATAGGAACGAAAATACATTAGAAGCAATTCTTAGTCTATATTTGTTACTCTTTATGCGATTTTTATCAAAGTTTCGTGATTTATAAAGCTTAAAAGTGTTTTTTAATATAATTTAGATAGTAACCTGATACATATCCGAGTATAATGTCGTACTTTTGCGTAAATATTAAAAGAAAGTAGTAAAACAAAAGAAATTATGGCAGAAGCTATAGATATTCGCGAGCTAAATATACGAATAGAACAGAAGAGTGGATTTGTAACAAACCTAGTTACAGGAATGAATCAGGTAATAGTAGGGCAACAACACCTAATAGATTCCCTGCTGATAGGTCTGCTTAGCGATGGACATATACTCCTTGAGGGTGTACCGGGATTGGCTAAAACCCTTGCAATAAAAACACTTTCGCAACTTATAAATGCCAAATACAGTCGCATACAGTTTACTCCAGACCTTCTTCCAGCCGATGTAGTGGGTACCCAAATATACTCGCAGAAGGAGGAAAAGTTCTTAGTTAAGAAGGGACCAGTATTTGCAAACTTCGTCTTAGCCGATGAAATTAACCGTGCACCAGCTAAAGTTCAGAGTGCATTATTAGAGGCAATGCAAGAACACCAAGTAACTATTGGCGACGAAACCTTCAGTTTGCCAAATCCATTTATGGTAATGGCAACGCAAAACCCTATAGAACAAGAAGGAACATATATGCTTCCAGAAGCTCAGGTAGACCGTTTTATGTTGAAAGTAGTAATAGATTATCCAACAATAGACGAGGAAAAGCGCATTATTCGCGAGAATCTTAGCGAACATTTGCCCACAGCTCCAGCACTAATATCTGCCGACGACATTATCGAAGCACGTAGTGTGGTGCGCGAAGTATATATAGACGAGAAGATAGAACAATATATTGCCGACATTGTTTTTGCCACTCGCTATCCCGAACGTTATGGATTAAGCAAACTAAAACAAATGATAACATTCGGCGGAAGCCCACGTGCCAGCATCAATTTGGCTAAAGCTGCACGTGCGTACGCCTTTATTAAGCGTAGAGGATACGTAGTTCCAGAAGACGTAAGAGCTGTTGCACACGATGTTTTACGCCACCGTATCGGTCTGTCGTACGAGGCAGAGGCAAGCAATACTACCACCGAAGGAATAGTAAGCGATATCATTAACAACATACAAGTGCCATAACGGCAAAAGAAGGATAACAAATGAACGCCACCGAAATACTCAGTAGGGTGAGAAAGATAGAGATTAAGACACGCCGTCTTAGTCAGAACATCTTCGCAGGACAATACCATTCAGCCTTTAAAGGACGAGGTATGGCCTTCTCAGAGGTGCGCGAATACCAGTACGGCGACGATGTTCGCGACATCGATTGGAACGTTACGGCACGCTTTCATAAACCTTTTGTGAAAGTGTTTGAAGAAGAACGAGAACTCACCGTTATGCTTCTTATAGACGTAAGTGGGTCGTTAGACTTCGGAACAACGCAACGAACAAAAAGAGATATGGCAACCGAAATAGCTGCAACACTCGCTTTTTCAGCCATACAGAATAACGATAAGATAGGCGTAATATTCTTTTCGGACCGCATAGAGAAGTATATAGCACCCAAAAAAGGACGAAAACACATTCTATATATCATACGCGAGATGCTCAATTTTGAGCCCGAAAGCAAAAAAACCGATATTAATGCCGCCTTAGAGTTCCTTACTCGTGTGGTAAAACACACCTGTACGGCATTCGTTTTGAGCGACTTTTATGTGCGATCCGACTTCGAACACGTGCTCCAAATAGCCAATCGGAAACACGATGTAATAGCTGTGCAGGTGTACGATAGGCGTGCTAAGGAACTACCAAACGTAGGATTAATGAAGGTTTGCGATGCTGAAACAGGCCACGAAATGCTTGTTGATACCAGCAGCGCTAAGCTTCGGAATGCCTATAAAGCCAATTGGAACAAGCTACAATGCCAATTGCAAGCTATATTTACAAAGACAAACGTAGACAATATATCTGTTGCAACAAACGATGACTACGTTAAAAAACTAATGATACTGTTTGCTCAACGAAGCTAATGAAGAAGTTTTTAGCAACCATAACCATAGCTCTATTAGCTATAACAGCCACTGCACAAGTGTGCGTGAACGCCTCTTTGGATTCAACAAAGATACTTATAGGCGAACGAACCCATTGGTACATCACCGTAGATGCGCCAAAAGGAGCACGAGTGGCATACCAACACTTTGCCGATACCACCAATGTGCCACACGGAATAGAGGTTATGGAACAACGCATAGATACTACGCACAACGGCAATGCGTATACCTTAACATTCAAACGAACGCTTACCGCATGGGACGCTCGGCACTACAACCTGCCAGCTGTTACCATACAGGTAGACGGAAAGAACTATACTACAAACAAACTCGCCTTTAATGTAACGCAAAGTAAGGTAGATACAGCTGCAACAGCACCAGCAAAACCAGCCGATGGGGTGCAAAAACCACCTTTCTTGCTAAGCGAATGGTTGCCCTATATAGCTCTTTGTGTGCTCGCTTTGGTGCTTCTGATAGTAGCATACACCATACATCGCAGGCTGAAAAGCAAGAAACCATTGGCAAAACCACGCCAACAAATGCGCAATTTGCTGCCACACGAGAAGGCTATGCAAGCCATAGAACAGGTGAAAACGCAATATAACAATAGCGAAAATCCCGATCAGAAGGCTTATTACACAGCACTTACCGATGTGTTACGACAGTATTTGGAAGACCGTTTTGGCATAAAAGCGAAGGAAATGACGTCTGCCGACATAGTAGAAACACTTCGACAGAAAAGCAATAACGAAACAAATGCCGAACTAGAACAGGTGTTTGCCACTGCCGACTTGGTGAAATTTGCTAAGTATTCTACACAAAACAACGAAAAGAACTACTATCTTGGAAACGTGGTAGACTATATAGAAGAAACCAAAAACGGCTATCAGCCACCGAAAACGCCACAACCTACCGATACCGAAACGGAGGAAAAGCGCAACCAACGCATACGCAACATACTACGTTGGTGTAAGTATGGTGCCATAATAGCCGCCATAGCGTGTGCCACTATCGCCGTATGGGGCATCGCAGAATTGTTGAATTAAAAAACGTAAAAAGCAAAATGGAATTTGCAAACAAAGAATACTTATTGCTGCTTTTGCTCCTTATACCTTATATAATATGGTATTTCTTGTATCGAAAAAAGAGTGAACCCACAATGAGAATGAGCAATACGTTCACCTTTCAGCACACTCCGAGAAGCTGGAAGGTGCGTTTAGCACATCTGCCAATGCTTTTACGCTGCGTGGTTTACGCTCTAATAGTGGTGGTTTTGGCTCGTCCGCAAACCAATAACCCCATCGATAACGAACAGGTAGAGGGTATTAACATTATGTTAGCCCTCGATGTATCTGCCAGTATGCTATCCGATGATGTTGAACCCAACCGCATTGAAGCCGCAAAAGCCGTAGCGAGAGAGTTCATTAGCTCGCGTCCAAACGACAATATAGGGCTTACTATCTTTGCAGGAGAGGCATTTACACAGTGCCCAATGACCACCGATCACACATCGTTGCTTAATCTTTTGGGTGCAGTAAGGGGCGATTTGTCTACAACAGGACTCATTCAAGATGGTACTGCTATAGGTATGGGACTGGCAAATGCCGTTGGACGTCTTAAAAACGTGAAGGGAAAAAGCAAAGTAGTGATACTTTTAACAGACGGAAGCAACAATGTGGGCGACATATCGCCACTAACTGCTGCTGCAATAGCTAAGAAATTTGGTATTCGTGTGTACACCATCGGACTTGGAACAGATGGAAAAGATGCACAAGGACACCTGGTTGGCGATATAGATTATAAGACTTTGCAGAACATTGCTATACAAACCGATGGCGAATTCTACCGTGCGCAAAGCAGAAACGAACTCTCTCAGATATACAAAGATATAGATAAGTTAGAGAAAACAAGGCTCGATGCAAAATCGTATGGTAGGCGATACGAAGCCTATATGCCATTTGCTATGTTGGCATTGCTGGTGTTCTTTGTAGAAATAGTGCTGAGAATAACAGTGTTTAAACGCATTCCTTAACAAACAAAATGTGTTCAGAGAAAAAGAAAATATTAGTAGTAAAGTATATGAATAATAGTTCTGAAGAACAATAACAATAGTTCCGAAAAGTAAAAGTGGTACTTTTGTAATGCAAAAAGGGTACTTTTACAATGCAAAAAGGGTACTTTTACAATGTAAGAATTATGGTTCCAACGAACAAGAAATATAGAAAGAATGTTCAGATTTGCTAATCCTACATACTTATGGCTACTTTTGCTGATACCATTATTAGCAATAGTCTACCACGTTTGGGCTTTAAAGCGCCGCAAACGTATGGACCGTTTTGGCGATAAAGAACTGCTTCGGCAACTCGTTCCTGGCTATTCTAAATATCGACCATTACTAAAATTCTATGTTATGGAGGTAGCTTTGGCACTCATTGTGGTTATTGTGGCACGTCCGCAGATGGGAACTAAGCTATCGAAAGATAAGCGCGAGGGCATAGAAGCTATGATAGCAATGGACATAAGCAACTCTATGTTAGCCGAAGACGTAGCTCCTTCACGATTAGAACGGAGCAAACGACTGGTAGAAGACCTATTAAACCGTTTCACAAACGATAAAATTGGACTCGTAGTATTTGCTGGTGATGCCTTCGTACAACTACCAATCACGTCCGATTACGTATCAGCGAAAATGTTTTTAGATAACATTAGTCCATCGTTAATAGGCACACAAGGCACCGATATAGGTAAAGCTATCGACCTTTCTATGCATAGTTTCGCACAAAACAGCAAGTTTGGTAAAGCCATTATCATTATAACCGATGGCGAAAATCACGAAGGTGGAGCCGAAGAAATGGCACGAAAGGCACAACAAGCTGGCATACGTGTGTTTGTTCTCGGCATAGGTTCTACACAAGGAGCACCCATTCCAATGGGAAATGGTAGCTATTTGCAAGATAAAAATGGTGGAACTGTAATGACAAAGCTCAACGAAGACATGTGTAAAAAGCTTGCCGAGGCAGGGAAAGGTATGTATATACACGTTGATAACACTACTGGAGCAGAACAAATGCTCGACAACGAGATAGCAAAAATGCAACACGGCGAAATAGAAAGTGTATCATATAGCGACTATGCAGAACAGTTTCCAGCCATAGCAGCTATTGTTTTGCTGTTGCTAATAGCCGAAGCTCTGATAATGGAACGCCAAAATTTGCTGTTCAATCGTATAAATTTGTTTACAAAAAAATAAATGAATAGAAGACTATACATATTGCTTTGTCTAGCTTTTGCCATACTTACAGCAACAGCACAGACCGATAGGCAATACATAAGAAGGGGTAACGCAGCCTTTGCAACCAAAAAATACGGGGTGGCAGAGGTGAATTTTCGCAAAGCTCTTGCCGCTAATGCACACAATGCAATAGCTGCTTACAACTTAGGTTGTGCCATGCAGGCACAGCACAAAGACTCTTTGGCTCTGCAAAACTATACCTTAGCCACGAAAAACGAAACCAATAAGGCACGTCTTTCTAGTGCTTTCCATAATATGGGAACTGTGTATCAGGCTAAGAAAAACTACCAAAAAGCTATAGAAGCATACAAAAACGCATTGCGAAACAACCCACACCATGCCAATGCACGCTACAATTTAACACAGTGTATGCACCTTCTGAAGAAACAACAACAGCAGCAAAAGCAGAACAAACAACAGCAGAAGAACAATAAAAACAATAAAGACAAGAACAAAAATAAAGATAACAATAAGCAAAAGAATAGTCAAAACAAACCGAAACCGGAACAAGGAATGAGCAAAGACAATGCCGAGCAAATGCTAAATGCAGCAATGCAAGAAGAAAAAGCAACGCAAGAACGTCTTAAAAAATATATGCAACAACCCCAAAGTAGGCATTTGGATAAGAATTGGTAACGCTTTATGAAACGATATATTAACATACTGCTACTTGTTTTGCTACCTTTTACAGCGTTAGCACAGCACATTCGTGTGTTGGCACCACGCCAAGTGGAGGTTGGAGAGCAGTTTCAAATAGAGTATATTATATACACCGACAATGTAGAAGGACTAAAATTAGGCAAGATGCCTACTGGTGTTGAACTCTTAGCAGGACCTTATTATACCTCGCAACGCAATCTACAGATGGTGAATGGCCACATGAATAGCAACTCATCAGAGTCGTATACCTACGTATTTATGGCAACAAAGCGAGGCAATTTCAACATTCCGCCAGCCAAAATTATAGTGAATGGACAACATTTAGCGTCTACTCCCGTTAAAATAACCGCCTCTGGAAATGCCAATATAAACCGTTCTGCACAGATAAATGGTAGCGCAAGAGCCGATATAAGTGCTGTACGACCCGAGAGCAGAGTACCTACAGGCAAAGATTTGTTCGTAAAAGTAACTGCAAACAAGCGTACTGTGCACGAACAAGAACCAGTATTGCTTACCTATAAGGTGTATACAAACGTGAATTTGATACGTATGGCAGGCAAAATGCCCGATATAAAAGGCTCGCATGTACAGGAAATTCCATTGCCACAACAGAAAACTTTCCGCACCGAAAAGCTGAATGGGCGCACCTATCACACCACTACGTGGAGCCAATATGTGGTTTATCCGCAAATAACAGGTAAGCTACGAATACCATCTGTTACCTTTACGGGAGTGGTAAGACCTACTTTAGACGACTTCGATCCATTTGCTTTTATGAACGATGGTGGCGATATTCCACGACAATTACAGGCAGAAGGGCTTACCATAGATGTTGTACCATTGCCACAAAAACCAGCTAACTTCTCTGGAGCAGTGGGAAAACTCAGTATGACAGCACAGTTAAGTAAGAGCAATATTAAGGAAGGCGACCCCATAAACCTACGTGTTGTAATAGCAGGAATAGGCAATTTGAAACTTATGCGACAACCTATTGTGAAGTTTCCTAATGGTTTTGACGTGTACGATTCTAAGCAAACAGACAAGACCCACCTTACTTCGAATGGCGTAGAAGGTAGTATGGTGTACGATTTTTTGGCTGTTCCACGTAAGCAAGGTAAGTATACTGTGCCACCAGTTAGCTTTGTTTACTTCGATACAACCACCAATTCGTATAAAACTCTCACCACTCAAGCCTTCCAAATAAGTGTGGCTAAGGGCGATGGAACCACACAAAGCGTTGAGGCTTTCACCGGAAATACAAAGCAAGACATACACGGATTGAAAACGAAAGAGACCGATATGCTGGCAGAAACCAACTTCTTTAACTCGTGGGGCTATTGGATTGTGTTGCTGTTAATACTCGGAGGCTTTGTAGGAGCACTTGTAATGCTTCGCAAACGTGCCAATATTAAAGGCGATATAGCCCGACTTAAAGGCAAAAATGCTGAGCGTGTGGCACTGAATAGGCTGCATAAAGCAAACGTTTTCATGGAAATGCACAAGGCAGAAGACTTCTATGACGAAAACTTAAAGGCTCTTTGGGGATATGTTAGCGACAAATTAACTGTGCCAGTAGAGCAACTTTCGCGCGAAAATATAAAAGAAAAGTTTGCTGAACTCGGCATAGATGGAAGCGTAATTGATAAGTTTATAGAAGCATTAGACGAGTGTGAGTTCCAGCGTTATGCCCCTGGCGACGAGCAAGGGAATATGTCTCTCACCTACGATGCGGCTGTTAAAGCCATTACTGATATAGAAGAAGCAATGAGAAACCAACGCAACAATACCAGTAAGAAGGCAAATGGCAAATCCTTTTTACTATTATTCGCCATAGTTATAGCCCTTTCGGCTATTGCGCTACGTGCCTCTGCTAACACCTTAGATATGGCTGCAAAGGCTTATAATAAGGCTAATTATGCCGAAGCTATACGCATTTACAAACAATTAATAAAGCAAAAGCCGTCGGCTATACTCTATTATAATTTGGGAAATGCCTATTATCGCAACAACGAAGTTACCCAAGCTATTATTGCTTACGAGCGTTCGCTGAAGTTAGTTCCTAGCGATGAGGACGCAAGATACAACTTACAGTTAGCTCAATCTAAGACTATTGATAGGCTATCGCCCGAGTCCGACCTCTTTCTTACACGGTGGTTGCACGCCATAGTCTATTCTTTTAGCATTGATACGTGGGCTATTATAAGTTTATTGGTACTCTTGTGCAGCCTGTCGTTTATGCTATTATACTTCTTAGCTGTAGATGTTAAACGCCGTAAAATAGGGTTCTTCTCTGCTTTATCGTTCCTTTTGCTATTTATGTTCAGCTTCTCTTTTGCTAAAATACAGCAAAATGAAAAACGAAATACCAACCAAGCTGTAATTGTTGCCTCTATTGCTACTGTGAAAGCAACACCCGATGCCAAGGGCGAAAACGCTGTTACACTGCACGAAGGTACGAAAGTAGATATAGTAGATAGTAGCATTAGTGGGTGGAAAGGCATACGCTTGCCCGACAATACTACTGGCTGGATACCCACAAACCAGTTAGAAGAAATATAGAAAACTATGCTCTGATGGATTTTTCTTCACTTCTTGAATACGACAAAACCTTGTTGTTGGCTTTCAACAACAACCATAATATGTTCTTAGACCACGTTGTGCTGGTGTTTACATCGGGCTATACGTGGATACCGCTCTATGTTTCGTTGTTCTATCTTATTGTTAAAAACAACGAAAAATGGGGACGCATTCTCCTTATAATGGGCTCCTTAGCTTTGTGTATGCTTATTTCAAACGCTGGAAACGGCGGTTTTGTGAAACCATACATAGCCCGACTACGTCCATCGTCCGACCCTTTGCTTGCGCATACCCTCTTTTTGGTGAACGGTTATGCCCCCTCTGGCTTCAGTTTCTTCTCTGCTCACGCCTGTAATGCCTTCTCTGTGGCAGTGTTTTTTATGTATTTAGTGCGCAGCCGCCTACTTTCCATCTTCCTTTTGGTATGGGCTTTCATCGTTGTATGGACTCGTTTGTATCTCGGTGTGCACTATCCGTCCGACATTTTCGTGGGTATGGTGGCAGGAACACTCAATGCAAGCTTGTGTTACCTTATATATAAACGAATAGAACGCCATGTAGCACCCCTCTCAACCTATAGAACCAAACAGTTTACACGAACTGGTTACGAGGTAAAAGACATAGATGTGGTGCTCTGTACAATAGTGTTTACTTGCATTTATTGCATAATTAGAGGCGTAATAGAGATAGGATTATAAAATAAAAACAAATGTTAGAAGATACAAAACATATAAAAATATCGGACTACGACTACCCTTTGCCCGACGAACGTATTGCTAAATTTCCACTTTCTAAGCGCGATCACAGCAAACTTTTGCTATATAAGCACGGAGAAGTGGGCGAAGACGTGTTCTGCAACCTACCTAAATATTTGCCCCAAAACGCACTTATGGTGTTCAACAACACCAGAGTTATTCAGGCACGTATGCACTTTAGAAAAGAAACAGGAGCATTAATAGAAATTTTTTTAATGGAACCTGCACAGCCAACAGACTACGAACAAATGTTCCAAACCAACCAACAATGTTCGTGGCTCTGTATGATTGGAAACCTAAAAAAGTGGAAAGAGGGCACACTAAAGCGGGCATTCCAAATAAACGGACACGATTTAGTGCTAACGGCTACCGTAAATCGCACTAAAACAAATGCAGCTGTTGCTGGTGGAACCAACCATTGGGTAGACTTTGTATGGGACAATTGCCACGTAACATTTGCCGAAATATTAGAAGCTGTGGGCGAATTGCCAATACCACCTTACCTAAATAGAGAGACGGAAGAGAGCGATAAGCAAACCTATCAAACCGTTTATTCAAAGGTAAAAGGGTCTGTAGCCGCACCAACAGCGGGCTTACACTTCACCCAAAATGTGCTGCACAACATAGATAAAGCTGGTATAACACGCGACGAACTTACATTACACGTAGGCGCAGGAACGTTTAAGCCTGTGAAAAGCAGCGAGATAGAAGGACACAATATGCACTCCGAATATGTGGTAGTGCACCGACACACCATAGAAAACTTGCTTTCGCACAACTGTAAAGCCATTGCTGTGGGAACAACAAGCGTGCGAACATTAGAAAGTCTTTACTATATGGGGGTGAAATTGGAACGCAATTCAAACGCCACCGAAGACGAATTGCACGTTGAACAGTGGGAACCATACGAACAAGAACACAACTCTAACGGACTTATATTGGTAAATGGAACACCCGTTAGCGTGGAACGTGCACTGCAAAACCTGCTGTCGTACTTAGACAACAACGGCTTAACGGCACTGCATACAAGCACTCAGATAATTATAGCACCCGGATTTACCTACAAAATAGTGCAAATGCTTGTAACCAACTTCCATCAACCACAATCCACACTCTTGCTTTTGGTAAGCGCATTCTTAGGAGGCAACTGGCGCAAAGTGTACAACTATGCACTCGAAAACAACTTCCGCTTCCTGAGTTATGGCGATAGCAGCCTCCTCATACCATAGCCTAAACAATGGCAAAACATAGAGGCAGCGTTGTTAAAAACATAGTGCCAAAAACAAGTATGTAATTGTCTGTTAATAAGAAGGTTACAAAGCACTCTGCAAAAACCCCCTTTTTGGCTTGCAAAAACCCCCTTTTTGGTTCGCAAAAACATAGTTTTTGCAACGTAAAAACCCCCTTTTTGCAAAGCCAAATATAAGCAATAGCCTTTTGTAAACAGATATAACAGTAATAGAAACATAAAAACATAGAATATGAAAATAGGCGATAAAGTACGCTTTTTAAGCGAAGTAGGAGGTGGAAAAATCTCTGGCTTTCAAGGCAACAATATAGTATTAGTGGAAGACGAAGACGGTTTTGAAATACCAACCCCCATTAACGATGTTGTTGTTGTGGGCAACGACGATATGGCAAAAGCCAAAATAACCAAGCTAGAACAAGCAAAAGACGAAAAAGAAGAGGGAAACGCAAAATCCATAAAAGCCCAATTAAGCGACAATACCCCCATTGATACCAACAAAAAAGGTATAGACGACGAAGAAGAAGACTACGATCCAGCCGACAAATTTGTGCCGCAGCCACGCGAACGCGATGGAGGCAACACCCTAACAGCCTATTTAGCTTTTGTGCCAACCAAGCCACGCGAAATGAATAACACCGATTTCGAAACGTATATAGTGAACGATAGCAACTACTATATACATTATTTATATATGGTAGGCACCAAAAACCAATGGCAATGCAAAGCAGTAGGCGAGTTAGAACCCAACACAAAGCTGTTTGTAGAGCAGTTCTCATATTCCGATTTAAACACTATAGCCGAAGCAAGCATACAAATATTTGCCTACAAACCCAACAAAACATTCGAACGTAAACCCGCACTCAATGCACATATACGTATAGATGGAACCAAGTTTTACAAGCTAAACACCTTCCGAGAGAACGATTTTTTCGATACACCAGCACTACTTTACACCGTAACCGAAAAGGAAAAGGCTCCCGAAACCATTATAGACACAAAGATAGAACTGCCTAAAAAGTTGCAAAGCAGCAACACACAAGCAGTGGAACCCACCCCACAGCCAGCTCGAAAACCATTAGAACGCAGATACGAAAATAGTCAGAGTAAAGCAAAATATGCCAAACAAATTCTTAAAAACGATAAAATTGTTGTAGATTTGCACGCTGAAGAGGTGTTGGAAACCACGGCAGGGCTAACGCCAGGCGATATATTAGAATATCAGATGGGCATTTTCCGCAACACTTTAGAACGGTATAAGAATAAAAATCAACAGAAAATAGTATTCATTCACGGTAAAGGCGAAGGCGTTTTGCGCCGTTCTATTATCCGCGAACTAAACTATAAGTACAAGAAATACCATTTTCAAGACGCGTCGTTCCGTGAGTACGGCTATGGCGCAACACAAGTAACAATAATAACCTAACATACTTTTAAAACGAATGAAATACGGATTTATCAAAGTGGCAACGGCAATTCCAGAAGTGCGAATAGCCGACACTAAGTTCAATCTCGATGCTATTGAAAAGCAAATAATAGCTGCAGAAGGGCAGGGAGTAGAGATAATAGTATTCCCAGAGTTCTGTATCACAGGCTATACATGCCAAGATTTGTTCCGACAACAGCTATTACTCGACAACTCAGAGCACGCTATGATGATGCTACTCGACTTCACACGTCAGCTAGATATCATAGCAATAGTAGGCATTCCAGTATGTGTTGGACCACTATTGCTAAACTGTGCCGCTGTGGTTCAGCATGGAAAGATAATAGGAATAGTGCCAAAAACATACCTTCCGAACTATGCTGAGTTCTACGAAAAGCGGTGGTTTGCATCGGCTCGCGACCTTTGTCCAACACAAATACACTATGCTGGACAAACCTTATTAGTAACACCGGCTCGCCAAATATTCAGAACAGACGGCGGAGTAAAGTTCGGAATAGAGATATGCGAGGACATTTGGGCACCCATTCCACCTAGCAACGCACTAACGTTGGCAGGTGTTGAAATAATGTTTAACCTATCGGCAAGCACCGAACAGATAGGTAAGCACCACTATTTAGAGTCTTTGCTGGCGCAACAAAGTGCTCGTACCATATCGGCATACGTATATAGCAGTTGCGGTTTCGGTGAAAGTTCGCAAGATGTAGTATTCGGTGGCAACGCATTTATATACGAAAACGGTGGGCTTATTGCCAAAGCCGAACGCTTTTCGCTAGACCCTCAACTCGTAATAGGCGAGGTAGACGTAGAGAAACTACGTACAGAAAGACGCTCGAACACCACTTTTGTGAATGCACAAAAGGATATGTATGTGGACCCAATAGGGGGTGTGCTGCCCGAAAAAACATACATTAACTGCTTACCAAGGCAGAATGCTGAACGCGAATTTACCCTTACACGCAAAATAAACCCACAACCTTTCATACAAAGTGAAGATATGGAAGCTGCTTGCGAAGAGGTTTTCAACATTCAGGTAATGGGTTTGGCAAAACGATTAGTACACACCCATTGCAAGAAAGTGGTAATAGGAGTGAGCGGAGGTCTCGATTCTACACTTGCATTGCTTGTATGTGTGCGTGCGTTCGACAAGCTAAAACTAGACCGAAAGGGTATTCTTGCCGTAACAATGCCAGGTTTTGGCACCTCCGAACGTACATATACCAATGCTGTTGCCCTAATGGACGAGTTGGGAGTAGATACAAAAGAAATAAGCATAGTGCCATCGGTGGTTCAGCATCTTAAGGATATTGACCACGATACAACTACTCACGACTCTACGTTTGAGAATGCTCAAGCTCGCGAACGCACCCAAATTCTAATGGATTTGGCTAACGAATACAATGGAATGGTACTGGGAACGGGCGACTTAAGTGAGCTTGCGCTGGGCTGGTGCACCTATAATGGCGACCACATGAGTATGTATGGAGTGAACGCAAGTGTACCAAAAACACTTGTAAAACACCTTGTTGCATACGTGGCAAGCATTACAGACAACGAAAAAGTGGCAGAAGCATTGCGCGATATTGTAGAAACACCTATCTCACCAGAGCTTACTCCTGCCGATAAAGAGGGCAAAATTCAACAGAAAACAGAAGATTTTGTTGGACCATACGAGCTAAACGACTTCTTCTTATACTACTTTTTACGACACGGCTTCCAGCCTTCTAAGATATTTTTCCTTGCAAAACACGCCTTTGAAGGTAAATATAGCGATGCAGAAATAAAGAAATGGCTTTACAATTTCGTACTTCGCTTCTTCCAAAATCAGTTCAAACGCTCTTGTTTGCCCGATGGTCCGAAGGTGGGAACGGTGAGTTTGTCGCCTCGAGGTGATTGGCGTATGCCGTCAGATGCCAATTCTACCGACTGGTTAGCAGAGATAGAACAGCTCTGAAACGTAGGTTTCGAGTAATAAAAACGAATGAAAAGAATTTCTTTAATACTTATATTATTCTTTATTGCCATATTGGGAAGAGCTCAATATGGCAATTATCTACAACTAACAGTGGTAGAATTGTTGCAATACCAGCAGCAAAAGCTACGCAAAATGCCAACTGTTGAACCCTTTAAGCGATATGGTTTGCGCCGAATAATGGCAACAAAGTATTTAGATAACAACGATTTACGACATATTTGGGGGTGGCATTTGCAACCAAACGAGCAGTATCAGAGTTCGGAACCATTGTATAAACTCTTCCTAAAAACCGACGAATCGTCGCTTGCTGTTATAGATACGCAGGGTGGAAGTACCGAAGTTGTGTTTTGGGATAAGGCTTATTATCGCCGTTTTGCACAACAATTGCGCAATATTGGCTTTGTTGTTGGCAACAGTCAAACAGCATCTAACGTGCTACAGTTCCGTAAAGTGGGTGTTGCAGTGCATGTAGATGTAACCATTTGGCCCGATGTTTACATTTTAAAGGTAGAGTAGACTAGCGGCTTGTTTTAATGTTTTGTTTGGTGTTTTAGGTATTTTTTATATACTAAAGCCACAAGAATGTTTAGTTTTCTTAGGGCTTCTATCGCCATTATTCCTAAAAAGCGATGTTTATTCCTGCATTCACTGTGGTGTAATTCTTACGAATTGGCACAATGGGAGTAGTATCGTAAATGAGCCGATAGGCACAATTTAAGCCGATAGTTGGTGTAATGTGGTAAGCCAAATCTACTGCTGCACCAAATCGGGGTGTCTTAAAATAGCTATCGGGACGCACCTGATAGATGCCTGTTGCTATGATATCCCAATGCGGTCCGAACGTATATTTAGTGCTAAACGATAGGTGATGCTTTATGTAGCGACTATAAGCGTGGGGTTTTGTGCCTGCTGGTGGAGTGGGATATTCCCACTTTTCAAATTCGTAATATAGGGCTGTGTTGGCAAAAAGTAGCCAATGTTTAGACTCTAAAAATCTATAACGTGCCTGAATACCACTAGAAATTTTAAACGTCATACCCCTACTGCCTGCCCATTGCGACTCCATATAGGGATAAACTTCGAACTTTCGGTGGAGCAGATAGCGATATTCTAAGTGCGCATAGCCACCACTTACTGTTATATCTTTACCGTAAGTAGAAAACTCTAACTTGTTTATAAGGTTGATAATACGCTTCTTTTTAATTAGCAAATTAAGGTTGGCTGTGTTCTTTAGTGTGAATACGTTTTCCTTTTCTGTCTTGAAATCCAACTCAGGTTGTAGGGAGCCTTGTATGGTTTTCGTGCTATCTATATTCATAGTAAGGTTCTCTGAGAAAAGCATTTGGGCATTTGTATGGAGCGATATTGCCATAAAAAACACGAGAAAGGCACATTGTTTTATGCTCACTATGCCTTTACAAAAGTAGAAAACCCTTTGTATAAGCAGGTGAATAACCTTTTTGTTCGCTTCTTTATGGTGGGCGTTAAGCCTTGTTAGTGTTCCCTGAACCATTCTAAAATATATGTTTTGCTTGTTTTTTACCAATTTCCCTGCAAAGTTAAATATAATATTCTAAATAAGTATCCCCCCTTCTTTGTTTTTATTACAAAAGTCTTGGGGATACAAAGAAAATTGTTTATCTTTGCAATAATAATTAAATTAGACAGATTATGAGACGATTTATTTTAATAGGAATTATGGTATTGTCTGCTATTAGTGGGTTTGCTCAAGATGCAACAAAGGTGCAAACCCTAAAAGAACAGCAGAAAGTGTTGAACTTAACCTCTAAATTAAACAAGCTTCAGTTAGACTATGAGAAGGCGAAAGCCGACTATGATGATATTATTAGTAAGGTTGCTGATGCAAATGCAGAGGCAAATATGGTTACAACAGACTTCAATACGTCTGATGCTTCTAGCACTGTGAAAGATGCAAAAGACACTATTAAGAAGCTAAAAGCTACAAAAGCTGCGAACAAAAAGTTGGCTAAAATGCAAAAGAAACTAGGCAAAATGCAAAAGAAAATAGCTAAACTGCAATCGCGTATAGACGATATGAATAAGAAAATTAAGTTTGTGAATCAATAAGAAATTGGTTTCCTTTAATGGGATAGGGGTTTTAGTTTTTCTAAAACCCCTATTTGTTTTTTCAAAAAGGGGGTTTTTGCATTGCAAAAACCATACTTTTGGCGTGTAAAAACCCCCTTTTTAGAAGGCAAAAACCCCCTTTTTGAAAAACCTTTTTAGGCGTTTTGGTACTTGGCTGATACATAGCTTGTTAGCATAATGGGTATATACAGAAAACCGCAGTATAGATGTGGTTATACTGCGGTGTGTAGAAGGTTGAGTGCATGTGCAGATATTATTCTGCTAAGGTATTCTTATTTAAATGTAAGTTCGTTGGCATTGGGGCTTTTTCCAATAGAAATGGTATCGCCTTCGTGCACTTTTCCTGCAAGAATTTGCTCGCAAATGCCATCTTCAATGTAGTTTTGAATGGCACGTTTCAGCGGTCGTGCTCCAAACTGAACATCGTATCCCTTTTTAGCAACCAGTTCTTTGGCTTTGTCTGTAATGGTTACGTTGTAGCCAAGTTCCTTTATTCGTTTAAACAAACTACGCAGTTCTATGTCTATAATCTGCTTTATGGCAGCGAGATCGAGCTGATCGAAGGTGATAATTTCGTCTAAACGGTTAAGAAATTCGGGTGCAAATTGCTTACTTAAGCTCTTTTGTATAATGGCGCGCGCACGTTCTTTGTCTTGTTCGTTATGCGAAATGGCATTCATATTGGTAGCTGTGAAGCCCACGCCTTGCCCAAATTCTTTGAGCTGACGGGTACCTGCATTAGATGTCATAATGATGATTGTGTTACGAAAATCTACCAATCGTCCATTACCATCGGTCAGTCTGCCTTCGTCTAACACCTGCAACAGCATGTTAAACACGTTTCCGTGTGCCTTTTCAATCTCATCTAACAACACAATAGAGTAGGGGTGGCGTCGCACTTGCTCTGTAAGTTGCCCACCTTCTTCGTATCCTACATATCCCGGAGGTGCTCCTACGAGGCGCGAAGTGTTGAAACTCTCCGTATATTCGCTCATATCTATGCGTATAAGAGCATCTTTTGAACCGAACATAACCTCTGCAAGCTTTTTAGCTAAGTAGGTTTTTCCCACTCCAGTAGGTCCAAGAAACATAAACGCACCTATAGGGTGGTTAGGGTCTTTTAGCCCAATGCGGTTACGTTGAATGGCTTTAACCATTTTCTCTATGGCTTTATCTTGTGCTATAACCTCGTGTTTCAGGTTGTCAGCCATATTAACAAGTCGTACACTTTCGTTTTCCTGCATTCGCTGAACTGGTATACCTGTCATCATAGACACCACATCAGCCACTTTGTCGGCACCAATTTCCACGCGGTTACTATCGTCTCCACGTTCCCATTTCTGCTGTGCTTCTTGCAAATTACGCTCTAAAGCAGTTTGTTTATCACGGAAATTGGCTGCGAGTTCGAAGTTTTGGTTCTTCACTGCGTCCTTTTTCTCCTGTGCAATCTCGTCCAACTGCTTCTTCAGTTCTATTATTTCTGGTGGCACTTGTGCATTTTGTAGATGTACACGAGCCCCCACCTCGTCCATAGCATCAATAGCTTTGTCTGGGAAAGAACGGTCTGTGATGTAACGGTCTGTCAGTTTGACACACGCCGTAATAGCATCATCGGTGTACGAAACGTGGTGATGCGCCTCGTAACGGTCCTTAATGTTATTAAGAATTTGCAAGGTTTCGTCTACCGTTGTAGGCTCAACTAACACCTTTTGGAAGCGTCGTTCTAATGCGCCGTCCTTTTCAATGGAATTCCTATACTCGTCTAACGTAGTGGCACCAATGCACTGTATGGTTCCACGTGCTAGGGCAGGCTTCAGTATATTTGCGGCATCCATAGATCCAGGAGTAGATCCTGCCCCGATGAGCGTGTGTATCTCGTCGATGAAAATAATTACATCAGGGCTTTGTTCAATCTCTTTTATAAGTGCACGGATACGTTCTTCGAACTGTCCACGATATTTTGTGCCTGCCACAACCCCTGTTAAGTCGAGCATTACAACACGTTTATTAAAGAGAATAGGCGATGTAAGGCGGTTCACAATTAGTTGTGCAAGTCCCTCAACAATAGCACTTTTGCCTACGCCAGGCTCTCCTATGAGAATAGGATTGTTCTTTTTGCGTCTGCTTAGTATCTCGCTTACTCGCTGAATTTCCCTCTCTCGTCCAACAACAGGGTCGAGTTTACCTTCTGCAGCCGCCCTTGTAAGGTCGGTTCCAAAGTTATCTAACACAGGCGTATTGCTCTTAGGCATATTTGCTTGTGCCGTTTTTGTGCCTTTGCTGCTACCGCTGTGTCGGTTCATAATGGGGTCTTCGTCTTCCTCTTCGTCCGCCATTCCCATACCATCTTGTACAGGTTTGGTGGGTTGCTGTAGCATTTCGAGAGCTGTTGTATAGTTAAGATTGTTGTTTTGCAACACTTCTTTTGCTCCATTTTCTGTATTATCGTGTAGAATAGCTAGCAAAATGTGTTGTACATCAACAGTTTGTGTACTTTGTATACGTGCTTCGAGTACTGCCAATTTTAGTATATTACTTGCCTGCTCGTTCAGCATTATGTCGTTAGAGTAGGTCAGTTGGCTTTGTTCTTCGCTTTTTATGCGTTCTTCCAGCTGGCTTTTTATGTTCTCTAAATTAAGGTTTAATTTCCCAAACATATTGCTGACAGCGCCTTCTCTCTCTCTTAAGATGGCGAGCATAATGTGTTCTGGTCCTACAGAATGGCTCAATAGCCTTTCGGCTTCCTCTCGACTGTACGACAGAACCTCTGAAACTTTGGGTGAAAACTGATTTATCATACTTATGTTGTACCTTTCTTTTTATATAATTAGGTATGTACCTTGTTTGGTTTATAGTGCAAATGGTGTGCCAAACAAAAAAAATGGCAAGCGAAACAGAGTCTGTCTCATCTTGCCATTGTGGTTTTTATAATGCCTCATCGTCTGGTTTACGAATGTTTCTCACCTTTTTTATTTGCAGGTGTCGCTTCTTTCGTAACCATTCAGCCTTGCGTTGTTCGTACTCTTCGTAATGTTTCTCGAGAAAGTTATCTGCCATTGAATTTGCTATACACTACCGATATTTTTATATTGCCCATCGATTGATTTCCTCCAAGTAGCATTACGCTCGACAATCCCATATAGTGCGATATCCTATTTACTACCTCGTTGTTCTGCTCATCTTTAGATGTTCTCACCTCTACTGGTATTACAAGCGCCTTACCCCAGTTAGTATTGCTGGCAGAAGTGGCTCTGTTGCGAGCGAAATAGTTTATTATTCCAGCCATATTATCGAACTTATAGCTGTTTGTTTGGGAGTTATAGCGGGCTAAGAACGATGTTTTATTGTTGAGAACCTTATTCTCGTTGAAGAACGATTCTGCCAATTCTGTAGGTATTAATAGCACATATTGGGGTATATTCATCTTGTAAGATGAAGTGGTATGACTAATATAGCGTTGCAATTCGAACTTTGCTGAGTTCAAAGTGTCGTTCTCGTGCCCATGCATAATCTGGTTTACGGGTAGTTCTACTTCGGTAAACAAACCTGCAGGTGTCTTTAAATACGATGCATTTGGATTGTTTGCGAGTGTTTGTAATTGAGTTCTGTCGAATACAAAGTTAGTTAGTTGTAACACTTCTTCGGTACTTGTGAAGTGGGTTGCGCCTGTTTTCACCTTATTTCCGTCCTTTGCATCTTTGTAACGATAGTATATTACAAGTTGAACAGCTGCTATATTGGCAATGGAACCTATCCCATTTGTTACCTTAAAGTAGAATCCCGGACACACGTTATGTAGGAAATTGTATATGTTTTGGAAGTTATTTGGGTTCTCATAGAACTTCTGCATCATATATGTTCCATAGTTATTATATTGTATTCCCGACTTATCTGTGTATGTTTGGTTAAGTTTTATGCGTATACTTGGTGTGTGATTTTTGTCTTTCTTCACACTATCGGGCACCGCAAGTTCTGTTAATGTGTACGTAGTACTAACCTCTAATCCGTTGTTAGCGGCAGTTCTGATATATCCTTCTGCCTGTGGATCGAAGTTAGAATAGTTCTGTCGTCCCTCTTCTGCTGGTTTGTCAAGTTCGTACGTAGTGATTTTGATAGGTGCTAACGAGTCTCCGTAGTGCGAATAGTAGTACAATCGCAGTTCACAAGAGTCTGCAATAATTTTCCCGGTGGGGTCTTTGCTTGTTACTATGCTTTGTTCTGGCATTTGATAGTTAGGCAATACGTAGAGCTGAGACATTAAATTGGCTGTTACATCCGACTGTGTTTCGGGGTCTTTTAGCTTTCCCAGAAACCCATCGGTAGCTCGTGAGAGTATGTTACTAGCCAAAACGCTGTGCGAACCAATATTAAATGTATCGGCTTGTACGTTAAGTTTGTCTGTCTGATCGGTGAGAGAACCTCCTATTCCATCGGTTGTATCATCGCAAGCAGTAAGGGCTAATGCCATAAAAGCTAGCCCAAAAGCTAATATTTTTGCTTTCATTCTATTATCTTATTGTAGAACTCGGTGTATTTTGTCTTTACTTCTTCTTCGTTATCGGGCTGCAACAGTATTTCTTTTTTATTGTCTTTGGCGTACTGTATAAGCTCTTTGTTCACGTTGTTACTAGTTTGAATGATACCATCAGAGTAGTCGATAACGAGTTTTCCTAACTCTTTGAAGTCGAAATTGTCGCCATATTTCTCTATCAAACTTAGTTCTGCACTTTTAAATTCGAGGCATTGTTTAAACTTTTTGCCCAAACTTCCACGTGGTTGTTCGGTAAAAAGCGATGTAACAACCTTTGATTTGGCAAACTGTGGTTCGTCTTTGTAGGCTGTTTTTACATAGAATGGTATTACAGCAGACATCCAACCTTGGCAATGAATTACGTCTGGAGCCCATCGAAGCTTCTTTACTGTTTCCAAAACACCCCGTGCAAAGAAGATAGCACGCTCTCCGTTGTCAGGATAATCGTTGCCTAATTCGTCCTTAGTCATAGCTGAACGTTTCTGGAAATAGTCCTCGTTGTCAATGAAATAGACCTGAATGCGTGTTTGTGGTATACTTGCTACCTTGATGATAAGTGGGTGATCCATATCGTCGATGACAAGATTCATACCCGAAAGTCGTATTACTTCGTGCAATTGTCCGCGCCGTTCGTTAATAGCAGCCCATTTAGGCATAAACGTTCTTATCTCAAACCCTGCGTCTTGCATACATCGTGGCATATCAGCACCAAAGTTTGCCATCTCCGAATTAGGGACATACGGTGCGATTTCTTGGTTGATAAACAATACTTTCTTTCCCATTTATAAATGCTTTACTGTGTGCAAAGGTACGAAAAATAATTGGAATTGTAGGCTAAAAATGTGGAAATAGTGTCTAAAAGGTGGCATTTGAACATCTTTTTAGCTATTTCTTACGAGTTTTAAATAAATTTGTTGTTACTTTGCAGCCAAATTATTGAGACATCAAAATGAAAGTATTTGAAAGGATTGTCGATTTAAAGAATGAACTGTTCTATCTCCGCAAGCAAGGAAAAACCATTGGATTGGTGCCTACAATGGGTGCTTTACATGATGGACATGCATCGCTGATTAGGCGGAGTGCACAGCAAAACGATGTAACAGTGGTGTCGGTGTTTCTTAATCCCACCCAGTTTAATGATAAAAACGACTTAGAACGCTATCCGCGAACATTAGATGCTGATTGCAAATTGGCAGAAACGAGTGGTGCCGACTATGTATTTGCGCCATCGGTAGCCGAAATGTATCCTACACCAGATACCCGACACTTCGAATTTCCCCCACAATCTACAGTTATGGAAGGGGCTAAACGACCTGGACACTTTAATGGTGTATGCCAAGTAGTTAGCCGTTTGTTCTACATAGTGCGTCCTAATCGTGCCTATTTTGGCGAAAAGGATTGGCAGCAAATAGCTGTTGTGAAACGTTTAGTAGATTTTATAAATGTTGATGTAGACATAGTTGAATGTCCGATAGTACGCGATGAAGATGGATTGGCAAAGAGTTCGCGTAACACTTTGCTCTCTGCTGACGAGCGTGCCATAGCTCCTTATATATATAAGGTGTTGAAGGCAAGTACTAACGAAGTGGAAAAACTTAGTGTTCAGGAGCTTCATAACAAGGTAATAGCCGACATTAATGCTGTTGATGGGCTAGAGGTGGAGTATTTTGATATAGTAGATGGCAATACGTTGCTGCCAGTAAAATCGTGGGACGATACGCCTTACATTGTGGGGTGCATAACCGTTTATTGTGGTAAAACACCTATCCGACTTATCGACCATATTAAATATAAGGGCTAAATTAGTATGCAGATTGAAGTATTAAAAAGCAAATTGCATTGTGTTAAGGTTACTGAGGCAAACCTTAACTATATGGGAAGTATTACAATCGACGAAGATTTGATGGACGCTGCCAATATGATTGCTGGCGAAAAGGTGCAAATTGTGGACAACAATAATGGCGAACGGCTCGAAACTTACATAATAAAAGGTGAGCGTGGTACGGGTTGTATTTGCTTGAATGGGGCTGCTGCACGGAAAGTTCAGGTGGGCGATACGGTTATTATTATAAGTTATGCTCTAATGGATTTTGAGGAAGCGAAGACTTTTAAGCCCTCTATAGTTTTCCCTAAAGAGGGTAACCGTTTATAGCGAACGGCTTCTCTACATTTTGTTTTAGGCTTATAAGAATGTTCAAATTGGTGCAAATGTTTTTCGTAGATATGCTCTCTATGTAACTGTTTTTGTATCAATGCTTTGCAAAGCTCATTATTTGGCATTTGAAAAACCCTATTTTTGCGAGGTAAAAGGGTGGTTTTTGCAACACAAAAACCACCTTTTTGCATTGCAAAAAGTACCTTTTTACTTTTAGCCTGAATTGTTTTCTGTGTGTGGTATATCTTTTTTTATAAAGCATAAATCCCGAACTTCCATTGGAAATTCGGGATTATGTTGTTTGTTTGGAATAGTTTTGTTTGTTTCGCTTTACGCTTCTGGTGTTTTGTTTTTGGCTGCGTAAGCATCTTCAGAGAGTACAGAAACCTTGCTCTTATTGTACTTTCCTCTGTGGAAATAAACGATTCCGTCTGCAAGAGCATATAGTGTATCGTCTTTACCTTGTGCTACGTTCTCTCCAGGATAGTGCTTATTGCCACGTTGGCGTACTATAATGTTGCCTGCAATAATCTTCTGTCCTCCTCCAATTTTAACACCTAAACGCTTTGAATGTGATTCGCGTCCGTTCTTAGAACTACCGACACCTTTTTTATGAGCCATTCTTTGTCCTCCTAAATTTAAGCGTTAATTGTTTTAATCTCTACTTGTGTGAAGTGTGAACGATGTCCATTCTTTTTGCGATAGTCCTTGCGGCGCTTCATTTTGAAGACGATAATCTTGTCGCCTTTCACCAAAGGATTCAACACTTCTGCCACTACTTTTGCACCATTTATAGTAGGTGCGCCCACTGTTACAGTTCCGTTGTTGTCTAAAAGCAGAACTTTGTCAAACTCAACGGTCTTTCCTTCTTCAGCATCTTTTATATGATTGACGAAGAGTTTCTTACCTTCTTCAACCTTAAATTGCTGACCGTTGATCTCTACAATTGCGTACATATTATTTAATGTAAACGGTTTGACCGATAGGCGGCGAGGCATCTATCTCGCACTTACCCGAGCCTAAACGGCATAAAAACGGTGCAAAGTTACGCTTTTTCTTTTTATTAAGGTGGAGTTTGTGATAATTACGGGGTTCGAATTAGGAAGAATTAACAAAGATTAGCTATAGTATCTATCTTATGTTTGGTAATATTAGTCGTGCCAAACGTATACCAGTGCTATTGGGTTGTTGCATTAAATATTGGTAAAGTGTTTCTTTTGGTTCTACCACTTGCCTACCATTGCGTTTCAAACTCGATGCATTGAGCATATAAAGTTCGTTGTTGTGCCACACAGCGAAGCCTAAATGTGTTGTATCAAGGTTGTATTTGCGTGTGGTAATGGCTATAATATCGCCGTTGCGCACCACTTTACGCAGCAGTTCTGTGTTGTTTAGCTGGCTTTTGGGTATGTATTGCACCTTTGTTCCGTTGGTTTGGTCTTCTATTTTCTTTAGTGCTGCCACTCGTTGGGGATTGTTTCGCAGCATATAGTAGCTGTTATAGTTTTCGCTCATATAGTTTATCTTCAGCGTTTGCGTGGCTGTGAAGGGCGGATTTGGCGTTTCTATTTGGCAAAGAATACCTTTTTGCTGGTTATCGGTTACCCACCATTCATAGTAATGTAGTCTATTTTCGTACGAAAGTTGTCCTTTTCTATATCGAATGTATTGTAACATTTGTTTAAAATAGGCAAAACTGCTTTGCTTTTTATCCACGCATAGCAACACGGCAATGGTATTTTCTAGATAAGTAGTACAGTCCATGCCACGCATATTCACCACGAGTGTTTCCTCGTTGTTACGGTCTAACGTGTGTGCAACGTAGGGAGTTCCTATAAAAATGCGTGCTACCTTTATTATTAAGTCTTCTTTTTTAAGTTCTGAACGTAGCGGAATTAGCGATGAAAGCAATTGTTCTATTTTGGCAGAGTCGGTTTGCAAGCCTTTTTTAGCCCCTTGTTCGTTTTGTTGTGCGCTACCCATTATGTGTCGATAACCATAATTAGTGGGTGTAGCAATACTGTTTGTCCAAAGCAAAATGGGCATTGCGAGCAAGAAAACTAACCTTAAAGTCTTCATACTAATGTAGTTTTAAGTTTATATTTTCTTTCTTTTTCCACGTTTACCAAAGTTCATTCCCACGTAGATATTCATATTCCCAAATAGGTTTGTGGTAGAAAATCCGTTACGATGGTAGTTGAATGCGTGCATAATGATGCTTGTTCCAGCATACCATTTCATATTATTCCATACCAATCCGAAGCGTACAATGCCATCGAAATCGATATTATCGGATATAATTCGATGCTTTGAGGAGTTTTCTTCCACTATTTTTCCTCGATTGTGTTTATAGGCAAAGCCCAGCATTGCCGACCCTGCAAGCAGCCAATTGCGTGCAAATACATAGTTATAGGCATATCCGCCACTCACAGTAAAGTTAGTATAGCGTAGCTCTTCTCGTTCTAACGACTTTTTAATGTCCTCGTATCGTCCTTCCATTTTTAGGTATTTGTAAACCAATTGATAGAATTCGGGCCAGTCTATGCGTAGTGTATGCTTTGTGTAACCTATGCCAATGAGCGGACTTCCAGCCGATTTGCGTTGTATTGTACTCTGACTGAAGGCAGCAGGATAGGAGAAACGTCTATGATTAAATATGTAATAGATGTTGAATCCCTTAACTGTTGTCTCCACACCATCGAACTCCATACCCTCCATAGGGTGTGTTTCTATCTTTTTTCCTAACGATAAACTGCGTATTTTAAAGTCTTTTCCCGTTTTACGATAGTAGAGATCTATTCCTATTTTTGCACTATACAGACTTACATCGAACTCTTTTCGCTTTTGTTTTGAGCCGTTAAAGAAAGGGTGTTTTATATCGAGCGTGTATCCAAGAAATAGCCATCGCCACCCAGCATAGGGTCCGATGCGTACCGTTGGTTCGGGTGCGAGAGTAAGATGGTAGTTTTCTCTACTACTTAAAGCATACATTTCAAAGTTGTTAGTGTTCTGTAACATAACCGTAAAGTTATATTTTTGCGGTTCTATATAAGTAGTATCAATTCCACCTACCACGTTTATAGCCTTCTCTGTTTGGTGCAAATGTAGTTTAGGCATGTGTTTAATGGAGTCTGATAGTTGCCATACAGTGCTATCGCTCCATAGTTTTGTTATCCTGTTTGGTATTGTATCTTTGCTGTTTTCTGCCTTTATTGTGCTAACAAAAAGCAACAGAAGTAAGCAAATAGTAGTATTTTTGCCAACCATTGTGTTAGTATATACCTAAAATTCTGTCCATTACCCAATTGGTGGGAGTAGCTTCTATGCTGTTAATTTCGCACTTTCCATATCCCTGAAGGTCTTGTACCACAGCCCTTATAAGTGGTTCTTGCACATAGTGTGGGTTCTTTATATCGAAGCATTCCATACCTTCGCTGGTGTAAAGTGTTATGGGATTGTAGTTGTAAACCGAGAAAACAATGCGTCCTTCTGTGCCATATATCTCAATACTATCCTCTTTTGCACTTTCGTGAGCGGCGAAACTCCACGATCCACTCCCACAAAGTCCGCTTTCAAAACGGAACACTGCATTCACCGTATCCTCCACTTTGTAGTGCCCTGTGCGGTTTGCTGTGTAGCCATGTGCCTTTACAATGATGCCGAAAAGATACTGAAGCAGGTCGAGTTGGTGTGGAGCTAAATTGTAAAAGTAGCCTCGTCCGCCTTCTTGTGGCTGCAATCGCCATGGCTTTTCGTCTATATTTTCATTGTCGTCTAGTTCGTTTGCAGGTACGGCAAAGCGTATTTGTATGCTTAAAACCTTACCTATGACGTGCCGTTGCAGTATATCTTTCACCGTTTTAAAGTAGGGTAGATAGCGCCGATAGTAGGCTACGAAACAAGGAACACCCGTTTGTTCTGACACACGATTAATGCGAACGCAGTCTTCGTACGATGCTGCTAAGGGCTTTTCTATAAGGCATGGCTTTCCCGAACGCATAGCCATAATGGCGTATGCTGCATGTGCTATAGGAGGAGTTGCTATGTATATGGCGTTAATATTGGGGTTATCTATCATTGATTGTGCGTCGGTGTACCAGTGAGGAACGCCTAATTGGTTGGCGTACGTGCGTGCATCGGCTGCATTTTCGCTGAAGATGGCTTCCACATTCGATTCGGTTACAGCGTTAAAAGCTGCTCCCGACTTGTGTTCTGTGGCTTCTCCTAAACCTATAAATCCCCAAGATATGTGCTTCATTGCTAATTCTTTTGTGCAAAAATACAATTTTTTACCGAATAAAAGTGCCTTTATTAATAAATATATATAAGGTGAAGACAGAATAAGAAAAATATTATTAAATTTGCAAACAAACGAAAATACTATTTAAAATATGAGGAAAATAAATTTGCTATTGGTGTTCTTGCTTATTAGCACATTTGCTTTTGCGCAAGATTTTCAACGTTATTTTGAAGATGCAACGTTGCGTTTAGATTACAATTTCGCAGGAAACGCACGCCATCAAGCCATTGCTGTAGACGAACTCTGTCGTATTCCACACTGGTATGGTAAGAAACAAAGGTTAAATGAACTGCCTGTAGAGGGCAACGGACATATTACGGTGCGCCAACATGGTACAAATAAGGTGCTCTACCGTAATTCTTTTTCTACACTTTTCCAGGAATGGCTTACCTACAACGAGGCTAAAACAAACTCAAAGTCGTTTGAAAATGTTTTTTTAGTGCCATTTCCTAAAGATACTGTAGATGTTACGGTTGAACTGTTTGACAACCGCAGACAGGTAATGACATCGCTTACGCACACCGTTGTGCCCACCGATATTTTGATAAGACGTATTGGAGAAAAGCACGTAACCCCCTACGAAACACTGCAAAAGGCTGCCGACACTACACGTTGCATACATATTGCCTACATAGCAGAGGGCTATACAGAGGCTGAAATGCCTACCTTTTTGAACGATTGCCGCACGGCTATGGAAGCTTTGTTTGCTCACGAGCCGTTTAAAGCATTGAGAAACCGCTTCAATGTAATAGCTGTTAAATCGCCATCGGCTGAAAGTGGTACGTCAAATCCGGGCAAAGGCATTTGGAAAAACACGGCTTTGCACTCTAATTTTAATACATTCTATAGCGACAGATACCTTACTACGTTGCACCTTAAAACCCTTCACAACTGGTTGGCAGGTACACCTTACGAACACATAATAGTGTTGGTGAACACCGAAAACTATGGTGGCGGTGGCATTCTTAACTCGTATAACCTCTCAATGGTACGACATTCTGCTTTTAAACCTGTAGTGGTGCACGAGTTTGGACACTCTTTTGCAGGGCTTGGCGATGAGTATGGCTACGACGATATACCTATGTATCCGCACGATATAGAACCATGGGAAGCCAATCTTACTACTTTGGTAGACTTTAAGTCTAAATGGAGCGATATGGTAACACCTGGTACGCCCGTGCCAACGCCACAACCAGCCGACCTTGATAGGCCTAATGCTAACCAAAAGCTATGGAAAATAGGTGCATACGAGCCTGCTGGATATACAAAACACGGGGTTTACCGTGCCTATCCCGACTGTAGAATGCGCACAAACCAAAATCCTAACTTCTGTCCGGTGTGCCAACGTGCCATTACAAAGCTAATAAAGTTTTATACAGAATAGGAAAAGACAAAACGAAAGGCAGACTCTGAAGGTGTAAACAAACGAGTCTGCCTTTATTGTTTTCGGCAAATTCTGTTTTTAGAAGGTACCGAATGTATTTTTATAAATGGTTGTTTGCTATGTAATAATCATAGCAAACTTTTGTTTTAGAGTGCTGTAAATGCAGCAATGAACCCAAGAATAATGCCTGGAGTGTTGGCTATGGCAAGTGCCCAGTCGCGTTTTTCCTTAAACAAACCGTAGCAAACCCATAGCGTACAGTTTACTCCTGCCATAAAAGGCTGTATGAATATACCTTTATGGCCGTGCAAATTGTTCCATATTTGCGGGAAATAGAACACGTACATTAGTATAGATGTTACCATACCTACCCAACCCATAGCTTCAAAAAACTTCTCTTTCGTCATGTTAAATCCTTTTTTTATTTGTGTGATATTACCTTTTTTATTTAGTGGTAGACAAGGATAGCATAACGAATGTGCTTTTTTTACTATTGAAAGGTGTATTCTTCTGTTATCCTAAACTCCGTTGCAAAGATATAGAAAGTTTGGTTTTAAAAAAAGAAATGCTGAAAGAAAGTATATCTTTTTGTATTTTTTTTGTTAGAATGGGGGCTGTTTTTGTGTTTTGAATGTTGTGTTGTTGTAATCCGTCAGCAACATTATTGGCAGGTTGTTAGCAGCCGTAGGGGCAGATTTATCGTGCCCGCATATATATATTCGATATGCATTTGCAATCCGTTTGAAACACATTTATGTAATGTTCGCAACGTGTTCGTTATCTGTGTGTTACATATTCGCCGTGTAAAAGTATGGTTTTTGCGTTGCAAAAGTATGGTTTTTGGCGTGCAAAAAGGGGGTTTTTACATTGCAAAAGTATGGTTTTTGCAATGCAAAAAGGGGGTTTTTATTTTTTGGCTTCGGCACTCTTACAATGTTGCGATGTATTAGCTGCTTTCTATAGTGTGTATTTCTCGGTTGCAATAACTATTTTGGTGTTTCCTCGCTGTGTGCGTTTTGTGTGCCTTTGTTGTCAGAAACCTGTTGCTTTCGTGCCGTTCGTGCCTTTTCAATTTTGTCTTTTGTTCGTCCCACATGGACAATAGCGTGTTTTCGTGCACTAATAATTTGGTAGCGATACACCATACACGTAATGAAGAAATAGACAATGGCTTGTGTCCAAAGTGCAAACACTTCGGTGCGAATGTCGTCTAACGTGCCTGCCATAGACGACAAACTAAGGAAGCCGCGTACGCCAAATGTTGAAGGAATGAACCATGCTATGCCTTCCCAAATGGCAGGAATGTTGGTGCGAGGCCAGCTAACGCCTGTTAAAAATAGGAAAGGAATGGACGTAAACACCACAAGCAACATTACGTTTTCGCGGTGTCGAACAAGGCACGAGAGTGTCATTCCAAAGAAAATAACCGATAAAAGGTAGGGTACAAGCAGCCCAATAAGGTCGGAAGGCTGTGCCAACATAGTGAAATGGAATATGTGTGGTACGGCTAAAGTAATGTAAGCAGCCACCACACAGTATATCATGAAATAGCAAAGCGATTTTCCCAGAACTATCTTAAATATGCCATTATGGTGCTTGCTGATGGGGACAAGGTCTTGATAGCGATTGTTTTCGCGTGCTGTACCTGCCGAAAGACCAATGCCAAGTAGCAGGGTTTGTTGTAGAATAAGTATTAACACACCCGGCAGAATGGCATTTCCGTAACCTCCAGTAACGTTAAAAATGGGTTCTTCTACCACCTCTAACGGTTGTGTGTTCACCTGTTCGTCGCGTACGGTAATATTTCCTATCATATCTTTTTGCCGTTCTTTTCCCATCTCGAGGGCTACAGCAAGGCTTGTTTGGTATATTGCTTTGTAGGCAAGCATAAGGTTCATATCGCAATAAACACTTATATGGGCTTGCTCTCCTCGGTTTAATGTTTGCTCAAAGTTCTTTGGTAAATATATAATACCATTGGCATTTTGTTGTTCTACAACGGTTTTTGCTTCAGGCAAACTGTTGCAATAGTAAGCCACCTCCACATCGGGAGATGCATTAACCATACGAACAAACTGGCGCGAAGTAGCTGTATGCGACTGGTCTACCACTACAACGGGCACATTGCGCACCACTTCGTTGTTGTAAATCCATGAATAAAGCAACGGGTAGAGCAACGGAACGAGTACGAAGAATATAAGAACACCCTCGTCTTTAATGGTATTCTTCATTTCAATCCACCAAATGTAGCAGATAGAAACAATTAAATTGCTGTTGGCATTTGTACGCCTACTGTTTGTTTTTTTCTCCATAAGCTCGTTTTTCTTCCTTGCTTTTACAATAGGAAACTTGCCTTTTTGTTGAATCTTTTACTATCTATTTTCTGTTCGTTTGTACAATGTAGCATACAATGAATGGCACTTTTATGTGCACTAAGGAATGTAAACATACTCTAACATAGCCCTCCTTATGTTGCGTGCAGTAAGCAATGGCAGAGCCGCAAAGGCAACGAGAGCCACCACATGTGGCCATGCGTTAATGAGAGGATAGCCATTGAAGACGGCAATTTGGTATACCATATAATAGTGTCGGAGGGGTATGAGCTGCGCTAAAGCTATAATTGGCGAATCCATAGCAAACAAAGGGAAGGTTGCTCCACACGCTGAGAACCCCACAACAGCCCATAATGAGCAAACACTCATAGACATACGGAGCGATGGCATTAGTCCAAATACGAACACACCGAACCCTTGTGCCGCTGTAACGGTGAGCAAAGCAATAAGCAACATCTTGGAAATTCCACCGGGGTGGGGGAAGTTTAAGTGCCCATAAACATACCATTCGTAGCACAAAAACATACTGAAGAATACAAGAAACTGTGGTAACAATTTGCCCGAAAGTGCTATAAAAATGTTCTTTCCTGCCATTTGCATCCACTCTTTAGACCGTCCAAACTTTAGTTCAGTGCCTATAGAGTAGACCGTAATTAGTAGCATGAATAGCATAAACACACCTGGCACCATAATGGTAGAGAGGTAAATGTTGTAGCTTAACCACGGATTTCCAATGGTATGCACGTCGAGTGCTATAGGCTGAAGGGTAGTTTTTATTTCTCTATTGGTCTTTCCTAACATCTGAAGCTTAGCCGAACCAATGGCAGCCGAGCCGAGTGTGGTGATGGTTTTAAGGTCTTTGAAGAGCAACGACCCTGCTACCAATGTAACGTTGCTATAATAAAACGACACTGTAGGCTGTCTTCCACTAACAAGTTTTGCGGTTGTTCCTTCTGGAATATATAGATATGCGTATATTTTTCCCTGCTGAATGGCACGCCGAGCCTCGTTTACGTTTGTGTAATGGGCTACTACTTTTGTGCTTTGGAAGGCATCTAATCGGCGTATAAGTGTACGTGTTACAGCCGAATTGTCGTTGTCTACCACACCACAAGGCATCTTTTCGGGTTGCCCAGAACTCATTAGCGATGTGAAAAAAATAAGAATGATAATAGGAAAAATCACCATACAGAACAGGTAGATGGGTGTATGTACAAGCTGATCTACCTCTCTTGCCGCTATGTTTATAATGCGTCGGAACACGATTGAGCCGTTTTTTTTGTTTTGTTTTTCTCTCTTTCTTAAGTAAAAAGCAGGCTATATGCAAAACCAATGTAGGCAGGTTTTGTTGCTTTTTCTATTTTACGGGAGAGTTATATCTATTTTGTTAGAAAACTATTTCCACCTTATTATATATAGACTTCCACCTTTTGGTATAGTAGCTTCTGTATTTCTAAGATGTAATTTCTATCTTATTACGATGCTATTTCTTTAATATGACCGACATACCAGGGCGCATTCCATCTACTTTTGTTATGGGTTTTGTCTTTACTTCAAAGGTTTTAAGGTCGTATTGTCCGTTTGCTTTTGTTGCTTTCCATACAGCATACGAGCCCTGATCCTTAACAGACGTAACCTGTAAGTCTATATTTTTGTTGAATGCAGGTAGGAAACCTTTCAGCTTTGTGCCCACCTTCATACCATTAAGCTGGTCTTCGCGAATGTTAAAAGTAACCCAAACGTCGTTCGTCATAGCAATACTCATAATCGGACTTCCTAGTCCTACCAACTCGCCAACCTTTGGATAGATAGTAGAAACCTCCCCATCGGCAGTGGCTCTTTGTACTGTTTCCTTTAAAAACGACCTAACAACGTCTACTGCAGAGCGTGCTGCTTGTGCCTGTTTCTTGGCTGCTTGTTTGGTTTCCTTACGTTTTCCGCTCTTTGCAAGGTCGTATTGAGCACGCGCAACGTCCACTGCTGACTGCGTAGTTTTATATGCTGCTTCAGCTTCGTCGCGTTTTTGAGCCGAAATAACCCCCTCGTTGAAAAGTCGAAGTAGTCGTCCGTAGGTCTTTCCTGCTATGTCGTTGGCGGTAATAGCCTGCTGATAAACATTGTAAGCTGCTGTAATCAGCTCTTGTCTATTGGGTTCTTCCACCAAATCGCTTAGAGCTTCTGTTGCACCGGCAGTAGCTTTGGCTACGTTTTCCTGTGCATTCATTTCAGGAATGGATAGTACAGCGAGCACTTGTCCCTTGTGTACGTAGTCGCCTTCCTTTACTTTGATGTCTGTAATACGTCCTGGTAGTTTGCAAGCTACACGATATTCGCTGACATCAACCTCGCCTTGAATAATCTCTTCGTCCTTTCCTAAGGTGAAATAGCCTATTACTGCCACTAGTATTACTACACTGGCAAAACCCAGAATGGCTAAAAGAATGTTGTTATGTTGCGATTTTGCTGACATAATGAATGTCTTTATTATGTTTGTTTTGTTTCTATTATAGTTCTAAAATAATATTTTTCAGCTTGAAGATCCACTTTCTTGTGCAACAATAGTGGTTGTTTGCTAAAGTTTCTATAGTTCTCCGAGTGCCTTTTTAAGTGCTACTTGTGCGGTTCGAACATCTATTTCGGCATCAACAATGGCAGTCTTTGCCGACATCCATGCCGTTTGTGCTTGCATAACATCGGTAACTGTCATTACTCCTTCCTTAAATCCGAGGTTGGCAACACGTAGGTTTTCTTCTGCCGAAGCCATATTCTTGTTAGCCGTAGCCAGGCGACTATTGGCGTTTTTAAGGCGGAAACGAGTTTGTTCTACCTCTAATCTAATCTTGTTTCGTACGTCGTTCAGTTCCATTTGTGCCATTTGGGTAGCTGTTCGAGCGGCTCTCACCTTGTATTTGCCTTCTCCCCAGTTCCAAATGGGTACGTGTAACACCAGTCCAACACTCCAAATGTCTTTGAATTTCTGTTCAAATCCGTTGAAAGCATTGGGGTTCGATACGGTATAACCTGCTGTTAAGGCTAGGTGTGGACGATAAAGTGCTTGTATTATTTTGGTGTTTTGTTTGGTAATATCTACTGTATTTTGTAGTATTCGTACCTCTGGACGAGCATTAAAAGTAGTATCTACATTATTATAATGTGTAGGAACAAAACCTGAAAGATTGTCTGTTGCTTCGTCTTCGAGTATTAAATCGCCATCAAGAGGTAGTCCACAAAGCTGACAAAGTGCCATTTTCGCTAACGAAATGCCATTTTCTATTTCCGAAATGGTAAGGTTTGCGGTGTTTTCAGCTACTGAAACCTTCAGACCATCAGCCTTTGTTGCAACGCCGGCATCGTACATTTTAGTTACATTATCGTGCAGCTTGCTTATTAGATTGCGGTATTGTATAGCCAGTATCGACTTTTTTTGGAGCGAAACAATAAGCCAATATGCATTATCAACGGCAAAAAGCACTGTTTGTTGCTTTAGTTTTATATCGTTTTGAGCAAACTCTTCGCCAATGGTAGCTATGTCGTTGAGTGCTTTTATGCCTCCTCCCATATATATAGGCTGCGTAACCATAATGCCAGCAGCATACATATTCTTTGTGTTTGTACGCAATCCGCGTCGTATTGTCTCACCAATGTTGTTGCCTGCTTGGGATAGTGGCGTTGTAATACCACCTAAAACATCGGCTAATCGTTGGGCTACTTGAGCCGAAATGAAGCCTTGTTGTTGCAGCTGACCAATGGTTTGACCAATCTGACTGCCTACCTGACCTACTGTTGTAGACCCTAATGAAGAGAGAGTTTGCTTTTGTTTATCGTTCAGAAGCGATATTTCGCGCGACAGATGCTCGTATCCTGCCATACCAGTAACACGTGGTAGATACTTAGTTTTGGCAGCTTTGTGTGTGTCTTCGGCTATTTGAGCAGTCAATTTAGATATTGCCAGCTGTTTATTATTAGCCAAAGCCAGTTCACGACAACGCTTTAACGACAGCACATTGCGTCTTTCTGCAATCACTTCTTGGCTTTCTGCCGTTCCGTTTTCCATCTTATCGGCAGCTGTTTCCTGCGTTGTTGCAGTGTTTTCTAGTGCCATCGAAGTTTGCACTTTATGTTTTTCGCCTATTGTTTTTTGCGCAATTGAGGGCTGTATTTCCAGCCTTCTCAGTGGCTTTTCCTGTATAATAGAAGCCATTTCTTGCGAAAAAACAAAATTAACAGCACCTAAAAATATGCTGAAAAGCAACGTTCGTTTTATCATAAAGTTCTATTCTATATCTAATACTGCCATTTTTTAATTCCCAAAGTATGGTTTTTGCATTCCCAAAGTATGGTTTTTGCGTTCCAAAAGTATGGTTTTTGCGTTCCAAAAGTATGGTTTTTGCATTCCAAAAGTATGGTTTTTACATTTCGTACAGTTGGTTTTGTACCTTAAAGCAACCTATATTTTGTAGTTCAAAAAACTTAATTCGTACTAAATTAAACCTTGCTTGGCACTTGATAGTACTATCTTCTGTAACTTAATACAAAGGTAAACTATTTGTAATATCGCCCCAAATAAATAGCTTTATTATTTCTTTATTTTCGTTAAAGTGGGTAAAATAAAAGAAAAAATGCCTAAGTTTTATTTTTATTTCTTACTTTTGCACCATACAATTGTATATAGTACACATTACGAAACAATTACATTAAATGCGCAAAAGAGGCTTTATATATAGGGTTTTTGACTTATACTACGATGGATTTCGTAGTATGACGCTTGGCAAAACGCTATGGCTTGTAATATTAATAAAGCTCTTTATTATGTTTTTTGTCCTAAAATTGTTCTTTTTTCCGAACTTTATAAAAGAGCATTCTAAGGGTGGTGATGACGCAAAATTCGTTGAAAAGGAAATGTTAAAGCGCAACTAAATGTTATGGATAGAGACTTTTTAAAGCCTACTATTATAGAATATGTGAATTGGTTATGGTGTATATAGTAAATTGTATGGTGTGTTTAAGCATCTGTTATGTGTAGAAATGAGAATAAACGAGGGAACTATAAATAAATTCTAACAGTTATATTATTAAGAAATGGGAAATCTATTATTAACCATCGACCCCGATGTTGTGAACTGGTCGCGTGCTCAGTTTGCGCTAACAGCCATCTATCACTGGCTGTTTGTGCCGCTAACACTTGGTCTTGCTCTCATTATGGGGATTATGGAAACGTACTATTATCGTACGGGAGAGATGTTTTGGAAAAAGACGGCGCAGTTTTGGCAACGTCTTTTCGGTATTAACTTTGCTATGGGAGTAGCTACTGGCATCATATTGGAGTTCGAATTCGGAACCAATTGGAGTAATTACTCTTGGTTTGTAGGCGATATCTTCGGTGCTCCGCTAGCTATTGAGGGTATGTTAGCCTTCTTTATGGAATCTACTTTCGTGGCTGTTATGTTCTTTGGGTGGAAGAAAGTGTCGCCCGGATTCCATCTTGCGTCTACCTGGCTTACGGGTATTGGCGCCACAATATCGGCTTGGTGGATTCTTGTAGCCAATGCTTGGATGCAGAATCCTGTGGGTTGTGAATTCAATCCAGACACCATGCGTAACGAAATGACCTCGTTTTGGGAAGTTGCTTTAAGCCCTATGGCTGTGAATAAGTTTACCCATACCGTTACATCTGCATGGGTTTTGGGTGCAGCTTTCTGTGTTGGCGTTAGCTGTTGGTACCTTTTGAAGAAGCGACATGTAGACTTTGCGCGCAAAAGTCTAAAGGTTGGCGCTGTCGTAGGACTATGTGCGTCGTTGCTTACTGCCGTTGCTGGCGACGAATCGGCTTATCTTGTGGCACAACATCAGCCTATGAAGCTTGCAGCAATGGAGGCTTTGTACGAAGGAGGCAGGGGAGAAGCTCTTACGGGGGTGGCTCTTGTGAATCCATTTGCACAGCCCGACTACACAAAAGAGACAGAACCACCAATGAAAATTGCTGTTCCTAAGGTGCTTTCGTTCCTTGCTACACGCGATTTTAACGGTTATGTGCCTGGTATTCGTAACATTATTAATGGTTACACAAAGGACGATGGCACGGTAGAACTACCACTTAAAGAGAAAATTATACGTGGAAAACAAGCCATAGAAGCCCTTAAAGCCTATCGTGGAGGACAGAAAACAGATGCCAATATAAAGACTTTGAAGGAGAACATGAAGTACTTTGGTTATGGCTACATTAAGAATGCAGACCAAACTGTGCCACCTATTGGTATCAATTTCTGGGCATTCCGCTTTATGGTAGGCTTAGGAGCATTGTTCATTTTGGTGTTTGCCATTATCTTGTTTGTGCTTTATAGAAAGGATATAAGCCGTCCACGTCTATTGCAAATTGTGGGTGTTGCACTTATTCCGTTGGCATATATTGCTAGCGAATGTGGGTGGTTGGTAGCCGAATTTGGGCGTCAGCCTTGGACAATACAGGATATGTTGCCTACATGGGCAGCTGTTAGCGACCTCAATAGTGGGAGTGTTGCACTTACATTCTTCTTGTTCTTATTCCTATTTACGGCTATGCTTCTAGTAGAAATAAGTATTATGTGTAAACAAATAAAGAAAGGACCGCAGCTATGACATACGATTTTTTGCAACATTATTGGTGGTTTCTAATTGCACTCTTAGGGGCATTGCTTGTCTTCTTGATGTTTGTGCAGGGAGCAAACTCTATGATTTTTCAATTAGGAAAGACTGATGTAGAACGCCGTATGGTGGTAAACTCTACAGGACGTAAGTGGGAATTTACTTTCACTACCCTGGTAACGTTTGGCGGAGCCTTCTTTGCTTCGTTCCCATTGTTCTATTCTACCAGCTTCGGTTCGGCTTATTGGGTGTGGATTATCATTCTTTTCTCGTTCATAATTCAGGCTGTTAGCTACGAGTTTCAGAACAAAGCAGGTAATCTTTTGGGTGTAAAAACCTTCCAAACGTGCCTAATTATAAATGGTATAGTAGGACCATTGTTGCTTGGCGGTGCCGTTGCAACCTTCTTTACAGGGTCTAATTTCATGGTAGAAAAGGCTAATATAGTAAACAGTATGCAGCCTGTTATCTCTCATTGGGCTAATGCTTCACGCGGATTAGACGTGTTATTGAATCCATGGGTGGTTGTTTTTGGAATTGCCGTTGTGTTTCTCGCACGCGTGTTGGGCATTCTTTATATTAATAATAATGTGTCCGACGATGCCATACGTGCACGCATTCGTCCGCAATTGCTTCTAAACACCATACTGTTCCTTGTGTTTTTCCTTGCATTCTTGGGCAAAACCCTTCTTGGTAGTGGCTATGCGGTAAATGCAGAAGGTGCCATAGTAATGGAAGAAATGAAGTATTTGCACAATCTTATAGATATGTGGTACTTGGCTCTTGTGCTTTTGGTGGGCGTGTTGTTGGTGCTTTTTGGCATTGTACGCACACTTTTGCAAAAAAACTACATAAAAGGCATTTGGCCAACAGGCATTGGCGTGGTGTTAGTTGTAATAGTTTTGTTCCTTATAGCAGGCTATAACAACACAGCATACTACCCATCTACTGCCGAATTGCAGAGTTCTTTAACTATTAAGAACAGTTGTTCGAGCGAGTTTACCCTCACCGCAATGTTCTATGCAAGCCTGATTGCACCATTTGTTTTGGGTTATATCTTCTGTGCTTGGCGCAGTATTGATAGCAAAAAGATTGACCGCCAGGAGATTGAGGACGACGATCACGCTTATTAACAACTCTTTTTCATTTCATTGTTTTAGCCTCAATAGTGGTTAAACAATATATAGTAGTGCGATGTATTCCGAACGAATGCATCGCATTTTTATTTTATTTTGTAGACAATAGTACCCAATTTATTCAGCAACAACAATAGCACATTTCTGCATATTTATGGTGCATATATTGTGAAAGATACTCTACCGAAAAACAAAAGATAGGTTTTTACCTTGCAAAAACCCCCTTTTTGCATTATAAAAACCCCCTTTTTGCACGCCAAAAACCCCCTTTTTGAAATGCCTTTGTAACTATTTGACTTTCAGAAAGATATATTACAGCGCAACGATACGTATATTTGCATATATACACGAAAACAATTTTATATATTCATATTCAATTTATTGGAATGTTAAAAAACACTTATAATAATGCTTTATTTACCTTATGTTATACTTATTTAAGAATAAAGGGTTATATTTGCACCGCAGATTGAGAACCTGTATAAGGCAATTTTTTTGCAATTAAGCTTGTTTGAGCACTGCAAAAACAAGACTTACATTGGCTAAAAGAATTGTTTTCGTTCAAAAAAACGTACAATGTTAGCTGTGCTTAGGCATTGAAACAATGAGAGAACGCACGCTTTAAAGAACGAAAAAAGAGCTAAAACAAACCTAAACACGCTGCAAAACAGAAAGACTTAAAGCTCTTATCAATTCACAATAGTTATCATAAAACCAAATAGTTACAACTAAATTTAAAAGCATGAAACGTAGTTTAAATCTTTTGCTGCTATTTGCGATACTCGCAATACCTGCCTTTGCCGAACGAATTTCACGGACAGAGGCACAACGCATAGCACAAAACTTCTTTGCAAAAAAACTTCAACGGAATGTTAAAACAACCCTAATGGCACTGCCAAAAAGGTTGTTGCCCAGTACACCCACCACACCTTCGTATGCACCTTTCTATATTTATAATGTAGAAAACAACGGCGGATTTGTTATTGTATCGGGCGATGACGCCATCGGAAACATCATAGGATATAGCGATAATGGTACCTTCGATTTGGAAGGAGCACCCGATAACGTTGTAACTATGATGCAAATGTTTGCACGTACCATTGAAAACCAACAGCGTACAGGCTCTACCGACTTCGTAAAAGAAGACGAACGAGTGGCACCACACGGCGAAGTGAAGGTGAAACCACTACTAAAAAACATTCAATGGGGGCAAGATGCACCATTCTTTAACAAGATGCCAGAACGCAAAGCAACCGAAAACAACCCAAAAGAACGATATTATGTGGGGTGTGTAGCTACCGCAATGGCACAAATTATGCGCTACTATAAATGGCCAATGCAGGGAACTGGCAATATGACTTACACCGACAATCTTGGTAAAAAACACATTGTAGATTTTGCATCAGCCACCTTCGATTGGACAAAAATGCCCGAACGGTTAGAGATTGATAATGCCGATGAAACCGAAAATAATATGGTTGCCACACTAAGCAGCCTTGCAGCATTTAGCGTACACATGTCTTTTATGCCCAGTGGTGAGGCTGGAGCCTACTCGCAAGCCGTTACTGGCGCAATGGTAAACCACTTTGGATACGACACAGGTATAGCCTATAAAAAGCGCGAGTACTATTCTACACCGCAATGGATAGCTATGATAAAGACAGAACTAGATGCAGGACGTCCCGTTTTCTACTCAGCTTCGAACGAAGATGGTAAAGGCGGACACGCTTTTGTGTGCGATGGATACGACAGCGAAGACTATTTCCACTTTAATTGGGGCTGGTATGGCAAGAGTAACGGATACTTTAGAGTGAACGCTCTCGAACCCTATGCACTCGGAATTGGAGCTAATGGCGGCGGATATAACCTTCAGCAAGAAATAATTACGGGTATAAAGCCTCTCGATAGTGCCAATCCTGGCAAAAAACAATGGGCTATTTTTGGTTCGAGCAGACTATCTGTGGTTGAAGCAGAAGGGCAAATACTTGGAATGCAACGCATTGATAGCCACGATTGCGATAAGTTTACAGGGAAAGTTGCACTTGTTTTGTTGGATAAAAATAAAGAAGTAAAAGCCATTTTAAAGCAAGACGACAAAGTGTTTGATGCCGTAAAGCTAGACGGAAATCTCTATACTACAGGCTACTACATTAGTAATTGGATACATAAAAACATAGAAAATAATGTGCCAGATGGTAGCGATTACAGCATACAATTTGCCGTTAAAGCCGACAATAGTAACGATTGGCAGTTGGTGCTTTGCCCTAACAACCTGCCAAATTATGCTGCAGCAACAGTGAAGAACAACACTATTGTGAGCGTAAAACAAAACGAACCTGTGCCAAATGTAACACTTGTGAAACCTATTACGGCAGAAAACGAATTGCACGCAAAAGGTTCTGGTAAGTTCACACTAGTGCTAAAGAATAATAGCAACGACTTTATTCTCAACCATATATGGCTCAAATTCACAGACGTAAACAACGATTCGAAAGTTTATTACGTGCACGAAGACGATAAAAAAACATTCCATCAGGTTTACGATAATAGCGAAAAAACAATACAATTGCTATGCGAACTACCAGAAGATATGCCTTCTGGTAAATACAAAGTATCGGCTTTCGAAAAGAATGTGAATGTTTCTAAACCTAAAGACGATGCTACCGAAGAAGAGAAACAACGCTACAGAGAACGAATTGCAATGTGGGAGAACTACCCATTCGTACCTGGTTTTAGCGAAGAAAATATACTAGAGGTACGCGAAGAGGTAACAACTCCAGTGTTCTATCAGGACGGTGAGATGCTATGGATAAGCAGTAGCAATAAAGAAAATAACGCAGCTGTAAAGCAAGGAGATATTATTGCCATTCTGCAAAACGCACAAAACTACGGTGCAGCAGGCACTTCGGCATTGCTAATGAAGGCAATAGACGTTGCCGACCATAGTAAAATGTACGATATTGTGCAGACTAAAGAAGCTAATTATAAGAAGATGGAACTGGCAAAAGGGGTATATTCGTCTCGTTTAGACTTAGCTCCAGGTAAGTATTTGCTAGTCCCTTACTATGTGGTAAACGGTGTAGAAACACCTATGGGAGGCAAAAAGAAAGAATATACACTAGAGGTTCTCGACAACGAAGCCATAGAAATAGCATGCACAGAGTTCACAATTCCAACCACAGACTTAGAAAATGGAAAGCGAACAGACAACTTTAAGATTAAAATAACAGCACGAAAAACAGTGAAGGGAGTACCTCTTTATGTACGTTTGCGCCCTCTTACTCGCACAGGAGGTATGTTAGCGTTTATGAAAACAATAAGTTTAGACGAAGGAAAAAGCGCAGAATACACCTTCGCACTAACTCCCGATGCTGCATTAAAGCCCGGTACGTATCTGCTTTATGCCGAATATCGCCCCAAAGGAAAGGCGTATGGACAAGAAGTTCCCCTTGCTGGCAACAACACACAAACCGTTTATATAGATACAAAAGCAGGTGTAAAAAATGTTCAAACCAACGAAACAGAACTAGATTGCACTATAAACGGCAACACAATTTGCATTAACAATACACAGAAAGTATGTCGTATAGATGTCTATAGCATAGCTGGTAGAAAGCTATTCGGCACATCTAACATTGCAAATACCATTAACTTGCCCATACAAAATGGCATCTATGTAGTGCGAATAGCAACAACTAACGGAATAATAACAAAGAAAATAGCAGTAAAATAAGGAATATTGCATATTAAACAATATAAAAGGGCGTCCTAAAATAGAAGGGCGCTCTTTTTAATATCAACCTTAAAAAAAAACGAAATATATTTCAATATGTGCAAGAAAATACGTAATTTTGCCACGTTATATCAACTTTTAGCAATCAATAGTGTTGCAACGACAAAGCGAAAATAATAAAATAATATAAACAAACATGGTAAACAAAAAAGCAGAGGGCACATACGAAGACACCCTCAACAAGTCGGAAGCCTTCTTTATGAGGCACGGAAAAACCGCAATCATTGCTATAGTAGCAGTCCTTGTAGTAGTTGCTGGGTTCTTCTTATATAGAACTTTCATCGTAGAACCACAGGAAGAAGATGCAAGTACCGAGTTAGCACAAGCTCAAAAGCTCTTCCAAGCACAGCAATACGACCAAGCTCTCAAGGCTTTTCAGAAGGTTCAAAGCGATTATAGTAGTACCGATGCAGGCAATCTTGCCAATCTTTATGTCGGATTATGCTATGCTCACCAAGAAAAACCCAATTGGGCGAAAGCCTTAGAGTACGTTCAGAAGTTCTCAACATCTAACGATCAGATTATTAGTCCTGCCTCTCAGATGGCTCTTGGAGATATTTATGCCAACAATAACCAGAACGATAAGGCAGTAGAAAGCTTTAAAAAGGCTGCCGATATGGCAAATGCAAAAGGCTTTGAAGGTGTTAATATCAGCATAGCACCATTGGCATTGAGAAAGGCAGGTATCATTTTAGAAAGCGAAGGCAAGAAAGCCGATGCCCTAAAACTATATCAAGAAATTAAAACAAAGTATGTAACGTCTCCAATGTATCAGGATATTGATAAGTACATTGAGCGTGCAAGCAACTAATTTCTACTCAGAAATGTCTACAGCATTACACAATTTATCTGACTACAACCTCGCTTCAGTCCCCGATGCAAGTAATATGTGCTTCGGAATAATAGTGTCTGAATGGAATCCAGATATCACTGGAGCACTCCTTGATGGTGCTGTTAGAACGCTGGAGAAGCATGGTGCCATTCCTGAAAATATACATGTGAAGACTGTTCCAGGTAGTTTCGAATTGGTTTATGGTGCTCACCAGATGACGCTAAACGGAGGTTATGATGCTATTATCATACTTGGAAGCGTTATTAGAGGCGAAACTCCACACTTCGACTATATCTGCCAGGGAGTAACTTATGGCATTTCACGCCTCAATGCTACGGCAGAAATACCTATAGTGTATGGTCTACTTACAACAAACGACCTACAACAAGCTAGGGATAGAAGTGGTGGAAAGCTTGGAAATAAGGGCGATGAATGTGCAATTGTAGCTATAAAAATGGCTAAGTTCTAAGTTTACGATAGGCAATAGTACGATGAAACTAAAAGAATACTTCCAAGCTTACGAGTTCGAAGAGATATTTCCATACATCGGATTAATGTTTCCAAAGGCACGCCATCAGCGTAATGCTTTCCAGAATGCCTATGAATTGCTATTAAATATCACTCCTGTTCCATCGAAAAAGTACATTCATTACCAGTTAATGGAGGATCCTGACTCGAACGAAATGTTCTTTGGTGCCGATGATAGTAACTTTAACGGACCATGGGAGGTATTGTTAGGGAAAGATGTACGTATAGATCCGAAGGTTGATTTAAGTAAAGAAGAGATTGTAGCTAACTGTTTATTGAATACCGTTCTTATAGGGCGGCACCCCAAACAGTTCGATTCCGATTTCAACTTTATATGTCGTTAATTGGAACTTAAAAGATTTTTCCATATTATTAGAAGGTATTCTGCTTTGTTCGGAGTACCTTTTTTTGTGCATATTTCCTTTGTTATGTAGTGTGAAAAGCATTTGTTTATGTTTCTAAAATATTTTATTTTGTTATCAAAGGTTTTTACTTTGAAATGCAAAAGACATACTTTCGATATTTAAAAAGGTAGTTTTTGCAAGCTAAAAGTGTGGTTTTTGCATACTAAAAACCATACTTTTACAACGCAAAAACCATACTTTTACACGGCGAATATGTAACACACAGATAACGAACACGTTGCGAACATTACATAAATGTGTTTCAAACGGATTGCAAATGTGCCCCAACGTTTTACGAATGTGTGGCGAGCACGTATACACGG
>NZ_GL982514.1:269790-326176 GCF_000220255.1 Prevotella pallens ATCC 700821
CCTACGGCTGCTAACAGCCTGCCATTTCGCTGCGAACGGATTGTTAATAATGCAACGAACACCCACGAAATAACCACGAGACACTCCGTAAACACCCAACATTCACCCACGAAATAACCACGAAACACTCTGTAAACACCCAACATTCACCCACGAAATAACCACGAAACTCTCCGCCAGGCGTAGGGGACCGATTCATCGCGCCCGTATTCTGACATAAACAAATACACATATCCATTTCACCGCACACGTGTTTCCGTTCGTCATTTTGTGAGTGTATTCCGATATGCGGGCGCAATAAATCTGCCCTACGGCTGCTAACAGCCTGCCAATAATGTTGCTGACGGATTGCAACAACACAACATTCAAAAAACAAAACTCATACTTTCGCAATGTAAAAACCCCATTTTTGCAATTCAAAAGAGTGGTTTTTGTAATTTAAAAAGAGTGTTTTTGCAGACCCAAAAAGAGTGTTTTTTGCAGGTCAGAAAGGTAGTTTTTGTAGACCCAAAAAGTGTGGTTCGTAGTTATGAACTTAGGATATTCTATGGTTTTTAGCCCTTTCCTGAACTTTATTCTGTTGCAGAAATGTTGCGTTTTAAACCGTCGAATTTGACGCGTTTTACAGCCGAGCCTTTGAAAAGTGCGCGATATTGTTCGATGGTAAGGTTGTGCCAATCGGCTTTTGTCATAGCAAGTAACTCAGATTTAGGTTGGAATTCGGGTGTAGTATTGGGTGTAGCAAACTTGTTCCAAGGGCATGCGGTTTGGCAACGGTCGCACCCATAGATGGTTGTTCCCATTGTTTGTTTTGCTTGTTTCGATAGTTCGCCACGGTTTTCTATTAGCTGATACGATAAACAACGCTCACTTTCAAAGTTCTTTCCCTCGCATATTGCACACGTGGGACAGGCATTTATACAACGTTTACATCTACCACAGCGGTTCGGCATAGGCACATCGTAGCTGTCAAACTCGTATGGTAAGAATATTTCTCCCAGGAAAAACATTGAACCAGCCTTAGGAATAATGAGCTGATGGTTCTTTCCTATCCACCCTAAACCAGCTTTTTGTGCCCAATAACGTTCCAAAACGGGAGCCGTATCAACGAAAATGCGTATTTCGCCTATTGGTTTTTCAACCTCGTCAGTATCAAATTTATTTGCGATAATAGTAGCAAGCTGTCGCAACTTTTTCTTCATTACATCGTGATAGTCTTGTCCGTAGGCGTATGCAGCAAGCTGAAACTCTGTAGCAGCCATAGTTTTTGCAGGTGCATAGTTCATTGCGAGTGAAACAATAGTCTTTGTTCCCGGTACAAGTAAGCAGGGGTTAAGTCGTTTTTCGGTGTAGTTTGCCATGTAATCCATAGTGGCTTGACTGCCTTTGCTTATCCACTGGCGCACAGCAGCGGCTGTTTCGGCATCTACAGGCGTAGCTTGTACAATGCCACAAGCAAAAAAGCCGAGACTTTTAGCCTCAGCTTTAATCTCCTTCTTCGAATATTTTAAACTCATATCCTTCGTGTTTTAACCACTCTAAAGCACGTGGCAAGGCATAATGAAGCTTGTCGATGCTCTTCAATGAGTCGTGAAACGTAATGATAGAACCATTGCGTGCATACCTACGAACGTTACGAAGAACATCGTGTCCCGTAAGCCATTTAGAATAATCGCGTGTTACAAGGTCCCACATAACCACTCTGTACTTTTGCTTTACCCACCAATAGACGCTATGACGAAGCCACCCATGTGGTGGACGAAAGTATTTAGACTTGATAAGAGCATTGGCTTCGGTAACATCAACAGCATAAGTTAGCGTGAAATGTTTAAACGAACCGAGATGGTGATAGGTATGATTGCCCACCAAATGTCCTCTTCGTACCACCTCTTCGTATAGTTCTGGATACTTCCTAACGTTGTCTCCTACCATAAAAAAGGTAGCTTTTGCCCCATATTTATCGAGTGTATCGAGAATGAAAGGTGTAGCTTCGGGTATTGGACCATCGTCGAATGTGAGATAAACGGAATGGTCATCGGGCGACATTCGCCACAATGCGTGTGGGTAAAGCCACCGTATCCAGCGTGCAGGTTGTTCTATAAACATACGTCAAAGTATACTCTTTGTGTTCTATTAAACATTTATATGAGTATTAAATTCTTCGTGTTTTGAGCACGAGAGAATTACTTTTATTGCTTTATACATATACAAATCTATAATGAGAAATATGCTTTAACTTATTTCATCTCATAGATTGGTTATGTTATAAATAGGTAGAGGCGGATAAAAATCCGCCTCTTTTACTTATTGCATCTTGCCTCCGCGTGCTTCGTAAGCCTTTAACATACCCATAAACTCAGCGTTATGAGCTTCCGCCCAGCGTGGATTGTTCTGCTTGTTTGCGTCTATATATTGGTATAATATCTGCAAATGCATTGCGCAAGAGCTCATACTGATATTGAATAACCGCTCTGACAGGTTGAGATAGTAGCGAATGTACTGTGCAGAAGTCTTCCACATTTCGTTATACATCGCCTCTGCCTTAGCCTTCTTTCCTAACATATAGTAGGCATCAGCTATTATTGGACCACCCTTTACATACGAGAATGAAAGTGGAAGATTATAAGTTGGCAGCACCTTTTCGGCTTTTTCGAGCACTTTCAGTGCCTTATCTTTCTTGCCTTCCAATATTAAATTCATTGCCAATTGTGCCATTTCACGACGGTGTGTGTAGCACATTCGCATTACAGTTTCGTCAAGATAGATACCTTTAGTAGCCACTCCTCCCCATCGGAACTTATTCATTACAAGGTTATAGGTCTTTTCAGTGTCGAAACTACCTCCTTTTCGTGTGTTGAAAGGTGTAATACGGTTCAGCAATCCCTCCTGTATAAAGTTGTCGCCGAGGTTCATAAAGTTCTCACTACCCACAGTAATAGCCACATAAAGTGGACGAGTCCAGTTGCAATTGGCTATCATTTCGAGCATCATGATGTCGTTCTTAAAGAGTTCTTCTTTACCTGCGAGCGAGATAACCATACGGTCTGGAATGCTATCAGTAGGCATCATCATACCACTTCGGCGTACTGCTGCCTTATCAATAGTCATATATAAGGTATCGGTAGGTATGACATGGAACTGCGAATCCTTAGCGCGTACCCAATATTTTAGTATGTTTTTCAGCTCGAATGGGTCTTCTCCGAACTGCCTCCGAGCCTCTTCTGGATTCTCTTTATACATATCCAGAACTTGCTGTTTTAGGTTTGGTCTCACTGGAATAGCCTCGTTTGTACCACTTATATAGTCGAGACGGTTCCACCTGATAGGCACACTTGGCGATGTATAAGCAGGTCGGCGCATCTGGTCGATATACCAATCGGTTTGCAAATACGACAAGTTGCATACACGAGTATCGGTGCGTACGCCTTCAACATCTTGGTTATACCATAGTGGGAAGGTGTCGTTGTCTCCGTTGGTGAATACAATTGGATAGCCCTTTTCCTGCATAGAGTTCAGGTAGTTCTGTCCAAAGTCGCGACAAGTGTATCGATTTGAGCGATCGTGATCGTCCCAAGTCTGCGATGCCATCTGTATTGGTACGATGATAGATGCTACCGATGCAATGGCTGCAGCGGCTGTTCCAGACAGTTTTAGCTTCTTTAATCGGTCGTAAATGGCTAGAACTCCGAGTCCACACCATATAGCATAAGCGTAGAAAGAGCCTGCATACGAATAGTCGCGTTCACGCGGTTGTCCTGGCGTTTGGTTAAGATAGATGATGATTGCTAGTCCCGTCATGAAGAAAAGGAAGAAGATTACCCAGAATTGTTGTATGCCTCTGCGTCCTCTCCATGCCTGCCAAAACAGTCCAAATATACCAAGTAAGAGTGGCAAACAATAGAAAACATTGTGTCCTTTGTTTGTTTTTAGCTCATCGGGCAGCAAGTTTTGGTCGCCATATAGCATATTATCGATGAAAGAGATACCTGTAATCCAATTTCCATGTTCGGGTTCTCCGTATCCTTGTACGTCGTTTTGGCGTCCAGCAAAGTTCCAAAGGAAGTATCTCCAGTACATAAAGTTGCACTGATAAGATAGGAAGAAGCGTATGTTTTCCGTCTGTGTAGGCATCTTAACGCCGTCAACATCGTGTCCTTCAATGCCTCCCATAATCTGTTCGTAGTCTTGTGCGTGTGCATTATCCCACATACGAGGGAAGAACATATTCTGTTCGAACACCTGAGAAGTTTTGTTTCGCACCAAGAAATATGCATCTGGTTCGTTTGGCGATGCCTTTTCTTTACGTTCGTAAACTGGTTTGCCCTGTTTAATTTCGTAGTGTCTACCGTCCTCTGCTACCTTTGGTTCACTGGTATAAGCCTGTCCGTAGAGTAGTGGATGGTCGCCATACTGGTCGCGTGCAAGGTAGTTTCCAAGCGTAAAGATATCTTCTGGCGAGTTCTGATCCATAGGAGGGTTAGCTGTTGAACGTATTACTATCTCTGCGTATGATGAATATCCTATTATCATCATAAGCATACAGAGCAGTGCGGTGTTCTTTAAGCGAGCCGAAATAAGCAATTCTTTGTTGCGTTTCATATTCAGAACGAAGTAGAAAGCCACTAAGATTATGGCTCCAACAATGAATGCAGACCAACCGTAGCCTACGAATGGAATACCAATAAGGGCGAAAGCCGTTAAGAATGCAATGTTCTGTCGGCGTAGATTACTATCCTTATATGTTTCGGCAATTGCCCAAATGAAGCTTCCTATGAGTAGTAAGATATATAGAATGGTACCTGTGTTGAACGGCATTCCGAGTGTATTGGTGAACAAAAGCTCGAAAAATCCGCCCACAGTAATAATGCCTGGCACCACGCCATATAGCACAGCGGCTACCAAAACAATTGATATTGCGAGAGCTACAAGCGACCCTTTGAGGTTGGCATCGGGCACACGCTTATAGTAATAAACCAGTACGATGGCTGGAATACATAGTAAGTTGAGCAGGTGAACACCAATAGAAAGACCTGTCATATACGCAATTAGCACCAACCAACGGTCTGCGTGCGGCTTGTCGGCATTGTCTTCCCACTTCAAAATCAGCCAGAATACTACTGCGGTGAATGCCGATGAGTAGGCGTAAACCTCGCCTTCGACAGCCGAAAACCAGAAAGTGTCGCTGAAGGTGTATATCAATGCGCCCACCATAGCAGCCCCTTCAATGGCAATCATCTTGCCTAACGAAATGTCTTCACCGTCTTTTACGATGAGTTTACGGGCTAGATGGGAGATAGTCCAGAATAAAAACATAATACAAGTTGCCGATAATAGCGCACTCATAGTATTCACCATGCGTGCCACTTGGGTAGCATCGCTTGCAAAATGTGAGAAAAGATTGGCGGTAAGGGCAAAGAATGGTGCCCCGGGAGGGTGTCCTATTTCGAGCTTATCGCCTATTGTTATGAACTCGGGACAATCCCAAAAGCTTGCCGTTGGCTCAATTGTGGAACAGTAAACAAAGGCAGCTATCAAGAAAGCAAGCCACCCCAGCGTGTTGTCCACTAGTCTAAACTTTTTCATTTATTATATATATAATAATGTGTAAATTACTTTTAGCTACTTGTTAGCCTGCTTATAAAAAGCAGTTTACCCACTTATGCAAAGTAGGGTACAAAGGTAATACTTTTATTTCAGTATATTTTAAAGGTCTTATAAAAATAAGTTAAAGTTGTTAAATCGTCCTTTTTGAATTCAAATAGGATATTAGAGTATTGGAAATTATACCCACAATGGGGTACGAAAATGTATGTTCGATGGAACAAATGTACGTATTTTATGAAACGAATATACATATTTGATAATGTAAGGATACGGGCACGATGAATTTGCCCCTACGCCTGATGGATTGTTCATTGTGTGTTTCGTTGTGTGAATGTTGCATTATTATAATTTATTCGCAATATTTTGGCAGCCCATTTGTGGCGTATTGTTTGTGTATTTATGGTTTATTTGAATAGTGGGGTAGGACTTCTGTTTTGCAAGATGATGGTGTGCGTTTTGTAAGAATAGTGCAGAAGAAAAACGAAAGTGGGGTTTTGACATTGCAAAAACCCCACTTTTGCAATGCAAAAATAGGGTTTTTATCGTGCAAAAACCTATCTTTTGTAACACAAAAAGGGGGTTTTTGGTAAGTGGTTAATATTTAGATGGTTACAGCTTCTATATATTTTAAAAAGTTATGGTGCCACACAGGGGGTAGTTTTGTTGTGTATGGCTCACGTTTAATGTACCTTACAGGGTGGTTGTACTGTTTATTTCGTGTGCCAAAACCTTTGCTACATGCTCGCCCATAGCCTTGTATCCTTCTGGGTTAGGGTGCAACCAGTCGCCACTTTGCCACTCTTTGCGTAACTGTTTGGGGTGTTGTGGGTTGCGCATAAGCTCATCGAAGTCTATGAAACCATCGGTTTCGTGTGTTGTTCTTATCCATTCGTTCACGGTTTGGCGTGCCTTTTCGCGTGCTTCGTTGTAGTAACTTTTGCACCCTTCAAAGGGTGTTATGGTGCCCATATATACTTTTAGCCCGTGCGCATGTGCTTTTTTCGTCATTTCTTTATATGCTTCTATCAGCTGACGTGCCGTTTCTTCTGGATTTTTAGAAGTACCAATGTCGTTTATTGCCTCGAATATTATAACAGAATGCAGTCCGTGTTGTCCAAGAATATCACGGTCGAAGCGTTCTTTTCCGGGTGTTCCTAAGCCAACAGACAGTATTCTGTTGTCGCCAATACCCAAATTTAGCACTCCCGTTTCGGCTTTTTCGGGTGTGTTAATGGCAGCCGAGAAGAAGTCGGGCCATCGGTTTTGTGCATTGTTTGTGCTTGCTTTGCCATCTGTAATGCTGTTGCCGAGTATGGCAATGGCTGTTGCTGTGTTGCTAAGCACCTCTATTCCTGCAATGTTAAACCAGTGTTCTTCTTTGAAAGCTGTGCGAAAACTGGTGTCGGCATTGGCTTTTCCTTTCAGAATATAGCTTGTTGTGCGCGACCCCATGTGCACTGTTGGTTGTTTAGGAGCCTTTATATAGTTTATGGTAATGGCTATTTTGCTTAGCGGTTGTAGTTCGAACTGCAATTCATCAGAGTATATTGCTTTTCCTGCCGGTAGGGTTACACCGTCTTTACCACTGAACTTAAGATAGCTAACCTTGCCTTTGCGTATGTCCGAACCGTTTTCAGCTTGTGCAATATATACGCTCTCTATTTCTACGGGTGTAGTAGACAGTTCGTTACTTAGCTTCAATCGTATTGTTTTTCCACCTATACTCACTTTCACAATCTGCCTTACAGCTCTGTTATTCATCTGGTTGTTGTAAGGCATAAACCTTTTATCTACTGTTTGTGGGGCACAAGCCCATGTGCCAACCCAGTGTTCTTGTTGTGCGAATGTGGCAATACCAAATAGCAACAATAGTGCTGTTAGAAAGTTGCGTGTATACATAATTCTGAATAGTTTATTGTTTTGATGCCGACAAAGTTACGAAATAAATTCAGATGCGTGTAGAGTTTGCATTATTAAAAGAAGGGTTTTAACCTCAATTGGCTGTTCAATAATAAAACAAAATAAGGTACAACACTAATTCGTAATTTGGTTTTAAGCAGTGCACAAATACTTTTTAGCCCACTATAATATACAACGAAGGGAGTACAAACCACTTGCACTCCCTAGCCACATAGATAGATACTCTTATCTAAAACAATGAAAAAATTAAGTATATTGAACCTTTTTATGATTCTTAAGAATAGGGAAGAAGTAGCAGGAGTGCCCGCAATGCACTCCGTTTCTAAGCAGATTATGGCTTTGCTACTATCCTTCCGTTTACGATGTATAGGCCTTTTGGTAGCCGATTGAGTTCGGTTGAAAGGCGTGCACCACCAATAGAGTAGATGTTTTGTGTGGTTTTGGTAGTCCGAATGGTGTGTTTGTCAATGTAAGCAGGGTCGGTTGTGATAGTAATCCAGTCTGTTATGGCTTTCTCCGAACCATCTACGAGCGAGTAGCACGTACCATATTGGTCGGTAAATTCCTTCCAATGCGTGCCAGTAGGTACCTTTAGAGCGCAGCCTTCTAATAGAGGTATGCGTGTAAAGTATGCCATACTGCCTGCAAACGGATACTTATCGTCGCCGTTTCCCTTTACTTTGATGTTGCAACGGTCGAACTTCCATTCGCCGAAAGAGAAGCCATTGATACCCGCATTTGCCTCTATGGTGCACTGACTAATGGTTACTGAGCCGTGATTTTGGAATGCTTGACGACTCGCTTTGTCCTTTGCTTCAATGGCACCGTGTAGGTTTAAGGTAGCATTTGGTCCAACGACGCTCAGCGAACAGTCGTCGTTGTTATATATAGTATTACTTAGTTGGGCCGTAATATTGTTAGTTCCAATGAGCTGAATAGTTACGTTGTCCATGAAATTTAGTATTCCATAGTGTGCGTTTGTGCTTATATTGGCATTCTCTAATGTAAGTATGCGTGTTGCAGGGTCGAACTTTACGGTTCCTTCTACACCTGGAATAGTTGTAAGGTCGTTGCAATTGTCCAGTGTTATAAGCTTTCCTGCAATCCATATTTGGTATGTTGTGGGTGTAATGGTTATAGGTTCTTTTAGCAGTTTGCCGTCTTTGCCTATTCCTCCAAGCTCTTCATCGAAGTCAACATCCGTAGGCTGACTTATTTTGCACCCCATTAGTGTAAGATATTTAAAGCACCCTATCGAGGCAATATTCTTACCTTCGGCTGTTACGGTGGCATATTTTATGGTTAGTTTTTCGTTGTTTTTACCATCTTCGCCCACTATTCCGTAGTTTAATCCTCGTGCGTTCAATGTGCATGCATCTATTATTAAGCTGGTAGCATTGGCATAAATGGCATCGCCTTGCGTATTTTCCACGTTTAATGTACCACTTCCTGCAATTTGCATAGGCTGTGTAAACTGTATGGTAGAGGTAAAGTCTGACCGCATTTGATTCTTTCCTGCCACCCTAATGGTTAGCCCTTTGAGGGTAGAATAGATAGCATTGGCATTTCCTCCGTCTATTTTTGCGTTCTTCAGAAATAGGGTTTTGTTTTCTGCATCGTATTTAACACTACCTTCTACACCAGGTATAACGGTTAAATCGTTACAGTTTTCTGATGTAACCCACGTGCCTGCAATGGCGAAATCATACTTAGTTTGTGCCTTTAGCTGCTGTGCGAGAGCTAACAAAGCAACTATCGCAATAACAATGGTTGTGTTTTTGGTTCTCGTTAGTAGATAATTCTCCATACTGTTGTATGCCTTCCCTGTTGAAACTCTTGTGGAGTAACGCCGTGTCGGAGGCTTGGGCGTTGGTTAGCTTATAGGCTTTCCAGTGTTGTCTGTACCCGATTTAGGTGATAGTGGGTATAACACGGTTGTTTGGTTCTTTTGCTTTTTTCTTTTATTTAGTAGATTTATGCAGCAAATTTAAGTAAAAATTATGATACAACCTAATATTTTTCACAAAAATTTTATACTACTTTCATTTTTCTAAATATTGGCTATTGTTTATTTTTCTTTTAGCGATGACTTTACTGTAGTGTGGTTTCTGTTTTTCAAAAGTATGGTTTTTACATTACAAAAGTATGGTTTTTGTTTTTTGAATGTTGTGTTGTTGCAATCCGTCAGCAACATTATTGGCAGGCTGTCAGCAGCTGTAGGGGCTGATTTATCGTGCCCGCATATCGGAATACACCCATAAAATGACGAACGGAAACACGTGTGCGGTGAAATGGATACACGTATACAATAATGTGGAAATGCGTATTCGGTGAAATGGATATGTGTATTTATTTATGTCAGAATACGGGCGCGATGAATCGGCCCCTACGCCTGGCGGAGTGTTTCGTGGTTATTTCGTGGGTGAATGTTGGGTGTTTACGGAGTGTTTCGTGGTTATTTCGTGGGTGTTCGTTGCATTATTAACAATCCGTTCGCAGCGAAATGGCAGGCTGTCAGCAGCCGTAGGGGCAGATTTATCGTGCCCGTGTATACGTGCTCGCCACACATTCGTAAAACGTTGGGGCACATTTGCAATCCGTTTGAAACACATTTATGTAATGTTCGCAACGTGTTCGTTATCTGTGTGTTACATATTCGCCGTGTAAAAGTATGGTTTTTGCGTTGCAAAAGTATGGTTTTTGGCGTGCAAAAACTACCTTTTTGGCTTACAAAAACCACCTTTTTGACCTGCAAAAAGTGGGTTTTTATATCTTCGTAAAATACATCAGTATTTTTATAGATATAAATAAGGAATATGAAAGAACTTATAATAAATTCATAAAAATGGTATAGAATAGCCTAAAAAGGCAATCTTGCCATTGTATTTTGTATATATTTTATATATGATGTAAGGTTAAATAAACAGTGTTTGCATAAATATAGAAATATTGTTTGTACAATTTTGTGTTCTCTTACTAATTGTTTTAAGTTGTAAGCATCTTCCTTTTGATTTACGTTAATATTGCTTTCATATTTTAATTTGCAAACGATTGCATATAAAAATATGCGAAAATAGATAATTGTATATAGGTTATTTCGATGTTCGTGTGTATCTTTGCACACAGAAAGACTAAGGTAAAGAAATTTAGTTATTAGGTAGATAGGTTTTTTTCATGATAATTATTAACAAGTTATTTTGCTTAAAGAAGATAGAAAAGTAAATGAAACATTTAGAATACTTCATGTAAATAGTTTTTCATAGGTATAAATTCAGATTATATTTTTGGTTCAACGGGGCTCGTAGGCTGTGAAGCAAGCGAGTCCTTTTTGTATATATGGTGTATCAATTGCAGGGGGAGATAATAACAGTTGCGAGCTTTTATAAAAACTAAAAGCAATATGAACTAAGATGTATTTAGGGTTTCGCGTTTGCTAAAATGTACTCAGTATCTATGATATTCCTAAGAGTGGAAACACAAAAAGCCTCCCTCTTGTGTTGCGAAAAGGGAGTTTTTACTCTCCAAATAGACCATAGATACCAACAAAATGCACAACGAACACTCCGCCAGCCGTAGGAGCCGATTCATCGTACTTATATTTTCGTTTAACCATACTAACACATTTTTTGTTTCCACGCCCGCATTTTCGTTTTGTCGAATACACATTTTCATTTCACCGAATATATATATTCACATCATCGGATACGCATATATTCGTCATCGTACACGCATTTTCGTTCCACATTTCGTGGGTATATATAGATATGTGGGCACGATAAATCGACCCCTACAGCAGCTTACAGACTGTCAAAATATTGCGAACGAATTATAAGAATGCAACATTCACGCAACAAAATACGTTGCGAACACTTCGTAAATACGCAACACTTACAGTGCAAAAATGCCGATATTGTATTGCAAAACTACTGTATTTGTAAAACGATAGTAACAATATGACTAAGAGAGTGTTGCGTTGTTGCTATTTGTGTGCTACGTTATAGCAAGCTGTTTGTGGCTTTAGGGTGTCTTTTTATCATGTTCTTTTATCTAAAAACGCAACCATATAGCCCTGTATATTGTACCCCCTGATAGGTTGTTTTTCCTAATACGATTCCTCGTTGTTAGGGAATGTTTGCGCTTTTACACACTTCATATAATCGCCGATTCCATCGGTCATACACTTTCTAATATTGGCAAACTGACGTAAGAATTTGGGTTTGAAACTTTGTGTCATACCCATTGCATCGGCATAAACCAGCACTTGACCATCGGTTCCACTGCCTGCGCCAATTCCAATAGTGGGAGTTTTAATCTGCTTAGACACTTCGGTAGCCAATGCTTGTGGTACTTTCTCTAACACCAAAGCACACACACCAGCCTCGTCTAATAGTTTAGCATCGTTCAAAAGTTTGGTTGCTTCTGCCTCGTTCTTAGCTCTTAAGCCGTAGCCACCGTACTTATGTACGCTCTGCGGGGTTAAACCAAGATGTCCTACTACTGGTATTCCAGCCGCAATAATAGCTTTTACGGTGGCAACAACCTCGCTGCCGCCTTCTAATTTTACCGCATCTACGCCGCTTTCTTTCATTATGCGGATAGCATTGCGCACACCTTCATCGCTATTAACCTGATAACTACCAAACGGCATATCGCATACTACAAAGGCATGGGTACACGCTTTGGCAACAGCTTTGGCATGGTAAATCATCTCTTCTATGGTTATAGGCAACGTATTGTCGTTTCCGCACATTACGTTCGAAGCCGAATCGCCAATCAATATGCTGTCAATGCCAGCTTCATCAAATATTTTTGCAGTCGTAAAATCGTAGGCAGTAATCTGTGCAATCTTCTCTCCAGCCTCCTTCATCTGCCGAAGTGTTATTGCAGTTATTTTCTTTTTATCTGTTGATAAATAGCCCATTACGTTGTTTATGTTTTATTGCTGTTCTGTTAATTTATAGCCAACGAAGTTTGGTATCACTTCTTTTGTAAACTCTTTAATGCTTTCTACCGAATTGGTAGTAGCTAGTCCAACAACTCGTGCCTTAGCCGCAACACCTGCACGAAGCCCATTAAAGCTGTCCTCAAACACTATACAGTGAGTTGGTTCTACACCCAATGCACGTGCAGCAGTGATATATCCATCGGGCGAAGGCTTACTTTCGTGGAAGTCCTCAGCTGTAAACACAGCATCAAAAAGCTGTTTAAACGTGGGGTGTTGGTGGTAAACGTTTTCCATTTTAGCTTTATTGGAACTTGTTACTATAGCGGTTTTTATGTTATTTTGCTTCAACTGTTGCACAAAGTCCACAAAGCCATCTACGAATGTGTAGGGCATTTGTTGTTCGTAGGCGTCCAGTCGGCGTGTTATTTCCGCTTGTTGATTGACTTGTTTAGCAAAATAACGATTATAAATTTGGGTGAGAGTCTGTCCTTTAATCTTTAATTCTAAACCTTGTTCAGTAGGATAAAACTCGTTAAATATACTCTTCCAGAACTCAGTATAAAGTGGTTCGGTATGGAAAACCACACCATCTAAATCGAAAAGACACGCCTTTATCATTTTCATTATATTATTATTATCGTGTGCAAAGTTACGAAAGTTTTTTTGTAACTTTGCCAATTGATATGGTAAAGAATATATTTACAGCAGTTTTAGTTTTTGTATTGGCTTGCTTTATGGCTATAGGTTGTACAAAGAAGCAAGCAAAAGTAAAGGCAATTGTACCCACCAGTACAGTTAAAATAGACACTATTATTCGGTTTAACAAAGATGCTGCGTGCAAAATACACATTAACTATGTGTATTTAAAAGGTAAACAGTATGCCACAGCTAACGATTCGTTGCTTAGAATGGGCACTTTGCAACCCAATTACTTTGCAACAAGCTACGAAAAACTTACACCTCAGCAGGTAATAGAACGTTTAGTGCAGAACTATGGTAAGGAATATTTAGACCTTGCACGCTGGTTAAAAGACCGAGAACACGCTGCAAGTCAGCTGGATTGGGCACTTAACATAGATACGCGCATACTTTCTGGTAAGGAAAACTATGTGGTTTACATATCGAATATATCTATTAAGACAGGCGAAACAATCACTAAATATTCGCTTTGCTTTAATATCGATCCAAAAACTGGTAGGCAAATAACGCTGAAAGAGACCTTTGGAGACGATTACAAAGCAACTTTGACGGAGAAAATAGTGGAACAAATGGCGAAAAACAATGGTTGGGATAACGACGATGTGCCTGAAGCGCAAGCCAAAGGTTACTTTGTAGGGATAAAACCCTATCCTTCAACCAATTTTATTCTGTACGACGATTCCACAACATTTATATATTCGCCAGGAGAAATTAATCCTAACGAAGTGCGAGTAACCATAGAAAACTAACGAAAAATATAGATATGTCAGACATTATAACCAAATATTTTCCTCAAATAACAGCTCAACAGCAAGCGCAGTTTAACGCTTTGTACAATTTGTATGCCGAGTGGAATGCAAAAATAAATGTTATTTCGCGTAAAGATATAACTAATTTATACGAACACCATGTGCTTCATTCACTTGCAATTGCCAAGTTTATAAATTTTAGAGACGACACAAATGTGCTCGACTTTGGCACTGGTGGTGGTTTTCCAGGCATTCCTTTGGCAATAATGTTTCCCAATGCAAACTTCAAAATGATAGATGGTACAGGCAAAAAAATTAAAGTTGCCACCGAAATAGCCAATGCTATAGGCTTAGAAAATGTGCTTTTGCAACACAAGAGAGGCGAAGAAGAGAAAGGAAAATTCGATTTTATTGTGTCGAGAGCTGTGATGCCACTACCAGACATGATGAAAATTGTGCGCAAAAACATTGCTAAAGACAACCATAATGTGGTGGAGAATGGTGTAATAGTGCTGAAAGGAGGAACACTCGATGAGGAATTGAAACCCTATAAAAAGGTAGCTATTCAAGAAGAACTATCGCAATGGTTTGAAGAAGCGTGGTTCGAAGAGAAGAATTTAATATATGTTCCTCGCATATAGTATGTTTGTTGCAAGCATTAAAGTAAACTATAATACTCAAAAAACAATATTTATATGATACAGATAAAGTGTTTTGTGTTCAATATGATAGAAGAAAATACCTATATAGTATGGGACGACAGTCTGGAATGTGTAATCATTGACTGTGGTGCTTTCTATGAAGAAGAACGCCAAACAATAGTGAATTTCATAAAAGAAAACCATCTTAAACCCGTACATTTGCTGACAACGCATGCACATTTGGACCATAATTTTGGCATAAACACCATTAACGATACGTTCGGACTGTTGCCAGAGGTGTCTGAAAAAGACGCTCCTGCTTTGCGTTCGCTCAAAGAACAGGCGCAAAATATGTTTGGAATGCAGCTAAACTACGACTTCCCACCTGTTGAACACACCTTTAACGCTGGCGAAATAATAAAGTTTGGGCATCACGAACTAACGGTTATAGAGTGCCCAGGACACACCCCCGGTGGTGTAACATTCTATTGTAAAGACGAAAAAGTGGCATTTACAGGCGATACTCTCTTCCGTGGTAGTGTAGGAAGAACCGACTTTGCGGGCGGTAGTATGTTTCAGCTGATTAGTAGTTTACGAGAGTTATCGCAGCTTCCCGACGATACTGTGCTTTACCCAGGGCATGGAGAGCAAACAACAATGGGCTACGAACTGGCGCATAATCCGTATATGGATAGATAGAAATATGACAACAGCGCAGCAAAATCCGTCTAAAATCATATTAGGCATAGACCCTGGTACTAATGTTATGGGCTATGGCGTTATCCGTGTACACGGTAATAAGGCTGAAATGGTGGTGATGGGAGTTATAGATATGCGCAGAGAGAAAGACGTTTATCTACGTTTAGGTAAAGTTTTTGAACGCGTTACAAGTATAATAGAAACTTATTTACCCGATGAAATGGCTATAGAAGCTCCCTTCTTTGGTAAGAACATACAATCTATGTTGAAGTTAGGGCGAGCACAAGGGGTGGCTATTGCAGCCGCAATACAACGCGATGTGCCCATACACGAATATGCCCCATTGAAAATAAAAATGGCAATAACAGGCAATGGTTCTGCTTCTAAAGACCAAGTTGCGGGTATGTTGCAACGTTTGTTGCACTTGCAAGACAGCGAAATGCCACAATTTATGGACGCAACCGATGCTCTGGGTGCTGCCTATTGCCACTTTCTGCAGTCTAATCGTCCTAATTCAGATGCTAAACACTATGGATCGTGGAAAGATTTTGCACTTAAAAACAAGTCGCGCATTAGTAATAAATAACATAAAACTCTATAAAAAATAAGCGTTTTGTACGGTTTTAAGTTATAAGAGTTGTACTTTTGCACAAAGATAGGTATAATTAGTAAATATAAATAACACTATTTCTACATTGTTGAATAGCAATTAAGACGATGCGAAAGCAAGAACAAACATTATAAGATAGTTAAAATAAATAGTATTAAACAATAACGATAACAATTAAACTCAATAACAATGATGAATTTAAAAAAGGTAACTATGGCACTTGTAGCCATCTTGTTTACAGCCACTGCTTATGCTCAAACACCACAACGCGTATACGACCAGATTTATAGAAGTTCATATAAAGTGGCTTCAGATAAGTCTGAAGATACCGAGATTCGTAAGATTGCATCGTTTAGAGTAGACGCAATATCTTACTTAAAAACCAAGACGCTGGAAGCATTGTCTGTTTCCGACAAGGAATTAACGGGTAAAGAAGTAGCCCATCTGAATGCACAGTTAGACTCAATGGCGTATTATATGTACGACTTCGTGAACCTTTATCTAAAGAATTATGCGAAGGCTGGTACCGATAAAGACAAAAACCGCATAAAAAAGATATTCCGCGATGCTAGTATAAATAACCCATTGTATGGCGATAAGGACGATGAAGTGGTATTAGCATACTACAATCGTGAGGATTATCCTACGCAATTCTCCCTCGATACTAATTGGATTGCTGCACTCGAAGAGGTGAAAAGAGAGTTAAAGTAATACTTTAAGTGCCTTAGCAAAACATTTAAAGACTTATAATATACAACTATCAATAAGTCGTTTCTTAATATACAGCGGACGCTTCTAACAGCGTCCGCACATCGAAAAACATACATTAAACCAACTATATTCGTGTAAACAATTTGTTGTGATACTGTTTGTTACAACATTTCATTAAGTTTCTACCTTTGTTTACAATAATAGCCCCATACCATACATATAGTCCTCTCGCATAACCATAAATGCAAGTTTAGTAGAAACGAAGTTGGAAGGTTATAAACAGTGCTTATTTGTTTATTCTCAATAAGATAGAACATCTTAGATATTTAGAAAAAACTGCTAAATACAGTTACTTTCTTTTCAGATATCTATCACGCTTGTTTCAGATATCTGTCAGTAACGTTTCAGATATCTGTCAGTAACGTTTTAGATATCTGTCAGTAACGTTTTAGATATCATCAAGAAACACCACCCATATAACGCTATATTATAACACCTAAAATATACCCATTCAACAGAAGATTTATAGAATACATTATATAGAATGTTTTAATTAATGTATTCTTACAACTTGTTGAACAGCAATATGCTACTTGTCGTTCTATTATATATAATTAAGACTTACCGTAATAGTTCTTTTAGCCGAAAATTCATCACCTTTTTTCTGCTGAGCCGCATAAATGGTAGTTTTTATTCCATTTTGTTTGCATTTTTAAAATAATATTTATACATTTGCAAACAAATACTACCATTTGTTGGCAAATATCAATTTTAAAGCATATATACGTCTACGTCTTGTTATATATAGAGGTGGAAAAATAGAGGTATCGCTGTAGAAAGATAAAAATATGTGCGTATAAAAAGCGCAAATGCCAATGTATAGAAACGGGAATAACCTAAAAACAGTAGAACTATCTAATAATTAATAAAAAGAATACATACGATGAAAAGACTTTTTACTACACTCTTTGCAGGTATAGCTCTGCTTGTTAGCCTGCTTGCTGCGCTACCTGTAACGGCACAAACAGAATATAATTTGTACGGACATCTTGTTGGCACACGGGAGAATAATGGTATCTATAAGTTTACAACAGCATCTACATCTAACTTTACTGAAGTGCAAAAAATACCATATACACCCGACTACGGCATTGTGAAGGTGAAAGACCGCTACTATTTTTTTGTGAAAGACGACTCCGATTACGGCTCAGATATGTACATGTACATCTACAACGCCAACGATTTCACCAACATAACACGCCACAAAGTGCCTGCCGATATGGTATCTATAGGTTGTCCGATAGCCTACGATGAAACTACCGACAAGGTATATTCTGTCTACAAAGATGGTTCAACCTATAAGCTCTGCACCCTCGAACTAACCAAACACGAACGCAAAGAGGTGGGCGTATTGGGCAACAACATTCTCGCAATAGCCTTTAACAAAGAAGGAAAACTATACGGAATAAACTCAGCAGGTAGGGTAGGAGAAATCTCAACAACCGATGCTACATTCACAGAGATACTCTCTACAGGCATGAACCCACTTTATCAGCAGTCTGCAGCCTTCCCCGCAAACGACAATAACACCCTTTACTGGGCAGCAACACTCGACGATTGGGGCGGAACACCGGGCATTTACAAAATAGACCTAAAAGCTAAGACCAGCACAATGCTACGCGAATTCAAGCACGAAGAAGAGTTTGGTTGCCTCTGGGTGGGCGATAAGATAGTAAATCCAAGTGCTCCTGCAGCGCCAACAGATATTGTTGCCGACTTCGCAAATGGCGATTTGAAAGGCAAAATAGGCTTTACGGCACCTACAAAAACCTACGACGGACAGCCTCTTACGGGAGCTTTAACCTACAAGGTGCTTGTTGATGGCGTGGAAAACACCAGCGGCACCACACAGGCAGGACAGGCTACCACAGCCGAAGTAACCACAACGCAAGGCTTACACAGCTTTGCTGTTATTGTGGTAAATACAGAAGGCGATGGCGACAAGGCAGAAATAAAGAACATTTACGTGGGACACGATACACCAAAGCAGGTGAAGAACGTGAAACTAATACAAGGCGAAGATATTAATAAGCTGATATTGACATGGGACGCTGCCACAGAAGGAATGTACAACGGCTACGTAGACCCAACAGAAGTGAAATACCAGGTGCGCAAAATGCCTTCAGGCGAAATAGTAGACAACGCAGGCGCATCGCCATATACTTACAACGTTACACAAGAAAAGGCTGAAAAGTGCTTCTTCGATGTTACCCCTTACATCGACGACGACCACAAAGGCATTCCAACAGCATCGAATAAGATAATGATAGGTAAGCCTTTCGAAGTGCCTTATACCGCCACCTTCGACACCAACGACGAAGTATTGCTCTTTACTACTGAACATCTTGGCGACGGAAACGCCTATTGGGACTGGGACAACGACTACAAATTCATGAAGATATACAGCTCTTCATCTCCTAAAAACGACTGGCTGTTTACACCATTCATAGCCGTAGAGAAAGACGCAATATACGAATTGTCGTTCGATATACGCACCATCGGCACCGAAAAGTATGAAGTGATGTACGGTTTACAACCCGAATCTGCTGCTATGACCGAACAATTGGTGCCTGATACACAAGAAGACACAGACAAGTTTGCTCCGCGCATTGTTGAATTTACAGCCAAACAGACAGCACCAATATATATTGGATTCCATGCTAACACTACCGATGTAGAGAAAGGAATGAACCTTTACTTAGACAATATATGCTTAAAGAAGATAGGAACAACTGGCATTAACAACGTATCTGCCCTTGCAGCCGATGTCAGCCTACGCATTGCCGACGGAGGAATCTATGTTCTTGGCGTTGATAACTATATCAGCGTAGTGCGCATCGACGGCACTCACCTCTTTAGTGGCGCTGTTAAAGCTGGTCAGCACATCGCCCTCGAAAAGGGAATCTACCTTGTACGCACCGCTAAAGGCACACAAAAAGTGGTAGTAAAGTAAGGTTTAACCACACAGTAGCTGTATTCTTTTAATGCAGTAACCCACTTTTGAAGGGGCTTCACCCTATGGTGAGGCTCCTTTTTTGCTTGATGACCTTCCTGTTGCCTACAGTTTTCCTATTATTCATGGTCCTTCTAATTTCCATCAATCCCATTGCTACACCGAAAAAAATCGTTATCCACAATATCAGTATATCACAAATAAACATTATCTTTGCACAAAAAACAAAGCGTATGGACCCAAACAACAACCAAACACTGTGGCAAGTAGTTAAGAAATACTTCAATGTCATGCCCGGTAAAGCCTCTGAAGACAACGTAATAGCACAGATAACCGAAGGTGTAAACTTCCAGGGAGCACCCTTATGGATACTTATTCTTGCTATCTTCGTCGCTTCCTTAGGACTCAATGTCAATTCAACAGCTGTCATTATCGGTGCCATGCTCATCTCGCCACTGATGGGACCAATCATCGGAATGGGCTTAGCGGTTGGAATAGCCGACCTGAATTTGTTCAGGAAAGCTATCATCAACTACCTCATTACCACCTTTCTCAGCGTTGTTACAGCTACCATTTACTTTTCCCTTTCGCCTATCACAGAAGCACAATCAGAACTTCTTGCACGTACATCGCCCACACTTTACGATGTGTTGATAGCACTCTGTGGCGGTGCAGCAGGTATTTTGGCAGTAGCTACAAAAGGCAAAAACAACGTGATACCGGGTGTTGCGATTGCTACTGCCCTAATGCCACCACTCTGTACGGCGGGCTACGGACTTGCAATGGGCAACATATCTTACTTCTTGGGTGCCTTTTATCTTTACTTCATCAATACTGTTTTCATCGCTTTCACCACCTGCGTGGGCGTTCGTTTAATGCACTTCCATCGTAAAAAGATAGTCCATCATGAGAAGTTGAAGTATGTAAACTACTGTATTGCAAGTATTGTTATCATCACAATGATACCTGCTGGCTACATGACATGGCAAATTATTAAGCAGAGTGTCATCGAAAATAACGTCGAAAGCTTTCTGCGCAACGAAATAAAAGACAAAGGAACTTACATTCTTTCGCACACTTTCGACAAAGAAAACAAAACGTTGGATGTTATTACAATAGGCAATTCTATTTCTAATAGCAACGTTAAGAAGGCACAGGAAGCCCTGTCCGACTATCAGTTAGCCGACTATCGACTTCGCATTATACAAGGTGCTAGTGCTGATAGTCTTATGGCTATGCAGCAAAAGAAGCGCGGTTTGGTAGCAGCAAGCGAAGGAACGTCTTCCGATTTGAAGGAACAAGTGTACCAAAACGATGCCTTACAGAAGCAGTTAGCGGCTTATACACGTTATCCGGAGTTGGCTAAAGAGATGAAACAAGAGCTGAAAGCCATTTGTCCGGAAGCTAAAAGTATAACCCTTTCGCACACTTCGGAAGTCTTTGTAGATACTGCTCTCACCCAAAAATACGTGCTTGCGGTGATTAAAACCAGCAAAACACTTCCTGCAAACGACAAGCAACAGCTTTACAAATGGCTTAAGGTGCGCATAAAAACCGATAGTCTTCAGTTGGTGGTATTGCCACAATAGGTTGCTACAGAAGCATAACGAGAGCTTCGAAACAACTTTGTTTACCCCCCTTACACCCCTTGCGTAAAGATGCAAGGGGTTGTTTTTGATTTGTTATCTCCCAAATATTGAAATCTTAGCGTTTCTATATTGTTAAATAAGTTTACCCCTTCGTCTTCCCCTCTTATCGCTCTACCATAACCTCACATCATTTCTTTCATTTACCGCTAATTTCCTTTTCTTGTCGTAATAACAGCTTACAGAATGTTGAAAACATATTGAGATTTTTCTTCTCTTTCGTTTGTGTAGTTGAAATAATATATTTATTTTTGCAAAACATTGTGGACCTTCAAAACGAAAGAAACAATAGAGAAAGCACGCACTGTTGTACACCTTATTATATATAGAGGTTCGGCAGAGTAACGTAAAAAAGCAATATATAAACGAATACAGTTATTTTAAGGCAAACAAGCACCATATTATTTCTATAAATGGACCTTTTGTGTGCAGTAGGCTGTAACTATGTATAAATACATAGCACTATGCACCCCTATAACCGTAGACAAGTACGAAACAACCGAGAAACTTTCGTCATCATCGTGATGGCATATTACTCACTAAATTTATTGCTTATGAAAAAGAAGTCTTACATTATGTTTGCTGGCATCATAGCCTTTTTGCTATGCTGGTCATCAGCAATGATGGCACAGAACAACAGCCAGCGTGAGAGTACACTAAGAAACGCCTTGTCGGCAAGACAAGGTGGTATGGTGATGGGTTCAACCCTCAAAATGCCTGTCGCTCAGCGTTCAAGTTCAGACAATATGCTATTGCAGACAGTGGCTTCACCCCTGCAAAAGCCTCTTGCTGCGCCTCTCTTAAAGACTCCCGGAGGCACTGTACTGTGGGGAAACGTCATTCATCAAGAAGGTTGGAAGGTGGGTAACGCTGCCTACGGCATGTATTCGGTAGGCACTACAGTCCCTATTGAAGTGAAACCGTTAGGACTTATGAACTATATGGAGGTGAATGCAGGAAGCGGAATAGTTGGCGACGTGTTCCATGCAATGTATTTAGACCTCTTGGCATACTCGGAAGGTCAAATAAAAGTACACCATTACACTTATGATATAGATACGTGGGAACAGTTATCTGACGATAATTTAGGTAGAGATGGACTTTCTTTGTGCGCAATGGAAACTGCACAAGACCGCAAAACAGGTAAGATATATGGTGTGTTTTGGGATGAGAGTGGTACGAATTTGCAGTGGGGAACCATTGATTATACTAAGATGAAGCGTAACTTCATTGGTTGGGCAGAACGCCAGTATGTAGCACTCGGTATAAGTAAAGAAGGTACACTCTATGGAATATCACTTGATGGGAATCTTTATTCCATTAGTACAACAGATGGAAAGGAAACATTAGTAGGTTCAACAGGTGTTACTGTGAGAGATTCAGATGGTAGTTATTACCAGCAGAGTGGAGAGATAGATCAGAAAACAAATATATTCTATTGGGCAAGCATAGACAAAGACGGCAAGTCGGTGCTATATAACGTAGACCTTACAACTGGTCGTGCTAATAAAATAGGTGATATGCCATCTGAAACGCAGATATTAGCATTGACAATACCCACAACAACAGCAGCACCAGAGGCACCTGCACGTATAAACAACCTTAAGATTGTGTTTGAAAAAGGTAATACAACAGGACGCATTCAGTTCACTGCTCCAAGTAAAAAGATAAACGGTGAACCGCTAACAGGTAATCTTACATACTATGTTGTGGCTAATAACGACACTGTAAAGAAGGCTGTTGCTACGGCAGGAGCTAAGGTTGATGACGAAATAACCGTACCTGGTGGCGATACAAAGTTCCTCGTTACCATAGCAAACGCTGCAGGCTCATCGCCTAAAGTAAGATATACTACATGGGTAGGCTACGACATTCCTGCCGATATAGAGCGTGTGAAGTTCAACTACGATGGCACAAAGGCTGTTGTTACATGGCATTCTGTAACGCAAGGAAAGCACGGTGGATATGTAGGAGAGGTGATTTACGACGTGAAAAGAATGCCAGATGGAGCCCAAGTGCAAACCAATGTAACAGGAAACAGTCTGTCGGTACCTTTCACAACCACCGAATTAAAGAAGTATAGTTTCGCCATTACACCGAAAGCGGGCAACCGTCAAGGTAATGAAGTGGCTTCTAACGGAATCGTTATAGGTAAGGCCATCGTGCCACCGTTTAAGGAAAGCTTCTATGATGAGGAATCTTTCAACAACTTTACAGCCATAGATGCAAACGACGACGGCCAAACTTGGGAGTGGGGATTGGCTGATGACTGGAAAGGAAGGGCTCAGTCGGGTTACAATCCTAAGGGAGTAGCTGACGATTGGCTACTTTCTCCACCGTTTGAACTAAAGGCAGATAGACTCTATACTGTTTCTTTTGAAGCCTATAACACGCTTGCTGAACAGTTTAAAGAGGTGTTCCAACTTGCTTGTGGCGAAGGTTATAACCCTGTAAACTATGCGAAAGTGGGGCAGCAAGTGCTGGTTCCAAAGGCACAAACAAAGTTTACTTACGAGCTTAAGGTACCAAAAGATGGCTCATACCACCTTGCCATTCACGATAAGAGCGGCTTTAACCAATGGCGTTTCTATGTCCGCAACTTCCAATTAGTGCCTGGTGCGCTCTTCACAGCACCTGATGCAGCGACCGATTTCCACGTTATTGTAGACCAAACAGGAAGAGAGAAAGCTACATTAAACTTCAAAATGCCAGTGAAAGCAGTCAATGGAGACGCCCTTACTGCCCAGTTAGATTCGGCAGTTATATACCGCGACGATGTGAAACTCGGTGTTTTGAAGAACCCAATGAGCGGTCAAGTCATGACATATAAGGACGACAATGTTGCAAAAGGCGCACATATATATAAGGTGGTAGCTTATAATGCAGCAGGAGCAGGTCGCGAAGCAGTGGCAAAAGCCTTTGTAGGTTTCGATATACCAGCTACTCCTACAGGTTTGAAGGCGTTAGACAAGAACACAGTGGCAGCCCTTTCATGGGATAAAACGTCTACTGTCGGTGCCAATGGTGGCGTTGTTGTACCTGAAGAGATTACCTATTACGTTATGTCTATGAAAAATTCAAAAGAGCCTACCGACACTTTGGCTTCGTTTAAGAATAAGAATAGCTACGACGTAACGCCTGTAGACCTTAACACTGGCGAGCAACAACACTTTGTTTATTGGGGCGTTTCAGCGCAAAATCAGTTGGGAAGCAGTGGTATAGCTACCACTCGACTCATTGCCGGAAAAGCTTATAACGTGCCATTCAAGGAGAGTTTTGCCAACGCATCGCTTTCTTCGTTGGTTTGGTTGGCAGATACGAAAGGCACATCGTGGAAGATTAGACGTGGCGTAGCATACGATAAGGACGGTGGCGCACTCTGTTTTGAACCTGCACATACAGGCGATGAAAGTACGTTAGGCACAGGAAAGATTTCGCTTATAGGCACTACCAATCCTAAATTGATATTCAGCTACGGACGAAAGAACTTCCCCGACACAAAGTTAATAGTATTTGTGCAACGTCAGGACGGTACACGCACCGAATTAAAGACGATAGATTACTCTCTGATAAATGGCAATGATGCATGGTTTAACGAAGTTATTCCATTGAGTGGGTTCGAGAATGAGCGCTTCGTATTTATTGGATTTAAAGCAGTAAGTGGTACTAACCACGAACCAATCTTCGTTGATAACATTCGTATAATGGAAGTTCAGCGCCACAATTTATCTATCAACGTGTCTGGAACAAGTAAGGTTGTCAAGGGACGTACTGCCAAACTCCAGGTGAAAGTAGAGAATATTGGCGAATGTGAAGCCAAAAACTTCACCGTTCGTCTTAAATCTGGTGGCAAAGAGATAAATTCTTATGAATGGAATGATAAACTCGCACCATTCAGTAGCTGCACTTTAGACTTCCAAGTGCCATCATCTGCTATCATTGCAGATGCAAAAGAGATGAAGGTTATAGCAGAAGTGGAATACGATAAAGACTTAGATAACACCGATAATAAGGCAGAAACGACCATCAGACTTGAAGATTCTGAAAAGCCAACGATACAGAATCTGAGAGGAACAAGGGAACAATCGAATGTATCACTGGAATGGGAAGCGCCCAATACAGCTCCTCAAACAGTAACAGAAGACTTCGAACGCTACGATGCATGGTCTACAGAGTTTGGCGATTGGACTCTTATTGATGCCAATGGCGGCTATTCTGGTGGTTTCTTCGACGATCTTTGGTACCCCAATCAGTTCACACAGTTCGCCTATATTATATTTAATCCTTTTGTATTAGGCGAAAATGTGCCAACCCTTAATCCTTGGCTGAAACCATTCTCGGGTCAGCAGTATGCTTCAGTTCCATACGAGCTTGATGAAACAGGACAATCTTATGTAAATAGTGATAACTGGATTATCAGTCCAAAGCTTTCTGGACAGGCACAAACTATATCGTTCTATGTGCATAATATGACGGTGAATAATGTTGCTTATATTGAAAATTATGATGTACTTTATTCGTCAGCGGGTAATGACATTACAGATTTTACCAATATTGTTCTTAAAAATCGTCAGGCTGTATCGGGCGAATGGGAGAAGGTAACCATCAATGTGCCTGCTGGAACAACCTATTTTGCAATTCATCAGACAACCCCACAAACTGGTCTTATGTTTGGAATTGACGACGTTACTTATACAAAAGAAACGCCTACACCAATATATTATGACATTTACAAGGCTGGCGCACTCATCAATAAGGTGCCTGTTACCGTCCGCCATTGCGTAGATGTCAATGCTGGAGCGAATACCCAGTATGCCGTTACAGCCATTTATGCCGACGGAACAGAATCAGCTCCAGTGGAAGTAAATGTACCAACAGGTATCGAAAACGTCATAACCGACGGCAAACCAGTAGATGTTTACACCGTCGATGGCAAACTTGTACGTCGCCAGACAACTACTCTTCGTGGTTTACGCAAAGGAGTTTATGTTGTTGGCAACAAGAAAATACTTATCGAATAAAAGCTCTTTGTCGGTGTTCGCTCCCATATCGGGAATAGCGAGCACCGATATTTTTATATATAGAGAGTGGAATAGCTGTTAGAAATTCAATTAATATTCTCATTGATATTCATTTTAAATATAAAACCTATATGAACGTTAAACAAAAAATGCTGGTAGCCTTTGTGCTACTCACACTTCTGCCCGTGGCGGTAGGGGCTAAACCTCGCACAACAGCTGATATGAAGAAAACTGCAGCACGTGCAATTAACCTACAAACAACTTTAAGTGCTTACAAAACAGGTAAGCGTACAAGCAGCGGAACTAGAAGCACTGAACAGTTGCGCGAACTAAAACATACAAAGGCCTATTCTATATATGGCTATAAACAAGGTGGGTTTGCCATAATATCGGCAGACGACCTCGCACCAGAACTGTTGGGAGTATCGGAAACTGATTATACGCAAAGCGATAATCCTGGATTCAACTGGTGGTTGAAAGCTATTGATGAAGTGATAACTAAGGCAGTAAAAAGCAATACTCCTCTTAATGTTATTAAACCAGACCCTACTAAATATAAGTCTGAAGTTCCAACGATGCTAACAACCGTTTGGGGGCAACAAATGCCATACAATAAATTGTTGCCCAATACGCCTAAAGGACGATTGCTTACAGGTTGTGTAGCAACGGCAACAGCACAGGTTCTTAATTACTTTAAATACCCTTTACGCGGCATAGGCTCACACACTGTATACTATCCAGCCAACGATTATGATGGAGATGCCATAGAAGCTAACTTCGGAAATACAGTTTACGATTGGGCTAATATGAAAGATGACTACAGTGGAAGCTATACAAACGAAGAAGCTAATGCTGTGGCTACACTAATGTTGCATTGTGGCGTAGCATCTGAAATGGCATACGGAGGTCCGAACGAAGGTAGTGGAGCCATTATGAGCGATTGCGCTGAAGGTCTTCGTACTTATTTTGGCTTTTCGGATGTTGAGCATTTAGTTCGTGCAAACTATTCTTCTAAAGAATGGATGGACATTATTTTCAGTGAACTATCAAGCGGACACCCACTTATTTATGGTGGTGTTAGTCCTGGCTCTATGGGACAAGACGCTGGACACGCCTTTGTGTTAGATGGCTATAATAGCGATGGCTTAGTAAGTGTAAACTGGGGGTGGAATGGCGATGTAAACGGTTATTACAAGATAGACCTGCTGAATCCAGGCAATATGTACTCGTTTACATCTGACCAAGATGTTATACGAGGCGTTTACGGTACACCTAAAGAATTAAAGAACCGTACCATTCAGTTGCCTAAAGCTGGCGTTTTATCTGATAGCATTCCTGCTAATATGCGCACAGAGATAGGCGAACTTACTTTGATTGGCGAGATTAATGGAGCCGACTTCCGTGTTATTCGCGAGATGGCGGGTCGCGATTTTGATGGAAAATTCACACAAGGCGGACTGTATATGCTCGACCTTAAAGGTGCAAAAATTGTGAGTGGTGGCGGAGCATACCTCAAAGATGGTAATCTAACAACCTCTAACGATAATCTTCCAGAGCGTGTTTTCTACAATTGCAATAGTTTGCGCAAACTTGTTTTGCCCGATGGCTTAAAAACCATTGCCGATGGTACATTTGCTTTCTGTCGTGCTTTGGGAACAATAGAGAATATTCCTGCTAATGGAGGCGACAACTTTGTTTACAGCGATGGTATTTTCTTAAATAAAAAAGGCGACGAAATAATTAGTGCAATACCTGGAATGGTAACCGATCTTGTAGTTCCTGAGGGCATAACTGGTATTCACGATTATGCTTTAGCTGGCTGTACAGGATTAAAACGTATTGTTTTGCCCACCTCTATCGCAAGTTTAGGTAAAGAGAGCATGGCAGGTTGTCATAGCTTAAGCCAGATAAAAATATTTGCAAAACAACCTCCAAAGGCGGGTAAAGATATGTTCTTAAGTAGTCCAATCAGCAATATCGTTTTACGAGTTCCTATTGATACAAAGAAGTTATACCGTGGTTGGGGTGGTCTTCTTGTTAGAAATATAAAAGAATTTGGTAGCATTGTAACAGTGCGCAATACCATTCGCGAATATGGCGAACCAAACCCGAAGTTTGGATATAGCATTCGTGGAGAGTACTTAGAGGGAAAACCAGAAATTACGTGTGTAGCCGATGCTAAGTCGCCAGTAGGAAAATATGAAATCCATATAGACTATGGCACTATTGCCGACAAGAGTGTTCAGCTTGTTGGTGGAACACTAACAGTAGACAAAGCTATGCTTACTGTTACTACTAACGATGTTACACGTCAAGAAGGAAAGCCTAATCCAGAGTTCATATTGTACTATAGAGGATTTGTAAATGGCGAAAACGAGCACGTTCTTACCAAAGTTCCTGTTGTTACAACTACTGCAACCGAAAGTAGTCCGGCGGGCGAATACGAGATAATTATAAGTGGTGGTGAGGCTCAAAACTACAGATTTACTTACAAAAAAGGTAAGCTAACTATAGCTACAGCAGCTGGAATAGAGAACGCAAATGCCGATTCTACTGCTACACCACAGCCAGTTTACTCTGTTTCGGGTGCAAAAGTGGGCACCACAGCAACTCTTTCTACACTTCCTTCAGGCGTATATGTTATAAATAAAAAGAAAATACTAGTTAAATAAAAATCGCTATTGAACGAAGCAAAATTACGGAACAAAATGCGAAAGAGAGTTTTGCTAAATATATGTTTAGGCATCTTTTACACTCAGTAGCTTAGAGTTGAGAGTATTCTCTTTTCGGTTGTTCGTAAATAGTAGTTAGAGTTTTTAGGGCTTTCAGATTATTCTGAAAGTCCTATTTTTTTGCTATCTATAATGTGTTGTGCCACAATGGTATATGTACGCGCAAAGTTTTAGACGTCTAAGACAATCGTCTCAGATATCTGTAACGATTCTCTCAGATATCTGTCGTAAACGTTTCAGATATCTGTTTCTATTCCTTCAGACGGCAACTCCATAAAATGTATAATGGTGCAATGGTCTGGTAAGTCGATTCAGGCAAATGCCTTCTATTACACTATTTTAATTCTTTATTCACCTTTTTTGCACCAAAAAGTAAGCAAGAATATATAAAATGTTATACCTTTGTACGTTGTTTCAAAACACACTAAGGAAATTTATACAGATTGAGGTATGGATAAACAAGTATTTCAAACAGATTCGCGACAACGCTGGAATCGCTTTAAATGGACATTACGTGTACTTTTAACCATTGCTATACTACTGGGAGCAGTGTTTTTGGCAATGTTCGCATTAGAAGAAAGCCCCCAAATGCCTTTTCGCCACGATTATCGTAGCGTGGTTTCGGCTGGAAAACCATTTCTAAAAGACAATAAAACGTCGAAAGAATACAAGTCGTTTCGCGACTTCTTTCACGAACAGCGAATGCATAGCAACGATGCTCATATTGCAGCAAAGCGGCACCGATTTGTTGGAAAGGCAAACAGCTTAACGCAAAAATACATTGCCGAGTGGACCGATTCGCGAATGGGAATACGTTCTGCATGGTATGTAAATTGGGACAAACGAGCCTATTTGTCGCTAAAAAACAATATTAAAAACCTCAATATGGTGTTGCCAGAGTGGTTTTTTATAAACCCTAATACCGACCAACTGGAAAGCAGGATAGACAAAAAAGCACTGAAGCTAATGCGTAGTGCAGGCATTCCTATATTGCCAATGCTTACCAACAACTATGGCGCAAAGTTCCGTTCTGAGCCTATTGTTCGTATTATGAACAACCAGGAAAAGCGAATGGCACTTATAAAGCAACTTGCCGACCAGTGCGAACAGTATGGATTTACGGGTATAAACCTCGACCTTGAAGACCTAAACATTACCGATAATGTACCGTTGATAACGCTTGTGAAAGATTTTGCTACCGTTTTTCACGCTCGTGGACTCTATGTAACACAAGCCATTGCAGCTTTTAACGACGATTACGATATGCAAGAGCTTGCAAAATACGACGATTATTTGTTTCTAATGGCATACGATGAGCACAACTCTACCAGCCAACCAGGCGCCATTAGTTCGCAACGCTGGGTAGAAAAAGCAACCGACTGGGCTGCTAAAAATGTTCCTAACGATAAAATAGTGTTAGGTTTGGCAGCTTACGGATACGACTGGACCGAAGGTAAACCAGTAGGCTCAACCGTTTCTTTCGACCAAATTATAGCTACGGCGCAGAACGCTGAGGCTAAAATAGCGTTTAACGACGATACTTATAACCTCAATTTCAGCTATCAAGACAATACCAACGGCACGTTGCACCACGTGTTTTTTCCCGATGCGGCTACCACATTTAACATCATGCGCTTTGGCTCCGAATATCATTTAGCAGGCTTTGGCTTATGGCGTTTGGGCACAGAAGATAAACGCATTTGGCGCTTTTATGGTAAAGATATGGGTTGGGAAAATGCCGCAAAACTATCTATAGCCAAACTTATGCAGCTGAATGGTACCGACGACGTAAACTTTGTGGGGTCGGGCGAGGTGCTTAATGTAACATCAGAACCACATCATGGTAAAATAGCAGTAACTATGGACAAAGACAATTGTCTTATAACTGAAGAATATTACCGTGAGCTTCCCACAACATACACCGTGCAACGGTTGGGTAAATGTAAGCCAAAACAATTGGTAATAACCTTCGACGATGGTCCAGACGAACGCTGGACACCATCTGTGTTAAGCACTTTAAAAAAATATAAAGTGCCTGCCGCATTTTTCATGGTAGGACTACAGATGGAGAAAAACTTGCCTTTAGTGAAACAAGTGTTCGATGCTGGGCACACCATAGGCAACCATACGTTTACCCACCACGATATGTCAGAAAACTCAGACAGCCGTTCGTATGCCGAACTAAAGCTAACGCGTATGCTTATAGAGAGCGTTACAGGGCAAAGCACCATTCTTTTTCGCGCACCATACAACGCCGATGCCGATCCAACAGGACACGAAGAAATATGGCCAATGATAATTGCAAGTCGCAGAAATTATCTTTTCGTGGGCGAATCAATAGACCCTAACGATTGGCAACAAGGGGTAACAGCCGACCAAATATATAAACGTGTTATAGACGGAGTGCACAACGAGGACGGACACATTATTCTTTTACACGATGCAGGAGGCGCAACACGCGAACCAACCATAACGGCTTTGCCACGAATAATAGAAACTTTGCAACGCGAAGGCTATCAGTTTATATCGTTAGAACAATATTTGGGTATGAGTAGGCAAACACTTATGCCCCCCATTGAGAAAGGAAAAGTTTATTACGCAATGCAGGCTAATCTTAGTTTAGCCGAATTTATATACCACATTAGCGATTTTCTCACAGCATTGTTTTTGGTGTTCCTTGTGTTAGGATTTGTGCGTTTACTTTTTATGTACATACTTATGATTAGAGAGAAACGTGCCGAAAACCATAGAAACTATGCCCCTATAAATGCTAAAACTGCCCCCGAAGTATCAATAATAGTGCCAGCTTACAACGAAGAAGTAAACATTGTGCGCACCATTAACAACCTTAAACAACAAGACTATCCAAACTTTCACATCTATTTGGTAGACGATGGAAGTAAAGATAACACCCTGAAAAGAGTGCACGAAAAGTTCGATAACGATACTGCGGTTACCATCATAGGAAAAGAAAACGGTGGAAAGGCATCTGCCTTAAATCTGGGTATAGCAACATGCACCACCGAATATGTGGTGTGTATAGATGCCGACACACAACTACTCTCCGATGCGGTGAGCAAACTAATGCGCCATTTTATTGCCGATAAGACGGGGCGCATAGGAGCAGTGGCAGGCAATGTAAAGGTAGGAAACTCCCGAAATATTCTCACTTATTGGCAAGCCATAGAATATACCACAAGTCAGAACTTCGATAGAATGGCATATTCAAACATAAATGCCATTACAGTTGTACCTGGTGCCATAGGTGCTTTTCGTAAAAAAGTGTTAGAAGAAGTAGGCGGTTTCACCACCGATACATTAGCAGAAGACTGCGATTTAACAATGTGCATAAACGAGCGTGGTTATATAATAGAGAACGAAAACTACGCTGTGGCTATGACCGAAGTGCCCGAAACACTCCGCCAGTTTGTAAAGCAACGCATACGTTGGTGTTTTGGCGTAATGCAAACATTCTGGAAACACCGTTCTTCGTTATTTGCAACATCTAAAAAAGGCTTTGGTATGTGGGCTATGCCAAATATGCTTATATTTCAATACATTATACCAACATTCTCGCCACTTGCCGATATACTTATGATAATAGGTTTGTTTACAGGCAATGCCGCTCAAGTATTTGCCTATTATCTTGTGTTTTTGCTTGTAGATGCAAGTGTTTCTATAATGGCTTACATATTTGAACACGAACGTTTGTGGGTGCTTCTTTGGATAATTCCACAACGTTTCTTCTATCGTTGGATTATGTATTACGTGCTTTTTAAGAGCTATTTAAAGGCTATTAAAGGCGAATTGCAAACTTGGGGCGTGCTAAAGCGTACAGGACATGTTAAGAATAAATAAACCTTAACAGCCCAAATAGTCAGCCTCTAATAACATCATTTCTATTAAACGCAGTTCGTAAGTGTTCTAAACTTTACAGAGCACTTACGAATTGCGTAGCGTGTTTGTGTTCTTCTTGCATTATTTAAAACTCCCTTTTCTGTTCAGTTATAAAAATGCTATAGCATAGCAAATTAGCGACGTTCGGCTATTCTAAACAAAGTTCCTGTGGGGCAAACATACGTGCAATAAGGACGAGCAACAAAAAACGAAAGCACAAAGAACACACCGCCAAGCACTAAAACGAACACCGATGCCGTTTGAAAGATAAAGGCAGAAAATATCTCATAGTCCATCCACTTAAACCAAATGCCAGCAAGAGAAAGCACCAACAGCACTGCAAATAAAAACTTTCGGGCGGCATTAAGGCGTTTCGCAACCTTACTGCTTATGTGCCACTTCTTGTTCTTAGTTTTCACAGCTAAGTCTTGCAGCGATCCGCACGGACATATATTTGTGCAATAATAGTTTTTCTTACCAAAAAGCGGATAAATAAAGGCAGTAGTTAGCATAATAATAGGCACGAGCGAAGCCCAAAAGTTAATACCACTCGATACGAAATTAACAAACATTGACCACGAAAGAAACGTGCCACAGCCAAAGCCCAGCACCACAACGTTTAGCAATAGTTGTATGGTGCGATAGTGTTTGTTGCGATAAAACAACGGAACAATAGCAGCTAAGAGCACCACTATTAATGCCGAAATGGTTTTTGCATCAAGATTCATTTGCTCCAATATGCTGGGTTCTATTGCTTTTTGTGAAGCGTATGCCAGTCCGCGCTTCATATTTCCTATTACGCCACGCGAAGAGAAGGTAGCTCCACTTATAGCATCAACCTTCAGCTGTTGAGCTTCGTTTATGGTTTTACCATTCCATTTGCTAAGCAATGGTTTCACTTCGGCAAAAAATTCTGGAGTCTCAGCATTCTTTAATGCCTTTACCTTCACAATTCTACTTTCCTTCACGTATATTTCTAAAGGTACGTTGCCTCCATACCCTGTAATATCTTTGCCTAAAACAGTGGTGTTTATCACTTTTGTTCCATCGTCGAGCGTACGCATTGTGTCTACTCTTGCAGTTTTTAGAGAGTCGGCTTTTGTTGCTTTCAGACGATGTCCCCATATTTTTCCATCTCTCTGGACGGCTGCAATCATTAGTATTAGCATACAAACTGCCAGCATACAAACTTGTTGTAGCTTCTTCATAATCAATGTATTTAAGTCTTATAGTATCATTATTTCTATTACATTCTGCGCCTGTTATAGCGAAGAACGTTACTACAAAGGTAGAGAAAATATTTGTTTTATAGCGTTATTTCATCTTTTTTAATCTCTCTGCGATGCATAGTTTGTAATAAAAAGAGTGTATTTTAGTATAAATCAATATTTTTTTGTACATTTGCAAGCCATCGGCGATACTAGTAAGTGATATGGTTTTGCTGCTAAAAATCGCATAAAAATATATATAAATAAGGTGAAACAGCCTATTAAAACACATTGAAAACAATTGTCTGAACAATGAAATATATCATCATTCCTGAACAGAAAACAATACACCAGTTGCCTTTTTATTTTGCCGTAGAAGAATATGTAGCGCGTAAATATACTAACGACGATTACTTTATGGCTTGGCGTGTAGAACCAACAGTTATGTTGGGGCGCAACCAACTAATAGAGAACGAAGTGAATATAGACTATTGCAAACGCAACAACATACACATTTTTAGGCGCAAAAGCGGAGGAGGTTGTATTTATGCCGATAAGGGTTGTATGCAGTTTTCGTACATTTCGTTTGCTGAAAACGTTAATAGTGCCTTTATTGAGTATATGAAAAGCATAGCAGAAATGATAAAAAGCTTAGGTATAAATACCGAACTTTCTGGACGAAACGACATACTTGTTGATGGAAAAAAAGTAGCGGGCAGTGCATTCTATCGTCTTAAGGGGCGTAGCGTGTTGCACAATTCGCTCTTATTCAGCACACAATTAGAACATCTTTCGCAAGCACTAACACCCGGTAAAGAGAAGTTGCAAAGCAAAGGAGTTGCCTCTGTGCGACAGCGTGTTACAAATGTTGGAACTTACACCACGCTGAATATAGAAGCATTTATGGCTTACGTACGACAGTATATGTGTGGTAACGAAGTGTTGGAACTTACGCCCGATGATATGCAACAAATTGCTGAGATAGAGAAGGAATTGGCTTCCGACAACTTTATATATGGCAAGAATCCAAAATACACAGAGGTTCGTAAGAAACGTTTTGCCGATGTAGGTACCATTCAGGCACATATTGAACTGAAGAACAACAAGATAGTGAATATAAACTTGATGGGCGATTATTTCTTATCTGGCGATTTAGACAATGAATTGCTGAACCTTTTGCATGGTGTAGACTTCTCTCGTGAAGCTGTAGCTAATGCTATTGAAGGTGTGGAAATGGGCAACGTGATACGCAATTTTACCACCGAACAATTCTTACGCTTGCTTTTTGGTCGTCCGCCACACGTGATGAAACCCGACTGGTTGAAGATAAATTTAACATCGAAGAAATCGTCTGGCGAAACAGCGGGCATATTAGCACGCCACCACATGAACACTATTTGTACCAGCGGACTGTGCCCGAACCGTACAGAATGTTGGGCTGCACGCACTGCAACACTTATGATAGGAGGAGACATTTGTACGCGTAAGTGTAGATTTTGCAACACATTAAGTGGCCGTCCGAATGCTTTAAATCCAAACGAGCCGCGCCATGTGGCTGAATCGATAAAGGCTTTAAACCTGCGTTATGCTGTTATTACATCAGTAGACCGAGACGATTTGCCCGATTATGGTGCCGAACATTGGGTGAAAACAGTGGAAGCTATACAACAACTAAATCCGGAAACAAAGATAGAATTGCTTATTCCTGATTTTATGGGGAAGAAGGAATTGATAGAAAAGGTGCTGAAAACACAACCGCATGTGTGTGGACATAATATGGAAACGGTGCGCCGACTGACGCCATCGGTGCGTAGTGTGGCTAAATACGACCGTAGTTTGGAGGTACTGGCAGAGATAACACGTTGCGGTGTGCAAGCTAAAACAGGCTTCATGTTGGGATTGGGCGAAACGCACGAAGAGATATTACAGACGATGGACGATATTTTGGCTACGGGCTGTAAGCGTTTAACATTAGGACAATATTTGCAGCCCACAGCTAAACACTTGCCAGTGAAAGCATATATAAGTCCGCAACAGTTTTCCGAATACAAGAAAATAGGTTTAGAGAAAGGTTTTAAACACGTGGTAAGCGGTCCGTTGGTACGCAGCTCGTACCATGCAGCCGATGCTATTTAGTTTAAAAAACTCATTATGCCCGCAAAAGGTTTTGTTTTATCTAAATGCCTCATTAGAGCCTTGCAAATTTGGCTTCAGCCGAAAAAGGGTAGGGAGGTTGTAAATGGTTTCTACTGCCTGTTTACCAAATAGATAGAGCGTATTAAATGTTTAAGAAAGTAGACATAAAATAGTAGCTCACGTCTCAGATATCTCTCACGTTTGTTTTAGACGTCTGTGGCATTTGTTTTAGATATCTATCCGTTACGAATTAGATATCACAGAAAACGCTCTCTTTTTTCACCAAGTTCATTTTTAGGTTTATAGTTGCGCAATATAGATAGTATTTATAGCAAATGCAAAGCGAGCTAACATAGTGCAAGAGTAGCCTTACAGAATGTTAGCTCGCTTTAATAGTTATGTTTTTATACGGCTTTTTGTAGTTTTGTTTTTATTTTTCGCCCTTATCTTGCAAGAAACGTTCAGCCTCTATAGCAGCCTTTGCGCCACTTCCGGCAGCAACCACGCCCTGTCTGTATATAGGGTCGGCAACGTCGCCAGCCGCGAAAACGCCCTCTTTGCTTGTAGCGGTAGACACCCCTTGTGTAACAATGAAGCCCTGTGCATCTAACTCTAATTGACCTTTAAATAGGTCAGTGTTAGGCTTGTGGCCTATAGCAAGGAAGAAGCCATCTATCTGTATATCGTATTTCTCTTCGTTTTCTTCGCCCTTAAAGCGTACTAAATGTGCTCCTTCTACGCCATTTTCGCCGAATAGTCCAAGAGTGTTTGTGTTGTAAAGAATTTCTATATTCTCTTTTTCTTCTACACGTTTACGCATTATTTCGGCTGCACGCAGATAGGGTTTGCGCACTATCATATATACTTTTTTAGCCAAGCTTGACAGATACATAGCTTCTTCGCAAGCAGTATCGCCGCCACCCACAACAGCTACAGTGCGCTTGCGATAGAAGAAACCATCGCAGGTAGCACAGGCACTAACACCTTGTCCGCGATATTTTTCCTCGTCAGCTAACCCAAGATACTTTGCACTTGCACCAGTTGCAATAATAAGCGTGTTAGCTTCTATAATGTTGCCACGTTCGTCTTCAATAATAAACGGACGTTTAGTAAGGTCGGCTCTTGTTATGGAACCATCGCGAATGTCGGCGCCAACATTAGTAGCTTGCGCCTTCATCTCCAACATTAGTTGGTTAGCATCAATGCCATCTTTAAATCCGGGAAAATTCTCAATGATGGTTGTTGTTGTTAATTGTCCGCCAGGTTGTAAGCCAGAGTATAGCACAGGCTTTAAGTTAGAGCGACTTGCGTAGATAGCAGCTGTATATCCAGCAGGGCCACTACCTATGATTAATGTTTTTACTTTTTCCATAGTGTTTGTTTCTACAATGTTATTTCATTTCTAGTTATATTGATTTAGCGAAATCATTCAACCAAGTTAGTCGTATCGAAGTAGGGTAGAGCTTATTACTTTTTAGGCGGAAATAGTCCAAATAAGCGAGCATCTATCATATCTTCAATACGTTTAAAGTCTTGCGGATTTTCTGCAAAGTCGGTGGTATCGCCATCAACAATCATTAGTTCTCCGTTGTATGTTTTAATCCAATCTTCGTATCTTTCATTTAATCCTCTTAAATAATCAATGCGCATAGTTTGCTCGTAATCTCTTCCTCTGCGTTGAATGTGTTCAATAAGGTGCGGAACACTACTCCTTATATATATTAGTAGATCAGGGAGCTTTACCAAACTGAGCATTAAATCGAACAGCTGTATATAGTTATCGAAGTCTCTATCGCTCATCAACCCCATATCGTGTAAGTTAGGTGCGAAAATGCGAGCATCTTCAAAAATAGTACGGTCTTGAATAATGGTGTCGTTCGACCGTAATATTTCTACCACATCTCTGAATCGTTTATTAAGAAAATATATCTGAAGATTAAACGACCAACGTTTCATATCCTCGTAATAGTCGGATAGATAGGGGTTGTTGTCTACTGGTTCGAACTGTGCAGTCCAACCATATCGTTTGGCAAGCATTGTTGTAAGAGTTGTTTTGCCAGCTCCAATGTTTCCTGCTATTGCTATGTGCATATTCTTTTTATTGTGATATAATAGTAAGTGTATTAAATGATTAGAACAATCCAAATAGCTCCCGATCTATCTTATCGGTAATGAAACCAAAGTCTTTTGGATTGTTCTGATAGTCGAGTTCGTCTACATTAATGGTGAGAACACGCCCTTTATACTGATTTTGTATGAAGTCTTCGTATCGTTTGTTTATATTCTCCAAATAATCTAGCGGCATACGTTGTTCGTAGTTACGTCCTCGTTTCTCTATGTTTGCAACCAAATGACTGACCGAAGCTTGTAGATAAAGCATTAAGTCGGGATATCTAACAGCATCGGTCATATCTTCGAACAGCTCCATATACGTTTCGTAATCGCGTTCATCAAGATTGCCCATTGCGTAGTTGTTAGCCGTAAACACATAAACACCTTCGTAGATGGTGCGGTCTTGAATAACATTATTTTCCGATTGGCTGATTTCTAACAAATCTTTAAAGCGTTCTTTCAGAAAGAAGACTTCCATAGCAAACGACCAACGCTTAATATCTTTGTAGTAATCGTCCAAATATGGGTTATATTCCACCGATTCGTAGCGTGGTTCCCAGCCGTAACGCTTTGCCAACATAGTTGTCAAAGTGGTTTTTCCGCTACCAATATTTCCAGCAATTGCAATGTGCATAGTGTGTTTTTAGAGTTTATCGTAATGCAGCTTTACCAATGCAGCCACTTGGCATTTGTATTTTCAACATAGCGCAAACGGTAGCAGCAATGTCGTTTATAGTAACCTCTTGCGTACTTTCTCCATGATTTACATGCCAACCGAACATAACCCATGGAATGTGTGTATCGTATGGATATGGTTGTCCGTGTTGAGTGCCAATATAGTCTGGAGAGTTCTTTGCACCAAAGAATTGCGCACGAGTAACCACACCTATTTCACCAGAACGATTACGCATATAACCATTCAGCATACGTGTTTTAATGAAGTCGGGCATGGTTTCGGTAGCAACACGTTCTTCGTTGAATACAAAAATATATTGGGGATCTTGCTTTAAGAATTTTATTGCTTCGTTGATAACATCGTCTTTGTCTTTTCCAGCTTGTGCTATCATCTTATCGTTAAAGGCGAATTGATAATTGTCTTCGCCCATAACAGGCTTTATTCCGAACTTTTCTTGTAAGTGATTGTTAAGGTCTTCTACAGCCTTTTTATATTCGAAAGCACCAGCAGGAATGCGATGTTTCTTTAAAAAGTTATAGTTGTGAGCAGCACCGTGGTCGGCTGTTAAGAATAGAAGATAGTTTCCACGTCCCACTTTGGCATCTAACACATTAAGGAATTGAGCCAAGTCTTTATCTAACTGCATATAAACATCGTGATTTTCCTTTCCACGTGTGCTATATTGGTGTCCGATGGCATCGGTAGAAGAAATGCTAACAGTAAGCATATCGGTTTCTTTGCCTTGTCCTAAATGTTCGTTTTCAAGTGCAGCCTCAGCCATTTTGAAAGTCATTGTAACTCCTTCATTCGATGTCTTAATATTATAATTAGGTGCTGTATGGTTGTCTTTATTAAACTTCTCTACCCATTCTGGTAGTTTATCCATATAGTACGAAGAAGAAACAAAGTGACCAGCAGATGTGTCCCACCAATATGCTGCATTTGCAGAATGTCCAGCTGGTAGAATAGCAGCACGGTCTTTTAATGCCACACCAATAACTTTTGAACGAAAGTCGGTAGCTAATCGCAGTTCATCGCCTATTGTAGTGGTAAGCAATCTGTGTGGGCTCATTTGTCCTTCCTTACTGTCCGAGCCTACGCTACGCACAGTAGTATCGGTGCAACAGTACACATATTGGTCGTCCTGCCAGAAGCTGTTACCACAAATGCCATGCAATGCTGGTACCGACCCTGTAAAAACAGACGAGTGTCCAATGGCTGTTACAGTTGGCGCATAGTTTATTTGTGTATTTTCAAAAGAGAAACCTTCGTTAAGAAGCCGGCGAAGCCCACCTTGTCCGTACTCGTTTTGATAAAAATAGAGATAATCCCAACGCATCTGATCGACTACAAGACCAACTATGAGCTTAGGTCTTGACACCTGAGCCTGTGAGTTTAACACCATAAAAAGCGTTAAAACAAAAAGCGAAATCTTTTTCATTTTCAAATATTTGGATAAGTTTAAGTAAACCACAATGCTGCCATTGTAAAGGCAGATGCAGGCCATTTTATCTTTGCAAAGATACAACTTAATTATGAAATAGGGAAGTTCCTCTATATATATTTTCTATTGGCAATCGTTTCTGGTTTTTTATGCAATGTAGTCTTGGCTATTTCAAAGTTTTATATTATATTTGCAAAAAATAAAAGATGAAATGAAGTATGTAAATGAAACTGTTCGTCGGAGAGACCGACTTCTGGACGAAGAGAGAGCATTGGAACTGTTGAAAGATGGAGAGTACGGTGTGCTCTCAATGGTATCAGAAAACAGTGGCTATGGCATTCCAGTGAACTTTGTTTGGAATGGTAAGAACAGTGTATATATACATTGTGCACCTGTAGGTCGTAAGTTAGAAGCATTAAAGGTAAACAATAGAGTGTCTCTTTGTATTATCGGTAATGTGAATTTGTTACCAGGAAAGTTTACTACAGAGTATGAAAGCGCTATCTTTTTTGGTACAGCACACATACAACTTAGCGATGACGAAAAGATGGAAGCATTGCATTTGCTTATTGATAAACTATCGCCAGATTTTAAAGAGATAGGCGATATGTATGCACATAAGAGCTTTCACCGTGTAGAGATAATACGTATTGACTTTACAGAGTTTAGCGGGAAACGAAAGAAAGTGCCATTGGCTGAACAGCAAGTGCGTATGGGCGACTAATTAAAGAAATCTTGAAAAGTCAGAGCACTATTTAAACATAGCGTATAGTGGTTGCTCTTGTATTACACAATATACAACTGCATTATACATAAATGTATCTCTTACATTAATCAATATATAAATGTACTATACGATAATGTATAAGGAGAGAAAATAACAAATATACGAAGAAAGGATAAGACTATAATTTGAAAACAAAAAATAACGACTTTATGAAGAACAACTTAAGAAAAGTCCTCTTCTTAACAGGTTTTGCATGTGCCGCTATTGTGGCTGCAGCAGCCTCTATACAGAAAGGAAAAAAAGGGAAATCAATGTATTCGAACCCATTAATGCAAAAAAGCGCTCTACCGTTTGGCGCACCAGACTTTAGCAAGATAAAGGATACAGACTATCTTCCAGCTATTAAAGCTGGTATAGAAGAGCAACGTGCCGAAATTAAAGCAATTGTAAACAACAAAGAAAAGCCAACTTTTAAGAATACAATATTGGCTTACGAAAAGAGTGGATTACTACTCGATAGAGTGAAAAACATATTTTTCTGTGTTACCGAAGCTAATAAAACACCCGAGATAGAAGCAGCAGAAAAGGAAGTAACACCATTACTTACAAACTTCGAGAACGAAATAAGCTTTAATCAGAAGTTTTTTGAACGTGTAAAATATGTGTACGACCATGAGCGGAAAAGCTTGAAGGGCGAAGACAAAGTGCTACTGGAAGAAATATACAAGAACTTTGTACGCTCAGGCGCATTGTTGCCAAAAGATAAAATGGCTCGTATGAAAGAAATAAACACTAAGTTAGCACAGTTGCAGCAAGACTTTGGAAATATGCTTCCTAAAGCCTCTGTAGCATCAACTGTATGGGTAAACGATGTGAAAGAACTTGCTGGACTTAGCGAAGGCGCTATTGCACAATGTAAGAAAGACGCTGAAAGTCGTGGCGGGAAAGCCCCTTATTGCATTGTTATTACTAATACCACACAACAGCCTATACTTGCTAATCTCGAAAACCGCCAACTTCGTGAACGTGTTTACAATGCTTCTATTCATCGCACCGATGGAACAGGAGAATACAACACCTTTCCTATAATTGTGGAGATTGCTAAGTTACGTGCCGAAAAGGCTCAACTTATGGGCTATAAGAATTATGCATCGTATGCCTTATCGAATGTAATGGCGAAGAATACCGATAATGTGTATGCTTTTCTTAACCAACTTATAAAGGAATACCAACCTAAGGCTGCTGCTGAAACGGCAGATATAGAGGCGTATGCGCGCAAAACACAAGGAGCCGACTTTAGTTTGCAACCTTACGATAGATTCTATTACTCTGCAAAGATGAAGAAAGAACACTTTAACTTTGCTGACGATGAAGTAAAACCATACTTCAATATCGATTCTGTTCTTATTAATGGTATTTTTTATGCTGCAAATAAGGTATATGGTTTAACTTTTAAGGAACGCAAAGACATACCTACTTATCACCCAGATATGAAGGTGTTCGATGTAATAGACAATAATGGTAAACAGTTGGCACTATTCTATTGCGATTATTTCCGTCGTCCTTCAAAGCGTGGCGGAGCGTGGATGAGTGCTTTTGCAAAGCAAAGCAAAATGCGCCAGCAGATACCTCTTATATATAATGTGTGCAATTATGCAAAGGCACCAGACGGGCAGCCTACTCTTTTAACATGGGATGAGGTGTCTACTATGTTCCATGAGTTTGGTCATGCGCTGCACGGAATGTTGTCGAACTGCTACTACAACACACTAAGTGGTACAGCTGTGGCACGCGATTTCGTGGAGATGCCATCACAATTTAACGAGAGTTTTGCAAGCATACCAGAGGTGTTCAATCATTATGCAAAACATTACAAAACCAACCAGCCTATGCCTGCCGACTTGTGCGACCGTATGTTGAAATCTATAAACTATCAGGCTGCATACGCCTTAGGCGAAAATCTTGGCGCAACGTGCGTAGATATGGCTTGGCACATGCTCGATACTAAGAATGTTCCTACTGCTACCGAAGCTAAAAACTTCGAAGTAAAGGCTCTAAACGATGTTGGATTGCTTAACAATCAAATTCCTCCACGATATTCTACATCGTATTTCAACCATGTTTGGGGAGGCGGTTACGCAGCAGGATATTATAGCTATTTGTGGTCTGAAGTATTAGCTGTTAATATTGCTGACTACTTTGCAAAGCACGGCGCATTGACCAGAAAAGTGGGCGATGACTTTAGGAATAAAGTGCTGAGTCGTGGAAATACAATGGACTTAATGGAGATATTCTCCAATTTTACGGGCCTTAAGGCACCAGATGCGTCTGGTTTGCTAAAGGCAAGGGGGTTGTGATAACTCTCTGGTAATTAATCTTTTTCATCTCTTCCGCCATTGCATTTAATTGCAGTGGCGGTTTTTTGTGTATTGTTTAATACAATGTGGTCATTAAGCCCATACAAAACAATAAACAACCCTACAGCGTAACCATTTATATTGCATATTCTTTATGTGCGAATAAGTGGAATATGCCTCCAAATGCAGTTGGGAATGTATTGCCAAAAGAAGGTAAGAATGTGCCAACGGGTGTCTATAACACAAATGTGTTTATGTTTTTTAATGGCTTTCATAATGCGGTGTGCAACATATTTGGTTGTCATTAGCATAGGAAAATGAGCAGCACCAGCGAGTAGGGGAGTATCAACAAAGCCTGGTCGGATATCTGTAAAGCATATATTCTGATGCTTTGTAATAGCCAATTGTTCCAGAGCCTGAATATAAACATTCTGCAAAGCCTTTGTTGCGCTATATGCTGGAGCCACACCAAGTCCCTTTATTCCTGCAATTGAAGTGATACAGGCAATATGTCCGCCACCATTCTCAGTAAAGTATCGATATGCCGCACCCACCATTCGTGTAAATGCTGTGGCGTTGGTTTCCATTGTTTTAATTTCTTTGTCGGGGTCTAAAGTTGTGTTTTGCCACCCTATTCCTGCTGAGTGAAAGTAAAGATTTAACCCTCCTATGCGCTCAATAAGTTGGCGAAAGTTTGTTTCGGCGTTGTTGTCAGTAACATCAATTTTAGCAACAACCACACGTTCGGGAGCAACATTTTGTAAGTCGGCTAATTTGTCGATATGCCGTGCAGCCACACCTACAGTCCACCCATCGGCAATAAGCAGTTGTGCAACTTCGTGCCCAATGCCACTACTGGCACCCATAACAATAGCCCTTTTCATTTACCACCCCTTTCTATTAGCTGGTTAAGCCTATCATTGCATATAAGTTTAGGTGCTGCCTTACCAGCTAACACCATTATTTTCTTACCATTTCGGTAAATGTGCAACTGCCGAGAGCGAACAACGGCACTAAGTTCTTCGTCTTTTTGTATTGCTTCCCAAACAGAATGGTATATGCCATCAGCCTCAAACAGCTTCTTTTTAAGGTGAGAGCACATATTTGTAGTATCTATATTTGTCATAAATGCATATTCTTTTGTATTTCAAAAAACAGATGCTTTGTAAGCTGTTTTGTTGTATAAGGTTCTAAATTTCAATATAGCAGCGTTCTACAACTTTTTAAATACTTCGCTATTATTGTTTCTTTTCAATACTCGTAAAACATTGCATCACGTTTCTTGTGCGTCTGTTCCAGTATATTTCCGAGCAATATATTGGTATGCTTTAATAGTGTTAGTAAAACGCCTGCAATATGTTTGTTTTTAATTTTCTCTTTGTTGCAAAGATAGCAAATAGCTCTGAAACAAGCAAATTTAATATTGTTAATAGATATCAACGAAACGATGAATATTTTTTGTTTATTCCTGTTTCGAGCAATACGAAAAAAACAGATATCTGAAACGATTGCGACAGATATCTGAAACGCACACGACAGATATCTGAAACGCACACGACAGATATCTGAAACGTTCGTTATAGATATCTAATTTGCACATAGCAGTTTTCGCCTTTCTTAATGTAAGCATTTTACGCTTATCATTATAGGCTACTAACGTGTAAAAGTTGCTGAAAAGAAGGCTTAGAAGGCTGCACCTAATTTTGGTTCCGAAGGGGGTGTAACAGCTATATGTTGGTGTAAATTCTTAAACATTTGTAGCCTATGATACCAATGCGCAGAACGTTTGTTTTTGCGCATTGGTTTGTTGTTTACAGTAGGTGTACTGCTGCAATGCGTTCTTAAAACCGCAACCCGACTTATCTTGTTAATGCTATCAAAATCTGTTTTCTATGTCTTCTGTCAATTCAGATATGCGCAACGAAGATTTATCTTTACCATTCGAGAACTTATAAGAGATTGAAAAATAGAGCGTTGGATAATCGTATTGGTTATTAAACGATATAGTATAGCCCTGACGATAGCTAACTCCTTTATATCTTGACGATAAGAGGTTTAGCCCTGAAACAGTAAGCGACAAGCGTCTGTTCAGCAAAAAATAGCTCATTCCAATGCCTAAATCGTATAGCGGTTCTATAGTGGCTGCAGTTGTTTGTTTGCGTCCCGTATATCTTTCACATCTACAGAGAACCCATCTGGTTGCGTGCGCACGTGAACAATTTTTCCTTGTACAACAACAGTTTGTAGTTCTTGGGTGGTTTCTTCTAAAACAATAGAGCCAACATTGTTATTTCCTTCCGTAACGTTTATTTTTTGTCCATGCAGAGCATAACCCACATAGCTTACTCCTAAAACATAATCGCCTGCGGGAACAGTAATTGAAAACCTACCATTGTCGTCGGTTATGGTATGTTGATAGATGTCTTGTGTAGACATATCTTTAATTAAGAAAACAGAAGCTCCAGCTAAAGTGCCTTTACTATCTTTCACTTCGCCCGAAATAACACTGCTACTATTTTGTGCCGATAGCATAGCAATATTTAAAAATACTGACACTACGAATAATAAAAGTCTTTTCATATAAAATAGGTTGATGGGTTATTGTATTTATATTGTCGTACACGTTGTTTTATTCCGTATTAGTAGAACATGGGTTGCAAGTAATTCATTGTATAATACTAAACAATTCTTGTCTACATAAGATGTAACTATGATTTGCTACAAAGTTAAGAAATAACGCTGATAACACAAAGAGTAATTCTTTTTTTTTACAATTGGCTAAATTTTAGCAAACAGACTATTACTATTAGCTTACTGTTTATGCATTGTTACTTTTTCACCTTATATATATAGTAGGCACATAGCATAGCAAGTGCTATGAGAGGAGAGTTTTTTTATGCGATATAACCCCACAGCGTGTGTTATGATACAAATAAGGCACTACCCTTTAATTTTAAAGCCTCTGAAAGTATAGTAAAATAAGGCATCGCGGAGGTAGCTACAAAACTACCCACAAACAGTTTGTAATTTTCTTGCAATCGCTTGTTTTATGTTGTACCTTTGCAAACGTAATCAAGATAAACAATATAACAAAACAGAGGGTTAAAGCTCCTAACCTCTAATCTATTAACCAACTTGGAGCATAGTTTTATTTTATGACAAATAGACCATTAACATTTGTGCTCACAGAGCGCAAGTCTACCCTTGGTAAATTAAAGGGTAAAGTAGTTATTCAGGCACGTCCCACCGGACGTAAGCGAGTTCATCATCGCAGTTTTTGCACAGAAGTGGCGCATGGCACAACCTTTTCGGGTGCCGAAGTAGAGGCAGTTTTACGCCTTGCCGCTGAAATAGCAAAACGACACGTGGAGAACGGCGACATAGTAGATTTTGGCGATATTGGAATGCTAACACCATCGTTCAGAAGTAAACTTGTTGATAAGGAGAAAGAAACCTTTAACGCAAACCTCCACATTACAAAACCTAAGGTGCGTTTGTTGCCTTCTCGTAAGTATTTTACACTTACCGATGTAAGCTACGAACGTGTAAAGGTTGGCGACAAGAAAGACGAGAAAACCAAACCAAATTCAGGTTCTGATCCATCGCAACACCCATAAAATGTTGTAGAACCTAAACAATTGTAGTGCCGACACCGATGCGTGAAACGTTTGTTTTCACGCATCGTTTTCGTCAGAATATACGTGTGCTAATGAGTTCGGTTTAAACAAGCATTTGTCGCTCACAATTCATATATTAGAAAATAAAAAGAGCTGAAACTACACTTAGCAGGTTTCAGCTCCTTTTGTTTGTTATAAGTACTATTGGAATCTCTAACCAAATTGTTTTATTAGAATGGTAGGTCGTCGGCATCGCTACCCGATGTAGTAGGAGGGAATGGAGCCTGACTACCGCCTGCAGGTGCTTGTGTTCCTTGAGTTGGTGTAGCTGAAGCAGGTGATCCTGCAGCTTGTACAGCCGCTGCGTCTACTCTCTGAATATTCCAAGCACGAATATTGTTGAACCATCTACCTTGATATTCGTGTGCATCGACATCGAAGCTGACGATGATTTCTTCGCCTGCTTTTATTGCGAATTGGTCTATACGGTCGGCACCAAATATATCGAATACCATCTTTTTAGGATATTGGTCGTGGGTTTCTATTACATACTGTTGTGATTTCCATGGTCCACGTGCTGATGTTCCTTCGCGTGGTTCCATTACAACGATAACTCTACCTTGTAGTTCCATGTTATATATTTTGCAGTTTTATTAATAAAATTGTTTTTTTATATCACACTATTTTAAAGTAGGCATACAACTCTGTTAGACTGTTTAACACCAACTGTTGCCCATTAGTATTATATCTGCGAAATTACTAAAATAGTTCTAAAAACAGAAACTTTTAGCTTTAAATTTTGTCTTTCACACAGTTTTTTCGTATTTTTGTACGATGAAGAGCGAATTTTGAGAATATCCATAACGTCTCTTTAGTCGTATTTGGTGCGGCAAAAGAATATGAATTACAATTAAAAATATATAGAACTAATGAGATTTACCATTTCAAGCACTGCCCTAAGTAGCAGGTTACTGTCGCTTTCGCGTGTTATTAACAGCAAGAACACGTTACCAATATTAAACTGTTTTGTATTTGAAGTACAGAACGGACAGCTTACAATTACTGCATCAGATAGCGAAAATGTTGTCTGTATGTCAATGAACCTTGATTCGCTTGAGGGTGAAGGAAAGTTTGCTGTAAACAACCAAAACATTCTTGATGCTGTAAAGGAATTGCCCGAACAGCCATTGACGATAGACGTAAATATGGACGAGCATACTATTTATGTTAGCTATCAGAACGGTTCGTATAACTTTCCTGTTATAGAAGCTGACGACTTTCCAATACCTCAGCCGCTCTCAACCGATAAGATTACTATTACGCTGAGTGCAGAAATCTTAATTGATAATATTACACGTTCGTTATTTGCAACAGCACAAGACGAACTACACCCTGTAATGAATGGTATCTACTTTGATTTGAAGCCAGACGGATTGGCAGTAGTAGCTACCGATGGACATAAGTTGGTGCGCAACAGAGTATTCTCTGTAACGAACGAAGTTCCTGCATCATTCATATTACCAAAGAAACCAGCTACTTTGTTAAAGGGATTTATTTCAAAAGATAGTAGCGATGTAGTTATTAGTTTTGATGCTCGCTCTGCTGAAATTTCTTTTGGTGAGGGTAATTTAATTTGCCGACTTATTGACGGGAAATATCCTAACTATAATAGTGTAATTCCAGAAAATAATCCATATCAGATTATAATAGACCGCAAATCGTTCATTGGTGCAGTTCGTCGTGTGTTACCATTTGCAAGCGATTCTTCGCAATTGGTTCGCTTCCATATTGCAAACGGACAATTAGACTTGAGTGCCGAAGATATAGACTTCTCTACAAGTGCAAAAGAAAGTATGACTTGTACGTACGAAGGAAATCCAATGAGCATAGGTTTTAAAGGTAGTTCTATCTTAGAAATATTAAATAATTTGCAGAGCGACGAAGTAAACATACAATTGGCTGACCCCTCACGAGCAGGTATTATTGTGCCAGCCGAGCAACCAGAAGGCGAAAACGTGCTAATGCTTGTTATGCCTGTATTGCTCAACGATTAATTAAATTTGATAATAGATGTGGGCAGATTTTACATTAAGTCTGCCCACATACATTATAATATATATATCCCCCATATACATTATATAATATATAGTACAGAGAATGTCATTAAATTTAAAGAAGCCATTAATTGTCTTCGATCTTGAAACGACTGGTCTTGACTTAGTAAAAGATCGCATTATACAATTGTCGTACATAAAGATTTCGCCCAATGGGAACGAAGAAAGAGAAAACTTTTATATTAACCCAGAAAAAGAAATACCACACGAAGTGGAAGAACTTACGGGCATAACAAACGAAGATGTAGCTAATGCACCAACATTTAAAGAGAAAGCTGCTGAACTGGCTAATAAGTTTAAGGGCTGCGATTTTGCTGGTTTTAACTCTAATCGTTTCGACATTCCTCTATTGGCAGAAGAATTTTTAAGAGCTGGCGTTGATTTCGATTTCTCAAAATGCCGCCTTATAGATGCACAAAACATTTATCACAAGATGGAACGACGCAATCTTGCTGCAGCATACGAGTATTATTGTGGGAGAAAGATGGAAGATGACTTTGCGGCTCATAGGGCTGACGAAGATACCGAAGCAACATGGCGCGTTTTGCAGGGACAAGTAAATATGTACTCTGAAGAAAATCAAACTAATCCAGAGCGTATATTAAAAAACGATATGGACGAACTGGCTGAGTTTTCGCGAATGAACGATAATGTAGACTTTGCAGGACGTATAGTTTGGAAAGACGTAACCGACAAAGATGGTAACGTGTTGCTCGATGAAAATGGTAAACCTCGTCGCCACGAAGTGTTCAATTTTGGGAAGTATCGTGGTTGGGACGTTGCAGAGGTATTGCACAGAGATCCAGGCTTCTATAGTTGGATGCTTGCAAGCGACTTTACTTATAATACAAAACAAGTGCTCACACGTATTCGCCTCCGCGAATTCAACAACCGATAACTATGTTGAAAGGAAAAAGAATAGTTCTGGGCATCACAGGGTCTATTGCTGCCTACAAGAGTTGCCTTATTATTCGGCAACTTGTTAAACAAGGAGCCGAAGTTCAGGTGGTTATAACTCCCAGTGGAAAAGAATTTATTACCCCCATTACATTGTCGGCACTCACACAAAAGCCAGTCATAAGCGATTTCTTTTCTCAGCGTGATGGCACGTGGCATTCGCACGTTGATTTAGGTTTATGGGCTGATGCTATGCTGATAGCCCCTTGCACTGCAGCAACATTGGGAAAAATGTGCCATGGCATTGCCGACAATATGCTTGTTACCACCTATTTATCAATGAAAGCTCCTGTATTTGTTGCTCCGGCAATGGACCTCGATATGTACAAACACCCTGCAACGCAAGAGAACATAAATATATTGAAGAGTAGGGGAAACTACATAATAGAGGCTGCGAGTGGCTTCTTGGCAAGTGGTTTGGAAGGTAAAGGCAGAATGGAAGAGCCTGAAACTATTGTAGCTTGTTTAGAGCAATATTTTAATAATGCTATAGATGAAAAACACGATTTAAACGGAAAACATATTCTAATAACTGCAGGACCAACATACGAAAAGATAGATCCTGTGCGTTTTATAGGCAACTACTCGTCTGGAAAGATGGGCTTTGCGCTTGCTGAAGAATGTTACAAACGTGGCGCAAATGTTACACTTGTGGCTGGTCCTGTTCACATAACGTGTTCGGAAGGTATAAACCGCATAGATGTAGAGAGCTGCGAACAAATGTATGCAGCGTGCACACAAGTATTTCCAAATGCAGATGCTGCTATCTTGTGTGCTGCTGTATCCGACTTTAAACCGATGCGTTTCTCCGATACGAAAATAAAGCGCGAAAAGGATAATCTGCACATTGAATTACAGCCTACGCACGATATAGCTGCTACATTGGGACAACAAAAAACACCCCAGCAACGTATTGTGGCATTCGCTTTGGAAACCAACAACGAAGAGGCTAATGCATTAGCAAAATTAGAGAGAAAGAACGCCGACTTTATTGTGCTAAACTCTACACGAAATGTTGGTACAACTTTCCAGTCGGACGACAATCAGATAACGATTATTTCGAAAAGAGAAAAGAAAGAGTATGAAAAGAAATGCAAACGGTTGGTGGCTCACGACATTATTAATGAGTTGGTTTCTATTCTTTAGCAACACCACTGTAGCGCAAGAACTACAAGCCAAAATAACCATCAACCATAATCAAATACAAGGAACCGATAAGTCGGTATTCGAAAATTTGCAACAAACTCTCGAACAGTTTGTAAACGAACGTCAATGGACTAATCTTAAGTTCCAGAAGAACGAAAGAATTGTTTGTAACTTTAATATCACAGTAACTAAGTACGATGCAAGCAACAACGCATTTACTTGCACTGCACTTATACAAGCAAACCGACCTGTGTATAACTCCGCATACACATCTACTTTGTTTAATTTTAAAGACGGAGACTTCAATTTTGAGTTTGCTCAGTTCGACCAGATTGAGTTCAACGAGGAAACTATCAACAATCAGCTTACTGCTCTTTTTGCGTATTATGCCTATCTCATTATAGGGATAGACCTCGACTCGTTTTCACCAATGGGTGGCGACGACGTACTACAGCGTTGCATGAATCTTACCAACAATGCGCAGAACTTAAGTTTCACGGGCTGGAAAGCATTCGAAAATTCAAAAAACAGATTTGCCATTATCAACGATTATATTGATGGAGGAATGAAACCATTCCGACAGCTGCAATACGACTACTATCGCACAGGATTAGACGAAATGGCAAACAGTGTGGAACGAGGCAGAACCAACATAACTACTGCTTTGCAAAACGACTTGAAAAAAGCACACGAAGATAAACCTATGAGTATGTGGCCTCAAATTTGGACAGACTATAAGAAAGACGAATTGGCGAATATATACAACAAAAAAGGGACACAAAAAGAAAAAGAATCGGTCTACGACATTCTTTTTAGCATTAACGCTAGTCAGAATGCTACGTGGGACAAGATTAAACAATAATACAAAAACAATATGCTGAAGCATCTATATATAAAGAATTTTACGTTAATAGACCAATTGGATATCGACTTCTACAATGGATTTTCTGTAATAAGTGGCGAAACTGGAGCAGGAAAAAGTATTATTCTTGGAGCCATTGGATTGCTGTTGGGTAATAGGGCTGATAGCAAACAAATAAAACAAGGTGAAAAGAAATGCGTAATAGAAGCAACATTCTCTTTAACTAAAAATGCTTTCGAAGACTTCTTTGCCGAAAACAATATCGATTTCGATTCTAACGAAACTATTCTACGACGAGAAATTAGCAGCAACGGAAAGTCGCGTGCATTTATTAACGACACACCTGTGCCGCTTAACTTAATGCGCGAATTGGGCGACCAACTTGTGGATATACATTCGCAACACCAAAACTTGCTATTGCAAAAAGAAGATTTCCAGCTGAATGTTATAGATATTTTGGCAGATAACGATAAAGAACGCATTGCTTACGCAACCTCCTTTAAAGCGTATAAAGATGCCGAACGCAAATTGGCAGAAATTAAAAAACAATTGAAAGAGAGTTCGGAAAACGAAGAATTTACACGCTTCCAGTATGAAGAAATTGCAAGTGCAAACTTACAAGATGGACTACAAGAGGAGTTGGAAGCTGAGGCTAAAACTCTTACGCACGCAGAAGATATTAAGTCGTCGCTGTTTAGTGCAGACAATCTCTTGAATGGCGAGGAAACTGGTGCCGTACAACAATTAAGGTCTGCTACCGACAATTTGGCTAATATAACAGCTGTTTTCCCGAAAGCTAACGAACTGAATACACGTTTAGACTCCGTGTATATTGAGATAAAAGACATTGCAGAGGAAGTTAGCAGAGCTGCTGCCGATATTGATTTCGATCCCAACAGATTAGATTTTATCAACGAACAGTTAGATAAGATATACCATCTCGAAAAGAAATTCCACGTAGAAACTATTGCCGAATTACTCGAAATACAAGCCAACTTGAAACTTAAGTTGGACAGTATAGACAACAGCGACGAATTGCTGAAAGATGCCGAACAAACGCTTGTTGCAAAACAAACCGACTGTGCAAAACAAGCGGCTATACTAACCAAAGGACGAGAAAAAACTGCAAAAACTATTCAGAAAGAAATGAAAGAAAAACTCATACCAATGGGCATTCCCAATGTGCAGTTCGATATACAGTTCGAGGCGAAGCCACTTGCTGACGATGGAGCAGACAAGGTGCAATTTCTTTTCTCTGCAAATCGCAACAGTCCGTTGCAACCCATAGCACAAGTTGCATCGGGTGGCGAAATAGCGCGTGTAATGCTGTCGCTTAAAGCTATGATAAGTGGAGCGGTTAAACTTCCTACCATTATTTTCGATGAGATAGATACTGGCGTTAGTGGAAAAATTGCACAGCAAATGGCATTTGTTATGCGCCAAATGGGTAGCAACAATAAACAAGTTATTTCTATTACCCACCTACCACAAATAGCTGCTTTGGGCACAACGCACTATAAGGTAGAGAAACACGACTCTGCTACTGGAACTACCAGCAAATTGCGCAAGCTAACAAGCGAAGAACGTGTTGCAGAAATAGCACAAATGTTGTCTGGTTCTGACGTGTCAGAGGCTGCACTACAGAATGCACGCGAACTAATAAACAGTAATCAACCATCGTAAACGAATATAAAAGTATGAAACCAATAAAAATATTCTCTATTCTTCTAATGCTCTGTCTGGGCATTGCCACTGCAGCAACAGCACAACCAGCGGCTGTAAAAAAGGCTGCAAACACAACCTTTACTCTCACCACCTTCGATGCAAAAGGTTCCATTCTCTCCACGTCTAATGGTGTTTTCGTCTCAAACAATGGCATTTGTGTTAGCACATGGAAACCTTTTGTGGGGGCTATGAAAGCTGAAGTTACCGATAACAACGGACAAAAATATAGTGTGGAAACAATATTGGGAGCAAACGAGCTTTACGATGTGGCAAAGTTTAAGATAACAGCCAAAACTAATGCTGCTCTGTTTGCACCATCGGTTGTTGCCAATTCAGCTGCATGGATTGTTATGCCCTCACAAGCTGGCGCCCCTATAAAAGCTAATATAGATAAGGTGGAAAAATTTATGACGAAGTATAACTACTGTGTGCTTTCCACAACTGCCTCTGAAAAATATAACGGGGCACCGGTGCTGAACGATAAAGGACAAATAGTAGGCATTTACAATAGCAACGGAACTCTGCAAAGTGCTACCGATGCAAAATATGCCAACGACTTTGTGCTAACTGGTCTTTCTCAAAACGATCCTACGCTCTTACAGTCTGGAATTAGAATAGCATTACCGCAACAGCCCGACGAGGCTATTATTGCATTAATGTTGTCTGCAACAAAAATAGAGTCGCTCAGAATGGCTACCATTAACGATTTTCTGCAAAAGTTTCCTACGCTGAATAATGGTTACGTTACATTGGCTACTAAACTTTTAGCAAATGGAGAGGTTGCCGAAGCTGATAAGACATTGCAACAAGCTATAGCTAAAACTACTGCTAAAGACGAAGCACACTATAACTATGGTAGACTAATTTTTCAGGGTGTAACAACGGCTGCCATCGCCGATAAGGCAAAAGCACAAGGCTGGACTTTAGATAAGGCTATGAACGAGGCTAACGAGGCTTATAAACTTAATCCTGCTCCTGTATACAAACATCTTCAGGCTCAAATTGTTTACACAAAAGGCAATTACCAACAAGCATATACCGACTTCGAAGCGCTTACAAATACGCCTATTAAAAATCCCGAACTATACTTAGAAATGGCGCAATGCCAAGAAAAACTTAATGCAAGCAACGAGGCTGTTCTTGCATTGCTGAACCAATGTGTTGAACTATGCGACACGCCATATATGGAAACATCGTCTCCTTATTTCTTGGCGCGCGCACAGCAATTTAACAAAATGGGAAAGTATCGCGATGCTATGAAAGACCTCTATGTGTACGAATATCTTAATCAAGGCACTTTAGAGGCTGATTTCTACTATTTGCGCGAACAGATAGAAGTAAAGGGAAAGTTGTGGCAACAAGCTCTACAAGATATTCTGATAGCTGCTCGACTCGATCCGGCTGAACCTATCTACTGCGCCGAAGCGGCTAATTTGCTGCTACGACTAAACAAGTTAGACGAGGCTATTATTGCTGCCAAACAAGCAATTGCTTTAAAAGACGACTATGCAGAGGCTTATCTTGTTCTTGGCATTGCACAGTGTAAAAACAATCAGAAACAGGAGGGTATTGCCAATATCGAAAAAGCGAAGAACTTAGGAAATACGCAAGCCGACTCGTTCCTTAATCAGTTTAAGTAGAATGTGTAGACTGCTCTGTTTGTCTGCCTTTATTGTACGAAACTTAATATATAACGCACTACACACACACCTTACTGTATGTGGCTTGCAGCTTATAACTGTTGGTTTTGCCCTATACGTAAATCTGTTAATAGGTACGAATAAAGAGGCGCGAACTAAAAAACTTTACTATTCTTTTGGTGAAAACGAATAAAAGCCGTACTTTTGCAGCCGAATTGTTGGTTCCGTAGCTCAGTTGGATTAGAGCAACAGCCTTCTAAGCTGTGGGTCTTGGGTTCGAACCCCAACGGAATCACTTTTTGAAAAGTGCTTAATTACCTTATAATTAGGCTCTTTTTAAAATAAAAGACATACAGCCGTTGAATATCAACGAATAAAAAAAACTTGTTTTCTGTCCAAATTTGGACGTATAAGCGAACATTTTTTATTCGTTTTCTAAATTTTAAAACAATGGCAACAATAAAATTAGCTTTGTTAAAGCACACGCAAGCAAAAGATGGCACGTATAAAATACGTATTGCCGTAGGACATAAGAATACCACACACTACATCATTACAAAATATAACGGCTCAGTAGGAAAACGGGGTCAGTCCTAAAACCCAGTTGCAAGTCTATACTCTTAAGCATATAATTTCATAAGTAGTCCACCCTTAAAAGCCTAATATTCCTCTGATTCATAGTATATTATGCTATAAATTATTTGCAAATATCTGCAAGTTTTTGTACCTTTACACTATAATTCTTGCAGATATTTATGCTTAAACGTACATCTAAACA
>NZ_GL982514.1:328097-363723 GCF_000220255.1 Prevotella pallens ATCC 700821
AGCAGCATATAACTTCAAAAGAGCTATGAGAGTTCTTTTGTACCTTATAAAAAGAATCAGCATAAAGCTTGTCAATACAAACTTTATACTGAAATATAGTTTTTAAGGGACGACTAAGTATTTATTACCTTTGCATCATGAAGAGTCACCAATTATTACGTTGCATCTTTCCAGATGTACTTGCCGACTACTTTGATGTTGTCGATATTCAAGAGAGTGTTACCCAGTTTGACTTTTGGCTTGACGAGCGTAACTTTATGGAAAAGTCAGACCATAAGTTAGGCACCGTAAGCAGTTATGGTTTTACCAGCGAGCGTGTTATTCAGGACTTCCCCCTTCGTGGCAAAGCAGTTTACCTCCATGTTCGCCGTCACAAGTGGCGTGACAGTTCCAACGGAGATATATTTACTTATTCATATGATGATTTGACGGCTGAGGGCAGTAAACTATCCCCCGAGTTCGTTTCTTTTTTAAAAGAATAGAATTGAGTCCACTGCAGAGAGCATCGCAAGTATCGGTGCGCACTATGGCGTAAATGGCAAGCTGTTATCCACACAGTACAAGGAACATTTCAGTGATTACCGTAGCTGGGATCAGTTGGGGCATGCTCAAGACTGGCTATTGTTTGAAGATAACATAGGAGAGAGTCTAAGTATTGATGAGACCTGTCTAAGCAGTGGCGAGGTTTATACTTTTCTGACCAACAAGGCGGGAAAGGGTAGAAAAGGGACTTTGGTAGCTGTGGTTAAAGGGACTAAAGCAGAGGACGTTATTCAGGTTCTCAAGAAGATAGACCTTTCTAAACGAAATACTGTCAAGGAGATAACACTCGATTTATCATCTTCTATGATGCGCATAGCCCGCTCTGTTTTTCCCAAAGCACTTATTACCAATGATAGATTTCGACCTATAGCTCATTTTGCAGGCTGAAAAGCTCTCTGCATTCGATATTTACTTATGTTTCACCCATTCAATATACCTTCAGCACTAAATTGATGGTTTAAATTGCTCAATAGCTCATTTTGCAGGCTTAGATATTGCTAACTTACTGATGTATACTAACTTTATGGGTATTTAATATGCCTTAAAATTTAAAGCTAGTATGTTCAAAATGAGATGTCGTGTGTGTGGCAGTACACACACGAAAAAGAATGGTGTTCGTAAAGGATTACAACTGTATAAATGTCAGGATTGCGGTTATCAGTTTCGCTCTGGTTCCCAAGTGAGCAATGATGAATTGTGGACGGCCTATCAACAACAGAAGCAGACGATTAAAGAACTATCGGTGCGTTTCAAGATAAGCGTCTCGACTGTCAAGCGCAGGTTACATGATATCAAGTGTGAGTGGGTGCAACCTCCATTAAAGGGAAGCGGGTTTGTCCATCTGGACGTAACCTATTGGGGCCGAAATTTCGGAGTGCTACTTGCATTAGACACGGAGAATGGAAAGCCTCTCTATTTGTCCTTTGTAAAAAGCGAGACCGTGAAGGACTATGAAGATGCGGTTACCAGTATTGAAAAGCGTGGGTATGTCATACGCGGTCTGATCATTGACGGAAAAAAGAGTCTCTTCAAGTCTTTCTCTAAATACCATGTACAGATGTGTCAGTTTCACATGAAGCAGATTATCAGAAGGTATCTTACTCTGAATCCAAGAATGCTGGCCAGCCGAGATTTAAAGACACTTGTGGACAAGCTGCACCGAATCCATGAGGCTGATTTCAGGAGCGAATATCAAGCATGGAAGGAGAAGTGGAAAGACACGATAGCTCGTCAAAGCCTGCACAAGGACGGTAGGCTACATTATGTGCACCGGCGGTTGAGGGCAGCTATGAACAGCCTTGATTTCTACTTACCTTATCTCTTTACCTGCCAGCGGGAGGACTGCCAGGGGATGTCCAATACCAACAACAAGATTGAAGGAACATTCACTGACCTAAAGAAGAACCTGAACAATCATAGCGGGCTTACGCAAGAGAACCGAAAAAGGTTCATTAATGGTTTTTCTTGGCATTAATAGAAACTCTAAGTATGAAAAAGCAGGGACCACATCCATAGCGGCTCCTGCTCATACTTGTCGTTTTATACAATCCTATTCCTCATGGAGTTGCTCCCCAGCAGAGCCCCACTATGCTTCAGACTGCATTCCAAAAGTATATAAACTCCTTGAATTTTCTGAATAAAAATAGCATGCAATTTGAGCTATTGAACATCTAATACAAAAAAATAGCCTGCAAAATGAGCCATACGCCTAATAATTGGTGACTCTTCATAATGCAAAGGTAATAAATACTTATGAAATTATGCGCTTAAGAGTATAGGCTTGCAACTGGGTTTTAGGACTGACCCTTTAAAAGTTCTTTCATGAAGATACATAGTAAAAAAGTAGCAGGGGAAGTTATCTGTAGCCTCCCCTGTTTCTTCATTTAGTATTATAGACTTGCTGTTTATACTATTTCCAGATATTCGCTTTCTCCAACAGAAAATCGTAAAGTCCAATTACCAAGATTCCATTCTCATTGTAACCAGTACTGTAATGATCGCCGGCAATGATAATCTTGCGGAAGCCGTCTGACACTTGCAAGAGTGAGGCTTGTTCCTGATCAACTTTCTCCTTTGAAGGTAAAGCATAGGCAGACTGAATGTATAATCGTTCATCATGCCGATTGACGACAAAATCTATTTCGAGGTTTCGTCTTGTGAGTTTGCCGTTATTATCGCGTTTGAAACTTTCAACTAATCCGACATCAACCGAGAAACCATTGCGGCATAAGTCGTTATATACAACATTCTCCATAATATGGGTTGGCTCAAATTGGCGAAATTCAACAACGGCATTCCTTATCCCTAAATCCTCGAAATAATACTTGGTTTCTGTGCCGATATATTTCCTACCCTTGACATCATAGCGTAATGCTTCGCTAATGATGAATGCATCTTGCAGACACTCGATGTATTTGGCTATCGTTGCCGGGGCAACATCTATGCCTGCGGCAGTCTTGAAAGTGTTTGAAATTCGTCGCACGTTGGTACTCGCCCCCATAGTAGAGGCAAGAATACGAACCAGCTCCCGTAAGCCGTCTGCATTCTTTAGATGGTTGCGGTCAATAACGTCTCTTATATACACCGTCTCAAAAATCTCGCGGAGGTAATTCTGCTTGTCTTTAGCTCGTTTCATTCCTGCCACAGCTGGCAGGCCACCATATTTATAGTATTGATCCAGGGCTTCTGCCTTTTCACCACCTATCACCTCATAATATTCTGCAAAACTAAGTGGGTGGATGCGTACTTCCCATCCTCGTCCACGAAATTCCGTTATAATATCTCTTGAAAGGAATTTTGCATTTGAGCCGGTAACATACACTTCTGCATTGGGTACGTCAAGGTAAGAGTTAAGAACATCCTCAAACTCACTGACCAACTGCACCTCATCCAACAGAATGTAATACTTCTCTGTATCTGTCATCAATTTATCGATATGTTCAAGAAGTGCATCTGGATTACGTAGCTTCTTATTTCGGCGATCCTCCAAATTGACTTTAATAATGTGATCTTCGTGAATGCCCCTTTCAAGAAGACTCTTTCGGAAGATATTGAAAAGGAGGAATGACTTGCCACAGCGTCGCATCCCGGTGATGATTTTGATCATACCGTTTCCATCAGCATTCTGTAGCTGGCTTAGGTAATACTTCCGTTCAAATAGCATTTTAGAATATATTTTTGTGTCACGACACAGATTTATGCAGCAAATATAACTATTTCATATCATTTAAGCAAGAAAACAGTAATTATTTTCTTGTTTTCCCTATTATCAGAGAAAGGTACGTCATGATGTGCGGTATTTACTTTCTATCATTTCCATATTTGCGGTTGTCTCCTTGTTGCAAGTACTCATTTTCTTTGCAAAGTTACGGCATAGGAAAGAGCGGCAAGCACCGCTGCGACTATACGCAGAAAAATAGACGGCAGCCTTCCTCAAATCAAGATTTGGGTATTCCGTCAATTTTTCCGTGCATTGCTTGCCTTGTCTTTCCCGCTTATGCCGTCCTTTCTTGCTCGAAAATCAAGCACCTACAAGAAGTCTTTCGACTTCACAAAAGGGAAAAGATTAAGATTGATAACCTCTTAAAATTGTAAGTTATGCACGCATGGATTTTTCAATTATCGGAAGAACGCATCGAGGGCTATCTTTGTGAAGATACCTTGTTGCAGGGTGATGGCTGCGATTATGACTATTGTGCCGCCATATCAGAAGAAGAACGGAAGAGAGCCGTTTACTCGCTCATGGCTCATATTCTGCCATTGGGCATGTTTCGCCTGAAAGATGAAACGACCTTGGTGTATCAAGGCGGGTTTGAGCAGTGGAAACGTGAGTGGGTTGAGCGTATTCAGACGAAGGCGGCAAAGGTAAACATGGAAAACGTGATGAACTTTTGCGGTGAGGTATACCAGTTGGAGACCGAGCTGCAAAATCCGCTGGACACTGATGCCCAATTCTACCTTTGTAATGACGACTATCAGACCTTTGCGGAAAAGTCGGCGGAGTTGATGCGCATAGTGGAGCATCTGACGGAGGGTGACGAACTTTATATCGGTGGTATCATTGATTTTCATTTCTAAAGGCATGGAGAATATCAGTATTTTTTCGATAGAGGGCGTTGATGCAAGAGAGATTTGCAATGCGCAGTTGGGCGATGCCCTATTTGCACCCTGTAGTGTGTGCGACAAGTGGAAAGAAGATTTTCCATCAGTGGACAATCTATTTTACGGATATGTGGAAGACGACATCTTCTACAGCTATTCAGACGACGAGTTTGAAACCCACGTCAATGCGATGTTTGACTAAGTAGAACCAGGAGTGTGCCGAGTTTCTGGCATACTCCTTCAAAAGGAAATACAATGAAGAAGATTTATAGCGTATCGGCTCGATACATCTTCGAGGGTACTTTCAAGGTAGAAGCAGAGAGCAGCGAGGAAGCCAAGTGTTATGCAAAATCATAAAACTCTGTGGAGTGGTTATGGACAGTGGCATACAGACCACTTTGTCATACCGTGAGATTGATTGGGTGCTCTGCAACCATCCTTGTAAGCAGGTGGGCAGAATAAGCAGGGAGGAGCGAGCATGGCTGGGGTATATCTGTCAAGGTATGACCAGCTTGCAAAATCGGGCAGCGGTCACAGTCCGCTGCCTATTTGGGAGAAAGATGCTTAGCTGACTAATGCTTGGTTAAAATAAAAGTCTTGCTTTTTGCATCAAAAACAAGACTTTTATTTGGGAGTACTTAATTTCCCTGAAAGCCGTATTTCGCTATCACGCCATAAATGAGTGTGATGACTCCACACCGCTTTCATCGCTCCGTTGGGACACAGAGCAACAAGGGAGATCGGTTATCCATTATGTGCTGGATGGAGTGCATAGCATGGTACAGGAAAGATAGGCTACCGCTGTTACGTTGGTGATGAACTGACGCCCATGACCGCTCCACGGTTCCCCATCTTACCTCCTGCTCCGTGCCTATGCACACCATATCGCACATTTTTCCTGTGTAACGTCAGTGCATCTCCAGTGTAACCCAATTCTTGTGTTGCAGTGGAGTTACACAGACTACCTATGTGGTTTTACCTATATTTCAGAAGGCTTTTTCCCTGAAAGCCGTATCTCCATTCATTGCGCATAGAGCAGCAACCATTACAATACCGCTTTCATCATTCTTCAGGGACGTAGAATGACAAGGGAGAGAGGTTAGGTCATTTCGTGCGCTACAAGGCCAGTGATGAGTTGAAGATGCCACATTCCATTTCAAACTTGCAGCAAGATGCCCAAGCATCCTTGCTTGCAGTTCTTCCATTCCATTTCCGGCTCTCTTCAACTCATTACCTGCCATGGCGCTCTCTTTTTGCTGTGAGAAACTAAACTTCTTCGGTGTTCATTCATTTTCTTCGCAAAGTTCGCTATTGGCACATTCTGATCAAGTTCCAGTGCCTTATTTTTCATGTTTTTATGGGCCGCTCTTTATTTTATCATGGTATGTGAATAAAAACTTGAAGAATTGCGCAATCTTATAAAGTTTGGTTTACAAAGTTAGCCCTTTTCTATAAAACAAAATTAATAACCTTCGAAAATAACACCTTTTGGTGGTCTTTCCCTGTTCTTCAAAATGCTTGAGAAATGCCATTTTGAAGAACATGTTATGCAAAGTGGTGTTCCGCTTCAAGGATCCAATCGTGGCTACAACCCGATCCAATTAATATTGGGACTGTTTGCAGGTGTGTGGTGTGGAGCAAGCTGCTTTGGCCATCTTGACGTGATACGTTATGACACTGCACTATGTGACCTGCTTGGGTGGAAACGTGGAGCAGACCATCGCTATCTCAACAAATTCTCCCAAGCTGTCAACCAGCGTGTTTTTGGAAATTTGTTCCGTTGGTTTTTCTCAGAGTTGAAGTTCGACAATTACACCTTGGACTTCGATTCGACTGTGATAGTCCGTGAGGGAAACCAGGAGGGAGCAGCCAAAGGGTACAACCCCAAACGTCCTGGACGACTGTCGCACCATCCTCTTCTTGCATTCGTTTCCGATGTGAGGATGATAGCAAATTACTGGCTACGTCCTGGCAACACATCTGCAAGTACCAACTATCTGTCATTTCTTGAGGACACACTCTCAATACTTGAGGGCAAACGTGTCGGACTGGTCCGCATGGATAGTGGCTTCTTTGCAAAGGAAATACTGGACTATCTGGAAAACAAAGGGTTACACTATATCATAGCCTGCCATTTCAATAACCGTATAAAGTACAGTCTTACCCATGAACGCAAATGGATAGAGCAGATAGACGGATTGGAAATATCCGAAACCATCTATCAGGCAAACTGTTGGTAGAAACCCAGATGCGTTGTGATGATCAGGCAAGAAATTGAGAAGCGCCCAAAAGCTGCGGGAAAGCAAATCAAGCAGCTGGATCTTTTCGAGGATGGGGAAGATTTCGGGAAATACCGATACAGCTGCTTCGTAACCGACCTTGACCTGCCGGTCAAGATTGTATATGACTCATATCGCGGAAGGGCGGATTCTGAGAACAGAATAAAGGAACTGAAGAATGATTTCTCCATTGATGATTTTGTCACACATAACTTCTGGGCAACAGAGGCATGCGGGAGTTTCATTGTAATGGCATATAACTTTATGTCGTTGTTCAGACATGCGCTGATTAATTCCAACAAGAAGAAATTTCTGAAAACAATTCGGTACGAGTTGATATCAACGCCAGCCTATCTGGGGAGAACAAAAGACAAGCATATCCTATATTTGGCCAGATCTCTAAAAACACGCCAATCATTCTTGTCCATATGGAAAAAATTAAAGAATTTCTCTTTGCCGTACGAAACAGAGAAATCCTAATGACCGATTTGGGTTAAAGGTTAACGGTATGAGCATCATTCATAATTTGATGTTTTTTTTATCATTATCGTTTTTGAAGATACATTATCTATGTTATCTGATTGTTTCACCATCATACGTCTTGAACCAGGCGCAGAACTGCTTGATGCCTGTTCTGAAATTCACGAAACAGATTTCTCCATAATCTCTATTAAACTTACTCATATTTGCATGGGTGATGCTCACGTCAGCTACAGGAAGAGGCTTCTCTGAAAATATGGTCTTGCAGTTTGTTTCTTCTTGTATGAAATTAGCCAATTCTTTAACGGTGTGAGGAGATGAACTACCTATATTATATATTTCAAACTGTCGCTTTCTTTCTAAATGTATAATGGCACTTATTGCGTTGACAACATCATCTATGTAGGTAAAGTCTCGTTTGCATAATCCGCCGCTATATAAAACTACAGGTTCTTTTTGGAGCATAGCTTTTGCAAAAATCCATGGTGCCATGTCTGGTCTTCCCCATTTTCCATAGACAGAAAAGAATCTTAAACCTGTAATTTTCATGTCAGTTGAATTTGAAACTACATAGGCTTCTAGCTCATTTTGTCTCTTAGTCATTGCATAGATGCTCTTAGGAGTATCGTCCACCATATCTTCTGATATTCCATCTTTCGGAATGATGTGATTACCATAAACACTGCTGGAACTTGCAAACACGAAATGTTTGACGTGACATTTAGCTGCCAAATGAATGACATGCGAAAATGCTACAATATTGTTTCGGATGTAGCGTTCAGGGTGTTCTATAGAATCTCTTACACCTGGGGATGCTGCTAGGTGAATAACAGTATGTACAGATTTAAACCAAGGAGTCAATAATGTACAATCTAAAGATAAGTCATGTTTTAAGAAAACAAATGAATCGAATTTCATCAACATACTTAAACGTTGATCTTGCAAAACATTTTGTTTTTTTTCTCCAGTCAGGCTATCTATCCCAATAACAGTAACTCCTTGTTTTAATAAACAAAGAGTAAGGGAAAAGCCGATAAAACCAGCAACACCTGTCACAATGATTACATTTGTATTTTCTTTGATTTCAAAATCCATGAATTTTGCATTTCTATTAGTTTGCCTCCTAATATTGTTAAAAACTCGTCTGAGAAAGACGTTATTCTACCAGCTCCTGGCAAGAATGTCATTTCGCTAAAGTAGACCTTGTTATGAAATTCGTAAAGATCAATTCTACAGAATGGTAGTGTCTTGCCCAACTGATGTACCACATGGCGCATCTTTTCCAGCGTTGTCGGAACAGGAATGTCCAATGAGCCTTCATGTCTATTGATGAAGCCAATTTGTTTCTCCCATATGTTCGTATCATAGATAACGCTACGCTGAGTTTTATATGAATTGCTATCATATACAACCTGGCAATAATCAGCCTTTCCATAAAAAGCAAAGAACTTATAACAAATTACAGAACTTGAATAGTCTTTATCAGGTGCCAGATATTCTTCTGCAAACACGCATGGTGATATTCCTTTATAGTGAGGTTCAGCTGTTGTGATTCCGAACTGTGCATTCAATTTTTTCTTATAGAAGCGCTTAATAAACTCCATATCTAGTGACCATTTGTCTCTTACCACAATACAAGAGCCATTGTCATGATTACATTTTAAGACGAACTGCTCTGGGAGCGTGTCAAAGTCTATTGCAGATACAGTTTTCCATTCTGCATATTTTTGACACAGTATATCCTCTAGATTTTGTTTCGCTATATAATCACGGACTGCAATCTTGTCAGCAAGCATTGTCCAACTTGATGTATCGGACTCTGTTAAAAGTCTAAAGAGCATCTTGTTGAAGTTAGAATAATTCTCTTCTGTTATGTCGATTCCAAATTTTTCTTTGTACAGTATTTTAGCAAGACGGACAGGTGCAATATGACCAAGTATATTATTTCTGACAAATCTCCAGCCATCTTTAAATATCTTAATATGTGGGAAATATAAATCCTGTTGAATACCAGCATTTATAAAGTTCATCCTTGCCTGTTCATAATTGCGTGACAGCATAAACTCAGCATCCAAACCTACACCTACTACATATCCGCATTCCATAGTACTTCTCCAATCCTGTAAGTAATTAGATAGCATAGGGGTATCAATACCATAAGCTTTGACTGTTTTTAAGAAGTTCTTTTCTGACAATCTACTAACAGGCATATTCTTTTTAGAACAAAAGTGCAGCACCTTAGCGTTGGCAAGGTATAAAGCACCGAATCTTATCTGGCAATTCCAACTTCCATTCAGCTCTTCAATTTTCACACAACATGGATCTAAGTTACTTTTTGAGAGTGCTGGTTCATCTATAAAAATTCCCTTTGATACAGACAATTGGTAATTTGAGTGCCATTGCTTATAAAACACATGAGCAGCTTCAGAGTCCTTTGCATACATAACTCCTCCGTTGAAGTATTGTGTTATCTTATCATGTTTATATTGTAGACCTGCATTCTGTTTCAAGAAATAGTCTCTCATCGGATGATGTTTGAACAAGCAATGCCCATCTAAGACGGCAGCAATATCAGCTGATTCCTGATCAATTTCTGCCAAAGACTGTATTACCATGGTATCACAATCCAAGTATAAGAAATCACCAAAGACAATTTCTCGTAATCTAGTCTTCATTAGTCTTGAGCGTTCAACTTTCGACACAGAAGGTTCGAAGTTCTCTACGATCGTCTTATTGACAATCGAAAATATCTGTTGTCGTAGTCCGTTTAAGGTAGCATACGTTCTATCGTCACATACTAGATATATTGTAGAATTAGGCATGTGATGACGAGCCGACATGACTGAGATTAAACACTGTTCCCAAAATAGGTCGTTTTCGTCACTAGACAAAACATATACTATTTTCGTATCCATTTCCTCCATTCTGATAATCGTCCACTCGTTGAGCAAATCCAATTGTGTTCATCTGAATTCCAAAAACCTTCAAAGACACTTGTATTCATTGTTTCAACATTTCTGTCGAATACATCAAATTCTTCTTTGGATAGGCCATGCAAATTCTGTCTATATTTTCTTAATACACGCTCATAATATTCGCCAAGGAACTCACAAAGAGGTTTTGGCATTTGAACTGTAGTCATGAACTCAATAGAATCCACACAGAACTTAATAGTATCTGAATATTTCTTGCCATTTTGTTTGCCACGCATATCCGAATTTGGAGTTTGAACATAGATGTAGCCTACAACAGGCATATACACGAAGCTCTTGGCATAATAAATACATTTCAAGGTATGTACCACGTCCTCCCAATATACGTGTTCCTCATAAAAGAGATTATTCTGAATTAGGAAGTCTTTCCTGAACCATTTAGACCATGTCGCTCTTATTCTGTTTTCGTAATGAACTGATGCTTCATAGGTAAGATATTCCAAACCAGACATTGGACCTACAGTTTTTTCGAACCATGCTTCACCATGTTTATTACCATCCAAGCTCTCAGCTAGCGCATTAAATTGAAATACGTCCAATTCCGTTTCCCAAACTGCATTGAAAACAACATCTAGGATATTCTCTTCCAAATAATCATCAACGTCTACAAACCACAAATATTTACCTTGTGCAGCATGAATACCGGTGTTTCGTGCAGCTCCTTGCTGTTTATTAGATTCGTGTCGAATTATTTGCATGTTGCTTATATCATGCGATTGCTTATACTTTGTTGCTACAGCATAAGTGTTATCCTTGGAACAGTCATCGACAACGATAATTTCAAATAGCTTACCATTACATTTCTGATAAGCCTTTTGATGGACTATGGAATCTATGCAATGCTCTAAATACTGCTCAGCATTGAATGCAGGAATAACAATTGATAAGAATATCTCCATCGTACTACATACTTAAGATTTTACGAATAGCAGTATCATTTCCTGGTATGAATGTCCTTTGGGCATATGAAGTATCCACCAGTTTTTTACACAAAGCAACAAACTCTACCAAATCAATGTTAGTTGGAATTGCCTTTATATTATCAGAATTTATAGCCTTCAAATTCAGAGTTTGTTCTTTGCGTCGATAATCATCTCCAGTAATGACAGAAATGGCTGGTATACCAAGAAAAGCCAATTCACTTAACGTGTTTCGACCGGAACGTGTTATAATTAAACATGCATCGTTGTAATAGTCAGAGGCATTAAGAACATGTGAATGCAGCACAACATTATTAGGAGTGTAGTTTTCGTTTATGGCATCATAAATATTTGAACTTGAACATATAATATGCATGGTGTAATCAGGCATCAAAACAGCAGCCTGCTGGCATAACTCAGCCAAGGCAATAGTAGATGCTGCAAATTGATGTCCAACATTTACAGTTCCTCCTCCCAAAACACAATATATATTTTTGGAGGTTTTATGATAAACACTCATAATCTCTGGTCTTAATATAGTATTTGTAGAAACAAAATCTCTGTAAGTGCCGTTGTCTGTAATTTTTCGAAGACCATGAACTATAGCCAAATCAGCACAAGCATACAACGTATTGAAATAGTCCATAGACTCTTTGTCATTCTCGTCATTTCGAACATCTGCAGGATTTAACAAAACCGCAATTTTAATATTTGGATGCGAGATTCTTAATGAGTGAGTAAGCAAAGGTTCACCATCAATAAGCACAACGTCTGGGTTAAATGTCCTTATAGTTTGGTGAATATATTGTCCCATTTTGTTTGTTGGCAACAAACCGATTGAGCAATAATCCATTGGAATTGCTTCTCTAATGTCTTCAAATTCGTGAGACTCCAAATATCTGTTACCCTGCAGATAACTAATACATTTTATTTCACAATCATATTTATCACGTAAAGTCTCCAACAGAGCTACACCTGAAACAACGCGTCCAAGCCCAGGGAAGCCTCTAAATATTCCAAGTATTTTCATGAGAGTTGAATTATCTGATTAATTTCTGATATGTAGTATCTATGAATGGATAAAGAGTCCACGGGAAGGTATACACCTCCTTGTCTTAACAAGAAAGCATACTGGTAATATTCACTTACTTTTCCGAGTATATACTCGCTATAATCTCCATATGGATATGCATATGATTTAATCGGTCCAAAAATAATTTCTAATCTTCTCTTTGATTCCTCAAGTTCGAACACGATTTCATCATCATTCAGTCTAAGCAATGAGCGATGAGTGACGCCATGAGAACCAATTTCCCAACCATTTTGTTGAAGTTCCAGAAGGCCATCCACATCAAGGTGCATTCTTAATTTTTTATCTTTGAAATTCCATTTGTTTGTGTCACCCATATAGTCAGAGCATACGAACACTGTTGCTGAAAAACCATAACGATTCATTATTGGCAACGCATTATCAAGCAATCCGACATATCCATCATCAAAAGTACAGACTATACAATTTTTTCTTTTGTAAGCTGGCCTATTCATATAATCATTCATAGAACAAAGTATGTATCCTCTACTATGTACTTGCTCTACAAAACTTTCAAATACAGATATTGGAGTTGTTATATTGTCATGGCTAACTCCGTCAACATCATGCAGTGAGAGAGAAATGATGCCGTCAGGCTTCGTTACAGCTACATGATTATCGTTATTAAGCTGAGATTCCCACAAATGTTTAATCACCTCTTCTGTTGTTGATGTGAAGAAAGCAGAATAGAAGCTTTCATACTTATCCAACGAGTCATCGTCAGTAATCATGTTGTATAGCTGAGCTGCCATCTTAGACGGTTCATAGCTGGAGAATATCATTTCAGGATAAAGTTTGTTGGCCATTTCTGCCACATAACCAGTATTTGTCAAAAGAACCGGTATTCCAAGAGACATGCTATCTATCACAGAATTACCCATTCCTTCACAAATTGAACCCTGGATATAATAGTCCCACCTACCCTGTACTCTTTTGAAATCTTCTCTCTCCATGCGCCCCGTGAAGGATACCATATCTGAAATCTGCATTTCATCTGCAAGATTTTGATATTGTTCCAGAACGTCATCATCAATCTGTCCTACACATTCCAAAGTAATATCTTGATTATATGTTTGTGCATAAGATGCAACCATTCTCATCAGAAGACTGATTCCTTTCTTCTCATTCAGATGGAATGCTCCACATCCAATATGAATGTTATTCTTATTGGGGGTCTTTATTTGCTTTGAGATACGTTCTGTATAATTAGGAATGACAACAATGTTTGTTCTATTAGGCGCGACAAGTTTTATGTTATCAGCAATTTCTCGTGACAAAGCAAACACCTTATCGCACTTCTCCAAGGCATATTTGTTGTAGTGGAAATTTTCAAAATTCCACTTACATAGGTTTGCATCAGACCCACGAAACATCAGCCAATACCCGCATCTGTTTTTTTGCGCAAGAAGCGCGGTAAAATAGCCATTGTATCCTCCTCCGAAACCTATCAGCAAGTTTCCTTCAGGTATTGTTTCTACACATCTCTTTAACAAAGATTCCTTTACTATATCAAATCCGAGATGGTTATTGTAACCGCCGTGGATAACATCTGTTTCACATATACTTGAACGACAAACTTTAACACTATGTCCCATACTTTGAAGTAAGCATTCCAGTTGGTGACAACTATATGAAAGGCCACCACCTGAACCTGTTGAATATTCGTTAGTTATTATAGTTATATTCATTGCTTCTTTCTTATGATATATAATCGTTTTGTTCGTTTATTTTGAGGATAGCGATATGTCTCCCATGAACCAATGTCCGCATTGGGGAACAAACGTTCAATATCCTTTGAGTCAAGTCGTATTTGACAAGGGAAATTCTCGTCCTCTATAGTATAGGATGAATCGATAACTTCCAATATAAATAGAGCAGGAGTTCCTGCAATGTCGTAAAAGCCTTGCAGCTTGCGCAAATACTCTTCTTTAGTCTTTACACCATCGTCATATGCGCAATTCACTAAAACGAGTATGTCTGAAACAATAGGCGATTGAGGAAACTCTGCGGACACTATAATTTCATTCCGAGAAAACAAAGTGGCTATTTTTTCTTTTGCAACCTCGGCCATGTCAGTATCCCTTTCAAAAGCCTTTATATTTTTGAAACCCAAATGACAAAAAATGCTTGTTACATCACCTTGGCCACAACCTATTTCTACAACTCTTTGCTCTCTGTTTTCATAACGTAAAATCTCAAACACTTTCTGCCAATATATAGGAAAGGTAGGCTCACAGAACTGTTTGCTCCATGAACGTTGATACTTTTCCTTGATATTGTAGGAGTTGTAATTGACTAACAACTCGTGAAGTTCTTCCATATATCGTTAAGCTGGTTTATAATCTGTTCACTATCTTTTTGGATATCTATCGGGTAAGTTTCATCCTTCATGATGCACGGCTGAGCCACAAGGTCTGGATGAATTCTTATCTCACTAAAGTTTTTGCAAGTATCAATATCCTTGTAAAAGCAAGGGGAATCAATATACAATATAGTGGTTTCCTTGTCACCATTCTTGATGCGCCATCTGATAGCACCAGTCCCTTTGTTTTTCTTCTCTATACAATACTTTTCTAATAATGGGAACACGAATTCTTTATATGTACATCTGTCTTCACCTCCAATCTGAGGAAGCAGTTTTAAAGGAAGGTCATGTTGCAAAGCGAAATCAATCATATCTTCAACGTCCGTCTTGTTGGAAGTTGTTTGTATGACTGTGTTAAGCCCAATCTCAATTCCAGCCGAATGCACTTGCGAAACTTTATTAACAATAGTATCCAAGCACCCATTACCAGTACTTCTTCCAAAGGATATTGGATTTACATAAGGGAATTGAATGTTAAATTTCACACGTGTGTTGCTTAACTGTTTAATCTGTTCTGGAGAAATCAGGGAAAGATTCGTTGCGCAGCTGATGTCACAATCAAGATGCTGATCAGCATACATAATCATGTCAACAAGTCTTTTGTGAAGGAAAGGTTCACCGCCACTAATGTTAAGTTCTTCAATATTCTGTGTAGACAACACATCAATAATGCGGCAAAAGTCTTCATACCTTATTACTTTGGCTTTTGATGTTTTCGCCTGCCCCTCGTTATGACAAAACGGACATCTATAATTGCATCCATCTGTCACTAGGACTCTAATTTTATTCCACAATAAAGTCTCCATATTATGCAAGAATTATTTTAGCATTATAATATAGCTCCAGTTCATGAATTTTTTCGCCTAACAGATCACAACCGTCAGCATTATACATCTCATTTGGCAGAATCATCACATCATTTTTTTCTGGATTAAACTGCTTGCGAATATCTTTGTGATTGAGCAAGCCTGAAACAGAAACAGATCCACCATACAAATGGTTTTCTATCAAGTTTGTTTTCACGTTTGGTACATCCCTGAAAGCGTTTGTAAAGTAATCATAACCCGATAATGGACAGATGAGATTTACGAATGTGCCTTCGGGAAGGCTCTTGATAATCTCCTTTTGTTTCTCAATTCGCTCATCAGCATCTATAAAATATTCATTGTTCCCACCCCTGAACACATCTTTAAGAATAGGCACAGTAAATATTACATCGGGATAGTTATTCTTGACCCAAGTTATACACTCTTCGTATGTATCAATACAGGCTTGAGACAACTTCTTCAATCTAGGTTGAGACGTTGCTGTATGTTCCATTCTACGAACAAGAATCTGTCTGACTTTCTTGTTTACTCCTAGTCTATAAAGCAGTTCAAGGTCTCTCTTAATGTCATCAAGATTTCCTGTAAACATCAAAGTGCACTTATTCAATGGCGCATGCTCAAGTAAATACATAGTCCTCTCACGTGCAGAACGTGGAATAATTGCCTCACGTTGTTCTTGCATAGTGATGAGAGACAGGTCTATACCATAATTGGGTATTGATTTCAGAAAATCAATTTTATCTTCTTTTATATATGCCCCAGTAGTTACAGTGGTTATTTTCTTGGTGGGAAAATAGTCTGCTGCAATTTTGATGAAGTCATAGATGTCTGGATGCAAAAAAGGGTCTGTGTGTGGGGCGACAAGTACACCTGCACCCAGTCTAACATAGTTTACATTTGGGTTGATATACTCAAATCCTTTTACCAAGTCTTCTTTTTCAATAGCTGGTATTTTGGGATAATGACCCAAATACGAATCTGTATGAACTTTACAAAAAACACAACCTATGCCACAGTACTTACTTAAAATGGGGATATTACCGAACGTAGCTATTTCCATTCTGAATGCATCGAATTGTTCTCTATTTAGTACCATAAATGTATTTTATTTCTTATTTATATTCTGAATCCAGCTAACGTCAGGCTCTTTGAATTGCAGACTGTTCTGTGCAATAATATCTTTCCATGAGTTCCCGATATAAGACCATCGATTATAGTCTGGATTCTCTTGCGTCATACTCTTGTAAGTATTGATGGCAGAAACACAAATTTCACACACATCGTGATTAAAGGCCCCATCAAAGAAATCTGATAGATTAGTTGGTAGATGATGCATGAACCTTCTGTGATTGTTCATCGACACATACATTGCAGGAAAACATGCTGCAGTATATGCAAATCCGAAAACGGAGTAATGGATTCCGCACACTTCCACGCGATTGCATATAGTGGCCTTTTCATTAAAATCCTTTGGACATATAGTAATGTTTCGATGCTTTATATTCTTTATCTTTAAGACTTCTTCTGCTGTTAATACATTGCCTTTCTCATGAATTGTATCTCCAATGCATACAGGAGAATAAACCACATAAGGCTTAGCCGTAATTGACGGCTGTATTGTACCGTTAGATACGATGTTGATCAGTTCTATATAGCCAATTTCTTTGAGTTCCTCAAATGTAAGAACCGCATAATCTATAATGTCAGACAACAAAGGTTCACCTCCAAGAATACGGATCATTTTGACCAGGCCAGGTTGGTGTCGTTTAATCTCCTGACATAGAAAATCTATATGTACCTTTTCCATGTCAATATGTGAGCGTGTTACCCCATATAGCTTTTCTGCATTGCAAAGTCGATTGCAATGTCTGCATGCGAGGTTACACCGATGTGTGATATCAACTTCTACTATGATTCCTTTGAGTTCTGACTTCATCTTAGTGCAGGTGGTGTGTAATTGATATATTGCTGGAGACCTTCAATGGTTAAAGGCGTTTTCTTTATTTTTTGATAGTTAGGACAGTGGTAGCACGGCAAGTCGGCAGTGCAAGGCTCTCCCTCGAAAAGCACGCTTACTAGATGCTTATAGTTATCACTGTTTTCCCATTCAAGTATGGATTGGTCATTTATGTTGCCAAATACTTCCCATTTATTGACACTACACCCCAAGATTTTACCGTCCCAATTAATTTGTGGACTGGTAAAGCAATGGTAGCAGGGTGCTTTATATTCCTTATGATGGACTTTTTTAAATTCTTCCCTGTCAGCAACTCCTAAGCCGCTTTCTGCACGAACGAAATCTTTATCTCTTACTGGTGAGAATTGGGAATAGTTCAGTTTAGGATTAAATTTGAGCCCCAACTCCTCACAAAGTTTTTTTATCAATGGAATCTCATGCTCGTTATGTCCAAATATTATGAATTGCCATGATAGATAAGGCCTCTGAGAGTTGTATTTCTGTTTATAATAGTTAAGGCGCTTTATGTTTGCCAACACCTTGTTAAAGTTTCCTCTAACTCTGTATTGCTCATATGTTTCTTGCGATGCACCATCGATAGACAGATTTAGAAATTCTACTTGGTACTTAACAAGTGCCTCTAATACACTATCATCTACATCATTGAAGTTTGCACCATTACCGCAGTATAGAGTCACGCCTTTTTCATAGGCACATTTTATGATTTCGCCTATTTCCTTGTTTAAGAAGATTTCGCCCCAGTTTGACATCTCAATTCTCTTAATCTGAGGATTCTGAGAAATAAATTTCACGAACTGTGTTAAACTGAATTGTCCCTTTCCAACGATACCACGGTGGGTAATACCTTTGGACGTAGAGCATTCTACACATCGTAATTGACATATGGTTGACATATCAATTGATGCTTCGGTTATTGTAGGAAGTTCTATCATTTGTTCTTAAAATATTCTATTGTTTTTACCAATCCATCAACAAGGCTTGTTTGAGGATGCCAATCAAGTAATTTTTCCGCCAAAGTTATATCAGGCTTACGCTTCTTGGGGTCATCTACAAGAGCATCGCTATATTGAATAGCTGATTTGGACTTAAGCAGGTCTATTATCAGCTGTGCAAGATCACGTATGGAGCACTCTTCATTTGGATTGCCGATATTTATTGGTCGACCGATGATTTCGTCGGAGTTCAGCATAGCAACAAGTCCTGTGATAGTATCATCTATATATTGGAAACTTCTTGTTTGCGAACCTTTTCCATAAATGATAATATTCTTTCCAGAAAGAGCTCTGTTAATGAACTCTGGAATTGCCCGTCCATCTCCACACGCCATATTGGGGCCATAGGTGTTGAAAATCCTCACAATCTTCACCTTAACCCCATATTTTCTAAAATAGTCCATACATAGGCATTCTGCTGCGCGTTTACCTTCATCATAGCAAGCTCTTGGTCCCGTGCAAGATACGTTGCCAGAATAAGATTCGGGTAGTATATCAAGTGCTGGATCACCGTATATTTCACTTGTAGAAGCCTGAAGCATAGGAACGTCAAGCTTCCTTGCCAATTCTAGAAGATTACGAGTCCCGACTACGGAGGTCATCAACGTATCTATAGGCTCTTTGTAATATGCTTTTGGTGAAGCGACACATGCCATATTGATAATTAAATCAATTGGCACAAGATGAGCGGTGTCATGTTCATCCTTTATATCGAATTGAATGAAATTAAAATGCGAGTTATCTTTTAGTTCTTTGATATTTTCGAGACAACCAGTGCTTAGATTATCTATACATGTAACTTTACAACCACTATTAACTAAAACCTTACAAAGGTTTGAGCCAATAAAGCCAGCGCCGCCAGCCACTAAGATATGCCTAAATTTTATATTCCTTATCATAGCAAATGATAGTCTTCTAGTAATCTAATGTGCTCTTCGGATAAATTGAATCCAGTCTCACCTACAGCAATGTTTCTGTTATATTTGGCCCATTCCTCGTTACTTGTTGGTTCTTTCCAACCAGATGCCAGAAGCTCGTCGAAGAATTCTGTTCCTGGATATGGATTAAAGCATTTCGGTCCATCAATTTTGATATTGTCGTGTTCATCTAATTCTTTTACCAAAGACAGAGTCAGTTTCAAATCCTCTGGAGATTCTCCAGGCAAAAGCATTATAAATGACAAATCAACATGTATGCCCATTTGCTGACACATTTGCATTTTCTCTATAACTTTTGCCCTTGTTATTCCTTTGTGCATTTTTCGCAGCATTTTGTCAGAACCAGATTCAATGCCGATATAGAGTTTGGCCACGTTTGAAGATAAGGCTCTTTCTACAAGAGCTTCGTCAACACGCATCAAATCCAGCTCCACAGATGTCGGCATTTTGTATTTTTCAATAATACTCCACGCCCTTGTAGGGTCAACGAAAATGTTGTCATCATAAAACATCCAGCCCGTGACACCGTAATTGTCAATAAGGTAATCCATCTCCTTATAAACATTTTGCAATGGATATCCTCTCCATTTTGAACGATTCACAACAGTGTTATAACAAAAAGCGCATCTTTTTACATAGCCTTTACTCGTCATGAATGGAAGAATCTTGCCTGGTATATAATTCTTTCTCTTCTGTATAGGTTTGTCCAAATACTTGTTATGTCCAACAAAGCAAAGGGATGATAACCCAATGTATCAGGCATGGTTATAGCAGGTATAGGAGAAATACGAAATTCTCCATTATCAATGTAACAAAGCCCAGGAACAGCATCTGCACTTATTTTTCCTTGCCGCCACAAGTAAAATTCATACAGATTTTGTTCTGCTTCTCCTCTTAGCACTGCATCCACACATGAATCTTGCAGTGAAATCTTTGGCAACAAGGTTACATGTGTACCTGCCCAGTAGACAAATATTCCCTGATTATGTAGAAGCTTTGATACCTCAATGACAGACAATAGGTTAGGAGAGGTCATAACAGAAAAGCCTACAGCGATTGCGCCCTCGCAAACTCTCAAGAGTTCTTTAAGACCCTCTTTAGTGTTTACTATGTGGCGAACTATGACTTCAACGTTATTTCGTTGAAGAACAGATACCGCAATTAATATTCCAAATGGCGGTGAAAACTGTCTATGGACTTTTTCTGTATTGTTCTCTATATTGACTAAGACAATATGATTCATAAGAATTTTCTCAAATGTATTACTTTTCCATCAAACTTGTTACTATTTTGCATTTCCCAAAATTCGCTATGATTAACCATAATGATGATCGAATCATACAGCCTCAAATCAGGCTTCGTTGGAAGTAATGATATGGAATATTCTCTTTTTACTTGTTCAATATTGACTAACGGGTCATAGCACTCAACATCAATACCACGAGCTTCCAGATATTTTATTATTTCAGCGACTTTGGTATTGCGAATGTCTGCACAGTTCTTTTTGTAAGAGAAACCAAGCAGAAGAATTTTTGCTGATTCTTTTTCTGACACAATATCTAAGATTCTATCTGCGACCGATGTAACCTTCTTCTCATTAGTTGTACGACTTTGAGAAACCAAGGGTAAATCGACACTTTTTATGGCTGCCCTGTTCAATAGATAATATGGATCAACACCGATGCAATGACCTCCAACCATGCCTGGACGGACATCATTGAAGTTCCACTTTGTTGCCGCACAATCTGTGACCTCATTTATGTCAATACTTTCAGCTCTACAATAATCTGCGAACTCATTTGCAAGAGCAATAACAACATCTCTCTGAACATTCTCGTACATCTTTGCAGCTTCTGCTATTTTGATGGAAGAAGCAACAACTACGTTTTCTTTTAGAACGGACTGATATACATTTGCTATTACATCTCGAGCACGAGGTGTTGATCCAGACACTATTTTTCTAACATTCTCCAATGTGTGGATATTGTCACCGACATTAATTCTTTCGGGTGAATATCCAACAAAGAAGTCAACATTGCAAGTCAATGACGAGACTTGTTCTAGTATTGGTACACAAACTTCTTCCGTAGCACCAGGATAGACCGTTGATTCAAAAACTACAATATCGTTTTGATAGAGAAGTGTAGCCAGATTAGTACATACATTCTTCAATGCTGTTAGCTTTGGTAAATTATTTGAGTCAACAGGTGTGGGTACTGCAACAATATAAAAGTTGCAATTCGCAATATCACTCCATTCGTTGCTGACCTGGAATCTATAAGTTTCCTTAATAATGGACTGCAAGTCTTTGACCTTTTGCGCATTTATATCAAGTCCTACACACCTATATTTACTGGAAAACAGTTGCAAAAGGGGAAAGCCAACGTATCCTAACCCTATGACTGCAATCCGCAGTTGTTCAATTTCCATATTTGTCATCTTCATGATTCCCATCTATTCAATACCCTGTATTTTTTTATAAACTTAGTCTCATTTCTGACATTCTGAGATGGAATATAAATGGAACGTTCTTTGCTGAGTTTAGTTAAATATGTCCTTACCATTTCATGATTTTTATCAGCCAGACAAGAAGTCTTTTTTCGTGATAACGCCCAGTCAATGCTCTGAGGATTGATACTGCCATAGCAGTTTGTGATATCTGTCACAAACATATATCTAGTCGACTCTCAAAAAGGTGACATAGCATTTTTCATATAAACCTGCGGGAAGAATTGGTGATGAAAATTTAATTCCCGTCTTCCACAGCACCACAATATCACCCTTTCAACAAGGCACAAAAGAAGCCTCATGGCTCTTTTGAAGTTGAATGCGGCAGCTGCAAGCATGACATTGATGGAGTCTCCGAAAAGACCCTTGTAGAAGTTCCTCCCTAACCGATAGTCTACCTTGCAGTGGCCTATGACAGGCTCTATTCCTGCCCGCTTGCGGAAGAGTTTGTGTTTTTTGTTTTTGGAGTACTGTGAGTCTGTTTTCTTTGGCATGTCCGGAATCATGTTTTGTGTCTGCCCGCTCATGCTTTGTCCCCGGTATCCCCTGTCGCAGGCAAGTGCTTTTATTTTCCTGTCATACAGTCGTCTGACCTGCTCCATTGCCTTGTCTATCGTCTGGCCGTCATACTCGTTGCGGAATGACAGCGCGCCGATGATGAGCCCGTCCCACAGCCTGACGATGGAGACCTTGTTGCCAAACTCGTACTTCTTGCCCTCTTTTCCCTTGCTGATGCAAAGTACGTCCGGCTCGTGAAGCGAATAAATCTTATGCCCGTCCAACCGCTCGCCATTGACAAACCTCATGCAGGTGTCAATCCGTTCCCGATAAGCGTTTTTATCAGGCAGCAGGCGAAGCAGTTCCCTGAGCAACCTGCCCGCAATGGTGCGCATCCGCTTGTCGGCCTTCCTGACTTTGGCCTTGCTGTTCTTCCTGCCCCTGAAACGTTGAACGAGCTTCAGTCCCTTTATCTCCCTGGCATAGCTCTGGCGGACCTTGAGGTTTTCCTTCTCCGCCACGCCGTGGCAAAAGTCTATCACCTTGTTCAGGAGCTTCGAGTCCGTGGGGAAGGTCACGTTCTTCTCCTGCACCGTCGTGTCAATGAATGCGGTCTGCTCCGCATCGGGCTTGCGTCCGCGTCCATCCTTGCCGTCTTTCCCCATGGTCTCCTCTTTCCTCTGGTCGTCGATTGAAAGATTGATGCGGATGCTCTCCTTGAGTATCAGCTCCATGCCGAATTCCCCGATGCGACGACGGAACTCGACAAGCTCGGTGGGAACGCAGGGAGTGTCAGTGCGGAAAGCCTCCATTCCACAAAAATACTGGAAGTAAGCGTTCTCCGAGAACTGCTCCACGACACTCTCGTCTGAAACGTTGCGAAGGTGTTTCAAGATAAGCATACCCACCATCAGACGGATGGGCTTGGCCATGCGGCCGGTGTCCTTGCTGTAAAGTGGGGCAAAAGACTGCTCAAACACATTCCAATCAATCAGATTGGCTAACTTGTACAGGGAGTTATTGGGAGAGAGCATTGCCTCAAGATTCCAAAATAATGATGCCTGACGGACTTTGGATGGAGATTTACGCATCGTTAATTTGCAGGGTTTTACTATACAAAGGTACAAAACTTTGTAGAAATATGCAAGTTTATGGACGATTATTTTGTTGATAACCAGATAGGTAAATACTTTTCAAGGGACGACTAATTTTGGTTATCAATTATTTAACGTCGTTCTTTCCTGTTTATTGCTTACGGCTTTTAATACCCATATAAGGGTAATGATGAACACCCATATAAGGGTATTGCCTATTACCCTTATAAGGGTGTTGGGACATACCCTTGTATGGGCAAGTTCAAACAATCTATGTATGGCTTACCATTGCCTTATTGTCTTAATGTTATACATTCTTTCATTTATTGCTGCGATGGCTTGGCGTTTGTGTGCTACGTTTGTTGTTCTTTTTATTTTGACAGTTCCTGATTTGGAGTATTACGCCCTTTCCCTCCATCGCTTATTACTTGACTATCCAATAAACCTTTACATATATAACCTACAACATACTCTATAGGTGTCTGTAGTTCAATATCATTATTATTTATTAAATCATTAATTAAATCATTCACGACAGTCCAAGTTTTATCCTGTTCGTATTTTATATATGGATGCTGCATAATTTATTTTTTGTTTTTCCTTAATTCCGCAGCACAATTCCTTGTAAGAACTCCAAGTGTCTGAGAAACAAAGTTCTCAAAACACTTGGATAAGTCAGAAATTTCACTTACCTTAGTGCTACCAACAAAAAAACAAATAAAAAATCTGACATGACAAAGGTTGCAATTAAAAACGAGAATATCACTTCTTTCGGTGGAATTTATCACATTATGGACGTTTTCTCAAAGTTGGGCTTTGAAAAACTTACCGAATCCGTATTGGGCAAACGTGGAAGTAGCGGCAAGGCATTCAGCCATGGAAGTATTTTCGGCTCTCTCTTCTTCAGCTCCCTTTGTGGTGGAGAATGCCTTGAGGACATCAATGCACTTATAGGGCAGTTCAAGCAGAGACCTAATACACTATTACCCGGTGCCGACACTGTGGGGCGCGGACTAAAGGAGCTTGCTGAAGAGAACATTGTCTACAAGAGCGAAACCTCCGGCAAGTCTTACAGTTTCAATACGGCAGAAAAGTTGAATACTTTACTTTTACGGATGATACGGAGAATGGGGCTTATAAAGGCGGGCTGTCATGTTGACTTAGACTTTGACCACCAGTTTGTTCCTGCCCATAAGTTCGATGCAAAGTATTCCTATAAGCAGGTTTTTGGCTATTCCCCTGGTTGGGTTTCCATCGGGGGCATCATAGTCGGAGGTGAGAACCGTGACGGAAACACCAATGTGATATTCCATCAGGAGGACACGCTCCGTCGCATTATGGACCGTGTAACCTCAGAACTTGGTGTCGTGATAGAGCGTTTCCGTGCCGACTGCGGGTCGTTCTCGAAGGAAATCATCCAAACCGTAGAGCAGCGCTGCAACACGTTCTACATTCGTGCTGCCAACTGTGGCAGTCGCTATGAGAACTTCCGACAGTTGAAAGAATGGAAGAGCATTGAAGTTGGTTATGAGAAATGCGATGTCACATCCATCAGCATGGACAACCTAATAGAAGGAAGGTCATACAGGATTGTCGTACAGCGTAGTCCATTGAAAGACAAGGATGGCAAGCAACAGACGGATATGTTCGGAGTAATATACACATACCGCTGTATCCTCACCAATGACTGGGTGTCTACCGAGAAGGCAGAACGTTCTGAACCTGTATACAAACAAAACATACTATTCTGAAGTGTTCCTTGAATAAGCAGCATTTCTTTGTGGTTTTTCATACTTCCCCATTGGTTTGGGTGGGGGATTTCATGCCTAAGCAAGAACCAAGAACCCTGGAAAATTCCCAAATCAATGGATTAATCCCAAAATATCACTTCAATATATAAAAGTACCTCACAAGGAATAATGCTGCGGAATTGAGGGAATTAATAGAACCTACCTTAATTGTTGATGCTCTTTATTGTCATTCAATGATTATTTTTGTATTCTTTGATTGAATCTTTTATGAGTTTAGTTGTCATATTCAAGAAAAACAGCTATCTTTGTTTCGTTATTTAGATGGAGTAGGTGTTATGCTAAGTTTTTTAATTTTTGATGCACCTTGTCCCTCAAACACTTCGATATAAAATATGGTTGTGTAGCTCTTTGACCAAGTTAAAAACATCCTCAATAGAATATGTGCTAATGATTCTTGTTGGGTCATATACACAATGTGTTACTGGTGTGTTATCACCACAAAAACAACTGCAAAGTGAAAGTTTAGCAAAACAGTTTAACACATTGTCATATATCCAATTATATCAAAATGCAAGAATATTGGAAATGATTCCAGCCGAATCACAAAAGATTCCAACGGAATCACAAAACAAGGAAAGAGGATTTTGGAAACAAAATCCTCTTTTGCGTTTAAAAATACTCACTTGTAACCTAATTAGTACATTCAGCGGTGTTTACGGTTAATGTTACACTCTGTGCTTAGTGCTACATACTGAGCCTACAAAATTAGATACCCTTATATTTAGTCTATTCCATAAAGCATATTCCATCAGACTATTGGTTGCTCCCTATTTAATTTCTCATGCACCCCAAAGGAATAACTTTAACACCGTCGGGACGTGAGTAAGCCATTACACCGCCTGTTATCACCATAAGCAGGTCTGGCTCACGAAGTCGGATTTGCTTTTCTTTTGCATTGTATTGCTGGACCAGACGTTTAATTTCTAAAAGATGTTCAGCTCCTTCCTCTATTTCCCTGCTTCCAAGCTTAAACTCAATGAGAGCATATCTCCCATCTTCTAAATGAAGAACGGCATCTGCTTCTAAATCGTATCGGTCATGATAATAAGAGATATAGCCTCCTAATGCCTGAGAATAAGCCTTCAAGTCGCGAATACACATACACTCAAAAATAAAGCCAAAGGTCTTCAAGTCCATTAATAATGTTTCTGGAGACATAGATAGGGCTGCAACGGCAATAGACGGATCAACAAATTCTCTTTTAACACCCCGACGTATGGCAGATGCCGATCTTACCGCTGGACTCCATGCTTCTATATCTTGTATAACAAAAAGTTTGGTAAATGCGTTTATATAATCATTCAAAGTATTTTCTGAACAATTTTCTACATTTGCCCTAATATCCTTCAGCAGACTACTTTTCTTTGCCAATGTTGAAATGTTTCGTGCGTAAGTGCGCAAAATAAGCTGACTAAGTTTTTCGTTGCGTGTAATTCCATCGATGGTTGAAATGTCAATTCTGCAAAGACTATTGATATAGTCTTTTGCAACCTGAAGGCGTGCTTTGTCCGTTTTGCGGATCAATGATGCTGGCCATCCACCTCTACAAGCTGCAAAAACTAAGTCCTCCAACTGCATAGGCGATGTTATCCCATCAATATCTATAAGAGGATTATCAAATAGGTTTTTCAAAGAAATAGCACCTGATGACTCTTTCGACTCAAACAGACTCATAGGCAACATTCCCATAATTGCAATACGCCCCGTCCCTGAATGTCGAATGGCACTTTTGTCTATAGAATTAGAGCCTGTCAAAATAAACTGACCTACGTCATTTCGTTCGTCTACCACTGTTCGCACAGAATCCCACAAGACAGGCAATTCTTGCCATTCGTCTATCAAGCGAGGTGTTTTGCCTGTCAATAATAAAGATGGTTTGATAGCTGCGGTAGCAAAATATTGTTCTCGCATATCAGGGTCTTGTAATTTAAGAACACTTGCAGCTTGTTGTGTAGCTGTTGTTGTTTTTCCACACCACTTGGGACCTTCTATCAATACCGCACCTGATGAGTCAAGTAGATCGGTAAGCAGACTGTCTACCATTCTTTTGTAATACTCCATATACCAAATATTTTTTGCAAAAGTAACGTTTTTTTTCGGCACATAAAAGTTATTGATGCTTTTTGTGCTATTTCATTGAGTGTTTTTGTGGTAAAACGTTGATGCTTTTTGCGCTGTTTTACTGAGTGTTTTTGTGGTAAAACGCTGATGTTTTTTGTGCTGTAATATGTTCTTTTGCGTGTTGTTGTTATTTACAAGAAGAACAGCTATATTTATAATGTTATTTAGAAATACTTAGTTGTGCTATGTTTCTTACTTTCTATCTCATCTTATTCCTCAAGCGTTTCACCGTAAAAAGCTGATTGTATGGCTATTCTAATAAGTTAGAACCAACTTCAATAAAATGTATGCTAACAATTCTTGCAGAACGGTATACAAAATAAAATTCCAACAGAATTGCAAATAGGGGAGGGTGGTTTGCTCTCCTTTTTTGTTTATAATTGTCTATTTGCATTGCTTGTAAGCAGCCTTTGTTGCTCTACCAAGCAATCGAAAAGAATATCTAAATGTATATAAAATATCTCAGATATCTGTCAGTTTCGTTTCAGATATCTGTCGTGTTCGTTTTATATATCTGTCAGTTTCGTTTTATATATCTGTCAGTTTCGTTTTATATATCTGTCAGTTTTTCTCTGTATATGTGTTCACGAAATTATTAAAAAATGTAAATGTATCGTGTCATAAAAAATAAATAATTAATTTTGCATTAAAATTAATGCTTATTTATAAAAATTACACAAAAAGTTGTGTATGCCACTATAAATTATGCTATTCAACACAAGATATAACTATATAATTAGAGAAAATATGAGAGAAAATGGATTAACAGTATTAGAAACTATTGTTAAAGGGAAAAAAGAAACTTACCAAACACCATCGTGTACAATTTTTAGCTTGTATCCAGAGTCTATGCTACAGAGTAGTGTGGGTGCCGAAACTGACAATAAAGATGTTAGCGAAGACGAACACGACCCTTGGAATACAGGACAAGGTAATTAAACGAGTTTATTAACATTTAGCTTACCTTACAAATAGTTTAAATGCTACTCAAATTCATATTTAAAGTGGTTGCTTTGTATGACGTTGAGTAAAGTTTAGCTGAAACATTTTAATAGTAATAAAGATATAAAGAATGAAAAATAGAATTCTTTTGCCACTTATTTGCATGGCAATATCAATTTTTGCAGCATCTTGTTCTTCAGAAGCTGTTGATTATCCAGAAGAGAAAGAACAAATGATAACGCTCTCTGTATCGGCTGGTACAGAAGACGATGCTTCTACATCGAGAGCCGTACTAGTAGAGAAGGAAGGCAGTACAAGCCCTTGGAAGTGGGAAGATAGGGACACGTTGATGCTCGTTATAACCAATGCAGGGCAGAAAACTGTTCATAAACTCGCATTGAAGTCTACAAAGCGTGACGGTCTCAGTGGAGAGTTTGAAGGTCAGGTTCCAGCAAGCCTCATAACAGAAAATAGCACTTACCGCTTTTTCTATATAGGTAAGACCGCTGATGGTAGTGCCGACAGAACAATTAGCGCAAGTGACCTCTCTGCTGGTAAATTCAATATCGACCTCACTCAGCAGACAGGCGAACTTAAGGATTTGAAGAGGAACTGTGTTTTAATGGGTACAGGCAAAATTGTTATTTCTGATACAACAAATCCCACTAAGAAAAAGGCAGTTACCGATGGGACTATTAAGTTGAAGAACTTATTTGCTGTGGCTCACTTTGCTATTACTGCAAACGACGGTACATCACTTACAAAGGTTGGTCTTCGTGGTAAAGGTGTTTACGCTTCAGCTAATGTAGACTTGGGCACTGGTGCTGTAACAGGTGTTTCAGAGATTGGTACAGAGATTGATCCAGAAGAAAACATCTTCTTCCCAGCAGGTAAAACCGATTTCTATGTAACTTTCGTTCCAGGTAGTGTTGCTCCATCTTTCGATGGTTATTATGCTGGTTCATATTCGAGTGTGGTTAATGCTATACCAGAGACACGCAATTACGATGCAGATGAGTCATTTGTTAAATATAAAGGTAATAAAGCAGCGTTCTCTGTAAGTGACAACCAGCAAGTGGCTATTACAAATGGTAATATGCAATATGTAATGCCTATAGCTACCTATACATACGATATGAGAGCCAAGACTCTTGAAGCTAACACGCTCGTTAGATGGAAGAACTCTGTTCCACTTAAGCTTAAGGGAACTCACACAGTACACCCAGGCTACTACCGCTTAGCACCAGAGCAGTGGGAAACGGCTATGCCAAAAAATACAAGAACAGGCGGAACTTACACTTACGATACAGAAACTGTAGATGGTAAGGAATATGTTTCTCCAAAGGTCTATCGCTACTTCGACCTTCCATCATGGGGAACTATCAACCATCCTACATTGATCGACAATGAGTTTACTGCTTCTAACGCAACAGTAGTGAAAAATGCAGACTTTGGTAATAAGCTAACAATTGGTGGAGCAGTAACTCGTACTATGACTTATGACGAGTGGAGTTATCTTATGCCTAATACAGAGAATGTATCTTTACCAGTTAATAATAATCGCGTGTGGTCATGGAAAGTTGGTTTAATCACACATAAAAGAGCTAAGTGGGCAAGATGCTTTATTGACGAAAATGGAAACGGAACACGAGATACAAATCCAGCGGAATTGCGTGGTTATCTCATCTTCCCAGATGCTATGACAATGAATGAAGCAGAAGCTATATTTACAATAAATAATCCTACAATTGGTAAATGGTCATCTGCAAATAGTAACCCTACTACATTTGCAAAAATTAAGAGTAGCGGTGCTGTGTTTATTCCATTATCAGCTTATAGAGCTAAGGGCTTAGCAAAATTGGTACAATGGGGTGATCATGGTAATTATGCTACCTCTCAATATGATGGGACTACAATGCTTCATCTTAAAATAACTGATAATAATACAGGTTCATTCCTTATGATTGATGCTAAATCTGCACCTGACCAAGGTTGTATGAATCGTTTGGTACAGAACTATTAATATTGTTATCCGATAACGTTCGGATAGCATAAAACAAAAGTCGGTCGTTATGATTTCTTGTTTGTCTGACAACAGAAAGAAATCGTAACGACCGATTTACGTTAAGCTCTAATACAAGCTATATAGCACAATTAGTTTCCTCTTATAATTCTGCTTTTATGCACATATCCGGTTTTGCCATTGTTTGTAGATACTTTCCACCATTCGCCATCTGCTTCTAATACACGCACGGGAGTGTCAGAAGGTATGCGCCCAATTATTCGTGCCGATATGCTGCCTTTTTCGCGCATATTGCAAAAGCCATCAGAGTCGTATATAAAGTGTGTTGCAACCTTATTGTTGCGTCCGTTTGCTGCATCTGTTTGCTGTACAGAACGAATGGCGGCTACAAGTTCTTTCAGTTTGTTGTTATCATAAAAATTGTGCTTTTTAAGTCGGCTCTCTATATCTGGAAACTGACGAAGAAAATACTCAAGATATTCGAAAGCCTTGCTGCCACGAGGTTCAATAATAGCTGCTCGGTTGTTGTTGTCGTAGTCCATCATAAGCGTAACTAAGTAAACCAAACATTGGTCTTTCGTGTCCACATCGTATTCCAATACATCAAACGTCCACGAAAACGTAGTAACAATTCGTTCAAAGTCTTTAAAATCGTCTCTGTTATTGGCACATTGGTCGTATATCTGTTTTATAAGTCGTTTTCTAATGCCCCGTTTCTTGTTGTTATAAAACAATATAGCAGAGATAGATGGAATGTCGAAATAACCAGACAGTCGTGCATTTTTCACGGCAATCTCCATGAGGTCTGGATTACCCTCGTAGTCGAATAAGAAGACAGCTTCAGTTGCGTCGCCTAAGTTTTCTTTAAAATATGGCAGAGCTGTAGAGTCGTTGTTAAACAACAGTTTGTTGTATGCTGCAATTCTTTTACCAACCCCCGACTCGTTGTCGTAGAGGTATCTTCTTGCGTCTTCTTTGGTTATGTCTCTATCAATCCATGGTTGGTAGAACAAATTTTCTACGTCTGGGTATATATATCTGCCCAATTCGTTAATGGTATACTCAGTATCTATCGAATTAATTGGTCTGGCAGTATTTTTTGGATTTGCAGGCAAATCTATTCCGAACAAATATAAACATTTGTCGTGGAAACTCTGTTGCGATGGTTCTTTATAGCCATTCTCTTTCAGGAACGTTCTAATAGTTTCGGTTTGCCATTTGTCTTGGTCGAAAGTCTTCTTGTTATTTGTTTTTCTAACAGTAGCTATATTGCAGCAAGTAGAACTATATGTATTGTTGCAAAGACAAATGCCACAAAGCATTAGCAGTGAGTAAAATTGATTGTTCATATACAATTACACTTTAATTTCTATTCAAACGCAAAAATAAATATTAAAGTCCGTTCAACAAAAATATCAGCTAAATATTTATATCGGCACTGCAAAAATAGCATAACGTGAATTCAACAAGCAAGTGCTATAAGCGTAAATGCTTGGTAGAGTTTGTTTTCACGAAGAATCTTAAGCACTACGGTTGGTTTATCAACTCAAGAATATGATGTTTTTGAACTGATGTTTGCAAATAATTATCCTAATAAGATAAAAAGTAATATAATATTCTTAACTTTGTAGTGCTAACATAATCTGAAATAGCTAACAAACACATTTCATGCTTTTAGGTGTCTATGGAAACTGAAATACGCTACAGATGAAGATGGGAAGAAATTCTCTTCTTTTTAGCTAGAGTATATCAAATATCTCTTTAAAGAAGAAGAGTTACATGAGGAGACAATTGTCCAGATATCCCGAATAATTGTTGCCCATGCTAAGTCTTACTTGACGACTCTCGATAACTTCGATATATCATTATCTAGGGCTATTTTGGGGACAGATTGCAAACAACTAATAATACATGGAAATTAGTTTTCCTGTCACTTCTGTCACTCTTCCCTACCAGCTAAAGCGTTAATGCATAGGACTTTGGTGGGAAATGTTAAAATGACAGCAAACAAAATAAAAATAGAATTGTAATATATAAAGGTGTAGTTGTAAGTAGAATATAGCACGCTAATCTCACAAATAAAAAAGAAAAAAGTATCTATGCAGAAAGGCTGCACTTATGTGTATTACCTTTGCACACATAACATAAATAATAACTTTAAAGAATAGAATTATGAAAGAACTAAAATGCCCTAAGTGTGGAAATATCTTCAAGGTAGATGAGGCTGACTATGCTTCTATATTGAACCAGGTTAAGACGAAGGAAATTGAAGCTGAGGTGAAGAGAAGAATGACTGAGATGGACGAGCGTAACAAGGCAGAATTGGCGTTGGTTACGACAAAGACCGAGCAGACATTCCAAAATAAGTTGTCGGAAAAAGAAAAGGAATTAGGTCAGAAGGTGGCTGAGATAGAACGACTGAAAGGTGAGAAAGAGAGTGAGCTGTCTCGACAGAAATCGGAGATGAGTGAAGAGATAGCGAAACTCAAAGCACGGTTAGAAGGGATAGAGTCGCAGAAGACAAGTGAAATGAAAATTGCACTTGCCGAGAAGGAAAAGACTATCAGTGAGTTGAAATCGGAGATTAGTCAGAGTGGAGACAAACTGCAGTTGGCTGTGATGGGTGAGCGTAACAAGGCGCAGCAGGCAGCACAAGAGAAAGAAAATAAGATTGTGATGCTGCAGAACGAGATAGAGCAGGAGAGGAGTAAGGCTCAGCTACATGAAGCAGACTTGCAGAAGCAACATGAGAGAGAATTGCGTATGAAGCAAGAGCAGATAGACTATTACAAAGAACTGAAATCGAAGATGTCGACAAAGATGGTTGGTGAGACGTTAGAGCAGCATTGTAGTATTGAGTTCGAGCGTTATCTGCGTCCACTGATGCCTAATGCTTATTTTGAAAAAGACAATGATGCGAGTGATGGTACGAAGGGCGACTTCATCTTCCGAGATAGTGAAGATGGTACAGAATACCTATCTATTATGTTTGAAATGAAGAACGAGATGGATACTACTGCCACCAAACATAAGAACGAAGACTTCTTGAAGAAGTTAGATGAGGATAGAAAGAAGAAAGGGTGTGAGTATGCCGTGTTGGTCAGTTTGTTGGAGGCAGACAGTGAGCTATATAATAGTGGTATTGTGAATAAGAGTCATGTCTACCCGAAGATGTATGTTATTCGCCCACAATTCTTTGTAACTTTCATCACACTGTTGGTGCAGGCATCAAAGAACTCATTAGAATACAAGAAGCAACTCATCTTAGCACAGAGTAAAGAGGTAGATGTAACGAACTTTGAAACAAAGATGGAAGACTTTAAGCAAAAGTTCAGTAGACATTATGAGCTCTATACAAGAAAGTTTGATGATGCGATTAAGGATATAGACGCTACTATATCTAAACTTCAAAAGGTGCGCGCAGAGTTGGTTAGTAGTGAAAATAACCTACGTCTTGCTACTCAGGATACAGAAGATCTGACCATTCGTAAACTCACCTATAATAACCCAACGATGAAGGCGAAGTTTGATGAGGCTCGGAATACACAGGCGGCAGTAGAAATCACAGACGATGAGGAATAGACGTTGTGTAGTTACTGTAGAATCCTTATCTATTAAATACTTGAGAAAATGAAGACATTATCTGTAAGACAGCCATGGGCTTCGCTATTAGTGAGTGGGCTGAAAGACATAGAGAATAGAACGTGGGCTCCTAACTATAAGGGCCGAATCTTGATACATGCCTCATCAACGAAGGTTCCAAAGAATTTCGCTGATAGAATTATCTTTGACGTAAACAATGAAATAGAGAACGAACAAATGTTAAATAATTGATAGCCCCAAACAATTAAAGAGTATAGAACATAGTAGAACGCAAGTACAACAAAACGGTAATTTCATAATGAAATATAAACAACATATAGGACTGATTCCCAATGTTTCATATGGAGATTTCGTCCTTGGTTCAAATATCAATATGTATTTAAGCCAAGAGCATACAAAGAAAATGTATGATGAAGCTACATTTTCAAACATTTCTTATTTTTTCAAGAGAGAAGAAATTAATGTGTGGTGTGATACGGATGGTTCAATAAATACAATTATATGTTCTTCATATTGTCTATTTCATAATAAGAATCTGATAGGAATGAAGTATACAGATTTCCTTACAGAGTTCTCTAAAGAACCAGATAGTGAAGATAATATATATGTGTTAGTATCTGGGAAAGGGCAACGGCAACATGTATACGATTTTGAGAAAGATGGGTTGCAGGTTTGGGTTTGGAGAAATAGAATCCGGACAGTTCTCATTTACAATGCAAATTTATAGCCTTTGATAATCGGCACGTTATCCATATAATTGTAACGAGCAATATCCTTATATGGGCCTAATCCCAATAAAAGAAAGGGGGAAGTAATGGAAAGAAAAATAACACTATCAAAGGATGATAGAATGAACTTTCAAAACACCTTAGATAATTTGAAAAGTAATTCTAATTGGCAAGTTTTAAAGACATATTTGATAGAAATGAAAATAAAATACCCATCTGAATATTTTATATGTACGGAATTATCAAACACTTATCATATGCTTGGTATGTATAAAGAAAGTGAACAGGCTTCCTTGGAAGCTATGCGGTTAGAACCCAATGATGTGCTTGTAGTATACAACTATGCAGTTGCTTTGTATTCAAATGAAAAATTTTCAGAAGCCATTGTACAATTAAATAGAATACTCAAAAGAAAGATAAATACTATTGCATATGGAGTTCATGGAGAAGGTATGAAATGGGCAATGTCTATTAAAAACGACTCTTTATATCTAAAGGCTATTTGTCAATTAAATCTTGGAAAATTAAAAGATGCATATAAACTTATTGTAAAACACCTTGCGCAGAGACGAAGGGGTGTATATAGTGATTTTACCAAGAAGCAAGTTAAGCGAAAGGAACAATATATTATAAATGAGTTAAATAACAAAGTTGTGAAATAAATGTTAGAAGCATTAATTTTCAAAATATGACCAAATGGTCCCAAAAATAAAACAAAAAATAAATTATGCAGCATCCATATATAAAATACGAACAGGACAAAGCTTGGACTGTCGTGAATGATTTAATTAA
>NZ_GL982514.1:364536-366486 GCF_000220255.1 Prevotella pallens ATCC 700821
TTCTTAATATTTCACAATAAAAAGACTAGGTATAGGTAATGGGTAATGCTCCAGATTGGGAGTTATCAGAAGAACTGCCTGAAAATAAATTTTGTTCTAAATAATTAGTCCACCCTTAAAAACCTAATATTCCTCTGATTCATAGTATATTATGCTATAAATTATTTGTTTATATCTGCAAGTTTTTGTACCTTTACATTATAATTCTTGCAGATATTTATGCTTAAACGTACATCCAAACAGCTCTCTATGTTCTCTTCTTTAGAGGATATGCTTAGCCATGAACATCCCCTTTTCCAACTTAGTAATAAGATTAATTGGGAACGTTTTGAAAAATGCTTTCTCTCCTTTGTATTGCAGCAATAATGGTCGCCCAGCTCATCCTATTCGCTTGATGTGTGGTCTTTTAATTTTAAAATATTTGCGTAATGTGTCAGATGAAATGGTAGTTTTTCAATGGAGTGAGAATGCTTACTACCAATACTTCTGTGGTGGACTTGAATTTATGCCCAAACAACCCTGTGACGCTTCCGAGTTAGTTCATTTCATAAATAGGTCTAGATCCCTGCATTCCTACTTTTCTTCCTGTTAGGATGGCTTGCATTATAAATTTAGGTATATTCACCAAAGCTCCTCTTACAGCTCTTACAATACCAGCGTTGACTACCATTAAAATGACCACGTTTTATAGTCGATTTTGACCCACAATAAAAGCAGATTTTTTGCCATAAAAATATAATAAAACAAAGATAATGATTATTAGATAGTTACAAGAAATTTAAGCACACTTTTGTCATATAAGCCTGACAACCAGAAGATTATTTCATTAACTCACAATTTGGAACATCACCCACATTCTTGGGTGTATATTTTTTGAAATAATAGCACCTCCAGACCTTGAATAGCTTTGATAGGCAAGAACCGTCTTCCTCATGATCTGCTAATTTTAGACCTAAAATATACATAAGCCATATTGGATTAAAATCTATCTGCATTTTAATTACCATATGTCCAAAATTGTTATCTCCCCTTCTTTTTGAAAGGTTTTGCTCCCATCTTAACATAGGATATGTGTGAATAAATACTTCGCCAATATAGATTCCTACATCAACTAAGAGAGAACGGCTTTCTATACTTAAATCCCAATCATTAAGTTTTATATAATGTGGAACCTTCAATCTTATATCTTTATACTCATTATCTGGTATTTTTATTACTTTTATATTTTCTTCTAGCCATATTCCTAAATTGTCCAAAGATGATGGGCTAAAATCAGCGCACCAATTCTCGAATTTACCTGTTGAATTTACGGCTTTTGATAGTTCTTGTATTCTGTATTCCTTGTTTTCTATAAACCAATACTCATAAAGCTTAAGCTCTTTTTTACTTTTCGCGCTAAACTCGTAGTCAATTGGTAGATTATTTATTATATTATATTTCATATATTAGTGTAGTATGTATTTTATATTATGTTTTTGCAATTCCTGTAAAAGCGGCTTAGATGCACCTATCTTACCTGTTATGGGACTTCTAAAGAAATGCCATACAGACCCTTTTATGCTTCCATTAGCAATCAACTCAGCGTCTTTAGCAATTTGATTCTTTACAGAAGAAGTTAATGTGGTGTATCCAACCTTTGATTCATTGGCAACACCATTAACAAACTGATCAATTGTGCGTTGTCAAACAAAAGTGCACAACTACAAATGTAGTTATTTACTCTGATATTTCATTGTTTTATTATTAAAAATTCTTTTGTTAATTGAATTTTACTTTATTATTTCTCTTATCTTTTTGATTTTCTCCCCTTGCGCATATTGAAAAGTTTATAAAAAGTATGGATATTGTTTGGAAAATTCAGAAAAAATGACTAATTTTGCAAGTTAAAATAGAACAATAATAATATTAGAATAATATAAAAGAATTGTAATTATGGATATAAACAAGACA
>NZ_GL982514.1:366725-376696 GCF_000220255.1 Prevotella pallens ATCC 700821
CATACGTATAGAGCCATTTAAGATGAGTCTTAACAGAACGTCTTGCAGTTCTCAGTCTTCTATGTGTATAGGTCGTCTTGCCAGAGATTAGAAGAGTTCGTTCGTCTAGAAACTCTTTCCATTGTTCACACCATTTCTCAAAAGCTGTTATAAACTCTTCTTTTCCCAAAGAGAACATACTTCTCATTAAAGTTAATAGTTCAACGCCTGCAGGTAAATGTGGATTGTTAGTAAGAAGCCTTCTAACTATCTGGAATTGGTGGAACTGACACATTTGTACGGGACAGAAACTTATAGCTTGTAAAAGTCCCATGTGTCCATCACATACCACTGCTTTTATTGTAGTTCCACGCTTCGCAATATACCGAAGTCCATCAAGATAATCCTTATTAGTTTCGTTCTTAACAAACTTGCGATAAAGTATTTTGCCTGATGAAGCATCCTGAAAAAGCATCACGCCAAATGTCTTGGAAAAGTAAGTTGTATCTATTATTATTACTGCAGATTTGGGGGGAGTAGCTGTAAAACTATCTACCACTAAACTTAATCTACGTCGTATGGTTCGTTCTGAGCATTTATAAAGAGAGGATAGATCAGATATCGTTCGATTTGCCGTCAGATAGTCGTTCCATAGAGAAATATTATTTATACGCAGACCACCTTGAAATTCTCTACCACAATCCTTGCAGGAATACATCTGAACAGAACGTCGATGCCCATTCTTTTTAACATTTGAGCTATTACAGAAGATACAGTTTTTTTATTCATAGATTTTCAAATGCTGCAAAGGTAGTAAATGAAAGAATTCCGAGAGTTTTTCAGCCTACCAAATGTCCATTACACCGAAAACTGTGATTAAGCTAAATCATTATTTTTGTCCCTCTGAATTGGAAAATGCTGTCGATGGGTGGGTGAAATATTATAATGAGAGAAGGTTTCATGAATCGTTGGATAATCTTACACCTAGAGATGTATATTTGGGGCAAGGGGAGAAAAGTAAAAAGATAAGAGAAATAATAAAGCAAAATTCAATCAACAAAAGAATTTTTGATAATAAAACAATGAAATATCAGAGTAAATAACTACATTTGCAGTTGTCCACTTTTGTTTGACAACGTACATTAACAGCAGGTAAAGATCCAGACCATGCTGTAATAACTCATTTTTATAAAGAAATGAAGAATAATATGACCTACAAGGAAACCAATGGAAAGTTCTTTTATGAATTCTTTAATAGAAATGTACACGAAGTCGGACATATTCCACAGGTAAATGGTACTCAACATCTGGTAAGTTCTCTTGGTCAATATTTAAAAAATGTAATATCTGGAGAGAATTGGCATGATGGTAGATATTCAACGAAGGAGCATGATGCAGACAAAGGAGCACAAGAGTTTCAAAAATTCAATAAATTTATTGATAATAAAATTCAAAAAAATGGCTTAAAGAACCTATTTTATAATAAGAAAAACTCTCAAGATAAGATAATTGAGACAATTGATAAATGGTGGAATTTATACGAAAGATCTAATCATAATAAAGGTAATGAATAGGAATGTAACGTTTATTATATGTTCTTTATTATTATGCAGCTGTAATAGAGAAGTTGATTTTTGCTTTAATTTTGGCTCTCAATCCTTATGTGTATATAAGAGTTCTTTCTATAATCTTAGTATTGAGAATGACTCAATTACTCCAGATGGAAAATCATACGAAGGGGCGATATCCTTATTCTGGACTGATTCAGCAAATTCTCCTCCCCAAAGAATATATTTAGACAGAATCCCCAAGGGCTACTCTGTTTATCGTGGTGGAATAAAATCAAGCGAAAAAAGAATAAGTCTAAAAGGAAACTCCGTCTATACTATAACATCAACAGGGATAGCTGCTGTGGGCTGTAGTATTAAGGTATGGACTAATCATCGAGGCGAAGTGATAAAAGCTATTCAAATGCCACAATTGGGGAATGCCAATGGAGATTCCTAAAGAAATTATGAATATTCCAGAATCCTCCTTGTCTGTTATCAGATAATGGACCATGTTATATTGCTTCCTCTCTCAAACAGTATCTCTGTAAGAAATATAATATCAAGCATATCCATGGCAACCCCCTTGCATCCGCAGACGCAGGGAAAGATAGAACGATATCACAGATCGATGAAAAATGTGATTAAGCTAAATCATTATTTTTGTCCCTCTGAATTGGAAAATGCTATCGATGGTTGGGTGAAATATTATAATGAGAGAAGGTTTCATGAATCGTTAGATAATCTTACACCTAGAGATGTATATTTGGGGCAAGGGGAGAAAATTAAAAAGATAAGAGAAATCATAAAGCAAAATTCAATCAAAAAAAGAATTTTTGATAATAAAACAATGAAATATCAGAGTAAATAACTACATTTGCAGTTGTGCACTTTTGTTTGACAACGTACAATAGGTATCCAAAAAGAGTATGACTCCGAATTAAAAATGGAAATAGAATTTCCGGTTTTTGGTAAAACTAATACAAGATTAGAACGGCAAATAAGTACTGTAGAACAGCAGGCATTAAAAAACTATGATGAAAAAAACAATTAGTATCTTCTTGCTATTTTTGGCTTCGTGTATGTCACAGAATCAATTTGCATATCCCTCCACAAGGGGGGAGTGCATTAATTTACTTACAAAAAAAATTGTATTGAATATACCCACTCCTGTCTATTTGAAGAAAGAAAATTACGAAGAGGGTGTAATATATACTTATATTTTTAAAGACGGTGGATGTATTCTTATTCACGAAGGAGCTCTAATGCAGTTTGATTTAGATTCTTATAAACCTTTAAAAGTAACTCATAAAAAAACATGTTTTATATCTTATGGAATAGAAAATGATAAATTTTGGAAAAAATGCGTTTATGGTAGTGTCCGATTATACTATCGTGATGTACATAAAGATAATAGACCGAAATACGAAAAGATATTTAGAACAATGAAGATATTAAATATAGAATAAGAATTCTATGGTTATCAATTGCGAGTATGATTACGGACGTCTGACAGCTATCAACTATCCTGACCACTTGGGTAGCAGTAGCTACATCACCAACTTAGACGGAGAAGTATCGCAGCACATCGAATACGTTCCATTTGGTGAAGTATTCCTTGAAGAACGCAACAATACGTGGAACACGCCTTATCTCTTCAACGCCAAAGAGTTTGATGAGGAGACAGGTATGTACTACTATGGAGCGAGGTATTATGAACCGAGGGTTAGTTTGTGGATGAGTTGTGATCCTATGGAAGAAAATACTCCATTCTATAGCATGTATTCTTATTGTCTCAATAATCCTATTTTACTAATAGACCCAGATGGAGCCTATCCAATTATAACAATAACAAAACAAAAAACTGGTAGAACGACTTGGCAAAGAATTATAGGTTATACAGGACAAAAAAGAAATATAATTACAAGGGTAAATCTTTATAAAGTAATAGTCTGTGATACAGAGGATAAAAACTACCATATAGAATTTTCTGTTACAAAAGATGCCTTTATTATGAGGAAGGAGGCTAGAAATGGCAAAAAAATAGTTCTATCTAATGTCGCTTATGAGCCTAAAAACGGAAAAGATAATAGTTATACGGCACAAGTCATAGACTATCCTAAAGGAAATGGTACCAAGGCATTGAAGTTAACACAATATGGGTCTGAGGTAATCTATGCGGATCCTAACAATATTTCTGTTGAAATGGAGTATAGAAATAAAAGTGATGTTGCTGCTGGGGTTATGATGCATATTGGTGGTATATATAATCTAAATGGGAAGAATCATTATGCTGCCTCTGAAGGATGTTTTGGAATTGCAAATAGCGACAAGTTTTCTTCTAACGCTTACACAAATAAAATATTAGATAGTATTATAAATCAATCCCAAAAAAGCAAAACAAATAAGGGTAGAATAGATGTCATAATAGAGAAAAGAGATGTGAATAAAATACCGCAGATCAAAAATGTAGAAGTAAAATGAGAAAGATAGGTTATTTAATTGCATTTTTCATATTGTCATACTCTTGCTCAACTAAAGAGCAAGAGTATGAATCTTTCAATGTTTTATACTGTAAGGAATCATCCCAAGGATTACATTATAATGTTAGTGATAAGATTATAACATATAAAGAGAGGAAGTATTTCGTAAAAATGATAGGATATTATATAAAGAGGAGATTAAACAATGTAGATATATATAGAAGTGATGGTATTCTATCTTATACAAATAATGAACTAAAGTCCAACAAGCATCTTATAAAATATATAGACATCCCATTAAACAGAAAGATTATAATTCTACAAAAAACACTTTCTGATAATGGTACCGTTTTCACTTATGAACAAAAAGGAGATTCCATATTTGTTAATCGGGGAAATGGAATTATTATATATGTTAATGAGATCCCGTAATCAATGTGTGACAAAGGTTTACAATCCTGTAACCTGAGCAGGAGGAAGCAAGGAGTAATACTCTAAATCGGGAGTTATCCCAATAACTACCTGATTCTTAAAGAATGAGCATTAAGATTCCAACCGTTCCTTCCAATGGTTTTCAAAATGTAATCTATAAATATGATAATGGAGATACGTTTACATTAGTCCAAGGAGCAGTTTCACGAAAGACAGGAGATAAAGTAGAAATAATACCAGGTAGTGGTTTATTCGCACCTGTAACAGAAGTTAATGCGACAGGACAATTGAAATCAGTTACTAAAAAGAGTCAAAATGATTAGAGTTATATTATTAACTTTTTTGTTTCTTCTTGGGTCATCAGTGATGGCTCAAGAAGAATATTTAACCTTAAAATGTGTAGATATTTTCTATACAAAAACTCACAACTTAGGTTTTGTTAATAAGGTTATATGTTGTCGTAATGAAATGAATGGAGATACATTAATGGTAAATCAAAAGATTCCTATCACCACTGTTTATGATGGAGTTAGGATCTATGACAAAGGATTACTTAATGGCATCTTTCCACGTAAGAATAATGTATATATAATTGTTATACAACCAATAAATGTTTCTGTCATAACCGATCTTCCGTACAATTATTATGCTATAAACTGCATCTTTGAAAATGACAAATCTCCTAGATTTTATGAGATTACAAAAAACACAAACGATAAATATCTTGGTAGTTATCAGAGATACATAGATATAGATAATAAGCTATACTTGATAGCCCATATTTCGAAGTTGTATGGCGACTGACGAGAACGTAAACTTATACATACAAGTATTAGACACACAGGTAATGCTCCAAATCGGGAGTAATCCCAATAACTACCTGATTCTTAAAGAATGAGCATTAAGGTTCAAAATATGATGTCATACACTCTAAAATATGACGTCTCAATCTGACGGATATGACGTCTAATCCTGGTAAATATGACGTCTCATTTTAGTAAATATGACGTCATAAACAAAAGAGTAAAAAGCGTAGTACGAAAATGCAAGCCACAATAGCGATAGAGAACAGAATGTATAATATTAAAACTGCAAGTCTATGGTAAACCACATATAGATTGTTTGAACTTACCCATATAAGGGTAATGGGTAATACCCTTATAAGGGTGCTCATCATTACCCTTATATGAGTATCAAAAGCCGTAAGCAATAAACAGAAAAAAACAACGTTAAATAATTGATATGTGTGGAGGAAAAGACATCATCGAGCAGCGCACCTACTTGAAGTATTGCAACGGAGCGGAGACCTTCTACAGCTACGACCCTGCACGCAGACGTTTGCAGAACCTCGTGGTGAATGCCAAGGCTGGTACTATTATGGACAATGCCTACAGCTACGACGCAGTGAGCAACGTGCTCGGCATTAAGAACAATGCTCCGCTCCCACAGAGTGGCAAGGCAGGCGGACAGATGAGTCACAGTTACACTTATGACCCACTGTATCGCTTGTCAAGTGCAACGGGAACCTATGCAGGAACGGACAATAAGACGGCTTCTTACACCCTTGCGATGGGCTATGACAATATGCACCGCATCACAAGCAAGAAGCAACACCTCTCGCAAACGGGCGTACAGTTTGAGGGTACACTCCATGCAGGCTACGACCTGACCTATACTTACGGCAAGGATGCAGGCAAGAAGTTCCAACTCGACAATGTTCGTGACATCAACTACCGCACGGAAGAGACTCCTACGGAGAGTACGAATATCAACAACGGACACAAGTACGCTTACGACCTCAATGGAAACCTTGTCTACATCAATACCTCTCGTGTAAAGAAAGACGGCAAGGAGGATGAAAAGGCGACCGAGCAGAAGTACCGTTGGGACGAGGAGAACAGACTCCTTGCAGCCGATGAGAACGGCTTTGTGAGCAACTATTGGTATGATGCCGACGGTGAGCGCACGGTGAAGACCAGCGGAGAAAACGAAGCGATTTATGTGAACTCCGAGTTCTCTGGAGGTAACACTGGTACGGCAAGGTTCAGTCTCTATGTCAGCCCATACCTCGTTGCAGGACAAGGAGGTAAGTACACCAAGCACATCTATGTAGGTAGTCAGCGTATCGTCAGCAAGCTCGGCGACCTCGCAAGTTATGGCGCAGACCCAAGACGAATACCGTATGCAGGCAATGAAGCTGATGGTCTTACTATTGACTACAAGGATAAGTATGCAAAGCAACTGCAATCCATTAAGGATAACTACAAGGCGTTTGACCAACCTTATAACGGTAAGGACAATGACGACTACGTGAACGGTCAGGGTTTCTGCTGCAACGACGATACGCCGGAGGCGGCACAGACAAGGGCACGTACAAGGGCTGCAAATGGCAACTTCAAGCCTAACGACGACTACGAGAAGATGCAGTTCTACTACCATCCCGACCACTTGGGCAGCAGTAGTTACATCACCAACTTGGATGGTGAAGTATCGCAGCACATCGAGTATGTACCGTTCGGCGAAGTCTTCATCGAAGAGCGCAACAACACATGGAATACGCCTTATCTCTTCAATGCTAAAGAATTTGACGAGGAGACGGGTATGTATTACTATGGTGCGAGGTATTATGAGCCGAGGTTGAGTTTGTGGATGAGTGTAGATAGATTTGCAGAAAAATATCCAGCTACCAGTGGATATAATTATGCGATAAATAATCCTGTGCGATATATCGATATAAATGGAGACAGCATAAGAGTAAGTTCGGAGAATAGAGAATTATTTAACAAAACATTGAAAGATGTTTTTGGAGAATTCTCCTCTAAGTTCTCTTACACACAATCAGATATGCTTGTGTTTAGTGGCAAAAATAAAGGTATGGGCAAAGCACAACGCAAAGTATTCAAAAGACTAAAAAAAGTAATGTATAGCAAGACCATTACAAACATACAATATGGCAAGGACACCCAAATAACCGATAGGTATGGAAATAAAAGCACTTTCAAGGCAGAATCTGGAGGAGGTGCTGCAACATCTCTGGCAAGCGAAAATGAGAATTATAATCAAAATTTTATAGTTATAGATCCGAATAAGACGATTGGAGAAACAATGGAAGTTACAGATGCCTATTATAAAGAACCGATTGATCCTCAAAATGGTGCCCGATTTAAAAAAGTTACTTTTCAGACAAACCAAACTGATATGACTTTTCATGAGATTGGTCATGTTGTTTATGAAGGAAAGGGGCAGCATAAGGTTCTTGATTTTAACAATATTGTGAGGGGAATTTTACAATTGCCGAAGCGTCAGTATGATGAAACACACAATTACAAGGTTAGGAAATGAAAAGGTATGTTGATATGCTTTATGTGGCAATAAGTCTTTTTGTGTTGCCTGCGCAGAACTCTGCACAGGTAACACAGGAGAAGAGAATTACAGCTACAGTTTTAAAAAAGGATACATGTTGTCAAATTGTTTTTTTTAATGTATCCCAAGATACACTCTATCTATTTGATAGCTATATATGTAAAGATTTCTATAAATCAAAATGGCTTCACAGATACAGCAGGAATAGAAATCTACTCAAATTGTCTTTTCTCCCATTGGTGCCTTTTTTATCTGTACATTATACAGACAAATTAATCATAGGAGAAAGACGACTGATAAATAAATGGCAAGTTTTATATCACTTCACGCCAATTCCTCCAAGAGGGGAAATAAGGGTAAATTTACCTTTAGAAGTATTTAAGACTTATGATTATGTTATTGATATTGATATGAAACAGTTGTCGATCTTTCAAGATGATATAAAGTTTAAAAGGCGAAGGATTAAGAAACTAACTGATATCGCCATAGAATTTGCATTTTATGATCAAATAAATCTGTTAAATTCTGAAAGTTTTTATAAAAATGAATTTAAATCAGGTGAGCAAGCCTTAAATTATAATATATTAGAGATTTTCTATCATATAGAAGATTAAGAAGTTTCTACATCGTTGAAGCATTTGTTTCTATAGTTGGATTCAAGGATTTAACAAAAACGGTAATGCTCCAAATCGGGAGTTTTCAAAATAATTATCTGATAATCAAGAAATATTTCAACCATCAAACGTTAAGACAGGGGGATCTCTTTTCCTTTTTCTAATGAACGGGAGAGATAACAAGCCTATAAGAATATTTTGGAGGGTTATGCCCCTGATTGAGATTTTTATGTTTGACACACCTATATTAAAAGGCAAGGGTAATAAATGGGAAAGAACGACGTTAAATAATTGATAACCATAATAAATAAAAAATTATGATTGATTTTGAAGTAAAATCAAAAAAGCAGCATATATCGGTGAACATAAGAGACAGACCCAAGACGAATATCGTATGCAGGCAATGGCACGCACAAGAGCTGTAAACGGCAACTTCAAGCCGAATGACGACTACGAAAAGATGCAGTTCTACTATCATCCTAATCACTTAGGCAGCAGTAGTTACATCACCAACTACGACAGAAGCAAAAGATGGAAAAATGCCAAAGAATCCATTTATAATGGATGAAATAGTTATATCTGCACCCAAGTCTAAAAAGTAAATCCAAATAATGATAATAATGAGACACATAACAAATAGTATTAAATGTTTGATAGTTTTTGGTATATGGTTACTTGGTTTTAATGCATTGAGTGCTTGTAATATCAAGCTCAAAATTGTTTACACCGAAGCTGACCTAAGAACAATTTTTAGTATTACCCCAGAGTTTTTTGACAAGGGATTTGTCAGTCATTCGCTTGATAGTATAATCGTGGCGTCAGATATGGATATTTCCAAATTCTTCGACACCATAAAATCTCTTAAAAAAACAAGTGAAATACACCCTTCTATAAATGTTCGTGCAAAAATTATATTCTATTTGAACGAACAAATCTTGGATACATTTTATTTAGGAATGTTTTATATATACTGTCAGAATGGAATATACGAAGTAAACGAAGAATTCAGAAATATGATTAATGCTATAATAAAAAAAAGTGGAAAGTTGCCTATGTATTGATAAAAAAACATTATGCCCCAACACCCATATAAGGGTAACAGGCAATACCCTTATAAGGGTGTTCATAATTACCCTTATATGGGTATTAAAAGCCGCAAGCAATAAACAGGAAAGAACGACGTTAAATAATTGATAACCATAAACAATAAGTTTTTTCTTGGTGGTTACAATTATTTTTTATAATATTGCAACGAGTAACCTTACCTAGTGTAATATTTGAACCTTCAAATATTTGAGTATGACAAGTTATCAAGCATATTCACCAAATGATTTTAACAGCAATGTTAAGCTGTTGCACAGAAAAAGGTTGATGAATAAAATATATGGAATCATACTTTTATTGCTCATTCCCTGTATGACGTATGCCCAGGCGGTACCGACTAAATTATGGGGAGAAGTGAAAAACACCTCTGACGAAGCGATGGACTTTGCCAGTATTGTTGTGATGAATACTAATCTGCCCAACAAGATACTCGCATCAACATATACAGG
>NZ_GL982514.1:378552-383535 GCF_000220255.1 Prevotella pallens ATCC 700821
AAGACCTGCCTCAATTCAATTGGAAATTCATAGAGGGAACAGACACGATTATCGGCTACCCATGCTCGAAGGCGACAGTCTCTTTTGCAGGCAGAAATTATACTGCATGGTACACTCAAGAAATCCCGTTGCCATTTGGACCATATAAATTCGGTGGTCTCCCTGGATTAATTTTAAGAATACAAGATAGTGAAGAACAGTATATTTGGGAGGCTATTGGCTTTGAAAGATCAAACGCCCAGATATTGACATACAAATATGAAGGAGAGAAAAAATGCTCGGTAGAAGAAGCGAGTAAAACAATCGCTCGCATATTCAAATCACCGCTATCTTTCATCTCTGCAAGTATGGGTGGAGGAAAAATCACAATGCTTGATAAAAATGGAAAAGTAAAGAAATCAAATGATGTGGATAGTTATACCATTCCATACAAATCGTTAGAGATTGAAGATGAATAAAAATCAAATCAATATGTCAAAATCAGTTGTAAAGCAACTGATGCGTTTAATAAATTAAAACCAAAGTACATCACCAGACAATGAATCCTTCATGATAACGACACCAAAATTACGTCCCCAATAGGTGGGATCCATTAAAACCACTACAGGGCGAACAAGAAGGTTGGGAAGTTCTTCTTTATAAGATTTGGTGAGTTTTCTATAAATTGTCCTGGTTGAAACTCCGTACTCCTCTGATAGATCTTTGACTGTTAGATTACCCTTGGAATAACGATTATTGACAATGGTATTGGTAAGGCGCTTATGTCCAACAAAGCTCCTCTTACAGCACTTACAATACCAGCGTTGACTACCATTAAGATGACCACGTTTTATAGTTGATTTTGACCCACAATAAAAGCAGATTTTTTGCCATAAAAATATAAATAGAACAAAGATAATGATTATTAGATAGTTACAAGGATTTTAAGCACATTTTTTTCATATAGGCCAAAGTTCGACATATTTATTTGAATAACAGCAATTTGCGTGTACTCTATGCGTACTCTGTACGAACTCTTGGCTACAATTTTTGTTTTGCCTCAAAAAGTGTAGCCAGATTGTAGCCATTGTAGAGTATTATGGGAGTATTTACCCCCTCTGTACGTACTCTGAGAAGAAGAATGGATATAAAAGAAAAGTATCATAACTACTTGTAGCTATGATACTTACGTTTTTGTTAGGATTTCTCTGTTGGTCTGTTCAGAGTACCTAAAGCGGAGAGAGAGGTTCTTTCTCTTGAACCTTTAAATAGTATCATAAATGTTCAATCTGTTGTATAATAGCCCTTTAAGTAGAATACTAATAAAATAAGATTTTATGGGAAATCTTTGGTAGAATCAATTTTTGGGTGTAATTTTGGGTGCAGAAATCTATACACCCAAAAGCATGAATATCAAACGAAATATTATCTTCACGTTGGAAAGCAAGAAAAAGGACGGAGTTCTCATTGTTGAGAATGTACCTATCCGTATGCGTGTTAATTTTGCATCCAAACGAATTGAATTCACAACAGGTTATCGTATTGATGTTGCGAAATGGGATTCTGATAAGCAGCGAGTAAGAAATGGTTGCACGAACAAACTGAAACAATCAGCTTCTGAAATCAATGCTTCACTTTTGGGCTATTATACAGAGGTGCAGGAAATCTTCAAAAAGTTTGAAGTAGAAGAAATAATGCCAACCCCTGAACAAATTAAAGAGGCATTCAATGCGCTGCACAGACCTATAGAAGAAGTCAAACAGAGAAAATCAACACCTAATGTTTTCTACAAGGTATTCGATGAGTTTGTGAGAGATTGCAGACGACATCAAAGCAAATGCCATGAGTAAATTCAATCAATTATAACACCGAAATAATATGAGCCAAGAAATAAATAAAGCAGAGAAACAAGATTTATCCCTCGTTGTTCAAGCTATTGGTACAGACCTCGAGCATACACAAGTGCGCGTGGTTGCTTCGGCTAATGCAGATATGCTCTTCCACTATTGGAAAGTAGGGCATTTTATTCTCTACCTCCAAAAAAAAGAAGGTTGGGGAAGCAAAGTCATAGATAATCTTTCCAAGGCGATACGTTCTAAATATCCAGATAAGAAAGGCTATTCTCGCAGAAATATCTTCTATATGTGCCAGTTTGCCAGTGCTTATCCGTTGGAAGTGCTGAAAGAGATGGACAGGATAGATAGCTTACTCACAACTCCTACTGTAGAGAAGGTTTTAAGTCTGACAAACGAACTCAATCAAATTGTGCAACAACCTGTTGCACTAATTCAAGCCACAGAAAATCAATCGAATACAATTATGCAACAGCCTGTTGCACAATTAGAGGAAGTTACTGAAACATTGTCAACAATCTATCACTGCGACATCAGTCAGATAGAGGAAATATTCAAGCATTCCGCTATTGTTCGCACTAACTGGGCGAGCCATGTTATTCTGCTTAATAGTAAACTCCCTTTGGGCGAGTGCTATTGGTACATTACACAAGCGGTTGCTAATGGATGGAGTCGCAATGTTCTGCAGGTGCAGATTGAGACCAATCTTTTCGCTCGACAGGTCACGGCAAAGAAAGTGAGTAACTTCTCGGCACGATTGCCCAAACCGCAAAGCGACCTTGCCAATTATCTGATGAAGGACCCTTATATATTTGATATGATGGGACAGACAAATAAAATGGCAGAACGAGACCTTGAACAACAATTGGTATCTCATATCACCAAATATCTTTTGGAAATGGGTAGTGGCTTTGCATTTGTGGCACAGCAGAAGCATTTTGAAGTGGGCGACTCTGATTTTTATGCCGACCTCATCCTCTATAACATCCAACTGCATGCATACGTAGTTATCGAACTCAAAGCCACACCTTTCAAGCCCGAATATATGGGGCAACTCAATTTCTACATTAATGTAGTAGATGACACCCTACGTGGCGAGCACGACAACAAGACCATCGGCTTGCTCCTCTGCAATGGTGGAGATAAAGTGGTGGCACAATATGCTCTTTCTGGCTATGATCAGCCTATTGGTGTGAGTGATTATCAACTATCAAAAGCAATCCCTGACAATCTAAAATCTGCTTTACCTACGGTGGAGGAGGTTGAGGAAGAACTAAATCGAATAATGAATATATAATAAATTAAAATTATGGATTATCAGATTAAACAAATGATTGGCGATGAGGAAACCCATCGTTATGTATTAGCAAGTAGATGTACAAGGCCCTTAGTGGTAATTGGAGTCAATCCAAGTACAGCAAATGAAAAACACCCTGATCCTACAGTGAGAAAAGTTATGGGATTTGCAGAACTTAATAGTTACGATGGTTTTGTTATGCTAAATCTATATGCTCAGAGGTCTACAAATTTCAAAGGTGTACATAATAAGAGGGATGAAATCCTTCATCAGAATAATCTTGATGCTATAAAAGAATTCTTTAAGACATATAATGATTTGGATGTTCTTGTTGCTTGGGGTAATCTTATATATAAGAGAAATTATTTATTAGATTGCTTTAGAGATATTGCCAATATACTTCAAGAAAAAGGGCGAAAAATTAGCTGGAAGCAAATAGGAGAGTTAACAAAATCAGGACAGCCAAGGCATCCTCTTTATGCTCGTTATGATTTCGGACTAAAGAATTTTGACATTGACAGTTATCTTTAAAAGATACATATATCAATTACTCCAAGAAGCTGTACGAATCAATTTCTTGGAGTAATTTCTATTTCTTCAAATGCTTCTTCAATTCTCCTTGTTCTTCCGTAATACGCTTCTGTTGTAGCAACAATTCCGCTTGCATTTGCAAGGCTTGCTCATAATAAACAACCTTCTGTTGCATCTGCTGAATCGCTTTGGGATTGCGATGTATGATAAATATGCTGTCAAGATGTGCGAAGTCAGAAGCGGTAGCTTTGCCTTGCATACGCAGATAGCGGTAACGTAGGTCGTAATCAGAGGCTGTTTGCAGCTTGTTGGCTCCCATACCGAAGAACCAGCAACTCACTATGACTAGCCCACAAACCAATAAGAGCAGTACACGCTCTGATAATTGCACGCTTGCAAATAGCGAGTAGTTCTTATATTCTACAGGCTTTTGTTGCTCACGGATGAGCTGTTGTAAGGTTTCAAACTTCGGGACAAGTTTCTTGTTTGATTGCGATAGTGCCTCCAAAACAAAAAGTTGATGTTCTTTGATTTTGGCTTGAGTTTCTTTTGAGAGATGGATTTGCACTGTTTCTTGTGTTTTAACGCTATCTCTCTTTGGATTAATAGCCGTTCTGCAAGAATACAGTGCTCTACAAATCGTCTCGTTTCTGAAGCGGTCGTTGCAACGAAGAATAGCTTACTGTTATTATCTATCCGATTGAAAATGATGCGGGTATATGGGTATTCCTTATCAAGGGCAGCCCAATAATGTATGCGCATCTTTAATATCCATCTTTTCGAGATATTCACGAGTAGCTTATGCCTTCAACAATCTTCATCAATATGTTTATATACAACAAACGTTATATTTATATGATGTAGTCTTCACAGCCTTTATCAACAAGATTATACACGTTAGTATAATTTGTTATACTCAATGATATAATCAGTTATACCTATTCATATAATTCATTATACCGATGTGTATAATATAGAAAGACTTATATGAAAGACATAGATATACAGAATGAAGGGCGAGTGGTAAGAGAGAAGAGTAGGGGAGCTACTTATTTGTAGCGTTTCATACGCATAAGTGTAGGATAATGTTCTTCATAGTAGTCGAACTCGATGCTTTTGCCGTCGTATCCGTTTATGATGAAGGCATTGCGAATGTTCTGTTGCTCTTCCTCAGTAATGGCGCGGAGTTGTTCCTTAACGTGGTAATAAGTGGCAGAACCGAAACATTGCATAACGCTCAACCGAACCCTTCGCAGGTCGGCAGTGCGCACATTGTCGTAGATGCGAGAAATGCCCCATGCGTAGCGTTCTTTATGGTCGAGT
>NZ_GL982514.1:385797-393326 GCF_000220255.1 Prevotella pallens ATCC 700821
TTTAAGGTAATGTCTTTTCTTTCAGAATTACAAAGAAAACGCACAGATTACAACTATGCGTCGCAAGCAAGGACACAAGCGCAGTCCTTGAACCTCCTCTCATCTGGTATTTATACAGAAGAGGAAAGATTCGTTTATGAATTGCTTCAAAATGCAATAGATGCTTTTGTGGATGTCGAAGGAGAGTCTCTTAAAATTAGAGTTGAAATCCGAGACAATTACTTGCTGTTCATGCATAATGGAGCTGCCTTCACAGAAGCAGACATAGAAGGGCTATCTGACGTAGGAAATGGCAGTAAAGCAGCCAACGTAAAGAAGGTTGGATATAAAGGGATTGGCTTCAAGTCTGTCTTTATGAAGTCAACGCAGGTTTTTGTAAAGAGTGGTCCCTTTTGTTTTAAGTTCGATAAGGAGGATAGCATAGATTATATGCCATCCGATATGCCAGATGGAAAACTTTCTCCTGAAGATATTCCCTGGCAAATCATTCCTATAGAAGCGATAGTTCCTTTTGAAGTGGAGGACGAAGCATTTAATGTTATTACCTATATTCGATTAACAGATACGGCTTCCTTGGTCCCCAAAGTGGATGAACTCCTTAAAGGACTCAATTTTTTGCTTTTTCTTAATGCTCAAGACGTTTCCATTGCGTTCTACAACAGTGATACTCTCGTAAGAAAGGTAGCTCGAAAAGAAAATAATGGAGAAATTTCTCTTCTAATTGACGATAAGGTAGTCAGCAGATGGTTGATTAAATCAAGTACAATTTCTGTCACTAAGGAAGTTAAGCAATATATCGCTCAAAACCCGGCTTCAGTTCCTCAAAAACTAAAGGACGCCAGTGAAATAGAGGTTTCTTTTGCTATATCTGTAAATGATAAAGGAGAGCTGCATAAGGTTGAAAATGCAGTAGCCTATACATTTTTACCTACTTCTTATGGCAATCTTGGTGCCCCCTTTCTCATTAACGCCAACTTTATCACAGATGCAGGAAGACAACAACTTCAGCAAGACTCAGAATGGAATAAGCTGATTTTCAAAGAAGCCCCAACTTTATATCTCAAATGGATAGCGGAACTTTCACATACTTATAAGACATATCACAGAGTCCTTCCATCCAAAGTCGCAAAAGTCAGTGACGAGCTTACCAAAACATTTCAAAATGCATTGCTACAAGCAATAGAGGATATAGCATTCTTACCAGCCGCTAAATCAGACTCACTCTTGAAAGCATCTGAGGCTTGGATCGATAGTGTTGGAATTTCAGAGGTAATAGGTGTTGACAAGTTCATTAACCATATCGAAACTTCTGAGCAAAAGATTTTTGCAAATTATGGACAGATTGCTGATGCGGGCATTAGCATTCTGAAGTCCTATGGTGTCTTTGTTTTCAGTGAGGACCTATTGCCTAACCTATTTGAAAATCAATATGTTTTTTCTAGTCTTTCAGTGGAACAAGACCTCAAACTCATCAACTTTTTACATGAGTTTTGCAATCGAGTAAACAACAGCGAGATTCTCTCCATCTTGAGCAACACACCATTTATCTTAGACGAGAATGGGAACGCAAGCAAACCTTCCCAAATGTTCTTCCCTTCCGATTATAAATCAGAGAACGAGCTAGCAGAGGAAGTAATCATGATGGCTCAAACAATTTATGATTACTATAAAAAGCAGAGCGAGAGCATCGAATGGTTTCAAAAGTTAGGAGTTCAAGAGCTAGATGAAAGTAGCTATGTGGAAGATCTGTTCAAGCACCCAAATGTTGTAACAGAGGAAAACGCGGTTATATATGGTCGATTCCTGTTCAAATGCTATCAGAAAGGAAACCACTTTGAGAGCATCAGCCGCTCTAATCTAACAAATTTCCCTATTCTGACAAAAGAAGGAAGACTTAAGGCTGTATCTAACCTTTTCTTCGGAGCTAAATTCAAGCCTTTTATCAACATAGAAAACCATATCGAGGAGGACATTTTTGTTTCTGAGGAATACTTAGAAGCAAAAGACACAATCAGTGATTGGAAAGCGTTTTTCAAAACGCTAGGTGTAGCAGAAGAAATCTCGCCTTGCGTAAAAAGTCTTTCTGTAGCAGAAGCGACAGATACCAAACGCTTTGACCGAGAGTTTTTTGAAAACATCATCAATGTTTCCAGAAGACAGTATTGGACAAGCTTTATTGGCAATAACTATTACTTTTCTCCTTCCCAAATAACATATAGTTCTTACTCATTTTTAGAACAAGCTGATAAATACGCTTTTTCAAAGATTGTTTTCGCATATATTATCAGCGAGTATTCACCATCTTCAATAAATGCTTGTGTAAACGATCTAAGTGGTGTTTCTGGTACATGGAAGCGCACAATTATAGGAAACTTGCTTATTAAGCAGGGAGGGGAGATAAACTACTTCGAATGGTTGGTCCGCAACTGCAGTGTTATTCCTACCCAGCTCCAAACCTGTGAGAAGGCTACATCTGTGTTTAGCAACTCCATTCCTAAGATTAAGGAAATAGCAGGCCACTATCTACCGGTTATTAATCTTGACTTCTCAGTCAGCGAGGAATGGGTGAGCTATTTGAACTTGAAGGATAAATTGGAGCTACAGGATTTCCTTTTTATCTTAGAGGAAATAGCCAAAGACAAGGACACGGACAACAAGGAGAGAGTTGTATCGATTTACACCGAAATCATTGATCGTGGATGGCAAAGCTCCTCAAAAATCAAAGAATGGGGGGCAGAACATAAAATACTTTCCTCGAAAGATGGTGAATATTCCTATCCTTCAGTTCTCTCATATGTTACCATCGATGGATTCAACTCAGATAGCAAAGTCTATGTTGGCAAAGTTTCTGAGTCAAACAAAGATGCTATGGCCGAGTTGCTAAAGAATCTGGGAGTTCAAGTGATTGATAAAGTTTCACCAGAATATGAGGGAAAGGTGGAAAGCCGAGAATTAAAATCTCTACTCGAAGGTAAGGTGCAATATATAGCCCTATTAAAAAATTCTTTAGCAAAGTCATCCTCGTATGATGCTTGCAAAGAGTCTGTTACGACTAGAATTAAGAATAGTATTTTTTATCACTGTGATAGAATTCAACTATCCTACGGAGATAGGGAAGACACAGTAGAGCGTACCACATTCGCTGAAGACAACACATTCTATTATATAGGGAGTTTGAAGCCCAGCAAAATAGAACCTCTCCTCACACCTCTATGCAAGTACTTAGGTATTCGAGGTTACGACAAGGAACTATTTGTTCTTTTGATTACCAACAAATACGATGATATAGTTGAGTACCTTCAAGATAAAGGGCTTACTACCGATTGGCTTATTGCTCCTAGCATTGATACCACAACTACAAACGATATCTTCATGGGGCATAGTGACGAGGTTTTGTCTAAACAGAGAATGTACGAAGCCCAGCTTGAGGCTCAGCGGAAACTAATGGAAATTCGCCATGATTGGACCTTCCCCAAAGGATATGGAGAATGCAACAATGAGGGGAACCCTTATTGCTATTCTACAATATGCATCACTGATGAAACAGGTGAAAACCGTAACATCGTTCTCAAAAGCTATAAAGATCGCACAGCGACCTTTAAGATTAACCCTGAGGAGTGGGATGCAGTAGTTCGGGATGACGCCAAGCTTTTGGTGTATACTAGAGTTAATGGCATGTTGGATATCGTTGAAATTCCTCAGGGTGATTTGATCATGAACCAATCCAAGATTTCTATCACTTTCAGCTCTGAGAATTTGAATGAAGAAGAATTTACGGATAGAGTTTCAACTTTCGCAGAAACACTTCATTACTTCAAAGATCTACATTTTGACTTTGATAAATTCCATATTGCGACAAACGCCACAAGTGTTCGTGACATTTATGCTAAGCAGCAAGGTTCTCAAGTTCAAACAAGTGATGACGACCTTTAACTATGAAGCTTAAGAGAGAAGATTATATAGCATTTCTTTCATCTGAGTATGATACTCAGATGAAAGAATATGGTCGTTTGATAGGAACTAAAGCTACAGTTCTTAAAGAACGTGGAGAAGTTTTTGTAGGTAAATTTATTAGATTTAGAGGAGACTTTGCCATTTTCAAAGTGCGTATTTCAGACAATTTGCCACGTAAAAATTCTTTCTGGACTGCATCATGCTTTATAGGAGAAATGGCTAGTTATAAGAATTGGGGAGACTTGTCTTGGGCTGTTCTTCGGGAACAATATCAAAGCAATTACTCTGATGTGCATTGCGCTTGGATTTCAAAATCGGAAAATCCAGATTTTTGTTTGATAGGAGTAAAGAATACGACCATTGATTTTGCAGACTTACTGGAATCCCAACATCCTATTATTGCATTTGGTCCTAATGACCCTCCATTGAAATACATCCTTAATTTGAAAGACATAGTCCAAAACTCTGAATGTGACACAATAAATGAAATTTTGGATTATACAGAGGGGGAAAGTGTATGGAATCCTCAAAGGGTTACTGCGACAGAAGACTTGAACATTCAGATTCTGAGAAGTTTGGAATCTCATAATCATGTTGCTATTCAAGGTCCTCCTGGAACGGGGAAAACATATAGAATGGCAAAGTTGATAGCACAACTTTTGTCTAAAGGAAAAAGTGTTTTGGTAACAGCCCTCACAAATGAAGCTTTAAAAGTAGTTGCTTCTAAAGAAGATTTAGAGCCGTATCTCAGAAATGGTAGAATCTCGAAGACAAGCTTGACTATAGATGAAAGGCACGAACTACCCAATTTAATGCCTAATGAAGGAAATGTTTGCAATGCTGCGTCAGGCCATCTTTCTCTTGCTACGTTTTATATTTCAAGTGGCTGGGCAAAAGACGTGCAAGAAATGATTCCTTTTGACTATGTCATCATGGACGAAGCCAGTCAGGCACTGCTACCAATGATTGCTGCATCTAAGAAGTTGGGAAGAAAAGTGGTATGGATAGGAGACCAAAATCAACTTGCTCCTATTATAAAAACCAATGAAGACAAAATAAACACGCAGGGGTGGAACCCTATCGTGAAGGGTTTTGACACTCTTTGCAATAATATCGTTATGCCTACATTTATGTTGAGTGATACATTTCGTTTGACAAAACGTGGAGCAGATTTCACTGGTATATTCTACAACAATGAGCTAAATTCTGTTGCAAAGATTGATGAAGTGAAGACCTCATTGCATGAGTTGAATAAACAGGGTGGACCGTCTTCCCTATTTTTAGAACTTGAGGTTGGTAATAAGAAGCCTAATAACGCATTAAACGCAATCTATGATTTGACAGAACGAATCTTTACAGAATGTTCGGATGCCACAATAGCAATTCTTTCTAAGTTTAAAGAAACAGTCAAGGAACTGCAAAAGACATTCATGACGAAGTTGCAAAGTGAGGAAATTCCTGATAATCTTAAAATAGAAACAGTAGATAGAATTCAGGGATTAACAGTCGATTATACCATTTTTCTCATCCCCAATGCTTCTGTGAGTTATTCTCTTGAGAGTGAACTTTTCAATGTCGCAACCTCTCGTGCAAGCCGTTGTACAATTATTGTAGCAGATAGGATGATTCTTAAAAGCATCATGTCAGATGAAGTTAGACGTTTCTTTCTGAAAATCGACGAAAACAAAGTTGCAACATTCAAGCCTTCCACGACTCAGACCATAACTGCTGGTGATTTGAAGGTGACCGTTCTCGGAAAAATTTCTCTTCCGGAAAAACCTTTGAAAGAAATAGTTGAATATAAAGAGAATATCTTTATAATTGACACCAATGTTTTTGTGAAATGTCCAACGATTATCTCAAAAGTAGGAAAATACAAAGTCGTAATACCGACTACAGTATTGGAGGAACTCGATCGCTTAAAATTGAAACAAAGTATAGACAAGAAAGCACTAAGCGATGCAGTAAAAAATATCAACAAAGCCTTTCTTAATAACTATTCCAGCATGGAAGAAGGGGATTCCTCATTACTTCCAAAAGGATTTGATGCACAAAAGGCCGATTGTCTTATTCTTTCTGTTGCATTGAAATATAAAGCAGAAGATAAGAATCCCATATTGCTAACATCAGACAACCTCTTGCAATCGAAGGCACTTGGTCTAGGTATAAAAACAATATCATTGCAAGATTTTCTTTCGGAAAGAAGGTAATACAACATAAATCCACTATGACCTTACAAGTATTCTTTATTTGAAATTACCATCGTCATAGTGGATTATGCAATCCCGCGTTGAAAACATGCAGGAGATGGCATACGAATACACATATCAACTGCAAGTACTGGTCGATGGTATTCTTAGAACCACACAATGTAATATCCTTTTCCTTTGTAAACTTTTCGGGTGTAATAAAGGGTGTAAATCACGTAACTCGTTGATTTACACCCTTGTTTGCGGAGAGAGAGGAAAATGAATATTCCTTGTATCTCCTTGTATCATAGTTCTTTATAAACTTTCTTTTTTTTCTGTGTAGCCAGATTGTAGCCACAACAGAGTATTTTGAGAGTACACGTGGATACTGCTGCTTGAAACACGCTCTTGTGTTTCTTGGGTTCAAAAGTACTAAAAAAATGAACTTCCTCCAAATATTTGAGAGAAAATGTTTTAGAGATTCTTTGGCTACAATTTTCAGTGCAAGGTGCAAGCCTATATATATAGATAGGTCTTGCACCTTGCACTGATGGTCCCTATCTTATATTTATACCGTTGATTATCAATATGTAAAATGGTATTATACCACCAGAAAATGGTATTTTAATATTCTATCTAAAGCCTGTTTCATTAGGAACTTTGCAGCCATAATAATTACAATTATATATATATTATGGCTAATAAAAACAAATTAAAACCCAAAGGGCATCTTTTTATTAGTAGCCCTACACTTGAGGGTTTAGCTCTTTTATGTGAAAATGCAAAAGAAGCAGCTCATATAAGTGGCATCGAGTATTCAAATTTCCTTAAAGCTTGTAAGATGGAAAAGGATATAAGATTTAGCACATATCGAAAGTGTGCAGCAGGCTTGGGGAAGGAAGTTCTGGTTATCCATCTTCCTTTGGGAACCATAGAGTCAATGATTGAGCCTAAGACTCATGTGAACGGTTTTTATGAAACTATTGAGCAAGATAAATTGATTAAGGTGCTGATGGCGGTTATGCCGAGTGACGGAATTAAAATTTTTGGCGTAATGGACATTTGGTAGGCTGAAACCTCACGAAACGCTTTTATTTACTACCTTTGCAGCATTTGAAAACCTATGAATAAAAAAACTGTATATTCTGCAACAGCTCAAATGTTAAAAAGAATGGTCATCGACGTAATGTTCAGATGTATCTTTGCAGGGATTGTGGTAGGCAATTCCAAGGTGGATTACGTATAAATAATGTGTCTCTCTGGAATGACTATCTTGCTGCAAATAGAACAATCTCAGACCTATCCATTCTTTATAAATGCTCAGAACGAACCATACGACGTAGGTTAAGTTTAGTGGTGGATAGTTTTACTGCTACTTACCCCAAA
>NZ_GL982514.1:393756-424611 GCF_000220255.1 Prevotella pallens ATCC 700821
AAGATTATACAGAATTACAAATTCCTAATACAACAAATCTATTGGAAGGATTTAACTCACAGCTTAAAAGGGCACTACATAATCATAATGGATTGAATGAAGCTAACAAGAAGAAGTTTATAGATGGATTCATAAATACAAAAAGTAGGCTGGAATGATCAGCCTACCAAATGTCCATTACTAAAACACGTGAGGTTTTCAGCCTACCAAATGTCCATTACGCCGCGGGTGGGATGTTCAGTGAGTGTCGGTCAATAGCGAAGATGGAATTACCTGCATCGGTAAACTATATCAGAAAAGGTGCTTTTTCGTGTTGTCGCAGTTTGGAGAGTATCAACATGCCCAGAGTCACAACCATAGAACTGAGCGCATTTTCGCTATGTGGATTCAAAGGAGACTTGGTCATCCCATCTACTGTCAAGACAATTGGATTATGCTTTTTCCTATAATGACGGACTAACAGGTTTCACTTGGAAGGGCGAAGCAGGGTGCAATCTCGGTGCTGGTAACTTTGACGGCTGTATTAACTTGGAATTCATAGACCTGCATACATTAGATAATCCGAGCATAGAAAATCCCAAGTTGAATCGGAAAGGATTTGATATCCTTTTTGGGGACTGCCAACCCACACCGTGGTGTACCTGCCTAAAGGCAAAGCTTTTACATTTGCTCAGGGCGAGGACGTGAACTTTGTGAAAGCCGATAACACCTGCACACTGCTAAGTGTACAAGACGGAGCTGACTATGAGTTCCCCAACGTATTCAAGGCTACGAAGGCTGTGTATAACAAGTACAATGCTACTGTGTCAAATGGCACTTACGACTGCTATGATGATTATGAAGTTCCATTTCCAACACTGGATAGCAACAACTCTCTGTCGGCGTACCGCGACTTTTCCGGCATAAGCAACGGCAAGAACTGCTTCACCATGCTGCTGCCCTACGAGGTTCAATTGCCCAAAGGCATCCGTGCCTACGAACTACACCTAAAAGACAACTACAACCACCCCGTTCAGGGAGAAAAGGAATACACGCAATATTACTTGTTCCGTTCTATTCCTGATGAAAGCGTGCTTGAGGGCAACAAGCCCTACCTGCTGCGCATAATCGACAGGCAGGTACACACCTCAAAGGAATTTGGCGCCACTAACGTAGAGATTGCGGCATCGGGTACTGATAAGATAGATGACAATGGACAGAAAGTTCCGCAACAAAATCCAACATCTACTTTATACAACAACAATGTAAATGGTACGCTCAAACCGCAAAGTTATCAGGCTACCAAGCCTAATCAGGAATTCTTCTTCGTGGGTGGCACCGAACGGCTTAACAACAGCTTGGCTTTCAAGCTCAATATTTGGCTGCTGAATACGGACAAAATGGGGATTGACGTTTGGCGAAAAGTGTACAAGACTGCAGCTCCCGTTGGCGATGCGAAGCCAATAGAGCCAGCCACAGCGGCACCGTTCCGTGGCTACATCCAGCCAAAGAATAACGCTCCGAGCAATGCCAAGTACTTTGTCGTCCTTATGGAAGATGAGACAACGGGGATAGACGACTTACAACAAGATAAAGCACAAAATGGCGCACAGCGCATCTACACACTCGATGGACGCTACGTAGGCACCAGCTTCGACACGCTACCTAATGGCATCTATGTAATCAAAGGTAAGAAAATTGTAAAATAACGGAAAGATGAAAACTGAGAATATGAACAACAATACAACCACACGTGGCAACCGCGCTTACATCAAGCCACATGCCTACATCATCAAGCTGGAAACAAATTATGGGGTGATGGAGGACAGGAGTATAGCCACAGCCCCCAACACCCCAGCCACTGGCGACGGCAACGCCAAGCAATTTGACATGTCTGACGATATGTGGGGTGACAATCACGAAAGCGATATAGACATCTTTAAATAAAGACAGCTCCACTCACGATGCCGTCTATTCACCATGAGGCGGCATAGAAGGACAGGGGTACCTTTAGACCAAACGGCACGACAGGTAACCCTGTTTTGTATACAGACCTTGCCATACATGGCGCTTTCGTTTACAGCTAATGTGTTGAACAACAAACGTAAAGTAGGACATGCATGCAACAGCCCATTCAACTCCGAAAAGGTCACGAGAAAGCTTGTTTGCCTTGTCGAAAAGATGAATGGGCTGATGAGGATGGTGGTTATCACTTAACTACTTTCTTGCCACCGATGATGTAGATGCCCTTTGGCAGTGACTCGAACTGTTGCTCGCCTTTGCCTACCACCACACCTTGCAGGTTGTATATGAGCATTGGCTCATGGCTGATGTGCGGAACAGCGATTGCTGTTGGTGCGTCTTTTGCCATGTAGAACGGTGTCTTGAGAATGCGTTCCCATTTAGGTACGTATTTCATCCCACCTTGGATGAAGTCTTCTTCTTTCTCTACCTTGTAGCCATCTACGTAAATGGCATATTGTGCCCCAGCGGCAACGTTGTCTATCGAGAACGGTATTTCCTTCGTGCTGTTGGCGGGAATGATGTCTGTCAGTGATATTTTGTTTTCAAAATAAGCCTCGTCTGTATTGCCTTTCTTGCAACGCAGCTCAATGTCAAAACCGCCGCAATAGTCAGCACTCTCGCTGTTGGTCGCAATGAGTTTCCCCCTCATGGCAGGAGCTTGGAAAGCGTTTTCTTCACTTTGTTCGATTTTCACCTCAACCGAAGGAAGGTTTTGCGACTTAGATTCAGTAATGGTAATGTTTCCTCTGGAGCTGATAGTGGCGCCCGATTTGCATTCGAAGGAGTAATCAAACTCTCCAACCTCCTTTGGATAAAGCTCAAACACCACGTCTGTCGTCTGTCGTGCTGGCAAGAAGGTGGTGGTAGAAGCAACATAGTCATACTTGAAGAGCATGTTGAAGGTGTCGTACAGCTCGTCGCCTTTGTTCTCTATGGTGAGGGTTACGAACAGGGGACGTCCTGCCTCCTTGCTACCTTTCACGTCCACTTTCTTCACCTCCAGAACAGGCTTGGCAGTGGAGGTCTTCAGTTCCGTGTCGGTAATCTCTATCTCCTGCGCCATATCTCCAATGCCGCCACAGGCTTTCCATTCGCTTTCGCCTTGTATGCGGTAAACGGGCAGCACGGTGTACTTTCCGTTGGCGAGGGTGTGCGGTATGTTGAAGTTCGCTTCGTTCCTTTGTATCTTGCCGTCGGTCTTGAACTTTGAGCTGAACAGCTTTACGGCGTTTATCAATCTACCTCCCTGCCAAAAGCCTAAGCCGCAATCAGCATCAAAGGCTTCGCCGTAATTGTTCACGCATTTCATGGTGATGTCAAAATCCGTGAAGTCATCACTACTGTTCGATCGGCTTTGACCTTGCAGGGGCGTCATCTCTTTGATGTCAACAACTTTGGGAAATACATCAGCACCTTCGCTTGGTCTGAATCCGATGATAGCTCCTTGCTCGCGCGTGTAGATACTGGGCAGTTGCTTAAATCCATATTCGCGTGGCGAAAGAACCGACAGGCGATAGTAGCCGTTGAATTGACCTCCCCAGCCCCAGTTGATGTGAAAGTAGTCGCCTTCCTTGTAGCCATCGCAGACAAAGGCGTGACCATAGTTGTACACCACATCTTCGGCAAAGTAATATACGGGTCGTTTGGCTTTCAACTCATTGTATATCAGGTTGCACCATTCCTCGCTGGTATAGTGGTCTCTGAAAACACGGTGCATGTCTTTGGCGTAACCAAACATTCGTGTAAGGAACAATATGACATTGTAGGAATCGGCACCCGAATCATCAGCGGTATAATCCATATACACCGCCTGTCCAACATACCTCATCAGCTTAGCCACAGCGTCTTGCTGCTGCTGGGTGGTGGGAATGCGGTACGAAGGCAGTATGTCGTTCCACTCGAAGGTACTCTCTACAAGCTCGGATACTTGTAGATGAGCCGATGGAGCCGTGTAGGCAGGCATGGCGGGAGCCTTCTTTGGATACTGGTAGTAGCCCATAATTTGGGCTGCTGCCGTGGCGACACATCCCGTAACACAGTGTTTGTCGTTGTGCATAGGCGTTTGTTGGTTGTAGGGACTGTACTGACTCCATGTGGTTTTTAGCAACGGTTCAATGGGCTGCAGCTTTCTGCCGGCGCGCGTGGTGGCAGGCTTTGTGGTGGCAGGCATGTTGTTCAGCATGCTCACCTCCTGTCGATATTGTGCCAAGAGCATCTTGAGCGATGCCGGACATTGCTGCTCGTCGTATGTTCCCTCTTCTGCATAACCTAACACGTCAGCCGTGCGGTCGTCAGCAGAGGCGATGACGAAGCCCTGTCCCTTGCCTACGTTGAAAATGTAGTAGGCATTGGTACTTGCCACCTCGTTGAGCGAGGGTGTTGCTTGTGAAGCTCGTGTAGCGACCTGGGAGTTAGTACTTACATGGCTCTTGATAAAAGCCAATGCAGCTTGTCGGGCTTGTTGTCTGCCCACAGGGGCGGAAAAAGCCAAGGTTGTTGCGCAGCATAGCAACACTAAAAATGTAAAAATTTTCCTCATATTTAATTTATTAGTATAAAAAGTGATTCTGGTAGTGTCCTTAAAAGTGTGTAATTCATCTTTCCTTTCTCTGTACCATCCACTGCTTTTTCCTGACTTCGTCATCGTGTCACCCAGAAATATAAATCATCCAATATTTCTTGGCAAGAATCTAAAAAATCAGGTTATTTCTCGTATAAGGGGTCGAGCTTGCTACTTTACTCGCCTTTTTGCACGTCACCCTAAGCAACAAAGATAAGCATTGATTATAAAGTACTTACAAATATGTCTTGAAAAAGTGACGAAGTCAGGAGGAATCCAGCCCTAATTTTTTAGGCTCAAAAAGTTTTAACGGACAGCAATGTCTTTTTTATCTTGTGTTTTTGTGTAACACGAGGTATAGCCTAAGGTAAATTTGATAAAATAAAAAATCCCCACCTCCAGTATGTATAGAATAACTTTTGTTTTATGATGCACGGAATTTGTTGTCTCTATGCACGTTTTTCTTAGGTACATCTTTAATACATTCTATAGGTGGGGATAAATGAGTGTGTTATTTAACTAACACTTTTTTTCCATTGATGATATAAACGCCACGTTGCAATGTGTTGACTGTTTGTGCATCATCATGGTTCATATATCTCTTGCCAGTGATATCGTATACACCAACCTTTCCCTGAGATGCCTTGACACCACGGATACCAGTAGCTATGTTGTTGGCTGCATTTTTCCAGCCGTTTGCGCTTCTGTATTTCTCCTCGCTTCCTGCTGGCACTTCCAATACAAAATCGTCATCAAAGCCACTAAAAATATTTACCCAATCAACAGGATCTGTTTTCTTCTCACCTGTTATAAAATCGTATACGCCACTTATTGTCTTGGGAGGCTCTACTGCACTACATACGGCTTTCTTCACACCACAGGAAGAAAAAGCACCCTCGTCTTCACCTTCGAAGGTTTTGAGTGTCTTTGGCAAGTACACCTCTTCACATTGAGCATTGTGAGCAAAAGCTCCCATGCCAATTGTTTCTACTTGTGTTTGTGAAAGATCTACCTTCTTAAGATTGCAGTTGTAGAATGCTTTTGTACTCACTTCCTTCAAACTTTTCGGGAAAGTAACAGTCTCCAAAGCGCTACATTCTTCAAAGGCACTCTCCTCAATCATGGAGATATTCTCAGGTAATATTATGGATTTGAGCGCAGTACAATGTTTGAAACATTGTTTCCTAAGTTCGGTCAGTGAGTTTGGTAATTTTACTTCTGTAAGGCTTGGACAATCCCAAAAGATGTATTCGCCAAGGCTTGTTACCCCCCCCTCCACGACTACCTTTTTGATTAAGGAACGGTCTAATGTGTGGTTGTCTGTTCCCCACGCATACCCTGAGTTACCATCTGCGTGTTCCATCTCTCCAGTTCCGCTAATGGTAAGTGTGCCGTCATCGGTAAACGTCCATTTCAAATTATCACCAATAGTGCCGTTTACGTTGCCTGCGAATACACCCATGTAAACGAACAGGCTCATTGTTAACATGTAAATTTTTCTCATACTATAAAAACATTAAATTAAACATATTTAAGTAAAACCTATTTCATGATGTTTAGCAAGAGAAGGTAGGCATTTATAATGCCCATGCCTTCTTATTTCGTAGGTACAACTACTTTCTTGACCTCAAAGTCAATCGATGAGTTGTTTGTATCGGATAATCTTTTTCCATTGAAACGTCGAGTAATCATCTTGCCTGCACCAACGTCTATCTTGTCATCAGCCTTTTCGTAAACGCCATTCCAACCCTTGTCCAGCGTACCCGATATAGGGAAACTTTTTTCAGTAGTAGATCCTTTGAACCTTACGTTTACAGCATCTACGACCCATTGGTTCGGTAAGAACATGAAAATTTGTGAATGTGAGTGATGTCCACTCTCGTTCCACATGACATAGCGTCCATACTTTGCCGTCGGCTCTTCAATTTCTTTTAGCAACGCTTCATTTACCTTGGCATTGTTCATATTCTCTTTTATCTTCTCGATAGGTTCTGCCAAACGTATCAGCGCAATGGTGAAGTTACGCTCAAATCCGAAAGGTACATACTCATCGTCGTCTTCATCCCATACTCCGACTTTAGATTTGTCCTCTTTCATTCGTTTTTCCTGTTCTTTGTCGTTTTCCTTACAATAGAGGAACGTCATGTGTGGAACGTTTTCGTTACCATTCTGTCCCCATTCAAAGTCGGCTTTGGAAAGGTCGATAAGCTTTTCGATACCTTTGTATTTGGTTGGATCTTCTCCATTCTCTGTCAAGTACTTCTTGTATCCTTCCGCATGATTGATGGCTCTCATGGCAATAACGATGGTTTTGCCTGCCTTTACGATGTATGGCATGCCACTTTTATCTTTAGGGAAGCCAATCATATTGGAAACCCCAAACCCTTTCTGTCTATAATCGCAATTAGGTTTGTCAAAGTTAATCTTGTCAACAGCGTTGTACTGACAGAGTGCCAAAGCCATGTTCTCAAGGCTTATGTCATGGTCGGTAGGGTTGTAGACGGAAATAAACTTGTCATCCGTTTCTTCAGATTTGTTGCCGTAGGGTGTCTCCACGAAGTTTCCAGCATAGTAAATGTCCTTTATAATTAGGTCTGCGCTTTCTGTCTCAGCGGTATTTTTCTTTTCTTCTGGTTGTCCGTCACGTGTACAATTTGCGAAAAGCGCAATTGTTGCCAATGCGCATAGCATCATCTTTTTCATTTGTTAGTTTTTCTTTTTATCAGTTATTGTTGTTTAGTTATTCTTGTATGTCTCCACTCTTATTTCTTCTTTGTACGTGCGTTGATGGAGTTGACCTTCCAGTATGCAGTCATGTCTAATGGTTTGCCCTTGCTGTCACGTCTGCACAGTGATGGTACACCTTTCGTGTAGTTCAGTGCAGAACTCATCTCGGCTACAAATCCCTTTCCATTGCTACGACGGATTAGCGCACCTTGTAATTCCGAAGGATCGAATGAGGGATTAGAAAAGTCATTAATTCCAAATATCCGCTTGCAGACACTTGCCGTTCCTCTGTCGTACCACCATACTTTTTCTTTCTTTTCTTCTGTTCCTTCCATTACAGCGTGTCCTGTCGCATCATATACAGTTACAGAGCTTGGGCCTGTCAGCAAGTCCATTTTCTTCTCTGTCGAAGGACAAATAGTAAGGAAGTCGACAACCCAATTGTAATTCAGCTCAATAGCATTGACGCCAGCCATGCCAGTTGTGTTATATATCATGTGGTAGTATGCCGTTGGGTATTTTCTGTTCTTTTCCAGCTCTCTTTTCTTCAGCGGATCTGTCTCGTCATTAATTTGGTCCTGCTCGGTTCCGTACAAATCATATAGTTGATACCAATTGTTGCGTGAACGTGGCGATTCGTCAGGATAAAATCCATTTTCGTCTTTGGTATGAGGCTTGGAAGCATCGCCATCAGGCAATTTCACCAAAGCCATGCGCATACTCTGGCTTGGTCCCTTAAATGGAAGTCCATCCCACAAAACAAGGTCACGCATGTTTGGAATATCCTTGTTGTCAAATTTGTCGTTAGGGTCGCACATTCCGTTTTTCGGTGAATGCTGGTTGCATAATTCAAAGGTCTTGTCCTTTGGAAGTTTACTGTAGTCGGGCAGAGCTTCCCAGCCATAGTAGTTTTTCTTTGCCTCTTCTTCTGTGGTTTCATTCTCGGCAAGGAATTTCTTATTGTGATCGCACGCATACTTCACTACGATGACACTGTCACCAGGCTGTATGACATGTGGCTTTTTTGTCACAGGGTCGTTGGGGAAGTACGACATGCCTCCAATTCCATAATATCGTTTGATAAAATCTCCATTTCCGTCTTTTTGGAACGAATATTGAATACTTGGGTCGACAACATGACAAGCAAGTGCCATATTGGCAAGCGATATCGGTTGATTGGTTGGATTGTATATCACAATATAATTAGCATCCTCGTATCTGCTATACTGGCTTTTGAAGCCCATGGAGGACAAATCTCTATAAGTGCAGTAACCAATGTAAAAAACTTCTTTGAAAATGAGGTGGTCTACTGTTGAATTAGCATCAGTTCTGTCTGGCATGTCTCCATCTCTCTGGCATGCAGTGAATAGAGATGATAAAGCAATGAACGCTAATATCAAGGTATAATTTATTTTTTTCATATCCTTGTTTTGTTTATTTGTACTGATAATTTTTGTTGTTGATAATAATTGTATGAGTTAGAGGAACCAGTTGCCAAATGCGCCAAAGCCATGCGTCTTTACATTTTGGCTTGCATCGTATGCTTGTTTTCCAGTTAATCCAATCTCTCTGCCTAAGTAGAAATAATAAGGTTCTGCGGGAGAAACGTTTGTTGGGTCGGAATCGAACCTATTGCAATACACTTTGATAGGTATGTTAAAGCGTATAAGCTCTTTCCATTCAGGAACCTCAAGGGTCGTATTCTTCGATTGCCAGAAAGGATTATAGAATGGCGCGCAGGCTTTTTCACTCTTCATCCCGTCCCAAAATCCAGCATAGTCCAGTTCCTTGTTGGCAATAGTAGCCTTAGTAATGTATGCCTTCTTTCCCTTTTGACATTTCATTACTCTTACGGAAAGATAGAAGTATGGCAATATATATGAAGGACGGCTATATACTACAGACTCACCAGAAAAACCTTTTACCATGAAAGGCCATGTGTCTTTTTTCTCTCCAGACCCATATCGTCCATCTATTTCAGGTCTAAAATTAGATGAAGGCTCGTTAGCTTCATAGTAAAAGTTGATATGTCCTTTTAGCCCTACACAGTCCTTGTCATAGGAAACGCATGAATTAGCATCGGTGGCATCAAGAGGTGGCAGCAACCTAATGTTGTAAAACTCGCGCATACCATCAGCCATGGCATTCTGATGCCATGTGTCACGGTAGGCATATTCAAACAAATTCTTGGTTGCATTTTGTCTACGCATGAAAATATCGTGACCTAAAGTTTCGTCCTTATCTACTCCTTCGAAATAAGGTGATACGACAGGATGCTCGTCTACTTTGCCATCTTTCCCATTTTTGTCAACTCCCCATGTACCTCGACAGTCTTCAATCTTGTATGGATTACCCTTATCGTCCACGTCGCTGATGGTAAAGAATATTTGATACTCATCAGAGTGCTTGTATATCTCATCGTTAAGCAACTTTCCGTCTTTATCCAAAAAGAACAAGCATATACCCCAAAGGTTTTTATCTCCACCTATAAGGCGAATGTAAGGTTGCTGAGGAGTAGGTATTCCTAACTTCTTCTCAAAAACAGTTTGAATACTCTTTTCCCACTCCACCTTTACAGTTGGAAATTTTTGTGAGTTGTTTTCTACTATGACAAATTCTTCTTGTCTCCATGGCGCTGCAGGGTAAACATAATTGCCATGAAATTTTTCATCTCCGTGTGAGTGTCCTTCCTTGAACATGACTAAGCAACGAGCCCAGTTATTGAATGCGCCATCTTGGTCGGGATTACTTATGGCATCACCAAAGGGAGCTTTTTTCTGCAAGCTGTCAACCATGGCATCCGCACCGCTGTGTGGCACTTCTTTGTATTCAAGTGGATTTTCGTTGTAATTGATGTCCATGTTACCAAAGATGAAATCATCGCATGATGTACATAGCATCAATATAAGAATGAAGCAAAAACTATATTTTTTCATTTTATTTTTTTATGTAAATTTCTTGATTAGATAGTTTAGTATAATTGGCACTTTGCTACATACTCTCACTCCTCTTAGCCGTGTATGTAATTTTTCCTTAGTTAGGAGAACGTGTCAGCTATGTGAGGAATGATGATGCGCAAATGCCTTCCATTTAGCTGGAGTCTACATGACGAATATATTCTTGCGATTCCTTAACAGTAAATATTGAGGATTGAAGAAATAATTCTTGATTTCATTCGTATTCATGTGAGGATAGAACTTTTTGAAATCTTCCACGAACTTCTCGTCTCCATCTTTCATGTCTGCAATGACGCGGAATGTTAAAGGAATATCAATATCGTGATTACTCCATTCTGATTTTATTTCATTAAAATTATAAAGTCCTCTACCATCTCCATTTCCGAATGTTGGAATTTCGAAACAAGTCTTTGAGTTGGCATCTGGATTATCATTTCCATATTTGGGCCAAATGGTATTCTTTGATTTATCCATTTGTGATACGATGTTGCATAGGCTTATTTGCATAGCAAATTCGGTGTTGGCTTGGTTAAATTGCAGCACTCCCTTGAATCCCATTCTGTCTAAATTGTTTGGACCCGTACCTATTCTCCGGCATTGATGCAGCAATTCTACGAAATCACCTTGTCTTTGTCTCAGTGCATTTGTGCCATCGTCAACTACACCGCCGTCACCGCTACCTTCTTGATATTCATATCCCAATTGTTTCTCAAACGGGTCGGTATCTCGGTATTGGTAAGTAAACAACTTGTTAGCAAATTCTGCCGCATGTTGCATGGTGAGTGTTTGAAAGAATTTATAACCATTTTCAGTCCATGTGGCTTGATCTCTTTTCAGCGTAGGGAATATATTTATCGCCTTGTCTATCAGAGTGCTGTCATACGGCATGATATCTGATTTGTTCCCACTTTCAGGTGCAAGCAGCGCATTGGTAGTGGTGATGTCGCAGCTCTTTAACTTGTCGCCCTCCATTTCAAAAGTAAGCTCTGGATAATAAGTGGATTTTTTATCCAGTGTGTGTGGATAAAAACCCTGCTTACTTTTCTTGGATATGGTTTTACCATCTATGGTGTAACTGTGTTCCAATACTTCGTTGCCAATAGTAAAGAAGTGTTGGTGTTGTACCAGTGTGGAGTTGTCGAAGTCTGGGTCTCCGTTTTTCTTGTAATAGAACTGTATGAACTCAGCATTAATTTGTTGGTGGTTGGCTCCATAATACGTAAGCTCAAGTCCGTAATAAACGTCATCTGATGCAACTACATCAAAATGGTCACGCTGACTGGTAATTTGCATTTGCCCATTGTCGTCCTTACTTATCTCAATTTGTTGCATGAGCGGATAGTCTGTCGGTTTATCCGTGTTCACGCTTATCATGTTGTACGAGTCTTGTTCGTATGTGTTGTCTATACTGTTGTCGGCACCAAAGTTTCCAACCTTTATATTTCCACCCTTGAACCCCATTCTAAGTACGGCACTTACTACGTATATCTGTGAGTGTCCCTTGCCATTGTACTCGATAGAAGCAGGAGGAGCTATTACTACCGTCTTCAAGAATTCATCAACATCATTGATTGAACATGCGGCAAGCATGCAGCAGCATCCTACAGCTAAAATAGTTGATCGCATTATTGTCTTATATTGTAACTTCATTTTCTTAAAATTTAATGATTGTGCGCAAAGAGTAGTTCATGCCACGTTCGTGCGCATAATATCTAAATCGGTCTGTATATTCTTTATATAATGTGTTGAGGATGTTATCGCCTACCAACATTACCTTTATTTCCCTGTTGTTGGGCAGCTTGAAGGCAACGTCTGCTGTGGTGCCAAGCAAGAAGTAAGGGTCGGGCGATACTGCCACTAAATCCTTGTTGGGGTCGAAACGTTCCTGTTTCGTGACATAGTTGCCAGAGAGAGAGAACGAGGCCTTTATCTTTTTCTCTGCGCCGAAGACATGTTCATAGTTGGCTGACAGCCCATACTTGTCTGATGGCATGAAAGGCAACCAGTCGTTTCGTGTAATGTTGCGTGCGAATATCCATTCGCCCTTTGCCACGATACTGAGTCCTTTAATGGGATTTACTGTAGCTTCTATATCGCCACCATACAGTCTCACATCGTCCTGATCGTACATAAACTTGGCGTATTTTCCACTTGGACTGTTGTGAAAACGGTCAGCGCCATTGCCGATATGGTCGTATATATAACTGTTGATGTGTTGGTAGAACAGGCTTGGCTCTACGGATACCCATGTGTTGCGATACCTTGCCCCTAAGATGGACTTCCAGCCACGCTCACTCTTTAGGTTTCTATTGCCCACTACCCAGTAAGAACCTTCTTGAAGACCGATGGCATAAAGCTCGTTGATGTCTGGTGGACGCCATGACCAGCCTATGTTCGCACGCATGTCCCAATTGTCGTTAAACTGATAGTGAGTAGCAAAGCTCGAGGTGAAATTGCTGTAAACCTTGAAGTCGTCGTAATAGTCGTACTTGTTCAACGTCGTGTAACCGCTCACGCTCATCACTCTAAAGTCGTAACGTAAGCCCAATTCGCATTGCAATTTTTCAAAGAAAGTCGCTTTTTGCAACAGGAAGCCACCCATAGTGAGAGCCGCAAAGTTTGGTACGAAGGCAGGATTCTTGGTGCCTGGGAAGTTGTAGTTTATTTGGTATGTGTTTGCCAAGCCTGCAAAGGTAGACATCTTGTAAGGCTTCCATGAGGCACGATATGACAAGTCGGCCTTGTATGTTTTCAATATGAGATCTTGCATCGGGATGACGCTCCACTCCTTTTTCATACGGTTCTCATACTCCTGTCGCAAATTTTCTTGGAACGACAACGTCAAATCCAGCGATTGCTTTGGATTGATGCGATATTTCACCTCGCCTTTCAGCGTGAAGTGTTGTGATTGCTGGAAGGGTATGCAAATTTTATAACTGAATGGTTGCAATGACGACTCTGTTGGACGACCAATGCGGAAGCGTTCTTGTAGTTGTGCCAAGTCAGATATTTGGCTGCCAAAATAGATACCAGAGCGTTGGTAGAACAAACTTGTAAGCACCGTTGCCGTGATGCGCTTGTTCTCAAAACCACCCATGGCAGACATACTGATATTGTTGTAACCCGTGTTGTTCATGATGTATTCGGGCGTATGGTAATCACCACCACGAGTATAGTTGCCGTGCAGGCGCATACCGAAATTCTTCCAACCAGCCTCTATGCTTCCCGAACCACTTATCCCTCGGGCATTGGTGTCATAGCCGATGTTGGTAACTCCTTTCACGATTGGCTTGTTATGTCCATAGGGTAGGGGCGCATCGTTGAGCAATACCACACCTCCCATGGCACCAAAACCGTAACGGATACATTCTGCGCCCTTTACAACCTCTACCATGCTGGCACCTGTATAGTCAATCTCCGGTGCATGGTCGTTACCCCAACTCTGACTCTCTAATTTTACACCGTTGTTCATCAATAGAATACGGCTACTGTGCATACCTTGAATAACAGGTTTAGCCACCGTACTACCGGCACTGATAGAGCTAACACCTGGAATAGACTCCAACATTTTTGCCAACGAGGTGGCACCACCTTTTTCGAGTATACTTTGATCCAGTGTTTTGGCTTGCTGCATGATGTTGGTGTGTCTCTTTTTTGATGTCACCGTTACATCACTTAATTGCAGTGCTTCTTCCTTTAACTTGATGTTCAGTGTGCGTGTTTGTGCTGACACATAAGAAATGTAACTCTTGTAACCTACGAATGTGACAGTGATTTTCACCTTCTTGCCGCTGTTGTCTAACTTTATAGCGCAGGTACCCGACTCGTTGGTGACGTATGTCTTGCCGTTGCTATCTTTCACAACAGCTCCTAATATAGGCTCGCCCGTTAGCGAATCTGTAACTTGAAGGGTCACGCTACCCTCCTCGGATTTGTCAGAACTTGCGTTCGTGCTATTGTATGCCTTCGTGGCAGAGATGCTTAAAAACAGCATCATCAGCATTAGCAAGCATCCCTTGAAAAGAGAGTCTGGAGCCGATAGAATCTTTTGCGTTCGTTGTCCTTTTTTCAACATTTTACTATTTTAATAATTGCCTTTTTCTTAAAAATCATTTCAAGGTGCAAAGGTATTTCAATTTTTCTATTCAAAAAAACAATGTACATACCCAAAAATAGGTATTTTCTTGTTGCTTCATTTTGTGGACATGACTACTTTTAGCGAAAGCAGTTGATGTAGGGGAGCTTGTTGACTAAGTAGTGTTCCTGTTGTTTGGGATGTAGTCTGTGTGCGCATTATTTATTTTGGTTATTAAATAGTATATTGTGTATATTTGCTCTTTCAATTCGGAAATAGAAAGTTGGCTGCTCAATGCACTTCTGTATGACAATCCAAGATATATATTTCTAATGGAAGATATAATCTTTTCTGTTTCCACAGTTTGAGTAATCTCTCCTTTCTGTTTGGCAAGCTCTATCACCTCTTTCCACTCAAGGCTCTTTCTTTTCTCGTATTCTTGAAACTTCTCTTTCCAATCCGGATAGTTGTCTTTCAGATACAAGATAAATGACATGAAATTGGCAGGAGTGACTGTGCCTTTTGTCATTATAAAAAATGATTTCATACGGCGACCGATGTTTTCTACACGATTATCAATGAAGTCCTTTAATGGTGTCGAGCTTGTAAGTTCAAGAAAGTCTGTAGCACCATTTGTCAAGAATTCAAATACAAACCTATCAACGGCATGATTGAATATATCCTCCTTATTCTTGAAGTGATGAAACATATTGCCACGAGAAATGCCAGTAGCTTCCACTAAATCCGAAAATGATACTGCTGCATAACCTTTTTTCAGAAACAGCCTGAACGATTCATTAAGGATAATGTCCCTTTTGCTTATGCTTTCTTTATCTATTTGTTTTTCCATTATTTCATACTTGTTAAATTCAAAACAGAACGTTTGTTCTGTGTTTATAAGTGCAATATTATGCAAATTATTTCAATCCGCAATTTTTTTCGATGATTTTTCCCGAAAAAGTTTCATTTTTCTCTCTTTATCTTACTTTACAGTGTAAAATAATTGATTATGAGCCTTTTTGATAGCATAATAACAACACTAAAACTTGAATAAATAAGTGCCAATAGAATTAGATGTGAATATTTTAAGGTGTATCTACAATTTATTTCTCTAAAAATACACTGTTTTCATCAGAAAATATTATCTTTGCATTATCAATTTAAGTGCTCTTTGAAGTAATGCAGAATAAAGAAAGGGAAAGAAACTCGCTCGTTTCCATCTCGTAACCCATTTACCCTTTATTTATTCTTATTTTATTGATTATCTAGAAGATACAATATTCTTGAATCTTTTGCGGGCGTAGTCTGTTGCAATTAGCATCTTTGCCCTTTCCTCACTCTCACTCAGAGGTGCACGTCCCAAGATTGTGGCATCGCCACTCTTGGCAAACTCCATCAGTTTGCCGATAAAAACTTCCTGCTCGGGTGTAGGCGGTATGTTGTGCAGTATCTCATTTTTCTCGGGGCGGTCGATACCGATGTCCTTGGCAGTGCGGAAATCGCAAATCTCCGCATAAAAGTAGTGGGTATGAATGTAATTGGCTGATTACTAATAGAAAGCAGAATATATGATATAATTAAGGTGAACGATTAAGAAACGAGCGAGTTTCTTTTCATTATTCTGCAATGCTTCAAAGACCAATAGATACGGCAAAGATAGTAACTAAAAATGAAATATCCAACAAACTCAATGGATTTTACCTCTCGTCCACAGTTTTTCATACTATTCATTCCTTTTACAGAAAATTAAGCCTACAAAAATGTTAAATTTACGATAGTTGCGGTTGATTTTCACTGTTTTTCGTATTTTTGCAAAAATTATCAAACAGTTAGCAATATGAACATCATCAAGTCAGTCACCGTATTAGCACTATGCCTCTCATGCGGGCATTTATCCGCGCAGGATTCCGCCTTCAAGTTAGGCATCCGCTTAGGAGGTGGCGTGTCTGTCAATCCCGGCATGGACAAGATACTCGTTCCCGAGGACTACTACTCCAATTATACTTTCAAAGACAATTGGCAGCTTACGCCAACAGTTGGTGTATTTGCTCAGTATCATGTTGATGGTTCCATCATAGGTGTTGAAGGTGGATTTAGCTATTGGCAGAAGGCTTCACAGCTTGTCTATAATGATAATAAGGAGTTAAACTATAAAGTTACACCTCGTTATAATTACATTGGCGTATCTGCTCTGTTGAAGATTTATCCTTGGCGCAGGGGCTTCAATATCGCCCTTGGCGGACGTGCCGGAGCCAATCTCAACGGCAAGGGCATCTCCTACAAGAGCAACCAGGAAGACGAGAAGTTCGCCAAGTACAAGTTTGCCACCGTCAGTGAGACGGAACGTCTAATGAAAGAGAAGTTGACAGGACAGCCAGATATTGCCGTTGGCGGTGGTTTTGGATATGAAATAGGCAAGCATTGGAATATAGACTTACGTTACTTCCTCGGATTGAACTCTACCATTAAGACAGAGCGTAATGACTATAACTGGGCAGAACATTCAACCCATGGACAGAGCATAGAGCTAAGTATCAGCTATCTTTTTAAACTTTAACCCTTATGAGTTTATCTATGAAGGACAAGAGCAACAGAAAAAAACGTTATATTCTGGCAGGAATCTTTCTTGGCATAGCTGCTCTTTTGGGTATAGAACGCTGTGTTAATGACGAGCCAGAGGCTGAGCAGCGTATAGAACAAAAGAAAGCAGACAAGGCACCATCACAATCTACTACACCGCATGTCTCTTCTTCTTTAGACAAGACAAAAGTGCAGAAGGATTCGGGACGTTCAGATTGTGTATATAATAAGCTGGGGAATGTGTCCCGAAACGTTACAAGTATCAATACAAGGAGAATTAAAAAATCAAGCATGACAAGGAAAACCGCTAATGGCAAACATTTTTCGTCAGAGCAGCCAATCCTTTCTCCATCATTATCAACTGACGTTTCATCTTTAAACGATAAAACAGCCAGTATAAAACACGAGACGAAAGAACCAGGCAATGAATCTACTAATCAGAAAACAGGTGAACATGTTCTTGACAACTCTATGAATAGTCAGCCCTCCATCGTACAGGAGAATCCGAAAGAATCACTATCTTTGATAACTTATTCTTTTCCTCGCCATCATCTTTTTCGGATTGGACTTAGGGCAGGAGTAGGGTATTCTAGCATTACAGGATTAAGTAGTATTATTGAAAACTATGACATACGCCCTACTTTCACTATGAGTGAACGTGGTGGTATCAGTCCTCGTATTGGTGTCTTTGGAACATGGCAATATCGCAGGTTAGGTGCAGAGTTGAACATTGATTATACTCGTATCTCCAGCAAACTGACGGAGTACAAGAAACCTGAAAATATAACCGAGACTACTCGAATTCATTATAATTTCATCACTCCGCAAGTCCTGCTTCGTTTCTATGCTTTCCCAAAGTTCTATATGGGAGCAGGAATTAGTGCTGCTATTCCGTTTGGCAGCCGGAATATCGATTTTACTAATGACCGCATTGGAGAGGTATACCGACAGCAGGCTGAACGTACACAGGATCATCTGAGAGAATCTGTTAAGGCACGAGTAGCATTCATTCCTACCATTAAGATTGGCTATGTTAATGTAAAGAATGGTCTGGAGGCAGGATTGGAATACGGTTTCGGATTTAATGATATGCTCCGCACCAGTGCCAATGACTATGGGTATCAGGAGCGTATGAATAATCTTCAGACTGTCAGCCTTACCATTGGTTACAGTCTTCCTATTGGCAAAGCTAAATAAGCAGCATAACTACAATCATATTAAAACGGTCTTTAAATGAAACATAAATACCTCATAGCAGTTTTCTTCTTTATATCCACTCTTTCTGCTACAGCTCAGACCCCAGGTGGTGTAGATAAGCCAATGGTATGGTCACACGATTCTACCTCTGTCCGTGTCTCTGCTGGTGCTGGACTTACCTATATAGGCGTAAGTAAGGTATATGGCGAAAAAGAACAGGCAATATGGTCTCTTGGAAGTGGAAAAGCTATTACCCGTATACAGACAACTAAACGTGCTGCTAACCTTGGCGATGGTACATTCATGAATTATGCCAAGGACTCGCTCCCTGAAATGCGACTTTATAGCTATACGACCTCTTCCAATATGGGTAATGGTCAGACTTTGCATATCGGTCGGAATGGGAATGCTAAGTTGCCTGTAAAGAACCTTGATGGTAGAACTGTTGAGTATACCGTCTTCGATCGCCGCCTTTCTGATACAGAACGTTGCCGTGTGGAAAGCTATCTTGCTTTGAAATATGACGTGAGCCTTCGCAGCAGTTACCTTAATTCAAGAAGTGAGGTAATTTGGAATGGTTATACCAACAAAGCCTATAGTCACCGTATAGCTGGTCTTATCTCAGACAAGGCTTCTGCCTTACATAAGACAAGAGCCAAGAGCTGTGAGGAAGACGGTTTTCTTACAATCAGTATGAGTAAGCCTCTTGAAGATGGTGAGAGTATTCTTTGGGGTGACAACAATGGTAAACTTTCTTTCCGCCAGAGTAAGGCTTACGGCAAGTGGCTTGGTAGAAGATGGATGGATACAGTAACACGGATTGACAAGCCTAATGTTGATGTTGTAGCTGATAGCAAGCAGCTACGCCAGATACAGCCTCTTGCAGAAGGTGAGAGCTACTATCTTGCCGTTGATCCTACAGGAACGGGTAGCTTTTCTGTCAAAACTCTAAGCTATCATAAGGCAAATACGACAGTTGGTGACAGTATTGTCTTTAAGAATATACCATTAGGAAAACGTGATGTCTTCACGCTGCGAGCTGCCAAAGATATGTTTACAACGATAGAAGTAGTGCAGCCAAAGGAGAAGAGCGGCAGCACAGGAACACTTTCTGTCAAAGTAACAGGTGGTATTGCTCCTTACAAGATGACCCTACAGAGAGAACACATGTCTGTTTTCAATCGTACCACAAGTGATAGTATACAGTCTGCTGACGGACTCATAGAAGGGAAATACCTTCTTACGACGACTGACCATGTGGGCAATAAGGCTGAGAATGAGTTTCAGATTTCGAAGACAGGTATCACAGAGATTCCTTCCATGAACCCTTCTGACGGAAGTAGTGACTTCTTTGCAAATGTAAGTGTAAGTCCTAATCCAACGACGAATGGATATGTCGGTGTGCAGGTGGAACTAAGTGAAGCAGCTCCATTGGATATGGTACTCTATACGACGGGTGGAGCTCTTGTCAGTCGTCAGACGAATATGCCTGATACATATTTTTCAACTAAAGTCTATCTTCCACAGACAGGTGTTTACTTATTGACACTGCAAAGTGGTAGCAAAGAAAAGACATTTAAACTGGTGAGGAAGTAAATCTCATTTTTATCTTTTATAATTTTTTCCAACGCAAGTATATATATTGAGGACCTTTGGGTCTGAAACAAAATAGCAAGAATAATGAAGTATTCTACACATTCACTCCTCCTTCCTTTCCTGTTGCTTGCAGGAATCATACTAAACTCCTGTAATGGTGGAAGTAGTCGTTCTGCTAAAGAAACTGTAATCAGTGATTCTACATCTACTGATACAGTCTCTTCTGTACAAAAAGATAGCATTTCCCGAAAGGCTACTTCTTTACATACACAAGTTAAGGACAGTGTACAGAACTCTTCTGTGAAGAGATTCTCCAAAGAAGTTGTAAGAAATCAAAAGGGGAATCGTGTAGATACTCACAAGCCGAACAGGAAATCTGCAAGACTTTTTGCAGACTTAGACAAACGTACCGTCAGCAAGTTCTTTGCTAACTCCGACAGCGATACACTCAATGTTGGACGTGCTCAGCTTGCCGTTCCACGTGAGGCTATGGAAAAGGGTAAAGTTCTCAGTATTACTCCACTTAGAAAGGGTGAACTACCAACCTTACCTACGGGTATGGTGAACGTTACAGGTGGCTGTGACACCTTAATGGCAAGAACCGATACGGTGTCAGGTTATCGTTTCTTACCTCATGGCAATCACTTTGTCCATCATCTGGCAAGTATTTCTGTACCTTATGACAGCACGTTGATACCGAATGGCTATACTGTAGATGATATCCACACCTATTATTATGATGAACTGCACCAACGCTGGACAATGCTCCAGTCGAAAGGTATTGATACCAAGCGTGAGGTGGCAATGGCAGAGACTTCACATTTTACGGATGTCATCAACGGTATCATCAAAGTTCCAGAGAGTCCCGAAACACAGAACTATGTCCCTACAGGTATCAGTGAGCTGAAGGCTGCTGACCCAGCAGCAGGTATTCAACAGATTGAAGCCCCATCAGCTAATCAGAATGGTACGGCAACACTGTCCTATCCTTTCGAAGTTCCTGCAGGGCGTAATGATATTGGTGTAAGTGCCGGCTTACAGTACAGCAGTGAGGGAGGCAGTAGCTTTGTTGGCTATGGATGGAGCCTTCCTGTACAGAGCATTGACATAGAGACCCGATGGGGTGTACCACGTTTCGAAGATCAGTACGAAAGTGAGAGCTATCTCCTCATGGGACAGCAGCTTAGTGACCGACTCTATCGTAGGACTGATTCTCTGGCAAGACAAGCTGATAAGCAGTTCTATCCAATGACTGAAGGTGGTTTCAGTAGGATTATCCGAAAGGGTAACAGCCCGAAGAACTATTACTGGGAAGTGACTGGTAAGGATGGTACAGTCTATAGTTATGGTGGTCATGGTGGTCATGTAAGTGATGCTACTTCTCTTACCGACACCAAAGGGAACCGTATCAAATGGGCACTTGATCGTGTTACCGATGTCCACGGGAACTTTGCCGCTTTCCATTATATGAAGTCTGGCAATAACCTTTATCCTGAACGCTATACATGGACAGGATTCGGGGAGACGGAAGGATTGTATAGCATTGAGTTCGATATTGACTCTACAGCCACAGACCGAAAAGATGTGACGAGTAGCGGAAGACTTGGCATTATGCAAAAGGACAAGGGGCTACTCCGTAAGGTCATAGTGAAGAATAATGGTCAGCAGCTCCGCAGCTATACCTTAAACTATGAAGAAGGACCGTTTGGCAAGATACTGCTAAAGAGCATTGATCAGAACGATAGTAGGGATGGTAAGGTTGCTACACAATCTTTTGACTATTACAATGACCTCAAAAATGGACTTTTCTCTTCTAAGGCAGAATTATGGAAGGCCGAAGGAGAAGATTACGAGGCATTCCTCAGCCATTCGGTTCGTGGGTGTGATGACAATCTAAGTCTTCTTGGTGGTGGAGCTTCAAAAAGCCACACTACGGGTTGGGGAACAATGGTAGGTATTGGCTTCGCTGCTGGAACAGTAAATGTTGGTCCATCTTTCTCTAATAGTAAGAGTTCAAATTCGGGTAAAGTTGCTTTTGTAGATATTGATGGTGACGGACTACCCGATAAACTCTTCAAACGAGGTAACCAACTTTTCTATCGTAAGAACATGAGCGCAGATGGAAAGAATTTACTCTTTGGAAAAACTATATTGGTATCAGGGGTAAACTCTTTCTCTGATGGAAATAGTACCACTCACTCTTTTAATGCTGATGCAGCTGTTGAAGTTGGTATTTCAAGTAAACTTAAAGCCTCTGCTGGAATTTCTTATACACATTCAAAAGAACAAGACAAGACAACCACCTATCTTTATGATTTCAACAGTGATGGACTTACAGACATAGCTATCAATGGTCAGGTCTATTTCAATCATATTGTAGATGGTAAACCTGTATTTAGTCCTGCAAGTAATGTGACAGCCAATCCTATTATTGGTGAAGGAGCACCTATTGATAAGCATTTTATTCCAGACTATAAGGTTATCCGTGACTCCCTGGAAAAGGAATATCCCCTGAATGATGCCGTCCGGATGTGGTGCGCACCTTTTGCTGGCAAGGTCAACATACAAAGTACTATAAAAAAACTTAGCAATCAAGGTGATGGTATCATCTACAGCATTCAACATGAGAGTGATGGCTTCATGGTCCGCGACTCTTTATTACAAGCTGGTAGCAAAACCAACAATCTTAATTGTGATGTAAAAGTAGGAGACAGAATTTTCTTCCGTCTTCAGTCCCGATATGATGGTGAGGATGATAAGGTCCTTTGGAATCCTATAATTACTTATGTCTCTTTACCTGTTGGCAAGGATCGGTATCTGTCAGAAGACTTAAAAACATATAATAGCAAGACTGATTATATAGAGGGTGAAAACAATGTTGCTATATTTAATCGTACTGGTAAGGTTACGCTTCACGCTCCTTATATGAAGGGGAAGACTTCTGATGATGTTACACTTATCGTCACACGATTAGATCATCATGGTGAAACAATTGTAAAACGACTTAAACTTCCTGCTGATAGTGTAGTCAATGGCTCCTACGATTATACTGATAACATAAATGAGAAAGATTCTGTTTCATTCTTCTTTGAAATCACAACCACATCCCCAGTTGATTGGACAAAAGTACAATGGGCGGGTAGCTATAATTATGAAGATGACCAAGAAAGTGTACGTTTTGTAGCATCTCGTAGGATGTTCAACAAGCCTGTTAGTATAACAGGGAGCAAAGTGTTGAAACAAGGTGTTACCGTATTAAATAGGAAATACCGTCCTAAACTTTTCATTGTTCCAACACTATCTGTTGTGCGTGAAGATAAAAAGAATGACACAGATACTGCTACTGTTTACCTGACTTTACATGATCAAAACGGACTTCCCGTATTGCATCACACCTGTCGTCTGAATACTTCCAATACGCTCAAGGGAGATACTATCGTAGTTACAGACACAACACTTATCAAACGATTAAATACAGGTAAGGTAACTGCTACTTTTGCCATAAGTAATGAATTAGCTAAATCTACTTATGCCAAAGTTAGTTTCTTACGTGATAGCCTTTCTTACCAAAGTGCCACATCCACAGTTGTTACTGCCGTGCAGCGTGTTCTTGTGGATACGTTAGAGGCTTGTGTATTCTCTGGGTATAACTCTGTTGATTATGGAAGGCTCTACCGAGGATGGGGACAATTCGCCTATAATGGCAATAAAGCCTATGCCACCCAGCCAATAGAAGTATCAGCACTGACCATTGACAGGGATAAATATAAGGATATAGCAGAGCATTATAAATCCACACATGATGGCAATCAACTTGCAAAGAGTCTTACTCCTGTCAATGAACAGCGTTTCTTTGTTATGGGATATGATGCAAATAAGAGGATGTATGTTGGTGGATCAGAGCATGTATTTATCTCTTTAGATACAATCTGTAGTTCTCGTATCGGCGAGGATGCTATTATAATTGACAGTGTTCATTATGCTAAAAATGCGGGCGAATTGTCTGCACCTGTACTTATGAGTGAGTCAAAGAGTAATGGCTATGGTGTAAGCGGTGGAGTTTCTTATGCAGGACTCAGTGGCAGTAAGAGTACACAGACTTCTTATAGCAAGGTGGCTCTAATGGATATCAATGGTAATGGTTATCCTGATTGGTTAGAGGAGGTAGATGGCAATATTGTTACTCAATATACCAATGCAACTGGTACACTTGGGGCAGGTCGCATGCAATTAAATGTCAATCGACCAAAATTTAAAGCAAGTTCTTCTACTATAGGAGCAGATGCAAGTCTATCAAAACGGGCTTCGGCAAAGAACGCTTTAGCTATCAGTATCAATCCTAAACCACAAGACGATGAAACTCAAAGTGGAGGTGAAGGTAGGAATTCTTCCAATGGTAATGCTATCTCCAGTGTGTCTGTGAGTGCAAGTGGGAACTTTACTTCTGGAACCTCTCATACAGAAAGTGATTGGACTGACCTTAATGGTGACGGACTTCCTGATATGCTCTTTGGTGATAAAGTGAAGTTTGGTCTTGGATATGACTTTACAAATGAAGAGAATAGCGGTGTTACGTCATTGGAGTCTTCTGAAAATAGCACATGGGGTGCAGGACTTGGTACATCCATCGAGGTACTTGGTAATGCCGATATATCCTTTGGCGTCAATGGAACGAAGACAACAACAAAGTACAATGTGTCTTTTATAGATGTTAATGGCGATGGCTTACCTGATATGGTAACTCGTAATGCTGACAAGTTCACCATAATGCTGAATACGGGTTCTGGATTTATTCCTTATTCAGAAGAACAACAGGGTCGTTTCAATGAGTCATTGGCAACGTCCGTTTCTCAATATGGTAATTTTGCTGTTTCCATTCCAATACATATTCTGTTTTTAAAACTAAGGTTTACAGCTAAGGTTACCAAATCTTGGTCAAGTGGAGTTAGCCGTACGAGTGCTGCCTTAAGGGATATAGATGGCGATGGAAGACCTGATCTTATCATATCTGACGGAGGAAAGCAGCTTATTGTCTACCGCAACCTTACGGGAAGAACGAACCTGCTGCGCTCTGTGACGCTTCCTTTCGGCGGACATATCAATATCAACTATGAGCAGACAACTCCAAGTTACGACATGCCGGGACGTCGCTGGGTGATGTCATCGGTTGAGACGACAGGTGGATACAAGGAGAACGGAGCGGTACGAAGCAGGAATACCTTTGAATATAGCGGTGGCTATCGTGACCGTCGTGAGCGTGACTTCTATGGTTTCAAGCAGGTACGTACTAATCAGATAGACACTGAGAATGGTGATAGACTCTATCGTTACTCCGTACAGACCTATGGTAAGAACAGGGATTACTATGCACATGAACTTGTTACGAGTGAATATCTCTATACCGCTGATGGAAAGAAACTGCAGGGAACTGTCTATGACTACGACCTGAAGACACTCGCCGTTGGTCATAATACGACAGATGCTGTTGTCTTCCCTGCCCTAAAGACGCTTGTTCAGAGTAACTTTGATGAAGCCAGTGGAGACAGTCTTTCGGTTGCTGTCAGCAATACTTACGATGACTATGGTAACCTACAGGGATATAAGGAGACGACAACGGGCTATAGCTTAGAGGCAAACATCAACTATCATAAGATTGCCGATAAGTATATCGTTGGTGTTCCAAGTCATATCACTGTCAGCAGTGGCGGTAAGACTTACCGTGAACGCAGCACGAAGGTGGACGGCAACGGTGAGATAACGGAGATCATACTCCATAACGGTGACAAGCCATCAGTCTATAACATGACTTACGATGGCTATGGTAACATCACACGCATGACGAAGCCGGAGAACTATAATCATCAGCGTATGTTCTATGCTTATACGTATGACGACCGCTATCACAGTCTTGTGACAAGTGTCAAGGATGCATATGGCTATAGCTCCAGCACGGCTTATGATGGTCTTTGGAATGCTCCGTCTGTAACGACCGACCTCAACGGGCAGAAGATGGAATACACCTACGATGCCTTAGGACGTCAGCAGACGATTCGTGCTCCGTATGAGATAGAAAGCGGTCAGCCGTTTACTATCCGTTTTGAGTACTTCCCTGCAGAGCGTAAGGCACATACCATCCATTATTCTAAGGATGGAAATATTGACACTTATACCTTTGCCGACTCGCTGATGCGTGCCGTCCAGACGAAGCAGACGGGTGTGGTTTGGTCTGGTGGCAGCAATCAAAAGGTCTCTATCGTCAGTGGAAGAGCTGTCATCGATGCCTTCGGTCGTAACATTACAGCTTATTACCCAATGACGGAGAGCTATGGTAACATCGGCACTTACAACCATGCGACGGGTGATCTGCAGGCAAAGACGGAGTATGATACGCACGATCGTACCACGAGTGTGACGCTTGCTGACGGCAGTGTGACACGCACGGCTTATACTATCGGCAGCCATGACGGTGAACCGATGCTTCAGACAATGGTCACGGATGCTCTGGGACGACATGCGGAGAGCTATACCGATGCCAAGGGACGCAACCGTGAGACGGTGCAGCATGCCCGTGGTGAGGATATCACGGTGAAGTACAACTATGACCCTGTCGGACAGGTGCTGACGGTTCAGCATCCTAACGGTAAGGAGACGAAGTATTCCTACGACTTGCTTGGTCGGAAACTGATGGTGAATCATCCTGATGCAGGTGAGACGGATATGACCTATGATGCGGCAGGTAACCTCCTGACGAAGCTCACGGCAGAACTTAGGAAGTCGATATCTGACAAGGGTTACATCTCTTACACCTACGACTTCGAACGGCTTCATGAGGTGCTTTATCCTGAAAATCTCTTCAACCGTGTTACTTATACCTATGGTAAAGCTGGCGATAAGTATAACCGCGCTGGTCGTCTTGCCCTCGTAGAGGATGCGAGTGGCGGTGAAGCGTATTACTACGGCAGACAGGGTGAGGTGACAAAGACTGTCCGTACGGTCATGGCGAGCGTGGCGGATATCAGGACTTATGTCTATGGTGCTACGTATGATAGCTGGAACCGTGTGCAGACGATGACTTATCCTGATGGTGAAGTGGTGACCTACCATTATAATGCAGCTGGACAGGTTGAGCGTCTTACGAGCAATAAACAAGGACGTCAGAGCGTTATTGTTGACAGGATAGGTTACGATAAGGAGGGTCATACGGTTTATACGAAACTCGGTAATGGCACGGAGACTACCTATACCTATGACAAGCAGCGTGAACGTCTGCAGGTGATGAACCTTACAGCGGACGGTCAGACTGTGATGGAAAACAGGTATCGCTATGATGCTGTGGACAATATCCTCGGTATTACGAATGCCGCCAACCCAACGTCACTGACGAAACTCAACAAGGCGAAGCTGGGAGGAAGGAGTTCGCATACGTATGAATATGACGAGCTGAACCGCCTTATTCATGCAAGCGGTAAAGCAAAGCGTGCATCGTATGATATGGTGATGTCGTTCGGACGGATGAGTGAGCCACTGACCAAGGTACAGAAGGTGGACTCAACGACAACTGCTAAGTCTTATAACTTTGCTTATAAGTATGAGGACAGTAATCATCCGACGGCTCCAACGCAGATTGGTCACGACCATTACACATACGATGCTAATGGTAATCCAACGCTGGTAACGAACGACTCTACGAATACTACCCGTGAGATGTACTGGGATGAAGACAACCGTCTGATGGTACTCTCTGATAATGGCAAGACGAGTCGTTACACTTACAATGCTGCTGGTGAACGCATCATGAAGAGTTACGGTACGATGGAAGGTGTGTATATCAATGGTGCACCACAGGGTATTACCTTCCACGAGACGGACAACTTCACGCTTTATCCTGCAAGTATCCTCTCTGTTAACAAGAATAGATTCACGAAGCATTACTTCATTGGTGACAAACGAATCGCTTCAAGGATAGGAACGGGTATGTTTAACAACGTTTATGGACACAACGGTTCATACGTAACGGCTGGTCAGCAGGACTATGCAGAACGTATGAATCAGATTCAGACACAGAAAGAGGCGTATTATAAGAAGGTGGGTGTAGCCCCTGGTGTACCAACAGAGAAGGGTGCGTATGGTGATCCGGAGAACACGGGTGTTGGTTATAATGCCGTCCTCACTGAACTCGGTAACCATGATGTGCCACAGGGTTGGATTCAGACTCCACGCCACAATACTACACCGAATACCAATCCTGGTCCACCTGTAAGCTGGAACGACCCAAGCAACCCTGATGACCCGCAGGCTGGTTATGGCTATATTCCAAACGACACAACACGTGAGGAGACCTTCTTCTATCATAGTGACCACCTCGGCTCAACGTCTTACATCACAGACGACCATACCAACATTACACAGTATGATGCCTACCTCCCGTATGGTGAACTACTTGTCGATGAGCATAGTAGTAGCGAGGACATGCCGTATAAGTTCAATGGCAAGGAACTTGACGAAGAAACGGGGCTGTACTATTACGGAGCCAGGTACATGGACCCCAAAATCTCCATGTGGTTGGGGGTAGACCCATTAATGGAAAAGTATACAAATGTCAGTGGATATGTTTTTTGTCATAGTAATCCAATAGTTAGAATTGATCGTGATGGATGTGCAGATTATTTTAGCATTAGTGGCAAGTTCATTAGATCGGATAAATCAAAAGATAAAAATATCTACATAAGAACTTCTTCTGGTAACGTTTTATTATCTAAATATAATTTCAAGAGAAATTTACGTGCTATGATGCGTATTACGTATCATTATGCTAAGGAAGTTGGGTTAGAAGGTAAGGCTAAGTCTATTGGTGTAAAATCAATGAAGTCGAATCCTGAGGGAGAATTAGCGATAACAACATATGATAATAGGATAAGAGTCTCTACTGTTAATGGGCATTTTAAAAAATCAATGGACCAAATATATAATTTCAGAAGTACATTAGCACATGAAGGCTTTCATATAGATACTCCAAATGGAGTAGATGAAGAAGTTCTTGTAATCATGAAAGAGATGAGTAGGAAAGAATTTGGAAAAACAACACGGTCTTTTAAAGATAATACAGCTGGATATCTTCAAAAAGAATTGGAAAAGTTGTATGCTGTATCAGGTCGTAATTTTTATAAGGTGATAGGTAAGGCACAAAAAATGTTAAATAAATATGGGGCTAAAAGTAGTTATGAATTTATAGAAGGAGGAAATAAGATTCATTTTTGACAATAATGAAACATATACATATAATAAAATTATTGCTAATATCCTCATTATTAGTATCATGCCGAAATAATAATGTTAAAGAGATTCTAACTGGGGATAGATATAGATATTGGTATAATGAGAGTGATACAATACTTAATCTTCCTTTATACTTTATTTTTAACAAAGATGGACAATTGCAAGTAAAAAGTCAAGACGAAAGGGGGAGATTACAGGACTTTGTTTTCTCCCATGATGTAGAATGGGATCATCGTTGGAGTATAAAAAATGACACATTACTATATATGGGATTGTATGATAATTATTTCGTTATATCAAGGTATAATGATTCTATTGTCACCCTTACACAGAATAACCAGAATATAGTATTACATGCGATTAGAGATCCTCGTATGTTTATACAAAACATTCACGCTAAGAGAAAAAATATTATCGATAGTATTCAATGTATAAATTATGATATACGAATTGATAGAATATGCCCTAATGGCAACAATTATATTCTAAAAGATATTTCTTCCTCAGTTGAGATAAGCAAAGCAGATATGAATATCATAACTCCCCAAAGAGGAGACCGTTTAGTCAAAGAAAAGAATTATGTATTGTTGAATAGAATAACTAATGATTCAATTTATCTATATCGATATACTGTTTCAGGAGAGCATCCAGTTTTATCGATTCTCCAAAGTGGAGAAAAAAAGAATTTCATACAAAGAAATGGGATTTATCAGAGATAAGTGCATTGCTTCTAAAATCGGCACGGGGCAGTTTTATAATGTTTATGGCGTCAATGGCAACATTGTAACGGCAGGGCAGCGCGATTATGCAGCCTGGATGCAGAACATAGAAGCACAGAAGGAGGAATACTATAAACAGCAGGGCATTGCACCTGGTGTACCTACAATGAAAGGTGCATATGGTGATCCGGAGAATACAAAGCGAGGATATAACTCTATCATTGACACACTCGGTAACCACGATGTGCCGCAGGGTTGGATTCAGACCCCGAAGCCGAACACCACACCGAATACCAACCCCGGTCCACCTGTAAGCTGGAATGACCCAAGCAACCCTGATGATCCACAGGCTGGTTATGGTTATATTCCTAATGATACCACAAAGGAAGAAACCTTCTTCTATCACAGTAATCACCTCGGCTCAACGTCTTATATCACAGATGACAAAGCCAACATCACGCAGTATGATGCTTACCTACCGTACGGCGAACTGTTGGTCGATGAGCACTCATCATCCGAAGACCTACCGTATAAGTTCAACGGTAAACAGTTTGATGAGGAAACTGGCTTGTACTATTATGGTGCAAGGTATATGAATCCAATCACAAGCATTTGGTATGGAGTGGATTCACGTATAGGAGAAATGCCATTTAGTAGTTCTTACTCTTATTGTGACAACCATCCCATTAATTTTATAGATAAAAAAGGTGATAAGAAACTTAATTGGTTTATATTGACAAAAGGTATTCCTCCACAAAATGATATTAGAAATAATTCTGCATATTTTAGAAACAATTATGATAATAATGTTGTAAATATATGGGCTCATGGACTAAAAGACCCTTCGGATAAAAAATATCGTCAACAAGCATGGGGGATAGGTATATCTAAACTTAGTTCAGGAGAGCGGTGGATGGAAGTTGCTTCATACTTATCTAGGGATGTTTCTTTATTTGCAAGGCGTATAGACATTGCCGATAAGGGATGGCGGAAAAGGAACAATGGTCATCCTATATTGGTCTTACATAGTTGTGCTTCATCTACCTTTGCACAAGAAATCTCTGCATCTAAAGAATTTAAAGGGGTTATCATTATTGCCCCAGATGTAACATTACATACCACAAAAGAAAAAGGAGAATGGCTTAATTCTTTAGTTTACGGAAA
>NZ_GL982514.1:426088-428334 GCF_000220255.1 Prevotella pallens ATCC 700821
CGGTAAACAGTTCGATGAAGAGACAGGTTTGTACTATTATGGTGCAAGGTACATGAACCCAGTAACGAGTTTGTGGTATGGGGTGGACAAACTAACAGAGAAATACCCAACAGTATGTGGTTATGTATATACGCTCGATAACCCTGTGAAATTTATAGATGAGGTTGGTTACAAGCCATCTCTTTCAGCCTTGAGAAAGGCTGCTAAAAAATTAGGTGTAGAGTTATCTGTCATTAGGGCTGTATTTCAGACGGAGACAGGAGGTCAAACTTATACAAAGGATGGTCGTATAAAGATTTTGTATGAGCGCCATTATTTTAGTAAATTTACACATGGTAAATATGATAAAGATAGAGATATATCAGCACCTACTCGCTTTAAAGGGAAAACTCATAAGGAGAAAGGCAAAGAAGTGGCAACTCCTGAAATTGATCAATATGGCAATCCTTCTAACCAATATCGTCGGTTTGAGAAGGCTAAAAAACTGGATGAGGAAGCAGCGTATTCCTCAATATCTTATGGGAGTTTTCAAATTATGGGGAGCAACTATAAGGAAGCAGGTTATAAATCTGCTAAGGAATTTGGTGACGCTATGTTTAGTGCTGACGAGGATAAAATGCTCGATGCATTTACAAATTATATTTCTGCTAATCATGCAATGCGAAAAGCTTTGCTAAATCATGATTGGGCTACATTTGCACGTCTCTATAATGGTCCTAGTTATAAAGATAACAAATATGATACCAAAATGGCTGAAAATTATAAGATCTTTTCAGCGGATCCATTTAAGGGATACAAAGAATCTGAAATTAAAATACCCTCAAGATAATTTAAACTAAATAATAAAGAAGAGTATGAAATTAATAAAAACGTATATTCTCATCCTAATGATTTTATCTATAGGAACATTCTTGTATTGCAAAGGTAAAAGTCTAAACACAAAAAGCAATATGAGTCAAGTTTATATTGCTACAGTTAACACTGCTTCAATTGACAATAATAAAATAACTTTACCAGAACAAATTAAACTGTATTTAAATGATAGTAGAAAGAGTAATTTAAGAAACTCTTTTGTAAAAATAGATACAATTGTCTCAGGAGAGAATACTTTCTTACATATAAGAAAAGATGGAGGAATTCTATTTAATAAATTAAATCACATATCACTTATGTGTGATAAAATGTACAAGAGTTATTCAAATCACTCTTTTATCGAGGACATAGAACTATTTTCATATAGGAAGGACAATTTCGTAAGTTTTCTGTATTCCGTTATAGACGAAGGGTTTCATAGGGGCTACAGTGAGAAGCCTTTTACTTTTATTGTTAGGAAAGGCAATGTATATCAGGTTAACCTTATAACTACACCTATGGTACAGAAAGTCATAAATAAAAAGGTACTGAGCTTTCCTAAATCTCTTCGTTCTAGATTCGAAATGAAAGAGTTTTATGGCTTCTGCCTTATTTCTGGTAATATTTGTATTCGGCCGATAGCTTACTCTGCACTCGATGATGATGGTGGAGATTGGATCAAAATCCCTTATTCAAATGAGATTAAATTTTCATTAGTTAAATGTGACCAGATTTTAAAAGAAATATCAGATTTAACTAATTGATATAAGGTTCAATGAGGTAAGATATTGGATAGATGAAAAGTTTTGATACTTATTAATAGTGAAAGTGGTGACGGAAATTGATACCTTTTTCTTCATGCAAGGGTATTGGAATTCAAAGAGGGCTTATGGTAATTTTGAAATGTGGAAAAGATTCGGATGTAATATCATTAATGTTAAATGAGTATATGGTTCAAAGAGAATATAAGATTATCGTAAGGAATAGAAAATGATATCGGTCCATTCACAGGACGGCAATATCGGCACCTACAACACCGCCACGGGCGACCTACAGGTCAAGACCGAATATGACACCCACGACCGCACCGTCAGCGTCACCCTTGCTGACGCCAGCACCACCAGGAGTGCCTACACCATCGGCAGCCTCGACGGTGTTCCGATGCTGGAGACGAAGGTGACGGATGTCCCCGACAGGACGGTGGTGAGAACATTACCTTGAGATATGTCTACAATCCCGTGAACGAGGTGACGACGGTTACGCACCTTAACGGCAGGGAGACCAGATACGAATATGACCAGCTGGGACACAAGCTGATGGTGAGCCACCCCGACGCGGGCGAGACAGACATGACCAACGACTCGACCAACGCTACCCGTGAGATGTACTGGGAC
>NZ_GL982514.1:430097-432249 GCF_000220255.1 Prevotella pallens ATCC 700821
TGGTAAAGAGATGGATGAAGAGACTGGCTTGTACTATTACGGTGCAAGATACTTGAACCCTGTGACGAGTCTGTGGTATGGAGTGGATCCGTTGGCGGAGAAATATGTCACTACTGGTGGATATGTGTATACACTAGATAATCCAGTAAAACTGGTGGATACCGACGGGCGGAAAGTCTATATTTTCACAGAAACGAAGGGAACTGATCATACATTTGTTGCTATTGCAGATAGTAAGGGCATTACAGTTTATACTTATGGTAGGTATGGCGATGGTTTGGGTCCTGTGGGAGAAGGCGTACTTGTTAGATATAATGGGGATAAAGCAAAAAACTATATAAAAAGTGAGCTATATAGGATGGAGGCAAAAGCTTTCCAAATTAAAGATGCGAGTGATAGTAAGGTTAGAAATTATTTTGACTCTAAATATAATGTATCAAGTACGAGACCTGATACTAACAAGCCTAATATTAAAAAATATGGAAAAGTTATAGACGAGTATAATTTATTTAATAATAATTGTACTACAATGAGTTCAGATGCAATAAAGGCAGGTGGTTCAACTGTGTTTGATGCAAAAGGAATTTTTTCAAATTATGACGAAGACTTTGTTATACCATCTTCATTGCAAAAGTATTTAGAGAAATCATCAAAAGATAATAAGAATGTAAATGATGCAACTGATAGATTAAAAACGTATTACTCGCAGGCAAAGAAAATAGAGAGAATAAATGGAGTTGGTTCCTCTGGTTCCAGTTCGGAGGCAATGGGATCAAGTTCTGGTTCAAGTGCAAATACTTCAAGCTCAGACACTTCCTCTAGTGGAAGCGGATCCGGGGCATTTGGTAGTAGCTTTAACAGTAGCTATTGAAAATAGAAAACAATGAAAAAATATATATTCATATTCGTAGCTATATCTATTTTATGGCTAGTTATATATACATGGGTTATATTGGGTTTTTATACTACAGTAAAATATAACTTTGAGATGTCAATAGATGATAGTAATACCCTCGATAGAATTTATTTCTTATTAGGTAGTACTTCTTTGTTGAGCTTGTTCTGGTATATAATAAGCATTATTATGATCGCTTTTATTTATTATAAGAAAAAGTGATGATGATATGTAAATATTGACAAATTTATATGAGCTCAATCGAATTAAAGAAGAATTATTCTGATGTGGGTGAGATCGATATAGGTTATAACTTTGTAGGACAGATTGGAGTCTCCACAAGTAAAGAATTAGGTAAGGAAAGTTATATCGTAGATAAGATAGGCTACGATAAGGACGGACACACCGTTTACACCAATCCCGGCAATGGCACGGAAAGCCGCTACACATACGACAAGCAGCGTGAGCGTTTGCAGGAGATGACGCTCACTTCGGCGGGAAGTACCATCATGCAGAACAAATATAAGTACGACTTGGTGGACAATATCCTCGGCATCATCAACAATGCCGACCCGCAGAATATAGCCGATAAGAACAAGGCGAAGCTCGGCGGGGCAAACAGCCACAGCTACACCTACGACGACATCAACCGATTGATCTCTGCCAACGGCAAAACCAAGACAGCATCGTATTGATTGGATATGACCTACGGCATCATGAGTGAGCCGCTGACAAAAGTTCAGAAAGTGGATTCAACGACAACAGCTAAGTCTTATAACTTCGCTTATAAGTATGAGGACAGTAACCATCCGACGGCTCCAACGCAGATTGGTCACGACCATTACACGTATGATGCCAATGGTAATCCAACGCTGGTAACGAACGATTCAACGAATACTACCCGTGAGATGTACTGGGACGAGGACAACCGCTTGATGGTACTCTCTGACAATGGCAAGACGAGTCGTTACACTTACAATGCTGCTGGCGAACGCATCATGAAGAGTTATGGTACGATGGAAGGTGTGTATATCAACGGTGCACCACAAGGCATCACGTTCCACGAGACAGACAACTTCACGCTTTATCCTGCAAGTATTCTCTCTGTAAACAAGAATAGATTCACGAAGCATTACTTCATTGGTGACAAACGAATCGCCAGCCGTATCGGTACAGGATTGTTCAATAACGTCTATGGACGCAACGGTTCATACGTAACGGCTGGTCAGCAGGACTATGCTGAACGTATGAATCAAA
>NZ_GL982514.1:433118-435870 GCF_000220255.1 Prevotella pallens ATCC 700821
TCTGCCATACGGTGAACTGTTGGTTGATGAGCATAGTAGCAGCGAGGACATGCCCTACAAGTTCAATGGCAAGGAATTGGATGAAGAAACTGGACTGTATTACTATGGTGCCAGATACATGGATCCCAAAATCTCCATGTGGTTAGGGGTAGACCCGTTAACGGAAAAATATATAAGTGTGAGTGGATATGTTTATTGCATTGGAAATCCTATAAGATTTGTTGATCCTAATGGATGTTGGCATTGGGAAAAAAATGGTAATTTGCATGCTGATAGAAAAGATAACACCAAAACTTTAGCACAATTCCTTGGAACAAGCCAGAAGGATGTTCTGCAGATATTAAATAGAAATAATATTAGAACAACTAAAGGTGGTAATATTGCTGTTAGAAATTTAAGTAAACTTTCATTAGATAAAGGTTCATTATATACCGTAAAAGCAGATTTAAGTGGTACAGTGTTAGAGCAAACGCCAAATTTAAATATTGTTGCTCCAGAAAGTGCTAAAGGGGCTCAACAGGATCAATTAGCAATTAGTCATTATTATTTTGGAAATGGAGAGCCTGCCGATGTCGGAGATATTGCAACAAATCTTTTGATAAATACAAAAACTTTTCAAGACAATCTTAAAGCCGTAACAACAAAAGTAAGAGATAAGAATAGCTTTGATGTAGATATGACAGCCTTAGTGTTTCATATAGGAAAAACTGGCGTATCATATGCAGTTCATCCCGACAAACAAACGAGTCATGTTGATTTTACATTGTTTAGAAAACCTAATTATGTTGATGGCTTTAGAGATCCTCTTGATTTAGGATTTGAATTAGGTGGGACACCATATGATTACAAAGCAAGGACAGTAACATACTATTTCAAACCTGTATTAACAACAAAAAAATGAGGAAGAGTATTTGCATAATAGGCATAGTCTTATTTCTTATTTTCATATGGGTCGATTATAGAAATTATTATATCGGCAAAAGTTTTATTAATTATCACATATTGCCATTTGATTTGAGAACAGAATGTTTGACTTATAAAAAGAAAGTAAATGGAAAATATGTGAGCATAATGGATTTTTCTTTTGTTTATAATAAATCAGAATATTTAGGCAATGGATCGGCTATCCCAAATGATACATATCATCCTCTATTTTATGTTAAATCAATCATTGGTTATTATTATAATAAGGAAGATATGATTATAAAATGTGAGGACACAAAATTCGTGGTTCATTATTTGAGACCAACTTTAAGAAATGGTGAGGTTGCGTTCAATGAGATTACTATTATCAATAAGAAAGAACTTTTAAATTATAAGTATATCTCTACAAGTATGAACTAATAGCCATGAGATAACCTTAATTAGAAACTAATAAACTTGCCAAGGTAAATGGCATCGTAAAAAGATAAGATCGGACAAGAACATCCATATGTTTAAGGCGGACAACACTGAACGAATGAATCGACACAACGCACTAAATCATTTCGCAATAGTACTGCAGAAACACTGCTGCATACGTGCAGTAATACTGCAAAGCCTCTGCAGAAGAACTGCAAGACGTATGCAGTAATCGTGCAGACTAAGTAAATTGAAATTCTTCGGTATAACAATGAACAATACGAGTACACGGAACATCCTCAACTACGCATCTACAGCAGGCAGGGCGAAGTCGTTAAGACTGTCCGTACAGTCATGGCGAGTGTGGCGGATATCAGGACTTATGTCTATGGTGCTACCTATGACAGCTGGAACCGTGTGCAGACGATGACTTATCCTGACGGTGAAGTGGTGACCTACCATTACAATGCTGCAGGACAGGTTGAGCGTCTGACGAGCAATAAACAGGGACGTCAGAGCGTTATTGTTGACAAGATAGGTTACGACAAGGAGGGTCATACGGTCTATACGAAACTCGGTAATGGCACGGAGACTACCTATACCTACGATAAGCAGCGTGAACGTCTGCAGGTGATGAACCTTACAGCGGATGGTCAGACTGTGATGGAAAACAGGTATCGCTATGATGCTGTGGATAATATCCTCGGTATCACGAATGCTGCCAACCCAACATCGCTGACAAAACTCAACAAGGCGAAGCTGGGAGGAAGGAGTTCGCATACGTATGAGTATGACGAGCTGAACCGCCTTATTCATGCAAGCGGTAAGGCAAAAAGTGCAAGTTACGATATGGTGATGTCGTTCGGACGGATGAGTGAACCACTGACTAAGGTACAGAAGGTGGACTCAACAACAACTGCGAAGTCTTATAACTTTGCTTATAAGTATGAGGACAGTAACCATCCGACAGCTCCAACGCAGATTGGTCACGACCATTATACATACGATGCCAACGGCAATCCTACGCTGGTAACGAACGACTCTACGAATACTACTCGTGAGATGTACTGGGATGAAGACAACCGCCTGATGGTACTCTCTGATAATGGCAAGACAAGTCGTTACACTTACAATGCTGCTGGCGAACGTATCATGAAGAGTTACGGTACGATGGAAGGTGTGTATATCAATGGTGCACCACAGGGTATTACCTTCCACGAGACGGACAACTTCACGCTTTATCCTGCAAGTATTCTCTCTGTTAACAAGAATAGATTCACGAAGCATTACTTCATTGGTGACAAACGAATCGCTTCAAGGATAGGAACGGGTCTGTTCAATAATGTCTATGGACGCAACGGTTCATACGTAACAGCTGGTCAGCAGGACTATGCTGAACGTATGAATCAGA
>NZ_GL982514.1:436061-439240 GCF_000220255.1 Prevotella pallens ATCC 700821
CCTGCCATACGGTGAACTGTTGGTTGACGAACATAGTAGCAGCGAGAACATGCCCTACAAGTTAAATGGTAAAGAGATGGATGAAGAGACAGGCTTGTATTATTATGGTGCAAGATACATGAATCCTGTGATAAGTATATGGAATACTCCTGATGCATTAATAGAAGCGAAACCATTTGTTTCAAGCTACACTTACTGTCTAGGTAATCCCATTTTATTAATAGATCCTGATAGGAATTGGGAAAGAAACAGCAATGGCAATTTAGTAGCCCAAAGAGGTGATAATGTTGCTTCATATGCCAAATATACAGGGTATTCTACCGATCAAGCACTTGCTATATTACTTGCTAATGGTGTGACAATAAATTCCAATGGAATTCTGTCTTTAAAGGAAGGGCAAGAAATTTTCGACGGAACGTTTCATTTGTCAGATGTCGTTGTTCATGGCAAAAGTAAATCTTCACAAAGTATTCCAAATTCTTCACAAAGGAGAAATGTTTCTGAATTGTCTATTAGTCAACAAGGCATAAATTTCTTGATAGCAAGAGAAGGAATGATAACGCATCCATATAATGACTCTAAAGGATTTGCAACAATTAGAGTTGGACACTTACTTCATAAAAGCAAAGTAACAGATGCTGATAGAAGGGCATGGGCAGGATTTACGAAAAACGATGCAAAAAAACTTTTAATGAAAGATTTAAAAGAAACATTTGAGCCTAAAATTCGTGCTTTAGTAAAAGTACCTCTATCACAAAATGAATATGATGCCATTTGCTCATTTGCATTTAATATCGGAGTTGAAAGAGGATTTCCTTCTTCCGATTTTTTGAAAGAACTAAATAAAGGGCACTATGATGGGACACTGATGCTCCGTTGGAGACGTCCAAGCGAAATAATAGGGAGAAGGAAAAAAGAGGTTGAATTGTTTAATCATGGAGTATACTAGAAATGAGAATGAAAATGTTAATTTTAATTGGCTTCATCACCGTAAGTTGTACATCAGCACCTAACAAGAAGTGTATTGTACAAAAAAATCAAGTAAGAGTCATAAAAACAGAGAAATCTACAGCATTCAAGTATTTACAAGGTATTTGGATAATACCACATGCAGCTGATATACGAATTGTTTTCAAAAATGACTCTACTTTTGAGTTTCATGATTATAACTCAATCAAAGATTCTATAGAGATTTTAAAAGGTATATATGTATTAAATAATGATCAACTTACACTTAGATATACTGATAGACCTCAACAGAAGTTTATCTATCACTTTGGCAGATATGAGGACGAGCGTTATATTAGAAAAGGAAAGTACTATTTTGTAAAACAATAAGTCACGACTTCGGAGTGATTTAATTCCCTTTCGGGGCAAGGGTCTTTGTGGTACAAGTGGTAATTTGTGGGACAAAGACACACCTTGCCAGTATAAAGAAAGAGATAGTTTGTTATGTTCCATAAAGTAACCTTTCTGGGGTGCTTTTAATAGCCGAGAGTTCAAAGTTCAAGAAGTAAGTCAAGAGATAAGTTTAGACTAATTTCTTGACTTACTGACTTTATGAGCTGACATATTTTTGACTAAAGTTAATTTTGACTTAGGTCGAAACTAATTTCTTGACCAAAGTCATAACTGACCATTTGACTTAAGTCGCGACTGATGTCTTAACTTAACTCATAACTTACCTGTTTGCGGTATTGGATTATAATGCCTTTCAAGCATTGTCTGTATGTCGCTCTGCTTGTATAGTATTTTCCCTCCGATTTTGTAGAAAGGAAGCGTTCCTAAGTTTCTGTACTCTTGGAGCGTGCGTGTGCTGAGCCGTAATTGGCTACAGACCTCCTCACCAGTGAGGTAAACCTCTCCACCCAGCATCGGACGGGCGGTAGCGCAATAACGCTCCAGTTTCTTTAAGATGCCCTCCATCAGTTGTGCAAACATCTGCATCTGAGGGGCTTGCTGTGTAATGATTTCGTTCTCTGTCATAGTTCATTCACTTTTTGCGTTCAGTAATTCCGTGATGTCGCTTTCCTTGTAATAGCACTTATGTCCAATCATTGAATAAGGAATTTTACCCGTATCTCTGTATGATTGTAGGGTACGCTTGCTGATACCCAAACGCTTGCACACGGCTTCGTTGTCGAGCCATTGCTCGGTCTCAGGAGGATTACCGATAAGTTTCTCCACACGATGGATAAAGTCTGCAAATTCGGAGCGATGTCGCTCCCACGCTTTGCGGTCGATGATAATGAGTTTTATTGCCTTAATTTTGTTTTGATTACTTTATTGTTACTCAGCAAACAAACTGTTATGCAGTCCATTGCCGTACTTCTCGGGTGCAAAAGTAAACCCTCGGAAGCACCGCTGCAAGAAATGAGGATAAGCAGGGAAATAGAAAGAAAGCAATAGAAAAACAAAGGAAATCCGTCTGTGTTATTGCGGTAATGAGATGAGGTGCCGGCTCGTTCCTTTTATTATTTTGTTGTTTTATCGATAATTCGATAGTTCGACAAATCGAGATGTCGAAGTGTCGATAGATAGTTTTATCGATAGATTATTTTGACGATATATAGTTTTGACAACAGATAGTCATGACAACAAATTGTACAAACAATAGATTGTCCGTATTATCGTCAGTCCTATCTGTTGTTAGTTGTTACGCCTTGCGTCCAAAGAGCCTGAGTATGCCGTATTCTTGTCGTGCCTATACTCTCTACGGCAGCCCAGCCCTGCAAGGTTGGGAGAGATGAATACGACCGCATGGATATAGAAAATGGCAATACCACCTTGAAACAGAAAAATCCTGCGGTGGAGATTCTTCTCTCCATCCGCAGGACTCGACCTTTCAGGGCAGATAGGCTACCGTTGTACCTTTGCACGATAAGAAACGGCTTCAGGGGCTTTGCATGTGCCTTTGCTTACAACGCCTTTGGGCTTACCCCTCCGTCTGACCGATTATTGGCAGATGATTGCTCTCGATGAGCAGCACAATCGTGCCTGTGAGTTCGGTGTAAAGACGGCCGTATTGCTCGTCAGAAGCCAATGTGTCCGTCAAACCGAACTTGTCGAATGTGGCTTGAATAGCCTTGTTCGACAACAGTATAGGTACGAGTTTCTCTGGGAGCGGTGCAGGAAGTTCCCTTTCAAACTCGTTTTCCAACACGGATACAAGCGTATCA
>NZ_GL982514.1:440171-462352 GCF_000220255.1 Prevotella pallens ATCC 700821
GATATCTCCTGAATAGTTCTATTGAAATTACTGTTGCTGGGAAACTCTCGAAAGAAAAGCCCCTCCCTTCGTCCGTGGCTCACAATGGCGAGTATTTTCTCGGCAACGGGCAGCAACGGGACAATACTTCTGTTCTGTGTCTTTGTTCGACAGAGCGATATGTACCTACGCCCATCCCCGAATGTATAAACATCGTCCATTCGGAGTTTCTTTAAGTCTGAGAATGCCAGCCCCGTGAAACAGCCCAAGAGGAAAATAAGTCTGCAATGGTTGTCTGTCGAGCGGTGCGGACGGTAAGCCAAGAGTTTTTGCAGGTCGTCCGCCGTAAGTGCATTGCGCTCGTAGGTAGGCGTTTCTATGTCTATGAGTTCAAAAGGGTCTTCACGGATATATCGCTCCTGCTGTGCCTTTCTAATAACCTGATGCAGGTGGCGCAGACGATTGGAAACAGAACTTTCCTTGTTTCCTAAGTCCCTAAGCATGAACAGGCGGTAGTTCTCTATGAGATCTTTGTCTGCCTCTTTTGGAAGACAGCCCTCATTTTCCTTTGTTCTCAGGAAATGAGCAAAACTCTTTTGGCTATCCTTGAATGCCCTGAATGTAGCCTTACTGAGCGTATGTCCCTCTAATTCCTTCTTGCTTTCACAAAGGGATTGATAAAGTTCTATAAGTGTTGGTGTAGGCTTCATGTAGCGCAGATACTGCTCTTTGAGGTATTCAGCCGTAATATAGTTTTCTTCCCTTAATGTGCGTTCATAGAGTGCATGAAGTCGTTCATCCATTGAATTCAGTTGCAGATTGATGCCGCTTGAATTACCTGTTGTCGCCTTGATGTACCCTTTTCGGGCAAGCCACTCGTCGGGGGAAGTTTGCAACTGCGTGGAAAACGATGAGGACGTTCCGTTACAGGTGATACGACAGCGGATTACGCATAGTCCGTCTTCATTGGTCTTGCTTCTATCTATGTAGAATAGTATGGCAAATGTACTTTTCATTGTGCTGCGGTTTTAGTTGGTCAGTTGATAATGTGTGAGTTGTGGAAGTATTTTCTCTATGTCCAGAAAGACACGCTCGGGAGAAGTCTCCGCATACACTTGCGTGGTTTTGATTTGACTGTGTCCGAGCATTTTGGAAACGCTCTCAATGGACACGCCCTCCGACAGTGTCATCTGTGATGCGAAGGTATGCCGTGCCATATGATAGGTCAGCGTTTTCTGAATACCGCAAAGCCGTGCTATCTTTTTGAGGTGTATGTTCACCGTGTCGCATCCGGGTATGGGCAGCAGATACCCCTTGGGCGGTTCGTGTCGGAAAGCCCTCGTGTGAATGCCCCGATAACGCTCGATAATGGCAGTGGCTTCGGGAAGTAGGGGGATGTGGCACACGTTGCCCGTCTTCATCCTCGGCTTACGTATCCAAGTCATTCCCGCTTCGTGAAAGATGTGCTGCTCCGTCAAGTGATACACGTCGGTATAGGAAAGCCCCGTCAGGCAGGAGAAAAGGAACATATCCCTCGACACTTTTTCATAGCCTTGCAATTTATCTTCTCCCAAGGCTGCGATACGACCTACCTCTTCCCTTGTGATGTAACGTGGAGTGCCCACTTCCCAACGAATGGAATGGTTGATGAAGGGATAGGTGTCAATGATGTGCCGTTTATGCAGGTCTTTGAGCAAGGAAGCCAGCATGGAGAGATAACCAGCCGAAGTGTTGAGCTTGAATCCCTTTTCTTTGGCGAAGTAGTCCTCCAAGTCTTTGATGAGGACTGTGTCCACTTTCTGTACGGGAATATCCTCCACACGGTAGCGATACCTGACGAAGTTTGCCAGATGCTTGCGGAAGAGCAGCAGACATTTCAGCCTCCGCTCGCTGCGGTCTATGCCCACGCGCTCACGGAAGCGGTCGATATACTCGTCTGTATGATGCAGCAGTTCTTGAGATTCGCTATTTAGTCCGAATACAAGTTCCCGTACTCTCTCTGCCGTAATGGGGGCATCGGAGCTACCCGAAAGAGACTCATAAACCTTGTATATGCTCACCTGAAGGCGGTCAAGTTCCTTGTTTACCGATACGGCTTCGGCACTCTTGCCCAGCAGTCGGTTCTTGCGACTGTCCCACAAACGAGGAGTACACGAGCATTTGCAACTGAACTGTACCATAGAGCGTCCTGCACTGATGCGTCCTATGATGGGACTTTTTCCGTTTTTGTCCTGCGTACCTCTCTTGAGGTAGAAAAGCAGCTTGAATTTTTCTTTTTCCATTGTTTTTTACTTGCAAAATTACACTTCTTTGAGGAACTTTGAACGATGCAAAACATTGATAATGAAAGAGAAAACTCCGTTTTAGTTACCACTTTCAGCCGTCCTTTTCCTTTCGTCGTTTTTCGAACGATTTGGTAACTGAACTCCCTCCTTTTCGCTCCCTTTTCTGCCTGTTTCCTATGATGCAACCCTAAGAAGAAACAAGCAATATCCGCTGTATTTCAGTCAGATATGAATTTTATGCCATATTCTGCTTTCTACTCCCATACTTCCGCATAGAAGATCTTTTGTTCGATTCGCTCATCAAAATTGTCGGACACAGCACCAACAAACATTCCCTGTGTAAGGTTGCTGATTTTGGAAGCAGGGATAAGGCTGTCCATCTGCGTGGAAAAGGAGGTGGACTTATCGTTGTGATTGATGGTCATGGACTGCCGTTGCTGAAGCACCTTACCGAAACGCTCAGAGAGTGTTTTGGCAGTTTCTTCCACGACTTGACCAGAGAACACATTGCCCACGGTGTTTTGGATTACCTTGCTCCCCTTGTCGCCATAGTCACGGGTGAGCTGTGAGAAGTCCTGAAAGCCCAAACATACGGCAACTTTATTGCTTCGTGCAGTAGCTATGAGGTTGCCAAGTCCGCGAAAGTAGATAGTCGGCAACTCATCGATAATCACCGATGATTTGAGTTGCTCCTTCTTGGTGATGAGCTTTACGATACGGCTGTTGTACAGACCAAGTGCTGCCGAATAGAAATTCTGGCGGTCTAGGTTGTTACCCACAATAAGCACCTTTCTTATATTTTATGAGTAAATAATTATATGTCAGCAAAAATTAAGGAATAAAAAGTGGAATCTAACGAGGTTGAGATAATGCAGGATATGGCGGAAAATATTTGAAGTTTAGACGACCTAACGCCAAGTAAGCAATGTAGGAAAAGTTTTTTTCCTCAACATGCACAGATATAATTATTATTGTTTAATTTTGTATATAGGTTTAAAAGTTTAAAGTATGGAGAATAGAAAATATAATCGAATCAAAGTCGTTTTAGCCCAAAAGGATAAAACGGGCATTTGGTTAAGCAAGAAGATAGGCAAGAGTAATATCACTGTATCGAAATATCTCAATCAGCGAGTTCAGCCGGATCTTATTACACTTAATGCAATTGCTGATGCACTAGAAGTCGATGTTAAAGATTTATTGGTTAGCAATATTGAGTAGTTATTATTCACAAAACATTTAGTTGTTAAAAAAATAAAAAACAGAAAGTTATTGTATCCTCAGACATTCTTTATCTTAGGGTAATAGTAATTTTGAAAAAATATTGGCAAGTATGAAAATAAATGAATTTGCAAGGCTCAGAAAACTTGTTGATACTGCATTGAATAGATATCGAGAAGTTCGCAAAGATTGTGGAATCGCAGATGATGGTTGGCATAGCCGCAGTATCGAGCGAATAGCCAAGCCTTTTATTAATGGACACTTCACTCTCGCTGTAGTTGGCAAAGTTAGTTCTGGAAAATCCTCTTTTATCAATGCTCTTTTGGGCTGTAAAGATCTCCTTCCTACAGGTCATGATCAAACGACTTGTGGTATAACTTGTATAGAGTATGGAGAAGAGCCTGAGATTACAATTACCTTTGGTGATGGTCAAGAAGTTGTTATAAAAGAAGATATTATAGGAAAGATTAAGCCTTATGTGGCTATTCCAGATATGTATCGTAGTCTTCCCGTTAATAATATTGATGATATGATTTTGGGAGGCTATGGTTTTGATAAAATATGGGAAACTCGTGAACGACTTGAAAAAGAGACATTATGTGCCACTATCAGCAAGGATTTGCTCAAAAAGTATGTTGCTCACCGACAAATTAAAGATATTGCAGTTAAAGTTGTTATAAAATATCCATTTAATGAAGAATTGAAAGGATGGAGAGTTATTGACACTCCTGGAATTGGTGCCATTGGTGGAATAGAAAATAGAACTCAGAGATTACTAGATACTCCTAATGAAGATGGATCGCGTGAAGTTGACGCAATTATATTCTTGCAAAACGGAAGTCAAACACTTGATCAAACAGACACTAAGAGATTCGTTAAAGGCCAATTGGACAATCTTACAGAGTCAGACAAGCATAGATTGTTCTATGTATTAACACATAGCAGTTCAACTGAATTCCTTAATCATAAGGATAGTAAAATTGAATTTATCAAAGAAAACTATGGTGATAAGATTAAATGTTTGACTTACGCTGATAGCCTTCTTTATTCTTTTATCCAGGAAGTCGAGATTAATGGTGAGAATTTGAAGTACTATGATGACTTTAAGAAACCTGATCATTGGGAAGCTGACGAATGGGATGTGCTCTTCGGAATATTGGACTATGCAAAACGTAGAGTAAGAAATCAAGGAGATACGTTTAACCATGACACTATGCTTAGAACATTACAAGAATGGTCTAATTTTGAGTCACTTAAACAAGAGATTAACAGTTTTGCAAAGAACGAGAAGCAGGGTGCTTTGGGTAAACTTCTGACTTTAATTAAAACAGACTATCGTGGATTTATTCAGCAATTAGGTCGAGATAAGGAGCTAATTGATGGTGATTTAACTTCAATCAATGCTGCAATAAAAGAGACAAGAGATAAGAGAAGAAATTACAATCGTCTTTCGCAAAAAAAAGATAATTTAGTCACGAGAGAAAGAATAGAGGAAGAGTTTGCTTTTATAAATGAGCAATTGCTTTTTATTGATGAGCAACAGACAATTAATTCTATAAGAACGGCGATTACAAACCTTTTTGATGGTGTAAAAAAGAAAGAGAAGGAGTTTTTTGAGAATATTGTTAATGTGTTTTCTGATTTTTTTAAGGTAGATGGCTCCAAAGATCCAATTTGGGAGTCCATAGATTTCATGGCTATTGAGAAAGAAGCTACAAAAAATAGTCAGGAAAGATATGTTATTTCAGAAGAACGAGTTATCAAAAAATGCTGTGAAGATAATGTGATTATCCCTGCCAAATATGGGAATAGGATAAACTATGATAAAAAGGTCAAAGAATTTAAAGAAATAGCCTTACATCGTGCAAGAGCACAGAGAGATAAAATACTATCTCAAATAATGGCAAAGATAAATAACATTAACAAACAAGTATCTGATGAACTTCATAACAAGTTAGAAGAAGAATTTAACCGTCTTGAAAGTCTTAAAGATCAACTCTCGCGAAAGGAAGAGTTTAAGGCCGAGAATGATGCTTTTATAGCAAAATCTCATGCTGCCTTAAAAGAATTAATAAAATTAATCGAAGAATATGATGGAACAGCTATCTAAATCTCATATTATGATGGATTACGTCCGTCTTGAAAAAGAAGTTCGCCAGAAGGCAAAAGAATATCTTGGCGAGATTACTGAGGAAAATTTAAAGTTGTTTGCAGAATCGACCAAGTTTATAACTCAGTCAGTTTTTGAAAAATATTATCTTGAAGTTGATCATCTGTATTCAGATGGTGCCCTCAAGATCAAAAACGAGGAACTGCTCGATCAATTCATGGATTTTCATGATGGTTATCGTGCTTCAATGAAAAAATGGATGGCAAATAATGAAATTACGATTAGAGAGATGAAAGTCGACACTTCCATTTCTTTACCGGATTTACCATCTGAAGATATAAAGCAAACTTCTTTAGTTATTGCAGGTACGGGGACTTTGGTTGCTGTAGGTCTGTTCATCTTCACAGATTTATGGATTGCTGTCGCAGCAGAATTGCTGTTTTTAGGAATTGCCGCTGTTATCTATAAAAAGAAGAAGGACAAACAAACTGCAGACTATGAGTTTAAAATCAGAGAATATGAGATTCTCATTGAAAAGGAAAAATCTCATCTAGTCAATGGTCTAATCAAAGATTTAAAGACTTGGCTCTATAATGCAGAGGAATATTCTGACAAAATATTAACCAAGATCGGCATTTAAAAATGGAAGATAATAGTAAACATGTTCAGGAACTTCAAGCAGAGGTAGTAATCCATGAGCCAATAAAAGATAAACAATCAGCTCAATTGGCGTCATTTGAACAAGTACAACTTGTTGATGCTTATCAACAGGTGTTTGATAGTATGGTCACACGTGACTACTTACATGAACTGTGTAATTGTCGAGTAAAGACATTGGCTTTCAAATCAGAATATTCCAAAGTAAGATGGTTTAAGGTGGATAAGATTGTCATGGAAAAGAATGTTTTCTTTACTGACACACTTTCAATGCTTTATATGTCTTTACACAAAACAGCAAAAAATGTCATTTTAGTTTTGAATAAACAAAATGAGGGAGATGTTGAATTGTATCTGGGAGCACGTGATTTTTCAGGCAATAGCGGTATTTCTGGGGAAATACTTGAAGCCGGACTTGAGGGATATTTTCCAGGAATTGGATTCAAGCCCAATAGCGTCCCTGAGTTAACATTTAAAACACCTGCTGTTTCTTCAGTTTCTGCTATTGCATCTTTGCGTGATGATAAAAAGGAAGATTTTGTACAAGGAATTGAAAGATTGATCAATGCCACTTCCTTGATTCCGCAGTTTAGAGCATATTTTGTAGCTGATAGTGTCGGAAATGCAGAAGCCAGTGACATGATATATGCATTCAACAATTTATATACTAGTCTTTCACCTGCAGAGACACTTCAAATGACTTTTAATGAAAGTGAGACGAAGGGTGTTTCAGAGTCTTTTTCAGAGTCTTTTTCAGAATCAATAGGGGAGTCTATCTCACAAACAGTTACGCATACAGATGGATATTCTGATACTGTTACCAAATCAAAGACAGATTCGTCTGGTTCAAGTGAGAATTATAGTAGGAATATAATAGTTTCTATTTGTAATGGCATTCGGGGTGGAAAAATAGGTCGCGGTACAAATCGTAGCAATAGTAATAGCTGTTCAAGAGCTATTGGTAAGAATTTTACAGATTCTGAGGCAAATCAGAAAGGAACTAATAAAAATATAACAAATGGAACAACCAAGCAAAATGGACAACATGACGACAAAACCACTGGTTCTTCCAAGCAGATAACATACAAAAATAGAACAGCAAAATTCTACCTTGATATTCTTGACAAACAATTGGAGAGACTTCAAAATGGTAGACCGTTTGGATTATGGTCTGTGGCAACATACTTTGTTGCAAATGACCCAACAACCGTCCAACAACTTTCTAATATTTATCGAGGTTCAATCATTGGAGAAGAAAGTGGTCTTGAAACATGTGCTATTAACACATGGACAGATGAAGAACGAGTCGGAGAAATATGTCGTTATCTGATCAATAGCCTCAATCCCCGTTTTGATTACAATTCTTTGAACGTATCAGCGGGATCTGTTGTTAACAGCAAAGAATTGGCTATTCATTTGTCATTACCTCAAAGCAGTGTACCTGGGATCATTGTTGAAGAACGAGCTTCGTTTGCCAGAAACATCTATCAAAGAGATGAAAATACTAATGAGATTTTATTAGGTAACATCCTTCATTTAGGCAAGAAATCTCATACTCCTGTCCGACTTAGTCTTTCTGAATTAACAAAACATACATTTGTAACAGGATCAACTGGTAGTGGTAAATCTAATACTATGTATTCTTTGCTAAAGCAACTAAGAGAAAAAGAGAAAACATTCATGGTTATTGAACCAGCCAAAGGTGAATATAAACATGTATTTGGTTGTCTTGAAGATGTAACTGTTTATAGCAACACAAATAAAGTCGGCAATCTGTTAAAGGTAAATCCTTTTGTATTTCCTTTTGAACATATTGAAGTTTTAGAGCATATTGATTTATTAGTTGATATTTTCAATGCATGCTGGCCTATGTATGCGGCAATGCCTGCAGTATTGAAACATTCTATCATCACGGCTTACGAGAAATGTGGCTGGGATGTTGATAGTTCAATCCACGTTCTTTCAAAACCAATTTTTCCAAAGATTGAAGACATCATTGTTTGTTTGAAAGACTATCTTGATCATTCCGATTATTCGGTAGAAACAAAGAATGACTATAAAGGAGCCTTAGAGGTGCGTCTTCAAGACTTATGTGATGGTATGTTTGGCAAAATGTTAAACGGAGACAGTGTGCCTAACAACATCCTTTTTAATCAGAATTCGATCATTGATTTAAGTAGAATTGGTTCTATTGAAACCAAGTCTCTTATCATGGGATTCATTATCATGAAGCTTAAAGAATTCAGAATGTCAGAAGGAGGCATGAACGAAAAATTGAAACATGTGACGGTTTTGGAGGAAGCACATAATCTTCTAAAAAAAACATCTACATCTCAATCACAGGAGTCCTCTAATCTTGCAGGTAAGTCAGTTGAAATGATTTCCAATAGTATCGCTGAAATGCGTACATATGGCGAAGGATTTATTATCGTTGATCAGTCTCCTTCATTATTAGATTCTTCTGCAATAAGAAATACCAATACGAAAATCATTCTTGCTCTCCCTGATATGGATGATAGAAAAGTCGCTGGGGCATCAATGTCACTTAGCGATGAGCAAATAGAAGAAATATCAAGGCAGAAGCAAGGTGAGGCAATAATATATCAAAATATTTGGGAAGAACCAATACAGTGCAAAATATCAAAGTTTAAAGAGTTTGAGCCAAACTTTAAGTATACAAAGCAGACTGTACCAACCAAGAAGGAAATTCGAGAATATAGTCTAAAGGTTATAAATTTCCTTCTCTATCCATATTTGGAAAAAGAATTCAATTTGGCAGAAATTAAGGTAATCATTGAGAAACAATGTATGCCTACATCAGTTCGCTACACTTTATTGGAGATGGTTGAAGAATATGACTCTACAGGTACCATTACATTATGGGAAGAGTATAATTTTGTCGAACTTGCATCTGTTGTTAAATTATATCTGAATCTTGATTGGGTATATGATAACTTGACGCAACAATTTTCTGACATGCAACAAGTCAGAGTTAAGTTAGATAAAATCTTGATTGAGCGACTTTCTGATGATATTGACACATATACCTTGTATTACACAGAGTTGTGTTACGTTAGAAATAACGCTCTATATAACGATTGGAGAAATACGTTCAGAAAGCAAATACAGTAAATGAATAAAATATGGAACCCGTAACATTAGCAACTGCGAAAAAAGTCTATGAAGCTGCAAAAATGGTATACAACGTGTCTCAAAAGATGAAAAACGTTGCAGAGTCTGAGGGAACAGATCAAATTGTTGCCACAAAAGATTTGGCTTCCTCTACAGGTAATATAGCAAAAAAATCTTTCGGTAAAGAAGAAGGTTCTTCAAAAGGTGACCTAAAAGCTAGTGAGAACGTAAAAGAAACAAAAGATAGTTCACCATTCGTGGAACGTCTCGACTCTTCAAATAACCTAGATGTTCAAACAGCAGAAGACGCAGTCTTTGTTGAAAAATATCCAGAACCAGAGATTGAAGTCAATGATGGTACTATTCAGTCAAATCAAATCGATAATAGTAAAGAAATGGCGACTCCTGAAATCATGGTCTCAAAACAAGCTCCGGAACAGGCTTTAGATTCAAACAGTCCTCTTGAAAATAATGAAGCAACAAATGTAGAGCGACAAGGTTTAACAGAGGAAGAGAAAAATGAAATTAAAGAAAAAACAGGTTGGTCTGATAAAATAGTTGATGCAATCAGAACAAAAGAAGAGGCTCAAATCTACATGGATGCAGGATTGGTTGAGGGAGAAGTAAACGGTAAGCCTGCTCTCCTACAGCCAAGAATTGATGGAAACGCATGTAATGAACCCAAATGGCCTGATTGGAGCAATAAAGACTTGGCAGAAGATGGTTATCCGCCACGTGACGAGAATGGTCGTCCATATGAGTTACATCATATTGGACAGAATCATGATTCGCCACTTGCAGAGTTGACTTATGAGCAACACCATTGTAATGGTAATTTTAAGACTCTTCACACATTCGAAGAATCATCAATTGATAGACTCGAATTCAATAAAGAAAGAAGAATTTATTGGGAAGAACGTTCAAAAACTTTATAATTATGTCAAATATATTAAGTACAATTGAATCTTTCAAGAGAAAGAAATCAACAGGAGGTATAGAAAAATCGATTATTTCTAAGGCAGAAAAAGAACTTGCTGTAACATTCGCTAGTGAATACAAGCTCCTTTTATCTAATTATGGATTTTTGTATGTTAAAGGAGAAGAATTTTTGGGTATTGATATTGCCAGCTATGATGTCGTAAAAGCCACAAAAGAAGCTAGACAAAACTTCAATGATTTTCCTGCTGGAATGTATGTGGTAGAGAACTTTGCAATAGATGGCATTCTCCTTCTCCAAAAGGCTTCAGGCGAAGTATACACATATCAGCCCAATGAAAATTTGAAACAGATAGCATCCAATCTGGACGAATACCTGTCAAATTTATAAGTCAAGATGACTAAACTTAAATAGTTTTGGACAGAACATTAACAGGAGGTTAAAAAATGACTTTTTAGTTAAGTATTTTGCTTTTGAAGTTATTTTGTTCATTTTAACTATTACTCTTTAATCAGATTGCACAGATTTGGGTCATTCTTAATCCGTTCCACCTCACTACTTACGAGAGTTAAAACTTCTTGTTTGATTGATTTGTAGTTAGCTTCGATGGTCTCTTTGAGATTATCGGAGCCATCTTCGTTTTTGAAGTCTGCGATTATGGGGATGGGTTGGTAGGCTTTCATCTCGGCAGAGACTTTGGCACTATCCACCACAATCTCAGCGTGGAAGATTTTCTGGTCAATACGCTCGTCAAAGTTGTCGGACACCGCACCCACAAACATACCATGTGTGAGATTACTGATTTTGCTTGCAGGGATAAGGCTATCCATTTGTGTGGAGTAGAGGTCGATTTGTCATTACGGTTAATGGTCATGGACTGCCGTTGCTGCAAGACCTTACCAAAGCGCTCACTCAATGTCTTAGCCGTCTCACCAACTACCTGCCCGGAGAACACGTTACCCACGGTGTTTTGTATCACCTTGCTTTCTTTGTCTCCATAATCGCGGGTAAGTTGTGAGAAGTCCTGAAAGCCCAAACACACCGCCACTTTATTGCTTCGTGCAGTAGCAATAAGGTTGTCAAGCCCACGAAAGTAGATGGTCGGCAACTCGTCGATTATCACAGACGATTTGAGCTGCTTCTTCTTATTGATGAGCTTCACGATACGGCTATTGTAAAGTCCGAGTGCTGCCGAATAGATATTCTGTCGGTCAGGATTGTTACCTACAACAAGGACTTTCGGCTCATTGGGATTGTTTATGTCAAGTGAAAAATCATCGCCCGTCATCACCCAATAGAGAGCAGGGCTTATCATACGAGACAGTGGTATTTTGGCACTGGCTATCTGTCCCTGCAACTGGTCCTGCGCTCCGCCTTCCCACGCATCCATAAAGGGTGAAAGGTAGTTGGCAAGCTCATCGTAGGAGGTGAGTATCGGGAATATCTGTGCGTAGGGACGGTTCAGGAACTCAATAGCATGTGGAAACGTGCAATACTTCCCGTTCTCATAGATTTTCAGAAACCAAATGATGGCTGCCAATAAGATAATCGGCGACTCCACAAAGAAATCTCCCTGCTTTTGTATCCACGAACGGTTCAAGTTGAGCATGATGGTGTAGGCACTTTCGTAAGCGTCCGATATATCCGTCATAAAGGCAGGATTGATAGGATTGCAACGATGCGATTTCCTCGGATCGTCAAAGTTGATTACATAGAACTGTGGCTTCACCTTGTAAGCGTCCAAATGCTGGAGCAGGTGATTATAGGCAATCTCGGAAAGGTCTGGGAACTTGTAGTCGTAGATGTACATGGCAAAGCCTTTTTCTATCTGCTGCTTGATATAATTGTTCACAATAGCGTATGACTTACCAGAGCCCGGTGTGCCGAGTACCATTGAGGCACGGAAGGGATTGACCACGTTAATCCAGCCCTTGTTCCACTTCTTCTTATAGTAGAAGCGTGTAGGAAGGTTTACCGAGTATTCATTCTCCATCAATCGTGTTTCCTGCATGAAACTCTCATTCTCAGTGTTAAACACATCGTCCATCAGGTTGTTTTTGAGCAGTCGGCTCATCCATACGCCACCCATCAGCAGGCAGATATAACCAACGGAAAGCGTAAATATATAGAGGGAAGCTACCCCGATCTTGCCGATGGGCAATACTAGTAGCCACCAATTGAGAAAGAAAAAGGCAAAGCCAGAGAAAAGCACCGTCCAAATCCTTGTCCACGTGATCTTCTCCTCTTTCACGCCCTTCGTCCCCAGGCAGGACAAAGCGAGAAATACCACACAAAAGAGTTTTGTCCAAAGGATGGATGAGAACAAATCCGTGGTGCGCTGGAAGTTCATTAGAATTTTATCAATGATGCCAAGCGTAAAACCCCAGACATGAAATGCCTCGTAACAGAACCAATAACAGTTGATAAGGAGGAATATCACTGATATGCCCCTCATAAAGTCCATGACTTTTCCTAATGCCCTTAAATCATCTTCTTGTGCCATAACGCTGTTTTATTTAGGATATCGTTTGAATACTATTTGAAAAGTGTCTGAATATTATATGAACAGTGTACTTAACGCTTCCTGCGTTTAATATTTACCTTATTTTGTCTGCGGAGTTTACGTTGCCATGCAGTTTCCTTCCAATCATCGTTGCCCGTGGGTAGGAACAAACCATCTGCCATATCCTCAAAGAGTTCATCAATAAGGTTATCGTTTTCCTCCGTATTTTGGTGTGAAGATTGAACGGTTGCCGATTGTTCCAAACGGGCAGGAAGACTGCCATACAGCGTTTCATCTAAGAATGGATTATGTGTTGGATTGGAGAAATAGCCATTGAATACGTTAGCGGCATATCCCTTACCCAATCGGGAGCCATTAAGCGCAATGCCCTCCTTGTCGTCAATGAACGTGATGCCATATATTCGCCCGCTTTCGTTCTTTCGGATAAACACACGCAAGCCTTGTTCTTCCAGTCTTTGCCGAAGTTCTTCCTCTGTCTTTGGAGAGGTACGCATTGTTTGTAACACCCTGTACCTTATGATTGATCTCAATGGCTTGATAGCTTGTTTGGACTTCTGCATCCTATTCTGTACGGCAGTATAGCCCACACCACGTCCAATGTCCGAGGCGTGGATAGGGCTGCTTACCTTGTCTCCCTTATCATCTGTTGGGACATAGACAAGTCCTTCATATTTCTTTCCCCGAAACTCCGTCTTAACTTCCTCCACTGCAAGATTGTATACGGAGAGGATGGCATTCAATTCTCCAAGTGAGCAGAACTCATAATGCTTTAGGACAGAGAGAAGCGTTTCGGCTACTTGTTCCTTGATATTCCCTTTGGTGGTATCAATTTTAGATACTTCCTTCATTTCCCTATCAGTTACTTTTGAACTTGGAATAAGGCTATATTTCCTTTCCAAGGCATCGGTAATCTTCTTGCTCCTTCGCTTTTCAAATTTGTCGTTGATTTTCTTTCCCTCACCATTTATCCGAAGCGACACAATGTGGATATGCTCACGGGCGATGTCGTTGTGCTTGAACACGATGTAGGGTTGTTTTCCGTAGCCGAGTGCTTCCATATACTCCTTGGCAATCTGCGTGAGTGTTTCATCTGAGAGCTTCTCGTCCGGATGCGGATTGAGCGAGCAATGAAATACCATCTTTTTTGTTCGGTATTTCTCCGGGATCAAAGCTTTCATGTCGGTCAACACATCCTCCATAGTATAATTACCCTCCCTGTTTTGATACAGTTCAGCGGCAAGAAGAATACTCGCTTCTCCTTTTTCCACCTTTTTGAAATTGTAGCCGAGTGCTCCTCCGAGGTTCTCCGTTGCTGAAATTTTTGCTATCATTTTTTTTTACTAAATTCTCAATACTTCTTCTTTCTATAATCAATGGTTAGATTGATAGCCTGCTCTTGCAAGGCAATGATTTGAGCCGACAATTTCTCCAACTTCTCAAGCATAATCTGTGCAGTCTTTATGCTATGATAGCTGTTGATGGCACGCACGGTTTGGTTATACAGCACGCCAATCTTATGGATTTGTGCCGTTAGTTCGGAGAGTTTTCGGTAATATTCCACAGCGGATTTATCCACCGTAATCACCTTGAAACTCTCTCCAAGAATACGACCACGCACGAAATCCGACTTTGTTTTTGCCCCCGAACGCTGAAACAAATCTATCGCCCGTTGCTGGTCTTTGGGGTTGGGCAACCGCACATGCCAGTTGTCCCAACGAGGCTTTTCTGCCCGTTTTCGTTCTGAACGACGTTCTCTTTCTTTATCCATATCCATTTAGTTTCTAATTACGACTTTGGAGTAATTCATCTCCCCCTTCGGGGCAAGGGTCTTTGTGGTACAAATGGCGGTTTGTGTTACAAAGACACACCTTGCCAATATCAAGAGTTGATACGATTGAAGTATCCACCCTTTTGGGGTGTCTGCTTCGGGACGTTACCTCCATGTATTATTCTCGCCTGCAAAGTTACGGCAGATTTTCAAATATCTCATTATCAATGATATTCACTCTTTTTCCTTGCATTTCCCTGTACTTCACAGGTAGTTGAAACTTAGGATAAAACCTTGTTATTTTGCAACCAGATTCAGTTGAAAGACAGCTTGAAACCTATATGGATGAAGAGTCCAAAATAATGATTTCAACTTCAAAAATCTCAATCAAGAAAGGTTTGAACTGCGGATAGTTTTATGTTTTTGAGCTGAGTCAAAATTGAGCTGGGTCAAAACCAGACTTTTAGGTCGAGTCAAAAATATGGTTTCAACAACAAATATGACATGACTTGTCAGTCAAGATATACATTAACTTATAACATAAGTAACAACCGACTATGAATATGGAAAAGAAGAAAAACAATCCCATCTATCTGGGCTTCGCCTCACAGAAAGGCGGAGTTGGCAAAAGCAGCCTTGCCGAAGTGCTAGCTTCCATACTATATTACGAGAAGAACATCTCCCTTGCCGTCGTGGATTGCGACGGTACGCAGGAATCTTTCTATAAACTCCGCGAACGCGACAGAGATCTCATCGAGTCCTCACCCGAACTGGGCAAGGAACTTCATGAACGCCTGTCGCGCTACGGCAAGAAATCGTATCATATCATCAGAAGCAAACCAGAAAGAGCCGTTTCCGATGTCATGAAATACTTTCGTAAAATGAAGACGGCGCCGCAACTGATTATCTTTGACTTTCCTGGTCATGCCCTTACCAGTGCCATGATGGATTTGTCCATTACGATGGACTACATCATCTCACCTATAGAAGCCGACCCACAGTCGCTGGCATCGAGTTTTGCATACGCCAAGACAATCAGGGACTTGGGTGTCGGGTTTGAAGGCTCACGCATTCAGGACTTCTTCCTGCTTTGGAACAAAATCAACCGCAGTGCCAGTACCATGGTCATCGACCTGTTCAGCCAAAATGCGAGGGAGCAGGGACTGCCGATCTTCGATGCCCGTATCTACAATTCCGTACGATTCAGCAGGGAGTTGGCACAAGGCGGTGTCAAAGGTGTTTTCCGATGCTCCTACCTACCCCCAGCAACGACTCTCCGTCCGCAGACGGGTGTGGACGAGTGGGTAAGGGAGGTCATGGAGAAACTCAACTTGAAAACAGAGGATAGCGTATGAAGTCACTGAAAGAACAACGTGAGAAGCTGTTTCAGGAGAAATTGGCAGAGATGGCGGATATTGGTGTCAAGAAGCGCACAGAAGAGAACACACCTGACTTTGACGTTCCCATTGATTTGGATGATGATTCAGACTCTGTGGAAGAAGATAAAAGTGTTTCTCTTCAAGGGTATTATGGACAAGAAGATAAAATATCAAAAGACATACCGCTTGATGACTGCACCGCCCATACTGCTCGGCCCGAGAAGCGAAAGAGAAACGCCAGAGCGAAGGATTCTTCCCCAGCAATGGACTTTCCTGAATACGAACAGCGATTTCTGACGGGTGTCCGCAATGGGCGCAATAAGTCGGGCTTCAGTATCCATACTGAGATACTCCAGATACTGCGTGATGTGCTGAGCGACATCAGATCGGAGGCTTCCATCACGGGGTATATTGAGAATATCCTTCTCGATCATTTGAAAACGTATCAGGATTTGTTGAACCATACCGCCTCACAACGCAGGCGCGATAAAACCATAGACTTATGATAATCAATTTATTGTTAGGCGTATTGCTTTTGCTGGGTATAGCGTGGATAGCTCTCGGCATCGCATACTTTTGGAGGTTATTTCAAGATTTGGCAGCCCAATCAGGGAAGAATACACCAAAGCAGAAAGGAAACGGGCACGGCACAAGTCTCAATACATCCGTTTCCCAAGAGCAGATTGACAATGCACGTCACGTTTTGGTGGGTAGGAGCAAGCCTTTTCATTCCCACTCTATCTCCAAAGTTCCCGCTGTTTCCTCCTCTGAAAATCCAGATGAAAAACCTAATACTTTTGCAGAGAAAAACTCACCTGTACCCGAAGAAACAAAAGAAGCGGAAGGTACAGAAGAGGACAATGAAATGCAGGTTGACTATACAATGGACGAATCTGACGAAGACACTATCATCCGTGAGGAACTGCAAATCGCCGATGCAGTGATGCCAGAAATTTCACCGTCCGCTATTCTTGCACGGGAAGTAGTCCGTATTACCGGCTGGCACAAAAATGACGACACGCTTGATGAGGAAAACGAAGCCGAAGTGCTGGATACTCTGCAAAGCATACAGGGCACACAGCTTATGGACTATATCAAAGAGGCAACGCTCAAGCAGGAGAAAGACCATCAAAAACTTCTTGCTGCCATCCGTAAAGCAGAAGAAGCAGAAATGACGAACGAAGAAACAATATCTCCCGAGTCTGATTCTGCACAAGAGAATAGCGATGCATCGGAAGAAGCCGATCGTCCACTGTCATACTATCTGTAAGACTATTGTTTTTGTTCATATTGTAAAGTGATCAAGGGGTGACTCAAAAGTAAAACAATCAACCAATATCAGTCATACGATAAAACCGAGCCACCCCTTACCATCTCTACCCAAAAGAAAACAATTCATTTAACAACTTAAAATAAAAAGAACAATGAACAACAAAAAGAAAATCACAATGCTACTCCTGACGGCTACCGCCATAGGAGCATACGCACAAGGCAATGGTATTGCCGGTATCAATGAAGCTACAAAAATGGTAACCTCCTACTTCGATCCCGGCACGAAACTCATTTATGCCGTAGGGGCGGTAGTGGGGTTGATTGGAGGCATTAAAGTGTACAACAAGTTCTCAAGTGGTGATCCCGATACGAGCAAGACCGCAGCCTCTTGGTTCGGTGCATGTATCTTCCTCATCGTGGCTGCCACAATTCTGAGAAGTTTCTTCCTGTAAGGCGATGGCTGCATTTGAAATCAACAAAGGTGTAGGTCGGACGGTAGAGTTCAAGGGTTTGAAGGCACAGTATCTCTTCCTCTTTGCAGGAGGGTTGCTGGCAGTCTTTATTCTTGTGGTCATTCTCTATCTCTGTGGAGTCAGCCAAATTACCTGTCTTGTCATAGGTGTAGTGGGTGCCAGCCTTGTGGTATGGCAAACGTTCACCATGAACAGAAAGTACGGGCAATACGGACTGATGAAGAAAGGAGCAGTGCGTATGCACCCACGCTACCTTGTGAACCGCCGTACGGTCTGCCACCTTATCCGTAACCTTCAACCAAAAAAAGCGAAGAAATGAGAAATAAAAGCAAGATAACAACCTTGGAGTCGAAGTTTCCGCTGCTCTCCATCGAGCAGGGCTGCATGGTGAGCAAGGATGCAGACATTACGGTGGCTTTCCGTGTGGAACTGCCCGAACTTTTTACCGTCACCTCTACAGAGTACGAAGCAATGCACTCTGCCTGGCATAAGGCTATAAAAGTGCTACCCAATTACAGCATCGTACACAAGCAGGACTGGTTCATTAAGGAGGACTATCAAGGAAAGCTCTCCGATGGCGGACTGAGCTTCCTTGCCCGTTCCTCTGAACGACACTTCAACGAACGTCCGTATCTACACCACTCAGTCTATCTCTTCCTTACCAAGACGAACAAGCAGCGTATGGCACAGCAGAGTAATTTCTCTTCGCTCTGCCGTGGACACCTGCTGCCCAAGGAAATTACCAACAAAGATGAGGTGATGAAGTTCATGGAAGCAGTAGACCAGTTCGAGCGTATCATCAACGATACCGAGCAGATAAGGATTGTCCGCATGACAGAAGAAGAATTGATAGGTACAAAGGAAAAAGGCGGACTGCTCGACAGGTATTTCTCTTTATCTGAAGAAGGGCATGCTTCGTTGGAGGACATCCGTCTGGGCGCAGACCTTGTGCGCGTGGGCGACAATATGCTTTGTCTGCATACACTCTCCGACACGGACGACCTGCCTACAACAGTCAGCACGGACAGCCGATACGAGCGATTATCGACCGACCGAAGTGACTGCCGTCTTTCCTTTGCCTCTCCCGTGGGCTTGATGCTGCCGTGCAACCATATCTATAACCAGTATCTCTTCATTGAGGATAGCGACGCCAATCTGGAACGCTTTGAGAAGCAGGCAAGAAATATGCACTCACTGGCACGCTACAGCCGTAGCAACCAAATCAATGAGGAATGGATACAGGAGTATCTCAATATTGCCCACTCACAGGGATTGACCTCCATCCGTGCCCACTTCAATGTATTGGCATGGAGCAGCGATAAGGAAGAACTTCGCCAGATTAAGAATGACGTGGGCTCTGCACTTGCTCTTATGGAATGCCACCCACGTCACAATACCATTGATGCAGCAACGCTCTACTGGGCAGGCATACCCGGCAATGCGGCAGACTTCCCAAGTGAGGAGAGCTTTTATACTTTCATCGAGCCTTCCCTCTGCTTCTTTACGGCAGAGACGAACTATAAGGATTCGCTCTCTCCCTTCGGTATCAAGATGGCAGACCGCCTTTCAGGAAAGCCCGTCCACTTAGACATATCGGATTTACCGATGAAAAAGGGAGTCATCACTAACCGTAACAAGTTTATCTTGGGACCTTCGGGTAGCGGCAAGTCTTTTTTCACCAACCACATGGTACGCCAGTATTACGAACAGGGGGCACACGTCCTCTTGGTCGATACGGGAAACTCATATCAAGGCTTGTGTGAACTTATCCACCGCAAGACCAAAGGCGAGGACGGCGTGTATTTCACCTATACCAATGAAAGTCCTATATCTTTCAACCCTTTCTATACGGATGATTACTTTTTCGATGTTGAGAAAAGAGAGAGTATCTGTACGCTGCTACTTACACTTTGGAAGAGTGCCGATGAGCATATCACAAAGACCGAGGCAGGCGAACTTGGTTCTGCTGTAAACTCCTATATCGAGCTGATATGTGCTGACCACAGCGTTACACCCTGTTTTAATACCTTCTATGAGTATCTGCGGGACGTGTACCGAAAGGATATGGAAAAGCGTGACATCAAGGTAACACTCTCGGACTTCAATATCAACAACCTCTTGACGACACTCAAGCAATATTATCGTGGTGGTCGATATGATTTCCTACTGAACTCGGATAAGAACATCGACCTGCTCTCTAAACGCTTCATCGTCTTTGAGATTGACCAAGTAAAGGACAATAAAGACCTCTTTCCTGTGGTAACGATTATCATCATGGAAGCCTTCATCAACAAGATGCGCCGATTAAAGGGTATCCGCAAGATGATACTCATTGAGGAAGCGTGGAAAGCCATTGCTTCGGCAAACATGGCGGACTATATCAAATATCTTTATAAGACGGTGAGAAAGTATTTCGGGGAGGCCATTGTCGTAACGCAGGAAGTGGACGACATCATCCAGTCGCCCATAGTCAAGGAAAGTATTATCAACAACTCTGACTGCAAGATACTGCTCGACCAGCGCAAGTATATGACCAAGTTCGATGGCATACAGGCTATGCTCGGCTTGTCTGAAAAGGAAAAGAGCCAGATACTCTCCATCAACCAGAACAACGACCCCAGCCGACTCTACAAGGAGGTGTGGATAGGTTTAGGCGGTATGCAGAGTGCCGTCTATGCTACGGAGGTAAGCATGGAGGAGTACCTCACCTACACCACGGAGGAAACCGAGAAGGTGGAGGTGATGAACAGGGCAGCACAGCTTGGTGGAGATATCGAAACAGCTATCCGTCAGCTTGCCATAGAGAAAAGAAACAATAAAAAGAAATAAGTACAAACCATCAAAACTATAGTAACAATGAAAAAGTACATTTTCATGGCTCTCTTAGGATTGAGCCTTTCTGTTCCCAAAGCCCACGCACAGTGGGTAGTAACCGACCCTGGCAATTTTGCCGGCAACATCGTCAATTCGGTCAAGGAGATTGCAACAGCTTCGAAGACGGTGAAGAACACCCTTGACGGTTTTAAGGAGGTAGAGAAACTCTACAACGATACCAAGAAGTATTATGATGCCCTGAAGAAGGTGAACAACCTCATCGGCGATGCCTACAAGGTCAAGGAGTGCATCCTGATGGTGGGCGACATCTCAGAGATTTACGTTACCTCGTATAAGAAGATGCTCTCGGACAAGAACTTCCGCCCTTCGGAACTCGCTGCGATGGCTTCGGGCTATGCCAAACTCTTGCAGCAGAGCGGTGAGAGTCTCAAGGAACTAAAATCCATTGTTAAGAGTAATGTCTTCTCGATGAACGACCACGAACGAATGCAGTCCATAGACCGCATCTATACCACGCTGAGGGAATACCGCTCGCTCGTGTCGTATTACACAAGGAAAAATATCTCTGTGAGCTACGTGCGTGCAAGGGAGAAGAACAACCTTGCCTCTGTTAAGGCACTCTATGGTAATACGGCAAGCAGGTATTGGTAAATCCACAGACAAAAAAGAACTTGAAAAAACTTTCATAAAAACACTTTTGCTTATGGATTTTGCCAGTTTACATGAGCTGCTACGCTCAACCTATGACGAGATGATGCCACTCTGTGCCCAGATGACGGGCATTGCCAAGGGCATTGCGGGTTTGGGTGCGCTCTTTTATATTGCTCTTCGGGTATGGGCTTCCATTGCCCGTGCCGAGGCGATAGACGTTTTTCCGCTTCTCCGACCTTTTGTCTTAGGCTTTTGCATCATGTTCTTTCCGACAGTCGTACTGGGTACGATGAATGCCGTTCTCTCGCCCGTGGTGCAGGGAACAGAGATGATGGTACACCAGCAGGAGGGGAACCTTGCAGAACTTACAGCCAAGCGGGACAAGTTGCAGGAGGAAGCCTACCTGCGCAATCCCGAAACAGCCTACCTTGTTTCCAACGAGAAGTTCGATGAGAAGATAGAGGAAATGGGCATCATCGGACCTGAAGATGCCGTGACGATAGCGGGTATGTATGCCGAGCGTGCTGCCTATCAGACCAAGCAGTGGATCATGAAGATGGTACACGACCTTTTGGAACTCCTGTTCCATGCTGCAGGACTTATCATCGACACGCTACGCACCTTCATACTCATCGTTCTTGCCATTCTCGGTCCGATAGTCTTCGGCATTGCTGTATGGGATGGTCTTGCTGGCTCACTTACGGCATGGTTCTCACGCTATATCTCTGTCTATCTGTGGCTGCCTGTCAGCTCTATTCTTACGGCACTGCTTACGAAAATACAGGTGCTGATGATAGAGAAGGATATCGAAGCACTCAGTGACCCTAACTACCTGCCTGATTCGGGGACGTGGTACTACATCGTCTTCTTCCTTATCGGTATTGTAGGCTACTTCTGTGTACCTACCGTGGCAGGTTGGATTATCGAAGCTGGAGGTGGTATCGGGTCATACGGTCGTAAT
>NZ_GL982514.1:462419-479108 GCF_000220255.1 Prevotella pallens ATCC 700821
TTGACCAGGGAAAGTCACTCATGCTTGCCCTCAGTCAGGATGCAAGTCGTAACCGTCCCGTAGAAGCAAGGGAGCATGTACGTCGTTTCCACGAGCTGTTCTTCACCATTGCGCCTGACAAGGATGCCATCGAAAAGAACATGGAACGTGCCTTTGTGCTGTGTGATAAGTCGGCTTTCAACTATTACAAAGACTTGGCAGAGAAGGGCTATTATAACCGTGCCATATCGGGTAATGTCAATCAGCGCATAGAGGTGGACTCTATCCACTGCAACTTTAATACTTACCCTTATGCAGTAACGACCTATGCACGGGAGTTTATTGTCCGTCAGAGTAACGTTACAGAGCGCAGTCTTGTTACGACCTGCACGCTGCAGAACTCTGTTCGTTCAGATAACAACCCACAAGGCTTCTTGATGGAGAACTTCCTCGTTAAGGAGAACAGGGACATACAGACTTATAAACGGTAAGGCTATGGCAAGGAAAAGGAACTTTTTACTATCACGTCACTATCTGCGCTTTCACCTGTGGCTCCGCCATCGTTGTGAAAGACTCACGATAAGGCAGAGAAAGGAAATCGTCTATGGGCTGAGCTTCATCTATCTGCTCTGCTCACTCTGGATGATAGCGCAGTTTTTCCTTCCTCCAAAGAAGGAAAAACTACCCATCCCCACGGGAAAGCTGACGGATAGTCCGATACGGACGGACAGTACTTTACAAGAGTTACATGGCAATTTTTATCTACAACATCATCAAACAATCAAGGAAAATGGATAATAAACAGAAAGAACAAATGAAGAAAGGCTTGGTCTTCGGAGGACTGGGACTGCTGTTTGCTCTCTCAATGTGGTTTATCTTCGCCCCTTCGGGCAAGGATAAGACTGCAGCGGAGCAGGGACTCAATGACAGCATCCCGCAGGCAACGACGGAAAAGCTCACCGAAAACAAGCTCAAAGCCTATGAATTAGGCGACAAGGCACACGAGGAGGAACAGACCCGCGAGGAGATGGGCAGGCTATCGGACTATTTTGCACAGAACACTGCTCCATCAGAGGAGCAGCGTGCAGAGACAGCTGCTTCTACGGCAAAGATAGAAAACTCTATGCATCGCTATGAGGAGAATAATCGCCTCTTGAACTCCTTTTACGCTCCCGACCCACACGAGCAGGAACGTGAAGCCTTGCGCTCGGAGATAGATAACCTTAAAAAAGAACTCTCTGCCAAAGACAGCTGGGAGGACAATGAAGAGAAACGGCAGCTTGCCTTGATGGAAAAGAGCTATCAGATGGCAGCGAAGTATCTCCCTAAAGCATCAACTCCACCTACCTTCAATAATGGTCTGACGGCAGGAAAGGAGAAGTCGGAAGGGGCAGCAGGTGGCTCTGAAGCCGCTAAGGGCAAGACCATGCAGAATGAAAAGCCTGCAATGGAAGTTCTGCCAGAGCGTAGGCAGATAGTTTCTTCACTTGACCAGCCTATGAGCGATGTGTACTTTATGGAGGAATACGGCAAAAAGGCTCGGAACATGGGCTTTCACTCGCTTACCAGCTGTTCTCCATCTTTGTTGCGTAATACGCTGAAAGTCGTAGTGGACAGGACTACTGTTCTTAAGGAGGGGGACAATGTCGTACTCCGTCTGCTTGAAAGTGCCAAGGTAGAGGGACTGCACATTCCACGTCAAAGCCGACTCATAGCCGTTGCCAAGATTGAGGGTAACCGTATGCACCTACTTATCAAAAGCATTGAGGTGGACGGGCATATCATAGCCGTCAAGCTCTCGGCATACGACACAGACGGACAAGAGGGCGTGTATATACCAGGTTCGGAGGATATCAATGCGCTTAAGGAAGTTGGGGCGAACATCGGTGGTTCAATGGGAACCTCCTTTACCTTCGCTTCCTCTGCCAAGGACCAGATTATCTCCGAGGCTGCCCGTGGGGTGATGCAGGGTGCAAGTCAGCTGATTCAGAAGAAGCTGCGCACTATCAAGGTAACACTTAAAGGTGGCTACCGCCTTTTCTTGGTTCAGTCTAAATAAAACAATCGAAAATGATAAGTAAAGAATAACATCAAATAAAAAAGGAACAATGAAGAAAATTATTTTATCAATGGCTATGCTTACCATGGTGGGAACAACAGCCACAGCACAGGAAAACAATGATGGTCTGACACCGAGTCGTCCGCTTACTTCGGGCGAACTCTTTCAAGGTATGAGCCGTGCCATACCAACGGGGCGTGTCGTACTGCCTTATGGTCTTGACGTTACCTTTGACAAGACCGTGCATCTTATCTTCCCTTCTGCCATTCGTTATGTAGACTTAGGTTCGCAGAACATCATCGCAGGGAAGGCGGAGGATGCAGAGAACGTACTACGTGTAAAGGCTTCAGTGAAGGACTTTGAAACGGAGACCAATATGAGTGTCATCTGCGAGGACGGCTCTTTCTATGCTTTCAACGTAAAGTATGCTGATGAACCGGAGAAACTCAGCATTGAGATGAAGGACTTTCTGTCACCAACGGACGGACGACTACCAAGCAATCGCTCTGACATTTACTTCAAGGAACTTGGCAACGAGTCGCCCGTATTAGTAAAGCTGATGATGCAGACTATCTATCAGAATGACAAGCGTACCATCAAGCACATCGGTACACAGCAGTTTGGCATGAAGTTCCTGCTTCGTGGCTTGTATGCCCATAATGGCTTGCTGTATTTCCACACTCGTATGGAAAATGGTACAAACATGCCGTACTCAGTGGATTTTATCACCTTTAAGGTAGTTGATAAGAAGATGGCAAAGCGCACCGCCATACAAGAGCAGCTGTTGCAGCCACTTCGTGCCTATCATCAGGTGATGCAGGTGCGTGGTATGGGTAGTGAACACAGTGTGTTTGCGCTCGAGCAGTTTTCTCTTGCTGAAGACAAGCAGCTTGAAGTGACGCTCTATGAGAGAAATGGCGGTCGTACGCTGACTTTCCATATAACGGCAGAAGACCTGCAACTGGCAAAGAAGATTGATAACCTCAAATTGAAATGGTAGACATTATGAAGAACAATATCATTCTGACAGTATGCGTTGCGGTGGCTATGACTTTCAGTCTTCCATCGCAGGCACAGCGACTGATACCCAAGCAAAGGGGCATAGAGGTCGTAGGGAGTGTTCCGCTTATTAAGGGTGAAAAGTTCCTTGCAACTGACAATTTTGGCATGGGAGCATCACTCACCCGCTATCTGGGTCGTGAGAACTATACCTTTGTTATGGCAGAGTATGAACAGCAGAATATGCCGTACAGAAGTTATAACGTAAAACTCAAGGATGCACTTTTGCAGGTGGGCTATATGCACCCTGTTCTTTCTGATAGAGGTAAGAACGTGTTTCTTTATGGCGGCATATCTGCTTTGGGTGGTTATGAGCAACTGAACGAGGACAAAAAGTTGCTGCCCGATGGGGCAACACTGCTCGACCGCTCCCGCTTTGTCTATGGCAGTGCCGTGCATGGCTCGGTGGAAGTGTTCCTGACGGACAGGGTTCTCTTTCTTGTAAAGGCACAGGGACGTTTCCTCTTTGGAACGGATGTGCATCGTTTCCGTCCGGCTGTTTCTGCAGGACTAAGATTTAACTTTTAAGTAGAAGAAAAGATGAAAAAGATATTGAATACGATTTGGGTAATGGGAATGCTGACCCTTGCCGTGTTTTGCCTATCTGCTTGTGATAGGGATTTGGATGTTCAGCAGTCTTATCCGTTTACGGTGGAGACGATGCCGGTTCAGAAGGACATCATAAAGGGACAGACGGCTGAAATACGCTGCACGCTCAAACGAGATGGTGAGTTTGCCGACACTCGCTATACGATACGTTATTTCCAGTCTGACGGCAAAGGCTTACTAAGAAATGATAATGGTACTGTCTTCAAGCCTAACGACCGCTATCCGCTGACAAAAGATGTGTTCCGCTTGTACTACACCTCGCTGTCATCTGACCGCCAGACGATTGATGTATATGTGGAGGATAACTTCGGCAGGGTTCAGCAACTGACCTTTAGTTTTAACAACGAGCGGGAAGAGGGCAAGGATAAGCCTGCATCTTCTCGCCACTAAGAATATAATGGATGCGAACGATAAATTCTTTCATTTTACTTTGTGTATTCTGCCTGTTCTGTCAGCCGACCCTTGCCCAGCGCAGGGTGCGGCTGGCAGACTTGCCACCTTTTGAGCGTGCAGTAGTTGTAGTAAAATACTTTGAGGGCATGCACGGCTGGAAGAATTATCCGTATGTTGGCTATGGGCATCAGCTGCAACCAGGAGAGCATTTCACAGCGGATATGACAGAACGGCAAGCAGACTCTCTGCTCCGTGCCGACCTATGGAAATGCTTTGAGCACTTCAAGGGCTATGGTAAGGATGCGCTGTTACTCAGTCTACTTGCCTATAACGTGGGCGTGGGGCGACTGCTCGGTTATGGCAAGCACACCAAGAGTAGGCTGCTGCGAAAGATAGAAGCAGGAGACAGAAATATTTATCGGGAGTACGTTTCCTTTTGCCGATACAAGAGAAAAGTTTTGAGTGGATTAGTTAAACGCAGACAGGTGGAATATGCTCTGTTTTATTTACCTTGATTATCAAAGACGCCTCTTGCGACGTTTTATGCTTCGCAAGAAGCGTTTTCCTGCTGGTTTATTCGACTTTCTCACTATGAATGAGTAACTTTGCGGAAATGAAAACAACATAGAATTATATATCGCAATAGTAACTCAAGTGAAAATCTATAAAATTAGTGACATATTAGATAGTATCGAACCAGTACAGCATTATATCGGCATTTTTGAAGAGACACCAGACCCAGATATTGAATGGCCGCACAGACACAATTTTTATTCAATCGTTTGGTTTACTCAAGGAAAAGGACTTAATGTTATTGATTTTGAAGAATACGAAATTTGCCCTCAGCGAATTTTTACCATAAATCCTCGACAAATTCATAACTGGGAATATTCTGCTGAGACACAAGGTTATTTCATCTTGATGGAAACTTCTTTTGCTCAACAGTATAATATTGATTTTTCTACTCCCTATCAGGATATTGACAAAGAGGAAATCTCTTTTGTGGAGACTGTTTTGAAGAAAATGCTTGTGGAAGAGGATAAGCAAAAGCAGGAGATAGCCATTTCCTATTTTATTTCTTTGCTTAAGAAAGGGAGAACTATTTATAGGAGTCAGGACACCTTGATTTTTAAGTACAAAAAACTACTTATGGAAAATATCCATACGGATCTACCCATAACAGCCTATGCCGAACGATTGAAAACAACTCCTGAGACACTCAGTGAATTATGCAAAGTGCAAACGGGGCTTTCAGCTAAGCAGTTGCAGTTGGATATGAAAATAACCGAAGCCAAAAGATTATTGTTATACACCTCTCTGAACATCAATGAAATCGCTTTTAAATTAGGATTTGAAGACAACTCTTATTTTGCAAAATTATTCCGACAGAAAACATCTTTCTCACCGACTGCTTTCCAAAAGAAATATCTAAAAAAGTCTTAAAAGCACCCAAATAAAGGAGAAAAATCCTATCCGAATGCATTCTTGCCGAATTATCTTTGCTCCAAAAAAGTTAAAACCGATAATTGGTATTTTGTTTTTATTTATTTCAGTATGTGCAACAGCACAAATAAAAGAAAGAAATATGGAGTCAGAACGTTTTAATAGAGGCTGGGAAAAGCTTAAAGAAATTGATGATGAGGCTGGCAAGAAAGTAATTGAAAGTCTCAAAGAGATTTCTCCCGATTTGGGAAGATTCATTATAGAGTATTCGTTTGGAGATATTTATTCTCGTGACGGATTGGATTTGAAATCGAAAGAAATTGCGGTAGTCGCTGCACTTACAGCCTTGGGCAATGCCCGACCGCAACTGAAGGTTCATCTCAACGGAGCGCTCAATACAGGAAACTCTGTCGATGAGCTGAAAGAGGTTGTTTTACAAATGTCTGTTTATGCCGGATTCCCTTCAGCCATCAACGGGATGAATGCATTAAAAGAAGTCTTGCAGGAACGAAACCAGCATGGTGTTTCTGACAATGAGGGTTTTGAAGAAAGAAAAAACGCCCAAGACCGATTGCAGTTAGGAAAACAGCAATTGTCGGCGATAGCTCCAGGAATGGTGGAGCAACTGCAAAGCACTTACGATGGTTTTGCTCCTGAATTGACACAGTTCATACTCGAATACGGATATGGAGATATTTTCTCAAGAGAAAATTTGGATAGAAAATATCGTCAAATAGCCACCATTGCAGCGTTAACAGCCTTGGGCAATGCCCTACCTCAGTTGAAGTTTCATATCAGAGCAGGCTTGAATGTCGGACTTTCCGAAGAAAGCATCAAGGAAATTATGCTTTTGATGACTGTTTATTCGGGTTTCCCATCCGCCATCAACGGGATGAATGCATTAAAAGAAGTACTTGGCGAAGGTAAATGACCTGTTTCCGCATGGCATGCATATAGCAGAGAGTGCCATTAGAATATGATTCACAGATTTTCCATTCCGAATCTGGAAATTTCATCGATAATCGGCAGCACTTTCTTGCCCAATGGTGTAAGTGAATACTCCACACGGGAGGCACTTCTGGGTATTGTTTCTTGGCAATCAATCCCCTTTCGCAGAGGAATTTCAATTCGTTTATGAGCATCTTCTCGCCACTAAAAACGTAATTGATGCGAACGATAAATTCTTTCATTTTACTTTATGTATTCTGCCTGTCCTGTCAGCCGACCCTTGCCCAGCGCAGGGTGCGGCTGGCAGACTTGTCACCTTTTGAGCGTGCAGTAGTCGTAGTAAAATGGCAACTGCATTTTTTTCTTTTTGGGCAGCCCTTATTAAAATTTATTCTTATTTTAGGTTATATACATTCATGTCCATTTATGTAAAAAATTCCTGCTGACCTTGTTTATGTCTTGTCAGTCACCATTTGCAAAACCATATTTGACCCTCAAAGAGGCTGAATTTGATAAGTAACTTGCTACATACTCATAATAAGGAGCTAAATAGAACACGAATGGGAAATACACAAATGCTAAACTAAAGAAGATATTGGCCAAAATAAACGCTATACCGAGAGAGAAACTTGATTTTTCAACTTCCTAAAACGGTGTTGTTCAAACATTTCTACTTATTTGTACTTGCCAGTTGAACCTACGCTTCCCTAATAAAATGTCTATGGTAAAAAGTTAAAAAATCCTCCCACTTTTGTTAGATATATTTTTTTGTGTAATTTTGTAATCATTATGCGGCAGTAATAATATACATATTAATACGAGTTAGTAATCCTGTAGTTCTCATATGCTACGAGGAGGTATTAAAAGGTGCGTTTCGACAATGCATCTACTGTAGTATATTATTGCTTAATCCAAATGAATATTATAAATTTAGGAATTCTTGCTCACATTGATGCAGGAAAAACTTCCGTAACCGAGAATCTGCTGTTTGCCAGTGGAGCAACGGAAAAGTGCGGCCGTGTGGATAATGGTGACACCATAACGGACTCTATGGATATAGAGAAACGTAGAGGAATTACTGTCCGGGCTTCTACGACATCTATTATCTGGAATGGAGTGAAATGCAATATCATTGACACTCCGGGACACATGGATTTTATTGCGGAAGTGGAGCGGACATTCAAAATGCTTGATGGAGCAGTCCTCATCTTATCCGCAAAGGAAGGCATACAAGCGCAGACAAAGTTGCTGTTCAGTACTTTACAAAAGCTGCAAATCCCGACAATTATATTTATCAATAAGATTGACCGTGCCGGTGTGAATTTGGAGCGTTTGTATATGGATATAAAAACAAATCTGTCGCAAGATGTCCTGTTTATGCAAACTGTTGTCGATGGATCGGTTTATCCGGTTTGCTCCCAAACATATATAAAGGAAGAATACAAAGAATTTGTATGCAACCATGACGACGATATATTAGAACGATATTTGGCGGATAGCGAAATTTCACCGGCTGATTATTGGAATACGATAATCGCTCTTGTGGCAAAAGCCAAAGTCTATCCGGTGCTACATGGATCAGCAATGTTCAATATCGGTATCAATGAGTTGTTGGACGCCATTTCTTCTTTTATACTTCCTCCGGCATCAGTCTCAAACAGACTTTCAGCTTATCTCTATAAGATAGAGCATGACCCCAAAGGGCATAAAAGAAGTTTTCTTAAAATAATTGACGGAAGTCTGAGACTTCGAGACGTTGTAAGAATCAACGATTCGGAAAAATTCATCAAGATTAAAAATCTAAAGACTATTTATCAGGGCAGAGAGATAAATGTTGATGAAGTGGGTGCCAATGATATCGCGATTGTAGAAGATATAGAAGATTTTCGAATCGGAGATTATTTAGGTGCTAAACCTTGTTTGATTCAAGGATTATCTCATCAGCATCCCGCTCTCAAATCCTCCGTCCGGCCAAATAAGCCCGAAGAGAGAAGCAAGGTGATATCCGCTCTGAATACATTGTGGATTGAAGACCCGTCTTTGTCCTTTTCCATAAACTCATATAGTGATGAATTGGAAATCTCGTTATATGGTTTGACCCAAAAGGAAATCATACAGACATTGCTGGAAGAACGATTTTCCGTAAAGGTCCATTTTGATGAGATCAAGACTATCTACAAAGAACGACCTATAAAAAAGGTCAATAAGATTATTCAGATCGAAGTACCACCCAACCCTTACTGGGCCACAATAGGGCTGACTCTTGAACCCTTACCGTTAGGGGCAGGGTTGCAAATCGAAAGTGACATCTCCTATGGTTATCTGAACCATTCTTTTCAAAATGCCGTTTTTGAAGGGATTCGTATGTCTTGCCAATCTGGTTTACATGGATGGGAAGTGACAGATCTGAAAGTAACTTTTACTCAAGCCGAGTATTATAGCCCGGTAAGTACACCTGCTGATTTCAGACAGCTGACCCCTTATGTCTTCAGGCTGGCTTTGCAACAGTCAGGTGTGGACATTCTCGAACCGATGCTCTGTTTTGAGTTGCAGATACCCCAAGTAGCGAGTTCCAAAGCTATTACAGATTTGCAAAAACTGATGTCTGAGATTGAAGACATCAGTTGTAATAATGAGTGGTGTCATATTAAAGGGAAAGTTCCATTAAATACAAGTAAAGACTATGCCTCAGAAGTAAGTTCGTACACTAAGGGCTTAGGCATTTTTATGGTTAAGCCATGTGGGTATCAAATAACAAAAGACGGTTATTCTGATAATATCCGCATGAACGAAAAAGATAAACTTTTATTCATGTTCCAAAAATCAATGTCATTAAAATAATGGAGCGGTCAGGAAATTTCTATAAGGCAATACGGTTGGGATATATACTTATCTCCATTCTTATCGGATGTATGGCATATAATAGCCTCTATGAATGGCAGGAGATAGAAGCATTAGAACTTGGCAATAAAAAAATAGACGAGCTCCGAAAAGAAATAAACAATATCAATATTCAAATGATAAAATTTTCTCTATTGGGTGAAACAATACTGGAATGGAACGATAAAGATATCGAGCATTACCATGCACGGCGTATGGCAATGGACAGTATGCTCTGCCGTTTCAAGGCCACCTATCCAGCAGAGCGCATCGATAGTGTGCGCAGTCTTTTAGAGGATAAGGAACGACAGATGTTCCAGATAGTCCGGTTAATGGATGAACAACAATCTATTAACAAGAAGATAGCCAATCAAATTCCGGTTATTGTACAGAAAAGTGTGCAGGAACAGTCCAAAAAGCCAAAACGAAAAGGTTTCTTAGGCATATTCGGCAAAAAAAAGGAAGTAACTCCAGCAGTATCAACCACTATCCTTCATTCGGTCAATAGAAACGTAATCAGCGAACAGAAAGTGCAGGATCGCCAATTGTCGGAACAAGCCGACAGACTTTGAGGGTATGCACGGCTGGAAGAATTATCCGTATGTTGGATATGGGCATCAGCTGCAACGGGGAGAGCACTTTACGGCGAATATGACGGAACGGCAAGCGGACTCATTGCTCCGTGCCGACCTATGGAAATGCTTTGAACACTTCAAAGGCTATGGTAAGGATGCGCTGCTGCTGACCTTGCTTGCCTATAACGTGGGTGTAGGCCGATTGCTCGGTTATGGTAAGTACTCCAAGAGTAGGCTGCTACGAAAAATAGAAGCTGGAGACAGAAACTTCTATTGGGAGTATGTTTCCTTTTGCAGGTACAAAGGAAAAGTTTTGCGAGGATTGGTGAAAAGAAGACAAGTGGAGTATATGTTATTTCGTCTGCCATAAAACAAATAAACTGGCACATGAATTGGATTGGCACAGAATTTGCATTTATAGAATGTTGAATTTTAATTATTTCTGCAATGGACGTCACTAAAGATTTTCAAACCTTCGTGGACTCTATTTTTGATATGGATTACCACGAAATTTATGAGTTGTATCAAGCAGCAAGTGGGAACGAAGGGAGTATTTCCTTGTATAGAGTAGAAACTGCTAATGGCAGTGATGATACTCTAATTATCCACGAGGCAAGTAACAATGCATTAAGGCTCACTCCTAAGGCTAAAGAATATTTCCCAAAATGGATTGAGGAAAACCTTATGAAAGGATTTGATGATGCGGAATCTTTCTATGCAATGAAATATGCCATGGAGAGAGATGCAGAGCAGGAAGCAAGAGAATAGAAGAGGAAGCAAAGCGTTATTTATTTTTCTCGATTATTAAGAGAAAAAATCTCTTTGCGACTTTCTTTTGCTTCTTTTCTTTGGTCACCTGCTTGTTCTAAGAAAAAGAAAAGAAGCCACGCAAACCGAAAGTTTGCGTGGCTCTTGTTTATTCAGTGGCTATTCCTACACTTTCGTTATTCTGTCTATTCGTTTGTTGGGATGTCTGTCAAACACCCAATTCACCACCTCATCGGGCAAGGTACTGTGAATGCTTCCACCCATGACTAGCCCACAATTTTGCAGGACTTTTTGCCGTGCTTCTTCCTTGCTCTCCGCAACCACTTCAAATACTCCCTCGAAGATATATTGCGTTCGTACTCTGTAAACTATCTTCTTCATAATCTTAAAATTCAACCTTTAATAATCTGTATTCCTTTGGCTCTCCATTGGATAATTTGCGGTGTTTGAGCCAAAAGTGGTGTGCACCATAGCCGTATGCAAAGAATTTGTCAAGTTCTGTTTCTTTGGCTATTTTGTTGATAGCCGACCTTAACTCCTCTTTGCTGTTGGATAGGGTTATTGCGTTGATAACCCTAATGAAAATATGCGGTATCTCGTCTGCATAGTTATAGATGATGTTTTCAATCTCTGTTTTCATATCTCTGATAATTTAATGGTTCATACTTTATGCTGTTGCTTTCATTCTTCGCCTTATAAGTCCTCGATTGGCATTCACAAGGTTTACTATCTGCTCGTGGTATTCCGTATTCTTGTTGCACACTCCACGACTTTGTACCACTTCCAAAGTTCGTAAAGATACTTCAATGGTTTCTATTCGCTTGCCTTCAATGGTAGCCGAAAGGATAAGGGAGTCTTCCTTAAGGTAGTATGCATTAGAGAATACGCAATGGTGCATTGATACACCTTCTTCTAAATGCTCCTGCACACTCTCCAATACGTGGACTTGGATAGTGCCGTCCGTGAAACAGATACCGAAAAACTTGGATTTAAGTTCTTTGAAACGCTTTTCGTCTTCCATTGCCTTCTGCTGTTTCTGTTCTATCTCCTCCCTTTCACGCAATCTGAGAAGTTCCTCGTGTCTGCGGTCGTGTTCGGCTTTAAGGTCTGCGGGGCATAAATATTTTGGATTATGAATATCCTTTCCTAATCTTCTAAGTGTATCTACATAATCACTCCAAAGGGAAATATCCGCTATCTCATAGCCATTACGAACTGCAATTTTGTAGGACTGCCATAGTTCCTCAAAAGACTTCTTGTTACTAAGAAAGTAACGTAAATGGTCTGTTTGACTTGCTTTTAGCAATGTTTCCACACGGCTGTCTGTAAGCAATGCAGGAATAAGCTGGGTAGGCACGACGCCATAGAAATTATCCTTAAAACCATTTCTACGAAGTATGTCTGTAACCTTGAACTTCGGATATATAGGTGAGTAGGCAATATGCTGATAGGCTTCATTATCGTTGCGTATCGCCATAGGACTATAATAGGAAAAGGTATCAACATAGTGTCCCAATACCCTCTGTATAGCAACCACAGCTTTTCGTCCCTGCATATTCCACCAATATTGCCCAATCTCAATTATAGAAGTCTGTGCTTTGTACCCTTTCTCCATACCCACAATAAGTAGGAACATACGTAATACTTGAAACTCTCCACAAGTGGTAAGTAGGGTGAAATACTGCTTCTGCTGCAACTTGCGCTCGTAGGTTTCCTTGACCTGCAACTTTGCCCTGCAATGAGGGCAAGTGCAAGTTTCTCTATGTTTGTTCATTACCCAACTATGCCCACAATCCATACAAGTGGTGCGACCTTTTGGCAAGCGGTAGGTAAAGTGGTCAATACACTCACGAAATGCCCACTTGCTTTGTGTCTTGGTTATCGGGCGAAGGTGCCTGCTCTCGGCAAGGACAGCCTTCTCAAACTTGTTTCTCGGTTTCATAGGCTTAAAAATCGAATAGTGATGGTTGTACTTGGGTTGTCGCGTTCTCAGTCTTTTTCACTCGTGCGTTACGGCTCTGTAACTTGGCAAGTTCCTCACGCTGATATTGCTTAATGGCTTCTTGCCTTGCTTCGGCTTTTTCTTCCTCTGTGAGTTCTACAATGTGATTGACGGCAACTTGGCAAGAAATAGCCTTACCCACCTCTATATCGTCTTCATCGTAGTAGTGAACAGCCATAGAGAAGATTTCATCATCATCAAATCCGTTGCAACCGCTTTTCTGCACTTCATTAAGAATGTAGGTGATGCACTCCTCGATATTCTTGTTCGGTTTCATCAAGTTAGGGGCAAACAAGGGGTCTGTCATAGCACGCTGATTGAGATACTCGGCTATTGTCCGTGTGAAATGTTCTGTTCCTTTCATTGTCGTATATGTTTTGATGTTGTTAATACTTGGAAATTTCAACTATTTGATTGATACGTCCATACAGGTAGGTTCTTAGGCTTGTTCTGTCGGGTGCGTAATACTCTGACCATTGTCCGTACTGATTGACAAGGTATTTCTTCAGTACATCAAAGAAGTCAAAGCGATAGCCTTGTAGTGGTACGGCTGTACGGAAATAGGTGTTTGAGTTCACCGCCTCACATAGCCAATTCTTTTCCTCACGGCTCATACACTCGCCACGATTGAGTTTCACACGCAGGAGATATACTTTGCTATTACAAAGGCTCTCCAAAGGGGGAACGTCCCATTGTACAAACTTAATTGCCAACACTTGCTCACTTTTTTCAGCCGTAGGGTTAATGCGGTAATGAGAGGAGGAGCTATATCCTTTTCTGTTCATCGAAGATGTTGTATTTACTTTTTGCTTATCCATAGCGACATTTTTTTTATGCGTCCAAAGATCGGAGTATGCTGATTCCTTTTTGTAGCAAAAAAGAGGTAGCGGGGCGGGCTTGCACAAGGTTTTGACGGAAAATACAACCCGTAGGTGTGGAGATTTTCCAGACAAACCAAGCGGCACAGACCTTTTGAAAGCCACAAGCCCCGTACTACCTTTGCGGATAAAAAGGGAACAGCATCCGTCTCCTTGTCATCGCATATCGTGGAGCATAGGAAAAGAAGCAAAAGTGCAACGCTCGTAGTGGAAAATAGAAAAGGTGGCTATCTCAAAATGCGAGATAACCACCTGATGAAATAACATGAAAGGTTTTACAGAGCTGTGCTTTTCAAAGCACGCATAGCAGGAGGGCACAGAGAATTGCCAGCCAGAAGAGAATGCTCAGCAGCGTAAACGTCACTTTTAGAATTACCCTGACTATAAAGCGTAGTATCAGAAAACCTGCAATGACAGAAACGGCAGTTACGACTTGCGGCGTTACTATCTTCGAGATAAGCCAAATGGCACCGATAACGACGGAAAGCAGGATAGCGAGTTCGATGAAGCGTGTCCAACCGAAGCGGCGGACTTGCTTGGGAGAATTCGGTTGCTGCTTGTTATTATCGGTTTTGTTTGATGCGTCTGCCTTGATGAAGGCAGGTGTGTGAACGATTTCGTTAAGCCGTGAGGACAATGGAAGCTCGCTTCTATTGTCTCGGCGAGAAATCGCACTTTTAAGAACGTCTTGATTCATGATAAATGTATTCATATCGGAGCTTTTAATAGTTCAAGAGCAATAACAAGATGCGCAGGCTACACAAAGACAAGTGTTAGTACAAACTCTTGGCGTGTGGAGCAGAGCGTTTATCTTGGCTCTTGACACTACAAAAGCTCCCGATGGTGTTACATCAAGTCATGTTCTCACCGCCTATCGTTGGCAGACCATTGACCTCAATGATCAGAACGATTATCCCTGTCAGTTCAGTGTAGAGTTTCTCATACTCTGGACTCGCCCCAAAGTCGTCTGTCAGTTCATACTTATCGAAAACGCTTTGCACAGCCTTATTCTTCAGAAGCATAGGTGTTAGTCTTTCAGGAAGAGGAGAAGGGAGTTCTTTCTCGAACTCATTTTCCAAGACAGACACAAGCGTGTCGTACTTGGAAAAATGCAAATCTTGGTATAATACTTCACTTGCCATTGTCTCAGCTTCGGGATGCGAGAAGCCCTGTGTCACTGCATCGCAGTAAGCTGTCAATGCTTCGTCGGCTCTTGCCGTTATGAATGATTTGTCACTTAACATTTCGGGGAAATGCTCACTGAGGTAGTTCTCTAACTTCAAACGGAAGTAAGAAAGCTCTTTCTTTGTTGTTGTCATAATCTTCTTGGTTTAGGGTTATACATTATTTTGAGTTGATGCCCATAGCAACATTGAACTTGTCTAACTTGCCAGCCAACTGTTCCATATCGTGTTCTATTTTCTTATTGGTAATGCGAGCATAAATTTGTGTAGTTTTAATGTTGGTATGTCCCAGCATCTTCGACACGCTTTCCATTGGAACGCCCTTACTTAGCGACATAGTGGCAAATGTATGCCTTGCAAGATGAAAGGTCAGGTTCTTCTTGACACCGCAAAGGTCGGCTATTTCTTTCAAATATGCGTTGGTTTTCTGATTCGTTAAGATGGGAAACAGTTTGCCGTTCCGATAGGTCTTATGACTGTACTTGGCGATGATACTCTTTGGAATGTCAAGAAGCAACACATTTGTTTCCACACTTGTTTTCTGCCTTCTGGTCATAATCCACTGCTTATCATCAAGTGTTACGATATTGTCTGGTGTGAGATTGGAAACATCAATATATGCCAGACCTGTGAAACATGAAAAGATGAAAACATCCCTTACTAACTCCAAGCGTTGAATAGCAAGATCCTTGTTGGCTATCTTCATAATTTCCTCATCCGTGAGAAAACCGCGATTAACAGGTTCCAGGTGAAAACGATGATTGAGGAAGGGGTCGTGAAGAAGATAACCGCGTTTTTGTGCATAGATGGTTACGGTCTTGAGTGCCTTCATTTTTTTGACCGATGTATTGTAAGCGCAGCCTGCCACTGTACTCAGATATAACTCAAAGTCTTGTACCACGGATGGCGTAAACTCTGTAAGTCCAATATCCTTTCTTCCATATTTATGGATAAGGAACTCTGAGAAATGTCTTCTCAAAACACTGTACTTTTGCAAACTGTCTTTGCTGATGGTGTGTCCGACACGCTGTCTGACATCTTCGTTGAACTTGTCAAATATCGGGAGAAAAGTCGTGTATTCCCTGTCTTTTCCTACAAAGAAAGAACGGATTTTTTCCAATGACAGAGACTCGTCATCCTCAAACTTGCGGTAAATTCCATTCAGTGTAGTGGAAATAGAGTCCAATGCGGCATTTACGGATAAGGCTTCTGCTGTCCGACCTTTGAGCCGACTTGTGGCATTATTCCATACTGTCTTGTCCACGAAGATTTTCGTAGATCCAAAATTTGACATCTCTCCGTTAAGGAATACACGGAGCATTACAGGCGACTTTCCTTCTTTGTTCTCATAGTTTGAGCGTAGGTAGAAGGATACCTTGAAATTTGTTCTCATAATGCATCATTCTTTTGTGTAGCACTCGGCTGCAAAGTTAATATATAACATACTGAAACAGAAAGAATTGATGCCTTCAATTTGGTATTCAAAATCCCGTCATTGCTACATTTTTTATTGCTACAATTTTTGTGTAGCAGTTTATGTAGCAGAATTTGACCGAATGATGATTGTCAAAACATAGGTTTATGCCGTCAGGCGATAGAGGTATATACAAAGAAAAATCGTTGTAAAACCTTTGATTTTACAACGATTATCTAAATTTTGAAGGCTAAAATGACAACTATTGTGAAGTCCTTTTGAAGCCTATTAGCGGAGAGAGAGGGATTCGAACCCCCGGTGCCTCTCAGCACGACGGTTTTCAAGACCGTTGTAATCGACCACTCTACCATCTCTCCAATGGTGATTACCATTTTGCAACCTAAACAAGTTAAATAAATGTATTGTCTCAATTGCGAGTGCAAAGGTATAATGTTTTTTTGGAATAAAAGAAAAAAATAAGATATTTTTCTATTTAAA
>NZ_GL982514.1:479168-481601 GCF_000220255.1 Prevotella pallens ATCC 700821
CGGGGTGGGGTAGTAGCTCTTCGCATTTATTGTTCGAATAATAACATGAAATATGAGCAGATATTAATGAATATAAAAACATATAAAATATGAGATAAAAGACATTAGGTATTATTTATTTTATATGTAAATTTGTCTCCTAAAATAATAATAAAGATAGTATATTATGGATTTAGTACAACCTTACATTGCCATTGCCCTAAAGCTTGTTACGGGTATGATTGGTATATTAGTATTTCTGCGTATAGCAGGAAAGGCGCAAATGGCACAGATTACTCCACTTGACACTGTAAGTGCATTTGTTATTGGTGCTTTAGTCGGTGGTGTTTTATACAATCCCGATATGTCAATATGGCATATTCTCTTTGCTTTAACCGTGTGGACGCTATTCAATATGCTTGTTCGTTTCGCTATGCGGTCGTCGCGCTTACGCCATTTCATAAAAGGGGAGAGTGTTTATCTTGTAAAAGATGGTGCAATAAATTTTAAGAATTTCAAACGAAATAGTCTTGAAATGGAACAGTTCAGATTATTGTTACGACAGAAGGGAATTTTCTCTATGTTCGATACTGAAGATGTTATCTTTGAGACCAATGGCGCCGTAACTGTTCTTTCACCAAATCATACTGCGCCATCATTTTTATTAGTAAATAATGGAGCAATAATAGAAAGTACTCTTGCACAATGTAATCTATCAAAATCGTGGGTGCTGGACAATATTATACGTAACGGATTTAAATCGCCAACAGAACTCTTTTGTATGGAATGGACTCCTCGTAAGGGTTTCTATTTTGTAACATACGCTGGCGAAGTAAAACGTGGTGAAGAAGAAGTTTCTGTAGACGATAGTAGCCACGTAGTATAAATACATTTATTCTGAAAAGAAATATCAAACAGAAATCTACATTTGATGGATATATTCGACAATGTAGATTTCTGTTTTTTGTGCAGTTGAGATTAAAGATAGGAAGAAAGAGATTATATACTATTTATCATAATCGGCGTTATGGAATTTTATATTATTTGGAATCAATATCTGATTAAAACATTTTTCCAATCAACAATATCATTGTTTTTACAGAAATCAAAAAACTCCTGCAATATAACTTTGGCCATTAACTTCTACAGTATCGTTATACAAACATTCATTTCCACCAAGCGCAATAAACAATAAGTGTCTTAAAATCTTTTATTGCGTAATGCTTTCGTTTACTATATGCTTTTTATTTCATTGCTTACTACTTCTTTTCTGGTTTTAGTGGATACTCTTTTTCTACAATTCGTTTGATAATGTAATTGCGAATTTCTATTGGAATTCCAATAATGAATATACATGGCAAGAATACGGGAAAGAAAAGATTACCAATGATGTTCCAAGTATTTCTCATAAGTCCTTTATTCAGTTGCCAAAGTGGTTCCATATCAAGAATTGTTTGTCCAAAAATTACGCCCCAAAGAACTATCAACAATAAAATACTGCCCACTACATAAATATTTTTTGCACCACGATTAAACACCTCTATTCGCTTATTGCGTGGTACTCGCTCCAGTATTTTTACCTGTTTAGTAATCTGATTTATTCGTTCTTCTTTATCCATATTTTTTATTCCGATAAATCTATAATTTTACCAACTGCTTGTCCTATTATGTTTATATATGTTTTTGCATCTACAACTTGCATATTTTTATTAGAAGCTCTGCCTCCCAATGCCAAAGCTGGAACATAACCATAGCATTGTCCATATTGTAAAGCTGGTAATTTCCCTTTAATATTTAAATAAGGTAGAGAGTTAAAGTATTCCTTGTCTTTAATAGCCGTTTCATCTCCTAAAGTAAAGTTTAAAAGAAAATCCATATCTCCTAAAATTTCGCTTGTACATTTTCTTATATTTATAAACAAAATTCTATTTCCCTCATCAGGTGCAACTGTCCAATTATTATTTCCTTCCCAAATTAACAAATCTCCTAAAGCCGTAATACCAAATACTATAGAAGGTTCTAACAATTTATCAATGTAATCGAATACGAATTCGTACTCATCAGGATTAACCAACTGTATAAAACCATCTTCGAAAATACCAAAGCCCATATTTTGCCAGATGTTTAGCAGTTCTTCCGGTAGTAATCCTTTATATTTATTGATTGTTTTAATAGATACATCTCTATACTTGGTGTAGTTATTTTTATTTCTTTCGTCGAATGTTAATCGTGCCATAACCTTATCTTTTTATTGAAATGTGTACAGTTGCAAATATAGTTATTTTTTTCTTATTTCTCTTTATTTTATATTTAAATGTTCTTTTCTTTAAGTTGCATAAAAATACATTTAAGAGGAATATATCTCAGACAAAGTTAGACTCAGAATAACTTTGATAATGATATGTTTAAAGACATAGTTTTTTTGTTATTAACCATACATATTGTTTCTTCAAC
>NZ_GL982514.1:481651-489784 GCF_000220255.1 Prevotella pallens ATCC 700821
TAAAACAGGAAATTATAATTATAAAATTTATTTTTTTATTTGAATTCGGTATAAGGATATATTGTTTTAAAAGTTGTTTGTGAGAGCTATATGTTTTTCGTGTCTTTATAGTTTAAAATCAATTAATTAGCGAAACCAAACTTTTCTTATGAGTATTATTTTGCTACTATTTTTTTATTAGATGTTTGTATAAATTGACGCGCCTTCTTCTATAAGGTTTATTCCTTTTAAATTAGCAGATTCACAAAGCTTTTTAAATTGTTCTGTAACAATAATGTACGAGGTCTTTTCTTTCATTCTTACCATTAAAGAGTTCTGAATTGAATTGGGGACGATATATAATTGTTTTATTACTTTTATAATAGCAGAACCATATTTTTTAGTTTCAACGACCGATTTTTCCTCATCTAAACAAGGAACTATCTTAAGAATATTTGGAATGTAAAAGTTTCTGTTTGTGTTTCCATCCATATCTTTTATATTTACTCTTAAAAATTGAACATCTTCCTCATATTCTTTGAACAACTTTACGAACTTTGAACTTACTAACGGTGTTCCAAATGTTGGCAAAACATCATAGTTATTCAAATAATCATCTATCTTGTCTACTTTATAAAATATTTCACTTTTTATTTCTATACGTTCTCCTTTTTCAAAGGCATTATATTGGATACTATTTTCTTCTGCATATTGAAGATATATATCCCTTTTATAAAACTCGCTTAACTGATAATACATAATTTAATAGCATTTAATTTTACATTTCCGCAAACATAATTTGGGTTCTACTCAATAGCCTTTAATATTCTATTCTCTAAATCGATAGGAAACCAAACTATTGAAAATTGATATCCGTTAAATTCTTCTCTTGTTATTGGTGTCTCTTTTTTTGTGGAAAAATGTCTTAATCGAAAATCTTCACCTACTCCGAATATCATTTTCAATTTATCGTAATTTGAATGCTTATATTTATCGTAGTTTTCTGTTTTGCCAATTATTCGCCATCTTTTTTTTACAACACCATCCCAAAATATTAGTAGTGGAGAAAACAAAATACCAGAGTTTACTATTTCGTCTATACTTGTTTTAGCAGAACCTATTTTTTTGAATATCTCTACCAAAACCGAAGAACTCGTCTCTATAACTCTTCCAAATGCAAATTCTTTATCTAAATCTTCATCAGATAATTTCATTTTTAAATCCCAATCGTCTTTGGGCATAAACAATGGAATACAAAATATTTCTCCTGGATAAACAATAATTTTTTTCATAATTCTAATAATATTTTATGTTCTTGTTTTCTGTGCTTCAAAACTCTTTCCTCTTGCATCTGTTCAATTATGTCTGAAAGAATTTTATTGATTAATTGATGTGCTTATTTAAGAATATAATCTTCAAAAGATTCGGCAAGAACATTTAATTCACCATTATCGTAATCTTGTAGTAAAACTTTTCCTTCTTTACTTATTCCAATTGGATTTCCTGCATAATCAGTTCCTATAATAAGCCAGTCAAAATGTTCATTTCCTTCTTCCCGAAATCTTTTGGTTAAACTAATTATTGAATCTTCTCCCATCAGTTCGGAATTGTGGAGTCCATATATTTCTTTATTTTTTATTAGAGACCCTCCAAAGTTAAGCAAGAAATAAACATAATCTTTATCAAACTTAATGCCTAATTCTTTCTCTGCATGGGCTATTTCATCTAAATTAGATGGTGTTCCTTTTGCAATCATATTATTTGCGAAGAAATCGTTGATTTTTTCTATTGTACTCTTTTCCATTTTGTTATGTTGAAGTATTTATATTCTAATAATGCGAATTATCTTTTCTTTAGTACCAGCTTTGGTCTGTACTAACAAAATTCCTTTCGCAATTGTTTAAATCTATTCCGTTTAGTCTAACTCCAGCCCATTTTTTATTTAGAGAGGTATTGCAAATATTTCTAATTTTATTCAGCTATAGAATAAGATATTACCAAAATGACTGGGAGGTATTATAAAAACCAACATTCAATTGTTCTTTTTCAACAATCTTTTTAAACAAATTGCTTACTATAATTTTAGATTTATATGTAGAATCTCGTACTATTAACAACTCTTCATTAACATTTTCTTTAATAATAATAGGTTCATCTACTATTTTATTTCCATCTGATAGAATTCTATAACCAGATTTTTCATAATCAATCACAGGCATAATTTGCTTTATTCTGCATAGAAAAAAGTTATAAGATTTATTGTTCAGTAGTATCTGACATGGGTAAAAACTAATTTTATCGGACAGATATAGCCTTGTTCTCTCTATAAATCTTTCTGAAAACACAGGAATACCACCAAAACGGGCATTTATTAAATAATCTGTTTGAGAAAGTAGTTTATGTGTGAATCCTTTTTGAGCTATTCCACTGAATTTTACATTTTCAAAATACCTCTTATCCTCAATATCAGAGAAAAAGTATTTTGCCATCTTGTCATAAGAACCATTCAGCTCTATAAGTGTATCTTTTTTATTTACTACTGTTGTTAAAAAATACCACATAAAAACAATTTAATAACGACTATTTCTTGCATTGTTCTATCCCATTCTCGTATTATGTTCGAGAATCAATAATTCTTTTCTTGCCCGTTCAGGCATTCATTCTTCTATATTTGTACCGTTGAAGTAAATCATCTAACTTTTGTTTCATTAGAGCATTATATTCAGTATGAGGCTTTCCATTTAATTTAACCTCATAATGTACTGACCTTAATGGTAAACGGAATGAGGAAAGAATTATTGTTGCCCCTATTCTTCTACCGAAGATATTAAGTTTCTGCTTCCATACCTTATTATTATCAGAAATACTTATAAGGGTAAGTTGTATATAAATAGGGGTGAATGGAATTAACTTCATTAATAAAATCATCTATCAATGGTTTATCAATAGAGTTTTGTTTGTCTAACAACTTTTCTAAGTCTTGATATAAAAAAGCCATTTGTAGAAAACAAAAAAACGAAATGTTTAAACATTTGAATTGGCTAATATTAGAATATTCTCCTTGATTATGATCGTAGAATAAAATTAAGTTGTTTTCTCTGTTTATAAACCATTCATCGCCTTGTCCAGAAGTGCCAATTATCCAAACTTTCTTACTTATATTGTCATAATTAGTTGCCAAATAGCGGTTCTCGCATAAAGCTTTCTCATATCCAAACACTTCAATGTCTGGCGTAATCTCTATACCTTCGTATTTTGAAACGAAAGACAGGTAGAACTTGTCTAATAAAGATGGTAGTTTATCTATTTTTCGAAGTTCTATCTTTCTCTGTTCCATCTTTTCTAATACTTCATATTTCGATAGTTTCTTAAAAAACATAATAAAGTCTATAGTTAATAGTTACCAATTTCTTTTACAATGTCTTCATACTTTCCTAACTGGCAGCGGAAAGATATAAAGTTAAAGAAGCCTTTACAGTTGTAAAGTTTACCATAGTTTGGGAACAATATAATATCTAATAATATCTCCATACTTATCTGGAGTAATAACTTTGTAACATGCAAACATATTTTCATCAACTATTGTTCTATACATTCCACCTAAATATTTCTCCTCTTTTAGATTAATAGCTTTATCTTGTGTCAAACAATTTGCCACAAGTTTTGTGCTAATAAGAATATTTGGTACAGAAAATCCAACATCGTTTATCTCGTCTACAGGATTTACCACTGTAATACATAAAAATAAGTTGTCTGCCTCTATATTATTTAAAGAATGTTTTAAGTGAAGTTTCAGATTGTATAGTAAGAATAAGGAACAATTAAGCAGACACACTGAAAAATCTTCACGTGCAATACTCTCTTGTAAAACATTTATCCTTTCATACCTGTCTATTATTGGTATTTCCTCAGATAAATTTGAACGAAACACCATATTTGATATCTCATTCAATTGTTTATTGGTATATATGTTTTCATATATACTCTTCATCATATTTTTCAACTGTGTTCTCTTAATCATTACTTTTTCTTGTTTCAAAAAGTCTCTTTATGACTTGCATATTATATTTTTGATAAACAACTTTATAATCCCTCTATTATCCACTTCTTTTTCCAGTTACTATATCTCTTTCGAGAGTCAATTAACCACTCTTCTCTACATTTTTTTAAAATATATTGATATTTCGAATTAAGGGCATCTTCTATTTCCACTTCAAGAATAGCAATTCTTTTTTCCATATCAATATTTATACTGGTAATTGTCATCTTAGGAAAGTCATCTTCAGAAGAAAAAACCTCAAACGATATAACATTTGGAAGTCCATTTTTTCTTTCCTTTTTTGTGCAATATTTATCAAAAATAGCCTTAATCTCCTCTTTTTGTTTATTTGTTATCTCTAAATCGGTGAGAGTTTCGTCATCTTCCAAATTATTACAATAAAGGTACCAATAATTCATAGCCTTATAGAATGAGACAAATCTCTCTTTAATAGTATCTTCAATAGATGTATCCATAATTTTAATTCTAATGTTAATTACTAAATTGTTTTGAATTCATTTTATTTCCATTGGTTGCAACTACGTCATACCCCCTTATTTTTGAAACTTAATCTTTTTGCCATTACATGTAATACCTTTTATAAAGGCCAAATCTATTGCATGTTTAGAACTGTTAAGAATGTATTCGTATAAACTGTTGTAGTTTTCAAAGTTAAATTCTAAGCTATAAAAACTTTTATCACTCAGTGGTGTGTAGAATGCTTCTTTTACTTTGGAAAGACCATACGAAGCCTGATTATCATCTGGGATAGTAACAGAAATCGAAATTTCAAATTCTTTATCTGAAGGGTAACGTCTTGCTCGTTTAAAAACGCCGATTCCATTTGTAGACCGGTAAGCTACCCATATTAAAAGACTCCAATCCTTTAAATCTTGAATATTGATCCGAGGAATAAGAGATTTTACATATTCATTTAATATTTTCCGTATAGAAGCTATATCAACATCCTCGTTTAGTCGAGGAATCTCAATCTGTAGCAACACTTTAACTTTATCATCCATAATTATTCCATATTATTAATGACCGCCTTTATTTGGTTTATAACGTTTATCTTTTTCCCGATTTAAAGGCAGTTTATGCCCCTACTCTACCATTTTTCTCTCCTTACGTTCCTTAAACACAAAAATATTGCACTTAATAATAGAAACAAAATGGGTTAAATATCAAGAACCAACAAGTCTTTAAAGATACACTTGCTATATTCTATAAAACGTTTATTTATTTTTATATTTTCTATATCTACGATGATTGTACTATCTTGAACTATAAATACGCAACTTTTATTTGTTATTCGCACAGACTTACAAGCATTATAACATATATCACCATTACATTCAGCATATAATCCGTTTAAGTCAGCCTCTGGATCGTCATCATTATCTAACATAATTGGTCTTTGAAACAATATATAATTCTTATAATTATATTTATCATCTGCAAAACCAACCATATAATAATTGTCTTTGCTATTCTTTGTTGCTACAATAGTTTTTGCTTTAAATTCTAATTTAAACATAATATATAGTTTTTAGGGTATATTCTTAGGGTGTAACTTCTTGTTTTTATATAATACTGACAAACATTTGTTTAAAAATTTTTCTGAATATCGCTACTTAACAACCAAAAGGTGTTTGCTAAAGCCTAAGTAAGCCATACTAAAAGCCTCATAATTCGAAAAACCATTCCAAGAAAGAATTAAAACTTTGCCACTGTGGTTGGAGTTTTCCATTTTGAAAATCAATTAATTTCTGCCCAAGTTCAAGTTCCAAAACTTCTCCTGTTTTCCGATTGTAGAAAAAACCGCCCTCTGTTTCAAAGCTATCTAATGGAATATACTCTTTTGATAAACCTAAAAAGCATTGCAAAGATTCTATTCTTTGAGCATACGTTGAGTATATTAAATACCAACAAATATTATCAATACTACCAATCCTCCCTTTAAAACTCATTTCTGTTGTATGTAAACAAAAATATGCCAAATCTGAGTTTAGGTTTATTCCTAAATCTAAAAGAGCTTTTGTATAGTTTTTTTCTTCTTTTTCTAGATAAAAATTATTTTCTTTTAAATAATTAATTATGGCTTTACTTAGCATACTAATGGTTTTATTAATTGTTGTGTAGCATTTTCCAATGCCTCATAAAAGAACTAACCCCACATTATTTATCTTTCTTTTGCCTTATTTCTTCTATTTCTTTAAGAGTATGTGTATAATGCCTCTTATTGGGATAAAAGTTCACATCTTCTAACGACTGCGACTTTAATAATGGAGTCATATTTCCGTCCTTACAATTCCAAAAGTTTATTTTCTTTAGATTAGGCATAGATTCTACAAAATCAATAGAGTCTAGTTTGTCTATGAATAAATCCTCAATATAGGAGTTATCTTTAAGAAATGAGAAATCTAAAAGTTTCTTACAACATTCAATCTCCAAATTTTCTAAACTGGAAACTTCATTAATTTTATGTATGTCGTCAAGTTTATTATTCCTCGCAAGAGAAAGTTCTCTAATTGAAAGTTTCTCCACACCATCTAAATTCTGGATTTTTGAACCATAAATATGTAGTATTTCGAGGTTTCGCAATGCAGAAAATTGTACTAAGTTTGGAAAAGGATACTTACAAATTACCAAAGAAGTTAAAGAATAAGCCTTGTCTAAATTAATTAATCCATTCCAATAATCACCTCCTAAATGTTGGAGCTTTGTAAATCGCGAAACATCGAATGTAAACTTCTGTTTATCATGAATATATATCTTTCTCATTTCTTTGAGATTGTAAATAGATTCAAAATTAATCACGTTTCCAATATCTTGAATGAAAGATATATCTTGCAACGTTTCAGACAATTTGTTAAGTTCCTTAAAGTCAACAATAACATTTTTTGCCCTACCACCTATTAAATGTATTTGTTGTAACTTTTTTTGAGCAGCATATTCCACACCTTCTTTAAAATTTTCCACGTGGATTGTTAAATAATCCCCATCTAAATTTTCTCTAATTGTTTTATCTAATTCCATTTCTTTACTTTCGTTTTTTGGTTATTATTTTGGTTTTGTGCACTTTTGTTGTAATATTCATTGTCGTTCTCCATTCTATAGTGCTATTAAACTTTTTAAAGCTATTTCTTTAAACATCTCACTATCAAATTTATATCCTTTAGATTTTAGTTTTTCCTTAATCAAAATCCCTAAATTTATAAACGAACTCTCTAAAAATAATAGAAATTTCTTTTTCGTATCGAGCATTGGTTCAGAATTCCAATAATATCTATCAATGCAAAATTCGGAAACTAACTCATTCTTTTTCTGAAAGTATCTACATTTTGTTATTCCCGATTTGGAACTATATTCTGAAACATCGCCACTTATGTATAAATTGATTTTTATTTTGGCAAGTCCTTCAAAGGAAATATTTAAAAACTGCTTTTTTAGATTTTTCCTCATTTCAATTATTATTTGATGCAGGTTTTTCTCCATTTCAACTTCAGGCTTTAATTGCCCGCCTATTACAGAACTTACACTAATTTCCATCTGTCAAACAATTAAATGTCAATAATTTGCTGTCTTAATAGCATCTCCTTATTAGTTAACGTTTCATCTTTTTTTGCTTCCAGCCCAACCTTCATAATTTAAAGGAGCTGACAACAAAAGTGTACAATTGCAAAAGTAATTATTTATTTCTCATATTTCATTCTTTCATTATTAAAAAATTCTTTTGTTAATTGAATTTTGCTTTATTGTTTCTCTTTTCTTTTTAATTTTTTCCCCTTACTCTAAATACACATTCCTGTTCAGAGAAACAGAAATAATGATTTAGCTTAATTACATTTTTCATCGATATTTGGTATCGTTCTATCTTTCCTTGCGTCTGCAGATGTAAATGTTTGCCATATATATGCTTGATAATATATTTTTTACAGAGACACTGTTTGAGAGAAGAAACAATATAACATAGTTCTTATACTAATAAGAAAATGTATGGTTTGGAAATGGAAATTATGGGTTAGAAAAAAATTAATAATAAACACCCGAATTTGTTATTATAAAAATAAAATTTATAATTATAATTTTTTATTTTTAATAATAAATTTCTT
>NZ_GL982514.1:490435-590927 GCF_000220255.1 Prevotella pallens ATCC 700821
TTATGGTATTTATGTTGTTTGTATAGAAACTTTAAAGAGGTTTCTTACAAGTAAACAAATAAAGAGCAAAAATATCTTGAAAGTCTTTCAGGATAATTCTGAATTATATATAGAATCATTAAAAAAAGGGGTATGGATTCCTATTGTGCCCATCAATTCAATAGATTATGAAATTCTGATAGGTAGTGATGAATTTATAAAAGACCATTGGAATAAAGTTTTTACCTATGATGCTTTTAACCTAAATGTTGAAGATAATAACATTTGGATTGGTTCTTTAGGGAGTTTAGCAAATTTTAAAATAAGCCAGTTTAAGAATCCAACATTAGAAAGTTTATCTTATCAGACTTTAGATGGTGAAACATTATATAAAGGATTCAGAATAAAACTCGAAAAAGGCAAATATCGTGTGGCTATATCTGGTTATAAAAAAAGAATAATGCCCGACAATAGCACCATTTATGGTTATGGTTTTAACTTTGAACATACTGATGAGTTTACAAGTTATAACGATCCGCGTGAAGACGAACAATACAACTTTAATATAACAACGTTGAATTAAATTTTAGAAACAACAAAGTATTGTAAAACATTATAAGCAAATGAGTAACTTAGTATTAAACAAACAAGAATATAAAGAGATATTGTCCACTCTTAATACAACAATAGGCTATATAGATAAAATTGGATCTGGTTTCTATGGTAAAGAAGAGACAGCTTTAGCACTGTTATTGGGTTTTAGAGAGAATAAAACTCTAGACCAATTAGCACATATAAGATATATTCTTCAGATTGCAATGGAAAAACAATTATCAAACGAGGAATATGATGAAATAATAGAACAAGAAGAAAAAGTATGGAAACCACCTTATAATAGTTCAAAAGAGGAATTGCTATTAATGTTAGAAAAGTAGTTTTACATTATTCCCAAGCTGTTATTTTTTAGAAAAAATATATTCGGTAGCTTTGTACAATTACACTTAGAAATGATGGGGTTACATAATACTACTTTTTCGTGGGAAGTTAAAAAAGATGCTGCAAATAGATTATGAAACAAATTGAAGCAAAAGATTTTCTATTTTATTATAATCCGAATATTGAGGAACTTATAATTTCATCTGGTTTAAAATTTATAAAAAGAAATAATGATGAATTTAAGGTAGACTTAAATCCAAATGGTGAATCTGAACTTGCAACTGTTGATTTTGTTAATTTAGATACCAATAAAAAACATTTGATATGTAGTATCGGCGATAAATCTGTTCCAGCTACCATAAATACATATTTCCATATTAATATGTTGGGGTTTAAAGTTGTAATGGATAAATGGAAAAATATTAAAAGTAATAACGACCTTGATAAAATAGACTTATTTTTTACTGGCAACAAGTTTGAACATCTTTATATAAGTAAGGTGAAAAATTATAACGTTATTGATTCCATAAGGATATTTAACGAAGAGGTACAATACTTTGTTGTAAAAAACAAACCACAGTTTATAAAAGAAGTTATAAGAGAAATATCATTATGCGACGATTGTATCAAAATAGACACAGAAAGTAATAGCTTTAATTATAAATTAGATGTAAACAACAATGTTTTATCGTTTTTACACAGTGCTTTTAAACTAATAGAGTTGCCAAAATAATGTTTCGTTAAAAGAGAATTACCATAGAAAGCAGAACTCTATTTGCTACAAAATTGTGATATTTACGCCTGTTTATATGGCTTTATATGGGTGTATTTTGTGCGTGATATACTGAATTTTGCCTTCTTAATAGGAAGATGAAAAGCAACAATAAATTGTCTTTCGTTCGGTTTTAACACTATTATAAGGCGATATAAAAGTAGAATTACGCACTATTTTCAGCATATTCGTCTCAACTATATTTTTCTGGTAAAGGAAATATTTTTTCATTTTCGGGATAGTTTTCTATATTGCCAGATAGCCATAATTCAAAAGTCTGATAGTTGTCGAAGAAACCATAAATATATCCTTTCTTTAATAGGGCTAAATATTCGTTGGTTGGTATTTTTATTAAGTTGCCATGTCGCATTGTTTGCGACTGTTTTATAAAAAGTTCTTTATTATAGGATAGAAATACAGCCAAATCGGGAAAACTGATATTCTCTTTTTCTAAATCAATATATCCTATCAATTTCCATATCTTTTTTCTAACGGCGGTTTCTTTACACGCTTTATATGTTTTAAATCCAACACATAACAAATCATTTATATCTGTAACAGGCTTTTCAGCAATATAATCGAATATTCCAAAACTAAATTGTTCTATCCAGCATACATAAACATATTTTCCATTGGATAATGCTATTTCATATACATTGCCATATTTATTTTTACCCATAACCTATTTATTATTTTTCGTTTGTGCCATTTTCCGTTTCTATTATTATCAATAAAGATAGTAGGAAAAAACTGCCTTGATTAGAACTACTTATTTTTAAGAACCTAATTCGATAAAGTCTTCAAAATAATCTTCGAACGACGAAAAAAGCTTTTCTGGTTTTCCAAGAATCATTTTTTCTGTATCATTATATGCAACATTTACCCCATAAATAGTGCTATCGTCTAATTCTTCTTTTTCAGAAACCTTGTATAAAGTAAGATATTCGCCCACTTCGTAATTAAGTACAATAAAATTGTTTGAAAGATTTAGTTCATTTCTCATTTGCTTCGTAACTTCCACAACCGAATAAATAACACTATTTTCATCTTTTGCTATACCCAATATATTTACATCTCCAAAATTGCACATTCCACATTGAGATAAAAACATTTTGTATTGCTTGGGAAGTTTAATATTTAGTTCGTTTTCAACATTAAGAATTTGTTCGTTATCAGCCCCTAACCAATATTCAAATTCTTCGTTTTGTTTTAATTTTGTTATATAGTCCATAAATATTTTATCAATGACGTGTAAAAATGCCCCTCAAAAAAGTAGTTGTTATTTGCAAATGTAAATAGCGTTTTATTTCATTAAATAGTAAAATTTATTTAAGCGTCCAATTCTCTAACGAAGAACAAAAATCATTAAAATTAGGAGCAATCTCTATTAGTCCTTCTTCAATGGAATATTCATGGTAAAAAGCCTTAATTATTCCTGTTGAAATTTCTATCCAAACATCATTACCGCAGCCATCATCAGCAAAAGGAATATGAGTTTTTATAAAACATTCTAACTCCTTATCTTCTTCCAATAGAAGCTTTCTATTAGTAATTATATCTTCGATTTTTAAAAAGAAACCTATTTCTATTTTATCCCAATCAGCTTTTTCAACAGAATAAAATAAGTGTCTAAACATCATAGCTTGCTTTGGAAAAAAGACACCATCGTAAGTTTGACAAAATTGAATAAAGCTATTTATTTTATCACCAGTAATCTCCAATAACTGCCTTATTTCCGACTCTGAAAGTAGAGATTTTCTACCTTCATACACTAACTTACTATCTGTAAATAGATTCATTTCTTATTTTTATTATTTATATACACCTTGCTTATGCAAGGTAAAACCAAAGTTTACAACTGCAAATATAGTTAGTTTGGCTGAAAAATCATCATCTTATTTTTATAAAATCAGTTTTATATTGCACGTTGCCGATTTATCTATCTTTTAAGTAGTTATGCATAAAGCATAAAGAAATAAAAGCTAAACAAGAAACATATTTTATGATAATAAAAAAGATAATTAAATTCTTTCAAAAATATAATTACAAATTTAAAATTTATAATTATGTTTTTATGGTTTTATAATTATGTTTTTCAAACAACATTATAATTTACACTTAGGCTATATAAAACTTCAAATAAAAATAACTATATTTGCAGCTACTTACTATAGTTTAACAACATAAAAAATGGCATATACACAAGAGAACTTTCAAGAATGGATATTCTTCATCTCTGATAAGATGGAATATTTTACTGACGAATTTGCAAAAGAACACAATCTGACACTCAATTATAGTATTAAGTCGTTAGATGATTTAGAAAAATGGATTCTTTCTAATTTCAGACATCATAACGATTTAATAGCGAAAAAAGAATTGTTAGACTATCTAACCATTTATATTGGAGAAACTTTCCGAAAACATATTGGCGGCAAATGGTTTATTGACTTAAAAAATAAGAAAAATGCATATTATAGTATGCCTGTTCTTACTGATGAAACTTATATAGGTGAGACATTTGTAGCACCAATGACCTTTGCAACTGCTTGTATTAGTAGGAATAAAGGAAATTACATCAGTACCATTCTTCTGAATTGTATGGAAGATATGGGAATTCAGTTGGATTCTAAGGTTTAACAACGTATAGTAATAGATAATCGTTAGTAAGAGTTTAAAACAATTTAGTAAAATTAGGTAAGGAGTTATGGAGGTTACTATATTAGCAATAATAGTCGTAGTAATTCTATTGATACATTTTAGCCGGAATAAGAGAAAAGGGAGGTATGGTGAAAAACGTGTTGCTACTATTCTTAATTCTTTGCCTGATGAATATACTATCTTTAATGATGTATATATCGAAGAAAATGGGAAAAGTACCCAAATAGATCATGTAGTATTTTCGCCATATGGCATCTTTGTTATTGAGACTAAGCAATATAAAGGGTGGATATATGGAGATGAACGAGCAAGTTTTTGGACTAAAAACATATATGGTAATAAATATGAGTTTTACAATCCTTTGTTTCAGAATTATGGACACGTCAAAGCTTTAGAATCTCTATTAGGCTTTCCTTACCAATATTTTATTCCAATAGTCGTCTTTATTGGCGATGTAACTATCAAAGGGGACTATCCCAATCATAATGTAGTGTATGAAAATGAATTACTGGACACTATAAAATATCATATTAGTGTTTTATTACCAGATGACAAATTAAAATGGGCTATCAATAGGTTGGCATATTCAAGTTTTGAGACAAGTGATACCGCAAAAGAACATATAATCCAAGTAAAAGAGAGGATTAGTCAGTACAACTCGATAATTAACAATGGTATTTGCCCACGTTGTGGAGGTAAACTCGTTCTTCGTCAAGGTAGATATAGGAATTTTTGGGGTTGTAACAACTATCCTCATTGCCACTATATAGTGAAGGATTATTAAATGGAGTATATGTATAATGCAGAAGTTAAATTGTATTGCTAGAATTTAAGAAACTAAACGTTAGGAAAATAGCAATTTTAGAGATATAGTAGAAACTCTAAGAAACAAAACAAGGTTAGGTTTACGGATAGTGAATTTAAATGTATTTAAATTTTGTATTATCTGTTAAATGTGTTGTATAAAAGAGATGTATAATACAATAATGATTATGACATTCCAAACATTCTGAAAATTGCTTCCTTGGTTAGTTGAAAGCAAAAGTAACTATTTTCCACACATTTCTTTCACAAAAAGTTATGATAGGTCGAAAAACCATTCAAGAAAAGTGTTGAAATTGGACCATTGTGGCTTTAATTTTCCCTGCTGAAAGTCGTTGTAAACCTTTCCAAGTGTAAGTTCTAATACTTCGCCTGTGCGCCTATTATAGAAAAATCCACCCTCTCCTTCAAAACTATCGAGTGGAATATACTCTTCTGGCAAGTTGAAAACAGACCTCATACTCTCCATTTGTTCGTAATAAATTGAGTTTATTGCAAACCAACAAACGTTATATAACTCTGCACGATTGCCAGAAAATGTTGTTTGATTTGTATAAAGATTAAACTGAGCAAAGGGAGTTTCAAGGTTAATCCCTAAGTCTGACATTACTTTTTTATAGGTTTCGTCTTCCGTATCATCGTACATTCCGTTTTCTATCAAGTAGTTTTTTACTTTCTCCGACAACATAAATATGGTTTTATATAAGTTTATTTTCTATTTTCCGTTCTATTTTTAGTTTAAGCAAACTGCATTATCGTTTGTTTCAACGCTCTATTTCATCAACATCAAAATTGTTTTCATTTCGCTATTCATTGCTAACTATTTATAAACCTCTGCAAAACTGTAAACTTCGGGTGTAATGACCTTACTATCGTTACAACCTACAGTTAGTAAAACTAATATAAGCGAGGCAAAATCATAGAATTGCGTTTAATGTTCATACGCATAATGTTTGTTAAGCGAGCACAAAAATAGTAATTTTTTCCATTTTCTGCAAAACAATTCCTATCTTTGTTGCGATAGATTATTAAAAGAAAACATATTTTATAGCCGTTTAAATTTAACAAATAAGATGAAAAGATACATTATTCTTTTTTTAATTATAACATTCATATTTCCGTGTACTGCACAAAATTTAAACAATATGAAAAAACCAGAGAAGTTTAATTACAAATATTATAAAAGTAAACTTTCTCCGAATACAAGTTATAAAGAATATACAGAGGAAGATGGAACTATTGTTTGTGTTAGTTTTGAAAAAGACGTTAATTGGATTGTTACGATAAAGCCATTAACCTTTAAAAAAAATGCCAAAATGTATTATAAAAATGGCTTTTTAGACACCGAAGGCGATTGGTTTTATTGCTCAAATATAAAAATTGGTATTTGGCGTGAGTACGATAAAAAGGGTAAACTGATAAAAGAAAAAGACGAAGACCAGAAATTTGAAAACTTAAAAATAAAACCTAAAGAGTTGCTTCTTTGGTTAGAAAAAGAAGGTTGGATAGATTTAACAACAGGAAAAGGACAACAAACAAGTGTTTCTGATGGTCCTTTCCACATTAACTTTGTGTCTCGTAATAACCAAAATGCCAAATGGTTTATACATCGTAAAACTATTTTTGGTGAAGAATATATTGTTATAGATGCAGAAACTGGAGAAATAACTTCGCGTGAGAATATATACAACAGAGAATAAGTTAGGATTAAAGCAAAAACTGCCATTTCTCCCTATTATAGTTTCGCAGTAATAGGGAAAAATGGCGAGTATTTTTTTCTAACTATATTTTTCTGGTAAAGGAAAAATTTCTTCATTGGCAGGATAATTATCTAAATTCTTTGTTAGCCATAATTCAAAAATATTTGGTTTATCAAAGAATCCTGCAATATATCCTTTTTTTAAAAGACTAATATAGTAATCTGTGGGAGCATAATAAGAATTTCCATTTCTCATTATTCTCGATTGCTCTATAAAATGTTCTTTGTCATTTGACATAAATATTGCCAAATCGGGAAATTCTATATTTTCTTTTTCCAAATCGATATGCCCAATTAGCTGCCATATTTTTTTTCTAATTGCGGTTTCTTTGCCCGATATGTATATTTTAAAACCAACAGATAAAAGACTATCTAAGTTGTCTACTGGTTTTTCTGAATGGTAATTAAATACTCCAAAGCTGAATTGTTTTATCCAACAAATATAAGTATATTTTCCGTTAGGCAACTTTATCTCGTAAACATTGCCATATTTATTTTTTCCTTTTTTCTCCAAGCTGATAATTTCTTTATTGTTTCGCTTTGTTCTGCAAATAAATACATTTGCAAAAGGTGCTGTTTATCACCAGTGCAAATATAATAAAAAATGGGAGAAATATAATTATAAAATAGAAAAATTATAATTATAAATTTTTGTTTTATAATTACAATTTAGTTGGAACATTATTACGGCTGTAAAAGCGTAAAGTAGACTATGTAGGAACAATAATAAAATGGCTGTATTTAAAGAATGTATGATGGTTAAACCCTTTCTGCGGATTATAAAATTGCTACCACGAAATTCGTTCTACGAATAAAGATTGTTGGCTTTTCCAAAAAGAGTCTTCACGTATGTCAATTCCTAATTTAACACAATAGGAAATAAGAATTTCTTTATTTAATCGTTGTTTTATTATTTTTCTTTCATAAAACTCTTTTACCTCAAAAGGTTGTATTTCTCCTTCGCAATAAAATTTCCATTTAGGATCTTTCATCGCATAAACAGTTCGCAACCTTTTTCCATTTTTTATACAGCTAAATTCATTTAATGCGTCGGGAATATTGTTTGCGCTTATTCTAAAACTATATGCTTTTAATTTTAAGTCGTTTGTAAGTACATGAATCAACGTACCTAAACCATCAGAATAGTTTGAGAACATTATACATTTGTTTTTACACAACTTTGGGGTAAAAAAATACAGCTTTTGAAAATGTGCACCGCCTGTAGGTGGACATAAGTGGTAGAGATTAAACTGAAATGGAGAATCTATTATTCTGTACTTATCATCACTTCCCCACTTTTCCAGAATATACTTCTTTATTTGCTCTAAAGATGTATCGAGATATGTAAAAGTGAAATATTTGAATCTATCTATTTGCATGGCTTTCTTTTGCTATTACCTTCTTTTTCAAAGCATTTTTCACTCTTTCTACTAAGCCTCATAATGAAAACTGTGGAAACAAGCATATTAAATTATGGTTCTATAAAAGGACAAAACTGCGTAACAGTGAAATTAAAAACTATTTATTTCCGTTATATTACACCATTTATTGCAACCGAATACTATCGTGCTGTTTCTTTTTCGCTTCTTTTTGTGCGTTTAAACGAACGGTAGTCATCAAGTTCTATTTCTATTTCTGGTTCAACAAGAGCACCTTTATGTGGCAATTTAAACTTCATATACTTAATGTTTAGTCCACGTTCTATCCATTGATTTTCGTAATAAGTGTGTATTCCAAGTATTTCTTTTGTTTCTCCATCAATATCGTCCGCTTGTGCACCATTTGTTTCATTACCATACAAATCTTCGGTACGAAAAAGCAAAGGCAAATTGTTTTTTTCAACAACATAAGTGGTATAAGTAAAAAGAAAGTTAGAGTCGGTTTTAAGATGCACTACTCCTTCGTTTTCCAAAAAGTTACGATAGCGTTTCAAAAAATAAGTAGACGATAGGCGTTTTCGTGCATTTTTCATCTGTGGATCAGAGAAAGTTAGCCATATTTCTTTTACTTCTTCAGCACCAAAGAAACGATCTATAATCTCTATTCCTGTTCGTAAGAAGGCTACATTAGGCAAATTTTCTTCCAACGCTTGCTTTGCTCCTGTATAAATTCGTGCACCTTTTATGTCTACTCCTATAAAATTTATATTCGGATAAAGTCGCGCCAAGCCCACAGTATATTCTCCTTTTCCACAACCTAACTCTAAAATTATTGGGTTGTTATTATGAAAATACTGTTCGTTCCAATGTCCTTTCATTTCGAATGGTATTTCGCTTATAACACCATGTGGATATTGAAAGACATTCTTAAACGTTTCTAACTCTGCAAATTTCTGTAACTTTCCTTTACTCATAATAGCTGCAAAGTTACAGAAAAACGTTTATAAAAAGACCGTTTTACATAGTTTTGTAGAAATATATCTTACTTTTATTGTTTGCACAAACCATATTTTGCACCATTATAAAGGTAAGACAAACAAATGCTTATCCACTTTTTAGCGATGCAAGACCAGCCATAATAAAGAAAAACGAATAGAAACCAAACAGCATAAAAAGCAATATGCCAATGCTCGAAACTATTTTTAAAAATAAACTGAAGCTGTTTTCTTGTGCAACAAAGAATCCAACTGATACAAAAAATAGTGTAATACTAAGAATACTAACGGGAAATTGCATAGGCGATAGATTGTTTACTGTTGCAGAAAATGGCTTTTCGTCTACTGTATAACTAAGTAGTATCATAGAAAGAATGGCATATACCAATAAAAAGAATATGCCCGACAAGTATAAATACTTTAGTTTATACTGCCAATGGAAATAAGTCATACCACTTAAAATCACCGTCATAAGCAGCGGAATATACACGCTAAATATTGCATTATGGCTGTTTATCATACCACTATTTCTCTATTTCGTAATTGTTAGATTCATTGTATACAACGCAACATTCGCTATTTTTATTATGTTTCTGCACTTAATTCTAAGTTCAATGTATCTTATCGTAGAAATTAAGAACAACGAATTGGCTTTTCTAATGTGTTTAACTCATTATTTCTAACTTATATTAGCATTACAAAAGTCAATTCATTGTATATACGAACCCAAAAAACTATATTGCCACAGAATGGTTGAAACTATTTTTTACCATACACACAATGCCAAAATGGTTAAGGCAACACTTTAATAGCAGCATTATTGCCTACACGAATAAAGAAAGGTTGATGTGTTAAGGAGGAAATTATATTGTTACCAGGCTGTATTGTTGTTTTTTGTAGGCACTTTCCAGATATAGAATAGATGGAAAGTAGCTCGCCAACATATTGTTCTGCCTGTATATTTAGCACACCATTTGCAAAATTCCAACTTATTTTTGGTTGTTCAAGTAGCGTGTTTTTTATTGCAGTTGGATTAGGATCGTCTGCCAAATACGAAAGACTTACATAGCAATATCCACAGCCTTGCACAATCATAAGTCCACAAGTAGCAAGAGTTTTAGATGTTGGATTATACATTTGCCAACAGTGTGTATCGGTATTTGTTCCTCTATCAAGGAATCCATTTGCTATTAATAGTTTGTAAACTTCGCTTATTTGTGGTGTAGTTACACGTTCCCAAGATGCAGAAAGCAAGTAAAGAGCACACAGTTCGGTATCGTTTGATGTAAAATCGAGCATAATAAGAGGAAACTCAGCATTGTTTGTAGAAAGAATTTCTAATCCTTTACGATTATCGGCACTAATCTTTGGATTCATCGCCCAATAGCTATTTGTATAATTTATATATGCATTATTCTTCAAGAATCTATCCAAAACTGTTGCCTTATCTTCGCCCCAAGAAATAGAAAACTGTGGAAAAACCATATCAACTTGGTCGTTTACTTCTACTGTAAATTTCATTTCGTCTAACACATTGTTTGGGTCGAAAGCATCTAATGTACCTGGATAAGCTCCCGATATACGTAATGTTACTTCTGTTTTTCCGTTTCCCACCGACTTAAATGCGTTTCCTTTGGCTTCTATAACAGCTTCGTTGGCTGATGTATAGCGCAAAACTATGCGTTCGCCTTTAGCTATATACGCTTGTGTTGCCTTATTGTATGCCTTTACATACATACGATAGGTGCGATATATTGGTATTTTCAGATGGTTAGCAACAAGAGTTCCGTGTTCGTTTTCGGCTGCAACTATTGTAAAAGAACTTATTGTAAATAGCATTAAAACAGCTATAAAAATATGGTATGTTCTATTTAAACGCTTCATATATTATATTCTATTTAGTTGATTATTAGTTATTTTTAAAGTTGTTCACTACCCTTACTTTTTGTATTATAGGTTTTATTGATTTGTTAGACAATAGTGTAACAATATAAACACCTGTTGGCAATTGGTCAGAAGTATTATAGTTATAACCAGCCATATTGTGTATTGTTTTTATACGAAAGTTGTTTGGAGCAACAATACGTCCGTCTACCACATGTAATAAAGGTTTTACTAAATCTACAGTTTGTGTTATATGGGTTATAACTTCGCCTTCTCCACAAGGTACAGGTAATTCGTTGTTTATACCAACCAAACGTTTCCAAATGCACACAGCACGGTCTGCATTCAGCCTATCAGTAAATTCTTGCGAACGCATATCATCTTTTGGATAAGCAATTCCATAAGAATTTCCACGATAGAGAGCATTGTCATAATAACAATTTCCCACATCTACTATAACACCATCTGCCATAGCAGCAATTGGAAATATAGGATCGGCAGCACCATTTGGCTCAATTATCCCTACTCTACCTATATTATACGAATTGTTTATGGTTATATTAGAACCTTGCAAACCAGTTCCAAACAAGCCACCTGCTATGTTTTCTGCATTAATATCGCCAGCATTCAGACAGTCGGAAATGCTTAAACTTCCTGTTTCTACGTATCCCACAATGCCACCAGCTACATTACTATTTGTATTTATGTTACCATAGTTAATGCAATTTTTTATACTTGTGCCTTGAATGCTGCTCATTCCCAATATACCACCTACAGCCATATCAGCCGCTTCTACCTTTGTTCTCGATGTACAGTTGGATATAAACGATGGAGAAAGAAAAGTTGAAGTAGCAATTCCCCCTGCATACGGTTTCAAACGAGCTTTTACCGTTACGTTCTCGCCCGTATGACAGTTCTGCAATACCGAACCTACCAATACCGAAGCTATACTTGCAACGATAGCATCTGCCTCGAAATGAGCATTTGTTAGCGTAAGATTCATAACCTTAGCGTCCTTCAATATACCAAAGAGAGCCACACCAATGTTGTTTTTTCCTTTGTATATCATATTTAAATTACTTATTTTATGCTTATTACCATCGAATGTTCCGCTAAAGGCTTTCAGCTTTGTTCCCTCTGTTCCAAAGTTGTTTCCAATGGGTTTCATATTGTTTATGCCTGTCATATCTATGTCGGTTGTAAGTTTAAAGTACTTACCAGCATAGTCGGTTTCTGTATCTACAGCAAACGAAAGGTCTTCTATGTCGCTTGCTGTACTTATTAAATAAGGATTATCTTTCGTGCCTTCGCCTCCGCTATAAGTAAATTCGCCTTGTTTGCGTACACCTTTTCCTGTAAGATACACTTCTGTTTCAATATCGCCCGATTGTATTTTCAACACTGCTTGATGTTCTCCTAACGTTTGTGGAATGTAGGTTACATCAAAATTAGCTTTACCACCATCTTCCGAAATTACTATTTGGTGAGTTGAAAGACTAAAAGCTGAAGCATAGTTGCCCACCACCGATAGCGCAACATTGGTTGTTAAACCTGAATAAACAATATTTACTCTCTGTGTTTTCGCATCGTTCTTGTTCACGTCTCCAAATTCTAAAAGCGTATTCTCAACAGCTATAGAAGGTCGTTGTGGTGCTTCTGAATTGTAATAAGTCATCTTTAGATCGTCCAAATTAAAGGCTGCATCGAAACTTTTGGCTGTTTTACAATCGAAAACTGCATAATCGGCACGCACAATGCGTATGCGTCCTACGTCTGAATTAGCCTCAGCACGAAAGTGTTGCACCTTTTCTGTGGGAGTAAATGGACGACCAATAGTTTCCCAATGAGCACCTTTATCTTCTGAAAGTTGCACACACCAAGTTACTTGCGATGTTGTATGTTCGCCGTATGCTCTATAATTGAATTCTACGCTACCTATTCCATGTTCTTGATCATCAGTCATTGTCATATAAGGCATCTCTTTCATCGACATTTTACTACCGTAAATACGTGCCGAATACTTACCATTGGCAAAATCGTTTGGTCCTCCAGAACATCTAACAGCATACATCGACCACGCCAACCCATTCAGTTTAAGGTCGTAATGGTTTGGTCTGTCGCCAAGATTATCGGCTTTTGCTGTTTCAAAATTATAGTTCCATTCTTCTTTGGGCTGTTCTTTATAACGATCAGCTCGAACTTTCAGTTCTGGAATACAGATAAAAATGAGTGCAAGCACCCAGTAAATGTAGTTCTTCTTCATAAGTATATTGCGTTAAAAATAAAAAGATATATGCTCAGAAAAGCTATGTGTTCTGTTGCCTTTTACAGACGGTGGCTAGTTTGTGTCGTAGTGTTTGTTGTGTTGTGTTTAGCTTACAGCTGGTTAAAAGCTCTGTTTTGCAAAAATAATGATAATATTTTAATTTAGCAACATTTATACTTTGTTTTTCTAAAGTGCATAGCGTGGATTATTGTTTTTAGGATATTTATCTTCTAAATCTGTTTATTGTGTTCTTACAATAGTATAAGATAGGTATACCGCACTATTGGAAAAGAATATTAGATATGCCACATTAGAAAACACGATAGCAAAGAGTGTATAAACAAAAGATAGAGTTTTATCGCATAAAAGATAGTTTCTTGTTAAATAAAAAGGTATCTTTTGAAAAACGAACACGTAACTATCAATAAACAAATGCGTAACGCTTGCTATGTTAAGTGTAGAAATACAATTTATGGAACCAACATCTCTTTTTTATCTATTGCAGATATGTATGATGTGCGAACGCAATTATTTGCATCTCTAAAGCTATTGGCAAATTGCAATTATATGGCGCATATATAGCCATTACACAACAAATGCAACTCTACAATGCTACAACTACTATACTGTGGGGTATATATATAATAAGGTGAAAATGATTTTCAGTTCTCATCTCTCCCACTCTAGTTCTTCACTTCAGTTGTTTCAAAATATTTAGAGAGCACCAGTTGAGACACTATATATTCGCGACGAGCATTGCGAAAGCGGGCTACATGGGCGTGAGCGTGCGCTATTATAGCTTCGGCTTCGTGTGGGTGCTGTATATAATAGTCTATTTTAGCTTCCAAATCGGAGTAGTCTGGTGCTACTTCAATGTAATGATAGTCGGGTATCAGAGTTCCTTCCATAAACCAAGTTTCGTACTTTGGACGAGGCATTACAGCGATTGAGTTCGACGACATTATCCATTTTAAATTGCTAGCAACATCGTTTCCTTCTAATGCCATTATGAATTTATAGGCTAAATGCTCGTTTATAGTCATTTTAGTGGTGTGCCATTGTGGAATATTCTTATCGATAACACCAATATTAAAGAGAGGATTACCAAAGAACTTCTGTACAAAATCGTAGCGATTTTGCTTTAAGTTGTGGCTATCGAACTGACCTATTAAACCACGAAACACCACTTTGTTTAGTTTGTCGGCATAGCTTATACGGTCGTTTACAAAGAGAAAATGGCGTACGCGGTCGAGCTTTAGCAACACCGAATTGGCATTATCGCCTGCAATCGGTCTACTTTTTACGATGGAAGGAACGCTGGGAACGGTGGTTACATCGCCTGGATAAAGACACCATTTATTGTTTAATGGGAACGACTTTGCGTAGCGAAAAGAATCTAAATAGTAGACCGATTGACTTGTTTTTTGCTGTTGGGCAAGACTAATGGCTTTTTGTTGGAAAACAGAATGGTTTATTTTAGACGAGCAAAGCCTGTTATAGTAGTCTACACGTGCCTTAATTTCGTTCCAATCGCTACGTTGTTGCACGTTAGCAAGCAGCAATTTGCGCAGCAACGAGAGCAACCAATGTGGTGTAAGCACCCAAAGATAAGACGTAATGTAGTATTTTAGTTTAGAATTTTTCCCACTGTTTAACGTGTAGTAGAGTCGTCTGCAGAAAGTAATATTCATTGCTTTACTGTATAAAGATATTTCTTTGAGAGAGGAATATATATAATTTTTCTATTACCAATAGGAGGCTTTACGTGGTTGATAACATCTCAGAGCTATTGTGTCTTTCCACTTTTACATTAGTAGTGGAACCACAAAACGCGCTAAGCAATAGCCACCGCCAATGAGCCAACAATATATTATGGCTGCCAGCAAAAAGGGTTTGAAGCCTGCCTTTTTAAACTTATCTATACTTGTTTCAGCTCCTAATGCAGTCATAGCCATAGTTAAAAGGAAGGTATCTAAGGTAACAATAGCTTTCACTACTGATGCAGGTAGCAGGTTGAAACTGTTGAAACAGATAACCAATAAGAACATTATAGCGAACCAAGGCACTTGTATTTTCTTTTTTTCGCCCTCAATGTGTTCGCCATTGGCTGCGTTTCGGGCTGCAAAAAAGGCAATAACAATAAGCACTGGCACCAACATCATTACACGAATCATCTTCACTATGATTGCATTATCGCTAATTGCGGCTCCCATTGCATTGCCAGCTCCCACCACATGGGCTACTTCGTGAATGGTAGAACCGGCGTAAATACCCATTTGTTGTGCAGGCAAATCGAACACACCAGAGCGGTACAGAACTGGATAAAGAAACATTGAGAGCGTTCCAAATATAACCACTGTTGCCACAGCAACGGCTGTTTTATATGGTTTAGGACGTATTGCACCGTCTACACCCATAACTGCTGCTGCTCCACAAATGGCACTTCCGCAAGCTGTTAGCAGGGCTATACTGCGATCCATTTTTAGCAATCGTCCCACAAACAAGCCCAACAGTATGGTTACTGTTACCACTATAGCATCGATAATAATGGCTGGAAGCCCAACACTGGTAACGTCTTGAAAGGTTAGTTTAAACCCATATAGAATAATTCCGAAGCGCAATATGCGTTTAGAACAGAACACAATGCCTGGTGTCCACGTCTCTGGCAAGTCGCTACGCAAGCTGTTTGCATAGAGCATACCCAGAATAATACCAATTATCATAGGCGAAAACGATAGTGTTTTTGCCACATTTGTGTCGCCTAAATAGAAGGCTGCGCACGCAAAAAGCGCCATGAGTAGTACACCATGGAGCATATTTCTACGTTGATTTGTAAGTTTCATACAGGTTGTTATATCTTTGTTTATTGCGCACTGCCCATCTCTGTATAGGTTGGCAAAGCGTTGTTGTTTGCTTATTCGGTGTGCAAAGGTACATAAAAAAACACTTATTTGGTTGTACATAATCATAATAATTTCAGAGAGATAGATATATAATACACGTGAATAGCTACGAACTTGTGTTGTGTATATCCCCATTATTAGGTATTTTAGCAAAGTTTTAGTTATACGTTACATAGCCTCCAACGATTTATTTGTACTTTTGTAATGAATAATTGGCATACGTAAAGAAATATGTAAGGCATAAAGTGTTCCAAAGTCTTCTTGTATTTCTAAATGATTTAGAATACTTCGAGACATCAATAAATTTATGGAAACTATGAGCATTATACTCTTTATATTTAAGGAATTACTGTCAAACAAAAGAATAAGATTATGAAGTTATCAGAACTTAAGACTGGTCAGACTGGTACAATTATAAAGGTTTTAGGGCATGGGGGTTTTAGAAAACGCATCATAGAAATGGGCTTTATTAGTGGCAAAACAGTTGAAGTGCTACTAAATGCGCCACTACACGACCCTGTGAAATATCGCATTATGGGCTACGAAGTGAGCTTGCGACGCAACGAAGCCGAACTTATTGAAGTGGTGCCAACACCAGACAACCAACAAACAAACACAAAAAACACAAACCAAAACACCGAAAGTTCTACACCAAATATTCCACACTCTACATATAATCCGCCAATAGAGGCAGAAGAAGACGATGTTTGTGCACTATCTTCGCCCGCTAACGAAGCCGAAAGAAAGGTGCACCAACAGCTACATACCATAAACGTAGCATTGGTGGGAAACCCTAATTGTGGTAAAACATCGCTCTTTAACTTCGCATCGGGAGCACACGAACGTGTAGGAAACTACTCGGGTGTTACTGTTGATGCTAAGTACGGATATACCGATATACTGGGTTACCATTTTGAATTAGTAGACTTACCCGGCACTTACAGCTTGTCGGCTTACAGTCCGGAAGAACTTTACGTACGTAAACAAATTGTAGAGAAGACACCAGACATTGTTATTAATGTTATAGATGCATCGAACTTGGAGCGCAATCTCTATCTAACCACACAACTAATAGATATGAATGTGCCTATGGTTTGTGCACTAAATATGTACGACGAGGTAGAAAACCGTGGAGACCACATAGACTATATAAAGCTTGGAACGCTACTCGGAGTCCCTATGGTGCCCACAGTGTTTAAATCGGGAAGAGGCGTTGAGGAATTATTCCGAACCGTAATACAAAACTACGAAGGACAAAAGAGCAATGGCCCACTATATAGGCACATTCACATAAATCACGGACATGAAATAGAAAATGGTATTGTTGAAATTCAAAACCATTTGAAACAAGAATATGATATAGCACAAAAATACTCTACACGCTACCTTGCTATAAAACTGCTTGAGAACGATAAGGAGGCTGAACAGATAGTTTCTGCTTTTCCAGATGCCACAGAAATAATGAAACACAGAGACGAAACTGCTCAGCGTGTGAAGGAAGAGACTGGCGAAGACAGCGAAACGGCTATTATGGACGCAAAGTATGGATTTATATACGGGGCTTTGCAAGAAACCAACTACACCACTGGCAATGGTAAAGACGCATACGCAACAACACGTACCATAGACAAAATTCTTACCAATAGGTATCTTGGCTTTCCGCTTTTCTTCCTTATTCTATTTGTTATGTTCACAGCAACATTCACTATTGGACAGTATCCAATGGATTGGATTGATGCTGGGGTGGCATGGATTTCGGACATGCTAAACAACAATTTGCCCGATGGTCCTGTAAAAGCAATGCTTGTAGATGGTGCTATTGCAGGTGTAGGTGCCGTTATTGTGTTTCTTCCGCAAATTCTTATACTCTATTTCTTTATATCATATATGGAAGACTGTGGCTATATGGCACGGGCTGCATTCATTATGGACCGCCTTATGCACAAAATGGGGCTACACGGCAAGTCGTTCATACCGCTTATAATGGGCTTCGGTTGCAACGTTCCCGCTGTAATGGCTACCCGAACTATAGAGAGTAAACGTAGCCGTTTGGTTACAATGCTGGTACTTCCTATGATGAGCTGCTCGGCTCGACTTCCTATCTATATAATGATGACGGGGTCGTTCTTTGCTGCTCAATATCGCTCAAGCGTTATGTTGCTACTATATATAATAGGTATAGCAATGGCGGTGCTACTGGCTCGACTGTTTTCCAAAACGCTTGTGAAGGGCGAAGATACTCCGTTTGTTATGGAACTTCCGCCATACAGATTTCCTACATGGAAGGCTATTGGACGACATACGTGGGAAAAGGGACGACAATATCTTAAAAAAATGGGTGGAATAATTCTTGTTGCCTCCATCATAGTGTGGGCGTTGAGCTATTTTCCTGTGCCAGACAATCCTAATATTGACAAGCAAGCCCGACAAGAACAGAGTTATATGGGACAAGTTGGTAAGGCTATTGAACCTGTGTTCCGTCCAATGGGTTTCAATTGGCGATTAGACGTGGGACTGTTGGCTGGAGTTGGTGCAAAAGAAATTGTTGCATCTACAATGGGTGTGCTCTATACAAACAACGATTCGTTCGGCAACGATAATGAATATAACAACGATAGCCATAAATACGAAGCATTACGCCACCAAATGACAGCCGATGTTGCTGAACAACACCACATTAGCTACACGCAAGCCGAACCATTGGCGCAGCTAACTGCCTTTTGTTTCTTGCTCTTCGTTCTGCTCTACTTTCCATGTGTAGCCACCATTGCAGCTATTAAAGGCGAAACTGGTAGTTGGAAATGGGGCATATTTGCTGCCGTATACACTACGGTGTTGGCATGGATAGTGAGTGCTATTGTTTTCCAAATAGGTAGCTTTTTCTTATAACACTTTAGAGAAGCAAATGGCATAAATGCCACAAAAGTTGTAAGGTGCTTAGAAACTCTATACGCTTTAGGGTTTCTAAGTACTTTTGTTTTACAGCAAACATATAGTTCTTAATATCAGAAAGAGAACAGCACAAACAATATTCGCCGATGGTACGGTATAACTATCTATTGGAATTAATTGTATCAACGCCAAGCATTTATAAACCAACTTTCTTTTCCAACAATACATATTTCTCGTTACATATAATGTGTTGCAAAACACTTCTAAATGCGAACGCAAAACTTTAGATATCTATAACGTTCGTTTTAGACGTCTGTCGTGTTCGTTTCAGATATCTGTCGTGCGGGTTTTAGATGTCTGTTTTAAATGTACCTATAAGCAAACACATTTTCGTTATAAAACTGATGCGTTGTTTTCAGAATAAAATAAAGATGACTATTAAACTCAAATCTCTAAGTTTGCAATATGAATTACAAACTTAGAGATTCGAGTAAAACCATAAAGCCTATTAAAACTACTGGTAAGATTACGAAAGATGGCGGGGAATGATATTATTAATAATGTATAATGGTATTATGCCTTTACAACCAATTTAGATTAATAAAAACAATATTTTGTTGGTTTATGCCAGTGAGGGCTAAATGAAGTGGTTTGCTACGCATAGCAGATTGTTCGGTAATGAATACAATTCAGCGTGTGCAGAATATATACAAACGCACTTCGCAAAGCGTAGCGTCTAATTCATCGCATTCACCACCTCGCCAAAAACAATTAATTTGGTGTTAGCAATAGAATAAACCAAACACTCCAAAATAGGAATACATAACAACAATAAACATTATCTATGAATATAGAAATGATAGTGTTACGATAGAAATTCCTATTAGAGCTTTGGGGTCTTATTACCTATATATACGGTTATATAAGTTTATTGAAATTCGCAAACAGATAGCAGTTGCAGCCCTATCGCAAGTCGATAATTTCGGCAGAAGGCGCATCAGCGTGCTTAAACTGGAAATAAGAATTAGGCTGTGAGGCAGTTCTAAAATTACTAATATTAATAGTTACCCACTTTTTTCCTTGCAACATTCTTATTTGTTGTGGGTAAAAAGTTTTAGAAATGGTAACATAAAACTCTTGCATACTACGTGCAGGGTGAATGGCTTGCAAATGCACAACGTATGTTGCAGCAGTTGTTTTCATAGAAATGTGATAGCCATTCTTATACATAGTAATAAAAGCGTATGGGTTCATAGAAAGGCGTTTCGCCTCGTTTGGAGTAGAAACATTCACCTCGTTGGTGCTTTTCATATATGCCCACTGCGTTTTACCATCGAACCAAATGGTAGTTTCGGGTGTAACAGCTTTAAACTTATTGCCCTTTATTACAATACTACCCGATGTTCTGCCCATATCTCCTCCCGTAATCGAGAAGTTGGCAGCAGCTCCGCCACGTTGTCCTACAACCTTTGCAGTTTTGTCTAAAACTTTCTTTGCATCTGCAGAACTCTGCGAAAAAGCATTGACACACAATAGAAATGTCAAAGCAAATAAAATGTTACGTTGTATCTTCATCGTTTTTATAACTCCTTTTTCGTTTTACTTATGCAATGTTGCGAGCAACGATTCAAGACTCATTTCGTCGCCTATTAGTACTTCACGAGGCTTAGAACCTTGTGCTGCTCCCACAATGCCAGCCTTCTCCATCTGGTCCATTAGTCTTCCTGCTCGGTTATATCCAATAGAGAAACGTCTCTGTATCATACTGGTAGAACCTTGTTGATTTAACACTATCGTCCGCGCCGCATCTTCAAACAGCGGGTCTAAGTTTTCATCAAGACTACCTCCGGCAATACCTCCGTCTTCTGCTACAGGCTCAGGAATAAGCAATGGTTCAACAGGTCCCGGCTGTGTAGCTATGAATTTGGATATATCTTCTACTTCTGGCGTATCAACAAAAGCACATTGCACACGCGTTGGTTCTCCACCATTAAGATAGAGCATATCGCCTCGTCCCACAAGCTGTTGCGCACCAGGACGGTCTAAAATGATACGCGAATCCATCATAGCACCCACACGGAAAGCTATTCTGCCAGGGAAGTTGGCTTTAATATTACCAGTAATAATAGAAGTGGTAGGTCGTTGTGTAGCTATAATCATGTGAATACCAACAGCACGCGCAAGCTGAGCAATACGTGTAATAGGCATCTCAATCTCTTTTCCTGCTGTAAGAATAAGGTCGCCGAACTCGTCAATAATAACAACAATGTATGGCATAAACTCGTGTCCCTCTTCAGGATTAAGCTGATGATTCAAGAATTTGCTATTATATTCCTTTATATTACGTGCTCCGGCAGCTTTCAACATATCGTAGCGATTGTCCATAAGTACACAAAGACCTTTCAACGTCTTTACCACCTTTTGCACATCAGTAATTATAGGTTCATCTTCGTTCTCTTCTACTGCCGCCATAAATGGCTTAGCAATTGGCGCATATATGCTAAATTCAACTTTCTTAGGGTCTACCAGCACTATTTTAAGGTCGTTCGGGTGCTTTTTATATAGTAACGACGTTATAATAGCGTTAAGTCCTACCGACTTACCTTGTCCGGTTGCACCAGCCACAAGCAAGTGTGGAATTTTTGCTAAATCCACCATATATACATCGTTAGTAATGGTCTTACCTAACGCAATAGGCAGTTCCATTGTGCTTTCTTGGAACTTTCTCGAATTTAAAATAGAAAACATCGACACAATAGAAGGCTTTGCATTTGGCACCTCAATACCTATTGTGCCTTTACCAGGCATTGGCGCTATAATACGAATACCAATTGCAGCTAAGCTTAGTGCAATGTCGTCTTCCAAATTCTTTATCTTCGAAATGCGTACACCCTGTGCAGGTGTTATTTCGTATAGCGTAATAGTGGGTCCCACCGTAGCGCGAATGCTACGAATTTGCACACCGAAGTCGTTGAGGACTTTTATAATGCGATTTTTATTCGCTTCCAACTCCTCTTTATCAACAAAGTTTACGTTGTTATCAGAGTCGTATTGTTTAAGCAAATTAAGGGTTGGGTACTTCCAGTTAATGAAAGGTTCGTGCGGATTAATAGGCGAAGTAAGGTCTGTTGCACCAGCAACAACTTTACCTTGTGCTTTTTCTACCGCTTCAGGTATATCAACTTCTATTCCTATTTCACTGTTGTCAGTAGGTTTAGAATCATCTTCTTTTGTGTTTTTCTTATCTTTAGCGTTTGGTTTTATAACAACATTTGGCACATCATCGTCGAGAAACTCCACCGTTTGAGCTTCTATATTTTGCAGTTTCTCTACTGCCGCAGTTTCCATTTCTTGAGTGCTTTCGCCAATTTTATCTTTCTCAATGTTATGTTGGACGATAGTAAACTTCACCTTATCGCGTAAATATCCCACTGGATTTAGCAACTTCTTAATCACAGTGATAGTCTCTGAAGTAAGATAAGTAAGGAAAGCAATCATTGTAATGGCAAGTATAGCTATCAATCCAGGCGAGCCTATGATGTTTTCAACATATTCTACAACGAAAGCACCGTGGTCTCCACCAGGGTTAAATATATTGTCGCCCATTAACGGAGTAAGGAATTTTGCGAAAGTAATAGAACTCCAAACCATTATCAACGCCATTCCAAAGAACCACTTCCATAAGTTTATCTTCTCGTAAGCCTTTATCATTCTCACGCCACAAAGTATAATATAAAGCGGAATAATGAAAGCAGGAATTCCAAAACAGCGTGCTATAAGGAAGTAAGAGAGCAGTGCCCCCACAGATCCACAACTATTTTGAAACACTTTCGTTGAATTCTCTATCTCGCCTGGCCGTAATGCAGTAACTAAACTTTGGTCAGCTTCGCCAGTAGAAAAATAACTTATGAAAGCCACTAATACGTATAAGGCAAGACAAAGTAAAACAATCCCCAATACAAATCCTGTCTTATCGTTTATAATATAATGTGCGCCAATAGCCTCACTAAATGTCTTTGGAGTCTTCTCCTTTTTCTTTTTAGCCATTACTGAATGTTTAAATCAAATGCAAAAGTACTAAAAAAAAGCGATATAATCGGATATCTTTTCAGAAGATTTTGCTAAATTTGCAAAACGAAACAGTACATTATGGTTACTAAATTATATAATAAGTTCGATAAGAAGAATATCTCTGACCTGCCCAGGGTAACATTTCCAGGCAAAATAATAGTAGTGATTACTGAGACGGAGGCTAATAAGGCTGTCGATTTTCTACTATCTGCCGATATTCTTGGTATCGATTCTGAAACACGTCCAGTATTTAAAAAAGGGCAACATCATAAGGTTGCACTCTTACAGGTTAGCACTAAAGACGTGTGTTTTTTATTTCGTTTAAACTTAATAGGTATGCCTGCGTGTATAGTTAGACTGCTTGAAGATACTACTGTTCTTAAAGTAGGACTCTCTTTACACGACGATTTTAGTATGCTACATCAGCGTGCCGAATTTAAGATTGGACGTTTTATTGACTTGCAGAACATTGTAAGCGAATTTGGAATAGAAGACCTTAGCTTACAGAAATTATATGCAAACCTTTTCCATGAACGCATTACCAAACGACAACAATTATCCAATTGGGAGGCTCCCATACTAACAGAGCAGCAAAAAATATATGCTGCCACAGATGCGTGGACGTGCATTCAACTTTACGAACGATTAGAAGAACTTCATAAAACACACAATTACGAAACCGTAATAGTGCCAACAGATGAACCTGAAACTACTAAAAACATCGATGAAAGTGGCACTAATGACACACAAAAAAATATGTAGCGATGTATAAGAAGATAGTTTTAAAGAAAGGAAAAGAAGAGAGTTTGCAACGCCAGCACCCATGGGTATTCTCTGGTGCCATACTTAAAACAGACGAACCATTAGAAGAAGGCGAACTGGTAAGAGTTTACACGCACGATGGAGAGTTTATGGGAGTGGGCCATTTTCAAATAGGTTCTATCAGCGTTCGTATTCTCTCGTTTCACGATGTGCCTATTAATGCCAACTTTTGGCAAGCTCGTTTAAAGGCGGCAATGGAAGTTAGAGAAGCCATCGACGTTATTAGACCTGCCGAAAAAGTGGATACCGATAAACATAATACTGTAAATACAACTTATCGCTTAGTACACGGAGAGGGCGACAATCTCCCCGGATTGATTGTTGATGTATATGGAACAACGTGTGTTATGCAGGCTCACTCGGTGGGAATGCACGTCAGTCGCTACGAAATTGCTGATGCATTGCGCAACATTATGGGGGATAAAATTGACAGTATATACTATAAAAGCGAAACCACCCTACCCTTTAAGGCTGAATTAGGACAAGAAAATGGCTTTATTTACGGCAATACCGACAACGATATAGCCGTTGAAAACGGACTTAAATTTCATATAGACTGGCTGAAAGGGCAAAAAACGGGCTTCTTTATAGACCAACGCGAAAACCGTAGCTTATTAGAACACTATGCCAAAGGACGCACAGTGCTGAACATGTTTTGCTATACAGGAGGTTTCTCTGTATATGCTATGCGAGGAGGTGCAAAGGTGGTACACTCTGTAGACAGTTCGGCAAAGGCGATAGAACTCACCAATAAAAATATTGCGTTGAACTTTCCAAACGATAACAGACATCAAGCGTTCTGCGAAGATGCTTTTAAATATCTGGACAATAACGATGGAAAATACGACCTTATAGTGCTCGATCCACCTGCTTTCGCCAAACATAGAAGTGCCTTAAAGAACGGATTGCGTGGATATACACGCCTAAATGTAAAGGGTTTTGAACGTATTAAGAAGGGTGGAATATTGTTTACATTCAGCTGCTCACAGGTTGTAACAAAGGAAAACTTTCGTCAGGCTGTGTTTACTGCTGCTGCTCAAGCTGGTAGAAAGGTTAGAATATTGCACCAAATACACCAGCCTGCCGACCACCCCATAAATATATATCACCTCGAAGGAGAATATCTAAAGGGATTAGTGCTCTATGTTGAATAAGGTAAAAACATATATCAACACCCACAAGCTACTACGTTTAAATGGTCGGTATATAGTTGGACTGTCTGGAGGGGCTGACAGTGTAGCGCTGTTACTGATTTTAAAGGAATTAGGCTTTCACGTTGAAGCGGCGCATTGCAATTTCCACTTGCGCGGAGAAGAGAGCCAACGAGACGAAGACTTCTGCATAAAACTATGTAAAGAGAACGATATAGAACTGCACCTAATACACTTTTATACAGCAGAATATGCCAAATTACATAAAGTAAGCATAGAAATGGCAGCGCGCACGTTGCGTTATAACTATTTCGAAGCTCTGAGACACGACATTAGTGCCGATGCTGTTTGCATTGCTCACCACTGCGACGACTCGGTTGAAACCGTCTTATTAAATCTTGTTAGAGGTACGGGCTTACGTGGGTTGATGGGTATTCAACCCATTAACGGCTACATTATAAGACCGTTACTCTGTTGCTCTAAAGCAGAAATAGAAGATTATTTAAGCACGAAAAAACAGACTTTTGTTACCGACAGCACTAACCTTATTGCCGATGTAAAACGAAATAAGCTTCGATTAGAGGTTATTCCAAAACTGAAAGAGATTAACCCATCGTTCGATAACGCCGTAACAAAAATGTCGGAACACCTTACCGAAGCAAACAGAATTATTAATGACTCTATAAGAAGTGCTTTTCCACACATTGTTTCCACCACAAACACAGATATCGAAACGTTGTTTGCACAGCTACAGAAAGGCACATCAGAACAAACACTACCCAACCTTAGCATAAACATAGCTGCACTACAAAAATATGTTTCGCCCGAATATTTCTTGTTTTTCTTACTCACTCCCTACGGATTTACTTCATTGCAGATAAAGAATATTGCTTCTTCGCTATCGTCTAATAGTGGAAAAGAATATATTGCAGATAGTTACACCATTTTGTTCGATAGAAAAACGATGCTTTTATCGCGACACGAAACAACTGTTCCAAAAACATTACGAATACCCGAAACGGGAAGATATGTCTACTCGGAGCAATATAAAATAGAAGTAAAAGAAGCTATTGTAGATAGCAATTTCGCTATTCCAACAGATTCAAACCACATTGTTGTAGACAAAGCCGCTGTGCATTTTCCGCTCACTCTGCGTCGTATTAAGGTGGCAGACCGCTTTCACCCTTTTGGAATGAGGGGGACTAAACTCGTTAGCGACTATCTAACCAACCTTAAAATAGACACCATTAGTAAACGCCAACAACTTGTTTTAGTCGATGGAAACGGAGAAATTATATGGGTGGTTGGACGTCGTTCCAGCGATATATACCGCATAAGCAAGTCTACAACCACAGCATTGCACATTCGTTTTATATCTGCAGAAGAAGCAAATAAGTAGTAATAACAATGCAACTATTAACCATATATTAGCAAGAACATTGGAAATATATTTCGCAGACAACATTCCTCAATAACAAGCTCATAACTAATTGGAGCCTAAAAGCGAACAGCAGAAAATAGCCGAAAACACTTTGAAAGAAAAACTGAATATAACAACCCCCACACCCATAACACCAGATTATAAGCAATATATTGCTATCCAAATAGATATACAAAACGCTTAAACCAACACATTGATATAATAGTATTCAAACATCTTCAATATTTAGTTGAACCAGCATCTTTTACGTATAATAATATAGGCATATAAAGGTGGTATTTCTGACAGATATCTAAAACAATACTGACAGATATCTGAAACGAACACGACAGATATCTGAAACGAACGTTACAGACGACTAAAACAAGCACAACAAACATCTAACAGATTTCTCCTATAACAATACACAGTTTATTATATTGCAAAGTAGTCAGTAGACACAGTTTATAAATTGCCTACCCATTTTCTACCAAACACAACCACATACTCTACAGCCCCCTACCACCTTCTGCACCATACATTCTTACTTTTTAATCTTCCAGTAAACCACAATATTTTATATTCTACACCTTATTATATATTAGTTTCCAAACTTTTTTGTACCTTTGCAATATTAATAAAATTATTTTCAGAGTAGAAAATCATTAACACATAAAGGAAATGAAACCAACATTATTACTTCTTGCAGCTGGTATGGGTAGCCGCTATGGTGGCTTAAAGCAGCTAGACGGATTAGGACCAAACGGCGAAACCATCATGGATTACTCTATATACGATGCGATAAAAGCCGGTTTTGGGAAAATCGTTTTTATCATTCGTAAGGATTTCGAAGCACAATTCCGTGAAAAAGTGCTATCTAAATACGAAGGGCATATACCTGCAGAACTCGTATTCCAAAGCATTGATGCACTGCCCGAAGGCTTTACGGTGCCCGAAGGAAGAGAAAAACCATGGGGAACCAACCACGCTGTACTTATGGCAAAACCCGTTGTGCATGAACCTTTCTGCGTTATTAATTGCGACGATTTCTACAATCGTGATGCATTTATGGTGATTGGGAAGTTTCTTGCTAACCTTCCTGAAGGCTCAAAAAACAAGTATGCAATGGTAGGATTTCGTGTTGGAAACACCCTTAGCGAAAATGGAACAGTGTCGCGAGGCTTATGCAGCACCAACGAACAGGGACACCTAACCACCGTTGTAGAAAGAACAAAAATAGAACGTCGCGATGGTAAAGTGCAATATATGGACGAAGATGGTAGTTGGACCACAGTTCCAGACAATACACCCACCTCTATGAACGTGTGGGGATTTACGCCAGACTACTTCGAATACAGCGAAAGCTATTTCAAAGAGTTTCTTTCTAACCCAAAGAACATAGAAAATAAGAAGTCTGAATACTACATTCCAATAATGGTAAACAAACTTATTAACGATGGAACAGCCACAGTAGACGTGCTTGATACCACAAGCACATGGTTCGGTGTAACCTATCCAGCAGACAGAGACGGTGTTGTGGCACGGATAAAAAAACTAGTAGACGAAGGTATCTACCCCAAAAAGCTATTCTAAACACAAAGCTACTTTAAGCTATTTCGATACTCCCAAGTATCGAAATAGCATACACATGAGAAGAAAATAAAGGCAGATGAATATTAATTTATTAGACAATGCAGAAGCTAAACAGTTGCAACAACTTATAATCGAAGCCGAACACATCGTTATTTGTGCACATAAATCGCCCGATGGAGATGCCTTAGGGTCTTCATTAGCGTGGAAATCGTATCTTAATCAAATAGGAAAGACAGATGTAACAGTGTGTATGCCAGATGCATATCCCGACTTCTTACAATGGTTGCCAGAAGCAAACACTGTACTACGATACGACAAGAACCCCGAAAAAGTGCAAGAAACATTCAATAGAGCCGACCTTGTTTGTTGCTTAGACTTTAACCAATATGCACGTGTAGAGGCAATGAGAAGCACTCTCGAAGGCTGCAAAGCAAAGCGAATACTCATTGATCATCACTTAGAACCACAAACAGACAATGCTATAACCATATCGCAACCCAACATGTCTAGCACAAGCGAAATGATATTCTACATCATTAGCCAGCTGGGAGGATACAACGATATGACAAAAGACTGTGCACAGTGCATTTATTGTGGTATGATGACCGATACAGGAGGCTTTACCTACAACTCTACACGTCCAGAAATATACTTCGTAATAGGACAATTACTATCGAAAGGCATTGATAAAGATAACATATATAACCGAGTTTTTCATAACTATTCGGTTAATGCACTACGCTTTAGAGCACACATCATAGCCAATAAAATGAAGGTGGTAAACGAATTGCACGCATCTTATTTCATAGTAACAAAAGAAGATATGCACCGTTTCCACTTTATAAAAGGCGATTTAGAAGGCGTTGTAAATTCACCACTACAAATAAAAGGACTGAAACTAAGCATATCGCTACGCGAAGACACCGAACGCCACAATCTCGTATTGGTTAGCCTACGCTCAAGCAACGGTTTCCACTGTCAGCCAATGGCGGTTCAGTTCTTTAACGGAGGCGGACACGCTGATGCTTCTGGCGGAAAACTCTATTGCTCAATAGCTGAAGCCGAACAAATAGTGCTAAAAGCATTGCTCGCATTCCAAGACGAACTAAAACGAAAATAAAAGAATTAAAATACAATACAAAAAAAATAGTCAATCATTTGTTATATCCAGATAAATCTCTTACCTTTGCAGACGATTTGAAAACATAAGGTTTCGCTTCTGAAACCTTTATCTCCACAATATCAAAATTTCGATATAACCCATACATAAATACTTTATGTTTAGTAAAGAAGAACTTTTAGAAAAGGATATTCCCGAATTGGAGAATATTGCCAAAGACCTTGAGGTGGACTATAAAAAGTCTGACGACAAAGAGGCTATCATCTATGCCATATTAGATAGGCAGGCAGTAAACGCCGGCATATCACACCCTATGGGAACAACAAAGCGTAAGCGTACGAGGATAACAAAGAAGGATTCCGACAAGGTTTATACCGTTCATGGAAAAGAAGGAGAAAACTTCGACCTACAAAAAAACAAAGTGCAGAACAACACATTACCCGGTTTGTTTAAAGATTTACCAGACACACAAACTAGTGAAAAGCAAGAAGCAGAAATTAAGAAACCGGTAGAAGCTCCAAAAAAGCGTGGACGAAAGAAGAAAGAAGATACACCAACAACTGCAAAGACTACTGTTGAAGAAACTCCGAAGAGTAGCGTAAAAGAGGAAAGTGCTGCAGAGGAAACTAACAAAACTGTAACAGAAACTTCTACAGAAACACCTGTTGAAACAACAGCAGCAGAAACAACAACAAAGCCAACAGAAGAGGTTGTTGAAACAGAAACTCCCGCTAACAATACAGATGATGTGGTGATTCCTGAAGCTGAATTCGTATCGCAAAACGGAGAAACAAACGAAAGCGAAACTACAGAGAATCTTCTCGAACAGCTCCAAGCAAAGGTAAATGCACACAACGAGCAGATGGAAGATACTGAAAATATGGGACGAGACGGTGTATGGGAAGGCGACCCCGGAGATGGAACAGACTTTATTACAGTGGTAGATATTCCGGTTGAAGACCAGGGTATGGTACCATCGTACGATATGTTCGACCGTCCAACAATACCTACTGATAACAACCAAGCATCATATTACAACGAATCGGCAACACGCCAAGACAATGCTCCCGCTTATGACTTTAACAATATAATTAAAGCTAACGGCGTATTAGAAGTTATGCCCGATGGTTATGGCTTCTTAAGATCTAGCGACTATAACTACCTATCGTCGCCTGACGATGTATATGTGCCTGCAAACCAAATTAAGCAAAATGGTTTAAAGACAAGCGATGTAGTGGAATGCCACGTTAGACCACCACATGAAGGAGAGAAATATTTCCCTCTTACATCTATAGATATGATAAATGGTCGTGCACCATCGGAAGTTAGAGATCGCGTATCGTTCGAACATCTAACACCATTGTTCCCTGACGAGAAGTTTACACTGTGTGGCGACCCACGCACAACAAATCTTTCTACACGTGTGGTAGACCTCTTCTCGCCTATTGGTAAGGGACAACGTGCGCTAATAGTGGCACAACCAAAAACGGGTAAAACTATCTTAATGAAAGATATTGCTAATGCTATAGCGGCAAATCACCCAGAAGCCTATCTGATGATGCTACTTATAGACGAACGCCCAGAAGAGGTTACCGATATGGCACGCACTGTTAATGCAGAGGTAATAGCTTCTACCTTCGATGAGCCAGCAGAGCGCCACGTGAAAATTGCAGGAATTGTGCTTGAGAAGGCAAAACGAATGGTGGAATGCGGCCACGATGTTGTTATATTTCTTGACTCTATTACACGTCTTGCGCGAGCATATAACACAGTAGCCCCTGCTTCTGGAAAGGTACTAACAGGTGGTGTTGATGCCAACGCACTACAAAAACCAAAACGCTTTTTTGGTGCAGCGCGCAATATAGAAGGTGGCGGTTCGCTCACAATTATAGCAACGGCACTTATTGATACAGGTTCTAAGATGGATGAGGTGATATTCGAAGAGTTTAAAGGAACTGGTAATATGGAGTTGCAACTCGACCGTTCACTCAGCAACAAACGTATCTTCCCATCTGTCAATCTGGTTGCTTCGAGCACTCGTCGCGACGACTTGCTACAGGATAAAACTACTATCGATCGTATGTGGATTCTCCGTAAGTACATTGCAGATATGAATCCAATAGAGGCTATGAACTCTATTCACGATAGAATGTTACGAACCCATGACAACAATGAGTTCCTCTTATCAATGAATGGATAAACCTATCAATCATTTATAAATACTTCTGAAAAGGCCATACCTGTGAAGGTGTGGCTTTTTTCATATCCTTTCTGTGCTATAATATTCTTCTTGCAACATAGAAGAATGTTTAACCCGAATCAGTCGTTAGTCTCATTATTTATAGTTCGTACCATTATGCATTGTTTCCTAACATCTTTTATTTCCTTATTGATATCTCCTCTGCCTTTGTTAATCGACGTAACCTGCTGTGTCTGCATTGCAAAGGCAGAAAATCCACTCAATAATAAAACACAATATGTTTAGGTTCTACCGACAAATTTGAGTTTAAGCAAGCCTACTGCGCAAACGTTTGACAACCGAAAAACTATTCTTATGCAATATTGCTACTATTTTTATCGGCAAAATGCGATAACTTTGCCACATAATAGTATTAGTAGTGATAGTACAAATTGATAGTTCTAAATGCCAAAAGCTTTGAAGACATAAGCAAATAACACATTCGCTGTCTATATGCTTATTCATTGCAAGGTATTTGAACGTTAATTGTTATGGCTAAACATTTTTATTGTTTTAGAGTGGAGCCCCATTTGCTGTTTGAAGCAGGTGAGGCTTTCTTTTTAGACTAAAATGTAGAACCATAACACTGTTATTATGCAAAATTAAATAGGCATTACATATTTCTAACCCATTAATAATCCGTATCTTTGCAACAGTATATTATAAAAGTGGAGATGAACCACATAGAGAAATGTGCAACATAATGAAAAGTTTAACCGATAAATTAAATAAAGTAATAGCTATTTTAGAGAATAGGCTATCGGGCGAGCCTAAATTAAGCTTGATTATTTCCAGATTGAAAAGAACAAGAGAACTGTTGTTAGATAATAATCAAAATAAAACTCTAAAGTCTATCTATGGAATAACCAGAGCCTATTTAGATATTACGAGCGATTATGCAGACCCCATTGTTACCGATTTACACACCATAGAAAAAGAGATTGATGCACTATCTAAATAACATAAATAACAATGAAATATATAAATATTCAGTTGAATAAACACATCTTAAGTGTTATAATATAGCACTATATGAGCGTTTATTTGCTATGATATCTGAAACGAATATTACAGACGTCTAAAACGAAACTCACAGACGTCTAAAACGAACACGACAGATATCTAAAACGAAAGCGACAGATATCTAAAACAAAGGCAACTATATTCTGCAAACTTTCTTATACATTTTAGAAGCTCTATTCTATTGAACCATAAACAGTAAGCACAGCTTACAATATAGCCATCGCCTTTTTACTGAACACACACATCTACCATAGGCATATAATAAGGTTATACACTACATAAAACACAAATTTTAGCAAAACAAGAGCATAATTAATCACTTATTTTGCAAGTGTCGGTAAATTATCGTACTTTTGTATTTCAAATATCAACTCGGTGCAGACAACAAACGTATGGTATTAAATTATATTTGGATAGCATTTTTCCTTATAGCTTTTGCTTTTGGAATAGTGGGCTTAATAATGGGCGATACTACACTATTTCAGAAAATGGTAGATGCTACTTCCGACTCAGCTAAGACAGCTTTCCAAGTATCACTTGGGCTAACAGGAGTTCTCTCGTTATGGCTTGGCATTATGAAAATCGGCGAGAAGGCTGGTATGGTGAATATGTTGGCACGTATGTTAAGTCCGGTTTTCACCAAACTCTTTCCCGATATTCCTAAGAATCACCCTGTTATGGGGTCTATCTTTATGAACATTGCATCTAATATGTTGGGATTAGACAATGCCGCTACACCCACAGGACTAAAGGCAATGGCACAGATGCAAGAGCTAAACACAAAGAAAGACACGGCTACCAACCCCATGATAATGTTTTTAGTGCTGAACACAAGCGGGCTTACCATTATTCCAACCAGCATTCTGGCGGTACGAAGTGCTTGCAAAGCCGTCCAACCCACCGATGTTTTTGTACCCATCTTGCTTGCAACAACCATAGCAACACTTGTTGGAATTATAATAACATCGCTCTGGCAACGCATAAATATCTTTCAACCAGTGTTGTTTATCACCATTTTCGGACTACTCGGAACAGTGGGTTTCATTATATGGGGACTTATGCAGATGCCCCAAAACACTATGAATACTGTTACATCGGTAGTTTCTAATCTAATTCTAATGTCCATAATAGTCAGCTTTATTGGTGCCGGACTATTTAAAAAAATAAATGTTTACGATGCTTTTATAGAAGGTGCAAAAGAAGGTTTCGCCACAGCTGTACGCATTATACCCTATTTGGTAGCAATACTTGTGGCTGTTGGCGTGTTTAGAGCATCGGGCGCAATGGACATTTGTGTAGATGGCATAAGATGGACGCTGCAACAATTCAACATAGACACCACTTTTGTAGACGCGCTGCCAACCGCTATGATGAAACCACTGTCGGGAAGCGGTGCACGTGGACTTATGCTGGAGACCATGCACCACTACGGCGCCGATTCATTCGTAGGCAGGCTAAGCTGCATATTTCAAGGGTCCACAGATACCACATTCTATATATTGGCTGTCTATTTTGGCAGCATTGGTGTACGATACACACGCCATGCAGTGGCTTGCGGACTACTGGCAGACCTCGCTGGTGTGCTTGCCGCAATAGGAATATGCTACATTTTCTTCTAAACGAACACAAAACAAAATGGCAAATTTAAAATCATTAGCAAAAGATACAGCTATTTACGGTCTTAGTAGCATAGCTGCTCGCTTTGTAAACTATTTGTTAGTACCCATACAAACCACCAAATTTAATGCAGCAGGTGGACAATACGGCATTATAACCAATGTGTATGCTTATGTAGCACTACTAATTGTACTGCTTACATACGGTATGGAAACTACCTTCTTCCGCTTTATGAGCAAAGAAGGAGAAGACCCAAACAAGGTGTATGCCACTACCTTAAAAATGGTTGGCACAACATCGGTGATATTTATGGCAATAATTCTGCTCTTTAATCAGCCCATAGCAAATTTCTTAGGCTATGCCGACCACCCAGAATACATAACCATAATGTATATGACGGTAGCCATCGACGCATTTGCCGCCATACCCTTTGCCTATTTACGGTGTAAACACAGACCTATAAAATTTGCCGTACTAAAAATCTTAAACATCTCTTTAAACATTGTTTTAAACTTGCTATACCTTATTATATTACCAGGTTTGAAACTTAATTTGTTTGGCATATACGATGCACACTTTACACTCGATGTGGTGTGGGTGTTCTATATCAACCTTATTTGTACCATCATTACCTTGCTTTTGCTTTGGAAAGAACTCTATGGCATACGCTACAGCTTCGATAAAAGCACATGTAAACGTATGCTTAGCTACACTTTTCCACTGCTAATAATGGGTTTGGCAGGACAATTAAACCAATGCGCATCGCAAATAATATTTCCATACGTTTACAATGGAACAGCCGAAGAGGCACGAACACAGCTCGGCATATATGGTGCATGCATAAAAATAGCAATGATAATGGTGATGATTACGCAAGCCTTTCGCTACGCTTACGAACCATTTGTGTTTGGAAAGTCGAAGGACAGAGACAATAAAGACACCTACGCTAAGGCTATGAAATTTTATGTCATATTCACCTTGTTAGCATTTCTCACCGTAATGGGATATATGGACGTGCTTCGCCATGTAGTGGGACGCAGCTATTGGGACGGATTAGAGATTGTTCCAATTGTAATGGCAGCCGAAATAATGTTTGGCATCTTCTTTAACCTAAGTTTCTGGTATAAACTTACCGACCGAACAATATGGGGAGCCTATTTCTCTGGTGTAGGTGCAGTAGTGCTTATTGCAATGAACATTCTGCTAATACCAAGTTTTAGCTATTGGGCTTGCGCATGGGCAGGATTTGTCTCGTATGCCGTAAGTATGATAATAAGCTACTATTTCGGACAGAAATATTATCCTATAGCTTATCCATTAAAAGAAATTCTATTCTATGTAGTGGTGGCATTGGCTTTGTTTGCAGCCATTACAGCCTCTAACAAATATATACCATCGTTGCTTGCACTGGTTGTAAACACAGCTTTAATACTGGTTTTTGTGGGCATCATAGTAAAACGCGACTTTCCATTAAGCAAACTCCCCATTATAGGAAAACGGTTTAGAAAGTAAGAATAACCAAAACATATTTACCATATTATTAATAAATTATGAAAAAATCAACTCTAGTCCTTGCCAGTATGCTTGCAATGAGCACTGCTTCTAAGGCAGATGAAGGTATGTGGACGCTTTTCAATCTACCCGAAGCCGTTTATACGCAGATGGTAGACTATGGTTTCTCGTTGCCATGCGATAGACTTTACAACAGTCCAAACGCTATAAGCAACTATGTAGTAAACTTCTCTGGCTTCTGTTCAGGTGTAGTAGTATCGCCAGATGGGTTAGTTTTCACAAACCATCACTGCGGTTTTGGTGCCATCAATGCTCACTCTACTGTAGAGCACGACTATATGCGCGATGGTTTTTATGCCAAAAGTTTTGCCGAAGAGCTACCTAACAAAGATACTTTCGTATCGTTTATGCGTGCCCAAGACGACATCACTAGTCGCATTGCTCCACTAATTGTAAACAAATCGTTAAAACAACAAGGAGAAATAATAGACTCTGTGGAGAACGTTTTAAACGATTCTATCAAAAAAATAGATAAGACTTTACACATAGAGGTAGCACCATTCTACGAGGGAAATAAATATTATGCTACCACATATCAAGACTTTACCGATGTTCGCCTTGTATTTACCGTACCAAAGAGTATGGGTAAATTTGGTGGAGACACTGATAACTGGATGTGGCCACGTCAGACTTGCGACTTCTCAGTATTCAGAATATATGCCGACCCTAAGACTAACGGACCTGCACCCTACTCTAAAGATAATGTGCCATATCACCCAGAACACTTCGCACCCGTAAGTATGCAAGGCTATAAGGATAAAGACTTCGCTATGACTATTGGCTATCCAGGCACAACCAACCGTTATCTCTCATCGTACGGCATTCAGCAACGCCGCGACATAGAGAATACGGCACGCGTAGAGAGCAGAGATATAAAACTGGCTATTATGAAGAAGTATATGGATGCCGACCAAAAAGTGCGCATTCAGTATGAGTCAAAATATGCAGGTTCTGCTAACTATTGGAAGAACTCTATGGGTATGAATAAGTGTATAGATTCTATTGGACTTATCCGACAAAAAGCTGAATACGAAGGAAAAATTAGAAATTGGTTGGCAACACAGCCAAAGAAAGATGCTTCAATAGATGTTGACTTCAATAAACTAGAGCAACTATATGCACAGAACCGTCCGCTTATTAAGGTTATAAGCTATTGGTCAGAAGCATTCAACCGTACAACAGAGTTCTTTACACGCGCTACAAATGTTGGAACAAATATGCCTTTAAAAGGTTCTGCAAATAATCCAAAGGCTCAATACGTAGAGTTTGCCGACAATAGCGACAAGTGGAACTACGCATTAGATAAGGAACTAACTGCTGCAATGTTAGAGAACTATGCGAAAGTGGTGCCTGCTGAATATCACCCTGCATTCTTTCAAACTGTAGCAAAGAAGTTTGGAGGTAATTTCTACAAATATACCGACTGGCTTTACAAAAACAGTAAACTGCTGAAAAATGGTGAGAAGTTTTATCCTAACGACCGTAAGAAGTTCTTGAAAGACCCTGGTGTAGTAGTAGGAGAAGAACTGGTGAATGTTTATAAAGCCGTTCAAACCAAAGCACTACAGTTGCGTGGAGAAATAAAAGCACAAGAGAAGAAACTCACCGAGGCGAAACTACAAATGGAAATGGACCTCCCACATTATAGCGATGCCAATTTCACAATGCGTCTTAGCTATGGTCAGGTAGGTGGATATAAGATTGGTGGTTTCAACAGTGGCTACTATACAACAGCCGAAAGCATTGTAGAGAAATTCAAACAAGCAAATAAAGTGGCTGACTATAAGGCTGAACCTATTATGATGAAGCTACTCTCGTCTAACGATTACGGACCATACGCTGACAAGACTTCTGGACAATTGCAACTCTGTTTCCTCACTAATAACGATATTACAGGTGGTAACTCTGGTTCACCAATGTTTAACGGCAAAGGCGAACTTATTGGTCTTGCTTTCGATGGAAATTGGGATAGTCTAAGCTCTGGTATTAACTTCGATCGTGAATTGGCTCGTTGTATTGGTGTAGACATTCGCTTTGTACTCTTCATGATGGATAAATGGGGACACGCCGACCGTTTAATTAAGGAGATAAATGCTAAATAAACAAAACTAATACAACATAAAGACATTGCATATTTAGAAATAAATATATTAAAACCAAATTGGTCATCAGACCAAAATATAATATCAATGTAACATTAAACCCCAAGAGTTATACGAAATAACTTTTGGGGTTTTGTTTTAAATAGCACACTCTTCTTTTTGTTGTCCACCTTATATTAAGCATTCTTACATATTATAAAATAGAAAAACACAAATACTTAGTGCTATGGTTAAAACAAGAACCATACCCTATATGTACACACACATACATCTTATACATATAGCAATATGGCTCTTGCTAATATATAATAGTTATTCCTTTACGGAAATAACACTAAAACCATACGAGCAGTTAGATATAAATGTATCTGATGCTCCTGTATCCTTTACTCCAAAGAAATTTGTTTCTGGACGTCTAGATAAAGCATGAACACCATAATAACCATATTTAGAACCAATATCCCCTACTCTCTTTTCTGTAGACCAGAAATAACCGCGATTATACTGTACAATACCATTAGACCAGTAATCTGGAGCGAGATATCCTATCTTTGTAACTGTAGCCGGTTTACCATTGTTACCATCTGTTATTTTTGAGAAGTCGCTTGCACGGGGAACATGGAAACCAGCAGGACTTGGGTCGTAAACAGTCTTAATAAATGTACCATTATACCCATAGCCTGTTGTATTCTTTGCATCCCACAAATTAAAGAAGGTATTATCTTTACCTGCGTCAAATGTCCAATCCCAATTACCTTTACTAGAAGAATGATTACTTATATTGCGAGCGGCAGCCATTCGCTCTGGAAACATAGAGGCTTGTCGCAATGTGAAACCTTTATCATTACCAGGCGTTTGACATCTAAATGGTGATTGCCACCACAATGGGTCTTTACGCCCTTGTTGGTAGAACATTGATACACCTACATTTTCTAGTTCTTTTGGCTTCTGTGTAATTGTGATTTGTGCAGTTTTACCGCTCACAGCTTGTTCAAATGTTATTCTTACTTTACGGTCTGTTTGATACGTTGTACCACCCCATATTGTATGGCGAAAGCCTAATGGTTCAAGCATAAAATAGCCAGAGCTTGTATTGGCTACGTCTTTTGATGTAATCCATATATGCCAACTCCACAAAACTGTTTCTCCTGCACTAACACCTGTTTTAACTGTAATAACGGCACTTGCCTCTTTCATCTTAGTTTTATCAACACTAAATTCTACAAAGCCACCACTTATACCCTCAACAGTTACAAGATTTGGTTCACTACACCACAACAATTCTGCATTTTCTGCATTTTCTATTTCGGGTTTAGTAATATCACCTGCTCCACCAACAAAACACTTAATAGCATTGCTATTTACTACATTTGGTTTAAAAGCATCGTTATTTGTTGCACCATTCTTTATAGCATTACCATAAACCAATGGGAATTTATATTTACCACCTGCAGAAACTATATAGCAGTTGGCTGTGTTCTTAATTCCATTAGCATCTATAGAGAGGTCTTTTCTTGTTGTTACTTCTTGTGCTGCCTTAAGTTCTGCTTCTCTTAATGCTTTATAATCTTTATATTCGTTTGTTAGGGTAAGGTTACAAGCTTGTCCTGACGTGCCACCTTCTCCGTGGTCGTTAATAGAAGCAACCATCGATGGTCTACCTTCTGTCCAATGAGAACCGTCTTCGCTATATTCATATTTCTTTATCGTCCATGCCACTCCTTTATCACGAGAAGTGGGGGCTTCTTTCAAGTGTCTATAACTCTGTACGGTGAAAGGAACATCTGTTTCGTTATATTCTTTATTAATTGCATTTGGTGTAACAGTAAATATATACTCTCTATCGTCTACAGCCTTACTGTTTGATATGGTATAAGTTTTTGTAGTTCCTTCAGCCCATACTTTGTCGTGTCCATTTTTGTCTTTACCGCCAATTTTAGCAATAACGGGGTCGCCACTCTCAAAAGATATTTTTACTTGTGCATCGGTTGGCAAGGTTTGTGGAATCATAAAGAAGATACCATCGCCTCCGTTCATTGTTGCACCTGGCTGAACTGCTGTTGAGAATGGTTGTGCCAATGTCAAGGCATAGCTCTTTTTGGTTGTTCCCAGTGTCCACTTTTTTTGTGCAATGTCGTATGTTCCTTCGCCAATAACGTTTAGTATTTCTATTTTTGTTACCTTTCTGTTATACGACAAGTCGTTGCCCACTTTAAAAAAGATGGCTGTTGTTGCGTGATTGAAAGTAATTGGTATTTTCGTATTCACATAGTCGTCGTAGTTATAGTTATCTGTTGCAGCCACAAGCAGGTCGGTTTGTTTCTTTGCATCGGCATCTGGGCTAAACTTTATAATAGGGTTTTGTCCCGATGTGGTTGTAATGTTGCTTACTGTTGGTGCTGGGTGCACTGCATAGAATTTTAACCCTGCGGCTTCGCTTTTACGCCATTTCACAGCGTTTTTCATTGTGCCATCTGCATTCACTTCTTGCCCGTAAAGATAGTTGGCTGTAGTGCTGCCGTTTTTACATGCAAATATAGTGAAGGGTTTATTTATGGTAGCAAAGTTGTCTTTCGTTGTTATTGTTCCGCGCGATTCTGCCGGATAGTATATAGGGTTCACTCCCTCCACTGTTGTTTCTACAAGTTGCAACCCTTCGGCATCTCTGCCCAAAAGTGGTGTTGTTTGTGTTTCGTATACTTGTGGTGCCTTCGTCATTTGTAACGATGGTTCGTTTTTAACCGCTTGTACATCGTTCACACTAAAGCTAATACCATCTGTGGTTGCACTTGGTGTATTGGGCGTATCATCATCGGTACAAGATGTTACCAAAAACGATGTTAAGCCAACGAAACCAACCATAACAGAAACTTTTAGATTGTTTACTTTCATATTTCTTAATTACATTGAATGTGATTATAAAACTAATATATACCTCCTAATATTATCGTCAGATAAAACTATTCTTTATTCCCCATCTAACTCCTCTTCATCACCAGGTGTAAAGGGAGTAACGGTAGGACCAAATCCTGGAGTAGTAGCTGTGTTAGCTAAAATATTTACATTTTCTTCCATCTCATAAATCTTAACACGTGGTGTGTCATACTTGCTCTTTTCCATACGCTAAAACAATTCTTTTTACATTCTTTTAATAATTATAAATAATAATATATTCTGCTTAAATTAAGTGAGCTATATACCAGAAGTCTCTCTCTATTCTGCTGGTACTTTTAATATACATATAGTAATTTTAAGTGAGCTACTAAAAAAATACTTTTATCTACAGTTTCAATTCGGTTGCAAAGTTAGGAGTTTTTTTATAATTAAAAAACAAAAATGCACGTTCTATTTTTAAATGAATATATATTCATATTCTGAATTATTAACAGAATGCTGCTAACCATAGCATATACAAGTATGGGCAAAGGGTGTGGAATGTGCTTATACGTTTTTTGTTTATACATTATGGTGGATATGGCAACATTATAAAAAAGGTTTATGGTAAGTTATAAAATATATTAAAACTACTGACAAGAAAACATGAGATTGCAGAAAGCAGCGATATAAACAAATTGTTATGCGATTACAGTATTAGAGTTGGAAGCTGAATTGTTGGATACTAAACGCTATGTAGAGCAATTTTCTTTGCCAAAGGCACATTGTTTTTGCTGTGTATGGTGTGTTGCGACATAGCTTTAAATATGTGCAAAAAGTTTTAGATATCTATCACGATTGTTTTAGATATCTATCACGATCGTTTCAGATATCTGTCGTGTGCGTTTCAGATATCTGTCATTCACGTTTTAGATATCTGTTTTGAATGGCTTTGCAAACTAACGCTTTTTTTGTTTAAAACTCAACTGAGTTGTTAGAGCATAAACATATTTTGTTTTATTATTGTGCAGATTGTATGTTGTTGCAATGCAGGCGTAGCGGGCTACGTCAGGCTATAAAGACATACAAGATGCCGATAAGAAAACGCAAGATTAGAGGAAGTAATGTTTACGAATATAAAAATGGTGGTGTTGCAGTGGCATTAGCTTTTGGCACTGGTCCTTTGAAAGGCAAAAAAGTTCCCCAATGTCTTCACATTTATGAAAAAAACTAAAAACATGATATACTAACTGGAAGAGCATTGGGGGTATAGTTCGTTGCAATACAATCAACATTTTGTTGTTACACCTTGCTTAGAAAGCGTCGTTGCTACCAGGCGGTGGCAGTGGGTCATCGTTCATTCTGCTGTCTATAATTTCTCCGCCAAGATCGTTAGGCATCATCGGAGGCAACATATCGTTATCGTCAGGATTGGCGAAACGTGTAAATTCGCCACGAAACGAGAGCAAAACATCGTCGGTAGCACCCTTACGGTGTTTCGCAATAATAATCTGCGCCTTCCCGTGTAAGTCGTTTCCTTTTTCGTCTTGAAATATTCGGTAGTATTCTGGTCTATGCACAAAGAGCACCAAGTCGGCATCTTGCTCAATAGCACCCGATTCGCGCAAGTCGCTTAGTTGTGGTCGTTTTCCTTCAATGCCATCACGCTGTTCCACCGTACGGTTCAGCTGCGAGAGAGCCAACACAGGAATATTCAGTTCTTTAGCCAGTCCTTTTAGTGATCGGCTTATGGTAGAAACCTCTTCTTGCCTACTATTGAAGCGCATTCCGTTAGCATTCATCAGCTGCAGATAGTCTACCATCAGCACTTTTATTCCATGTTCGCGCACCAATCTACGTGCTTTGGTACGGAGTTCGAAAACCGATAGTCCGGGTGTATCGTCTACATAGATAGGCGCACCGTCCATTTTTCTCAAATTGTTATCAAAGCGTTCCCAGTCGGAGGGGTCCAGCTGTCCACTTAGAATTTTGCTACCCGATATGGAACAGACGTTAGACAATAGGCGATTAACCAACTGTACGTTGTTCATTTCGAGCGAGAAGAAAGCCACTGGCACACGATTGTCTATAGCAATATTCTTTGCTAAACTTAAAGCAAACGATGTTTTTCCCATGGCAGGTCGTCCAGCAATAATAACAAGGTCTGACGGTTGCCAGCCAGCAGTTATCTTGTCTAACTGCGTAAAACCAGTAGAAATACCCGTTAGTCCGCCACTTTCCTGATTGTTAGCCGCTTTGAGCAGTAGTTCGTGTGCTTGCTTTACAATGGGGTCTATCTGTGTGTACTCTTGCGCCATATTCTTTTGCGAGAGTTCAAACAAACTGCCTTCTGCCTTTTGCATAAGTTCGTCTACATCAACAGTTTCATCGAAAGCCGATGTTTCTATCATAGAGGCAAACTGTATAAGTTGTCGGGCAAGAAATTTTTGTGCTAATATTCGTCCATGATATTCTATGTGTGCCGACGATGCCACGTGCGAACTTAACTCTACTATATAGGCAGGTCCTCCCACTTCTTCTAATTCGCCGCTGCGTTTCAGCTCTTCCGCCACCGTCATAATGTCTACGGGCTTTTCGTGTAAATTCAACGACTGTATAGCACCATATATTTTTTGATGACGTGGGTCGTAAAAAGTTTCAGGACGAATCAACTCCGATACCACTGTGAAGGCATCGCTGTCTATCATTAGTGCTCCCAGCACAACCCTCTCTATATCTAAGGCTTGCGGCTGTAAGTGCCCAAACGATGTGTCGATAGGTGCTACAGCACGTTTTCGAGTGCCTTTTGCACTATTAGTTTTCTTTTCTGGCATAACAGCCACAAAAGTAGTGAAAAATTTGCAAACCATCGTAACTTTTATCATAATCATTTTTTATCTTTGCAAAAGATTACAGCAGGTAGAGCTTATGGGCTGTATCCCCAAAAAGCCAATTGCTATATATATAAATAGGTGTAATGGCTTGTTTTTAGAAAAGAAATATAGATGGAAGAAAAATTAATAGTATATCCGAATTGTAAGATAAACCTTGGTTTGAACGTTGTGCGCAAACGCTCTGATGGATATCACGACCTTGAAACCGTGTTCTATCCTGTGCCTCTGTGCGATAAATTAGAAGCAGTGGTGGGCGAAGGTGCAGAAGGTACGTGTTCGCTCGCAATAAGTGGCAATAAGATAGAAGGAGAACTGTCCGACAATCTAATTGTAAAGGCATATAGAATGTTGTCTGCCGACCACATATTACCACATATTAATTTTAATTTAGAGAAACACATTCCATCGCAAGCAGGACTGGGCGGAGGTTCGTCTGATGCAACCTACACACTGCGCTTGCTAAACAAATTGTGCCAGTTGAATCTCAATTCAGCCACATTGCACCAATATGCCGTTCGGTTAGGTGCCGACTGTGCCTTCTTTGTTACAGCTACACCAGCATTTGCAACAGGAATAGGCGATATATTAGAGCCAATGAATGCCGAATGTGCACATCTGCATGGCATGTATTTGTTAATTGTGAAACCCACAGTAGCCATATCTACCGCACAAGCCTTTGCATTCGTAAAACCTCAGCCAACATTAATAAAGTGTAAAGACATAGTTGCACAACCTGTAAATAGCGAGTGGCGCAACCATCTTACAAACAACTTTGAAGTGTCGGCATTTAAACTACACCCAGAAATGCATACCATAAAAGAACAACTCTACAATATGGGAGCACTCTATGCACAAATGTCGGGTAGCGGAAGTGCATTCTTTGGCATCTTTAACACACCACCCACACTAACGGCAAACCACTTTAACGGAATGTTCACTTACCTCTGCCAATTGTAAAAGCTTCTGCTTATACAAATAATTAGTGCATAAATACTTACGAACACTTGATGTACATCATTTAATTGCATTATACACTAAAATATATTAGATTATATTTGGAACTACTCTAAACATTATCTACCTTTGCATCAGATAATAAATACAAGAGATAATACTTCAATAGATTGTTTAGGTTATAAGATTAGTTGTTTAAGTAAAAAGTTAGGTATTTAGGCTCAATAGGAGTAATTTAGGTAAAAGATTTGTTAAGCAGGATTTCAAATTTTGAGTATCAGTATTGATTGAACACCGTGAGATGTTAATCATTATTTAAAGCTCAAAGAACATTTTAAGTTTTAAGTTTAAAAGACTAAGCACGACGTTGGTCGTGCTTTTTTTGTGTCGTACCAGTTTAATATATAACAGTCGTGGTGGCAAGTTATATAAGAGTGCAATTAAAAAGTTACAATGTGACACAATATAAAATATCGCCTATTCATTATAAATAGCACATTTATATAATACACATAGTACACTCGAACATAACATTCGTATCTATCAATAAGACAACAATAGAGGCAATAGGAAGATACAAAACTCGAAAAAAAACTTAATTCGCAAGAATATGTCAGCATTTTCTTTGTCAGTTTCTAAAATTTTCATAACTTTGCACACTGTTTGGAATAGGTATCAATTAACGAATTACAAAACTACAGATAGAAATGTCTAAGATTTGTCAAATCACAGGTAAGAAGGCACAGATAGGTTGTAATGTGTCTCACTCAAAGCATCGCACAAAGCGTAGTTTTGATGTAAACCTCTTTAGAAAGAAGTTCTTTTATGTAGAAGAGGACTGCTGGATATCGTTGAAGATTAGTGCAGCTGGTCTTCGTACAATTAATAAATTAGGCTTAGACCGTGCGTTGAAGCAAGCCGTATCCAAAGGTTATGTAAACTGGAAGGATATTAAAGTTATAGGAGACTAATATCATGGCAAAGAAAGCTAAAGGTAATAGAGTTCAGGTCATATTAGAATGCACTGAAATGAAGAGTAGCGGTCTGCCAGGTACAAGTCGCTATATAACAACAAAGAATCGTAAGAATACAGCAGACCGTTTGGAACTGATGAAGTATAATCCGATTCTAAAGAAGATGACTCTTCACAAGGAGATTAAGTAAGCACGTAAATTATAAATAGTTAGATATATTAGACTATGGCAAAGAAAGCGGTCGCTACCCTCCACGAAGGTTCAACGGATGGTCGCGCATATTCAAAAGTTATTAAGATGGTAAAGAGTCCTAAAACAGGTGCTTATATTTTCGATGAGAAGATGGTACCTAACGAGGACGTTAAGGAATTCTTTAAGAATTAATTCTTATAAGATAGATATGGTAGGGGGAGATGGTATGTGTACCGTCTCCCCCTTTTCTTTTGCAAATAACTAAATAGTTTTATTAAACAAAACACAAACAACCATTAACAATTATAGGTTCAACAGAAAACAAATGGCGAAATTATAAACAGTGCCTTCTAATACAGACACTTAAAACAGAATGGTTCTGATATTTATAAAAGTCATAACAAATATCAGTTTCTCTTGCTTCATATATAGGGCAGTTGTGTTTTAGATATTCGCCGTATTCGTTTTAGATATCTATCGTGCTCTTTTCAGATATCTATCAGCTTCGTTTCAGATATCTATCAGTTCCGTTTTAGATATCTATCAGCTTCGTTTCAGATATCTATCAGTTCCGTTTCAGATATCTATCAGTTCCGTTTTAGATATCTATCGTGCTCTTTTCAGATATCTATCAGCTTCGTTTTAGATATCTATTATTTCTAAATTAGATACCATAATAAAGCACAACCGTTATGAGTTTGTATTATAATGCCTAAAAGCTATTTCTTTAGCTAAAGAATTATGACGTTCTTTATTGGTAATGTTTCGAGAAATATATTCGTATAAATACCTAAACAACAATAAGTTGTTCCTAACTTTTATGTATATGGGTGAGAGCTATTACTATCACCATCTTTCTCAATATCTCCCCTACTCGTTTCTACTAAATTGGCATAAAGTTTCTAATAACAGTAAACACGTACAAATGCTAAACGCATATATTTTTCACAACATTCGTTACATTCTTAAAAATCACAAAACTTTTATCCAAACAACAAACGCAAGGCTTCTTCTACTTTGGCTACAGGGTGTATTGCAATTTTAAAACGACCTTTCAATGCTTGTGCATTATTCTTTGGAACAATAATATTACTAAAGCCTAATTTTTCTGCTTCGGCTATGCGTTGTTCTATACGACTAACTGGACGAACCTCGCCACTCAATCCAACCTCGCCCGCCATACACCAACCACTTTCAATAGGAGTATCGACGTTCGATGATAATACTGCAGCTATAACGCTTAAATCCATAGCCATATCCGTTATACGCAAACCGCCTGCTATATTCAGAAACACATCTTTTTGCATTAGTTTAAATCCAACACGCTTTTCAAGTACAGCAAGTAGCATATTCAACCGACGCTGATCGAACCCAGTAGCCGAACGCTGTGGGGTTCCATAAGCTGCCGACGAAACAAGTGCTTGTGTTTCTACCAGAAACGGGCGCACACCTTCGATTGCACTTGATATGGCAACACCCGACAAGTCGCCGGGAGTATCGGTAAGCAACAATTCGGAAGGATTATTAACTGGTCGCAATCCATTTTGGCGCATCTCATATATTCCTAATTCAGAAGTAGAGCCAAAACGGTTTTTTATACTGCGCAAGATACGATACATATAGTGCTGGTCTCCCTCAAACTGCAACACAGTGTCTACAATATGCTCCAACACCTTCGGTCCTGCAATAGAACCTTCCTTGTTGATATGTCCGATAAGAATAACAGGAATATTGCTCGATTTTGCTAATTGTAACAAAGCAGCTGCACTCTCTCGTATCTGTGAAATACTACCAGCACTACTTGCCACTGTTTCAGTAGCCACTGTCTGTATAGAATCTATCACCAAAAGTTCGGGCTTAACATCTTTTATGCTGTTAAATATCTTTTCGATAGATGTCTCTGATAAGATAACTATGTTATTGGGAATAGTCTCTGAAATACGCAAAGCTCGCATCTTAATTTGTTGTGGACTCTCCTCTCCACTTACATAGAGCACCCTGCGGTCGGTAGATAATAGTGTCTGAAGTGTTAAAGTACTCTTCCCTATTCCTGGCTCACCACCTATCAACACCATACTTCCCACAACAAGTCCACCACCAAGCACACGATTCAGCTCGTTGTCCTTCATATCAATACGAATCTCGTCTGTCGAGGAAACATCTCTAAGCGGTTGTGGCACATTTTGTTTTGCCACACCAAACGTGTTAGAAACAAATGCTTTAGCACTACTAACACCCAAATCTGGAGCTATTCTAATTTGCTTAAATGTGTTCCATTCTCCACAATTAGGACATTTGCCTATCCACTTCGCGCTCTCTTGTCCACAGTTATCGCAGACGTATGCTATTCTGTCTTTTACCATAATTATAGCACAAAAGTAGTATTTTCTTTCGTTATTACAAAATTATTCATTACTTTTGCAACATTAAGATTATGTGTAGAATAAAGTATTTACTGCTTCTCACAGCCTTTATAATAATGGGCTGTCAGGTTTCGGAACAAGACGACTCGCTTATAGAGAAGCGCAAGAACAAAGTAGAAGAGGTGGCATACCAACGAGCATTTAAGGTCGGAGTTATGCCAACTATGGACTGTTTGCCCATATTTTTGCTCAAAGACAGTGCACTTTATAATCCAGACGACATAGATATTCGACTAAAAGAATATACTTCTCAACGAGACTGCGATACTGCGATGATAAATGGCAGAGTACAAGCCGCTGTTACCGATTTGGTACAAGCCGAATATTTGAAAGAAGAGAAAAGTGCCGTGCTCGATTATATGACAGAAACAAATGCAACATGGCAACTTATGGCAACACCTGCCTCAGGCATTAAACAGGTTGAAGACTTAGGCGATAAGGTTATAGGACTGGCTTTCAACTCGGTTACACAATATCTCACAATTCAAGTTATCAGTAGCCATTCCATTAAGAATAGAACCTACGGCTCACAAATAAACGATATCTTTATTAGAATGCAGATGTTACGCAACAAGCAGCTAGATGCAGTTTGGACTAGTGAGCCACAAACCACACAGGCTAAAATATTAGGTAACAAAGAAATATATAATTCTACAAAACAAGACTTCACTCCTGGTGCTATTGTTTTTGTTAATGCACCAAAAGTGGAGAAACGGCAAGCCTTTGAAGACGCATATAACAAAGCTGTAGATATGATAAATAAGCACCCCATACAATACTTCGCACCATTGATAAAAAAATATATGCGAGTAGACAATAAGGTTATCTCTGCCTTGCCTAATATGGTTTATAAACGGGTTACACCACCACGCCAAAGAGATATCATAAAGGCACAAAATGCAATAATGTAAGTTGGCTGAGTATGTGGTGCCTCTGATATTTCTACTGCTAAGCTCTAATATAGCGCCATCTGTTATGATACAGCAAAATGGGTGTACAGGAAGGTTCAGCGGAGATATGTCATTACAAATTTAGAATAAAGACTGAATAGCAAACCTAAGAAGAAGAGTTTTAAAAAGAGAAACAACAAGCAGTGCAATATAAATACATATTATATTGCAACATAAAGAATATAGTATATTGAACACAGAGACAAACATAAACAGTGCTTTAGAACTGCTAAGCACTCAGCAATTAGACAAAGCCATTAAAGCATTACAGCCCATATATAATGGTAAACCATCGGTGGCGGAATACAACGAATATATGGCTATTGTAAGCGACTACAATTTAATGTGCGAGTATATGTTGCGCGGATTTAAAGACCCCGCCCGAGAAAAACTCTATGCATCGCTTATAGAACGTTTATACAGAGTGGCTGCAAACTTACTACTAAGCTGGAAGTGCAAAAATAATCCCACTTTTATAGATGCCTTTCATACATCTGCTCACTTCAATCTTAGTCATAACCTTGTGCGGTCTGCCTTAGAGGGCTTTGTAACCGATGTTGCCATGCTCTCTCTAACACCCGAAAACGAACGCATTTCTAAAGAAGCAGAACTATATAAACGTCATCAAACCTTCGTAGAACGTCTTTTCTGCGCACTCCTCACATCAAGTCAGTGGTTAGATAGCGATGCAACGTTCTACATTGGTCTTCTCACATCGCCCACCATCGATGCAGCAGACCAGATGCTCATTGTCAGTGCCATCACCCTTTCAGCAATGTCAATCTACGATATAAAGAAACTCAAAACACTTGTAGATGTATATCGACAGGCATCTGATATAAAGGTGCAACAGCGTGCCTTAGTTGGTTGTGTGCTATCGCTAACCAACAACAATCTCTTCAGAAAAGAACAGGCTGCCCTCATCAACAGTTTCATAACAACAAACGACGCTAAGCACGAACTATTAAACTTGCAAAAGCAGATGTTTAACTGTATGGATGCAGAGCGAGACAACGACAGAATACAACGAGACATTATGCCGAACATTGTTAGAAACTCCGATTTACATTTCGATAGATTTGGCATAAGCGAAAAAGAGAACAGCTCGTTAGAAAACATTCTGCACCCCGATGCCGACGAAGAGAAAATGGAGAAGATGGAAGAGAGCATTCAGAAGATGATGAATATGCAGAAACAAGGGTCCGACATTTATTTCGGAGGATTCAGCAAAATGAAACGCTTCCCATTCTTCGACCATATTGCCAATTGGTTTATGCCTTTCAGTGCACATCACCCAGGACTGGAGGAGGTAGCACAGAAGCTTGGCGATGGGTCGCTACTCGACCGATTGGCTGGACAAGACCCATTCTGCGAGTCCGACAAGTATTCGCTTGCTCTCACCATTGCACAAATTGTGAACCAGCTACCACCCAACATATTAGAACTCATTAAGTCTGGCGAAGGCATCGGATTGCCTAATATGGAACCAATAGACCACTCGCCGGCTTTCATCTGTCGTATGTACATACAAGATTTGTATCGCTTTTTCGAAGTAAAAATGGCTTTCAATAAAGACATTCCCAACCCGTTTAAAGCCGATGGCGATTACAAAGCCTTCTTTATGTTGCACGATTTGTTTATAAAAGACTTCTATATTGATGCTAAAGAATCGCTGGCAATGTTCCTGTACAAGCATAAACGAGAGGCTGATATAGAGAAACTTACCGAAACCTATCAAAACAATTCGGCAATGTACCGTATGTTTAGAGGCATAGAAGCCATTAGAATGGGAAACGAGGGCGAAGCATTAGAACACTTTGCTGTAGCTGTTGGCTTAGAGCCAGACAATGTTTTGATACTCCGAACTGTTGGTGCTGTTGTTTTACGCCGTAAAGGTTATGGCATCGCCATTATTTGCTACAACAAGTTGTGCGAACTGGAACCCAACGTTAAGGCATACGCCATCAACCAATGTCTATGTTTAGCTGCCAATGGCGATACCAAAACAGCGGTGAACAAGGCATACGAACTTAGTTTGAAAAACGAAGACGACAACCAAGTAAAACGTCTTTTAGCGTGGGTTCTCATTTGCGATGGCAATGCCGAAAAGGCATTAAACATCTACAACGAACTAATAAACACCGACAAACAGCCCGACGATGCGCTCAATATGGCGTACGCATATTGGATAAGTGGTAACCCAACCGAAGCTAAGAATAGTTTCACAGAATGGTTAATCAATCACCCGGGTGCCAATTTGGAACACGAATTTGAAAACGACAGCTACGTTTTCAAACCCAATGGCATTACAGAGGTAGACCGAGCACTTATGTTAAGCGCCATCAACAGATAGGTTTTGCCAAACAAAAAGCATCAACTCCGTTTACCCTTTGCATATACATTACACCTTATTATATATAGGGCGAAAAATGCACCTACACAAGTAGGCTAAAGTTTAGACGTCTGAAACATTCGTCTTAGATATCTGAAACGATTGTCTTAGATATCTGAGATGTTCGTTTCAGATATCTAATTTTTTTTATTCTATTTTATCCCATTCAACCATTAGAGTTATCAGGTAGATTGGTTTTATAGCTGTATAAAAACCAACAGTCGCACAACTTTGCCCTTTAAAATATGAATTTCTACAACATTTGCGTTCTAATTTACATAATAAAACGTAAAAATTTTGTCATACGCTCTTTTATACTTATCTTTGTAGCCTATTTAATTGAGTATTCTCTAAATACTAAATAAATAGCAGCATATTCAATTGAATAAGCAGAGTGGCAAACGAGCACACTCCATAAAAAATTAGGAAATAACAATAAACTCGACAACGGATACATGTTGAAACAACTTATACAGCTACAAATAGTAAAGAAACGGCGCAACTTTAAATGGAAAAATCTTTTTCTTGGTGCCTATTTTTACGTGCTCATAGCTATACTCATAGTCTCTTCGTTTGCAGAGATGGGCGGAGATATGCTAAAAACGCTCTTACAATTTAAATGGGAACGCATTATCCCCACAGTAGCTACAATGATTATTTTGCCCGATGTGCTTTCCAAATTACTATTTAAAACAGACTCTGCCATTATGGACGCATACATAAAGTCGCGCCCTATTAGCAAACAAACGTGGATATATTTTATAAGCATAACCAATCTGTTTAACTTCTGGACATTGGCATGGGCACTACCTTTAGGCATTGGTTGCTTCTTTCTAATGCCTTTCGGAACAGCGTTTGCGTCAGCAGTGCTGTTGCTCTCCGTGTCTTACACCAACAGTTTAGCCGTCGTAGCCCTTCGCACCTCACAAGGCTGGGAATGGAAATGGGCAACCATAGTGGGCTGGCTTATGTGGTGGTCGCTAACATTTGTACATGGGCTAAACCTCTTTGGTATGTCGTGGGGCATACACATATCGTTGCTTTTCAGTCTTATTATATTAGGCATAGCAACTGGAATTTACTATCTGCAATGCCTAAATAGCTACGATGAGCGCAGAAAGAAAACAGAAAACGTGAAAAAATCGCACAGTTCGGCTTTCTTCATAGAAATGCGACCCTTTGTTAGAGGTAAACGCCTCCGACTGGTTTTCATACTTCCCATTATACTCATAGCACAAGCCTTTTGGTATGCTTCAATGGGGAGCGATGCGCCTGATGCAGAAAGCACCAACATAATGCTACCAATGGCAATAATGGCATTACCTATTATGGCTCTCCAACTTACGTTTGCACTAGAAGGAAACTATTTCGATGGGCTTTGGACACGACCTATAAACATAGCTCAGCTGTTGTTCCGCAAATACTACACAGCTATACCGCTCTCGCTCGTAGGTTTTGTGTTGCTGTTGCCCACCTATTTTCTCTACAACACCAGTATATTCTTACTGCTCGGTTGCTTGCTATTTTCGGTTGGTTTTGCCAATCTAATAATACTTACTTACTGCTTCCGAACCAAAGCAATAGATATTTTTGCATCGGGTTTTATGAATACACAAGGCACCGATTTCAGTCCTGCAAGCTTTGCAATAGCTTTCACTGTTATGCTGGGACCTATGGTATTAACAATGTTTGTTCCACTAAACATTTTAGGCTTTGTGCTCGGTGGCATTGGCATTATAGGTTTGGTGGCACACAAGCACGCTATTAATTGGATAGCAAACCGATACCAAAGAAACCGATACCGACACTTTGAACGTTACAGAAACAAGTAGACGTTAAACAACATACTTAATTAAAAAGACAAAAAATATACGATAACAATAGCCGAATATGGAAATAAAGATAGAAAAATTAAAGAAAATTTACGGACAGAACACCGTGATAGACATACCCGAACTAACACTACACAAAGGCGAACTTGTAGGACTGGTGGGCAACAATGGTGCAGGAAAAACCACGCTGATGCGTCTCATGCTCGACCTTATTCGTGCCAACGAGGGGCAAGTGCTATCTAATGGTAGGGCGGTAAACGAGTGTTTCGAGTGGAAAAAATATACAGGGTCGTTCGTAGATAAAAGTTTTCTCATCGATTATTATACGCCAGAAGAGTTCTTCAATTTTGTTGCAAGTGCTTACGACATTGATAGCGCAACTCTCGCAGAACGTTTGCAAGGCTTCGAATCGCTAATGCGCGATGAAATTATGGGCACAGGAAAGCTTATTCGCAATTTCTCTGAAGGTAACAAACAAAAAATAGGAATTATCGGAGCGATGATAGTAAACCCCGAAATACTTATTCTCGACGAACCTTTCAACTATCTCGACCCATCATCGCAAATAAACATAGCACGCATTATTCACGAGGTGAACCAACAACACGGTACTACCGTGCTGATTTCGAGCCACAATCTGAACTTCGTTTCAGAAATTTGCAGTCGCATAATACTTATGGAAAAGGGTATTATATTAAAAGATTTAATTAACACTAACGAAGCTGCTGCTAAAGAATTGCAAAACTATTTTGAGGAAATGTAGGCGCAACGGCAGGAACATAATACAATAAAAAAGATGAAACTAAGACTATTTTTTACTACTTTCGCCTGTCTTTCTGCTACGCTTTTTGCCTGTGCAAAGCCAACGGATAAGGAGAAGATAGACAAGGTAAGGTACGAAATTACCTACCGTACGAAGAGTATCATCGACACCACAAAGGTCGATTCGCTCGGCAATTTCATCTACAACGAGGAGGATATGCGACTCGATGTGGGCGAACAAGTGAGCTTCTTTTATAGCTATTCCAATGCTCTCTACGAACAACAACGCATCGAAATGATGAACAAAGGCAACTTTTCAGTGCCTAATATGCGAGGTGGAAGCATCTCTTGGAAGCTATTCAAGAACTTTCCAACAGGCAAAACAACTTACATAGACAATGTTTTCCGTGATGGATTTCGTGTTGTAGAACCCATTGAGCAGCCCCAATGGGAGCTGATACCCGACAGTACAGCCCGCATTCTCGACTACAACTGCCAGATGGCACGCTGCAATTACAAAGGCAGACAATGGTTCGCGTGGTTCACAGCCGATATTCCCATCGACAACGGACCGTGGAAATTAGACGGATTACCAGGACTTGTGCTCCGTGCATACGACAATTCCCGCCACTATATCTTCGATTGCGTAGGCTTAAAGCAAACCGACGGCACACGCAACATAGTGTTCGATGACCGCTTTAACAGCTACGAGGAAACCTCTATGCGCAACTTGCAGCAGCTGAAAGCCAACACCACGCCTATGGATATTATGAATAGAAGTGGCAAAGGTGTAACATTCCGCGTGGTAAGCGGCAGTGTTAATGGCAAGCTAACCGAAGCACAGCAAGAGGCGATGCGCAAGCAAATGCAGAAAAGACAACCACAAAACCCAATAGAAAGATTATGAAACGTATTATTTTAACATCGGTAGCACTCGCCCTTGCAGTGCTTACCGTAAGTGCAAAACCTAACAAAAAGGACGAAAACAAAGTTATCGACAAGCTCAAGTACACCATTACCTATCAGACAAAGAGTGTACGCGACACCACGAAACTCGACTCTGCAGGTCGTTATAACTATGAAAACGACGATATGCAGCTGCTGATTGGCGATAAGGTAAGCTACTTTTACAGTGTTACCCACCATACTTATATGGAGAATTTGCGCAAGTCGATAGATGGAAACAATATGCTAATACCAACTTCAAACACAGCACGGGGCAACCTTACAATGGAGTTTTATCGTAATTATCCTGTAGGAAAATCTACCTATATTGATAATGTGCTAAGCGAAGAATTTCGCATTGTGGAGCCTTTAGAGCAACCCCAATGGGACATTATAGCAGATAGCACAAAGCAAATACTTGACTATCATTGTCAGATGGCACGCTGTTCGTTCAAAGGACGTACGTGGACAGCTTGGTTCACAACCGATATTCCATTGGACAACGGACCTTGGAAGCTGTGCGGATTGCCCGGATTGATACTTCGTGCCTACGATGCTAAGCAACAATACATTTTCAATTGTGTGGGTATGAAGCAAGCAAAAGAAGGCGAAAACATTACTTACAGTTCCGATTTTGATAAGTATGCTGCCTCAACAATGAAAGAATTTGTAGACTATCAGCGCAAGGCTGTACCCGAAGATATACTGGCAACGCAGGGAATAAAAATAGAAGTGCCTGAAGAAATGAAGGCTGAGATGATGAAGGCATTGGCAAAACCGCAGCCCAGCAATCCACTTGAGCTATAACAAATAATGCGTACAAGCATAACGCCTTCATTTAATAAACCACCTAAAATACTATTGCTATGCAAATTGCATTAACCATAAATGCTAAAAATGCTTTTCCTCACTCGCTAAATAAGTATTGGAAAAAAGCATTTGCACTCTCATTGTGTATTCTTTTCACACTCGTTGCATCGGCGCAAAACCATATTTCAGGCATCGTGATAGACTCCTTATCGCAGAAGCCCATAGCAAAAGCCAACATTATGTTGCTGAAAGACGGTAAGGTGGTTACATTCTGCCGTTCCAACGATAAAGGTGAGTTCAGCCTATCGCACAGCATATCCAATTTGAAAGACCTACAACTGCAAGCCACAGCATTAGAATATAAAAAGAAACGCATAGCCATTTCTACCCCAACAAACAATCGGATAGAAATGGTACAGCAGATTTTTGAAATGCAAGAGGTTACAGTGAAAGCAGGACCAATTACAGGTGTCAAAGACACTATTACGTTCGATCTTACGCGCTTCACTTCCGAAAGAGACAATTCGCTGAAAGATGTGTTAGCAAAACTTCCGGGCGTAAACGTAGACAACAGTGGTAAGATAAGCGTAAACGGCAAAGATATCAGCCGTTTTACAGTGGAAGGACTCGACCTTAGCGATGGAAAGTATAACAAGCTAACCGAAAATATAAAAGCAAAGGACGTGAAGAAAGCAGAAGTTATAGAACACGACCAACCCATTAAGGCTTTGCGTAACAAGGTGTTCAGCGACAATGTAGCAATGAATGTAACACTAAAAGACGAAGCTCGCGATCGGCTTTCAGTAACATTGCGACCTTATATATCAGTGGGTAAGCCCACACATATTGCAGGTTCGGCTAACATATTGCAAATTGGTAAGCGTAAGCAGATTATGTACGATGCCATTTACGACCGTCGGGGCAGAGATGTGGCTCAGTCGGGCATTACATTCGTCTACGATTTTATGGCTCCACAACCAGTTTCGCTCTCATCGTGGTACAGTGTTCCTACACTCAGAGCACCAATAGAAGCCGAACGCTTACGTTTCAATACATCGCAGAGTTATAGCATAAACCGCCTAACAAAAACTAAAAACGACAAAGAACTACGCATAACAGCCGACTATTATCGTAACGTTCTTCGCCAAAACACAAGCAATAGCTCAACCTATTACTTTGCCGAAATACCTACAACTACTACCGAAAAGCAGCAAATGATGCTGAAAGAAGATATTTTTAATTTCAGTATAGACAAAAAGATAAACACCGAAAAGCGTTATGGGTCGATACGCTTTAGTGTGAATGCAGAACAAGACGATGCCTTATCGAAACTCGAAAGCACAGGGCACAACAATATTTCGCAACGAGTACGCACACCAAAAGTAAACGTGAAAGGTTATATTACCTCTTCGCAGAACAACGAGCATGGCACACTTTCGCTACAATCTATTGTAGATTATCACTACTCGCGTAACGATTTATATATCAATGCAGACCAAGAGAAAATTAATTCAAACCTTTGGCATAACAACAACGAGGTGAGTTGGCGCACTTCAAAAAATGGTTTTACACAAAACTATAACTTTTCTATAGACTTACAACACCTGAATGTACACAACGGACACACACAGATAGCATTTCATTCGTCGCCTTCGCTTAACTACGAAAAGGGAAAATGGCGTGCAACAGTGCGACAAAAGTTAGACTTAGAGTATCTTACACAACAACGCAAATGGTACTTTCAGATGTCTCCCTCGATATATGCAAACTATAATAAGAGTAGCCGTACAGAAACAAACGCATTGTTTTATTACGCACAATCTATTCGCGGACTGTCTGATTTTGCACTTGATAGCTACCGAATCAACTATCGCACATGGCAGACATCGCCCACGTTTATGCCTCGTACCCAATCGCTAAACTTCAATCTGAATCACAGTTATAAACGTGTCGTAAAAGAATTCTTCTCTAATTTCTCGCTAAATGCTAACCGCACGTGGAGCAATTCTGTAGTAGATATGCAAATTCAGAATGGTAACTACCTTATGACATATATACAACACAACACGAAAAGCACTAACTTAACAGGACGTTGCTGGTTATCAAAAGGATTTTACAAACAGCATTTCAAAACATCGTGTAGCATATCAGCAACTTATAGCAATGGCGAACAGTACACAGCAGGCAACATCTTGCGCTATCAATATCGTTCCTTAACATTTTCGCCAACGCTCACTTATTCGCCTTCATGGGCATTTGTAACCTATAATGGCGACTTCGCTCTCAGCAAATCAACATTCAACAATGCATCTATCTCATCACGTTTCAATTGGAAACAGAGCCTGACGCTTACCTCCACTATTCAAAAGGTAGACCTTTCGCTGTCTGGCATCTACTATCATAACCAGTTGGAGGGCGCAACACTCAACACATTTATTGCCGATGCAAAAGTAACTTGGCGACAGAAGAAGTTTCTTGTGCTTGCTACACTTGCCAACTTGTTTAACAAACGCAACTACATAGAAACATCATACAGTGGTGTGGGCATTTTTACAAACAGCTACGAACTGCGTCCGCGCGAACTGATTCTTACGTTCGAGTTTAGACTATAGCTACTTAGACACATATACCGCTTCGGATCTGTACATAAGAATAAACAAATAAATTGCTGAATATATTTGGCAAATTTCATAAAAACTCTGTATCTTTGTGGCAAAACATAAAGAGAAAAGTTATGGAATATACTAAATTAACAAACGGTGTAGATATGCCATTATTAGGATATGGCGTGTTTAGAGTACCGGCAGACGAGTGCGAACGGTGTGTAAGCGATGCGCTTTCTGTGGGCTACAGACTGATAGATACTGCACAAGTATATGGCAACGAAGAGGGTGTGGGTAGCGCATGGCGCAAGAGTGGCATTGCACGCAACGAACTGTTTATTGTTACTAAGATATGGATTACCAATTCGGGGGAGGAACGAGCAGCAGAAAGCATAAACGAAAGTTTACGCAAACTGCAAACCGACTATGTAGATTTGTTGCTTATTCACCAACCTTACGGTGATGTGTTTGGAACGTGGCGTGCGATGGAAAAAGCATATAAAGATGGTAAAACACGTGCCATTGGCGTATCTAACTTTCAGGCTGGACGTTTCTTCGACTTCTCTCACTTTGCCGACACAAAACCAATGGTAAACCAATTGCAATGCAACACGTTGGCACAACAAAAGGACATTCAGCCTTTTTTAGCAGAAACAGGAACAAAAACAATGGCATGGGGTCCACTGGGCGGACAAGGTGCCGATGGTATTGTGAAGAGCGAACTGCTTACAAACATTGGACAGAAATATGGCAAATCGGCAGTACAAGTGGCTCTCCGTTGGCTAATTCAGCGTGGCATTGTTGCCATACCAAAGAGTAGCCATATAGAACGTATGAAACAAAACTTCGATGTTTTCGACTTTTCGCTAACCAATGACGATATGGCGCAGATAGAAACAATGAATCAATCGGACACTGGTTTCAGAAATTATACCGACCCAACATACATTAAGCGTCTTATAGAGTTTTAAATAATAGTAACAGCCATCAACACAAACAAAAGGGTGATGGCTGTTGCATTGCTATAAAAGAAAATAGAACCGAAAGAAATAAGAATGAAGACATTAGTTTCAGTATGTGTTGCCATAGCCTTTGTTTTATTGGCTTACAATTGCAATTGCAACCTAAACAGCAACAACAGCGAAGATATATCGCTAACAGGAAAGAAAGCTACCCTAACCTATCCAGGCATGGTAGCCAATGTGAAGTATGTAAACGATAGCACTATTTATTGGAAATCTATTGACGAAAACGACAGCATTGACGAACAAACTAAAGCAATGAAGATGAGAAAGATAGGTAATGGGAAAATCTTTATTAGCTGGATAGGAGACTATGGTGTTACATCTAGTCAGGTGGTAGACTTGAATAAGAAAACTTTTATTGAGTTCTATACTTCGGCAGACATTTTAGGCAACCGAGTTGGTCAGATGATTGAAGGGAAATTCGAATTAGACAAATAAGCCATAGCTTTTAGAACAAGCCCCCATACACAACATAGCCTCCTACCCCACACAATAGTGGCAGGAGGCTATTTGTTTTTATAGCTTATAGGTATTGATGTCTGTTTTGCTCAGATAAGGTTCTGTTTGTTTTATATCTTACAGTTGTTTGTTACTATTTCGGCAATACAAACGGTACAAGAAGATGTATTTGCAGATTGTATGGCGTTGCAACGCAGGCGTAGCGGGCTACGTCAAGTTGCAAAGACAGGCAAGATGACGATAAGAAAATAAAAGATGTTAGGAAACAATGCCACAGCAATAAGAACTATACATATTGTGGTCTAATAACAGATTTGGGTTTAAAACTTGTTGCAGATGCTGGCTAATAGCTGACCAACAAGCACGGCAACGATGCCTAAAACAATGGTCGCAGAAAAATATAAGAGCGTTGTAGCAGACAGTCCACTTTTCAACAACGTAGAGTTCCCACGTGTAAAAGCAGAACAAACTACGAAACCGCCACACAACCCCAATACAAGCATTAAACGCGTATTGAAATGAAGCGACTGACTATAATGAAAGATTGATGCAAAACCTATAGTAAAACAACTTACAACATTTACAAGAAGCACTGTGCGCGGACTTGGCTGAGCTACTATGTTATAAACCATTTGCATTACAAAGGTATTCATAAATGCTCCAAAAGCACCACCAAAGATTAGTAGAATTATATTTACCATTTTTACTATTTTTGTCCACAAAGATACAAAAATAACAAAGAACCAACAAGCATATAGTATTCTACTTCTGTATTCACTCGCAATATGTGGCTGTTATACCTCGCAAAAATGGCAACTATGGGTGTATTTTCTCCCATTTCATCAGCACTTTTAGTATGCTGCAACTATGCAAAACCGTATATCAATAAACAATATAAAGCATTAAAAACACTTCTTTCTACTTTATTTTGCTAAACAGTGTGGGCTATACCACTAAAAAATGCGTGCCACTTGTTGTCCAAGTAGCAAGGCAAGGAAACCAAAAACAAGGCTGCAAAGTGTGTAAATAACGGCAGTGGCAGACATTCCTGTATCTAAAAAGTTAGCATTCTCGTTCATAAAAGTAGAGAATGTGGTAAATCCGCCACAAAAACCAGTTGTAAGCAGTAGACGTGTTCCAGGCGTAAGCCAACTGTTAGAGGGCAATGCCGAAACAAGTCCTATTAGAAAGCACCCTAAAACATTAACTGTAAAGGTGCTAAATGGATAGGCAGAAAGCATTGAAGATGCCCACAAACGAGATACAAGATAGCGAACAATGCCACCCATAGCACTCCCTAAACCCACTAAAACAATATGTTTAAACATTTGCTTTTTGACTGCAAAGATACAAAAACTACAATAAATAAAGAAACGTAGCTATGTTTTTAAAAAGAAATATAGTAACTTTGCTTCTCAAAATACACCAACAAAAGGTGCACTTTAACGACTATTTTACAAGCAAAGATGATATATCCCAACAATTTTGAACAGAAAATAGGTTTCAACGATATTCGTTCGCTATTACACGAGCGTTGTCTTTCCACGCTTGGACGCGAACAGGTGGACAGTATGGAATTTTCTATAGACACACTACAAATTAACCGCTGGCTGACCGAAGTGAGAGAATTTCGCAACATACAAGAAGGTTTAGAGCCATTTCCACTAGACAATGTGTTTGACGTTCGGGCAAGTGTAGCGCGCATTCGTCTCGAAGGCACATATATGGAAGAGGACGAACTATTTGATTTAAAGCGGTCTTTGGAAACTATTATTGCTGTGGTGAAATTTTTAAGTGTGGGAGAAGAGTTGCCCAATGGCGAAATACAGCACACTTATCCTGCTCTCTATGCGCTTTCCGATGGGGTCGCAACATTTCCTATTTTGGTGCAACGCATTAGTCAAATTATCGATAAATTCGGCAAAATGCGCGATTCGGCATCGTCAGACTTACTTCAAATCCGTAGAGAACTGGCACGTGTAGAAAGTAGCATATCGCGCACGCTTAACAGTATATTGCATTCGGCACAAAACGAAGGTGTGGTAGAACGAGATGTAACGCCAACCATGCGCGATGGACGTTTGGTTATTCCGGTTGCACCAGGTATGAAACGCAAAATATCTGGCATTGTTCACGATGAGAGTGCAACGGGAAAAACTGTTTTTATAGAACCTACCGAAGTGGTGGAAGCCAACAACAAGGTGCGCGAACTGGAAAACGAGGAACGTAAGGAGATTATACGCATTCTTAGAGAGTTTGCTAAACAAGTGCGTCCGTATGTGCACGAAATACTCGACTCGTATCATTTTCTTGCTCTTATAGACTTTATTAGAGCAAAAGCCGAACTGGCACGTATGCTGAAGGCAATTGAACCTGAAGTGAAATCTGAACCTCATATCGACTTTATTCGTGCCATTCACCCACTGTTGCAGCTTGCTCTGGCAAAGAAACAACATTCAACAATCAATAACGATAAACCTGATGTGGTTATTCCACTCGACATTCAGCTCACCATCGATAAGCATCTGCTTATTATTTCAGGACCTAACGCAGGAGGTAAGTCGGTATGTTTGAAAACGGTTGGACTACTTCAATATATGCTTCAGTGTGGTATTTCTATTCCGGTAAGTGAGCGTTCTACTGCAGGAACATTTCAAAACTTAATGATAGACATTGGAGATGAACAGAGCATAGAAAACGATTTGAGTACATATTCATCGCACTTAATGAATATGAAGACGATGATGAAACAAGCAGATAGCCATACGCTTATTCTGATAGACGAGTTTGGAACAGGAACAGAACCACAAATTGGAGGGGCTATTGCTGAAGCGGTGCTGAAACAATTTTGGAAAAAACAAGCATGGGCGGTAATAACTACGCACTATCAGAACCTTAAACACTTTGCAGAAGACCACAAAGGTGTTGTAAATGGTGCGATGCTATACGACAGACACGAAATGCGACCGCTCTTCCAGCTGGCTATTGGCAGACCCGGTAGCTCGTTTGCCATAGAGATTGCTCGCAAAACGGGTATTCCTGAAGAGGTTATTAACGACGCTTCTGCCATTGTTGGTTCCGACTACATACAGAGCGACAAGTATTTACAGGATATTGTTAGAGACAAACGTTACTGGGAAACAAAGCGACAAACTGTGCATAGCCACGAAAAAGAGTTGGAACGCACCATAGCCAAATACGAAAAAGAAATAGAGGAATTGCGACAAAGCCGGAAGGAAATTATTAAAAAAGCGAAGGCGGAAGCTGAAGAAATTATTAAGGAAGGCAATAAACGAATAGAAAACACTATTAGAGAAATTAGACAACAGCAAGCCGAAAAGGAAGCTACAAAACGCATTAGGCAAGAACTTGCTATGTATAAGCAAGCTATGCTTGATGACGCTACAACATATTTAAACACAAAAAACAAAGCGAAAACACAAAAATTAAACAACAAACAAACTATGCGCGAGGGGGGATTAATGACCGACGAGGAATTGCAAGCACGCATAGAAAAGATAAAAAATAGAAAAGAACGACACGAACGACACTTGCAAAAGAAAGAAGAACGCAAGCAAAATGCGGCAGAAAGTTTGAAGGCTGCCACAGAGAAAAGAAATATAAACCGACCAATAGGTGTAAACGACACTGTACGCATAAAAGGATTAACGTCTATTGGCAAGGTTGAACTGATTGATAATAAGCAGGCTGTAGTGATATTTGGTGATATGCGCACCAAAATGGCTATTGCACGACTGGAACTTGTAGACGACGACACGCTGAAAGAAAACCAAAAACAGTTTGCAGCATACAACTATAGCCGACAAACCCGTGAAACCATAGACGAGCATCGTAACCAATTTAAACAAGAAATAGATGTGCGAGGTATGCGTGCCGACGAAGCTCTGAATCAGGTTCAGCACTTTATAGACGACGCCATACTTGTTGGCGTAAGCCAAGTGCGCATACTTCATGGTAAGGGTAATGGCATTCTGCGCACTATGATAAGACAGTTTTTAAACACCATTCCAAATGTAAAGGGTGTTCGCGACGAGCATGTACAGTTTGGCGGAGCTGGTATAACTGTGGTAGATTTATAGGCTTTCGTGGCATTCGAAAGGATACGAAACATACAGAAAATGCCCATTTCATCGGGCATTTATTGTTTTACACAGCTTTGCCATTAAACTCAAATCGGGCTATTATACTGCAATATATATAGGTATTATCAATATGGTATTGTTTCCTACATTTTTTATTTTCTTATCGGCATCTCGTCTGTTGTTGCAACTTTACGTAGCCCGCTACACCTGCATTGCAAAGTTAATATATCAGCACTATACAATAACAGAATTTGGCAATACGCTAATAAACTATTTTGGTTTCAGTGCACATGAAATAGTGCTACTTAGATAGTAATTTCTTACCTTTGTGTGAGATAAAAAACCAATTGTTAGATGCCCAATACCAATGACTTTCGCTTATAGTGTCGGCTGTAATCTTCTGTCCGGTGTTGGTTACTTTTGCCTTTCCATCTTTAAAGGGGTTTGCAAACTTATATTGAGGCTTTATAACAACGTTGCCTCGCGTGTTAGCAAAGCCAAAAAGCTCGTTACTATCTATAATTCTAAAATAGCCTTCGCTGGGGTAATCAGGTCCGTTATCGAAATTGAACACATAGAAAAGCATATTGCCTTTATTATCAATACACCTTATTTTTCCACTATTATCGCCCACAAAACCTATCCTAACTATTGTATCTGTATAGCTACACAAATATTTGCAGGCAACAACGGTATCGCCTTTCGCATTTACGTAACCATACAAATTATTCTTCTCTGCCACGAAAAGTCTGCTATCTGTGTGGGCACAATTTGTGAAAAATAGTGCTATAGAAATTAGGCTAAGAGCGAAATATTTGCTCAGAATATTAGTTTTAATATGCTTTTGTTCCATATTTGTAGTTTAATTCACTGAAATATCTTTCGTTGTCGATTCGATAAATGGGTATATAGACTCGCTTTGTGCAAATTGTTTTCACATACATGGTGCCATAAGAGAAAAGCACAAGTATTCTATTGCCACACAAAGATAGCTATTAAAGTTTATTCGCCAAAAATATACGAATAAATTTTATAAAGCCAATTGTAAAGCGTTGAACAACTACAAAGTTGCAACATTGAGAATGCAAATATTTATAAGGATATATAACTGCCAACTTACAGATATCTGAAACAAACACGACAGATATCTAAAACGAACACGACAGATATCTAAAACAAACACGACAGATATCTGAAACGATGGTAGCTGATATACAACTGACTGTTAAATACTTAGAAGTGATGAAAATTAAAACCATTGTATAAGTTTTTTAGGGCTATAAGATTGGAAAAACAGTAATCTAAAATAGACTATTAGGGTGTAATATCTCTTTCCCATATAATAGTGCTACATTCTGCTTTCGTTTGCTTTATTGTTTGCTGTCGTGCCTGTTTCTCAAACGTGCCACTGCTCGCTATATTTTCGTTATAAAATAAATTAGTCTGCTCAACAATAAAACGGAAATCTGGCAAAGTGCTAATTGTTGGTTTAGCGTATAAAAGACGAATTAGTGGGATTCGTTAAACTCAAATAAGTCGTTAGAGCTAAACATATTTTGTTCTATAAAATAGCTACTTGTTATATTTGACATAAAACGAGATAGCACCAATGTAATAGTACCAAATTAGACTTAACGCAGATAAGAGAGAAAATTGAAAACCGTTATTGCAAGGGTTGCAAGCGTAAGGAATTTGAAAGTAAAATTGGTGAATTTGGTATTAGTTAATGCAAAGAAATGAGCAATAAGTGGTGAGGTTGATGCGATAATGATACCAAGAATAGCATCGAAATGTTGCGGTTGCAGGCATAAAAACAATATGGAAAGTATGTTTATTTGAACAAAAAAGCTGTAAAGCATACGCGTACGTATACTATCGGAACGCCTTTTACGCAAATAGTGAACGGTTCCAATAATAGCACAAAGCATTATCCACACACCTGTAAGAATCTGATTTATAGAAAGCAACCAATAGTTTGCAAAACTACCAAAGGTTAGAAGCTCACCAAAATGGCGCACCACCACTTGCCATTCGCTTTGATAAAGCACAACACTAAGTGCAACAATATTTGGTAAAAGAAGACCAAATATAGACGAAATATAGTTGCGAACACTTGTTGCCTGAAGACGTGTACGCATTAGTATCCATATAATTGGGACATAATAGAGTGTCTGCACCCACACTATACTGCTAAGACCAAGACAAAGAAAACCGTAGAATACCCAGCCTTGCGAATACTTGTCTTGATAGCAACGAAACAAACAAATGTAAGAACCTACTATACAAAGTGCTACACTGGCAGCTCTGATGGATACAAACTGGAAAGTTGCCATAGTAGTGAGCGCCATATAACAACACGACACCATACGACTGAAAATACGTATGAGCGCATTTGTGTTGTTGAGCTCCATCATTAGAAAGGTTGAAAAAAGCATACAAAGCAATGGAACAATGGCAAATGTATCGTTGATACAAACCATTGTCCATACAGAAATAGAGAAGAAGGACATTACTGCTGGTGCCCATCTGCTCTCTGAAATTCTGTTTTGTAGTAGTTTGCGCCTTATATTCATTCCTTACTAAATAGTGTACTTATAAGTCGCTACCAATATCTTTACGGAAGTATTTGCCTGTAAATTCTATCTTTTCAGCTTCAGTGAAACTCTTAAACAAAGCTTCGTCTTTAGTTGGGCCATACGACGAAACTGCCAAAACACGCCCACCATTGGTTACAAGTTGCCCATCTTTGATAGTTGTTCCACTATGGAAGAGCACCGTATTCTCTGAACAATCGTAGTTGCTAATGGGGTATCCCTTTGTATAAGCTCCTGGATATCCACCACTTACCAACATAATACAAACCACAGAACGGGTGTCGGTTTCTATCTTACAACGGTCTAATGTACCATTTGCCACCCCTTCGAACAGGTCTACAATATCTGTTTTTAAACGCAACATAACACTTTCTGTTTCAGGATCGCCCATTCTACAGTTATATTCTATCACCATTGGGTCGCCATCTACATTAATAAGACCAAAGAAAATAAAACCTTTATAGTTTATACCTTCCTGTTTCAACCCATTCACTGTTGGTTTTATAATGCGATGTTCCACTTTTTGCATCCATTCGTGGGTAGCAAAAGGCACAGGCGAAACGCTTCCCATACCGCCAGTATTAAGTCCGGTGTCGCCCTCGCCAATTCTTTTATAGTCTTTTGCCTCTGGAAGTATCTGATAGTTAGTGCCATCGGTGAGTATAAAAACAGAACACTCTATACCCGACAAATATTCTTCGATGACAACTTTTCCTGACGCATTGCCAAACATTCCACCAAGCATCTGCTTTAACTCGTGCTTTGCCTCGTTTAAATCAGACACAATCAACACTCCTTTTCCTGCTGCTAAGCCATCAGCCTTTAGCACATAAGGTGGTTTTAATGTCTCAAGAAACTTTAATCCCTCTTCTAACGTGGTGCTATCGAAGGTGGCATAGGCTGCTGTTGGTATTGAATGGCGTTGCATAAAGCCTTTGGCAAAGTCTTTACTACCTTCGAGTACCGCACCAGACTTAGATGGACCGATAACTGGTATATGCTTTGTGCGTTCGTCTTGTTTAAAATCGTCGTATATTCCACCAACTAATGGGTCTTCAGGACCTACAACAACCATATCTATAGCATTATCTGCTGCAAATGCTTTAAGTTTCTCAAACTCGTTTACACCTATTGCAACATTTTCGCCACAAGCTTTTGTGCCTGCATTTCCTGGCGCAATGAATAGCTTTTCACACTTCTTGCTCTGTGCTATCTTCCATGCCAAGGCGTGCTCACGGCCGCCACTACCTAACAATAATATCTTCATAAGCGCCTTTACTCCTTTACGTTAGAGTTTTATTTTTTTATGTTTAGTGTTTGTTTGTCTAATGTTTTTTACTTCAGATAGTCTTCGAAATATTGTGTAATTCTCTCGTGTAAATGCACACTTTGGTGTCCTCTCATATTGTGAGGTTCACCAGGATACACAAAGAAATCGGGCTGTGTTCCTGCAGCTATGCATGCCTTAATGAAAGTAAGGCAGTGTTGCGGCAACACTACAGGGTCGTTTAAGCCTGTTATTATCTGTAGTTTTCCCTTCAAATCCTTAGCTTTCGTCAAAAGTGAAGTCTTTGCATAGCCTTCTGGATTTGTTTGCGGTGTGTCCATATAGCGTTCTCCGTACATAGCTTCGTACCACTTCCAATCGATAACAGGACCACCGGCAACACCCACTTTGAAGGTTTCAGGATAGTTTGTGATAAGCGAAATTGTCATGAAACCACCAAACGACCAGCCATGCACACCTATTCGGTCGGCATCAACAAATGGTAATGTCTTCAGATACTTCACTCCCTGCATCTGGTCGCGCATCTCAACCTGTCCGAGCTGACGGAAAGTGGCTTGTTCGAATGCTTTTCCACGATTTTCGCTACCACGATTGTCTATAATGAATAGCAAATATCCTTTCTGTGCCATATAGGTTTCCCACGAGCGAGAGCCGTAATGCCAGCTTGCATCAACGTTGTGGGCGTGTGGTCCACCATATACATATATCACGGTTGGGTATTTTTTTGATGGGTCGAATCCAATGGGTTTTACCATTCGCCAATACAAATCGGTAGTGCCATCATCGGCTTTCAACGAACCAGAACTATACTCTGGCAAGTTAAAGCCACTCCATGGGTCTTTCGCAGTAAGCCAATTCTTAATTGTGGGGTGTGTTCCTATGGTAGTAATATCAATCTTTCGTGGTACAGTAGGTTCAGTGTAGTTGTCTACAAGGTATTTTCCACCATCGCTAAGTGTTGCATTGTGGTAGCCACGACCATTATCTAACAAGGTACGGATGCCATTTTCAACATTCACAGACCATGTATTGCGTTGTATTGGACTACATTCGTTAGACACATAGACAATAGATTTTGCCTTGCTATTAAAGCCTAACACATCCATAACTACCCAGTTACCTTTTGTGATCTGCTTTATTTGCTTACCATCTTTATTGAATAAGTAGATATGATTGTAACCATCTTTTTGCGAAAGCATAATAAACTGATTGGCATTCCATGGCAAAAAGAGGATAGGATGAGTTGGTTCAACGTATTTAGCATCGGTCTCACGATACAATTCGGCAATTCTCTTGCCAGTCTCTGCATTGTATGACACCAAACGACAATCGTTCTGATCGCGATTTAGTTCGAACATATAAATGATTTTGCTGTCTGGACTCCACTGAATGTTAGTGAAATAACGGTCGGTCGGGTCGCCAGCATCAAGGTAAATTGTTTTCTTGGTATTTATATCGTATACGCCTACGGTTACATTGTGAATCTTTTCTCCCGCCATAGGATATTTTGTGGGTTCTGGTGTTGCTATACGTGATTCGCCTTTTGCTGGCTTCCAATCTACCTCTGGTATATGAACAAGTGGATAATCGGTTACCATACTTTGGTCCATACGGTAGAATGCAAGACGATTACCTGTTGGACTCCAGAACAAACCGCCTTTAATGCCAAATTCGTTGCGGTGTACAGCTTCGCCATACACTATATTGCGTGAACCATCGTTAGTGAGTTGTGTTGTTTTTCCAGTATTATCTGTAACAAATAGTTGGTTGTTCTGCACGTAAGCTATTGCTCTCGACTCTTTATTATAAGCTTGTGCTTGAGCGTCAGCAACAGTTTCGGTTGAGCTTTCTATCTTTTTAGTTTTAAAATTTATTGTTAGAAGTTCTTTTCTGGTGGGTATCTGCACCAATGGTTGATTGGCAGATGGAAAAGAAACATGGAACAACGAACGCACAGTTCTGTCGCTATTGTCTTTTGAAAGTATAGCATTAATGTCATCAAGCGTGAATAATGTTGTTTCTTTCAGTGTGTTTGGGTTTACGATGGAGCATTTATTGTTTTCTAAATGCACTACCTGGTCGCCCCACCACGTGGTATAACGGTTTTCTGCCCGTAGGTTCTGAAAGTTCTTGCCACCGAAATTAAGGTCTTCGAGTGTAAATGTTTTCTGTGCCATAGCGTTGTTAGGCAATGCTAAACATAGGGTTGCTATTGCTAATCCTGTAGTTACTATTAGGTTCTTAGTCTTCATTTGTATTATATTTATCTTTTTTACGAAACTTATTTCCTTTGTTTCCTTTATCGAATCGCTTACCATCGAACTTCTTTTTTCCTTGAAATGCTCCTCTTTCATCATCGAAGTGGTCATCTTTTCGGAAGTTCTTACGTCCGCCTCGTCTACCGTTTTCGCTTTTCTTTCCACCTATAGATATGTTGTGTTCAAAGCTATGGAACGTGAAAGAGCGTATATCTCCTTCTTCGTTCTCTTCGGTTTCATCAAGTCTTTTCTTAAATTCACGATTCTTTTTAAAGCGATGCTTTTGTGCCATTTCGCGCTTTTCGTCCTCTGTTTTCACAATGCCACCTTCTGCACGGAAGTTGTCTAATTTACCATCGAACATTTGATAGCGTCGAAATTCGCATTCTAACGAGCCGTTGTACACTGGTATTTTAATACTTGGCTTCAGTCCTATTTCACGAAAGCATTCTTCCCGATACGATAGAATCCAAGCCTCGTTACCTATGAATTGGTGCTTTAAGCGTTCACCTATCATTTTGTATGTACCTAACAGATTAGGTGTAGAGATGCGTTCTCCGTATGGAGGATTCATCACAATAATACTCTTCTGAGCTGGCTGAGTAAAGTTTTTAAAGTCTTTGTTCTCTATTGTTATATCCTTAGAGAAGCCTGCTGCAGCTACGTTTATCTTTGCAGTGTTCACTGCTTTCATGTCTACATCGTAGCCATAAATATGATGCTCGAACTCGCGTTCTTGTGAATCGTCATTGTATATCATATCGAAAAGTTCCTGATCGAAGTCTGGCCACTTTTCAAAAGCGAACTCTTTGCGGAATACGCCTGGCGAGATATTACGTGCAATGAGAGCTGCTTCGATAGGCAGAGTACCCGAACCGCACATAGGGTCAATGAAGTCTGTTTCTCCTTTCCAGCCTGTCATCAATATCATACCAGCTGCAAGCACTTCGTTTAATGGAGCTTCTACGCTTTCTTGACGATATCCTCGGCGATGCAAAGACTCTCCACTAGAATCTAACGACAGTGTTGCTTTGTCTTCAGCAATATGGATATTCAGTCGAATATCTGGATTGCTCACCGATATATTTGGTCTGATGCCTGTATTTTCACGGAACTGATCGACAATGGCGTCTTTCACTTTATAGGTTACAAACCTTGAGTTTTTGAACTCTTCAGAGTAGACTACTGAGTCTACTGAGAATGTTTTGCCTTTTAAGATGTACTTACTCCAGTCTATTTTCTTAACTTCATCGTACATATCATCGGCACTCTTAGCCTTAAAATGTGCTATAGGTTTTAGCACTCTTATGGCTGTATGCAGCTGGAAGTTGGCGCGATACATTGTTTCTTTGTTTCCGGTGAACGATACCATACGCCGTCCTATCTGTACGTTGTTAGCTCCCAGCTGGGTGAGCTCCTGCGCCAAGACCTCTTCTAACCCCATAAAGGTCTTGGCAATGAGTTCAAATTCTTCCATTAATTTGTTTGTTAAAACTTATATTTGCCTGCTTTACCTACTGATTGTGGATTGGCAGACAAGATGTTATTTCTTGTTTATGATATTATTATTTTTGCTTTTTCAAAATATTCTTACTGTCATTATATTGCTGTCCCTGCTATTTTATAGTGGCAGAAAGGTTGTAACGACTTTGCAAAGATAATGATTTTCAACGAAAAAACAAGCGAGTAGAGAAAAATATAGTGGTAATAACAGACTTTTTCTAAACAAATATCCCCATTATCTTATTGACAATGGGGTGATATGTGCTATTATCTAAATATATTGGTTCTCATTTTACGTTGCGAGCATCTTTCTTTTACTCGCAATGTATACAATTCTTACACCTTATTATATATGTAACAACATTTGCAGAGAAACGTTGTTGTGTGCCTGCATACCTGCTTTACACTTTTATTACATTAGCCAAGATACTTCATTAACACACGTGCGTTACCACTTAAGCGTATTTTTTCTATCGCCTTTTCGCGTATTTGGCGCACACGCTCGCGTGTAAGTTGCATTTCGGTGCCTATTTCTTCTAAGCCCTTTTCCTGACAGCCTATACCGAAACATTCTATCACTATTTTGCGTTCACGCTCTTTCAGTGTGTTCTGTAACACCGATTTAAGATCGTCCGACATTGATTCGAAGTCTACACCACGGTCTGTTCGAGAGTCTTCTCCCGATGCCAACATATCGCTCATAGAGTTATCGTCGTCATCGCTAAATGGCGCATCTATACTCATGTGATGGTTGTCGGCATTCTGACTTTGGTGAATACGTGCCTCATCAATGCCTGTTAGTTCGGCTAACTCGTGGATAGAAGGACGACGATTGTGCTTTTGAATGAACTCGTTGGTTACTTGGTTTATCTTTGAAATTGCTCCCACCTGATTTAAAGGCAGACGCACTATGCGACTTTGCTCTGCAATGGCTTGCAGTATGCTTTGTCTAATCCACCAAACTGCATACGAGATAAACTTAAATCCACGTGTTTCGTCAAACTTTTCAGCTGCCTTCACAAGTCCAATGTTACCTTCGTCTATTAGGTCGGTAAGCGAAAGTCCTTGGTGTTGGTATTGTTTGGCAACAGAAACCACAAAGCGTAGGTTCGCTTTTATAAGTTTCTCTTTTGCGCGTTCGCCTTTTCTGCCGCCTTTATGAATTTCCTGAGCAAGCTCAATTTCTTCATCAACGGTAATCATTGGTTCACGTCCAATCTCCACTAAGTACTTGTCTAGTGCCTCACTGGAACGATTGGTAATACTTTTTGATATCTTAAGTTGTCGCATTAGATAAAATATACCTAAATATTAAATATGGTGTTATGCTCCGTCTGGATAGACGGAATATTGTGCAAAGTTACTAAACATTTATTGAATAACAAAACATTAACTCATAAAATATACTTTATTAACATCTCATATCCTCCTTTTTGTTCGTTACACGGTATTCGTTGCAAACTGTATGCCAAAAGTCATACTGTGTCAGTGGTATTTTGGTTAGTTGTTTTGTTATGTTTCAACGCTTCAAAGCAAATGCCCCAAAATATGGCTATATATAGCTTTCTTTCTGGGGCAATACTTTCTTATGCGACGAAAGTCGATACGCACACTCTTTATATTCTATAGAATCCTTGTCTGCTTTCTATGCGGTTTGCATTGGCTACTTAGTTTCTTAGTTCTTTCTATTCTGCCTTCTTGACAGCTTATTTTATTTTGTGTGCCGACTCGGCTTTGTAAATATCGCTGTTAATGTTTATTTCTACTTCTTTAAAGCGTTCTTTGCTTTAGTATAGGTCTTTTTTACTGCCTTTCCTACTTTCACTTCGTCGCGTTTCACAGCAGCTCCAACTTTCTTTGCATCGCGTTTAAATGCACAACCTGCCTTGTGAGCAGCTGTTTTTACTTTCACTTCGTCGCGTTTCACAGCAGCTCCAACTTTCTTTGCATCGCGTTTGAATGCACAACCTGCCTTGTGAGCAGCTGTTTTTACTTTTGCTTCGTCGCGTTTTACAGCAGCTCCAACCTTTTTAGCATCGCATTTAAATGCACAACCAGCCTTGTGAGCAGCTGTTTTTACTTTTGCTTCATCGCACTTTAAGTCTTTCTCAAAACGATTTACTGTAGTACCATTTTTAACCTTTGTGGTAGTGTTCTTCTTGCAATTGTTTGTACACTGAGCTTGTACTGCTGTTGTACCAAGTGCCATTGCTGCTATGAGCGATAAGGCAATTTTACGTATCTCCATTTCTTTCGTCTTATAAATTAAACAAAATTGTTATCCAAAAACTGGTGTTAAGTCGTTATTTTAGTTTCCCTAATCCAATTTTATGTTGTTGCAAATATACTTAAAACTTATTGACTTTACAAGTTATGCGTGGTTTCTTTATTGTTTCTTAACAGTAACTTTAGTCTAATTCAGGCATTAGAACTATGATAGAATATAATGATATTACACCTTATTATATATATAGGGTTATAACTAAGTCCTCAGCATTACTTTTCAAACTATATGTTTGCAGTGGATTACACCACTGCAAAAAGATAATGGAAGAACAAAGCATAAGCAATGCAGAGAAGTATTGCTGTAAACATATCTCTCTGCAAATTAAAGTCGTAGTTTGTTGTTTCTTTATTAAGGCTTAATAGAGCCTTGCATTTGGAGTAATAATGTTGTGGAACAATTCAAACTTTGATGCGTCTACTGGTTGCGTTTCATCATTATCGTCTGCTCCTACATATACAGGTCTGATAGAAGCCCCTTGGTCTTTAGATGGAGCGGCAATATTCATTGTTTAATGTTAAGTTAATGTTATTCTCTTTGATTTATGTTTTTATTACGTCTATAATGTGAGATGATGCACTGCTGTTTTTTACTTTTTGCGAAAAGAAGAAACACAGGTAATGCTATAAGCTATGTGGTTTAACCAAAATCGATAGTTAGGGCATAAACATATTTCGGTTTATTATCGAGCATCTGTCTGTCGTTGCAACACAGGCGTAACGGGCTACGTAAAGTTACAACTACTGGCAAGATGCCAATAAGAAAATAAAAGATGTTAGCAAACAATTCCATAGCAATAAGAATTATGCATATTGTGTCTAAGTACCCATTTGGGGTTAAAACGGTTTAGCTACCGTTTGTTCCGCAGGTTACTCTTTTGCATTAGTTTCATTGTCTGCCCAATGCACCATATCATAAGGATAATACTGATTGTTCTTTAAGTCTGAATCGTCTATGTGCATTATCTTAGCAACGGCTGCAACCTCCCACGCCCAATAGCCTCGATAACAGTTATCTTTCAGATGGCTGTTATACCAAGGTGCATCGCTATTTAGATTATACCACCTATCAAGATACTTGTTAAGGGCATCTTTGGCAGCGGCTGCATTTGGTGCCTGTATCACCTTATACAGTCCGTTATACAATCGGGGATAAGCAAGTGTCTCTGCATATTTCAGCTTCTCTTGCTCTTTCATTCTAGAGTTCAGCATAAACCAGAGCAACAAGTCTGGTGTCCAGCCAGATGGTTTTGCCTGCTTATCCATTTGTTTTACATAGTCTATCAGTTGCCTGAAGTTATTATCGGGAATATTTAATAGTACACCCAACGAAACATAATTCAGTATATCTGCATAAATTGGATTTCTTTTATTAAACGCCTGCAAGAAATAATACATAGATTTTATATAAATATCGCGCAGTTCGTCTATTTTGGCATCAACAGAATACTTAGATTGAAGTATTAAGATATAACTATAGCTAAGAGAACGATACATATACAAATTTATATTTTTTGCTGTATCTATTCTCGCTTTAGTTGTTTCCATTATATCCAAATCTTCTGCCAGAACTCTCTCAAAATCCTTTCTGGTCTTCAATTTGTCTCTAATAGGTTTATCTTGCTCCTGCTTTGAACGGCTAAAGAGGAAGTTTAATATCTTCATAAGTTATTATCAATTAACTAACCTTTCTCCAGTGAATGAATCACCTTACGATTTTATGATTATACATATTTCGTTGTAAATGTAGACATTGTTATGCTACAAAGTTGCGCATCGCAACCATTTAGATGAGAAGTCTTATATAGTTATTGGGTTGTTCTGGTGTTTGTAATATATTGCAAAGTTATAAAATATTAGAAGAATAGCAAATTTTTGTAGACAAAAAACGAAAGAAAGATTAAAAAAAGTGCATTAACAGAATTAATTGCATTACTACCGGGTTGGTAAGAAACTATAAAAGCAGAGTTTTTCCATAATATCTAAGTGGTGAAAAACAGATATCTAAAACGATATTCACAGATATCTGAAACGATACTCACAGATATCTGAGACGATACTCACAGATATCTGAAACGAATGCCCTCTATGTGCACCTCCGTTTCGCCACATTTGTTCCGCAGATATTGGAGTGTATAATTCGGTGGATTTAATATATTGTTGATGGCATTGCGTTCTGTGTTTTTCTGGTTCTTTGCTGGTGTATTGTTTTACGTTACAACTTGCCGTTGTTTGCTACATTTTTATTATAAAGTTAAAGCGTCTGTTCAATAATAACACAAAATATAGCAAAACCTTAATAGTCTATTTAACCCTAATAGGTTGTTATAGCATAAACATATTTTGCTTTATTAGCGAGCAAATTGGCTATCGTTGCAAAGCAGACGTAGCGAGCTATGTCAAATTAAAAAGACAGATAAGATGCTGATAAGAAAATAAAATATGTTAGCAAACAATACATCGTGATAAAAACTATACATATTGTGGTTTAATTATCCATTTGGAGTTAAATTTATAAAACCTCTCTATTGTTATTATACATATTCGTAGCAAAGAAGGGCAAGAAGCATAAAACCATCATCGAGAATATAAATATGTGGTTTTAAAGAAGTTATAACACCTATAAACATAAGCCATTTTAAGCGTTATGGTGCTATAAAACGAAAGAACTCCCTCTATGGAGAGACCATTGAGGGAGCCTTTTAAGCTATGAGAAATGTTTTTTGTTGTTTTTGGTTAGTAAGCGAACAATGGATATTCTTTCATTGTTTCATTTACCTTCTTGCGAACATCTGCAATGACCTTTTCGTCTTCTGGTGCAGAAAGAACCTTGTCTATAAGTTCTGCAACAAGCACCATTAGGTCTTCTTTTGCTCCACGAGTAGTCATAGCAGCTGTACCAAGGCGTATACCAGAGGTTTGGAATGCAGAACGGGTATCGAACGGTACCATATTCTTATTCACTGTGATATCAGCAGCAACAAGAGCATTCTCTGCAACCTTACCAGTTAGTTCAGGGAATTTAGTGCGTAAGTCTAGCAACATAGAGTGGTTATCTGTACCACCAGAAACGATGCCATATCCACGCTTCACAAGTTCGTCGGCAAGCACAGCAGCGTTTTTCTTCACCTGTGTTGCATATTCTTTCCAGCTTGGAAGTAGAATTTCGCCAAATGCAACAGCTTTAGCAGCAATAACGTGCTCTAACGGACCACCTTGGTTTCCTGGGAACACAGCAGAGTCGAGAAGTTGCGACATCTTCTTTACCACACCCTTTGGAGTTTTCTTTCCCCATGGATTGTCAAAGTCTTCTCCCATCATAATAACACCTCCACGCGGACCACGCAGTGTTTTGTGTGTAGTGGTTGTTACGATGTGAGCATACTTAACTGGATTTTCAAGCAGTCCCGCAGCAATTAATCCTGCAGGGTGAGCCATGTCTACCATAAAGATAGCACCAATTTCGTCAGCTACCTTGCGGAAACGTGCATAGTCCCATTCACGGCTATAGGCAGACGCACCTGCAATGATGAGCTTTGGCTTGTGCTCGCGTGCTAGTTTTTCCATGTGGTCGTAGTCTACACGTCCCGTCTCTTTATCGAGTTGGTACCCAATTGGGTAGTAGAGAATACCAGAGTTATTCACTGGGCTACCATGCGAAAGATGGCCGCCATGGTTCAGGTCGAGTCCCATAAAAGTGTCGCCCGGTTGGAGAACAGCAGCAAGAACGGCTTGGTTAGCCTGTGCCCCAGAGTGTGGTTGCACGTTAGCCCAGCATGCGCCGAATATCTTCTTAACACGCTCGATGCAGAGGTTCTCTACTACGTCTACTACCTGACAACCACCGTAATAACGCTTTCCAGGATATCCCTCAGCGTACTTGTTGGTTAGGTAAGACCCCATTGCCTGCATTACTTCGTCGCTGACGAAGTTTTCCGAAGCAATCAGCTCCATGCCTTTTAATTGGCGTTGGTGCTCTTGCTCGATGAGATCAAAAATCTCAAGATCTTTTCTCATGTTGTTTAAGTATTAAAAGATGCCTCCTTCGACTATCCACGGTTTTTAGTAAGATGCCGTCAAAAGCAAGGTTGTTATAATTAGCTGCAAATATAGGAAAAATCTAATAACACGGCAAATATTTCGTATAAATATTTGCATAGACACGCTGAAACTTCATTTTAGTATAATTTTTCTGGTAGGGTACACTCATAATAAAAGTGGTAAACTTAGCTTTCTACACACTAAGAATACCACTTTTATGTTTTGCTTAACTCAATGCGGTCATTAGCAATTTTGCCAGGCTTCGTTCTATTGTTAAGCTGTTTGAATTAACTTTAGAACGAAAACGACATAATAGCATAATGAGCAATTTAAGTTAAATATATTTGTTCACCCTTTATACACTCCTAACACAGTTCCACATTATCTATTTGTTGTTCTTTATCGCAATAATGGCATTTCAATATACCCGCAGCTTTATCTACAACGTTAAATATTGTAGCCATTGGCTCGTTGTTGGTTACACATTTTGGATTGTTACATTTCACTATTCCGCACAATTCATCGGGCGTTATCACTTGCTTTTTCTCTACCACTTCATAGTCGCGAATAATATTCAATATAATGTTTGGAGCCACTACAGAGAGGCGCGATATTTCGTTATCGGTAAAGAACTTATCGCTTACTTTAATAATTCCCTTACAACCCACCTTAGAAGATGTGAAGTTATAGCCAATGGTAACAGGAGTTGATAACTTCTGAAGCTCCAATAAGTTCACCACTTGAAAGGTTTTTTCAGCAGGTATATGGTCTATTACGGTTCCATTCTCTATGGCTGCTACCAAGCGTTCTTTCTTGTTCATTTCCATCATCTCCTTATTTTATAATAGTTGTATCGTTTTTCACGTCGTCTATTCCAATTCCAAGACAGTATGCAAAAATTGCTTCACGAGCAAAAAGACCATTTTTAGCTTGCTGTATATAGTAAGCATGTGGATTAGTATCCACGTCGTATGCTATTTCGTTTACACGAGGTAATGGGTGCAATATTCGCATATTAGGTTTAGCAAGATGCAACATATCGTTACGCAGAATGTAGACATTCTTCACTCGTTCGTATTCCATAAGGTCAGAGAAGCGCTCTTTCTGCACACGTGTCATATATAATATATCAGCTCCAGCAATGGCTTCAGGTGTAAAATCTTCCTGTTCTGTGTAACGAATGCCATGCTGTTTACAGAACAATTTGTATTCCTCAGGCATCGCAAGTTCGGCAGGTGCAATAAAGTGGAACGTAGGATTAAAGTGTCGCATTGCCATTAGTAGCGAGTGAACGGTGCGTCCGTACTTAAGGTCGCCTACAAGATATATGTCCAAATTCTCTAAAGTACCTTGTGTTTGGTTGATTGTGTAAAGATCGAGCAAGCACTGTGATGGGTGTTGATGAGCACCATCGCCAGCATTAACTATAGGAACAGGCGATACTTCCGATGCATATTGTGCAGCACCTTCAATGTAATGGCGCATAACTATGGTGTCTGCATAGTTCGAAACCATAAGAATTGTATCTTTCAACGTTTCGCCTTTGCTCACACTCGATGCCTTTGCATCGGTAAAACCAATAACTTTAGCACCCAAGCGATTGGCTGCTGTTTCGAAACTAAGACGTGTACGAGTGGAAGGCTCGTAAAACAGAGTCGCAATAATGCGACCTTTTAATAGCTCGCGGTTGGGATATTTCTCAAATTCCTGAGCCATCTGAATAAGGTATAGTAGTTCTTCCTTATTCAAATCCTGAATGTTCACAAAGTTTTGTTTCACCATTTGTATTGTGTTGAATTGGTCGTTTTCGTGTGTAAAGGTACGTATATTATTTGCCACCAAAGAAGTTTTATAAAAGAAAATATAGATTAATTGCATTCTACAAAAAACACGTCAGTTTTATTTTGCCTTTTCATCTATTTACTTTACCTTTGCAATCTAAACACAATAAACAAGGAATGCGAAGACATTTTGTACATACTCTGTGGCTAATCTTGATACTTCTCATTAGTTCTACCACAGTCTTTTTTGTGTCGGTTTGGAACGGTTGGGTTGGTTATATGCCCGACATGGAAGAACTATCGAACCCTGTAGATAAGTTTGCTTCACAGGTTTATTCTGCCAATGGTAAACTTATTGGTACATGGAATCAGGATAATGCTAATCGTATAGCGGTAGATTATAATAGTCTTTCACCCCATTTGGTGCACGCTTTGGTGGCTACCGAAGATGAAAGATTTTACGAACACTCTGGTATAGACTTTATTGCACTTGGCCGTGCCATACTTAAACGTGGTATATTAGGACACGACAATGCTGGTGGTGGTTCTACTATTACGCAGCAATTGGCAAAGCAAGTATTCTCGGAAAAAGCACATAGTACATTCGAACGACTGTTACAAAAGCCTATTGAATGGATTATTGCTGTGAAACTGGAGCGCCACTTCACAAAAGAAGAGATTATTGCGATGTATCTAAACTACTTCGATTTCCTCCATAATGCCGTTGGTATTAAACGAGCTGCTAACATTTATTTTAGTAAAGAGCCACGACAACTCTCTGTTACCGAAGCTGCTACCCTTGTTGGATTGTGCCAAAACCCATCATTATATAATCCTTTGCGACACCAAGAACGCTGTCGGACACGCCGAAACGTTGTGTTAGGGCAGATGTGTAAGTCTGGTTATATTACGCGCGAAGAATATAACGAGCTTATAGAACGTCCACTTGGTATTAAGTATTCGAAAGAAAAAAGCATAGAAGGTTCGGGCGATTACTTTCAAGCATTTCTACGTCAGTATATGATGGAGAAGAAACCAGAACGCAAAAACTATCAAGAATGGCGTATGCGCGACTTCGTTCTCGACTCTATTGCGTGGGAAAAGGACCCTCTTTTTGGCTGGTGTAACAAGAATACAAAGCGAAATGGTGAACACTACGACGTGAATACTGATGGTCTACGTATATTCACCACCATAGATACTCGTATGCAACATTATGCCGAACAGGCTGTACGCAAACATGTTGGAGGGTATTTGCAGAAGGAATTTAATATTGCAAACCGATACAAAAAGAATGCTCCGTTCTCGTCAAACATCTCATTAAGCACTATAAAAGCCATTCTCAATCGCTCTTGTCGCCAGAGTTTAAGATACCTCAGACTAAAGGAACAAGGTGCAACTCCCGATGAAATACGTCGTAGTTTCCGAACAAAACACGAAATGACTCTCTTCACTTATCACGGCAATATAGACACGTTGATGACACCAATCGACTCTATACGCTACTACAAATCGTTCTTGCGAGCTGCCTTTATAAGTATGGAGCCACACACGGGAGCAGTAAAAGCTTACGTTGGTGGTATCGATTACGACCACTTTAAATACGATATGGTAATGGGGGGACGCCGACAAGTGGGGTCTACCATTAAACCTTTCCTCTACGCTTTGGCTATGCAGAACGGTATGACGCCATGCACCACTGCGCCTAACATACAACGTTCGTACGGCAATTGGACTCCGCGCAATGGCTCAAGAGCACGCTACGGTCAACAAGTTCCGTTGCGATGGGGCTTACAACAGTCTAACAACTGGATATCAGCATACCTCATTAGTCTACTCGGACCATCGCAATTTGTGAACATTCTGCACGATTTTGGGTTAAACAATCCAGATATCGACAAGAATGCAACGCCTGTTTTATGTCTCGGACCGTCAGAGCTGTCGATTGGCGAAATGTGTAGTGCATACACTACCTTCGTTAATCATGGTGTGCGGTGTGCACCTCTCTTTGTTACCAGAATAGAAGATAGTCATGGAAATATAGTGGCTAAGTTCCAACCATTAATGAACGAAGTAATCTCAGAAGAGAGTTCTTTCAAAATGCTCGATATGCTGCAAGCTGTTATTCAAGGGGGAACTGGTGGACGTTTACGCTACAACTACCATCTTACTGGCGAAATTGGTGGTAAAACGGGTACCACAAACAACAACTCCGATGGGTGGTTTATGGGCTTCACACCACAGCTTGTAAACGGCTGTTGGGTGGGCGGAGAAGACCGCGATATTCACTTCGATAATACGGCAATGGGACAAGGTGCTACAATGGCTTTACCTATATGGGCTTACTTTATGCAAATGGTATATGCCGACAAGTCGTTACACTATTCACCAAATGCTAAATTCGATATTCCAGCCCATTTCGACCCGTGTCATTCTACAGATTCTATCTCGGTGAATGGTATACAAGAGGTTTACTTCTAACATTCAGAAACTCACTTTTAAACAAAAATAATAACAAATCAAATATACGTATATGAAAACTATCTTATTATCGATCGTTATGATGGGCGCAGCCCTCACAGCAGACGCACAAGCTACTGTAAAGGTAAACTTTAACAAAAACGACACCACTATATACAAAGATGTATTTAAGGTGGCTATTGATTTGCCTATGGGACAGGGTAGCAAGAGCGTAACAGTTACAAAAAATACACGATATGTGGTGCTCGATAAAACGCCACAAGGATACAAAATAGAATATAACGTGGTGGATACGCAGTTTGATGGCGACAAAGATGTTGTTGAACAAGCGCAGGTTGCAGGCAATCAATACCTGAAAGGGGTAAAAATGATACTGCAAACAAACACCGATGGAAAGGTAGAGAAAATATTGAATTTGGCTGAAGTGGCTGCAGCAGGAAGCAAAAATGCTATTGCAGATATTGAAGAGGATTATAAGAAAGCTCCTGAAATGGAACAAATTCTGCCAAAAGCTAAGGTTCTTACGGCTATCAGCGAACAATTCGAAGAAAAGGCTCTCATTGATAATCTAAACGAAACAAGCTTCCTTTTCTATTATGGCAAAGACCTGAAGAAAAACAGTAAGGAAGATATAATAAAGCAAGGCATGAAGCTTACTTCTACATACACAGTGGCTAACAATGGAGGAAACACTGTAATAACAACGAACCTGAAGGACAATATGACCGAAAGCGACGTTAAGAAAATGATAATAGACCAGATGAAAAAAATGGGTATGGGAGACGAAGTTACCTCGCAAATTGAAGTAGGCTGGGATCAGATGAAAGCAATGGGTATGACCAATATCAGTGCTAACGGCACCGATATCAGCACATTCCTACCCAATGGTTGGTTGCAAACACAAACAGGAAAGGCATCAACCAAATTAATGGGTATGGAAATGAAGTTCAATACACAAAGCGACATTCTATATAAAAACTGGAAATAAGTGGGTTTATACCACATCTTATACTAAACTATTTGTTTAGATCTGTCTAAAACTTTTATTTCTCAGGGTGGGTATGCTGTATAGTGTGCCCACTTTATGTTATATTACATCATTACCCATTACGCCCAAATATCTAAGTTTACAATATGAATTGCAAACTTAAACATTTAGATTTTAATAGCAAACAAAAATACTATCAAGAAAACATAACACATTAATGTTCAGATGCCTTTAATAGCATTCACATTAAAATAGTACAAACAATGTAATGCATAATTCGTCAGCAAAATAGATATCTTTTAGGTGCTGCAATCCACAATTATATAGATGGTTATTTTGTGTGATATCTAATTTGCAACTGACAGATATCTGAAACGAACACGACAGATATCTGAAACGAGTGTGACAGATATCTGAAACGAACGCGACAGATATCTAAAACAAAGCTAACTATATATGGTAAATTTTTATAAACACTAACGGTGGCTTGTTTGGTTATAAAATAGACTGTGAATGCTGCCTATAGTTATCCTATCTATTCTCTACCTAACGCTTAAACTCTTTGCAGAAAAATTGCTGTATGGTATATCTTCTTTATGCTACACTACATTCATACAGCATCTTCCGTAGCATCTTAAAATTCCTATTATTATTCCTATTGTCAAGCGTTACGCTGTCTGTTTTCTATAGAATATTGCAATTGCTCTACCCTATTACAAGCTACTATAATTATGTTTTCTAATGGTTAAGCATTTAGCAACACACCATTGTTTGTTGTTTTACGCCTAATAAAAAAACATATTTTACGGCTCAACTGTACCTCGACGTCTAAATTCAGAACACACTATAGCAGTTGCAATTGCAACGTTCAACGACTCAGCGTGCGTAGCCTCTGTAGAGAAATTAGGTATTAACAGCCTACGGTTTATACGTTCTCTAATGGCAGCAGAAATTCCATTACCTTCGTTCCCCATCACTATTAATCCCGCAGCAGATAGCTTTTCGGCATAAATATCATTACCATCTAACAGTGTTCCATATATGGGATAACTCTTCGGCAACAAATCTATTAATCTCCCTAAATCTAAATAATGCATTGTTACACGCGCTATACTCCCCATAGTGGCTTGCACCACCTTTGGATTCCAACAATCGGCTGTATCCATCGAACAGAATATATGCTTTATTCCAAACCAATCGGCTATGCGAATAATTGTACCCAGATTACCAGGGTCTTGCACTCCGTCTAATGCAAGCGACAGTTCCGATACACAAAAAGCCTCGTTGTGGTCTGTGTTCTCTTGTGTTTCGTTCGTTAAAAAAGGCTCTTTTGCTTGTTCGGGCAATCTAAATATGCCTACTTTTCCTTGCGGATGCTGTAAGAACGACACCTTTTTTATATCGTCTTCAGCATCAAACAGTTCTACTAAATGGAAACCTGCAGCCAGCAAATCTGCCACCACCTTTGGTCCTTCAGCTACAAACAAGCCATGTTTTGCACGCCCCTTTTTCGTCTCAAGTGCTCTAACGAGCTTTATTTTATTCTTCGATATCACCCCACAAAATTACAAAAAAACCATCTATTTGCATTCTCTTACTGCTAACTTTTTAGTATCTTTGCGCAAAAAATCGGCTATATTGATGTTTCGAATAAAACTCTTCTATATATATATTCTATTGTTTTTTACCTTTGAAACGATGTTTTTAGCATCGTGTTCCACCGATAAGTTCGTACCAGATGGTAGCTACTTGCTAGACAAAGTGGAACTACGTTCCGATGCAGCCGACTTCAATGCTTCGCAATTGGCACAATACGTACGTCAGAAAGAGAACTCGCGGTGGTTTTCCTTCTTCAAAATACCGCTTGGAACTTACTCTTTAGCTGGCAAAGACACCACAAAATGGATTAACAGAACATTGCAACGCATAGGCGAAAAACCTGTTTATTACGACACTTTGCAAGCACGCCTATCGTGCGAAGACCTCCGTTTGGCTATGAATAACATGGGCTATATGAATGCGCGTGTGGACTTTAGCACCAAAGTAAGAGGAAAGAAACTCAAAGCAATATACACTTTAATGCCCGGCGAACCGTTTATGATAGACAATTTCACTTACGATATACAAGACTCAACCATCGCCAATATTCTTAAACCCACACTTTCGCAAGGCATTAACACGGCTCGTCCACACCAATTCACCGTGGCAGCACTCGACAACGAACGAAAACGCATTACAAAAATTCTGAACGATCAGGGGTATTATCGTTTCAATAAAGACTATATTTACTATACTGCCGATTCTATTCGGGGGTCGCGTGGCGTAAATGTAACTCTCCATCTTACTAAATATAGGACTACCGACACTGCAAAGCCAACCTTACACCCTCGTTATATGATTGGAAAGGTGAACATTATACCCAGCGACTCTACTGGACTGCACCTTCGCCGAAGCATTATTGCCGATAACACGCTAATAGAGCCAGGCAAATACTTTTCGGCAACCGACCTTCAAACTACTTACAACAACTTTGCAAGATTGGGAGCTATACGCTATACGGATATAGAGTTTAAAGAGATGCCGCAATTCGACTCTGTTGCCATTAACAGAATATTCGACTACACATCACCTTCGTTTCGTTTCTTAGAAGCTAACATAAAACTTTCGCACACCAAACCTAACACAATTGCGTTTCAGCCAGAAGGCACTAACACAGCAGGCGACCTTGGTGCGGCTGCCGTTCTTACCTATCAAAACCGAAACCTATTTCATAGTAGCGAATTGTTTAGCATTGAATTGCGTGCCGCTTTCGAGGCAATAAAAGGTTTGGAAGGATATTCTAACCACAATTACGAGGAATATGGCATACAGGCTAAACTACAGTTCCCACGTTTCCTTTCACCTTTCTCTACACGAGAGTTTCGCCGTCGCAGCAATGCCGTGTCCGAACTGTCGGTTGGTTGGGACTTTCAGGACCGACCAGAGTTTCACCGTAGAGTTTTTTCAGCAGCTTGGAAATACAACTGGAGTAACATTCGGCGACATCTGAACTACGAACTCGAAGTGCCAGACCTTAGCTATGTGTATATGCCATGGATAAGCGAACGTTTTAAGGCAGACTATCTGGACAACGTTTCTAACCGAAATGCCATACTACGTTATAACTACGAAGACTTGTTCATTATGCGTTCCGGATTCAGTGTTGCTTATAATCGTAACGACAATATAGCCATTAAAGCAAAAATAGAGTCAGCTGGCAACTTGCTATCAATGACTAACAGCATTGCGAAGTTTAAGAAAAACGAACAAGGACAAGCTAAAATATTCAATATAGCTTATGCGCAATACCTTAAATTCGACTTCTCTTTTACTCGCATTCTACGGTTCGACCCACGCAACTCGCTTGCCTTGCACACCGATTTCGGCATTGCTTACCCCTATGGCAATAGTAAAGTGTTGCCGTTTGAAAAGCGTTACATTGCTGGAGGACCTAACTCGGTGCGCGGTTGGAGTGTTAGAGAACTCGGACCGGGTAGCTTTCGTGGCACCGATGGACGTATAGACTTTATTAACCAAACGGGCGATTTAAAACTTAATCTTAGCTCCGAATACAGAACACATCTATTCTGGAAGTTCGATGGTGCAGCTTTCGTTGATGCGGGTAATATATGGACGCTCAGAAAATATGCCGACCAAACAGGCGGACAGTTTACTTTCAGTAAGTTTTTAAAGCAAATGGCTGTGTCATACGGCTTAGGATTGCGCCTCAACTTCGATTATTTCATTCTCCGTTTCGATGCTGGTATGAAAGCTATAGACCCTGCCTATTCTTCTGGAAGACGACACTACCCTATTGTTAATCCTAAGTTTAGCCGCGACTTCACTTTCCATTTTGCTGTGGGACTGCCGTTCTAATAAAAACATAGAACTATATGCCCTAAAAAACAGTGGTTTATAACCACCACACAACACATTGAACGCTTATAATGTTTAATAATAACACATAATACCCCATATACCCACAGACCTTAACGAAAGTGAAAAACAACAGTACAAAGACAAGTCGATGCCTATACGCATTGTTGTGTAAAATTTATTTATTACTTTTGCAACAAATTAAAAAGCAATGCTAAAATTTATATCATTTGGTAGCGGAAGCAGTGGCAACGCATACCTCTTATATACAGAGAACGATAGTATTATTATAGATTGTGGCGTAGGTATACGCTCCATGAAGAAGTATATGCATAGCTACGGACTAAACTTATCAATGATTCACCATATTCTTATTACGCACGATCACGCCGATCACATTAAGTCGGTGGGAAGTATAAGCGATAGCTTCAATATACCTGTATACTCTACACAGGCTGTTCACGAGGGTATTGCTAAAAACTGGTGTGTAAAGAAGAAAGTTTCACCCAACCAAGTGAGGTATGTTGAAAAAGGAAAAACACAACAAATTGGCGATTTCACTGTTACTCCTTTTGCAGTGCCACACGATAGCTCCGACTGTGTTGGATATTGTGTGCAATGCGAAGGTATTACTTTTACGCTCGTAACCGATTGCGGACACGTAACAGAAGAGATATGTGCGTTTGTTGCAAAAGCAAACTACTTAGTGATTGAAGCTAATCACGAAGTGGAGAAACTTATGGCTGGACCGTACCCGCTATATCTGAAGGAACGCATTACAAGCCAAATAGGACATTTAAGCAATGCTGAATGTGCGCGAACCATTGTAGAAAACGCCACCGAAAGCTTAAAACATGTTTGGCTCTGCCACTTAAGCGATGAGAACAATCACCCTGAACTGGCACGAATAGCGGTTACAAGTTTAATGGAAAGCTATGGACTACGAGCTGGAGTAGACTTTATTGTAGAGGTGTTGCGACGGAAAATTCCAAGCGAAATATACGATTTAAAGTAACCCAAAGATACTTTAGAACTCTGCTACGGAGATTGTTGTCTTGTTCTGCGCTCTCAAATTATTTAAAACAAATATAGTGCTAATATAACGCACAACCATTGGTTTCTGCCCTGCATCGCAACAGCAAAAACTAAACGTTTATAGCAATTCTGCAAAAAAAATGTGGCTATATTCTGGAATAGTAGACTATTGTAATGGCTTTCAAATTCATACAACAAAACACGTAACAACATATTGCTGTTAAGCTACTTATAGCAATAATAGAACAAAAACATTGTAGCATAAATAATTTTATATTTCTCAGCCAAATAAGTTTCTTTCTGCTGTTACAACATAGAACCATAACTGTTGCAACTTTATGTGATATCTAAAACGAACGTGACAGATATCTAAAACGAACACGACAGATATCTAAAACGAATGTGACAGATATCTGAAACGAACGTGACAGATATCTGAGAAAAAACGAACTATATTTAGCTGACTTTTATAAACATTAGAGGCGTTTTATTTGATTTATAAACAAACCACAGAAGCTGTTTACACCCCCGCCACCCATTTCCTACCAAACCTTTATTGCAAGAAGGCTGTGCTGTTGCTTTTGCTTAACCCTAAATTTACAGTATTATTAGCATTCAATGGTTTATTATAACCACATAAAAACAAAAAGTCCCACTCAACCTGCTGTTGTATGGGACTTTATGTTTGCTTGTTTTTATGCTATTGCACAACCACTTTCACATAACTGTTGGTATTTTCATAATTCGCGTTTCCGTCGAAAGCGCTTTCTCTAAATATATCACCAAACTTTGCTTTCTGTTGTGCTGTCATCGTAACAACAATATTGGCAAGAAAACCGTTGGGCGATTGACTACCAGCATAGAACGTTGTTAGCCTTGTAAACTTGCGAATGTCAAGTGTAGTAAACTTGCAATGAGACACTCTCAACTCTTTTAACGCTACGTTGTTTCCTAATTTCAGTTCACTAAGATTAGAAGCAAACGATGTACGCAGCTTGGTAAGTTTTAAGTTGTTTCGTACATCTAATGTTGTTATCTCTTTAACAGCATATACATCTATCATCTGTAGGTTAGGATTGTGCGACACATCTAAAGCTCCAACATGGCTTAGTGCCAATTCCAAGCTAAGTAAGTTTTCACCAGCAGAAGCCAATCCCTTAATTTCTGTAACATCTGAATACGATATATTTACTGTCCGCAACTTAGTTTGTTTAGAGAAATCCAGCTTTTTAAGTTTTGTATAAGACGCTACGAAATCCTGAAGCAATACATTATCGTCCAGACCAGTCATACTTTCTAAACCGTTAACCGATGCAGCATTTATGCTTCTTAGTTCAGGCGTATTCGATGTATTGACGGTTTTAACGCGCGGACTAGAATAGAATCTTACTTCTTTTAGTACAGGCAAATTGCTAACATCTACGCCTTCTAATACCTTGTTACTGTACAAATCAAGTGCTTCAAGTTTTTTGTTTCCACGTGTTACTACCTCTTTCACACCGTCCATATCGTGCACTTTTAGCGTGTTTATATCTAAGCCCGTAACATCTACCTTTGTAACGGCAGGACAGCGCTGTATTTCTACCGAACCTGTTAGCTGCTTATATTTAGACAAATCTATATTGCCTGCTAAGTTTTTGTTACCATAAATGTTCAAATCGGTTACATTACGGAAGTATTGCAGTCCATCTAACGATGTAATATTATCGTTATAGGCAATGTTTAGATTACCTTTAAGCGATAGTATTTTCTCTAAGTTATTGCCCTTATAGATATCTAAAGTTCCATCAGGATTAAGCTCCAAGTCTCTGATTTGTAGTTTTACCGACTCTATTAACCCTTTATTCGATAGTATTTCTACCTTCGCTTTCGATGCATTGAGCGCAATGTTTCCCAAATCATAGCGTTTTGCACGTTCTATATTTACAGCATCGTTCAGCTTAACTTGTAGACTTTTACCATCGGTTAATATAAATACAAGTGTTAGCCCAGAAGCAAGTTTCCCTGTTGGAAGCACAACAAAATAGTTGGTATTTTCTGCCATTGTGCCCGAAGCAGGCACATAGTTTACTATGCCTATTTGTGTATTTGCAACAAAAGTAGAGTTTACGGTGCCAATTGTTCCATTATCTTTAAACTCAACCTCTGTACTCACATCGCCTGCCAATGCTTCTAATCCGCGAGAAATAAGCTTTATTTGTGCCACATTACTTACACCATGAAAGCTGAACTGCAATAAGCCACAAAGGTTGTAGGCAACAAATGGCTTATATTCTTGTGGAATAATTCCCACCGCAAAATTAACTTTTGGGTCGAACGTACCAGCAATAGCGGTTTGTGTTTTAGGTATGGAGTAAGTATATTTAGCCTTTTTGTTTGCCAATACTTCTATTTTCTGTCCATTTTGGTATGGATACATCATAAAATAAGGTGCCTTATTGTTGGGCGCTTGTCCCCAAAACCTTACATCGCTGGCTGTGGTAGGTGTTGTAAATGGTTGTACAGCGCCAGCTGTAGAACCTTTATAGCCGATAGCTATTACGTCGTTAGCATTCCATGTTACTTGTGTTTGGTCGGCTTCCAAAGATGTCCGAGTAGGTGCATTCTTTAGAGTGTCGGTTATCTCATTATTGTAATTGGGGACACCCACTGTACGAAACGACATTTGTGTTAAATGTTCGTTGCTATTTTCGCAGACAATATCTGTATCGTTGTTGCACGAAACGGCAGCAACCACTGTTGCACAAAGCAAGAATTGTGTTACTATTTTGTTCATTTCAGAGTTGTTTAATGTTGTTATCCTGTATGCTTACTATTCTTTCGCCATTTGTTTTACAGCGTTTAGAAAGGCGAATCGTCGTCGGTTCCATCTACAACTTGGGAAGAAAGATCAGTTCCTCCAGTAAATCCTTCGTGTTGAGTGCTATGTGCAGAATCCACTAAAAAGTTTTGCGTAACATCCATTATTACTACCTCTGTTATGGGAGAATCATACCTCTTTTTCATTTTTCATTCCTTTGTTATTCATAGTAAAAGCACTTTTATCTGCAAAATAAGCAAGTTAGTTGCCAACAAACTGCCTCACACGTATTGCGGAACAATCCACAAGCGGTGTAAAGATAGTTTCAGTGAACAGACTTTCGGAACTTCGATTACTGTTATTTTGAGTTCATCAGCGTGCTAAGCAAGCTCTTTTAAGAGTGCTACTACTACTATTATTTATCCTAAAAACAAGTTTACTTTTAGCAAACGTATATAGTTAAGTTTCTTAATATGTAATTTTTTCAGTGCAAAGTTACATAGTCTTTTGGTATTTAAAACAACTTTAGGTGAAAAAACAAATTATATACAACATTAATTAACAACGTATGCGAATAGCAGAACACTTTTTTTGTTAAAGAAACAAGATGCGAAGCACAGAGCAAACAAACTTTTTTGTTATACTAAAATGAGCACGAAGTTTCAGATATCTGTCACAATCGTTTTAGATATCTGTCGCAATCGTCTCAGATATCTGTCGTGATAGTTTTAGATATCTATTTTGAGAGCGTCTGAAAACTAACCCATTTTCTTTTAATCAAAATAGGTTGTTAGAATATGGATAGAAAGCGATGGAAACTACCTAAAAAACTTGATAAGCAGTGGAATAAGCCATTGGTTTCTGAAAAAAGGCGTGCGAAGAATAGTTTCATACCAGGTATAAAAGAAACCAATATGCCAACATAAAAACAAGAAAGAACAGAACGCAAGAGCATAAACAACATAGAATGGTTTATGCCATAACAAAATTGTTGGAGCGAGAAAAAGCCAATAAAAACAAAGCAGGAAGCAAATTTTTTAAATTCACTTCCTGCTTCATTGTATATTATTTACACCTTATTAATATATAGCACGATATTTTACAGAACAAGTGCAACAAACAACCATAGCAAATGCCACGTGCTTACAATGCACTCTCAAACTCTTTTAAGAATCGAACATCGTTTTCGGAGAACATACGAAGGTCGCTCACCCTATATTTAAGATTGGTAATGCGTTCTACACCCATACCAAAAGCATATCCGGTGTACACATTCGAGTCGATACCACAAGCCTCAAGGTCGTGAGGGTCTACCATGCCGCAACCTAAAATCTCTACCCAACCCGTGTGTTTACAAAATCCGCAGCCTTCGCCACCGCATATATTGCAACTTATATCCATTTCGGCACTGGGTTCGGTAAATGGGAAATAGCTTGGACGAAGGCGTATTTTGGTATCTGCACCAAACATTTCGCGAGCAAAAGTAAGTAGAACCTGCTTTAGGTCGGTAAAGCTAACATTCTTGTCTACATACAGTCCCTCCACCTGATGAAAGAAACAATGGGCACGTGCGCTAATGGCTTCGTTTCTATATACACGTCCTGGGCAAAGCACACGTATAGGCGGCTGGTGTGTGGACATATAGTGAGCCTCGTCGTTAGAGGTATGGCTTCGTAGCAGAACATTCTTTGTAACGTCTAAAGAGTGCGAATGTTCAATAAAAAAAGTGTCTTGCATATCGCGCGCAGGGTGGTCGGCAGCAAAATTCAGCATAGTAAACACATGCTCATCGTCGTCAATTTCTGGACCCTGATAAAGGGTAAACCCCATTCGTGCAAATATATCTATAATTTCTTTCTTTACTAACGTAAGCGGGTGTCGAGAGCCTAAACCAACAGGGTATGCAGTTCGGGTAAGGTCAATATCGTTACCTTGCGCCTCGTTCGTTTCCAACTGTTCGCGTAAGTCGTTTATTTTAGCTTGTGCAAGCTGCTTTAGCTCGTTTATTTTCATACCCACCGTCTTCTTCTGGTCGGCAGCTACATTGCGAAATTCGCTCATTAAGGCATTTATTTCGCCTTTCTTGCTAAGATATTTTAATCGAAGCAGCTCAACTTCTTCAGCATTCTTTGCCGATACGTTGCTCACTTCTTTTAATAGTTCTTCTATCTTTTCGAGAATCATAACGCTTAAAATTTTCGGCAAAGGTACAATATATAATCTAAAATATAAGCACTGCAATAGAAAAATATTGCTTATTACAGACTTTAGTAGCTACTGAAAACAAAACGTGTGTGGGTTTACAGAGTGTTTTCATTTTGCTTTCTCAACATATTTAATTATAAATACCTACTTTAATATAAAATAAATGTAGTACATTTGCAACAGTTTTAGGAGCAAAGAAGATAATTTGAGAAATATAAATAGAGAATATGAGAAAAGCAATTTTACTCGTTGTACTTGTGTGTGTAGCTATGATAAGCCTCACAACAAGTTGTAACAAAAAGAAAGTGGAGCCAGCTGACTCTACCAAAACTGTTGTTGCCGACACCACAGATACTACAAACAATGTAGATTCGGCTACAAAAATTATTGCAGAAACACCAATGCCAAAAGCCGCCGACCAACTATTCGACGACTTCTTTTTCAACTTTATCGCTAACAAAAAACTACAGCGCAAACGCATTGTGTTTCCACTGCCCGTTGAAAACAATGGGAAAGTAACGAAACAAATAGCTCGCAACCAATGGAAAATGGATTATTTCTTCCGTCCAAAAGGCTATTATACACTGATTTTCGATAACGAAGGTCAGGCAGAATATGCTAAGTCTACCAAGCTCGACACTGTGATTGTGGAGAAAATAAACCTGACTCAGAAAAAGGTAGAACAATATTGTTTCGACCATCAGGACGGTAAATGGAAGATGAACAAGATAAACAACATTGGATTTGCACAGAAATATAACGCATCGTTTCTTGAGTTTCTTAGCAAGTTCCTTGCAAACAACGGACGAGGAAACATAAAAGATCCTCTGCCATACGTGGGAATAGACCCAAGTGGAGAAACCACAAACAAGGTAAACACTACTATTCCTGCATCGGAGTGGAGCACGTATCTGCCAGAAGTGCCAAAGAACAATATCTATAACATTCTGTATGGACAAAAGTACGGAGAGAGTAAAAAGAAAATTCTTGTATTTAGAGGACTTTCTAATGGTATTGAAACCCAATTAGAGTTTAAAAATAGAGGAAAGAGCTGGCGTTTAGAGAGAATTATTGCTTACTAAAAGGATATGGCAAACGCTCAACAATAAAAACAGAAACAAATTAGAGACAACGTATGATAGACCAGAAAAACTACAGCCTACTTAGGCACAACACGTTTGGAATAGACGCTAAATGCAAACGATTTATAGAGTACAGTTCGGTGGAAGAAGCACAGCAAGTAGCGAGAATGATTACTGATGCCGACCGACCACTACTTATTTTAGGTGGAGGAAGTAATCTATTGCTTACTGGCGACTACAATGGAACGGTGTTGCACTCAGGCATTCGCTTCCTTGAACAAACCGACGAATGCCACGTTCGCTGTGGTTCTGGTTTTATTTGGGACGACGTTGTAGACTATTGCGTGGCAAATAACTTGTACGGAGCTGAGAACTTATCTATCATTCCAGGAGAAGTGGGTGCCAGTGCCGTACAAAACATTGGCGCATACGGCGCAGAAGCCAAAGACTTAATAGAATGCGTAGAAGCAGTAGAGATAGAAACAGGAAAAATTTGCCGTTTCACAAACACAGAATGCGCATATAGTTATCGGCAAAGCAAATTTAAACACGCATGGAAAAATCGCTTTCTTATCACTGCTGTTACTTACAAACTTTCTAAAACATACAATCCGAAGTTAGACTATGGCAACATTCGTGTAGCATTGGCTGCAAAGGGTATAGACAATCCAACAGCAATGCAACTTCGCGAAACCATTATTGACATAAGAAACGCCAAACTACCTGATCCAAAAGTACTAGGAAATGCTGGTAGTTTCTTTATGAATCCAGTGGTACCAACACATAAATATAACCAGTTGGCACAGCAATATGTTGGTATGCCCCACTACACTATTGATAGCGAGTACGAAAAGATACCAGCAGGTTGGCTCATAGAACAATGTGGTTGGAAAGGTAAAGCATTAGGAAAAGCCGCCGTACACAATAAACAGGCACTGGTATTGGTGAACTGCGGAGGCGCAACTGGTAGCGAAGTAGTGCAACTTTATAAAACTATTCAGCACGATGTTAAGCAGAAATTCGACATCGAAATTAAACCAGAGGTGAACATTTGCTAAACAAAAACAATGAAATTACGCTTCTTAGGTACTGGTACTTCTAATGGTGTGCCCGTCATTGGGTGTACATGCAAAGTGTGCAAAAGCAACAATGCTAAGGATAAACGACTACGTACATCGGCATTACTCGAAACCGAAACTACTCGCATTCTTATAGATTGCGGTCCCGACTTTCGTCAGCAAATATTGCCTGTGCCTTACAAAAAGATTGATGGTATATTAATAACACATATCCATTACGACCATGTGGGTGGAATAGACGATTTGCGGCCGTTCAGTTGGTTATCTGATTTGGAAATTTATGCTAACAAAGACACCTGTCAAGGTCTACGCCACAACTTTCCTTATTGCTTCAAAGAGCATCTTTACCCGGGTGTTCCGAAGCTCAATCTGCACACTATTGTTCCGCACAAAGCATTCTCAATAGGCGATTGCACCGTTACACCCATCGAGGTAATGCATGGAAAAATGCCTATTATGGGTTACCGCATAGGCAACTTTGCATATATCACCGATATGAAAACCATAAACAACACAGAGCTATCATATCTCAAAGGTGTAGATACACTTGTAGTAAATGCCTTGCGATGGGAAAAAGAACACCACTCGCACCAATTAATAGACGACGCCATTGCATTTAGTCGCACCATTAAGGCTAAACAAACCTACCTAACACACCTAACACACGAGATAGGTTTACACGAAGAAGCTCAGCAACGCTTACCTAAAAACTTCTATTTTGCGTACGATGGATTGGAGATAGAAGTATAGAGAAGCATATACATTACTAAACCATAAGCATGCAATGGCACTTGTTCCATAGCATTCTAAGATATCAGAAAACCGTTCGCTACACTTCATTTACCTCAATATTATAATGTAGCAGAAAGTGCACAAAATACTAAAAAATATGTATTTTTACGCAATTCCTTGTAGATTTAGTTTTTTTTCTCTACTTTTGCACACAATAAAAACATTGTGCAATGGTATAAACAGCTACCATTTCGGCATAATAAACCAGAGGAGTTTAAGGAGAGAAAGAGATGTCTATTTCAAAGACAAGACAAATGTTTGTAGACGTAGCAAGGCAAATCTTTGCTAAGAAAGGTATTGCAAACACAACAATGAACGACATTGCAGAAGCGTCGGGAAAAGGGCGCCGCACACTATACACGTATTTTAAAAGTAAAGACGATGTGTATTATGCCGTCATTGAAGGCGAATTGGAACGCTTATCAGACAAGTTAGACGAAGTGGCATCGAAACGAATACCACCTCACGATAAGATTATAGAACTCATTTACACCCATCTTAGTATGATTAAAGAAACTGTTATGAGGAATGGAAACCTCAGAGCAGAGTTCTTTCGCAATATATGGATGGTAGAGAAAGTACGCAAAAACTTTGATGAAGACGAAATAGAACTCTTCAGAAAGGTTTACACGGAAGCTAAAAACGATGGCGATTTCGATATAGACAACGTAGACTTAGTTGCCGATATAACACACTACTGTATTAAAGGATTGGAAGTTCCATTTATATATGGCAGACTCGGACACGGATTAACCGAAGCAAGTAGTCGGCCGCTCGTGGCAAAAGTGGTGTACGGAGCACTCGGAAATAAGTTAGGAAAAGGCAAAACAGACAACAACACCTATTAAAATGCGTATCAATACCTATATAATAATAGGTGTAACTTGTATTGTTTAGATTTCCAAAACATACATTATTGAGATACTAAACCTACCAAAAACATAGATATTAAAAACATAAATAAAAACAGATTATGGGATTATTAACAGGTAAAACAGCCCTCATTACAGGCGCTGCACGTGGAATAGGTAAAGCAATTGCTATAAAATTTGCAAGCGAAGGTGCTAACATTGCCTTCACCGACCTCGTTATCGATGAAAACGGAAAGGCTACTGAGGCTGAAATTTCGGCTCTCGGAGTTAAATGTAAAGGCTACGCAAGCAATGCAGCCGATTTCGCTCAGTCTGAAGAAGTAGTAAAACAAGTGAAAGAGGAGTTTGGAAGTGTCGATATATTGGTGAACAATGCTGGTATAACCAAAGATGGTTTAATGCTCCGAATGTCTGAAGCACAATGGGACGCTGTTATTGGTGTTAATCTAAAGAGTGCATTCAACTTTATACATGCTTGCGTGCCAGTTATGATGCGCCAACGCAATGGTAGTATAATCAATATGGCAAGTGTGGTGGGAGTACACGGAAACGCAGGTCAGGCTAACTACGCAGCCTCTAAAGCGGGTATGATTGCTCTAGCAAAGAGTGTAGCGCAAGAAATGGGACCAAAGGGCGTGCGTGCAAATGCTATTGCGCCAGGCTTTATTGACACTGCTATGACACAACAGCTGTCAGAAGAAATACGCAAGGAATGGGCATCTAAGATTCCATTGCGCCGTGGGGGTACCACCGAAGATATCGCTAACACTGCTCTCTATCTAGCATCAGACCTATCAAGCTATGTTTCTGGACAGGTCATTCAGGTTGATGGTGGTATGAATATGTAATATTCCTTTCTATTTTTCTATCGTCCTTACTCGCATAGGGAAAGGGCGATAGATTCTTTTAAAACTATGCAAGTTCTTTACGAAGACAACCATATTATTATTGTATATAAGCAAAGCGGAGAAATAGTACAAGGCGACAAGACAGGCGACAAACCGCTCTCTGAAACTATTAAGGAATGGATTAAAGAGAAATACGCAAAGCCTGGCAATGTATTCTTGGGCGTTGTGCACCGTTTAGATCGTCCTGTGTCTGGTATAGTTGTCTTTGCCAAAACATCAAAAGCTCTATCCCGACTTAACAATATGTTTAGAAATGGCGAAGTCAGAAAAACATATTGGGCTATGGTGCAAACGGCACCTAATATGCCAGAAGCTACACTAACTAATTGGCTGGTGCGAAACGAAAAGCAAAACAAAAGTTATGTGTATAATAACGAAATGCCAAACGCTAAGCAAGCCATACTGAAATATAAGACCATTGGACAGACCGAACATTACACCTTACTCGAAGTAAACTTGCTTACTGGGCGCCACCACCAAATACGGTGCCAACTCGCTGCGATGGGTTGCCCTATTAAGGGAGACTTAAAATATGGCGCGCGCCGTTCTAATCCAGATGGTAGCATATCGCTACTAAGTCATAAGGTTGAATTTATACACCCCGTAAGCAAACAAAAAATTGTTGTTGTTTCGCCTTTACCAACAGAAAAGGTATGGGACAATTTTAGATAACACCCACATAAATGACTACTCCTACCCTATTGAAACGTTTTGTTGCATGGCTTCAAAAATTGTCGTTCCGCACTGGCGTTGTTATTTTGGCTATGTGCATACCGTGCTATATTGCATCGTTCGCTCAAGCTGTTTTCCCCATATCTATGGAGATGAAAGGTGTCTTGTGGGTTATTTTCTTCGGATTAGCAAAGGCTTTCCAATATTGTGGACTCGCTATATTGGGTGTTGATGGCTACAAACGATTGAAAGCAAAATTTAGAAAAGTGTAAATTAAAACATAAAGGGCGAAGCACTGCAAGAGGACAACTACCTCTCTACAATGCTTCGCCTTTTTGTTTCTTCTTGTTTGTAGTGCAATATCTGCCTTACTTTCTCACAATCACCGACCCATTTGCCTGATGTGTAGCCAAAATTAGCACTTCGGCTATCTGTACATGGGCAGGAGCACTTGCCGCATAGAATGCTACATCGGCAATATCGTCGCCTGTAAGTGGTTTCACACCTTTATAAACACTTTCTGCACGAGCATCGTCGCCATGGAAACGCACATTAGAGAAGTTGGTTTGAACCAATCCTGGTTTCAAGTTGGTTACACGCACATTACTTTCTGCCACATCTATACGCAGTCCGTCCGACAATGCTTTAACTGCTGCTTTTGTTGCACAATACACATTTCCGTTTGCATAAGCAGCATCGCCTGCCACCGAGCCTATATTTATAATGTGTCCTTCGTTGCGTTCCACCATTCCGGGAACAACAAAACGGGTCATATTCAGCAAACCTTTTATGTTGGTATCTATCATTGTGTCCCAATCTTCAAAGCTGCCTTCGTACTCTTTGTCTAATCCTAATGCCAACCCTGCATTGTTTATCAGCACATTTATATTTGCCCATTTACCTTTTAAAAAGTCTACTGCCTTGCGTGCTGATGCACGTTCGCGCACGTCAAACTCCATTGCCAACACTTCTGCTCCCATATTTTCAAGCTCACGGCGCAGTGTGTCGAGCTTCTCTTTGCGGCGTCCGGTAATTATAACATTATATCCACCACGTGCAAACTTGCGTGCACAAGCTTCGCCAATGCCACTTGTTGCACCCGTAACCATTACTATTTTCTTTTCCATGTATTATATTGTTTAAGCTGAGCATAGTGCTTCCACTACACCTTATTATATATATATCGTTGTTTTGTTTTGCTTCTGCGCCATGCTCAAGGCAAGCAACCAGAATAGACGACAAAGGTAATAGATTTTATTTAGTCTGCAAAATTAATTCCTACTCTCTTCTCAAGTTTTTTAGTAACTATAATGTTTACTTATGTTAAAATATACCGATTTATCAGCAATATCGTCTGTACGTCTTGCATATATAAAAATAAATACCTACCTTTGCACTCGCAATTCAGGAACAAGTAATTAGAGCTTATTTTTAAAATTGCAAATGGTAATATCGCGGGTTGGAGCAGTTGGTAGCTCGCCAGGCTCATAACCTGGAGGTCGCATGTTCGAGTCCTGCACCCGCAACAACAGAAAAGAGAAGTCGTCTTACTAAAGGCGACTTCTTTTGTTTTTAGCACTACCCTCACTCGGCTACACTCTTACACTAACAGCAGCACATTGTTTAGCTAAACAAAGAAGTTTCAGCAGAAAAGAAAACTATTGTAATAGTCTCCGCGCTTATACCACAAAACACAAAACTATATATTGGTGGTTAGCCATTCATTATAATACCCAAATGGAAAC
>NZ_GL982514.1:590977-631469 GCF_000220255.1 Prevotella pallens ATCC 700821
ATTATAATATAAAAACATAAAAGTTGCTGTTTTGTGCGATATCTATTTACTTACTGACAGACGTCTGAAACGCTACTGACAGACGTATAAAACGAACGCAACAGACGTATAAAACAAAAGCTACTATATTTAGCTGTTTTATATATACACCTAATATGGCATATCGGCTTATAAAACAAGCAGTTGGCGCAGTTTATAGCTTTCTCTATTATTTTCAACCGAACCTAAAAAAAGATATTTAAATTAAACAACTTAGGCACGATTGTTACAAATAAAAAAAGCGACTTGTTCAGCCGCTTTTTCTATATATCACTACTTTCTGTTATTGCCATGCTGGTGTCTTTAGCCAAGGAATGAAATAATGAGTTCCAAGTTTATTCATCTTGTCGCTTTGTGCTACACCATTGAGACTAAGCTCCGCTGCAAACGGCATAAATTCGTTGCTGTTGGGTTTTACATCATTTTTAACCCAATAAGTATCCAACCAGAATGTGCGTTCTATAATTTCGTTCCTGTCTATTCGCTTCCAAAAATCTTCGTGGCACATATAATAGCCTGCCACGTTGAACGATAAATTATAGTTTGGTCCAAGATAATACTCCTCCACTTTTATCTCACCCGATGTTACTTGAGGACTTGGAAGTGTCATTCTTACGGCTACTTTATAATTATTTGTTGGATTAGGGTCTCTGTTACCTACGCACATAGTTGGCTTTATATTCGTCGGTTTCTATATATATAAATATGTTGTAGTTGGCAAAATCTGCCCTCATATTTCGCTCAATATCGTTAATTATGGCAGATGCTTGCGCCTCAAATTCGGGTTTTAAATCAATTTTAGCCGTAACCAAAATATCTGTAGGACTTAAATGTATGGTCTTTACATTAATCAGCTTACTTATTTCGGTGCGATTGAAAGCAGACTTAATGCGCAGCAAGTCGTTTGTTGTAACGCTTTCGCCAATAAGCAACCCGTAAAATTCGCATGCCAAAAAGAGGGCTGCACCGCAAAGCAACAATCCAATTAACACACCAGACAAGGCATCGTAGAATGGGTTATTGGTGAAATGGCTAAGCAACGTGCCACCTAAAGCTATCAGCAAACCCAAAACGGCACAACTGTCTTCGGCAAAAATTATAAGAATTTCGCTATGTCGGCTCTCTCGCAAAAATCTGTAAAGCGACAACCCGTCTTTGTTAAGTGCTTTTATCTCTTTAATAGCAACACGCAAACTAACAGTTTCTACAATCAGTCCGAACACCAATATACCCATCACAAGCCACGTGTTTTCTACATTGTGTTCGGGGTGGAACAACTTTTCGGTGGCTTCCATTACACCCAATGCACCGCCTGCAAAGAACAACATCATAGCAACTACCAAGCTATAGAAATATTTTGCACGAGCCTGACCAAACGGGTGTTTGTCTGACACTTTTGCAGCAGCTTGCTTATTGCCCACAAGCAGCAATATTTCGTTGCCACAATCTACTATACTATGTATCGACTCGTTCAGCATTGCAGCCGAACCAGATATTGCAAAACCTATAAACTTTGATATTGCCACCAGCACATTAGCACCTAAAGCAGCAATAACACTCATCATTCCACCTTTGTTTTTCTCTTCGTTCATCTCTGTTTGTTAAGTAATTCAGCTTATTTTTTACGCTGCAAAGTTAGTGATTTTTTCTATTCGAACAAGCAACTTTATTCGCATTTTGCACCATATAGGCTAACTCTACGCCCTACACTATTGCAAAGCGCACCACACACAAGCAAACAACAAGCAACAAACAACAAGAGTGCATTAATAAGCATACACATACCAATGTGGCATTTTTACAGGCTATATATATAAAGGTGTATAACATATAGTGTACACCCTTATTTTATAAAGAAAATGCGATAGATTAGAGGGAGATTTAAAACAGACGTCTGAAACGAACGTTACAGATATCTAAGACGAACGTTACAGACGTCTAAAACTTTGTGCTTGCATAAAGTGGTATGCCACAACACACTGCACACAACAAAAAACAAGTGGTATGGGCACAGAAAGTTGCTTAATGGAACATGGAGAAACAATAGAACTAAAGGAAGAAAAGCAATGACTGATTACGCTGCCGTACACACTATTGTTTTTATTTAATGTTTACTTGTAACTATCTTATAATCTGCTATTATCGCTTTACATAAAAAAAGAAGATACTATTTGTATCTTCTCTTTAGTGACCCCGATGGGATTCAAACCCATGACCTTAGGAACCGGAATCCTACGCTCTATTCAGCTAAGCTACGGAGCCATTGGTTTGGCTATACGCATTTGGTATGCCGAACGTGTGCAAAGGTACTGTAAAGTTCTTAATTAGCAAAATTTATGCGCCACAAAATAAGCATTAGGCAGGGCTGCAAGCAAAGCCAGAAAGTAGGCAAACAGGCGTATTAAGCCTTTTAAACAATAGTTAGAAAGCAGCGTGGTTAATGTATTAATTTGTTAAGTAATACTCAACAATTTGATTATCAGCATATTTTTTTATACCTTTGCACGCATTAATATGAAGCCGAGAAATTATGTGCACCATTTCTCATGTGCACCATTTCGCATAGCTTGCTCATTTTGTGGTAAGTTTATAGGTTTCGGAAAATTGTATGTAATGAGAAATATAAGAACACTAACAGTAGGAATTTTAATGGTATTGGCACTAAACTCTGCAAGTGCAGAGACTGCCGCAAAAGCTAAAAAATTCGATTGGCGACCCGTGATGGACGCTATTACACAGGTAGAAAGTAAAGGAAATGCAAAAGCCGTAAACGGTCCGCACGCTGGAATATTACAAATTTCGCACCACGTTGTGGCAGAATGTAACAACATTTTAAAAGCAAAAGGTAGCAAGAAACGTTACACAATGGCAGACCGTTTCAGTCCCGAAAAATCGAGAGAGATGTTTGTTCTGTTTCAATCAAAATATAACAAGACAAACAATGCAGAGCGAGCCATTCGTATGTGGCATGGCGGAATAAACTTTAGCAAGAGCAAAACGCAACAGTATTACAACAAAGTGAAGCGGTTTTTAAGAAACTAAACAAACCACAAAACGCTTATAAATAGATGCTTATACGTGTTGCCTATATAAACGCTTATAGTGTATAGGCACTTGCAGAAACGTGTTTTTACCTGTTTAAAGGTATATTCAGATGCTAAGAACCAACAACATTTATGTTTAGTTTGGTATAACAGCAAAAATATGTACCTTTGGAAGAACAAATAAAAACAAAAGAACAAAAGATTGTACGTATGAATTTTACATGGATAATAGGACTGCTTTTAGTGGGTGTTTCGGCAAGTGCCGCATACATTAGTTGGCATATTTGGCAGCTTGTGCCGTTTGGCATTTTAGGAAAATGGCTTGCTGTGGCAGCAATATTGCTGTGTTTCTTCTGCCTTTTTCTAAATACGCTTTTAGACAAGATGCCAATGCCACTTGCAACAGCACTATACGAGGTGGGCACGTCGTCTATATTTATAGGCTTATACTTGCTAATGCTGTTTGTGGTGTTAGACCTTCTTAGGCTTATTAGACTCATTCCTAAGGAGTTTCTTTATAATAGTTGGACAGGAACTGTAACTATTTCGGCACTTATTATAGGTGTCTTTGTATATGGATATCTACACTATATGGACAAAAAACGTGTAGAAATACAGCTGAATACAGAACAGAAAATGAAGCAAAAGCACCGCATTGTGATGCTTACAGACTTGCATTTGGGCTACCACAATCGTGCCGACGAATTTAGGAAGTGGATAGACACCGTGAACAAAGAGCAACCAGAAGCTGTTTTGATAGGTGGCGACATAATAGACAGAAGTATCCGCGCCATAAACGAACAAAATATGGCAGCAGAGTTTAAACGTCTAAAAGCTCCGGTTTATGCGTGTTTGGGCAACCACGAATACTACAGTGGCGAACCAAAGGCTAAACAGTTTTACAAAAAAGCGGGTATAAATTTGCTGATAGATAACCACGCTTTAGTTCCGTTGAAAGGTGGCGACACGCTACTTGTGATAGGCAGAGACGACCGAATAAATATGCGAAGGGCTCCACTTAAAACACTCGCAGAGAAAGCACCACACGGCTATTACACCATAGTTATAGACCATCAGCCGTACCATTTGGAGGAAGCACAGCAAGCAGGAGTAGACTTCCAACTATCGGGACACACACATTACGGACAAGTTTGGCCCATTAGCTGGATTGAAGATGCTATTTACGAAGACGCGTTTGGTCCGCTGCAAAAGGGCAAAACGCAATATTATGTGTCGTCGGGTATTGGCATTTGGGGAGGCAAATTCCGTATAGGAACACAGTCGGAGTATATAGTTGCAGAACTTAGATAGGAATTTAGCTGCAGAAAATGTTTCTATACAAATGGGGCATTAGCACATAATGCTATTATATTTCGCTAATACAATTGTTTCGTGCCATACATCGCTTTTTTGCCAGTTATATTGCTGGTAGTACTAACTTGTATTAGCTTGCTACGTATTCAGCATAAAATAAAGCAAAATTAGGCTATACGCTAATGCACCGTTTAGTTATAAGAGCCATAGAGAAGCCATGACCCTTATAAAGTTTTTACCATTCAAAATCTTGTGCCAAACCACCTTCGCTGGTTTCCTTATAAAGCGAAGGAAGGTCGTGTCCAGTTTGTTTCATCACCTCGACAACCTTGTCGAACGAAACACGATGGCGCCCATCGCTAAAGTTAGCATACAGTTGCGCATCGAGCGCACGGCATGCAGCAAAAGCGTTACGTTCTATACATGGTATCTGCACTAATCCGCAAACAGGGTCGCAGGTCATTCCCAAGTGATGTTCTAACCCCATTTCGGCTGCATACTCTATTTGCGACGGTGTTCCACCAAATAGCTGGCAAGCAGCTGCAGACGCCATAGCGCAAGCTACACCTACTTCGCCTTGACAGCCTACTTCGGCTCCAGAGATAGACGCATTGGCTTTTACCACATTGCCAAATAAACCAGCAGTAGCCAACGCACGTAGAATTTTGCGTTCGGAGAACTGATGCGCCTTAGCCAGATGGTATAGCACGCCCGGCATAACACCACACGAGCCACAAGTTGGCGCAGTAACAATGGTACCACCAGAGGCATTTTCTTCGCTAACGGCAAGTGCATAAGCATATACCAAGCCACGCGATTGCAGGCTGCTTCTATAGCTTAATGCCTTTATATAATAGTTGCTGGCTTTACGCGAAAGCTTCAACGGACCGGGTAATACGCCATCGTTTTCCAAACCACGTTCCACAGCATTACACATCATAAGCCACACTTCGTGCAAATAGTCCCATATTTCAGAACCTTCACATTCGTCTGTATATTCCCAGAAACCACGCCCACTATCTTCGCACCAGTGTTGTATTGCTTTCAGTGTAGATAGTTCGTAGACTGGTTCTGTATAAAACATATCGTCTTTTCCTTTTCCTTCAGAGAGCGCACCACCGCCAACACTATACACCACCCATTCGTTTTCAACGTGTTTTTCGGCATCTAACGCCTTATAGCGCATACCATTTGTGTGGAAAGATAGCACTGTGCCCGGTTTCCATATTATTTCTACTGGAGCTATTTTAGATAACACTTCGGTGATAGCCACATCGGTAAGGTGGCCCTTTCCCGTTGCAGCCAAACTGCCATATAGTGTTACTTCGAACGCTTTAGCATTCGGATTACGCTGCGCAAATATCTCTGCTGCACGAGCGGGACCCATAGTATGACTGCTTGAAGGACCTTTCCCTATTCTAAATATCTCTTTCAACGAGTTCATAAATCTTCTTTATAGTTTCTTGGAATATAGTTATAGATAAAGTTGTTACACTATTTTTGCCCACGATAGATATCAGAATGACACCGCAAAGTGGTATTAGCGCATACTTTCAGCGTACAAATGTAACAATTTATTATGGAAAGTAACGATTAAAATGCTATAAAATGGTTTCAGACTATTAGTTTTTCCTATAAGCGTTAGAGCCCTAAGAGATGCTAATTTAATTAGCTCGCTTAGAGTTCCTACTGCTCTATAGGTTTTAATATACCTATACTGAATAGAATTTTTATTGTGTATGAAGAGTTGAAACACATAAACCTAAATGCGGCATTTGACCGTAACAACAGCACATTTTGTTGGTATTACTGCTTTCTACTAACGTTGTTTTTCTTGTTGGCAGATTGTTTTCTATACTAACTTGCTGTAGTTTGCTATGCGTTCGTTATGAAATAGAATCTGTCTGCACAACAATAAAACAAAACTTGTTAAGGTGCTAACACCCATATTGGGTAGAATTTTTATTCAGCTTCGCTTTGTTCAAGCAAGAATTGCTCTGCACGCTGCATATCTTCGGGCGTGTCTATACCTACAGTTTCAACGTTAGTGAGCCCTACTTTTATCTTAAATCCGTTTTGTAGCCAACGCAATTGTTCCAAACCTTCAGCCAATTCGAGCGACGATTGTGGTAGCTTTGTTATTTGGTGTAACACATCTGTGCGATAAGCATATAGCCCTATATGTTTAAGAAAAGGATAAGCCTCAATCCACTCGCTTTCTTCTTTCTCTCGTATATAAGGAACAAGCGCACGTGTGAAGTACATTGCATAGTTGCGATTGTCGATAATTATTTTTGGCGAATTAGGGTTCTTTGCCTCTTCTATGGTAGCAAACGGCTTTCCAAGTGTGGCAATCTGTGTACCAACATCTTTGAAACAAGCCAGCACTGTTTCAATCTGGCTACGTTGTATGAAAGGTTCGTCGCCTTGAATGTTTACCACTACATCAAAGTTTCCACCAATTTGTTCTAACGCTTCAGCAATACGGTCGGTACCACTTTGGTGGTCGGTACTTGTCATAACAGCATTTGCCCCCAGAGAAGTTATCGTATTATAAATTCGTTTGTCGTCTGTAGCAACATAAACATCGTCGAGTACGGTGCTAACTTGTTCTACAACGCGCTGTAAAACATATTTACCGCCTAATATTGCGAGTGGTTTGCCCGGGAAGCGAGACGATGCATAGCGAGCAGGAATTATACCAATTGCTTTCATTTGCATTTATTTTTTTCTGTTTTTGTATATTTGTGCTGTATTAAAAGAACAGCGTTATAAACATGTTTTGTTTGCATAGCACAGTTTGCAGCTATATTTGATAGTACCAGAACATAATGTGTCGCATTAAGGAATTTGAGAAACGAAACCAACGATAGGCACTTACGGGCTTTCCTCCAAAGCTTAAAATGAAGTCGCGATAGTTGCTATGCGAGAACGGAAGTCCAAGATTAAGAATGTGAAGATGGTTTTGTTTGCGTTTGTGCGTTTCCTTTATCGCATACCAAACTGTAAGTGTGTGGGGGTGATAGAACATATATCGCTTTTCCATAGCTGCATCGAACCACAGCATAGAATCAGTTCCAGAGTCTACAACCACGCTACCTCCAACCATTTTCCCTTTATACTCTGTAACATAAATATGTCCGAAAACACTATTCCCTATCTGCTGAAACAGTTCTTCGTTGGGTATGTATCGCTGTTTGCGTAGTATGTAGTATCGTTTTATAAGGCGATAAAGTTGGTGTATTTCAGCTTTGCTCTCCACCTTTCGTGTTTCAAATCCGCTTTCTATGGCTTTCTCCACTCGCTGAATTACCTTCGCAGAAGCCCGTTCTTCTGGTGCTCTACTGTGTAAAGAATGGTGAACTTGTATCCACGGAATAGGCACAAAGCCGTGTTTGCGCAGTGTTCTGTAGCCAAACATTTTCTTCGATATATCGCTAAGCTCTATATGGAAGCACCGATGGCGTAACAAATGGGCAACAAGGGCATTCATCATTATATCGAAAAGTTTTCCTCTCTCTATATAATCAATATAGTCTTTATAGCAACCTTCGCCATAGATGCGTGCTCGACGAGTGAAATTAATGTACAAGAAACGCCGCTTTACACGAATTTGAGCAAGAATTTGTCCGACAACTCCACCCTTCTCATCAATAGCAACCACCATACACGGGCGCAGACGTGGGGTCTGTTCCAACATACAGAAGAGGTTGTTACTGTGAAAGAAGGAGCCTTTGCAAAGCTCGGGCAGATCTTTACTATGTGTTATAATATTGGTTCTAACTTCCATATAACCTACAAGGTGCTACTGAATGTGCACCGATGGGTGTATAAACATTATTTGCAAATGTAACGAATGTTTTGTAAAAAAGAAAAGAAAGTATGGTTTTTCTATTCGTTTTTAGTAATTTTGTACCTAATATGAAGACTGTATTAATAGGTGCAGGGAATATTGCTACTGTTTTGGGACACGCCCTTTACAATGCAAAACACGACATTGTGCAGGTTTATAGCCACACAATGGCAGCAGCAATTCTCTTGGCGAAGAAACTGAATGCCACACCAACCAACAGTTTAGATACCATAACAAATAATGCCGACCTTTATATTATAGCTGTTAAAGATAGTGTGCTTGATGCTGTGATTAGCAAATTGTGTATAAATCGCACCGATAAGCTATTTGTGCACACTGCTGGTTCGGTGTCAATTGATGTTTTTTGTGGTCGGGCAAAGCGCTATGGTGTGCTCTATCCTATGCAAACATTCTCGAAAACACGCATTATAGATTTTCAGAACATTCCTATTTTTATAGAAGCGGACAGCAATTCAACGCTACAAACCATTACGAACGTGGCACAATCGGTTAGTAACAACGTATGCCAACTGTCGTCGGCAGACCGCCGCTATCTACATCTGGCTGCTGTATGGGCTTGCAATTATACTAATTTCTGCTACAATATGGCTGCAGAAACGTTGCAAAAGGTGGGACTATCTTTCGATATTATGTTGCCATTAATTGATGAAACAGCAAGAAAAGTACACTATTTGTCGCCGCAAGAAGCACAAACAGGGCCAGCTATACGATACGATAAAAACATAATTGAAGCACAAATGAAACTCATGAACTACGATAAAAGTGCACAACAGCTGTACCAACTAATGGCAGAGAATATTCATAAAAGAAATAAAAAATAGATATATACATATTGTTTAATCATATTTTATAACGCAATGATAAACTACGATTTAGATAAAATAAAAGCTATTATATTTGATGTAGATGGAGTTCTCTCGCTAAACACCGTATCTATGAATAGCGAAGGCGACCCTGTAAGAACCTTAAACATTAAAGATGGATATGCCATTCAGCTTGCTGTGAAGCTCGGACTAAAACTTGCTATTATGACGGGAGGCAGAAACGAAGAAATACGGAAACGATATGCCTATCTCGGAGTACACGATGTGTTTTTAAATTGTGCCGTTAAGCTGGACACATGGGAAGCTTATCTTAAAGCAAACAATCTGCAACCAGAAGAAATTATATACGTTGGCGATGATATTCCCGACTATGAGGTAATGCAAAGGGCAGGCTGTGCATGTTGTCCAAAGGACGCTTGTGCCGACATTAAAGCCATTGCCACTTACGTAAGCAACTACAATGGCGGTATGGGAGTGGCTCGCGATATCATTGAACAGGTGTTGCGCGCACAAGGAAAATGGCTGAAAAGTGCAAAAGCCTTTGGGTGGTAAGAGAGCTTTGATGGACTTCTTATAAAGGTACACCAAAGTTTTTAGACAAGAATTACAAGCCTTTAAAACTATAATATGTATATGAAAACAGCATTGAAAAACAATATTGAGAAAACGCTATCGGCGCTTTTGTTCATAGTAATGTGCCTATATACTTGCCAGACCTATGCGCAAATGATGAATATGACACCTTACGATTTGCCCATTCCCGACAGTCTGCGTCTTGCCACAGATAAAAGAATGACTAAAGAACAAGCTATTTACGACATCAATGCTTTGATTTATACTGTCAGTGAAGTACATCCGAACATGTATGCAATGTGCAACCAAGGCGAGTTTATGAGCCGTGTGAACGCAATAGAGCAGGAAATGCCCGACACTCTTACGCGCGCCACCCTATATAAATATGTTGCACCACTATTAGCGCTGCTTGGCGATGGACACACACACGTGTTTCCACCTTACAACGACATACTTACAAAGACTGTTCTACGCTTTCCATTGCAGGTAGATGTGGACAACCAGAGTGGCAAAATAACAGCTCGCTATTCTCTATTCGGCATTCCGAAAGGGGCAGAAATAACCGAAATAAACGGTGTTTCAAGTGCCGCCATCATTGCAAACTTACTTCAATACGTGTCGGGAGAGCGCCGTTTCTTTCGCTTAATGAAACTAAAGGATTACTTTAGCGCCCTATTCCAACTTTGCTATTATGCCGATAAGTATACTATCAAATATGTATGGAAGAACAATATAAAGGAAACAATACTAAAAGGACCAACCTTCGATGAGATAAGAGCCGAGAAAAAGAAAGTCGAAAAGGCTACAGGGAAGCTACTTGAAACAAAGAAACAGGAACAGAAACATTTTGAATACCAACTCTTAGAGGGTGGTCGGGTGGCACTAATGTCGTTCAACGACTGCACAGACCCATCAGGAATGACAGTCTTTCTCGACTCAATGATAACCGAAATAAACGCAAAGAAGGTGCAGAACCTTATAATAGACGTGCGCAAAAATGACGGTGGCGATTCTCGTATAGGCGATTTGATATTCGAACGCATAAGCAAAGTGCCTTTCCAACAGTTTGGAAAAGCCTTTATGCGTATAACTCCAACAACGCAACGTTTATTAAAGAACGCTTACGGTGATAAGTTTCTCTCGCCTACAGGACTGTACTTGGAAAATGAAGATAGCTTGAATGTACCACTAAACAATAAAGCTCGCTGCTACACTGGTAAGGTTTGGCTGTTAACAAGCAACTACACGTTCTCTTCGGCTGCTTCTTTTTCGTGGGCATTCAAATACTTCAATATGGGCAAAGTTGTTGGTGAGGAAACTGGTGGTATGAATGTTTGCTTCGGAGATGTACTCGAATACCGTCTGCCCATATCGCAATTATATTGCTACATATCGTATAAGCGGTTCTGGCAATACGGCGCTGACGAAACAGACATACACGGTACGATACCCGATATTGCAGTTCCTGCCGACAAAGCACTGGAAACAACGTTGCAACTGATAAGAAACAAAAAATAAAGAAGATATGAGCTATAAAGATTACCATATTATATTGGCGAGCAATTCGCCCAGGAGAAAAGAGCTGTTGCGTGGTCTCGATATTGCATTCGATGTGCGTGTGCTACCAAATATTGCCGAAACATATCCTAACACTATAGCACCGTCAGATGTTGCTGCCTATATAAGTAGTGAGAAAGCTGATGCGTACAAAGACACAATAACTGATAACGAACTTGTTATTACGGCAGATACCGTGGTTATCGTGGACAACGAAATACTGGGAAAGCCTCACAACAATGCTGAAGCAAAGCAAATGCTACACAAAATAAGTGGTAGACAACATCAAGTGGTTACTGCCGTATGTTTAACAACTACGAAAAAGCAACGCTGCTTTTCGGTTTCTACCAACGTTACCTTTAAACAGCTAACAGAAGAAGAGGTGAACTATTATGTAGAAACTTATAGACCGTTAGACAAGGCTGGTGCATACGGCATTCAAGAGTGGATTGGATATATTGGTGTAACATCGCTCGAAGGTAGCTACTTTAACGTTATGGGACTACCCGTGCAACGCATTTGGGAAGAACTAAACGCATTTTAATGTATAAAAACAACGGTTTCAACGAAACAATACAGCTTCTTTCGCAAGATAAAACATAGGTTTTCGCAAGATAAAACATAGGCTTTTGCAAAACAAAACAACGGTTTCAACGAAACAATACAATTATAAAAGATTAAAACAATGGCTTTAATAAAAGCAGCAAGAGGAAAAAGTCCACAGTGGGGAGAGCGTTGCTACTTTGCAGAGAACGCTACTTTGGCAGGTAATATAACGATGGGTAACGACTGCTCGATATGGTTTGGGGCAGTGATACGTGCCGATGTAGATGCAATAGTAATGGGAAACGAAGTGAACGTACAGGATTTAGCGTGTATTCACCAAACCGAAGGAAAACCTGTAGTTATTGAAGATGGTGCTAGCATTGGTCATTCGGCTGTTGTGCACGGTGCTACTATTCGTAAAAATGCTCTCGTTGGAATGAATGCAACGGTGCTCGATAATGCCGAAGTGGGCGAAAACTCTGTGGTAGCAGCAGGTGCCGTAGTACTGCAAGGCACAATAATACCGCCTAACGAGATATGGGGTGGCATTCCAGCAAAGCGCATTAAAGCAGCAACGCCAGGACAATCGCGTTTATTTGCCGACCATTATCTGTACATAAAGAAATGGTACGAGGGAGAGGAAGAGTGAATTTGAATAAATCACACCACTCTTTCATCGTCCACACAAATAAACTAATGCTGTGTATAATGCCGATAAAAGTATGTATATAAGGGCATTATACACGCATTAAGATAACTTTATATTAAACATAAAACACCTATAATATATACCATAACTCCATTTTTATACCAATGAAAACAACCAAAATAAATAATAACAAATAATTTTTTTCAACTTTAAATGTCACAAAACTGTTGTTCGTTCGTTTACCTTTTGAAAAGCAATGGAAATAGAAACATTTAGCCAAATGGCAATAAACCTGCGTAGCCGACTACTTAAAGTGGCTGCAACACTGGAGGGAGGAGACGCTGAAGCCGAAGACTTCGTGCAAGAAACTTTTCTCCGCATGTGGGCAATGCGACAGAAATTAGACGCACATACCAACATTGAAGCATTGGCTATAAAGATTATTAAAGGTGTGGCTATAGACCATTGGCGACATAGAAAAATAGAATGTGCAGAGAGTAATAGGCCGAAAGAACTTGTTGCAGAACTGGAACAGACAGATGGAAAGGACGATATGGAGCTGATACAGTATATTGTAGACCATCTACCACCACTACAACAGCAAGTGTTTAGACTAAAAGAGATAGACGGATACGAAAACGAAGAGATTGCAAAAATATGTAATTGCAAACCCGAAGCACTACGGCAAAATCTATCGAGAGCCCGAAGATACATTCAAAAAGAATTTATAAGACTGACAACAGAGAGGAGAACTATATGCAAATAGACAATATTTACAGCTTAATTGCCAAATATACAGAAGGCGAAACGACTGTTGCAGAAGAAGAACAGCTACGAAACTTCTTTGCACAAGACCCGCTACTGGTGCCAAACGAACTGAGACCATTTTGCGCTTTGTTTCGTTGGGAACAGCAAGAACGCTGCAAACAAGTGGCAAAACAAACGGTTTCATCGGCAAAAACAAACGCTCTTAAAAAACATAAACGCCTACCAAACTGGATTGTTGCTACTGTTTCGGCTGCTGCAGCTGTGGTGATTACATTATTTATAGTGCGACACAATGTTACGAAAACTGGCGATTATGCTTTTATAGATGGCGAATGCACTACCAACAAAACTATGGTTCACCAAGAGGCAGAAGCTGCTCTAGATATGGTTTCTGCCAACGAGGGTGAAGATTTCCAAGCGCTTTCACAAATAGGAGGAACAAGCAATGAAGAATAAAATAATGAGAATAGCCATTATGCTATGTCTGTTTGTAGCTATAATACCTGCAAAAGCACAGAGCGATTTGCAGATAAATATTGTGTTCGAACGCTTCGGAAAGGCAAAAAACTGTAAGATGGTAGTGCTAAACGATGCCGTTCTCAGGGGCTACAAACTAAAGGTTTACAAAGCATTGACCTATAAAAAGATTGGTGCAAGCATAGCTCCATATTTGAATAGCGATAGAAAAAAGGCACGTAAAATACGCGAAATAGTGGATAATGGTAAAATTACCAGTGGCTACTATATGCTTCCACCACTACCTTCGGGACTTAACAGGTATATACTTTTCAGTAATCTAACTAACAATAGTGGAGCCATTATTTATATAGAAGGTACGCTCGGTCCAGACGATATTATGAAACTATGCTACGCTAAACATTAAAACAAAAACCAATAATAATAATATAAACGCAAAACAGATAGAATTATGAAACACTTACTATTTTTATTAATGCTCGCGATGGCTGTTCCAGCAATAGCTAACGAAGAAAACGACACAATAATCTACTACAACAACAAACAATTTGTGGTGAGCACAGACAGCATTGAAACCCATGTGGCTGTATTCAACAAAGACGGTAATGCGCTTGTAAAGAACAAAGAAACTAGCTATATAGATGGTCAGGAGGTAGAACGCTTCTTCATTTCTTCGCCATTTGTACCCATTCGGAAACACAAAAATAATACGTTTTATGGTAATATTCCCGATTTCTATATTGGTACAAACTTGCTAAATGGTGGAGAGGCTATGCATAGCAAAGATGTAAACTCGTTAGAATGGGGAATTACACACTTCCAAATAGGTATGGGACTTAACGCTTCTAATTCTCTCGGCTTAGTCTTTGCATTTCAAACGGGTTTTGTTCACAACCATTTCCAAACCAATTATATGCTGACAGATGTAGACGGTAAGCCAACAATTGCAAGGAACACGGCAGAAAATGTGCGTACAAGCTTTATTAAATATTACTACTTTAAGACTCCTATTATGATAGAGTGGAAAAAACAAATGTATAAAAAGAAAGTATATTTAGGGATTGGTTGTTCGGTGGATATTAAGAGCGAGATACGCAGTAAGTATCGTATTAAGAGCAAACGCTATACTGTTAGCCGCAACTTAGACACCAATCCTGTTGGTTTAAACCTTGAGGCTTACTTTGGTTTTAACTCCTTTTCTATTTATGCACACTACAGTTTAACAAAACTAATGAATAGCGGAATTGCTTGCCACCCTTTTGGAATTGGCGTTGGTTTTGAACTTTAATTCAGATTAAACAGCTTAGGTGCGATAGAACAACTATGAAGTCTATGCGCAACGGCTCTCACTTTTAACAATGAAAACGGCATAGAACCTTTATAATAACTATAGGTTCTATGCCTTATATATTTTTTATAAACCGCTGACGTCAATAGCGTTTTATTGCTCTATCCATTTCTCTCCGGTCTTCTTTTTCCTTTAACGTTTGTCGCTTGTCGTATTCTTTTTTACCACGACACAGAGCAATGTCTACCTTCGCACGTCCGTGCTGGTCTATAAACACCAATATTGGCACAATGGTATAGCCTGGCGACTTTGAGTCTTCTGCCAAACGGTTTATTTCTCGCCTATTTAATAGCAGCTTACGCTTGCGTCTGGCTTCGTGGTTAGCAAACGACCCATAGAAATATGGCGATATGTTCATACCCTCTAACCATATTTCGCCTTTGTTAATAAAGCAGTACGTATCAACCAAAGAGGCTTTTCCTGCACGTATAGATTTTATTTCGGTGCCTGTAAGCACTATTCCTGCCGTGTAGGTGTCTACAAAATAGTATTCGAAAGAAGCCTTCTTGTTGCGTATTTGTATTGGCGACTTCTTGCGAATTTCTTGTTCTTCTTTATTCATTTTTCAATTGTAGCAAAGTTGTTAATGTGGTCGTCAATGTAAGCAGCTATCATTTTTGTCCACTGTTCTTCGTTCACTATAAAGTCATCGTCAGCATCGTCGAACTCTGGCATTTGTTCGTAGAGCGCCATAAAGTCGTCGTCCGACATTTCTTTTTCTATCTGGCTGTGATACTTGTCGTATGCTTTTCTGGTGCGACGGAGGTGCGAATACAATTCGGTAATGCCCCAATTGCGCATTGCTGGTCCGAAAGGATTCTTAAATATAAATGCGCCGTAACCATTATAAATAAGCTGAATGTAGCCACCATTCATTACTTCGCTATGTAAATAGCTCCACCCCAACAGTGTTATTTGGTCGGAGTTTAGCTGTTGCATCGTCTCATTGGTTAGCGTTCCTCCTATTGCAGCATTTATTGCATCTATAAATGTTGCTACAAAAGCGTCCTCTCCTTCGGCTGCTGCTGAACGAAGCGTAGCATCGTTTACCTTAACTTCTATCATTGTTTTATGGTTTTCGATTTCTGTTTTATATCCCCTACTCTTTTATTTCTTCTACCGTTGTATTCGGAATGTCGTGTTCGCGTATCATTTGGTCAAGACTTTTAAATGTGTAGGCTGCCTTATCTTTTACATATATTGTGTTGAAACGTTGGCGCAAGTCCATAAGTTTTTGCATAGCAAGCGGATAGAGTTCGGCTGTTATGCGTTCTGCCATACTTTTTGCGTTAGGTTGCGTAAAGTCGAAATACTGTATAAGCATTTGTTGGAACTGCCTGCGTTGCATTTCGTTCATTTGTTCTAACTGTGCGTCCATCTTGTTTTTGGCACGATATATTTGAAATATCAGCTCGTCTGGCTCGCCTCCACGCTGACCACGGTCGTACTTTTTTTCGTAATCGAAGTAACAGTCGCAAAAACCTTTGTCGGCTAAGTCTTTCAGTTCTTGCTTTGCTGGTTCGAGCACACGACGACAAAAGTCGGAGAATTTTTTGTAGTTGTTCTCCAAACGTAGCATTTTTCTAAACTCTAAGGTTTTTATAACGGTGCGCCCTTTGTCTACCCACGATTCTATAAACATATAGATGCGTTGTGTGTAACGATTTTTACAAGCAAACACTATCTGCTTTCCAAGTCGGTGATAACCAAAGTCTAACGATACCAAACGTTCTGCAACGCTACGGTCGAGCTTTAATATTGCATACTTGTTATACGAGCGATCTTCTGGTATATAAACGTCGCAAAGGTTGGTTGCTTTTGTATATTTGCGTCCTTCGCTTGTTTTATAAGGAATTTCTACTGGTATGGCGGCTAGCATTTTAAGCGATGTGCGCAACTGCGGATAGTGGTTTGGGTCTACGCCAAGTTCCTTAAATGGCAGTTTTATTGGCATTCGTCCGTCTTCGTCTAGCTCTTTCGTTTTAAAGAGGTCTAACTGTGGACTTCGCTTGTTGTTTAAGATGCCATGCAAAATAGCCTGTAAACTCTCTACAATAGATACTAGTATGCGCACCTGAATGAGCGAATAGTCGTGCCGCATCATTGTTACTGCAATGGGCTGAAGTAGCCACGTTTCTTCTTCAATGGGAATAAGCTCGTCTGAAATGCCACGTTTTACGGGCGCTTTCTGCGCTTTAGCTCCCTTTTTGGGTTTAGAAGCCGCAGCCGTTGGCTTCTGTGTTGCAGTTTTTTTGGTTGTTACCATACGTTATTTTTATAATGTGTGGGGATATCTAAATTGTATTTCGCCAAGTATACAGTTATATTTGGATTGCAAAGATAAGAAAACTTTTTGAATAGAACGACTAATGGCGACAAAAAGTAAGAAAAGTTTCGCACTTGCAAAATTGTTGAATAAACGGACTATTGCAAGCCTACACGGTTGCAAGATGTTGCTTTTAAATCTATATTTATAGCGAAAAAAAGAACAATGGACTATAAATATAGGCTGACTTTAGTATAATTAACATTATTTATGATTGTATATTTGGAACGATAGAGTTATACGTTTAACTTTGCAATGTGTTTTTCATGGTATTAGATTATTAAGGTTTTGAAGATTGATTGTCGTGAGACAATCAATCTTTTTTTTATGCTTATCCGCCGTTTTCGGTGTGTTGTAACTATATGGTTTCGGTAGGAAACAGACGGAAAATTTGTTGCCTGCGCCTGCGGTTTATTTTGCAACCAAACAGACCATTGTTTATGTTCATAAAAACCTGCAAAATATAGTTGCTTTTGTTTTAGATATCTGTCGTGTTCATTTTAGATATCTGTCGTGTTCGTTTCAGATATCTGTGAGTTTCGTTTTAGATATCACAAAAAACTACAGCCTTTATGTTTCTATTTCATCGTGCTAGAAAGATGTTTATTCTTATAATGAGAAAGAGGCTTTGTATGCTGCTATATTCTAACCATAGCATCGGTATAATTGCCTATTCACCAATATATTGCACCGCTTTTTAGCATATAATAGTGCAAACTGTTACAGCCGTTGCTGTTTCTATTGAGCCACTATAAAGGCTACGCCTATTCAACATTGTATTATTCTTTTCAGTTCTTTTTCAGCCGTTCGGCTTTTGCAGCATACTCCTTCATAACTTCAGGTTTAACCACACCAAAGTAGTTGTATTTGCATGCCATATTGTACACATCGGGGTGTTGCATAATCATAGAAGTGGTGGTTGAGGAGCGGCCCCAATAGGCTGTTACTGTGAGCGAGGGTATGTATTTTGCATAACGTTTGCGCATTTTGTGTTCCGAATTGGCAAAATAGCAAAGCATTTTTGCCTTATGCACAACACTATAGTGCATATCTTTAAAGTCGTCTTCGTTGTCTAATACGTCAAAAAGTGGTTCGCCAAAATACTTCCAATACGTGTATGTATTTGTGCCTGTGGTGTTTTGCTCTATCAATTCTATCAGCTCACGATGGGCAACCAACTTGCCTTGCGGTGTTCTTTCGAATATTAGATGATAGAACACCACCGGATTAACGTCTTGTGTGGTAAAATACCACTGGTTAAGTTGTGCACTTCCATAATAGTTATAGGTTGAAAACAAGTCGCACAGAATATTGTTTCCATCGTAAGGGTCGCCCATTCCATTATAGTCGTCCTCGTGTCCGCTATAGGTTGCTTCTGTTAGAAATTTAAAGGCAGCTGTATCGTTGTATATAACAAAGTTGTTCAGGGCAAGTATTTGCTGAAATATTTTCGGGCGCAACACTATTTTGTTTGTTCTAACGTCCATCAAATCGTCTAGCAACCAGTTGTAGGTTATAATGCCTTTGCCGCACAAAGCATAATATGTACTGGCAAAATTGTAATCAGCTTCTCCTTGTATAGGCAAATAAGGTTGCTGACTTTGCATATTAAGGTTTTCACCAAACACTTCGTGTATGCGTTGCGCAAAAAGTTCATCGGACGGCTTTTGGTAGCCATGTGTGCGCATATAATATTCCACTAAGGGTATTGTTAGCAGAAAGTCTTCGCGCGTTGGCTCGTATCTTGGTTCCGATTGGTCGTCGCGAAAGTCGCCTCCATTCCAAGCAACTTTCTGAAGTTTTATATGTTTCAGCAGTTTGTTCCAGTTAATTCCCATTGCTTCCAGCTGTTCGCGCGTTAGCAACCGTTTGAAAGTGGGTGTCGTTTTTGGCTCGTTTTGTGCAGAAACCACATTTGTGTTTAGGGCTTGTGCGTTGCAATGCAGCAACACCGAAGCCACCACAAACAATAATACTGTTGTTAAAAACCTCTTCATTGTTTTGTTTATATCTATAAAAACACTATCGTTTACAGTTTGCCATTTACAGCTCACGCCAACCAAAAACACCACAGAAACTATTTTGTTGCTACACTTTTTGTAACACAGCAAATAAGAAACATAGTGTATTGTGGCAAAGTTACATATTTTTGTTTTTACTGCCAAAACATCGGGTTGAATATTGCCAAAGTTTCACAATTGTACCACCCCATCGCTATTTTCACCTTATTATATATATAGGTGCATAGCACATAAAACCCATAAACTATTGGTGGTCTAATAACACATTGGGGTAAAATAGCTGTTTTACAAATAGAACTCTAACGGCTTATAGAAAACACTAAATAGTTTAATTTCTATAAGTTTGGAATATTTCTTGTGAAACTAAAAAAAATGTGTTACCTTTGTTCGGAACAATAAAATATATATCAATTATGGAAAAATCAATCGTAAAGTATTTAGGTAACTTCAGAGTAGAAGCTATGTACGAAGCTTCAAAACAAACACTTAAAACAGACGCTGGTAAGGCTTCGGGAGGCTTAGGCGAGTATGCAACTCCGGTAGACATACTAGCACAGTCGCTCGCAGCATGCACTTTAACCACAATGGCTATGCGCGCTAAACGCGAGAACATAGATTTAACAGGAACATACGCTGAAGTGGGCGAAATAATAGAAGATGTTAAGACTCTAACAGTAGAGAAAATAGACATAACATTCCATATTAAAGGAATAGCCGACGAGGCTTTGCGCAAAAAAATAGAAAACTTTGCACTTAAAGGCTGCTTTGTTGGTAATTCGCTAAAGACACAAAAGAACTTTACCTTCGTATACGAAGACTAAACGCTTAAAGCCCTGATGCATCTATTATGTAGAAGTTTCAGGGCTTCTAAAATTCTTAATATACAGGCAAACAACACATTCTCTGTTCCAGAGAAGCATCTATACCAGTTTGAAGCACAACAGTTACTAAAGAAATGTTGCAACTTTAAGAGATATTAATCAAAACATTTCAAAAATGCGCTAATACTATTTCTATCATCTCCGGAAATCTTAAAATATTTAAAAATGCTTCGTCTATAAAAAGTGTATTTTGTTAAATAAATACCTTTTTGTATCTTTGTGGCACTGAACAAGAGATAAGAACTTTCGCATAAAATATAACTATATAATATGAAGAACAAGACAACTAGTATTACAGACTTCTCCCAATTGGTGAAGGAACTGAACGAAAGCGGTATAAAAAATAACGTTGCTGTTGTATGGGCAGAAGATTCTCATACAATAGACGCCGTAGAAATGGCGTACAAAGCAGGTGTTATTAATCCTATCTTGGTATGTTCTGAACAAACAGCCGAAAGGTTTAAAAACATATATGAAACCCTTTTAGCAGACAATCCACAAGACGCATCAGAAAAAGCAGTAGAACTAGTACGACAAGGAAAAGCCGACGCACTGATGAAAGGATTTGTAAACACCGATGTATTACTACGAGCTATACTAAACAAAGAGAAAGGTATTCTACCAAAAGGAAGCGTGCTAACACACATCACAGCAGCCAAAATACCTACTTATCCAAAGCTCTTATTCTTCACAGACCCCGCCGTGCTACCATTCCCAACGCACGAACAGCGCATAGAACAAATAAAATATGTGGCAAACTTCTGCCATGCATTCAATATAGAACAACCAAAAATTTCACTCATTCACTGTTCGGAGAAACCAGATGGTAAACATTTTCCATACACAGAGGGCTATCTCGAACTGAAAAAAATGGCAAACGAGGGGGCTTTTGGAAACTGTATAGTAGATGGTCCGCTCGATTTGAAAACATCGTGCTCGGCAGAAGCATTGGCTGATAAGAAAATAAATTCGCCAATAGAAGGAGAAGCCGATGCAGTAATATTCCCCGATATCGAAGCAGGTAACGTATTCTATAAAACCATAACACTCTTTGCAGGAGCAGAAACAGCAGCCGTATTGCAAGGAACACTGGTGCCTGTAGTATTGGCAAGTCGTGGCGACACCGTAGAATCAAAGTTTTATAGCTTAGCTCTTGCTACCATCATATCTAAATCAAAGAAGAAATAAACACTATGCCTTACAAGATTTTAGCCATTAACCCTGGCTCTACCTCTACTAAAATATCAGTAGCTAACGATTGCGAATTGCTTTTTGTAGAAGACGTTAAACATTCGCGCAGCGAATTAGAACAATTCCATACCATCTTCGATCAGTACGAATATCGTAAGCAACACATACTACAAGAGTTAAAACAACGCAACATTCCGCTCGATTTTAATGCAACTGTAGGACGCGGAGGACTATCGAAAGCGGTAGAAAGTGGTGTGTACAGAGTGAACCCACAGATGATTGAGGACCAACGAACAGCAGAACATCAACACCCTTGCGACTTAGGTTGTAAGCTTGCTTACGAAATAGCAGAAATGATTCCAGGTTGCCAGAGCTTCATTGCCGATCCGGGTGTGGTGGACGAAATGATTCCTGAAGCACACATTACCGGACTTCCAGAAACACCACGCATCTGTATATGGCACGCTCTAAACCAAAAAGCTGTAGGCCGCCGTTACGCACGCGAGCATAACACACAGTACAACAAGCTGAACTTAATTATAGCACATTTAGGCGGGGGCATATCGTTTGCAGCCCACCAACAAGGTCGTGCTATAGATGCAAACAATGCTTTGTCGGGCGATGGACCTTTCTCGCCAGAACGAACAGGTACGCTTCCTATGTCGGAAATAGTACGCTTATGCTATCATAGCGGACTTACCGAAGAGCAAATGATGAAGAAAATAACTTCACAAGGCGGATTGCTTGCTCATTTAGGCACTAACGATTTTCGCGAAATACGCAAACGCATAGACACAGGAGACGAACATGCACAACTCGTAATATCGGCTCTGATACTAAATGTAGCCAAAGCTATTGCCTCTGAAGGTGCTGTACTTTACGGAAAGGTAGATGCCATAATCTTAACAGGAGGTATGTGCTACAGCGAATATCTTGTTAAGGAAATAAAGAAACGCATTAGCTATCTAGCACCAGTGGTAGTATATCCAGGTCAAGACGAAATGCTTGCTCTTACAGAAAATGCATTCGCTGCATTGAAAGGCACACAAGTAATAAAAGAATACTAAACCATAAAGTTACTACTGAATAGGTCTCTACATTAAAGAAGCTGTGTTGCTAAACAAACAACAACCCTTCTTAAATGTAGAGACTTGTTCTTTATATACCATAAGTCAAGAAAACAAATACCAATAGAAACTATTACACACTAAAAGCTCTAAAAAGTTCTAGTAAACTATAGCAAATGATAGCAAGAAGTAAAACCACCAAAGAACACAAAGCACACACCATAATAAGAAATAGTATGCAATGTGTTTCAATTCATAAAATGCTACAAAATATTACCATTCATTAATATAAAATTATTGTTAAACAATAAATAATTGTCGTTTTAAATTTGTGAGTAACAAAAATTATGGCTACTTTTGCAACGTAAAGTGCGAAGAGTGGCTACCACATCTTTATACATTAAAAAACAAAAGGAGCACTATGAATAAACGACTGTATCTATACTGCACATTGTTGCTATGCATCATGTCATGCGTGATGCTTTATACCGTCTACGATGCAAGTAGAGCTCTTATCAGTGGATACACCGTAGGAACAAATATGACTAACCTTGAAATAAAGGCACAAAAAGACAGTTCCTATGCAAAATCGCAAGAATACAAAAACATTGTAAAGAAACAAATGGAAGATGAAGACTGGGCATCAGCTACACCAGTATCGTTTAAGGTAGGCTTAGAAGCACCTCCAACAGTCTTCACTAACCAGAAAACAGGTAAACCAGAACGAGTTTGGATGCGCACCATAGATGTAAACTATAACGCTCCCCACTATTTCTTAGCAATAAAAGGACTTAGTTTTCTTATTATGGCAGTGCTCTCACTCACAATATTGGTGCTTGCGTTTAAACTGATAGCTCGTTTTCGCAATTCAGAAAATATATTCCTGGTGCGCAATCTGAAGCTTATAAGACGATTAGCATTCTGTACGCTCATCTACTATGTTCTCTGGTGGACCATTACACTGATAGAAGTTTACTTCATTAGTCAGTCGTTCAGTATTGCAGGATGTAACATCGACCTTGTGAGTACGCTCGAACTACCTAGTGGGCTCTTCGAAGTTCCATTCACTTTCATAGTGTATGAAATATTCACAATTGGAGTTAAAATGAGAGAGGAGAACCAATTAACAGTGTAGGAAAAGAACTAAAGATGATAGTAGTAAACCTTGACGTAATGATGGCAAGGCGGAAAATGTCGCTAAACGAACTTTCCGAACGAGTTAATATAACCCTTGCAAACTTGTCGGTTCTAAAGACTGGAAAAGCAAAAGCTATACGCTTCACAACACTAAATGCCATTTGCGAAGCACTAGACTGCCAACCAGGCGATATTTTAGAATACAGAGAAGGAAACCAAGAATAAAACCCTAATTGGTAAGAAATAAAGCCCTATATAATATAAGGTGTACTTAGAACAATAAAGAATAGAAATAAGAAATAAAGAATATAAATATCTACTTTAAGTATAAATAAGATATGAGATTAAAAAACATTTTTATAGCTATTTTTGCGCTATTCGCAACAGAAGTAATAGCACAAAACGAAATGGCAGATATGCCAAAGGCACCTGTTGATGCTGCTGTTAAGATTGGACACCTTGATAATGGGCTTACCTACTACATTAGAAAGAACAATTATCCAGAAGGAAAAGTAAACTTCTATATAGCTCATAAGGTTGGAGCAATACAAGAATTAGACAACCAAGATGGTTTAGCGCACTTGCTAGAACACATGGCTTTCAACGGATCAAAGCATTTCCCAGACGACTCTGTAGTGAAATTTATGGATAAAACTGGTGGCGGCTGGAACGCATACACTACTGCCGACCACACAGTTTACTACCTTACAGGTATTAATGCTAAGCGCCCTACACTCGTAGACTCTTGTTTGCTTGTGCTAAGCGATTGGTCGCAAGGACTTACACTCACTGCAGACCAAATTGAAACAGAACGCGATGTGGTGCATAACGAATATCGCGGACACAACGCAATGCAACGATTGCTACGCGCTGCTAATGCAGATTTGTTCCCAAATAGTATATACGGAAAACGCACTGTAATAGGAAGTATGGACGTTATAGACAAATGTAACCCCGAAACACTACGTGCGTATTACCGTAAATGGTACTTCCCTGGCAATCAGGCTATCATTATCGTGGGCGACATAGACCCCGATAAGATTGAAGCGAGCATTAAACGCCTGTTCAACGATTTGAAACCATCAAAGGAAGCTACTAAAGCAACACCTGTAATGGTAGACGATAACAACAACACTCTATATGCATTTGGTAGCAATAAAGAGGTATCACAAGAGATATTCCAACTCTATCGCAAAATAGAATATATCGCACCAGAAGAGAAAAACTCTCTTATGTACCTCTACATTAAGCCTATGTACTCGCTTGTGAATATTATGTTTAACAACCGTATGCAGAAAATAGCACAAGCACCTGAGTCAAACATTACTGTTGCGCAAGGCGATGTAGACGACTATGCTGGTCAAACCATTACTCGCGAAGCAGAAAGCATTGTGGTTGTTCCTAAGCCTGGAAAAGAGAAAGAGGCTATGGCGCAAATTATCCGCGAAATGAATCGCATCGGACTATATGGCTTTACCGAATCAGAATTTAAACATGCAAAAGAAGCTTACAAGGCTTCACTCGACAATCAGTATAACAATCGTTCCACAATAACAAACGATACTTATGCTCAGACGCTTATCGAGAACTTCCTCGAAGGCGAACCTTATAGCACCATAGAACAGTTACACGAACTCTACGACCAAGTTCTACCAATGCTTCCATTGGCTACTGTCAACGAAATGGCTAAGAATTTAATCAACGTAAATGAAAAGAACTTTGCCATTAGTGTAATTCTTCAAGAGAAAGATGGTAAGACTGGATTCACTAAAGCAGAACTCCCTGGTATTGTAAACGCTGCACGCGCAGAAAAAGTTGATGCTTACGTAGACAATACAAAGGAAGAGCCAATGATGCTTAAGGAGCCTAATCCGGGAAAGATTGTCAGTGAAAGAGCTTTAAAACAGTTTGATGCAAAAGAACTTACTCTCTCTAATGGAGCAAAAGTTATTCTGAAGAAAACCAACCTCAAAGCAAACGAGATTCTTATGATGGCTACCGCAGCAGGCGGAAAGAGCATTGGCAAGAACGAAAACCTTGCTATGCGTAAACTGTGGGACGATATTGCAAGCATACATGGACTTGGAACAAAAGACATTAACGACCTTGCCAATATCGCACAAACCAAAACTACAAACATAGAAGCAGGTATAAGTAACGATCTTCACTACCTTAGTGGCTCTACCGTAAACCAGAATTTAGAGACATTAATGCAGATGATAAACCTTAGTTTCACTGGAATTAAGAAAGACGAAAACTATTATAAGCTCATAACACAATATATGAAAGGTAAGCTCGAGGGCAAAGCAAACGACCCTGAGATGGTTTTCCAAGACTCTGTAATGTATTATGGACACAACAAACAGCTTGATGCACTTTCTCCTGACCCTAAAGATATAGACAATATCAACTACGATCGTGCTCTCGAACTCTATCGTCAGTTATTCAGCAATGCTTCTGAATTCACTTTCGTATTCGTTGGAAGTTTCGACGAAGCTACCATTAAACCACTCATTGCAAAATATATAGCCTCTCTCCCATCAAACAAGAAGAAGGCAGAACTGGCAGATATGCGTAACTACACAAAGGGTAACGTTGAAAAGAGCTTCAGCTTCAAAATGTCTAACCCACAGAGCAAGATAGTTGATACTTATCGTTCAGAGAAAGTGCCCTATACGCTTGAAAACCAACTAAACGCTTCTGTATTAGGACAATATCTTTGGAACAAGATGTTTGAGATTATCCGTGAAAAGGAAAGTGCGGTATATACGCCAATGCCAAGCGTTAGTCTTGAAAACGACTTAAACGGAAACTATCTCGTAATTGGTTGCGAATTGGCTACCAATCCAGAGAAAACAGCCATAGCAAAGAAACTTGCAAAAGAAATCATCTACGATGCACAGACTAAGATAACCAACGAAGATGTAGCAAGAGCGAAAGAATCTATTCTTAAAAATCATTCTGATGCATTGAAAAAGAATAGCTACTGGCTGAGCGTTCTCTCTGATTATGCAACCTACGGTGTTGATAGAGCTAACGGCTTCGATGCTGTTATGAAAGCAATGACACCACAAACATTAGGAAACATAGCTAAAACTGTATTGAAGTCTGGCAACCATATCCAGGTAACAATGAATGCAGAGAAGCTTGAAAAGTAAAACAAACAGAATAAACACAGCAACTTCTCGTTGCACAAAAGCTCATCGAGGAGTGCTGTTCTCATAATAATATATAATAACTGGTAGCCCCTTGTTTTTTTATAGTTATTCTCGCAGGGGGATTTGCATTTAAATTTAGATTTTGATTTTATGACATTTAGATGGTGGTGTTCTGATTGCTGGGAAGCAGTTAGTACACAAACCACAAAAAGCTGAGAAGCTTTAAGTGGTACTGGGGTATGAATATCGTCTTTACACCCTATAAGTTCTCTCGTAAGACGATAGATAATCTCCAGGCAAGACGGTAGAGAATGCACTTTATATAGTGCGTTCTCTATTTTTTTTGTTGCGAAAAATATACAATCAAAATCGAACGATAATAGAAGATTGGCTGGAAAATCATCTGCTATACCTACTACTTACTCACTAATAGAATAGAATACTGTAAATGCTTAGAAAAGCCTGTAGGAAATTTGTTTCGTTTATTTCATAAATCTACTGCATTCGTTGCAAATATCTATCACATTCGTTTTAGATATCTCTAACGTTTGTCTTAGAAATCTATCACATTCGTTTTAGATATCTCTAACGTTTGTCTTAGATATCTCTAACTATCGTTTCAGATATCTCTAACGATCGCCTCAGATATCTATCCGTAATAAATTAGATATCACAAAAAACCTAATTTTTTATAGCTTCATATTATAATGGTTGAAATATATTTCTTCAGCTGAAGTCTATGAAATTAATTCTTCTGCAATATTCTGATTTTCACTTCAATAGGCCATTAAACCGTTTATAAACTATTTTAGGGTGTTTTCATCGCTCCTATTCATCTTCCATTTGCTTGTTGGCATATTGTTTAGCTTATTCTCTTAGACGTAGTCTGCTACACCACTAACAATAATACAGGCAATACGCTAACCATCAAACAAAATCTGCACATATTCTAACAACCAATTCGGGGTTAAACAAACATACCGAATTGCCGCACCACTCTTCTATTTCTATTAATAGAACGAATTAAGAAAGTCGGTAAAGGTTTCTGAAACCAAAACAAATGCTTTGTTTTCAACACATTCAGCCTCAATTATATATATGTATCCACATGTATCTTGTGCCACCGAAATAAGGTAAATATTGCCACCATTATCGTAAGCAAAAGGAATTTTGCCATCAAAAACAACGCCGCTCTTTTCGTAATCGCTTATAATTTTCTCAACAGAAAGCGCACCGTATTTAATGGGATAGAAACCGTTGATAGTAAAAAGATGGTTCTTTCCTTTTACATTTTCATAAGGAGGATAGCCTCCGTTGTATTTTAAATAATGCTCTTTGAAAGCCTTTGGAAGAGCAATATTATATTGCTGTTCAAATGCTGCAAGTTCTTCTGCTGTAAGTTTTTGTTCGTATTGTTCAAACTCCATCACTCTTTAAGTTCTTAATTTGTGCATTGCAACTCGCTCACAAGAATATGCTTACCATAGAGTTACACTGTTTTGCAAAGATACTCATTCCTGTCTATTTCTCCAAAACATTGTTTTAAAAACTGTTATCGCTGTTCGTTGCAATCATTATAACTTTGCAGAAGTGTGGCACAACAAGCAAAACAGCTTATCTTTCTATCTCGCCATAGTCCGCTACTTTTTTGTTATAAAGTCTATCTATCTGCGCAACAATAATACAAAATTTGTCAAAGAACCAATGTTTCACTTAATTAAAATACAACAAAAACAAGTTACATAGAAAGCCATAAAAATTAGAAGAAATATAGAAATCATAAAACATAGAAGCATAAAACATAAGATAAACGCTAATATATCTACACGTTATAAAATTGCCCAAAACGCTAAGACACCTCAAAAAACTATACCGCACCTATTTGCATTTATCCTTATTATTCTCACTCTTATTATTTGTTTCTTTAGCCGTTTTTTGGTAACTTTGCAAGAAATTAGCTAATTATGGGATTTTTTGGACTTTTCAATAAGAAGAAAAAGGAAGTACTAGATAAGGGTCTTGAGACCACAAAGCAAAGCGTTTTTTCGAAAATAACGCGTGCCATAGCAGGAAAATCAAAGGTAGACGATGAAGTTTTAGACAATTTAGAAGAGATACTTATAACGTCTGACGTGGGCGTTAATACTACCGTAAAGATTATTGAACGCATAGAAGAACGCATTGCACGCGATAAATATGTTTCAACTTCCGAACTTAATAATGTGTTAAGAGCAGAAATAGCAGCCCTCTTAACCGAAAACAACACTGAAAATGCCGAAGATTGGGACTTTCCAACCAGCCATAAACCATACGTAATTTTGGTAGTTGGTGTAAACGGAGTGGGCAAAACAACCACCATTGGTAAACTTGCCTATCAGTTTAAAAAAGCTGGAAAGAAAGTTTATTTAGGTGCTGCCGACACCTTCCGTGCTGCTGCCGTAGAGCAAATACAAATCTGGGGCGACCGTGTTGGTGTTCCTGTCATTAAGCAACAAATGGGTTCCGATCCAGCAAGTGTGGCGTTCGACACCCTTCAAAGTGCAAAGGCAAACAATGCCGATGTAGTTATCATCGACACAGCTGGCCGCTTACACAACAAAGTTGGCTTAATGAACGAGCTTAAAAAGATAAAAGACGTAATGAAAAAAGTATTGCCCGAAGCACCAGACGACGTTATGTTGGTGCTTGATGGTAGTACAGGGCAGAACGCATTCGAGCAAGCTAAACAGTTCGCATCCGTTACGCAGATTACTTCCTTAGCTATCACCAAACTCGATGGAACAGCAAAAGGTGGCGTTGTAATAGGCATTAGCGACCAGCTAAAAGTGCCCGTACGCTACATTGGTTTAGGCGAAGGCATGGAAGACCTACAACTGTTTAACAAAGAACAGTTTGTAGACAGCTTGTTTAAGCAAGACTAAACCCTACCCTACACTCTATTCGAGGAGAAAAAACAAATACCCAAAGCGTTGGAATACAACTGAATGAAGAAGAATCAGATAGATATTATAACGATGGGGTGCTCAAAAAATCTTGTCGATTCAGAGCTCCTTATGAAGCAATTCGAAGCAAACGGCTATAACTGTGTGCACGATTCGGATACACCCGAAGGCGAAATTGCCGTTATAAACACTTGCGGTTTTATAGAAACAGCAAAGGAAGAAAGTATCAATACAATACTTGAATTTGTAAACAGAAAAGAGAACGGACAGCTCAAACAACTATATGTTATGGGCTGTTTGTCGCAAAGATACAAAGAAGAACTACAAAAAGAAATTCCTGAAGTAGATAAATTCTACGGCAAATTCAACTTTAAACAGCTCATTTCAGACCTTGGAAAGGCTGAAATACCATCGTGCGATGGGCGCCGACACCTTACTACACCACCACATTATGCTTACATAAAAATTGCCGAAGGGTGCGATCGACATTGCGCCTATTGTGCTATTCCGCTGATAACAGGCAAACATCACTCGCGTAAAATAGACGATATACTGAACGAAGTTACCGAATTGGCTGCCAACGGAGTTAAGGAATTCCAAATAATAGAGCAAGAACTAACTTACTACGGTGTAGACTTAGACGGCAAACACCATATTACCGAACTTATTTCGCATATAGCAGACATTCCTGGTGTTGAATGGATACGACTCCATTACGCTTATCCAAACCAATTTCCATACGACTTACTCGATGTAATACGCAATAAGCCACAGGTTTGCAAGTATCTTGACGTTGCGCTACAACACGTTTCCAACAATATGCTAACTCGTATGCAGCGCCACGTTACAAAGCAAGATACCATCGACTTTATACGTACCTTACGCGAAAAAGTGCCTGGTCTGCACATACGAACAACGCTCATGGTGGGCTTTCCGGGTGAAACCGAAGAAGACTTTAACGAATTATTAGACTTCGTTAGATGGGCACGATTCGAACGTATGGGTGCTTTCGCCTACTCGCACGAGGAAGGTACGTATAGCGCACAACACTACAAAGACGATGTTCCTTCTGAAGTAAAGCAGCAACGACTTGATAAGTTGATGGCTTTACAGCAAGAAATATCGGCTGAAATAGAAGCAGAAAAGATTGGACAGACACTAAAGGTGATTATCGATCGCAAAGAAGGCGACTACTATATAGGTAGAAGCGAGTTCTGTTCGCCTGATGTAGACCCCGAAGTGTTGGTAAAAGCTAAGCAACCATTGGTTATTGGTAATTTCTATTTGGTAAAAATAACAGCAGCCGACGAGTTCGATCTCTATGGAGATGTGGTTGCTACACCGCAATAGAACAACAATATATACTGTGATGCTGGTACGCACAACGCAAATTAAGATGCGCAGAAAACAAACACGCATAGCACAGCAACAAAAAACTTCCTTATAAGGAATAACAGAACAACGTTTTTAAGAAGCAAACAACCCTAAGATGAACAATAAAGAATTTATAAGTGCATTGGCAAACAAAGTGGGACGAACACAAGACGAAACACAAAAGCTTGTGAATACTGCCTTGCAAGCAATGGGCGACAACTTCGAATCGGGCGATCCTGTATTAGTCTCAGGATTCGGCGCCTTCGAAGTTAAGAAGCGACTCGAACGTATTATGAACAATCCAGCCACAGGATTGAGAATGCTTGTGCCACCTAAACTGGTGCTAAACTTCCGTGCGGCAGCCTCTATAAAAGAAAAGCTAAAGAAAGGAGGGGCTGAGTAATGGCAAAAACAGCACTACAGCTTATAGCCGACACTGTAGCTAAGAAGCACAAAATAACGGTTAAAGACGCAGAAAAGTTTGTTTCGGCTATGTTCGATGTAATGAACGAAGGACTTAAAACCGACAAACTTGTTAAGGTAAAGGGGCTTGGCACATTTAAGGTGCAAGCGGTTAAGCCGCGCGAAAGTGTGAATGTAAACACGGGAGAGCGGGTGTTAATAGAAGGACACGATAAGGTATCGTTTACGCCCGATGCCACAATGAAAGAGCTTGTAAACAAGCCTTTTGCACAGTTCGAAACGGTTGTACTGAACGATGGTGTTGATTTTACCGACATAGATAGTAAATACGAAAACGAGGCAACGCTCGAAAATGCTGACGAAACTACAGTATCGGCAAACAACGCTGCTATGCCTGACACAAAGGTTGTATCGTCGAACGAAGAAGAAACAACAGATAGCACCAACGAAACTGCTAACGGTGCACAAGAAAACACTATAGAACAATATACAAGCACCGTAAAAGATAGCGTAGAAACTGGTAGCGAACCCGAAAAAGACCACGAGATAGTTGTAGCCAAACAAGAAGTGGCAATAGAAACTGAGGCTGAACCTATTAAAAACACATCGGAGACGACAGAAGAAGAGCCTATTCCACTTGTTGAAACACAACCAGAGAACATTGCAGAAGAACCTACTGTTACGGCAGAAATGCCGGTTGCAACAGAACAAAAACTGGAAGATGCAAACCAAACACAACCAGAAAATATTGCAGAAGAACCTATTGCAACACCAGAAACGCCGGTTGCAACAGAACAAAAACTGGAAAGTGCAAACCAAACACAACCAGAGAATACAGTAAAAGAGCCTATTGCAACACCAGAAACGCCTGTTACAACAGAACAAAAGCAAGAAGAGACAGCAGAAAAACCAAAGAAAATTAATTGGTTAATGTGGTCTGCTATAGGCTTTTTCGTAATAGCTATTATGTATTTCTTCGGCTATAAGTTTGGAAAAGACGCAGCACTTCGCGACAATGCCGTAGCAGTTAGTGCTCAACCAAAGAGCAAACCCACCGCAAAAGCTAAACAAACAAAACAGCATTCCTCTGCAAAGGTAGCCCAAACAACAACAAAGCAGATTCAACCCACTCCAAAACAAGTACAATCGCCCATCGACGATACTGAAAAGTTTAAACAACTCAGCAACGATAAACGTATCAGATATGGTGCTTACGACATCATTGGCATAGAAAAGGTAGTGGTTTTAAAGAAGGGTCAAACCATGCAATCGTATAGCAGGAAGGCTCTTGGTCCAGATATGGTAGCCTATTTCCAAGTGTTAAACAATGCCACAACTATGGCAGCAGGCGACACTATGAAGGTACCAAAGGTAGAATTGCGCCCACAATATCGTTCAAAATAAATCGACTTTTTTCATAATTAGTAATTTTTATTTGTCTGTGCGTAGCTTCTTACGAGGCTGCGCACATTTTGTTTTATAGCATACAACAGCAGTATGTATAGAGGCATAATTAAAAGTGTTTTACACCTGTTTTATATACAAATAACAATAAACTAACGAATATATCGCCTAACGCTACAAACACTGTGTAGCATTGCAACAAAATATGTTTAGGCTTAATTACCAATTTAGAATAAATATCTTTCTACCATTAATATATAGAGCCATAAAGCTGGTTGTTTTCTATGATGTCTAATTTGAAAATAACAGATATCTAAAACGAACATTACAGACGTCTGAGACGAACGTTACAGACGTCTGAGACGAGCGTTACAGATATCTAAAACGAAGGTAGTAGATATCTGAGACAAAAATAACATAAACATCTTAGTAATTTTTCTAAACACTTGGAATGGCACACATCATTTGTGCGCAATCAGTAAATTTTGTTTATATTCTCTCCCATACTTTCTATTTAGCCATATCAAACCCCATTTACTGTGTCTACACACGCATATATATAGAAAAAGCGGCTACCCTCTCAGGCTGCCGCTTCTTAAACCTTTAATAGGTATTAGTGGATTTAAGGTAAAAAAGATTGTTTTCAGGATAACGATGACAAAGTTATGTAAATAAATCGGTTGTACCAAACGTTTCTATTGTTTTTTTACTGTTTTTTTTCTGTGTACGCTAACATAACCAATGCTTTTACAATATAAATACTTTTCTTATGCAAAACAGTCCCCATTCTTGTTTGTTTTTAACGCCAACACCATACAATTGTGGGGAGAAAACGGGCACGATAAATCAGCCCCTACGCCTAACAGTGTGCACGTGGACATATATTACACACAATAAATACACACAACGGTGTGCACGTGGACATATATTGCACACAATAAATACACACAACGGTGGGTATGTGGATAGATATTATAATACACACACCGTAAGGCGTACCAAACACAAAACACATTTAGCAGAGAACATTCCGTAAGGCGTACCAAACACAAAACACATTTCACAGAGAATGGTCCGTGAGGCGTATCAAATGCAAAGCACATTTAGCAAAGAACATTCCGTGAGGCGTACCAAACACAAAACACATTTAGCAGAGAACACTATTAGAAATATAAACAACCCTGCCTATTGTGCACCAACTTGTGTTTTTATTCGTCATCGTCTGTACGATCTGCCTGCAATCTATAATACGACAGAGCTAAAGCAGCCGCCCCCATTACGAGCAGAAATCCTATTACTTCCCACGAAGTGTCTTGCATTCCAACATGCCAGAACACGGCGCGTGGAATAAAAATTAAGCTTATAATAATAACAATAGCAAGTATTAGTAAACCAGCAAAGAACGAAAGGAACGAAAAATAGATAGACACAGCAAAGAAAAACGACACAAGGAAGAATATAATGGGCAACGTGTAGCTTCCCGGCAATTCAACTAAATCAACCTCCCACGGCATTGGTACACTTTTAGGTGTAGCAACAAAAATATCGAGCAGATGGGTTGCAAACAAGAAAAAGAAGAATGGCAAAAGCACAAAAATTATCCAACGCACCACCCATTCGCCCCAAACAGGCACGCGCAACACTGGTATTTCGTATTTACGACTCATACCAAACGAAGCTGCAATGCAGCAAACAAGTATAAATAGTGGGTAGATTACATATATAACCGAGCCGCCGCCACCGTTTCCGGTGGGCGAACCAAAGCCACGAAATGCAGCGGTTACCATCTCTAACAATACCATTGGTATAAAAATAGCTATTGCTGTGTTGCGTCTTTTCTTCTTTGTTGCAGCCCATAAGGCTCTTGCGTAAGCTATTATATTTACATGTGCACGTCTATTACAATTTCTTTCCATAAGGCTTTGCTATTTTTATCATTGGTTCGGTGTCGTATCCGAATGTTATATCTCCTCGTTTCTTTTCTGACACTTCTATTGTTTTATACGATTTGCGTGTAAAGAATGGCATATTGCCCTTACCTGTTAGTAGTAGCGTGTCCACCTTGCACTCCTCATCGTAGTAGTCTGTTTCGCCATCAACATCTATGCGCATATTTCTGATATGGGCTTTTCCGAGGTCTACTTTGTAATTAACCCACTGCGTCCAGAACTCTCCCAGTTCTGTTTCGCCATAGAAACGGAGGAATGTGTTGTAGTAAGCTGTGAAGTAGAGCGATGGTAAATGTGCATCAATCAGATAGAAACAGAATCCCGGACTATCGGTTCTGATGGCACAGAAGTCTTTCATCACCGTCATATAAACAAAGATAGTGTAGGTGTCTTCCTGTTCTACCATATCTATAAGTCGGTCGTCAGAGCCGTTTGTTTTCCAGCCCGTAAGCAATTGTTTATCGAAATTGGTGTAAGTATGAATCAGCCTATGCTTCCTGGTGTCAAGTACCTCTCCGTCTTGAGTAGCCTTTCCGTAGAGTACATCGCCATTTTTTGCTATCTGCACCAAATCTTTTGGATATTTAATACAGCATTTGTTAGGGTCGTCAGTAAACGATATTGCCACAACAAACGAAACATCTGGCATATCGCGAAACCACAATTCTTTTGTACCAGTAATACGACTAATGGTATAATTGTCTACATTTACGTTTACACGTTTGGCTTCATCTTCAGCCAATTGATAGTCGTAGGGGGGTGGTCCTTGTGGTGCGTTTATGCCTATTTGCACTAATCCAAGAATAAGCAGTGCCAAATAGATTATTCCTAAGATATAAGCTTTAGTCTTCATATAGGTTTCTATTTATTTTTTTCTATCGTTTTTACGAAGTCTACCAACCAGATGTGTTATGTTTCAGCAATGGAATATTGTATGACTTTGAAAAGCAACAGGGGTACAATCTGTTTCTTGTTAGATTGTACCCCTGTTATTATATTCTTATGTGTTTTTTACATCTACTCTCTTTGTTGGAGCTTGCTCTTTATTGCGGCGATTCACTACGGTTACTACGGCTTGCGCCAAATTTAAGAAAGCCTGCCCTGTTACACTATCTACATTCACTGCCGATGGCTCGCCTCTATCGCCATTTTCGCAAATGCTCTGCACCAGTGGTATTTGCGCCAGAAGTGGGCAACCCATCTCTTTTGCCAATTGTTTAGCACCTTCTTTGCCGAATATATAGTATTTATTATCGGGCAATTCAGCTGGCGTAAAGTAAGCCATATTTTCCACCAGTCCCAGTATTGGCACATTCACCTTGTCGTTTCTATACATATCAATGCCTTTTTTAGCATCGGCAAGTGCCACACTCTGCGGTGTAGACACTATTACTGCACCCGTAATAGCCAATGTTTGCAACAATGTTAGGTGTATATCGCTTGTTCCGGGTGGCGTGTCAAGTATAAAATAGTCTAATTCGCCCCAATCGGCATCGGCTATTAGCTGCTTCAGGGCATTGCACGCCATACTGCCACGCCATAATGTTGCGGTATCTGGATTAACGAAAAACCCAATGGAAAGTAGTTTCACTCCATATTTTTCTACGGGTTCTATAAGTTGTCTGCCATCTTTTTCTATGGCGTATGGTCGTTCCTCTTCAACGCCAAACATCTTTGGCATACTTGGACCGAACACGTCAGTGTCTAACAGTCCCACTTTATAGCCTAAGCGCGCTAATGCTATGGCGAGGTTTGCCGATACGGTGCTCTTGCCCACTCCGCCTTTTCCTGAACTAACGGCTATTACATTCTTTACTTGTGGCAAAAGTTTTTCTACTTCGGGGCGTGGTGCCGATTTGTATTCGGTGTTAATTTGTACCTCCACATCTTTGCCTACAGAATAGTGTATTTGTGCTTCGGCTGCCTTTATAGTAGACTTTAAGAAGGGATCGGTGTCTCGTGGAAACACCAAAGTAAAGCTCACCTTGTTTCCGTCAATGCGTATATCATCGGCAAGCATTTCGCTTGCTATAATGTTTCTCTTTGTTCCCGGATACATTACCTGCTCTAATGCATCGGTAATGAGTTTTGGATATAATTCCATATTTGTTTGTTTATATTGTATAGTGCTTGCAAAGATACAGAAAAAAAATTGAAGTTGCAAAGAGATATTTGGCTTCAATAGAAAAGAGACAAACAATTTGTAAGCATCTCTCGCTGTGTTTACTCGCAGAGTGCACAAGGTGTATATAATGTTATATAAAATTAGGGGTGCAGTTAGTGGCTTTTGTTTCAGACGTCTGTAGCGATTGTTTCAGTCGTCTGTAATGATTGTTTCAGTCGTCTGTAACGTTCGTTTTAGATATCTATGGATTGCGCTTTGTATATCTATGGATTGCGCTTTGTATATCTATGGATATACAACGGTAGATTTAATAAGAAACTGCAATGTTTATGTTTTTATACTATTACACATTAGAGGGGTTTATTTTGCTGTGCATTATGTATGTTTTTATGCGGCAATGCCGCGGTAAGGTTTATAGCAATTATGTTTTACTATATATAATAAGGTGTTCTGGAGAATATTAATATTCTGCAGAACACCTTACTATATTATGGTTTATGGTGGTTTTTATATGTTGTTGGGTTTATTTTGCGGTTTCTCTTCGCTCTCTAATCAGCTTTATTTGTCGCAACAAGTCGTTGTAGTGCAGCAAGTTGATGCCAGAACTTTGTGCAGCTTGTTGTTTGCAGAAAGTCTCCACTTTAGCCATTTGCTGTTCCATATAGAGCATAACATCAGAGTTAGAAGCTCGGTCGGCAGCAGTTGGTTTCTCTGTTTTCACTGGATTTAGCAATTCTGTTTTCACTGGATTTAGCAATACATTTAGCTGTTCTAAATATGTGCGTTCCAACAATCGGCGTGTAGCATTCTTCGTCTCGTTCGTTGCCGTTAGTGGTTTCCAAACGGCTTGGAACACATCGTTCAGATAGTCGGCAAACTGGTATGCGCCCTTTGCTTGTTGGTCTTTATACATCTTGTCGAGAAGTGCTCCGTTCATTAATACCTTTAGCACCCTACTTTGTTGTGCATTTATGTCGGCAATTATGTCTGTTCCAGCAACATCGGTCATAGTAGTAGGATATAGCCACAGCGGAGCATCGAAGAGCTGTTTGGAGATATATGCTACGGCATCGCGTCCCTTTTGTGCCGGTGCCACTTCGTAAGGTTTCTGTCCTGGCATATTGTTAAGGTAGCGTCCGCCCACGTTTTTCAGCACGTGGTTAGTGTAGCGGTTAAATTGCGACAAAACACTTTGCCACATTTCAATGCGGTCTTTATACTGGTCGTTAGGTTGCTTGGTCCACTCTGGCAATGCAACAATAATGCGTTTTAAGTTCTTTATGCCATATTCGCTGGCTCTAACATTATCGTCTCCTAAATCTTCTGTTTGCGCGCGAGGGTCCTCATTGCGTCCTTCTCCACCAAACCATAGGCGTGGATTTTTAGCAAGAATGGCCGTTGTTTCGTCCATCAGCTTATCCTTTTCTTGCATTTCGTCTTTAAATTCAGGTCTATATTGGTATCCCCACTTTATCGCCCACTTGTCGTAGTCGTTTATTCGTGGAAAGAGTCCACGTTCAGAAATTCCGTCTTCTGGTTGCGCAACATAGTTAAAGCGAGCATAGTCCATAATGCTGGCAGTGTGTCCGTGCTGTTCCACCCATTTTTTATCGCGTAGTTTTTCTACAGGTGTAGCGTGGCTTGCTCCCATATTGTGTCGCAAACCAAGCGTGTGTCCCACTTCGTGGCTCGATACAAATCGTATTAGTTCGCCCATTAAGCGGTCGTCCATTTTCATAGTTTGCGCTCTTTTGTCTAATGGTCCGCACTGTGTCATATACCATTTTGTAAGTAAATTCATTACGTTATGATACCAACAGATGTGACTTTCTATAATTTCGCCACTGCGTGGGTCTACAATTCGTGGACCGTAAGCATTTTCTATTTCGGCAGGTAAATATCTGAGAACGTTAAATCGTGCATCGTCTACACTCATAGTAGAGTCGTTCGGGAAGTCTTTTGCCAATATTGCATTCTTAAAACCAGCCGCTTCGAATGCAACATTCCAGTCCTCAATGCCTTTTTTTAGATAGGGCACCCACTTTTTAGGCGTAGCTGGGTCAATGTAGAACACAATGGGTTTAATGGGTTCTGTGAGCTGTCCGTTGCGGTAACGTCGTGGGTCTTTAGGTTCTAAACGGAAGCGCGAAATAAACTGTTCGCGGTCTGTTTTAGTCTGTTCATCGCTAAATATGGTATATCTATTGGTGAAATAGCCCACACGAGAGTCCCAAATACGCTTACGCATAGGCACTTTCGGTAGCAAAACCATACTGGTATTCAGGCTAATAGTAACCGATTCTGTATACGAAGCCGGTGTAGTAGATGGGGTGCTGTTATAGGTACGTGTAGTAGCCACTTCTATATTAATAGGGTAAACCTTCATAGTATCTATAAAAGTGCGGTCGGGTTGCAATGCGCCAAGTTTTAGTTGCTTTGCACTATTGGCAGATATGCTTACCACTCCGTTATCTTTCGCAAATAGAGGAGTAACATCTATGAGCTGTGCACCAGTAGTTTTGTTGCGTCCAATAATTTTGAACGAAGCTATAATAGGGTCTACTGTCGATGCTTTTAACGTTTTTGAGATACGACTGTTGGGGTCGGCTTCTTGCGAAAGAACGTAGGCGCGAAGCAACATTGTTTTGGCATTGCGTTGCTCAAAATAAAGCGTTTGCTGGTTAATAGCTTCGCCAGAAAACTTACCAAAGCTTTGTGGCACACCTGTAAAACGTGTTACAGCCAATATATAGCGCCCAAGAAGAGAATCAGCAATTTCGAAATACCACTTATCATCTATGTGCCTTATAGTGAAAAGTCCATTTTGCACGCTACCAGTACGTTTAATAAGCTGGTCGTAAGGCAGTTCTTTCTCTTTGTCTTTCGCTGCTTTCTCTGTTCCGTTCAAATTATTCTCTTTTTGTTTTACAGCAGTAGTTTTCTCGTCAGTAGAGTCTTTTACATTGCTGTAAATGGTTCTGTTGCTAGCAATTGAAACGCCGGCAGTCATACAGAATGCTATAAGGCAAGTCGCCATTTGTCTATTAATCATCATAATACGATTTATTGTTGTTTGAGCGAACAAAGATAGACAAAAAGCTACAAACTGCAAAATATATTGCATATTCTCGGCTATAAGATATATTAAATAAATACAAGTAAAATATGTTTATATATGTAAAGACTAACGAAAAATAGCTTTTACTTTTGTAAATTAGTTTTTATAAAAAAGTAATAATTCCATTTATAAAGCATAAAAACTTTGGTTTTGTAGTCAAAAAACAGCTCTTTTACACAATATAAGATGTTGTTTTTACAATATAAAGTAATATATTTTGTAGTGTACTGATTATAAAACAGTTGAACCATTATATAGCTTATGAAATATAATTACACCGTTTTAGGCATATTGTTCTATCTTTCTACTATTTTATTTGAGTATCCAGTACATTGCAAAAAAGCGATTTTAATAAAAAGATAT
>NZ_GL982514.1:631519-698657 GCF_000220255.1 Prevotella pallens ATCC 700821
GTTTATGAATTTATATAGGTTAATTATTTATAAGTATATATATAATTCAGTTAAAGCGTTTGCGTGTGTTAAAGTTAATAATTACCTTTGCACCAGATACTTGGAACAATCACATTAGTTAAGATTATCGCTGAGTAAAATAAATAGGAGTGCCACTACATTATTGTTAAATCTATTATGTAACCCTCCTTGTATAAGTTAGATAAATGCGTAGTATAAATTAGATAAATATGTAGTAGAAGTTAGATAAATACGTAGTATAAATCTTTTATAAACCCAAAAATTTAAAAACGATGATGAAAAAGTACATTAAACCCAATGTAGTGTCAGTAGCAACAATATCAGAAGGCTGCTTATTGGCAGGTACAAATGGTGGAGATAATGGTGGTGTTAAACCTAAACCACGACCAGGTGGTCATGCTAAGGAGCAGCCATTGTTTGAATATGACACTGAATCAGAAGATGAAGAATCTGAAGATTTGAATTAAATAACGACAAAAAAATATTAACTAATTCTTAAAATTATGAATTTTAAAAACGTTTACGCCACATTATTGTGTGTTGTAGCAATTGGTTTGACATCTTGTTCAAGCGAATTAAACAACGACGAAACAAACGCTTTAAATCCAAATGAAAATGCCGCACGTGAAGTAACAGTTTCTGCATCAAAAGGTGCGACAACCCGTTCTATCATCAATTTAAATGGTAAAGCACAATGGGAAAAAGGAGACGCCATTCTTGCTTACAACCTTGCTAACCCTCAAGGGTTCGATCAACTCCATGCAAGAACTCAAGGAGTGTATTCTAAATTTGATGGATCTATTAAATGTAAGGTAGGTGATGACTTGGCATTCTTCTATCCTTATCAAGATGAAAGCAAAAGTACTACACCAGGTACGTTAGAGTTAAACATGCAAGAAAACACCATTGAGAAAGATGGTGTAGCAGTAACTAAAGTTCAAGATGGTACGAGAGAAACTCTCAATCACTTTGATTATACTTGGGGAACATTAAAGAATATCAATTTCGATGGCCCTACTTTGCTTCAAGATATTGATTTCTCAAAGCAGTATTCAATCTTAAAGCTTGACTTTAAATACGAAGGTTTGGCGCTCAAAAACATTAAGAAGCTTACCATTAAGGGCATTACAACAAAGGCAACATTTGACTTAAAGACTGGAGAATTCACTAATCGTGTAAATGATGGTCTTACTATTGTACCCCCAACTCCTGTTGATGAACTCTATGTAATGGTATTCCCAGACGATAATTTCGAAGCTACCTATATTATAGAGACTGCAGATAACAAGACTTATACAATTCATGACTCAGGCTTTAAGCTTGATGTAGCATCATATTATGCTTATACTGTAGAGAAGGTTATCGACCCATGGATTGACGTTGACGGTGTTAAGTGGGGTAAATACAACTTGCAGTACGAACCAGGAACTAAGGTTGATGGCTGGCGCGATGCTTATCACCTTGCAAAGAACCCATGGGATTTCTTCTATACAGAAAGCTATCCATTGTACACAATGGGTCAAGTATTGCCACGTAACTTCGGTAACGACAAGTTCGATCACTTCCGTTGGGGCGACATTGCAAAGGCTCCTCACTATGGACACAGCAACTATCTCCACTATTGGACATCAACTCAAGACATTCAAAAGCAGGCTTCTACACGTGATGAGTTCGGCGATCTCGCTTACTACGCATCTAACAAAACATGGAGAATGCCTTCTAAGCACGACTTCGAGCACTTGATGAGCAGCACAGTAGGATATCTTGGCTACTACATTGATGGCGGAAAACCAGTTATCGGTGTACTCTATGTTCCAACAAACGACCGTTGTTTGAAGGGTACTACAAGATGGATTGGCGGCTCAAGACGTTCAAACATCAACTACACAGTTAATGTTGGTGTTTATGGAACAAACTGCTGCAGATTGTATAACTTCACAAAAGTGCAACTCGAAAATGGTGTATTCCTTCCATTCGCAGGCTCTTACCAGACCTATAATGATGGATGCCCACGCTTAGACAAGCCAGGAAGCCAAGCTCTTTATTGGACTTCTACAGGTTCAAACTGGAAGCAAGCAACTGCATTTACTGCATATTATCATAGCAATGGTTGCCTTTCTTTGCCAGTAGTTAGCACACATATTAACGCAACAAACCCAAAGAGCAATATGTATAGCATTCGTCCTATTTTTATAGGCGAACAACAGAAGTATAAAAAATAAAAGGGTTGGGGTTTATAAGAGAGATACATTTAATTCTTTCATAACTTGATTAGGAGAAGACCAGCGAATTTACGACAGTTGGTCTTCTCTTTTTTTATAGCTGTTATATAGGTTTGTTGGTTTTATCCAAAATGTATTTAGCAGCATATATTCCGCAGAACATATATAATCCAAAACATATTTGATAGCGAACATTCCGTAGGCGTAGGGGCGGATTTATCGTGCCCGTATCAACGAAATTGCAAGAAAATATATTGCGTGGTCAGGTGGTTTCATTCAGCAATAATCGTGGGGAATGATGAGGAAGCGGGCGCGATAAATCGGTCCCCTACGCCTCACGGAGTGCACGTGGGAGGTATTGCACAACACAAGTAAACAGTGCGGAGATGGACACAGACGCATTCATTGACGCCCATTCAACAAGACGTATTTATCCAAAACATATTTAGCAGCATTCATTCCGTCAAACATATATAATGCAAAACATATTTGACAGCATACATTCCACCATACGTGGTTAATGCGAAATGTGTTTAGCTGCAAACATTAAGTGAGGTGTAAGGCACCGATTAATAGTGCCCTTACACCCACAAAACAATAAAATTATGGTATATCTTGCTATCGCCGTGCGATATTTATAACGATTTTACTACCTTACGACCATTTACAATGTAAACACCTTTTGGCAAACTGTTAAGCTGTTTTGACATACGAACACCACTAACCGAATAGATGTTTTGCGTGTTTGCATCTTCGCCTTTAGCAGTAGCTATGCCCGCTGGGTTGTTCGTAATAACAACTTTAGTTTTCACAGGTTCGCCATTTAGTGCTATGCAATGTTTTGTTGGGTCGAACACAGCTCCATCTGGTTGAGCTATAGTGCAGTCTGATAGCGTAATAGAAGCAAAGTCGCTAATAGAGCCAAACTGTGTTCCTATGGCTGTAACGTTGGCATTTTTTATGGTAAGATGCTCGTTATCGCCACCATCGCCAGCAATTCCGTACACCGTACTTTCGGCATTTACATTACAATTGTCTATTGTTAAATTGGTTTGATTGGCATAAATGGCACAATCTTTTACACTTTTAGCTGTTAGCGTTCCACCACCTGTTATAGTGAGCGGAGCTGTAAAGCTAATAGCCACATATTCGGTTGTAAAGTTGTTGTTACCAATAAGCTTTATTGTAAGATTGTCTGAGTGCGACACCACTGCATTTATAGCACCTGCAATAGACACATCTTTAAAGGTGAGAACGTTGGCTGTTGGGTCGTAAAGAATAGTTCCATTCACATAATCGAGTTTAGACAGTGTGTTGCAATTGGCTGAAGTAACGCGTCTGCCTGCCACCTCAAGGTCGTAATAGGTTAATTCTTGTGCTTTTATAACCACCTCGTCTTTCACCAATTCGCTGTTTAGAGCTATGCCGGCAAGACTTGCATCGAAGCTAGCGCCAGATGGTTTCACTATAGAACAGCCATTTAGCGATAGCGTTTGTATGCCGCACATACTGGCATAAGTGTTTCCTTTTGCTGTAACCGAAGAATTGTTAATGGTGATTTCGGCTCCTGCCATTTCGTTGCCGATAGACCCTTTGCTGTCTATTCCACTATTATCTATGGTTAGCGATGCGTTGGGTGCAACATAAATGCCAAAATCTTTGCCTGTAAGTGTCATTTTTCCACCGCCTGTAATGGTGCTTTTTGCTTTTTCAACACGAATAGCTGGTCCATCGGTAGAGGCGAGTGTATTTTCACCTTCCATACGAATGGTAAGGTCGTCCATTGATGTTTTAATGGCTTCGTCGGTGCCATACACATTAATAGTGGCATCGTACAGGCTTAGTACTTTCGTTGCTGGGTCGTAAAGCACTACTCCCTTACTATGTGGAAGGTCGTTACAATTGTCGGACGTAACTTGCGTACCAGCCACCCACAGCTGATAGGTTTCTATTTTTCCATCTTCTGTAATTAGAAGTTTTGCGCCATCGTTGTTCACTTCGTGCACAATGTGCATTGTGAAGCGGTAGGTTTTTCCTGCTTCAAACTTATAATCGTTTCCCCGTGTGGGTCCGTCGGCATCGCCCGCAATCCATATTTTAGTGCCTGCCTGAGGCGCCACAATACAGAAATCGTATATACCAGCAGGTATGTCTATGCTTTCTTCGCCATCAACCACCATGTGTTTTGGCGTGGTAGATGGGTCGGCATTAGCAGGAATGGTATATTCGAAACCGCTGTAAAGATTGGCTGGCGGATTGTTATCGTCCCAAATAGGTCCTTCAACGGGAATTTTGTCGCCATACAGATTGTGGTCGGCATCTAACAACAATTGGTATCCGCTGCCGTCTCCCCACACATTATGTGCTTCGAGAATAATTTTAGCTGTGCCTTGTGCCCATGTTTCGATAGGCATTGCAAACATTGTGATGAATAGAGCGGCTATTACCACAAACTTGTTTCTACGTAAATTTGGCTTCATCTTAACAAAATCTCCCTGTTTCAGTTCCTTTCCAGAACAGCGCCGTATCGGAGATTTGGGCGTGGTGTTAGGTTAATGAGAATATACTTTCTTACTGTTGTTAATGTTTGTTCCAAATTCATTAAAAGTGCGCTCTACCGCAACTTGTAACTATGTAATGGCACAAAGATAGTGTTTTTACACCTAAATGGCAAGCATTTCGTAATGTTTTTTCGTTCTATTTTTGCACAATTGCAACACCTTAAACCTAACATTATGTTGTTAAAGCTTTTACAAATTTTGTTTTCTCGTTGTGCATACCATCACAGCATATTGTATAGGCAAAAGTAACTACAATGAGTTTGAAAGACTATAAAAACAGTGTGAACTTAACAGTATAAGCTATATATAATAATGTGTAACCAATAGTTTAATTCGAATGGGGCGTTAGTTTCAGATATCTATCGCAATCGTGACAGACGTCTGTCGTGATCGTTTCAGATATCTGTCGCAATCGAAACAGACGTCATATTTTTTGGTACATCATATCAGCCTCATTCACAACTTGTTACAAATACCATATTTTATATATACTCACCAGTCCGAAAAACAAGTAAAATGGCTAACATTCAAACAAAAGAGAGCAAGAAATAACAGCAGAAACAAAATGTAATGATACTACAGTTTAAAAAACAATTTATGTTAAGAGCCATTCAGCCATTATAACCACATAGTTTTTATATATAGCTGAAACCTTAACAGCCCATATCAGCCATTAAACAGAAATAAATAGCAAGTCTCTTAAACCCATATCTGTTGTTAAAGCCTAAACATATTGTGGTTTATTATAGAGTAGATTGGCTGACTTGGTAATGCAGGCGTAGCGGGCTACGTAAAATTACAAAGACAGGCAAGATACCGATAAGTACATATTGTGGTATAATAACAGATATGGGTTAAATTTACGTTTGTAAAGCTGGCATTACAAAAAGGGCACATTTTTTATAGTTTTCTTGCAACATTAATAATTAATTTTGTAACTTTGCAAGCGTTTAAGATATCTTATACTCTAACATTTATGATGTAATATTATTATAGCTATATAGATTTATGTATTTTACACTTTTTATCACCGTCTTCATAACGGCAGCCTTTTTGGTTGTTGTAGCATACGTTACAGCTAAACTATTGGGTCCCCGTTCTTACAATCCGACGAAAGGTGAACCTTACGAGTGTGGTATTCCTACCTATGGCACATCATGGCTGCCAATGCACGTAGGCTACTACCTGTTTGCTATCCTTTTCTTGATGTTCGATGTAGAGACAGTGTTCCTTTACCCATGGGCGGTAGTGGTGAGCACGTATGGTGTCTTAGCGTTGGCAACAATCGGATTTTTTATGTTGGTGTTAGTTTTTGGCTTAGCTTACGCTTGGCGGAAAGGAGCGCTTGAATGGAAATAAGGAAACCTAAAATTAAGGCAATGCCTTACGATGAGTGGAAGGATAACAGCACTCTGGAGAAGATGGCAGACGAGCTAAACAACGGAGGTACAAACCTTGTATTAGGAAGTCTCGACCAATTAATAAACTGGGGACGTAGCAACTCGCTATGGTCGCTTACATTCGCAACCTCTTGCTGTGGTATTGAATTTATGGCAGTGGGCTGCGCACGTTACGATTTCTCTCGATTTGGTTTCGAGGTTACCCGTAACTCTCCACGACAAGCAGACCTGATAATGTGTGCCGGAACCATAACAAACAAAATGGCACCAGCACTAAAACGCTTGTACGACCAGATGGCAGAGCCAAAATACGTAATAGCAGTGGGCGGCTGCGCAATATCTGGTGGTCCGTTTAAAGACAGCTATCACGTAATGCGTGGAATAGACGAAATTATTCCTGTAGATGTTTACATTCCTGGCTGTCCACCACGACCAGAAGCCATTATTTACGGAATGATGCAGCTACAACGTAAAGTGAAAATTGAGAAATTCTTTGGAGGTGCAAACCATAAACAAACTATCGAAGAAAGTAAACTTGGAGTTAGTAACGAAGAGTTAATATTCGAAGAAAAACTCGGAATATCTACCGAAGCGATAAAAGAAAAACGAGAAGCAGCATGGGAAGAAGCATATAAAGCAACACAGAAACCTGCTCGTCCGGCAGCAAAACCAGCACGACCAGCAGCTAAACCTACCGATGCAGCAGCACCCAAAAAAGAAACAATCGTTGTAGATAAACCTGTAACGAAAGAAGATGTGGAAAAATTAGGCAAAGAGTTAGATAAGCTAAACGAAGCAGAAAATAAACAACAGCCTAACGACAACAATACAGCAGCTAACTAATAAATAAGGTACGGAAAATGAAATTAGAAAATAAAGAGTTTGGTTTTGAACGTTTTGCCAACGAAATGGCAAAACTGAAAAAGGAACAGCATTTCGACTACCTTGTAACAATAGTTGGAGAAGACTTCGGAACAGAAGAAGGTCTGGGCTGTATCTATATACTTGAAAATACGCAAACACACGAACGATGCTCTGTAAAACAACTTGCAAAACAGGTAGAACAAGAATATGTTATACCAACAGTATGCAATCTGTGGGCAGACGCCGACTTGTTAGAACGTGAGGTTTACGATTTCTTTGGCATTAAGTTCCTTGGACACCCCGATATGCGACGTCTCTTCTTAAGAAACGACTTCGTGGGTTATCCACTTCGCAAGGATTACGATATGGACCCTGCGAAGAATATGTATACCACAGAAGACGACATAGAAGTGGATACTACAACAGAATGGAACCTAAATGCAGACGGACAACTAACAGCAACCACACACCAGCTGTTTACTAACGACCAGTTTGTGGTGAACATCGGTCCACAGCACCCATCAACACACGGTGTATTGCGTTTGCAAACAGTGCTCGATGGCGAAAAAGTAGAACATATATATCCACACCTCGGATATATCCATCGTGGTATAGAAAAAATGTGCGAATCGTACACCTATCCACAAACACTCGCTCTGACCGACCGTATGAACTATCTTTCGGCTATGATGCACCGCCACGCATTGGTAGGCGTCATAGAAGAAGCAATGGGCATTGAACTGTCGGAGCGTATTCTATATATTCGTACCATAATGGACGAATTGCAACGCATAGACAACCACTTGCTCTACACATCGTGCTGTGCACAAGACTTAGGTGCACTTACAGCAATGCTCTACGGTATGCGCGACCGCGAACACGTTTTGAACGTAATGGAAGAAACTACTGGTGGACGACTAATTCAAAACTATTATAGAATAGGTGGATTGCAAGACGACATAGACCCGAACTTTGTAGAAAACACAAAGAAGCTCTGCAAATATCTAAGACCAATGATACAAGAGTATCTTGATGTCTTCGGCGATAACGTCATCACACATCAACGCTTTGTTGGCATAGGTCCAATGGACGAAAAAGAGTGCATCAGCTATGGCGTAACAGGTCCGGCAGGACGTGCAAGCGGCTGGCGTAACGATGTTCGTAAACACCACCCATATACCGTTTACGACAAAGTGGACTTCGAAGAGGTGGTAATGACGGGTGGAGACTCTATGGATCGCTACTATTGCCACATTAAGGAAATGTACCAAAGTTTGAATATCATTGAACAACTCATCGATAATATACCCGAAGGCGACTTCTATATAAAACAGAAGCCAATCATTAAGGTGCCAGAAGGTCAGTGGTACTTCTCTGTAGAAGGCGCAAGTGGTGAATTTGGTGCATATCTCGACTCGCGAGGCGACAAGAGCCCATATCGCTTAAAGTTCCGTCCAATGGGTCTAACATTGGTAGGAGCAATGGACAAGATGCTGAAAGGACAGAAAATAGCCGACCTTGTAACAACAGGCGCAGCACTCGATTTTGTTATTCCAGACATCGATCGCTAAGAGAAAAACTATATATAAATAATGAATTAAGAAATAAATCATATACATGTTCGATTTTAGTATAGTAACAAGATGGTTCGACGAGCTACTAAGACAAACTTTGGGGCTCGGCAATTTCAGCGCAATTCTTATAGAGTGTGTGCTCGTAGGCGTAGCCATCATCGTGGGTTATGCCGTGCTCGCCATCATTCTTATTTTTATGGAACGTAAGGTTTGTGCTTACTTCCAGTGCCGTATCGGTCCAGTTCGCGTGGGTTGGTGGGGTACATTACAGGTGTTTGCCGATGTACTGAAAATGCTTATCAAGGAGATATTCACCGTAGATAAAGCCGATAAACTGCTCTACTACCTTGCACCATTCCTCGTAATAGCAGCATCTATCGGCACATTCTCGTTCCTTCCATGGAATAAAGGCGCAGCCGTACTCGACTTCAACGTAGGAATATTTCTTGTAACAGCCATTAGCTCCATCGGAGTGTTAGGCGTATTTATCGCTGGTTGGGCAAGTAACAATAAGTATTCTGTGCTCTCTGCTATGCGTGCAGCCGTTCAAATGATATCTTACGAACTCTCATTGGGCATCTGCCTCATATCAGCCGTGGTACTTACGCGTACTATGCAGATATCTGGCATCGTTGAAGCACAAACAGGTCCGTGGCAATGGCTTATCTTCCAAGGACACATTCCTGCCCTGTTAGGCTTCATCGTGTTCTGTATTGCAGGTAACGCAGAAGCAAACCGTGGTCCGTTCGACCTTGCCGAAGCCGAAAGTGAGCTTACAGCAGGTTACCACACAGAATATAGTGGTATGGGATTCGGCTTCTACTATTTGGCAGAATATCTGAACCTCTTTGTAATATCAGGTCTTGCAACTACAATATTCCTTGGCGGTTGGGCACCTATTAATATAGGTATAGAAGGTTTCGACAACCTTATGAACCTCATTCCGGGTATCGTCTGGTTCCTTGGAAAGACCTTTGTAGTAGTATTTCTTCTTATGTGGATACGCTGGACATTCCCCCGTTTACGTGTAGACCAAATATTAAAGCTCGAGTGGAAATATCTTATGCCACTCAGTCTTGTTATATTGGTGCTTATGACAGTGTGCGTAGCGTTCGGTTGGACATTCAAAATCGCATAACAAGATAATCGTAAAGTAAATTAAGAATTCATTGTTCTAATGGAAAATAAAGAATCATATTTCGGTGAAATTGGAAATGCTTTCAAGACATTGGCAACAGGTTTGAAGACTACTATGAAGGAATACTTCACGCCTAAGTCTACTGAGCAATATCCAGAAAACCGTAAAACAACTCTCCACGTAGCACCACGACACCGCGGACGTTTAGTTTTTAAACGAGACGAAAACGAAAACTACAAATGCGTAGCGTGCCTTATGTGCGAGAAAGCATGTCCAAACGGTACAATTCGCATAGCAAGCGAAATGCGCGAAGACCCAGAAACAGGTAGAAAGAAACGTGCACTGCTCGACTATCAATACGATTTGGGCGACTGTATGTTCTGCCAATTGTGTGTAAACGCTTGCAACTTTGATGCTATTGAGTTTACAAACGACTTCGAAAATGCTGTTTTCGACCGTTCAAAACTAGTATTGCACCTAAACGAAGAAGTATATAAGGGAGGATCATTACCTAACCTTATAGATGGTGGCGCCAATTGGACAGTAGGAACATTTAATACAAAAAAGAAATAAAGAGGAGATAAAGTTATGGCTAATTTAATTGTGTTTGCGATTTTAGCGGTAGTAATACTTGCCTCTGCAGTATTCTGCGTGTCTACAAAACGCATCATGCGAGCTGCAACAGCATTGCTGTTTGTGCTCTTTGGCGTAGCAGGACTTTATTTCCTGCTCGACTATACATTTCTTGGTGCTGCTCAAATCAGCATCTATGCTGGTGGTATCACCGTAATGTATGTATTTGCAATTCAGTTGGTAAGCAAGCGAACACTTCAGGGTTTATCGGAAAGATGGCTTGGGAAACGTACCATTCTTGCTGGAGCTATTGCGCTTGTGGGTCTTGCAACCGTATTAGGCGTATTCTTAAAGAATAAGATTTTCAGCGAATTAGTATCTACCAACACTGCCGATACAGAAGTTTCAATGCAAGCGATAGGTAAAACACTTATGAGTGCAAACAAATATGGCTATGTATTGCCATTCGAATTCATATCTGTTTTCTTGTTAGCATGCATTATTGGAGGTTTGGTTATTTTGAATAAACAGAAGAAAGAAGAGGAGGTAAAAGAATAATGATACCAGTAGAATATTTCTTTGTCCTTAGTGGCTTATTGTTCTTTATAGGAGTCTTTGGCTTTGTTACTCGACGTAATTTAGTAGCAATGCTCATTTCCATAGAGTTAGTTCTCAATAGCGTAGACCTTAACTTTGCAGCTTTCAACCGTTTGCTTTATCCCGATGGATACGAAGGTATGTTCTTTACAATCTTCTCTATTGGTGTAAGCGCAGCCGAATCTGCTGTTGCATTAGCTATTATTATTAATGTTTACCGACACTTGCACAGCGATCAGGTGAACAGTATTGAAAATATGAAATTATAAAAAAGAGCTATGTTTGATTACGCATTTTTAATACTTCTTCTACCTTTTCTAAGCGCAATCGTATTGGGATTGGCAGGTATGAAGATGCCTAAACCGATGGCAGGAATCATCGGTACATGCATGTTGGGCGTGCTTTTTGTCTTGAGTCTCTACACAGCCTATCAGTATTTTTTCTATACTGGCGAATACACAGCAATGGGGCAAACCTTCCATGTTGTAGATGGACGCTTGGCAAGTGGCGTTTACCCCACTGTAACTGTATTCAACTTAACGTGGTTGAAGTTCTCTGAATTATTGACATTTAATATTGGTTTCCGTCTAAGTCCTATCAGTGTAATGATGCTTGTTGTTATTACCACTGTAAGCTTTATGGTTCATATCTATTCGTTTGGCTATATGGCAGAACGTGATAAGAACTATAAGTTTGAAGAATACGAACACGGTTTCCAACGTTTCTATGCTTACTTGTCATTGTTCACAATGTCAATGTTAGGTTTGGTAGTAGCAACCAACGTTTTCCAGATGTATCTCTTTTGGGAGTTGGTGGGTGTATGCTCTTACTTGCTTATTGGTTTTTACTATCCAAAGCACACTGCTGTGCATGCAAGCAAGAAGGCGTTCATTGTTACTCGTTTTGCCGATTTATTCTTCTTAATAGGTATTCTGTTCTTCAGTTTCTATGTTAAGACGTTCAACTTTGACCTCTCTGCAGATGGAGCTTTAGCTACTCAACTGCACAACATAGCTTCAGACCCTGCAACGGCGTGGGCTATACCAACAGCTCTATTCCTAATGTTTATAGGTGGTGCGGGTAAATCGGCTATGTTCCCTCTTCACATCTGGTTGCCAGATGCTATGGAGGGTCCAACACCAGTGTCGGCACTTATCCACGCTGCTACGATGGTGGTTGCAGGTGTATTCCAGGTAGCAAGTCTATTCCCTATTTATATTAAGTATGGAGCTATCGAGCAACTTCATTGGATTGCTTATATTGCAGCATTCACTGCTTTCTATGCTGCAGCCGTAGCATGTTGTCAGCGCGATATAAAGCGTGGCTTAGCCTTCTCCACTATTTCGCAAATAGCTTATATGCTTGTTGCGCTTGGTGTTTGCTATGCTATCGACAACGAAGAAGGTGGTTTAGGCTATATGGCATCTATGTTCCACTTGTTCACCCACGCTATGTTTAAGGCGTTGTTATTCCTCTGCTCTGGTGCTATCATCGTTATTATTGGTAGCAATTTCAAGGAATATATGGGCGGATTGCACAAGTATATGCCAATCACAAATGCTTGTTTCCTCATTGGTTGCATTGCCATTAGTGGTGTATGGCCCTTTGCTGGTTTCTTCTCTAAAGACGAGATTGTAAGCGCTTGCTTCCAATTCTCACCCGTTTTAGGTTGGTTTATGACTTTAGTTTCTGGTATGACGGCATTCTATATGTTCCGTTTGTATTACGTTATCTTTTGGGGCAAGTCTTATTACGAGGAAGACCCTGAAACACGTCGCCGTCCACAAGAAGTTCCATTTGTTATGTGGGGACCATTAGTATTCCTCGCTATCATTTCAATCTTTGCTGGTTGGATTCCATTCGGACACTTTGTTTCTGCAACCGGACAAAGCGCAGACATTCACCTACAGCACTTCCACTTCACGAGTGTAGCTTGGTTTAGTCTCTTGGCAGCAGCCATCGGCATTAGTCTTGCTACATGGATGTATATGCCTAAGAACAATCCTGTTGCCGATAAGCTTGCTAAAAGTATGCCAGGACTCCACAAGGCAGCTCTCAACAGATTTTATATTGACAACGCTTGGCAATTCTTTACACATAAGATTGTTTTCCGTTGCTTCTCTATTCCAATTGCGTGGTTCGACCGCCACGTCATCGACGGCACTTTCAACTTCCTTGCTTGGGGTACTCAAGAGGCAGGCGAAAGCATTCGTCCATGGCAGAGTGGCGATGTTCGTCAGTATGCAATTTGGTTCATTACAGGAACTGTGGCTTTAACATTAGTAATACTTTGCTTGATATAAAGAGATGAGTTGGATATTAACAATATTTGTAATAATCCCCGTACTGATGCTTCTCGGCCTTTGGGTCGCTAAGAACGACAATCAGGTACGCGGCGTGATGGTAGCAGGTGCCTCTGCTTTGTTGATTGGTGCAATATGGCTCACCATCTATTTTGTGCAACAACGTGCTGCAGGAAATACCGATACTATGCTATTGGCTAATTCGGCTATGTGGTTTAAACCGTTAAACATAGCTTTCGCTGTGGGTGTTGATGGTATTTCGGTGGTAATGATTTTGCTTTCGGCTATCATTGTTTTCACAGGCACATTTGCCAGTTGGCAACTCGAACCAATGAAGAAGGAATATTTCCTTTGGTTTGTTTTACTCTCATCTGGTGTGTTCGGTTTCTTTATTTCAACCGATATGTTCACCATGTTTATGTTCTACGAGGTTGCGCTGATACCTATGTATCTTCTTATTGGAGTTTGGGGAACAGGTGCAAAAGAGTATTCTGCCATGAAACTCACCCTTATGTTAATGGGTGGTTCAGGCTTACTCATCTTTGGTTTCCTTGGTATTTACTACTTCAGTGGCGGTTCTACAATGGACGTTATAGAGTTAGCAAAGATGCACGCAATGTCGAAAACAGCGCAAAATATCTTCTTCCCATTTGTATTCATTGGCTTTGGCATACTCGGAGCGTTGTTCCCATTCCACACATGGTCGCCCGATGGACATGCTTCAGCCCCTACGGCTGTGTCTATGCTCCACGCTGGTGTATTAATGAAGCTGGGTGGCTATGGCTGTTTGCGTATTGCTATGTACATTATGCCTGATGCGCTTGAGATGTGGGCACCTGTGTTCCTTATTCTTACAACCATTTCGGTGGTTTATGGTGCGCTCTCTGCCTGTGTACAAACCGACTTAAAGTACATTAATGCTTACTCTTCGGTTTCTCACTGTGGTATGGTGCTCTTCGCATTGGTTATGACAACACAAACTGCCATAACGGGTGCTATTCTTCAAATGCTATCTCACGGTTTAATGACAGCTTTGTTCTTCGCTTGTATTGGTATGATTTATCACCGTGCTGGTACGCGCGACGTTCGATACCTTGGCGGCTTAATGAAGGTTATACCATTCCTCGCCGTTTCGTATGTAGTGGCTGGTTTGGCTAACCTTGGTTTGCCTGGTTTCTCAGGTTTCGTTGCTGAAATGACCATCTTTATTGGTTCGTTCGAAAACGCAGGAATGTTCCACCGTGTTTGCACCATTGTGGCATGTACGTCTATTGTTATTACAGCAGTTTATATTCTTCGCGTGGTGGGAAAAATTCTATTCCAAACCATTCCAAACAAGAAGTTCTACGAATTGCACGATGCCAGCTGGGACGAGCGCTTCGCTATTGCGGGCCTCATCTTCTGCGTTGCTGGTCTTGGTATATGCCCATTATTCTTCGAGAATATGATTATAGATGCTGTTCACCCTATATTCGAGCACATCATTGAATACGTTCCACAATTAGGTAATTTATAATAGTAAAGTAGCAATATGAATTATAATGATTTCTTTAAAATGATACCAGAGGCAAGTCTTGTTGCCATTCTGATAATCCTTTTCGTTGCTGACTTTATTTCAGCAAAGACCGAAGAACGCAAATGGTTCAATCCGTTGGCTTCCGCACTCTTGCTTGCCAACACTGTGGTTTGTATGCTCCAGTTGCAACCTGAAGATGCATTCGGAGGAATGTATACCACGTCTACTGCAATTAATGTTATGAAAACTATCCTTGCTTTTGGTACTTTCATCGTAGTATTGCAGAGCCGTGTATGGGCAGAAAAAAGCGGGAAAGAAGGCGAATTTTATATGTTAGCTGTCTCTACACTTTTGGGTATGGAGGTTATGATGAGCGCAGGAAACTTCCTTATGTTCTTCTTGGGCTTAGAAATGGCATCTGTTCCAATGGCGTGCGTTATTGCTTTCGATGCTTATCGCAACAATTCGGCTGAAGCAGCAGCTAAATTTATACTCACAGCAACTTTCTCGAGCGGTGTAATGCTCTATGGCATTAGCTTCCTTTATGGTGCGTACGGCACTATGTATTTTACCGATATCGCAACTAATTTGCAAGCCACTCCGTTCACCATTATGGGATTGGTATTCTTCTTCAGTGGTCTTGGCTTTAAAATCTCGCTCGTGCCATTCCACTTCTGGACTGCCGACACTTATCAAGGTGCACCCACCACAGTTACAGGCTACCTCAGTGTTATTTCTAAAGGTGCAGCAGCCTTTACACTTTTAAGCATTTTGTTCCACGTTTTCGGCGGAATGATTGCCTATTGGCACGTGCTTATGATGATTGTGGTTGCACTTTCTATCACCGTAGCCAACCTTTTTGCCATTCGTCAAGGCGAATTGAAACGTTTCATGGCGTTCAGTTCAATCTCGCAAGCAGGCTACATCATGCTTGCAGCATTGGGCAACAGCTGGGAATCGTCTGTAGCCGCATTAAGCTATTACGTTCTTATATATGTGGTTGCCAATATGGCGGTGTTCACCATTATTGCCGTTGTAGAACAAAACAATGGTGGCAAAACAAACATTGCCGACTATAATGGATTCTACAAAACCAATCCACGCCTTAGCTTCCTTATGACTATTGCAATGTTCTCGCTGGGTGGTATACCACCATTTGCAGGAATGTTCTCTAAATTCTTTGTGTTTATGTCGGGCGTAAAAGGTGCCGACATAGCTACAAGCGAGGGAGCGTGGACTTACGTAATACTGTTTGTTGCACTCATAAACACCGTGGTTTCGCTCTACTACTATCTAAAAATAGTTAAGGCGATGTATATAAACCACAGCGATGCTCCTATGCCAACTTTCAAGAGCGATTGCAACACAAAGTTTGCTCTTGCTGTTTGCACCACTGGCATCATACTTTTTGGTGTTTGCAGCTACGTTTACGAATGGATTGCAGCAGCCATTTAAGCAGAATTAGAATATTGCTTTAAATAATAAAAGTGTCTAAAGGTATAGTTCCTTTAGGCACTTTTTTGTTTCAACAGAAAACAGGCAGAGAACTTACAAATAACACCTACTTCTTACGCATAAACAAAACAGCATATCGCAAACATTAAGGCTCTTCGGTTTCAGATATCTGTCACGCTCGTCTCAGATATCTGTCACGCTCGCCTTAGATATCTGTCAATAGCGTTTCACACATCACAACACAAACAGTAGCCTTTATAGCACTATAGCATACCAACAATGAGAGCTTAATTTGGTAGAAAAGCCAAAACAACCATAAACAAACAAAATATTCTGCAAACAAACACGTTATTCTTATATGAGAGTTCTTTTCGCTTCATTTCTACTATTGTCTTGCACATTTTTAAAAGCACAAAACACCACAATTGTTGAGCATCAACACCTTACATTCTGTGGAATTTCGCTCAACAATACAGCCACAGCCTTTGCCGATTCGTTAATGGCAAAAGGTTTTAAAACAGAAACTGCCCCACCCCGACTGCCCATAAACAAAACCAACACTATTCTTAGCGGACGTTTCGAAAGCATTCCATGCATCGTTGAAATAGGAAAAAACACCAACGACCAAGTAGACACGGTGCGCATTTTCTTCACCAACGTAAACAATCCACTACGAAGCTACCGAATATTAACCAATATTTATCGCACCCGTTACGGCAATCCCATCTTCGAGAACTACTACGAAACACACCTCTTGCCACACGATGCGCAACAGCAACTGGCAGCCGACCCTTTTGTAACAACATTCTCTGCCAATGGTGGCACAGTTCAATTTTCGTTGCAATACAATTCTCGTCAATACGAATACATCTACACCCTACTGCTTATCAACACTAAGAATGCCCAACCAGTGCTTTCTAACACCGACGATGTTATAGTATGGTGATAGCCGCCAAAGCACCAGTCATCAAGATTCTTATTGAATGTTAGTTAGAAGTTATTTCTCCTTCAATGATAGGCACTGTCTTTGGCATACCACCATTGTTGGTATAGCTATATGTTCCTATTCGTTTAGGATTCTTTATTGTGATAACCTGATCACTATAAAAGTCTTTACCAATCAGCACAACCGTATTGCCAAGATACATATCTAATTCCTTGTCAGATATTTCTTTTGCTAAAGCAGCATCTTCACCAATCACCTGAAACACCTTAAACGATGTTATCTTTTTGTTTTCATAGCTAACAGGCTTTTCAAGACGCTGTATAGCATCGTCTTCGTTGTTCTTTTGTCTTACAAAGGCAATAACAACCAAAGCAACTATTGTCAGAACAACACCCGACAACATACCAATAAAGAAACTTTTTTTGTTCATAAGTTATTAATTATCAAATTTAAGTTTAGGTAAACTCTCTACAATATCAACTGTCTGGATAGAAAGATTGATAACCAACTGCAACAAATCAAAAATATAACGTGGTTGGTTGTGCTCACGTGCCCAATCGTTACAATCGTTCTTAATAAGCGACTTCTTATCTGTTTTTACTTGATAGCGGTCCATAATCCATTCAATTGCCGACTTTCCATTCACAATATAGCGATATGCCTTTTCTGGAATGTTAGTAAGCACAATATATTCGTTGTAAACAATGGTAGACTTATCTTGCTTGTTCTTAAATCGCATCTTATCTGTAATATGGAAATATTCGTAGCTGTCTTGCTTCACAAAGATACGTTAAATCGGACTAAAACAATGTGTAGATAGTTATTTCTTCACTATTTTCTTACCATTCACTATATACACACCTGTTGGTTGATTTTCCAATTCACCCTGCACGCATATACCATTGAGCGTATAAACTTTTGAGCGAGACACCTTTTCTGCATTCGGCATATCTACCATTGTAGGGTCTTTCGCAATAACAACTTTCTCTTTTAAGATTTTATCGTTTAATATTATTGCGTGTAACATCGAATCAAATTCAGCTCCTTCTGGTTCAGAAATCTTACAACCAATCAGCGTAAGCTCGGCAATATCACGAACAGAACCATTCTTTTTTCCTTCAGCACTAACAGTTGCATTCCTAATAACAATCTTATCGTCTTTTCCTCCTAATCCATTTATACCATATTGTGCACCTTTCACATTTAGTGTACAATTATCTATGGTGAGTGTAGTACTAAGAACGAAGATACCAACCCAACCATCACCGCCTACATCGAGTGTTCCATCACCTACTATAGTTGCTGGTTTATGAAATAACATAGATGGAAATCCACTAGAAGTAACTTTATTTACACCGACAATTTTTATTGTTAAACCTTCTATTTGCGATTCTATCGGATTTTTATTTGGTGTGTCTATTGTTGCATCTTGCAAGGTTAGTGTTTTTGTATCAGGGTCATATTTAACCGTCCCACTTACTCCTTTCACCACAGTCAGGTCGTTATAATTTGCAGAACAAACCTTCTCGCCACCAACAGAAAGGTCGTATTGCACTTGTGCCTTACTACAAACAGGAAACAAAAACATAAATATTAGTGGCAATAACATAGCAACTTTACATACATTGGGTATAAAATATTTTTTCATAAGCATTAAACCTCTCTGTAAAAACTCGTTTAGAGCAACACCGTAGCAGAGGTATAGGGCGTTTTGTTTGTTTTATTAGATTGTTGTTTTATATGCTTTTATGTGTGCAAATATAATATTTTAATTTCATATTGCAAACTATTTTCGCATATTACTTTGCTTAATTGCGCTAAAAACACAACAAACTATAACACCTTAATATCTCAAAGCACAAAAAAACACATAAAAGCAATTGTTCGCTAACTATTCCACAGATGCTTATTTCTGCGTCCTAAAAAAACAAAAAACAATCGCCCACAATATAAAAGGTAGATTCAAAAGAAGCATTACACATTATACATAATAGGCATATACACAACACAAAAGCGAGAAAGCCAATCGGCTGGTCTATTTAGTCTGCTATATATATTTAAAATACAGTATCCGATACACTATTATTGTAACGCTTCCGTCTACATTTTCGATGAGGTTTTTAATTCAATTCATAGAAATCGCCTTCATCATTAATGCGATAAACGGTTATGTGAACTTTCTTTCCATCTACAGTTTTTACGTATATAGTTCCGTCAGAGTATATTGCAAAACTTTCTTTTTCGTTGTTGTAAGAGCTGAAGGCTAAGACTTCGATACAGTTATCAATACTTATAGAGTTGTTACGATAGGTGAATATAAGGAACTCATCGTCCTCGTTATAGTCTAAACAAACAAATATGGGGAAGCCTTTATAGCTGGGTAGTTTCACAAAATCGAACCCACCGCCACTTTCCATTTCATCTATGCGGTCGCCAGAAAGCATCTTCAGCTTACCTTTATATGCACGTATGTTGTATTGCCGGGCGTGTTTGCTGCTCATTTCTTTATCAATATCTTTATACAAATCGGCATCTGTATACACTAAATGTGCGGTTGGAGATGGCAAACCTTGATTTTTTCGACTGATGTACTTGTATACTCCGACATATCCTTTGCAGTATAATGCAAGATATTTGCCCGTGTAAATGTATTCCAGCATATCGCTGTAAACGTCTTTCATAGTGGATTGCAGAAGCAGAACGGGGACAGATTTGGTAATGTTGATGCCTAAATTGGCAAAGTATTTTGCGAGAGAAGGATAGTAAAGGGCATCGCGTTGATACATAAAAGGGTCGCGTACGGTGCGACAAACCTTCAGTTTCTTGCCGTTTAAGTAAAGTATTGAGTCGCCGAAAAGCTTTATTTTCATACTTTTCAGCTCATCAATGGGACTGCTATCCGAGTATTTCGTGTAGTCTTTATACCACACAAGTTCCCAGCTATCCTCCGTTTTATACTTCATAGCTGCATATTTTGCATGGATAGCGTCCCAGTTTGTGGTGGCATTGTTATTTCTCTGCTCTTTTGTATCGCTTTTCTCCTGCAACAGACTTTTCGCTTTGCCATTGCGTTGCACTACTTTTGTTGATGCTAAGTTTGCGCTAGTTTGGCGACAACCTACAAAGAAAAGGAGACCAACCAATATATAAAATATTCTTTTCGTCATACTGTTATGCTGTTTTAGTTGTTCTATTATGTTGATGTCAGGCATATTTGCTGTGGCGGTGCGTTACCTTTTCTCCAACATTTTTATGATTTTTGCCAACTTTTGGCTACGTGCAATAGAGATGGGAGTTTGCCCTGTATTGTTCTTTACATTTCGTTTTGCCCCGTGTTTCAGCAGCAATTGCACCATGTTTGTATTCTTCTTCTCTACCGCAACTATTAAAGGAAAACTTACATTATCGCCTCCGAGATTGCCTACGCCATCGGCTTTTGCACCACTTTCTAATAAAAGAGATGCCATTGGAACGTTGTTCAGGTCGCAACACATCATCAACGGGCACAGCCCATCTTCGTTATAAGGCTGGTTAGGATCGGTTCCTAACGCCAACAACTGCTTTACAAGATTCATATCGGCATTGTTTATAGCCATATAAAGAGCATCGTACATAAACACATCGTCAGAGCAAACACAGCCAATATCAGCCTTTCTTTCAATAAGTTTCTGTGTAGCAGTCTTGTTTTTATACAGTAATGCATACCCCAAAAGTGTATAAGCGTGATAATTGTCTGCAGCTATCAGCGAGTCGATGTTGCCAATGTGCTTAATGTTGGCATCGAGTTCGGCAAGATTATTTGCCTTTATTGCCTTTATTGCCAGTGCATAATAATTTTTGTGCGTTACAGTTTTGCGCACTGTTGGTTGTCTTTTTCTAATAGGTTGTGCATAGTTTGCCGTAGCAAAGGCTACCAGTATGATGCACAAAATTAGGCTTCTGAATCTTTCCATAGTTGCATTTGCTTATATCATCAGGTTGTCCGCTGCTTGCATCCTTGCTGTTTTATATTCATTGGTTATGCGTTTCGATTTTATTCTTTCGGGGATTCCTTGTCCACAATATGCTTAATTCGGCTGTTGCGAACGAGTAAAGAAGTTAGCAAACAACAATGACTGTTGGAAACAAAGTTATAAAAATAACTTTATACACCCTTCATTTTCTGCCTACCTTTTTGTATAATTAACAGTCGTTTTAGGCTCTCCGTATCCATTTGTTCCTACCCTTTCTACAAACAAAAGCACCGTCAAGGGTTGTACATAGCAATCTATCACATAGCTCGTTAGAACAATTCACACACCCAATATACCTATATGCTCTTTCAAAAACCCACTTTTTGCGTTGTAAAAACCCCCTTTTTGCACGCTAAAAACCATACTTTTACACGGCAAAAACCATACTTTTGTATGACGATTATGTAACATACAGATAAAGAACAAGTTACAAACACTCTGTGAGATATTCACATTCACCCACGAAATGCGTTGCAAACGATTTGCAACAACATAACATTCAAAAAACAAAAACCATACTTTTGCATTGCAGATTACACCTTATTATATATATATCACACTTCTAACCAGAGAGTAGACCCCTTAAATTGTATCACAATTCATTGTAATAGCATCAACTTTGCCCCCATTTCGTTAAATAGAAACATAGCATCCGCTCCCCATTTCAGATGATGTTTACAAAATAAAATAGCCATACAAGAGCATTTTAAACACTAAAACATATAGAACATATACCCTAATGTAGGTATTTTTGTACTAAAGTAAACCATTTTCACCTAAAAATACATAACATTTAGGTATTGCACCAAAAGAGAAAAAGAACTACTTTTGCAATCAATTATTATAAGTATATACAACAAAAAAGGTAGATTTTATGAGCAGGATAATCACAACATTATTTGCAGGAGCTTTGTTGTGTGGAGTAACAACTACAGCAAAGGCACAAATAAATGCGGTAGATTCGGTGATGAACCATGTAAAAGGAAACAGACTTAGCTTAGGAGGATATGGCGAAGCAGCCTTTTCGCGCAATTTTTATAGCGACAACGGAAACCGCTACACTACACCACGACTTTATAAAAACGACCCCAGTCATGGCAGATTTGATATCCCCCATGCAGTAATCTATTTAGGATACAACTTCGGAAAGGGCTGGAGTATGGGCTCAGAAATAGAATTTGAACATGGTGGATCTGGCTCTTCAATAGAATACGAGGCAGATGAAGCCATTGAATTCGAGAACGAAACCGAAAAAGGAGGCGAGGTTGAACTAGAACAATTCTGGCTTCAGAAATCGTTTGGAAGTGCATTTAACATCAGAGCAGGACACATTGTAGTGCCTTTCGGATTAGTAAACGCACACCACGAACCGCTGAACTTCTTCACCGTATATCGCCCAGAAGGCGAAAATACCATACTTCCAAGCACATGGCACCAGACAGGTGTATCGTTTTGGGGACGTAAAGGCGACTTCAAATACGAGGCACAATTCATCGCAGGCTTAGATGCTTACCACTTCAGCCGTGCCAATTGGATTCAGAAAGGTACATCAAATCCATTCGAATTCGAGGTTGCTAACAAGTATGGAGCACTCGTACGCATCGACAACTATTCTGTTCCAGGCTTACGCATAGGCGTTAGTGCATACACAGGACAGTCTATGCACAACAATGTGCCACACGATAGCGAACGCGGAGCAAAGAAAAAGATAAAAGGAAACATCTATCTTGGTAGCTTAGACTTTACATACAATCGCTACAATTGGATAGCACGAGGAAATATAGACTATGGTTACGTTAGCAATGCAAAGGAAATTTCTAACTTGGCATACCCTAACACACAATACGTTAAGCCATACGAAACAGGAAACGGAAAGTATTTTGGCAGCCACGCAATGGCTATGATGTTCGAGTTTGGTTACGATATCTTCTCACAATTTAGTAAGTTGCGTGCCGACAACCAACGTCTTTATCTCTTCGGACACATTGAACACTACGACTCTTACATACATGGCACAACCAAAAAGTGGACCAACAAAACCATTTTTGCTGCTGGTGTAAACTACTATCCAATACCACAGATAGCCATAAAGGCAGAATATAACTATCGAAACCTCAAGAAAGGATACAACGACGAACCAGCTATCAACATTGGAGTTGCATACGAAGGCTTCTTCCTATAAGGAGAAACACACCACGTTTGCAACCCACAAAGAATGCAACTGACTAACTAAAAGATATTTTATTCCATCAAATAAAATCATAAACATTAAGTTTTTAATTCAGACAACAATGAAAAAGGTAACAAAATTAGCAATGCTTCTGCTTGCAGGAACCCTCTCAACAGGTTTCGTTTCATGTAGCAGTAGCGACGATGTAACACCAAGTCCGCTCGTAACAGAGGAACAACAAACAACTCTCGAACAGGCAGAAAGTGCTAGTAAAGCAAATGCACAGAAAACAGAAATGGGTAAGATTATTTCTAACTATCTCGATGCAGTTATTAAACCAACATATCAAGATTTGGCTAACAAGGCAGATGTTCTCTACAAAACATGCCAAAACCTTTACCAAAAACGTAAGGCTGGAACACTAACACAGAACGATATAGACGCAGCTTGCGCAGCTTTCAAAGATGCAAGACGCGATTGGGAACAGAGCGAAGCTTTCCTTTATGGTGCCGCTACCGATAACCAAATCGACCCACATATCGACTCTTGGCCTCTCGACCATAGCCAATTGACACAAGCTTTGAACAATGCTGACGTTATTGCAGGTATTACTGGTGAGAATCCAGCTAAGTATGTGTACGAGAATAACAGTAACTTCGACTCAGTACTTGGCTTCCACGGATTGGAATTCGTGCTCTTCCGCAATGGTCAAAACCGTACAGTTGCTGCCTTTAACGCAGAAAAAGAAACCGAAGCAGGCCTTACTTCTGTTAAGACTATAGACGAAGCTGCCTTCGCAGTTGCCGTTGCTGGCGACCTTCGCAATATGACTTATCTGTTGGAATACGGCTGGTTAGGACTTTCAACACCTACTTCTCATCAAGAGCAATTGGCAAATGCAATGTGGGTTATCAATGGAACACGTTACCACGGACTATCTGCTAAGAACATACCATACCGCGATTTCTTGCGCTATGCTACTACAGAACAAGGCTGGTTCCCAACATGGCACGAAGCATTACAGAACATATTCGATGGCGGTTGTGGCAACATTTGCAACGAAGTAGCCGAACAAAAACTTGGTCAGGCATACCGTGTTGCAACTGGAACTGGTACATCTGAAGATGCAGCAAACTACATTGAGTCTCCTTATAGCAAGCGTTCTTTCCAAGATTATCAGGACAATATCTACTCTATTAAGAACTCTTTGTATGGTGTTCGTGGTACAGAGAATATCTCAACTCCTGTAGATAACTCTATCATGAACTTCCTAAAGAAGTACAATTACGCTGGATACAACGACTTGAACAATGCACTTAACGAAGCTATTGGTGCTTTGGAAACTGCAAAGAAGAGTGGTGTTGCATTCATAGATAACCCTGGTGCAGCTCAGGTTAAGAACTGTATTGATAAGGTACAAGCACTCAACGATGAACTTGGAAAGGCAGGAGCATGGATTAACCAACAGGTTGATAAATAAGCCTCGAGGTTTAATCTAACTACTAAAGATATTAGAGACGTAGCTTTGCCATACGGTAAGGCTACGTTTTCGAACATATATTAATTTAATAAAGCATTATGAAACACAACACTTTTTTTAGCTATCTGTTTGCCGCAACAGCTCTTTGTTCGCTTGTTGCGTGCTCGGACGACGTTACGCCGCCTGGTCCCGACCAGCCACAAGAGCCTGAAACAAAATATGTTGGACAAGCTGTCGGCAACTTCAAAGCGGATGAATGGTATCCGGGGGGGCAACTTGGAACCACCGAAAACGTAAATACAGGCTGTTACGAAGATAACACTCCTGCTATAGAACAGCAAGGATTGCTCAATCGTTTCAACCAAGGCGATATGATGGCAAGTGCCAAATACACGCTGAGCACACCTCCTTACAATGGTTGGGGACCTATTGCTTCACGCCGTTCATGCGAATATTGCCACGCTGGAGGCTATGCACACGGACACAGTCGCGATAATATGGATCCTGTAATGGGTAATGGTTACATTGTTTCGGTGTACTATCCTGATGCACCCGGTAGCAATAATGGTACGCCAGTAGACCAATTAACTACCTTTACAATGCTACAAGCAGTGGAGCCTTTCCTACCTCCTGTAGATCCAAAACAGATTAATATCACCTGGCACAACGTTTCTTCTATGCCAAGCGGACTACCAATGCAGTTCCCCGACGGCGAAAAATTTAGCCTACGATACCCTTCTGTTAGCATTCCACAGACTGCTTTCAACACCGATCCTAAGCCAAGTGGCTACGAAGTACGCCTTATTGCATCGTGCAACTTCCAAGGTTTGGGCTTAATTGATGCCATTTCAAACGAAGATTTAGAGGCACAATACAAGCAAGAAGGTAGATTTGTTGAGCTTAATCCTGAGTTTTTCGACAACACTACCAAGACTTTGAAGCCTAACGCATGGGCAGAAGACGCTTTCGGAAACAAGTTTGTGAAGCGCTTCAACTACGACTTGCTCGATGGTTGTTTGGAAAACGACGTTGCTTTATGGGACGAATTAAACGTACTTCGCTCTGATATTAAGCACATTTGCTCTACCGAACCATGGGCAAAAGCTATGTCAGAGAACAACAACGTAATAGATTACATACAGAAAAATGGTGCCAACCCATCATCATACGTGCACCCTTACTACAACGATGGTACACGCGAAGGTATTAAAAAAGCACTTGCTTACCTGCTCTCTCCTAACGATAATGTAAACCTTTACAACAATCCTTACTTCAATTTCAAGCCTGAAATGAGCGACGATGCCTACCATTCATTTATGGTTTGGCACAGAGGTCTTGCCGTCCCACGTGCTCGAAACCTCAACGACAAGGCTGTTCAACGTGGTAAGGAACTGTTTACTGGCGAGTTAGGGTGTGCTCATTGCCACCGCGCTTCGTGGACAACAGGTGCCGACAACCATGGATCATCTGTAATTTTGGGCAACAAACAGCTGCCTAAATATGCACATCAAACCATCTATCCATACACTGACTTCATTCAACACAAGCTCGATATGAAGAACGATATACACGGTTCGTGGTGCCGAACAACTCCTTTGTGGGGACGAGGACTATCTCTTCTTAACTCTGGAGTTGAAGACCGACTACACGATGCACGTGCTAGAAACGAGATAGAGGCTATTATGTGGCACGCATACAGCAAGAATAGTCAGGCATACAATGCTGCTTTCAAGTTCTATAACTTGCCAAAGGCAGACCGCGATGCTGTAGTTAAGTTCATACGTTCTATCTAACGAACATTAAATTCTATCATACTTATTAAGAAGAAGATGCTATCCGCAAAAACGATATCCATCTTCTTCTTTTTCTCCAATAGGATTTTAGTATTTGCATACATCTTATTTTATTATAGGTTTGGCTAAATATTATCGGGACAGAACAGTAAAAAACGGCATCGGGAATAATAAAAACACAAGCCAAAAACAAATAAGATGTTGAATGTTGAATGCTATTTTACATATACAAAAAGAGGTAAACAGACTGCCTAATGGCAGATTTGAATTATTATTTCGCACATGCAAGTAAAGAAAACACTACAAAAAGTATACATAGCTATTATAGTTGTAATGGCGGTTGCAACCATTATTGGAAAGTATACTGGTTTAGATTACGTTTCAGATAACATTTTCGGAGCATGGTGGTTCAGTCTTTTGTGGGCTATAGGCACGGCTCTTGGCATTGTCTACTTCATAAAACAAAAGGTTCGTCGCCCCATTATTGTGCTCTTACACCTATCGTTTGTTGTTATTCTTGCAGGGGCATTGCTCACCCACCTCACCGCAAAACAAGGCATTATACACCTCCGACAAGGCAAAGCAACTACCATTTATATTAACAAAAATGGTGAAAACGAAAAACTACCTTTTACCATTTTGCTCAACAAATTCAACGTTTCTTACCATGCAGGAAATATGGCTGCTATGGACTACGCATCGAATGTAACCATTGTTAAGGACAATAAAAGGTCGCAACAGAATATATCTATGAACAACATATACACGGGGGCGGGTGTCCGTCTCTACCAAAGCAGTTTCGACGAAGATATGAAAGGGTCTTATCTTTCCGTAAATTCAGACCCCTACGGCATTCCCGTTACCTACACAGGCTATGCTCTTCTGTTCTTTGCATTGGTAGCAATGCTTGTTGAACCCAAAGGAAACTTCCGCCGTTTGCTCCGCAACAACGTTGCAAAAGGAACCGTTTCTATATTGCTTTTGCTATTCAGTGCAGCAGCAAATGCCCAAACCACATTGCCAAAAACTACTGCCAACCAGTTTGGAAAACTATTAATAGTATACAACGGACGCATCTGCCCAATAGAAACTTATGCCATCGACTTCACTAAAAAGCTTTATGGCAAAGCCAGTTATAAGGGTTTTACACCCTGTCAGATACTTACTGGTTTCTTGTTCTGGCAAAAAGAATGGATGGGCGAACCCATTTTACAAATAAAGGGTAGCGAAATGCGAACCAAAATGCACCTGAACGAATACATCGCGCCCAGTAGTTTGTTTAACAGTCAGGGCTATATCTTAGGTCCATATCTACAAGATGCACAGGGCGCACAAGATGGAATAGGCAAGGAAATACTTGATACCGACGACAAACTTATGCTTCTGATGAACTTGATACAGGGCGAAACGCTAAAAATATTTCCCTATACAGCGCCCAATGGAAGTGTAAACTGGTTTGCACCTACTGGCAAACTGCCACATTCTATGCCTGCAGCACAACAACAATACATACGTTCTATTCTTTCGTTAGCTGGGCAACTGGCTGTGCAAAACAAGGTTAGCACGCTCAACGAACTGATTTCTAAATTACAAAAATATCAATATCGCTATGGCAGTACCACCATACCAGCTGGCATAGCTATAAGTGCCGAACACATTTACAACAGTTTTCCGTTTGCTACAGTACTCTTCATAGTGAACCTTACACTTGGTTTGCTCTCCGTTTTCTTCCTTACTCGTCCACGTCGCTATGCTCTTTTCACGTGGCTTATGGCTGTGTCGTGGTGCGTTCTCACCTTTACACTGGCGCTGCGGTGGATAATAAACGGAACAATACCCATTGCCAATGGCTACGAAACTATGCTTCTTCTGTCGTGGCTCATTATGATTGTATCGATAGCAACCACACGCAAACTCCAAATTATGACTACTTTCGGACTGCTTGCCAGTGGTTTTATGCTGTTGGTTAGCCATTTGGGCGAAATGGACCCCAGCATAACGCCTCGTATGCCCGTACTAAACAGTCCGCTGTTAAGCATACATGTCAGCATCATTATGGTATCGTATGCACTACTTTCGCTCACTTTTGTTTGTGCAGTGGCATATTTCTGTACGCAACGAAGCACCAAAACCAATATCGTTCAGATTAATTCGCAACTCACTACCCTCTCTCAAATCTTCTTATACCCTGCCATTACCACGCTCGGACTGGGCATATTCATTGGTGCTATCTGGGCAAACATCAGCTGGGGAAACTATTGGGGGTGGGATCCAAAGGAGACATGGGCACTCATAACCTTTATGATTTATGCCATTCCCCTACACTTTCAGAGTCTGCCTAAGTTTCGAAAGCCAAACATATACCACCTTTTTATGCTTATAGCCTTCCTTAGTATTCTTATGACATACTTCGGAGTGAACTACATTTTGGGGGGTATGCACTCATACGCATAACGTTGGCGCAACACCAAAACCTGTCCCCTTACAGCCCATTACACGCATTTCGCAAGCTGTGGGGGCATATTTTTTGTGTCCATACATACACCAAAACCAACTGATGCCGTGTTAAAAACATTATAAATCACGACATTTACAATAGGAATACGCCATTTATTTTGCAGATTTATGTGCATTCGGGACACAATAAATCGCATATACGCCTTACGAAATTTCCCACAGACACACCGTTAGGCGTAGGGGACCGATTCATCGTGCCCGTATTTTTCCTTTGCCAAATCCGTATTTTCCCATTATTAAATACGTGTATTCGTTTCATCGCAAACACATTTCTGTTCCCCATTTTGTGGCATTTACGGATATGCGGGCACGATAAATCGGTCCCCTACGGCTGCTAACGGTCCGCTAATAACGCTGCTGCCGAATTGGAATAATATGGCAAACACTCCGCAAAATATCCACATTCAACCACGAAATACGTGCGAACGATTTGCAACAACATAACATTCAAAAATCAAAAACCATACTTTTGCAATACAAAAACCCCCTTTTTGCACGCCAAAAACCATACTTTTACACGGCAAAAACCATACTTTTGTTTTGCGGATATGTAACGTACAGATAGCGAACGCATTACAAACGTTCCGTGAATGTGCAACGAACACCCCAAAAACAGCCACGAAACACTCCGCCAGGCGTAGGGGCCGATTCATCGTGCCCGTATCCTTACATTGTCAAATCCGTATTTTCACATCATCAAATACACATATTCGTTTCATCGCAAACACATTTCCACATTATCAAATACGCATATTCATTTCATTGCACACACATATCCGTTCGTCATTTTGTGGATATATACGGATTTGCGGGCGCGATAAATCGGTCCCCTACAGCTGCTAACGGTCTGCTAATAACGTTGCTAACAGATTGAAATAATATGGTGAACACTCCGTGAAATATCTACGTTCAACCACGAAAACACCCAACGAACAATTTGCAACTATACAACTTTCAAAAAACAAAAACTATACTTTTGTTTTCCCTAAAATGTAATGCCATTACACCATAGCACAGAAACAACACACAACAGCACATTATATATAATGTATACACACTCTTATTATACACACCACACCACACTATCGCAATAGATTTACTCACCATCAGAAAACTTAAAAAATAGTTATCAGCCACCATAAAAGGCGAAAATGTGGCGCAAAATGTGAAAAAGATAAAAAAAATAAAGATATTACAGTCTACCTTTTGCCGTTCTAAAGAATATTACTAAATTAGCGGACGAATACAGAGAGATATAGAAATAAAAACCAAATATATCGATATCAGGCAGACTCTATCAACAATAGTTATAGTGTTTTTGCCCCTAAATCGAGAAGAATCCACCCCTAAACACAAGATGTATTACCAAATATACATCGGGAAATGCCAAAAGTGGATAGCTTAGAAAAATAGAAAGGCACAGAAAGTACGGCGAAAAAACAAATCGTCTGCCACAATGTGGAAACCCTAAAATGTGCCTTCAGTATATAAATCAAGTACTATTATTCATTACATTCTTACGTTTATGAGAAAAAACTATTTACAATTAGCCCTTGCGGCAACCTTAACAATGGCAGCAACAGCCACTGTTTCTGCTCAGCAAAACACTCAAAACGAGGTTCAAAAGCTTACACGAAGCGTACTACCGCAGCAGTCTAAAATTACAACAGCTGCCTTTAGCCTCAACAAAAATGTGGCTAACGTACCCCTAACAACAGTTTATAAGGCTGCAAATCCGTATGGAGAAGAACAGCAAGTAATGTTTGAAGACTTCGCAAAGATGACTTCAGGAAGCGAAGCTACCCCCGATACAGAGGCAAACATAATTAAAGACGAGTTTGAATACCCTTGGATTAACACCAAAGACGAATATTTTAAACAAGCAGGTTGGGGTTCTGGCAACGCATATCCCGCAGGCGGAACTGTTTATTTGGACTCTAATCCAAACGATATGGCACACATTAACACGCCAATGCTTAACGTAGCCGCAAACGGAGGCATAGCTTGGATTCGATTTAAAGCACGTGCTAAGAACGCCGGAGATAACCCACAAGTTATGGTAGAGGCTGCCGAAACCTTCAATATGTCGCCCTCTTGGCGCATGATGGGTAGTGCTGCACTTCCTCAACTCAGCACAGAATGGAAAGAATATTCTATGTTCTTCTATGGCGGAGGCGAATATACACTCTTCAATATCGTGTCGGTTATGGCACCAGTGTATATCGACAACATCGAAGTTTTCACAGTTAAACAACACATTGGCACACCAACCGCATTGCCACATACCAACTATGAGGGTACCAGTTTCGATGCTAATTGGACACCAGTAGAGGGTGCTACAGGCTACAAAGTGAATGTTTTCACACTCAATAAGGAAACTGGCAAGGCTGAATATCTATTCGAAAACAAGCCCGTTACCACAAATAAGTTCCACGTAACAGGTGCAACGTCTGGACAAACATACTTCTATAATGTGGCTGCAACTAAGGATAATTATACATCAATACCATCTGATAAGATGTTCGTATATAACCTTGAGGCTCCTGTTTTGAAGGATGTTACCAACTTAGATAGGAATAAATACACTGCAGAATGGAGTACTGTTCCTTCAGCAGAACGCTATAACTACATTGCATACTACGACCGTAAAGCCGACAAAACTGGCGAATTTGTAGTTACAAACGAAGATTTCACAGGCGTTAAAGACGCTGATGGAAACCTTACAGGGTGGACTAAAGAAGATCCTAACCCAGGTTCGTACGACTCTTACTATATTCCAGAAATGAAACAAGCAGGTTGGAAAGGTACACAATATGCACCTTACACCGACTATATATGCTTAGACGGCTGGCAATATTACCACAACCACCAAGACGCAGGACTTATTTCGCCAGAGATGGATATGTCTAAAGATGGTGGAAAATTCACTGTTAATGTTAAATTAGCCGGAGCTTCGACTATCGCAATAGATGAAAACAACAACGAGTTCACTGCTTATACACAAGCGGCTTTCGCTCTTTTCAACTACAACGAAGCCACTTGCGACTACGAACAAGCAGAACTTATATACCCCGAAGGCTATCCAAAGGCTGTTAATGGCGACTGGAAAAACTTCACAATAAACTTTACTAAGGGTTCAAAAAAGTCTATAATAGGTATCTACGCTGTATATGCTGACGAGCATCTCTACCTCGACGACCTGAAGATTACACAGAAATATCAGGCAGGAGAAAGCCTTAACGACCCATTCATATTCCGTAGATGGTTACAAGAACCTAAGGTAGACATTACCATTCCTGCATTTGTTGGTAAGTCAGATGTTAGTCATCGTGTAACAGCTTTCAAGACAAACAGCGATAGAAACGTAAAAAAACAATACGTAGAAAGTAAGTTTAGCGAACTAAAGAAGGTGGGCACAGCCAACGGTATTAGCAATATTGGTCTTTCTAAAGCAGTGGTTAAGATGGAAGGCAACAATGTTTACGTAAACAATATCAATGGCGAAAACGTCCAAATATATACTCTCGACGGACAACTTGTGTACAATAACAAGGGCGAAAAGAACATTCGCGTAGCCTTAACACAGCACGGTGCTTACATCGTAAAGGTGGGTGACAAGACTATTAAGTTGGTTTTTTAATGTAGTCACATAGTATTAGTTGGGGCATACCAGGCTTTCTGGTGTGCCCTTTTTGCTTTTATGCGGTGCACAATAGATATTCTGGAGTAGCAAGACACCCTATTTGTGCCAACAAAAGTTGTTAGAAATATTAATATAGTTAGGAGTTTTAGAAAGCAAAGATGGCTGTTTTACACCTAAAAAATATCCAAGAACAATGGTTCTCGTTATAGTTTTATAAAGCAAAACAGCCAGCTTCTATAAATGTTGTCCATAGAAACACAACGTTTTCTATGGACTTTCGTGTTTACAACTTGTCGTATTCCAGATGGAAATTAATAACAGCTTCGATAGATTTCCAGTACATATCGAGCTGAATATTCTCGTTTGGAGAGTGAATAAGGTTCGATTCTAAGCCGAAACCCATAAGTACTGTCTTCACACCAAGCACCTCTTCGAAGGTTGCAATAATAGGAATGCTGCCACCACGACGTGCTGCAATGGGTCGTTTACCAAAGGCTTTTTCAAACCCACGCTCGGCTGCTTTGTAGGCAGGAAGGTCTATTGGACACACATAACCCTGCCCACCGTGCATCGATTCTACCTTTACTTTCACGGTTTTAGGTGCTACACGTTGGAAATAATCTACCACCATCTGCCCTATTTTTGCATGATCTTGGTGTGGAACAAGCCTACATGATAGCTTTGCGTATGCCTTAGAAGGTATCACAGTCTTAGCTCCTTCGCCCTGATAACCACCCCAAATGCCACAAACATCAAAGCTTGGACGGAAGCCAGTGTGCTCTATGGTGCTGTAACCCTTCTCTCCGAACAGCTCATCAACGTCTAACGAGTTTTTATAAGCAGCCTCATCGAAAGGTATTTGTGCCACCATTGCACGTTCTTCTGGCGATACTTCCTCTACATCGTCGTAGAAACCGGGGAACTGAATCTTGCCATCTTTGTCTGTAACATCGGTTATTAGTTTGCAGAGCACGTTTATTGGATTTGCCACAGCTCCACCAAAGTGGCCCGAATGTAGGTCGTGGTTGGGTCCAGTTACCTCTATTTGCCAGTAGGCTAAGCCACGCAGACCCACTGTTAGCGATGGTATGTCTTTGGCAATCATACTAGTATCCGATACCAAAATTACATCGCACTTCAGCAATTCCTTATGTTTTTTACAGAAAGCCTCTAAACTTGGCGAGCCAATTTCCTCTTCTCCTTCGAGTATAAACTTTATATTGTGCTTTAATAGGTTGTTCTTAACAATATATTCGAATGCCTTTGCCTGAATAAACGACTGACCTTTGTCGTCGTCAGCCCCCCTTGCCCATAGACGTCCGTCCTTAATTACGGGTTCAAAAGGTTCGGTTTTCCAAAGTTCAAAAGGTTCTGCTGGCATCACATCGTAGTGTCCATAGATAAGAACTGTACGGGCTGCAGGGTCTACAATCTTCTCTCCGTACACCACAGGATTACCATCTGTTGGCATTACTTCTGCCCTATCTACACCCGCCATTAGCAACAATTCTTTCCAACGTTCGGCACAACGCACCATATCGGCACCGTGTTTATCGGGTTGAGCACTCACACTGGGTATGCGAATCAGACTGAATAGCTCTTCAAGTATTCGGTCTTGGTTTTCCTTTATATACTCTTTTATCATTTTGTTTGGGTTTAAAGGTTAAATGTTTCTTGTTGCAAACTTACATATTTTAAACGTATTTAGCGAAGGAAAAAGGCAAAATGTTATGTACTCACTGCCATTTGTAGGGTATAAACACCGCTTTTATGTGCAATATGCGCTATATTTTTGCTTTTATTGAATAGCACTTCAATGGCATAAAAAAAGCGAAATGCCATATTGGGCATTCCGCTTTTTATGTTTCTTAGCAACGTATTGGCAGCAGAAGAATGGAGAGATTAAACTGCCAACACTGCCCTTTTAAAGGCTAAATTGCTTAGAAATTGTTTTCTTGCAACTGGAAATAGCTCTGTGGGTGACCACAAACTGGGCATTCTTCAGGTGCATTTTTACCTATAACAATATTGCCACACTGGCGACATTGCCATATTGCAGAGCCATCGCGAGAGAAAACAACCTTGTCTTCTATATTCTTTAGCAACTTGCGATAGCGCTCTTCGTGCTTCTTTTCAATAGCACCAACAGTGCGAAACTTAATTGCAAGCTCTGGGAAACCCTCTTCCATAGCTTCTTTTGCCATATTTTCGTACATATCGGTCCACTCATAATTCTCGCCAGCAGCTGCATCTTTAAGGTTTGCAACAGTGTCTGGAATACCAGCATCGTGTAGAAATTTAAACCACAACTTAGCGTGCATACGTTCGTTTATGGCAGTTTCTTCAAAGAGAGCTGCTATTTGTTCGTAGCCATCTTTACGTGCCTGACCAGCATAATAGTCGTATTTCATACGTGCTTGACTCTCTCCTGCAAATGCAGTTTTAAGGTTTTCTTCGGTTTTTGTACCTTTAATTGCATTGGCATCAAATGCTTTAAACTTCTCTGTTTTAGCATGACAGATTGGGCATTCTGCCGGTGCTTCTGTTCCTTCGTACATGTATCCGCATACAGTACAAATAAATGTCTTCTTCATAATGTTCTGTTTTTGTTTGTTATGTGTATCTTTTTTAGTGGGCAATGTGGTTATTCCTGAACACATTTCTTGCTTTCTTCCTGAAAGAGAAATATATTTTTATCGTGTTATTGCCCTATCTGAAAATCTTTTTACCATATTGGATATAATCCAAAAAAATCTTAATCGCACTGCAAAATTACGAAATATATATGGCAACAACCAACAATTTCAAAATATTTTTCGTGCAAAAGCAAAGTTTAGACAACGACTAAATAAACACTTTTCCCATCTTCTTAAATTCGTTTTCGTTTCGTTCTCATAATAGGCTCCTATATTATAATAAGGTGTAATATACGCAAACACGGTATGGGTAGGCATTGCTTAATTAGCCATTTTGTGCCGTGTAGAAAGGCTAAATATATAATTCAGTAACCAACTAAGTATCAACGCGTTATAAAAAACCCTATTTTTGCATTGCAAAAACCCCCTTTTTGCCGTGCAAAAGTATGGTTTTTGACGTGCAAAAAGGGGGTTTTTGAAATGCAATACCCACTAAACTATCTCAAATATGCTAAGAATAGCAAAAACACATACACCACAGCAACCATAAAAACTACAGAAATACAAATCTACATAACTACAAAAAGATGAAGAAAAAACTACACCCACCTTAATGTTGTATAAGTTATTATAGATCAAGACTATGCCATACTATCAACAAAAATATAGCGTCCATTTTGTTATAGAATGTAAAATAGAACCGAATAATAGACGAATCGAACTGTTAAAAGATAAAAAGAAGACAGTGTAAACATACGTTTAGGTAAACAATTGTTAATTTTTGAAATTTGTTGGACAATTCTTTGTCATTTAAGAATTAAGGTTGTAAGTTTGCAAAAAATATACGAAAATATATAGAACCTAACTCAAATTCATTAGATTGCTATGGAAAAAAAGACAGTAGTAACTGGAGTTATTGGCGCTGACGCACATGCGGTTGGCAACAAAATTATTGCTTTTGCGCTCGAGCAGCACAACTACAATGTAGTAAACTTAGGTGTTATGGTGGCACAAGAAGAGTATATCGCAGCTGCCATAGAGACCAATGCAGACGCCATTTTAGTATCGTCAATGTATGGTCATGGCGAAATAGACTGCCAGGGACTACGCCAAAAATGCGACGAAGCAGGCTTAAAAGGTATTCCAATCTTTGTTGGTGGTAACCTCGTAGTGGGAAAACAAAACTTTGAAGATGTTGAAAAACGTTTCCTCGCAATGGGTTTCACAAAAGTATATCCTCCTGGAACAGACATCGAAATCTCTATTAAAGACCTCGATAAAGTTTTAGGAAAGGAAGATTAATACATGAAATATCTTACAGTAGACTTTGGAAGCACATACACTAAGCTAACAGCTATAGACACAGAGATAGGAAACGTTATTGGAACTGCAGCCGCTTTCACAACCATCGAAACCGATGTTATGGAAGGATTTAATAACGGTTTGCAACAACTCGAAGCACAAATAGGACACTTCGAATACGATAGACTACTCTGTTGCAGTAGTGCTGCCGGTGGATTAAAGATGGTTGCACTTGGATTAGTACCCGAACTTACAGCAAAAGCTGCCAAAATGGCGGCATCAAGCGCAGGTGCAAAGGTTGTAAAAACATATTCGTTCGAGATATCACAGGCAGAACAACAAGAAATTTACGACATTAATCCCGACTTAGTTCTACTTTGTGGAGGAACAGACGGTGGCAATAAAGACGTGATTATAGCCAATGCTAAACGGCTATGTGCTATCGACCGCGACTTCTCTATCATAGCTGCAGGAAACAAAACAGCCTCTTACGAACTCGACCAAATATTTAAAGCATCTAATAAAAAGAAGTGTGTCATTACAGAAAACGTAATGCCACAATTCAATGTCATAAATATTAACCCAGCAAAACAAAAGATTAAAGAACTGTTTATTAGCCGAATTATTGAAGCAAAAGGACTTACAAGAATTCAAAAAATGAGCGGTTACGACATCATACCTACACCGTTAGCTGTACTAACAGGGTGCGAACTGTTTAGCAAAGGGTACGGACGCGACGAAGGAATGGGCGATATGATGGCTGTAGACCTCGGCGGAGCAACCACAGACATATACTCTATGGCGAAAGGAGAACCCACAATAGCCGAAGTTATAACCAAAGGTCTACCAGAACCATATAGCAAACGCACCGTAGAAGGCGACCTCGGAATGCGCTATAGCCTAACCGCAATGGCGGAAGAAATAAATATGGAAGTGTTTGCAGACGAACTTGGAATAGACCAAAACAAGATAGAAAACTGGATAAAACGATGCGCTGCCGAACCAGCAACACTTCCACAAAACGACGAAGAAGCACGCATTGAACAAGGATTGGCACGCAATGCCGTGAAAGTAGCCGTAGAAAGACACTGCGGATACTTCGAACCAGCATACACACCAATGGGACAAGTGTTCACCTTAACAGGAAAAGACCTCTCGGATGTGCCATTTATAGTAGGTATTGGAGGCTCCATTAAAAACAATTCAGACCCTAAGAGTATACTAAGCGGTGCAGAAAAGAAAGCATCGCGCGACCCAATGTTTGCCAAACCAAAGGCTCCAAAGTATATGTTAGATAAGAAATACATCTTCGCATCTATGGGATTGCTAAGCAATTTCGAGCCACATCTGGCACTATCCATTATGAAAAAGGAAATTACGGAAATATAAATAGTCAATAGTACTAATATTACTATTATGGAATTAAAGAATAAAAAACTAACCGACGACGAGTTTTTCAAAGAAAGAGCCGACGTCTTAACACATTGGGAGACTGGAAAAGGCGTAGACTTCCAAGAGGCTGTAGATTACCAAAAGAGTATTGCACCAGAGAAACGCTTTGCATATAAACTACAAAAAGCAGTAGAAAACGGCGACACTCTTATCCAACCCCGCGCCGGAGTAGCACTCTATGAAGAACATATAAAGCTACTACGATTCCTTGAAGACGAAGGAGAAGCAGACCTGTTACCATCTACTGTAGATAGCTACACACGTCTGAACAGATACAAAGAATGCGAAGTTGGTATTCAAAAAAGCTTCGAAACCAACCGTTCAATGCTGAATGGATTCCCCATTGTGAACTATGGCGTGGACATTTGCCGTAAGGTTACATCGGCAGTAAAGAGCCCTGTACAGGTTAGACACGGGACTCCTGATGCACGTTTACTTACAGAAATCTCTATCGCAGGTGGTTTTACATCATACGAAGGTGGAGGTATCTCATACAATATTCCATATTCTAAAGCACACCCAGTAGACCAAGTAATTCACCATTGGCAGTATGCCGACCGCTTAGTTGGACTATACGAAGAAGCAGGAGTATCTATAAACAGAGAGCCCTTCGGACCTCTTACTGGTACACTTATACCTCCTTGCATATCAAATACCGTCGCTGTAATAGAGGCAGTGCTAGCTGCTACACAAGGAGTACGCGACCTTACTGTTGGATATGGCCAGTGTGGTAACCTCATTCAGGACGTTGCTGCAATACGTTCGCTTGATATTATGACACGCAAATACCTAGATAAGTTTGGCTATAAGGACGCTCGTGTAACCACAGTGTTCCACCAATGGATGGGCGGATTCCCACAAGACGAAGCTAAAGCCTTTGGAGTTATATCATGGGGAGCCGCTGCTGGTGCATTGGCAAAGGCAACAAAGGTTATCGTTAAAACACCACACGAGGCTATGGGTATACCTACAAAGGAGGCAAATGCAGCCGGATTACGTGCCACAAAGCAGGTTATCAATATGCTAAAAGACCAAAACTTCCGCGAAATTCCTGCCGTTATAGACGAGAGCGAAATAATTATGCGCGAAATGGAATGTATTCTTAATAAGGTGGAAGAGCTTGGAAAGGGCGATTGGGCTGTAGGTACTTGCGCTGCAATAGAGGCTGGAGTGATTGACATTCCATTTGCACCAAGCAAGTATAACGCTGGTAAAGTGTTGCCTGCACGCGATAATCAAGGTGCTATCCGACTATTGAATATGGGTAATATGCCACTCAGCGACGACTTAGTTATATTCCATCGCCAGAAGTTAGAGGAACGAGCAAAAGCCGAAAATCGTCCTGTTAGCTTCCAAATGGTTATCGACGACGTTTACGCAATTGGTAAAGGACACCTTGTTGGACGCCCTAAAGACTAACAATGTTGGTAATACCACAATAGCAAACTCTATAAAAAGAACGTTTTCGCTAAGTTAAACGACTAATGCTAAGATAGCTTAAGCACAGCCTTAACAAGAAAACAAATCTTTAGAAGAGCAAGAAAAGAACTCTCAGAAAAAACATAAACTAACATATTGGTCCCACAAAAGGGAAACAATAATACTGCAGTGGGACCATAACTTAAACAAATTCTTATTATGAAAGTTAAGAAAGTTGTATGTGCCCCAGGTAAAACGGGCTTCTTTTTCGATGACCAAAAGGCCATCAAAGCCGGTGCAAAGAACGACGGTGCCTTCTATATTGGCACTCCATTAACACCTGGTTTCACACAGGTAAGACAAGCTGGCGAGTCAATTAGCGTTATGTTCATACTTGAAAACGGCGCTATTGCATACGGCGACTGTGCTGCTGTGCAGTATTCAGGTGCCGGTGGCCGCGACCCATTGTTCCTTGCGAAAGACTTTATTCCAGTTATTGAAAAAGAAATAGCACCACTTTACGAAGGCAAAGAAATAACATCGTTCCGCGAAATGGCAGACCTCGTAGACAAAGCTATTAGTCCGTCTACAGGAAAAATATATCATACCGCTATAAGATATGGTGTAACACAAGCTTGTCTCGATGCTGTTGCAAAGAGCCAAAGCAAATTAATGGCACAAGTAGTAGCCAATGAGTATGGCACAGAGGTATCAAAGAAGATTATTCCTATCTTCTCTCAATCAGGAGACGACCGCTATTTGAATGCCGACAAGATGATAATGAAGTGTGCTGACGTACTTCCACATGCTCTTTTCAACCACGTTGAAACAAAGGTTGGACTAAAAGGCGAAAAGATTAAAGAGTATGTTGGCTGGCTACGCAACCGTGTTCTCGAACTACGTCCATGCGAATGCTACAACCCTATCTTCCATATTGATGTTTATGGAACACTCGGCATCGTCTTCAATAACGATTTTGAGGCTATCGCTAAATACATTGGCGAGGTGGCAGAAATAGCAAAACCTTTCCACCTACGTGTAGAAGGACCAGTTGATATGGGCGAACGCGAAGCACAAATAGATGCTTTAGCTGCTATACGTGCCGCAATGGACCGCGATGGAATAGACGCTGAGATTGTTGCAGACGAATGGTGTAACACCTTAGAAGATATAAAAGCGTTCACTGAAAAGAAGGCTGGACACATGGCACAGATAAAGACTCCAGACCTCGGAGGTATCAACAACACCATCGAAGCCGTACTTTACTGTAAAGAACACGGCATGGGTGCTTATCTTGGAGGTACTTGCAACGAAACAAACCGCTCTGCAGAGGTTTGCGCTAACATTGCTATGGCTACCAAACCTGTACAGTATCTTGCAAAACCTGGTATGGGAGTAGACGAAGGTTATATGATTGTGTTCAACGAAATGAGCCGCATCTTAGCACTCACTGCCGAATAGAAACATTATTATATATACGCAAATTCAATATCATAAGATAGAAAAAAGAATGTGGCGTCTGTTCTATTCAGATATGACGCCATATTCATCAAAGTATGACAACCTGCCCGTTAAGAACCAACGCAAACAGATTCTTGGATTAATGCTATTGCAACCATAAATAAAAACAATTGGTTTCAGAAAATAGAACAAGTTTGTTTATATCGCAAAAAGGTAGTTTTTAGAATACAAAAACATAGTTTTTAGAATACAAAAGTATGGTTTTTGGAATGCAAAAACATAGTTTTTAGAATACAAAAGTATGGTTTTTAAAATGCAAAAACATAGTTTTTAGAATGCAAAAGTATGGTTTTTGGAATGCAAAAGTATAGTTCTAAGAATGTAGATCTATGGTTCTAAGAATGTAGATCTATGGTTCTACAAAAGTAGATCCATAGTTCTAAAAATGCAATATAAGAGATATAAAACGCAAACGCAGTAATCTTTAAACACAGGCAACGCAACTTTCAAAAGCAAAAGTCATATTTATTAGAATATCTAAATATTGGGACAAACCTTTTATACTATGTTTCTTTAACTTGCATAAAGTTATTGAACTTTGCTTCCAATCAGGCAATTAAGAGGTTTCACCACACAATTAAAAAAGGAAAACAACAGATGGAAGAAATCAGAATACTCTCCACTACAGCTATTTTGGGCTATGGTTTCCCTATGGAATCGTTCGTAGAGGGAATGAAACGTAAGCCCCACGTAATCGCAGTAGACGCTGGTTCATCAGATCCAGGCCCTTATTATCTTGGCGCAGGCAAGTCGTTCACAGACCGCAACTCTGTAAAACGCGACTTAGAAATTATGATTCCTGCTGGAATAGAAGCCAAAGTACCCGTAATTGTAGGTACTGCTGGTGGTAGCGGTGCACGTCCTCACGTAGAATTTGTGCTCGATATCATTCGCGAAATAGCCAAAGAGAAAGGCCTTTCTTTTAAGATGGCAGTAATAGAATCGGAGTTTGAGAAAGACTTTATTAAGGAAGAACTTCGCAAAGGAAAGGTTAATCCACTTGCTCCAGCTAAGCCTATCGGCGAAAAAGACGTAGACGAAGCAGTTCATATCGTAGCTCAAATTGGCGAAGAACCATACATCAAGGCTTTGGAAGAAGGTGCCGACGTAATTATTGCTGGCCGTTCTTACGACCCATCAGTATTCGCTGCCCTTCCAATAAAAGAGGGATTTCCAAAAGGTTTAGCCATTCACTTGGGCAAAATATTAGAGTGTGCGGCTATCTGTGCACTACCAGGAAGTGGTAGCGACTGTATGTTTGGCTATCTACATCACGACGATTTCGTGCTCGAACCATTATCTTCAGCTCGCAAATGTACCACCCTTTCTATCGCAGGACACACACTTTACGAGAAAACAAACCCTTATATTCTGCCTGGTCCAGGTGGTGCTATCAACCTACACGAGTGCAAATTCGAACAAGTAGACGACAATAAGGTACGTGTTTCTGGGTCAAAGTTTGTACCAACCGATAAGTATTACGTTAAACTCGAGGGTGTTCGCCGAGTAGGTTTCCGCACAATGTCGCCTGCAGCAGTTAAGGATCCTATCATGATTTCTAAGATAGACGAAATTACAGAGGCAGTTCGCGCTCGCGTAGAAGACAACTTTAGGAAGTACGGTATTACCGATTTCTTCCTCGATTTCAAGATTTATGGCAAGAAAGGCGTAATGGCAATGTTCAAAGGAATAGAGGAATCGCACTCCGATGAGCTTCTTATCATTATCGAAGCCGTAGCCGATAGCCAAGAAACAGCTAACACTATCTGTAGCTTTGCACGTAGCACGATGCTCCACTTTGGCTACGAAGGTCGCTATTCTACGTCAGGCAACCTTGCATTCCCCTTCTCTCCATCAGATTGTAAGATGGGCGAGGTTTACGAATTCAATATCTATCACCTCTTAGAAGTAGACGATCCAACAAGTCTCTTCCCTATTACATACGTCAATTTCGACAGGGGAGAATGCAAGTAACAAACAGTTTAAGAAGATAAAAACATGGCACAATATAAATTAATAGACGTGGCTTCGGTGATTCGTAGTAAGAATTCGGGCCCTTTCGAACTTACATTCGATGTCATTTTTAAAGACTTTGATATGTACAACAAGGTGAAAGCAGCAAACATTTTCAACGAAACAATGTTCTGCAACCTATACCATATCAAGCCAGAAGACATAATAAACATTATACACTTCGACCCTGCAAAGGCAATAAAAGTAACCATTGTTCGTCCTATTCCATCTGGTTCATTAGGCGAAACCGATGTTTATGGTGCACAACAGCATACGCCTTTGATGAAGATGAGCTTCGAATTATAAAATAGAAAACAAACGAGTTGGCACAAAAACTATATTATAGGGTGTGCCGACTCGTTTTTTTCTATTGCAAAAATTAATGCTTTCTGCCCTCATTATGGCAATATAGAGAAAACCAAACTCTATTTTTTATAATTAGAACAGATATTTTCTAAGTCCTATTACATTAGTTTAAAGAGCAGTATTAGCAATAAACTCCACAACAAAAAAGGCAATGATAAATCCACTTCAGCAATATCTTATCTCAACACAATACTTTGCTCCACGTGGCAAAGAGCGTCTTATATTCCTCGGCGACCACATTTCTCAACGCCACCTTCTGTATACCGACCGTCTCATTGGTATTGTAGGCGATGCTGGTTCTGGCAAATCTTCGCTCATAAAAGGTATGTTTCCTGGTTTGGAACTCACCAACGACGACGACATAATTAACCCTCGCAAGATTCTTTCTATGCGAGATTCCATTGCATTAGGCGAAATTAAAGAGGCTTCATCGTTCCATTTGGACATTCGTTTCCTTACTGGCTTTATGCAAATGTGGGAGATTGCCGAATTTGTTAAGACATTGTTGGAACACAAAAAGCGAGTTATTGTTGAACATTTCAACCTTTTACGCAAGGCTTTAGGGCGCAATGCCGATTTGATTGTGGGCATTGGCGAAGAAATTATTGTGGCTCGTCCCTCAATGTTTGGACCACTTCCAGAAAGCATTTACGAGATTGTGCACGAGTCGTTGAAGTATCGTAAGATGGCACATACAGCAGAAGAGATTACCCGTTACATACTTGAAGAGGACTATAACATATCTTCCGACCATTATTATTTCTCTGATATACGTAACGGTTTCGTGCTTAAATTCTACAAACACGAGGACTTTAGCATAGAGGAACTCGAACAAAAGGTGCGCAAAATTATAGAAATGCACCTCCCAGTAGCATATTACGACGAAGAACACATTACCGTTGGCAAACGCATAGTAGAGTGTGGAGGTCCGCGTTTGCAGGTAAATAATACCAAAGATATACAGAATTTTGCTTTCGTTAAGGAGTTTATGTACGACCCCGATAGCAAAACGCATTGCCTAATAGGCATTGTTGATACGAATTACGAGAACATTGAGAACAGAAATACACAGTATTTCCTTACAAGACAAGTATAAGAATGAGAGAAATAGAAGCATCTAAGATTACAGAGCTGGTAGAAAAGCTTTGTATAGAAGCATGTTACGTGCTTGCAGACGATATATATAACAAGCTCGCAATATGCCAAAAACAAGAGAAATCGCCCTTAGCAAGCCAGATAATAGGTACGATTGTGAAAAACGCCGATATAGCTAAAACCGAGCGTGTACCTATGTGTCAGGACACAGGAATGACCGTTGTGTTTGTTACAATGGGGCAAGATTGCCACATTACAGGTGGTTTTATAGAAGACGCCATAAACCAAGGGGTACGACAAGGCTACTCTAAAGGTTATCTTCGCAAGTCGGTTGTGAAGGATCCAATAGACCGTGTGAACACAACAGACAACACTCCTGCCATTATTCACTACAATATTGTGCCGGGAAACGAGTTCCATATTACCGTAGCACCTAAGGGTTTTGGTAGCGAAAACAAGAGTGGACTGAAGATGCTGACGCCAAGTGCAGGCATAAAAGGCATTAAACAGTTTGTTATAGACACTATTTTCCATGCCGGTGGCAACCCTTGTCCACCTATTATTGTAGGCATTGGCATTGGTGGAACTATGGAACGAGCTGCCTATTTAAGCAAAAAAGCATTGCTCCGACCGGTTGGCAGTGTTAGCGAAATGCCCCATGTGGCTAAATTAGAGAAGGAATTGTTAGACGAAATTAACAAACTTGGCATCGGTCCATGTGGTTTTGGTGGCACAACTACCGCCCTACAAGTAAGCATTCTCACCAATGCCACGCACATTGCTGGCTTGCCTGTATCGGTAAACATTGGTTGCCATGCTACACGCCATGCAGAAGGCTCTCTCTAAACACTACAAACGCTCTCTGAAAAACATTCGTACAGAGTTAAATAGAGGTGGCGTTTCTTACACAATACCCTAAATACAAGAAAACAAAATATGGAAGAAAAACGAATAATATCGGCTCCATTCACCGATGAAACCATAAAATCGCTCCATGCTGGAGATATGGTTTATATATCAGGAACTATATATACGGCACGCGATGCAGCGCATAAACGGTTGTGCGAAATGCTTGATGCGGGCGAACCTATGCCTTTTAACTTTGAAGGACAGGCTGTTTACTATGCTGGTCCGTGCCCTGCTAAGCCTGGACAACCCATTGGTTCGGTAGGACCAACCACTGGAGGACGTATGGATGCCTACTCTCCACGACTCATTCAACAGGGGCTTCGTGTTATGATTGGTAAGGGCTCGCGGTCTGAAGAGGTTATCGATGCACTAAAAAAATATACCGGAGTCTACTTTGCTGCCATTGGTGGCGCAGCCGCACTTATGGCAAAGGCTGTTAAAGAGGCAGAAGTTATTGCCTTCGATGAGCTTGGAACAGAGGCTATACGCCGTCTTCGGGTAGAAGAATTGCCCGTTATTGTTGCCATAGACCACGAAGGTAACGATATGTATAAGCTGGGTGTAGAGAAGTATAAACAGTAGAAACTACTACAATATATATACTACAGAACAACCTTACGTTTGTTTTGGCAGCAGCGTTGTTATGCTCACAATGCGCTAAAATATAGAAAAACTTATAAATGCCATATATTTTCTGAACTCCTACTTTGTCTTTTTATAAGACAGGTAGGAGTTTTTTTTATAGCAAAAAACAAGCTAACAAAGCCGAAACTACAGTTTTACAGTGTGCATAAACCCACAAAAACAACCGCTGCACCTTGTTAATGCTATATTCTCCTCCCCCTCTTTTGTTCGTCGTTTGCTGTTTATTATAGCTCGTTATACTTTGTTTATACGCAACATAACATACTCTGCAATAAAACAAGGTTTATATTTGTTCTAACAGTTTTTTAGGTTTAAACTATAAAAGGTGTGGAAAGCAAATGCTTCAGCCACACCTTTCTTATCATAATAGAGGCAAACCTACGGTTTAACAACCTCTATAAAAGAACTTTATAATCTATATGTCAGTCCCACACTTGGCACCAATTGGTTGTAATTATCTATAATTTGATATTTCAATTCTGCATTCACATTAATCCTATTGATAAGCTGATACTGTACACCACACCCAAGATTAACCGCTAATCTGTCTTCTGATGCCGACTTCTTCTTGCCGTCTAACAGTACAAAATGCACATTCCACTTTGTATAACCTACCCCCACAACAGGATAAACCTGTAGTTTTGGAGCAACATCAAACAGGTAATGGAGGTTTGCATTTATATCCCACATAGATACATCGTCCTTCTTTAAAAAGTGATCTATAGATGCTTCGCCACGCAAACGGTCGGTTAAATAGTACTGACCTTTTACTCCTAAGCCTATATTTTTTACTTTTGTACCATACGAAAGGTTTACACCTATTGCCTTATCTCCCTTTTGTGCTGAAGCAGAAATACTTACAATGGCAGCACATACTAATACTAATAGTTTTTTCATTTTACGTTTTGTTTATATTATTTTTGTGTGATTGAGCTTTTTAATTGATTGTATTACAGAAGGTAAGTGGTTATTTTAACCGTGTTCGTACGCTTATTAGTATGCCATAAAATTCTCTTTTTGTTGCCATAAACGGCATTTAGGCAAACATAAAAATTTGTTTTAGCATTACACCTTCCACAAAACAACAGCATTGCAATGTGGCGCATAAGCAGCCAGAACTACACCTCCATTTCTATATATTGTTTGTTATACTCTCTCTACATACGAATATTTAGTTTCATTTCGCAAAGATATGCAAATTAATTTAAAGTACAAAAACTTTTCATAACTTTCTTTTCACAATGTGTTTATTATTTATTAATACGTGGTTTTTGCCTAATTGGTTATTAAAGTTGGTTTATTTTGTTCCGCCATAAACACAGTTTATAAACCTCATAATAAAGATATTACCATATACAACAAAGGCGAAAGGCGTGCAAAATGCCAACAAGCATACAACAAACTACCGAGTGCGGTGGCATTTACACCATATAATAATGTACGAAACATCTACCAGTTGTAACCGAAGCATAACGCAGTTCATAACCATCTAATAGACAACGTCTTACGAAAGTCCATTTTTCTGTATTACAAAAGTATGGTTTTTGGCGTTCAAAAACCATGCTTTTGCAGCACAAAAACCATACTTTTACATTGCAAAAACCCCCTTTTTGAAATTAGAGAATATACACCACCCGAAACCACACCGTTTGTTCATTGCGCAAATGTATGGAAACGAACATTCCGCAAGGCATTTTTATCAATTCATTGTGCCCGTTTCATCAACAAAAACAATTGGTTTTGGGGTTCGTAACACTATGTGTTGCTGAAATAATATGGCATGTATTGTTCTCGTAAAATAAAGTAAAAAACGTCAATTCGCCCCCACCAGTTACATCGTAAATATAATCTTTTAACTATCTTTGCATATCTAAATCCGATTAAAAAAATATGAAGAGATATATTATAAGCATACTTTGTATGCTCGCAACAGCCACAGTCATAGCACAAGAATACCACGGTGAAATGGAACGACTGTATCCCGACAAAACAAAAACAACCAAAAAAACAACCAAAAAAAACACTCCAACAGAAAAGAAAACGGATACCGACGAAAAGAAAACCACCCCAAAGGCTGCCAGCGAACCCACAACAACGTTGCTACCCGACCTTCAGCAACTGGCAAACGAACTGTTGAAAGGACGCAAAGGAAGCATTGTTGCCATTCGACCGACTACTGGAGAGGTGATATGTTTGGCAACAAACTCGCCCGAAGGTCCTAATACCAACTTGGCTATTGCCACTGCATACGCCCCGGGGTCTACCTTTAAAACAGCACAAGCACTCACTTTCTTATCGGAAGGTACACTAAAACCCGAAACCAAAATGGCTTGCTATGGGGCTTTTCGCGAAGAAAACATAAAAGTGAAATGCCACAAACACAGTTCGCCACTTATGCTTAGAGCCGCTATTGCCAGTTCGTGTAACACCTATTTTCTAAAGTCTTTTGAGAACATGATAGGCAATAAAGCAAAATATGGCACCTATTCGGCAGCCATAGACAAGTGGTATAGCTATATGACGAGTATGGGATTAGGCGGTCCGCTCGGCATCGACATACCTGGAGAAATGGGTGGATTGGTGCCCAATTCGGCTTATTTGGCTCGCCGATATCGCATAGGCTGGCGTCCGCTCACCATTATTTGGACAGGAATGGGGCAAGGCGACATAACAGTAACCCCCCTACAACTATGCAATTTAGCTGCTACCATTGCCAATCGTGGCTATTTTTACACACCACACATACACGCCAACACCGCAGAACACCCACTACCGAAACGCTTTACAGAGCGTAGACTTACGCTAGTAAGCCCTAATGCCTATCCACCAGTGATAGATGGAATGCGCAATGCCGTAGCATGGGGAACCGCACGCGATATAAATACAAAAGAATATACCATTTGTGGGAAAACCGGAACGGTGGAAAATCAAGGCAAAGACCACTCGGCGTTTATTGCTTTTGCACCAATGAACAACCCAAAAATAGCCATAGCAGTGTTCATTGAGAACGCTGGTTTCGGTGCAGATGTAGCTGCTCCCATTGCAGCACAGATTATAAAGAAGGCACTAAAACGATAGATTGCAACACAAAAAATGGTGTGCTATAAAACTAAATATATGTTATGAAAACAGGATTGGTATTGGAAGGAGGCGCAATGCGAGGCTTATTCACAGCTGGCGTTATAGATGTGCTAATGGAAAACAATATTAAGTTTAACGGTGCCATAGGGGTTTCGGCAGGCGCTGCCTTTGGTTGCAACTACAAGTCGGGACAAATTGGACGCGTAATACGATACAGTAAACGCTTCGCAAATAACAAGAAATATGCCTCGTTGTGGTCGTTGCTTACCACAGGCGACTACTTTGGAGCCGAATACGCCTACCATTTCATACCAAATAAGCTGGATATTGTAGACTTCGAAACCTTCCGTAACAATCCAATGGAGTTCTGGGCAGTGGCTACAAACGTGGGATCGGGAAAGGCAGTGTACCGCCAACTTAACACGTTAGACTATGAAGAGTTGGAGTTTGTGCGGGCTTCGGCATCAATGCCACTGGTTTCTAACATTGTGAAACTTAACGGACAACGCCTGTTAGATGGGGGTGTGGCAGACTCTATTCCGCTTGCCTTCTTCCAAAAACAAGGATATCAACGCAACGTTGTGGTGCTAACGCAACCAAAAGGCTACCGAAAGCAACCCAATAAGCTAATGCCGTTGATGCATTTACAGCTACACCGACACCCAAAAATGCTGAAAGCACTGGCAGAACGACACATTATGTATAATAAAGAGGTAGACTTGGTGTTACAAGAAGAGCGAAAAGGCAACGTTTTTGTGCTTCAACCGCAAATTAAACTTACCATTGGACACACATCGCACAACCCTAAAAAAATGCAAGAAACCTACGAACATGGACGTAAAGTGGCTACCGAAGAACTGGAAAAGCTAAAGCAATTCTTAGCAAAATAGATATTTTGTAGGTGCACTTAACAACTTTAAAAAAACTATTTTCCATAGCAAATATCTTGTTTTAGAGGATATACACTTTGCAAAAACATTGTTTTTTGCAAATGTTTGAGGCATTCGCAGAACACTAAAAACACCATTTTTTAGAGAAACAAACACACAAACAGAACACAAAAAAGTATATCTTTTCAGACAACTTTTACTATCTTGTATTCTCAAAAGTTTTCCAAAACAGAAAACTTATATATCTTTTAAGAAGCAAAATATTTTCTTTTTATTCTAAATAAGCTAAAAACTGTATCTTTAAAGCCATTTTATATATACTTAATAATCAGAGCATTATAAATAAAATTACACATATATGGTTAAATAGACGGTAATTTTTTATTCTTAAAAATACTCTTTATTCATTTTCTTTTCCCTATCTTTGCATCGAGAAAAGTTTTCCAAAACAACCATTAAGGTAACCAACAGGAACAACAAAAACAACTCAATCAATAACATAAAAATATATAAAGACATACTGAAAAGGTAAAATGAAGAATTTCACAATCACAAAACGCGACGGCTCAAAGGACCGTTTCTCACTCGACAAGATTATGAATGCCATTATAAAAGCATTCGACAGTGTTGGCGAACCCACCGATCTTGGTACTGTTTCAAAGGTTTTAGCGAACATAAAAATACACGACGACATTAAAGTTGAGGACATTCAGAATCAAGTAGAAGAGGCTTTAATGAAGGAAGGTTACTATAATGTAGCAAAAAGTTTTATAGTTTATAGACACCAACACACCGAAGATAGGGAGGTTTTAGAGAAAATGCGCTTCCTAACAGACTATTGTCATGCAGAGAATGCTGCCACTGGCTCTAAGTTTGATGCCAATGCTAACGTGGAAAACAAGAACATTGCCACCCTAATAGGCGAGCTTCCAAAGCAAGGTTTCATTAGATTGAACCGCCGTTTGCTTACCGACCGCATTAAAAAAATGTACGGAAAGGAACTCTCTGACGAGTATTTGCACTTGCTAACACACCACTTTATATATAAGAACGACGAGACAAACCTTGCCAACTACTGTGCTTCTATCACTATGTATCCATGGCTTATCGGTGGAACAACATCGATTGGAGGTAACTCTACTGCCCCTACCAACCTTAAAAGCTTCTGTGGCGGATTCATAAATATGGTGTTTATGGTTTCGAGTATGCTGGCTGGTGCATGCGCAACACCCGAATTCTTGATGTATATGAACTACTTTATACAGAAAGAATATGGTAAAGACTATTGGCAACATGCCGATAAAGTGGTAGATTTAAGTCTGAAACAACGCACCATAGACAAGATTATTACCGACTTTTTTGAGCAGATTGTATACTCGCTAAACCAGCCAACTGGTGCCCGAAACTATCAGGCTGTGTTCTGGAACATATCTTATTACGATAAATTCTACTTTAAATCGCTCTTCGAAAACTTCTATTTCCCAGATGGTTCGCAACCCGATTGGGAAGGTGTTTCGTGGTTACAGAAACGCTTTATGAGGTGGTTTAACCAAGAAAGAACTAAGGCTGTGCTAACATTCCCTGTGGAAACAATGGCGCTTCTATCTGAAAATGGCGAATGTCGCGATACCGAATGGGCTGACTTTGCCGCACAAATGTATGCCGAAGGACACAGTTTCTTTACATATATGAGCGACAATGCCGACTCGTTAAGCTCGTGTTGCCGTCTAAGAAACGAGATTCAAGACAACGGTTTCTCATATACCTTGGGTGCAGGTGGCGTATCTACAGGATCAAAAAGTGTACTCACCATAAATCTAAATAGATGTGTGCAATACGCTGTAAATAAGGAAATAGACTATAAAGAGTTCCTTTCGCACATTATAGACCTATGCCACAAAGTGCAATTGGCATACAACGAAAACCTGAAAGACCTGCTGCGCCACCACATGTTGCCACTATTCGATGCGGGATACATAAACATAGACCGACAATATCTAACCATTGGTATTAACGGATTGGTAGAATCGGCTGAATTTATGGGGTTGGATATTACGCCAAACGACGATTATAAAGAATATGTACAGAGTATTTTAGGACTGATTGAAGCCTATAACAAACAATATCGCACTAAGGAAGCTATGTTCAACTGCGAGATGATACCTGCCGAAAACGTAGGTGTGAAGCACGCAAAGTGGGACAAAGCCGATGGATATTTCGTTCCTCGCGACTGCTATAATAGCTATTTCTATCGTGTAGAAGACAATTCGCTAACCATTTTAGATAAGTTCCGCTTGCACGGAGCACCCTACATAGAACATCTTACTGGTGGTTCGGCATTGCACATGAACCTCGACGAACATCTATCGCAACCACAATACCGACAGCTTATGAGGGTTGCTGCAGAAGAAGGGTGTAACTATTTCACATTCAATATACCAAACACGGTGTGCAACGAGTGCGGACACATAGACAAACGCAACCTTAAAGAGTGCCCACACTGCCATTCTACAAACGTAGATTACCTAACACGCGTCATCGGTTATATGAAACGTGTAAGCAATTTCTCGGCTGCTCGACAGGTAGAAGCTGGCAAACGATACTACGCTACAAAAGAAAAATATACGGTTTAGCCCTCAAGAGTGAGGGCATTGGGTATACGCTGTTTCTGTAAACCCAATTAATTTATATTTTCGTTTATAGGGTGTGCATACTGCGTTGAGCAGTGTGCACACAGTTTTAACACCAAATTTGTAATGCTTAAATACGTAAATTCTGATATTGTTTTCCAAGAATTTCCCAACGAAGTTACGTTGGCTATCAATCTTTCTAACTGTCCTTGTAGATGCCCGGGGTGCCATAGCACTTTCCTTTGGACCGATGTGGGCACGCCATTAACACCAGATGCTATAGAGAAAATGCTGAAAGAAGATGGCGAACGCATTACTTGCATTGGCTTTATGGGGGGCGATAGCGAACCAGAGGCTATCAACCAACTGGCTATTTACATAAAAACGCACCACAAAAATATAAAAGTGGGCTGGTATACAGGGCGTACCACACTGGCAACGGATATTCAATTGCCTCATTTCGACTACATTAAGGTGGGACCATACATACGCCATCTGGGCGGATTAGATAGCCGACGCACCAACCAACGTATGTATAAAATTGTGGAAAACAACCAAATGGAAGACATAACAAGCTTGTTTTGGAAAAAATAAAGTTGCCGAAAAATAACGTAGAATAAAGGCTATATGGTTCTATCTTTCCTAAAAACCATAGAAAAAACAGATGATTTAAGAAAGATAGAATGCCTTTTAAGCCACATAACGGTAAACAAAAAACTATGTAGAAAGAATACCATTAAAACACAAACAAGTTGTTTACATATATCTTTTTTTATCCAAATATTTTGTGTAAGTTTGCATTTAGGTATCAAAGCAACGCTATTTTGCAAAACTGTTGCCCATTTAGCGTGCGCTCTTGTCTACCTTTAAACACCTCGTATAAATGCTTGGTTCTGCCTGATACTCACCGCTTTCACCACCCCTAACATAGAAAAAGGCGAACCACAACAGGCATTAAACCTTCGTTCGCAGGCTTAAAGAAATAATAATAGTATGGGTTTTAACTACACAATAATAATATATATAATTGTTTTATCTGGATTGATATATGCTATTTTTATAGCCTTCTATTTCGAAGCAAAGCTTTCTCATCAATCCAATAAAGCGAAAGCAAACATTTTTACAGGCGTTTTCATCTCCCTTTATACACTAACCGGATTGTCGTCCTTACTATCTTCGTTCTCCAATAGTATGATTATTCAGTATGGATTTCCAACTCTTTTTGCAGCCGAACAGTTAGTTGGAATCATCTTTTTCCTACGATATTTCCGAGAAACAAGGCGTTGGCTGAACAAAAATGCCAATGCAGTAACACTGATTTTTAAGAAAAACAGGTCGGCTATTCAGCCAAAACGAATTGTAGTAGATGCCATAGACGGTGTGCCAAATGGCAAAGGCATAATCCATTGGATATACAAAAAGTGTCTCATATCGCCGGGAACACACCAGTTTAAGCTTAGAGTAATAGCAAATAAAAAGGGAAGATCGTATGGCGAAGACGAATTTTTATCGTACGAAACACAAGTCAAACTACTTCCGGGTGGCAAATACTACATAGAAGAAGACTTAGAACAGCAGTGCATTAACATTACTCCGCTGTTCCACATAAAGGTAGAATATAGCGACGTTGAGCCCTAAAACAAAGCAAAATAGACATTTAACCACTCGCAAAGCAATGCCCAATTAGCACCGAACAAACAATATAACAATAGAAAAAAGACGATATAAGAGTATGTTCGCAACCCATTTTGTGAGCGAATGTAGATATTTCACGGAATGTTCGCAACGTATTCATTCTGTGTATGTTACATATTCACAGAACAAAAGTATGGTTTTTGCCGTGTAAAAGTATGGTTTTTGGCGTGCAAAAAGGGGGTTTTTGCGTTGCAAAAGTATGGTTTTTGTTTTTTGAATGTTACGTTGTTGCAAATCGGTAGCAACGCATTTCGTAGTTGAATGTGAATATCTCACAGCATATTCGCCACATTATTCCAATTTGTTAGCAGCATTATTAGCAGCACACAAGCAGCCGTAGGGGCAGATTTATCGTGCCCGCATATCCGTAAACACCCACGAAATGACGAACGGATATGCGTGTGAGTTGAAATGGATACACGTATTCGATGAAATGATATTCCCAAAGGAGACAAAAAAGAGCAGTCCAAATGCTACTTTGGAACTGCTCTCTTTGTAAATAAAAAAATATTATTTTATTCTGCTGGAACCTCAAACTTATCGCCAGTTTGCTCTATAATAGCCTTCTTAGCAGCCTCGCTCATACCCGGACGAGCTGGACGTGCACCCCAACCAGTGGCAGTACGTTCGAACTTACCGTCCTTTTCTGGTTTCACTGCCATATCATTAAACTTCACAATAAGGTAAGTTGCAAGTTGTTTCCACTCGTTAAGCATTTCGTTACTCTTAGCTATTGAGTAGTCGTTTAGATACTTAACAGCCGCATCCTTATCGGTTTTATAGAGTTCTTGTGCCTTTGTTTCCACTGCATTTTGGTTAGCAGCATAGCCCTTTTCCAACTTTTCGCGAACAGCTTTCAGTGCTGGGAACATCTGAGAGTAGCGTGGATAAACCATATTTGCTACCCAATTGCATACCCAGAAAGCGTTTTTGTCGGAGAAAGTAACAGCATCGGCTCCTGGAGTATTAAAGCATTCGGCACGATCAACGTTACTACAGTATATTGGAACGTATGCTGCCATGTTGCCATCGTCGTTAGCAAACCAGATGATACCACCTATTTCGCGAGGCAACCAAGAGCGTAATTGGCACACGTATGAGAATGCACTCTGCTGAGTAGATGCAGGACGCTCTGTAAAATACTTCTTTCCGTTGTAGTCGAACGTAAGTGGTGTTGGGCGATAAGGCATTTCCCAATCGCCCTGACCGCAGTCGTTGAGTGTGCTTAAGGCAGTTCCTTCGTAGTGGTCGCGCATACTCATCTCCATATCGGCAAGGCTTAGCTTACGGTCTGGAGCTATCCAAAGAGGCATATCTTTAGCATTTTTATCTTTACCAAGTGCCCAAGGCAAGTATTCAGACATATCTTTAAAGTGGTTAAAGAAGCTCCACACACGTGCATCGCAGTAGCGACGACCACCGAAATCGGGTGCTGCATAAACCATTTTCCAGTTAAAGTCTTTGTCTTTTCCATTAAACCAGCCCTTCTCGCGAGCGAATTTAATGCAATTTTTAGATGTTATTACATCGGTATTATAGGTAGAGAACTGTCCGATACGTGCCTGATTAGCGTGTCCAGATATCATTCCATCGGGTATACGAACGGCAACCCATACCACTTTTTGCTTTTTATCGCCACCGCAACCCATCATTTCTAGAATCCAAACTTCGTTCGGATCGGCAATAGTAAAGCTTTCTCCACTTGACTGATAGCCATATTTTTCAACCAAATCGGTCATTACTTTAATGGCTTCGCGAGCAGTTTTAGAGCGTTGTAAACCCAGATACATAAGCGAACCATAGTCTATAATACCCGTATTATCTACCATTTCTTTACGTCCGCCGTAGGTTGTTTCGCCAATACTTACCTGGTATTCGTTGATGTTTCCTATTACATTATAGGTTTCTGGAGCCTCGTCTATGAAGCCATGACGTTCTCCAGAGTCATAATCAACTATTTCTCTCTTTGCTCCTTTTGGGTGTTTTCCTGCAGGATAGTGGCAAAGACTGGCAAACATACCATAGTCGTCGGCACTGTAAGTAACGAAAACAGAGCCATCGGTAGTTGCTCCTCGCGTTGCAATAAAGTTGGTACAAGCCTCTGCAGAAAGGTAAGAGCAGAGCGCAAGTACGCCTAAAATTAGTTTTTTCATAATCATATAGGTTTAAAAAATTAGAGTTTCACATTATATATATTGGAATTTAATAGGTTATTTTTGTGGTATAGGTAGCCACATTTTGGCGTCTATCGGTTGCAACAATGCGCAATGTGTGTTGCGTTTTCGTAGCCGGGATAGGCGTTTTGCGTAGGTCGCAGAAAATGTTAGACCGGTCTTTACCTTGTTCAAACAACACAAATTTGTTGTCGATATAGGCTTCGTAGCTCTTTACGCCAGTACCTGTATCAGACAAATGGAACGTTAATGATGCCGGATTACCCGATGTTTGTCTAATGGTTGGCGGTGTGTTGTCGTGTGCAACATAGTATACCAGTCCCAAATCGCGTATGTTTCCTTGTAGCCAACCATCTTTATAGCTTCCCCCACAGTACATTGGTGGAGCGCCAGCACCACTTCCACGTGCTATGGCAGCCATATATAGTTTAGAAGTATTGCCTATTGGTGCGGTTATTTTTATCTTTAAAGGAGTGTAAGCAAGTAGAGGAAGCGACAAAGGAGCAAAGCGATAGCCTGCCGAAAGGGCATTTGCAAGAGTTGTTTGCTGTGGTTGTAGCAAACAGTTGCGTGCCAATAGCGAACCTTTTACCTGTAACAGAGCTACTGCGAAAGCCACATTGTTGTTGCGATTTACCAGCAAAGCGTTGGCACCACCAATGGGTTGTGCAGGCGGAATGGCTTGTGGTGTGCCCTGAACATATATGTCTTTCACGGTTTTATTGCCATAATAGTCGCTGAAAACATATTGTAAATGGTACTCGCGAGGCTGATTGAAATTTACAATACCCCCTGTAGCATTAGTCGTTATGAAGGGAAGACGGTTGCCAGGCTCACGAAACGACTTAAGATACCAGATGCGATGACTGGCGAAATGCTCGTAATCGCCCCACACATTAATCATTCTGTTGCATTGTTGTGGTATGTTGTTTACATCGCTTTTGTAGATTAGCTTACCATCGCAATATAGTTCGGTGTGGCGTACACCATAGTTGTTGTACACGCTATCCATGTGGTCGTAAGCCCATGTGCCGAATCCTACTTTGCCCCAAGCACGGTATCGGGTATTACCAAAGGAGTAAATTCTACTTTCTTGTGTATTTTGAAAAACACCCTGACCTGCCTGTGGATAGCTTTTAAACGAGTAGGCGGTGGGTGCTTCGGTATCTGGTACTATATGAGAAAGCCAGTTCATTGGGTCCATAAGGTTTCCAGTGGCTGTTTGGTGCATCTCTAAATGGAGATGCGGACCTTGCGATGCTCCTGTATTTCCACTAAGAGCAACAAACTGTCCCTTACCTACTGGTATTTCACCAGGCTGAAAATGAATATCGCCATTATAGCTATGGTGTGTGTATTGCCATCGTTCTACAGCAGCTTGTATCTGTGGTGCAAAACGATTAAGGTGTACATAAAAACTGGAATAGCCATTAGGGTGTGCTATTACCAGTGCGCGTCCAAAACCATACTCACCTACTATGGCACGAGAAACGTATCCATTGGCAATGGAATAGACTCCAAAGTTTACTCCACGTTCGGTTTTTATATCTATTCCACCATGAAAATGGTTGGGACGAGGCTCTCCAAAGTTACCCGCAAGCTGTACATGTATGTGCACAGGAGAGGCAAATGAGAGTGTTGCAAGCAATAAACTAACGAATAATTGCATTTGCTTTATATTGTTTTTAATGTTCTTTTGTTTCGTTTAAAGGCTCTAAGGACACCAGGAGAACCTTTTAGCTTCTATAGAAGATAGTATCTATGGGAACACTATTCTCTCTATAAATATTCTCCTCATAGTGCCGCTCCAAAACCTAAATGCTCTAAAGCGACTGACTTTCGCTAAGCATCTGCCCATCTTTATAGGCTCTGAGCTTTCCTCTATGCACTTGTAAAACCACTTCTCCTCCTATCCATTCTGTCATAGAAATTTCTTCTTTGAGCTGGAAGAAGTGCTCTACCCTATCGCCAACCAGTTCTATTACAGCAGGTTCTATACATTTGTTGTTGTAAATTGCTGTATTAACGGCTATTCGTCTCATCGTGTAGCTGGCTTTGGAATGCCTCTTTTGCGCATTGCTTCCTGCACAGCATTATCGTCGGCAACCATCTGTAGGTTGGCATCTGATATTTTTTCGCCTTGTTTTTTCTGCACTGGTTCGCCTCCAACATTACGTATTGGGTAAGTATTATTGGTAGAATCGGCAGGCGCAACAGTAGTTTGCTTCTGCTCGTGCATACGAATTAGCTTGATATTGGTGATGGCTAAGAGACGGAATGTAGTGGAATTGTCGTGTGGTTGTGGCATATAGAAGTAGCCACGCACCCGTTTTATACCAGAATGAGCAGTGTCTTGGATAGGAACAGACTGGTGTCCTTCGCTAAAGAAGCGTGCAGTTTCGGTTGCTATACTATCGTTTCCAAAGGTTACAGTGAACACTGCTACACCCTCTCGCGTACCATCTTGCACTATGAAAAGAGGGTCGAATTCGAGCGTTAGCTGGTCGCCTTTATGGAAAGTAGTATCTGTTTTCACTTCAAAATAATGGTAGTTGTAAGGCGATTGTGGTGTTAGTATCACCGCTTTTGCCCTATTCCACACATTTGTAGTATCGCCTTTGAGCGATTCATCGCCATACTGATTGAAGTCGGATGCCGATACGCCTTGTGCTTGTGCCTCCTTTTTCAGTCGTTCGTCTATATTTTCGTATATCTTCTTTAGTCGTTCGGTATGTCGCAAATAGTATTTCAACGAATTTTCAAACTCAGTTTCGTCTATTCCATAGCGTTTAAACACAGCCAGTTTGTATGCCTCTTGTTGTTCTGGAGTAGCATTTTTTACTGCTGCCACAGACATTGCTACGTGGTAATCGTACAACAAATCTTCCATTTCTCCAGGCTGAATATAAGTGGAAGGTACGGTAGGTTTACACGAAACCAACACAAACGCAAGCAAAATACATATTTTTGCCCACGCATATAGCAATTTGTTGTGTTTCTGTGTATACATTATTGTTGTTTATTCTTCGTTGGTTTTTTGTGCATTTACAGTGTTTTCAGCAATATTCTCTGTTGTTTTTGTTGCTGACGGTGTAGTATTTGTGCTGTTAAAGTCGTTACGATAGAAAAGAAAAAGCACAACTACGCCCACCGATATACATGCATCGGCAAAATTAAAGATAGCAGAAAAGAAAGTAAAATCTTCTCCGCCCCATATTGGAAGCCATTCAGGAAAGGTGCCGTGAAATAGTGGAAACGAAAACATATCCACCACATTGCCCATTAAAACAGACGCATAGCCTTCGCCCCACGCTACTAAATGTGCTGTTGGAAGGTTGGTATAATAGGGGTGCGATGCGGTAAATATTTCGCCATAAAAGAGCGAATCCAAAATGTTTCCAGCCGCACCAGCATATATCATACTAAGTACTATGATGTAACCTATACGTGCTCCTTCTTTAATACGCTTATAGATATACCATGTTAAAACTCCTACGGCAACTATTCGGAACAGACTTAGGAAGAGTTTGCTTCCTATTTCCATTCCGAAAGCCATTCCACGGTTTTCTATAAACGATATGCGAAACCAATTGAATATGACAATTTCTTCGCCAATATTCATATTTAGCTTCACCCATATCTTTATAATTTGGTCAATTAACAGTAGCAATACAATGGTTGTTACTGCTATTGTGCATTTCTTTTTATTACTCATCTGAACCTTTAATGGTCTTTATTGGCTTGCTTCGATGCCACGCTGAGCGTTGCATGTGGCACAATTCGAAGACGTTCTTTAGGAATTAGTTCTCCCGTAATTCTGTCTATACCGTACGTTTTATTATCTATACGTATCAAAGCAGCATGCAAACCTTGTATAAACTTCTGCTGACGCTGCGCCATTTGTACGAGTTCTTCCTTAGTTTGATTAGTACTTCCTTCTTCCAAAGCCTTATAAGTGGGTGACGTATCATTTACATCGTTAGTGTTTTTGTTCATCAACACCTTCATTGTTTCCTCATAATCAGACTTTGCAATCTCTAATTTTTGATTTATAATAGCGCGGAACTCCTCGAGTTCTTCATCGCTATAACGCTTCTTTTCCTCCATAGTTTTTAGTTTAATAGTGTTTTACTTGGAACATTTTCCTTTGTTCTTAATATATAATAAGGTGTACTGCGCGTGATGGAAGAGCGTCCAGCCACCACGTGCAGTAATCCTTTTTTACGCTTTTTGTACAAGTATGTTGAGTTTAAAGTCGTCGAATTCTACTTCTGTTCCATTGTTTTCGGCTACCAAAATGCTATTTGCTAACACCTGATTCTTTATAAATTCGCCAAAAGAATGGATAGCAGCAGTAGCTTCTTCGTTAGGCGATACGGTAACAATGATACGGTCTGTAATTTCGAAACCTGTTTCCTTACGTAGATTTTGAATACGATTGATAAGTTCGCGTGCCATTCCTTCTCGTTTCAATTCGTCGGTAAGGTCTACCTCAAGTGCTACTGTTAGGTTGCCTTCGTTGCTTACCAACCAGCCTGGCATATCTTCTGAGATTATTTCTACATCGGCTACGTCTACGCTGATAGGTGTTCCTTGTAAGTCGAAAGTATAGTTTCCACTCTGTTCAAACTGTGCTATCTCGTCCTGATTTAGACTATTCATCTTTGCAGCAACGTCTTTCATAAGCTTGCCATACTTCTTTCCCATTACTCGGAAGTTGCATTTCACTTTCTTCACAAGTATTCCCTGACCTTCTACAAAGTTAAGTTCTTTCACATTAACCTCGTGTTTTATAAGGTCTGCCATAGCTGTTATGTGCTGACGTTGTGTGTTGTCTATGGCTGGAATCATAATTTGGGCTAACGGTTGGCGCACTTTTATGTTTACTTTGCGTCGCAAAGCTAAAACCATAGATGTAATGCGCTGTGCCATATCCATACGTGCCTCAAGATCGTTGTCTATATTTGCTTCGTCAGCAACTGGCCATTTATCGAGATGTACACTCTCTTTCTTTCCACCAAGGTCGTGATATAACTGGTCGGAATAGAAAGGAGCAAATGGTGCAAGTAGCTTTGCCACTGTCATAAGGCAAGTGTATAGAGCATCGTAAGCACTACGTTTGTTGCCGCTCATTTCTTTTCCCCAGAAACGTTTACGGTTCAATCGCACATACCAGTTACTTAAATCGTCGTTCACAAAACTATCTATTAAGCGTCCAGCACGTGTTGGGTCGAAGTTCTGAAGTTCTGTTGTTACTTTCTTTATAAGCGAATTAAGTTTCGAAATAATCCAGCGGTCTATCTCCGTTGCATCGTCAGACAATACCGATAATGTGCCTTCTGTTGGTGCATTATAGTTGTCTACGTTGGCATAAAGAGCGAAGAAGCTATACGTATTATATAATGTGCCAAAGAATTTGCGACGACATTCGTCTACTCCTTCGGGGTCGAACTTAAGGTTATCCCATGGTTCGCTATTGGTCATCATATAGAAACGTACTGGGTCGGCGCCATATTTCTCCATCATTTCGAATGGATTTGTAACGTTACCCACGTGCTTACTCATCTTATTACCCTTTGCATCGAGCACAAGACCTGTTGATATTACATTCTTAAATGCCACCGAATCGAATACCATTGTGGCTATTGCGTGCAGTGTAAAGAACCAACCACGTGTTTGGTCTACGCCTTCGTTAATGAAATCGGCTGGATAGAATGCTGGTGGAACGGGTATTCCGCTATATGTAGAGTGTACTAATTGTGTGCGATACTCGCTTTCTGATAGTCCTGTTTTAGCCAAACCATCTTTGTTTATTTCGCCTTCGAATGGATAATGGAGCTGTGCGTAAGGCATAGAACCGCTATCGAACCATACGTCTATTAGGTCGTCTTCGCGTTTCATTGGTTCTCCTGCTTCGTTAGCAAGCACAATTTCGTCTACGTATGGACGGTGCAAATCTATACGATCGTAGTTTTCTTTACTATAATCGCCCACTATGAAGCCACGTTCTTTCAGTGGATTGCTCTTCATAACGCCTGCAGCAACTGCATTTTCTATTTCGTTGTACAGTTCTTCTACTGATCCGATACATTTTTCGTTGCGTTTATCGTCGCGCCAAATAGGCAATGGTGTTCCCCAGAAGCGCGAACGGCTCAAGTTCCAATCGTTAAGATTTTCCAACCAGTTGCCGAAACGTCCGGTACCAGTAGACTCTGGTTGCCAATTAATGGTTTTATTAAGTTCCACCATTCTTGCTTTTGCAGCCGTATCTTTTATGAACCAGCTATCAAGCGGATAGTAAAGAATTGGCTTATCTGTACGCCAGCAGTGTGGATAGTTGTGGGTATGCTTTTGAATATTGAAAGCTTCGCCAGCCATTTTCATTTCCATACAAAGCACAATGTTAAGGTCTTCTGCTTTTTCTGAACCTTTTTTATCCCACACGCCATCTGGATTGAAGCGTGGATTGTATGCATTCTTCACGTAATCGCCTGCATGTTTGCCGTAAGCATCTATGTTTACGCAAGCCGAAACAAAGTTTTTGTCGAGTTCTTCAAGGGTATAATACTTACCTTGCAAGTCTACCATTGGTCGTGTTTCGCCTTTTTTCGAGATGAGATAGAGTGCTGGTATACTTGCATCGCGTGCTACTTTGGCGTCGTCGGCACCAAAAGTAGGTGCAATATGCACAATACCTGTACCATCTTCGGTAGTAACGTAGTCGCCAAGTATAATTCTGAAGGCTTCGCTTTCCATTTCCACGAATGCATCTCTGCCGTCTTCGCTTTGGAATACTTTTTCTTTGTGTGCCTCAGCATAGTTGTTTACGAATGCGGGGGCAAGTTCCCCTATGCGTTCAACGGGTTTAACCCATTTCATAAGCTGTTCGTAGTGAACATCTTCGAGGTCGGTTCCCATTACTTTTCCCACTACACGGTAAGGCAGAACCTTATCGGTGGGTTTATAAGCTGGCATTTCTCCCTCTTTCACTTCGCCTTCTGGCTTAAAGTAAGCAGATAGTCTGGTAGATGCCACTACCACTGTTGCCTTATTGGCTGTATATGGATTGTAGGTTTCAACTACCAAATATTCAATTTTCGGACCTACACAGAGTGCCACATTAGATGGCAATGTCCAAGGCGTAGTTGTCCATGCAATAAACGATGGTGTTCCCCACGAATTGGTTTTAATACCCTGTTTTTTACAGAGAGCATTCCAATCGTTTTCCAAAATAGCAAATTGCACTGTGGCAGTTGTATCTTTTACGTCGCGATAACAACCGGGTTGATTCAGCTCGTGGCTCGAAAGTCCTGTACCTGCTCCTGGTGAATAGGGCTGAATAGTGTAGCCTTTATAGAGCATTCCCTTATTGTAGAGCTGTTTCAAAAGCCACCAAAGTGTTTCTATATATTTGTTATCGTAGGTAATGTAAGGGTTATCAAGGTCTACAAAGTATCCCATTTCCTCTGTAAGTTCACGCCATTCGGCTGTAAACTTCATCACATTTTCACGACATTTATGGTTATACTCTTCTGTCGAAATATATTTTTCAGACGCTTTGTTGTCTATATCCTTCTTCGTAATGCCCAGTTCTTTTTCTACTCCCAGTTCTACTGGCAGTCCGTGAGTATCCCAACCTGCCTTTCTATGCACCTGAAAGCCTTGCATTGTTTTGTATCTGTTGAAGGTATCTTTAATAGAACGTGCCAACACATGGTGTATTCCAGGATGTCCGTTTGCAGAGGGAGGTCCCTCAAAGAATATAAATTGTGGTGCGCCATTGCGCTCGTCGATACTCTTATGAAAGATATCGTTTTTCTTCCATGCTTCTAACACGTCCTTATTGGTACGCACTAAGTTCAATCCAGTATGTTCGGCGAATTTCTTAGACATATTTATCTTTTTCTTTTACCTATTTTCTTTAGGGTTGCAAATATACAAAATATATTTTGATTATGGTGGTAAAATAATAAAAAAAGACGGATTTATAATAAAAAAACATACAAAATACTATATTAAATATATATTTTTAATAACTAATTGCTACAGCATAATTTATAGAATTATATAGTTAGAAAATATAACTATGCCATTCTGTTTAACTTATTTTAAAACAGCAAAAGCACAAATGTTACCTCGTTCTTTTCTAAATAGGTATTATCTTTGTAACCGTAACAATAAAAATTATTCAGAATGGAGAACAAAATGAAGGCTAATTTGCCTAAAATAGAACAAGATAAGTTAGATAAAATCTTCGAAATAGAAGACCTTTACGAAACTGGAAAGCTATCGCTTGAAGAGGCTAGAAAACAATTTAGCGAACAGGTGGGAACCATTAAGCCTTACCATATTGCGCTAATTGAACAAACTATGACAGAAGAGGACGACCATGAATGTATTCGTGTGAATATGACAAAGACGCTACAACTGCTTGATGGCTTTATGGATTATTCGCGACCAAATTTGCCCGACAACCACCCCATTATGCATTATTATCGTGAAAACGACGAAATGAGAAAACTGTTGCTGGCTGTAGAAGACCTTGTTCAATATCCTATGATTAAGAATCAATGGTTGGAACTATACGATAAAATAAGTCAATATCCAATACACTACAAACGAAAGCAAAACCAACTATACCCTGTGTTGGAACAAAAAGGATTTACACGACCAACAACTGTTATGTGGACGTTCGACGATTTAGTGCGCGACATTATTAGAGAATCGGCTGCTTTGCTCGGAGAAGATAAAGAAGAAGAGTTTATTGCTAAACAACAAGAACTTATAAGCTATGCTCGCGACTTAATGCATAAGGAGGAAGTTATTCTCTACCCCACATCAATGGCTCTAATAAACGAACACGAATTTGAAGAAATGAAAGAGGGAGACCAAGAAATTGGCTTCGCTTTCTTTAACGTAGAACATAAAAAGGAATCTACAACAACTGCTCCGCAACAAACCGATAACAACGGTTTTGCAAAAGACTTGCAGGCGCTTCTATCTAAATATGGATACGGCACAGCTCCCGAAAGTAAACTTAACGTAACTACTGGAAAGCTTACTTTGGAACAAATAAATCTTATTTATCAACATCTTCCATTCGATATTTCGTATGTAGACGAAAACGAATTAGTGTGCTTCTATTCAGATACAGACCATCGCATCTTCCCCAGAAGCAAGAATGTAATAGGCCGCGAGGTTATGAATTGCCACCCTAAAAAAAGTGCACACATTGTTAGAGAAGTAGTAGATAAACTTAGAAGTGGCGAACAAGATAAGGCTGAGTTCTGGATTAACAAACCTGGCGTGTTCTTACACATTACATATATAGCTGTGAGAGACGCACAAGGAAACTTTAGAGGTGTGCTCGAAGTGATGCAAGATTGTACACACATTCGTGAATTGGAGGGCAGTAAAACTTTACTTACATGGGCTAACAAAAACGAAAAAACAGAACAAAAGGAGATGGAAGCTACATCTGCAAACAACAAAACAGACAACGAAACCGAACAGAACGAAGAAAACGAAGAGATTACAGAAATTACAGAGAACACAAAACTAAAGGATTTGTTAAAGCAACACCCCTTTTTAAAAAAGCGTTTAGCCGAAATTACACCTTCGTTCCGTATGCTTCAAACACCGTTAGGAAAACTCATTACAGCACGTGCCAATATTAAAATGATGAGCGAGAAAAGTGGTCTGGCAATAGAAAAAATAATTAACGGCATCAACGAAATTATAAAAGACGAAACGCAAAAAAATAAAGCAAAAAAATAAAACCCACATTGGTATAAAACGAATGTACAACATTCAAACATTTTATGGGTGGCAAACACAATACAAATGTGTAATGTCCACCCATAAAATATTTTACGAATACACACAAATGTGTCCACATTCAACCACGAAATACACAACGAACATTCCGTGAATTATCCCATCACACACAAAATACACAATGAACATTCCGCTAATTATCTACATCGCCCACGAAATACACAGCGAACATTCCGCAAATTATCTACATCGCCCACGAAATACACAGCGAACACACCGTTAGGCGTAGGGGCCGATTCATCGCGCCCGTATTTACCAAGTATCAATTCTGTGAGTGTTTGTCATCATTTTATGGGTGTTTACATATATGCGGGCACGATAAATCGACCCCTACAGCTGCTGACGGATTGCGATAATGCGTGCGAACATTCCGCCAATTATCTACGTTCGCCCACGAAATACACAACGAACACACCGTTAAACGCAGAGAACCGATTCATCGTGCCCGTATATTTCTGTTGCCATTTCATATATTGCTCCAAACCAAATCGGAGAAATCAAAAACAGGCAACTCTAAAAAAAACAAATAAGGAAAAAGAATTATCCCTACACACAGTCTGCAGGGAAGATTCTCTATAAGGAGTCAGATTTAGAAAGGTTGTTGGAGAATAACAATAGGGAGTATCTATATTAATAATATTTATATATGTTAATTTATATGTTTTTTTGAATATTTTTGCCTATAAA
>NZ_GL982514.1:698707-706471 GCF_000220255.1 Prevotella pallens ATCC 700821
ATGGATATATTATAGATGTTGTAGAAAAAATATTGTTTTTGAACAATATTTATGCTAATAGAAAAGAACTTCTTAAAGTCCTTTTCTCTTCGCCAGTTTTTCCAAGTTTAGCATCCATCTCTCAAACATTATCTTATTACGGTCTGCATAACAATGCTTTTGTTGCTGTACCTATTTCCTCTTCAAATACCGAAAAGCATAAATACGAGTTAATGCAATATTGATAATAGGTATGGTATAGTAATATTAACTTTTAAATTAAAACAAATGAAATCAATTATATCTTTTTTTATACTCATTTTTAGTGTTCAGTGTTGTTATGCGCAGGAAACACACGTTATTGAACCTGCAGAGCTTGAAATAACTTTTTCTACAAAGGAATATGCATTTTGGGATACCTATACCTTCCGTTGTGGAAAGAATGTGAGCCAATATTTTAGTATTTCTGAATTGCAACATCAAAAGATGTTAGCTGATGATGATCCAGCTCTCTTTATCCTTTGGGATAAGAGATTGGCAGATTACGATGAGCCGGACCCGGCAAAAAGGCTGCCTGCGAGTACGGGAAACTTAGATAAAATTTACCGCAACCTTGAGCAAGGGAAGTTTACAACTTATTCAACTGTTTTTGGATCCCATTATTTAATAACCGAAGATATTACTATTCCTGAATGGACAATGTACGAAGACTCCACAATTACGGTCTTAGGTATGGAATGTAAGAAAGCTACAACAAATTTCCGTGGCCGTTATTGGGAAGTTTGGTACACAGAAGAAATTCCTATTAGTCAAGGACCTTGGAAACTATGTGGATTGCCGGGTATGATATTAAAAGCAAATAGCCCCAAGTTTATGTTGATAGAAGCAATCAGTATTAAGAATAAAAACCTTGAACCCGTAACCTTTTATAATTATCTGAACTATAAATATGCCCCGATAGACCGCATGGAATATCTAAAGAAAGTGCATAAACCGGGTATCTATCCCACCGGAGGTAGTCGTAAAACGATAGAAATAGACGATAAAATATAAGACCAATATGAAACCTAAATTTTTTTTAATAGTTTTGCTCTTTATACTAAATGCAGTAATGTGTTACGCACAAGAAACCCACGTTATAGAGCCGGCAGAACTTGAAATAGTTTATTCGGTAAAAGAACAACCGCACTGGGATACTTATATCTTCCGTTGTGGTAGGAATGTGAGCCAATATTTTAGCCAACCTGCACTGCAAAGAGATAAGATGTTAGCGAATGACGACCCGGCTCTCTTTATTATCGCAAATGAAAGAATGAAAGCTTTAGACACACCCGAATATGCAAAAAAATATCCTCTTAGTACAGGTCGTCATGATATTATTTATCGGAACTTTGAGGAAGGAGTATTAAAAACTTATTCAAGAGTGTTTGATTCTAAGTATTTAATAGTTGAAGATATTACTATTCCCGACTGGACAATGTACGAAGACTCTACAATTACGGTCTTAGGTATGGAATGTAAAAAAGCCACTACTAATTTTCGTGGTCGCTATTGGGAAGTTTGGTATACAGAGGATATTCCTATTAGTCAAGGTCCTTGGAAACTATGTGGATTGCCAGGTATGATATTAAAGGCGAATTGCCCAAAGTTTATGTTGATAGAAGCAATCAGTATTAAGAATAAAAACCTTAAACCCGTAACCTTTTATAATTATCTGAACTATAAATATGCCCCGATAGACCGCATGGAATATCTAAAGAAAGTGCATAAACCGGGTATCTATCCAACCGGAGGTAGTCATGAAACGATAGAAATTGACGATAAAAAATAATACCAATATGAGGAAACTATTTGTATTAATTGTTATAACGTTGTTTTCAGAAATATTGCAGGCACAAGTAACAGTAACGGGAGTGATAACTGACGTAAATGGAAGTCCGTTATCCGCAGCAATCATAAAAAGTATTGATGCTTCAACAAAGAAAACACTTACATTTTGCAATACCAAAAATGATGGTAAATTTAGTATTAAAGCAAAAGTGGGCGACTTACTGCAAATTTCTGCAATGAGCTATAAGAAAAAGCAAATAGTGGTAATAGCAGATATGCCAGAACAACATATCGTGCTTGAAGATGATGCCAAAGCATTAGACGAGATTACTGTGAAAGCTCAACCTGTAAGGATTAACGGAGATACCATAAAGTATCTTCTTGGCGTATATGCAAAACCTGGCGATCGCACATTAGCCGATGTTTTGGCTCGTGTTCCTGGTTTTGAGGTGAATAAAAACACAGGGAAAATTTCGTACGAGGGGCGAAGCATCAGCAACTTCTATATAGAAGGAATGGATATGTTGGGCGGAAAATATGGTGTTGCTTCAAAGTCGCTGCCTCAAAACGATATAGCTACGGTAGAAGTAATGAAGCATCATACCCCCATTCGTGTATTAGACGACTTTGTTTATTCTGACGAAAATGCTATTAATGTTCGTATGAAGAAAGGTGCTAAAGCACATTGGATAGCAACATTTAATGGAGGAATAGGCTGTAAGAATAATGGTGTTTTATGGGACTTTGAAAGTTTTGCCATGCGCTTAAAGCAGAATTGGCAAACAATGATAACCTATAAAACTAACAATAGAGGTAAAGATATTATTCACGAAACAAATAAAGTTTTTACGTATGGTGAATTGGACAGTAAGCTATCACCTTTTATCTCATTGCCTTCTCCTGCAAAAAGCACATTGGGCGAACGTTCCTTATTCAACAGAAGTCATGCATTGAACTTAAATATGTTGCAGCGTATAAATGAAACATCGCAAGTAAGTTTTCAGATTTCTTATATTAACGACCATCAAGAAGCAAATTCTAAACGCACAGCAGAATACTTTTCGAAACAAGGCAACAAAGTAACTAACAATGAAAAACATTATTTAGAGAAAACTAATGAACTCTTCGCAAAAGTGAAATACGAGAACAATGCAAATAGCCAATATCTAAAAAATGAACTTTCAACAAACTTAAATTGGAACAAACAACTGCTGATAGAGCGTGGTACAAATCCACACGATATGAATGCTAACCTTCCTGTGTTTACACTGAAAGATAATCTTCTGTTAATACGTAAATATGGCAAGCGTTTGTTTTCATTTGAATCGAAAAATATAATGGACGTACGTCCACAGCAAATGGTTATGGATTCACTTAAACAAGATATAAACCAACATTATTACGAAACCAATAATAATGTATCGGGAAGTTTTCGTTTTGGTGATTTCATTCTTACAGGAAAAATAGGAGCCAATGCTTTGTTACACAACTTTTCTTCGCATCTTATAGGTGTTCCAGATAGTATTGGTTTACTTTCTGGAAAAAGTCGATTCAGTATGTTTAAGTTGTATGCAAGTACAAACCTGGAGTATAAGTTATCCGACTTTATTTTTAATTTTTCTTCAGATGTGTCATATAACCAATATAAATATAGTTTAAGCGCAAATTATAGTCGTGCTCTCTTTTCTCCAAACATTCATATCCGCTGGAATGCAACTCCATATTGGACTTTTTCCGTTGATGGAAGAATAGGACAAACAGAAGTAAATGTAAATCAGTTTTTCCCTACCCTTGTATTATCCGACTATGAATATATAAACAAAGGATTTGCTGATTATAGAATAGGGAGAGATAAAACAGCAGGTGTTATTGTTCGTTATAATAATGCACTAAAAGGAACATCGTTTTTTGTAACTGTTAACAGAATATTTGGTACAACACCTTATACAACATCGCAAGACTATATAGGTAATTATATTGTACTTTCGCTTGCCCCACAAGAAACAAAAAATAATGCTTGGACAGTTAATTTTATGGGCTCGCAAGGAATTAGCTTCCTAAAAGGAAAATTGAATGTTAGAGCAATGTATAATAGTTCAAAGGCGTATATCGTACAAAATAGCGAAATTATGCCTTTCAACACAAACACATTCAATATAAGAGGAAGCTTGACAGTTGGACTTATTAAGAACGCAGATATTGGCTACAATCTGGATTATAGTTACTATCAGTCTAAAATGCCTGCACTTTCTTCTGTTTCTACAATAAACAATTGGAAACATAATGCTTACTTGCGACTGTTTCTTACGAAGAAGATTACAACCGAAGCAAGAACAGAATACTATCACAATGAAATAGCAAACAATAAGTATAAAGACATTTTCTTTGCTGATTTAGCAATGCGATACAGCTTTAAGAAGTTCGATATTACGTTAGAACTCAATAACTTATTGAATAGGAAAAATTATGGATATGGCGTAAATGGTACGTTTGTCCATAGCTACAATAATTTGAATATTCGTGGAAGAGAATTAATGGTAAGCATCTATTATAAACCATAAAGTAAATAAAGAATTAAAGATTATTACATATATTTGCAAATGTAGTCAAAAGATATTTGTTCCTTAAAAAGTATTGATACATCTTTAAGTGATTATTTAATAACAGATTTTTGGGTAAAATCAATGATAGAAAGATACAATGAGTAAATGGATTCTATTTTTCATAGTTTTTATAAATACACAGACTATTTGTGGTCAGAATATTAAATTGTCTGGTAAAATCACAGATACACAAGGGAAAGCCATTAGTATGGCTACTCTTGTAGTAAAAGATAGTTTGGAAACTACAATTACGAGGGCATATAGTGACTCTACTGGTAATTTTTCAATTGAGGTTATGCCATATAAAGCCCTATCGTTTAGTGTTTCATGTCTTGGCTACACAGACTATACTCATAAATTTAATGGAGATGATAAAGATATTTCTATTAATGTTATATTGGATTCAGCTGCCACAGATTTAGCTGAGGTTGTAGTAACATCTAAAACGCCTCTTACACATCGGAAGATAGATCGCATAGTATTCGATGCCCAAAAGCTTAATGCTGTAGCATCAAACTTTATGGATATACTGAAACAAACTCCAGGGATAATAGTACAAGATGATGTTATTAGCATGATCAGTAAGGGAAAGATAATATTTCTGCTGAACGGACGTGAACTCAAAATGGACATGAAAGAGTTGGTTGCGTTTCTCAGTTCACAACCTTCTGGCAATTTGCACCAAATCGAAGTGATGACAACACCCCCAGCCAAGTATTCAGCGGAAGGCAATGCTGGTATTATCAATTTTGTAACAAAAAAGATACAGAATAATTATTTCGGAGGTTACTTAACAAATCAATTATCCATCAAAGAGCGTTTGTATGATGGAATTAATTGTAGTATGCAGTATAAAAAAAATCAGCTTGAGGCATACATAAGTGTAGGAAAAGGTTTAGGTACAATGCAGACCGACAGTAAAACGTATATATATTACCCTCTTGAAACATGGAGCACAACTAACAACAAACTTAAATCTAATAATTATTTCCTTCTTACAGCTGGAGTAGATTATGGATTGACTAAAAACTCTGCGTTAGGGGCTATTATTACTTATAACAATATGTATCCTGATGCTGATAAAAAAACAGCTACCTCGATTTCCTCCAGGAATGGTGATAATTCTAAATATTTTGAGACGCTTACAGATTTTGATAGCAAGTATCACCGTACTAGTGTAAATTTACATTATCTTGGCAACAATATTATCAATAAAGATGGTTCTATAAATGTAAATCTAGATTATTTGAATTATTCAATCAATGACCATATTAAACTTCAGACCACATACGATGAAAGTTTAGGTTACGTAAATCGTCCTAAGACAGATATCAATGTTTATCAGGGCAAAGTCGATTTAGAATTGCCTATAGGGAATGTTACTCTATCTGGTGGTGCTGCTTATTCACAATCCAAGACAGATAATAGAACAAATTATGATTATATAACTAATGATTATGATTTGAACGACCATTTTGTGTATCGTGAACAGATTTTTGCTACTTATGCCGATATAAGGTATAAGCTGTCTGATAAACTAGAAACCAAAATTGGTTTACGCGGAGAGTATGGGGTATTAGATGGAATCTCTTTAAAGTTAAATTCTCACACTCGAAATAATCAATTTGACTTTTTCCCTACAGTTTTTCTGAATTATAGTTGGAATGATAATAATTCCCTGTCTATGAGTGTTTCGAGTAGAATTAATCGTCCCAGCTACGTAGATATAAATCCATTTACAACCTATGTTGATTCTCATACTATTCAAACAGGTAATCCTAAATTATTACCAGAAAAGGCATATTCAGTAGAATTAGGCTATACTTGGAGAGATCTTTCATTGTCAGCTAGTGCAATGTGGAAAAATCGTGTCATTGCTTCTCATACTTTTATTGATAATAGCAAGAAGTTGACAACAATAACAATAGATAATATAATGAAGAAACAGATGTATAGCTTAGATGTTTCTTACTATTTTGATAAGGTCGTATGGTTTGATAGTTCTATAAGTGGTAGTGTCTATACGCTCATCTCCAAACCTATGGATGGGTACAATTTTGAAAACATAAGTCAGACATCTGTTTTCCTATATATAAATAATAATATCTATTTTAATCGGCAAAAGACTTTGATGGCTAACCTATGGGGGCAGTATCAGGCAAAAGAGAGAGATATCGTAGGAGAAAGTCCTTCAAGATATAGAATAGACTTTGGATTAAAATATTTCCTCTTGGGCAAGAAACTATCAGTTGGTATAGAATATCAAAATATGTTGGCATCACACACGAAGTCTATCATAAAATCTAACGACATAACTTATATATATGACTATAAGCCATATCGAGTATTAAAAATATCAATATCTTACCAGTTTGGAAAAAAACTCAATGTGCGTCCTAAAAAATTCGGCATAAATACAAATCGATTATAATATTCGTATGAGTAGCTTTAGGGCATATAAACAAAAGGACTCCATGCAATGTGGTATTGCTTGTATTCAAATGGTATGCTGCTATTTTGGAAGAAAATACTCTACAGAATTCATATCTCAATACTGTCATTCTACGACGGAGGGAGTTTCGCTATTGAGCATTTCTGAAACTGTAAAAGAGATTGGGATAAAAACGATTAGCGGGAGAGTAGAAACAAATCAATTGGTAAGAGTAATATTACCCTGCATCCTCCATTGGAATCAAAATCATTTCGTTGTACTATACAAAGTCAAAAAGAATAGATTCTACATTGCTGACCCCGCAAAGGGACTTGTTAAATATAATCTCGAGGAATTTAAGAAGCACTGGGTAAGTACACAATCGGGCGGAGAGGAAAAGGGTATCGCTATGTTCTTAGAACCAACTCCTGCCTTTTATGAAAAGAAGCCAGATGAACAGCCAACAGAGGAACGCTCGTTTAATATGCAAGTGCTGTGCAAACAGAATATTTATGAAAACTGCAGAGATAAAGAAAGTTGAAAAGATATCCAATCCTCTCATTAGCGATGATCACTTTCTACAAATTAAGGTGATAAGCATCTATGCTAATTATAAAGTTGAGTACTTTTTAATGTTAAGGAACATTGTTTTTATGCAAAAAAATTTGCGTACTGTCTTTGTTCTTCATATATTTGTAGCGAATTACTAACTTTAAAACAAAGACAAATGAAAACAACAGAAATTACTCTACTAAAAAAGGTGTAAACTGAAGAGTGCAATAATTGCAATGTATTCCCCATCTGTGGAGGCGGTTGTCCCATTGATAGAAATAGAAATTGGGGAAAAAATAAGAAATACTGTTCCATGTATAAAAAGAATTTATCAGAACTTCTTCCTGAATTTTATACATATAAATATTC
>NZ_GL982514.1:706539-767446 GCF_000220255.1 Prevotella pallens ATCC 700821
TTCCATGTATAAAAAGAATTTATCAGAACTTCTTCCTGAATTTTATACATATAAATATTCTAATTTATGAAAAAGGTAATAACATTAATCATTTTTTGTGTACATATTTCCTTTTGTTTCTGTCAAAACGAAATAAAAGATAGTTCCAATGTGGCAATCATTGAATTGGACAATGTTGTGGTAAAAGGAAAGATACCACGTGTACAAACCAAAGGAAGCATTTCAAAAATTCAAGTTGCCAATACAGTTTTAGCAAAGATGGGGACCGCTATGAGAATGTTATATCATACACCAGGATTACATTCTGTCAATGATAACGTTGAAGTCAATGGAATGGGTGAACCTATCTATGTTTTAGACGGACGGGTCCTATCGAATGCAAACATATTATCTACTTTGCAAGCAGACAATATCAAAAGTATTGAGATAGATAGAGCCCCCTCTGCAAAGTATAGTCCAAACGGACAACCTGTTATTTCTATATCCACCATAAAGCATATTAATGACTTTATGTTTCTTAGTGTTAGCAACTATTTGAAGCAGACAAGAATGTTTTCTGATGCAGGAATCCTCAATATGATGGGACAATATAAGAAGTTTTCCGCAAGCCTGTCCTATATGGGTGGAAAAGATGGTAATAAAAATAAAGAGACATATTTTCGCAATGTCTATGGTAATGATATATTTGGTATCAAACAAAAGCGAGAGACTCCGATAACTACCTTAGCACATAAAATAAACTTTTCTGCCGATTACCAGTTGAATACAAAAAGTAGACTGGGATTTTATTATTTCTACCAATTCAGCAAAGAAGATAATAAGGCGTACGGTACAAATTTGACGAGTTGGAAAAAACAAGAGCAATGGAGAGATATTGACAGACAAGGTAGGAATTTAGAGAATATACACAGTGGGACGTTGCAGTACGTTTATGCAAACAATAACTACAGCTTAGACATTTCACAAGAAATAGCCTCTACAAATATAAACCATAATACACAAACATTGGAGAGTGGTGCAGGCATATTGTCGTTAGTTAAAAGCCATGGCAATAGTAGATATACCGTCTATACCACAAACATTGATAACAGTTTCAGGCTTCCATGGAAAATTAATGCGATGGCAGGAATATTGTATAACTATGTAGATTCAAAATCTAAAACAAATTCAGAGATACCTTACCTGAACTCGCAGAACTATATAAACAACATCAATGTTAAAGAGTCGAATCCACAAGCATATTTATCTTTCTCAAGAACTTTTGGTAAATGGACAATAATGCCTGCTGCACGCTACCAATATATACATAGAACCATTGGAAGTGTTTCTGGTACAAACACCAAAGAAAACCTATTTAAACAAAACTTCTCTACGCTCTGTCCTGTAGTTACTATAAAATATCGACCAAACGATAATTGGTTCTTCCAATTGAACTACAGAAAGAATCTTACCCAACCAAACTTTGCTCAGTTAAATTCTGGACTTGTTTACCAAGACTCTCTTTTGTATAGTACAGGAAATACAAGTCTTAAAAACGAAATAATGGATCGCTACACGCTTAGTTCTACATGGAAAGACTTAACATTGTCATTGCGTTATACCTACCGAAAAAATCCTCTTGTTAGTGTACTCAGGCAGATTGATGCAACGAGCAATATTCTGTGTTCTTATTCGATGAATATGAAGAAAGCCAGTGATTTCAGAGTAATATTGAATTACTCTAAAGCTCTTGGCAATCTTGAGCTTTCATGCGAAGGAGAAGTTGTTTTTCCTAATAGCGAATACGTATTTGAAGGAAAAACATATAAAAATGATAGAATTGCTTTCAATGGGCAAGTAAATATAAACTATGCTTTCACTCCAAATATTTATCTGTTTACCGATTACACCTATCAAGGCAGAAATGAATACCTATTGTACAATCAAAAGAGCATTCATAGCTGGAATATGGGCGTAGCAGCTTCGTTATTAAAGAATAGATTAAACATCAATCTTGCGATAAATGATATCTTGGGCAAAGCTAACTACAACAATATTTTGTATCACTTCAATAACGTAGATTGGGGAACGCGAGGTAAAAATGATATGCGCGGGGTAGAACTTACTATATCTTACACTATCTTCAATAAAGAAGTAAATGTTAAAGCTAATAGAAAGAATGAAGATATTATACAGCGCACTATGTAATGAACAATATACGTTATGTGAGACAACATGACTCAATGGAGTGTGGTATTTCTTGTCTATCAATGGTCTGTAAGATTTTTGATCGGGAATACAACACTTCTGAACTTTACAAGATTTGCAAGGCTACTAAAGAAGGTGTCTCATTAAAAGCCATCACAGAAACAGCTCAAACAATCGGGCTTGAATCTGTTTCGGTACGAATCTCTGTAAAAGAGTTAATGACCCATAAGTTATGTTCTATTCTCCATTGGAACCAAAATCATTTTGTTGTACTATACAAAGTCAAAAAGAATAGATTCTACATTGCTGACCCTGCAAAAGGGCATGTAAAATACGACCTCGAAGTATTTAAGAAGCATTGGGTAAGCACGCAATCGGACGGTGAGGAAAAGGGTATCGCTATGTTCTTGGAACCTACTCCTGCATTTTATGAAAAGAAGATGGACGAAGAACCTAAAGAGGAACGCTCGTTTAAGTTCCTCTTTGGTTACATTAAGCAATATCGTAAGTATTATAATTCCATTAAATTTAATGGAATGGATATCAATCTGGAAAATTCAATTGTAAATTACATCGAATCAATATGTAAATAATTTATATTATGGTGTTAAGAACTCTCACAACTTTATGGTTTGCCTTTGTAGTCTCGTTGATAAGCAGCAACGCACAGAACAGGATATACGGTACGGTGACCGATCCGTCTGGCTGTCCATTAGTCGGCGTTGACTGCGTATTGGCCAGCTTATCTGACACGGCAGCCATTGCTCACACGCTGACGGATTCAAAAGGAATCTTCAGTTTGAATGTAGACGAAGACGGACAGTTTCTGTTGAAATTCTCTTGCTTAGGGTATCGGCCACAACAGCTAACGTGCAAGCGTGGCGATATCGGAGTGGTCAAGCTGACAGAAAGCATACAGAACCTTTCAGAGGTCACTGTGTCGGCCCAAGGGCTAAGAAGCTTCGGCAACGCAGATATCATCCTGTTAGACAGGCGTGCCAGACAGATGGGAAACAACGCTTTGGAGGCCATCAGTAGCCTGCCGCAATTCAGACTTTCAACAAACAGCGGTGAACTGCTGACGGCAGATGGTAAAATTGTCTTGGTGCTGATTGATGGAATCAGGAGGTCGGTACGCGAACTGATGCTGCTCAAAGCCGACGAAATAAAGACCCTGCACTACTATTCCAATCCACCTGCAAGGTTTGCGCATGAGAAGATAGGTGCTGTATTAGATGTAGCGACTAAACGCACCAACAAAAGGCAGTATTCACTATATCTCGACACCAAAAACAGTATCACCACAGGATATGGTACCAACTTGATTTCCACCAGTTATAGCGATTCGCTCAACAAGGTGTCTGCAGCATATTTTCTGGACTACAGACATCTTAACCGGAACACCATGGAAAACCGTTATGTCTATCCGGATGATGTGACGAATGATTACAAGGGCTTGTCGGGTAAATACACTGGTGCCTACCACATAGGACAATTATTCTATCAGCGTTTCCAAAACAGCAACCTTTTCAATATCACTTTAGAATATCGTAAGTCTCCGGCTACCCAGCAATACAGTCAACAGCTCTTGCGGACGGGTACATTGGAAGATACCAACCACAGAAGGCTTCAAAGTGACTTTTCCTCCATATCGGCCAACATCTACTTCGGACACACTTTCCGCAAAGGCAACAGTCTGTCGGTCAATGTGGTGAACACTTATTTCAAATCCAAATCGAACAATAATCTAACAAACACCTCGGGAACGGGAACGTTTACCAACGTCGTCGACAACAAGTCTTACTCGCTAATAGCAGAAGCACTTTATACTGATAAACTGTGGCATGGAAATATACAGATAGGAGCCTACTATCAATACAAAAACCTGCATCAGATAGACGGGGCATCCAATTTATCGACAGTGAACACGCAAAAGGAATACCTATACGCCGACTACACCAATCAATGGGGGGCATTGTCCTACAACCTGGGGATCGGTGTGGAGAACAACCGATATAGAACTGTGACGAAGGCAATAGCCAACTACATCCTTATGCGGCCTTCTGTTTCTCTTAATTACCAGCTACACAAACACAGTTCGCTACGCCTGATCTCGTCCATAGCATCTGCGGTTCCTAACGTCGGTCAGCTCACAGATAGTCGCACCATCGTGGATGAACGATTCTATCTACAAGGCAACAGCAATCTGAAGCCCTACCATTTCTACCGTACCGAACTTAGCTTCCAGTATGCGTCGGCCAACAATATCTGGTTTGTCAAACCTTCCATCAGCCACGCCTACTATCCCAACAAGAATATGACAGTTGTTTCCGCTGACGGTTCGGACTTCGTGAACCAGATTGTGGGCATCCGCCATGTCAACGAGTATGGCGCATCGCTTGTTTTGAGTTGCAGACCTTTCTCCTGGCTAACTTTGCAGCCTTACTATAACTATCTGTCTTCCAAATACAATACGCCCAATCAGCGTGTCAACCACAATCTGAACAATGTAGGAATCTCTTGTCAGGTGGTGGCAGGCAAGTGGCAGTTCATTACCAACCACAATCTACCGATGACCACTGTTGAAGGTGATGTTTTTGAGAAGATTGGGTATAATGCGAACGCATCCCTTACCTATAAATTAGGTGCAATCACCGTGGGTGCTATGTTCATTTACAATCCCGATCCTTCCAGGATTTATGCGGACACTCCTTCATTCCATTTCGTAGAAAAGACCCGATGGGGTAATTTCAAAAATCTTGTGGCACTGACTTTCGTCTATTCTTTGACGAAAGGCAATTCACGACGGCACATGGGTAAAAATATTAATAATAGAGACAACGACTCCGGTCTAACCAAATACAACACAGCAAAATAAATGTCCTTTTATTTTTATAGGCAACATGACGCCATGCAATGCGGGATTGCCTGCATGGCTATGGTTTGTAAGTATTATGGTAGAATATATTCGTTCGAAAACCTATCAAATATATGTTCTATAACCAATGAGGGTGTTTCAATGCAGGCTTTAAAACAATTGGCAGAGGCCTTAGGTTTTGATGTACTATGTGGAAAAGCAAGTTTATATCAAATAAAAGACATAAATTATCCTTGCTTACTCCATTGGAATCAAAACCATTTCGTTGTACTATACAAAGTCAAAAAGAATAGATTCTACATTGCTGACCCCGCAAAGGGACTTGTTAAATATAATCTCGAGGAATTTAAGAAGCACTGGGTAAGTACACAATCGGGCGGAGAGGAAAAGGGTATCGCTATGTTCTTAGAACCTACACCTGCGTTTTATGAAAAGAAGATGGACGAAGAACCTAAAGAAGAACGCTCGTTTAATATGCAAGTGTAGTGCAAATAAATAGGAAGATTATGGAACAGGTAAGAGACTTAAATATGGAGGCTGACGATATGCAGGTGGCGCTGTCCGCTATCAGCAGTGTAAGTAGAAGGATAAAGGAAGTAGCACAGACCCACAAACCGCTGTTTGGTAGAGAACATTTCCTAACGGGCAAGGAAGTATGCGAGCGGCTGTATATCAGTCCCCGTACCTTGCAGGACTATCGCGATAGGAAGATTACTCCCTACACGCAATTTGCAGGAAAAATCCTCTACAAAGCTTCGGACTTAGAATGGTTGTTGGAAGAGAAATATAAAGTATAGGCAGGAGAATACTCTCTTTATCTTATTGGAATTGCCTCCACCATATATTTTATACAAAATACATGGTAGAGGCCTTTTGCTTTCATATTTTTGCTATGCATGAAACGTAGAAAACCATGCGAAAATTTGTGAAGAAGTACCAACCGTCCAAGAAATCGTAAGAAAAATTCCATAGATGGGACATACGGACACATACATGTCAAAAAGCACAGCCATGAATATGCCCAAAGGTTAATTAGTGTGCATTTTACGGCAGTTTAATTGTTAAATTCTCGATTCCCATCGAAATTTCGGAGAAAATTCTTGCAATCTAAAGAAAAAAAGACTATTTTCGCAAAAACAACCATTAGATATTCTTATGTATGTTATAGAGATATTGTAAGAAAATATGGTCCAAAACATTGGGATTATCCTGATGTAAATTGCCCAAAGTCCCTATGAAAAAGTATTTATACATCCTTTCTTTTTGTTTTTTGCAATGTGTACTAACGGGCTTTGCACAGAACAAACATACCTCAATATCAGATACAATAAATCTTTCTGAAGTAACTGTATTAGCAGAAAGACCATTTGTTCAACATAAAGCTGACAGAATGATAGTTAGTGTAGAGCATAGTAAATTGTTAAAGGCACGTTCTCTTTCTAATATATTGAATTTGATTCCGGGTGTAAATTATGATGGAGAAGGTGGTATTACCATTATGGGCAATGGTATCAAAATATATGAAAATGGAAAATTGGTAAGGTTAAGCGGGGCGCAGCTCAAAAGATATTTATCATCCTTGCGCGGTAATGATATAAAGAATTTGGAGTTGCTGCCTCAGGCAACAGCCGGGTATGATGCAGAAGGAGGCACGGGCGTTCTTGTTATTAACCGTCAGAAGAAACATGAGTACGGACTATCAGGTTATGTGGGCAGTGAATACGAACGGAAAAGCAAGAACCTGTTTTCGGAATTTGCAGGGGTAACCTATTCGTGGGGGAACGTTGCTCTTTATGCTAATATGGCATTAGGGCAGTCGGCAAGTCATAGTAAGATATCTGAAAGCGACTATGGACAAAACATTATCGTCAATAGTATATCTGAAACTACAAATAAAAGTCTTTATTATATGCCTAAGTTGGGCATCGACTTTTATATATCTCCAAAGCATTATTTAGGCGTAGAATGGTTGGGCAACTATTCAAAGGATTATGCCAATGCCTGTTGGGTTCATTCTACCGTTACCGATAATAGTCCTAATCAAACAAATATTCTAAGTTATGCTCCATACTCTTTAAGACCTAATACCAATAATGTTACTTTAAATTATGAATGGAAAACAGATACACTGGGCAGTAACCTGAACTTTCTTGCTGATTATGTAGGAGAAAGAGAACATGATTTGTACGAGTATGAGAATAAATACACCTTAGGTATAGGTGGGGATAGTATTATATCTAAATCGCAACCCTCATTCGAACACATCAATATATATAGTGCACAGGTAGATTTTACAAAGTTCTTCAACCGCCATCAGTTTACGATTGGTGTCAAGTATGTCAATGCTGGTATCCATTATGATAATAAGCTATATCTCGGAAACACGACATTAGGAGGAGTGTTATCGGAAGATGTTGACCAACGGGATAATTTCAGTTATGATGAGCAACGATATGCGATATATGGAATGTACAGGTACTCCTCACGACCTTGGGATTTTCAAGTGGGACTACGTGACGAATATACAGAATGGAATACCCAACAAAGAGTTAGAACCCAATTACATAACAACCAAAAAGGCAATAATTTCTTCCCGTCTTTCTTTGTGAGAAAAAACATGGGACAAGGGAATGCCCTGTCGCTTAGTTATACGCAATCGATAAACCGTCCGTCGTATCAGATGGTAAATCCATTTGTTTTTCATCTGTCCGAAACATCTTATAAGGAAGGTAATCCTAATCTGAAAGGCGAATTGCTGTACAATGCAGGATTACAATTCGTTTTGAAGTCAAGATATGTTTTCTCGTTATCTGCATTTTTTATTGATAGGAAAATCAATGAGGTATACGAACAGATGAACGAACAACAAACGCGCTACACATTAAGAAATGATGGCAATTTAAAGAAATTAGCTTTATACATAGAATTTCCTTTCACGTGTGGTATATGGAATAGCAGAAGTAATGTCGAGCTAAGTGAAAACTTTTATCGGAACAGTACCAAACGTGTTAATGACTTTGGGCTTGTCCTGTCAAGTTTTAATCGTTTCAGGTTGTCCAAGCAACTTACTGCAATGGCTAATTTACGCTATATCAGGCATTATAAACAACTTTATCTTATTCAGAAATCAGATTACTTTGGAGTAGATATAGAGGGGGATTATAGTTGTTTGAAAGACAAGCTGAATATCAATTTTGGTGTAAAAGACTTGCTGAATAGCAGAGGAAAGAATCAACAAATATTCAAGAACGGTGACTTTGAGCACCGTACAGACTTTAATTTCATTTCCCGAAAAATCTTTGTCAGTGTAACATTTAGTTTTTCTGCCGGGTCAAAACATGCAATCCAGCATGATAAGATACACTCTAATGAAGAAGAAAAAGAAAGAATGTAATGAATAACTTCCCTTTTATTAAGCAACATGATGCGATGGAGTGTGGAGTTGCATGCCTTGCGATGGTATGTAATTTTTTTAGAATCGAATATTCAATAGAATATCTTTCTAGAATTTGCTTTGCAACCACAGAAGGAGTCTCATTACTTGGTATTAATGAAACAGCTTTACAACTTGGATTACGAACTATCAGCGGAAGAATCAGTATTAATAAACTTTGGGAGGCTCATTACCCCTGCATCCTCCATTGGAACCAAAATCATTTTGTTGTACTGTACAAAGTCAAAAAGAATAGATTCTACATTGCTGACCCCGCAAAGGGACTTGTTAAATACAATCTCGAAGAATTTAAGAAGCACTGGGTAAGTACACAATCGGACGGTGAGGAAAAGGGTATCGCTATGTTCTTAGAACCTACTCCTGCCTTTTATGAAAAGAAGATGGACGAAGAACCTAAAGAGGAACGCTCGTTTAAGTTCCTCTTTGGTTACATTAAGCAATATCGTAAGTATTTCGGTCAAATTGTTTTAGGTTTACTGGTGGGCAGTTTGTTGCAGCTCATTCTGCCTTTCCTCACACAATCTATTGTGGATGTGGGCATTAAAAACCAAAATATTGGCTTTATATGGCTGATACTCCTTGGACAACTGATGCTTACCATTAGCCGAACTGCCATCGATTTTATCCGCCGTTGGCTGTTGCTCCACATCTCGTTGCGCATAAACATTTCGTTGGTAAGCGATTTCTTTATTAAGCTTTTAAAGTTGCCTATGTCGTTCTTCGATACCAAACTAATGGGCGACCTTATGCAGCGTATGGGCGACCACAACCGTGTAAACTCGTTTCTGACACAACAAACGCTCAGTATTGTGTTCTCGCTCTTTACCTTTATTGTATTCAGCATTGTATTGTTATCCTATAATTGGCTTGTCTTCGCCATTTTCATGCTCGGCAGTCTGCTTTATGGCGGTTGGCTTGCACTATTTCTTAGGCGCAGAAAGGTACTCGACTACGAACTCTTTGAGCAACAAGCCATCAACAACAATAAAACCTACGAATTTATTACCTCTATGCAGGAGATAAAACTGCAAGACTGTGAACAGCGCAGACGCTGGGAATGGGAGGACGTGCAGGCTGATTTATTCAACGTACAGATGAAATCGCTAAAGCTCCAACAAACGCAGGAGGCTGGCAGCATTTTCATCAACGAACTGAAGAATATTGTAATCACCGTGGTGGCAGCAACTGCTGTTATTCACGGACAACTAACACTGGGTATGATGCTTGCCGTGCAGTACATCATAGGACAGCTCAACTCGCCAGTGGAACAGCTAATGAGTTTCTTCTATTCTGTGCAAGACGTGAGGATTAGTCTTGAACGTATAAACGAAATACACCGTATGGACGATGAGAACGGAAAACAAGGATTGGAAACTTCAGTAACTGACGAAACTAAGGGTATAGACATGGAAAACATAAACTTTAAATACGACCCACATGCACTGAAAACTATCATAGATGATGTTAGTCTCACTATCCCCAAAGGCAAGGTAACAGCCATTGTCGGAGCGTCGGGTAGCGGAAAAACCACGCTCATCAAACTTATGCTGGGCTATTATCCTGTGCTGGGCGGACAAATCACCATTGGCGGAACAGATGTAAACACGCTTAATAAAAAATGGTGGCGCAGACAGTGTGGCGTGGTGATGCAAGATGGTGTGATATTCTCTGAATCGATAGCTCGCAATATAGCCGTAGACGATAAGGAGATAGACAAACAACGATTACAGACGGCTGCAGAGATAGCTTGTATTCACAATTATGTAATGGGATTGCCCCTAAAATACAACACAAAGATTGGGCGCGATGGTGTAGGCTTAAGTCAGGGACAAAAACAGCGCATACTGATAGCAAGAGCCGTATATAAGAATCCCGACTACATTTTCCTTGACGAAGCTACCAACTCGCTCGATGCCAACAACGAACGTATGATAGTGGAACATCTGGACGAGTTCTACAAAGGCAAGACGGTAGTTATAGTGGCTCACCGACTAAGCACGGTGAAGAATGCCGACCAGATTGTGGTATTGGATAAAGGCAAAGTAGTAGAAACAGGCAACCACGAAACACTCACGGCAAAGCGTGGTGCATACTATAACCTCGTGAAAAATCAGTTAGAATTAGGCAACTAATAATAGAGAAACACTATGGCAGACAGCAAGATAGAACTCCGCAGCGAGAAAGTAAGACATATCATTGGCGAAATACCATCAGGAATAGTGCGCTATGGCATCACCATCATCACCATTGTTATATTAGTACTGCTGGTAGGTGCATATTTTATACCTTATCCCGAAACCATCAGTGCAAGAATTGAGATGACCGACAGGCAACAAGGCACAGTAGATATTCCTTATAAATACGTGAATACTGTAAAAAAAGGAAAGAACGTCAGCATTGAGTTGGAGGGATACGATACAGAAATGTATGGTGCAGCCAATGGCACGATAACAGCCACAATGCATACGCCCCGACAAACGGCAGCAGGCAGCATGTTCACAGCACAGGTAAAGGTAACGGATTGCAAGTATAAAATTATCGGTGGAATGACAGGCACAGCATCTATACTTGTTAGCAACGAAAGCGTGTTACAGAGGATTCTCCAGAGAATAACAAATATCATGTGATTTTCTTTTTAATCGCAATGAATAGATAAACAATATATCCAAATGGAGTTACTGCAAGTGCAATAATTTCGTACACACTCCAACGTAAATCCGATTCATCGTGCCCGTATATATCTGTTATCAATTCTGTGGGTGATTGTCATCATTTTGTGGGGGGTTATTCATTGTATGTGGGGTTTTTGTATATGTGGGCGCGATAAATCGGTCCCCTACAGCTGCGAACAGATTGCCAAAACATTGCTGACAGATTGGAATAATGCGTGGCGAACACACACCGTTAGGCGAACGGATTGGAATAATGCGTGGGGGGAATGAATGGCGATAAATAATATGCAGAAAAAACTTAGGAATAACTGTCAGATATTCGTTGTTTTTGTTTTAGATATCTGTCGCAATCGTTTCAGATATCTGTCGTGTTCGTTTTAGATATCTGTCAGTTGCGAATTAGATATCTGTAAAATCAGAAACTTTATAGTGCTATGTTATAACGGCTAAAAACCGCTTTTTTGTTTGCTTTGGTTAGCTTCCACACAGAGGCGTTTATGCACTAAAGGGCAACTAACACCGAAGAAAGCAAAACTACAGAGAGCGTATAAAGAAAATAAAACATAGAAATGCAAGCAAAAAACCACCAATGTAGCACAATTATAATATAATTATTGTACCTTTGTATAGTAGAAACATCATAATAAAACATACATTATATAATATATGAAACAGAACGAAACGCCCGTCTTACTGCTTACAGGGTATCTTGGAAGCGGGAAAACAACACTCGTAAACAAAATTCTTAGCAACAATAAAGGCATAAAGTTCGCTGTTATTGTAAACGATATTGGCGAAGTGAATATAGATGCCGACCTCATAGAAAAAGGCGGTGTGGTAGACCAGCAAGACGATTCGTTGGTGGCATTGCAGAATGGTTGCATCTGCTGCACGCTAAAAATGGATTTGGTGAAACAGCTTAGCGACATTGTTAAACAAAACCGTTTCGACTACATTGTTATAGAGGCAAGTGGCATTTGCGAACCTGCACCAATAGCACAAACCATCTGCGCTTATCCGCAAGTATATCCCGACCTTGCTAAAGATGGGCGTGCGGTGCTTAGAAACATTGTTACCGTTGTTGATGCACGACGTATGTGCGATGAGTTTTCTGCTGGAAACGACCTTCTAAAGAAAAATTTAGAAGAGGACGATATAGAGAATTTGCTGATACAGCAAATAGAATTTTGCAACATTGTACTGCTAAACAAGGTAGACGATGTATCGGCTGAAGAACTAAATAAGGTGCGAAAAATAGTAAGAGCACTGCAACCAAAGGCAGAAATGATTGAATGCAACTACGGAGATGTAGATTTTGAACGCATTTTAGGTGCAAACGACTTCGATTTCGATAAAGTAGCAACCTCCGCTTCGTGGATTGCTGCCATTGAAAACGATGACGATGAACACGAACATGGACACGACCACCATCATCACCATCATCACGACCACCACCATGACCACCTTGAGAACGAAGAAAGTGGAGAGGCTTTGGAATACAATATAGACACTTTTGTTTACTATGCTCGTAAGCCAATGGACTTAAACTTTTTCGACGACTTTGTTGCACGTAAGTGGCACAAAAGCATTATACGGTGTAAAGGGTTGTGCTATTTCGACAACGAAAAAGACACCTGCTATGTTTTCGAACAGGCTGGTAAGCAAGTTACCCTGCGCAATGCCGGACAATGGTATGCCACAATGCCAGCCTTTGAGCTTCGTGAGTTTCTTGAGAAAAACCCGAAACTAAAGAAAGACTGGGAAGAGCCTTATGGAGACCGTATGCAAAAGCTAGTATTCATTGGTCAGAATATGGATAAAGAGGCAATAAAAGCCGAATTAGACAAATGCCTGAAATAAACGAAGAAATATGAAGAGAACTATTTTTATTTGCTTGCTCTGCCTTGTTGCAGTTCTGGCACAAGCACAAAGCGAGCCTCAGCACGAAGTGGAACTTGTTACAGATAGTGGAACAATAGTGCTTGCATTATATAACGACACTCCTAAGCATTGCGACAACTTCCTGAAACAAGTGCGTTCTGGTGCCTACAATGGGGTGCTATTTCATCGTGTTATTAAAGACTTTATGGTGCAAACAGGCGATTTAGCTTCGAAAACAGCAAAGCCAGGGCAACAGCTTGGCGATACGCCAGAAGCATATAGCATACCTGCCGAAATTTGTTTTCCTAAGCACTACCATAAACGAGGCGCACTGGCAGCCGCACGCGAGGGCGATAACGTTAATCCTGAAAGAGCATCATCGTCTACACAGTTTTACATTGTTTGGGGACAAAAGTTTACCGACAAGCAGTTGGAATGGGCGCAAAGCAGAATAGACAAATATACCAACGGACAGGCAAAACTAACTCCCGAACTTTGCGAAGTGTATAAAACGCAGGGGGGCACACCTCATCTCGATGGTTCGTACACTGTTTTCGGCGAAGTTATTGACGGTTTAAACGTTATTGAGAAAATACAAAAAACAACAACCGATAGCAACGATAGACCCGTAAACGATATACGCATTATTAGCGCAAGAGTAATAAAATAAAAGCATTTTAAAGCAAATAGGGCATTACATCATAATATGTATAGTTCGTATTGCTATGATATTGTTTGCTAACATCTTTTATATTCTTATAGGCAGATTGTGTGTCTGTGCAACTTTACGTAGCCCGCTACACCAGCATTACCCAGACAGGCAATCTGCACGATAATAAAACAAAATATGTTTAGCTTTAACAACAAATTTGGGTTTAAAGCATAGAGCTCTTAAGAATACTATTCTCGTAGCAACTCTATGCTTATTTCGTGTTTTACAAACACTACTATTGCTACGTTTTTTTACAACTATAAAAGAACAAAAAAACTTATAACCGCTAAGAATATCTAACCTCTCTGAAGTTTCAGAAACACTTGTTTGCTACGCCAAACAAATGTTATTGTAAATACAGTAATATGCTATTGTAAATACAGTAATATGTTTTTGCACAACAGTTTGTGTGTTTTGCATAAAAAAAGGACGTGTCAATCGCGACACATCCTTCGTTATTAACCTCAAATCTTTGTCTGTATGTTCATTGTTATACTCAAATAACAATGTTCTTTCTTCTGTATCACTACAGAAAAAAAGTCACTAAAATGAAAATAAAAATAATATTCTATTTCTTCAATCCTGTGTATGCTTTGTTCATTCCTTGCAACACATCACTTGTAATATTGCAAGCATCGTCGGCATAAAGAATGTTATCGCCACTCTTAGCAAGTATCATAACATACTTTTTATCTTTATTATAAGTCTTCAGATAGTTGTGTACACTGTCTGAAAGAGCCTTATTATATTTTGCAACCTCTTTCTGATACTCAGCTCCTAAACGTTGTTGCAAAGCCTCAGCGTCGGCAGCTTGCTTCTGAATACCAGCCTGAATTTGCTGTGCCTGTGCTTGTGTAAACTTGTTAGCCTGCACATTTTGTTGGAAGTTAGCCGCAGCTTGTTGCAAAGCTTGTTGCTTTCCGGCAAGAGTTTTCTGTATATTCTTCTCTTTTGCTTCGAGTATTTTTGTAACTTCTTTCCAATATTTGTATTGTCCCATAATAGAGTCTATCTCTACATAGGCTATTTGTTGCGAACCTGCAGTGGCTGTTGTAGCTGCTGTTTTTGGTGTTTCCTTTGTGTCGTTAGCTTGTGGTTGCTTGTTACAAGACATTATACCGCATGCCATTATTACGACTGCCAATGCACTTAAAGTACTTTTCATTTTTATGTTTTTATTAATATTCATTCGTTATAATCAATGGGTGTGTTCTGCCATATTTCTTAATAAGCCTTGTTAGAGGCACGTGCCTCGCGGTCTTGATCAATAACACAATGTATTCCTTTTTCGCGCATATATTTATTATCGTGTATATGTTGCGATTGGAAGTTAGCACCTTTTTTTAATAGCACTCTTACCGAAAGCAATAGCATTGCAATAGCAATTATTAACACACTCAACAGTAAAGTTTCAACCATTTTACTTATCTTTGCATCTAATATTTCTGGCAAAGGTAGCACAAATCAAGAATATAACAAAACAAATACTATTAAAAATGACAAACAGTGAATTAAAACCAGCTCGTGTATTCGAGCAGTTCGCAAAAATTAATCAGATTCCTCGTCCTTCTAAACATGAGGAAAAGATGATAGAGTATCTTGTGGAGTTTGGCAAAAACCACAATTTGGATACCAAAGTAGATAAGACTGGCAACGTGCTTATTACTAAACCTGCAACGAAAGGTATGGAAAACGCACCCACCATTATATTGCAAAGCCATATAGATATGGTTTGCGACAAGCTTGTAGACTTAGATTTCGATTTCCACAAAGATGCCATTCAAACCTATATAGATGGTGAATGGCTAAAAGCAAAAGGCACTACGCTGGGTGCCGATGATGGTATTGGTGTGGCATACGAATTAGCTATACTCGATTCTGACGATATTGAACACGGAAAAATAGAGTGTCTCTTCACAGTAGATGAAGAAACAGGACTTACTGGTGCTTTTGGTTTAGAGCCTAATTGGCTTACTGGCGAATACCTTATTAATTTGGATTCGGAAGACGAAGGACAAATTTTCGTTAGCTGTGCTGGTGGTGTTACTACCGATTGTGTGTTTAATTTTAAACGCGAGAGTGCACCGTCTGGCTACTTCTTTATGGAAGTTAGTGTTAAGGGATTGATTGGCGGACACTCTGGAGACGACATTAACAAGAAGCGCGCAAATGCCATTAAGCTCATTGGACGCTTTCTCTACATGGAGCAAAGCAAGATAGATGTGCGCCTTGCTGCATGGAATTCGGGCAAATTAGATAATGCCATTCCACGCGATGGCAAGGCTGTCTTTGCTGTTCCTGCTGATAAGAAAGAGGAAGTTATGGCAGACTGGAACGTGTTTACAAAGGGTATTGAAGAAGAGTATCACGTGTCTGACCCTAACGCTGTATGGGGAATGGAAAGCACAGAGGCGCGTCCGGTAATTGAGAAAGATGTTGCTCGCCGGCTTATCATGGCTGTGCAGGCTGTAGATAACGGTCCGCTCACCAACTGTCAGGACGAAGCCATTGCTTACATGGTTGAAACTTCTAGCAATATTGCTGTTGTAAAAACAGACGAAAACACTATTACCGTTATTGCATCGCAACGTTCTAACGTGCCAAGTGCGCTCATAAACATGGGCAACACTGTTAAGGCTTGTTTCGAAATGGCAGGTGCCGAAGTAACGCAACACGACCCTTATCCCGGTTGGAAAATGAATCCGGACTCTAAACTTGTTGATGTAGCAGTAGAAGAGTATAAAAAACTATTTGGCAAAGAGCCTAAAGTGCTTGGTATCCATGCTGGTTTGGAATGCGGACTGATATCTGAGAAGTATCCTAACGTAGATATGATGAGCGTTGGACCTACGCTTCGTTTCGTACATACACCCGATGAACGTTTGCTAATACCTACAGCGCAAATGGTTTGGGACCATCTTCTCGCAATACTAAAAAATATTAGATAATAGGCACTCTCCTCTAAGAAAACACATAATTACACGCCTGTTTGCTCGCAAAGAGTAGACAGGCGATTTTGTTTGCCACAAACAAAAAGAAATTGTTCTTTATCAATTTTTATCATTTATATTTCTTTTTTCTAATAAAATATTTGAGTGCAAACAGAAAAAAAGGTGTACATTTGCAACCAGAAAAGATAATTTATAAACAAACAAAATACTAGAAAGAAATGAAAAAGATTATTTTATCGGCAGCTATAATGCTTGCTTCTGTTGGTGCTTATGCACAACACGCAGTTGGTTCAATTAATCTACAACCAAAGATTGGTGTTAATATTGCTAACGTAACAGAAACTAAAGACACCGACCCACGTGTAGGTTTGGCAGCTGGTTTAGAGGCTGAATATCAGGTTTCAGACATCTTCTCTCTTTCTGCAGGTGCAATCTACTCTATGCAAGGTACTAAACGCGATTGGGAAAATGCAGGTGCAAAATACACTGCTACTACCAAATTAGACTACATTAACGTGCCTATTCTTGCTAACGTATACGTTACTAAAGGTTTAGCTGTTAAGCTAGGTGTACAACCAGGTTTTAAAGTTAATGCAAAATACGACACAAAAGCAACTGCTCTCGGTTTAGCTGTTAAGACTTCTTCTGAGCCAGATGTTAAGAGCGTAGACTTCTCTATTCCTGTTGGCATCTCTTACGAGTATGCAAACTTCCAACTCGATGCACGCTACAACTGGGGTCTAACTAAGATTTACAAGCACGGAGACGACAAAAACTCTGTATTCCAAATTACATTGGGCTACAAGTTCGACCTATAAACACTGCAACGTTGTGCCAAACACACATTGGCACTCGAAAACAAACACATATAAAAGACTGGCACTATGCATAGTGCTGGTCTTTTTTTTTAGATATCTAAGAGCTTCCTTTCAGATATCTGAGAGCTTCCTTTTAGATATCTAAGAATATTCTTTTAGATATCAGTGCACATTCGCCCACGCATAGTTGCACCACAACCTTGCTATAAAACACACACTGCACAAACCACAATGTAGAAAATCTTACTATTATTATAGCAAAAAAACTGATATTCAGTTTTCGTTTTCCATTTAAAAGACGTATCTTTGTGTTTCCAATAAAACAATAATAATACCCATTGTGTAGAGAAACAAGCTATGAAGTACGCCATTATTGCAGCCGGAAACGGTTCAAGACTTGCTAAAGAGGGCATAACAGTGCCAAAGCCATTGGTACAAATCAATGGCGAAACCCTTATAGACCGCCTCATACGGGTGTTCTGCAACAACAATGCAACCGAAATAGTGGTGGTTTGCAACGAAGAAATGACCAACGTAGCAACGCATCTCGCCCACATACAGCAACACAAACTAAAAGACAAGAACACCACATTGCGCTTTATAGCAAAATCGACACCCAGTTCTATGCACAGCTTTGAAGCCATTAGTAAATGGCTAACACACGAGCCTTTTGTGCTAACAACGGTAGACACCATTTTCAACGAAAACGAATTTAAAACATACATAGACGCTTTTACAAAAGCCATTGAAAACGGCGTACAAGCATACATGGGCGTAACACCATTCGTTGACGACGAAAAACCTCTCTATGTAGGCACCGACAACAACCTGAATATTACAGGATTTTACGACCAAAACATTCACAACTGTTCCTACATATCGGGAGGCATATACGGACTACACCCCAAAACACTACAAACCTTACACCACTGCATAGAACAAAACAATAGCAGAATGAGAAACTTTCAGCGCGCACTAATTGCCGATGGATACAAAACAATAGCACACGTGTTTACAAAAGTACTCGACATTGACCACGCTGCCGACATAGAAAAAGCAGAAATATTTTTAAACAACACCACATGCAAACCATAGCAATACAACGCGATACACGCTTCTCGCCCCATTCGGTAGAAAAAGACTACGACATTCTGGCTGCCGTAGCACAACCATTGAATGCAAAAATAATTGCCGAAAACAACCTTAAAGCACACCATTTAGCAGAAGCAAACATTATATTGAATATGGGACGACTGCCACACACATTGCAAATGATAGAAAAATATGCAGCACAAAAATGTGTGGTGAACCCAACAAACGGCATACGCAACTGCCAACGTAGCCTTATTACAAAGCTAATGCGCAATGCCAACATACCCATTCCACCACAAGAGGGCAACAAAGGCTATTGGTTAAAACGTGGCGACGAGGCTGCACAGTCGGAAAACGACATTATATATTGTGCCAACAAAAACCAACTGCAACAGGCAAAAACAGCTTTTAGCAAACGAGGCATAACAAACACTGTGGTACAAGCACACGTAGAGGGCGATTTAGTGAAGTTCTATGGCGTAAACAACACCCACTTCTTTCGCTACTACTACCCCACCGACGACGGTATAACCAAATTTGCCGACGAACAACACAACGGCACCGCACACCACTTTCCATTCCAATGGAAAGCACTGGAAGCCACAGCCAACCACATTGCAACACTTGCCAACACACCAGTGTACGGAGGCGACGCCATTGTAACAGCAGAAGGAACATTCTACATTATTGATTTTAACGATTGGCCCAGCTTCTCGCGCTGCAAAAACGAGGCTGCAAAAGCCATTAACCTATATGTTGCAATGCAACTGAAAATATAAAAACAAAACATTCAGACAACACTCTTACACAGCAACAAATTGCAAAAATGAACATAGAAAACAAAAAATTTGGCGAGCTATTAAAAGCTTCTATGAAATCGGACGACACCGAAGAGTGGCTCGACATACACTTTACACGCCCCATAGGTTTGGCTTTCGCCCTACTGTGGCATCGCTTAGGTGTAACACCCAACACCATAACACTTCTGTCAATAGTGCTGGGCATAGCAGCAGGAGCAATGTTCTACTTTCAAAATCTGTACTATAATATAATAGGTGTAATACTCTTGATATTAGCAAACCTCTGCGATTCAACCGATGGGCAACTCGCCCGACTCACCAACCAGCGGTCTATGAAAGGACGATGCTTAGACGGTTTTGCAGGCGACACATGGTTCGTTGCTATCTATCTTGCCATCTCGCTACGACTCTGGCACCAACCAATGCCGGGAACAGCCGAACAATGGGGCCCACTCGCATTAGCATTAGCAGCCATAGCCGGCATAGTTTGTCATTCGCAACAAAGCTCACTAGCAGACTACTATAGGCAAATTCATCTCTATTTCTTAAAAGGCAAAGCAGGGTCAGAACTGGATAGCTATGCAGCAGAACACGCCATTGTAGAAAGCCTAAAAGGAAAGAAAGGCAGATTCTGGGACAAAGCATTTCACAACAACTACCAAAACTATTGTAAAAGTCAGGAACGACGCACACCCGAATTTCAGAAACTACAACACAAACTAACCGAACGATACGGTCAGAACGTAGAAAACATACCAAGCGAATGGAAAGAACAGTTCCTTAAAGGTAGCCGCCCGCTTATGCCACTCACCAACTTCTTAACGTTCAACTCGCGCGCAATCATTATATACATCACAGTTTTGGCAAACTGCCCATGGGTATATCTCATTATAGAAATAGTTGTTTACACCGCAGTTTACATGTATATGCACAAACAACACGAAGAACTTTGTAAAACAATGTACCAACAATTAAACACCTAACACACTATGATAGAAGGATATATATTCGACTATGGTGGTACCATAGACACCGCTGGCTGCCATTGGGGCATAAAAATATGGCACACATATCAGCAACTTAAACTACCCATAACCGAACAACAATATCGTAAAGCCTACGTCTATGCAGAACAAACGTTAGGCAAAACACCCATAATTCAGCCCAACTTCACATTCCGCCGCACATTAGAAGAAAAAATAAAACTACAGTTCCAATATCTGCAACGGCAAGGAATAATTGCAGAAACAGGCTTCGCATTTGCCAAAAACTACACAAACATAGTAGAAAAAATATACGCAGACACTGCAGAAACCACACAACAAAGCAAGAAAGAACTATTGAAACTTAGAAATAAATATCCACTCGTACTGGTAAGCAACTTCTATGGAAACATATCAGTAGTGTTACAAGAATTCAACTTAGACGGAATCTTCAGCAAAATAATAGAAAGCGCAGTGGTAAAAATACGCAAACCCAATCCACGCATCTATCAACTGGGCATAGAAGCACTACAATTGCCTGCACAAAATGTAGCAGTTGTAGGCGATAGCTACGAAAAAGATATTGTACCAGCCCACACCATCGGTTGCAAAACTGTATGGATAAAAGGAGAAAGCTGGCAAAACAACGAACCAGAACAAGGCGTGGCAGACCGCATAATAACAAGTTTGAAAGAACTAAATACATAAAGAAACATAAGAGGAAATATAATATTAAGCAGGTATCCATAAGCAATTACCAATATATTAAAGCCAGATGCTCAGTGAGTGTTCCAATAGCAAAAAAAGAAAACAACACACAGCACCACCCACAAAAGATGGCAAAACAGCAGAAAAGAGGCAGAAAAATATTAGTAAACACCAAAAAGAACAACAATAGCCAAACACATACACGCTATTTTTGAATACCTACTTGCAATAAAAAGTCTATATAACCGTTTAATATTTAAAACCAATAAATAATGAAACAAGGAAAAGTTGCACCCGCAGAAGGTAAATTAGGAATTATGGTTGTGGGGTGTGGAGCCGTTGCAACTACTTTTATGACCGGAGTTCTAATGGCACGCAAAGGCTTAGCAAAGCCTATTGGAGCAATGACACAATACGACAAAATTCGTGTTGGAAAAGGAAACAACAAGAAATATCTACACTACAAAGACATTGTACCTATTGCCGATATGAATGATATCGTTTTCGGCACATGGGACGTATATCCACAAAACGCTTATCAAGCTGCCGTTTACGCCGAAGTTCTAAAGGCAAAAGACATTGAGCCTGTACGCAGCGAGCTAGAAGCTATAAAACCATTTAAAGCTGCCTTCGATAAGAACTATGCAAAACGCATAGACGGCGACAATGTGAAGAAAAACCTTACACGCTGGCAAATGGTAGAGGAACTACGCAAAGATATAAGAAACTTCAAACAGGAAACAGAAGTGAGCCGCGTAGTGGTACTATGGGCTGCATCTACAGAGATATATGTGCCATACGAAGAAGACTACCACAGCACGTTAGAGAAGTTAGAAACAGCAATGAAAGCCGACGATTGCGAACACATTGCTCCATCAATGTGTTATGCACATGCAGCACTAACAGAAGGCTGTCCATTTATAATGGGAGCACCAAACACCACTGTAGATATTCCGGCAATGTGGCAATTGGCTGAGAAAACACGTATGCCAATTGCAGGAAAGGACTTTAAAACTGGGCAGACACTCGTTAAATCGGGATTCGCACCCATCATAAAAACACGCTCGTTAGGTCTCAACGGCTGGTTTTCAACAAATATTCTGGGCAATAGAGACGGACTCGTGCTCGACGAACCTGCTAACTTCCGTACAAAAGAGGTAAGCAAACTGTCTACATTAGAAACCATTTGCAAAGCCGATGAACAACCAGACTTGTATGGAAACATATATCACAAAGTACGAATAAACTACTATCCGCCACGCAACGACGACAAAGAAGGCTGGGACAATATAGACATCTTTGGGTGGATGGGCTATCCAATGCAAATTAAAATAAACTTCCTCTGCCGCGACTCTATACTCGCAGCACCGCTATTGTTAGACCTCGCGCTACTAAGCGACCTTGCTGCACGAGACGGACGCTATGGTATTCAACGCTTCTTAAGCTTCTACCTAAAAAGTCCAATGCACGATTTTACACGCGGAGAAGAGGCTGTAAACAACCTATTTGAGCAATATACAATGCTCAAGAATGCAATCCGCGAAATGGGCGGCTACGAAGCTGATGAAGAAATTGACTAACATAACACAAAAAATACGAGTAGCAAGAATAGCGTTCTTGCTACTCGGACTATTCATTGGGATAACAACTACAACGGCGCAAGAACTGCATTGCACCGTGATTGACGCTCAAACACAAGACACTATTGCGTATGCAAATGCCACATATAGAAGTCTAAAAATTACAACGGCTGCTAATCAGCACGGCATTTTTAACATTGCAAGGCACAACGGAGAACTACTCGAAATTACATCGGTGGGATATAAACCACGAAAAATAAAAATCACAGAGAAAACTCCAGACAATGTTCTCATAACATTAATATCGTCGTCGAAACAACTGGAAGGCGTTGTTATAAAAGCCAAACGACGACACCGCTACTCCAGAAAAGATAATCCGGCTGTAGAACTTATGCGAAGGGTTATAGCGGCTAAGCACAAAACAAACTTAAACAACCACGACTTCTATCAATACGATAAGTATCAGAAGGTTACAATGGCATTAAACAACATTACGCAGGCACAATTAGAAGTGGGAATGTTTAAGAATGCACCGTGGCTAAGAGAGCAAGTGGAGATGTGCCCCTACAATAACAAAATGATTCTACCTATATCGGTAGACGAAACCGTTACGCAACACATATACAGAAAGAATCCTAAAGACGAAAAAGATATAATAAAAGGACAAAGCACAAAGGGTATTTCGCAACTCATTCAAACTGGTGATGCCATTAATACGGTTGTGAAAGACTTGTTTAAGGATATTGACTTGTACGACGACCAAATTGATTTGCTACAAGCACGATTTCCATCGCCAATTGGTTCGGCTGCTATTTCGTTCTACCATTTCTACATAGACGATACATTAAAAGTGGACAACGATGAGTGCATTCGACTACAGTTTATGCCTGCAAACCCACAAGACTTTGGATTCAGAGGCGAGTTATATGTGCTAAACGATAGCTCCTTACACGTTAGAAAGTGCGATATGCAACTACCAGCAGGAACTGGTGTAAACTTTGTTGCGGCTATGAAGTTTAAACAAGAATATAGTAAACTGCCTGAAAGTGGCGAGTGGGTGCTTACAAAAGATGATATGATGGCTGAATTGGAGTTGGTTAGCATGCTACGACAAATACTTGTAGTGCGCACAACCAGTCTGCAAAACTATTCGTTTAACACTATCGACCCACAGCTATTCAAGGGGAAAGCAAAGAAAACTTACGACCCTAACGCAAAAATGCGCAACGATGAGTTTTGGGCACAGCACCGTAGTACCACACTAAGCAAAAGCGAACAAAACATGGGCAACTTTATTAAACGCATGGGACAAACAAAGGGCTTTAAAACCGTGATGTTTGCAGTGAAAGTTTTTGCAGAGAACTTTATAGAAACTGGCTCAGATAAAACACCAAGCAAAATAGATATTGGTCCGATAAATACATTTCTATCCAAAAACTACATCGATGGTATTCGGTTAAGAGCGGCAGCACGAACTACGGCTAACCTTAGTCCACACTGGTTTGCTGAGGGATATTATGCCTACGGAACAAAATCTAAGAATCATTATTATGGCTCTAAACTAACATACTCGTTTAATAAACCTGAGTATCAACCCACTGAGTTTCCTATTCGTACACTATATATTGAATCGGGAAGAGACTTAGAATCGCCTTCAGATAAATATTTGGTGCACAACAAAGACAATATTTTTATGGCGTTCCGACCGGTTAAGGTTGAAAAACTTTACTTATATAACAGGCAAAAGGTGGGCTTTAAATGGGAAACAGACTATGGGTTGGCTACACAGTTAGAACTAAGTACCGAAAGTAATAAACCAATGGGAAAACTGGTTTACGAACGTATGAATGGTTCGCTGGTCTACAAAGTGCGCACAACATCGTTCACCATTGGTCTCGACTACCGACCCGGACAAACTTACATAAACTCTAAACAGCAACGATTCGAGGTTAATGCAGATGCACCAAAGTTCACACTAACGCACACCTTCGGCATAAAAAATATGCTGGGCGGAGAGTTTAACTACAACTTAACCGAACTTTCTGCATATAAACGTATATGGTTTGGAAGCTGGGGAAAATTAGACGTTCGCATAAAAGCAGGCGCACAGTGGAACAAAGTGCCTTACTATCTGCTAATTATGCCACCTGTTAATACATCGTTCTTCGAACATCAGGGGTCGTTCAACCTTATGGAAAATATGGAATTTCTTAACGACCGATATGCACAATTCAACCTTGCGTGGGATTTGGAAGGAAAAATATTCAACCGCCTCCCACTTATTAAACGACTAAAGTGGCGCGAATATATTGCATTTAAAGGAATGTGGGGGCATCTCACCGATAAGAATAACCCATTGTTGCCACAGAATGCTGCCGACACAAAGCTGTATAAGTTTCCAGAAGGCACCAACGTTATGAACAAAAATCCTTACTTGGAACTTGTAATTGGTGTACACAACATATTTAAAATGTTCGAGGTTGATTACGTCCGACGTCTTACCTATACTAACTTACCGGGCATTTCTAAACATGGAATTCGCTTCGGGTTCAACTTAGTTTTCTAAAATAATAATGCCAACACCCTCACGCACACAGCGTGGGGGTTTTTCATTGTGTGTAACACCTGTTCATAGACACACCGTGAGGCGTAGGGGCGAACGTGGACAAATGCACCAATCATTAAACAGATTTGGTGGAATGAACGTGGACAAATGCAACCATCATTAAACAGATTTGGCGGAATGAACGTGGACAAATGCACCAATCATTAAACAGATTTGGCGGAATGAACGCTGACAAATGCACCAATCATTAAACATATTTGGTGGAATGAACGCTGACAAATGGCGCATTGAAAAATATTAGAAACTATCGTTAAATATCAACCACTTACGTTTTAGATATCTGTAACGTGCGGTTTAGACGTCTGAAACGATTGCCACAGACGTCTGTGAATTGCGGTTTAGATATCACAAAAAACTACAGCCTTTATGTCCCTATTGCGCAATGCATAAAATGCAACAATCCAAATAACGCATATACCTTTTTTTATGCTGCAATATATTGTGCTATGCACTCTTATAAACTGCTGACCAACAATATGTTTCTAAAAAAATGGTAACGTCTGAATAGAATTTCTTACAATTGTATCCCCTCCTCTCCAAATATTTTAAATGTCCGAAGCATAACGCCTCTTTTTGTAACACAACACAAACGAAACAAAACCGAATTACAATATTTTATATATTTTATGGCATCACTTTACACGTGTTTTTGTTTTATTTTGCTACCTTTGCAATCAATATATAAGGAAACAGAAATATAGCAAATGAAGAAGATTATCTTTCTACTTGCCATCGTGTTAGGTGCAATTGCCATTACATCGTGTAGCGATAACGACTCTTACGACAAACAATTGAAACGCGAACGCAAGTCTATAAATACGTTTATAGTAAAACATGGAATAAACGTTATATCGGAAGCCCAGTTCGAAAAGCAAGGCAACAAAACCGATGTAAGCAAAAACCAGTATGTTCTTTTAAACAATTCGGGCGTGTATATGCAAATTGTTAACGAAGGAACAGGCGAAAAACTAAAAAACGGCGAAACAGCAACCGTGCTCTGTAGGTTCGACGAAACCAACGTGCAAGGCGATACGTTGATGCTATCTAACAGAAACTTGCGATGGGACGGTATAGTAGACAAGATGTTAGTTACGCGAACCAGTGGAACGTTTACAGCCTCGTTCGACAAATCTTCGAGCCTTATGGCACAAGTATATAAAAGCGAATCGGTGCCAAAAGGTTGGTTAGTGCCACTACCTTACATAAAACTGGGTCGCATAACAAGCGCTACCGACCAGTTAGCACACGTGCGCTTAATTGTTCCATCGGCACAAGGACAAAGCTTTGCAAGCAAAGAGGTGCTTGCATGTGCATACGACATAACTTTCCAAAGAGGAGTGTAACAACAAAAAAACAACAAACACGCCACGACTACACACACGTTGTCGTGGCTTTAAACTTATATAGAATATGACACTAATAAAGTCTATTTCAGGAATACGTGGTACCATAGGCGGACCAACGGGTAACACTTTAAATCCACTTGACATTGTAAAATTCACATCGGCTTACGCTACTTACATTGCAAGTAAGCAACCAGGAAAAAAGCTAAAAATAGTTGTCGGACGCGACGCACGCATCTCTGGCGAAATGGTAAAAAATGTAGTGTGTGGCACACTTATGGGTATTGGAGCCGACGTTGTGAACATTGGCTTGGCAACCACACCAACCACCGAACTGGCTGTGCGCATGGAAGGCGCCGACGGAGGCATTATAATTACAGCTTCGCACAACCCACGCCAATGGAATGCACTGAAATTGCTGAACAACGAGGGCGAATTTCTAACAGCAGCAGACGGAGCAGCCGTTTTGGATATTGCAGAAAAAGAAAACTTTAACTATGCCGATGTAGACCAATTGGGTAGCTACAAAGAAGACAACTCGTTTGACCAACGACACATAGATGCCGTAAAAGCATTAGAATTGGCAGACTTAGACGCTATTAAGAAACGCAAATTTCGTGTTTGTGTAGACACTATAAACTCCGTGGGAGGTGTTATTCTGCCTAAATTGCTACAGCAAATTGGAGTGGAATATACGCTACTAAACGGCAATCCAACAGGCGATTTCGCTCACAACCCTGAACCAATAGAGAAAAATCTGGGCGGTATTATGGCAGAAATAAAGAAGGGCGGATACGACCTTGGTATTGTTGTAGACCCCGATGTGGACCGTCTGGCTTTCATACGTGAAGACGGTGTTATGTACGGCGAAGAATACACACTGGTAAGTGTGGCAGACTACATTCTCGACCATGTAAAAGGAAACACCGTTAGCAATCTATCATCAACACGAGCACTACGCGATGTTACCGAAAAACATGGCGGAAAATACTACGCTGCCGCTGTTGGCGAAGTGAATGTTACTACAAAAATGAAAGAAGTGGGAGCTGTTATTGGGGGCGAAGGCAATGGCGGTGTAATATATCCAGAAAGCCATTACGGACGCGATGCACTGGTAGGAATAGTGCTCTTCCTTAGTTCGTTGGCACAAAAAGGCATCACAGCAAGCCAATTGCGTAAAACCTATCCAGAATACTTCATTGCAAAAAACCGCATAGACCTTACACCTGAAACCAACGTAGATGCTATATTGGAGAAGGTGAAACAACTTTATGGAAACGAAAAAGACGTACAAGTAACCGACATTGATGGCGTTAAGCTCGACTTCCCCACTGCATGGGTGCACCTTCGCAAGTCGAACACCGAACCCATTATACGTGTCTACAGCGAAGCCGGCACTATGGAAGAGGCAGACGCTCTGGGCAAAAAACTTATGCAGGTAGTGTACGATATGCAATAAAACTCGTTAATATGATAATAAAATCTTCAGAATTCACGCTGTCGTCGCCTTCTATAACGAAGTGTCCGGTTGATACAAAAAACGAATATGCATTTATAGGACGGTCGAATGTGGGTAAATCGAGCCTGATAAATATGCTTTGCAACCATAAAGGACTAGCTAAAACATCGGCTAAGCCCGGTAAAACATTGCTAATAAACCACTTTATAATTAATAAAGAATGGTATATAGTAGACCTTCCCGGCTACGGCTATGCAAAGAATTCGAAGACTGTGCGCAACAAACTCGAACAGATGATTGCGCAATACATATTGCAACGCAAGCAGCTCGTGAACGTATTCGTGCTTATCGACATACGCCACGAGCAGCAAAAAATAGATCGTGAGTTCGTAGACTGGTTGGGGCAAAGCAATATACCTTTCTCTATAGTGTTTACAAAAGCCGACAAACTATCGGTGGGAAAGGCTAAAGCCAACGCCGAAGCATGGATAAAACAGTTGGAGGACACGTGGGAAACTACACCGCCATACTTTATTACATCGGCAGAAAAGAAAAGTGGTAAAGAAGAATTGCTAAACTATATAGAAGCCATAAACGCTTCTGTTGCTAAAGATACTGCCAAATAAGCTATGGCACAAATTCCTTATTTAGACGTTCAAAAACTATCTAAGCGTTTCGGAGCGCAAACACTGTTCAACGAAATTTCTTTCTCTATTGCAGAAGGACAACATGTTGGACTAATTGCGAAAAACGGAACAGGAAAGTCTACCCTACTCTCTATTCTCACAGGAAAAGAAGGCTACGAGTCGGGAGCCATCATTTATAGAAACAACTTGCGTGTGAGCTGTTTGGAACAAAGCCCTGCATTCAATCCGGAAGAATCGGTACTTGATGCGTGTTTCAATCACAAGGGCGATCCCGACAAGGTGCTAAAGGCAAAACAAATTCTTACCACACTAAAAATAACCAATCTGAACCAACCAATGGGACAGCTTAGTGGCGGACAGCAAAAGCGGGTTGCACTGGCTAACGTGCTGATATTGGAACCCGATTTGCTGATTCTTGACGAACCTACCAACCACCTCGACCTGGAAATGATTGTTTGGTTAGAAGGATTTTTAGCAAGAGGAAACAAAACGCTACTAATGGTTACACATGACAGATACTTTCTGGACAATGTGTGTAACATTATTCTCGAACTCGACAACCAAACCATCTATACATATAGGGGAAACTATTCGTTTTATTTAGAAAAACGACAAGAGCGAATTGCCAACACACGGGCAGAAATTGCACGGGCTAACAACTTATACAGAACAGAATTAGAATGGATGCGAAGGCAACCGCAAGCACGCGGACACAAGGCACGCTACCGTGAAGAGGCTTTCTACGAACTGCAAACAAAGGCTCTACAACGAATAGAAGAACGACAAGTAAGGCTAAAGGCTTCTAACGTTTATATTGGTAGCAAAATTTTTGAATGCCAATATGTTTCGAAAGCGTTCAACGAAAAGGTAATTCTAAAAGACTTCTACTACAACTTCGCACGCTTCGAAAAAATGGGAATAGTGGGAAACAACGGCACCGGAAAGTCTACTTTCATTAAAATGTTACTTGGAATTGTAAAGCCCGACAATGGTAAATTCGACATAGGAGAAACTGTAAAGTTTGGCTACTTTTCGCAAGAAGGACTGAAATTCAAAGAAGAACAAAAGGTGATAGACATTATTACCGATATTGCCGATTATATTGACCTGGGAGGCGGACGACACATGACGGCATCGCAATTCTTGAACTACTTTCTGTTTACACCCGAAATGCAACACAACTATGTGGCTAAACTGTCGGGAGGAGAAAAACGAAAGCTATATTTGTGTACCGTATTAATGCGAAACCCTAACTTCTTAATTCTTGATGAGCCTACTAACGACCTTGATATACAAACACTTCAAATTCTTGAGGAATATCTGCAAGACTTTCCTGGCTGTGTTATAATTGTATCGCACGACCGCTATTTCATGGATAAGGTTGTAGACCATCTGCTTATTTTTAAAGGTAACGGACAAATACAAGACTTCCCCGGCAACTATACGCAATATAGGGAATACGAAACTTTAAAAAGCAAAGATACCATAGATGACAACAAAACTAAAGAAAAGAAAACCACAACACAGCGCAACTATCACAACGATACGCGCAAACGAATGAGCTATAAAGAAAAACGAGAATACGAAATGCTTGCAAACGAAATTGAAAAACTAAACAACGAGATTGCAAAAATGGAACAACAACTATGCTCTGGCTCGCTCGCGGTAGAACAACTTACACAAATTAGCATTAGTTTGCCAAAAAAGAAAGACGAATTAGACGAAAAAGAAATGCGCTGGTTAGAACTTTCTGAATTAGAATAAACAACACATACACACACCACACACACCTATTCTGTATATATATAAATAAGGTGTAGAATGTAAAATAAAAAAAACTGAATTATGATATTTAACAACAACTTTATGCGCAGCAACAACTTTGGTTTGCTGCTTCTTAGACTTAATGTTGGCGGACTAATGCTGTTTCACGGAATAGCAAAAGCAATGGGAGGATACACATTTATAGAGAAAATGCTCGAAAACATCGGTCTCCCATCATTCATAGCATGGTTCTCCGTAGCAGCCGAACTTATAGGCTCTATAATGATAGTGTTAGGCATCTGGACACGCGCAGCAGCAACCATAATGGTAGGAAACATGGTGGTTGCCATATTAATGACTCACGCAACACATATATTTAGCATAGATGCAACCACTGGCGGCTGGGCAATAGAACTACCCATGCTCTACCTCTTAGGGGCAGCAACTCTATGTTTCACAGGCGCAGGCAAATTTGCCATAACCAAAGGAGGAATACTCGACTAAGCAACACTTTGTTTTCGCAATGCCAAAAACGTAAAAAAATGCACACCTAAAATTGCAAACACATTGCCGTTTTGCGCATTGCGAACACAATAAACAAAAATAAAACAAACCACACCAGATAAAGATAGCAAACAAAAAAACAGAAATAATTGTACCAACAAAAAAAGAAAACCAACGTAACAATATACATTCTAATAAAACCAAACGCACAGAAACACATTGCTAATAAGCAATTTACAATAGCAAACAACACAACATAGCACAGCACAAAAGACCCCCCATTCAGCAACCCAATAAACACCTTTAGAACGCCACAAAACCGAACCATAAAAACAGCAATTTGCTATGACGTCTAAAACAATTGCGAGAGACGTCTAAAACAATCGTTACAGATATCTAAAACAATTGCGAAAGACGTCTAAAACACAATCGACACAAAAAAACAATAAAACACAAAAAACACAACGCCCACCCCACCATATAAACCATAAATAGAAATTATGATGTTACATTTGGCTGGTTAAGTCTACAGAAAATTCACCATAAAACGAATTTCTTAAAAAAAACAGAAAATATTTGCAATTGTAAAAATATTCATGTAGATTTGCGACAAGAAGTCTTAAATTAACAGACGTAGTAAAGCATATAGTCGGTAAACATATCATCACAAAGCCATAGTTACAGAAAGGAGGACACATTGATTATGGTACCTATTTATTAACCCTTAAAACACAACAGTTATGAAAAAGACCTACTTTTTTTAACCCTCGTCTTTGGCTTTACCTGCATTTTAAATATACAGGCACAGAGTTTTGAAACGGATATTACAAAAGTTTTGTCGCAAGACGAAACAGTATTATCGTTCAACAAAAATGAGGCAAATAATATTTCTGGTATCTTCGCAAGTGGAAGCATAAAGTTCACCTCGCCCAATGGAAATGTTAGAATATTGGCGGCAGATCAGTATGGATATGAGAAACTCATCTATGAATCATTTCCCTCCTCCTTATTATATTAATCATAAATTCAATAAATTATGAAATCAAGACTTTACTCAATACTATTGTTGCTGATATGCACAATGACAGCCCAAGCGCAGGAATATCACGTGGAAACTCCAGGTACGTTGCAAGAAGTGATAGGACCGGGAGCCGAAGAACTCACCCGTATTCGTGTAACGGGAACACTTAACGACAGAGACATTGCTTTTCTACACCACCTGTGTTGGCCTGGTGTTCCAAAGCCTACAGGAATGAAAGTTGAGAAGTTTTTGAAAATAATGCAGGAAAAAGAAGATGACTTCAAAACGAACCTACGTCATTTAGATTTGGAAGATGCTCGTATGGTGAATGATGCTCTGCCCGATAAGGCTTTTTATTTCAGTTACATCAAAGACTATAAACTACCCAAAACGCTCAAGAAAATAGGCAAGGGAGCCTTTAGTTACAATGTGCTTCTCAAAGAGTTGATTATTCCCGAAAGTGTGGAAGAAATAGGTAAGAATCTGCTTTTTTATAGCGTAGAAATAAGAAAGGTTAAACTCCCCGAAAAGCTTAAGGTCCTTAATGAATTATTGTTTGGAAATTGCATAAAGTTGGAAGAGGTTAATATTCCATCGGAAGTTAGAGAGATATACAGTGGTGTTTTTTATGGCTGCCTCAAAGCCCCTGCCTCTATTGCCATTTTACCTGAAACAGTTGAAATCTTGGATGGCGCGGCATATTATGGGATTAGAACGATTGAAGAAGTGGTAGTACCCAAGAATGTGAGAGTGTTAAGGGGTGCTTTCGACGGTATGGGAGGATTGCGCAAGGCAACAATTCTTACCGATAAATTAACCGAGATAGGAGATGATACTTTTTATTGGTGTGAAAATTTGGAAGAAGTGAATATTCCGGACGAAATCACACGAATTGGCAAAAGAGCTTTTTTTTGGAACCTTAAACTTCATAAGATAGAAATTCCCTCCTCTGTCACACGCATCGAAGAAAATGCCTTTGACAGTGCACCTTTGGATTCCATTGACATTCCGGCAGGTGTGACCTTTATTGGCAGGAATGCGTTTTGGAACAATCGCAATCTGAAAAAAGTTTATTCCCGTCCGATTACTCCTCCTAAAACAAATGAACCTACTGCTATTTCTCCATATTTACCATTCGAAGATTGTAATGAAGAGTTGGTAACTCTCTATGTTCCGAAAGGCTCAGCCGATGCCTACCGTGCCTCTGAGGTGTTTTCGGAGTTCAAGAATATTGTAGAGTTGGAGGCTTGGCAATGGCCGACTTCCATCAGTACGCCAACCATGCCGACCGATGCATACAAGGTGTACGGAAAGGATGGCACATTGCATATCGAGACAATAGGTGGTGCCCATGACCCTGCATTCGTAAATGTATATAATATCAATGGACAGGTTGTTTGGAAGGGACAAGTGTCTAAACGTATGGAAGTTCCTTTACCACAAGGAGTATATGTTGTGAAGATAGGAAAAAGAAACTACAAGGTTTCATTAACCTGAGCCTTATCGGCTTCATATATGGCTATATTGTATATGTATATTTGATGATTTGTGTGAGTTTAAAACAGAAAGTTCTTCTCAGAATTGAGACTTGCTTTCGTACTCTTGCCAGCAACCTACATAGATAATCAGGCTGCTGTACAAATACACAACGATTGTCTTATATACATATACTTTTCTAATAGCAAACTCATCAATATCTATATTCTCCACACCATTTATAGAAGGAGGACAATGATGACAAAAAAAAGAAAAATAATCAGCAGAACTTACTTATTTACAGATTATTATTAGTAACTTTGCACCCTAAGTGGGGTTTATACCCCACAAGAGAGTATTTTCACATAAAGTCTAACTTTATTAATTACAAACATTTTTAAAATCATTTATGACAAATTTCAAAGACGTCAATCCCTTGTCAGACTTCAACTGGGAGGAATTTGAAAACGGTGGAACCGTTAGTGGCGACAAAAACGAACTAACAAAATCTTACGACAACACCCTAAACAAAATCCAAGAACACCAAGTTGTAGAAGGCGTTGTAACTTCCATCGACAAAAAAGAAGTAATAGTGAACATCGGCTACAAAAGCGATGGCATTATACCAGCATCAGAATTCCGCTACAATCCCGAACTAAAAGTAGGAGACAAGGTTGAAGTTTACGTTGAAAACCAAGAAGACAAAGGTGGACAACTTATTCTTTCACACAAAAAAGCACGCCTGCAAAAGAGTTGGGAGAACATAAACAAGGCTCTCGAAGACGATGCTGTTATTCAAGGTTACATCAAGAGTCGCACCAAAGGTGGTATGATTGTTGATGTCTTCGGCATCGAAGCATTCCTTCCAGGTAGCCAAATTGACGTTCACCCAATACGCGACTACGATATGTTTGTGGGCAAAACAATGGAATTCAAAGTAGTAAAAATCAACCAAGAATTCCGTAACGTGGTTGTTTCACACAAAGCACTCATCGAAGCAGAACTTGAAGCACAACGCAAAGAAATTATATCTCACCTCGAAAAAGGACAGATTCTCGAAGGCGTTGTTAAAAATATTACATCGTATGGAGTATTCGTTGACCTCGGCGGCGTAGACGGACTCATTCACATCACAGACCTATCATGGGGACGCATCAACGACCCACACGAAGTTGTTGAACTCGACCAGAAAATCAATGTCGTTATTCTCGACTTCGATGAAGAAAAGAAACGCATCGCACTCGGCTTAAAACAACTCGCACCACACCCATGGGACGCACTCGATCCAAATCTTAAAGTGGGCGACCACGTTAAGGGTAAAGTCGTTGTTATGGCTGACTACGGAGCATTCGTTGAAATTCAACCAGGTGTAGAAGGATTAATACACGTTTCAGAAATGAGCTGGAGCCAACACCTACGCTCTGCACAAGAATTTATGAAAGCAGGCGACGAGGTTGAAGCAGTTGTACTCACATTAGACCGCGACGAACGCAAAATGTCTCTCGGCATTAAGCAACTCAGAGAAGACCCATGGGAAACCATCGAAGCAAAATATCCTATCGGCTCTAAACATACCGCTAAAGTACGCAACTTTACTAACTTCGGTATATTCGTAGAACTCGAAGAAGGCGTAGATGGACTTATACACATCTCTGACTTGTCATGGACTAAGAAAGTGAAACACCCATCTGAATTTACACACGTAGGCGACGAAATAGACGTAGTTGTGCTAGAAATAGACAAGGAAAACCGTAGATTGAGTCTCGGACATAAACAACTCGAAACCAATCCATGGGATACATACGAGTCTATTTACACACCTGGATCTGTACACACTGGTAAAATTACAGAGGTTATGGATAAAGGCGCCGTTATTACTCTCAACGAAGGTGGCGAAGGATTTGCAACTCCTAAACATCTCGTGAAAGAAGATGGTACACAAGCACAACTCGGAGAAGAATTACCATTCGTTGTTATCGAATTCGTGAAAGATACAAAACGTATCATTCTATCACATTCAAGAACATACGAAGCACCAAAAGAAGAACAACCAAGACGCCAACGCAGCAACAACAAAAAACATGCTGAACAAGCTTCACAAATAAACAACGTTGCAGCAGGAACATCGCTTGGCGACCTTGGTGTACTAGCCGATCTCAAAAAGAAAATGGAGGAAGGTAAGTAATTCCAAATAAAATTCATCTCATCATAACACAGGCTGGGGACAAAAAGTACCCAGCCTTTCTTTTTTTCATCAGCATTATAGAAAAAATAAAGGACATCAAGTAAAGAAAAATGGTAAGAAATAAAATAATCAAATTAAGCACTATTATTGGGACTTTATTTTTAATTGTTATTTGCTTTAATAGTCCCTTTTTTATTGATTTGTCTAAAGAGAAAAATAATATGATAATTAAAGACAAATTGAATACAAAGCGTACAGTATTGTCTTCTCTATTCAATACTAAGGCAAACTCAAAACTTTCTGTGTATATTATTTGGGACTCGTATGATGTTAAGAATTTGCCTAAGGAGATACCGCACCACAAAATTCTTTATACAAAAAATAATTAACGTGAATTCAACGAATTCACGTTAAATGGATGATTTCATTGTTTATATTTATCAATATTCTTTGTCCACGGCAATGCTTTCCCATTAGAAAAAGATTGCCAAATATTATTTACATCAAATGTTTTAAGATTAGATAATCGACAATCTGATGCAAATAAAAGAAAGTCTTTTTGTGTCTTAAAGCCATAAATCCTATTCTCATTAGCATTAATAATAAACCATGCTTCTTTGACTGGCTGTCCGGAAACTATCGGTTCTCCTTTACAATATAATAATATATACGGAGGATATACGCCCACTCTCTTAACATCGCTCGGTCCCTGTATATTTTGAATAGTTGTCGGAGGAATTTTTGTATCTACAATCCACTGGACATTATCGGTGCACGTTACTTCGAAAGGTTTAATTAGAGGTATCCTCATGTAATCCCAACCTGAAGTCCTTGTATAAAAATCCTCTTTGCTATCTTTTCTGTTATTTGTATTTGTACAACAACAAAAGAGTACAAAGTAAAGATACATTATTAATTTCATTTTTTTATTTGCCATTTTGCTTCTATTGTTATTTTGTCATTACCTCCCAAAACATCATGATACTCAATTTAGCATATTACTTATCGTATTGTTTTATAAATTTATATTTTACCATTTCATCAGGATCACCTTTCCATATAAATAAATCCCATGGTGGATTATCCTCGTTGAAGCCTTGACCTGAAATAAAAAATATTATTCCACCTTTCCCTCTCATATCTTCTAAATCATAAGTTATTTTTATACCTTCATTAATTCCAAAAAGGATACCACTGTTTACGTCCTTTTCAATCTTCCATGTACCATTTGTATTTAATTTCCTTAATTCATCGGTTGCAGTGTTTATAATGTTATAATTTAGAGATTTCAAGACACAAGTGCCATCTTTATTAATCATTATTTCAGCGCCGTCATCAGCTTTCCAATTCCCAATAAAGTAAGTATTCTCTATTTGGGGAGAATTACAGCCAAATAAAAATACAATACAACTATATATTAAATTCTTCAATTTCATTATCGTCTCATTTGCAAAGTTTCTGTCCATCTAAATGATTGTGAAGTTATTGAACCCCATCCCTTTTCAAATTTTTTATTTATCATACTACCAACAGTTTTCTGCCAAATAGGCAAATATCCTAAAATAACGTGAGTTCGATGAATTATAAGTGTCTATAAATTTGGTGATTAGCAAAATTTGTTGTAATTTTAAGGTGTTGATTTACAAACAATTACAAACAAAAATCGCTATGATCACCGAGGACAAAGTTACTGAAATATTTTGTATGGCAGATGATTTCTGCAAGTTTTTTGATGCAATGGTGGCAAAATATACGCTAAAGCCTACTGGAAAAAGAAAGTATCATCGAGATTCCACGATGTCAAAGGCAGAAGTCATGCTAATAATGATTCTTTTTCACGACTCTGGTTATCGCTGCTTTAAACATTTCTATCTTGAAAAAGTATGTAAGCGTCTGCGTCATTTGTTTCCTAAAATTGTCTCATACAACCGTATAGTAGAATTGGAAAGGGAGGTTGTCATTCCACTCGCTTTGTTTATCAAGAAAGTATTGTTGGGCAAATGCACGGGCATAAGTTTTGTTGACAGCAAACCACTGCGTGTCTGCAAGAACCAAAGAATACATATTCACAAGGTTTTCAAAGGTATAGCCCAAAGAGGAAAATGCTCTATGGGTTGGTTCTTCGGTTTCAAATTGAATTTGATTTGCAATGAGAAAGGAGAGCTTCTCAATTTTATGATAACACCGGGAGATGTTGATGACCGTAAGCCTTTGGAATACAAAGCGTACAGTATTGTCTTCTCTATTCAATACTAAGGCAAACTCAAAACTTTCTGTGTATATTATTTGGGACTCGTATGATGTTAAGAATTTGCCTAAGGAGATACCGCACCACAAAATTCTTTATACAAAAAATAATTATCTCATAAAAAGATTATTGCAGGTATCTTTTTTATACACAGGAGGAGATATGTCTACACTTAATAGCAGACTTATTATAATTCAAGATGGATATAAATTATATGAGAGTCAAATTATATTAAGTAAGGAAGATATTGGTTTACAAAATAATATCACAGGATGGATTGTGCCTGAAAAGAAAAATGATTTAATTTCAATAATTTCAAAATTTAACAAATATAAATATCCATTTCTCATTATTAAATAGTTTCTAATACGATACCATATGCCAGTAATGTCCCAGATTAGGAGTTGTGAAAATAAGGTCTTGAATATAAAGATTATCTGATAAGTTAGGAAATGGAGGCAGGGGGTAACATTCTGCCTTCGCATTATTTTCGCAATTACAACAAAACAATATGCAGAAAGTACCGAAATGAAGGAATGTCATTATGGCGCGATCTCACTTTATGATATCTGACTTTTTGGGTTATGGTAGCATTTGCCAGGAGCATAAAGCCGTTTTTATCAGCATTACATCATACGGTTTTTAACTTTTTTAAAACTTTAAGCTCTCAACTTCAGCAGAAATAATGTATATTTGCAGTCCACACATTTACGAACAAAAGGTATGAAACGACTCCTCACCATTATAATAGCAACCATAATAAACATTTGTTGGACTACAGCGGCAACAAAAATAAAATGGAACCAAGCATACCAAAACTATTTTAACAAATATAAAAACATCGCAATCAGAGAAATGAAACGATACGGAATACCTGCAAGCATAACTCTTGCACAAGGTGTTCTAGAAAGTGCAGCCGGAAACAGCCGATTGGCAACCGTTGCTAACAACCACTTCGGAATTAAATGCCACGATTGGACCGGACCAACAATTGCACAAGACGACGACGAACAAGGAGAATGCTTCAGAGTATATGGCAGCGCAATTGAAAGCTACGAAGACCACTCCAAATTTTTAAGAGGACGAAAACGATACAGCAGCTTGTTTCAACTCGCAATTACCGACTACCGAGGTTGGGCACACGGACTAAAACAGGCTGGATATGCTACCAATCCGGTATATGCAAATAGCCTGATTGACATAATTGAGTTGTATAGACTATACGAATACGACACAATGAAACCGAACAAAAACGATGACTTCGTTCCAAACAACAAACTAACAAGGAAAGAAGACATTGATATGCGAACAAGACAGTTCAGAGCTTTCAACGACAACTGTTATCTTACGGCGCATGCAGGCGAAACCTACGAAAACATTGCAAGAGAAATTGGTATAAAAGCCCACAAACTGGCAAAATATAACGAACAACCCGAAGACACACGTCTTAATGAAGGCGAAATTGTGTGGCTAAGAAAAAAGAAACATCACGTGCCAGAAAACTTCAACAAACAATATCACACTGCAAAAAGCAACGAAAGTTTGTACGATATTGCCCAGCTATATGGCGTTCGACTAAAGAACATAATAAAAGCTAACAAAAAAATAGCCAAACGAGGACTTAAAGCCGGAGACAAAGTTAAGCTGCCATAAAGCTTACTTTAACTCCTGCATGGCTAACAAACAACACAAGTTAGATGCAACAGACAGATAATTGTCTATAAACTAAACACTTAACGCTGCTCCATAGCAAAACAAAATGGGCGTATTTTAATGAATAGAGTGCAAAAATGTTTTCTACATTTGCAACAACTGCCTTCTGCCAACATTATATGGAATGGCATCACAAACCGTTCTAAAAAAATATTGCAGAACTATGCATCGCAAATGTATACAACAAACATCACAAAATACATTTTTAAAATATACAAACAAACACAACAACAAGCTATTTAAAATGTAATTATAATTCGCCAAACAATATCCACAAAAAACCAACGTTATGCTAACAGACAAAGCATAAAATTTGCACAAAAAGAAAACATCTTCCCTATTTTAAAGTGTGGTGAAATAAGGCAGAATTAGCACACACAATGTTGCAACAACCTGTTAAATAGGCAGTAACACTAACCGCACTCAACAATAGAAACAACTAAAAAGTGAATTTCTTAGTGATGAAAACAATAATAAATTCTTTAATTGAGCTGGCAACCATTTCCAACAATAAAAATAGAATAGAACTATATAAGGCAATGGCTCAGAAACTTAAAAATGCAACAAAACAAGAACAAAACCATCTGTTGGAACACTTTTACGCTAACCTCTGCGGACTAATGGCACATTCGGAAATGGAAAGCAACGAATACAATAAACTAAATATCCTCTTAAAGCATTTACAGAATATATGCCAAGCAAGCCAACAACCGTAAAGCACTGAAAATGAAAAAGATATTCAATATAAAAGTAACAATTTGGGGGAAATGGAAAATTATACTCATCGCCATTATCTCCTCTGGTTTATGCACTTACGCATACAATATTGTTTTCTCTGGCAAACCAAACACCTATCACATCGTGAAAGTTTTGGGAGGACTAATTGTAATTTCATTCATCTCAATATACAAGACACTTCTTTACACCTTAAGAATTGAAATAGACGATGTTAGCATAGCTTTCTACAAACAAAATGTGCTGATTTATAAGAACACAAAAGATAAATTACGCAACCTAAGAATATTAAAAAACACAAGAAACGACATTGTTGAACTAAAAATTTGTTTCGAAGATAGAAACTTCATCTTGTATTCGCCAATAAAATTACAGTCGAAAAAACAAAAAATAAACAACATAGAAGATGTTTTCCACTATCTTGTTAAAAACTACAACCTTAAACGCAAAAAAGTTTATGGCAAAGTACTCGGATTTGGAAAGAAATTCGAAAACAAACTTATAAACGAATACTGGAATAAAAAATATATAACATCTGACAGTTGAAATAAAATATTGAAAACAAAATCACCCACAATTAAAACTGAACCACCCACATTGCAACAAATCTATTCAGTCTTACTGCAACCTAACATCAAATTATAGCATTCAGCCATTAAATCATCATTAGAGTTTGCCTTCCTGCACAACAAAAACTGGCAAACAAACAAAATCAGCCCATTCAGTTTCTCACTCCATACCATTCTTACAATAAGAATAACGAAAAAGTAGCGAAAGTAAACAAGAAAAATTAATTATTATTCATCAAAAAAATAATTATTAATCCAAAATTCATAATTATTTTTTTATAAACTCCCCGTTATATAAACTTTATGGCATAAACATCGCCCAGATAACACAAATATTTAGAATAATAGTGGTTCCACTTATGCTAAGCATTTTTTAGCAGTCTACAACTAAGTGCCTATATTTCAGATTATTAAAAACACACACTTCCTAAAAATATATTGCACAAAAAACAAGGCAATGTTTGCAGTATATGCTGGAAATTACTATTTTTGTACATACTTACAAACATAGCACGTATGAATAATAAACGCAAACTGTTAATTTTTGCCTCGCTTATATTGGTTTTAACAATAGTAGGTTGCAAAGATAGTAGAGCCATATCGGTAAGAAAAGTGGCAAATAGAAAGGTATATCCTTCTCAAAAAACAAAAACTGTTGTAATAAAAAAGGAAATTCCACTGGTTGTCGATTCAATTGGTAAATCGTATCATACCAAAACAGCTGATTTAGATTTTGCATATTCTTTTCCTACTTCAGGACCTCGTCCCTTAATCGATTCAATTCGTGCTTACCTTTCGTCCGAACTGCTTAGTTGCACCGCTATATATTCAGACGAAAAAGTTAAAACCAATGCCTACAAAAATATTACCGATGGTAAAGGAATGATAAACTATTATGCAAAAGCAACTTTTAGAAAGTTAAACAGCATTTTAGGTGAGCAAAAAGACGAAGAAGTTGCATGGACGCCTGACATTGCGATGTTTGTAATGAAGCAACACGAAACAAAACGATATGTAACATATTTATCATCGTATATGTCTTATTTGGGTGGACCGCATGGAGGCGGCGTTGAATATGGCGCAACTTTTAATAAAAAAACAGGCAAAAAACTTAAAAACGTGCTGAAACCGCATAGCGAAAAAGCACTTCAGCCCATACTTCGAGAAGGTGTTGCAAGCTATTTTAGAGATATAGAAAGCCACAACGAAAAAGATAAAGCAAAAATAGAAGCAGCGGTAAAACAGGAAATGGAGAGTCTTTTTATTGAAAATGGGATAATTCCACTACCCCATAACACAGCTTACCTATCTCCAAAAGGAGTTGTTTTTATATATAGTTTCTACGAAATTGGTGCTTATGTCATTGGAACACCAACTTTTGTGATTCCATATAACAAAATAAAGAATTTTTTAACACCCGAAGCTCGCCATCTTGCAGAAATCGAATAACATCAGCACACACAATGCCCTCTTATAAAAGCAGCAAAACTCTGCAAAATGTGGGGGTATCATAATTATTAACTCCGCAAAACGTGTAATAAATAATATATCAACGAACATTCCGTAGGCGTAGGGGCAGATTTATCTCGCCCGTACATCATTAAAAAAAAAACATATTCAAACTCCGCAAAACCTGTAATGTATAATATTCGACGAACAATTCCGTAAAGTTTATTTATTGCGCAAAATATATATCAACGAACATTCCGTAGGCGTAGGGGCAGATTTATCTCGCCCGCACAATCATTAAAGAAAAATATATCCAACACCGCAAAACGTGGCGTACAAAATATTCAACAAACACACCGAAAAACGTGTAATAAATAATATATCAACGAATATCTCGCCCGTACATCATTAAAAAATATATTGCTGTCCGATAAAAAAATATAATTTCTGGCTAAGTACCTAATTTACAAGGTTCTGTGATTAAATGCAGATCGTATGGGTAACGATTTAGAAATGAGCGAAGTGCACTGATACACAATATTCTGAATAGCCAAAGAACGCTTACTATTTCACTTGCAAAGATAACCCTTTACGAGCAGAAGTGATCGGTTTTTCCTGTTTTTCTTCTTTTCAGTGAAAGAAATTATTGTTTTTTTTTGACTCTATGATACGTTTTGATGAAATAAAACCCCGTCGTTTCTTCTTTGTAGAAAACTGCGTGCATAGGACCTTCTGTTAGTTCTTGAGTAGCTTCCCAATTACATTTTTCTCCATTTTTTAATCTGAATGCCATGGCAATTAAATATACAAGGTGTTCTAGGTCGAATAAATCATGAACGTCTTTGCCTACAGCAAGATTTCTACCCTCATATGAGAAATGTTTGAGTACGTGCATTAGACCGCCTGTAAAGTCATATACATCTTGCTTACCATTGCATTCGTCTACTTTACGAAAGGTGTCAAGTCTTAAGATATCACCAAACCCTTCTTTGTTTGCATATACTACATAACAACAGGCATTTTCAGCAAGGAACTTAATAAATCTATCTTTACTGTCAAATCTCTTGAATACACTCCCCTCATATAGTGCATCTACGACATCCATAGCATTACCAGTACCAAATTTTTCAGGGAAAGCCTCAAGAGCTTCTATAATACCTTCTTGTAATAATCTATGGCATGACACATTAAAAACTATATAGAAATTATGGTCACCCTCGACATAGTAATGATATATTTCATTTATAGGGAAACCTGTCTGAAATGAATTAAGTTCTTCGATCCCTTGCTCTTTCCTTACTTCATTCTCATGGAGCCAAAGTTCAAGTAACTTTGGCTCCATATATGCCTTTAGAGCATCATACTCCTTAAATGATATCAATTTCATAATGCAGATATTTTGTATTACAAATTATTCGCCAATAGTCGTTTAAGTGAGTCCCACGGATGCTGTAGAACATATTTAATTGTCACCCACCAATCGCGATTCATATCTTCGAATGTCATATCCATGCCATATTCCTCTTTTATTACTTTCTCAGAGGAACTAAAATCTAATCCTTTCAGTCGTTGTGGGATTATCGTATCTGCAATAGTTGGGATATATGGCATAGATATTTCTTTCCCAAACAGGAATTTATCAGCAGGACAGAATGGAATCTGAAACTGAAATGCAAAGTTGCCATATGCAAGCAGGAACATATATAGAGGAACATTTTCCTCCAGCCTCTCATCTTTTCTTTTGAAAAGCATTGTGACAGGAGTTGGGAATGGTGAAATTCCTCCATATTGCCTATACCCAACAAGGAGCTGCCCTTTTATGTTTTTTCTATCCATCAAAAAATCCATGGCATTCGTTACTTCTAGTAGTTCGCTATCTGGCATGACCGTTAGAGCCATCTTAAGAAGGCATTTATATACATTCACTGGAGTATATGTTCTTTTACCCTTAAAATGAATAACCTTATTCTTTTTGTCCAGATGAGCGATAGCAGTTTCATCTTCTTTTTGCAATACGGAAATAAAATCCTTAATATCTATACGTGTAAAGTCGTCTTTCCGGGATTTGTATGATGGAATACCCCTCTTGCCCTTTACTTGTGACAAACAATGTAAGAGTTTCATGTAGTTTGAAAATTCGCTCTCATACTTTGAAAATCTATTTCCATTACAATCATCACATTCATAATATGAAAACAGACGATCATTTCCTATCAAATTGGATAAAGCATGCGCTTCTTTTTTGAAAGTAACCTCTCCCTTCTTACAGCCACAAAATCTGCAAACCTGATTGTTTTTATCTCCAAGAAATACATTCTTCGCTTGATTGGTACCGTATGAGACTATTGTTTCATAGTTTCCATAATATTTGTCACACGCATTTTTGAATGCTTGAGAGTATTTAATTTGTTCCATAATCATTTATACTTTTGATTTTAGAAAAATCTAAGTGCACTGATATACAATATTTTGAATAGCCAAAGAACGCTCACTATTTCGCTTACAAAGATAACCCTTTGCGAGCAGAAGTGAGCGTTTTTTCGTGTTTTTCTTCTTGTCAGTGAAAGAAAAAGGCGATTACAGTCGTTGTGAACGGTTACGATGAATGAATTGTTGCCATTTCTGCTCGCACCAATCGGAAACGAACAGTCCGTTGATAGTAAGAATTGGCTGACGCTTCTCGTTAGTCGTGATACGGAGTTCTGCATTCTCCTCCGTGAAGTTGCGTTTGTACATTCCTGAATATGCCGTAGCCGTACCACGTACTGTCACCTGCTTTTGGTGCATCTTCACTACTGTATCATCATCAAACCCCATCTTGCGGAGCATCAAACGAATATTAAGCAAGAGATAGAAGCTATGAAAGAATCGCTTGATAAAACCTCGCTCTTCCTCATACACCTTGATTTCCTTTTGCTGTTCAGCTATGATCTTGTCTTTGGCTTTGACGGTATCTTGCAGGAGTATAACCTCCTTACGGATTTCGGCATTCTCCTTTTCAGAAAGAAACCTCTGTTGCTCCATCTCCCTTTCCAACTCTCCGACGCGTTTTTCTGCCTTGTCAAGTTCCGTATTCCCAAAAAGCGAGTAGAGTGTCCCCTTTACACGAAGTTTCCCTGCCTGCTTCTCCAACTCCTTGATTTTCTTGATTAACTCTTCCTCCTCAAGTTGTTTCTGTTTCGTCTCTTTGAGCAGTTCCTTGTAATACTCCATATTGGTGCGGTGCTTTGCTTCCGAACCGTACACCCCTCTTTCCAGCCCGAAAGCTTTCATCTGTTCTGCGTATGTGGTTTGGTACTCCTCTAATTTCTTAGGAGTAAGCACATCATCTGCACAAAGTCGTACCTTGCCTTTCTTTGTCTTGTACTTTCGCTTGCCATTCTCAGCGTCTGTCTTGGCTTTCCGTCTTTCCCCTTGTACGATGGGGACTACCGTTGCGTGAATATGCGGAGTTTCCTCGTCTGCGTGTAGTGTGGCTGCCACTACATTTTCCTTTCCAAAGGTGGTGTAAAGCCACTGCATCGTGCTGTCGCACCATTCTCCTAAGCGACCATCGCTTTCAAGTTTGAGCATATCCTCGTGCGACCCTGAGAGGATAAAGCGAAGTGCCTTGACTTGGTTGTCTGCCACCTTACGGTAGATGTTTGCTGTGGCGATGCGGTGTTCTATGGCTTCCGTGCGGTTGGTGACATTTGCTGGAAATTGCACCAATTCACGGTTGAGGTGTGTGCGAGTTGCATCGACATTACTTGGCACGAATGTACGCTCGATGTGTGCGGTCATTGCCGAGTCGTTGCCACGAGCTTTGTCTATATGTAATACTGCGTAGCCCATAAGTTGAATATCGTTTTAAGGGGTATCCAAAGGGACGGAGTCCCTTGGCTCAGAAGGGCTTTTTTAGCGGTAACAGAGTGGAGCGTGAAGAAAATGCCCTAATGAGCTATGGCATTTCTTCTAAATGCCGCTCCGCCCAATCCGAAACTCCCCTTTGAGGTGTTTGCATTCTCTGAATGCACAGAAGCTTTGTTGCTAAGTTTCTTTTTAGGAAACTTGCAGTTGGGAAAACTGCCATTGCTCTTGAAACAAAGCTATCTGTCTGCCTCTTGTTCTCTTTTAGTCCCTAAGGATACTCGGTTAATACTTGGTTTTAATTGCGTTCTATTGCCTTATCTGCGAAATCCACGTTTGACGACCGATTGCGGTTTATTCTGTTTCTGTTCTATCACTTTCTGGCGAGAAATGTGGTACTCGTTCAGGTCTTTATATCCATCGTAATGTCGGCTCATATCCTCTACGTTCATTCCTGCCGATAGAAGAGCTTGCAAGGCTTTCCGTCCTGCTTCATCGTTGTCAAGAAACGCATGGACACAGACAATACGCTGCTCACGGAGATATGCAACAGCTCTGTGGATATTGCTTACGGAGTTCAGCACGATGGAGGGCGAGGTGGTGTCTTTTCCTTTCATCGTGAGAAAGGACAGGAAATCGACAAAGCCCTCAAAAATGTTGTGTGTGATGTCTTTTGTCCCATCTACACTACCGATAACGGAAATATCTTTCGGAGCGATTGTCCCTTTGAAATGACCGTTGTCCCTGAGTTCATATCCTCCTGTCCGATTTGGAAATCCTATGGCGGTGTAAATTCTTCCGTCCATCTCATAGCACACGGAACGCAGATAGGGCTTGGCAAGCGAAAAGTCTATCTTGCGCTCCTCCTGCAAATAGTGTTGCAGGTATGGGGGCAGTTCCTCACTGATGCCTAGAATGCGCCTTGTGCTTGGGGATTGTTTTGATATTTCTTCCTTTGAAGGAGTTGCACGATGAAAGGAAAGAGCGTTCTCTGACAAATGGTTCATTGCTTCGTGAGCATTGCACCTTTGCAACAACATCACAAGGTCTATGATGCTGCCACCTTTGCCCAAGCCGAAATCATACCAGAGATTCCGTGCAAAGTCCACTTTCAAGCTGGCGTTATAGTCTTCCCGATAGGGTGCATTGTAAAGGGCATAACTTCCGTATTGCTTGACGGGCTGTATGCCCCGAGCATGAAGGTAATCCGCTATGGATATTCCCTTAATACTTTGTAAGTCGTAATATTCGTTCTTCATTGCTGTTATTGTTGGGTTTGGGTTATTCATATTCATTGTTCGTTATTTCATTGTTTGTTCTGTTTTCTCTTTTTAGAGTTTTCCTCTTTTTATCTTACTACCCTTCGACACTCGGATAAGTGATTGACAGTGAAAGAGAGAAGTGTAACACTTCCCTCCATTTTATCTTTCTACTTATTCCTTCTACACCGTATAGCCATTCTTTCAGCTGTAGAAGCGTAGCAAGATAGTAGTAAGCTGTGTCGCAAGATGGACACCTCCTGCAATCCTTTCTCTTTCACTGTATTATCCTTAGTTGTAGTAATGTAGTAAGGAGAATAGAAAAGAAAAAGGAGTATAGTGAAGGGAGATAGTAAGAGAGTGCTATGGCGGTTGCTCGGGATGAATCTTGCGAACGGCATACACATATACAGGATTGCCGTTTACCCTGCGACACTCTCTCGTATAGCCTGCCTTTCGCAGGGCTTCACCCATCCGTTTGGGAGAGAGCTGCTGTCGGGTGTAGATGGAGAGGTAGCCAACTATCTCCGAATTGGTCATATAAAAACGCTTGGTGGCTTTCTCTGCTTCCGTTGGAAAGGTGAAATAGCGGAGCAATAGTTCCATTTCAGCCGTATAGACTTGAAAGGCTTCGCTATTATGGTGCAGTTCGATTATCTCCTCATCATTGAACCAATAGCGAAATCCGCTTTTTAGTAGAGCTTTGGCTTCACTATACACGGCATCTATCGGGATTGCCTTGGCTCGGTCTATATCTATCGCCAATACTTCAAAAGGCAAGAAACGTCGGTTTCCTGTCGGGTCGGTGAGAAAGTCGTTTCCATTGACCGATGCCACGAAACTTGCCAAGTGCGGTCGTTCCACGATATGCTTCTCGTAAGGCATACGGTACTTCACCTGCGGGCAGGTTATCAGGTTCTTCAGCTCGTTCTCGTCTCGCTTGTTGAGGGCTTTGAGTTGGTCGTCGATGTTGATGATGAGATTTTGACCGATAAGACTCAATACATCTTTCTCCTGTGGGTATATCTTTCCTGTATAGCGGTAGTCGGATAGAGCTGGTGGACAGAGAAGGTCAAGGAATGTGGTCTTGAATTTTCCCTGTTCACCCGTCAATACAAGGCAAGTATGGTTACAACACTGCTTGTCATCCATCGCATTGGCGACTACTGCCACCAACCATTTGGTAAGGTATTCCCTCCATTTCTCGGGATTGGCTACGCTCACACAGTCGGCAAGGGCGGTTACTGCTCCTTGTTTCACTGCTGGCAAACTATGAAAATAGGCTTGTACAGGATTGACCTGTGGGGAGAAGTCGCTCTCTATGATGCTGTATAGGTTTTCGGACGAGGTCTGTACATCTGCTTCCTTATTCAAGGCTCGTTTGAGCGTATTGATGCAGTAGCGGTCTATTGCCACATAGTTCCCCGTTCCTCTTTGGCAATACTCGGCTCGATTTAAGACGGTATTGTAACGGAACTCATATCGCTCCGAAAGAAACTCCTCTATTTGGATGTTCTTTGAGGTGTGGTCGCAGTTTTCTCTTTTCATTGTGCGGATTGCTTTCTATTACTTGGTTTTGATATTTGGCAAGTTCTCGATTACCAAAGCCAAGTTAGGCAGCCTTTTTCGCAGAGCCAAAGGTGGCGGTGTTCTTGCATCAAAGTACATCACTTTTCTTTGCTACGACACAACGAGAAAGCCCCTTTTCACCCAACAATGGAGGAAAAGGGGCAAAATAAGTGTGCGGATAGTACGGTGAGAAAGTGTGAGGTCTGCAACGGTTCGCAGAGTTTTGTACTTTTCGTAAGGAACAAATGACTTTTAGAGCGATGCAGGAGGATTTGAAAAGGGAAAAACAGGGGAGATATGATGCGTGGACTTCCTGCCGTTTCCCTCTTCTTCCCTGCTTATCCCGACCTCTTCGGAAATCGAAATCCACTGCTTACTTTTGCGTCAGAAATCAATAATCACGCAAATAAAACAACAACGAAAATGAGATTTACAGCCATTGACACCTCCGCTTGGGAGGAACTGAAAAAGAGCATCGTGGAACTTACCGACTGCTTCAACGAGCACTTCGCTCCACCTGCCGAGCTGCCCGACCTATTGCACAATGGGGACGTGTGCCGAATACTGAACATCAGCAAGCGGACACTGCAACATTACCGAGATACATCGGTGTTGCCCTTTATTCAAATCGGGCATAAATGCTACTATAAACGTGAGGATGTGGAAGCACTACTCGCTAAGTCTGACCCTCAGAAATAGAACGAACTATGGAATACGAAACCATCAGCAGAGAAACACCCGAGATGAAGCAACTCATCTTGGGTATCAGAAACCTCACAAAGCGTGTGCGAGCAACAGCACAGACACACCGCCCACTATTTGAGGGCGAACTCTACCTCACAGGGCGAGAAGTCTGCGAAAGACTCTTTCTTTCTCCACGCACCTTGCAGGACTATCGGGACAAAGGCATTTTCCCCTACACCCAAATTGCTGGCAAGATCCTCTATAGACTCTCCGATCTCAATAAGATACTACAAGAGAATTATGTCAAGCGAAGTTCGCTATAACATGTGCTATCATAATCTTCGCTTTATCAAGCAAAGCCTTGACTTCTTTACACAACTCAAAGCTCTTAGACATCTGTTCTGAGAGTTTTTGTTGTATATCAGGAGCAAGTATTGGGAAACTACTTTATACAACAATGATAGGTATTTTTCTCATTTTGATATGATTAGTACCACCATACCCCCACCTCAAAGTAATAATATCGTATTCATTGTGTTAAAGCTGCCTTTTTCTTCGTTTTGTTCAGTATAAGTTCATATATTTGCACAGATAAATTGACAAACGCACAATCTTATGGCACAGAACATCGAGCATAGCAATCTTATCAAAGACAAGCTAAAAGAAAAAGGTCGCACTCAAACGTGGCTCGCCAAGCAACTTGGTATGAGTTTCAGCATGACTAATGCCTATGTTTGCAACCGCAAACAACCTAATCTCGCCACCATCTTCAAAGTGGCAGACTTGCTCGAGGTATCACCAAAAGATTTAATAGTATAAATTATGACAGATACAATTATTCAAATAATCCCAGAAGGGAAAGTAAGAGATTATATTGATGGCACAATAAGAAAAGAGACTCCCGAAGAATATGTACGTCAAACTGTAGAGAAGCGTTTGGTTATTGAGCATAAATATTCAAAGGAGCAAATTGCCGTAGAGTTTCCTATTAAAATGGGAAATGGGAAGAAACGTGCAGATATTGTGGTATTTCCAGAAAATGCAACTAAGGAGGAACGAAAAGATCAACAACATATAGGACTCATTATTGAGTGTAAAAAAGAATCTGTCAGACCTACTGATAAGGGAGAAGGGGTAGCTCAATTAAAAACCTATATGGCTTCTTGTGCCAATTGCCTATGGGGGATGTGGACAAATGGCAAACATAAAACCGTATATAAGAAGATTATCGCTCCTGATGGTATAATCCATTATGAGGAATGTAATGACATACCTTCGGCAGATGGTAGTAATAATGAAAATGAGAGACCACAACGCAAGAAACTCTCTAAAGCTACGGATGACAACTTACTTTTCACGTTCCGTACTTGTCACGATATTATTTCTGTTAACGAAGGACATTCTAAGCAAGCAGCATTCTTTGAGTTCCTCAAGATCATCTTCTGTAAGATTACTGATGAACGAAATGTAACCAAACCTATCGAATTTTATACGACATCAAGCGAACGAAACTATCCAGATGGACAAGCCTCTGTGTATAAACGTATAGCACAAATATTTGAGGAAGTAAAGAAGCGTAATGGTAAGATATTTGAGGCAAATGATCTTATAAAACTTGAGCCACGCACAGTTACTCAAATAGTGGGTGAACTCCAAAAATATTCACTACTTGATACTCGTATCGATTTTAAAGGTAAGGCTTACGAAGAAATTGTGGGTTCAAATCTACGTGGTGATCGTGGTGAATTCTTTACTCCACGTAATGTAATGCAAATGGCAGTATCTATGATCAATCCCAAAGAGGGAGAGAAAGTCTTGGATAGTAGCTGTGGCACAGGTGGCTTTGTAGTTACGGCTATGAATGCAGTAATCGCAACCATTAAGGCTAAGATGCAAAAGGAATATGGAGAAAATATGGAAGATTGGACTCCTGCCATCCGCAATGCTTTTAATGAGGAAATATCTCGTATAGCAGCTGAAAACTTCTTTGGCTTTGACATCAACCCCGACCTTGTCAAAGCTACAAAGATGAATATGGTAATGAACAATGATGGTAGTGGGAACATCATACAGCTCAACACTTTACTACCTCCGCAATTATGGGAGCAAGGGAAAAAGTCAATGCTGGAACAAAAAATGGATTTGCCTCAAGGATCCATTCTCAATCATAAGACAATAGGGCTGTTTGATGTGATTGTAACCAACCCTCCTTTTGGCTCAAAAATTCCTATTAATGATCAGTCTATACTTGAGCAATTTGAACTTGCACATACTTGGACAAAGGTGTTGGGAAAATGGGAAATGAATGAAACCAACTTACGAGGAAGTGTACCTCCTGAGCAAATATTCATTGAACGTATCATTCAGTTACTCAAGTCTGGAGGACGTGCAGCCATTGTATTGCCTGATAGCATTTTTAGTTCTCCTGGTTTAGAGTTTATTCGTGTATGGCTTATGCGCAAAACACATATCATAGCCAGCATAGACCTTCATGCTGACACCTTCCAACCTCACAATGGAACTCAATGTTCTATTCTTTTTGTAGTTAAAAAGAGTGATGTAGAAATAGCCGAAGAAGAAAAGTTAGGTACCATTCCTGACTACAATATATTTATGACTATGATAGACCACATCGGACACGATAAACGTGGCAATACTATATATAAGCGAGATGAAGAAGGTAATCTTATATTGCATCACGAGGAAACCCAAGTGCGAGAGGTAGATAGCGAGGGTAATGTGAGCTATCGCCAAGAGACTTTTGAAGAGAAGATTGTCAACGACCAGACCATACTGGTGGCTGATGTGTTCAATAAGTGGAAACGTGAAAATGGCATAACATGGTAAGCACAGCAAAACCTATTATCGAGCAGTCAGAATTCAAGCGACAGATAGACTCTCTTTTGTTACCTTCTCCGTTAAGATTTTGTACCATTTCTTTATCGCAAATGCAAAGAAACGGGGTACGACTTGATGCTTCTGCCTACGACATAGAAGCAATCAAAGCACTTAACAAGGTATATCAAAATCTTTATGGTTGGGTGTATCTGTGGGGAAAGAACGGATTAGTGAAAGATGCATATTATGGACCAAGAGCTAAAAGGAATTACTTATCCAAAGGAGTTCCTTTTTTGGGTAGCTCTGAGATGCTTGAAATTAGACCTATCCCTCAAAAATTTGTAGATAAGAAGTACACCAAACGATATGGAGTAAAAGATGGACAAATTTTATTATCTCGTTCTGGTACTATAGGAAATATTACCTATGTTAACAATACGCTCAGAAAATGTTGCATCAGCGAACATGCTATTCGGATATCTGCTGAAAATGCTGGCTATATTTACGCTTTCTTTGCTACAGAAATAGGAAAAGCGATAGTTCGTTCGTTTACTTATGGCGCAGTTGTTGATGAAATTGAGCCTGAACACCTCTGTAATATTCCCATTCCCAATGCACCAGAAGAGATAAAAAGACTGATTCATGAAGCCATTGTGGAATCTTACGATTTGTGTGACCAGTCGAACGCACTTATTGATGAAGCACAGCAGTTGCTTTACGATGCACTACAAATACCTCAAAGACCCAATCTCACCTCCAAGTACTACGCTCCAGAAGCAGGCTTCCGTAATTATGTTGTACCTCTTTCTAAACTCAATAATCGCCTTGATGCCTCTTATCACTTGCCCGAAGTAGACGAGATAATTAACCTTATCTCGAAGTATGCCAAGGAAGTAACTACGCTTGGAGACCCGCGTATATCCAAAGATATTATTCTTCCAGGTCGTTTCAAACGCATCTATGTAGAGAAAGGGAAAGGAGTACCTTTCTTTGGTGGCAAACAGCTGTTGCAACTTAATCCTTCTGGAGAAAAGTATCTTTCCTTCGGCAAGCATGCCGATAGAATCGAGAAAGAGCTTTCATTGGAAGAGAACATGTGTCTGATAACTAGAAGTGGTACTATTGGAAAAATTATGATCGTTCCTAAACATTGGACAGGCTGGGTTGCAAACGAACATTGTTTAAGATTATCACCTCGAAATAAAGACATAGCAGGCTATATCTATGCTTGGTTGTCTACAGACTATGCTTTACCTTTAATTGTTCGGCACACTTATGGAGCTGTTGTTGACGAAATAGATGATAAGCAACTTGCTGAAGTCCCTATTCCATTGCTTCAAGACGAAGCAATACAACAACGCATCAATGACCTTGTACTTCAAGCTAATGAACTCCGCTACCAAGCCTATCTCAAAGAGCAGGAGGCAATTAAAAAAATGGAAAGTATATTATAAATATCATATATTATGGCTCATAATCCGAAACTCAATGTTTATATAATAGGTCTTAATCCTAAAAAACAAGATGAAAACAAAACCTTTAGAGATTTCTTAAAGGAAAAATATTCCAATCAGTCTGATTTATCAGATAATAGTCTCATGAAATATCTTTTTAGTTCATTTGTTAATGGTGTGGGACAAGACAAATTTCACAAGGACGACAAAAGTAAAAAAGTAATAGGCATTGACGATAGTAAAATGCTACCGATGACACTCAATTCAGACAAATGGATGTTAGATGGAGTTATAGAGGGTGGCAAGTATGGTATCTTAAGAGAGTATCAAGATACAGAAAAAGCAGAAGAGAAGGCTGAAATAAAACCAAATTACGCAGTTTTGGATAAATACTATATTCTTCTGAATCCTGTCTTAAATGACAAATATGCAGTATTACTATGTCAATCCTATACAGAAGAAAGCATCCAGGGTTCTGTTAATGAGTTTATTAAAGAATTGTTTAGTGGATGTGACAACTTTTTCAATGTAGATATAGAGCCATTTGTACCAAAGCGACTCAAAGAAAAATATGAAAAATCCGCAGCTATAAGAATGTTTAGTTTTACAGCACCATTACCGCTAACAGAAAGTCTTTGCACTAATGTAACTGAAGCAGCACAAGAGTTCGAGGTAGAGGTGCGTGTTAGGCCAGTAAGTCAAAAGCTTCCTATTAACTCTGACGGCACAAGGAAAATTATGCAGGCTGTCTCTGAAATGACACTAGAAAATCAACCTCTTGGTGAAGGTAAGGGGCGCATATATACTGCAGATGAACAGGGCAGGAATGCCAATTATGATATTGCAAAGGATATTCAAAGTATAAGACCAACTATTTATCTTTCAGATGAAGGTATTACTTCTGACGAACAAACAGGTCTTCCTGATTTTGTGGCGATACAGAAGTATTGCCACAATCTTTTAACTGAAATTAAAACAGAGAGGAATATAAACCAGGAGATTCATGAATTTTAAAGAAGCATTCAAAGCGTTAATTCGTGATGCGCATTATTACCAATACGCAGGTATTAATAGTTCTGAATTAAGCATAAAAAAGAATAAACCTCGATGTTATCTCACCAAAATCCAATGGTATATATTAATGATTTCTGTCGTGACAGCAATTACAACAGTAGGTGGATTTAGTAGGGAGTTTGCTGGATATGTTGTATCTGCTCTATCACTTTTTGTAGGTTTATTCTTCTCATTTATTCTAATGTTAATTGACAAATTCCAAAAGACTGATTTTAGTCCATATAAAATGAAGGTCAATGCTCAATTAATGCCGATAGGAGTGAGATTGAAGAACTATTATAAAAAGGCAACTACTCTTTCATTTTATATTATAGTGTTAGCTTTACTATGTATTTTGCTTCTTTCTGCATCATTGCTTAGTATCCCGTTCCATGAAGTATATCTATACATTAAAGAGAGGATTTCGATAAAATATGTAGATACATGGAAAACAATATGGGAAACTTCTTCTTTTATTATAAAATCAACATATCGAGGAGTTTCTATATATTTCCTCTTGGACTTCCTTTGGATAACTTTATATTTGCTTTCGTCCTTCTTTGATTATGTGAGTAGTGAATACGACAAAGTGAAACTAAAATAGTATAATGTGCAGAAATTAAAATCTAACTTTGATTTTTTATGGACTGCACATATTAGACAACTTGTGATATATACCGTTATTTATGGAGAGAGGAAAACGTTCCTTTTCACTCGCTCTATAACGATATAAGACTCTATTTTGCTATTTTATTTCTTATCTGACATCAATGATTCGCTAATATTTTCCACTTTTCTCTATCAGCCTATCCATATCCTTTGAAATCTTGCTATCCGTGATTTGCGCGTAAATTTGTGTACTTGCAATGGAGGCATGCCCCATCATCTTAGCGATGCTCTCAATGGGTACACCTGCTTCCAATGTCAGTGTGCCGAATGTATGGCGTGCTACATGAAAGGAAAGGTTTTGGCGAATGCCACAAGCCAGACCAATAGCCTTGAGGTGCATACCTATCTGCATTCTGCTCTGCGAGGTTGCAAAGATTGGGTTATCCTCTGTCTTGTCTTTCAGTGGGTAGAGCGAGAGTATCTGCTCGGCTATCGGGTGCAGTGGCGTGATGCTCTCTACACCTGTCTTTTTTCTGTCCTGACGGATATAGCGTATTCCGGCATTGTTCGTCTGAATATCACAGTACCGCAACTTGCTAACATCAGCAAAAGCCAGACCTGTAAATACCGAGAAGAGAAACAGCCTCCGCACAAATTCCGCCTGTTCATTTTGCAAGGGTATAGCCAATAAACGGGCTATATCCGTCTTACTCAAACAGCGGATTTTTCGCTCCACTCGCTCATACTTGGCTTCCTCAAAAGGGTTATAACGAATGGTTTGCTGACTCACAGCCCTATACATCAAACGACTTAACCAAAAGAGATTTTGTTTTGTTGAGGACAAGGCATAGCCTTTTCTTTTGAAGTGGATACGATAATCATCGAAAAACTCCATAGTAAGAGTTGTCAGAGGAATATCCACTACGCCTTTACTTTCCACAAAACTTTCCAACTGCCTGTGATAGCTACGGCAGCTTTGGTAAGTACCTGAAGCCCTTGTGGATTGAACGATTGACAGTTCCTCTCGGCTAAGAGCAAGCAATGTGGTAGGATTTGAGCCGACACTTTGCAAGTGGTTTTTAAGCAACTCGGCACTCACCGCACCGAATTGCAGGAGCAACGTATTATACCCCTGCTCAATCTTCTCTCGAAACGATTGCAAGCGTTGGTTCAGTTTCTTATCATTTGTTTCCTGTCGCTTCACGCTCCAATCTTTGGGAGAGATACTTTCTCCTGTGGACATCACGACTTTTGAGCCGTCTATCGTAATACGGCAAAGGATTGCCGTTGTGCCATCCGTTCTCAATTTACTGCGATTGATGTAGAATAATATATTGAATGTACTGCGCATAATCTCAAAAGCTAAGGGTTAAATCAGCGGTGAAAGAGAGAAAGCGATTAAACTCCTCGAATACTTTCTTTGGTGTTACATAGGCATAACGCTCCGTGGTCTCAATCTTGCTATGACCAAGCATTTTACTCACCGTTTCAATAGGTACTCCATTCTCCAAGGTTATCAATGTCGCAAAGGTGTGCCGTCCTACATGTGCGGTCAAGGGAATGGCAATCCCAGCTCTCAGTTGCAGGGCTTTCAATAGGAAACGATAGGCCTCGTAGCTGATACTCGGTAAAAGTGTTTCTCGTTCATCCGAATGATATGTATCAAGCAGAGTCGTGGCTTGAGGCAGAAGTTTTACCCGACAAAGGGTGTTTGTCTTTTGCCTTCTGAATTTTAGCCACATAGCCCCTTCATCATCCTTCACAAGATGTTCCTTGCGCAGATTCATCATGTCGCAAAAGGCTGTGCCTGTGTAGCAAGTGAATAAGAAAAGGTTGCGAGCAAGTGTCAGTTCTGTTTCATCATCCTCTAATCTGGCTTGCCTTATCTTGTCCAAAGAAGCCCTGTCCAAGGCTCTGGGCAGTTTACTTTCTCCTCTGTCTATCTTGACAAGGCCAAAGAGAGGACGATCTATAACACCTTCACGAAAAGCCAAACGGCACACTTTCTTGACCGCCAAAGCCATCTTGCGGTAATAACTCTGTGAATGACCGTGCTTTCCCACGCTGTATTGATGCAAGCCCTCCAAGAAATCATCGGTTAGTTGTCCAAAGGTGATGTCGTTGGTGCGGTATTGTTCCAGAATAAAGACTTGCAGGTGCTTTCGGAGCATGTAATACATCGAGTGCCAGCGTTCCGTAATCTCCACTCCAACCAATTGCTTCTCGTCTTCCACCATTTGGTCGTAGCGTTGTAAGAACGTAGTACGGTTCTGCATTGAGCCTTGAAATTGCTCCTTGATATCTTTTGCCGCGAACTCTATACCTCGCTCGCAAAGCGTTTGGTATGCTCGCTGTACAGAGAGGAGCAACTGTTCCAACTTCGCATTAGCTGCCACTGCTTCACGGCTCTTTCCGTTCAGCCTGCTCTCACGCACATTCCACAACTTGGGATTGCACGACAGCTTACTGCTGAATTGAGCCATCGTGCGATTGTAGGTTATTCGTCCCATAATCGGAGCATGCCCCGACTTGTCCAAACTGCTCTTTTTGAGGTAGAGCAGCACCTTCATTTTTCCTTTTTGCATACGCTTCTGTTTTTGTGGGCAAAGTTACCCATTTTTGAAGCGTTTTCGGTTATACAAAATATTGTGGTTCAGTGCATAAGCATCATAACAGCAAAAATCTCCATCACTGTACAAACTACTTAGCGTTACCTTGCTTTATCCAGGCACATTTGGCTAACGATTTGGTAACGTATCTTCTGCATAAATCCACATTTTCTGCACTTTCACCACCAAAGCAGTACACGGAAATAATCCGTGTTTCTCACACATTCTCAATTACTTATCATCAATCTACATAAATCAACCTTTTTCTTGCATTTGCCCTATAAAATTTGTACTTTTGCTCATCTTATTTCATTGTTTTATTTTGCAAATTACAAAGAAAATAAGAAGGGCTGAATGTGCAAAACAATCAGCCTGCTTTTTTTATTATTCTGAGTTAAAAAGATATGAACGCACAAAAAATTTTATCGGACACCAATAATTACTAACAGATATTGTCCTCAAAAAGTTTTACTGCACGGCAATAATATATAAATCTACTGTAACTTCTTATCTTTTGGAAACTCCTTGTCAACAATCTTCTTGATGATATAGTTACGAATGAGCAAAGGAATACCGAAAATAAAAATCAACGGAATGAATACTGGCACAAGAAGATGTAAGTAAAGATTAGCTTTCCTTGACCTAAATGTTTCACCTTCAAGATGATTACCTATCGGTATAGAACTTACTTCATTTCCAAAAAAATAAAGCCACAGAGAGATAAGGATAATAATAGAACCTATCACGTAGATATTGAAAACTGCCTTCTTAACAATCCTCGGCCGCTCCTTTTCTGGCACTCGTTGCAAAGAACGTACAGACTTAGCTATATTATTCGCACGGGAGAACTTGTCGCCAAAGAGCTTCTTTAACATTTCATTCATAATTTTTAATATTAACTTCAACTGCCTTGAAGTATAAAATAATAAGGGATTCCAGGATAATTGACATCGTCTCTTTCAAACATCTGTAGTCCTTCAAAGAAAACATTGTCGTCATTAGTCAGCTTGTCGCAGAGTTGATTATGAATCTTGTAAATAAGTTCAGATGCTGTAAAATAGCTGCCATTGTCTGCTTGCAATAACATCTTTTCTTCCCTTGAATCTTCTAGTTCATCGTCCCAATACTCATACTGCACCAGGATACGACTACCAATCAGCTTCAGCTCATCAGTCCAAATATTAGGGATATATCTGCCTGAAAGTTCTTCATTATACGCTTGTAAGGCATCTGTAAATAAAGCCAACGATGAATATCTCTTTTGTCTGAAGCTCCACGCAATTCCGCATAACAATTCTAATGGAAATCCTGTATTTTTGTCTATTTCCACAGTCTTGACTGGTTGGGATTCTTCTGACAAGGCATCTATATAGAAACGCCCCGTATCCTTGCCGTACTTCAAAGCCAATTCATAATACGTTATACTAGAATCTTCGCCTATCATATCGTAAATGTGCTTTCGAAGATCAGGCAACAGGCGAAGGTCGTGATAGTTTATTCTATCGTTATAGGCATTATATCCTTGCAACAGCAAAGCACTGGAATAATCTATACTACCCGACTTCGTTCCTCTAATTTTATATTCCTCTTCCTGTTGGCGAGACAATTCCGTCCGAAACTCGAGTTCACCACGTACAAGCGAAACCCCATCATCATTACAAAGGAAAAACTCCGGGAATTCTAAAGCATGGTAATCTACAGCTTCATAAGCATAATACGCCCAATCAAACCCGTTTCTGTTTCTACGGTTAAAGCTGGTTTTGTAGATGAAGCAACCAGGGATAATAAATTCCCGACTATTTAATTCTGGTGTATCGGAAATTTCTTTATATACAGCAACCAGATAACAATCAGAGAAGAAGTTAAGAACACTATTTTTTTCAACGTGCTTCGTAAGTCGCCCGGATATATCTACAAGAATTTTGCCAAAAAAATATTTCTTGTAATAATCATTGTAGACATAAAAAATATCACCTTCTTTTATATCCTTCTTGGCATGGGTTGCGCCTCTGTTTAACTTGATAGCCATAATTCTCTTTATTACTTCATTACGTTTATTTTCTAAATTATCAACACCTCAATATATATCAATGAAATATTGTTCTATGCTGTACGTTGGGAAACAATAGTACTAAAATGCAAAAATAATTATATCTTTTGAGATGACATCATTTTATTTTTAATTTCTATTTGGTAAAACTTAATTCGCATATAATTCATTGCGAAATTGCTTATATAGGCGATTCCGTATTAACTTTTGAAATTCAGTCCATCATGAAACAAATCAAATTGGTAGTGTCCTAAAAGTAAGTGAAATCTATCTTTGTTTTACACTATGTATTACCAGTTTTTGCATTGATAAAAATTCCTGTTATATATTGTTTTTTGTTTCTTCCATAGCAACACTCGTTAAAAGTAAAAATACCGACTTGTTTGATGTCATTGATCTTCTCGCTTTTGTCGTTCTCCTATATTTTAAATGGAGTCTTTCAGTCCTACAACAATAAATACACAAACCAGACTTTACG
>NZ_GL982514.1:767496-772022 GCF_000220255.1 Prevotella pallens ATCC 700821
ATAATATTTATATTGTACGTATTCAAACAAAAGTGCACAACTTGACCTCCAATTAAGTTTTGGGTTTTAGTTATAATTATTAATAAAAAAGTATATTTGCACTATGACAACAAAAAGAATTTTTGATAATAAAACAATGAAATATCAGAGTAAATAACTACATTTGCAGTTGTGCACTTTTATTTTACAACGTACAATAAAGACAAAATTATTTCTGTACAAAATTCAAAATCGATAGAACAGGGCGTAAGTAAATTTGGAAATCGAAGGGGGAACTTTTATTATGATATCTAAAGAAGGAGTTAGCTATTCTGGACATGTAAGCATTTATAATGGGAAAGAAGTAGTAGGCGGTAATAGTAATATGCATGTAAGTCAGGCTAAAGTTGTATACCTTTATGTAGCTGATTAAACAAAAAAGAAAGGAAGAAAACAATGAAAAATGTATTTTTTTTATTGCTGATTTTGCAATATTCAGTTTGTGTATATGCACAGAGTGTCTGTGCTCCTAAAATAGAACTTAGGGTGCACTTGAAATCTCTTTTAGAAAAGGATACATTAGCTTATGAACACTTTTTAATGCTTAAAAGAGTTATTTGTAGAGATAATTATAAAGACATTAATGAATTAAGAAGAGGAAACAACAAACAATTTAAACTACAAAATGCAAATAGCTTATGTGATAAGCTACGCGAAAAAGGATATCTGTTTTTTTTCGTGATAGATAAAGATAAATTGCTTAATATAATTACGAGTAAATGTGGGCAAGAGATGATAAATAGCAGGAATAATCTTTCTGATGATTTTTTACTTCTTGACGATAGAAATCTTATTAGTGAGGCAGTTAGTTTCCCAAGCGATTATAATAGGAAAATATTTTTTGATATAATTTCTGATTATGCAAACTATTACTCTTGTTTTGATTACTGGAAGACAGGTGAAAATGATCAAAGAATTATAGAACAGATTTTGAAAAGGTATCCGTACATAACAAAAATGTGGTATAAACAAACTCCCATAGAGGATATTGTTTTACCAGGAACAATTGATAATGCGAGTAATACTCCAAATCGGGAGTTATCCCAATAACTACCTGATTCTTAAAGAATGAGCATTAAGATTCAAAATATGATGTCATACACTCTAAAATATGACGTCATAAATAAAAGAGTAAAAAACGTGGTACGAAAACGCAAGCCACAATAGAGATAGAGAACAGAATGTATAATATTAAAACTACAAGTCTATGGTTGTACGTTGTCAAACAAAAATGCACAACTTGACCTCCAATTAAGTTTTGGGTTTTAGTTATAATTATTAATAAAAAAGTATATTTGCACTATGATAACAAAAATGATATCTTGGAAAGAAAATAAAATAATATCCATACAATTAAGAAATGGTGTCTATGTCTTAGGGCAAATGATAAAGAAGCCTTACCTCATATTCTTTAAAGTGTATAGTAACGATGGTACGTGGAATATAGACACATTATCTGTAGATGATATATTGTTTTGTCATGCAGTAACAAGGCAGTTCCTCAAGTTAAGTCAAATAAAAGATGTAAATGGCATTCATGGTTTAGAAGGCTACGGACAATTATTTAAGTTCTGGATAATTTCAGGTGAGTTCGAAAGAATGACATTTTGGAAAGGAACGAAGAACGAAAGAACATTTATTACAGCAGGATTACATAATTGTTTGTTAGTTGAGAAAGATATACAAGAGGATTCTAAAAATACTCATCTTTCTGGTATTTATAAGAAAGAAATCCGTAAACTAACTGTCAAAGATTATGATTCTGTTAAAGCGTATGAACTAACAACTATAGAAATATACCCGAACTTAAATGAAAGGTTATATTTATGCTATAAATTAAAGAAAAATGTCGATCCAGAGAAAGATATAATGTTCAGACAGCAAATTCCTTTGGAGTATAAAACATATTTAGATATAATATCAGGAGTTGTTCCTTTATCAGATTTAGGATATTAAAGAATTTGATTATTGAAACAACACACGATAAGCCTGAATTATATAGAACCTTATAAGATTAGTGATAAAGCAAAATTCAATCAACAAAAGAATTTTTGATAATAAAACAATAAAATATCAGAATAAATAACTACATTTGCAGTTGTGCACTTTTGTTTGACAACGTACATTCTCGCTATGTTACCAAGAAAAATGTTGACGATGCATATTGGAGTAATTGGGGGAATTATCGTAATAATAGAGCTGTAAATGTTTATGTTGGAAAAGATGGGGATTTTTAATATCCTTTTTGCAACTACACTATGTACATTCGTGAGTTGCCAAACAAACAAATCTAGAAATTCTGTAGTACATATAGATTCTTTAGTGTCCTATAATACAGAAACTAAAATTAATATGTATGAAGATATATGGAAAAAAGATAGTTGTGGATGTTTGAAAATGCGAACAGCCCAAATGGCAGATAGCATTATTATAAATAATCATCTCATTGGTAAAGACACCCTTGCATTTATAGCACACATGGGTAAATACAATAAAAAAGAAAATAATCAGGAAGGGTTCATTTTAATATATTACATTAAATCAACTTGTTTAGATGGTGCGATTGATGACAATGCCGACAAATCATGGATAAGGTTCTCTTTTACTAATGATGGTAAATTAAAAAATATACCTGAAGAGATTGTAATAGAATAATGAAGACTATTTAGTCGTCCCTTAAAAACTATATTTCAGTATAAAGCTTGTATTGACAAGCTCTATGCTGATTCTTTTTATAAGGTACAAAAGAACTCTCATAGCTCTTTTGAAGTTATATGCTGCCGCAGCTAATAATACATTGATAGCATCTCCTCTAAAGAAGAGAACATAGAGAGCTGTTTGGATGTACGTTTAAGCATAAATATCTGCAAGAATTATAGTGTAAAGGTACAAAAACTTGCAGATATTTGCAAATAATTTATAACATAATATACTATGAATCAGCGGAATATTAGGCTTTTAAGAGTGGACTTTTTAGATATAATATCAGGAGTTGTTCCTTTATCAAATTTAGGATATTAAAGAATTTGATTATTGAAACAGCACACGATAAGCCTGAATTATATAGAACCTTATAAGATTAGTGATAAAGCAAAATTCAATCAACAAAAGAATTTTTGATAATAAAACAATGAAACATCAGAATAAATAACTACATTTGCACTTGTGTACTTTTGTTTGACAACGTACACAAGAATATGAGGTCTTTCGCCATAAACAAGATGTAGAATATATATCTGATTTCGATAAAGAAATAAAACGATTAAAAGGAGAAAAATAGTTTTATATAAAACACTTAGGTATCATTTAATGTATCACTCTTTACTTTCTTCCAGAGTATTGCAGAAGAGAAATAAAAAATTGCTACGAACATTTATAACAAAATAGGAATTGTATGAAAAAAACTGCCCTCACCTTTCTCATGTTAATATCATCTATCACTATGATAGCCCAAACTAAAAAATACTATTGCGAAGTCAAAGGTATTGAAAAAGAACTATCAGCTGGATTAAAAATTGTTTTTGATTTTGGAAACAATCCCGTGTACTCTGCATGGGGTGGACTCAAAAACAAACAAAAATTAGTTGATGAAAAAGGAGAAGAAATCCCATTTAACAGTATGGTTGATGCAGGTAATTATATGTCTAACAAAGGTTGGACTTTCGTTCAAGCATATACATCTATTTATGAGTCTAAATCTATAATTCATTGGATATTCTACAAGGAGGCAACAAGTCCAAAGGAAGCCGTTAAGGGAATAATGACTAAAGATGAATACAACAAAGCAAGTAAGGTAGAAGAATAGAAAGTCGTAATAAAATTTTTATATCTTGATAGTCATTATTTCGTTGATTTCTGTAAGATAATTTGGAGTTCGTTGTTCACATTTGGTTGTCCACTTTTGGTTTTCCACACCTTCTACCCCCAGTAAAATGGTTTTTGTTCCATAACGTTGGTTGATTTTATCTATCAGTTGCATTAAATGATGCCGTTCGGGACGATTAGGAATAGGGTCGAAAAGATATTGTGTAACAACTTTGTTAGAAGATATATCGCCAAGAATTACTCCCGACTTCTTATATTGTATACCTGGACGATAGAGTTCTTTAAGAATTGTAATGGCTGTATTGGTAATTTCAAGTGTATCGGCTGTTGCAATGGGCAATGTATGGGTAAGAATATTGTACGTTGTCAAACAAAAGTGCACAACTTGACCTCCAATTAAGTTTTGGGTTTTAGTTATAATTATTAATAAAAAAGTATATTTGCACTATGACAACAAAAAGAATTTTTGATAATAAAACAATGAAATATCAGAGTAAATAACTACATTTGTAGTTGTGCACTTTTGTTTGACAACGTAAACGACCGAAAGCGTCATAGACATTGCGTCCGCTGACAATCATTACGGTCTCGTCTTTCGGAGCACTACCCTTGGCAGCTGTCGTTACCACACCGTCTTTCTTCACCTGAACTTTGCTGATTCA
>NZ_GL982515.1 GCF_000220255.1 Prevotella pallens ATCC 700821
GTTGGTTCTATACCTGCTCGTTTACAAAATAGTTTGTGTTTCTTTCTCTTTTGGTAGTAGCTGTCTTTAGCTTTAGGAGTATCAGGGATGAGTATCTTTGTCTGTCCAATCTGCTTTATACCTCTATACCCTCTATCTCCTGCTAACTTATCAACCTTCCTTCCTGTCATCCTTTGGGTTTGTTCTAACGTCTTTTCGATAGTATGCCCATCATATTCATTCCTAAAAGAACATGCACCAAGAATAAGTCCTGACCATGAACGAAGAATAGATACTTTATTGCCAAACTCATATTGCTTATGTTCCTTACCCTTGCTGATGCAAACTACATCTGGTTCGTGCAGAGAATATACTTTGTTCTTTGACTTCCTATTCTGAGAAACCACTAGGACATGTCAAATATGCATTAAATTAATTCCGCCAACAAGTGTATAATGATAAAAAGAAGCATTTTTTGCAAAAAAATACCTTGAAAATTTGCTTAATTAAAATAATTTCCCTAAAATTGCATTTAGAAATACAGTTCAAACGTTCTGTTTTAAGTCTAGTATAATGAAATTTTGGAACATCTAAATAGGTAAAGAAAGTACAAAGTAAAAGAAATATTATCCTATACGAATCGTTAAGTCTATTTCTTCTATTAGAAATCTCTATCTTGGATTGTCATAAAGAAGTGCCTTAAGTAGCCAGCTATCAGTCTCTGAGTTAAAAATCAGATAGACACAATATATTATTCATTAACCAAATAAAATTATGATGGAAAAAGCAGTATTTATAAATGGAGTGTTGGCTCTCTCTAATTCCCCTATTGCCAACGAGGAAATAGAAGAAATATATTGGGGAATGTGGAGGAATAACCTCTCGTGAAATTACTTTGACAAAGGGAAAATGGTTTATAAATCTAACCTATGTCGGTAATGTGGAATCAGCCACAATCTATATGGTTTTGAAAGAATTTATAAGTTCAAAAGAAATAAGATGAGGAAAAAGTTACTTTTTCTTGTACCGAAGAGTAGCAGACTTTCATACGAAACAGAACTGCCTTCAAGTGATTAGCTAATTTTTTTGCTCGGATTTTTTGCAAGAATATTAAAATAAAGTTATAGTAACATGAATAAGCGTGTATATTAACACGTTATTGTCTAATTTAATACTAAAAGCTATGGAAAAGAAAATTAAATTTTTATTCCTATTGCTTTGCTGTTTGATTAATTCACCAGCAATAGCACAACAAATGCGTGATGTCTCAAGACAGGAAGCCTTATCCATTGTCAAAATGTGTTTTAATGACCAAGATGTGGATTACTACCTCTGTGATGACCCTGTTCTTAATGTAATGAGTGAAGGCGAAAAACTCTCTTTCCTGCAAAGCAATGCATGGATATTTTTCGTTGATGCAGAACCAATGAAGGGTTGGGAACATGATTGTTACGTCGTTAGTATTGCAAAGAAGATAGGGAAATACCAATCTCCCGCACCTCTATCGACGAAATTCCGTCTTCCGCCTATGGGGAACTTCTCTCCATTAGAAGTAAAAAATCGTTATGGAGTACGAGCATTTCAAAAACCTTATGTGAAAAAAGCGACACTTACCAATGAGGTTAAAAGTGCTGCAGGACGTACTTATGCAGTAATTCTCAGTGGCGGACATAATAAGTATTCTAACTACGAGCGTTATTGGAACGACTGCTCTTTTGTCTATCAGACACTGGTCAATAAATATGGTGTGCCTAAAAACAACATCTCTGTCGTGATGTCCGACGGGACAGACCCTGCAGCCGACATGCATGCAACGACCGGAGGCTACAAATCCTCTCCGTTGGACTTGGACAATGACGGACAGCCGGACATACAATATGCCGCCACGCGTGCCAACGTGAAGAACGTCCTTTCCAGCCTTTCCCAAAGGATAGGGAAAGACGACCATCTTTTCTTCTATGTGATAGACCACGGCGGCACAAGAGACAATAATAATCAGTCATATATCTGTTTGTGGAATGAAGAAAAACTGCACGATTATGAACTTGCAGATTGGCTTCGTCCGTTTAACGAGAAGTCCGTCTATGTCAATGCCGTGTTGGGGCAATGCTTCTCAGGCGGTTTCATTGAGGAATTGTCCAAGGTGGGATGCTTTGTGGCAGCGGCATCAAAGGGGAGTGAGTCTTCTTGGTCATGTGGTGACATTCCCTATGACGAGTTCGTTTACCATTGGACTTCTGCAATAAATGAGGGCAATGCCTTCGGGCAGCCCATTTATTCGGATGTTGACAACAACCATAGGGTGACGATGGAAGAGGCGTTCAATTATGCCTATCAGCATGACAGGCGACGTCCTATGGAAAATCCCCAACACAAATCCAATCCTATATCCGTTGGAGAGGATTTAGCTTTCAACAACTTACCAGAAGCTGTGGATCTTTATATTAAAGACAATAATGAAGATACAGGAAAAGAACCGAACTTAACAACTGATGTCTTTTGGGATAGTCCTTCTATATGGGTAAGGAATAAAGCAGACGGCATCGAAGAACATGAAAATCCCTA
>NZ_GL982516.1 GCF_000220255.1 Prevotella pallens ATCC 700821
CACTCATCATTTTTGCATCGTTTTATCGTTGCATCATTGATATCGTTCTTTGACATATTGACACAAGCAAGACTGTAAAGTAAAGTAATTTCTTTTTGTTTATACAAGAAGGATTAGAATTAGATTTCAAAATACAGCTGAAAGTATGAGCATGAATATGCTACCATTGGTATTAATATTATTAGTTTGGTAGTATATAAAATGAATAGAAAGTAATTAAGGGCGTATGGCGGATGCCTAGGCTCACGGAGGCGATGAAGGACGTGATAAGCTGCGATAAGCCTCGGGTAGATGCAAATAATCTTTGATCCGAGGATTTCCGAATGGGACAACCTGACTGTCTGAATGATAGTCACCCATATATTTTTTATGGGAGCAAACGCAGGGAACTGAAACATCTTAGTACCTGTAGGAAAAGAAAATAATTTAATGATTCCCCTAGTAGTGGCGAGCGAACGGGGAATAGCCCAAACCTATGACGTATTAATGCGTGATAGGGGTAGTAGGGTCACGATATCGTACTTTGAAAGTGAGGAGAATGTTCTGGAAAGTTCAATAATATAAGGTGATAATCCTGTATCCGAAGCTTGATGAGACGTAGTGAATCCCTGAGTAGTGCGGAGCACGAGTAATTCTGCATGAATCTGCCGGGACCATCCGGTAAGGCTAAATACTCCCGTGAGACCGATAGTGAATTAGTACCGTGAGGGAAAGGTGAAAAGCACTCCAATGAGGAGAGTGAAATAGTTCCTGAAACCATACGCCTACAAGCGGTCGGAGCATATATATATGTGACGGCGTGCCTTTTGCATAATGAACCTACGAGTTACCATGTCCAGCGAGGTTAAGGGGTTCAGCCCCGTATCCGTAGTGAAAGCGAGCCTAAATAGGGCGTATAGTTGGATGGGGTAGACGCGAAACCAAGTGATCTACACTTGACCAGGTTGAAGTTCTGGTAACACAGAATGGAGGACCGCACGGATAAGCGTTGAAAAGCTTCCCGATGAGTTGAGTGTAGGAGTGAAAGGCCAATCAAACTTGGAGATAGCTCGTACTCCCCGAAAGGCATTTAGGTGCCGCGTGCGATGTTCTCCGTGAGAGGTAGAGCGACCGATAGGTCAAGAGGGCTTCACCGCCTATCGCGACCTGACGAACTCCGAATGCTCACGGACTGTAGTCGTGCAGTAAGGGGGCGGGTGCTAAGGTCCGTCCCCGAGAGGAGAAGAATCCTGACCGTCGTCTAAGGTCCCGAAATTCTGTCTAAGTTAGTCTAACGAAGTCTGGTCCCGGTGACAGCTAGGATGTTGGCTTGGAAGCAGCCATTCATTCAAAGAGTGCGTAACAGCTCACTAGTCGAGGGTCCGGGCATGGATAATAATCGGGTATAAGTCAGATACCGAAGTCGCGGGATAGCATTGTATATAAAAAGTATCGGTAGGGGAGCATTCTATATGCGTTGAATGGTGATATTGATTGATCCTGGAGCGTATAGAAACGCAAATGTAGGTATAAGTAACGATAAAGGGGGTAAGATTCCCCCTCGCCGTAAGACTAAGGTTTCCCAGGCGATGTCAATCAGCCTGGGGTTAGTCGGGTCCTAAGTCTCAGCCGAATGGCGAAGGCGATGGCTTCACGGTTAATATTCCGTGACTTGCTCATTCAGCGATGTGGAGACGGAGCAGTGACACTGTCGCGCCCTTACGGATATGGGCGTTAAAGAAGTTAGGTGTAGATAGATGTAGGCAAATCCGCATTTAGAGCTGATCTTCTATAGTACAGAGTTTTCTTCGGAGAGCTTTGATAGTACAGGTAATCATACTTCCAAGAAAATCCGCTAAGCTTAATGTTTGAGCAACCCGTACCGTAATCGGACACACGTAGTCGGGTAGAACATACTAAGGCGTTGAGAGATTCATGGTTAAGGAACTAGGCAAATTGACCCCGTAACTTCGGAATAAGGGGTCCTCATTTTTAATGAGGCGCAGAGAATAGGTCCAGGCAACTGTTTAACAAAAACACAGGGCTGTGCTAACTCGAAAGATGATGTATACAGCCTGACACCTGCCCGGTGCTGGAAGGTTAAGAGGAGAGCTTAGATGTATGTCGACGGTTTGAATTGAAGCCCCAGTAAACGGCGGCCGTAACTATAACGGTCCTAAGGTAGCGAAATTCCTTGTCGGGTAAGTTCCGACCTGCACGAATGGTGTAATGATCCGGACGCTGTCTCAATCATGATCTCAGTGAAATTGTAGTATCGGTGAAGATGCCGATTACCCGCGATGGGACGAAAAGACCCCGTGAACCTTTACTACAGCTTAGCATTGACCTTGGTCATCCGATGTGTAGGATAGGCCGGAGGCTTTGAATCATGCACGCCAGTGTGTGTGGAGCCATCCTTGAAATACGGCCCTTTGGCTGTCTGAGGTCTAACGCGTACTTTCGCGGACATTGTTTGGTGGGTAGTTTGACTGGGGTGGTCGCCTCCAAAAGCGTAACGGAGGCTTCCAAAGGTGCCCTCGGGTCGATTGGTAACCGACCTCATAGAGTGTAATGGCATAAGGGCGCTTGACTGGGAGGCAGACATGCCGAGCAGGCAGGAAACTGGGGCATAGTGATCCGGTGCAAGTGTATGGAAACTGCATCGCTCAAAGGATAAAAGGTACTCCGGGGATAACAGGCTGATCCCCCCCAAGAGCTCATATCGACGGGGTGGTTTGGCACCTCGATGTCGGCTCGTCACATCCTGGGGCTGGAGAAGGTCCCAAGGGTTGGGCTGTTCGCCCATTAAAGTGGCACGCGAGCTGGGTTCAGAACGTCGTGAGACAGTTCGGTCTCTATCTATCGTGGGCGTTGGAGTTTTGCGTGGTGCCGCCACTAGTACGAGAGGACCGTGGTGGACAGACCTCCGGTTTACCAGTTGTGCCGCCAGGTGCACCGCTGGGTATCTGAGTCTGGTATGGATAAGCGCTGAAAGCATCTAAGTGCGAAGCCTTCCGCAAGATTAGAACTCCTCATAAGGGTCGTCATAGACTATGACGTTGATAGGGTGTAGGTGTAAAGACAGCGATGTCAAAGCCGAGCACTACTAATTGCCCAAAACTTTCATTCAGTGTGTTTATACTTTAAGAATCGTATATTTACTTTTCTTTAGTTAGTTTTGCTTGTGGCATAGTCACTTATACAGTGTATTTTATATTTGGTTTATTATATTTATTCTATAATATCGGATATCTTATTAAC
>NZ_GL982517.1 GCF_000220255.1 Prevotella pallens ATCC 700821
TTCCCGTAAACTAAAGAATTAAGCCATTCTCCTTTTTCTTTTGTGGTATGTAATGTTACATCTGGGGCAATAATGATAACCCCTTTAAATTCTTTAGATGCAGAGATTTCTTGTGCAAAGGTAGATGAAGCACAACTATGTAAGACCAATATAGGATGACCATTGTTCCTTTTCCGCCATCCCTTATCGGCAATGTCTATACGCCTTGCAAATAAAGAAACATCCCTAGATAAGTATGAAGCAACTTCCATCCACCGCTCTCCTGAACTAAGTCTAGATATACCTATCCCCCATGCTTGTTGACGATATTTTTTATCCGAAGGGTCTTTTAGTCCATAAGCCCATATATTTACAACATTATTATCATAATTGTTTCTAAAATATGCAGAATTATTTCTAATATCATTTTGTGGAGGAATACCTTTTGTCAATATAAACCAATTAAGTTTCTTATCACCTTTTTATCTATAAAATTAATGGGATGGTTGTCACAATAAGAGTAAGAACTACTAAATGGCATTTCTCCTATACGTGAATCCACCCCATACCAAATACTCGTGATTGGATTCATATACCTTGCACCATAATAGTACAAGCCTGTCTCCTCATCAAACTGTTTGCCATTGAACTTATACGGCAGGTCTTCACTGCTGCTGTGCTCATCAACCAACAGTTCACCGTATGGCAAGTAGGCATCATACTGCGTGATGTTGGCTTTATCATCTGTAATGTAGGACGTACTGCCAAGGTGATCACTGTGATAGAAGAAGGTTTCTTCTTTCGTAGTATCGTTTGGGATATAACCATAACCAGCCTGTGGGTCATCAGGGTTAGTTGGGTCGTTCCAGCTTACAGGTGGACCAGGGTTGGTATTCGGTGTGGTGTTAGGGCGTGGAGTCTGAATCTTTTCCCATATGCTATTCACCTACATAATGAATATCTCCAGAATAAATATCTGGATGATTATTATAAAATGGCCATTTTTCCTCCTTTAAATGCTGTGGAGTTGTTCGAAAAACATGAATCTTTGTTTTGGTTAAGGGATACTTTTTACCACTCACTAACAAATAAATAGTAAACCAATTGTTATATTTGCTAACCTCAATCATCAACTTTCCCGAAGCTCCCTTAGCTTTGAAAGCCTCTGCATATCCCTTTATGATTTCCTCTTCATCAAAATAAAAATTTCCATCATAAATCGTAGTACCTACCTCCCATCCTGCCTGAATTTCCCTTACGCGAGGCAATACTGAAGGCATCGGCTTATTATCTCTATGCCAAAATTCTCCCGTAAGGAATCGGTAAAGATAATCAACATCCAAAACAGCTTTTTCATCTTCAAACTTAAATTCTATCTCATAGTTGTATTTCGTCTTATAGGTATCCCACAAACCATCTGACAAACCATTTCGTTTGAAATTCTCTTCCGCCCATGTGTAATCCCCAAGTCGCCCTTCACAAAACGCATCAAGCGTTTTGCGGTATCGATACCCATCTTCGTCAAAATCCTGCAATGGCACATTTACTTCCCTGCCAACAAGAGTATCACAGACCAATTCGCGTCGACCTATACCATCTACATAGAGCCACACATGCCCTTTGGGAAGCATATTGATCACAAAACCTGTAAATGCCCAATACCTCTTAGCTGGCCAATCATAATATTTTGTACGGAACTTTTGGCGTATCTTATCTTGTAGCTCTGATGAGAATTTAACATTAAGCCGATAAAACTTCTTTTCTAAATACGAAAGCCACACAATATCAACACTACTGGGGGCGCCCATTCCTCCGTTAGAGTCACTGCCCATATCTACCGTACCATCCGCTTCGCCCAAACCTAAACCAGTAAATCTCTCCATCACACCAACATATCT
>NZ_GL982518.1 GCF_000220255.1 Prevotella pallens ATCC 700821
TCTATATTGTAGAACAAAGATGCGAGTACAAGAAGAGAAAACTTCCTAATATCTATTATTTATATGGTGATAAAACATTTAGATAATACAAAAATAAAAGTCCTATCCAGAAAGGAGGTGTTCCAGCCGCACCTTCCGGTACGGCTACCTTGTTACGACTTAGCCCCAATTACCAGTTTTGCCCTAGGTCGCTCCTTACGGTTACGAACTTCAGGCACCCCCGGCTTTCATGGCTTGACGGGCGGTGTGTACAAGGCCCGGGAACGTATTCACCGCGCCATGGCTGATGCGCGATTACTAGCGAATCCAGCTTCGTGAGGTCGGGTTGCAGACCTCAGTCCGAACTGGGACCGGCTTTTAAGATTTGATGCAATTTACATTACACCATCCCTCTGTACCGGCCATTGTAACACGTGTGTAGCCCCGGACGTAAGGGCCGTGCTGATTTGACGTCATCCCCACCTTCCTCACACCTTGCGGTGGCAGTGTTCCCAGAGTGCCCAGCATTACCTGATGGCAACTAAGAAAAGGGGTTGCGCTCGTTATGGCACTTAAGCCGACACCTCACGGCACGAGCTGACGACAACCATGCAGCACCTTCACAGAGACCCCGAAGGGCATATTTATCTCTAAATAATTCCTCTGCAATTCAAGCCCGGGTAAGGTTCCTCGCGTATCATCGAATTAAACCACATGTTCCTCCGCTTGTGCGGGCCCCCGTCAATTCCTTTGAGTTTCACCGTTGCCGGCGTACTCCCCAGGTGGGATGCTTAATGCTTTCGCTTAGCCGCTAACGCCAGGCGCTAACAGCGGGCATCCATCGTTTACTGTGCGGACTACCAGGGTATCTAATCCTGTTCGATACCCGCACCTTCGAGCTTAAGCGTCAGTTACACTCCCGTATGCTGCCTTCGCAATCGGAGTTCTTCATGATATCTAAGCATTTCACCGCTACACCATGAATTCCGCATACGTTGCGTGTACTCAAGTCTGACAGTTCGCGCTGCAAGTTAAATGTTGAGCACCTAAATTTCACAACACGCTTAACAAACCGCCTACACTCCCTTTAAACCCAATAAATCCGGATAACGCCTGGACCTTCCGTATTACCGCGGCTGCTGGCACGGAATTAGCCGGTCCTTATTCATACGATACATGCAATAACGCACACGTGCATCAAATTATTCTCGTATAAAAGCAGTTTACAACCCATAGGGCCGTCTTCCTGCACGCTACTTGGCTGGTTCAGGCTTGCGCCCATTGACCAATATTCCTCACTGCTGCCTCCCGTAGGAGTTTGGACCGTGTCTCAGTTCCAATGTGGGGGACCTTCCTCTCAGAACCCCTACTGATCGTTGCCTTGGTGAGCCTTTACCTCACCAACAAGCTAATCAGACGCATCCCCATCCTTTACCGATAAATCTTTTATTCATATCTGATGCCATCAATGAATTACATCGGGTATTAGGCCGTCTTTCAACGGGGTATCCCCAAGTAAAGGGCAGGTTGGATACGCGATACTCACCCGTGCGCCGGTCGACGTCCAAAATGTGCAAGCACATAATGCCGTTTCCCCTCGACTTGCATGTGTTAAGCCTATAGCTAGCGTTCATCCTGAGCCAGGATCAAACTCTCCATTGTAAAATGTCTTTTATAAGAATATATAAACATCACTATAAAATAGTGATATATATATCTAAATTCAATATCTGCTCAGAACTAATTATCCAGTAATATCAAGTTTATACACCTATAATAAATTAACTAGGACGTTTCTTTTACCCATCTGATACTATATTTAATAGCAACAGACGCTTCTTGTACTACTTCTCTGTCTATGTAAATCTTTTCAAAGAACGATGCC
>NZ_GL982519.1 GCF_000220255.1 Prevotella pallens ATCC 700821
GTTGGAAATTCAACACACCAGTTTGTAGTGGCATACGATATTTAATGTCTGCCTTTTTGCCACCTTCAACGATTAATTCTATTGGCCATGGATTTCCTTGAATGTTGCTTCGTGTCACAGCTCCATGCCTGGAGGCTTCTGTGCAGAGTGAATCGAAATGGAATATGATGTCGCTAAAATCTCTTACATAACGTTTCCCTATATATACATTGCGCACGTCGCTGAGATAATTTTTGTCGGCGGGATGATTTTTATATTTCAAATTATATGTAACCTTGTATCGTGCCGTGTCAATAGCACTCTTCTTTTGAAGGTTTTGCGGAAACGGAGCTGTTATCTGTGCATGAACTGTAAATGACATGAACATATAAACAACGATAATAAAGAGCTTTTTCATATCTTGAAAGGTTTTTATATTATTCTAAATCTAACTTTCAGCAATATGGAGCGAGGACGGATATTATAAACAGAGCGAGTTTCGGTGAGAGCCGACTTATTCGAATACGAATATATTTTAAGATTAAGCAAATTATCGCAAGAGAGTGCAAAGCTAAAACGTTTGATGGTGTAATTTGCTTCTGCGTTCAGCAAGAGAAATGACTTGTCCCCACTGTTGAAGTTGTTATAATAATGATTGAGAGAGGTTAAGAACATTATTCCAGCAGGCAGAGTGAAATTCAAAGAAGCACTGTTGTTTACTGTACGCAACCAGGGCAAGCGTTGTCCTTCATTTTGTTGTGTCTTCATCTGATAATACCCACCTCGATAAGAAACAGAGAGCCATTTGAATGGAGCAATAGTGATGTCCATATTTGCAGCTATAGCCCTGCCTGTATATCGAAGCACCACATCTTGTAACAGCAACGGATTGTCGTAATAAGAATAAGATAATGATGCACCGACTTTTAATTGTTTCCAATCGAACCCTTGACTTCCGTGGAGTTTTGCCGTAAAAGTGTTGGCTTTTTCTTTGGTGTGCCGGCTGATTGTGCGCATGGAAATATCATCATAGTAAGAGCCATAAAGCACTTCAGGTTTCTGATGATACCATAACAAATCAATTCCCGCAAAAGTCATCGTAAGGATATTCTTGAATGAATAGCCCAAAGAAGAAGATTGACTAAGCCCCTCAAACAATCCTGTAACGTCGTATGCAGAGAGCTGTCGATAGGAGGTAAGGATATTGTTTGTGTACAAATTCTCAATAATCGGAGTAGAATATGAAATATTGGAGTTCAAATTTAATTGATGATTACTATTGATATTATAAGTAAGGGAAATATTGGGTTCTACACGTAATCCGGATTTCTTTGTCGTTTGACCTTTCACTATATCTTCCAGTTGGAAATACTTGTATCGTATGGGCATATTGAAAGAGACATACAACTTCTCTCTATTATATGTAGCTCTTGCTCCAAATCCTGCATTGATGAAATTGAACTTCAAATCATTTCTGAAATTTGCCAGTGAGCTGCTCAATGTGTTATGTTGGTAATCTATAGTGGCAGAAGGATGTATGTTTACCTCGCCTATTCTCCATGCCGAAAGCAAACAAAAGTTGTTTTCTGTGGAAAAATGATGAATGTCTACTTGCTGGTCCAACACTCCGATTGGAATAACTTCAGAAAATAGATTTGGAGAAACCGCAAGAGAATGAGGACGCTTTTCAAGGTTGATGAGAGAGAGAAATTCATAACCCTTATATTCTGAACTACGATTAGTGAGATGAAATTTATTGAGCAGACGATACGAATCAACCATGCCCAACTGGTCAATGGGTTTATCCCCTGCCACTATTCGACTATTGGCATGAGTTCTGTCCCAATCAAATTTCACCTGCTC
>NZ_GL982520.1 GCF_000220255.1 Prevotella pallens ATCC 700821
ATATTGGCTTTCTTATATATAAATTGTCCAATGAAGCTTATTTGCATTTGCTACAGTCACTCTTTACCATGATGAATACACAACTGCAAGATATACTTTAGTTTTTTAGCTATTCCCAGATGTGAGTAAATTCGGAACTATATCAGTCGCTAAAGTAGTATATACTTCTTATTGGGTAGCAATAGTCTGTATACCAATTCTATAATAGACCTTGGCTTTTTCCTTATTTGAGTTTAATCACGAAGATTCAAAAATAAAAAGACAATGTCTTTTCTTTCACAACTAATATACAGAAATCTGATTGCACACAATGGTAAATTTATCGCTGATTTATAATTCTAAAATACTACTTAATGCTTGACATCCTATGATTTCCCAACTTTCCCATATACTTCCCGCTATATCCCTGACTCTTGGAATAACATTAAAAGCTCTCTACTTTTGCATCGTCAGACCTGACTGAATGCCCTGTGGCAAGGGTAAGTTATTCATTTCAAAACAATTGAATTATGACGATAAACGAATTACTGGACAAACCTGTTTGGCAGATGACGGGTGAAGAATTACTTTTCCTTGCACAACACAGTAATATGTCCACGAGCAGGGAATCAACAAAGGCTTCTTCCTCCAAAGAAGAAAAGCGATATGTGTACGACTTGGCTGCATTGCACGCCTCTTCGGCTGTAGTTTGCCTACAGCTAACCGTATCAAGCTGAGTGGTAAAATCAACCGTGCCATTGCACAAATATCATAGCAGCAGACTTATCAATAGGACAGGTGAAAGGTATATCCAATCCAACAACCCACACATCAATCATCGCTTACAAATCCTCGCCTTGCGCACGATTAAACTCATTATCATAATACATTGTTATGTAATATTCCCCATTGAACTTCGAAATAGTAAACCACACCAATCTTTTTGACAAATCGTCATCGGCTGGTAACTGGACGTAGGTCGCTTGATACTTTTTTTTATGAACAGTCATCTCATAAGAAATATCTTCTCTGTCCGACAACTCCTCGGCAGAAATCGGCACATACTTCTGATTGTTTGCAAACTGGCGGCACAGTGTGTTATACCTTATCTTTATCTGTCCTTCATCCCAATTATTCTTATCACATACCATTATTCGGTAAACCTTGTTATTATTCGTTGCAATAAACACATCGACCTGCTGTCCATTGAACTCCCCTTTCAAGTAATCAGCAGAAGGATCATACACAAATCCCTTATTTTTCAGTTTCTGAATCATCGAACTCTTACTCCCATCAACAGGGATACCTAAGAATTTCGTTACTTCCTTTTGTGCATACAAAGCTACAGAAAGCATTAGTAAAAATGCAACAGATAGAATCTTTTTCATAATCTACGATATTTAAGTTTTTAATTATATTAATCAATTGATACCTCCCCCCACAAAGCAATATAACTCCGACTATTGCCGTACGTCCTCACTGTTAGAAAACTGTGCCCATTTTCTGGATAGTATTAAAAATTACTCTTTGTTTCTGCTGTGATTGTGAAGCTTTTTAGCAAATATGTTATATGCTTTAATGGAAG
>NZ_GL982521.1 GCF_000220255.1 Prevotella pallens ATCC 700821
CCCTGATTACGATGAGTAGTCGGGGCTTTTTTGTTGTGTTTATATATTACTCTACCTATTTAGGGGTGAATTATATTTATCGAACTGTAGCGACTTGTTCATTGTAGTTTTGCTAACCTTCTCGAGAGTAATAATAGACGATTGTACGGGTGAGATGAATCAGCCCCTACGCCTACGGTGTGTTCGCTGTTATACATTTACGCACTGAATAAACCTTGTGGTGTGTTTGTTGGATTATGAATGATTGTCGGGCGAGATGAATCTGCCCCTACGCCTACGGTGTGTGCGCTGATATTATGCAATGAATAAACCTTGTGGTGTGTTTGTTGGATTATGAATGATGTACGGGTGAGATAAATCTGCCCCTACGTCTACGGAATGTTTGTTGATATGGTAGTGTCTTAAAAAAGTGTGTAAGCCCATATTTTTCTTCTCTTTGCATTTGAAAACAACAAAATAAAGAAACAATGGAACTTACACGTTGGCAAATTTCAGAAATTCTTTCGAATTACACAAGTAGTAGCGAAGGTTTTATCCTAGTGAGGGAGATATATGCTGGAAGGAAGAACTTGAAGTGTTGAAAGAACGAGGAGTTACTCAAATAGACTTAGTAGTATCTGATGCACTTCAAGGAATAGAGATTGCTGTTTGTGCAGCTTTTCCCCAGGAATCTCATCATTTTTGTGTAGCTCACGTCAAGCAAAAATACTAAATTGTGGATAAACCGCAGATGGCTGAGGAACTCAATGATGTATTTACTTTAGAAAATAAAGAGATGGGATCCTGGTCGGAGCATAAACAATTTATTACTTTTGTAGCCAAATGGGAAAATAAATACCCAATATTGAAAAAGTATAAAGCCGACTACAACATCGCTTACTTTACATATATGGACTTTCCTGTGCAAGTGCAAAGGTGCATATATACGACTAATTGGATTGAAAGACTCAATAGAAAATATAAGAGAACGATAAAAACGAGAACATCAATGCCAACAAGTAAGTCGGTACTTTTCCTACTAGCAAGTGTTGCCATGGAAGAAACAAAAACAACATATTCAAGAAAAAATTATAAATGCAAATTCTGGAAACAAAAGGAAGGAAAACGAATAAAATAAAAAGAGAAGAAAGAGAGGACTTACACACTTTTTCAGACACTACCAAAAGATAAGAGAAATAATAAAGCAAAATTCAATTAACAAAAGAATTTTTGATAATAAAACAATGAAATATCAGAGTAAATAACTACATTTGCAGTTGTGCACTTTTGTTTGACAACGTACAATCATTCCAATCATTTGCACTTACAAGGATTCAAACCCAATATAAAAACAGTAGAGTATATAAATGCTCTTCCTGAAGTAGTTGTTATTGGAAAACGAAAATGAAAATGAAAAAAACACTCCTTATATTGATTATTTTAGAGGGTGTGTCAAAATTGATACATCCTCTTTTTTACTCT
>NZ_GL982522.1 GCF_000220255.1 Prevotella pallens ATCC 700821
AGGGCTTTTTTGTTGTGTTTATATATTACTCTACCTATTTAGGGGTCAGTCCTAAAACCCAGTTGCAAGCCTATACTCTTAAGCGCATAATTTCATAAGCCTATATAAAAAGAAAGGAATATCTGTCACTCCTCTGAACTGTGCCCTGAAAGCCTTAACTTTAACCTGAACTCGGGGAATGATGTACGGGCGAGATAAATCTGCCCCTACGCCTACGGTGTGTTCGCTGTTATACATTTACACACTGAATAAACCTTGTGGTGTGTTTGTTGGATTATGAATGATGTACGGGCGATATGAATCTGTCCCTACGGTGTGTTCGCTGATATTACGCACTGAATAAACCTTGTGATGTGTTTGTTGGATTATGAATGATGTACGGGCGAGATAAATCTGCCCCTACGGTGTGTTCGCTTTATACATTTATGCAATGAATAAACCTTGTGGTGTGTTTGTTGGATTATGAATGATGTACGGGCGAGATGAATCTGCCCCTACGCCTACGGTGTGTTCGCTGTTATACATTTACGCAATGAATAGACCCTGTGGAATGTCCGTTGATATACATTTTAAGTAATAAATAAACCTTGCGGTGTGTTCGCTGATGTTACGCAATGAATGAGCCTTGCAGTGTGTTTGCTGAACATTCTGTGGACTAATATGTGCAACATATAGTGGTTTTGCTTGTTTTTATAAGTTACTGCGGCATATCTATCAATACTGCTAATTATTGTTTTCCACTGGGCGATTGCATTATTAATCAATAGAAAACTGGGCAATGGTTTCTTTTAACGCCTCTATTTCGTTAAAGTCGAAGTTGTTTGGCATAGCATCTATTAGTTTTATAATTCTCTTTTGCGTTGCTGTTTCTTGCAAAACGAGTATGTTTGAACGTTCATTATCTGATATGTCGAACGCCATAACATCTATTGTTTCAAATATTTTTAGTGCACAATAGTGAATAAAGTCGGCATTTTGCTCTTTTGTGAATCTGATGCAATATGCCAATGCTATTGCTGCGTTCTGTGCATATAGAGCTTCATTGCTTCCGTCTGTGTCGGTATCGGGAATTAGATATTCTACGAATGCTTGTACTTCCTCGCTAAAAATCATACAGCTATTAGCGAAATAAGCCAGCACACAGCTCTTAAAAAGCCTATCAATTGCACCCTCCACTACAATTGCTGCTGGTTCTTCTTCTTTGTTTTTCAGAAACTTATAAAGGCAGTTTTCTATTCTTTTAACGCAACAAACACCAAACAACAGTTGCTTGTTTGGGGGCAATGCGTCTATCAACTTGTTTATTTCTTCGTTCATTCCTAACAGTTTAGCTTTTAGTTCTTTCCATAAGTGTAGTATTTCTATCCAATTTTCTTTGTCGTGAAAAACTCTACTTTCGTTTACTTTGGGATATCCCATTGCAAAGATATT
>NZ_GL982523.1 GCF_000220255.1 Prevotella pallens ATCC 700821
CAGGGCTCAGTAGGAAAAAGGTGGGGAAATTTCTTTATTTGCTATCTTTTTCTTTCCTTTGCATTATGGAAGATACTTATCTATATCATTTAGCATCGTTGGTTCTCCCTAAGGATGTATTGAAATACTTCTCTGTAGTTAAAATAGAGCCTAGTCCTTCATTATTGCGTATCCATCTTGATGAGAAGATGGAGAAAGAACTTTCCGATGACCTTCATTTTGAGTCTAAAGGCTTTATGGACGCTGTTGAGGTTACCGACTTCCCTATTCGTGACCATAAAGTTATTCTTGTTCTTCGCCGTCGTCGTTGGTTAGATACGCGTACAGGCAAGAGTTTCTCTCTTCCTTTACAGATTGATATTACAGCCTCCGGTACTCGTTATTCCAAAGAGTTCGGAGCTTTTTTAAAAGAAACGTATGGAGACATCCCCAGTGACCTGCCGTACGCTTGAGGAATTTTATCATATCGATGGACATCAGTTTGAGAAACAATATAAGGAGGTGCTTAGCGGCTATAGGGATTGGGATCAGCTAGATCACGCTGAAGATTGGCTTCTGTTTCCTGATAATATTGGTTCACATCTTGCTATAGATGAGACCGCTCTCTCCAACGGAGAACTTTATACGATAGTAACTAATAGGGACAGACATGGCAAGAAGGGCTGCCTTGTAGCAGTGGTTGCTGGAACAAAGTCTGAGAAGGTATGTGAGGCACTCGATAGGATAGATGAACAAAAGCGTGAGAAGGTCGAGGAGGTAACACTAGACTTGTCAGACAGTATGCGTAAGATAGTACGCCATAGCTTCCCTAAAGCCAAAAGAGTCATTGATAGGTTTCATGTTCAAAAGCTTGCCTGTGATGCTGTACAGCAGATGAGGATAGACTATCGTTGGAGAGCCATACAGGAGGCAAATGATGAAATGGAGGAAGCCAAACTTATAGGAAAGAAGTATCAACCTCGCACCTTTGAGAATGGAGATACGAAGAAGGAACTGCTAGCCAGGAGTAGATATCTTCTGTTCAAGTCTTCAGAGAAATGGACAGACTCACAGAAACAGAGAGCTAAGATACTCTTCGAACTTTATCCTAAGCTTCAGACGGCCTATGGTCTGTGTCATTCCTTAAGAATGATTTTTGCCAAGAATACCATCAAAAATGCAGCAAGGTTATCAATGGCTAAATGGTACAATAAGGTGGAAGAGGCAGGGTTTGATTCTTTCAATGTTATTGCAGCTACATTCTATGAGCATTATGATGATATCCTTAATTTTTACAACAATAGAGCATCAAATGCAGCAGCAGAATCTTTCAACTCAAAAATAAAATTATTCAGAACGAATCTGAGAGGAGTCAGAGACAAAAGTTTCTTTTTGTTTAGAATCAAAAAACTATATGCATAATCCACACCTTTTTCCTACTGAGCC
>NZ_GL982524.1 GCF_000220255.1 Prevotella pallens ATCC 700821
CAAATGTAAAAGAATGTAGATTAGACGTTTGACCTGCAGAATACAATTCTACTTTTTTCAACGCAATGTTTTTTATATCATTATTTTATTTATTTTCAAACTTAATGGGGAATACTATCTCTTCGCGTTAAAGATAATGAAAATAAAATGATTTTTTAGTTTCTTCTTATTTATTCTACATATATTTGTTGCGCTTTACCTTAAATACAGATTAATGAAACAGGATTTTATAATAACTTATATCCTATTCTTGCTGCATATTGTTACTGAGTATAAGCTAAAAGCATATCGTGTAAATAAGGAACAATGAAAACATATTATAAATGTCCATACCAAAGTTTTCTTATACTCAAAGTATAATTGGAGATTTTAAGTCTCTACATATAAAATAATTAAGTAGAGAGCAAACACTAATTTTACAAGTGATACTCCCTACTCAATTTTTCTATCTGCATAAAAACTAATTATGCTGTTATGCAATGCTTAGATTTCTTTGCTTAAAAATCTTATTTAAGCCTTACACTTGTACCGCCCCTTTCGCCTAAAACGGCTAAACCAACCTCAATATCAGCTGGTTTCTTGCCAGTATATGTTATGGCGTATGCCTTTTTGTGTGCCGTAGTAGATATTCTTTCGAGTGTTCCCCAGTTATAAATCTTAATCAATGATGCTTCACCATTAGAATATTCTACTTCTCCATAGGTTGTACCATTTATTTCAAACTTTGTCTGTTTTCCATAAAGGGCATTTACTTCACAAATCTCCTTACCATCAGACTTGTTGATTAGATTAATATAGTGTAATTTAAAATCTTTGTTGTCTTTAACAAATAGTGTGTCTTTGCCAGTTTGTGAAGTAGAAATTTGAAATTCAGTCTTATTAACAGCTGGCGGGGCACTGTCAAAATCGCCTTTATTATCGCAAGAGATAAGAGATGATACTACAGATGCGATAATTACTAAATACTTGAAATTTTTCATAACTTTTTTTTATAAGATTTATATTCTTTTTCTTGAACTACCAATTCTTCTCATTTTTGTAGGTATAACTATAATAATATAGCTTGTGTGGGTAGAGAGCTACTTAAAATAGACCTAGTTGAGCCTTGACTTTTTATGCTTTTTGCAAAATCAATGGCTGTTTGAGAAATATAATTCTCGTTGTTAGGTTTTAAATTTGTTTTTGTAGTGAAGTCATCGTCTTCAGTACATGAAGTAAATGTAAATGTTCCCAACATTAACATTCCTAATAAAAAACACTTTTTTCATTTTTAAAGATTTAATTAATATTTTGTAATGATAGTAATAAGGTGATGCAAAGGTAAAAAATAATTTATATAAAAAAAACAAATTAACACAAATTGTCACTGTTTTATCTTGAATAACTTGC
>NZ_GL982525.1 GCF_000220255.1 Prevotella pallens ATCC 700821
TCTTTTTTGTTGTGTTTATATATTACTCTACCTATTTAGGGGTGAATTATATTTATCGAACTGTAGCTACTTGTTCATAGTAGTTTTGCTAACTTTCTCGAGAGTAATAATAGCCGATTGTACGGGTGAGATGAATCAGCCCCTACGCCTACGGTGTGTTCGCTTTATACATTTATGCACTGAATGAACCTTGTGGTGTGTTTGTTGGATTATGAATGATTGTCGGGCGAGACGAATCTGCCCCTACGCCTACGGAATGTTCGTTGATATACATTTTACGCAATGAATGAACCTTGTGGTGTGTTTGTTGGATTATGAATGATGTACGGGCGAGATGAATCAGCCCCTACGCCTGCGGTGTGTTCGCTGTTATACATTTACGCAATGAATAGACCCTGTGGAATGTCCGTTGATATACATTTTAAGTAATGAATAAACCTTGCGGTGTGTTCGCTGATATTACACAATGAATGAGCCTTGCAGTGTGTTTGCTGAACATTCTGTGGACTAATATGTGCAACATATAGTGGTTTTGCTTGTTTTTATAAGTTACTGCGGCATATCTATCAATACTGCTAATTATTGTTTTCCACTGGGCGATTGCATTATTAGTCAATAGAAAACTGGGCAATGGTTTCTTTTAACGCTTCTATTTCGTTAAAGTCGAAGTTGTTTGGCATAGCATCTATTAGTTTTATAATTCTCTTTTGCGTTTCTGTTTCTTGCAAAACGAGTATGTTTGAACGTTCATTATCTGATATGTTGAACGCCATAACATCTATTGTTTCAAGTATTTTTAGTGCACAATAGTGAATAAAGTCGTCATTTTGCTCTTTTGTAAACCTGATGCAATATACCAATGCTATTGCTGCGTTCTGTGCATATAGAACTTCATTGCTTCCGTCTGCGTCGGTATCGGGAATTAGATATTCTACGAATGCTTGTACTTCCTCGCTAAAAATCATACAGCTATTAGCGAAATAAGCCAACACACAGCTCTTAAAAAGCCTATCAATTGCACCCTCCACTACAATTGCTGCAGGTTCTTCTTCTTTGTTTTTCAGAAACTTATAAAGGCAGTTCTCTATTCTTTTAACGCAACAAACACCAAACAACAGTTGCTTGTTTGGGGGCAATGCATCTATCAACTTGTTTATTTCTTCGTTCATTCCTAACTGTTTAGTTTTTAGTTCTTTCCATAAGTGTAGTATTTCTATCCAATTTTCTTTGTCGTGAAATATTCTATCTTCGTTTACTTTGGGATATCTTGTTGCAAAGATATT
>NZ_GL982526.1 GCF_000220255.1 Prevotella pallens ATCC 700821
AGAGGGTGTGTCAAAATTGATACATCCTCTTTTTTACTCTCCCTTTACCTTGTCTACCACATAATTCGTTATTTACTGCAGCTATGCTGCTAATTTCATATAAAATGATTTATAGGGCTTTAAATAACCTATATAAACTTGTATAAAGCATCTGAAGGTGACTAAAAGTACCTCCATAATGTCTTTTAGTTCCTTGAGATTGGTTTTTCTACACATTTTCCCTATGTTAAAGGCTATAGCAAAGAAGGCAAAGTCCATATTGACCTTGTCTTTTCCAAAATGCCTAAACCTCTTATAGGCTTTATTATATTTTGTTTGTCCAAAAACAGCTTCAGGTTCTATGCACCTTCGTCCTCGATGCTTGATGCCTTCTTCCGAGGTCAGTAGTTCCCGTGCCTTTTGTTTATAGTGCTGTAGTTGATGATTTACTTCTATAATTCTGTTCCCTCTTGCCTTAAAACATGAGCCTCTCAAGGGACAACTATCACAGCGTTCTGCCTGATAACGTACGCTGTAAGTAACGAATCCATTAGAGGTTAGGGAACGCTTCATACCTATACGCTTCATATGCTGTCCCATAGGGCAGACGTAGAAATCCTGTTCCTTATTATAATAAAGGCTTGCGGGACTGAATGGGTTAGGTGTGTAGCGTGGACGCTGCTCTTTATGGAAGTAGTTATACTTCACATAGGCTTCCATATTATGTACGTCCATGAACAGATAGTTCTCCTCGGACCCATACCCTGAATCGGCTACGACTGTCTTGGCATAACGATGATAGCGTAATTTGAAAGACTCCAAGAAAGAAGAAAGTGTGAGCGTGTCTGTACGATTAGCATAGAGTGCAAAGTCGGTGATGAACTGGTTCTCCGTTGCTATCTGCAGATTATATCCAGGCTTAGTCTGTCCGTTCCGCATAGCATCCTCCTTCATGTGCATAAACGTGGCATCAGGGTCGGTCTTGCTGTAGGAGTTTCTCTCTCTCATAACCTCAAGGTGTTGGTCATACTCCTGGAGTTTATTACGTTTCTTCTCAAGCTCTTTAAGCTGTTTTTTCTTGGTTCTAACAGCCTGCTTCTCTTCTTTTGTCTTAGGCTCAGGGGCTGATTCCAAAGACTTGTTCAATTCCTTGGATATCTCATCGAGTAGAGCTGCAGTAAACTCGACACCTTCTGTCTTAGCGGCATTGTCCTGCGCTATGACATCATCAACCTGAAGCAAAA
>NZ_GL982527.1 GCF_000220255.1 Prevotella pallens ATCC 700821
CTCAATATTGTCCTGTTCACTACACACATGTTTCACACTATACCTAAACTTATCAAAACGATGGAAGCCCATATCTTCTACTCGTTGTTTGCTTTCGTCTTGTGCAATCTCTGTATTATAATAAGGTATAAGGGGTAAACGAACGAGCGTTTTCTCTGTATATCCGTTTTCTGCAAGCCACTTTAAATTGCTCATAACTACAACATTGCTTTGCATGGTGTAGGTTTTGTAGGTTTGTTCGTCCATATCTTTGACATCGACAATGAATTACCTGACAAGCGGTGCAACCATTTTCAGCTGCTTCAAAGGCACATTCAACGATGTTTCCAATATGATGCTCCACTCAGGATTCATTATTTTTACAAACTCTTCTATGAATTTGCTGTGCAATAAAGGCTCGCCACCACCAAAGCAAATGCCTCCACCAGTTGCCACGAAATAAAGGTCGTCTATCTCTATTTCGCTATAAAGTTTGCTCGGTGTAATGGTTCTTAATACACCATTGGGCGACAAGCATTGCGGATTCAGACAATACTTGCAATGCAACGGACAGCCATGAAAAGCCACAAGAGTAGTTACGCCCTCACCATCGGTGGTTAAACGGTGGCGATCGATGCCGATTATGGGTGCCTTTACTTCTTGCATTTATTCTTATGCGACTTGTATTTAGGTGCAGTACTGTTATAAACATCATCAACATCCTTGAGTGGACGTGGTCTTATTTTGCCTGTAACGATTGCTTCGCATTCTATGACGCTCTCATCGTCTTTTAAAACAATAATTCTGTTATTATCTTCTAATAAGTCTTTAGCCTTAACAATCTTTTTTTCACACCCAATATACGATAGTCTCAACTTCGCTTTTCTGGGCACTTTCACAGCAAAATACCCATCTATATTGCTTACTGTACCTTTTGCTGTGCCCTGAAGAATTACTGATGCCCCTGGTATAGGTTCTCTATCATCAAATATCAAACGGGCACGCACCACAATCGCATCTTCTGCTCCTTCAGAAAGGTCTTTTACAGCAATACTGTCTAAAGCATTAACTTGCGGAATAGG
>NZ_GL982528.1 GCF_000220255.1 Prevotella pallens ATCC 700821
TATATTTGCATATAAATCTTTGCAGAATTGTTTTTATGTAGGTAATTCCATTTTTTTGCAATCCAAGACTGTAGAATTTTTGTAGCTCTGAAATAGAAAAGGCTATTGAATAATGGGTGAGAGTAAAGGTTTCACTTATCGTTAAATAATTTTACAACCAAAGAAATATAAATATGGTAAGAGGATAAAAAATATTCAAAATAAAGAAATTTTGATAATAAAATAACGAAGAATCAGAGTAAATAGCTACATTTGCAGTTGTACATTTCTGTTTTACAGCGTATAACTATATACTTTCGTTAAAAATTTAAATATGGAGGTTTATATATTCGAATTAAGTGCTACGTATGTACATCATTCTGACCCTAAATATATGTGAGAATTTTCTAAACAGATTTTGAAAAATATGGAATTGGCAGGGTATATAGATAAAAAATACAGATACTGAATTAAAAAATACAGAATGTTAATTATGAAATACTTTGAGCTGCAATTTTATGATAATGACAGTTATTTGTTAAACGTTAGCAAAGTAGACAGACACAAGTATATAACCTGCCCTACTTGCAAGATGATTTTGAATAAAAGAGGTCTTATAGAAGAACATTTGCCTACATATAAGATAAAAAGAAAGAAATATCATTTATCAGGAAGTTATGATGGCTTTAAAATGGTATCGCAAAAATTTAAAGATTTGTATGAAATATCAAATTGGCAAGGGCTTATATTCTATTCTATACCTAAAAGTAAAGGCTTTTATCTGATAGAATGTTCTCAACAAATTATGCTTAACGAGGCAAAACGTCCCATTGAATTTGAAAATAAATGCAATGAGTGCGGTTCGTATATGGGAATTTATGGTAGTGTTCCTCTGTATATTGATGCAGATGTGTTTCAAAAACTGAAACCAAATACTTTTTATAGAAGCAATTTAGAGTTCGGATTTGATTTTGAACAAGACTATTGTTTATTTGCTTCCCAAGAAATAACAGAAAAGCTAATTGAACACAAACTAATAATAGAAAAGGATTTAATAGA
>NZ_GL982529.1 GCF_000220255.1 Prevotella pallens ATCC 700821
CTTGTTGGCGGAATTAATTTAATGCATATTTGACATGTCCTAGTGGTCTGTTGTTTATGTAGTTAATGTATTGCAGTACTGTAAACGTACTGATTTTGGCAGTAATTCTTGCGAATAGTCCTGTGGTCTGTTTTGCATAGTTCCTGATGAGCATGAGATGGTCACATAGTTGAGAGAAACAAGTCTCAATTCTTTTTCTAGCCTTCGCATAAGGTTTAAAAGCAGGCTTCCATGTCTTCATGTTTAATCTATACGGAACTTCCAGTTTGATGTGCGCAGATGAAAACAGATCTTGTTGCAGTTCTGCACTCAGATAAGCTCTATCAGCAAGAATACTGCACTCTGAAAATTCAAACTTCACATCCTTCATATAATGTATATCATGAACATTAGCAGCCGTTAGGTCAAATGAATGTATAACACCTCGTAAACCGCATACAGCGTGCAACTTATAACCATAATAATATACTCCTTGCGTGGCGCAGTAACCAAAAGCTGGAGATTTATCAGGCTCGTCCTTGCCCATCTTGCAGCGTTTGCCTCTTGAGAGTCTGCAAACCTCTATCGGTTTGGAATCTACACAGAAATATTCCTCTGCACCATCCATTGCCTTTGCTATACGCTTACGAATCATTTCACACAGGTGATATGTGTTCTTGCGACGGTCATTGAACTGGCGACGACTGATGAGATGACGAAAGTCCTTTTGGTATTCTTTCAGCCGGTCAAAGAGGTTATTCTCACTGTCAATGCCGAGATGCTCAGCTGTCAGACTCAGGGCTATGACATCAAGGTCAGAGAAGCGAGGGACAACACCACGACGAGGAATATTTCCAAGGTCATTAACCAATCCGTAGGAGAATTTCTTGCATATCTCAAGTATTTTGACGAAATTTGCATATAAGTTGTGCATGGAGTTAAAGCAGATAACAGTATTGTTGATTATCATAAAGTTACTGATTTTTAGCGACATGTGCAACTTTTTTACATTCATATTTCTGATATTTTATCTATTGATTAATTCCGCCAACGGGTA
>NZ_GL982530.1 GCF_000220255.1 Prevotella pallens ATCC 700821
CGGATCTGCACAACATTGATAACGCCCAATCTTTTTGCTCAGACTCTAACTCATTGATACTCATTTATAAACTCCTTGCAATGTATGTCGTTTCAGCTAAACGGTATCAGCAATGTTTATGTAAAGAAACAGTAAGATAATACTCAACCCGATGTTTGAGTACGGTCATCATCTGACACTACAGACTCTGGCATCGCTGTGAAGACGACGCGAAATTCAGCATTTTCACAAGCGTTATCTTTTACAAAACCGATCTCACTCTCCTTTGATGCGAATGCCAGCGTCAGACATCATATGCAGATACTCACCTGCATCCTGAACCCATTGACCTCCAACCCCGTAATAGCGATGCGTAATGATGTCGATAGTTACTAACGGGTCTTGTTCGATTAACTGCCGCAGAAACTCTTCCAGGTCACCAGTGCAGTGCTTGATAACAGGAGTCTTCCCAGGATGGCGAACAACAAGAAACTGGTTTCCGTCTTCACGGACTTCGTTGCTTTCCAGTTTAGCAATACGCTTACTCCCATCCGAGATAACACCTTCGTAATACTCACGCTGCTCGTTGAGTTTTGATTTTGCTGTTTCAAGCTCAACACGCAGTTTCCCTACTGTTAGCGCAATATCCTCGTTCTCCTGGTCGCGGCGTTTGATGTATTGCTGGTTTCTTTCCCGTTCATCCAGCAGTTCCAGCACAATCGATGGTGTTACCAATTCATGGAAAAGGTCTGCGTCAAATCCCCAGTCGTCATGCATTGCCTGCTCTGCCGCTTCACGCAGTGCCTGAGAGTTAATTTCGCTCACTTCGAACCTCTCTGTTTACTGATAAGTTCCAGATCCTCCTGGCAACTTGCACAAGTCCGACAACCCTGAACGACCAGGCGTCTTCGTTCATCTATCGGATCGCCACACTCACAACAATGAGTGGCAGATATAGCCTGGTGGTTCAGGCGGCGCATTTTTATTGCTGTGTTGCGCTGTAATTCTTCTATTTCTGATCCG
>NZ_GL982531.1 GCF_000220255.1 Prevotella pallens ATCC 700821
AATGACAAACGGATTGGGCAGGAAAAGACATAGCAACAGCTTTGCTTCTTATTTCCTTTCTCACAAATAATTTATCTATTCATCAACTTAAAACAATCATTTATGAAAAGTAAGAACCTTAAAAACATTAAAGCTGAAAATCAGCGAAACAGACAGTCGGAAAGACTTAAAAACGACATTACTCGTCGGTTGCTCAACTATCTTGAGCGGAAGTATGAAATGAGATTTAATACCGCCTTAGGGTGTACAGAAGCTCGCAAGGCTGGGAGTAACGAACCTTTTGTGGCTGTAGATGAACGAATGCGCAATACTATTGCTATTAAGGCGCGTCTTGATGGGATTGATGCGTGGGACAAAGATATCCGACGATATATGGAGTCGGATTTTGTTAAGGCTTTTAATCCTGTGGATATTTTCCTCGAAGGATTGCGAGGACGATGGAACGGAAAGAATCATATTGAAATGCTGGCAGATTGTGTACCTAATGACAACACACGGTGGGCAGAATGGTTTCACACGTGGTTTCTTGCAATGGTGGCACAATGGTTGGGGCTGAATATCTCACATGGTAACAGTGTGGCACCGTTGCTCATTTCACGACAAGGCTATCGGAAGTCTACTTTCTGTAAACGTCTTCTACCAGAGGCGTTGCAATGGGGATATAACGATAATCTAATCATTAGTGAGAAGCAGAATACATTGCGCGCAATGACACAGTCGTTACTGATTAATATTGATGAATTCAATACGCTGTCAGCAAAGACGCAAGACGGATTTTTAAAGAATGTTATGCAGCTTGCAAACATAAAAATCCGTCAGCCTTATTGCCAGCAACAAGTTACATTGCCACGCATTGCCTCTTTCATTGCCACGGCAAACGTTTCAGATGTTTTTAGCGATCCCAGTGGTTGCCGCCGTTTTATTGCAGTTACACTAACAGGTCCTATTCGTTTGCCCGAACACATAGACTATGAACAGCTCTACGCACAGGC
>NZ_GL982532.1 GCF_000220255.1 Prevotella pallens ATCC 700821
AGGATTATACAGAATTACAAATTCCTAATACAACAAATCTATTGGAAGGATTTAACTCACAGCTTAAAAGGGCACTACATAATCATAATGGATTGAATGAAGCTAACAAGAAGAAGTTTATAGATGGATTCATAAATACAAAAAAGTAGGCTGGAATAACCAGCCTACCAAATGTCCATTACTAAAACCCGTGAGCTTTCAGCCTACCAAATGTCCATTACACCTTGTTTTGCGTTTTAAAAGCGCCTGTTTTGCGCTGCAATATAGGCACTTTTACCGAGCAAAACAGGCACTTTTGCAATGCAAAACAAGGGGTATTGCAAAGTGTTGTAGCTCAAACGATTATAGCGTTGAGGCTATACTGCGAAATATTTACATTTTTCTGATGCACAAAAAGGGGGAGAATAGGCGCGCTACCTATCTCCCCCAATGTTAACTAAATAACTATAAAAAATATTTATTCACGCTCTCCAACCTTGCGGTCAATGTGTGCAAGCGTGTGTAAAGGCATTTGCTTGAAGAGCAAGAGAATATCTTTCACGTTCTTCTCTTCCTCAACTTGTTCGTCAATATACTTTGCAACGAAGTTCTGCGAAGCACGATCTTTCTCTGCATCTGCCACATCTGCCAACTCGTTGATAAGTTCTGTAACGTGTTGTTCGTGCTTAAGTACAGCTTCGAACACCTCTTTAGCGTCCGTCCAGTCGTTCTTTACTGCAGGAATAGCGCTCATTGTAGGAACTCCACCACGTGCTATTAAGTAGTCAGCCATATCAAGTGCATGTCCTCTTTCCTCGTCAGCTTGCTTGAAAAGCCAGCTTGCGAAACCGTTCCAGCCCTCTTTCTTGAACCAAAAAGCCATACCGAGGTAAATGTTTGCTGACCATAATTCTGCTTCAATCTGCTTGTTAAAAGCAGCTTCCATTGTCTTGTTTATATCCATAATTACAATTCTTTTATATTATTCTAATATTAT
>NZ_GL982533.1 GCF_000220255.1 Prevotella pallens ATCC 700821
GCTGCCGGCACCTGTCCTACGAGTTGCATGATAAAGAAGACAGTCATAAGTGCGGCGACGATAGTCATGCCCCGCGCCCACCGGAAGGAGCTGACTGGGTTGAAGGCTCTCAAGGGCATCGGTCGAATCGGATCCCGGGCCCGTCGACTAGGCCTGAAAATGCAATCAACTTTTCCCGGTTGTGGTATATTTGGTGTGGAAATGTTCTATTTAGAAACAGGGGAATTGCTTATTAACGAAATTGCCCCAAGGCCTCACAACTCTGGACATTATACCATTGATGCTTGCGTCACTTCTCAATTTGAAGCTCATTTGAGATCAATATTGGATTTGCCAATGCCAAAGAATTTCACATCTTTCTCCACCATTACAACGAACGCCATTATGCTAAATGTTCTTGGAGACAAACATACAAAAGATAAAGAGCTAGAAACTTGCGAAAGAGCAAAGGCCTGAAGTCCGGCTGGAGTGAGTGGGAAGAGAGCGCCACGGACAGTATGTCGCAGGTAAAAAGTGCAGCCACGCAGACCTTTGATGGTATTGCACAGAATATGGCGGCGATGCTGACCGGCAGTGAGCAGAACTGGCGCAGCTTCACCCGTTCCGTGCTGTCCATGATGACAGAAATTCTGCTTAAGGGTTGTTTGACTAGTGCCTCTACTGCATGGGGGGCCAGAATGACTAGTGGCTGTCCCATGGTTAGCTTGCCTGCATCCTTTGTCAGTACGGCAATGGCTGCTACCATCCGTAGGCAAGGGGGCCACCCAGCTGCTACTGGGTCTAGCTTTTTGGACAGGTAGGCCACCGGCCGACGCCAAGGTCCCAGTTTTTGCGTTAGGACACCTTTGGCGTAGCCCTGCTTCTCGTCGACAAAGAGTTCAAAGGGCTTAGTCAAATCTGGCAACCCCAGGGCTGGGGCAGTTAGAAGAGCTTGCTTGATTTCTTGATAGG
>NZ_GL982534.1 GCF_000220255.1 Prevotella pallens ATCC 700821
CGTACCTTTGTATCGCAAAAACATTAACAAGAATATATTATGACAAAAAGAAACGAAATTTATAAGTGTTCAGAGAGTAAAAATTTATTTGAAGTAATTATCCCATCAAATGAAGCAGTTTGTGGTTTAGAAAGAGTAGTTGAAAATACAACAGAAGCTGCAACAGAAAAACATATTCCTGTAGTAGAGAAAATAGACGGTGGTTATCGTGTAACAGTGGGATCAGTGGAGCACCCAATGATGGAAACTCACTTTATTGAATGGATTGAACTTATAACAGACAATAATGAAGTTTTACGCAAATATCTTGAACCAACCGATAAACCAATTGCAGAATTTAAAACAGATGCTAAAAAAGTTTATGCTAGAGAATATTGCAATCTTCATGGATTATGGAAATCAGAATAATTATATAGAATAAAACTTATTAAAAAGCGAACGCTAAATGAATTGCATAGCAAAAATGCCCAATATCATTTAGCGTTTCTTTTTTGTAATACCATCTTTCTTTATAAAACACAAAGGTTAAATATATAAACATGCTTACCTCTTCTGTTATCATAGTCTGTTATATATTTTCTGCCATATATCCTTAATATCTTATATCTCATATATGTTGTATCGTTCTATATATTAGCTCATACATATTGGCGTAATTTATTATCTCAATGTTGTATCTATATATAATATCGTCAATGTTGTATCTATATATTATACGTCAATGTCGTATCTATATATATATTATATAAGGTGTAATTTAAATTTCGGGCGTAAATCTCCTATAACTATTATTTTTTTATAAAAAGTTCTCGAAAAGTTTGGTGGTTATTATTTTTTGTTATACCTTTGCACTCGCTTTTACGGCAAGCAGTTTATCTGTTAGTTGTTAATAAGGCATCGTTCTTTGAAAAGATTTACATAGACAGAGAAGTAGTAC
>NZ_GL982535.1 GCF_000220255.1 Prevotella pallens ATCC 700821
CCATCACAGTCTGACCATCCGCTGTAAGGTTCATCACCTGCAGACGTTCACGCTGCTTGTCGTAGGTAAAGGTTTCCATTAACGAATATCCCTTGAGTTTCAAGTAATGAAACCGTGCGTCTCATTCACTGAGTGTCTAAGAAGGAAATTAAATAGTCTCTATCCTTAAAATACGACTTTTAGATAAATTTAAAAGAATCATTAGATTGTCATATTTACTTCTATTCTGTTCATGTCTTAAAGAGATTATGTGTAGACCTTTCGCAGGAGAGGATACACCCTTGTTGGGGTTTGTTGAATAGTATATATAATAATACTTATAAAGATTAACTAATACATAGATACGCCCCCGATACATATATGCAAGGTATTGTTTGAAATAAGTATTTAGATCCAATTGTATTGTATTGACTGGTATCATCTTTGGTAATTGCTTGCTTAAAATACTTCTAATTTTTGTCAACTCTCCTTCTGATAGTTCATAATAAACCTTATCCGTCCCATAAAAATGTGTTCCATTGCTATATATAGCAGTTGCTATCATCGGAATATCAAGATCCTCTTTTGAAACCTCTGTAGCATATATTTTCTGTTGTAACACATTATATTCTTTTGTTTTTGGTTGTTTATCATTACAAGTACAACCTACAAATGTAAAACAAAAAGCTATAATTAAGAGATTACTTAATTTATACATAATTTATTTCTTTTTTGTATTGAGTCTATAATCAAATCCTCTTGTACCAGGTTGTGCTTTTGCACCATATATAATTTCTTTCCCCGCTGCATTTTTAAGAGGAGATCCATTCATATATACATGCCATAATCCTGAACGTTTCTTCTCATAGTGC
>NZ_GL982536.1 GCF_000220255.1 Prevotella pallens ATCC 700821
CGAATCTACAGTATTACCGGTAGTCAATTTTAGTATTACTGGACGAGGTAAACAAGTGGTTATGGTGGAAAAGGAAGAGTTTAAGATTGAAAAAGCTGGACAAAAAAGTACCACGTCTAGTTTTGAAAATACTGGGAACGAGTTAGTCAGAGAACAACTTCCATTGATCTTGTCGTGGGCGATGTCGATCCACAAAGCTCAAGGTCAAACTTTGGACAGAGTCAAAATAGATTTAGGTAGAAGTTTTGCTAATGGTCAAGCATATGTTGCATTATCAAGAGCTACATGCAAGAGTCGGTTAGAAATCAAAAATTTCAGGAAAGATAAAGTAAAAACATCTGAACATGTCAGAAAATACTACGAAAGTTTGGGATAAATAGAAAGCTTTAATAATAGATATCCTTAATTTATTCTTGCCATTTGTCACCAGTTAAATTTTCGTAAGCTTCAACGTATTTGCTCTTGGTTTCAGTGACAATGTCTTCAGGCATAGCAACACCATCTTTACCAGCAACACCATTAGAAGTTAACCAATCTCTCAAAAATTGTTTATCGTAAGAGTCTTGAGATTTACCAACTTCGTATTTAGTAGCATTCCAGAATCTGGAAGAATCTGGAGTTAAAACTTCGTCAACAAGAACGATGTTGTCACCATCTAAACCAAATTCAAATTTAGCATCAGCGATAATAATTCCTTTAGTGGCAGCGTAATCTCTGGCTTTGGTGTACAAATCAATAGCAATTTTTTCAATTCTATCACATAATTCTTTTCCAACAATCTTGTCAGCTTGTTCTTTGGTGATATTTTC
>NZ_GL982537.1 GCF_000220255.1 Prevotella pallens ATCC 700821
GAGGACAACCGCCTGATGATACTCTCTGACAATGGCAAGACGAGTCGATATACTTACAATGCTGCTGGTGAACGTATCATGAAGAGTTATGGCACAATGGAGGGTGTGCACATCAATGGTGCGCCACAAGGTATCACGTTCCATGAGACAGATAACTTCACGCTTTATCCTGCAAGTATCCTCTCTGTTAACAAGAACCGCTTTACGAAGCATTACTTTATTGGTGACAAACGAATCGCTTCAAGGATAGGTACGGGTATGTTCAACAACGTCTATGGACGTAACGGCTGGTCAGCAGGACTATGCTGAGCGTATGAATCAGATACAAACACAGAAGGAGGCATACTATAAAAAGGTGGGTATAGCCCCTGGTGTACCGACAGAGAAGGGGGCGTATGGTGATCTGGAGAACACGGGTGTTGGTTATAATGCGTCCTTACCGAACTCGGCAATCATGATGTGCCACAGGGTTGGATTCAGACTCCACGCCCCAACACCACACCGAATACTAACCCCGGTCCACCTGTAAGCTGGAATGACCCGAGTAACCCTGATGACCCGCAGGCAGGTTATGGTTACATTGCCAACGATACTACGAAGGAGGAAACCTTCTTCTATCACAGTGACCACCTCGGCTCAACGTCTTACATCACGGACGACAAAGCTAACATCACTCAGTATGATGCTTACCTGCCATACGGTGAACTGTTGGTTGACGAACATAGTAGCAGCGAGAACATGCCCTACAAGTTCAA
>NZ_GL982538.1 GCF_000220255.1 Prevotella pallens ATCC 700821
TTATACAAAAGATCACCCCTATGCAATTATTTATGTTAAAGTTCATAATCGAGGAAAAAAAGACTATAAAGGAGGGAAATACCTTCATATGTATTGGGCGCTAGCTTCGACAGGATTAACTGCTAAAGCATGGAAAGGGCAAGAATACTATGTAGACAATAATGTTACGGGAGGACGTATGGATCCTAAACATATTGACGAAATAAAGGCAGGAGATAGTAGAGTTGTACGCGTTACATGGTCTTTACCAGATGATTTGTTGACTAAAGATAATGGTACAGAGAAACACCATTTCTGCCTATTAGGACAAATTTATGATGATGGAAATCCTGAATTAAAAGGAGAGTATCCTGCTGTACGATGGAGTAATGATATTGCGCAGAAAAATGTGTCAGTTATTTCCAAAGAAAATCTTCCAAAAGGGACAAATGTTTTCGTACGGAACATTTACAAGGGTAATCATAAATATTCTCTCGAAATACGACCTCGTAAGTTAGAAGATAAACTTCTTCTTTCTAAAGCAAGGTTAAAGATGGAAATGACATCACCTATATATGAGGCATGGAAACGTGGAGGATGTAAGGCAAGGAGCATAGCCTACAGTCCTACAATAACCCCCCAAAAAATAGAATTCAATTCATGGGATAGTCGTTTAGAAGACATTTGTATGAATGGATCGGATTTTGAAAAGGTAAAGATAAATATCGATTTCAAAACTCCAGCAAAATATTCTGGTG
>NZ_GL982539.1 GCF_000220255.1 Prevotella pallens ATCC 700821
CCCCAGATTTTATTGCTGGAGTTTTGAAATCGATATTTATCTTTACCTTTTCAAAATCCGATCCATTCATACAAATGTCTTCTAAACGACTATCCCATGAATTGAATTCTATTTTTTGGGGGGTTAATGTAGGAGTGTAGGCTATGCTCCTTGCCTTACACCCTCCACGTTTCCATGCCTCATATATAGGTGATGTCATTTCCATCTTTAATCTTGCTTTGGAAAGAAGAAGTTTATCTTCTAACTTACGAGGTCGTATTTCAAGTGAATATTTATGATTTCCCTTGTAAATGTTTCGTACGAAAACATTAGTTCCTTTTGAAAGATCTTTTTTGGAGATAATCGACACATTTTTTTGTGCAATGTCATTACTCCATTTTACTGCCGGATAATCTCCCTTTAATTCGGGATTTCCTTCATCGTAAATCTGTCCTAACAAACAGAAATGGTGCTTTTCTGTCCCATTATCTTCAGAATACAAATCTCTGGGCAAAGACCATGAAACACATACTATTCTGCTTTCTCCTGCTTTTATTGACTTGATGAGTATGGGTGTCATATGTCCGCCTGTAATATTTCCGTTTATATAATACTCTTGCCCTCTCCAAGCCTTGTTTGTCAACCCTGTAGATGCACAAGCCCAATACATGTGAAGATATTTCCCTCCTTCGTAATCTTTTTTTCCTCGATTATGAACCCTTACATAGACGGCTACGCCAAGATGATCGTCTGCGTAG
>NZ_GL982540.1 GCF_000220255.1 Prevotella pallens ATCC 700821
GTAATGGACATTTGGTAGGCTGAAAACCTCACGTGTTTTAGTAATGGACATTTGGTAGGCTGATCATTCCAGCCTACTTTTTGTATTTATGAATCCATCTATAAACTTCTTCTTGTTAGCTTCATTCAATCCATTATGATTATGTAGTTCCCTTTTAAGCTGTGAGTTAAATCCTTCCAATAGATTTGTTGTATTAGGAATTTGTAATTCTGTATAATCCTCATACGTATAGAGCCATTTAAGATGAGTCTTAACAGAACGTCTTGCAGTTCTCAGTCTTCTATGTGTATAGGTCGTCTTGCCAGAGATTAGAAGAGTTCGTTCGTCTAGAAACTCTTTCCATTTATCACACCATTTCTCAAAAGCTGTTATAAACTCTTCTTTTCCCAAAGAGAACATACTTCTCATTAAAGTTAATAGTTCAACGCCTGCAGGTAAATGTGGATTGTTAGTAAGAAGCCTTCTAACTATCTGGAATTGGTGGAACTGACACATTTGTACGGGACAGAAACTTATAGCTTGTAAAAGTCCCATGTGTCCATCACATACCACTGCTTTTATTGTAGTTCCACGCTTCGCAATATACCGAAGTCCATCAAGATAATCCTTATTAGTTTCGTTCTTAACAAACTTGCGATAAAGTATTTTACCTGATGATGCGTCCTGGAAAAGCATCACGCCAAATGTCTTGGAAAAGTAAGTCGTATCTATTATTATTACTGCAGA
>NZ_GL982541.1 GCF_000220255.1 Prevotella pallens ATCC 700821
GGGGATCTGGTGATTTCTATCAATTGCCACCTGTGGATAATTCTGGTCAGCCGAAATTCTGCTTTTTGGCTAAAAGTTGGAATAAGGTTATCGAAAACACCGTGGTGTTGAAGCAAGTTTTCAGACAAAAGGGAGATAATGAGTTTATTGATATGTTGAACAATGTGCGTGTTGGGAACTTGAATTATGAAACCATTGAAGCGTTCCAAAAATTGGATCGACAAATCAACTACACTGACGGAATAGAACCAACACAGTTGTACCCAACTTTAAAAGAAGTTCTGATGGCGAATCAAGCAAAATTAAACAGTTTACCAGGGAAAGTATACACTTTCCAAGCCAAAGATCCAGAAAACCCTTTTCTCGTCAGTATGCTTGATAATAATCTTATGGTGGATAAAGTTCTTCATTTAAAAACGGGGGCCCAAGTCATGTGTGTCAAAAATTTCACTGATGAATTGGTCAATGGTACCTTAGGTACCGTTTTATTTATGGCTACCCGTAAACTTTATATGAAGTTTTTGGAACAATATGTGTATATTGATGCGGAAGACCAGGCGGCGCTTGCTGAAATGAGGTTCGTATGTAATAGAATCGGCAAATCTGGTGGTTTTACCGATCAAGAGAAAGCATTTTTCGACAATATTCCATTGCAACGACAAAGTTTCATTCAATCATGTTGTCATCTAGCTAGTCAAGAATTCG
>NZ_GL982542.1 GCF_000220255.1 Prevotella pallens ATCC 700821
ACCAGAGTTTCCTACGCCTACTCTTGCATAATGCACCTCCATGGGATAATTTCTTGAAGATGCAACGAGTGCTTCCCAACAAAAAGCTGTATCCATACCTTTATTATCTTCCTTTTTTGTTTTGTTTCCTAATCCGCTACATGCCGTGCTTATACACATAGCAAAGCTAACCATTATAACTATTAGTATATATTTCATAAAACTTTATTTATTCCTTTGTTATATCAACCTTAGTATTACTCTTTATATACAAACGATCTTGGGCACCAATAGTCGTAATTCCTTTCGTTTCGAATGTAGCGTTCTCCATAATATTCCCCTTAATAGAACCTCCTACATTCAGGATTGTATCTTTGTCTATATGACTGATATGATCGCCCGCAATGTACGTATGGTTGTCTTTCCCTACATTCTGCATAGCATTTCCATTTACCGAAACTGATGAATCTTTTTCAATGCTAACAGACGATTGCTCACCAACCTGCATCGTAAAATTCTTACCCACATTTACATTCATATTCTCTGATGCATTGATGTTGACATTCTTCGTATTGACATTTACTTCTTCGGCAGAAGATATGGTGATGGTGCCATTTAGTTCGTCAACAAAGATTTTGTTGGCACGAGTTGTCTGTAGGAGGATGGTGTGGGCAGTATCGTCAAAGGTGAC
>NZ_GL982543.1 GCF_000220255.1 Prevotella pallens ATCC 700821
ACGAACGTGTCTTGGTCTCTTCCATCTATTCGTGCTGCGAACGCTACTGCAGGGAAGTCGTTATAGTTATAGTCTTCTATAACCATCTTCCAATATCTAAACTGTTATAAAAAAAATCCAATTGTGCCTTCATCATTTTTGTATCCCCTAGAATATTTTCTAACGCCTTACCATATTTTTGTACGTCGTCAGCATTACCAATATAATTCGTTAAAACACGAATACCGTTTACATAGACTTCCTCCTTGTCTTGATTTGAAAGCATAGAATCATTCGAAACAGATGCTATAACTTTTATGATATCATCTTTCAGCTTATCATATTTTGTTAAGCAAAGTTTAGCTTCTTCTATGGTGTTACAAGGAGTACTATCTAAAGTAGATAAAGATTTCTTTATTTTACATAGTTGTTTTATATAATCCATAATATAATTTAATGATGTTTCTTTACAACAGTATATGCTTCTTTTGGTATTTCCCCATCAATAAGGACCTCAGCATCCTTTGTCGCATATCCAAAAGCTTTTCCTTGTAAGGGTTTTCCTGTCTGTGGATCAATCCCATTAGAAATATCTATAATTTTCTTTGGTTCAATTTTATCTGTATTGATAGCAATAATGGTGGATTTGTTGGATTTTGCATAGAACTC
>NZ_GL982544.1 GCF_000220255.1 Prevotella pallens ATCC 700821
TGATGATGGCAAATATCAGATTACTGTACGTTGCGACTGTGACAGTCTGATGCTTCGTGTGTCACGGATAGAAATGAAGTCTGTTGTCATGAAGATACCCAACCGTTCAGGAGAATGCAATATTGAGACAGATGCAAAAACAATTGAGTTGCGAGAAGTTACAGTAAAGGCGAAGAAAATGTATTCACGAGGCGATACCATTAATTATAACGTAGCTTCTTTCCTTTCTTCATCTGACCAAACCATCGCAGATGTCCTGAAGAAAATGCCTGGCATTACCGTTTCAAAGAATGGACAGATTTCTTATCAGGGTAAACCCATCAAGAATTTCTACATAGAAGGACTTGACCTTATGAAAGGTCATTACGGCATCGCCACAAACAGCATAGATCCAAAGAATGTGGGGTCAGTACAAGTGTTAGAGAGCCATCAAGACATAAAAGCTTTAAAAGGGCTGCAACCAGAGGAGCAAGCCTCTATTAATATACGGCTGAAAGAGGGTGTGAAGGGAGTGCTCAACCTGATTGCAACGCTCGGAGGAGGATATGGCAATGAGACACTATGGAACAATG
>NZ_GL982545.1 GCF_000220255.1 Prevotella pallens ATCC 700821
TACTTGGAAAAGTGCAAGCCTTGATACAATGCCTCGCTTGCCATGCTCTCCGCTTCAATGTGTGTAAAGCCTTGTGCTACAGCATCGCAGTAAACTGTGAGAGCCATATCTGCCCGTGCAGTGATAAACTCCGTATCTTGCAACTTTTCGGGGTGATGCTCACTCATGTAACTTCTTAACTTCAATCGAAAGTAGGAAAGTTCCTGTTTGTTCTTCTGTTTCATTGTTTTTCTTGTTAAAAAGTTGGACTTCTTTTTTTTGAATCATTCATTACGGCTGTTACATCCCAATTATGGGACTTGACTTTTTCGGTGTTCTTGACGGACACAGCCGTAAGGCTTTACGCAGTACCCTTGTATGCTCACTACCCATCAGGGGTTGCATTTCCTTGGCAATCTTGCTCTTGGTCACCCGTGCATAAATCTCGGTCGTGGAGATAAAGCGATGCCCCAGCATCTTGCTCACCGTCTCTATCGGAAGTCCGTTCTCCAGACAGATGGTCGTGGCAAAGGTGTGCCGTGCGGTGTGCGAGGTCGCTTGAGTATGCGGTGGCAGTCCTGCCTTAATA
>NZ_GL982546.1 GCF_000220255.1 Prevotella pallens ATCC 700821
GCGTTGCGTACAAAGAGATACGATTATGGAACCATTTGTGGCATACTTTGTGGTGCTATGGCAAATCCGATGGCATTGGTTTATGCAAACGATACGACTAAAGGCGAGACCTCTAATATAAGTTATGCCACCGTTTATCCTTTAGGAATGTTTATTCGTGTCATCATCGCTCAAGTGCTTGTAATGTTCTTTGTTTAGGTGATGATGTGGTAGATTATAATCAACTAATTTCATTGTTTACAGGAGTTGTGAAATCAGATATGCGGCACTTTAGTTTTAGATATCTCTCACGTTCGTCTTAGATATCTCTCAGTTTCGTTTCAGATATCTCTCACGTTCGTTTCAGATATCTCTCAGTTTTTGTTCCATATATATAGAAAAACAGTTCTTCTGTATATTATATAAATAAGGTGTATTCAATTATTCCGGCATTGCTTTACCCTTTTGAAGAGGCTATTTTACAAAAAGAATCATTTTTTTCTTAGAAAAGTTTGGTGGTTATTATTTTTTGTTATACCTTTGCACTCGCTTTTACGGCAAGCAGTATATCTGTTAGTTGTTAATAA
>NZ_GL982547.1 GCF_000220255.1 Prevotella pallens ATCC 700821
TAGCCTTTGGAAATATGGTGCTTAATCTGTCTCGCTTTGTAACAATTCAAGATATATTTTGGTTCCTACAGGTATCCTGGAATGTAGTACGTAATATACAGATGGAATTTCTACAGTCAAAATACTATAACCCAGACCTTTCCATGTTAAGACGTATTTCCATTGACGAGTTCGCCACTCATAAAGGGCATGTATACAAGACCATAGTTGTAGATTTGGATAATGGTCATATTGTTTATGTCGGTGATGGCAATGGCAAGAATGCTCTTGATGGATTTTGGGAACGGCTCGGCAAAAACAAAGAACATATACAAGCAGTATGTACAGACCTTTCTGCAGTATATACAAGGGCTGTAAGTGAACACCTTCCCAATACTGCACTTGTAGTAGACCACTTTCATGTAACCAAGCTTATGAACGAAAAGCTGGATTTGCTAAGGAGACTGTTATGGCATAAGGAAAAGGACATCAACAAGCGTAAAGTAATCAAAGGAACACGTTGGTTGTTACTCAGAAATGGAAATGATATTTTTGATTATGTACACAGAAATAGAC
>NZ_GL982548.1 GCF_000220255.1 Prevotella pallens ATCC 700821
CAGGAGAAGAATATAACCTATCCTACAGATGCGAAGTTGCATAAAAAGATAATCAAAAACGTTCTGAAGATAGTTCATGACAAGAGTCTTCCTCTACGACAGAGTTATACGCGTACCTTGAAAGGCATTTACCGTTCCCAACGTTTTCGTAATCATCCCAAGAATCGTAAGAAAGCTCTTAAGGCAGATAGGCAACTCAAGACCATAGCAGGAAGATTGGTAAGAGAGCTAGAGCGTAATCTTGAGGGAAAGAAAGGGTATGAGAATATGTTTGAGCTATATTACAAAGTTCTTTCTCAGAATAGGAAGTCAAAGAACAAAGTATATTCTCTGCACGAACCAGATGTAGTTTGCATCAGCAAAGGTAAGGAACATAAGCAATATGAGTTTGGCAATAAAGTATCTATTCTTCGCTCATGGTCAGGACTTATTCTTGGTGCATGTTCTTTTAGGAATGAATATGATGGGCATACTATCGAAAAGACATTAGAACAAACCCAAAGGATGACAGGAAGGAAGGTTGATAAGTTAGCAGGAGATAGAGGGTATAGAGGT
>NZ_GL982549.1 GCF_000220255.1 Prevotella pallens ATCC 700821
AACAGCTATGACATGATTACGAATTCGAGCTCCAGCGCTTTTTAACACTGCGAGCATAATGCCTGCGTCATCCGCCAGCAGGAGCTGGACTTTACTGATGCCCGTTATATCTGCGAAAAGACCGGGATCTGGACCCGTGATGGCATTCTCTGGTTTTCGTCATCCGGTGAAGAGATTGAGCCACCTGACAGTGTGACCTTTCACATCTGGACAGCGTACAGCCCGTTCACCACCTGGGTGCAGATTGTCAAAGACTGGATGAAAACGAAAGGGGATACGGGAAAACGTAAAACCTTCGTAAACACCACGCTCGGTGAGACGTGGGAGGCGAAAATTGGCGAACGTCCGGATGCTGAAGTGATGGCAGAGCGGAAAGAGCATTATTCAGCGCCCGTTCCTGACCGTGTGGCTTACCTGACCGCCGGTATCGACTCCCAGCTGGACCGCTACGAAATGCGCGTATGGGGATGGGGGCCGGGTGAGGAAAGCTGGCTGATTGACCGGCAGATTATTATGGGCCGCCAGCGCTATGAACACTCGGTACCC
>NZ_GL982550.1 GCF_000220255.1 Prevotella pallens ATCC 700821
GCTCGAAAAAACGGACCGCGTTTGCCGGAACGGCAATCAGCATCGTTTAACTTTACCCTTCATCACTAAAGGCCGCCTGTGCGGCTTTTTTTTACGGGATTTTTTTTATGTCGATGTACACAACCGCCCAACTGCTGGCGGCAAATGAGCAGAAATTTAAGTTTGATCCGCTGTTTCTGCGTCTCTTTTTCCGTGAGAGCTATCCCTTCACCACGGAGAAAGTCTATCTCTCACAAATTCCGGGACTGGTAAACATGGCGCTGTACGTTTCGCCGATTGTTTCCGGTGAGGTTATCCGTTCCCGTGGCGGCTCCACCTCTGAATTTACGCCGGGATATGTCAAGCCGAAGCATGAAGTGAATCCGCAGATGACCCTGCGTCGCCTGCCGGATGAAGATCCGCAGAATCTGGCGGACCCGGCTTACCGCCGCCGTCGCATCATCATGCAGAACATGCGTGACGAAGAGCTGGCCATTGCTCAGGTCGAAGAGATGCAGGCAGTTTCTGCCGTGCTTAAAATT
>NZ_GL982551.1 GCF_000220255.1 Prevotella pallens ATCC 700821
TTACGACAGTCTTGGTATAACGATGATAGCGTGATTTGAAAGACTCCAAGAAAGAAGAAAGTGTGAGCGTATCTGTACGGTTAGCATAGAGTGCAAAGTCGGTGATGAACTGGTTCTCAGTTGCTATCTGCAGATTATATCCAGGCTTAGTCTGTCCGTTCCGCATAGCATCCTCCTTCATGTGCATAAACGTGGCATCAGGGTCTGTCTTGCTGTAGGAGTTTCTCTCTCCCATAACCTCAAGGTGCCAGTCATACTCCTGGAGTTTATTACGTTTCTTCTCTAGCTCTTTAAGCTGTTTTTTCTTGGTTCTAACAGCCCGCTTCTCTTCTTTTGTCTTAGGCTCAGGGACTGATTCCAAAGACTTGTTCAATTCCTCGGATATCTCATCGAGCAGAGCTGCAGTAAACTCGACACCTTCTCTCTTAGCGGCATTGTCCTGCGCTATGACATCATCAACTTGAAGTAAGAGTGTGCGTATTTGTTCCTGCAACTTGGCGCGGTTCTTTTCT
>NZ_GL982552.1 GCF_000220255.1 Prevotella pallens ATCC 700821
TTAATATTAGTTATACAATAATCTATCAGGGGTCACTTGATAATGTCTCTTCCTTCGAAACCACAACTTCCTTTTCTTTATTTCAACTGCGACGTAATCTCCTCTTGCGTCAATAATATGACGTGTTATACATCTTTTTACTTTTACCTTATCTCTTTTATCGTATAAAATATCACCAACTCTTAACTGAATATCTAAGGATAAAAGATACCTCTTCGTAGGTAAGACTGTAAAAGGACTATTTGTTTTTAATATTTTCCAATCATTACCAACCCTAACAAGGACCTTTCTGGTTGGTGATAATTTACAAAAGAAGACGTAAATCATTAAATCCGGATAATATGAGACCGCATTATCCCTATCTATTTTCAGACACGTTGGTTCATTGCCATTCCTTGATCTTAATTCATCAAACAGAGTTCCATCTAAATTAAGAAATGTATATACGCTATCAGATGATACGTAACTGCCGTTTTTTAAGTAAAGAACAGCAACAAGGTTA